>CAWEZM010000016.1:0-120141 GCA_963813475.1 uncultured Acidobacteriaceae bacterium | reverse complement strand
GGCTCGCCGCGAGCGAAACCAGAACGAGAAAGATGAAGATGGCGAAGAAAGTAATCGGATCGTAGAAACTCACTCCATAGAGAAAGTCGATCGACCCAGGAAAAGCCAGCGTACGGTGCAGAAGTAGCGAAAGGCCTGCACCGGCGGAGAGGCCAACGACCGCTCCCGACATGACTGGACGGAGTCCCTCAAGCGCAATGCGCTGGAGAACGCGGCGGGCGGAAGCGCCCAGAGCGATTCGTATGCCAATCTCCTGTGTCCGCTGGCTTACCGCGTAGGCCATCACGCCGTAGATTCCAATACCGGCAAGCGACAGCGCCAGCAGGGCCAGAATTACCGCCAAGGTCGCCAGCGCGCGAGCAAGGGTCCGCTGCGGAGCAAGAAGCATGGTCTCGACATTCCAGAAAGAAACACTGGCGAGCAAATCCGGGTCGTAGTTGCGTATGCGCGTCCACACGGCGGAGAGCGTGCCTTGCTGGTCTCCGCGGAAACTGACGAATATTGGTTGGATCAAGGCGGGATCGGCGGCCAGATAAACGCGCGCCGGATCGACGCGCGTTAGATTTGCGAAGCGCACGTCCTTTACGATGCCGATGATTTCAAATTCAGTCAGCTTGCCATCGAAGTGCAAGTCGAGTTTGAAGAGCTTGCCCAGCGCGTCTTCATTTCGCCAGAACAACTGCGCCGTGGAAGCACTGATAACGGCTACATGCGCGCCGGTAGCTGATTCCCGCGCCGTAAAATTTCTTCCGCGCAGCAGGTCGATGCCAAGTGTGTTCAGGTAAGAATCCGAGGCATAGCCCGCCAGGGTGCGATCATGGATCGACCCTTCCAAGGCGCCCGGTCTCTCGACTGTGATCGGCGGCGTCCAGGTGCCCATCATAGGGGCCGTGCCATAGGACACATTGTCCAGCTCCGGCAGAGTCTTGAGCCATGCGATCATGCGATGGAAGGCGGCCGCAGCCTTAACCGGGTCATCGCCAAAGTTTGCGCGCACCAAATAGATGCGATGAGTCTCAAAACCCGGCTCCGCATTCTGAGAGCGCATCAACCCGCGGATCAGCAGACCGGCGCTGCTCAGGAGCAGCATGGAGACGGCAACCTGGCCGGCGATGAGAAATCCACGCAAGCGAGAGCGAGTAACGCCGCGCCCGAACGACGTGCTCTCATCTTTGAGCGAAGTATTCAGATCAGGCTTCGTAAACTGCAGCGCTGGCGACAGTCCAAAGATGAACCCCGTGGCGAGCGATAATACCAGAGCATAGGTCAGCACCCGAGCATCGGAATTGAGTTTCAGGCTGAGAACAAAATCGCTGCCAAGCTGCCGCACCAATATCTGGTCGAGCGCGATCCAAAGCAGCTTGCCTGATGCAGCCGCCAGCGCCAGGCCAACTACGCCGCCGCCAAGAGCAAGCAGCATGCTCTCGGTAAGCAGATGACGTACGACTCTGGCACGGCTCGCTCCCAGGGCAAGGCGAACGCTGATCTCCTTCTGTCGCGCAGCGCCGCGTGCCACAAGCATGTTGGTTACATTGGCACACGCCACCAGCAGAACCAACGCGAAGATCACCATCACGGCACCCACTCCCGCACGAAAACGAGGGTCGTTGGTGTTGCCGAAGAAGGCTGTGCGCTCCATCGCAACAGCAAGAGTGTGATCGCGCCAGGTGTACGTGGCCGCGAACTGGCGCACCAGGGCATCCGTCTCAGCCTCCGCCTGCTTCATGGCAACACCAGGATCGAGTCGCGCCAATACTTGAAACTCAAAGTCCGTGGGCTTATGCAACCAATCCTGACCGGGTACAAGCTCCTCCTGCATCGAGACTGGCGCCCACAGATCGGGCACCTGCGGATTGAGACTGGTCCCTGTGAAGTCAGGCGGAGCGACGCCAATGACGGTGAATGAGGTGCTGCCAAGTTTGAGCACCCTGCCCAGCACGTGCATGTCGCCGTGAAAGCGGCGTTGCCAATACGGGTAGCTGAGCACAATCACAGGATTTCCGCCCGGTCCGCCATTCTCTTCCGGCCCGAAGACGCGGCCTAGCATTGCATTGATCCCAAGGGCTCCAAAGTAGTTGGGGGAAACAATCTCCGCCTGCGCAGGACGGAACTGGATTGCGCTGCCAGGGGCTTCATCTTGCACAGCGGCAAGAACCCGCACTGGCCAACTGGCGGCAATTACGTCTTGAAGTACATTCTGATGATCGCGAAGGTTGGCGTACTCCGGGTATGAGAATGCATACTGAGGGTCCCCGATGATGTGGCTTTCCAGCGTTCGCCTCAATCGCACTACGCTGCTGGCGTTGGCCACAGGCAGCGGTTTGAGTGCAACCGCGTTGTAGGCGGTAAACAACGTGGTGTTGATACCCACTCCGAGCGCGATGGTGACAATTGCAACCAACGTGAAGACGGGGCTGCGAGCTAGCGCGCGCACGGCGTGGCGAAGGTCCTGTATGGTGTGCTCGAGCCACATCAGAGAACGCTCGTTGCGGTGCGCCTGCTTTACCTGTTCCACACCGCCATAGGCGCGCTTCGCCGCCATCTGGGCTTCTTCCCGTGGCATACCCCGGCGTTCAAAATCGTCTGCCATCAGGGCGAGATGAGACGCAACTTCGCGCGCAAGCTCCTGTTCGGCGCGATTGTTGCGGAACAGATTTCCGAGTCTCGCCAGAATCCGTCTCAAGGGCATCATGGTTATTGCTCCTCGGCCAGCAGCTTTTCAACTACACCTGCCATCTGCCGCCAATGCGCGGTCTCTTCCTCCAGCGCTTTCAATCCCGCTTTTGTGATTGTGTAGTACTTCGCTTCGCGGTTGTTCTCCGTCCTTTCCCAGCATCCCCTCGTCCAGCCGTGCTGTTCGAGTCGAACGAGAGCGGGATAGATGGTGCCCTGGTTGAGATTCAGAGCGTCATCCGAAATCTGCAGGAGCCTGTTTGCAATACCGTAGGCATGCTGCGGGCCCATAGTGGCCAGAGTGCGGAGAATCATAAGATCAAGTGTGCCTTGCAGGATCTGAGTTGACACTTTCTTCACTTGGCAATCAAGTGAACATCATTTGCACTTGGATGTCAAGTGGTCCTTACGGACCATTCCCGATTGGCAATGGATACGGTCACCCCAAGAGGCTAAGGATGGCTTATTGGCGTCTCTTGCCCGTTTTCTCGATCTCTCGTTGAGCGGATTATCGCCAATGCAGTCACCGAAGTCTGATTAGTCCTCAAAAGTTGGCTAGTGTTTACGAATGCGGGTGGATCCACTTGGACGTAAAGCCGACCTCTCGTCCATGTGGAATGTGCTTCGTCGATGAGTGAGTTATGGAAATTTAGCGCCAACTTTGAGGTTGTGGTTAACTTTGCACCGCGAACACGTAAACCGCGCCCGGCGTCGACCCCTGCGGAGGCACGAGCACGTAGAAGCGCCCGCGCGGCCTGCTGAGCAGACCGTTCTTGCCTTTCCCCCCCGACGGCACCTTGCCCGCAAGTTCGTAGTGGTCCGCGTCGCGCTGCTGGTACACATAGATCAGGCCGTCTCCGCCGCAGGTCGCATACAGGCGCTTGCTGCCCGCCTCAAAGACCATATCGTCCACGCCCCCGCCGATCGGCAGCGACGTGAGCTCTTTCCCCGTCCCGGTGTCAAACACTGAGATCGCGCCGCTGCGCGAACCCACGAACAGCCGGTGGCCCGCTTCATCGCGGGCCATCGCCACATTGCGCTTGCCCATCGTCACCGGCCAGTTCGCCACAATCGAGCGGCTCCCGCGGTCGAGCACCACTACCTTGTTCAGCGCCGCGTCGTTCACATACATCTTCCCGGAGTTCTTCTCGAGCGCCATCGCCTCCAGCGTGTCGCCGTCGATCTTCACGTCCGCCACCCTGGTCTCGCGCGTCGTGTCCACCACGCTCAGCATCGAGAAAGTCTCGTGCGCGTCGCCGCCGCCGTTGTCGATATAGAGGTAGTGAGTCGCCGGATCGTAGCCCATCGAGTCCGCGTCCAGCTTGAGCGGAATGCTCTTCAGAAGAGCATACGTGCGGCCGTCGAACACCTTCAGCGCTCCCGCGCCGCCGTCGGTGATGTATATCCGGTTTAGGTCCTCCCTCACAAAAATGGCATGAGGAATCTGGATATCGGGAATCGAGCGCACATATTTCCCGCTCTTCAGGTCGAACACCAGAACCTGGTGCGCGCTCTCTGCGGCAACAAACAGCCGGCTACCCTTCTCATCGATGCCCAAATGGTCGAACCTTCCCTGGACAGAAGCCGGCATCGTGAGCTTCGCGACCGGCTGCAAAGGCGCCTGCGCCGCGGCAAACCGGGGCAGGAGCACAGGAATCACGGCAAGACTCAGCACAACGAATACACGGCGTCGCAACATGCTTCATCTCCTTCAAGAAACGTTTGGCCCAAGCCTAGCAATCGATACTTAACTGCACCTTAAGCGGCGGCCGCGAACACCGCCGGATCCCAACATCCAAAGAGTGCCCGCTCTCCACCGCGCCTCTCCCACCGCCGTCCCGACCTTAAGGTTGCCTTAATCTTAATCCTTTAAGATCAGTTGGATTATCCAGGAGCACGCGGACTACCGCGGCGCAGCCGAGGAGCGCCCCCGGGGCGGGTTCAAAGCTCCGCCAGCTCCACTGCGTCGTCACGAGTGCCAGGGCAGGATCATCCCTCAGGACCAGGCCAACCGATCGCGACCGAAAACGTATCGTTCACTCCTGAGGTTGTCTTTCTGAATGGGCTGCTCCCGCGTTCTTTCCATCACTCTCTTCGCCGTCGTCTCCGCTGTCTATCTGCCGGCACAGAGCGCGTCCGATCCATCCCCTTCTTCCCAGCCGCCCGCTGAGGCGCACACCATCGCCCTCACTGTTCCCGACGGCACCTCCCTGCAGATCGCCCTCGATAGCGAGGTGCGCGTGCGCAAGGTCGGCCAGCCCATCCACGGCCGTGTCATGCAGCCCGTCTACGTCTTCGACCATCTCGTCATCCCCACAGGCGCGCAGGCGACCGGCCACATCGTAGCCATCGCTCCCGTCCCCGGCCGCACCCGCACCCTCAGCGCCCTCAACGCCGACTTCAGCCCAGCCCATAAGCTCAGCGTCAATTTCGACCAGCTCATTCTCCCCGGCGGCCGTAGCATCGAGCTGCACGCAACCGTGGTTCCCGGCTCCGGACAGGTCATCCAGCTCGCCACCGCCGGCGAACACCAGAAGAAAAATGCCGTGAAAGACGCGGCCGCCCGGAAGATGGAACAGGCGCGGGCGCAGTGGCACGACGCCATGAAGCAGATCGAGTCGCCCGGCCGCATGCATGTCTTCGTGCGCTACGCCGTCGCCCAGCTCCCCGTGCACCCGCAGTACCTCGATACCGGAACCGTCTATTCCGCCGAGCTCTCCCGGCCGCTCGACTTCGGCAGCGAATCCGTCTCCGCCGCAAGCCTCTCCTCCATCGGCACCCAGCCCCCGCCCGGAAGTCTCGTCCACGCCATGCTGCTGACGTCTCTCGATTCGAAGCATACCCAGAAAGGCAGCGACGTCGATGCCGCTCTCTCCCAGCCTCTGTTCGATAAGGAACGCCTCATCCTCCCCGCCGGCACCCGGCTCCGCGGCTCAGTCCTTCAGGTGCGCCCCGCCCGCAGCCTCCACCGCAACGGACAGCTCCGCATCGCCTTTCGCCAGGTCATTCTTCCCGATGGAGCCGTGCAGACCGTCGACACCAGCCTCCAGGGCATCGAGTCCGACGCCGCCGGCCACGTGCAGCTCGACACCGAAGGCGGCGCCAAATCCACTCCCTCCAAGACCCGCTATCTCTCCACCGGCGCATCCGTCGGTCTGGCGCTGATCGGCAGCGGCGGCAAGAGGGACGTCGGTACCGCCGGCCCCGTAACCGGAGGCGCAACCGGATACAAGCTCATCGGGATCATCGTCGGCGCCGTCTTCCAGAACCACACCTACGCCATCCTCATGAGCGCCTACGGAGGCGGCAGCTCCATCTACAGGAACTTCCTCGCACGCGGACGCGAGATCGTCTTCCCCAAGAACACCGCCATGGACATCGGCTTCGGCAACCGCACCACGCTGCCCATGCCCGCGACCGATCACGGACCCGCACGATGAAGGTCCGCTCCACGGCATCCACGATCTTCATCCTCTTCCTCTTCGGCGCGCTCTCGGCACTCGCGCAAAGCCATCCGCCGAAGCAGCAACCCTCGGGCCCGTACACGTTTGAGGTCAACGCCGAAGAGGTCGTGCTGAACTGCACCGTCCTCGACAGCAAGGGCCAGCTCGTCAACGGACTCGACAAGAGCAACTTCAAGGTCGCCGAAGATGGCATCCCGCAGACCATCATCTCCATTCAGCATCAGGACACCCCGGTCTCCATCGGCCTGCTCGTCGATAACTCTGGATCCATGCGCCCCAAGCGCGCCGCCGTCGCCTCCGCCGCTCTCGACCTCGTCAAAGCCTCCAATCCCGGCGACGAGACCTTCGTCATCAACTTCTCCGATCAGGCTTACCTCGATCAGGACTTCACTTCCGATCTCGGCCGCCTGCAGAACGGCCTCGCGCACCTCAGCCTCTCCGGCGGCACCGCCCTCTACGACACCATCATCACCGCTGCCGACAAAATGGAGCAAAGCGCGAAGCGTCCCCGCAGAGTCCTCATAGTCATCACCGACGGGGAGGACAACGCCTCCCGGCTCTCTCTCGACGAGGCCATCCGTCGCCAGGACAAGCAGGGTCCCATCATCTACTCCATCGGACTGCTCTTCACCGGCAACAGCAGCGGCGGCGACAAGCGCCGCGCCCGCCACGCCCTCGAAGCCCTCGCCAGCCAGACCGGAGGCATCGCCTTCTTCCCCGCCTCGCTCCAGGATGTCGATGCGGTCGCCGCCGAAGTCGCCCGCGATATACGCAATCAGTACATCCTCGCCTATTACTCCGCGCGAGCCTCCACCGCCGGCTATCACTCGGTCAAGGTGCAAGCGCGAGCATCTGGGCGCGGCAAGCTCACCGTCCACACGCGAACCGGCTACTACTCTAAGCAATCTCCGTTTGCCCGCTCAAAGAGGGACGAGAAATGACCGATACCAATATCGGAGGGCACGATCGGGCCAAGTTCGGCATGTATTAGCCATACGCTTGACGGAACATCTTTCGAGCTGATCAGCGGAGAGGCTAGACAACAATCACGCGAGACCTTGCCGCCGCATTATCGCAGGCGTGTACGTTACGGGACTTCGCTGGAAGCGCTTCATCCCGGCTACTACTTGGGCAGCGGTGCGGACATTGTCGTCGTTACAGAATGCTAGTATTCACCTGAACTGAAAATTCAGCTCCTTGCCAGGATTATTGATCCAAGAGCAGGAGACACGTCCGAAGTCGTCACAAACCTGGACCGTGGTGAACCAGACCCATCCGAATTTCAAATTCCCGCCGACTATAAAATTGAAACCGTAGTAGCAAGAGGAAAGCAGGCGGAAAGAGTTTCCCACCAGTGGCGCCGGCGCCGAAGGAGGAAATACAACACACCTCCAAAGCTGGTGCGCTTCGATTAATACCGGCTGATCACGCGGCGACTTACCGATAATCCCTGTAAACCGAGCCATGGATACGAGGTTCAGCTCACTTGACTTTGCGGGTATCTGAATGAAAACCAACTGCGTAGTAAAACTGGGTCAGCTGCGACGAACCGACGAACCCTGCGTCCAGCGCCAGGGAATTGGAAGCGCCTTGCTGACCGCGTTCTGTATGCATATGGATGCCTATGGAGCAGTTGCGTATCTCGAGACCGACCGACGAGCAAACGTTCATTTCTATCAGAAATTCGGGTTCACGGTGGTAGCGGAAGCCGACGTTATGGGAGTACCCAACTGGTTTATGTCCCGTCCTGGTGGACATCCACGCACCGGTTGGCATGCACAAACTCCACAAGCTCATTGACCGCCGGATTCTCAGAACCCTTCGCCCATTGTGCATAGGGGCCTTATCGAGCCTCGCCTGACAAGCAAAGCCAGATCAAGGCGCACTGTATCGTTGGCGCGCGGGACGGCCTTGCCGTCTTCATCTTTGCGGTCTTCTCCTCCGAGTCGCTTATCACGAAACTGGGCAATGATTTCCGGCGTCAGAGCTGCGAGAGAATACTTGCCCAGATGCTTCAGCAGAATCTTGGAGCGGCGGTGATCGGAGGTTCGTGAGCCTGGACGTTTGGTTGGAGTAACCTCGGCTACGTAACGCTTAAGCGCATCAGCAACAGTCAGACGATCTGCAGGGGCACGCTGGATATAAACCCCACGTACGATCTCGTCTTCTGTGCGGCGTGACCAGTCTTCAGCGTCGCGCTTTGTTCGAAAGGTCTTTGCCACGGTGGGCCAGCCTGTCTTGCGAATCACAGCCTTCCACGTGCCAGAAGAGGTTTAACGATCGTTGCCAATGAGCACCCCACTACAGTGCTCGCAGATTGGCACTGTACCGGAATTGTACCGAAAGCCATTTGGAACCGCGATGGTGCTCAGAATAGCCTCGCTCGGCAGAAAGAGTTATGGTGTAAGCAATTTATTTTCATAAGTTTAAAGCAGGGGCGATCTGGTGGGCCCACCAGGACTTGAACCTGGAACCAACGGATTATGAGTCCGCTGCTCTAACCAATTGAGCTATAGGCCCTTGAAAACCTTCGTCTGTGCCCACATGCCAGAACAGTCCGCCACTGGTGCGCGACCGATGCTGTAGTCTGCAAGATGGATACCCTGCCTGAGTCTACAGTTTTACCGATCTTTCCTCCAAATTGTCTCACCTCGGCGGTGGCTGAATGCCTTGCGCCTTGAGCGCGCGGGCGCCGCTCACTCGCATCGGAGAGCTACAGTCGGCTCGACCCGCAAAGCCCGCTGTGAAGGGACGAGGGCAGCCAGGAGAGCGACCGCTACGAATAGGAGCGAGACTCCACCGAACGAGATACCGTCGATCGTGTGGATACCGTACAGGACGTGGCGGAGCAAGTACGCTACACCGACGGCGAGCACCACGCCAGCGGACAAGCCTGCAAATACCGGACGGGTGCTTTCACTCAGGATGAGAGCCAGGATGTCACGCTTCTTCGCGCCCAGGGCCACGCGGATGCCCACTTCGCGCGTGCGCAGGACAACAATGTAGCTGACCGTCCCGTAGATACCGATCGCGGCCAGCAACAGCCCGAGGCCGCCGGTGGTAGTAGCGATGGCCGCCGCCAACGTAGAGGCGAGAAAAGGTTCCGTCCCGCGCAGCATCTGCTCCAGCGTGGAGAACCGCGCGGATAGGTTGGGATCCACAGCAGCCATCACCTCACCAAGAGCGCTAGTCAGCTGCGCCGGGTCGGAACGAGTGCGCACCAGGATCGGATAATTCTGTAGATAGCGATCGGAGAGTGGAAGATAAATCTGCGCCGAGTCGCTGCTATCGAGCAGGACGCCCCGCGTATCGCGAGCGACGCCGATGACGCGCCAGGCCAGGCCGTCCGGCAAGGGTTCGGCTGTGTCGTGAAAGAGGCCGCCGGTGCCAAGACGAAGCGTGTGGCCAACGGGATTTTCTCCGGGCCATAGCTTATTGGCCGCTGACTCACTTACGACGATGGACGATTCCGCCTGGCCGGCCTCAGCCGTGAAGCCGTGGCCGAGAAGCAGCGGAATCCCGAGAGCCTGGAAATAGTTCGGCTGGATCCATGTGTAGTAGAGATACGCCTTGATATTCCGGGACGAGGGCGCCTCGCCGTTAAGCGATACCGCGGCCGAACGAAACCCGTTGTCGTCTGGCGCGCGGGCCGTAGTTACATCCATCACGCCCGGCAACGCGGCAAGGCGGGTGCGGAGATCGCGGATGAGAGCATCCTTGTGATCCGGCGTATACTCTGCGCTTTCGGGAAATTGCAGGCCAAGATCCATGACATGTGCATCGTCATAACCGGTGTCCATCGATAGCGCACGAATGGCGCTGTGGATAAGTGTGCTGCCCGCGATCACCAGCACAGCCGAAACCGCAACCTGGGTGGCGATGAGGAAGTTACGCAAATGGCGGCTGCGGATAGGCGATGTGGCGGCATTCCCTTTGAGAGCAGAGGAAACGGCCCAGCGAGAACTTTCCAATGCAGGCGCGAGCCCGAAAAGAACGCCGGCGAAGACGGAAATGAGGAATACGAACGAAAATATCCTGAGGTCAGGAGTGACGTGAAAAATAAACGTGCCGTACTGATCGGGGAAGGCATCCGCGATCAGTACCACCGCCGCCTGGAGGAACGCCCAGCTGAATAAGAACGCGAAGACGCCTGCGATCAAGCCGAGCAGGGCGCTCTCCGTGAGCAATTGGCGAACGAGGCGCGTCCGGCTGGCGCCCAGCGAGAGGCGCATGGAAAGTTCATTCTGGCGCGAAGCAGCGCGGGCCAGTTGCAGGCTGGCAACATTGGCGCAGGCCACCACCAGCACCATACCAACGGCGGCCATGACGAACAAAGTGCTTATCCTCAATTCATGAAGCTGCCCAATGGGAACGGAGAAGGGCGAGCCGGGCCAGACCATTGCGCTCAACGGCTGGGCGAGGTCGGAACCAGGAGTATGAAGAGTGCGGAGGTGATCGGCGACCAGCGACATCTCTGCCTGTGCTTCGCGCATGCCGGCGCCGGGAGCGAGACGGGCGAAAAGATGGCAGCAGCCCCCTTCGCGCGCCCACAGCCAGTTATCGCCGGGATGAATGAGAGGCTCAAGGCTCAGCGGAAGCCAGAAGTCGGGCGCCGCTACGAAGGTTCCCACAAAGTTATGAGGCGCCACGCCGATAATCGTGAACGCCGCGCCATTGAGCCGGACCACCTTGCCCAGAATAGCGGGGTCGCTCTTAAATCGCTTTTGCCAATAGTTCTCGCTGATGAGGACCGAGGGTGCGATAGCCAGTTCCGCCTTGTTTGCGGAACCGAATGTTCGCCCGCGCAAAGCCTCCACTCCCAGGACCGAGAAATAATTATCGGAGACCACCATTGTCATTGCCGTCTCACTGTTGCCAATCTGGGGCAGCAGAAGCTTCCCGATCAGCGAGCTGCCGTCTTCATTGTGCTGCTGAACGACTCCGCCGGGCACCGAGACAGTAAGGTACTGGGGCATACTCGCAGCGATAACCCCGCTAAACGAACGAACGTGGTCCCGGTATGTCTCGTAGTCGGGGTAGCTGAAAATAGATGCGGTCGCGCCCGTATGTTCAATGAGCGCTAAATTGACCATCGACGCGGGATCGTGGGCATCGAGCTTTCGCTCGAAGAAAGCCTGGTACGCGGTGAAAGCCGCGGTGTCGAGGCCAATACCAACTGCGAGAGCAAACACTGCGACCGCCGTGAATCCGGCATTGCGGAGCAGCATCCGGCAGGCGAAGCGCAGATCCTGCATCACGGTTTGCGGAAAGGTCATCAAGTCGATCTCGCGCATCTGCTCCAGCCATACTGCCGGATTGCCAAACCGGACCCGCGCGGAGCGTCGCGCTTCAGCATGCGGCATGCCCTGTTCCACATTCCGCCGCTCGCGCATCGAAAGGTGAAACTGCAGCTCTTCCTCGAAATCACTTTCCAGCTCATCTTTACGAAAGAGCGCACGCAAGCGGTGGATCCATGCCATAGCAAACCTCTCTAGACCGTTGCCTTGCTGAACTCCAGCACCAGGGCAATCGCGTTGGTAATCTTCCGCCAGTGTTCTCGCTCGGCGCCCAACCGCTTCCGCCCTGAGCTTGTGAGGCGGTAGAAGCGGGCGCGACGGTTGTTTTCGCTGCGGCCCCATTCAGCTGCGATCCAGCGCTCCTGCTCCATGCGATGAAGGGCTGGGTAAAGGGAGCCCTCCTCGACACGGAGAACTTCATCGGAGACACGCTCTATGTGCAGAGTGATTCCCCAGCCGTGCATGGGCCCTTCCTCCAGCGCTTTCAGCACCAGCAGATCCAGGGCACCCTGGAGATTGTCGTTCTTTGTCCTGACCATTCGGGGATCTCCTATAGCTGTCTATGGAAGACTGCGCCTTCTTGTGTGCTTTGTCAATTCGGATGGCATCACAAAAATGCCGGAGTGGCTACGGTCCGCTTTCGGATAACGTATTGCGGAATCAGTCCGTCGCCTCACCGCAGTAGAACCGAAAAAATGTTCAACGCTACGGGTGACGCTTCAGCCGCCACTTGAAGCAATTAAGGTGCTCTTAATTTCTAAAATGCAGACATAGAGGGAGTTACCCTAAGATTCCTGAAATGGCCTCATGCCAGTTCGAGTCCGACCTGCCATCACGTGAATTTCCCTTATCCGTCCACACATACTTGGCGTAATATGACGCATGGCACACATCGGCGAGTGGCACGATTTCAATCCCGCAGATCGAAGCACATATCCGAAGGTGAATTCACCTATACAGGTTAGAGACGCTATTGGCGCAAGGTTCGAAGGAGATTTTCTTAAGTTGATCTCTGACGCCCGTCAGATGCTGAAACCTAAGATCACTGGCTGGCGGTACATCAAAGACAAGGCGATCAGCTAGCACCGCAGCGGAATGCTTCGATCTGGAAAAAAGACGTCACCAGTGGCTGGCCGCACTTCTGGTTTGTCGTGCTAGGAAAGACAAGGGGGCGGGTCGGTCGCCGCCCCTTTGCGTATTTGCATCCTCTTTGACCTGCCTTATGCCGCTACGGCAGTGCTATTCGCACGTTCCGAAATACCGCTCAGCAGTTCATCCGCGTGCTTTTCTTCATCGAGCGTCTTCTGCAGCGACGCTGCATCTTCGTTCCGGCCAATTAGTTTGGCCCAATCACGCGCCGTTCCGTAAGAAGCAATTTCGTAGTGTTCAATCTTCTGCGCGGTCGCGATCAGGCCTGCATCACGAAGAGGTCCGGCTTCTGACTCTTTGACGATATTGACCCCGGATCCTACCAGGGCGGCGATGATCGGGTCCTTCTTGTCGACGACGTCTCCATCGTTCATCTTGGCAAGGATGTCCTCCAGCCGCGTCTTGTGAATCTCAGTTTCCTGAAGGTGCGACTGGAATGCCTGCTTGAGCTGCGTGTCGGTAGCGTGCTCGATCATGCTTTGCAGCCCTTTGACGATCTGGTTCTCTGTAGAGAGAAGGTAGCGTAGCTGAAGTGAGTATAGTGACTGGAAATTCTTGATCTCGTTCGGAGTAAGCAAACCCATAGAATCCTCGGAGGGGGTTAGTGACCACCCTTACCCATAGGAGGCCGCGGAAGCCGATTACGTTGCCGGTGCATTTGAAGTTTATGCGAGCCATTGCGCTCACGATCTAGAGTTCTGCATCCTATACACACACGAAAGCACTGCGCGTAGAAGGCAGGTGCATGGAAGGAGGCACAATGATGAAGAGATTCTTGTTTTGGGGAACGCTGATTGCTGGAGCTACGGCTGCATATCTGATGTATCGTCGAGGAGAATCGCTGGGTACGATTGCAGCGCAAGCCGTGAGCAATCCAGTGGGATCGTTGGTGACAGAACTGAAGACAGCTTCCAGCTAGCTCAACGCCTGCATCATCCGTTCCACAATCCCCGCATGCAAGCCACCAAACGAGTTAGAACTCCAGGCGCAGACCAAACTGGATCTGCCGAGGAGTACCGGTCCCAACCGGGCTTGTGTTCACCGTGGTGATGATTTGCCCGAAACTGGATGAAGAAGAGTCAGCTTGCGGCAGGCCGTATTGCGCCCGATTCTCCCCGGGCCAAACGGTAGTTCGTAAACAGTGTTGGCCGTCAGCACGTGGCGAACATCAAAGTCTCCCGAGGCGCGCTCGCAGGGTAAACAGGCGGGATTTTGTGGATAGTCCGCGTCTCCTCCGCCCGCGGAATCCTGGTCGATCTCGTGCGAGTACGTGTAGTTCGCCGAGAACAAGAATCCATGCGAAAAGCTGCGCTGCAGGCTGGTCACGAGGGCCTCGTAGGAGCTGTTGTTGATGTTTCCCCTCCATTGCACCTGGCCAAAAGCCGGGTAAGGACGCAGGCCCGTGGCCGGATCGATGAGGTTGACGTATGAGGTGGTCAGCAGGTACGTGCCCTTACTGCCAACATAGGAGAGAGTCCCTACAAAGTCGTGCGGCAGCGCTCGCTGCACAGAGGCTCCCCATTGTGTGACATACATGTCTTTGCGCCGGCGGTCGTCGTCCCTTGCCGAAACTGTGCCGGGACCATTCAGAAATGGTGTAACCGGATAGGAAAACCCAGGTGTTGACTTCGAGCTGAGCGAGTATTGGCCCACCTCGTTGTTAAATAGGCAGATTCTGGTCGTCGAGTTGACCATCCCCGTGATAAATGCCGAAGCCACTGCGCAGGATGGTCTTACCCTTCAACGCGGCCGGTGCCCAGGTGATCGATAGCCGTGGGTCGATATCCAGCGTGTTTGCGGTGCCGAAGCTCGCGCCTGCGCCGCAGAAGCCAGCCGGCCCGCAGGTTGCGAAATCGAACGGTATGGCTTTCCCGTTTACCTCATGGAAGAGGTTGAAGAAGATATAGCGCACGCCCAGATTGAGCGTGAAATTGGGCCGATACTTCCACTCATCTTCCGCAAAGGAGTACACCGAAATTTTCCGCAGGCCATTGATAGGGAGCGCCTCGGCATAAGTGGCCGTGCTCATCGAGTTCGCCAGGAAGCTGCTAAGTGAAGAATAGGTAATTGTTCCCGATGGTGTGTTGCCCTGGTTCAGCTGAATGCGGCGTACCTCCACGCCGAACTTGAGCGTCTGAGCTCCGCGCACCAAGGTAAGATTGTCGATGTACGAGAACGATTTGCCCACGCCCGGTTTGAACTGGTTGTTATCGAGAGTGGTGAAACCGGAGACTGCGACCGTATAGGGAATATTGCTCCGTCCCTGGTTGGTGGTGTACACATTCCCGCGGTTGAAGCCGAACTTCAGCTCGTTCATCAGTGTTGGCGAGAAGATGTGCATCTCCTCAAGTTCGCCGTTTACCGGCCTCGATGTGACTAGCTGCCGGTCCAACAGATAGTCTCCGCCTGCAGCCACCGGCGCGTCGCTATAGGCCGCGTCGAAGTTAAAGCGAAGGCCCGCGAAACGTATGCTGCGTTGGTTGCTGCCGCCGGTGTCAATAGCCCCAGGCACCAGCGTAGTCAGAGTAGACCAGTTTCTTCCGTTCAGGGAGATCCTGAATCTGTTTGGACTCCGCCCGGCCGCCCAGCGCATTCGTCGTCTCGTCCAGTTGCGTAGTCTGACTGGAGACATTGATTTGCTGACTCGTGCCGGCGAGCTGTAGCCTCGCATCGAGCGTGCGGGTACGGCCCTCTGTCTGGATCACCTGATTGACGGTGAACCTCGCAAAGCCGTTTGCCGCAAAGCTGACCGAGTAAGTTCCGACAGGAAGGCCGGGAACTTCGTAGGTTCCGCTACGTGAAGTGACGGTCTCCCGGCTCGTGCCGTTGTCGGGCATCAAGACCGTCACATGAACCTCGGGGATCGCTTTCCCCGCGGGATCGACAACCGTCCCGCTGAGGTCTGCTCGATCGACCTGCGCGGCAACCTCGATCGCGAGAAAGATAAGCGTAAGCACAGCGAGACTGCCAAAGCGGCGATAAATCATCATTGCGGATTGGTGCTCGTGGTTGTTTTACCAGAGGCAGGAGCCTGCCTCTTTTGAAAATTCTTGCGAATTTTCTGGCTGTCATCGTCTGGAGAGTAAGCCACGCGGGCATAGACTTCGACACTGGGAGCGCTCAGAAATCCGCGAGGAATCTGCGTCACCTTGCGGTCCGCGCCCCCGGGGTGCCGAATCACATTCAGCGCAAAAGGAAATCCCAGTGATGGCGCAACCAATTGCTGGCCGTCCGGACGAATCGCCAGCGAAAAAGGAAAGGGAGCAACCGGTATCCAATCACCGGTAGGAGTGATTCGTCGCCCATTGGGGATCGTGGTTACTTGTGCCTGCGCAGTTAACAGCGCGAGGAGAACGAGTAGAGAGAGTGCGTAAGAGCAGTCCTTCACGACCTTCAAAGCAAACCATCCATAAAAAAAGTTGCTGCTTAAGGTGAACTGCGGGTTTGCGCTACTGGTGACGGCTTTACTAGACGGCCTGTAATGCCTCTTCCATCTCACTTCTTCGCGGCAGCTGGCACTCCCTGGTGAATCTCCTGCCCTACGAGTTCGTACTGGTCCGACGCGAGGTAATCGACGTGTGCGGCGATGGCCGCGCGCCAGCGCACACGCGCCGCAGCCAGCGATCCGAAGTTGTAATCATGAAACCAGCCGTTGCAACTGAGTTGTGCTTTGGTTGCCCCGTCGAGCGTATAAAAGCGTATCCACAGCCCGTTCGCGTGGGCTCGCTCTACCAGCGCGCGCAACCGGTTCATCTTCGCCGGTGTCCACTCGCCAGCGTTGGGCTGTCCGCCGGCCTCAACCACTTTCCACGGATTGTTCCACCAGCGCCGGTAGTTCGTGGCCTTCGCCGGGTCCATTACCTCGGGCGCTGCCGAGGCTTCCTTTCCCTCGGTATGAATGGCGCCAAAGAGCAGCACACGATCGCCGGTCTGCAACTGGTCGTAGAACACGGTTTGCTGCGCATCGGCTTCGCCCGTCAATACCAGAATCGGCTTCACGTCCAATGGCTGCACATCCTCCTCCTCCTTGGCGCCTTTCACCGACGTAGTCAGCCAGGGCTGATATCTGCGTAGCAGCGCCAAGACAGCGGCCAGATGCTCCGGCTTGTTGTCTTTGAAATCCAGGTTGAGGGTAATGATCGGCCAATCGCCATGGTTACCCTCCCGCAGCGTCTTCTCCACAATGGGGCGAATCCGCTTGAAGAAATACTCATCCATGGTTGGCTCTTCGCCGGACGTCGGCTCCCCATGGGTCACAACGGACCAGCTGCGCCCGGTCTTGGGATCGGTATGCCAGGCGAGATCCTGCTCAATGGCGAGTGGAGTGCCTGCAGAAAGCGCCCGGTCGATACGATCGCCCCACCATTCAAAGTAGGGATAGCAGTTATGCGCATCCATCACTGTGCGCGATCCAGGAACCGGCTGCTGTGCGCCTAACGAAGGCGAGCAAATCGCAAGCACCAGCAGCACTTTGATCATCCGCGAAAGGTCAAAATTGTGCATCGTTCCTTTTCATTCCGGGGGAAAATTGATGTAGAGCGGGCTGCTAATCAGCTCGTTGGCGTCACTCGAATCACGCACCTCCAGGCGCAGCCAATGCCGTCCGGCGGTTGCAGGGAACGTGGCGGTGAGCGTGGAGTTGGCCCCACTTACGGGCAAGGGTGGCGTGAATTCCTCGCCGTCCAGTAACAGGTGAGCCATAGATCCCTCGGCCGCAATCGTCTGAATGTGCACGGAAATGGTCTCTCCAGCCGCGGCATGGAGTGTGCCGCCCATCTTTGCAGAAGCACCAGCAGCGTCGGCCGCGAAGTCCAGCATCTTGTCCCGCGAAGCAGTCAAATCGATAAACGTGCGACCGGCGCGAATGCCATTGAGGATCGCCGCCACTGACAGCTCATCGGCTTCGACCGCAGTCGTAGGCCAACCGATGGCCCCGACGGCTCCGGGGGGAATGGTCGCATTGTGATTGTCGCTGCCGCCGATCGCCGCCAGGCGATGCCCTGCGCGCAATTGGGAGTCCCAATACTTCGCACTGGAAAACATGATCTCACCGTAGTTGATCACTTCCACGGCGCTGAACAGGCTCATGTCCGGGTCGTACGGCGGCGTCCAGCGGCAGCCCATGCATTCCTCTCCTCCAGGCGCCTCCGCGTGGTTGACCGAAGCAATGCCGCCCTTGGAACGTGCGTCGCGCAGCACAGCGTTCAGATCGAGGCCACCTTTGCCTATGCGCCAATCCATGAATTGCGTGACGCCGAAAACATTGAAGTGCCCATGAAACGTGGTCATCTCGCGTCCCGGAATCAGCAGCAGATGATCGAAGAATGGCTGCAACTCGCGCATTTGATCATAGTGCGAGTCCGTGTTGTGGTCGGTGATGGCGATAAAGTCCAAACTGCGCGAAGCCGCTGCCTGCACGGTGAGAAAGAGGGGGCATGGCACTTGACGACCGCTTTGGCTCTTGCAGCTGCCATCGCTATGTGCAGTGTGCATGTGGAGATCGCCACGATACCAACGTCTTCCAATGGCGAGCGGCTGCGCTGTAAAGCTGGCATCTTCTGCGCGTGGGTTGAAGCGGATCTCTGCCCTGTAGTGAGAGACAACCTTCGGACGCATGTTGGGCACGGAGACCAACAGCCGCCACTGCCCGGCAGGGATCGCTCCAGGAAGATACGAAGGCGTGGCGTCCGTCTCGCTGATGGTGAAGTGGCTCTTGTTCCCGCCGCTTGCACCACGAAATCGCTCTGGGTCAGCGATGCCGAGGTCAAGCGTGGCACGCTGATCTTTGCCCGTGTATTGAAAGTCGACGCTGATCCGGTGGATGCCGGCAGGCACCGCGAAGGGGACTTCGAAGTAGGTCTGGTTCTGCTCTCCTGTCACATCGCCGGCGAGCACCAGGTCTGCAGGCGTACCTTCGCTGACCTGCTGAGCAACCACCCAGGGTGCAAGCGCAAGAGCCAGAAGAACGAAGTACGCACTCCATCGCTTCATGAAGTTCAAAACAGCTTCATCTCCAGGCGGAAATTGTAACGAATCTGCGGATGTCCCATCCTTGGACCCACACGACGGGTTCAAGGATGGGCATCCACAGATTCGTAGTGAGAGCCGACTCTTAGAAGTCCAAACGCAGGGCGAACTGCATAACCCGTGGGTCACCCGAAAGCGAGGTGATCTGTGCCGCGGCCCCCGTGCTCACATCGCCGCTCGGCGCGGCAAACAGCGGATGATTCAGGACGTTGAACACCTCCCAGCGAAACTCGGCCCGTAGACTCTCCACGATGGGCACATCCTTGATCAGGGCAGCGTCGAAAACGTCCGTAGCGGGCGAATTGAGCGAATTGCGGCTTCCGTTGCCAACCACGCCGTTGCCGGCGTCAGCGAAGGCGTCCGCAAGGCCCGAGCTGTACTGGCTGCAAGCGCTCGTGCCGCTCGAGTAGAACCAGCAAGACGGCTTATGGATGTAATGCACATTGCCGACTTTGTTAGGAACCGCGGTCGCGTAACCGTAAGGATCCAGCAAGCTGCTTTCGCTGCCCCAGGTTGCGGTAAAGGGTATGCCGCTATAAAACGTGTACACGCCGGAAGTGCGCCAATTGCCCAGCACATAGGACAACGGGCCGGAGCTCAACATGCTCTTTCCTTTTCCGAAAGGCAGCTCATAGACATAACTAGCTGCGACGCGCTGGGGGGTGTTGAATTCGCTTGGCCCATACCACGAACTCTCGTTGCGGCCATTCGGAGGGCCCCCAGGGTTGTTCTCCAGTTCCTCAGGGGTATTGTCCAGGCTGCGCGAGTATGTGTAGGCCGCGCGCACACTGAAGCCGTTGGACATTTGATGCGTAAGGCTTGCCTGCAGTCCGTTGTAATTTCCGTAGCCGATCGGTGCGGTGTATTCCACCTGGCCGAAGTTGGAGTAAGGCACCGTCGAGGTGACAACGTTGTTGACGATCAGAGGCTGGTTGTAGTCGTAGATCAGGTTGTTGTGGGTAGACTTGGTGCCGACATAATCCACCTCCCCCAGCCACTTGCCGCCGAGATCTCTCTGCACCCCGAGGCTCCACTGCTGGACCATCGGTTCCTTCGCCTCCGGATCGACGGCGCGAATGTGAAACTGTTGCAGAGCGTTGAGGTTGATGGTGGAAGGGTCGAGGAAATTCGCAGGGAATCCAACTTCCGGCTGCAGCACAGGCGCGGTTGTGCTGGAAGGCGTCTTATTTACCAGAAAGGAAGGATTCAGCGCCAACTGGTTTTCGCTGCCAATGCGTTCCAGCAAGGTGTAGTAGATTCCGTATCCGGTGCGCACGACAGTCTTTGGGTTCACTGCGTAGGATATGCCGACGCGCGGCCCGAAATCAGTCGTGCTGGGATTCACCTGCGAGCGATTGCCCAGAGACCCGGAGGTAGCAAACTGCAACGATCCTGAGCCGGTAGGGTTAAAGTTCGCCAGCTCGTTAGCGCCCTCGTAGGGCGGGGTTGCGAAGTCATACCGCAAGCCCAGGTTCAGCGTGAGATTCGGTGTCACCTTCCAATCGTCTTCCACAAACCCAGACGCCATCCATAACCGTTGGTCTACGAAGAACACGTTGGTTAACTGGGTATAGTAGGGAGCTCCAAATAATCCATCCGCGTAATCTGTGATGCCGGAGGGGTTGCCCACTCCGGAGAATACGCCGGAGAACGAAAGGTCTCCACGCGTGCCCGGCTCATCCTGGAAGATATTGCGCATGGGCAAGAACAGGTTGACGCCGAACTTGAAGCTGTGCGGGCCCTTAGTCCAGGAGAGCGTGTCATCGAACTGGTAAATCATGGGCACTTGTGACTTGGGCAGAAAGTCAGGCGAGCCGAGGTACGTGTGGTTGTTGAATGCGGTGAGCGAAACGCCGCCGCCGATGGCTGGGTTGCTCGGGATACCGGGAACGAATTGGCCGGCTGTCTGCGGTAGAGCGAAGGGCTGCTGTTGTCCATACGAGGTATCACGCACCCACCCGAAGCGGAAATCGTTAAGGATGCTAGGACCAAAGATGTGAGTCCAGCCCAACACAAAGGTATTGCCTTTTAGGAACTGGTTACCCCATGCCGAGGTGCCGATGCCGTCGGCCAGACCTCCAAAATAGCCCGGAATCTGGCGCGTGCGAGTGAAATAGTTGTAGCGGCCGAAGATCGTGTTGTTTTGTGACGGCGTCCAATCCACGCGCCCATCGTAGCTGGAATTGAAGTCAGTCGCCGCGCCCGTGCGTGCAAAGTTGTTGAAGTCGGGATAAGTAGCTCCGCCTTGCTTGTCGTTGGGCTCGGGAAAAAGCGCGATCAGCTTCGCCACCGCGGTGTCAATCCTGGCAGTCGGGTCACTCACAAAGCTGTTATTGACCAGTGGTGTGCAGTTCGCCTTGGTATACGGCGCGGAGCAGGTCGAGAGGTTGTAAACCGTGGCATACGCGGGTACACCGGCAGCCGCGGCCGCAGCCGCGCTGAAATCGCCAATACGCTCATTGTCCAGCGGCACGGTCGATATGCGCGAAAGCCCCTGCTTGATGCGGGTTCCTTCATAGTTGAAAAAGCCAAAGATGCGATCGCGCTTGATCGGGCCGCCGAAGCTGCCGCCATACTGGTTCTGATTATTCTCCGGCTTCACGTTGGTGGTCTGTTTGGTAAAGTAGTCGAACGAGTCGAAATACTGGTTGCGCACATATTCATAAGCAGCGCCGTGAATGTTATTGGAGCCGCTGCGCGTGTTGACCGAGACTACCGCGCCCGGCGCCCGGCCGTATTCAGAAGAATAGGGACTCGTGATCACGTTGAATTGAGAGATGACGTCGACCGAAGGGTGCGTAGCCTCTGTGCTCAGTTCCTGTACGTTTTCTGAGAAGGTATTGTTGTCGATCCCATCCAGAATGAAGTTGTTCTGCAGCGAGTGGACACCGTTCACATTGAAATCGCCCGTGCGGCCGGCTGAGGTTGCACCGCTCTGATTGGTGTAGCGGCTGATTTGCACTCCCGGCACAACGCGCAGCAGGTCATCCCAGTTGCGCAAGTAAAGTGGCGTTTCTTCAATCACGTCATTGGTCACCAGCATGCCGATCGAAGCATCGTCCCGTTGCAGTTCGGCTCCAATGGCATCGACCTGGATTGTCTGATCAGCTGCGCCGACAGTCAAATGCAGGTCAAGGCGTATACGCTCACCCACACCAACGCTCACCCGTTCCTCAACTCGCGAAAAGCCATTCGCCGTTGCGCTAAGGCTGTAGTTGCCAATGGGTAGATCTGGCAGCGAGTACGCGCCATCGCCCAGGCTCTTGCCCGTACGGCTGTACCCAGTGTCTGCGGATGTGACGGTCAGCTCCGCGCCGGTGACAGCGGCCCCGCTCGGGTCGAGGACCAGCCCGCTCAGCGAACCGGTATTGACTTGGGCATGCAGTGCGGCCACAGAGAATAGGAGAAAGAGGATGGCACATCCTACGGCAACGCTGACGCTCTTGCGGGCAGCACAGATGAATACCTGACGAGGTGTTCCTTCTTTAAGCATGATGGCGCTCCAGGGAATAATTTGTGGCGATTTGGTCTCTGGTGTGTATCGCGGGCGCGATCGCTAATCGCTTATGTCAGTGACGGTAACCGACACGTTCCGGTGTCTGGTGAACAGCGATTGAAAGTCTGGTTAAAAAGATCTGTAAGCGACAAAGAGCTTAGTGTGCTTCCCTCTCTTTGCTCCCATCCCCCGAGATCAGGTATCATCGCGCGAACTGACCGGATCTTGTGCAACATGCTCATGGCCGGTCGGATGAGAAGGGAAAGACCAAATGGCAGAAGCGAATTGCGATATCGGATTGATTGGACTGGCGGTGATGGGCCAGAACCTGGTGTTGAACATGAACGACCATGGATATAAGGTCGCCGTCTTCAACCGTACCGTCTCCAAGGTGGACGATTTTATCGAGAATGAGGCCAACGGGACGCAGGTGGTGGGGGCACACTCGATCGAGGAGATGTGTGGGCTGCTGAAGAAGCCTCGGCGCGTGATGATCATGGTGAAGGCCGGTGAGGTGGTCGATCAAACCATCGAGCAAGTGCTTCCTTATCTGGAAAAGGGTGACATCCTCATCGATGGCGGCAACTCGCTGTACACCGACTCCACTCGGCGCACAAAAGACCTGGCGGCCAAAGGAATTCTGTTTATCGGGACCGGCGTCTCGGGCGGCGAAGAGGGTGCGCGCTTCGGCCCGTCGATTATGCCGGGAGGAAATAAAGAAGCGTGGCCGCACGTGAAGGGAATTTTCCAGGCCATTGCAGCCAAGGTTGAGGACGGTACCCCGTGCTGCGACTGGGTCGGAGAAGACGGCGCGGGTCATTACGTCAAGATGGTGCACAACGGCATCGAGTACGGCGACATGCAATTGATCGGCGAGGCCTACCAGTTGTTGAAGGATGGGCTGGGGCTCACCGCGGATGAGCTCGCCGAAGTCTTTGCCGAGTGGAATAAAGGTGAGCTGGATAGCTTCCTGATTGATATCTCGGCCACCATCTTTGCCAAAAAGGATGACGATGGACAGCCGATGGTGGACAAGATTCTCGATGCCGCAGGACAGAAGGGCACCGGCAAATGGACCGCGATCTCAGCCCTCGACCTGGGACAGCCGGTGACCTTGATTGGAGAGAGTGTCTTTGCCCGCTGCCTTTCCGCCTTGAAGAGTGAGCGCGTCGCAGCGGCCAAGGTGCTGAAGGGACCACGCAAGCGCAAGGTCGTGACTGGCAAGAAGGAATTCATCGAGGAAGTGCGGCTGGCTCTCTACTGCTCCAAGATCGTGAGCTATGCGCAGGGTTACATGTTGCTGCGCGCGGCGGAGAAGGATCAGGGTTGGAACCTGAACATGGGCGGCGTGGCGCTGATGTGGCGCGGCGGTTGTATCATCCGCAGCATTTTTCTGGGAGACATCAAGGCAGCTTTTGACCGTGACCCGAAGCTGCAGAATTTGCTGCTGGACAAATTCTTCTCAACCGCGATGAACAAGTACCATCCGTCGTGGCGGAGGGCGATCATCTACGGCACCAGGATCGGCGTGCCTATGCCGGCATTCTCAACGGCGTTGGCGTTCTACGACGGTTACCGTACAGCGCGGCTGCCGGCGAATCTATTGCAGGCGCAACGGGATTTCTTTGGCGCGCACACCTACGAGCGTGTCGATAAACCCCGCGGCGAATTTTTCCATACCAACTGGACCGGCCGTGGAGGCCGTGTATCTTCCTCAACCTACAACGCCTGATTTCTAGTGGGGCGCAGTCGCGGCAGGCGAGGCCTGCTGCGGCTGCTGACCGTTGGCCGGTTGGCCGTTCGGTTGGGGCTGTCCATTATTGTTGGTTACATCCTGCCCCTGGAAGATCAGCTTGACCGTAGAACGGAATTGCTTGTAGTCGGTGTAGCGCACAATCTGCCGAATACGGACGTCCTGGCTCATGTACCCACTTCCGCCCGAAAAATGAAGCTCGGCATCAGCCTTGGTGTACACCGGGAACCAATACTTGCCATCCACCTGCTCGCGGTACGTAGTAAAGGGTGGCGAAAGATCCTCGTGTCCCTTGCGCATGTCATCGGGAACATTCTTCGCACTGGTGATTACAATCTGCAGATCCTTCTGGTCCACCCAGATGCGTCCCTTTAAGTAGCGCTTGCCCTTTTCCATCACCTTCGGCGCTACATCAAAAACGTAGCAATCTACCTCGTCCACTTTCTGCCGCCCTACGTAGGTCAGGTTGTATTGCCCCACATCCTCAGTGGTTAAAACAAAGGGCAAGCGCTGCTCGATATCCGACACATCGGCCGGGCTCATCTGAATGCGTTCCAGCGTATTCTGTGGCGCGAATGTCACGTGCTCCGATTTGCGCCCCTGGCTGTCGAAGGTGATCTGTACCACTTGCCGGTACTCGCCATCCACCTTGCCGTCGTCGTTGATGGTCTGTATGCGCACATCCCGCTGGTAGGTGTAGTTGTCCAGAGCCTTGCGGAACTCGCTTTCCTTGGCCGCAAATTGCTTCACAATCTGCTCCGGCGGCGTGGATGGAGCGCTGGTGTCGACGGGCCCAAAGCCCGAGTCGGGCTGGTCTTTGGACTGGGCCAGCAGTGCCGGAATGGGCACAAGTGCCAATAAAATCAGCAACTTCACCAAACCCTTACCCATGCCCTCGCCTCCCGTCCCGTCGACGGGACATAACTGTATTATGCGCCTCGCCGGCCCCGGATTTCCCGCGGGAAATCCGGGTTTGCGCTCTCTCTAATAGACGCAGGCCGGCCCCCATGTGGCTATTCGGGGCCCTCGCCCAGCGCTACACGGAGCCGTCCATGCGCTTTATCCAGCCGTTCCTCGGCCTGTTTGCGCTTGATTCCCAACTGCTGCATGACGATCGCCACCCGCACCGCGCCCGCTTCGTCCAACAGTGTCTCAGCCTGAACCTCGTCGACTCCGGTCGCGGCCGCAATGATTCGAATGGCCCGGTTCCTCAGCTTTTCATTGGTCGGCTGCACGTTCACCATCAAGTTGCCGTAGACCATGCCCGTGCGGATCATCGCGCCGGTGCTCAACATATTCAGTACCAGCTTGGTGGCCGTGCCGGCGCGCATGCGGGTGGAACCGGTAATCACCTCAGGCCCTACTGCTGGAGTAATTGCGATCTTCGCCCGGCACTCCACTTCGGAGCCCGGAACGCAGCTCAGCCCTATGGTGAGTGCGCCCAGTTGGTTGGCGTAGAGCATACCGCCCAACACATAGGGTGTGCGTCCGCTGGCGGCGATCCCGACCAGCGCATCCCCGGGCCTCAAGTCATGCGCCTTCAGGTCTTCCGCGCCCTGCCGGGCATCGTCTTCCGCGCCCTCGATCGAATTGCGCAAGGCATGGTCGCCACCGGCAATCAGGCCCACCACCAGCCCGGCATCTACGTTGAAGGTCGGCGGGCACTCCGAGGCATCCAGCACGCCGAGCCGGCCGGAGGTGCCCGCTCCCGTATAGAAAAGGCGCCCGCCTTTCTCCAGCCGCTCTGCGATGCCATCGACCGCCTGTGCAATCCGGGGCAGCTCGGCGTGGACCGCGTCGGCTACGCAGCGATCCGCGGCGTTGATCACTTCCAACATCTCGAGCGTAGAAAGCTGGTCAATGCGAGCCGTATCCGGATGGCGCGCCTCTGTTAACAAGTGCTCAAACTTCATAATTACCAACCATTTCCTTTTGCATCTGAGTCTACTCGAGGGATGTTACGCTGTGCCCTAAGCCAACATGAAAGAGAAAAGGCTTTGGATTCCGACTCGACAGTCACGCCAGAATTGCCGCGTCACCCGCGCCTGAGCCAGATTCTGGAAAAGAATTGGCAGGCCGAAATGGTCGGCTATTACACCTATCGAGCCCTTGCCGAGCGGGAGCCGGAGGCAGGTCGTAAGCAGACCCTCGAAAATATGGCCCTTGCGGAGAAGGAGCATGCCGCACTGTGGGCGGCCCGCTTGCGTGAACTAGGGGAGCCGGAGCCGGTTTACCGGGGTAGCACGGCCGGCGACGCCGGCAGCCTCAAGACTCGCGTCGGCGGCGACGATCTGGCCTTGCGCCGCCTGGAAATCGACGAGAGCCGCGATATTGCCAAGTACAGCCAGCAGCTCAAGGCGCTCGGCGATGCGCCCAGCTTGGCGATCCTGAAACGGGTCATCGAAGACGAGCAGGATCACTATCGCGAGCTTAGCGGTCTGATCCGCAAGCAGAAGCCCCTGGGTGGAGTCCGCGCTCCGTCCAATCCACAAGCGCTTCTGGACCAGATGCTGGCCAAGCGGAACAAGGGCCGCCAGCATGCGGCGGGCTGGATCGGCGATGCCATTTACGGGGTCAACGACGGACTGGGCTCCATCTTTGGGATCGTCTCCGGGGTCTCAGGGGCGACGTTGGGTAACAGCAAGTGGGTCCTGCTCTCCGGCCTCGCTGGCATGATCGCAAGCGCTCTCTCCATGGGGTCGGGTGCTTACCTCGCGTCCAAGAGCGAGCGCGAGATCTACCAGGCCGAGCTCGCTCGCGAGCGCGAGGCCATTGCCATGAACGGCGCCGAGGCCCGCGAGTTGCTCTCGCTCTACTACCAGGTCAAGGGCCTTCCCCAACCGGACGCCGATCACATGGTCGAGCACATCGCCAGTAATCCCGACCAGATGCTGCGCGCGCTCGCTGCTGAACGGCTCAATTCAACTGAAGAAGCGCTCAGCAACCCACTTACCTCGGCGGTTTCGGGCGCGCTTTCGACGGCGGCCGGAGCGTTCATCCCCATCGTGCCGTTTTTCTTCCTCAGCGGTTACAGCGCCGTCATCGTCTCGGCTGTGGTGTCGCTGGTAGCCCATTTCGCCGTCGGCGCCGCCAAATCACTGGTCACCGTGCGTTCCTGGTGGAGCAGCGGCTTCGAGATGACGTTTGTCGGTGCGGTGGAAGGCGTCGTGACGTATGTGATCGGCCTGGGTCTCGGCCGTCTCGGCGCATAAGCACGGGCTCAAACGCGGAAGGTGTCCGCGCGCCAGGATTGGATAGAGCCTTTTATCTGCTTGTTGGTCAGGCCTTCGTTCAGCGCGCGCACGGCGAGCGCCGGTAGCTCCGCATCCGGCGCAAAACGCAGCGCGATCAGTTGCGGCTCTGTCAGTTCTACGATGCGTGGTCTGGCCGCTTCGGGCAGCAGCATCGAAAGACGCAGCCGCTCCTCCAGCCGAATCACCCGATCCTGGGCTTTCAGCGCGTAACTCCTGGCTTTTTCCGCGGTCAAAAATAATCCGATGGCCAGCAGGAGCCACAGTGTGGAGTCGAGTCCAGGATGCCGCACCAAAGAAATGATGCTCAAAATAACCGCAATGATCAATAACGGCGCAAGAAAAAAGTGGAAAGGCGGGTCCAGCCTGGCGTGATTTGCATACGACTGCGGCTTGGCGTTTGCCATCGAAAAGCCTCCTTCAAGAACAATCCATCATCCATTTTCCGGGGCATTGGCGCCAGACCTAATCGCGGGTGCCCCCACATCCCGGACTGCCGGACGAGATTCTCAAGCCACTGGCTCCGGGCAAGGCAAGTGGCCTATAGTAGATCGTCGTATCGGAGAGACTATGCTCAACCGGTTCCGCGCCCTGCTGCTTGCTGCCTTCCTCATACCCTCTGCGCTACTCGCGCAATCCAGTACATTGGCCGCCACTCCGCCCATGGGCTGGAATAGTTGGAACCTCTTCGCAGGCAGGGTCACAGATAAGGATGTCCGCGATGCCGCGGACGCCATGGTTTCCTCCGGCATGAAGGACGCCGGGTACATCTACGTGAATATTGACGACACCTGGCAGGGCGATCGGGATGACCAGGGAAACATGCGGGCTAACAGCAAATTCCCCGACATGAAGGCGCTTGCCGATTATGTTCACTCCAAGGGACTGAAGATCGGCATCTACTCTTCGCCCGGTCCCACCACTTGCGCCAAGTACGAAGGCAGCTATCAGCACGAGGCGCAGGATGCGAAGACCTATGCGGCCTGGGGTATCGACTACCTCAAGTACGATCTTTGCGGCTTTCGCAAGATCATGACCCAGGAGGCTCCGAACGATCCCGCCAAAGCCACCCAGATGATGAAGGACGCGTACAAAAAGATGCAGCAGGCGCTCCTGGCAACAGGACGTCCCATCGTCTACAGCTTCTGCCAGTACGGCTGGGACGCAGTGTGGGAATGGGGGCCTGGGCTGGGAGCGAACCTGTGGCGGACCACAGGAGATATCAATCCCACGTGGGATCGCATGACGTTGATTGGCTTCTCTCAGGCTGGCTTGGCTAAGTATGCCGGCCCCGGCCACTGGAATGATCCCGACATGTTGGAGGTGGGCAACGGCAAGCTAACGCTTGATGAAAACCGCACCCACATGAGCCTTTGGGTCCTGCTTGCCGCGCCGCTGCTGGCCGGCAACGATCTCTCCAAAATGCCGCCTGAGACGGCCGCGATCCTGACCAATAAAGAAGTAATCGCCATCGATCAGGATCCACTAGGCAAGCAGGGTGATCGTGTCTCCGCGGTGGGACCGGTGGAGATTTGGGCTAAGCCGCTCAAGGGTGGAGATAAGGCTATCGCGCTCTTCAACCGCGATGACACTCCGCTGCCCGTGACGTTGAAGTTAAGCGATGTGGGTTTTAGCAGTGCAAAGGCGCGCGACATCTGGGCAGCAAAGGATCTGGGAAAAATCCAAGGCAGCTACACCGTAAGCGTACCCCGCCACGGAGTGGTTCTACTGCGTCTAACGAAGTAAGGGCGCATGCATCCTGGCGGGAATGGCTTCGTAAGCTGAGTTTTCACGCAGACTCTTAGCTTAGATATGGTGTCCACATTCGACAATGAACCGTCGGGAAGCAGTACTCAGGGGTAAAGTGTCTGCGTGAGAACTCCACTGTCAAACTTAGTCCCGTAGGGACGGCTGAAAGTAGCCCAGGACGCTAGTCCTGGGCATCCTCAGAATTGCACACTTACGCTTGCTTGAAAGAACAGCCACACCGCTCATTAGTTGGCGACCGCGAGGTAAACCGTGAACCACTCCTTGTCGTCGCTCCACTGCTGTCGCAACTTGAATCCCGCGCGCGTCAGCAAGGCCAATACGCGTTGGTCGGTAAATTTGTAGCTGTTCTCGGTGTGGATTGTCTCACCCCGGCTAAAGCGCAGCTCCAGATCCAGCGGGCGTACCGTGACCTTCTGCGCTAGCACGCTCTCCAGGTGCATCTCGATCCGTGAGTGTTGCTCATTCCACCGCGCCTGGTGACGAAACAGGTAAGGATTAAAGTTGGCGTCCAGCTCGCGATTGATGCGAACCAACACATTCTTGTTGAACCTGGCGGTAACTCCGGCGGCATCGTCATAAGCGGCGAGCAGCATCTCAGTGTCTTTCACCATGTCGGTGCCCAGCAGCAAGCTATCCCCGGGCGACAACTGGGCGCGCACGCCGCGCAGCACTTCGAGGGCATCCGAAGGCGAAAAATTTCCGATGCTCGAGCCGATATACAAGACCAACCGTCTTCCGGCGCGGTCTATTCCAGCCGCGTTGTTCTGCCGCATGCCTTCTGTGTAATCGGCGACAATGGGCTCGACCGTCACCTCCGGCATCTCCGATTCCAGCCGCGTCCGTGCCTCCTCTAGAGCTGTCTGCGACACATCGATGGGGTAGTAGATCACGGTTCCCTGATGAGCGACGGCCGCATCGAGCAGCAAACCTGTCTTGGTAGCGGTCCCCGCGCCCAGCTCGATGATCGATAGATCGCGTCCTCCGGCCGCTGCCGCAACAATCTCCGCCGCATGCGTGGCCAGGATTTGCCGCTCCGTCCGGGTAACGTAATACTCCGGCAGCTCGGTGATTGCCTCGAACAGGCGAGATCCTGCCTGGTCATAGAACAACCACGGTGACAGTGTCTTGGGGCACTCGGTGAGCCCGTTCAAAACTTCCATGGCAATTGCACTGGAAGCGATCGCCGGCAACTTGGGTAACGAAATAGCAGACATGTGATCTCCGCGCGCTTCTGGTTAGATGTTCGCCAAACGAATGCCGGAAAACTGCCAGCGCGTCGCAGGAGAAAAGAAATTACGGTAGGTGGCACGGATATGGGAGGCGGGCGTGACCGCTGATCCTCCCCGTAGCACCATCTGACTGCTCATGAATTTTCCGTTGTATTCGCCGAGCGCACCCGGTACAGCGCGAAACCCGGGATACCCGATGTACGGACTCGCGGTCCACTCCCACACATCCCCAAACATCTGCGCCGGACCCTTCGCAGGGCCTTCGCCCAGCGCTATCGGGTGCAGCATTCCGTCTTCCAGCAAGTTCCCCGTGATCGGCAATGCTTGCGCCGCGACCTCCCACTCGGCTTCCGTGGGGAGCCGCTTGCCCAGCCAGTTGGCAAATGCATCGGCTTCAAAGTAGCTCACGTGGCACACCGGGGTTTGCATTAATTCCGTGAGCGGCAGTTCGCCGTACATGGTGTACACCTGCCAGGCGCCGTCTTGCTGGCTCCAATAGAGAGGGGCTTTCCAGCCCTCGGCTTTGACAGTGTCCCAACCCGCCGAGAGCCAAAGCTCAGATCTCTGGTAGCCCCCATCCTCAATGAAATCCAGATACTCCCTGCAGGAAACCAACCTCGAGGCCAGCTCAAAAGGACGCAGGTATTCAGGATGTTGGGGTAACTCATTATCAAAAGCGAAGCCATCCCCGGCGAATCCAATATCCAATACGCCACCCCGGTAAGGAATCCATTCCGGTTTGCTAAGCGGAGGCGCGCTGAAGGCGGCTGGTTCACTGCTGTAAGCCGGGCGAAGAGGGTTAGTCCACAAAGCGTGCTTTATGTCGTAAGCCAGTAGTTCCTGATGCTGCTGCTCGTGGTGCAGCCCGAGCACCACCCTCCGCGTCACTTCCTCGGGGGGATTGGAGGCTAACAGGCGCTGGATCCCATCCTGCACATGCCGGCGGTAGTCGAAGATCGTCTCCACCGGTGGTCGTGAGAAGGAGGCGCGCAGCTTTTTCTCAGGCTGGTCGGAAACCGAGTTGTAGTAGCTGTTGAAAAGCCAGCGGAAGTCTGGATTGAACTCCCGGTAGCCCGGGAGGAACTCGCGCAGCAGAAATGTCTCGAAAAACCAGGTGGTGTGCGCCAGGTGCCACTTGACTGGGCTGGCCTCGGCGCACGACTGCACCATCATGTCCTCTGGCGAAAGGGGAATACAAAGCTGCTCGCTTTGGCGCCGAACTCTTGAAAACTCCTCGAAGAGACGGGGTGTCTTCTCCGTCGTTGCACTGGATGGCGTCATAGATAACCGTTTCTCCCTCTCACTTAGAGAGCAAAAGCGTCTTGATGTTGCCTAAATTTTTTCCGCTTGGGTGTAAACGGCCCGTTTATCTGTTGTTGGAGCTTCAATGGGCGCTCAGCAGCCGGGCCAGAAGATAGGCCGCCGCGGCCGCCAGTCCGCCGATCAACACGGTCTGCACCGCGCTGCGCAGGGTGCCGGCCCCGGTAAGCCTCCCTTTGACACCGCCAAAAACCAGCAGCGCCACCAGGGTGATGGCTATTGAGGCGCTGAGCGCTGTGGGCAAACTATACCCCACCATGTAGGGGGCCAGCGGCACCAGCCCCCCGACAACATAAGAGAGAGCGATGGTGATTGCGCTGCGGCTGGCCCGGTTCCGCTGCGGCTCTTCCAGCCCCAGCTCAAAGCGCATCATAAAGTCCACCCAAGCCTGCGGCCTGCGCTTTAAGGCTTCCAGAACCGGCTTGCTCTCGCTTCGCTCCACGCCATATTGCTCAAAGATCTCGTAGATTTCTTCTTCCTCGTCGCGAGTCCGCTCGACAATCTCGCGCTCCTCGCGCAGCCGCTCGCTGGCATAGTGCTCGGCATCGCCTTGGGCAGCAAGAAAGCCGCCCAAGCCCATGGCAATCGATCCGGCGGCAATCTCGGCCAATCCGGCCAGCACCACCACATGGGAGGAGTTCACCGCCCCGGAGAGCCCCGCCGCCAGGGCAAAGGGAACCGTCAAGCCGTCCGACATCCCAATCACTACATCGCGCACCAGCGCAGTCGACTCGAAATGTCCTTCCACGTGCGCCGGCGGAGCGTGCGGAGTGGGGGTAGGCAGGGACTCGGTCGGCATCACGGCAGTGTACCTCAGTGCGGCCGGACGACAACGGATGGGCGACAGTCTGCGTCCTTAGATATACCGCTGCCGTCCAATGGAGCGATGGCCAGAGCAGGTTTTGGGCCAATGAATGAAACGTACGGCAAGATTCATGGTTTTGGCTTTAGGGGCAGCGATGGCGGCGACAGCCGTCGGCCATGCTCAGCAAGACAATGGAATGGGTCCGCCGGACGGTGGCGACGGCATGGGCCAGGTGTTTGGCAAGGGAAACGGGGTTCGCGGCACGGTTACCGCTGCCGCATCCGGCAGCTTCACCATCCGCACCGACGAGGGGGACACCTACAAGGTTTTCTACAGCCCCAATACGCGCCTGATGAAGGATCGGCAGCCGATTGAGGCCGCCGAAGTCCATGTGGGGGATATGTTGATGGCGGGCGGCCTGGTGGACGCCAAGGCCAAAACCGTGGGCGCGGTTTTGCTCTACGACATTGATGCCCAGGAAGTACGCAATGCCCGCGCGAGTTTCGGCAAGACGTGGGTGATGGGAAAAGTGACCGCAGTTCATGAGCTCAGGATCACCATCGAGCGGACCGGCGACAAGCAGGCCCAGGTTGTGGCGGTGGACGAAAACACATCGTTTCGCAAGCGCAGGGAAGACGTGACCCTGGCAGATGTAAAGGTGGGAGACGTCATCAGCGCCGACGGAGCGATACATGGGGACTCCTTTTTGGCGACCAACCTGCGAATCATGAGTCCAGAGGCGGGGCGTCCACATGGGGCCGGCCGGGAGCCTGGCCAACCGCCGGCAGATTCCGTGGCGCCCGTGCGATGAATTCCTTTTTTTGGGGGATGGACCCTGGCAAGTCAGCGATCAACGTGTATCGGAACAGTCCCGAAGGGACGGCTGAGAGTAGCCCAGCACGCAGTGCTGGGTCTACATTCCCAACGAGACCAGTCCCGCAGAGCCTGCCCTGAGCTTGTCGAAGGGGACGGCTGAGAATTACCCAGGACGTCAGTCCTGGGTGAACTGGACCGTAGGCAAATGCGGACAGCCGATCACCAAAACCAACCCGAGGCCCTTAATGCTGTCCAAACCGGCCGATCGAAAAGCCAATTTGGACAAGACTAACGCGGAATACGTCCGGGCACGAGGAAGGTCTAAGCTGTGTGGATAAGAACAGGAAATTAAGACTGATGCGGCGCATCTACCTCGTCTCCTGCCTAATGACCGGCTCTCTCATCACGCCCGCGGGGGCGCAATCTCCCCCTGCAGCGGCGCCGGCGGTGAGTCCGCCTTCCAACGCCGCTCCCAGCAGCCCGTCTGCCCCGTCGGCGCCTGCCTCGGCCACAATCGCGGGCGGGCAGGTGCACGGAACCGTCAAAGCCGGTAGCATCCCCCTGCCGGGCGTGAGCATCGTTGCTACCAATACCCTCACCGGCCAGCGCTACGCCACCATCACCGACATCAATGGCAACTACTCGATGACCATTCCCACGAATGGCCGCTACGTGCTCAAGACAGAACTAGCAGCCTTCGCCCCGGAGACGAAGTCCCTTCTTCTTAAGCCAACAGGCACCACCCCGCTTAACCAACAGGCCGATTTCGCTCTGACCCTGGCTTCGCGAGTCCCACCGGAGAGCCCGCAGGAGAACGCGGCGCGGGGTCCTGGCCAAGGGGGTGCTGGTGGTCAAACAGGCGGTCAGGGTGCCGGCGGCCGGCAAGCGGGCACGGTTCGGCGCAATAATGCCGCCGGCGCCCAAAGTCTGGCTTTGCTTGCCCAACTCGCGGGCACGGAGGATGCAGGAGTGAGCAGCGGCGCCACGGGGGCAGCTCTGCCTTCGATCGCAAACAACACGGATTTCTCCTCCGAATCAGTCGCCGTCACCGGACAAGCGGGAACCACCAATCCCTTCGCCGGGGTGGACATGGAACAACTTCGCCAGAACGCGGAGTTGGATCCGTCTCTTGGCGGCCAAGGTGGCCTCGGCGGCCAGGGAGGTCAAGCTGGTCCTGGGGGTGGCGGCCCTGGCGGAGGTGGACCCGGCGGTGGCGGAGCCGGTGGCTTTGGAGGGGGTGGCGGCGGTTTTGGCGGTGGAGGCGGTGGCCGTGGCGGGGGAGGTGGCCGCGGGGGTGGAGGCGGTGGCCGTGGTTTCGGCGGCGGCGGATTCGGCAATTTCCGCAACTTCAAGCCCAATCAGCCCCACGGCGCTTTCTTCTGGACCGGCGGAAACAGTGCGTTGAACGCCACTCCTTTCCCCGTCAGGGGGGAACAGGAGCTGCAGCCCAGCTACGCGCAAAATCAGTTCGGGCTCACCTTCATGGGTCAACCCTATATTCCCAAGGTGATCGAGCACGACACCAAAGACGTGCTTTTCTTCAACGTCACCGGATCACGCTCGTCTTCCCCATTCAGCCAATACGCGAGCGTGCCCTCGGCTGCTGAGCGCGAGGGGAATTTGTCTGGCCTCACGACCCAGGAAGGCGCCCCAATTACGATCTATGACCCGTTGACGGGCTTGCCCTTTCCTAACAACACCATTCCGTCAGACCGTATTGTGAGCCAGGCAACTGCGCTGCTCAGCTACATTCCGCTTCCCAATCCCAACCTGCCGGGCCAGTTCCAGAATTACCAGCGGCTTACTTCTTCTCAATCAAACACCACCCGCGTCGGCGTGCGTTTCCTCCACAGCTTCGGCCCTACCACCGGAGGTTCACCCATCGGCGGGCTGATTCGCCAATATATGGGACAAGGCGGCTCCGCCCTACGTCAGAGCATGAACGCCAATTTCAACTACAGCCACGCGGCGGCGGATGAACTCGATATCTTCCCCGACCTCGGCGGCAAGCAGCAGTCCCATCAATATTCGCTGGCGCTCGGCTATTCCATTGGCAAAGGCAGGTTGACCACGAATCTCGGTCTCAACTGGAACCGTAGCCATACCCAGCTTTCGAACTATTTCACTGACAACACGGATATCGCCAGCCAGATAGGCATCAACGGGCTGCCCGAAAACGCTCGTCTTTACGGTCTGCCCAACGTCACCCTGAACCAGTTCACCAGCCTCACCGAACAACAGCCAAACTTTCAGACCAACCAGACCATCGCCGCCTCCGACTCCACCTCCTGGATTCACAAGAAGCACAACATCCGTTTTGGTGGGGACTTTCGCCGTGTTCACAACGACCTCTTCGGCAATACCGGCAATGTCACCGGAACCTTTACCTTCACCGGCCTTTACACCGAGAAGCCAGGCACCAGCGCCACCACGCCTGGAGGCACCTCTACAACGGGCTCTTCGCTAGCTGACCTGCTACTAGGATTGCCCCAGCAGACCTCCTTGCAGGCGCCTAACCAGGAGTCCTATTTACGGCAGAACGCGTGGGATGCCTATGCCCAGGACAGCTGGCGAGCCTTGGCCAACCTGACCCTGCTCTTCGGCCTGCGTTACGAGTATTTCTCGCCTTACTCGGAGAAGTACGATCGCCTCTCAACCCTGGATACTGGTAACAATTTTGCTTCCGTGAAGACGGTTCTCGCCGGAGGTATCGGAGCTTACACAGGAAAATATCCGCGCGACCTGGTCTATCCCGAGCGCAACAACTTCTCTCCTCGCATCGGAATCGCAGTGCGGGCCGCGAAAGACACCGTAGTGCGCGCCGGATATGGCATCAACTACGCGGTCGGACAATACGGGAAATTTATCCAGGACTTCGCCTTCCAGCCGCCCTATGCCAACGTTCAAACCAATGAGGCGACGACCGGAGCGAACATAAGCTTGGCCAATGGCTTTCCCACGCCCGAGGAAGAGCAGGAGGGCAACTACGCTGTCAATAAGTACTATCGGCTCCCCTACGTCCAGGTATGGAATATCAATGTGCAGCGCACCCTCCCCCTGGGCATAGTCCTCAACATCGGCTACAACGGCTCCAAGGGCACCCGGTTGGACATTGTCGATGCGCCCGGCCGCACCGCCACCGAATCCCTGAGCGGAGTTCTCTACGACTACGAAGACTCGGTCGCTTTCTCCAACTACAACGCGCTGACGTTTAGTGCGCGCAAGCGCTTGCAGCGGGGAATCGCCATGGGAGCGACCTACACCTACAGCCATTCCATCGACAATGCCAGCTCCATTGGCGGCAGCGGCGGGACAGGGACGACGGTGGCGCAAAACTGGCAGAACCTACTGGCCGAAGAATCGAATTCGAGCTTCGATGTACGCAACAACCTAACCGGCAATTTCCTTTACGAGTTGCCCTTCGGACCGGACGAACACTGGGTGAATACCGGCTGGCTTGGCCATTCTCTCAGCGGAATCTCCATCTCCGGCACATTCACTTTAGCCAACGGAGAAGCGCTGACACCGCACTATGAAGCCGCCGTAGCTGATGTGGCGCGCGGCAGCACTGGATCGCTTCGTCCTGACCGGGTTCCGGGCGTCTCCCTTACCGCCGGCGGCGGCTCGCTTCAAAACTGGTTCAACAAGAACGCCTTTACCACTCCCGCAGCCACGTACGGCACCGCTTCCCGGTACTCGATTCCCGGACCGGGCACGGTCTCGGTCAATGGATCGCTCTCCAAGACGATGCGCTTCTCGGAGACTCGTACCTTCGAGATGCGCGCAACTGCCAGCAACATCTTCAACACCGTCCAATACTCAGGCGTCGACTCCACCCTGGGATCGGGAACCTACGGCCAAGTGACTGCCGCCGCAGGCATGCGTCAATTCACCTTCCTGGGCCGGTACCGGTTCTAGGAGGGAAGAGAGGATTCTGATGAACGTGAAAGGTCGATTGCGCGGTTTCATTGCCCTGCTGGGTTCGGCGCTTCTGGCTGCTGCGCCGACCACTGCGCAGCAGAATGTCTCGCCCCATGCATCGCAATCGGATACGCAAACAGCCTACACGCTCAAGGTCAACAGCGACCTGGTCCTCACCAACGTCGTGGTGCGCGACAAGAAGACGGGAGAGGTCGTGCGCGGGCTCACCGCCAACGATTTTCAAGTTCAGGAGAACGGCAAGCCGCAAAAGATCATCAGCTTCGATTTCCAGAGCGTCGATCAAGCCACGCCTCTCAATGAGGCCACGATAAACGGCAAAGCCCCCAACACCATCATGGGCAGCATGAACCGCGCCGCTACTTCCACCCAATTGCGCAACCATCGCCTGATCGTGATGTTCTTTGACATCACCTCGATGCAGCCCGAAGACCTGGAGCGCGCGCAGGACGCAGCCCGCAACTACATCAATAAGCAAATGCATCCGGCGGACCTGGTTTCCGTCGTTTCTCTTGATCAGTCGTTGTCCCTCGATCAGGATTTCACGGCCAATAAGCAACAGCTGTTGAACGCTGTCAACGCCTACTCCGGAACCCAGGGCTCGGGATTTCAATCGGGAGCTACCAGCACCACCAATCAGGTCGAAGACACTACCGCCTTCACTCCCGACGAGGCAGAGTACAACGACGTAAATACCGACCGCGAGCTCTTCGCCTTCGAAGACATTGCCCACTCGCTGGCCTACATTAACGAAAAGAAATCTCTGCTCTATTTCTCCGGAGGCATTCAGCGCGACGGTATTGAGAACCAGGCTTCGCTCCACGCGGCCATCAATGCTTCGGTGCGCGCGAATATGTCCATCTATTCCGTGGATGCGCGTGGACTGGAAGCGATCTCTCCGCTAGGCGACGCCTCCACCGGCAGCCTGCGTGGTACCAGTGGCTACAACGGCGCGGCGCTGCAAAACAATCTCGATTCCAACTTCAATACCCAGGAAGTGATGGCCACGCTCTCCTCCGATACCGGGGGCAAAGCCTTCTTCGATTCCAACGACTTTTCTCCTGCCTTTCAGCGGATCCAGCAGGACACCTCCGCGTACTACGTGATCGGTTTCCGCTCTACGGACACGGTGAAAGACGGCCGCTACCGCAGGCTTACCATCAAGATCAACCGCCCCAACGTCAAGCTCGAATACCGGCCCGGCTATTACGCTCCGGCCGACTACCGTCATGCCAACCGGGATGAGCGCGAGCGTCAATTGCAGGAGCAGCTAAACAGCGACCTGCCTGCCACCGACGTCGAGCTCTATCTGCAGGCTTATTACTTCCGCAGCGACACCGGCACCGCAGCGCCTCGCTTTGACGTGCCTGTATCTTTGATTGTGCCCGGCTCGCAGATTCCTTTTGTCAAGGGAGGGGACCGCAGCAAGGCCACGCTCGATATCATTGGCGAACTTAAGAACACGGCCGGGCAGGATATGGCGGAAATTCGTCAGACGGTCAAGTTGGCGATCGATGATTCGCAGCAGGTTTCGCGCAAGAACATCCAGTACACGACCAATTTCAGCCTGCCCTTGGGCAAGTATCATCTCAAGTTTGTGGTCCGCGAAAATCAAACCGGCCGCATGGGCTCGTTCGAGACCGATATCAATCTACCTGACCTGAAGAAGTTTCCCCTCAAGCTCAGCTCCGTCGTGCTCTCCAGCCAGCGTGTTGCTGTTTCCAAGAAGGACGACAACAATCCGCTCTCCAACGGCGGCTTCACCTGGGTACCGAATGTGGTCCATGTCTTCCGCACGGATCAGCATCTCTACATGCTCTATGAGGTCTACGACCCCGCGTCCGCGCAGGCGGCCAAGGGCGCCACGGATGCTGCCAAACCTGCGGCCGCCAAGGCGGGCATGCAGGTGCTGACCAGTATCGAGTTCCTTCAGGGCACCACGAAGGTCTTCGAGACGCCGCTGGTGGAGGCCAACACTCTGAATGTGCCCGGGCGTGGCGCGGTGGCGTTTGCCTTCGATATTCCTTTGGACAAGCTGACCGCCGGACTGTACATCTGCCAGGTCAATGTCATCGACGATACCGGGGGCAGCTTCAGCTTCCCCCGCCAGGCGCTGTTGGTCCGCGCCGCCGCCGCGCCGCCCGCCGTCCCAACTCCGTCGACTCCGCCGGCGCCCGCTCCCTCTTCAGGTGGCGCTATTTCCGGTGGCGCTCGCGCGCCGTCCATGTAAACTCAAATCGTTTCCATAGGCGGTGCATCTTATCCGCGGAGGTGGGCGATGAAGGCAGTACTGCTGCATGGATATGGGGGCGTTGATCAGCTCGTCTACGAGGAAGTCCCAATCCCAATCGCTGGCGCCGGCGAAGTACTGGTGAAACTCTCTTCCACCAGCATCAATCCCATCGATTACAAGATACGGCGCGGAGACATGAAAGACTTCATTCCCCTTCAGCTCCCTGCCATTCTCGGCTATGACCTGGCAGGTCAGGTGGTAGCTCTGGGCGAGGGTGTTACCGGGGTGGAAGTGAATGCCCTTGTAATGGCGGTGGCCGACCATACATACGCGGAGTATGTCACTTGCAAGGCAAAAGACGTGGCGCATATGCCGGATGGGCTCAACCCCGCCGAGGCCGGTGTTTTGCCCCTGGTGCTAGAGACTGGCACGCAATTGATTGAGTTGGGAGCGCGTCCGCGCTCCGGTGAGAGGTTGCTGATTACCGGTGCACTGGGTGGCGTGGGGCGTACCGCGGTCCACGTTGCCAAAAAACATGGAGCCTACGTAATCGCTGGGGTTCGCGCTAGCCAACGGGCCGAAGCGGAAAAGCTGGGCGTAGACGAGGTCGTCGCCGTGGACGGGGATCTCGGTGGCCTGAAGGATTTGGACGCTGTCGCAGATACCGTCGGGCGCGACGCGATCGATCAGCTCATCCCTCACATCAGAAAAAACGGAGTCCTAGCCACGGTCGTCGGCAAACCGAAGTCGGCTGATGGGCGCGACATTCAGGTCCATGAGGTGTGGGCAACCAACGATGCGCCTCGCCTGGAACAGCTTGCCAAGGAGATAGCAAACGGTGAATTTGTTATTCCGATCGCCAAGCGATTCACGCTTGCGGAGATTCGTAAGGCCCATGAGCCGGCGGAAAAAGGAGTGGCAGGGAAAGTTTTGCTGACGCCATGATGCCCGGCCTACTCGCTTGTTGAGCCTGCATCGGATGAGCTCCGGTATGGGCAATGGCGGCATCCCGAGTTACAGCATGATCCTCGCTTCAAGTGATATTGCGCGGTAAACACGAGATAGGGACCATCGTAGTAGTAATCCTCTGGTTGGAGTTCCTGGTGCTCGTCGAGTCGCTTGTCTTCATCCTGCATACCCTAATTTCGCAGCCTTTGGCTCCGTTGGAGACAGAAGGAAGCAGCTTGACGTTGTCCATCCACCTCCACGCGCGCCAAGGTGAGTACGGCCCTCTCGCTTGTTTTCCCGAGCGAAGCCGAGGGACCTACGGTTCCACTTTTCGGGTACAAGCGGATGTGTCAAGGGCGAATCGCCTCCGAGTTCCGCTTTCAATCAACGCAAACCGCAGGTCCCTCCACTTCGCTCCGCTCCGGTCGGGATGACAAACGAGGGCCGTGGCCCACCTGGCCTGGGGTGGATGGACAGCGTCAAGCAACGACTTTTCCCCCCTTCCCGTCTAGCGGGCCGTCTGCGCCTGCCTGATCGCGGTGACCAATTCGGCCAGGCGAGCTGGATCCACATCGCTGACCGCGACTCCTTCTAGCTCAGTTCGTACTGAAGTCCATCACATGAAATCCCGCGTGTTCGGCGGGCAGCTGATCGGCGCTCGTTGCGCCGGCTTTCTCCAGGAGAAAAACGGAAACGCGATGCTTGCCTATGCTGTAGAGCAGCTGTGCCACGGGCTGGTTGTGAAGGTAGGTCAGGTTTGCGCCATCGAGCGTGGTATCTCGCGGCAGGCCTTCCGGCAGATTAAAACTGAACGGCAGTTTGCCCTGAAACCATGGCTTGACCGTGTGTCTATCAGTGGAAACGACTTGTGGCGGCAAGCTGCCGGCAAGCGTGGCGACGTGCTGATCGAAGACCTCGGTCACCAGCGCAGCGTGCTCGGCGGAGGAGATCTCTGCCTTGTGCGCGGTGCGTTGAACCATCATGGTGCTCGCGGAGACCAGCAAAAGTACCGCCGCAGCCACCCAGCCCCAAGCAAATCGCCACTGCTGCGGGTACCTATGGCCGCTACCTGTCCCTGGAGCCTCCAATCGCGATGATGCCAGCCGCGTCAAGCGCTCCTGCAATTGTGGCGGTGGCGCATATCGTTGCCCAGCCTTTGCCGTAGCGGACTTAAGCAAGCTTTGGTAAAGAGCATTTGAGGTGCATGCGGGGCAACCGGCGAGATGCTCGTTGGCCACGGCGAGCTGGTCCGCGGAGAGCTCGCCGTCGGCAAGCCCATTGAGCATGGAGGGAGATAGATGGTCGGTCATGCGCGGAACTCCCTCGGTGTCACGTTCACCTGCAGCTCTCCGCGCAGCGCGGTACGGGCACGTGCGATGCGCGACATGACCGTGCCAATCGGGATCTCGAGGACGGTGGCGATGTCCCGGTACTTCATCTCTTCTACATCACAGAGGAGAATCACTTCCAGCAGTGGCGGTGGAAGCTTTTCCATGGCAGCGTGGAGCGCAGCGCGGTCGCTCAAACGGATCAGATTCCTCTCCGGAGTGTCCCGGTCGATCGCTCCCTCAGGATAAAGAGCTGTTCCCGATTCATTGCGGTGATCGTCTAATTCGTCTTCGAGTGCAACCGTGCGCGTGGCGGCGAGGCCGGTGCGCGAGGTCAGATAAGTGTTCCTGAGAATGCGGAAGATCCATGCCCTGAAGTTGCTGCCCGGCTCGAAGGTGGTGAATCCGCGAAGGGCCTTTAGAAATGTCTCCTGCACCAGATCCTCCGCGTCCGTAGGGTTGCGGGAGAGCCAGAAGGCAACATTGTAGAGCGAGGGAAGCAGAGGCAGCGCAAGGTCCTCAAACGCAGTGGTTTGGGGGCCGCTTTCGCGAGCCGCTCGCCTCCATGGCAACAGCGTCATCTGGTGCCCACTCTTCTTTCTTCTCTCCAAAGATGAGAACTGGTGGCCGGCAAATTTATTCCCGGAATAATCTGCCCCTCGGATTGCCTCGCCCCAGCATCTTATCTCCTGACACTAGAGTGCCTCATGGGAATCTTTGCAACGGACGGCCAGGGCTTCAAGCAGTTCCTTGAGCTGGGTACTGCATTCCTGCTATCTGCCGCGATAGGACTTGAACGTGAAGTTCGGCACAAGAGCGCGGGGCTTCGCACGTATACGCTAGTTGGAACCACAGCCGCTCTTTTTCTCCTCGTTTCCAAGTATGGCTTTATGGATGTCCTGGCGAAAGAGCTGGTCGTGCTCGACCCCTCGCGTGTCGCGGCTCAGATTGTCACCGGCATCGGTTTTATTGGCGCGGGACTGATCTTTGTCCAGGGGGATCGGGTCAAGGGACTTACCACTGCTGCGACCGTCTGGCTGGTTACTGCCGTAGGAATGGCCTGCGGCGCCGGCCTTCTTCTCCTCGCGCTTGCTGTGACCCTAGCCTACTTCGTGGTAGCTTTTGTTTTTCCCGTAGTGCTGCGTCTTCTTCCAGCCAGCCAGACTGCCGACGTGGAACATGACTAGAGTAGGAACCATCGAGCTGCTTCAGTAATCCTCGCCGATTGGCATGCCAGGAGGCGCCTCGACCGGCGGCGCGGGCACGAACTTCGCTGGATCCCGCTCGAATTCTGCAATCCGCGCCAATGCTGCTGCACGATGCGCCTGCCGTTCGCGGGGAAGAGTACTGGCGGCGGTGAGTTGCGTTTTTAGTGTGGCCACCTGAAGCCGTGCGATCGCACGGGCCTCAGGCGATGCCAGATTCGACGCCGCCAGGCCCAGCAGGCTTTCCAGCGTTGCCGATTCCACCGCCGACTGGGTTTCCGCCGCCAAGCCGCTGGCACGCGGCGCCTGCCAGGTTGCTTTCAGCACACCGCTCAGGACTTCATCCAGGCCGGGATTGCCGGCGTCGCGCGCGTGGTACTCCACCAGGCGTGAAGCGCGTTGAGGATTGAACAGCAAAGCAAGCGTAAGATCGGCCGCCGATTGGGCAGCGGCTACTGGATCGAAGGCCAGCCCGGTGAAGGCGGCGAAGCTCTCCCGCGTGCGCGAATACCCGGGAGCCACCGGAGGCAGCAAACGCAGCAGTGGTTCCGGGAGCGTCAGCGTTTCGGGCGAGAGCGTGCGCAGCACTGCCGTAAGCGCCTTGCGCTGATCAGCCGGCGAAACAATGGCTGTTACTTCCTGACCGTCGCCGCGCAGCGCATAGCGATAATCCAAGCCACCTATTTCCTTGGCCGCTGCCTCCGTCTGGTAACGATGCATCAGGTAGAGCGGCACCAGCACATCCGCGAGCTGCGACATCGGCGTTCCTACGGGAATTGCGTTTGGACCGAAGTGCTGCAACGCAGCAGTCCGCACTGCGAGCACGCGCTCCAGCTCCGCCGCGGGATCAGGTCCGTTGTCCCAAAGGTGAGCGTGGGGATGTGCGCTTCCCAGCGGCCGTGCGTCGTCATCGGTGATGAAATAGAGGCCCTGTTTCTGCGCTTGCAGCAGCACGTCCGCCAAGTCAGCCGCTTCTTTATCCGGCGGAAACTCCGCATACCCATAGGTGATCGCCACCTTGTCCCACGCTCCGATGCCCACAGCGTAGGCGTGGGAAAGGTCGGGCTTGCCGTTGCTGTCCAGGGTGATGAGTGGATGGGGATAGTCCATCACCGAAGTGCCTTGGCCAAGCGAACTGGCGGCAAAATTATGCGCCAGCCCTAGCGTATGTCCCACCTCGTGCGCTGCCAGTTGCCGCACTCTGGCGAGGACCATGGCCTGCAACGCATCGTCTGCGGGCAGCGGCGCTCCATCGAGATAGGGATCGAGCAGCGATTGCGCAATCATAAAGTCCTGGCGCGCGCGCAGCGATCCCAGCGTCACCTGGCCTTTGATGATCTCCCCCGTCCGCGGATCGATGACCCCTTCGCCATAGGACCACCCTCTTGTGTAGCGATGCACCCACTGGATCATGTTGTAGCGAATGTCCATCGGGTCCGCGCCCTCAGGCAGCACTTCGACGCGGAATGCGTTGCGATAGCCCGCGGCCTCGAAGGCCTGGTTCCACCAGCGAGCACCTTCGACCAGCGCGGTGCGAATTGGTTCCGGAGCGCCGCGATCGACATAGTAGGTGATTGGCTCTACCGGATCGCTTATAGCCGCGTTCGGATCCTTCTTCTGCAGCCGGTGCCGGGTAATAAAGAGCTGGTCGAGCGGAGCCCCGAGCGGCGCGGAGTAATCCCGGTACACGTCCGGGAAGTAGCCTGCATTCGGGTTGTAGGCCCGCGGGGTGTAACCAGGTCCCGGTAGTTCGATGAACGAATAGTGTTCACGCACCGTGAGCGCGTGGGGATCGGGGGTCACATCGGCGACGTAGGATTTCTCCGCCGGAGCATCGTTGGTAAAGGTGAGGATGGCTTCGACTTCAGTGTTGCGCGGAAAACTCTTGGTGCTCTCGGGCAAGATCGCCGAGCGCGTGGGATCTAGCGTGTATTTGCCTTGCTTGGCCTGGGCCAGGCGCTCAGCAACTCCGTGGGCATCCAGAAGAAAGAAGTCTGTGGCATCCACCAGCACGTGGCCACCCTGGGCCTCGGCCTGCTCCGCTTCTACCTTGAACCCGAAGAGCACTGACTCGGCGAAGGATTGTTTTACTGCGGCGCGTTCGGAGTCGTCGGATGACGAAGACCGGAAGGCAAGGTTGGGCTCCACCAGCAGCACCTTGTTTCCGCTGCGCATGAAGTGCACAACATGTCCGTTGCCCAGTTGCCCGCGGTCGAGGAAGAGATCATTCGATCCGATCCCGTAGGGTAGTTGATCGAGGTAGAGAAAATCTTTGTCGAATGAAGGGATTTCGAGCAGCAGCTTCCCTGTCTTGGCCTCCCAATATAGGGGGAAGAAGCCATCCATCTTCTTGAGCCCGGCGATTCGTGCTTCCAAAGTTGTCTGGGCGTTGGCTGGCGCCGACTGAAGAAACAAAGAAGCAGCGAAGAAGAGCGTACCCGGGAGCGAGCGGAGAAGCGAGCGCATAACGAAGGTTCTCACAGCCGGGCGTTCTCGGGCGGGCTTTTAAGTTCCGGTGTCGAGGTGAAAGGTCTTGTCGTAAGGCACTACAGGATAGCCCTTTGCCTTCCATGCGGCGAGGCCGCCTTTGAGGAACTTGACCTTCGTTACATCTATGTTCGGCGCCAGGGTCTGGGCCTTTGCCGCGATGGCGCGACTCGTTTTATCGCTGGGGCAGGTGCAGTAGACAACCAGCTCTTTATCGGTCGGGATCAGGGACGGATTCGCTTCCGCATCCTGGGGAGAAATCCTCTGCGCTCCTGCGATGATCTCCGAGTCCGTCAACAAGTCCAACGGCTGGCGAACGTCCAGAACCAGGATGTTATGGTGCGCAGTGAGCAGGTCGTGGAGCTGTTCGGGTGTGATGCTGAGCCGCTCGAACTCACGTCGCGCCTTGATTCTTCGGAACCATATCACCGCCAACAGGCCCCAGATGGCGATTGCGAGAATGGTTAGGATGAGGTTCATCGATCGGCCTCCCTTTTGCATAAAGGCTAGTGCTGTTTAGATTAGCAAGCGGGGGTAAATGATTCGAGACTGTTACCAGGGTCAGTACGCCGTTGCGGCCAGGCCGGGTTCTTCCACCCTTACGGCGCCGCCAAGAAAAGTGACCGTTTTACCGGGAACAGCGGCCGGCCGTTCGCCCGGAACCACAATCCCTGCAAGGTTTAGCGGATCGGTGGCAGCCACGGTGACGGCCTCCTCCGCATTCCCCTTAAGGCGGAATTCGCGCAGGGAAGCCACCGCCTCCGGCACGGCGAATTGCTCGCCGCCAAAGCCATTGACGAATCGCCCTCCGCGCACGCTGCCCCGGGCCTCCAGCCGGCGGAACATGCCCACCAGCTCACGCCAGCGGGGTATGGTGGTCTCGCGCTCCAGCAAGTCGCGGAAGACCACTCCATAACGCCGTAGAAGTATCCAGCAGGCGGACTCGATCTCGGCCTCACGCCGCTCCGCCTGGGCGCCGGCAGTCTCAACCGCTCCAGCCGCCGGGTTGAGCAGACTCCATCGGCCCACCGTGTTGCGCGTCCGCCGCACACTCTGGATCGCCTTGCGCCGGGGGTCGATCAGCACCCGCAGGCTATCGAAGCCGTCGGCGGTCACCAGGCCGGCCGCTACCAGCTCCCACAGGGCGCGGTTCACCTGCTCGGCCGGGGCGCCCAGCCCGCGCACCAGGTCGCCGGCGAAGACTGCTCCGTATTGCGACAGATGGGCCCGCGTCTGCCAGGCCAGTTCGCTCAGGCAGGCCTGGAGAGCGGGCTCGGGAATCGCACGCTCAGCCAGGCAGCGATCCATCCACAGTGCCTCCTCGCGCAGGAAGAAGGTGACCGGCGCCATGCTGGTGGGCACCACGCGCTTGGGGGCGGCGAAGTCGCCAAGAGTCGAGAACGCCGGGTGGGGGGAGATCCGTCCCCACCCCACCACGCCCTCCAGGCACAGGGTATCGAGCCATCGCGGATCGTAGCCGGCAACCCGCTGGGGCAGGAGCGTTCGCTCCCATTCGATGGCCGGCGCCTCGAAGCCCTCGAGTAGTCGCAACGCCTCCAACACCCCTGATTCCCCGCTCAACTGCGCCCGGGGCACCACCTTTTGCCAGCGCATTAACCACTGCAAATAGACCGCCGGAGTAACCGGCTCGATCTGCTTGCGCAGCCCGGCCAGCGTTCTCTTGTGGATGCGCTGCAGCAGCCTGCGCTCGCACCATTCCACATCCTCGTCCTGAGCGACCTGTCCGGCACCCTCGAAGACACCGCGCAGGATGGTGCCCTGCATCTCCATCACCAACATGGCGGCCCAGATCGCCGCCGGTTCCATTCCCAGCCGCACGCCCAGGGTCCGCGAAGTGACCGGACCGAGCAGAGCCATCCATCCCTGCACGGTTTTGCGAACCACATCGACGTAAACCAATTCTTTGGCTTCCGGGGGGCAGGGAAGTGAGCTCTCGAAGGTGACCCCTGGCCACAAAAGCCGCAGGTGTTGCGCTCTTTCCGCCGCCACCAGATATTGCTGTCCGGCGTCCTCGGCCACCGTAGCCCTGCCCTGGACCGCAAGCCGCTCAAAGAACACAGGCCAGTGGAGCGCGCCTGCGCAGGACTGAATCTCTGCCGGCACCACGATCAGGGAACACAGCAGGTCATGCAGCTCGTGCTCATCGCGCACATCGGGCCAGCATTCTTTGCGCAGCTCGGCAATGGCCGCGGGGTCGAGCCGGCCGGCCTCGCCCAGCAGCTTATCCGGAACCATTCCGCGCATGCTTACGGCGCGGGCACGGCGCTCTTCCAGTGGCGCATCGTCGAGGAATGCGTAGGGATTGGCGTTGAGCAGTTCATGGGCAAAGGCGGAGGGCGTTGCGCTATCCACCGCAAGACAGCGAATCGAACCGGTTCTTATCCCTGCCAGCAGCCCGATCAACCCCTGCAGATCCATCGCTTCGGTCAGCACGTCTTTCATCACTTCCTGGATGAGCGGGTGCTCCGGTATTTGGATATCGCCTTCAATGTTCTCCTGGCAGGCAGCCACTTGGGGAAAGACGCTTGCCAGCAGGTCATCGGAGCGGGTCCGCTGCACCTGGGGCGCGATGCGTTTTCCGTTATAAAACCGTAACAGTTGCAGACTGCGGCCGGCGTCCCAGCGCCAGCGCGCGCGGAAGATGGGTGAGTCGAGCGAGGCCTGCTCCAGCAGGCCAGTGACCGTCTGCTCGGTAAGAAAATCGAAGACGTCGCTCAGCGGGAAGCTGTGCTGCTCGGCCAGCGAAATGTTGAGCCCGTTATCGGTGGCCGCTGCCTGCAACTCAAAGTTGAATCCCCGGCAGAAGCGCTTCCTCAGCGCCAGCCCCCATGCCTTATTGATGCGGCCGCCGAAGGGCGCATGCAGAATCAACTGCATTCCGCCGCCCTCATCGAAGAAGCGCTCGGCAATGATGGTGTCGAGTGCGGGCACGGCTCCCAGCACCGCGCGGCCGGCGACCATATAGCCGATCATCTGTTCGGCGCCCGCATCGTCGACGCAGCATTGCTGCTTGAGCCAGGCAACGGTCTCTGCCACCTGGGGGTTCGATTGGCTGATGTATCCCGGGAACACATCACCGGTTCGCGCGCTGATCTCCTGGCGCAAGGTGGATACGAAGCGCGAGAGCTCAAGCGTCCGCTGCGGAGCTTCACCACGCCAGAACGGCACATTGGGCGGCTGGCCGTGCGCATCCTCCACCAGCACCCGCCCGGCACTCTCCACGCGCTGGATGCGCCAGCTGGTATTGCCGAGCAGAATCACGTCTCCAGCGGATGAATCGATGGCGAAGTCCTCGTCCAGGGTGGCGATCTGTACTCCCTCCGGCTGCACGATGACGGCGTAGAGCGCGGTGTCGGGAATGGTGCCGCCATTGGAAACCGCGATTGTGCGCGCGCCCCGCCGGGACTGCATGCGCCCATTCACCCGGTCGCGCAGCAGGTACGATCCGTAACGTCCGCGGCTGGCTTCGATCCCTTCCGCCAGCAGGCAAAGGATCTCGTCATATTCTTTGCGCGTGAGCTGGCTGTAGGGATGCGCGCGGCGCATGACCTCAAAGAGCGCGTCCTCCTCCCATGGCTCAGCCGCACAGGCCGCGACAATCTGCTGCATCAGTACATCGATGGGGCAATGCGGAATCTCCAGCCGGTCCAGCACGCCTGCGCGCATGGCACGGATCAGTGCCGCGGACTCCACCAGGTCGTCGCGTGTGGTCACGAAGAAGCGTCCCTTGGGAGTGGCTCCGCGCCAATGTCCGGCGCGTCCCACGCGCTGCATTGCGGCGGCGATGGCTCGTGGGGAGCTTACCTGGCACACCAGGTCGATGCTGCCGATATCGATGCCGAGCTCTAAGGAAGCGGTGGCCACCAGTAGCCGAATCTCACCGTTCTTGAGTTTGCGCTCCGCTTCCAAGCGAAGCTTTCGGGAGAGACTGCCGTGGTGCGCGGCTACATTTTCCGGACCTAACCGTTCACCCAGGCAAAAGGCCAGCCGCTCTGCCATGGCCCGCGTGTTAACAAAGACCAGCGTCGACCGATGCTGCAGGGCCAACTCCGCCATGCGCTCATAGATGTCGTCCCAGATCGCATTGGTGGCGACCGATCCCAGTTCGTCTCCTGGAACCTCAATGCCCAGGTCGAGTGTGCGATGCTGGCCCACCTGCACGATCTCCACTTCCGGTCCGCGCCGTCCTCCTAAGAAGCTGGCCACCAACTCGATCGGGTTCTGGGTCGCGGAGAGCCCAATGCGTTGCGGAGGCTGCGATCGCCCGCTGATCAGGGCTCCCGGGCTCAGCCGGTTTTCTCCGCAGACCAACGCATCCAGCCGCTCCAGGGTAAGCGTGAGATGGGCGCCGCGTTTGTCATCGGCAACGGCATGGATCTCGTCGACGATCACGGTCTCGACCGCGCAAAGATTGTTGCGGCTCTTCTCCGCGGTCAGCAGGATGTAAAGCGACTCTGGGGTGGTAACCAGAATATGCGGCGGGCGCTTCAGCATGGCCCGGCGCTCCGCGGGCAGAGTATCGCCCGTGCGCACCGCGGTGCGGATGGGTGCGCACAAGTATCCACGTTCCAGGGCGAGTTGTTGAATCTCCCGCAGCGGCTGCTCCAGGTTCTTCTGCACGTCGTTGCTGAGCGCTTTGAGAGGGGAAACGTAGACCACTGCGGTGGACGGTGCGAGCGAGCCGTCCATCGCCTGGCGGATCAGTTTGTCGATACAAATGAGGAATGCGGCCAGGGTCTTGCCCGAGCCGGTTGGAGCGGAGATCAGCGTCGGTCTGCCGGCGAGGATGGGTGGCCAGCCCAGCTCCTGGGGAGAAGTGGGGGTACCGAACTTGATCGTGAACCACTCCCGCACCACGGGATGCGCCCAAGACAATGCAAGGGCATTGTCGACGTCAAGGAGCGTGGCTTGGAGGGGTGGCATGCATCCATTTTAGGCCCAGGATTTATATCGACCTGCGCACAGCAGCCGGAGAAACAGATGCCGGAACTGCCGCCGATGAGTCCCGCACGGGACGGCTGAAAGTAGCCCAGGACGGACCCGAATTTCCTGTGTAGTGTGGTGGAATTAAGGAGCCTCGTGCGGCTTTCCGTGAAGAAAGCCGCATACGTAGATCTGTCCAGAGCAGCGTGCAGGAAATCCGGGGTAGTCCTGGGTTTAGGTGTGAGAGCGAATAATCAGTCCCGTAGGGACGGCTGAGAATGACCCACAATGTCAGTCCTGGGTGAACCTGAACGCACGTGAATGCTGATTTGGATAGCTCCGGCCGAAAATGGCCCCGGACGTGGTCCGGGACCAGATTTAAGGAGCGGGGGACGGCAGCGCGAAGCGGTTACTATCTAGATGCGCCCATCCCACCGCGAACCGGCTCTGCCACTCACAGGAAGCCGTGCTTCTTGTTGGCGTGCCAGTTCGACTCTTCCTTCTTGAGCGGAGGAGGGGTCGTTTTTCCCCAAAAGGTGTGGTTCCAGGTAACCGCCTGCAGTCCATCATGGCTAGGCTGAAGGACCATCGGTGGATCGGTGGGTTTGCCTTCTACCTCGTCAAACTTGATGGTGACCTGGCCCCCCGCATCGGCCCAATGTCCAAAAGCAGTGACAGCGCCTTTGCCCAGATCCTGTGTCACGGTAGCCGAGCCATCCGGACCAAGACTTATGCTGAACGCGGGCCCGGCAGGCTCGTTCGGCGCGCCGGAGTCAGGCGCTTCAGAACTGTAGATGCCGGCATATTTTGAGGAGGCAAATGCGGGAGCTGCGACCAGCGCCAGTACAATCGCGGCGCCGGCTACTACACGATGCAAGTAGGAAACTCTGGTGGTTCTCATAACGTTCTCATCATTGCGCTAGCCTGAGGTGAAGGCAAGATGCAGTGAGAAAACGAAAGTTGTATGAATAGTGCTATGGATTTCACTGCTGCTGAACGCGCCCGCCGGGTCCGCGTGATTCTTTTTGACGTGGACGGCGTTCTCACCGATGGCAAGATATGGACGCTGCCCCTTGTGTCCACGGAAAAGACCTTCGAACCGAAAGGGTTCCATGCTCATGACGGGATAGGCATTTCGCTTGCCCGCATCGGTGGCATCCACTGCGGCGTAATCACCAAGCGTACCTCGGAAGCGGTTGCCCAGCGCGCTCGCGCCTTGCGCATGGAATACGTCTATATGGGGCAGGACTATAAGATTCGAGCCATACGCGAGATCATGCAGAAAGGATCGTTTACGCTCGACCAGATCGCCTACGTGGGTGATGACGTGATCGACCTGCCCGTCATGCGCGTTTGCGGGCTGGCCATTGCGGTGGCCAACGCCCGCGACCAGGTCAAGGCCGCGGCTCAGTACGTCACCCCGAATGCCGGCGGCCAGGGAGCCGGACGGGACGCGATCGATTTCGTTCTTCAGGCGCACGGGATACTCGATCAGTGCATTGAGGAGTATCTCGATGAGCGCAACGCGCCCCCCGGCCAGAAGGGAGCATGACGGCCGGCTGGCGTATGCTATCTCTTTGGGTTGAAAGCTGAAGTCTCGGTCTTTTTCATTTTTTCAGGCGCAGGAGCGTGGGCAACTTGATGTGCATCCGCAGGTCCCTTTGTTTTCTTCTTTTCCTTCTTATTGCAGGGCTCGGCAACCGGGCGACGGCCCAAACATTGAAGAACTTTGAAGCCGCAGCCAGTATCTTCGGGCAATTCACCGGGACAACGAATGGCAACGGCATCAAGGACAGCCCAACCGACTCCCTAGGCGGATTAGCAACTGTCCGCCAGTCCTTCCATCCTTGGTTAGGCTACGAGGTCAATTACAGCTATACCCGCTTTACCGAGAGATACTCCACGATTCCTTTCGGAGTGCAGAACAACGTGCACGAGGTTTCCGGCGCATATCTGTTGCAAGGACCGACGATTCCGATTCTTGGCCTTCAGCCCTTCGGCGCCGTAGGCGTGGGCGGTCTCATCTTTCTACCGACCACCGTTGGCGGGCAAAAATACGGCAAGCAGACGCAGGTACCCTTGTTGTTTGAGTTCGGTGTCAACTACCCGATCCTTACCTCGCACCTCGGGTTGCGACTGCAGTATCGGGGTCTGAGCTACAAGACGCCCGATTTCAATGCGACGCTGCTGACTACAGGCACCAGGCGGATAACCTCTGAACCGAGTGTGGGCGCCTACGTGCGCTTCTGAGCTCGAGCAGGAGGAGGAATGATGATGAGTCGAACCACGCTGCCGGCCAGGACGCTGTTCTTCGCGTTGACCACCGCTCTATGCGTGCAGCCGTTATTGGCAAAGTCGGATGCGAAGCAGTGGGTCGGCACGTGGGCGTCTGCTCCCCTGCTGGATGCGCATGCCAAGTCTGCAGACCAGCTCGTCGCTCCCGGCACAACCGGCGTCACCCTGCGCGAAGTGGTCCACGTGAGTATCGGTGGAGAGATGGTGCGGGTGCGCTTTTCCAATCTGTACGGCACCGATCCGCTGGTGATTGGCGCGGCGCAGATCGCACAGACCCTCAAGGGCGCGGCGGTCGCTCCAGGCTCTGGCAAGCCGCTCACCTTCCACGGGCAGCCTTCGGTTTCTATACCCCCCGGAGCCCTGGCCGTCAGCGATGCTGTCCCCTTCAAGTTTGCGCCCCTTGCCGACTTGACTGTCAGCTTCTATCTGCCCAAACCATCGGGACCTATAACCGAGCATCAACTCGGCAATGCGACCAGCTATCACGCGCCCGGGAACGTAGTCGCCAACGAGACACTGGAGACACCCTCCACGCTGACCAGCTGGGAATACCTCAACGGAATCGACACCCTTGCGTCGGCTGATGCGGCAGCCGTGATTACGATCGGCGATTCCATCACGGATGGCGCCAAATCGACCATCGATACCAACCAGCGATGGCCTGACGAGTTGGCGAGACGCCTACAAGCCGACCCCAAGTATCGCCACCTTTCGTTATTGAATGAAGGCATCAGCGGAAACAAACTACTGCTGGATGGAGCCGGCCCCAATGCGCTGGCACGTTTCGATCGGGATGTGATTGCCCAGAGCGGAGCGAAATACCTGCTCATCCTTGAAGGCATCAATGACATCGGACGCCTGCACACCGTTCCCGACGGCGCCACGGCCGCCGATCTTATCTTTGCTCTCGATCAGATGATCCTGCGTGCACATGCTCATGGCATCGCGGTCATTGGCTGCACGCTGACGCCGTATCACGGCGCCGGCTACTACACCGAGAACGGCGAAGCGATCCGCAAGGCTGTGAATGACTGGATTCGCACCAGCGGCGCTTTTGATGGGGTCGTAGACTTCGAGGCCGCGGTTCGGGATCCGAACCATCCAGATACTTTCCTGCCCGCCGATGACCCTGGCGATCATCTCCATCCCAACGACGCAGGCTACAAGGTGATGGGCGACGCCATCGACCTGAAGCTCTTCACCGTGAAGCCAAAGCAGCCGTAGCGCGGAAGCTGTTTCGTGACCTCCCTTACCGACCCGTAGCAGGGTTCCGCGTTATTTTCGCCTCTTGAATCTTCGCAGTTCCTGAGTTCATCCAAAGAACAAATAGCAAATGTGGAGAGTAGAAGACATGGCCGCGTTTTGTGCATGCTGTGGAGCAGAGATCAAAATGAAAGCCGAAGCGTGTCCTGTTTGCGGAACCCCTCGTCACGGCATGTTGCCACCTGATCTACAGCCCGCGCTGGATAAGGGAGCGAACACCTCTCAAGATGACGTTGGAAACGACCCCAAGCTGCGTAGGCCGCGCCTGTAAGCCGTGCTGGGGAAGCCCACCCCGTCGTCAGTTGAATAAGTGTGCGACCTGGCCCGTGCTGGTGTGCGCCCACGATGTGTTAGAAGCCCAACCGAGCAGCAGGACAAGAGCACCGCATCCGGTCATGATCCACCAGATGGGGTGCGTAGCCTGGGTAAAATCCAAACCCTTTGCGTGACTAGCGGCGACGACGGTGCCGGCCACCGCCACGCCCAGCGCTGCTCCCACCTGCCGGCCGGTGGATGCGATCGCTGCCGCCACCCCGGCTTGTGACAAGGGCATGCCGGCAACCGCGTTGTTGGTGATAGCCGGGTTCACCATGCCAAGGGCAAGCCCAAACAACGCATAGGCCAACAGCAATAGGGCAAGGGGAGTATCGCTACTCAGCCGGGTGAGCATCAGCGTGCTCAGCAGGAAGGCCGCGCCCGCGGCCAGCAACGAAGGACGTGTGCCGTAACGGCCGACCAGCCGGCCGGAGAGCGGGGCGCTGACCATCATCATGACGGCCAAGGGCAGCGTACAAAGACCGGTATGAAAGGCGGAGAATCCGCGTGCCTGTTGCAGGTACAGCGCATTTAGAAAAAGAAAGCCGGCGAATGAGGCGAAGGCGCAAAGCGCCAGCAGCGTCGCACTACTGAACGGTATGCTGCGAAAGAAGCGTAAGTCCAGCAGGGGGTCTTTACGCCGTGGCTCGTAGAACACGAAGAGCGCCAGGGCGGCGCCTGCCGTAACAAACAAGCCGACGATCGTCCAGGATGTCCAGCCCGTGTGCGGTCCCTCAATCACCGCCGAGGTCAACGAGGCCAGGCCGGCAAACACCAGTAGTTGTCCGACCGGATCAAACGCCCGTGCGCGCGGCGCCTTGGATTCTGGTACGAACCTGGCAGCCAAAGCCACGGCTGTAAGGCCAATGGGTAGGTTGATCCAGAAGATGGACCGCCAGCCGACGGCCTGCGTCAACGCGCCGCCAATCAGCGGGCCAATCGCCAGCGATACGCCGGCCACAGCTCCCCAAACACCGACCGCGTGTGCTCGGGCCTTTGGCTCCGGGAAAGCGTTGGCGATGATGGAGAGGGCTACCGGGTTGAGCATGGACGCGCCCAGACCCTGAAGGGCACGGAAACCGATAAGCTGGCCGATGCTATGCGCCATACTGCACAGCAGCGATCCCGCGGTGAACAGAACCAGGCCAATTTGAAAAACGCGCCTCCGCCCAAAACGGTCTGACAGGGAGCCCGAGAGCATGAGCAGGGTGGCAACCACAAGCGTATACGCGTCGAGGATCCATTGCAGGCCTGAGAGCGTCGCGTGGAGATCTTGTTGAATCGCAGGCAAGGCCACGTTCACGATGGTAACGTCCATGCCCACGATCAACAGGCTCATGCAGCATATGCCGAGGATCAGATTGGGGTGAGACGATCCCGGTGCACCGCCAACTGCTGTTACCGCGTTGCTCCCGGCGGATGTGCCTGTTGGTGTTTTCGCTTCCGGCAATGTGCCTCCAACCAACAGATGCCCTCACCGCCTCAAAAACTTCAAAAAAGCTCGTCGCACCGGCCCTCACTCAACTCCGAGCACCTTCACGATCACTCTTTTGGGCCGCTGCCCATCAAACTCCGCATAGAACACCCTCTGCCAGGTTCCGAGGTCGAGTTTGCCTTTGGTCACCGGTAGCGTGCTTTCGTGGTGCAGCAGCAGTGCCTTTAAATGGGCGTCGCCATTGTCTTCACCCGTCCGGTGATGCTTGTAGTCCGGCCGTGCCGGCGCAAGCTCCTCCAACCATTTGCTGATGTCCTCGATCAGGCCGTCCTCCAGATCGTTCACGTAGATCGCTGCGGTAATGTGCATCGGCGAGACAAAGCATAGTCCATCCTTCACACCGCTCTTTCGCACCACCGTTTCCACTTGATCGGTGATGTGCACCATCTCTTTCCGCTTTTTGGTTTCGAAAACAAGGTATTCCGTATAGCTCTTCATTTCAGGGAGTTCTCCTCAGCTTTTGGATGCTGGATCTTTTCAGATCCTGCTGCACACGCAGGCAAAAACGGGACGGCTACCGGGACACGGAGCGTGGGTGACCCGAGGCTCGCTTTTGAGACTTGAGACCCCAGCCGTCGTTAAGGATAACTAAACACAATACCCCTTCCGAGTCAGACCGAACGACCGATATTGGGACGATTGGCGTTAATGGCACAGTTTTGAGTACCCGGGCGTTGAGTCTCACGCGAAAAGGTAACGTCGACACGCAACACGTCACATTGACTGTGCTATTTGGGGTCAACGATAATCACCATATTCGGCCACATTTAAGCCGCTTTGGGGGTTCCCTCTTGAAATCTGCCTATGTGAACGGTATTCGTAAATTGTCCGACTTGAAGCGAGGCCAGATCGTCCGCCTGGCCGGCTCTGGCGCTGCCGTGGTTGAAGAGATTTGGACGCTGGGAGCCAGCTACTACGCTCGCTTCCGGTGTCAGGACGGCTTAGTCGTTCAGCTTACCGAAGCTGAAGAAGGCATGATTGGGACACTGACAAAGGTGAGTGTCGCTCAATCGCTCTAGGAGATACTGGCAGGACCGCTCCGAGTCGCCAACCAACCGCGCATCACCGCTTCAAGCAGCGGTGCTTGCGGGTGTTCGCTTAAACAACATCCTGTCCATCCGCTGCAGCTGGCGGGCAAGATCAATTCCGCTCAATCAGCGATCGCTCACCTCACTTTTTGTCCATCGGCGCGGATGCGCCAGTGACCACGATATCCTTCCGGGACTCTGTGTTCCCCCTCAAGTCGCGCAAGTAGAAGTAGTCGGGTCGCAGTTCCACTTGGCTTGCCAGGCGCATCTGGTCGCCAAAGTGCGGCGAGTCCGGATCGTCGCTTACCCCCGGCAGCATCTCGGAGTAGGAGGTCAGCGACCCATCCGGGTGGAACGCGACCACGAATGGCACGCGCTGACAGCAGTATGCGTCGAGCAGCGCCGGGTTCTTGACGTCCTGTCTAAAGGCCATGGTCCGCATCGCTTCCGCCCCGCTCGGCTGCAGAACCCACGCACCGATCGTGTTGAGCTCTCTTTTGTCCTGCGACGAATCGATCGCGGCGCCGCCGACGGGAAAGGAATCCGGGCCTCGTCCGATACGGTGAACGTCGCCGAAGACGAGGTTCACTGTGCCAAATCCCCGGCGAAGAGAAGCGTACGCCGCCAGCATCGCGTCCTCCACACTCCGCTGTTGGGCCGGCGAGAGCGGCTGACCGGTTTCGACAGCGCCCTCGATCTCCCCAGCGGTCTTGTGCGACGCCGCGCGCAACGCTTCGCGAAAAGCCATATAGTAGAGTGCCGCCTGCGACTCTTTTGCAAACACACCGTCGAAACTCTCCAGCGCCGCAACAAACGTCGCCAGGTCCGGATCGCTGTTCTTAGCCCAGGCGCCCGAAAGCTGGAGTGTTTTGAACATGCCTGCCCATTGGTCGGCTCCAAAAACCTTTTCGTCCATGGTGATCCGGATCGCGGCCTCGTCGCTGATCCCATGGGCATTTTCTAGTAGTTCGATCATCCTCAGCTGGCGCCTGTTGGTCTGGCCGGGGTCGAACGCGAAATAGGCCGGGTATTTTTCGGGATGGAAAATAGGTGTGGCGTACATGCGGTCGGGGCTCACATTGTCGTTGCCCACATAGTCCTGGGGCGGGTTCTCGACCTGCACAGCTTCGCTCAGGGAAACGAATCCCGTCCACGCTGTGCGAGATGTCGACCCGTCAAGGGGAAGGGTAACGTCCACCCCGTCTGGACGCTTCGGAAGACGGCCAGGCCGGATGTAGAGCAAGGTCCCATCCCGCCCGGCCAGGATCAGGTTGGCGGGATAGAGATCCATCGGCGCCAGGTCGGCCTTGATCTCGGCGTGCGTGCGGGCATGAGCCATCTCGTAGAGTTCGGCGTTTCCCATGCCGACCTGGTCGAAATACGCCGAGCTCACAACAAAAGCGTCGTTTCCACGTCGATCCACCACCGGCGAAAGGACACCGTTGTGACGCGTGTACTCGAACTCACCGGTAACAGGCGCAGCGCCACGGACATTGATCGTGTACGGCGTCACCACCATCCGCTGAAGCTTTCCATCGAACAGGTAAGCGCGTGGGTCTCCCTTTACAGTTGGGACACGATAACAGTCTCCGGTGTAACGTGGTCCCTCTGTCCATCCCCAGGCGAAGTCATTGCTGTGGCCGAAGAAAAACATCGCGGCGCCGCTTACGTCGAAGACCTGTACATCGAGCGAACCCGCCTTCATGCGCCAGGGGTAGAAAAGGGTTCCCACAGCCTCCCACGGATGGTGGGAATCCGAAGAGAAGATGATCCCTCCATCCGCCGTCTTGCTTCGCCCGATGGCAAAGGCATCCGACGCTTCGCTGGTGGTCAGCGGACTCGGCTGGTACACGACTTTCTGCGCCTCCGCCGCCATGCGGGCGGGGCAAATCGCGTCCGCCTCGAGAGTAAACTGCCAGAGAAGCGCGAGCGGAAGGGCGGGTTCAAGCACCGGCGCCCAGGCGGGTTTGCGTGCAGGGTGGTCAACCATGAACTGGTTGATTCCCGCTATGTAGGCTTGCAGATCCAGACGGTATTGCGCTGGGATCTTCGAAATGTTCAGGCGTGCTTGCTCCAGGATCTGGAACTTTTTCACTCGCAGGTCCGAGGCGACGGTGTCGGGTATCTTTCCCCCGAGCATCGCTCCCACCTTGTCGCTGCCAATCGGCCCCGGACCGAACGTGGCCGCCAGTTCGCCCTTGACGCCGAGATATAACAACAAAATCTGATCGAGACGGTCCTCAGCCGTCGCATAGCCCAGGCCGAAAAAGCCGTCCTCCTCGCGGGCGGCGTAGAGGTGGGCCATGCCCCATCGATCACGGAAAATAGTGACTTGACCTCGCTTCAGCTTGAGCGATGTGTTCCCTTGATCAGGCTGCGCTGGTGAGTGGAAGCAACCAAGGGACAGCATGATCGTGGCGAAAAGGGCGATTCCTCCGCAGCGGTTTGAGCGCTTCCTCAAGGGTGGGCGGCGAAGGGTCCGTGACACCTTACCGTGCGGCAAATGGCTTCCCTCGCACCGTCGCGTACACGGCATCGAAGACGGTCAGGCTCTGGATATTCGCCACCCCGCCAACGGTGATCGGATCGCCGAGATACTGGACCTTGCTCTCCGTGTTGGTGAAGGCAGGCCAGTGGGGAAGGTCCGGGCCGTTCGGATCGCCCGACTTCGCGAAGTTGACCCAGTAGCTGGACATCTCCGCGGCCACTCTTCGATCTGCCTCGCTCCATCGCCACGGCTCCTGGTCCAGATGGTCGAAGACGTACCACAGTTCGGCAAAGTGGCTCGCGCCCCACCCCGCATAGACTGAGCCGGCTGCGAACGGGGGCTGCTGTCGAAACAAGTAATAGTAGACGCTGCTCTGTCCGGTTGTGGCTTGCAACCTCGCCCAGGCCCACATGTCCCAGCCAAAACGGAGGTCGCGCTCCAGGCCGAGCCGCGCCTGCTTCGCATCCTGGTCGGTTGCGTGCGGATAGGCCGCAAGCAGCGGAGGAGGGAGTTTCCCGACGCTTTGTTCCATATCGCTGTCGAACGTGGCGGCCGTCTCGTGAGTCGCATCGATAATCGCCCGCGCCTCGTCGGCATTCGAGCCGATCAGCAGCGGGACGTCGTTCTGCTGCCCTGAGGCGAAGGCCTGGTACGGCGAAACAGGAAGCAGATAGGGTTCAATCACCGGGTGGACTATACCGCCCGCATCGCCGGTGAGCAGATTGGCCGGCAACCGTCGTAGTTGCTGAAGCGAAGTTGCACCAAGCGAAACGGCGTACTTCTCCCCGTCGTGTTCTGCATTGGCCAGCAGGTACTTTGGTGCCAGTTGGAGCGGCTCAAACAGGCCGCCGCTCTCTCCGATGGCGCGCTGAAACAAGCCCTTGGCAAGAGGCGAGGCCATTAGGATGCTGACCGATATGGCTCCGGAGGATTGGCCGGCGATGGTTACATTCTTCGGATCGCCGCCAAAGGCAGCAATATTTCTCTGGATCCATTCGAGCGCGGCGATCTGGTCCATCAGGCCGTAGTTGCCGGACGAGTGGTGTGGGGATTCGCGTGTCAGCGCCGGAAGCGCAAGAAACCCGAGCGGGCCAAGTCGATAGGCAATGGTGACAACGATCGCGCCTTTCTCTGCCAGCCGGTCACCCCAGTAGAGAGGCATCGAGGCCGACCCGTTGATGTACCCGCCGCCATATATCCAGACAATCACGGGCAAGCGCTGGTGGGCGCTCTTCGCCGGCGTCCAGATGTTCAGGTAGAGACAATCCTCATCCACCTTCGGCGGCGTCTCACCCGGCATGGACACCCCAACTTGCATGCAGGCCGGGGCAAACGCACTCGCCTTACGAGTACCAGTCCAGGGTGCGGCATGTTCCGGGGGGCGCCAACGCAGGTCACCCACTGGCGGGGCAGCGAATGGGACACCTTTGTAGATGCTTAACCCATTTGCCCGCACCCCGGATATCGTTCCGCTCTCCGTCAGGACGCGCTGCGCGCCGGCGCCACTTGCCAGCACCGCCGACGCAACTAATAAACATGCGAATTTACTTTGGTTCCGCATTCAGGAGGCCCCTTCCCACAGCACGCTACGACTATTTCATTCTCGACACATTTGCTACTGTGCAATAAGGCACAGACAGATTGGATGTTTACCTCACATTTAACCTAAGGAGCAGTGTCCTGGTGAGATTCGGAAAAGAACCGCGATCGACGCGAATGGCCTGGCCGCTCATTTGTCTGGCGCTGGCGGTGCTTTTCCATCCTCTGTCTAAGGCAGTTTCGCAATTACTGTGGCCTGATAAAGATCGCGAGGTGTGGTTTTCCTTGGGAGAAAACCACGAAAAGGGCTGTGGCTTCCCGGATTTCCTGCAGCGCGGCACTGGCCGAGGACAAGGATGTGCGACTTTCTTCGCGGAAAGTCGCATGCAGTTCGCTAGCTCCAACAAGATCTACAGGACATCCGGGTTCGGTCTACACCAATTGCGAAACTGCCCTAAGGCCGAAGCGCTGTTTCCACTAACCGTTCAGCTCGACTGGATCGAGAATGCCCAATTCGCAGGCCTCCTGGTCGCGAAAGAAAAGGGCTGGTACGCGCAGCAAGGTCTCGACGTCACCATACAGCCGGTGAACCGAACGACGCTCGACACCGTGGGACCCGTGGTCAAGGGGCGCAACGTCATCGGCTGCGCCGACGGCATGGTGCTCCTCGAGGCTCGCCGGGCACATCAACCAATCCAGGCATTCGCGGCCACGTTACAGGCCTCTCCGTTAGGCATCATTACTCTTCGCAGCAGCCGCCTCGGCCAAGTCAAGGATCTCGCCGGAAAGACAATTGGTCTCCACGCCTACGACCTTCCCCAGCTGGACATCATGCTCAAAGCCAATGGCCTTTCCCTTCCTCAAGTCAAAACCAAAGAAATAGGGGATGACATCACCTCTCTGGCTGCCGGTCAGATCGATGCCCAGGTTGTCTACCTTATTGATGAAAAGGTCGCCCTCGAGGAGAAAGGCATTCGAGTCAACGTCTTTCCCGGCTACGCCAACAACTACAGCACGTACTCCCAGGTCTATTTCGCGCGCAGTGATTTCCTGCGGGCTCACCCCGAAATTCTGGCCAAATTCCTGCGCGCCACCAATCGCGGGTGGGAGGAGGCCTTTGCGCATCCAAATGAAACCGCGGCTATGCTCGTCTCCAAGTATCTTCCCGGGAATGACCTGAAGTACCAGGTTCGCTCGCTGATGGAAATAAGCCACTTTGCTACCATCGAATCACCTCAGCTTGGGCAAATGCGTCTGGCGACATGGCGGAAGAGCTGCGCCTTGTTTCATCTCGATCCTGCGCTCGCGGACCAACTCGCAAATTTCTCGGTTTTGCAAGCTGTATACGGGAAAGAAGACCGGCGTTGAATCAAACGACCAACTCGTTGGGAATCCCTCTCATCCAGCTGACTCAAGGTGCCTGGCTCGCGGCCTGGCCCACCCGCGTAAAGGATTTTGCGGCCTTTGTTTTGGCTACGCGATACGACGCTACGGGAAACATGCTGACCCTCGGAAAGGATGACTTCGATTGGCTTCCCCATGGGCACAGTTGGGAGTCGCCCGGTTTTGCCCAGACCGAGGATCATCCCGTGGTCGGAGTCAGCTATATCGATGCCCTCGAATTTTGCGCCTGGCTCACTACACAAGAGCGGGCTTCAAGAAAGATGGATGGCCGGCAAAGCTACGGTCTCCCCACCGATCTCGAGTGGAGCATGGCCGTCGGACTTGGCGAGGAAAAGGGCGCTTCTCCTGAAGCGCGTCTCTACCACAGCGCAGGAACGTATCCGTGGGGACCTGGATGGCCTCCGCCCGCAAACTTCGGCAATTATGCCGGCGCTGAGTCCCGTATCGATATGCCTTCCTGGTGGGGTGTCGTCCCCGGCGGCTACGAAGATCTGTTCCCCCGCACTTCGCCGGTGGCCAGCTTCGCTCGCAATGCGCTTGGATTTTATGATCTCTCCGGCAACGTTTGGGAATGGTGTGCGGACGCCTATTGCCCCGGAAGCTTAGCCAAGGTTATCCGAGGCGGCTCCTGGGGGAGCGACCGCCCGGCCTACCTGCAATCGGCGACTCGAAACCCTAAATTTCCAGATAGCCGCAACGACGAGACGGGCTTTCGCATCGCGCTGCGCTCGGTTTGAAACGCCATGACGACAAACACCGTGAATGAACCGCCTGCAGTTCCCAAGGGAAGCGCCCTGCGGCGAAATTATCTCTCGGCGTTAGAGAATGTGGCTCAAGCCGTGGGCACGATGGGGCCAGCCGCGACTCTCGGAACCGTGATCCCTCTGCTCATCGCGAAAACCGGAAACGGTACCTGGCTCTTGTTTCTGGGAATACTTGGTGTTTTTCTCTTCATCTCCATCAACATCAATGTCTTCGCATCCAGGTTCGCTTCAGCGGGTTCTCTCAGCAGCTATGCGGAAATAGGGCTTGGCCCGTGGCCCGGCATTCTCACCGGCTGGTCCTACGTTGTGGCCATGACGTTTATCGTGACCAGCTCGGTTGTTGCCAGTGCCTATTATCTCGGCATGGTCATGGCCCACTTCACCAATCACCCCATCGGCAAGGCAGGTTCCATTCTGCTTACGTTGCTGGTGGTTGTGCTGGCGTGGCTCCCGTCTTATCGGGATATCAAGCTTTCCACCAAGGTCATGCTCTGCACCGAGGCGATCTCGGTCGGTGTCATTGTATTGATCCTGGCTATTGCCATGTGGCGGAATGTCCACGGTATCGATCAAGCACAGCTGCACTTGGCAGGCACCCGCTCTCCGCAGATCAAGATGGGCCTTGTCCTGGCTTTCATGATGCTGGCAGGCTTCGAGAGCTCGACCACTTTGAGCGAGGAGGCCCAATCCGCTACACGCACCATTCCGCGCGTCATGATCTTCTGTCTTTTGCTCTTGGGTCTGCTCTTCATGGCCAGCATCTACTCGATCACGGCGCTTTCTCATGATCGAAATCTCGGTCTCGATCAAACCAACGCCCCGCTCGATCTGATTGCCCGCTCCATTGATCTACCTGCGCTCGGCTGGATTAGCTCTCTGGGTGTGGCTCTGAGCTGCTTTGGTTGCGCTTTAGGAGGCTTGAACGCCGGCGCGCGGGTTATCTTCTCCATGGCACGGGAGCGCCTATTCGCGCCGTTTTTCGCAAGGATTCATCCAGTGAATGGGACTCCCTCCCGCGCTCTTTTTGTGATTGGATTGGTTGCCCTGATCGTCCCCGTCCTTCTCATCACGAGCGGAGTGGCCATGGCAAACGCAATGGACTATCTGATGCAAATCGCCTCCTTCGGATTTCTGGGCGGGTATTTTTCCGTTTGCGTGGCGGCGCCCTTCTATCTCGCGCGCCACCACACCTTGACGTTGATGCAACTTATCGTGGCGGTGATCACGCTTCTGGTCATTGGCGCGGTTCTGTTTTTAAGCCTGATCCCGATCCCCGACGCACCCTGGCGCTACCTGCCATATTGTTTTGCCACGCTGCTTGTTATGGGAACGCTCAGCACCGTCTATTTCCGGGGAAAAATCAAAACCTGACTTCTGGGAATTGTATAAAGGAACCAGGTTTGCTTATATCTCATGATCATTTCCCGAAGGCAATTCACGCTCCGCTCCCTCGCGCTCCTGGCAGTATCGCCTCGAGGTGCGCACGCCCGTTCTACGCCAGTGCGGGTCCTTATTGTGGATGGCGTCAACAATCATGACTGGGCAACGGCGACGCATGATATCGCTGAGATCTTGACGGCGACCACCCTGTTTTCAGTCGAGGTATCCACCAGCCCGCCGCGGGGGGCCTCTCAGGATGCCTGGAACTCCTGGAAGCCCGATTTCTCTCGTTACGACGTGGTCATCAACAACTTCAATGGGGGTCATCTGGCAGATGGGATTGCGTGGCCTCCCAGCGTTCAGGAATCCCTGGAGAAGTTTGTCTCAGGAGGGGGCGGTCTGGTGGTTTACCACGCAGCCAACAACGCCTTTCTGAATTGGAAGGCCTACAACGAGATGATTGGGCTGGGTTGGCGGTCGCCATCTTTTGGGCCCGGACTGGCCGTAGCCGGCGATGACGAAATCATAGTCATTCCAAAAGGAACAGGGTTGGAGCCCGGTCATCCTCCGCGGTTGGACTTTCAAATTCATGTGCGCGATACTTACCATCCAATCACTGCGGGGATGCCAAAGGTGTGGATGCACCCTTCCGAACAGCTCACCCACGGCCAGCATGGGCCCGCGGAAGGCTTGACGATTCTTACCTATGCGCATTCGCCGGTGTCGAATCAGAACGAGCCGATGGATTGGGTCCGGAGCTACGGAAGAGGCCGTGTCTACACTACGATGCTTGGCCATACCTGGGCCGGTGAGCCAAATCCAGATCTTGACTGCGTGGGCTTTCAGACGCTACTGGCACGCGGTGTCCAATGGGCTGCAACATCCACTGTGACGATTCCCATACCGTCTAATTTTCCCGGTCCGGAGAAGGTCTCACTTCGCAGGCTGACCTGAGAGAAGCATGAGCCTGGCGAACTCTACCCGCATCGCTGTTAGCGCCATTTCCGAAGGCGCAAAGAGCTGGTAGCGAGAGACCTCTTACCCCCTTTCTTCTTTGACGCGCATACAGTTGGAGTTTCTGGAGAAGGTGAACAAGGCTGCTCCCCGTAGAAGGATTTGAGATGCAGGCAGAACAGTTCGTGAGCTAGCAACGATGTATTAGGCATGGGCGTTGCCTCCACATTTATTAGAGGACTCCTGCCGTAAAAAAGGTAGCTTGGATTTGTAAGGGATTTGTAACGCGCAGTTGTTTGGGGGAAGGGCGCACCGCAGGTCCCTCGGCTTCGCTCGGGATGACAAGGGGAGGGTGGCGTTTTCATGTGGCGTTAAATAGTGGCTGAAAGAGCTGCAGGCGGTTGTTTGGGGCAGGGGCGCACCGCAGGTCCCTCGGCTTCGGCCATGTCCAGCGCAGCGTGGTGGGAAATCGTTCTCAGGCAGATCCTTCGGCCGCGATTCGAGAGCATTTTCCCGGGAAAAAACATGTTGACGACGCTAGTCGGACTCCGATATAGTCGGAGTCCGATATGAAATCCGAGACTACCAAGAACGCTCCGCTTTCGTCCGCAACCCTGCAGATTCTTTTAGCGCTGGCTGGTGGTAATTTGCATGGCTACGGAATTATTAAGGAAGTCGCACGCAATTCGGACGGTCACTACAGGTTGGGGCCGGGTACGTTATACGACAACCTCAAGAAGTTAATGGACGCGGGTTTGGTCTCGGATGCCCCGCCATCTCCGTCATCGAAAGGCAAGTCTGCTTCTACGAAGGATGATGATCGGCGTTTCTATACGCTCACGAAAGAAGGAAAGGACGCCTTGGCCGCAGAGGTGGACCGGTTACAAACCGTCGTTAGCCAGGCCAAATTGCGTCTTCGGGAAGCGAGGGTAGGAAGAGCATGAACAGGATGGTTTCTCGTTTTGCCTATAGTTTTCTGCTTCGCCTTCATCCAGCCTCGTTTCGAGACGAGTTTGGCACCGAGATGTTATGGATCTTCGACGAGGAACATCAACAGGGCGCAATCGTCCCCTTGCTAATCGATGGAGCTATTTCTCTGCTACGCCAGCGATGCCGGATACAGAACGATCCCGGGCAGGTATCCATTACTTCCGGAACGATTATCACCGGTCCTGGAATGGGCCCGGTTCGCCTCCTTCAAGCGGGGATGACGTTTTCACTGATTTTCTTCACTCTGATTCAACTCTTAAGTCACCCCAACCTGCTCACCGTCTCGGTGCAATGGTCCGACCGGGTGCCTTGCTATACGCTCACGTTTCGGGCGCCATCGCACGCTGAGGTGGTCCTTGAGACCACGCCGTAGGGACTGTGAAGCCAGAAAGTTTCCATGTTCGAGGTTCGCAATCTCTATAAACGTTACCTTGGCATTCCGGCTCTGGACCACGTAAGCTTCATCGCTCGTCCGGGAGAGGTAACGGGCTACCTTGGTGCAAATGGTTCGGGGAAATCCACCACCATGAAGCTGGCCACGGGATTGATTGAACCGACCTCGGGAGAAATCCTCTTCGCAGGGCGGCCCATCACGGGAAATCCCATGGCCTATCGGCAACGGATTGGCTATGTTCCGGAAGAGCCTCATCTCTACACGCACTTGAGCGGCCTGGAGTATCTGGTAATGGTCGCCCAGTTACGGGACATGGACCGGAGTTCCGCAAACGAACGGATCCTTGGGCTTCTCCGCCTCTTCGGAATGCACGGTGACCGCGACGTGGCGATCTCGTCGTACTCAAAAGGCATGCGGCAAAAGATTCTTCTTAGCGCGGCCCTGATGCACAATCCCGATCTGATACTGCTGGATGAGCCGTTCTCCGGCCTCGATGTCGGTTCATCGCTCATCTTGCGCAGCCTGATTAAAGAATTGGCAGCACGCGGCAAGATCGTGCTCTTCAGTTCGCACGAACTGGAAACAGTGGAACGCGTCTGTTCTCACGTCGTCATTTTGCATCGCGGCAAAGTGGTCGCAGACGACTCCATCGAGCGGTTGAGAGTCTTAATGGCGGTACCCACGCTTGAAGAAATATTTTCCCAACTGGCCGTTGAAACAGATTCGGATGCTATTTCACGAGAGATAGCGGACTTGATCCATGCATAGCGAATGGGCCCACCGAAAACTTCAGTTTCGTACTCTCTATCGCGTTTTCCTTCTCCGCGTCGTCGACCTTGATCTGCTGTCGTCCGACGCCGACCCAGCCAAATTGATCGGGCACTTTGCTGTCATCTTCTGCACCTTCAGTTTCCTGTTCACGATTCCGCTTCTGCTCATGAATGGGGACGCCTTACCCATAACAACCGCATGGATGTTTGAACACTTTTTCATTGAAACGTCGATGACCGTGGCCGGGCTCATCGCCGTACTCAACTGGGACGCGGCCTTTCCCGATCGACGGGATCTTCTGGTGCTTGCACCATTACCAGTCAGGAAGAGCACGTTGTTTCTGGCCAAGCTTGCCGCGCTCTTCGCCGCACCCGCTCTCGCGGTGGTTGCGCTGAACATCTTCTCCGGCCTTATATGGCCTTTGCTCTTTAGATCCAGCAACAGCGGGGTAGTCGGCATGCTAAGAGCGTTGCCTGCCTATTGGATTACTATCTCCGCGGCGGGCGCCTTCTTTGTCTTCACCGTTCTCACCCTGCAAGGCCTGGCAGCGAATCTGCTTCCGCGTCAGCTTTTCCTTGGTCTGTCCGCGGTCTTGCCGGCAGTGGTCATGTGCACATTGCTAAGCGTGTACCTCCTTGAGCCATCGCTCGAATCGCCGGCGGCGCTTAGTTCTCCGCAGAATCAACGCCTGCTTGAGTGGCTCCCTTCCTACTGGTTCCTGGCGCTCTTCAACCAGCTCAATGGATCGACGCATCCCGCGCTCGCTCCCCTGGCAATACGCGCATGGATCGGCTTAGGCGTCTCCGCGCTCGGAACGTGCGTGGCATTGCTTTTGTGCTATTTCCGTTTGATGCCAAAGATAGTCGAGCAACCCGACATCCTCCCTCGGACGCGATGGTTCCCGTGGCCACCGCACTTCGGCAGCCCACTCACCGAAGCCCTCACTCTCTTCAGCATACGAACCCTGCTGAGAAGCCGTCAGCATCGCATGATTTTCTGCTTCTATTTAGGGCTCGGAATCACCATCGTCATCGGTTACGTGAACATTATCCCCGCAGGAATCGGATCGGCAGGAGCAACCATCAGCAGTTCGTTCCTCTTTGCCAGCATGCTGATGATGATCCTCGTCGTCCTGGCATTACGCGTGGTGGCTTCGATTCCGATTTCGCTGCAGGCGAACTGGATTATTCGCATCACCCGGATTCGTTCCGCTCGGGATTACCAGAAAGGTATTCGCTTTTCGTGGCTCGCATTGGCCGTTGCTCCGGTCTTGCTTGTCATTGCCACCTGCCTTCTGGTGTATCCCTGGCGCCCCGCCGTGGGGCATTTCGCTGTGATGTTAGGGCTGGGAATTCTTCTGGTCGAATTGTGCCTGTACACGTTTCCGAAGATACCCTTCACCTGCTCGTATCTACCCGGTAAAGCACAAATTCATTTTGTCTTCTTTGGTGGCCTGGTGTTCTTCCTACGCTTGTTAAGTAAAGCGGCCGAGCTTGAGGGCCGACTGCTGAATCGCCCGTTTGGTCGCCTTATGATGATTCTGGCCCTTGCTTCTGCGGCGCTTGGTATGCGGTACCTCAGCGAATCTCGTGCGGCGTCGACTGAAGATCTGTTGTTTGAAGAGGAGTACCCCGCCGGCATCACGACACTAAGGCTGAGTTGAAAACAAGAGATGACTGGCTTGCGCAATGAGAACTCTGCTGGTTCACTCAGAGAAGATAGTTTCGATGGGCAGAGCAAAAAGTTTGGACAATTTGAACGCCAGCGGAAGGCTGGGATCAAATCTACCGGTCTCAATCGCATTGACCGACTGCCGGGAGACTCCGAGCTTCTCGGCAAGGTCGGCCTGGCTCCAATTCCTTTCGGCACGGAGCATGCGTAGAGAGTTCTTCACCTGTAGCTCCGCTGAAGAAGCCGAAACGCGATCCCTGTTGAAATGAAGAACAAGTCGGCGTTCAATATCGTGAGCGGAAACGGGCGCGCATAAACGCTCATGAAGACCCCGACAACAGCATCCCCAGCCATGGTGATGGCAAAGCCCCACAACAACGATCGCACAACGAGCGCGCGGATGAACTCGTCCGGCTCGGCCTTCAGATAACGAGCGGCTACCCACACGGCAAGCAAAACCGGCAGTACGGCAAGCGCCGAAAGCACCCCGAGCATGAGAGGAGAAGGATGCGCATTGTGCGCGGCGAGCTGCGAAAGCCCAGGAAAGATATCGACTAGCGGGTTGGGAAGGCTCGGGGTAGTAAGGTTGGTGACCACCGTAAGCACCATGGCACTGCCCATCAGCTGTGTAGACCGGCGTTGAAGTGGGGTCATATTCTTCGAGCAAAGTGACATAAGAGGGCTCCTTCGCATGACAAGCAAACTTTACATTCGTTTTCCGGGTGATGTCAAGTATGCTTGTCATTAAAATTTGTGCCGATCTATGGAGCTTTAAGCGACATTAGGCTGAAGAATCGTTGATGGCTGTATGACGATTCCCATAAGCCGATATCCTTCGGCGGGTTAACACGGTTACAGAGACAGCCGGAGTTGCTCAAAGATTCTATGAATGTCATCCTCAAGAGATGAAGCGAGAGAGAATTTTGGGACTGGTGCTGGCCTGCTGTGTGTCGGCTGCAGCGCAGGAACTAGGACCTTGGCGTGCGGCGAACTCGCCGGCCGAGTCGATCACCGGCGACGTGGCGTTTGGTGATGCCAAGATAGCGATCAACTTTTCCAGCTTTCCCATCGCTCGCATTCGTGATCTCGAGCCGGGCGAGGTAAGCGCAGTCTTCGATGTAGACAGCAGCGCCGGTGGACGCGGCAGTCTTTACCGGCTGAGCATACCAGCCTCGAAAAAATTCCTGCACAAAACTTCCATTTGTGGGACCGAGGATACTCAGTGGGTCGCCGCATTCGTCGCGGGGCGCAATTTGCACCTTGCCTTCTTCTCCGGAGAAAAAATGCCGGTGTTCAAGCCCGAGGTGATTGCCAACTCAACGGATATGTGCGGCACGTTTCTCTATGCCCGATGAGTCAGCATGCCATTCTGAATCTCATTGCAAGGGACGCTGCATGATCAACAGCCGCAGCCATTCGCCAAATTTGATGCCCGCTTCCGGCAGCAAGCCCACCTCCTGAAATCCAAGCGACGCGTGCAGACGGACCGAGGAGACATTCACTCCACAGATACAGGCAACCATCGAGTGACAGCCTCTCGCCTGGCACTCGGAGATCAGCTCCGCCAGGAGCATCTTGCCGACCCCGTGGCCGATGCAATCCGCGCGCACGTAAATTGAGTCTTCGACCGTATAACGATAACCTTCGCGAGGGCGGAATTGCGATGCATAACAAAAGCCCACGACATAGCCCTCGAGCTCCGCGACTAGAAACGGCAAACCGCGATCCAGAACGGCCTGCCGTCTTCTCGACATCTCGGGCTCATCCGGAGCCACGATCTCGAAGGTCGCCGTGGTCGTCGTGACGAACTTGGCATAGATTGCGGTGACAGCCGGTATGTCTCGAGAAGTTGAGGGACGAACTAAGCACTCGGACACGGTGGCGGTGCCGTTTACCCGAGCGGTGGCTCCCAATTTCAACTCCCCTTTGGCCTGGGTCCGAATAGCCGTCCCGCGAATTGGTTCGCGTGTTCCCACTGAAGTTTAAGCAGGACCAGGTGCTCGCTTCTCCCTCTATTACAGGGCGAAGCGCATAAGGAAGGAATAAGATTTTCAACTTTATTTCGGCTTAGCCTCTTGTTCCGTCCTTCGTGAGGGAACGAGTTCTTGCCGGGCGCGGTTATTTCTTGATTTCGACGGTGACTGCTTCAAAAGGCTGGTCGCTGAGGTTCTGTTCCGTATGCTCGATGGGCGTCCCCCAAGCGACGTCACCGGCTTTGTGTTCTACCGTCGCTACCTTGCCTGTAGAGTCTTTGGTGCGAAAATTCTGGTCGGTGAGGAAGACGGTTACGCGATCAGTCGCATGCGCGTGCATGGGAGCAACTCCGTGTGGCGGGATCTTGACCCGCAGAACGCGCACCTGGGGGTTCTCAAATTCCAGCTTGTAGTGGGCGGGATCTACTTTGAGTGGATCGAGGTCGCTGGTGATCGCCTTGTCTGTCCCTGAGGTCTTCAATTCGATCTCGACGATATCGAAATCATGATCGAGGACTTGCGGCGAGTGCATCCCGCTGGGCGGGCTCCACACCACCTGACCCGCCTTCCAATCGAACACCGCCGGTTTCCTCCCGTCCTGATATTCGAATCGTTGCCGGCCCGACTGGAGGTAGATCATCACCCGGTTCATATCGTGTTGGTGGAACTTTCCCACCACTTGATTTTTCTCGAGCGCACGGGCAACCTTCACTTCGTTATTCTCGAGCAGCACCGCTGAAGGCGCCGTCGGGATCGAGGCCAAGGCAGCACCCAGTAAAAGCAATGCGGGATGCAGGGTCATTTGCATGAGCCGGAGCATAGCGCATCGTTTGTTGAAGCGCAAATCGGCGTGCCAGGAATGAATAGCATCGACGGCGAGAAGGCAGAGAGGTCTGTTTCCCTTGCTCTTCGCGTTCGATTTTATTGATCCCGCAGCAGTATCAAAGGATCGGCAGACAGTGCGCGCTGCGCCGGAATCCACGTGGCGGCCAGACCCAGCATCAGCATGGCGAGAACGACACCGGCAAGCACCAATGGATCGCGGGGAGTCGCCTGATACACGATCAATGAGAGCACTCTCGTCGCCATAATCCCCAGAAGCAGACCTGCGGCAGAACCGATCGCCAGCAACCGCGAAGCCCTCCCCAGCGCCGCCCGCAACACTTCCTTGCGCTGCGCCCCCAAGGCTATGCGGATCCCAAATTCCCGCAGCCGTTTGCTCACCGAGTACGAAGCCATACCGAAGATGCCTGTCGCCGCCAGCATCGCGCCCAGCACGCCCAGCACCCCAAGCGATATCATCGCCACGCGTGAAGCAAACAAAGCGCTGTCCAGTTGTCTGTTCCACGTCTTCACGGTAAAGGGCAACCCCTCGTCCAGGTTTCGCAGCGTGTGCCGCACGGCGGCGGCCAGTTGTTGCGGGTCGCCATTCGAGCGCACGACCAGCCAGGTCGAGGTGGACGGCGACTGCAGGATAGGCATAAAGACTGCCGGTTCCGGATCTTCGGTGATGGTCTTGTATTTGCCGTCTTCCACGATACCCACCACCTGTATGCGTGTCCCGTCCATTAGCTTGAAATATGCGCCGACTGCGCCTGTTTCCGAGCCTAAGACCTTGCGCGCAAACTCCCGGTTCACGATGGCCACGCGGGGCGCACTCTTGTCGTCATGCCAAGTGAAGGCTCTTCCCGCCAGTAGGGCTGAGCCCGCTGCATGAAAATATCCGGGAGATATATTTTGCATTCCGGCTTCTGCAGCTTCATTCGAGACAGTCAGGTCGACGGTGCTGTCTTTGAAGACAGCGGCGTCGTTCCAGTCCAGGCTCAGCGGCAGCCGGTCGACCAGTCCCACGGCCGTCACTCCAGGAATGGTCTCCAGGGTATCGAGCATGCGTCGCTGCATTGCGGGTACGCGCTCGCGGCTATATCCGGCCATGACCAGGTCAGTATTCGCCAGCACCGCGTTCCGCGGCTCGAAACCGAAATTGCTGTGCAGTGAGCGCACCATGCCCCGTACCGCGACCAGCGAAGAAGTCACCAGCACCGCGCAGACCGCGATCTGCAAAACGAGCAGGAAGTCGCGCGCCGTAAACCGCTGACCAATGGCGCCGGTCGATCCCGACTTGACGATTTGATACGGATCGGCTCGCAGCACCTGTCGCACCGGAACGATGCCGAAGAGGAATCCACTGGCCAAGGCGAGAAACAGACTCACTCCATACACCTTCGCATCCGGATGCACGGGTATATTGATCGGCAAATCGGTGAGCGGCTGCCAGGCGCTCAGCCAGCGCAGCAACGCCACCCCGCCCAGCACTCCGACTGTGCCTCCCATCAGCGAAACCAGTACTGCCTCTGTCAGCAGTTGCCGAAGAATGCGTTTGCGGCTCGATCCAAGGGCGAGGCGAAGAGCAATCTCCTTGGAACGGTCGGCGGCGCGGGCGGCAAACAAGCTGCCCAGGTTGGCGCAGGCGGCCAGTAGAATCAAGCCCGCCAGCAACATCAGCCCGGTAACGAATGCGCGTACCGGACGGCCCAGCATGTTGCCGAGCAGCCCCGGCCGTACCAGGGAAAAGCTCGCTTGCCCATCTTCCTTGGGATAGGTCTTCCCCAGGTAAGCAGCGATAGAGTTCAGATCGGAAACAGCCTGCGCAGGAGTCACTCCCGCCTTCAATCGTCCCACCAGCCAGGTACCGCGGGCGTCGCGAGTCCTCCAGATCGCTTTCCCCTGCCACCTGTTCCGTGTCTACGATCGGCACCCAGAAATCCGGATTGAAGTACAACTCGGTGCCGCGAAACTGTGGTGGCGCCACTCCGAGGATCGTGTAGGGATGTTTGTTCACCTGGACGGAGCGTCCAACCACACCGCGATCACCCTTGAAGTGACTCTGCCAGTAGGCATAACCCAGCACAATGTAGGGAGCGCTGTTGGGGCCGTGCTCATCGGAGCTGTGAAAGAAGCGCCCAAGATAGGGCTGAACACCCAATACATCGAAGTAGTTTCCGCTCGCCTCGTAGAGCCAGACGGGAGACGGACTGCCGCCCGTGTCCAGGCCGGCCGTATCGATGTCGTATGCGATCAACCCGTCAAAGCTCCGGTTCCGGTCACGCAGATCGCGATAGTCGGGATACGATTGCATCGGGGAACTGTCCTGATCCCCACTGCGTTGTCCGCGTTCAATCATGTAGAGCTTCTGCGCCTGGGGCAGATCGAGCGGCCGCAGAATGAGCGCATTCATCACCCCAAAGACCACCGCGTTGGCCCCGATGCCAAGGGCCAGCGTCGACACGGCTACCGCGGTAAAGTTGGGTGACTTGCGCAGCATGCGGACGGCGAAGCGCAGGTCCTGCAAGAGGGTCTCGAAGAATTGGCCGCCGGATGCTTCGTGGCTCTCCTCCTTGTACCGGACATAGCCGCCGAATTCGATCCGCGCGCGGCGTTCGGCCTCTGCGCGCAGGACGCCTGAACGTTCAAGATCATCTGCCCGGTGCTGGATGTGAGAGCGAAGTTCCTCGTCCACATCGCTGTTAGACCCGAGAGGCGGAAAGCAGCAAGAGAGCGAAGAAAAGAGAGCAGCCTCATATTTCCTCCGGTTGCGCTGCAAGAGCGGTGGCCATGGCCGTGGTGAGACGATTCCAGTCTGCTGTTTCTTCGCCGAATCGCTTGCGGCCCGAAGCAGTGAGTTCGTAGAACTTGGCGCGGCGATTATTTTCCGATGTGCCCCAACTCGACTTCAGAAATCCGCCGCGCACCAGGCGGAACAATGCCGGATAGAGGGCTCCTTGTTCAATGAGCAACGCGCGGCCGGAGATTTGCTCGATGCGCAGAAGGATGCCGTAGCCGTGGAGCGCGCCGAGGGAAACCGCCTTCAAAATAAGCAGGTCGAGAGTTCCTGGAAGAAGCTGAGCCTGGTCTTTCACCTATCCTCCTAAGATGATTAGGAGAGTAACCTGAACTCTCCTAAGTTGTCAAGGAGAGCCAAGATTGGTGATCGCTTGTGCATTCGCGTGCGGTCCAAGTTCACCCAGGACTAACCCCGGATTTCCTGCACGCTGCTCTAGACAGGTCTGCGTATGCGGCTTTCTTCACGGAAAGCCGCATGAGGCTCCTTGGTTCCACCAAGCTGCACAGGAAATCCGGGTCCGTCCTGGGCATTCTCAGTCGTCCCTGCGGGACTGTTCTCGGTGGGAATGTAGACCCAGGACTGACGTCCTGGGCTACTCTCAGTCAGAGCTGTCCAAATTAGCGCGCAAATGGCCTTCTGGACGACGCAACTTGCTGAATGCGTGGAAGAGAACGTGGACAAGCGAAATCGGGTTGGTGCTGTGGCAGTGCTTCCGTCCATCCACCTCCACCTTGGCATTAGTGGAGATGGATTCAGGGAGTTGTAGGGAGTTGATAGAGGGAAGGGCGCCCTCAAACAACCGCCGGTCTGCCAAAGCCGCTTAGCTGGACAGGGAATCCTGTGGCTCTAAATAGTCCGGAATACCCGTGCGGTAGCACACAGACGAATTGTGTGTTTGCCGCTATTTCCTTTTGCAGCCACAGAGCTTAACGTTCGAGCCATGGTGATCTCTCGGCGATGAAGGTCCTATTGGTTGAACAGAATAGCGCCGTGCGTGGCTTCATCCGGCAGTTGGTGGCGTCGCCGGGGACCTGGATCCAAGAGTGCGCCGGTAGCTCTGACGCAATAGTAGCTTATGCGGCCGGCCGGCCGGATCTCGTGATTATGGACATCGGCAGGAAAGACCAGGATGGAATTGCAGCATGCAGGCAGATCAAGGGAATGGATCCGGGCGCGAGGATTGTTCTCGTTTCCGACTATGACGACGCCGCTATGCGTGAAAGCGCACGGCATGCAGGCGCATGTGGGTATGTGCTCAAAGACAACCTACTCGAGGTGACGGGTTTGCTGAGCGTATTTTCCGCGCGGGACTGACAAATCAGAAAGGGCGATGGATCGCACCATGGCGTAACGCGGTAAACCAATGGAGAATCTATGATTCTGAAACAGTACTACCTGGGGTGCCTGGCCCACGCGTCTTATCTGCTTGGAGACGAGGCCAGTTCGACCGCTATCATCGTCGATCCTCAGCGCGACATCCAGCAGTACCTGGCCGACGCCGAGCAATTCGGCCTTCAGATCCGCCACGTCTTCCTAACCCACTTCCACGCCGACTTCGTCGCCGGCCATCTGGAACTGCGCGACCGTTGCGGCGCGACCATCCATCTGGGTTCCCGCGGACAGGCGGAATACGCCTTCGTCGCCATGCAAGATGGCGATACGCTCGACTTCCCGGGTCTGCGCCTACAGGTCCTCGAGACCCCGGGCCACACCATCGAGTCCATCTCGATCCTGGTGTTCGATCTCCAGAAAGACCGGGCAAAACCTTACGCCGTCCTTACGGGCGACACGCTGTTCATCGGTGATGTTGGCCGCCCCGACCTGCGCGCTTCGCTCGGGTGGACTGCGAGCGACCTCGGAGCGCACCTTTACGACTCACTCCACAACAAACTCCTGACGCTCGACGACGAGACCCTGGTCTACCCTGCGCACGGTGCCGGCTCTCTTTGCGGCAAGAAGCTTTCCAAGGACACCGTCTCTTCCCTTGGAGATCAGCGGCGCTTGAATTATGCCCTGCAGCCGATGTCAAAGGACGAATTCATTCGCCTCGTCACGGCCGACCAACCCGACGCTCCACCGTACTTCACCTACGATGCCATCCTCAATACTCGTGAGCACGCAACCCTGGACAAGAATCTCGAGCAGGTACTGCACCCCGTCGATCTCGCCGAGGTGCTTCGGATGGGAGATGCCGGCGCTCAGATCATCGACGTGCGTGACGCCGCCGAATATGCCAACGGACACCTCGCCGGCAGCATCAACATCGGACTCGGCGGGCAGTTTGCCACCTGGGCCGGCACGCTCCTTGATCGCGCCAAGCCCATTGCGATCATCGCAGAGCCCGGACGCGAGCAGGAAGCTACCGTCCGTCTGGGCCGGATCGGCTTCGATCACGTCAAAGGCTATCTGCAAGGGGGCATGCAAGCGCTCGCCGGCAGACCGGACCTGGTCTGGCAGACTGAGCGGATAACGGCCGCAATGGTGGCCGAAGAGATGGCGGGCCCCGATCCGCCTCTGTTGTTGGATGTCAGGAATCTGCGCGAGTGGACGGCCAGGCACATTGACGGCAGCGTCAATGTACCGCTCAACCAGTTGCAGGAGCGCATCGCCGAAATCCCACGCAACCGCCAGATTATCGTGCATTGCGCGGGCGGCTACCGGTCTTCAATTGCCGCCAGCATCCTGCATCAATATGGAATCACCCATTTGATCGAGATGGCAGGTGGCCTTGCGGCCTGGGACGCCGCTCCCCCCAACCTCGCTCCTGCTGCCCCATGATTTTTGGCATTACCAACGTTCCATCACCAAAGGAGACAAAAAATGAGCTTACGAATTAACGATGAAGCCCCTGATTTTTCCGCTGAGACCACGCAGGGCGCAATCAACTTCCACGAATGGATTGGCAATGGCTGGGCCATTCTGTTTTCCCACCCAAAGGACTTTACTCCCGTTTGCACCACCGAACTTGGCTACATGGCCGGGTTGCAGCCCGAATTCGCCAAGCGAAACTGCAAGATCGTCGGCCTGAGTGTCGACCCGGTGAGCAGTCACGGAAAATGGGCAACAGACATCGAAGAGACGCAAGGCCACCGGGTGAATTTCCCCATGATCGGCGACCCCGAACTCAAACTCGCAAAACTCTATGACATGCTGCCGGCGGATGCGGGAACCACCTCCGACGGTCGCACGGCGGCCAACAATGCTACGGTGCGCACCGTGTTTCTGATCGGCCCCGACAAGAAGATCAAACTGATGCTCGTTTACCCGATGAGCACTGGACGCAACTTTGACGAAGTCTTGCGCGTCCTCGACTCGATTCAGCTCACGGCCACACACAAGGTCGCTACACCGGTGAACTGGAAGCACGGCGAAGATGTGATCATCGTGCCGGCGGTTTCGGACGAGGAAGCGAGACAGAAATATCCCGGCGGCTGGAAGGCGCCCAAGCCTTACCTTCGCTTCGTTGCCCAGCCGAGCTAAAGCCTTTCATTCATGGTGTAATGCGCAGGCATTCCAACAAAGAACGCCTGCGCATCGCTACTCTCAACGGAGGGAAAATACGATGCCAACGATCGAACCTGAGATTTGGAAGAGCGCGAGACTCACCATCGAACGCGGCAAGAGCGAAACCCAAGGCACGGTGTTCCGATTCTCCGGGCCGTTGACCACGCGGGATATGTACAGCTCCCTGTCTCCTGATGCCTTTCGCAACATCTTTGAACCCGCGCCGGGTGATGAGCCCCCACCGGCACACACCTTTGACCTGAATGGAGTTCCCTATATGGATTCGACCGGCCTCGGCATGTTGGCCAGCCATTATCTCCGTTGTCAGACCAAAGGGATTCGACTGAGCATTACAGGCGTGAACCCTCGTGTTCAGGAATTGTTCAGGCTCACCGGAATGGAGAAAGTGCTTCCAATCGCCTAAACCCGGATTTCCTGCAAGAGACTCCAAACAGGTTCGCCTGTGCAGCTTTCAGTAAGGAAAGCCGCATGAAGTTCGCTGACGCCAACAAGCTCGACAGGAAATCCAGGGGAACGTAGAAGCCAAGACAGCATTATTATCGAATTGCCGACAACCCTGGCGACGTCTGGAGGCAAAACATGAAAGCGTCTGCGTTCTATCGAATCGCCGCTGTTCTTATGCTGCTTTTTGATGTCGGTCATACAGCTGGTTTTCCCTGGTCCGATCCCAAATGGGGAGTGGATCTTGGCTCAATGCGGTCAACTCATTTCGACATCCTGGGCTTTAGCCGGACTTATTGGGATTTCTAAGTTGGGTTCGGACTCTTTGTCACCGTGTTTCTTCTACTCGCGGCGGTATTAGCGTGGCAGCTAAGCAGCCTCCCGGCAGAGACTTTTGCGATGATGCGCGGCGTCGCGTGGGCTCTCCCCCTTTGCTTTGCCGCAATCACGGTCTTGAGCTGGAGATACTTCTTTATCGTCCCTATCGTTTTCTCAATCGTGATTACGGTGTGTTTGGTTGCTGCAGCGTGGCGTTCGGCGAAGCCAATTCGAAGCCGTTCGTTGCCTGCTGGGTGAGCCGTGTGATGTGATTGCTCGAGAGGTTGCCGGACGCGATGGATGGAGGCGCGGGATGGAATTTAACCACCAGGCAGGGCTCTGCAGATCCCTTCCCGTTTCATTTCGGGTACCGCGCCATCTCTCACGCTAGTTGCAAGCGGGGTAGAGGAAATGCGTGCCGCGATCCTCCGTGTTCCATTTCATAAAGTCCCTCCCCCGAAAGAATCGATGAAAGAGTTCCTGAAGAATCGCGGCTTGAAGAGAGCATACTGGCTTCGGCGGGCGCCGCTACAGATCTTGAGTAATCGAGGGGGGACTTGTGGTAACTGAAGGTAGTAATGCCGGATGCATTGACGCTTGCCGCCGGTGGTGGAATCACCTGTGAAGCCTAGCTTTCGGTGAATTTCCCCAGCCCGGAGCAGTCAGACCAGCTTTACGATTAATAGCGAACCTGATGAACGAGACTATTCACTTCTTTAACCCGACTAAAGGATTTGCCTCTGCCCTCGGCTTGATGGCGCGTCAGGTGTTCTCCGACGCTTTTGCGCACCTGTATGATCCGGCTCCATTCCTGCAATTCCTGGATGATGCCTATGGACCGGCCGGCAAGATGGAGCGCGATTTTGCTGATCCTTCCATTCGCTGGCGGGTCGCAGCCATCGACAACCAGCCGATCGCCTACGCCAAGCTCTCTCCCTTGGTAGCGCCCGCCCCGGCCCCGCAACCAGGGGCGATGGAGTTGCAACAGATCTACGTCCTTAGACCGTGGCACGGACGAGGAGTCGCAGAGGAACTTATGGGCTGGGCGATTGATGCAGCACGCGCTGAAGGGGCGCCTGAAATCTATTTGACCGTGTTCGAGCACAATGAACGAGCAAAGCGTTTCTACACCCGTCATGGTTTCTCCGAAGTGGGGCATTGCACCTTCAGGCTAGGGGACCGGGTCGACAACGACCGCGTCTGGCGAAAGCCGTTGCACGTGTCGGGGAGCTTATAGAGCCGGACAGGCGCGTCGAAGAGTTTCCAACCTTCCGGGTTCCGGACAGCTCACGGGCAGTCTCGAAGCGACACCGGCGAATCGAGAATGACCCGCTTGGCGAAGGCAAACCCGGTGACAGGCCTACAATGGTGATATGGCCGATTCTCGGGGGAACGCTCTCCACCAGCTTCAGGTTTTCGTGCACCCGCACGTGAAACACGTCATTACGCAGACATTTCGCGCGGAAGATGTGGAAGACCTTGGCGACCGGGATGAGTCGTATATCCACATGTGGCGCCAGGCGATCAGAATCCAGCGCGGTGAACAGATGGACCAGATTGCAGCCTTGCTGCCTGACACACGATCATCCGATTAGCGGCGCTTTACAAGTTAGCGCGGCAGACGGGCGCGTAGGCTGTAGGCATGACGAACCCAATTCTCGGTGCGGGCCTGCACAGCATCGGCGCGTTCAGCTCCGCGCTGTGCTACACCCCGCAGAGGAAGACGAGGTCATGGTCTTGGCAGGCCTATTGGATGATCCTTGCCTCTGGAATCGCTGGAAAGCTACCTGACACGGATCAGGCGGGATCGACAACAGTAGCTGTTGCGGAGCGTCCTGGCTTGGCGAAGGGTCTACTTTTCGCCTTGGTCGCTGGTGTGCTTTCTGCAGTCTTCGGTTTGGCGTTGGCGTCGGGGTAGCCAATCGCAGATGTCGCGGCAAGATATGGGTGGAGAGAGCCGAGAATCTCAAAAAACCATGGCGAACTTTTGACGGCTTCGACGCCAGAGATATTCGTTTTTCCATCTCCTATTTGGCGAAAATTTCCCGTATGCTTGTCCGGCACCGAATTCCGGAGGTTGCCCGATGAATATGCAAGACGAATTGATAGCCGAATACGATCGTGAACTTGTCTCGACACGAAAGATGCTGGATTCGATCCCAGCCGATGCCGATCTGGGCTGGAAGGCCAACCCGAAATCCATGACATTGGGCCGTCTTGCCGCTCATGTGGCAGAAACGGCGGGAGCATGGGGCATTGACACTCTATCCAAAAACGGTTTGGACTTCGATATGGCCAGCTACAAGCCCTGGCTGCCGGCAAACAAGCCGGAAGTCCTTGAGAAGTTCGATAAAGACACGTCGAAGGCAAAGCAGCTTCTCGCGAGCCTCGATCCGGCCAAATGGAACGACAACTGGAAGATGACGGCCGGAGACCAAGTATGGATCGACGATTCGCGCTATGTCGTCTTCCGCACTTGGGTGCTTAACCACCTCATCCATCACCGTGCCCAGCTAGGCCGCGACCTACGTACGCTCGGCGCGCCGATCCCGGGCATGTACGGTCCCTCAGCTGACGAGGGCTGAGAGAAAGCGTCTCATCCTGTAATAACTTTCGAAGAACTCCTGGACATCATAGATATTCTGGGTCATCGCACCACTCTGTTGTTTCCCGGCTCACTCACGGTGCTGGTGGGAGATGACATGAGGCTTGCCCGAAGACATATTTCCATCCCTCGGGAGTCTTCACATAGGTATCGCTAAACCACAAGGTCACGTCAAAGGGCTTCTCTCCGTCTGCGCCCTTCGCCCAAAGTTTCGCGGTAACGATTGCGGTATCGCCCCACAGCCGTACGGTCTGGTTCGTGTCTTCCTGATGTTCATAGGTCGTCTTGCGTTCTCTTGCTTCGTTGAGAAGGTCTGCCTTTGTTTGCGTCTTTCCGGAACTCGTAACCAGAATGTAATCGTCGGCCAGAATGCGGCTCATGCCTTCTACATCATTGTTCTTAACGGCGGCCTGAAACTCCGTATCCATCGCAGAGACAGCTCTGCGATCCTCATCCGGGCCGCTGCTGCCCTGGCCGGCGAAAGGCGAGCGCTTACGAAACGACAGATCGAACCACGGCGTCCACGTCTTGCCGTCATCCGAGGATCTCTCTGCGGTTTCCCGCACTCCCGCGCTTTCTGGTTTCCACACGCCGCGCACAAGCCGGTGGCCTCCGCCACTATCGTCCGTGCCACTCAAAATCATGGCTTCTCCCTGCAGGGTTCCATGAATGAAGACGACCTGACCACGATTGCTTAACCAAGTCTGCTGCCATTCAGCCGGTGACGGATCATACATGCTCAAGCTTTCCCCGCCGGAACCATTTGCGCCCTCATACTGTTCTCGCAGACCACAGCCGTTTTGGATCCGCGTCACGGCTGCCCGGGCTTCTGCTTTCGAGCCGCCTTCCTCAAAGACGTCCCACTCGCCGAGCCAGAAGTCGAACTGCCGGTAGGCCGGCGTAGAGCAAGGAAGCGGTTTTGATGCCGCCGCATCAAGGGCAAGGCAGCAGCACCCCTGAAGTGTTCCGATGAGTACTGATATCGTCGCCGCTTGCCTGGCCCACCGCGCTACCGTTTGCACACCTTGATTTTTCACATCGACCTCCAAGCTTGCCTCGCAAGGGAGCTTATCCTACTGCGTTCGTTACGCGGCAGACAATGCGTTGGCGATGCCGAACAACCGTCAAGGCCTAGAACACTCCGGGCAGCCGCGTCCGGTGCTATCCTTTTGCCTATGAATTGCACCATGATCGATTTGGTTGGTTCCCTCTTTCGCCACCAGGTGTGGGCAGATGAGGCCCTGCTGGAAGCGGTACAAGCCCATCCGGAATCTCTGGGTGATCAAAACCTGTACAAAGTCCTGCACCATATCGTCATGGTGCAAAGAGTCTTCCTGGCCTTCTTCCATGAGCGGCCATTCGACCGCGCGAAAGAGTCCCAACTGCCCGAATCCTTCGACCAATTAGTTCAGCTCTTCCGAGACACACACAGAGAGGAGCTCGCCTTCGTCGACGGGTTGACGGAAGGTGAACTTGAGCGGCGATTCGATTTACCTTTTTTGAACTTACGTCCTACTGTTGCCGAGGGCCTCACGCAGGTCGTCATGCATAGCCAGAACCATCGCGGACAGTGCCTTGCCAGAATTCGCGAGAACGGCGGAAAGCCACCCACACTCGACTACATCAAATGGGCTAAAAATCCGCACACGGATCGGGGCCATTCCGCGCCGCCTAATCCCGTCGCATAAACGCTCTCCTTGACCGAAAAGGAGACATGGGTGTACTCTCCTTTCTCAACTAGGAGAGAAGATGCCCAATCTCGTCGATCTGCCGCAGGGCGCGCTGGAAATACTAATCCTCAAAGCGATTTCTCTCGGGCCCTTGCATGGATATGGCATCCTGCTCCGCATTCAGCAGATTTCCGGAGATCGCCTGGAGATCCAGCAGGGCTCGTTCTATCCGGCTATCTACCGGATGGAGAGCCGCGGCTGGATCAAGGGTGAGTGGGGAGAGTCGGAAAACAATCGACGCGCGAAATTCTATCGCCTTAGCCAAACTGGAAAGCGCCAGTTGAAGGCGGAGAGCGAACGATGGGTCGAGATGACCGGCGTTGTAGCAAGCATTCTCAAGCTGTCTCCGGGGGAATCATGAACCTTGTGGCGCAGATCCGGGCCTGGTGGTACGCCATCACCCACAGGACCCAAGTTCACGAGCAGGTGGAGACAGAACTCCAGTTCCATCTGGACGCGTATACCGAAGATCTAATCCGGAGTGGAGCAACGAGAGAAGACGCACAACGCAGAGCACGCCTGGAACTCGGCAAGGTCGAGACGCAAAACGAGAGCTACCGAGAGGCCATCGGGCTCCGTCTGTTCGACGAAATCAGCGGTGATCTGCGCTTTGCTCTGCGCTCCACCTGGAAACAACCGGCGTTCTCGGCTGTCGCCATCCTGTCGCTCGCGCTCGGCATCGGCGCAACGACAGCCATGTTCAGCTTGATCTATGCGGTGCTCCTCCATCCCTTTCCGTATGCGGATTCCGAGCGGATCATGGATCCTGTCGTCATCAATGAGCTGAACCCGCAACAGCTGCGATGGTTCGCCATGACCAAGCCGCAGTTTCAGACACTCCGTCAAGCCAAATCGATCGAGAGCTTGCTTGGCTTCCGGAATGTCAACCTGGAAATCACTGGGAACGAGCTTCCGGAGGATGTTGCCGCCATTTACCTTACCGAGAACGCGGGCAGTTTCTTTGGTGTTCCCGCTCTTCTCGGGCGCGGGATTCAGCCCACCGATGCGCAAAACGGCGGCCAACCGATCGTAGTGCTGAATTTTCGCTTCTGGCAGCGTCATTTTCGTGGTGATCCCGAGGTGATTGGCCGCACTCTTCAACTCGACCACGCGAACTACACCATCGTTGGCGTCATGCCGCGCAGTTTCGCGTTCAATGACACGTTCGGAGTCGGCGATATTTATCTTCCGCGCAGCCTGCTGCACGACAGCGCGAACCCTCCCATGCAATGGCCCTACACCCCATGGATCAAACTGAAAGCAGACGTCAGCACGGCCTCAGCCGATGCTGAACTCGGCGCTATTGTTCACCAGTTCGCGAAGGAATTTCCTGAGCGTTACCCAAAGCAGTTTCACTTGCAGTTGCAGCCGATTATCGTCCCGTTTGAGCAAAACACAGGGCGCACGTTGGCCTTGCTCCTGGCGGGCGTCTCCCTTTTACTCATCATAGGCTGTGTTAATAGCTCAATCCTTCTGCTGGCCCGCGGGGCAGCGCGCCAGAATGAGCTAGCCGTGCGCAGCGCCCTCGGTGCCAGCCGCTCAAGGATCATCCGTCAACTCCTCATCGAATCGCTCGTCATTTCCTTCACTGGGGCCGTGCTCGGTGTTGCCGCCTCCTGGTGGCTCGCGAAATTGCCGTTCGAGCTATCTCCCGGATCCTTCCCTTCCGAATCTTTCATCCGCATCAACTTCCCGATCCTTGGCTTTTCCGTGGGCCTGGCCCTGGTATCCGGGATCCTCTGCGGCCTGACCCCTGCGCTGCGCTTATCTCGTCCTGACCTGGCTCGCCGCATGCAATCGAGCCCGCGCCAGATCGCGAGCCGTGGCAACAATCGAAGAATTCATATTCTCATCGCGGGACAGATTGCCTTAACGCTGCTCCTGATGGCCACGGCCGGAACAGCAATGGGCGCATTTCTCCATCTGATGAGAGCGCCGCTGGGCTACGATCCCAGAAACGTAATGCAGGTGGGCATCGTCATGCATTGGGACAACCCTGGGGACTGGAGCCGCATTCGATCCCGGGCAGACCGGGCAGCCTTCATCGAGCAAGTCCGGCAGAAGATTGCCTACGTTCCCGGCGTCCTCTCGGTGGCTGTGGCCACCGATGCAACTCCGCCCAATCTCGGCCGAGACGAGACTTTTGAAGTCCTGGCAGAAGCATCGGAGCAACAGCAGCAAGCTCGAATCTATGGCATAGGTCAGCAATACTTTTCTACGCTCCGGATTGGGCTGCTCAGCGGCAGAATTTGGGATCAGGCGGAAAATATGAGCGGCGACTCGGTGGCTGTTGTCAACGAGAGTTTCGCGCGACGCTATTGGCCTAACAGGAACGCCATTGGCCACCAGGTTCGTATTCCCGGGCTGAAGCCAGTGGGGTCGCTCGTCGCTACGTCTTCCGACAGCACAGGCTGGCGCGAAATTATCGGCGTGGTCAGCGATGCGCGCAACAACGGCGTGGATATGCCAGTGCTACCCGCGATCTACGTGCCTTATACAACTTTGATGGCGCCCTACGCCCAGTTTGACATTCGCACCCAAGGCGAGCCCCTGTCGCTTCTGCATACTATCCGAGCAGCCGTTGCGTCGGTTTCGTCGGATCAGCAGGTTGCCAATGACGCCTACGACCTCCAGGAGGCTATTGACCGGGATGCCCAATGGAGCAAGCAACGGTTATTTTCTGTTCTGTTCGGCGTCTTTTCCACGATGGCGTTACTGCTTGCCCTGGCCGGATTATTCAGCGTCGTCTCATACAGCGTGGCGCAGAGGACAATGGAATTCGGCGTCCGATTGGCATTGGGAGCGTCCCGCGGTCACATTCTCTGGATTGCCGCGCGGGCCGCAATTCTTAGTGTTGTGGTGGGTGTTACGGTTGGGGGTGTTGCAGACATCCTGGCCAGCCACCTTCTGAGAGCCTGGATGGACAGCCGTGGGTCTGGGGCGCTTTACCTTCCTGAAGCAAGTGTATCGTTGGCCGTTTGCGCTCTGGTAGCCTGCGTGCTGGCTGCACGACGCACGGCGACCGCCAAACCAACAGAAGCGTTGCGGTACGAGTAGGGACCAGTAAATGACGATCACGGTACGTCCAAACTCGAGGTCGGGTGAGCGGTCGATTCTGTGGCTGCAACATGCCGGCCGGAGCTTCCGTTTCGGGCTGCGCATGCTGCTCAAGAATCCCGCCCTGAGCCTGACAGTACTGCTGACGCTGGCATTGGGTATCGGCGCGAATACAGCGATGTTCACGATCGACTACGCTGTCTTCCTGGCTCCTCTTCCATATCCCCACGCGGAACAGCTGGTGACGATCCAGTCGACATTCCAAGGCCACCGTGACTGGGTTACGGCCGGAGACTTTCTTGACTGGAAAGAGCAAAGCACCGTCTTCCAGGACATGAATGCATGGACAGGAAGCGGCTTCAACATCGCTACTCAGGAGGAGCCTGAAAATGTCGCCGCCAGCCACGTTACCACTGGCTTCTATCGCATGATGGGAGACCGCTTTTACCTCGGCCGCAATTTCCTTCCTGAAGAAGGCGTGGCAGGCAAAGACCACGTCGTAATCCTGACTTACAAGATGTGGAAGCGGCTCGGCGCCGACCCGAAGATACTCAACACCGCGATCGATCTCGATGGAGAGCCTTATACAGTGGTGGGCGTACTCTCGCCGGGTCCGCGCGATCAAGATGCGCACGATCAAGGCCCGCTCATCTCAGTGCCGCTTGTCTTCACCTCCGACCAACTCAACCATGACTACCATTGGATCAACGTCCTGGGGCGCCTCAAGCCCGGTGTCAACATTACCCAGGCACAAGCGGAGACAAATGTAATTGCAAAGCGTATTGCGCAAGCCCATCCCAAATCCAGCCACGGGTGGAGCGTGACGGTGGAACCACTCAAAAGCGCCTCCGTTCCCGATGACCGCAAATCGACGCTCTGGCTGCTGCTGGGCGCAGTTGCCCTTGTGCTCCTGATTGCTTGCGTGAATGTGGCCAACCTGCTGTTAGCGAATGGCACCACGCGGCGGAAGGAGGTTGCGGTCCGCAGCGCACTGGGTGGTTCGCGGGCAGCGATCTTTGCTCAGTTTCTAACGGAAAGCCTGCTGCTGGCGTTTGCGGGAGCTTTGCTCGGAGTCGCGACCGCCTATTTCATGCTGAAGGGCCTGATCGCCGTGATGCCCGCGCACACTCTTCCCCCTCAAGTGGATTTGCGGCTGAACCTGCCTATCCTTCTCTTCACCTTGGCTATCGCTACAACTGCGGGAATCCTGTCCGGCTGTGCTCCGGCATGGTTTGCCTCGCGGATCGATCCCGGCGTAGCAATGAAAGAGGGAGCCCGGACTGGAACCGGGGTGGATCGCCATCGATTGCGGCGGCTCCTGGTCCTCAGCGAGTTCGCTCTTGCGCTGACGTTACTGGCCGGAGCGGGACTAGTGATCCATAGCTTTTGGAATCTGGTACAGGTCGATCTCGGCCTCCGGACCGATCACATTCTCACCTTCGTAATGGTCGCTCCAGAGACGCGCTCGAAGGAACCCGAGCAGATCGTCAGTTATTACCACCGGATTCTCGAAAGTATCAGATCGGTTCCAGGGGTTTCTCACGCCACCGTCATGTCAGGAATGCCGTTGGATGTTCCGGGCTTCAGCATGCCGTTCACGATCGCAGGCCAAGCTTCAGACCCTGCGCAGCGGCCGGGCGCGGTTGTGCAGCAGATTACTCCGGATTATTTCCGGACGTTTGGAGTACGGCTGGTGAAAGGGCGCGCATTCACTGAACAGGACAACGCCACAAGCATGAAGGTGGCGATGGTGAATGAAGACTTCGTTCGCCACTTTCTGAGCGGCGCCGATCCGTTGCGGCAACGGCTGGTGATGCAGGAGTTTATCCCCGGTGTCACTAAGCTTGGCCCCGCCGTCGAATGGCAGATTGTCGGCGTCTACCACACCGTGCGCAGCTTTGGACCACGCCGGGATGATGCGGAAATCGATATCCCTTTCTGGCAGATCCCATGGGACAGCGCGAGTATCGGCGTCCGCACTGCGGAAGATCCCGCATCGATGACGAAGAGCATTGCAGCGGCAGTGCATACCGTGGACCCGCAGATGGCTCTGACGGAACTGCGCACCATGAATGAGGTGCGGGACGAGATGTTCGCCAACGATCGGTTTACGATGCTCCTCTTCATTTGCTTCGCCTCGGTCGCCCTTCTGCTGGCGTCCGTTGGAATCTATGGCGTGATGGCTTTCTCAGTCGCGGAACGTTCGCAGGAAATGGCCATCCGTGTGGCGCTGGGCGCTACACGTTCTCGCGTGGTTACGCTGGTCATCAAAGAAGGACTGATCCTGTGCTTGCTCGGATCAGCCCTCGGCCTGATCGGCGCATACCTGACGGGCCGCGCCATGCAGAGCATGCTGTATGGTGTTGGCGCGATGGACTTCTCTGTCTTCACCGCGGCGGCTTTTCTCCTGCTGATCGCAGCCCTGCTGGCCTGTTTCGTTCCCGCTCGCCGCGCCGCGTCTGCAGACCCAATGCAAGCCCTGAGGACCGAGTAACTCTGGGCTTAGCCAGCGACGGGGCTTCAGAGGTTACGTGAGAACCTGTCGGTCCAGAGTTCAGTCCCGAAGAGCCTGCCTGCCTGCCCCGGCGTGCCGTGGGAGCTTGTCGAAGGGGACGGCTGAGAATATCCCAGGACACGGTCCTGGGCATCTTCACCAATTCTGCGAGATAACCCTGTGGTTCTAACACAGACACTTCCAGCCCTTTGCGAAACTATTGGACGCGGCTCGCGAGTTGATTACTCGTTCCGCAGTGCCACCATCGGCTCCACCCCTGCTGCACGCCGCGCCGGGATCACCGATGCCAGCAGTGCTGCCAGGGCCAGCAGCAACGTTGCTAGCGAAAGCATTACCGGGTCCCAGGGCCTAACCTGGAAAAGTTGACTGGTCATAAGCATTCCGGCCCCAATCGCCGCCGGAATGCCAAGCGCTAGCCCGATCCCCACCTGTGAGAAGGCGCCTCGCATCACCATCTTCACTACACTGCCGCGATCCGCACCCAGCGCCATGCGCACGCCGATCTCACTCGTCCGTTGCTCTACCATATAAGCCATCATGCCATAAAGTCCGACCGCTGCCAGCAGCAATCCAAGCACCCCGAATAGCGTGGTCAGCGTGGCAATCATGTTTTGCTGCTGGAAGTCCCGGCTCACAATCTTGGTGTACGGGTCGACCTCGTAGAGCACCAGGTTGGGATCGACACGGTTCAGCGCCTTGCGCACCCGCTCTTCCATGCCGGGCGGGTTGCCCGGCGCCCAGATCACGATGTTGAATAGGTAGTGCGACCAGATCTCACCGCTCTGATAAGCCGGATCGTCCCACTGCACGGTCTGTGCCTCCGGCAGCCAAAACATTGCGCCCACCGGATCCTTATAGTCGGAGGTCATATACCGCATGTCTCTCACGACTCCAACAATTTCGTACGTCGAGGAATACTTGATTTTGCCCGGCCCGAAATGCTGCCCGATCGGGTTCTGGCCTTTGAGGAACTTCCTGGCAAAGGCCTCGTTGATTACGGCTACCTTCCGTGTCGACGCAGTGTCCTCCTCCATAATGGGCCGGCCGATGACGATTTTCGTGCCCAGGGTCTCGAAGAACTCTGGCATCACTCGCGCCCATCCCGCGCTCATATTTTCCTTAGCCCCAGGCTCCGGCCTGCCCTGGATGCGGATGCCATCGTTCCAGCTGTCGCCCGTCATGGGTGCATAGAGTGCTGGAGACACCATCCGCACGCCAGGAATCTGGAGCAAGCGATCGTCAATTTGCCGGAACAAGGGCTCCAGTTGCTCTGCCTTGTAGTTGCCCAGCATGGGATTGATCTGGGCGATGTAACGGCCTTCCGTCTCGAATCCAAAATCCTGGTGCTCCAGATTGCGCAGGCTCCGGCCGAGCAGCGCTGCGGCAGAGAGCAGTATCAAAGACATTGCTGCCTGCCCGATGACCAGCGACTTTTGGGCCCATGAGCGCCCTCCGCTGACAGTACGATTGGCCCCGCGCAGTGCCTCAACCGGGTCGGCATGCGAAGTCATCCACGCCGGCGCGATGCCAAAAATTATCCCGGTTAACAGCGACATTCCTAAGGTGAAGAGCAGTACAGGCCAGGATGGCGTGGCGTCGATGGGCACGTAGTTATTTGGATCGCCGGCTTGAAAGGCCAGATACAAAATCAACCTTGTTCCGGCGTAGGCCACGATGACGCCGACAGTTCCTCCGATGAATGACAGCAAAACCGACTCCACCAGCGCCTTGCGCACCAGGCGACGCCGCGAAGCACCCAGCGCCATGCGAACGGATGTCTGCGCGCGATCTTTCAGCCCACGCGCCAGCATTAGATTCGCGAGATTCCCGCAGGCCACCAGGAGCACACATCCTGCCGCCACTAGCAGCAACCGTAGCCCATCCTGATATTGATCCCTCATGGCCGCCACTCCGGCGCCGCCGGGGGTCAGATGCAGTGTTTGCTGTTGCCAGAGCTGCTTCTCGCCTGGCTCCATATCTGGCACGTGGCTAGCCAGCCAGTTGTGGAATTCTACCTTCAGCTCTGCTTCGAGCAACTTGGGATCCACTCCCGGACGCACTCTCCCGATGAGGTCCAGGAAGTTGCGATTTGGTCCTTTCAGCTGTGCGGTCTTTCCGTTGATCAGCAACTCCGCGGTCAGCGGAAGCCACAAATCCGGCATGCCTCCGCCAGCCAGTTTCGCTCCATAAAATCCGGGCGCAGCGACGCCGATCACGGTGAACGGGTGCCCGTTGATCTGATAGCTCGCACCAACTACCGAGGGGTCGGAACCGTACTTCTCTTTCCAGACGCGGTAGCTCATCACCGCCACTGGCGGCGCGCCTTCCTGATCGTCGGCGTCGGTCATGAGCCGGCCGATCCATGGCTGCACGCCAAGGGTCCTGAAGAAATTTCCGGAGACATACTCCCCATTGCGCGTATCCGCGGCTGCCTGTGCCCCCGCTCTACGGACGCCAAGCGCCGCGTTGCCAGCCTGCAGCGCCGCCAAGTCCGTGAACTCCGGTGTGCGGGCGCGAAAATTCTTGAATGCTTCCCATGAGAACAGTGAAAAATCCCCATCATCGCCTTGGACATACCCGCCCCAGTTGCAGCAGCGGATTTTGTCTCCGACCCTCCATAGCTCCTCCGGCTTCGCCACCGGCAGAGATTTCAGCATTACCTGATGAATCAGGGTAAAGATCGCGGTGGTCGCTCCGATCCCCAGTGCCAGCGTGATCACCGCCGTAGCGGTAAACCCCGGCGCCTTCCGCAGTTGTCGAAGCGCATCGCGCAAATCCGTCAGCATTCGTCCCTCCCATCGCATCAGGCCTACTTTGCTGTACGAGAAGAGCCACCCGCTGGTTCCCGGCAACAACCGGTCTGGCAATAAAGAATTGGAATCGAGCAGGCAGACCTGGACCCGGCGAAGGTGGAGGCGCTGGTGTGGCCGCTGGACCGGGTGCTACGCTATGTGCCAATGGCCGCGCTCTATGGCGGGAAACAATACGCGGTGGAGAACTACAACAGATGACGGAAATGTGACCAAGGTCAAGGAAGGACCTGGAAGGTGTGGACTTTAACCTGGCTTGAGCAGTTCCTGCAGGACGTGCGCTTTGGCGCCCGGACGCTGGCGAAAAATGCCGGCTTTGCCATGGTCGCGGTAGCAACCCTAGCCCTCGGCATCGGTGCCAACACAGCCATCTTCAGTGTGGTGGAAAGTGTTGTCTTGGCTCCGCTGCCTTACCCGAGCCCAGATCGCCTGGTGATGGTGAGCGAGAGCCGTCCGACTGCCAAGCAGTTGGCGATCACATATCCTGACTTTCGGGATTGGCAGCGCAATGCTCGCTCCTTCGATCAGATGGCCGCGTTCGAATGGCTTGATTATGATTTGACTAGCCCTGGAACATCGGAGCACCTGAATGGCAAGGAAGTCTCCTCCGGCTTCTTTGCCACCCTGGGCGTAAAGCCAATCCTGGGACGTGATTTCTCTCCATCGGAAGACCGCCCGCACGGAGCACCCGCCGCCATGATCAGCAATCGATTGTGGAGGGATCGATTTGCATCGAGTCCGCAGGCGCTCGGCAAGTCCGTGATCCTGGACGGGGTCGATTTCACGATCATCGGCGTTCTCCCTCCGGGATTTCGTTTCTGGAACGACGCAGACGTTTATACGTCGCTGGGGCAGGGAGAGCCTCTGCTCTATAACGACCGCACCATCCATGGAATTACCGGAATTGCCCGCTTGCGCCCTGGGGTGAGCATCGGTCAGGCCGAAAGCGAGATGACCGCCGTCCAGAAAAATCTAGACCGCCTCTATCCCGCCGCGGATCGAAACCTGGGGATCGATATCGTACCGCTGAAGCAGATGATTGTCGGCGATACCGGCGGCACCCTCCTTTTGCTATTGGGAGCGGTGGGGATTGTCCTGCTGATTGCCTGTACGAACGTCGCCAACCTCTTGCTTGCTCGCTCGGCCGCGAGAACACGGGAGTTTGCCGTTCGCGCGGCGCTGGGGGCGAGCCGTGCGCGCATAGTGCGGCAGTTAATGACAGAAAGTGTGCTCTTGGCACTAGCGGGTGGACTGCTCGGCCTGGGCCTGGCAAAGTTGGGAATCAGCCTGGCCCTTGCGACCTTGCCGGAGAGCTTGCCGCGTGCCGAGAGCATCGGCGTGCATCTTCCCGTCCTGTTGTTCGCGTTCAGCATTTCGCTGGCGGTCGGGATTATTTTCGGTCTCGCACCCGCACTCAAGAGCTCGCGCACCGACTTGCAAGGTGCGCTCAAGACAGGAAATCGCGGTTCTACGCGAACCCATGGCCGCGGTCAAAGCGCTCTGGTGATCGCTCAGATGGCCCTGACGCTAGTATTGCTGGTGGGCGCCGGCTTGCTGGTGCGCACGATCCGGCATTTGTGGAGCGTCAACCCCGGCTTTAATTCGCAGCATGTCATTACCTTCAAGGTGGGACTTTCGCCTTCGCTGACGGGAACAGCGTCGAGCACGCGTATTGCCTATCGCCAGTTACTCGAGCGCATTCGAGAAATTCCCGGGGTACAGGCGGCGGATTTCACCAATATCGTGCCGCTCAGTGAGCAGGACAACGGCGGCCCCTTCTGGATCGGTGCGCAGCAGTCCACCTCCATGCAGGATGCCCCGCATGCACTCTATTTTGAAACGGGACCGGAATACCTTCAGACGATGGAAATTCCACTCCTTCGCGGCCGCTTTTTCACCTTGGCAGACACCGTCGAATCAGAGCCGGTTGTTGTCATCGACAGTATTCTTGCGCATACCTATTTTCCTGACAAAGATCCGGTAGGTCAGACCATAACTGTTGCGCATTGGCGTACTGCACGAATTGTTGGGGTAGTGGGCCACGTGAGGCACTGGGGGCTCGACGACCCCGGGACCTACAACCCAAGCCAAATCTACATTTCCTTTTATCAACTTTCCGATCAATGGGTGCCGACCTTTGCCAGGTATTTGTCAGTAGCTGTTCGCACGCAGCTCGATGTCGCGACCATGATGCCGGCGATCACGAAAGTGATATACGGAACCGCTAAGGACCAGCCGGTCTATGACGTTCAAACCATGCAACAGATTGCTTCGGGCTCCATGGCGTCGCAGCGGCTCCCCATGATTCTGCTGGCGGCGTTTGCCGTATTGGCGCTACTGCTGTCGTCGGTCGGAATCTATGGCGTGATTTCATATTCGGTAACTTTGCGTGTACCGGAGATTGGGATTCGCATGGCGCTCGGAGCAGCGCGGCCGGATGTGTTGAGGATGGTCATCGGACAGGGTCTGCGGCTGGCGATTGCCGGCCTCCTGATTGGGGCGGCGGGCGCACTCCTGCTTACTAGGCTTTTGTCGAGCTTTGCCCGGTTGCTCTACGGGGTGCGGGCGAGCGATCCGGCGACCTTCATCACTGTGTCGCTGGTGTTGGTTGGCGTCTCTGTTTTGGCGTGTTATCTTCCAGCCCGCCGCGCCTCGCGCGTCGATCCCATGATCGCGTTGAAATACGAATAGTTCTCCGTCGAATTTCCGTTCTACTGGACGTGTACATGGGGCAGATTCCAATGCTGCCGCACACTGATGATCCGCAGCGTGAAACAGACAATCGCTCCCGACACCGCAGCGAGAGGTTTTGGGAACTTCATCCGAATGGCAATCACCATGACAGCCGCACCCGCCAAAGCCGCGGATGCGTATACGTCGGCGCGAAGTACAGTAGGAACCTGGGCCAGCAGCACATCTCTCACCGTACCGCCTCCTACACCGGTAATGCCGCCCATGAGGACCGCGATAAAAGGGTGGATGTCATAGGCCAGTGCCTTGCCGGCCCCGGAAACGGCGAATAGGGCAAGGCCGGCAGCGTCCAGGCTGAGAATCAGCGGGTTCGGAATTTGCCGGACGAAATGATGGAACAGGAATACGATGGCGCCCCCGAGGAATGCGACCGACCCCAAACGCCAATCGCGAATCGAACCTGGAGGAATAGCGCCAATAAGGACATCGCGGATAATTCCACCGCCGAGCGCGGTAGCGAACGATAACACCATCAGGCCGAGTAGATCGAGATCGCCGTCGACCGCCGTTAAAGCGCCCTCGAGGGCAAAGACAAAGGTACCCAAAAGGTCGAGTGTCAAAAGCAGCCTGCTGGGATGCGGTTTCTCGGCGTGCGTCTTCTCGCGAACCATTGATCGCCCTCTAGAATATGCTCAGGTAGATTAGCAGGCTCTTTTTTCCCTTCTATTCCGCGCGCAGTGTCCGCATGGGATCGATGGACGCGGCACGTTGCGCCGGGATCGAGGCCGCCAGCACGGAACAGCACAATAGAACGAGTACTGCGGCGGCTATCGTCGCACCGTCCAGCGGCTTGACGCCATACAGCAGACTCTTAAGGAAGTGCATAAGCCCAATGGAGGCGATCAGCCCACAGGCCACCCCCGTGGCGGCAACCGTTAAGGCATATCGCAACGTTCTCAGCAGCACAATTTTCGGCGATGCTCCTAGTGCCATGCGGATTGCGATCTCGCGTGTGCGCTGCGCGACAGTATAGGCCAGCACCCCATAAATCCCAAGCAGAGACAACACGAGCGCGATTGCCGCAAATGCCGTGAGAATCGTTGTATTGAATCGGCGCGATGACTCTGTCGCCGCCACGATCTCATCCATCGTATGCGCCTGCGATAATACGAGCAGCGGGTTAAATTGATGGACGATCTTCGCCAGACTCGCCGCCAGCTGCATTGGATTGTCTACCGTCCGTATGACCACATTCATATTGCCCGCCACTCCCAACATCTCTGCCATCGGTCCCAATGCAGCCGCAGCTTGGGCGATCGGCTCATACATCTGCTCCACTGTCGGCTGATCGAGCGCGCCCTGCTTCACATCTCCGACGACGCCAACGATCGTGATGGCAGGCATCGGGCTGTCAAATCGATCGCCTATTTTCATGCGCAAACCGATTGGATCTTTGCCATGGAAGTAAGTCTGGGCAAAAGACTGGCTGATCATGGCCACCAGCGGAGCGCCCGCCTGCTGATCCTGATCTTCAATATAACGGCCGCGGATCAGCGGGATGTGCAGCGTCTGGAAATAGTTCCCTTGCACGAGATAGGTTGATGCAATCAGGAAGCCCTCCCCGGCAGACCGCACATGGCCTTCCGGCGTAATCAGGCGTCCACCATTTTGGCCGACGATCGGAAGGTTGGAAGAGAAGCCTACGGTCCTCACTCCAGGCAGAGCTTCTATTTTCCGCTGCAATTCTGCGTAGAATTCATCCACTTTCTGCTGTGTCGGGTAATCGTGCCTCGGCAGCGACAGAGAGGCTGTCAAAACGTGTTGCGGTTGAAATCCAGGATCGGTCTCGAGCATCTTGGCAAAGCTGCGAAGCAGCAGGCCGGATGCAACCAGCAGCAGGAGCGCCAAGGCTATCTCTAGTACGACCAAGATGCTCTGCAGGTTGTACTGCGAGCGGCCCTGACCTGCGGCGCGACTTCCATCACGCAATGCATCGATAACATCTGTGCGCATGCCGGCAAGTGCCGGCGCGATTCCGCAGAGCAGGCCGGTCATGCCGGCAAATCCAGAAGCAGCAGCGAATAGCGGCCATCGAACCGTAATTTCACCCAGACGCGGCAGCGAGTCGGGCAAGCGAACAGCCGCCGCATGCACCAACAGCACCGCAAGCGCAACCCCGAGTAGGCCGCCGATAGCGCTCAGCAAAAGACTCTCTGTCAGAAGTTGCCTTAACACGATGCGGCGTGCAGCACCTAATGCGAGACGCACTCCGAATTCGCGTCTTCGCGACGCCGCGCGTACCAGCAGCAGGTTTGCGATATTCACGCAGGCGATCAGCATGATCAGACCGACTGCTCCCAGCAGGACGTTCAAGAGTGGGCGTGCACTATGCACCGTTTCCTCTGTCAGCGTCCTGAAATACCCTTGGACGTGCAGACCGGCTTTCGCTGCGTATCCAGGTTCAATGCCTGCGATCACCCGGTCCACGTCGGTTTGTGCCTGCGCCGTGCTTAAACCCGGTTTTAAGCGGACCACGAGACCGTAGTCGTAATTCTCCCCTTCGGAATTCTTTTCAACCGCAGTAAAGCTCATGGGAACCCAAAGATCGCGATGGCTCAATCGCCCGGCGTCCAGTGGGAACTCGAAATCTGGCGTCATAACTCCGATGATCGTGTACGGGCGGCGGTCCAGATCGATCGTCCTGCCCAAGACGGCCGGATCACTCTGGAATCGTTCGCGCCAAAGCGAATAGCTGATAACCGTCACGGGCGCTGAGTTATCGTCCTCTTCGCGGGTGAATGTGCGGCCCAGCAATGGGTCGATGCCAAGGACTGGAAACAACGATGCGGTGACTCGTTCTGCTGCCGCGTGAAAGGGCGCGCCCGCGCCCGTGACATCATACCCGGCACTGACATATCCCCCCTCGCCAGAAAAGGCCTTGCTTTCGCGCTGGAAGATGAGCACATCGGGAGCAGTCACATTGAACTCATGAGGGTCTTCCCGAACAAATTCATGCAAACTGAGGAGTTGCCCGGAATCTTTAAACGGCAGAGGCCGCAATAGCACTGCTTCCACGACTGAAAAGACCGCCGTCATGCCGCCGATGCCCAGCGCTAATGTCAATATCGCAGTAGCGGCAAAGGCCGGAGCCTTAAGCAACTGCCGCACTCCGTAACGCACATCGACGCAGATCGCCTCTAGAAACGGAAGGCCCCGCTGCACACGGTACGCTTCCCTGGTCTGGCTGATGCCGCCGAACTCGCGCAGCGCCCTGGTCCGCGCTTCGTGCACAGACATGCCGCGTTGCATGTTCTCTTCGACGGCAAATTCGATATGTGAACTCAACTCAGCGTCCAGGTCTTCATCCAGCCTGCGCCTGCGGAAAGGTGCGGCGCACCGGTTAAGCAAAACGCGTATCGGCTCCATAGTCGACCTCCCAACAGCAAGGAGAGCCCCTGTTGTTTTTCTACCTATACAGTGGCTCCTGTATAGGTAGAATGTCAACATGTTATCGGCTGAGAATCAGACTTGTCCAAATTAGCTCCTTTTCGATTCCGTCCATCCACCTCCACTCATGCCAAGCTGGGCCACTGCCCTCAACTTTGTCATGCCGCCTGCCCCGGCGTGCCGTGGGAGCGTAGCCGAAGGACCTGCGGTGCGCGCTTCCCTCTAACAACTCCCTACAGCTCCGTCCATCCATCTCCACAAATGCCAAGGTGGGTCGCCGCCCTTGGCATCAGTGGAGATGGATGGATGGAGGCACTGCCACAGCACCAACCCGATTTCGCTTATCCACGTTCTCTTCCACGCATTCTGCATGTTGCGCCTGCGCGCTAAATTTGAACAGCTCTAACCTTTCTTCCCCTTGCGCTTCTACATAAGATGCTGCTATTTTCTCTTGTAGAAGTAGAAGGGGACACACGGCGGCTCGACGAATCAGCGAGTGTCCGGCAGAGAAGGATGACTCGGAGAAGCTGACGGCCGCTGACGGCCGGGATGCCCAGGACGGCCTAGGAGACACTTCATGCTCAGCGACCTGCTCTTTCGTTTTCGTTCGCTCTTTCGGCGCAGCACCGTCGAGAAGGAACTCGACGAAGAACTTCGGTTCCATCTTGAGCAGCAAGTGGAAAAGCATCTTCGGTCCGGTCTGACGCGCGAGGAAGCCATGCGGCGCTCCCGCCTGGAATTCGGCGGCCTTGATCAGGTCAGCGAGAATTGCCGGGAAGCGCGCGGGTGACCTTCGTCGAGATTCTGGCCCAGGACGTTCGCTACGGATTGCGAATGTTTCGCCGAAACCCTGGTTTCACAGCGGTTGTGGTGGGAACTCTCGCGCTCGGCATCGGCGCCAACACCGCCATCTTCAGCCTGATCAATGCGGCCCTGCTAAAGACGCTTCCCGTGCGAAACGCCGAGCAGCTGGTGCAATTCACAACCAACAGCCCGACTATGGGAGTCAACGACGCCTTTTCCTACCCGGCGTTTAAGGAGTTGCGGGAACAAAACCAGGCACTCTCAAGCGTACTCGCATTCCGGAGATTGCACGACGTGGATGTGGAGGTGAACGGAAAGGGCGGACTCGCCAATGGGCAGGCGGTCTCAGGCGATTATTTTCTTGTACTCGGCGTCAACGCAGTGCTTGGGCGTACTTTCACGCGCGAAGACGAGAAGGCAGCCGGTCAGAACCCAGTAGCTGTGATCAGCTACAGCTATTGGCGCGAACGATTCGCGCTTGAGCCAACGATCATCGGCACGAGAATTGCCGTGAACAATTCACCGTTCACAATCATAGGAGTCACTCCACCTGAGTTCTTCGGGGTCCAACCAGGCGAGCAAGTCGATGTCTCTGTGCCGATCAGCATGATGGCGCAGGTGAGGCCGGACTTTACCGACGCCGGCTCACCTTACGATGCCCTGACCGCTCCCTTTCGCAACTGGTTATATGTGATGGGTCGCTTGAAACCGGGAGTTTCGCGTGATCAGGCGGAGGTTCGTCTGCAACCGGTCTTTCGGCAATGCACGCGTGAAGCTGCGGCAGGTCTGAGCGGTTTACCTTTCGATTCGCCGTCCGCCCGCAGCGCCTTTCTACAGACCACGCTTCATCTGGATGCCGGTGGACAAGGACTCGCGGCGTTGCGCCAACAGTTCTCGAAGCCGCTCCGCATCCTCATGGCGATTGTGGCTCTCCTTCTGCTCGTGACCTGCGCCAACGTCGCAAATCTACTGCTCGCCCGCGCTAATGCCCGTGAGAGGGAGATCGCGGTGAGGCTTGCAGTGGGAGCGGGCAGGCGGCGTGTGATCCGGCAGTTAATTACCGAAAGCATCATGTTGGCTGTAGCGGGTGGCATGCTCGGTTTGGCGCTGGCCTTCTGCACCAGCAGATCGCTTATGCTCCTCCTTGCTCATGCGCGTTCTCCCATCTCGCTCACCGTGCGACCCGATGGCAAAGTACTGTGTTTCACTCTCCTGGTTTCAGTGCTTACAGCACTCTTGTTTGGCCTGATCCCCGCCTGGCGAACTGCGCGACTCGAAGTGAGCCCAACCCTGATGCAAAACAAGCGAGGCCCAAGCGGCGATGGCGGCCGCTCCAGACTCGGAAAATCCCTGGTTGTCTTGCAGGTAGCGGTCTCGGTCGTCCTGATGATCGGGGCGGGCTTGCTGGTGCGCAGTTTGGAAAACCTGAGGGATTTCTATCCCGGCTTCAACAAGGATAACGTTCTGCTGTTTTCCATGAATCCAGGAATGGTTGGATATAAAGACGCTCAACTGGTCCCGCTTTACGAACGTCTGCTTGACCGTCTGGGAGCGATTCCCGGGGTTCGTTCCACGACCTTCTCCGTGCATAGCCCCCTGAGCCAGAGCTTCAGCTTCACCTCCGTGACCGTTCAGGGGTATGTGCCGCGAGCCGGACAGGAATTGGCGCCGGTCGGTATCGAGCCGGTAGGTCCTGGATACTTCACGACTATGGGTATAGCGATCCTGCTGGGAAGGGATTTCACCGCAGCCGACCGCGCTGACGCCACCAAAGTTGCGGTGATCAACGAAACGATGGCGCGCTACTACTTCGGCACCGCGAACCCGCTTGGAAGACTGTTCAGCATGCCTGGGTACAGAGGAGATCCAAGTTGGCTGGAAATTGTCGCGGTGGTGAAGGATGCGAAATACCATGACCTGCGCGAACAGGCATCACCCATGGCGTATATATCGCTCTTCCAGGCTCCGGAATCCGGCCTCACGTTTGAAGTCCGCACTGCCATGAATCCTGACAACCTGATGACCGCCGCGCTGCAGGCGGTCAGGGCAACCGATAGCCGCTTGCCGGTCTTTGGTGTCAGAACACTCACTGAACAAATCGACGATTCACTGGTCGAGGAACGCCTGGTCGCTTCGCTCTCCGGAATGTTCGGAGCGCTGGCAGTCGTTTTGGCCTGCGTAGGCTTGTACGGCCTTATGGCCTACGCGGTGAATCGGAGGACAAACGAAATTGGTATTCGCATTGCCTTAGGCGCCAGACGGATACAGATCGCCGCCATGGTACTGCGGGAAACCCTTCTCCTGGTGGTCATTGGCCTTGCGCTAGGAATACCGTCGGCAATGGGTGCTTCGCATCTCATTCGCAGCGAGATCTACGGGCTGAAACCGGACGACGCGGTCACAATACTTCTGGCAAGCTCCGTGATGGCCGGTATCGCCGTATTGGCCGGCTTTCTACCCGCCAGGCGAGCAATGCATACCGACCCTATGATTGCTCTCAGATCCGAATAGAACACGCAGTGACAGAACTTCCCTGACTCTACCAGCAACGCAGAAATCGAGTGACTATGGCCTAACCCCAGTCTGCGTAGGGGAAGTCCACTCGCGCACTTCTACTCTGGCGCCATAGTGGAGCCCTGGGTGGCTCTTGGCGACGCGCAGGGCCTGCTCTTCGCTTGCCGAGTCGAAAAATACAATGTTGCTAAACGCGGAGCCCTCCCCCTCGTTCCCGGAGACAATTTCACCGTTTGAAAGGGACAGCCGGGCGACCGGCACAGCAAAGCTCCGCGGATCGAGATGGATTCCCATGGCCGTGACATCCTTGGCCCAATTCAAAATTTCTACCTGACGTTGTTTGAGCTCCTCGGGAGTGAGCGCCCGGGTGGGATAGAAGATTATGGCATAGTGCTTCATAGATTTTCCCTGGATGTTGGCTGCTTGCGCATAGGTGGGTCGACTAGCAACGGCGGCGCAAATGAGCAGCATCGTCATGAACACCAAGGTGCGGGGAGAAATGTTGTGCCGAGATGGGATGAGGCTCCTGCGAAGTGAATCTCTCATGGGCCGAATGTACCAACAGCGGAAGAGCTGCTACTTGTAAAAAGTCGGCAGATTTCGAGGGGAGCCGCTCAAGAAAAACTGTTCAGGAGACATGCCTGTGAAGAGCTGAAAATCGCGGACCATGTGCGGCTGATCGCTGTAGCCAGCTTCGAAGGCGATCTCCGTGAGGCTCTTACCGGCATCCCAAAGCGCGCATACATGCTGCAATCGGGCCAGGCGGGAGAAGCTCTTGGGCGACGTCCCTGCCGCAGCGCGGAACTGCCTTTCCAGCGCGCTTACACTCATCGCGACGCGGCGTGCAATGGTCGCAATCGAATACCGGCCTTGGGCGCGGCAGATCGTCCGTGCAGCTGCCTCGATCTGCGGCGAAATCGCGCGCCGAGAGGCGTCCTCGTGAGCGTAAATCCCGGTAGCGAGAAAATGTTCCACGGCCGCAATCTGCTGTTTCATCTCGCGGGCATCGGCAAGCCTATTCTGCACTTCCTCGATTGCCTCTTTGGGTAACACGGCATCGAGCCGGACTGTCCGGTTGTAGAGAAGATCCACCCGATCGTGGAGTATGGCCGGGCCACCAATCTCGGTGAACCGAACGATGACGAGCGAGGAGCGCGCCGCGTGCTCCACAGTTCGGCTCCGCTGTTGCAATCCGGAGACGAGTGCGGCAGGAAGCGTTTGCTTGAGCAACGACGCTGAGCCGGACTGGCGAAACACCAACGTGAGCCCGGTCTCTGGCAGCAGAACCTGCGTCCGCGGACGTTCCGAGCTCACCCACAAAATCTCGCGCACGTGGCGACGAAGGACCCTCGCTGGCTGGTAAACGAAATGGTGCACCTCGCTCATCGAAACCTTGGATGAGGGGACGCAAACGAAGATTCACTTTAGTGCCGATGCTTTCTTGACTCGTACCCGCGCAGACGCCTATCATCCAGCATCCATGGCACATAAGTTACTAGCGGCATGATCGGGACCACGGTTTCGCACTATCGCATTCTGGACAAGCTGGGCAGTGGAGGAATGGGGGTAGTGTACAAGGCCGAGGACCTCAGCCTCGGCCGTATGGTCGCGCTCAAGTTCTTACCTCAGGAACTGGCTGACGATCCTCAGGCGTTCGAGCGTTTCCGGCGCGAGGCCCGCGCCGCCTCAGCGCTCAACCATCCCAACATCTGCACGATTCATGAGGTGGGAGAGGTCGGCCAGCAGCCGTTTATTGCGATGGAATACCTGGAAGGAGAGACCCTTCGGCAACGCCTTGCTGGCCGGCCCGATGGAAACGGACGATCTCCTGGAATTGGCTATCCATATAGCAGATGCTCTGGATGCGGCGCATCAGAGGGGCATTATCCACCGGGATATTAAACCGGCGAACATCTTCATCACGTCGCGCGGACAGGCAAAGGTTCTGGATTTTGGCCTGGCGAAATCGATCGGGGCGACGCAGGAATCGCAACCTGCCTCGGCTGCCGGAGAGTCCGCCGGCCTTGGAGCGTTGCACCTTCAGGACAAGCCCACCCTGCCGGTCGATATCCAACGGCTTACCAGCCCCGGCATTGCTTTGGGTACGGCAGAATACATGTCGCCCGAGCAGGCTTGTGGAAGACGTATCGACGCGCGAAGCGACCTATTCAGCCTTGGCGTTGTGCTCTACGAGATGACCACAGGCCGAGTGCCTTTCGATGGCAACTCCCCGGCACAGATTTTTGCCGCGCTGCTGCACGACAATCCCGAACCCATCACCAGCCTGAATCCGTCCGCGCCCCTCGCGTTGGAAGGAATGATCAACAAGGCACTGGAGAAGGATCGCGATCTGCGGGCCCAGAGTGCGGCTGAGCTGAGAAGCGATCTGAAACGATTGAAGCGGGACCTCCACTCGCAACGCTTGACCGACGCGACCGCGGCCTTTGCCAGCGCAACTGCCCCGCCAACCGGCGCCATGCGACAGACGGCAGCGCGCTCCACAGCGGCTACGCGGGCGAAGCATCCCACCTGCCCAGCGCTGGCGATGGCTTGGCTTCGGCGTCTGCATCATCGCGGGCTTGACTGCGCTTGCGTTTGTCATGAGGCCGCTGCTGCCTCCGCCCCGAGTTGTCAGCTCGCTACAAGTCACCACGGACGGACAGGAAAAGTCGGGAGCGGCCACGGATGGCGCCAGGCTCTACTTTTCTGAGGGCGGACAGCTCTTTCAGGTTTCTACAGCCGGAGGGGAGATCGTCCCCATACACCAATCCGTGGACGATATATTTCCCGTCGACATCTCACGCGATCGTTCCCGGCTGCTGGTATTGAATAAGAGCTTCGTCCCAGAGGGAAACGCTGCCTGGACTCTGCCTGTTCTGGGTGGCGCTGCGCGCCGATTGGGCAATGTGGTGGCAACCGATGCATCGTGGTCTTCAGACGGAAATAGGTTGGCGTATACGTCGGGTGACGATCTCTACATCGCCAAAGGCGACGGATCTGAACCTCGCCGGCTGGTCACCTCGGCCGGAACGGCCTCGTGGCCGCGCTGGTCTCCCGATGGAAGCCCGGTTGCGCTTCACCGTAAACGGCGCCAATGGCTCCGCCATCTGGGAAATCGCGCCGGATGGAAGCGGCCTCCATCCACTGCTGACCGGCTGGAATACTCCGCCGGCGGAGTGTTGCGGCAGCTGGACGCCGGATGGAAGGTATTTTGTCTTCCAGTCGTCGCGTGGCGAAGTAGCCGATATCTGGGCCATGCGCGAAACAGGGCAGCATCTTCCAGCGAGTGAACCACTCACCGGTCCAGTTGACGTCTGGGCCCACCAGCACGTTTGCTCCGTTGCCCAGCACAGATGGAAATCAGATCTTTGTCCGGACGATCCAACCGCGCGGGCAGTTGGTGCGCTTCGACGCGAAGTCCGGCGAATTTCGCCCGCTCTTTCCTGGTGCGCCGACCGGGCATTCAAGGAACGGGCGTGGACTTTTCCCGCGACGGAAAATGGATTGCCTATATGAGCTATCCCGATGGGAGTTTATGGCGGAGCCGGCCCGATGGCAGCGAACGATCGCAACTGACCTATCCTCCGCTACTGGCCTACATGCCGCGCTGGTCGCCCGACGGAAGCCAGATAGCGTTTATGGGCCAGTTGCCGGGCAAACCGTGGCAACTCTATATGGTGAGCGCGCAGGGCGGCTCCGCGCAGCAACTCATACCGGACCAGCGCGACCAGGCCGATCCCTCCTGGTCGCCGGACGGAAGTTCGCTGGCGTTTGGAGGCCAGGCGGTATCGGAAAAAGACGCTGCCAGCGTGAATGCCATTCGATTGCTCGATCTGCGTACTCGCAAAGTCACCGTCATCCCCGGGTCAGAGGGCCTGTGGTCACCACGCTGGTCACCGGCCGGAGATCGTCTTGCGGCCATGTCCAACGACGGAACCGAACTATTCGTCTACAACTTCAGCACCCGGGCGTGGACCAAGCTAGCGAAGGCCTCCATTGGTTATCCGACCTGGTCGCATAACGGAGACTCCATTTTTTTCCTGAACCACTTGCCGGGAGGAGACCAGGTCTTTCGTGTCTCCGTCAGCAGTCACAAGGCCGAAGAAGTGGTGGACCTGAAGAACTTTCACGCCGCACCATTTCTAATCGGCTACTGGTTTGGCCTTGCCCCCGATGATTCGCCTTTGTTGATACAAGACGCCGGCATCGGGGACTTTCACGCACTCAATCTGACGCTTCCATAGCGGAGCGTAGCGTAGCCGACCTGTCCCGCCTGCCGGCGAGCCGTGGGGCGTGCCGTGGGAGCGGCCGACTTGCCTATGGCAAGTTGAGAAAGAAATGACACTGCAAAATCCCATGGATGCGAGGCCTAGAGGGCCGACCGCTAAACGTGAGCCCAGCCCGGAAGGGCTGGGGCTCAATCCCGAAGATGATCCGAGCGCCGTAGGTGCGGCACTAAACAAGGGCCCCTCTCGGACCGGATCTGCAGTCCCTCTCGGTCGCAACCACCCTCCAGAACCCTCCATCCAAATAACCAATCCCAAGGACCGAGACGGATTTTAAACTTTGTCATCCCGAAGCGCAGCGGGCTATGGGTCGGAGCAGATGTGGCATCACGATCGCTTTCTACCCTGGACACCTGCCTTATCTTTACGCTTCACAACAACTACCTCACCGACGTTCCGTTTCGACTTGACGCTGTTTTGATCCAGCCATCCTCGAACGTCTTCGAGCATCGACGCACCCCAATGTTCAACGGTCTTTAGCCGGTACAGCTTTTGCCCATTCATGATTTTGCATTCCACTTCGTTGGGAACCATTCGCCGCAGTGTCGTGTGAATGGACGCCATAGGATTGGCTTTATATTTTTCAAAATTGAACCCGATGCTGCCCAAGTAAGCCCTGATCTGAGTTGGGGTAAGCCATTCCTTACCAGAACCGAAAGCGCCCCGTACAAGGTTGGTCAATCCGGGTGAGTAAACGTGATCAAAGTGTTCGATAAGGTCGCCAACACATTGCTCCCGCTCTTCTGGCGAAAGCATTTTGACCGTTGATCGGATCAAGTCGGAAAGCCGCGAGAATTCACGGTCTGCGTCATCTCGTTTACGAGCCCAACTCTCGCGCTCCTTCATCAGCTCGCGCAGCAACTGCACATAGTCGATCGGCATGTCCGGATGGTAAGACATTTGTCTTACGAAAACAGTAGATAATTGAAAGGCAATGGTCTTGCTTCCATGGGGGTCATGCGCCGGTAGGGTGGTGTGCCGGCTGCAATCGAAGGAACCCGCTGACGTCGTCTGCGAATGGTGGGAGCCCCCGCATTCATGCGGGGGAGCTCGGCTTTCAAGCCGAGCGGCTCGCGTCGGGCGATTCTCCTTCGGCTTCAGCCGCGGGTTTTCCGAATCTTCCGCCGATGCATCGCTCTGCTGAGCCTGACCAGGCAGCCTTGACAATCCACCGGCAGATTAGTTAGCTTCTTACCCTAAGACGCTTATGGAAGACAAAACTGAAATCGGAGAACTGATTCAGGGCACGCTGGAGATGCTGATTTTGAAGGCATTGATACGTGGGCCCATGCACGGGTACGCAGTGGCGGAGTGGATCCATCAGACCTCACAGCAAGTGTTGAAGGTGGAGGAAGGGGCGCTTTACCCGGCACTGCACCGGCTGGAACTGCGGGGAGTGCTCAAGGCAGAGTGGGGGCTTTCCGATAACAATCGGCGTGCGAAGTTTTATCGACTGACCGCTGAGGGCAAAAGGCGGCTGAATACCGAATCGCAGCGCTGGACGCGGCTTTCGGCCGCGGTTGCTTTCGTGATGCAAGCCTCCTGAGGAGATCCATATGATTCCCAGTCTTCATGAATTTGTGAAACGGTTGTGGGCACTCTTTCACAAACGGCGCATGGATCGCGAGATGGCCGACGAGTTGGAGTTTCATCAGGGGCTGTTGCGTGAGAAGCTGTTGCGGCAGGGGGTTCCACAACTCGAAGTCGATTTGGCGACACGACGCACTTTTGGCAACGCAAGCCGCTGGCAAGAGAGGCTCAGCGAGCTATGGCAGTTCAAGAGCCTGGAAAATTTTCTTCGCGACCTTGGATTTTCAGCGCGGCTGCTGGCGAAGTCGCCGGGGTTTACCGCGGTCGCAATTCTGACGCTGGCTGTTGGTGTGGGAGCGAACACGGCGGTCTTCTCGTTGATCAACGGGTTGCTGCTCAGGCCGCTTCCTGTGCCTCACGCTGAAAAGCTGGTTGTCCTCCGCATAGATGAGAACGGCTCCGAGCCCAACTACGCGTTTTGCACGCCGTTTTTCCGCGGCCTGGAGGAAAGGCACGACCTGTTCGCGGATGTCTTCGCCTACAACGGCGATACGTTTCAGGTGCGGGGCCGTTCCGGCAACGAAAATGTCAACGAAAATATCGAGGGAATGCTGGTAAGCGGGCAATTCTTCCAGGCGCTGGAAACACCGCCATTGCTGGGGCGCTACCTGACTCCGCAGGACGACCAGCCGGGAGGCAGTCCTGCAGGCCTCGCGGTTGTGATCAGCGAAGATTTCTGGAACAACTGGTTCAACCGCGCAGCAGACGTTGTCGGGCGCAAGATGGTTATCGCCAACACACCATTCACGGTGGTTGGGGTAATGCCTAAGCGGTTTATTGGAGCCGACCCGACGCAAAGGCCCATGATATTTGCTCCGCTGTCAGCCGACTCGATCATGGACGCGCCGAGAGATCACATCTCCGCAGGGATTCACGCGTGGTGGATTACTGTCGTTGCACGGTTGCAACCTGGCGTAACCCTCGACCAAACAAATGCGGCTTTGCTTACGGTATCCGGCCCTATCGTGCGCCAGACTGCTGACGATGCGAGTTACATTGCGGATGCAGAAAAGGCCCATCTCCATTTTGTGGCCGAGCCCGGATCGCGTGGATATGCATATGTCCGCTCCGTGTTCCGTAAGCCGCTCATGGCCATGTTCGCCATGTGCGGAGGAATCCTGTTGCTGGGATGCCTGAATCTGGCAAGCCTGCTGATGGCGCGTAGCGCAGCTCGGCAACGCGAGTTGGCAACGCGGTTGGCGATGGGCGCCACGCGGCGGCGACTGATTCAGCAACTGCTGACGGATAGCCTCTTAATTGCGTTCCTGGGAACGGTCGGCGGAATGATGGCGGCCTCGCTGGTAGGCCGCTCCCTGGGTGCGTTTATGATGCGCAGCGATAGCTTTATACAAAATGGCCGAATCGACACCTCGATCGATCTCCGGGTATTTGGTTTCGCTGCGATCATCGCTATAGTTTCGACGTTGCTGATTGGATTGATTCCTGCTCTGCAAGCCACGTCGGGCAACCTGAGCGACCACATCAAGGATGGCCGGCACGCAAGGCAGGAGTTTCATAGAATTCTGACCCCGGCGCTGCTGGCAGCGGAGGTTGCGGTGGCGATGACGCTGGTGGTCGGCGCGGGACTGCTGGCGACGAGCCTGGTGCGGCTCTTCAAGTCAGGAATAGGTTTCGATCCCAAGGGACTTTTCAATGTCAGGTTCAGTATGGACAAGCAGCAACTGACAGGGGATGCGCTCATGAGGGTTTATCAGCAATTAGGCGAGGAACTGAGCCATCAACCGGGTGTCGAGAGTGTGAGCTTTCAATTTGTCGTGCCGCTTTCTCACCGTCATTGGACCGGACTGTACTCTGCGCCGGGTGAAAGCCCCCAAAGGCTCAACATGAATAGCGTAGCGCCAAAGTACTTCGGGACGATGCGCATTCCACTTTTTCAAGGCCGTGAATTCGACTGGAACGATACCAAGGCTTCAGGGCCGAAGATGATCCTGAACCAGTCGGCGGCGAAGCTACTCTTTCCTGGCCGCGAAGCGTTAGCGCAGCAGGTGATGAACGCTTGGGACAAAACTTCGTATCAGGTAGTAGCCATAGTCGGCGATACGAAGTATCAGGATCTGCGTGAATCCGCGCCGCCAGACGCCTATGTGCCAATCATGCAGGACCCACAGGAGAAGCCATCGTTGAGTGCGGTGGTTAGGATGGGCGGCGGGCAAGCGCCGCTGGCAGGGGCTGCGCGCGAGCTGGCATCACGGCTGGCTCCGACCATCCCTGCGCCGGTAGTAACGACGATGAGTGATGTGCTCAACGGATCGATCACCGCTGAGGGAATGATGGCGGTTCTGTCTGTGTTCTTTGCCGGGTGTGCGTTGCTCGTGACCGGCATCGGCCTCTATGGAACTCTGGCCTATTCCACGGCGCGGCGAACCAGCGAAATCGGCATCCGCATGGCTCTAGGAGCGCGGCGCGCAGGAGTCATGGCGATGGTCTTCCGGGAGAACGCGGTGATCGCAGCCGTCGGCTCACTGGCAGGACTGATCCCGGCCCTTCTTGCATCACGCACACTGGCAAGCTTTCTCTACAACACGTCGCCACGCGATCCGTGGGTGCTAATGACCTCCATAGCTGCACTGGCCGCAATCGCCAGTGCGGCTACTCTTCTGCCCGCATTGCGGGCAGCGCGGATTGAACCAATGACGGCCATTCGATACGAATAGCTTTGCGAAAGCAGCTTCGTAATTGTGCCGCACTTCAGGGATGGTCACACATGGTTTAGCATCGTCGCCTGCCCGGGACTGAGTTTGTCTGGCGAGTTCTCACACAGACTCGTCAGTCCTGGGTGAACCTTGACCGCACACAAATGCTGACAAGCGACCCTCAAAAGCCAACCCGATTCTCTTTGGAATAGCCCGGCTCCATATAATTAACGGATTACCCGCACACACCCAGCCCGATTGATTCGCTAATTTGGACAGCTATACACTGCAATAGCTCTGCGGCACTGCGGGCGCTGACCGCCAGACTCCCAGTCAAACGAAAGTAACCTCCGAAACGATAACCGTCGATGCAAGTAAGGAGATTCGGCGGCCTGGTCCGATTCCGCAGTGCGCGATATGCTGTTGGCAGATGATTTCGGCACAACGGGCGGCCTCTCGTCACCCTCCCGCTGGTCGGCAGTTGCCGGTAGTTTCGGCCTAAGGCGAGCGAAGGACAGTTTTACTGCTGTCCGGTGGCACACCCGATCCCTGTCTCAAAATAACGCAATCCAAGCATCCCGCCGCGTAGCGGGATTTCTTATGCGCTCCACCGCGCTTGCAAGCGCAGTGCAAAACCTTTGTCTCTAACTTCTCTTAAAGGAGCCAATCATGCCAAAAAATAAAGTCACCGACCCCATTACCGATCAGGAAATAACCTTTGCCCGCTTGGTCGTTTCTGGCGCCATGACCGACCGTCAAGCCGCCGAAGCTGCCGGCCTCAACCCCGACTCTGCCGCTTACATGAAAGCCAAACCGCAAGTCCGCGCCTACATGCTCGAGCACCGCGCCGCCGTGCAGCAACAGCTGGTCCAGCAGGATGCCGACCTGTCCCGCCTGCCCCGGCGAGCCGTGGGGCGTGCCGTGGAGGGACTGCACCGCCTGAACCTGGACCGCGAACAAGTACTGAACCGCCTCTGGGAACTTGCCAACCTCAGCTCCGATATGACCCGAGGCAGCATTACCGGACAGGTCAAGGCTGTCTCCATGATCGTGGCCATTCTGAACCTGATCCCCGGCCGCCACGCCGTCTCTTCGGAAAACAAATCCCCCGCTGCGCCCACCCCGCAAGGCCATACCGCCGCATGGCTTCGCAGGCACAAGGACGCAACTACCGGTCCGCAGCCAAGCCCTGCTCCGCCTGTCCCGGCATGCCGTGGAGCCCAACAAGAAAATTCGCCTGCCTCTGTTCCAGACCTGGGAATCCCTTTGCCGATAAAGAACCCCTTTCTCTACCCCCGCTAAGCTGCCAATCCGCAAAAAGGACCCAAAAATATCGAATTTTAAAAATCCCTGAAGAAAGCTGCGGACAAAACTCTCCGGACGAAAGGCACGCCTTCAGCTGCCGTATACCGCCACGCTGAAGGGGACTTTAGCGCCTGCTTTCGTGAGCCTTGGCGATATGATCCCTCGAGCTTCGGCCTGGGCTTTGCTTTGTATCAGGGCACGACTTTACAGTCTGCGGAAAAACACGCTCAACGAAGGGCACGCGTTTAGCCCTGCCATACATAGCCGCAGCGTAGGAGGGCTTTCAGACTTGTCCAAATTAGCTTTTCTCGATCGGCTGATTTGGACAGTCTCAACCGGCTTCGGGCGTAAAGACTAGAGTAGCCCGGCGTTAGTCCTGGGTGTACTCACCGAACCAGTCCCGCAGGGGACGACTGAGAATGCCCCAGGACGTCAGTCCTGGGTGAACCTGGACAGCACGCGAATGCTGTTGGCACTCATCCAAAGCCAACCCGATTCTCTTTGAGAGACACGAGCTTCCATACCATCAACGGATTACCTGGAATCCAAGGCCGATTTGTTCGCTAATTTGGAGAGCTCTGGAGGGCTCTAGCCCCTGAGGTATTGCTTTCCTGTTCGGTGCAGCACTTTTTCCGCAATCTCTTTAGTCGGGCCGTAAACGAATCAGAATTGTCGGGCTTTAGCCCCTGGGGTACGCTCTGGACGCAGGAACCTGTCCCCTCTTCACCTCTGTTCCAGACCTGATAGTCCCCGCTGAGCTGCGAATCCGCAAAAAGGACCCAAAAATATCGAATTTTAAAAATGGGTCGATCGCTCCGGCATCAACCATTTATTCGCTGCGCAGAGCGACGATTGGATCGATCTTCGCGGCGCGACGGGCCGGCAGCCAGCAAGCCAGCAGCAGGACGAGAACCATTACGCAGGGAACGATCGACAGGATGAGGGGGTCGTTAGCGCTCAGCCCGTATAAGAGACTGGCCATGATCTTCCGCAGCAGGAAAGCGCCGGCAACGCCAATGAGCGATCCGGCAATCGCCAGCCCAGCACCGTGCCGGAGGATGAGGCGCAGAACATCGCGGGAATGCGCTCCAAGCGCGATGCGAATGCCGATTTCCCTGGTGCGCTGCGAGACGGAATAAGCCATGACTGCGTAGACTCCTACCGCGGCCAGCGACAGCGCTAAAAGGGAAAATGCCCCCAGGAGCGAGAGATCGAAATTGCGCAAAGACCCGGAATCAGCCAGCATCGAGTCCATGGTCTTCACGTCGTATACAGGGACATTCTGATTCACGGCTGCCGCTGCGGCGTTGATGGAACGAAGGAGATCGCTTTGCGCCAGGCTACTGCGGAGCGCAATTCCCATGTCCGCCTCGATCAGGGACCGCATGCTGTCGGGAATCTGGGTATAGGGATAGTAGGCGGTCGGCTCGATGGCCACGTCAGTGCCCCAGTGACGGACATCAGCAACCACTCCGACCACGACGCACCATGAGCTGCCGGCGAAATTGGGCTTGAGCCGTTTGCCGACCGGGCTCTCTCCGGGCCAGTATTTGCGCGCAAGGCTCTCACTCACGATGGCCACAGCGGGGGAGCTGGCCGTGTCGCGATCCTCAAAGGCGCGGCCCTGGATCACAGGGATTTCGAGGGTACGGAAATAATCGTCGCCCACCGCTCGGAATCGAGTGACGATCTCTCCCTGGACCGGAGCCGGTGTTTTGCCTTCGGTGAGTATGGGCATCGAAGGGTCGGTGCCGGCGAGAGGAAGATTGCGAGCGACGGCTGCCGACTGCACGCCTGGCACGGCGCGAATACGCTCAACAATCTGGTGGTAGAACTCTGAAATCCGCGGCCCTGTGAGTTGCCGGGGCGCGGCGATGCGGAAGGTGAGCACGTTCTTCGGAACAAATCCGAGTTCCACGTTTCTCAGGGACCATAGGCTCCTTAGCGCCAGCCCAGTGCAAATCAGCAGCATGCAGGCCAGTGCGGTTTCGCCGATCACGAGCATGGAACGATGACGGCCAAATCCGCGGCTGGTGAAGCTGCCATGTTCGCGCAGACCGTCATTGATGTCGAGGCGGGCCGCCTCGATAGCAGGCGCGAGTCCGAAGAGAATACCCACCACGACGGAAGCCAGAAGAGAATATGCCAGGACCGTACCATCGATGCCGGTTTGCTCGATGCGAGGAACCTGTGGCGGATGGAAGGCGAGCATTGCGCGCAAAAGAAGAAAGGAGATTGCGGCGCCGGCCACTCCGCCTGCGGCTGCCAGGATCATGCTCTCGGTAAGCAACTGGCGGATTACCCGCAAGGGTGAAGCGCCGAGTGCCGTGCGAACGGCCATTTCCCGAGCCCGCGCAGCTCCGCGGGCAAGCAACAAATTCGCCACGTTGGCGCAGGCAATCAGTAATACGAGGCCGACGCAACCCATCAGCATAAGCAGCGCGGGCCGTACACCGCCGGTGAAAGCGTCGTTGAGGGTTTGCAGATCGACACCAAAACCAACGTCACTGCTCGGATCTTCCCGGTGTAGACGAGTTGCGACCGCATTCAGTTCGCTGCGCGCTTGCTTCAGGCTTACTCCATCCGGCAGGCGGATAAAGCCGCCAAGCCAATGGAAATTCGGGGACGCACCGATTCCGCTGTCGCGGCGAAGTTGTAGCGGTGTCCATAGCAGTTCCTTGCCGTCGAAGCCATGAAAGCCCGCCGGCATGATGCCGACCACGGTGTAAGGCGCTCCGTCGAGCTGAATGGACTTACCGACAATGTGTGGATCTGCGCCGTAGCGGCCTTTCCATAACACGGAACTGAGCAAAACAAAGTTGCCGGATCCTGCCACGTCTTCCTGGGCAGAAAAAGACCGGCCCAGCATCGGTTGAACGCCCAGGACAGGCAGCAAATCGTATGACACCTCGCCACCGGAGACGCGCTCCGGCTGAGCTCCGATACTGCTCAGATTGAACTGCCAGGAGACATCGGCGCCCATACTGGCCAGCAGGCCACCCTGCTGTTTCCAGTCCAGAAAATCCCGCGTGGAAAAAAGATTGCCGTTCCCGTCTGCCTGCCGTTGCGACACATACAGGAGGCGCCCGGACTGACGGAAAGGCCAAGGTTTCAGCAGGACAGATTGAATGACGCTGAACATAGCGGTATTCGCGCCCATTCCCAACGCCAGCGTGAGCACGGCCGCAACCGTAAAGCGTGGAGCGTTGACCAGCGATCGGGTGCCGTAGCGAATATCCTGCAGCAGTTTCTCCATCGCGCTTACCTCATGCAGAATTCGACGTCTCAGCGCATCGATTGTTACAACACGAGCAGTCTTGTCCGAATCAGCCGACCGATTTGGACAGCACTGCTGAAACACAAATCAGCCATCACGGTGTATCGGGACCAGTCCCGCAGGGACGACTGAGAGTCAGTCTTGTCCAAATTAGGGTTTTTAGCAGAAGGCGAAAGCCTGCTAGGTTGAGGTTGGGATTCTTGCCGGAAAACCGATCTCAGCTAGGAGGCTTCCACCATGAGTGGAGTATGCAGTATTTTTTCGCAGATTTTGGGGGTATTTTCTCGGGCCGAGTTTGAGCAGGCAGTTCGCCAGCACGGGGCGGAGCGTCACGCTCGTGGATTTAGCAGTTGGAGCCAGATGGTGGCGATGTTGTTCTGTCATCTGGGGCGAGCGCAGTCGTTGCGAGAGATCTGCGGCGGTCTGGCGGCTTGTGAAGGCAAGTTGAGACATCTGGGGGTGGATCAGAGCCCTAAACGATCGACGTTGGCCTACGCGAATGAACATCGGCCGTGGCAGCTGTACCAGAAGGTATTTGAGCAGTTGCTGGAGAAGTGCCAGCGAGAAGTACGCGGAGGGAAGAAATTCCGGTTCAAGAATAAGCTGCTGAGCTTGGATGGCAGTGTGATTGACCTCAGCGCGAGCATGTATGACTGGGCCAAATTTCGCCGCACCAAAGGTGGAGTGAAGTTGCATTTGCTGCTGGATCACGACGGCTATTTGCCCAAGTACGCAGTGATCGAGCCGGCCATCAAGGCGGAGATTCAGGTAGCGCGCAAGCTGCCCTTAGAACCGGGCACGATTGTAGTGTTCGATCGTGGATATACCGACTACAAGTGGTTCGCCAGCTTGACCGAGCAAGGGGTGTACTTCGTAACCCGGCAGCGATGGAACGGCCATTACAAAGTGGTCAAGGAGTTGCCCCTAGCTGCCGGGGGCAACATCCTGGCCGACCAGATGGTGATGTTGGGCCACCGCGGTTATCGCACCGGCGTGGCGGTCAGGCGGGTGGTGGTGCGTGATCCGGAGACGGGCGAGGAGTTCACGTTTCTGACCAATCAGCTGAAGTTTGCCGCCAGCACGATTGCGAAAATCTATCGCGATCGCTGGCAGATCGAGACTTTTTTCAAGGCGCTCAAACAGTCCTTGCGGGTCAAGACCTTCGTGGGCACCAGTGCCAATGCTTTAAAGACGCAGATCTGGACCGCCCTGATCGTCATGTTGATTTTGAAATACTTGAAGCTGAAATCAACCTTCGATTGGTCGCTCTCCAATTTGGTGGCCTTACTGCGCCAGCAGTTGTTCCTATACCGCGACCTGTGGGCTTGGTTGAATAGTCCCTTTGAACCACCGCCTGCTCTGGCCGCCATGCAGGATCAACTTCGGCTGGCGCTTTAGTTTTCCTGCCCTTATTTAGGACAGCTGAAACCTATCCCACCCATTCATCGGGCCTACATCAGGAGTTTTATCGCCAACACATTGGACAGCACATCCCTAAATCTGGCCTCCGAAACACCCAACCTGGTTTCGACATACCCAGTTGCAGCACAAGCTTGTCCAACAGAATCAACGCTACAGTATCGACCATCCCGCTAATTTGGACAGCTCTGTTAGGAAAAGCGTCCCCGATCCGAGCGTGCAAGGCCGTTTGCGGTTCCGATCCAGAGTATGCCCCGGCGGTCTTCAAAGATGTCTGAACACGCTGACTGTCACTCGCTAAGCCGTCGGCACGTCCGAGTTGCGTACAATGACCACCGCGAATTCGATACAAACCCTTTTCGCCGCCTACCCATAGATCGCCGGTACGGTCGCGAAGGATAGCGTTGATGCGGCCCTGGATCTCTGCGCTGGCTGGGTCCGAGACAAGGTGCGAACCCTCTCGCTTGGAGAGGCCATTCCACGTGCCGGTCCAGATCGTTCCATCCCGATCCTCATAAATCGCCGATACGATATTGGCCCAGGCCATTCGCTTGGAGGCCGTACCTGCGTGGTAGAAATTCTCGTACTTGCCGTTGTTCAATCGGAAGAGCCCCAACCGGCTGCCGAACCAAATGCTGCCCGCCCGGTCTTGCAGCGCGGGTTCCACGACATTCCATTGCGAGCCATTTGGATGTTGATACATGGCGATCGCCTGCGGGTCCGCACGATACAAACCTTCTTTCGCCGTACCGATCCACAGTGTTCCTTCCCGGTCTTCCAGCATTCTGTACATAAATGGCGTGGAAAAGCCGGATAGAGCGGTGGAATGTCCGTCCTTCCAAAGCCTGCTCTGTCCGGCCGGATTCGTTGCCCATAGGTTACCCAGGCGGTCCTTGTAAGTGACAAAGTCTTCGGGAGCAATCCCCGCGTACTGCGTCAGGACGCCGCCATCGACGCAATAGTACACATTGGGAGTTTCGGGCAGCTTATACCAAAACCTGTGTTGGGAATCTTCGATGCTCGATAAGATATGCAGTTTTGCGGGATCCTTCAATGGGAAGGGGAGAGGGAAATGCGACCAGTGCCCGTAAGCGAAACGCTGCCATCCATGCGCTTCTATACGCCAAAGGCCGAATAAATAGCCATCCGCGCCAATGTTGTAATTGGAAGCCGTGAGGTAAGGATTGAACGGTGATCCGGGTTCCGGAGCCACACGGATCAAATGGCCATTCTGCCATTTGGCCAGACCCGGATCCGTGAAGATCCAAACCGTTCCTTGCTCATCTTCATCGATCCGAACCACCGTGTTATTCGGCAGGCCGTCCTTTACCGTGAGTGAAGTAAAGGTGCCGTTGCAATAGCGGATAGCGCCGCCGGTCAATGTCCCGGCCCAGAGGCAGCCTTGCCGGTCTTCAAGCAGAGTGAAGAATGAGAAGCCGTTCGTTGTGAGGGCGGGGGTATTTTGCCGATTAAAGATTCGAAAACGGAGCCCATCGAAACGCACCAACCCGTCCAGCGTAGACATCCATAGATAGCCGTCGCGAGTTTGGAGTAATGCCTGGATCGAGTTTTGGGGAAGCCCGTTTTCCGTGGTCCAGGAAAAGAAGCGATACGGTGGCTGGGCCGGAGAAGCGCAAACGAGAAAAAGCATTAGGTACGCGAAGAACGCTGTTCGGCGCGCAAATCTTCGAAAGGTGCGGCACATACGCTTCGCTTTCTCTTTGAGCCTATGTGGGATTACACCCTGCACTGAGCGCAGGCGGGTTTTTCCGTTCAGCTTGGATTCGATTCTACCTAAGCATCAGGAAGGATGCCCGGTAAGGATGAGAGTTCGGTGGCGCTCAAGCGCGCTGAGGCGCATCGGACGGCCAGATTCTGGTTAATACATGCCAGGGTGAGTTTACTTGGCAGAATCTCCCGCGGTACGCCCTCAACGACAACCTTGGCAACGAGCCGGCCCGCGAGGCTTTGTGCACGTCGGTTTTGTAGTCGATTCGGCTCTGACGCCGGCGACGCCAATAGCGCAGGAGGCCCAACACTAAATGCGCGAAGAACGCGGGACGCCCAGAAGGTGGGTAACGTGTCCGGCTTTGCCGCGAACTCCGACGCGATCGGCTTTCCAATCGTAGTCGTCGAAACCTTGCGTCATTGCCAGCATCTCTGCGACTGTATGCGCGCGCCATGCGGATACCAGACCATCCCATAAGCATGTGAGCGGGATCAAGGGAACTACATAGGTCCAGAGCAGGCGCTTCCATCGGAATGGCCGTATGAAGGGCGTCGCTAATGCAACAAAAATCGGTGTGAACAGGAACGGGACCATCATGAGTAAGCTGCGTTCCGGAATTTCGAATATACTGACTGGCTGCCGCGCTTGAACTGCGCTCTCCAGCACCAGCCGAGCCGACCTCGGCGCAAAGTGATGGAACGCGTTGAACATGGTACGCAGCCCTACCAGGTTCTTTGGCACGTTTGTGGCATCGACCGGACCAGCGACGTATCGAATGCCAGACGGGTACTTCGAGGAAAGGCGCTGAAACGCGGTGATATTGGGGAATTTATCAGTCAATGTGAATTGCACATGGATTTCGTCTGCAGCCAGAGCTTCGTATAGGGCCGGCACAGGGCCGCCTGCGCCCGAACACAGATCCACTACGCATGACGTCTTCGAGTTCTCGAGCATCGCCCGCAGCAGGGGAACGACTGGCTCGTGCAGAGCGAAGCGGGTCTCCATAAACTGGAGATAATCTGTCGCAAGATCCCGTATCGTATGCGGGAACCATGGCAGATCCTCAAGTTCTACCAGTTGCAAGCGCGGCAGTGGCATGCTCCTCTGATCCTCGTACATTCGGCGACGATCTCAGCATAGATGCCTAGTGACCCATTGTGAACGTATTGTCGGCAACTCGGGGGTTGCCACATGGCAGTCCAGTTGTCGCCCTTCGCGACGATTAGAACGTTGGAGCACAGGCAGCCTGACGCCGGCGCACTCGGGAAGAAAACAGGGACTGCCTGAACCTCCGTCACATCAAGGGAAAACCCCGTTTTCCCTTCACTGTACCTATCAAGGATGTCCCGAAACTCCCTGTCCTATCTCACGGATCCCAGATATTTGTCGAGCCAGTTGAGCGATTCCTTTATCATCTCCGTTCGCGGTACGTCGTGTCCCGTGTCGTAAACCACGCGGCGCTTGTGCTCTGTGGGTGTTCCTAGCAGACGGAACATGGGCTCTTGAGAGATTCTGGGCGGCCAAAGGAAATCGTAACGGCCATTGAGCATCAAAACAGGAGCCTTCACATGTGGAGCGAAGTTGACTTGATCCACCTCCGGCAATCGCTCTTGTAAAAAGAATCCTGGTGATATGAGAATTAATGCTTTGAAGCGAGTTTCAACAGCCGGGAGAAGTGCCCCCATCGCTGCCCCCCAACTGTCACCCTCGTAGGCCAACGCGTTGGGATTGATATCCTGGCGTGTCTCAAGGTAGTCGATCGACCGGCTGAGGTCCTTAGACCAAAAGATGACATTGTCTCGATAAGTACTGCTGGTGTTTGGCCAGTAGATCGGCTTCGGTCCGCCGCCACGTTCAAACGTTCCCTTGTAGATAGGGAATAAGACCGCTCGTCCACTTTTTATAATGAAATCGAAGTCTGGAAGATAGATCGGGAACCCTTCTGCGCTCGATCGCATGTGAGCGGCAGCAGCGCCGGGAAAGTACACGACGACTTGAAAAGGCGGCGACGCTCCTTTGGGCAGGAACAAATACGCGGTGACTCGCTCGCCGCCGTAAGCCGCGTCGAAGGAGACCTTTTCTTGCCTCCAATCCTCGGTCTGTTGGACGGATTCCACCTTCGCATTCAACGGCGTCTTGTCATAAGAGTATTGGTTCTTGTATGCCCGGAAAAGTTGATCAGAAACAGGTTTTTCGGAGCCGTAATTGCGTAATTGAACCGTGATCGGAGCGCCTGCTGCTTCGGCTTCCTTACCAGTCGACACATATTCAGCGCAACGAAAACCAAATCCAGGGGACCGCTCGAAGGGTGAACGAGCGTCGGGAATGTTGAACATATAAGTCGGATCGTCCCATGCGCCACCCATGATATAGCGCCTGCCGGAGGCCGCTTCGTTTGCGCACCACTCCTTCACGTTGCCTGCCATATCGTAAGCGCCACACCAGCTCATACCGTGGTAAGTCCCGACCGGCGAAGGTCCCTTGCCACTGAAGTTGCTGGCGGGTATCAGGCTGGAGCTGTCCGTCGGGGATGCAGCAGCCGCCCAGTGATAAATGGTCGGAAGCGACTTGCCTACAAAGTCAGCATAAGCTTCAGCCTCGAACCAGCTCACACCCGTGACAGGATATTCGCCCTCACCCTGCGGATATTCACCTTGTATCCAGGTGGAAGGTCCTGGCCTGTTCGTTTTATCGACAAAGAGTTTTATCGCGTCGGCCCACGGAAGCACGCGTCCATCCTTTCGGAATTCGTGTTTCCAATACTCCTGCTTCTTGTAACCTCCCTGGTCCACAAAGCGTTTGAACTCGCGATTGGTGACCTCGAACTTATCGATCCAGTATTTCCCAACCCGCACTGCAGGCAAGGCCTCAAAGCCTGCAATGCCTGCAATCCCCCAGACGCTGAAAGGGTCGCCCTCAACAAATCCCTGGTCGAACTCAA
>CAWEZM010000015.1:0-380620 GCA_963813475.1 uncultured Acidobacteriaceae bacterium | reverse complement strand
CCACACCTTTCCTCTTTTAAACCGTTTTCTTCAGGACTTACGTCCACTCTCATTGCACTGCTCGAAGAGCGAGTACCGGGGTTTCAGGTGGAAAAATGGGTAGAGCGCGCATCCTGTTTATTTTGAATCGGTGGAACCGTCGCCATTGCTGACCGCTTACAGATGCGCTCCGTTTCTCCCATTTGCGCTACGATTACGGGATGCGCGGCGGATAATCGGTCCGCTTGAGAGAAATTTCCTACGACGGGTTGGCTCATCGTTACGATTGACCGAAGTGCTGTCGGCCACTCACAGCTTGGGAAGAGTCGAGACATCCCATCCTCCGCCTACGGCTTTGATCAGCAGCACGTTTGCTTCGAGTCGCCGTCTCATCAGGTCGATATCATTTCGTTCATTCGCCAGAGCGGTGGTTTGCGAAGTGACGACCTGCAGATAGGTATCGACGCCACCCGCATAACGGTTCTGGAAGAGATGGAGGGTTTCCTCCGCTGATGCCGTCGCTTCGTGTTGCTGTACAGATTCCGTGCTCAGCACGCGCAGAACGACGAGGTTGTCTTCTACCTGCTGGAATGAGGTCAGTACGGATTGGCGATAGTTGGCAACAGAAGCGTCATAACCTGCTCTCGCCGACTCCGTGGTGGCCCGGCGTCTTCCGCCATCGAAGAGCGTTTCAGACATACTTGGTCCAACCGCCCAGAAGCGGCTAGGCCAATTGAACCAGTTCAACAGGGATGAGCCTTCAAGACCGGCGACAGCCGCCAGATTGAGCGTTGGATAGTAGGCCGCCTGCGCTATTCCAATCTGCTCGTTGGCCGCCGCCATGCGACGTTCGGCCGCTGCAATATCAGGGCGCCGCTCCAGCAGCTGCGCCGGCAAAGCAACGGGTACGGACGGCAATTGGGGTGGCTGAACGTTGAGCGGGGCCAGGGGGCAGGCTGAAGGCAGCCGGTGGCTTCCCGATAAGGATCGCCAGCGCGTGCTCGTATTGTGCGCGCTGCACCCTGATGTCTGTGGCAAGGACACGTGCGGCGTCGAGTTGCGTCTGCGCCTGTGCGACATCCGATTTCGGAGCGGCCCCGCCCAGGAATCGATTCTTTGTCAGCTCCAACGCCTTGCTGTAAGCATCGACAGTGTCGTTGAGTAGTTGCTCCTGTGCATCGGCACTGCGCACTTCGAAGTAGTCCACCGCGAGTTCGGCGTGCAGACTCAAGCCGTGCCGTTTCAAGGTCCGCAGCACTGGCCTGCGCCTCTTCTCTTGCGGCAGTCGACACTGCGGCGGACCCTTCCCCATAGATCGATCTCATAGGAGAGATCGAAGGGAAGCGTGAAGTCTCCCGAACCATTGTTGGCCAGGCTCGGCGGGAAATACGGCTGATTGGCGGAACTCCGGATCGTAGAGATGCTGGGAGAAGTTCCGATAGTCGGCGCTTCGGCGGCGCGATTGAAACGGATTGCCGTGCGGGCCTGGCGAAAGTTTGCCTCGGCGATCTTCAAGGTCTGATTGGAAGGGTCTACCTGTTCTTCCAATTCGTTCAACTTTGCATCTCCGTAGAGCTCCCACCACTTTCCGCGCAGCAGGGCATCGTCGGGTTCGGCGATCTTCCAGCCGTCGCCCTCTTTCCAGTTGGTCGTCTCCTTGAAGCTCGGGGCCAGCGGTGCTGCCGGCTTCACATATTTGGGGCCAACCATGCACCCGGACAACAGCAGGATGGCCACGCCCGCAGCGATAAGAAGATAGCGCTTCATTGCCGTACTCCATCGGTCGGTCTTGTTTTCGACCTGGACCTGCTGCTCCATTTGCGAGGGAGTCCGAAGGATTCACGATCACCGCATCCCGCGCGGTGAGTCCTGAAAGGACCTCTACCGCGTCGCCATAGTCCTGGCCGATGGTGATAGGCAGAAGTGCCACATGAGAGTTCCGGACGACGCCAACGCGTAAGCCCTCAGAGCGAAACAGCAGAGCATTCGACGGTATGGTGACGGCTCCATTCGTGGCTGGAACCTTGAAGTGCACGAAAGCGTAGGCTCCCGGCATCAGTCGTCCGGATGAATTGTCGACGTCGACCTCAACATTCAGCGTGCGCGAGGTGGAGTCAATCGCATTTGCGTTGCGCACCAGCGTTCCCGTAAATGTCTGTCCGGGGAAGGCGTCCAGGGTCACATCGACCTTGTCGTCCGGTCTTCACGGAAGGGGCATAGACTTCGGGGACCGGAATGTAAATGCGCAGCTTCTGGATGGCAGAAAGATGAAAGATTTCCTTGGGAGAGGTGGTGTCGGCCTGGATCAACGCTCCGATGTCTGTGTTGCGAGCGGTGATGACCCCGTCAACGGGCGCGACGATACGTTCAAAGGACTGCAGCTGTTCCAGGCGATCGACGTTGGCCCGGTTGGAATCTACCAACGCCTGCTTGGAATGAAGATCGCTCACCGCCTGGTCCGCTTCCTGGTGCGAGACGGAATCGGTCTTCAGCAGATTTTGCCAGCGCGTCGCGGTAATGTCCGCGATCTGCAGGTTCGCCTCAGCATTCTTCAGGTCGGCCTTGGCCTGCCGAAGCTGCTGATCGAGTTCTGGCGTCTCGATTACGGCAAGAAGCTGGCCCTGCTTGACCCGCGCACCAATATCCACGTACCAGTGTTTTACGTATCCATTGGTCCTGGCGTAGATCGGCGTGTCGGTGAACGCCTGGGTGTTGCCCGGCAACTCAATCTCTTCCGCCTCGGCCCCGCCCTTTGGATAGACAACGTTGACAGAAGGGTATCGCGGAGTTCATCGCCACCTGGTGCAGCTCGGCCTTGGCCTCCACGCGCGAATGAATGCCTTCAAAGACCGCGTAGGCGACGCAAAGGACGAGGATTGCTCCGACAACGATGGTTCGCCGTCCGGCAGTTCGCGCGGGACCCGGCGTTGAAGTTGCTGTTTGCACTTGGTTCGACTCATTCCGTGTCATGACTGTGGCTCCGTGATAGGCGATGAATTGATCTCTGACGTTCCTGGGGACTCCGAGAATGGCAACGTGGGAGTTCTTGTGAAACAGGGCGAACACTGACGGGACAAAGACAAGCGTTGCCACCGTGGCGCAGAACAGACCGCCGATGACGGCGCGTCCCAGAGGCGCGTTCTGCTCGCCGCCATCGCCCAAGACCGAGCGCCATCGGCACCATGCCGATGATCATGGCGAGAGCGGTCATGATGACTGGCCTGAACCGTGTGGTGCCGGCCTCAAGGGCGGCTTTCACGGCGTCGCCGTGGATCAACAGCCTGTCCTTGGCAAAGGAGACGACAAGAATGCTGTTGGCCGTAGCGACTCCCACGCACATCAGTGCCCCCATGAGCGCCGGGACGCTGAGTGTCGTGTGCGTGAAGAAGAGCATGAGAACGATGCCCGCCATGGCTGCCGGGAAGAGCGGTGATGATGATGAAGGGATCCAGCCAGGACTGAAAGTTCACGACGATCAGCAGGTACACCAGCACAATGGCGAATCCGAGCCCGGCTAATCAAGCCGGTATACGACTCGTGCATGGTCTCCACCTGGCCTCGTATGGTGATGAATGTCCCGCGCGGCAATGACTTGCGGTGGGCGTCGACGATGCGCTGCACATCGCCGCTCACCGCGCCGAGATCGCGGTCCTGCGGCGTCCCGTAGATATCGATCACGCGGCGTATGTTGTAGTGGTTGATGACAGCCACCTCACTTCCCCGCTTCATCGAAGCAACATCCGCAAGAATCTCCGGACTGCCCTTGGGGCCTCCGGCGATGGGGATATTCTGGATGTCCTTGATCGACTGGATTCGGTATTGCGGCGTCTGCGCAACCAGGTTGTAGTTCACGCCGTTCTTCCAGTTGACAAAGAACATCGGCGTGATCTGGAAGCTTCCGCTCAGCGAGTTCAGCACACTCGAAGCAACGTCTATCTCCCGGTATCCGGCCTGCAATGCCTTGGTCCGGTCCACAGCTACATCGAGCGTCGGATAATCGAGCGGCTGTTGGATATGCAGGTCGGTCAACCCGGGGACCTGATGCAACTCTGTCATGATCTTCTCGGCAATATCGTGATTGGCCTGAATGTTGTTTCCTTCGATCTGAACGTCGATCGGTGCGGGCAGACCGAAATTGAGAATCTGGGTCACGATATCCGCAGGTAGAAAATAGAAAGTCGTCCCGGGAAACTCGCGGGGAAGCTTCTTGACGAAGGGCACGAACATATTCGCGCGGTGGGATGATGGTTCTTGCGCAGCGACACCAGCACATCGGTATCGTTGGCGCCGAGCACGCCCGATGTCGAATGCATCAGGTTGTAGGGGCTGAATGGCAGGCCGATGTTGTCCAGAATGCTATCGATTTCATTCGGGGGCACCTCTTTGCGAATGGAAGCCTCTACCAGATCGGCAAGCTGTGCAGAGTCCTCAATGCGCGTCCCGGTCTTCGCGCGGATGTGCAGGCTGAACTGACCGCTATCCGTGTCGGGGAAGAAATCCTGCCCGAGCCAGGGCGCCAGCAGAAAGACGCAGACGCAGACTGCGAGAAATGCTGGAATGAAAACCTTGCGGCGCGTGACCAGACGAGTCAGCAAGCGTTCGTGACCGTCCCGCACTCTGGAGAAGCCACGCTCGAATTTTCTCTGAAACAGCACGAGCGGATTACGCGACTCGCCCTGGCCCTCATTCAGCTTGAGCATGTACATGGCAAGCGTCGGAACAAGCGTCCGAGAGAAGAAGTAGGACGCAAGCATGGCAAATACCACCGCCTCTGCCAGCGGAACGAAGAGGTAACGCGCCACACCGCCCAGCAGGAACAGCGGCATGAAGACGATGCAGATGCACAGCGTCGAAACCAGCGCCGGAACCGCGACCTGCTGTGAGCCGTCCAGGATCGCCTGCTTGATGTCCGTCTCATGGCCTTCTTCCAAAATGCGGTTGATGTTTTCAATCACGACCGTGGCATCGTCGACCAGGATGCCGACCGCGAGAGCGAGGCCGCCAAGCGTCATGATGTTGATCGTTTCGTGAAGAAAACTCAGGATGAGGATGGAGGTCAGAATGGACAGCGGAATCGAGACAGCAATGATGATGGTGCTTCGCCAACTGCCTATGAAGAGCAGAATCATCAATCCTGTCAGTGCTCCGGCAATCACGCCTTCACGGACTACGCCGCTAATAGCGCTGCGCACGAAGACCGATTGATCGGCGAGGGGGGTGATCTTCATCTCCGGGGGCAGAATCGATGCGGCGCGCGGCAGTAACTGTTTAATTCCTGAGACGACATCCAGAGTGGATGCTGTTCCGGCTTTGAGAATCGTGACCAGCACACCGCGGTGACCATCCTGGCGTACCACGTTGGACTGCACGGCAAACCCGTCACTCACGCGGGCCACTTCTCTCAAATAGATCGTCGTGTTGCCGACCTGCTTGATCGGAATGTTGTTGAGCGCGTCAATTGTGCGTGGGGCCACGTTCATGCGCACGTCCAGTTCACTTTCCGCAACCTTGGCCGTGCCTGTGGGGAGAATCAGATTCTGTGCGTTCACGGCATTCAGAACATCGGTCGGAGAAACTCCTTTCGCCTGCATCTGGTTCTGATCCATATTGATCATCACCTGCCGCTGTTTGCCGCCATAGGGATAGGGGATCACCGCGCCCGGCACGGTAATCAGCTGGGGCCGCAGGAAGTTGAACCCCTGATCATTGAGCGCCTGCTCGGACATTCCCTTTCCGGAGAGCCCAAGTTGCAGAATGGGAACGCTGGACGCGCTGAAATTGATGATCTCCGGCGGCTGGATGGCCGGAGGAAGAAATCGCTGTACAAACCCGCCCAGCTGCCACGACTTGCGCATTTGCTGTATCGAGGCTCGCTCCAGGCTGGAGATAAATCTTTACCACGGAGACGCCGTTGTAGCTGGTCGATTCAATGTGCTGGATGTTATCGACGAGTGTTGTCAGACCCTTCTCGTAAGGCGTTGTCAAACGCGCCTCGATATCCTCGGGATTGAGCCCTGTGTAAGTCCACGCGACAGAGATCACCGGGATATTGATATTGGGAAAGATGTCCGTGGGCGTGCGGAGAATCACGGCCGGGCTCAACAGGAGAATGAGCAGCGCCAGGACGATGAACGTATAAGGTCGATTGAGAGCCAGTCTGACGATCCACATAGCCTTGTTTTCGCTTAGCGGCGCCTGTGACTCGGCATCCGCTTCGCTTCTCCTTGAGAGCCGGTCCCTCTAGCTTTTCGAAGCAGGGTGCAGCTACAGAGTGATAGATTCGAGTTGTGCATAGTAAGAATCATGAAACTTCTCTGATACTCACTATGCGAGATGCGCATTCTGCGCCTAGTCAGAGATCAGTGAATGAGGAATCCTGGTCCAAGTGTGAGCATCAGAAGAGCATGCGCAAGAGGAGGCAAGAGCTCATGAATCTGATTGACCTGGAGGCTTTCGTTTCCGTTGTGGATCACGGTTCGATCGTGGCGGCGGCAGCGCAGTCTACATCTCACGCAGTCGGCCGTGACGCGCAGAATTCAGAATCTGGAAGATGCGCTCGGCACGCCGCTGCTTGACCGTCAGACCCGGCCACTGCAGCCGACTCGCGCTGGGCAGGAGACCTACGAGTTCGCAAAGCCAGTGCTGAGTTCAGTGAACGATCTGAAGACAGGAATCATGCATGGGGGCGAGCCATCTGGTGATTTTCGCTTTGGCATGTCGAGGTCGCTTGGAGATCTTGCAATAGGGTCGCCGATCAGGTGTCTCCGCGCCGACTTACCCGAAAGTGCGAATTCACGCGTTCGTGCAATGGAGCGGAGTGCTATTGGAGCGCCTCGCGACTCGTGCCCTGGACTGCGCAGTCGTGCTTCTGCCCGAGGGGAGCACGCCGCCGGCTTCCCTGATGTCTGAGTGCCTCGGAGCAGACGCCGTTCACCATTGTTGCGGCGAAAACAAGCACGCTTGTCGCAGCCCGCGACTTTGGAAGAGCTTGCTTCGAACGCATGGGTTCTGAATCCTCATGGATGCAGCGTTCGTCAATTGCTCGAAGCAGCGTTCCTGCAGCGCGGTCTGCCATTTGTTTCTGCAGTGGAGGCAGAAGGATATGAGTTGCACCTTTCATTGATCTCTGAAGGCGTGGGGTTGGGGCTCGTGATGCCTCAGGTACTTCATTCCTCCGCCTTGCGCAAACACATCAAACCGGTGACAGTGAAGGGCCTTTCTCTGATGCAAAATGTCTGGATATTGCACTCCAAACACATCGGGAGGCTGGCTCCGGCTGTTCGTTGCGTACGAGATGCGGTCAAGCAACAACTGCGGACACATCGATCGGCAACTTCTTAGAACACGCAACCGGTGTACCTTTGCCATCATCGCGCCTTGTTAGCAATCTCATGCCCGTCTGCGCGATTAGAGACTGCGAAGGGCTGTCATGAAGGTTTCGATCTTGCGGGTTGACGAGGCTTTGGGGGATTTGAGGTTGTGCTCGATGCATAATCCGGAGAAGAAGGACAGCACCATCTCCGCAATTGCAGACGGAGCCATTCCGGGTTGTTCCGCCTCGATGTTCATGGCGAGAAGATGGTGCAATAGCGCCCGATTTTCCGTCACGACCCTATAAGCCTCATCCGGAAGGATAGCGAACTCCCGCATAGAGTTGACAGAAAAACATCCCTGCTGCTCCCCCTTGTTGAGAGGACCATTCTTGAGAAAAGCCTCGACGTTCTTCCAACCAAGAGGCTCCTTGGTGAGAAGTCCCCTCTTCCCCTGGTTCTCAAGATAGTGCCGAAGGCAAGCTACAAACAAATCCTCCTTGTCTCGAAACTCTGTATAGAGCCCTGACTTGTTCACGCCCGTGGCTCGTTCCAGGTCCTGAAGAGTCGTGTCCGAAAATCCATGCGTCCAGAAGACAGGCATCGCCTTCTCCAGCACTTCCTCTCGACTAAAGTTCCTCGGGCGTCCCATATACAAATTATCCGATAAAGAACTAAATAGTTCAATATCTCTGCATCCTTGCTACACCCTCATCATCGTATAGAACTAAGCGGTTCAAATCCGTTTGAGAGGCTGGAACAAGATCGCAGTCAGTTCAGTTAGAGAAGTGGTGAATTGTTCACAGAGGTGAAAGGAGATTCATGTCTAAGTTAGCAAAGAAAGTGGCACTCGTTACCGGCGGTTCCCGAGGCATTGGCGCAGCGATTGCAAAGCGCCTAGCCTCCGATGGAGCAAGTGTAGCCATTACGTATGCGAAGGACGCCAGCGCGGCCTCGGCCGTAGTCAAAGCGATTGAACTCGGTGGCGGTAAGGCCATCGCGATCCAGGCGGACGCTGCCAATGCCGGGGCAGTCAAGAACGCGGTCGAAAAGGCCGTCGCGACCTTCGGCAGACTCGATGTGCTTGTGAACAATGCTGGCACGGCGATTCCAAAACCGTTCGAGGAGACGACGCTGGAGGAAATGGATCGCGTGATCGACATCAACGTCCGCGGCGTATTCGCGACTACGCAGGCGGCGCTGAAGCACATGAAGGATGGTGGTCGCATCATTATGGTCGGTTCGGCGGTGGGCGAGCGTGCCGTTGCGCCCGGGCTTGTGCCGTACGCGGCCACAAAGGGAGCCGTCAAGATGTTCACTCAAGCATTGTCCAGAGAGGTCGGGAGCCGGGGTATCACGGTCAACAACGTTCAGCCGGGTCCGATCGACACGGATTTGAATCCCGCCTCGGGTGATTGGGCGGTACCGCAGAAGGCCGCCACAGCGCTCGACCGGTATGGGCACGTTGAGGAGATTGCTGCGATGGTGGCGTTCGTCGCCGGTCCTGAATCCTCATACATTACCGGGGCGAATCTGACCGTGGATGGCGGAATGAATGCCTGAATCGGCGGATGCATTCGACACAGGAGCCTGAAGAAAGACGCATCCGTATTGAGAGCCGACATCCCAATGGAGCCGGCTCTCCTTCGACGCTGAATCGGCGCGAGCACTTCGGCTGGAGGAGAAGGGATATCCACCCGTTTACTACTTGCCGCGCAGCGATGCGGACATGTCGTTGCTCGTTCGGACCACGCATTACACCTATTGTCCGTACAAAGACGATTGCACGTACTACAGCATTCCCATCGGCGGAACGAAATCGGAATATGCCGTTTGGAGATACGAAAATCCGTATGAGGCAGTTGCCAGCATTAGAGAACACCTGGCGTTTTATCCCTCACGAGTCGATGCAATCGAGGTGATCTCTTAGGAATGTTCAGTCGATCTATGCAGGAGTTTATGTGATGTCGAATCAACCGCTTTTCACGCCCTATCGGATGGGAGGCCTGGAGCTTCTTAACCGCATCGTTATGGCGCCTCTCACTCGGATGCGTGCGCAATCGCACGACCATGTGCCGACGGCATTGCAGGCAGAGTATTACGCGCAGCGTGCCTCGGCCGGACTGATCATCGCCGAAGCTACCGCGATTAGCCCGGAAGGATTTGGCTGGGCGGATACGCCAGGACTGTGGACGGAGAAGCAGATCCGCGGATGGCGACGTGTTACCGATGCCGTCCATGCGGCTGGCGGCCGCATCATCGCACAGCTCTGGCACACCGGCGCAATCTCGCATCCTGAACTGCTGGGCGGCGCGCAGCCCGTGTCTGCATCGAACGTCGATCCCGGCCAAATCTCGGTCACGCGGACGGGAAGGAAGCCCACGGTAACACCGCGGGCTCTCACGCAGCAGGAGATTCGAGCCACGGTTGCGGACTTCGCGCGAGCTGCGCGAAACGCGATGGAAGCCGGCTTCGATGGTGTCCAGATCCTCGCCAACTATCTTTACTTGATCTCTCAGTTCCTCAACACCACCACCAACCTGCGTGAAGACGAGTACGGCGGGAGCCTGGAAAATCGCTCGCGCTTTCTCTTCGAGGTAGTCGAGTCGGTCCTGAGCGAGGTCAACGCACAACAGGTTGGAGTCAAGATCAGCCCGATGCACGAAGGCGGTGCATTTCAAGCCAACGACGAAACTCTGCCGGTAACCGAATATGTAATCGAGAAGCTGAACTCCTACAACCTTTCGCACTTGCTGATGATGGGCAATACCACCGACTTTTCTGGTACTCCGCTCGAGAAACTGGCCGACGATCGCATGTTCCGGCATTTCCGTCCTCTCTACAAAGGCACACTGATCGCGAACGTGAAGATGGACCGCGATCGCGGCAATCGCCTTATCGCGGAGGGGCTGGCAGACCTGGTGGCGTTCGGGCGCCCTTACATTGCAAATCCTGACCTCGTGCAGAGGTTTGCAGAGAATGTTCCGCTTGCGGAAGTGGATTGGGAAACCGTCTACGCCTCGGGATCGCGTGGCTACTCCGATTACCCAACCTACCACTCATCGCAAGACAACCCCACGGGCTGAGAGCGTTCTTCCGTTCATGCGCCAACGGCGGAGCGGACGCATTATCAACGTGGCCTCAATGGGGGGATGATGACGTTGCCGGGAACCTCCTACTACGGGAGTGAGTTCGTACTCGACTGGATTTCTTCCTCTCTGGGAAAAGAGGTTAAGAGCTTTGGCATCTACGTAACCGCGGTAGAACCTGGCATGTTCTTTCGATGAGTGGTGCAAGTGAGAATGAGGAGGACCACATCCGATGGCGAAAAGTAAGAAGTTGCAAGGAAAAGTGGCAGTCGTCACCGGCGGCACGACAGGAATAGGGTTGGCTGCAGCAAAGCTCTTCGTCAGGGAGGGGGCTTACGTCTTTATCACGGGCCGTCGCCAAAAGGAACTCGACGAGGCCGTCCAAGCAATCGGTAGCAATGTTACTGGCGTTCAGGGAAACATATCGAACCTGGCCGACCTTGATCGTCTCTATGAGGCCGTCAAGAAGAAAGGGAGAATCGATGTAGTTTTCGCCAACGCTGGTGTTGCTGAATTTGCTGCCTTGGGAAAGATCACGGAAGAACATTTCGAGAGACTATTCAACATCAATGTTAAGGGAACGCTGTTCACGGTACAAAAGGCCCTTCCTCTCATGAATGATTGTGGCTCTATCATTCTCAACGGCTCGGTCGCGAGCGTGAAAGGTACGGCCGCCTTCGGCGTCTATGCCGCGACGAAGGCCGCCCTCCGTTCCTTCGTCCGAACCTGGACCTCGGATCTCAAGGACCGTCATATTCGTTCAAACGTCATTAGCCCAGGGCCGACCGATACTCCGGTTATCGATGGACAACCTGCAGACGCCATTGCGCGAATCGTATCCACCATACCGATGGGACGAATGGGGGAACCCGATGAAATTGCCAAGGCGGCGTTATTTCTGGCGTCGGATGACTCCAGTTTCGTCACTGGTATCGAACTCTTTGTTGATGGCGGCAGGGGGCAAGTCTGATCGAGAGCCGCTGTGCAACCTCGCTAATTGAGCGAGCTTCATCCGATAAAAACATTTAGCGGGGCCCGATCGAGTGCGGCAGAGGGTAATGGATTGCGGGTGCGGATTTATGCTTGCTCGCTCAGGACTCGCTCGCAGCGGCGGAAGTAGGCTGGGTCTTCACGCCAGATGCGTTCTTCGAGGCGCTTTCCTACGCCGGGATGGGATTTGCCGCCGGCGATGAGGTGCGTGTGGAACAACGTCCTCTTAACGCCCTAAGCGCCCGACCAGGACTGCTTTTCCCTTCAGATTCCCCAGCACAACCGAGGCCCCTGGTAGAACGCTCCCCTGCGGGTCGGTAACAACGCCACGGAGGGACGTTGTACTTTGTGCCAGCGCGATTCTCCCCCAGACAGCTACAAACAAGAGAAACAATAAAGTCCGATACATGCGGCCGTTGCACATAACTATCCCCCGCTCATTTCGACAGATAGACGAATCCCGCAAGGCCGGCATGCCGGCGCAGCAGTCATCTCGTCAAAGGTGATGAACATGGCCCGCCACAGGAGTGGCCTCCGCACAGCGGAGTGATTCGGTCGGCGGCAGCAGAGACCCGGCATGCCAGATGCACTTGGCTGCTTCCCCGGGGAAGACACTGCTGCCATGCAGCAACAAATTGCTGCTGCATCAGTAGGAAAGGGCTGGGACGCTTTTAAGCAGGGTTAAACGTTGGATAACTTTTGCAAGCTTAAAAAAGGCACTGCCCAGTGTCAAGGTAAAAAAGAGCTGCGAAATTTGAATGCGCGCTTTGCGGGAAGCGAGGGCTCCGGTAGTCTAATCGAGACTTGGGAGTGGGCGGTCTTCGATGCGAAGCACTATCCGTGCTCAACGCCAGATAGGAGCTCTCGATTATCAGAGAATCAGACCGCCACCGGGAATGCCGTAAAAATGCGCATAGCAAAGAAAGCTCGAGTGGCCTTGTGGAAGTTGCGGGGCGTGTTCCTGCTTGCGCCAACATTGCTTTTGGCTTCGCCCTTTGCACAGCAAGGTGCTCAAGCCAACCCCGAAGCTGCGTCCGCGGACGCGCCCATGCAACCCCTCCCGTTCAGTCATAAGACACATTTGAGTTTTCAACTCTCCTGCAAGTTTTGTCATACCAACCCGGAGCCGGGCAACCTGATGACGCTGCCGGCTGCACAAACCTGCATGGGCTGTCACACTGCCGTAGCGACTAACAAGCCTGCTATTCAGCAACTGGCTGCATTCGCTAAGTCCGGGCAGCCGATTCCCTGGAAGCCGGTCTATTCCGTTCCTGGCTTTGTTTATTGGAGCCATCGTACCCATCTGGAAGGCGGCCTTACCTGCGAAATGTGTCATGGCAACGTCGCGCAGATGGAAGTGATGAGCAGGACCACGAACGTAACCACCATGGCCGGTTGTGTTGCCTGCCATCGCAAGAAGGAAGCTCCCACCGGATGCGAAACCTGCCACGAAAGCCAGAGTTCACTACTTTCCAGACCTTCAGCTCCCAACCCGGCCTATCGAGCCGCTTCCGGTCGGCAGTATGCGGAACTCCCAGGACAGTGAGTTATGGCAAAGAACAAACGATCTAATCGCGAGAGCGCTAATCATGACGACGGAGTCCAGTTCAGGATTTCGGAAGTCTCTTCGCTGCTCAATGTGAGTGCCTCGACACTTCGTCAGTGGGAGAATGTTGGGCTTACTGCTCCCTCCCGTACACAGGGCGGCTATCGCGTCTATTCTGCCCAGCAAGTTGAGCAGTTGAAGCGGATTCAACGTCTTCGTGTCAAAAACGGTTTGAATATCGGCGCCATCCAACAGTCGCTTGGCCCCCTGGAAAAGCCTGCTGCTGCGAAGCAAAGCGCCAAAGCACGGGAGATGTCGATTGGCCGCAGGTTGCGTCAGCTCAGACGCAGCCGCAACCTCACGCTCGCAGAGGCGGCGGCCGCCACAGAAGTATCCGGGGGCTTTCTAAGCTGCCTTGAACGAGGGCAGGTGCACGCTTCTATCTCCACGCTGCAAAAGCTGGCGGTGTTCTATGACACGACGGTGCTTGCGTTTTTCGGCAAGTTCCACCAAGCCGGGTAAGCTGGTTCGCCCGACAGAACGTAAGAAACTGTCGAACGAGCCAGGCATCTGCATCGAGCTGCTGGCGCACGGGAGTACCGCGATGGAGCCACATCTGTTCCGCCTTGCCCCGGGCACATCGAGCGGCGAGTCCTACTATCACGACGGAGAAGAATTCATCTATGTCATTCGTGGCTCCTGCGAAATATGGCTGGATGAAGTGGAGTACTACCGCTTACGACCAGGCGATTGCCTCTATTTCTCAAGTTCGCAGACGCATCGGTGGAGCAACCCCTTTCCCCGCGAAGCCCTCCTGCTTTGGGTGAACACACCTCCTACCTTCTAAACTAAGTGCCTTACTAGGCCTGGTACATGACGGCGCCGCCCACTACCGTGCGGGAGATCTCGAGATCCTTGATTCTGTCATCGTCCTGTCCACGAATTTTTTCTTATCGATCTGGTCTTGGCCATTCTTTCCGCCAGACTTCTTTCCCGCCTACGAGGGTGAGCACAACCTTGGTCCGTCCGATCGACGAGGGAGCTATCTTCGACAGATCCTGCGAAAGCACGATCAAGTCCGCCAACTTACCCGGAGCAAGCGTTCCCAGCCGATTCTCCATAAACTCCGCATACGCGCTGTTGCGCGTATAGCCATCAAGCACCTGCTCGAGCGTGAAGGCCTGATCGGGGTGAAACGGAGGATGCGTTTTACCCACGCCGCCTCGTCGCGTGAGAGATAACTCCATGGTGGGGAAGGGATTGATCGGCGTGACCGGCCAGTCACTGCCCAGAGCCACTACGGCATTGGCCGCTTCAATGTCATGCCATCGCAGTCCTTCGGTTTCTTCGATGTGTGGTCCAACGTTATCCGCCCAGGGCCTATCTTCATGGGGACAGCACCAGGGCTGAACGCTGGCAATCACATGCTGCTGCGCGAACCGGGGAACGTCGCTGGGGTTGATGGTTTCGATATGCTCCACCCGCCAGCGGCGGTCGCGCGGACCGTCTATCTTCTCGACGTACTGATAGCTATCGAGTACCGTGCGCACCGCGCCGTCGCCGATGGCGTGGGTCATGACCTGGAAGCCACGCTTGTCGAGTTCGAGAAAGTACTTGCGGAATTGCTCTGGGGTGTAGAGCGTTGTGCCGCTATCACCCGGCTTATTGGCATAGGCCTGCAGCATGGCAGCGGTGTGGGTCTCAATGACGCCATCGGCAAAGAACTTGATCACACCGGCACGCACCCAATCTCCGGTGAAGCGCTTACGGGCTTGCTCGAAATCTGCCAATTCCTGCGGCGACAGGGTGTGCTTCACACCCACATCCACGCCGAAAGCAGTCGTCATGCGCACCGTCAGCGCGTCTTGGCTGATGTAGCTCCAGGTAGAGCTCCATGTCGGAAGTGTCACCCGTGGCATTGACCACGCTGGTCACACCGTGGCTGTTGGCCTCGCGCATGCCCACTTTCAGAAAGGCGACCTTCTGCTCGTGACTGAAGGGCAGCCGCGCCATGATGAGCTGCTTGGCGGCTTCTTCCAGCACCCCGGTAGGCTCCCCCTTCGTATCGTGAATGATGATGCCGTGCGCATCCCCGCCAGGGTCCGGCGTGTCGCGCGTAATGCCCGCCATGGTCAGGGCTTTCGTGTTGACCCACAAACTGTGGCCATCCCCCGACATGATCTCGACCGGCCGGTTGGGATAGTACTGGTCGAGTATCTCCTTCGTCGGCAGACCAGTGGGTGGGAAAAATCCATACTCCCAGCCGGCGCCATAGACGAATGTCTCATTCGGATGCGCCTTGGCATATGCGCTCAATCGCTGTTTCACTTCGTCAACGGTCCGTGCTCCAGCGAGCTGCACCCCGACCAGACCGGCAGAGCCCCAGATAAAATGCGTATGGTCGTCGATGATGCCGGGCATCACCATGCGCCCTGCGAGGTCAATCACTTTGGTCGAGGGCGTACTCAGTTTTTCCACCTCGGCGGTAGTGCCGGCAGCAACAATGGTGTCACCGCGAATCGCCAGCCCTTCTACCCAGCGCTGCTGCGGGTTGGCAGTATAGATGTGGCCATGCAGCAGCAGCGTATCCGCAGGGGGCGTGGCGGCCATGCAGAGGGATGTAGCGGCGAGCAGCAGGCTTGCCGCCGTGATGCGTTCCGATAAGTATCGGTCAGCTGCCATGAGAACCTCTGACGCCTTACTTCCTGATCCACATGAAATCGTACTCGGTCGACCAGTGCTGTCCATTGTCTAAAGAACCGACTGAGAGTTCACGAACGCGGCCGTCGGGAAGCTTGATCAAGCTCCAGTGGCGCAGCCGCGTCTTCGCGTCGGTAATGGTTCAATGGCGAATTCATCCTGCAGCAACTGCCCGTGAGTGGCTGGTGTGCCGGATCGGCTACCCAGAAGTATTCCCACTTCTTATAAAGAGGATTGTAAGTAGCCAGACCGCGCCCGTCGCTTCCATGCGCGGCAGTCCACGTTTCGGCGAGAGCCCCAGCCTAGAACGAGTAACGCAACGAGAACTGCTGTACACGAGGCGCTGTGAGTGTGCGGCTGTAGACGCCCATGGTGGCATCGGTCGAAAGCACATCGAGCGAGTTGTTGGGGTTGGTATCGAACCGCACCGAATTGGTGCTGTTGAAGACATCCCAGGCGAAGCGCAACTGGTTCTCTTTCCACAGGTGCCAGGTCTTCGCGAGTGAGCTATCGATGCCGAAGAAGCCGTCGCCGCGAAAGTTGTTGCGGCTGCCTGCTTCGCCGGCATAGGGTTGGCGCCACGGATATCCGCTGGAGATTTCACTCTGCAGGGTGGCCGGGTCCGCAAAGGCGGTCGGCGCTCCGTTCGCGTTGAGGTGCCGGTGCATCTTGATGGGGCCGGTCTGCACCATGTTGCTGCGGAAGTCCCAGTTGGTGGTCCAGCCGACCCCGTCCTGAATGCTGAAGGGCAGGCCGCTGGTCCAGCGCACCAGGCCGGAGAGTTGCCAGCCGCCAATCACTGCATCGACCAATCGGCCCGCACCGCTGCCGAAATAACTACCACGCCCAAAGGGCAGCAGATAAGTCCAATTGCTGGTGATCAGGTGACGCACATCGAAGTCCGATGGGCCGTAGTTCTTCTGCGGATTCCACGCATCGATGATCTCGCTGAAGGTGCTGCTGTAATTCGCGCTGGTGGTCCGTTCCGCATCCGAACCGATATCCATGGACTTGGAGAAGGTATAGCCGAAGTCCATCTGAAGCCCATGGCTGAGGGCGTGGCGCAGTGTGAACTGCCCCGCGTTGTAGTTGCTGGTACCGTCGCTCGTCCAGGCGTACAGAGACGAGTACTGGTAAGGCCAGAATCGCTGCGTTTGAGTGCCGCACGGGTTTGCCAGCCCAGGCACCGAGCAGATCACGTCGAGCAGGAACGGAACAACCACTTCGTTGCCGCGCTCGCTTTGGAAGATGTAGGTGTAGATGTTCTGGGTTGCAGAAGCGCCGTTCTGAGCTGCGGCAGGAAACATGTTTTCCCAATAGGCAATAGGGTTGACCGTGGTGGCGCCCAGATCGACCTGCTTGTCCAGTAGAGTGGCGGCAGTGTAGTAGTCCATACCCGAGCCCTTGTCCACCAGATTGAGCGGAGCGGCCAAGTCGATCTGTTGCAGCAGGTGTCGGCCGAGACGGCCCACATACACCGCCTCGAAGGTGAATCCCCTGGACAGCTCTCGCTGGAAGGAGAGATCCATGGCGAAGGAGTAAGGCGACTTGAGACGATCGTCAATGCCGTAAGCAATCGCAAAGCCCGAGCCGTTTACATCGGATGACGGAGTTACAGGGTAAGTAACTTGCGCCGGGGGAGGGGTAACCACGTTAGGAATTGCATTCAACCCGGTAAAGCGCGGCGCTGTGCCTACCGTGTAGATATTCTGCGGGCTGGAAACCTGACTGGTCAGGCCAAATGCGCCATACTGGCTGAACGAGTCCACGATGCCTTCGCCATAGTGGTCGTAATACATGCCGAAGCCGGCGCGGATGGAACTCTTGCCTGCGGAGCCGACAAGCTTGCCCAGCCACCCCTGTCCGCCGTCAGGCGAATAGGCGATGGCCAGGCGGGGGGCGAAGGCGCCTTTGTTCATGGGCCAGAACGGTTTGCCGCCGCGTGACTGTCCTGAAGGAGAGAAGGAGAAGTTTGGTTGTACGCTGTTACCCAGGGCAGCCTGCTGAGCGCGGGTTTCGAACCATTGGTGGATGTCGATATTGGGTTGTATTTGCTGGCCGTTTACTTCGTAGGGTGTCTGCAACAAGGTGTAGCGCAGGCCATAAGTGATGGTGAGATTGGGGCGCGCGCGCCAGGCATCCTGCACGTAAAACTCCACTTCATTGGCTTTGAAGTTGCGCGACACCAGGGCGCCGGTCGGCTGAGAAGACCCGGTTGCCCCGTTCGCCGATACCTTGTAGTTGTAATTGTTGGTGACGTAGCTGATCAGCCCGGCCAGGTCCATCGCCGTGTTGTTGTAATTGCTGGTGAAGGAGCTGTTCACCACCGGATAGCCATAGCCGGAGGGGTCAAGATCGACAATGCGGCTGGGCGTGCTGGCATCGGCGATGGCTGCGGGGCTCATAAGGCCGATGCCCATCGATGCGCTGTCATAAGAAGTGGCATTGGAGAGGGAATTGTTGTGCAGCAGGCGATAATTGCCGCCGAATTCAATGGTGTGCTGCCCCTTGACAATCGTGAAGTCATCCACAAAGTTGTGTAAGGGCACGTTTTGCAAGGTGGTGCGGCTCTGCGAAACCGGCGAACTCAACGCAGAGAAGCTGACAAACGACGCGTTGCCTGCCCCCACCGTGGAAACACCCTCCCAAACGTAACCGTAACGGAAGTTATTGATGAGGTTGTTGCTGATGGTCCACACATGGCCGACCGCAATGCCCTTGGAATTATTTACTTGCTCTGTGCTGGCCGGTTGGCCGGGAAACTCCGGTACACCGAGCGTGCGGTCACCCATCATGTTGCCGCGCACAAAGATGCGTTGCCGGTCGTTGGGAGTGTAGTCGAGCTTGGCAATGTAGGTGTTGAGCGTAGCCGGATCCTCCGCGGAAAAGGTGAAGGAGCCGGTGTTGAGGCCATCGCCGGTGCTGAATCCGTTGGCTGCCGGGTACTGGTTCAGCACCGTCAGTACGTTGGGATCGACGCCTGGTCCCCAGGGACAGGTGCCGTTGGCTCCGCAGTGCGGGTCCATGCCTGCGAATTGGCTCGGTGTCAGCGTGGTATTGGTGCCGGCTGCATTCGCATAGGAGATTAGGCCCTGCCGCATGCTTGCGGTAGGCACGGTCATCGTCTCCTGCTGGTTCTCTGCAGTGCGTTGACCCTCATAGTTCAGGAAGAAGAACAATTTGTTGGTCTTGATCGGTCCACCGATCGCCGCACCGTAGGTGTTGCGATTGAGGGTGCCGGGCTTGTTGGGTTCGCCCGAGGCGGCCTCGGCCTGCTTGTTGAACCAGTCGTTGGCGGCGAAGTAGGTGTTGCGGAAGTATTCGTAGAGACCGCCGTGGAAGCTGTTGGTTCCGCTCTTGGTGACCACGTTCACCTGCGCGCCGGAAGAGCGCCCGCTGTCCGCATTCGAGCTGGTCGTCGTAACGCGGAACTCCTCGACGGAGTCGAGCGTCGAACGCAGAATGCCCGTGAAAGCGTAGCCCTTGGTCTGGTCGTTGTTATCCACGCCGTCCAGGGTGACATTGCTCTGGTCAGAGCGCGCGCCGGCAACGGCGCCGCTGCGGCTGTCCTGGTCCTGGTTGACCTGACGGCCCAGATACACAACGCCTGGCTGCAGGCTCAGCAGGTCAGGTACATTGCGGCCTTCGCTGGGCAGCGCTTCAATGGTTGCATTGTTGAGGGCGTTGCCCAAACTGGCGTCAGACGTGTTGAGCGTTTCCGCCGTGGCGTTCACTTCTACTTCCTGCTGTGCGCTGACCGACAGCTTGAAGTCGACGGTTGCCGGCTGGTTGACCAGCAGTTCCGCCTGCTTTACCAGGTTGGCAAAACCCGAAGCCGTGACTGTGAGGCTGTAGCTGCCTGGCGGGATCTGCGCGAAGGAATACTCACCGTTGGCCGACGTCGTGTGCTCGACGTGGAAGCCGCGTCGAAGATTGCAGAAGGGAAACCTGGGCTCCGCCCACCACAGCGCCGGACGGGTCGACGACGGTTCCGCGCAGTGAGGTCGTAGCGATCTGCGCCTAGAGCCGGACAGCCTAGCAGGGATAGGACGAGGAGCAACCTGGTGAAAGGCTTCATGAGATCCCTTGTGTAATAAGCGGTTTTTTCGTGCTGGCCCGGAACATCGAGCTGCTGTGATTACAGGGCCCGTCCCCCGCGGAGTGGCGGACGGACGGCGTAGTAAGAGCGAGACACTGCGTCGCAATCATGCAAGCGGCAGCGCGCCCCAAAACCAGCAAACAATGAGGAGAAGACCCCGTTGTTGCAGCGCAAGCGGTAACGCCTGGCCCAGGATGAGCACGTCGTGGTGTCAGACCGAAGCAGCGACCTGGCTGCCATGTAAGAGAATCGACCGGTAAATTAACTACAGCTTTGCCACGGAAGGAACCTGGTTCCGTAAGCAGGTTTCGAATTCAGTCTGGTGCGCTGTTGGTGGTGCGCTAGCGCGGCGCGAGCGATAGAAGGAATGATCGAACACTAACGCGTTTTATTTTCAGTGTCCACTATTTTTTTGTAACCCTATATTTTCTTGTGTAGACTTGCCTCATTATTCAACGCGGTATCCCTGGAAACACTCTGATCGTTCGAACGGCCTTCATGCTGCAACGGTAGTCCTATCTCTTGCCGGCAAGCCGAACGATCCTGTGCCGTGAGGGGCGGACTCTAATCACCTTGTTGCGTAACCACGGCGGTCGTCCGCCGAGACGGAGAACTGATTGAGCGACGGCGCCGAGCATAAGAGCGAATTTTCCGACCAGACGCTGGGCATGAACCGAAAGATCGACCGGCGCGATTTCATTTATGGTGCTGGAGTAGGGCTCGCCGCATCCCTCATACCCGGGGCTGCACATGGCATGATGGCCGAAGCCGCAAGCCGGAACCAGAAGCGGCCGCGCCCCAGAACCCGTACCCGCCACAGCGCATCAGGCATGCGCGGAGACCACCCTGGATCGTTCGAAGCGGCACACCAGATGCGCGACCAGCGCTCGTGGAATCTCGCCGGCGCGTTGAACCCTGATGCGCCCTATGACCTGATCGTGGTGGGTGGCGGCATCAGCGGCCTTCGGCGGCTCATTTCTTCATCAAGGATGTAGGCCCCAAGGCCAAGGTGCTCGTACTCGATAACCACGATGACTTTGGCGGCCACGCCAAGCGCAATGAGTTTGTCTACAACGGCCGCACCCTGGCGATCAATGGCGGCACATTGAATATCGAGTCGCCCCAACGTTACAACCAGGCCGCTATGCAGGTGCTGCTGGATATCGGCATCGACCTCGACCGCTACAAGGCCGAGAACGTCAAGAACCATGGCCTTTACAACTCGCTGGGGCTTAAGCCTTCCTACTTTTTCGATAAGGAGACCTGGGGCAAAGACCAACTGGTCGTCGGCGGGCTGGACTACGAGGAAGGTGTCGGGCGCGTTTTTTCCCCGCAGTTCCTGGCGAAGACGCCGCTCTCCGAAGCCGCGCAGAAAGATATGCTGCGCCTCTTCGATCCCAATCAGCCCGACTATCTGCCTGGGTTGAGCTCGGCCGAGAAGAAGCTCCGCCTGGCGAAAATCAGTTATAACGACTACCTGCTGCAATGCGCGAAGGTCGATAAGCAGGTGATCTGGTTCTTCCAGAATGTGCCGGCCGGTGTCTTCGCCGTGGGTACCGATGCTACCCCCGCGCTCTTCGGCTGGGAGCATGGGGCTCCCCGGCTTTCGCGGACTGAAGCTGGATCCGACGCCCGATGGCGTGCTCGCCGACTTGCCCGGCGGCCAGCACGGGCGGCAGAAAGAAGGCGGCGCCGCGGTCCACTTCCCCGACGGGAACGCGACCGTAGCTCGCCTCCTGGTGCGCAAGCTCATTCCCGATGCCGTTCCGGGTAAGACCATGGACGACGTAGGGATGGCCAAGGTGCGCTATGACTATCTCGATCGTCCCGGCCAGAGTACGCGCATCCGGCTCAGCAGCACGGTTGTGAATGTTACCCAGGAAGGCCCCGAAGCGAACCCCACCGGCGTGGTGGTGAGCTACGTGAACGGCGGCAAGACCTACCAGGTGAAGGGTGCCGCCGTGGTGATGGCCTGCTGGAACATGTTCATCCCCTACCTGGTGCCGTCGCTGCCCGATGCGCAAAAAAAGGCGCTGGCCTACAACGTGAAGGCCCCGTTGGTCTACACCAGCGTCGCGTTGAAAAACTGGAAGGCGTTTCAGAAGCTCGGCGTCCGCAGCGTGACCACGCCGACCATGTATCACACCAGCGTTGCGCTGACCGAGGCTGCAAGCCTGGGTGAACTGCGCCACGCGCAAACCCCCGAGGAGCCGATTGTGCTGCACATGGTGCGTACGCCCTGCTCGCCGGGACTGCCGCGTAAAGAGCAGCACCGCGCCGGCCGCTACGATCTGTTAAACACCAGCATCGAGACCTTCGAGCGCAACATTCGCGATCAACTGGCGCGCACCCTGGGTGGAGGCGGCTTCGATCCCGCGGAGGATATCATCGCCATCACGGTGAATCGCTGGCCGCACGGCTACTCCTATACCTACAACAGCCTTTACGATCCGCTGGAGTGGGTTTACACGTCGTCGCCGGAGCGTCCCTGTGTAATTGCGCGGCAGCCATTCGGGCGCATTACCATCGCGAACGCCGATGCGGCGGCCAGCCCGCACACTGACGCAGCGATTGGGGAAGCTTATCGTGCGGTCACCGAGGTGGTGGACCGGCGATCGATGCCGCTGCTCTCCTGGGCCGCCGTGGGTCTGCGACCTTCCAAGGCCCGCTAACGTTGCTTCACCGGAGGATCCGCATGGACGCTCTCTTTCGCAAACTCGGTATGGATCGCCCCATTACCCGGCGCGATTTTCTCAACGGCATGGCCGTCACGGTCGCTTCCAGGCACATCCCCGGCACTGGGTTGATGGCACAAGCAGCCGCGGGAACGGAGCCGGCGGATAGCGGGCTCACGGCGCAGAACTATCCGCCGATGCGCTCCGGTCTCCGCGGCAACTATCCCAGCCTCTATCTCGGAATTTGAAAATCTGCGCACGGGTAAGTACAAAACATTTCCTGTGCCTGAAGCCGACATCAGGGAGTCGTACGACCTGGTGATCGTCGGTGGCGGCATCTCGGGTCTCTCTGCGGCGCACTTCTACCGCAAGGCATTGGGCGAAGACCAGCGCATCCTCATTCTCGATAACCAGGACGATATCGGTGGCCACGCCAAGCGCAACCAATTTGAGCACGCGGGCAAAACCTATCTCGGTTTCGGTGGCACCATGGCCATCGCGACCCCTTACCCTTACAGCTATGGCGCCAAAGCATTGCTCAAGGAACTGGGCATCGAGGTATCGCGCTATCCCGAATTCATCAATCACGAGTTGGAGACAAACTACAAACTGGGCTCGGCCATGTTCTTCGATAAGGAACATTTCGGTGAAGACTGCGTCGTTCCGGGGCTGGGGCGCACTCCGTGGAAAGAGTTCTTTGCCAAGGCCCCGCTCTCTGCGGCAGCACAGCGAGACCTGGTGCGTCTGCATGGCAAGAATCCTGACTACATGTCGGGCATGACGGTCGAGGAGAAGAAGGCCAGGCTCGCCAAAATGAGCTACCAGGATTACCTGTTGCATGTAGCGAAAATGGACCCGGGCGCGTTGCCGGTATTTCTCGGCGACGGTGAGCGCAACAACAAGCGAGTCGACACGCTGCCCGCGCTGGAAGCGGCGGAGCACGGGTCGATTGGTTTCAATGGCCTTGGACTCAAGCTTGAAGAGACCTACAACGAGGGCTCCTTCTTTTTCCACTTTCCTGACGGCAACGCCTCGGTCGCGCGTTTGCTGGTTTCGCGCCTGGTGCCGGCAGCGTTGCCGGGCGACTCGACCATGAACACCATCGTCGGCTCAAAGCTTGACTACAGCAAGCTCGATGTAGATGGATCGTCCATGCGCATCCGCCTCAGCTCGCCGGTGGTACGCGTCGTCCACGAGGGTTCACCTGAGACGGCAACCTGGGTCAACATCGCTTATCGCCAGGATGGAAAGCTGCATGCGGTGCGTGCCCGCAATTGTATCCTCGCCTGTTACAACCGGCTTATTCCTTATCTTGTACCAGAGATTCCAGAGAAGCAGAAGGAGGCGCTTTTCTATCCGGTCAAGGTGCCGATGGTCTACACCAATGTTTTGCTTAAGCGCTGGACTCCGTTTGTAAAACTGGGTGTCTCTCGCTTCAGCTCGCCGGGCATGTTTTATCCGCATGCGCAGCTGGACCCTGGTACGACGGTGGGCGGCTACTCCGGGGTGACCACTCCGGAGGAACCGATTCTGGTTCACCTGATGGCCAATCCGAACAAGCCTGGCTTACCGCGCAAGGAGCAGAACCGCATCGGCCAGCAGTGGCTGCTGAATGCGAGCTTCGAGACGTTCGAGCTGGACGTGCGCCGGCAGCTGGCCCGCATGCTGGCGGGCACTGACTTCGATCCCGCCCAAGACATACTCGCGATAACCGTGAACCGGTGGCCGTATGGCTACGCTTACACCTACGATTCGCTGGCCGACCCAGCGGTACCGCTGGAAGAGCGGCCACACGTGCTCGGACGCCATCGCTTCGGGTTGATCTCTATAGCCAACTCCGATGCAGGCGCTGCCGCCTTTACTAATCAGGCGATGGACGAGGCCAACCGTGCAGTCGAGGAGCTGCTGGTTCGCCAGGGGCTAACCTAGGGAACTGACTCGATGCGAAGTGGTTCCCGATCGAGTGCGGCAGAGGGTAATGGATTTCGGGCGCGGATTATGCTTGCTCGCTCAGGACTCGCTCGCAGCGGCGGAAGTAGGCTGGGTCTTCACGCCAGATGCGTTCTTCGAGGCGCTTTCCTACGCCGGGATGGGATTTGCCGCCGGCGATGAGGTGCGTGAAGCCGGCACGCGCAGCCTGGTTTGGATCGAAGGGCGCCTCGGCGGTGGGGAAGAGATGCTCGATACGCACACCGTAGAACTGCGATGTTCGATTGGCGGAATGGAACTCCACGCAGGCGGCCAGGAGGAATTGTTCCAGGACGATGTTGTAGTCCGGCTTATAGCCGATAAGTGACCAGGCTGCGGCGTGCTCCGGGTGCTGGATGAGATCGATTGCCGTGAGCGCGAAGTGGCGAATGAAGGCAAGGTGCGAGCCGCCGAGGATGCCGCAGGTCTCAGCGGGAATGCGCTTGCGGTTGGCACGGGTCCACTCCCATTCGATGGGCAGCTTTAAGGAATGCTGCGCGAAGGCTTGCTCGACCTGCTCGGGATGGTAGAAGCTTTCGCTGCCTTCGGAGCTCTCGCTGTTCTGCGTGAAAACCGGTGCGTTCAGCAGGTGCCGCGGCAGCGGCTTCCAGAGAAAGACATCCGAGTCCAGATGAACGAAGGGACAATCCTGAAGGCTGTACGCGAGAAGCTTTCCCAGCGCCCACCATCCCGGATCGGCGCCATTGAGTTGTTCGAGTTCGGTTGATATCTGGGCGAAGCGAAGTCCCAGCCGGCCGACGAGGAGATCTTTTCCATCACGGTCCGTGATGAGGACGGTCGCAGGATAATGACGGCTGGCCGCCCGCACCGAGAGCCCCCAGGCCAGCAGATGATGCAGTGGCTTGCACCAGATGCTGCCGTAGTAGGCATGAAATGGTTTGCTCCAGAACGACCAGACTGCACGCATGGACACTCCTGAGGAAACGATGCGGCCGACGCTCAGCTCTTAGCCCGACGATTGGCGAGGCGCTGCACCTCAGCCTGCAACAATGTGAACTCCTGATCACGGGTGGCCTGCGCCTTCTGCAAGCTGGTCAGGGTGGTATGCAGGCCGGCGATCTCCTGCTCATGGGCCTTTATTGTTGTTTGCTGGCCGGCAATCAACTGCTGTGCCTGCGTGAGAGAGGACAGGGTTGTTTGCTGGGCCTGGCCGAGGGTGGCGAGGGTAGCCTGCTGCGAGTTGACGTCCGTAGTGAGGCTTTGTTCGGCCACCGTGAGCTTGGGACTGAGGGCGTAGTATTTGACGACTCCGTTCTGCTCGTAGAGCACGACGTGCGAGCCGGCGGGAATGCTCGTAGGAGCGCCGAGGGCGGCGGTGATATTCGAGGCCACGGCGGTTGGGTCGTAGGGTTCGACGGCATCCACGGTGATGTTGGCGGCAGCGAAGCGCTGAGTGACGGCGGTGGACTGCTGGTTGACGATTTCAGTTTGATCGATCTGTGCGGCGACGGCGGCCCGGCTCGTGAAGATCACGTTGTTCAGCGAACTGCCGGCCAGCTTGCCGGCAGTGGAGAGCTTGGTGGTCTGCGAAGTGACCAAACTGCCGAGATTGAATTGCTGCACATATTTTCTTGCGTTTACATACTGTTCGGCGCTGACGCGGTCGGTGCTGCCCGGGCTCTGCACACCTGCCTGATATTGGCTGAAGCGGTCGGGTAGAACCATGCAGCAAAACTCCTGAATGACCCATTTGGCGATTGGCAGGATGGGCAGGATGGAGAGCCAGTAGCCGTAGGTGGGGAAGGACTTCACATATTGGCGCCCGGAGAGATTGCAGATGCGGTACACCTCGTTGTTGCGGATTTGAATGCAGCCGAGGTAGAGCTTGTCACTCGAGCTGCACTCAGGGCAGTCAACGAGGAAGAGATCGCAGAAGCAGTCCTTGAGGGATTCGAAGACGAGGCCGAGGAGATCGGCGAAGGCGTCGAGCACGCCGTTGCGGTAGGTGGCCAGTTCAGAGAGAGAGACTGTGGATGTGGGGGATGGAACGAGCATGGCGGCGGGGATGGCGCCGACGGTGCTATTGCCCTGGTTGATTACATAGACTGTCTGGCTGCTCTGATCCGTGGAGGGGCTGATGACAATGCCATAGGGGAAGAGCTCGGAGGGGACCTCGACGGCGGTCAGGTCGTTCTGCGTGGCATCGACCACGCCGAGGAAGTTTTTGTCAGCGTATGCCACGAGCAAGGCTGCATTGGCCGGATTGTAAGCGAGGTTGATGGTGCTGTTCTGGCCGAGGTCGATCATGACCCTGGCAGACTTTGCGTCCCGGTCGACTGCGTCGAAGACAAGCAGTTGTTTGGTGGATGCGTTTGGCGGAGGGTCGATGACGACATAGAGGGTCGTAAATCCCGCGGCCGGGTTGACCGCGATGGCGATGTCATCGCCTTGCGAACCGGTGTAGTTTGCACCCTGATAATTCAACGGAAACGAGTAACTGTTCTGGTTGTTGAGCGCCTGCACCACGATTTCACTGTAGGCGCTGGAACCAGGGCTGGTTGCCGTCATGTAGGCGACTTCGCCGACAGAGTCGATGACCAGGTGCCCGAATAGAGTGTAATTATTGTCGGCATAGGAATAGGTGGGGGTGGCGGGGAAAGGGGCTCCGAATTTCAGGGCGTAAAAGCCTCCGTTTTGTCCGGTGCCGACGGCATAGAGCATGCCTTGGCTCGTGGCCAGTGTTGCAAGTTGCACGCCGTTGAGCACTTGTACCTCGCCGAAATTCTGGCCGGCGTTGGTGATCCAGGTGAGAGTGCCATTGGAAGCATCCGCCCACGCGACCGCGCTGCTGGAGCCGAGCTGCGCGATTGCGCAAAGCCGGGCGCCGTTCTGGGAGAGGGCAACGTCCGTAACTACGGCTGCACTCTGGCTGGGAAAGGTCACGATGGCCGTCACCACGCCCTGTTTCAGATCGTAGACATGGATCGCGTTGTCACTGCCGACGGTGTAGGCGTATGTGCCGGCGTGGTTCATGCGGATGCGGGTGTGGACGCCGCTGGCGAAGAGGCTGTGAATGTTGAGAGCTGTGAAGGGATACTCGGGAAAGGCGCGGGCGGTGTCAAAAAGGCCGCAAAAGGTGCAACTGGTGAGTGCCTGTTTGAGGCCGGCGTAGAAGCTGCGCAGGATTTCGTCCTCTTCAATGGAGATGAAGAGGTACTGTCCGGTTGACGGATTCATTAACTGGTCGAGGAGGTTGATGAAGGTGTCGAGGCGCTGCTGGCCGGGGCCGATAGGCTGATTAGCAGAACCGGGGCCAGTCGTGAACTGCGTCTTGAAGAAGTTCAAGAGCGGTTGAATGCATTTTCTCCAGAAATCCCACCAGATGGTGTTTTCAAAAAAGGAGCCGAGCTCTTCTTTGGATTTGTCTTCTGCTTCGATGGCGAAGGAGCCGTCGTTTTTGAGCAGGAGGGAGACGTCGCCTGTGCCGGTGGAGTCAAGCAGGGACTCGGACTGAGCCATGGAGACGAGATTGAGCGGGACATCGCACTGGATGCGTATATCCCGGCCGCTGCAATCGATGGCATAGCCTTTCTTCACGGTCAAGGCGGTGCGGTTGGCTCCGCATTTGACCTGAAGGCCGCAGACGATGCCCCAACCGTGGAGGTGTTGATTGTGGAACGCGAGATCTACTTCGCCGAGAGGACTGAAGGCGACACGGCAGTCTTTGACGGAGACGGATGAGGTGGTGGAATTCCATTCGATGTAGGCAAGCGGCGCACTGTAAATGTGCGTGTAGCGCGGATGGAGAAAGACGCTGTCGTCATTGTCGGGCGGGGGCCATTCGATGTTGCCCGTGGCGGTGCGGGCGGGGATGAGCCAATAGTCGCCGGTGTTGTAGTTGCCGGGGATGAACTGGATTTCGATTCCGTTTTCGAGCGGGAGCGGGGCGGTGGAAAGCACGACGCCGTTTGACGTTGCGGAGGAGCCGAACTGATCCCAGCGGCGCATGCGCGCGTTGAGGGAGGGATCGGCGGAGACGGAGCGGTCCATGGTGAGGCACCAACTGCCGCTGCCCTGGGTGATGGCCTGGATTTGATAGAGACCGCCGGGCTGATTGGGCGGCAGGCCGAACTCGTTGCTGTCGTCAGAGAATTCGACCCAGTCGTTGACAGAGAAGCCGAGGTTGGGGTCCATGCCGATGGAGTCAACCCAGACAAGGCTGCCGGAGGGAGCGCTGTTGACAGGCACAACCACGGATGCGTTCTCGCGCGACCATTTGAAGGTGGCGTTGGACTCGTCGCCGGATTCGTGTATCTCGACGCGGTAGAGCTGGTTCTCGAGGCCGCGATAGCCTGCAGGCGGAGTAGGCTCGCAACTGCAATCGGCGGAGCTGCCGCCGGTTTGCGCGCTCATTTTGCCCGGGATGGGCAGACGAGTGACTGGAGGTTGGCCGCATCCGCAGCAGTTTTGGTTTCCGTTGACCAGCGATGCGGTCGTGGTTGCGCTTGCACCTGCGTAGTTTGCGGCGAGAGTGAAGGAGGCGGCGCTGGCTATGGACGCGATTTCGTAGGGCGTCTGAGTGCTATCGCAGGCAAAGAGGAGCTGCTGGCTGGTTTGGATATTGGAGGTGAAGCCATCTCCGGCGGTGACGATTGCGGAGCCGTTTGTGACGGTGACCGTGCCGGAGAGAGCCTGGGTTTGAAACGAAGTCAGGCCGATCGCTACTACTTGCCAGACGGTCTGCAGGCGGGTAGTGGTGTCGGCCTGGCCGAGGGCTGGCTCGAGCAGACTGGGATCGTCAAGAGCAGTGACCATGCGCTGCCATGCCTGGAGAGAAACCTGAAGGCCGCTGATGGAGCCGCTCTGGAGGCTGTTGAGCAGTGCGGTATCGGTTTGGGCCGGTGGGAGTGTCTGTTCGATGAGGAAGGGCTGGTTTGTATAGGAGCGGTCGTGTTCGTTGACGCAGAGAATTCCTTCGACGTAATAGCGGCCGCTGCCGATGTGGATTCTGTTGTTCCTGACGCTGATTCTGAAGCCCTCGTCGTGGGCGGGACCGCCGGCGCGGCCGAGGGTGTCAACCGTGCTGACGGAGCGAAGGTAGTTGTCGATCAGGCATTGTTCGTTGGCATCGGCATCGAGGGAGACGCGCCCCTGTTGCTGAAGCACGGAGGTGTAGTTTTTCTTTGGCGAAAATCGAAGTCTGCTGAAGTCGCCTTTCATGGTGAGCATCTCCTATTTCTTGCGATTGGCCCGGAGGCTCTCGTTTCTGTTCGCGGTCAGAGCAGACCCGCACCAATACTCACAAATCGCAGGTCGTCGTCTTTGCCTTTTCCCCAAGTCTCCGAGGCATTGAGGTCGTGCCCGTATCCATATCCATAGGCTGCTTGCCGCCGCCTTAGCAGCGTGGGCTGCGACGGTTCAAGGAATATGCCTACTTCAAGGCCGAAGGGAACGTATTCGGGAGCGCGAATCTGCGCGTTGGTTACGCCTTCGGTCTGCTGCAGAAAGTAGTGGGCTCCCATCTGTGAGCCGTTGTCCGCGCCGGTCCAGACAGCTACCGGAGTGTCGCCGCTCAGTAGCCCGTACGATGGATCGCCGTAACGCAGGCTGACGAAGCTGGGCAGGAACAGCTCTTCCTGCGAAGGATCGGGCGGCAGGCAATGGAACTGCTGCGGAACGATGGAATAGGCGGGGAGGAAGCTGAAGCGGACGCATCCGGCCTGGCGACGGCTGCACCATACGGCCGCGCTCCACCAATCATTTCTGGCCAAAGATGCGAAGAAGATGGTGTTGGATGCGAGTTGCATGGTGCGCACGCGGACTTTGCCGATGACGGTGCTGCTTTCGATATGCAGATCGGCGCCCTCCGACCCCATGTCGCAGGCGGCATAAGCAACGTGGGAGCGCGATCCGCTGTCGACGATGCAGGAGCAGATTTGCGTGGTGCCGCCGACGGCGGCTCCAATGGGCCCGGTGATGCAGCGGACGAGGTTCAGGCTGACTTCTATGGCGGAAACGAGCATGCTCGGCTTGCCGGGCTGGGTTGGCCTACCGTCGCGGTGCAGAGCGATCCCGGGAACCAGCGTGCAATCGATAAACTGGATGACGGCGGCTGCGCCGGTGATCTCGACCGAGCCCGAGATCCAGACGCCGCTCATGTTCAGGTTGAGCAGGCCCGTCTCGCTCGCGGGCGGTTGCTGCGCCTGAATCTCGATATTGCCGCGAAGCAATGTGCAGCAGCCCACGTAGACGAAGGGACCCTGGCCGGGAGAGGATGGCTGACCGGAGAGAATCCAGAGCTGGCTCTGTGGCGGGAGAACGATGGCCGCTTCGCCGGTGAGATCGATGTCCAGCGTTCCGTAGCCGGGGAGGATGATGAGACCGCTTGAGCCTGGCGGCAGGGTATTCCAGTAAGCGATTGCCGCTTCCAGCGTGGGGGCCGTGCTGGAGCCGATGACAGCCGTGTAGTTGAACTCGATAGCTTCCAGCGCGGAGGAAAGGCCGGGAGTGCGGTCGTAAGGTCCACCGCCGATGGATTGCGGGAAGCCTCTTTGTCCGGGAGCGCCGTAGCAATAGCTGACCTGCACCTGCTGGGGAGGCGGAAAATCCGATGCGAATTGAATCCGGCCCAGAACGGGGTCGATGGCAACCATGCCGGAGGCTGTGCAACCCCAGGAGTGATCAGGATGATCGGCGAGATTGCGGCAGCAGACCTGGGATGCGGGAACAGCCAGGCCATCCGCGTAGATTGTGATGCTCTTGTCTGCTCCGTAAAAGAGTCCCAGCCCTTTGCGCAGATCATGGAAGAACTCGCGCCGCAGGATGGGCTGAGGGACATCGATGCGCGTGGTGATGCCGCTGAAGGATGCGCGCGCAGGCGTGGCGTTGAACAAGGGCATGTCCTGTCCGAGCGGACTGAACATGTAGCGCGCGGCATCGATTTCAAACGCGGGAGCCTGCTCCACCTGGAAGTATTGCCAGCGCCAGAGGTAGACGCCTATATCAGGAATGTTGAAGCGGCCACCGCCGTGAAGGGTGATGTCGAGCGGAGTTGGGTCTGGACTGACGGGGATGCGGACGCGCGGGGCGATGCGGCGCACGTCGATGGTGCGGTTGAGCGTGTCAAAGGCCGAGTTGATGCGCTCAAGCTGGAGGCCGTGGCGCAGGTTCAGCCATGACTCGTGATGAGGGCGGACGTTGCGCATGCTCTCTGTGGTGATGAGCCGCTTGAAGAATTCGACCGCGGCCGCCGGAAGCCCGGAGACGTCCATTGCAACCTGTTCGAGAGCCAGAAGGGTGCCTTTGCGGCGGCGGTAACCGATGGTGTTGGCGACTTCAGCCCGTGTGCCGGCTATGGCTCCGATCTCGTAGATTGCGTCGACGCCGACGAGATCGCCGATGTAAGGAACAACCCATTGCTCGCAAGTTTCGATGAAGGCATCGTCGTACAGCTGCTGGATATTCTGTTCGACGATAGTTGCTTGTTCCGCGATGACAGTGCAGAGGGCGAGCAGAGGCTGGCCGTTCTCCTGATCGCGAATGCGATAGATGGCCGGCAACAGGGCGTAGATTTGTGATGCGTTCAGACTCATGAGGTCACCGCCAGACTGCCCTGTGATGCTGGGTCGAGAAGAAGCATCTGCGCACCGGCGGCCTCGCCCTGCGTGCCTGCGGCAGGAGAGGAAGCCAGCAGGACGGACGGAAGGGGCGAGACCGGCGCAGTGCCCTGCAGGTTGAAGATGGTCAGTTCGACGGCGATGACACCCGGGACCTGTTGTATGACGGCGATGATCTCGCTTTGCGCCACCCCCTGGCCGATCTGCCGCTGATTGAAGCTGAAGGCAGTGGAGAGCGCTTGCCAGACTTGCGCCTGAACCTGTGTGGGGTCGTAATCGCTGTCAACCTGGATGTTCGCGCCGGCTTCAAAGAGTATCGGGTTGTAAGAGGGCGATGGGATGTAGACCGGAACATACGGATTGCCAACGCTCTGCAGCGAGGAGATGAGATTACCGATGGTTTGATCGGAGCTTTGGTAGACCTCGCCGTTGGCTCCGGCCACGGTGAGGAAGACGCTTCGCCGGCGGTTGACCCAGGTCCATGTGGCCAGCGCCTTGGCGATGCCGGCAAAGGCGAGAGCGTAGTTTTGGTAGTCCTCAAGTGAGACGACGCGACCCAGTGTGAGCACATCCAAAGGGGCGCTGATGCGCGCGTCGCTGGCGGTATCGGGATCGGCGCCGCCGGCGGCGGGATCGGGATTGGTGACATTCTTGAGCCCTTGGGGGCGATCGAGCGCCTGGCTCAACTGGCCGCTGTTGACGTTGCCTGCTGAGCCGATACCTTTGCGGTAGACGGCGCGGATGTTCATCTGCCCGCTCGGGGTGCGCTCGCCCTGCTGGCCGTCGCCGAACTGGACGGTGACGGTTCCGGTGGAGTCGGTCTGCGTAATGTAGACGCGATCGGTTCGACCGGCATTGAGGAAGTTGTCGACTTCCTGCCACCGGAGATTGTTGACCCAGACCTGCAGGGTGGAAACCGCGCCGTGATCCAGTGGCGAACTGACGTAGGTTAAGGGAGACTGCTGAAGTTGGAAATCCAACGCCGAGTTGGTGGCATCGCCGCTGCCCAGTATCTGATACATGGTTTCACCGTCGGTGGCGGCCACAGTGTTGGCGTTTACGGTGACGGTGCTGCGGTCGTATATGCGCGTGAGAGGCTGCTGGAATGAGAGGGTCACGATGGGGCCGTTGGGGGCCGGTGGACCGCTGAGGAGTGCGGTCTCGCCAGCCAGTGGATCGCTTGTTTCGGATGGAGCAAGCAAGACACTTTCATTGGCGATGGTGAGCAGTCCGCTGACACCGTCGGTGGTGATGACGGACCAGAGCATGTCGGTGCTGCCGGGAATAGGGGCGGGCGGATAGGCGTCCATGAGAAACACCTGGCCGGCGGCGAGACTCTGTATACCAGTCGAGTTGCCGGGGGAAAAGCCGGCGGCGCTGTCAGTGGCTGGGTTGAATGATGCCGCAACCTGCAGGCGCAGGCGATTGCCGGAGACGGCGACGGGCTGGCCTGCGGCCAGCTGCTGGGTGGTTACGAGATCAAGCGCAGAGCCCGCCACCGGCATGAGCAAGCCGGATTGACACGTGAAGCCGTCGTAGGTGACTCCGGCAATGTAGGGCGGATCGGCAATGGTGAGCTGGTTGCTTTGAATGTAGGCCGATGCGCTGCGGGTTTCGCCGACGATGTTCGAGAGGAGATCATCGGGCGTGTACGAGGGGGATGTGGGGGCGAACTGGAGGTAGTTGGTGAGAAGAGTGAGCTGCGTGGTCTTGGCAGTGAGTGTGTAGTTATGCGGGCCATAGTCGGCGGCAGACTTGATTTGAAAGACTGCCGTGTAACCGGGCGTGATGAGAAGAGTCCATGCCGGTTGCCCGCTTTGCGGATTTATCCCGGGATAGGAGGCGTCGAGGCTGATCTGGTAACTCGCGTATTGGAAGGTCCAGTCGCCGTTGCCGCCGGAGGGGTATCCGGCAAGACTTTTGATGTTGTTGCCGTGCGTGGAGAGCGTCCTGGGATCGGGAGCCTGCACTCCGAAGAGCGCGGCTTTCTTGCGGAAAACGTATAAATAGGCTGTGTCGTCGCCGGCAGTTGGCCAGTTGAGGGCTTGATCCCACTGGATGCGGGTGTTGCCGGAGGTGGGATCGACCGTGACTGCGGTGACGTAATGGAAATCCGAGGCGGCGCCGGAGGCGGACTGGTTATACAGTGCCCGGTTGACGAAGAGAATTACGTCGCCGACGTTGATATTGTTGCTGACACCCTGAATCCAGATGAATGTCATGCCAGCGTTGAGAGCCCATGCGCTGGTTGTCACCGGCGGAATGGCATTGAGCTCGATGAGCGCGGTGATGTCGCTGGAGGTTTCAAAGACCTGCGGCTGCTGGCCGGGTCCGGGCACGCTTTGCACGCGGGTGCCGGCGGGGATGAGAACATTGTCGGGCGAGCCGGGGGCGTTGTTAAGGGTGAAGGCGAGATAGCACGAGGCCGCGACTCCGGGCGATGGCTGGTATCCAACGAGCTGGGCGAGATCCATGATGGATGCGGCATCGACGGCGGTTCGCAGATAGAACTCGTTGGCGACTCGTTCCTGGTAGAAGGTGAGGATGTCGAGCGTGGTGGCCCAGGAATCGAGCAGGGCGATGGAGAAGTCGGAGGTGTCGCGCGTGCGCAGTGGTGCCAGGGCGACGGCGGGATTGAAAGATGCGAGGGAGGGATCGGTGATGTCGGTGCCGAGTGGCGCCCACGGCGGAATGATAGAGCTCGAGAGCGAGGCGAGCAGGCTGGCGAGGAAGGTGTTGTGTGTGCCGACGCGATAGGTAATGGCGCTCAGGCCGGGCCGGTTGTAGATAGGCTGCGGCGTTTCCTGAGCAATTCCCTGGCAGCAGCCGCAGAGAGTTGGCTGTACGGATTGGCAGGAGCCGTCGCTCATCTTCCGCCCTCCATTTTGAGAACAAGAATTCCGTGATCGAGCCGGTTGGGGTCGTTGTCACAGCGGGGAAGTTCCAACCGGTTCATGGTGAGATAGCCCTGCGCGGCGCCGTCGATGGACGAGTCGCTCATGCGCTGGAAGGTCAGCATGGTGACGGCGTCGACACCGGCGACCGATTGCGCGGCGGCGATGAACGGGCTGGTGTAAACGGTCTGCCCGAAGGAGAGGTTCGACGGGTTGAGCAGGCCGGGCTGGCCGGTACAGGTGTTTCCGATGGTGAAGAGCTGCATGAGCGCGGTTTCGACGTCGTCCGCGATGTAAGCGGGATCGACGCAGATGGACATTTCAATGCGCAGGCCGACGATGACGGCGCCTTCGACTTCGAGATCGACGCCCATCATGCGGTATTGGTTCAATTGGGTTTTGGTGGCGGCGAGCAAGGCAGTGGTGGGGCCGCTGGGCGCAACAGTATCGACGGAGACGAAAGCGGTATACCAACTGCCGGTCCAACGCAGAGTTCCGCGCGCCTCGCTGATGGCGGGGTTGAGCTCGGCCATGGTGCCGTAGTCGTCTTCAGTGACGGCGCGAAGCTGGGTGTTGAAGGCGTAAGGCGCCACTTGCCGGATGTGCTGCATCGTTTCGGGATCGACCCCACCGGCGGCGGGTAGGGGGTTGCGCACCTGGCTGATGCCCTGAATGGGAGTGAGGATGTGGGCGAGCGAGTCGCGGGCGAGGTTGCCGAGAGTTCCGTTTCCCGTGCGGTAGCGAACGTGGAAGTCTTCGTTGGTTTCGGGGGCCATGCCGTACTGGTCGTCACCGAAGCGCAGGAAGGCAGAGCCGGTGTATTCGATTTCGAGGACGAAGTTGCGGTCTTGGCCGCTCGATGAGAGCAGATCGCCGACCACGTCCCATGGAAGGCCCTGGTTGTCGTAGACAAAGACCTGGGCCCGTGGCGGCGAGGTGGTAGACGATGCGGGTGCGAGGACCTGCGAGGCGGGTACGGTGAAGTCGGCAGGATAGGCGAAGGTGACAGGTGAGGCGGCGAGCTCGGGATAGTAACGCGGCAACGGTGCAGAAGGAGTGCCGGCGCAGGTGCAGGAGCAGCTCGACTGCGTAATCGGAGCCGGACCGGCGGGGGGAACGATTCCCAAATCTTCCAGCACGGCAGCGGTGGGCGAGAAGCCATTTACATTGAGCGTTGCTCCCGAATATGGCGTGGCGAGGGTGAGGGAAGAGTCGTTGGCGATGAAGGCGATCTCATAGGGCGTCTGCGTTGTGTCGGAAGAGAAGACGAGCCACTGGCGGGCCTGCACGGTGCTCTGAAAGATGGTGCCGTTGCCCGTTACTGCGGTTGAGCCGTCGGTGAGGTTGACGCTTCCCAGGATGGTTTGCTGCTGCCAGACTCCGTGGTCGCCGGGAATGATGTTTCCCATTGCGATGCTGACCGCGGGCAGGAGCGCTGATCCCTCTCCGGGACCGGTCGTTGAGGAGATGCAGAGCGGAAACGGCAAGGCATCCGCGGCCGCCCAGCAGATTTCCGTGATGGCCTGATTGTTCAACGGATCGAGGAGTGGATTGCCGAGATAGTCCGTGGTTCGCACGCCGGTGAGCCGTACAGCCCAGCGGTCATTCGGGTTCGCGTCCTCCGGGGCGCCGGTGTCCGGTCCCATGACCTCCTGAAAGACCAGGTAAGTGCCGATCTGGAGGGTGTTGAGATTCTTGCAGAGTGTGGCGCTCGTGGCGCCGGCGGGCAGACAGCAGTCGGTATCGCTCCAGGTGTAGAAGTGCATCTGGTTCTGTTCCGACCACAGCGTGGCGTTCTGCATGGTGGCAAAGACGATTGGGCTGTTGAGCAGAGTTGTGGCCTGCGGCGTGTTGGGTTGAACGACGACGGGAAGGCCGGGAACGAGCGGGAAGACCATCGTTCCGGCAGGAATGGTGAGGCCATCGAAGCTGGAGTTGAGCACGGACAGATAGACCCAGGTGCGCGCATTGCTGCCTTCGCTGATCTGGTAGTCGACGAGCTTGGCGAGCCGGCGCAACGAGATGCGGCTGCGTGCTGTTGCAATGTAGGCTTCCGTGCCTGCGGCGTCCTGTTGATAGCTGAGGTGGTCGGCTACGTAAGCCAGCAATTCAATGAGCACGATTCCGATGTCGGACTCGTGCGTTTCGGTCCATGAGGGAGCCAGCACGGCCATGCGGTCCAGCATGACCTGACGAAAACCGGCGAAGTCCTTGGCCAGGTAGTTGATGTCGGGTTCGGGCGTTGCATCCGGGGGGCAGCAGTTACAGGGTTCGCAATCGGCGGGCGACGGGCAGCCGGCTTTGAAGGAAAACCCTATCGTGGAGAGCGCGGGATCAAAACCGGGCGGAGGGTCCTTGGTGTTGGGATTGGCAACGAGTGAAAGCGTGTAGGTGGAGAAATCGCCGGATTGATTGAGCGTGACGGTGACGACGTAAGGCGTGGCGCTGGTGCCGGGAGAAACACTCTCGACGGTGACCGAAGTGGCCTCCGTGCCGCCGGTAATCTGTATCTGCTGCGGACTCAGATTGACGGAACGGGCATCCTTGAGCAGCGTGATCAGGAGTTGGTTGCAGCCGCCGCCGGCAGTCGATACTTCCAGATAGTCGATGCCGGTGAGCGTTGTGCTCTGCAGCACCAGCGCGCGGCGGTTCAGGTTGGAGCAGAAGTAGATCATGCCGAGGCTCCGCCGTAAACGTATTGCTGCGTCTGCTGCTGCTGGGATTGAAGGATGGTGTAGATAACGGTGATCTCAAGCGTGGCATCTTCCGCAACGACATAAACGGCGTTGACCTGGATGAGATCCGAGAGCCACTGCTGCAGGCTTGCCTGAATGACCTTTTGCTGCGCGCCGGCGAGGGCATCGCTGTTTCCTGCGAAGACGAGCTGGTTGACTCCGCAACCGAAGGTGGGAAGATTGACCCGCTCGCCGGGCGCGGTGAGAAGAATCTGCTCGATCATCTGGCTGATGTGATCGGGCAGATCGGCCTGCGCCGTGTGTCCGCTGCTGTCGAAGCCGTAAGGATACTGAACGTTCATAGGAGCCTCACATTGCCGTGACGCGGGTTTGCGTGGAGACGGGCATGAGCGGCGTACCGGTGGGTATGCAGATGGCCTGGCCGCTCTGCACCACCAGCGGCTCCCCGCCGGAGGTGACGCGCGTTGTGCCTGTAACCCACTGTGCCGTGACGCAAGGCGGAAGCGGCGGCGGCACGAGCGGACATGCCGCAACCTGCCACGGCGCGGAGGTGGTCACCGTCGGCTGGCCGTTGATGGTGACCTGCGCGTTGGTTGCAGTGGGCATGGCTTGCCCGCCGTGGCTGCAAAGGACCGATGCGCCCTGCTGAATCAGATACGCTCCCATGGCGTTCTCCCGCGATTGGAATTCAAGTGACCTGCAAAGCTCCCTGGTTGATGCTTACGCTGTTGCTGCTGAGCGTGATGGTTGCGCCCTGGCCGTTGTCGATGGTGATGCCCTGATCGTTGATGGCGATCGAGGCGCCGGAGGATGACTTGAGCAGGATGCCGCCGCTGCTTCCGGGCTGATCGCTGAGCATGAGGATTTGCCCACCTGCTGACTGAAGAACGATGACCTGAGTTCCGGCCGGAGCGCCGAGCGCCATGGGCGGAACATCCGACGATGATCCCCAGAAGCCCCCCGACCAGACGGGGTAATCGCTGTCTCCCTGCTCGAACTCCACCCACACGCTGGAGCCAACGGGAGGAACGGAGACCGAACCGCACTGCGAGCCGGCGAAGGGCGCGCTGGGCAAGGCCCAGGTGGAATTCTGCACGTTGGAGACGTCCGGCACCTGTACCTGCACGCGGCCTATCTGCATGGGATCTGTGTTCGAGACGACGGTCGCGCGATATTTGCCGTAGAACGCTGCCACGGTGAATCCTCCTGCACCCGTCAAAAAGGCGTGATCGGAACGATCGGCACATTCGAGACCAGCCCGTTCCGTTTCAAGGTGAAGCTCTGCTTGTATTCGCCGAGCTTGATCTGGTGCTTGGTGGTGTCAACGTAGTAGAGACCGTCGAACGCCTGGCCTGCGCCGCGCACTCCGACGAGCTGGCGCGCCTGCAGGATGCCGCCGTAGCGCAGGACGCTCAGGGTACCGTCGCCTGTGACCACGTCTGCGGTTTCGCTGGCGCGGGCCATGCCGATCATCATGGCCTGCGCGGGCGGCAGCTTGGCGGTGTCCTTGAGTTTTTCTGTCTTCTGCGGAACCGGCACGATCGCACCCAGCGGAGGATCGAGCGGGTTGATGCTGGGGATGGAAATCTGGTGCGTCTGGCCGGTGCCCTGGTTCTGGATGTAGACGATAGGCGTGACTGCATTTTGCGGCTCGTAGCGGAAGTTGAGGTTCTCGACGTTCGTCCAGGCATCCATGTTGACGTTCAGGGCAGGCTGCGGAACGCCGATCTTGATCTGCGGCCCCCAATAGGCCTGGCTGGAACCCGGTTGCGGTCCGGGCTGCATGTAAAAGACGTAACCGGCTTCTTTGGCTAGTTGCTGAATATAGGCCAGGTCAGTTCCTTTCTGGCTGGGAGTTCTCTCGGCGGGCGTTTCGACATCCGGTGTGACCACGGGGCTGACGTTGGGCACGATGCCGAAGGCAGCGTATTTGCCGAGGATGGTCAGGACCCGAATATCGGGCGTCATTCCGGGGAAAGGTGTTCCGGAAGAGTCGGTGAGATCCATGACCGCGGAGAGATCTTCGCCGGTGATGTTGAGCGTGAACGAGCCCTGCATGGCGTCGGGCACGACCTCGGTGTGCTTGACGATCCCGTCCATGATGACCTGCGGCAGGCCGCCGAAGTTTGCGACGAGGATAACGCGCACGAGCGGAATCGGCGCTCCCATGGAGAGCAGGAAAAAGAGCTGCAGCGGCGACTTGTTCGCGAGCGTGAACCTGAGCTGGAAGCCGCTCTTCGCGGTCGCGGAGACGTTGACCTCGACGGAGACGAGCGCGTCGATGAGCACCTTGGGCACCGGGCTCACGGTCACCGGGCCGGTGAGGATCGTGAGATAAAGGGGACTAGCCATTGCGCGCTCCTGGGGGAATTGCCGAGGAGAGCGGAATCTGGATAGTGCTGCCGGGCTGCGCCGTCAGTTCATCCGGATCGGTGGCTCCGTTGGCGTCACAGATCATCCAGTAAAGCAGCGGATCGCCGAGGTATTTGTAACTGAGGTTGTCGAGCCGGTCGCCATCGACGACGACATAGCTTTGCAGCCCGGTGTAAATGCCGGGCTGAGGGATGATGCGGCGCTGCAAATACGCTACCTGGGTGCCGTCGGGGCGGGTGTGAAACTCTACCGCGAAGCCGTAGTAGCGGCTGTTGGGGTTGGTGGGGCCGCCGGTTCCCGCGGCGCTCTGCACGAGAGCTTGCATTGCCTGGTCCATGTTTTCTTCTCCGTTCTCTATCGTTCTTTCACGGGGACAGCAGCGCGAGTGCTTCCTTATTTGTCTGGTAAACCATATAGAGCGAGCCGGCCGGGGTGAGGAATCCGACGTCGTTGACGTTGAGGACGCGCATTCCCAGCGCTACCTTGGCGCGGATAGGATTCAGCTGCGGATCGAAGAATTCTTCGGTGATGTCGATGTCGGTGATCAGCACGGGAGTGACACGCGTCTGGCTCCAGACGAAAAGCGTGAGGGCCGACTGCATGGGCAGAATTTCGATGGTGCCCTGAAGCGAGAGCGCCTCGTTGGCAATGAGGACGGTGCTCGATGGGTACACCAGTAGCTCGATCGCAGAGAGCTGCGGCTGGATGCCGAACTGCAGAGTTGTGGGATCACTGGCAGCCATGAGATCGGCGCCGTCGATCTCCACCGTGCAGCGAATGGTTTCGATAGGCGGACCTTTGAGGCGGAAGATTTCGGTGCGGTCAGGCTCATCGCTGACTGGTTGCGGCTTGAGCGTTCGTGTGACCTGGTCCGGGTTGTACTGGAACGAGATGACCGACGGCCACTTTTTGACCGGCTTGGGCTCAGGCGAGCGCGAGGCTGCGGGCTGCGGCGGTGATGGAGGACGCGGAGGACGGGGCGGCGCAGGAGGACGCGCGGGCCGAGGCGGAGGCAGCCCGACGTTCGGATCCACCGAAACGATGGCGCCCTTCATGACGATTGGTGAGATATTCGGCATTCAACACTCCGTACTTCTGTTCCACTGCATCCGGCGAATCAAGGGCGGCGATAGGAGGCGATCATCGGGACCCGCCTCTGGGTTTGTAAGGCTCCCAGACGAAATCAAAACTCCCGCTGAACGCCTGACTGCAGCGTCCTGTGCAGTTCCCGCGGTTTTCAGCGTCTGCTGGAAGAGTGGGGAATGTTCCATCAAATGCAGCGGTTGCCATGGCCGTCGGAGGGTCAGGATCATCCAGTGCTTTCTTCCAGAGCCAGATCATGGACTTCATATCCCATCGCGGGAAATCGGCAGAGAATTCGTCGTGGCATAGCTTGAACATCTTGCCGTAGATGGCGTAGTTGGCAGTTCCGGCTAACATGCATTTTCCGCCGACCAGCACCGTATTGCCGCAGGTTCCCTTGATCTCACACTCATCGAGACCGTTGATGGTGCAGGCCGGATCTCTCGGCGAGCCGCAGCCATAAAGCGTGTAATAAGGGTTCAGCCAATACGTGTTCGGCAGGTATAACTGCCGTATGTCCCAGGCCATGATCGGATTGACAAGGACAAACGGCGAATCGACGTCCAGCCCCCCGCAGCTTCGGCGTTTCTCGAACCAACTCAATCCTTTGAAATACCCGTCCACACTCGACAGGACTGCGCTGAGAGAAGATGTGATGTCCGGTCCGCATGTGGGTCCGGTCGGCGGGGTTGGCTTCGGTGTAGGAGTAGGTGTCGGTTTCGGTCCAGCCGGAAGGCTGATGGTCGCCCTGCGATTGGGAGCCAGGGCTGCTCCAGCCGCGTCGCTCTCGCCATGTGCAAAGAGCGAGAGGCTCGAATCGGCGACCCCCTGTTTCCTCAGCTCATCGGCGACCGCCTGCGCGCGGCGGCAAGAGAGGTGCCAGTTGTAGACGCACTCGTACTCGGCGCTCGCGTAGCCATCGATGCGAATGGTTCCGGATGCTCCGGCCTTCTTCCACGATTCTGCGGTGGCGTCAATTTCGGCGCGGGCGGTCGGGAATTTGCTCGAAGAGGGCCTGGCTTTGTCGAGATCAGCCGAATCGACGAGGAAAACGAGGTCGCTGGTGGCGCCCTTCACCGGGTCCTTGGATGGAGCGCAGGCCAGATCTTTCGGCGCAGGGCAGTTTTCCGGTTTAGGAGTAGCGGCGCCGCTTGAGGATGAACCGGCCGGTGGCGGCTCAGGCGATGCTGTCTGCCGTTGAACGGATTCCGGGGCGTCTTGCGTCGAGTTCAATTCCTCCTGGCCCATGGCCAAGGCGGTGCGCTGCGCTTCGTGTTCCTGCGCATCTGCGGCGGGTCCGATGCGCAGCGAAGATTGCGGCGTTGACCAGCTCTGCTGCTGGACGACATGAGTGAGCTCGTGCGCCAGGAGCCGCTGGCCGCTTGCCGTGCGCGGTTGATACAGACCGGAGGCAAAGGCGATGTGACGGCCGACGGTGTAGGCAAGAGCGTTGACGGGCTGCGCGGATTCGCTCGCCCGCGCGTCGGAGTGAATGCGGACTTTGCTGAAGTCATGTCCGAACCGCGGCTCGAAGTAGGAGCGGGATGTGCCATCGAGGGGATGGCCGGCCGAGCCAAGCACTTCATGGACAATGGGCGGAGCAAACTCCGGAGCGCGGCCTGCTGCGCTCCGCTGCAGCCGCTTCTTCTTGCACTCGGCGCACCCGCCGCCTGCGCCTCCCGAGCCTCCGCACGCACACCTCCGCAACAGGGTTGCGGATGGCGCAGGTTTGAGGGACCGCGCCGGTGTAGCGACAGGTTGCATCGGGATTTGAACTTGCGTGCGCATGAATGCCTGTCACCTTCTCCGGTAACTTGGTTAATGCCCTCCCGAGGTGGCGCCTTTCATGACGATCGATGAGATATTCGGCATTTAAGCTCTTTCCACAACCTCAGAAAAATTTCACCGAGCACGGCTCGTGGGGCTTCGCGGTAAAAGACTCTTCTTGCAACAGCTCATTCGTCCTGAGTTTTGGAAACCGATCCTGTGCCGGCTGCGGATGCTATGGTTCCTGCCGGGCACGCCGGATTTGGGTCATGCGCGCTCGTGGCCACGCTCACACGGGACGTGGTGATGTGGTAGTCCTTGAAGAGGAAACCCGTCGAGCTCACAATCCACGAAACAAGGAAACCGGAGTTGGTCATCGGAATCTCCGAAGCACCGGTTCGATTATCCCTGAACATGAAGGTTTGCTTCGCGCTCAAAGACCCCTCGTCTCGCAGACCGGCGACCTCGGCGTTCGTGTCATGTTGCGCCGAAGTGGAGTTGATGTAACAGGACGTGCTCGCAGTTAGGGGGCCGGCAAAGACGCCCGTTCCCGGATTGAGCTCAATTCGTTCGGATTGTTCGGCCTGATTGAGGTCCGGCTTGGCGCCACTGTCGGATTCCCAATCGAAGTCCACCACAATGCCCCGATTGGCGCCGACGACCAGACTGTTAAACGTAAAAGACATATTCTGCGGAATCGAGGAGACAGAAAATCCGTTGCTCTCTGCCAGCAGACTTCCGCGCTGCCGCGCAACCAGCTTGAGATTTCCGGCCTTGCCCGGATCGGTTTGATCCACTCCTCTTAACTGCACCCTCTCGGTGCCGGTTACGGCAAAGGAGTGAGTGGGATTTCCATTGATCGTCGCCGAACCGTTGCCCCCGTTTGCGCCATCCAGCGATAGCGTGACTGGTGCAGAGGGATCGGCCGTCCCGCCGAACACGACGTCGACGGGTGTATCCACTCTCGGCGGAATCCGGTCGGGAACCATGGATGCAGGCGTTGCCGTTCCACGAATGTGATCCGGGAAATGAACCGTCTGCAAAGTTTGTGGGGCTGGCGGATTGGGCGGTCCAGGCTTGGGTCCAGGCCCTGAGGTGCGAATCACGACACTACGCTGGTTAGCGAGCGACCCCGTGCTGGACTTGACGGGCCCATGATTGACGACTGCGGTGATCCTTGAGGCTTCGATGCCAGCGAAACCTGGTGGCGCCGGCGTCGTGATCGCCGAGAACGCGGCCGACGCCCTGGCACATCCCAGGTTCTCGTTGAAGGCTTTGGGTCCATCGCTACTGGCGAAACCGTGAATTTCAAGACTGGTACCGGCAGCCAGCCCGCCAACAAAGCTCTGGAGTTTTGCTTCTTCGCCAGCCGCAAAGTCATCGCACTCAATATTGAATTTAAAGAGTGGCAGTCCGGATAGGAAGGTGTCGTCGAATTTGTCGGTGCAGCCGGAACGGCCGCCAACTTCGGTGGCGATCGCCGCTTCCCCGCATGTGCGCTGAACCGGGAGTGCCGGATTCTCATTCTGTTGAAGCACGTGAACGAGTTCATGGGCCAGAAGACGCCGCCCGGCAGTGGAGTGCGGAGAATATTGGTTTTGCGCGAATACAATTTGCCGCCCAACCGTGTAAGCCAGTGCATTGACCGCGGCCGCAGACTCAGCCGCCTTGCTGTCCGTGTGTACGCGCACATCGCCGAAGTCCGCGCCGAAGCGCGGCTCCAGGAAATTCCGGCTGGCCGGATCCAGCGTTTGCCCCGCAGAGCGCAGCACTTCTTGTGCGGCACTTGGTGCAGCCCCTGCGCCGAGGCCAGATTGTGGCGAAGTGCGCCGAAGAACCGGTGCTGGTCGCACTTGCCGAGGCATGGACTTCCCCGCAAGCACCGTGCTGATCCCGTTGTGAATGGCGGGTTCGGGAGTCCGCATTACTGCGTCTGCCATCCGGTCCGCTTCCTGCTCGAACTCATCGCCCGGCTCGTTAACCGTCAGCTTGGTCTGGTACGCCGGCACATTCGCCGCTCGCGCCGACTCTACAACCTTGCTATCTGCGTGCGTGCGCACTTTGCTGAAGTCATGGCCGAGTCGTGGTTCTAAAAACGCGCGGGCGCCTTCATCGAGCGGCTGGCCCGGCGAGCGCAGCACATCATGAACGATAGGTGGAGCTATCCCCGGTCCGCCGCGGGCTTCGCTGCGCTGCAGTTTCTTCTTGCACTCCGCGCACTCGCCACCCGAGCTCTTGGATCCTCCGCATTCACACTTGCGCTGCAGCAAGCCAAAAGACCCCGACCTGAAAGACGGCACTTGCACAGCGGCCCGCCTCGTCGGATATTGAAACTGTGAGCTCATGATTTGCCTCCCCCTGTTCTTGTCCCCCGCTCTGCAACCGCACCACGGCCTGCGGCTTGCAGGTTGAGCAGCAGGCTCTGATACACCGAACGCCCGATCCGGGCGCCCAGCGTCTTCGCGTTCGTCTCCGCGGTGGCCTCAAACCTCTGCCCCACGATCCGTTCAGTGGCCGACGGATTCTTGCTCAGGATCAACGCCCCTTTCCCATTCATCAGCGATGCCAGCTCGCTCTCGACCGCTGCCGCAATCTGGCGCCGGTCGTTTGGCGCAAAGCCATGCAGCACCAACCGTTCAATGTGCAGCTTCACGGGTTTGCGCGCCTCATTGCGTTCTGCGGGTTGTGTCGTTATTTCCATATGCTCCTGCCTGCCGGGCTCGAATTCATATCCACCCGGCCGTCTCTGCATTCGGCAAAGGGCGTTCGTCCTTAGCGAACTCATTGCGCGTCGCCGCAAGCAGATGCGACATCTGCACAGGCTCGCCGGCATCCGCGGCAAGAAATGCCGCGCTCAGCGCAATATTGTGAATATGACCTCCCGCGGCATTCAGCCGCGCCAGCTTCTCGATGCAGAGTCCCTCGGTGGGTGTTTGCTGCGGGAACACCCTGCGCCATATCTCCGCTCGCTGAGCCACCTCGGGGAACGGAAAATCCACCACGAACCGGATCCGCCGTAGAAATGCCGTGTCCAATGCATCCTTGCGGTTAGTCGTCAGAATCGCCAGCCCGTGATAAGACTCCATCCGCTGCAGCAGGTAGCTGACCTCGATGTTGGCGTAGCGGTCGTGGCTATCCCTGACCTCGCTGCGTTTTCCAAAGAGCGCGTCGGCTTCGTCGAAAAGCAGGATGGCGGCTCCGCCTTCGGCTTCGTCAAAGACCCGGCGCAGGTTCTTTTCCGTCTCTCCGATATATTTGCTGACTACCTGGCTGAGATCGATGCGGTAGAGGTCGAGGCGCAGCTCGTTGGAAAGGACCTCGCCGGCCATGGTCTTGCCCGTGCCGCTGGCGCCGGCGAAAGAGCGCGCTGATGCCCAAACCGCGGGCGTTTTTTGAAGAGAAGCCCCAGGTCTGGTAAACCTTGGCGCGCTGGCGCACCTGAATCGCGATCTGGGAGAGCAGCTGTTTCTGTTTTTCGGGCAGCACGAGATCGTCCCAGCCGGCAGGTGAAGTGATGCGCTGCGCCAATCCTTCCAGGGCGGGACGCACCTGGAGACGGCAGGCGTCCCACAGTCCCTCGGCTAGATCGCTCGCTGTACGTTGGCTCGGAGGAGATGAGGCGGCATCTCGTTGAGAGGAATCAGGCAGGTTGACGGGAAGAGAGCGCGCGACAGAGGCGCGGATGTCGGCAGCGCTCAAGCTGAATTGTAAGACGAGTGCATCTACCTTTCCATTGAGGGTTGAGGCGGCTGCGCCAAGAGCTTCCTTCCAGATGTCCTTCTGTTCACCCAAGGTCGGACGGGTGACATCGAAAAAAAACGCCGTGCGCTCGGTTAGTCTGAGGTGCTCGCGGACGGATACCATGAGCGGAGCGCGCATCCTTTCGATCATCCGGCCGGCCGCCGCCGCTGCGGCCCGCGTCTCCGACGCCTCCAGCTCCTCGAACTCGATCATCGCGGCAAGGGGACTGAGGCGCGCTTCACGCTCCCAGAGGCGGATAAGAAGATCGAGCTCCTCGGCGCTACGCGGAATTGCGCTGTCGGGAATCACGCGGAGGTTGAGGCCGAGAAGAGCGCAGGCTGCGGACGCGACCGCGTAGCGGCTGTGGCGGTCGCCTCCGCACAGTTGCAGGATCGGTAGCTCGGTTGCGGAGCCGCTTTGTCGCCAACAGGCGCGGAGTTGCTCGGCGAGCCGCTGTTGCGACGCCGGCAAATCTCCGGCGGCAGATACCGAACGGGTCATGACGCGCAGGCGCTCGTCGCAGGAGGCGGTTCCTGCCAGGTAATGAAGAATCCGCTCGTCGATGCGCAGTGGGCTGGTGGTCAGCGTATTGCCCGGTCCGGCTTCCACAAGACGCCAATAGCGCAGAGGCTGCGTCGGCAACAGCGCGCTCCAGTGCGCATCTTCAAAGGCCGCCATGGCAAGGCTGAAGGCTGGAGGCTGATAGTGCAGATCCTTTGCCGCATTCTGCAGGAGGCTTGCGAAGCGGGAATCGAGCTCGACGCCGGCGCACATCAGGAGAATCCTGCGCTCGAAGCTGGAGAGGCTAAAGATTCTGGAGAGGATTTCGATGGCCGACGGAAATTCCGCGGACGAGAAGACCTGCTCCGGCCCCGGCTCGATGGGTCTGATCGGCTCGGACGCAACGTGATTGCCGGCGTTTGCGAGGAAGCTTTCCAGATGGACGCGGAGCTGCGCCAGCTCCATCATCAGGCAGCTCTGGTTGGCCTCTTCCCAGGAGATTGTCGCGGTCTCGGTCATGGTATGGTCACCGTCGGGCCGAAGGTTGTGCTCGAAGAGTCAAAATTGAGAGGGCTTTCCGCGCCATCAATCGAGATGCGGATGAAATACACCGTTCCTCCGCCGGGAACACCGCTGATGGGGATAGTCAGGCTGGTAGCGCTGGCTGTGACTGGCGGAAAGGAAAACGTGAACGCAGCCGGCGCGGAGCCTGACACCTGGTTCAGCAAGAGCTTGATCTTTTGTGCCGGTTGCACGGCGGGCGTTACAGTCACGGTGATCTGCGTATCGCTGGCGGCCGTGGGCGTGATCACTGGTTGAAGGACGATGGGAGCAACGTTCGACTCAACGCCGGCGTGCAAGACGGGCGGAGTTCCGATGAGCAACTGCTGGATCACCTGCACGCCGAGGAGGCCGGCCTGCAGGCCGGATGGAACGGGCAGGGTGAGCGCGGTCGCGGTGACACTGACCGGCGGCACCTCGAGATTTCCGATGCGCACCAAGGTATTGTTTGCGATCAGCTCACTGCCCTGGATCACCAGCGTGCTGGTGGGCAAGATGGGCTGCCCGACCCCGGTCTTGGGGATGACCTGCGTAATCGTTGGCTGTTGGAACGGCAGAGCATAGACGTTCCTGGCCGCCACGGGCGGCGCTTCCTGGGGCGTAGCGCTGCCATTTTCAATGAGCACCACGGATGCCTGGTAGGCCACCGACAGCTTGTATTCCACTTGAAAGAACGCTGACCAGAGCTTGGAGAACTCTTCGAGTGAGAGCGCTGTGGGAGTGAACCTTACCCGCTCGACCTGGTTGGCGAGATCAGACGTATTGAGGACGCCGAAGCTGCCGAGCGCGGACTGAATGGTGGAGGGCAAAAGAACCGGCTCGGCTTGAAGCGTGCTGGTCACGATGCCAAGCATGAGCTGGGGCTCGAATTGCTCCTCCTTGCCATGAAAGGTGAACAGATAATGCAGATCGAGCGCGGCCATGGGCTGCTTGACGAGGGTACCGTCGGCGCGGCGGGTGGGCAGATCGGCATTGCGGAAGAATGCGTTGGGCGTGACCTGGTAAAGGTAAATGTTGAGCTTGGGGTTGGAATCCTTGTCGTTGTTCGCAGCGTGGGGGCGCCCGAAGACAATAGTGGCGCTACTGCCAACGGCAGTCCGCACCGGGTCCAGGAGTATCTGGTAGAGGCCGGCGGTCACCGTTGCAATAGCCAGGTAGTTGCTCATCGCGACCCCCGGCTGGGCTGTTTCAGGTAGTCATCCAGCGATACGCCGGGTTTGGGCCGCCGCGAATGTGCGCGAGGGGCCGGCTTTTCGGGAAAGACTGCGCGCACCTCTACCGTACCGATGGTGATCTGAATAGGAGGCTCGGCTGGGCTTGCAGCGGGCAATTCCGCTGGGGTTTTCGCAGCTTCACCACGGAGTGCGACCGGCGGGCGAACTGCGGGTTCCATGGCAGTGCGCGGGCGGATTTCCGGACTTGGCTGCCCAGGTTGCACAGGAGTCTTCGGTCGCCGCAACGATTCCTGCGGCGGAATCTGCGTGGGAAGGGAAGCGAGCTGACGATCAAGAAAGTCGAGTCTTGCAGTAAAGTCTGGCTTTGCGGCCGGTAAATGATTTGGAGGATTGGCTGTTGGTTCGTTTGCCCGCGCCCTTGCTTGGGGCTCGTTCACTGCCGGAGCAGGTTCCGCGCTTAGCGGACGCGGCGCGGGAAGCGGGCTGCTTGCATCAACTGCGCGGCGCAACGATGGAACGGCACTGCCGAACGTGGACTCAATCGCGTGTGCACGTGGCGGGCGGACGGCAGGCTTTGCAACCGGCTGTCGAGCGGATTCCGAAAGGGATTCTGCGCGCACCGGTACAGGGAGTGCCTGGCTATTTTGTGTGCCGGGCGGCCTGACGGCCTGCGCAGAGGCCAATGGCGAAACTTCAGATGGCGCGGCTAAAGATGGGTGCTCGTGAATTGCGGGGGCGCTCCCGGCTATGGACGCTTGAGTCGGTTGCGGCGGCCAGGCATGGTGCGTGGGTTTCTCCCCTGAGACCAGCGGTTGGGCAGGATTCTCAATTTCCGTGCTGTCTTTCGGGGGAAACTGCGCTTGCTGCTGCGGCGCTGTTGGCGCATGGGAATAGAAAGGCTCTGCACCCGGAGTCCGTGGCATGGCGAAGGTGCGCGATTCGTGGCGTTCGTGTGTGCGGCTAGCGGGCTTCTCGGAACCGGGATCCGCGTCGACGAAGCTGGATGCGGTGCGGGTTACGAACGGACCCTCATTGGCCCGGTAGGGCTCGAAGAGCGATGGAATGCGTGGCTGCACTACCTCCGCAGTGCCGAGAGCGCGAGCCGCCACATTACTCAGAAAATCGCTCATGCGCCCACTCTCTCGAGATAAAACTGACGCCGCACCGGGCTCAGGTTCAGGATGTCGCTCTCACGCCATGCATAGGCGCGGGCTAAGGTGTGAACATCGGCGAGAATCCGCCAGGCCCAGACTTCGATCTCCGTCCACAGATAGGAAACGATGTCGAAGGCCGCGGACCAACTCTCTCCACAGGAAGCACAAGTGAGCGCGAGTTGGATATCCGCAAGCGGATCGGCCTTTGCGATGGATTCCACCAGGGCGGTGATAACCTCCGGCGGCAATTGATCGGAGCTGACGGGTGAGTCTCCATGGCTGGCTGACAAGAGGCAGTCCTGAAGAATGCGGTTGCGGCAGAGTTCCGGCGATCCCGCGTCGCTTGCCGCAGCAGAGAAATCCTGGCTGTTGAGCAGGCGAAAGCTCACCGAATAGCCGGCCAGCTCGAAGGAGTTTGAGCCGGCCTGCTCCGGCAGATAGCCCGATCGCAGCTCGCGAACGTCCAGCGCAAGTTCCAGCCGTTCTCGGCAGGCCGGACATGCCACCACGGCAAGCATGCGAGGCCCCCAGAGCTCTTCGCGCAGAGACAGGAGCCTTGCGTCCCGCTGGCCGATGCTTAATAAGGCGTAGTACTCCCGCGATGATTCGGGATAGGCGGTCGCCAACAACTCTACGGCTCGCTGAGCTAGGGGCCGCGAGAGACCATCCTCCCAAACGCCCAGGAGACTCGCTGTCGATAGCGCATGCATGGCGACTAGGTTGGAACGTTAAAGGACGGCTGAGTGGGCTCAGTGACAGAAAGGTCACGCTCCCAACCTTCATTTTCAAGCTTGATGTGCTGGATGGCGACGGCGTTGGCGTTGGCGTCGAGATCCGGCAGAGCCTGGTACTCCGATACCCAGCAACGATAGATGTTGTAGGCCTGAACCTTCTGTCCGGCTTCGTTGTAAAGCTCGATGATGATGTTTTTGCGGAAATCCTTGAGCGAAACCTCGGAGCCGAGTGCGGCTCCGAGCTGCCAAACCTTGCCCGCCCACTGCTCGAAGGCCGGATCGTGCGTCACTCCGCGTTCGAGAGTGATGGGATCGTACTCGGTGAGGCCGGGTTCCTTGAAACTGGTTGAGGGATCGCCGCCGCTGCGGTGTTTCACCACCGCTGTCGTGCGTTTCAGGCCCGACACCTTGCTGATGCCCGCCACGTACTGCCCGTCCCACTTCACTTTGAACTTGAAGTTCTGGTACGGATCGAGGCGATAAGAGTTGACCGTAAATTGTGCCATACACTTTCTCCCTAGCTTGCGGTTTGCCCGGCCAGTTGTTCGATCTGGATGATGACGAACTCTGCAGGCATTAACGGCGCAAAGCCGACCACGATGTTGACGATGCCGTTGTCGATATCGGTCTGCGTCGTAGTTTCGCTGTCGCACTTTACGAGATAGGCCTGCGCAGGTGTCGATCCCTGGAAAAATCCTTGGACGAAGAGGTTTTGCATAAACGCGCCGACATTGAGACGGATTGCCGACCAGAGCGGCTCGTCGTTGGGTTCGAAGACAACCCACTTCGTTCCCTGGTAAAGGCTCGACTCAAGGAAGAGTGCCGTGCGGCGCACCGGCACATACTTCCATTGGTTGGTCTCCGCGTCAGCACCAACCAGAGTCCGTGCACCCCAGGACAGCGGGCCGTAAATCGGAAAGGTTCTCAAGCAATTCAGGCCCAGGGGGTTGAGCACGCCGTTCTCCGCATCGTTCATCTTGTAGACCATGCTCTGCACGCCTGCGAGGGTTGCCGCAGTTCCCGCGGGCGCCTTCCAGACGCCGCGCGTCGCGTCTGTGTTGGCGTAGACTCCCGCAATCACTCCACAGGGAGCAAACGTGCGCAGGTTGTAGTGGCTCAGCGGATCGGGCAGGCGCAGGCGCGGGAAGTACGCTGCGCCATAGGAATCGTTGACGGTGAGCCCGTTCGACTTCCAATCCACGGCCGAGGCGATGGTATTCACATAGGGCGGGCAATCGAGCAGGAGGAATGCCCGCATGGTGTGGCACAGGGCGATGGCGGCGGTGTAGATGGCGTTGGGATCAACGGTGATATCGAGGGTAGAAGCGTTGACGGCCGAGGCGCGCGTAGCTTCCGGAATGCAGAGGATGTTGAAGATATCCACCTTCTGCAGGGCGTAGATTCCGGTGTAAGAGCCAGGGTCGCCAATCAGCTGCGAGGTTGCAGGAAGACCGCTACCGTCGGTCCCGGGGCCGGAAGAGAATTGCTGACCCTGCCAGCCGTTGATGGAGGAGCCGTTATTCGTGCCCAAGGCGTAATGCGCCACGTTTTGCGTCAAGCTATGGAGGCCGAGCGCAGTGGATGCGTCAGAGAGCGTTCCGCTGACGAGAGCCGGGAAGGATAGGACTGCATCGGGAATCTGCGGCAGCGAGGCGTTGATGCGTATGGCTTGATGGCCGCCCACACCGAAGACCGAGCACTGCACCGATGCGCCTGACATTTGCACGCTCAACGCGGCATTGATGGATCGTTGTAGCTGCCCCGCCAGGCCGGCCATGGTTTGCGGAATCGAGGTGTTGGACTGCGCAAAGAGTGTAACCGTGATGGGCAGCGGCGGCGGCGCCGTCGCAGGCGAGGATACGCTCAGCGAGAGGCCCCAGCCCGCATTCGTAACTATGTTTGCCGATGTGGCGGTGGTGCCCGCAGCGCCGGCGCCGAGGAACGGCGCAGACAGGGTCAGGCTGGTGGTGCCTGAGACACCGCCGACCTGATAAGGCGTATTGGTGGTGTCGGAGGCAAAGACCAGCCATTGCCCGATCATGCTGGAACTGAAACTGGTACCGGCGCCCGTGACCGTGGGCGAATACTGCGTCACGGTCACGGTTCCTGTAACTGGGGTGGTCCCGCCCAAGGCACTGCCGATGGAGAAAGCGGTGACGGGAGAACCGACGACTCCGCTGACCGGCGGAGCTGTGGTGGGTGTTGAATAGACCGTGGAGACCTGGACGAGTTTTGAACCGTTGTCGTAGTCATTGATCACAGTTTGGACATAGTTGCCGTTATTCCTGTTGAGGGTGACATTGGGAAATGTCTCGACCGTGTCGTCCTTAACGTCGGTGATCGTCAGGTTGAAGGCCATCGGATCGTCAATCACCGTTGCGGTCGTGGTCCCGACGGTTCCGCTATAGGCCGGGTTGAGAGTCAGGCTCGTATCGCTGGCGATCGACAGAATCTCGTAAGGCGTCTGGGTAGAATCCACGGCAAAGACCAGATAATCACCCACCTCGAGCGCGCTGGTGAAAAATGTCGCTGTTCCTGTGACGGTAGCGCTGGCGGTGAGGTTCACGCTTCCGGCTACCGGTTGAAACAGACCGTTGTAGTCAATGTCGATGAGCAGCTGGCCATTTGCCCATGCGCCGCTGCTGAGCGCCTCAAAGGAGAGCAGTTGATGGGTTGCGCCCCCGGCAAGGCCTGAGATCACCACCGCCGCGTCTACCGCGCCGTTACGCGGTGCGCGGACGACCCATGCCTGCGATCCCCCGTTGCCGAAGAACTGCTGCACGGCATAGCTGACTTCGCTATCGGAGGCGAGGCCACCGTAGAGGCTCTCGTAGCCGGACATGCTGAAAATCTGTTGTGCGCGATTATCGATCCCGCGAGCCGTGTAGCCGACGAATGCGGCAATCGAGGTGGCAACGCCGGTAATCGGATGCACTGCGCTGGGCAGTTCTTGGATGTAAACTCCGGGATAGGTTGGAGTTGCCATTGTTGTTCCTTTCGCGTGAGAGACGATGGGCCCTTTAAGTAGTCACGGTCGCGCGCCGGCGGGGAGCCAAGAGATCAGGCGGCGCGTACCCATCCGGCATCACGAGTTGAAAGTCCGTTCCTCAGGGTGCACAACATGATCACGTTCGAAGGGAAATTCGAATGTGAATTACTTCACTGATTCACACTGCGGACACGGGGCAGCGATTTGTCAGAGACAAAATCCTAGGTCAACTTAACTGGGGAGTCAAGGGCATTGGAATTTAATTTCCGATGACTCGGGCACAAAGAACAAAGTAACCACCAACGTGTCAATATGTGAAACATCACCGATCGTGGAGTCGTGATCAATCCGTCGTATGGAAGCACATGAACACCCTTACTGATCTATGCGTTTTGACCTAGCGCCTTCTGAAGGTGCAACGGATAAGCTAGGAACTGCGCGCTGCGACGCCTGCTTAGGCGGCCGCTGATCTCCGATATCAACTTTGGAAGCGTGTACGCTGCCACGCCGCATCCTAAGGCCAGCAGAGCGGCGGGAGCGACAGGATGTCCCGCAAGAAGAGCAGCGCCTGTTCCCAAGGCGGTTGGCACTCCAGCGCCTACAAACAAATCGGGTACCGCCTTGATACCCTTCGAGACTGCGTCCTTCACCTCGAGTGCCTTGAATATTTCATTCAAATGCACATGTCGGTCTTCGAGCTCTTCAAAGGCAGGGAGAACTTTGTGGCTGTAAACCCTGTACGCCTCATTTTCGAAGTCCGCGAACTTCGCAGTCTCCCAAAGATCCTGAGACTTTACCAATTCGGCTAGCCCATTTCTGAATCTCTCCAATGCATCTTTCTTGTTCGAGTGTTGGCGCAAGTTGAGGATCTCCGGAATGGAAAGATGAGAAGCATTCTTAATTGCTTCTGGCACTTTGGATTGCAAGATCCAGGCGCCAAGATAAGCAACGGCCACCTTCGAGGCAAACTCTGGTTCTATTGCGAATGCCTTCCGCAGTTCCGGATCTCGCGAAAGCCTCTTCCAACCGCGTTTGAGGCGCAACATGAGAAATTCTTGTGAGGCATCGTCATCTGTGAACAATGTGTAGCCATTGTCAACTGCAGCCCACAACGCCTCGCTGAGGCCAAGTGACATGCCGACGAGGAATGGTACACGCAGAAGGGGTCCAAGATTCGTGTTGCGAATCTCCTGAATCTGGTGCTCCGGAGAGCCCACAGTAGGCAGGCCGCGACTAAAGTAGCTTGGGAGAACATACCAGCTCACTTCCCGGCCGCCATTCTTGGCTTTCCATTGCTGCTCCCAGGCCAGGACTTCCTCGTCGGCCAGATCTTCAATGAGAGCGGCCAGGAATTCGTCCCAACGGTCCCCGACGATTTGTTCATCCGGAATCATGTTCACCACGCCCAATGCTGATGGCAGGCACCAGCTTTCATTGAGCGCGCCGCTGCTGCTGATTTGTGACAGTTCTTCCCCGGGCGATTCGGCCAAGACTCGACCCATGAGCGGCGTGGTCCGGGGCGCGATCAGGTTGACCTTGTCGTACAAGAGCAATGATTGCTTGATTCCGGCCAAGTCATTCGGATCGAAATTTGGATAGTAGAGGACTTCTGTCAATTGCTTGTCCATAGGACTATGACTCCAATTCAGGCCATTTGCATGTCGATCGCGCTTCTTCTTGTTCTCCCGCTGGCTGCTAGCAGGATTATCTTTGACATCACAGTCGGTTCTGAAAAGGAAAGATTGGGCTTGAGACGTGGCGCTGAACACACCGGGCGCCTGCAAATCCTCAGGAGCGCTTTGGCGAAACAAATCCACTGCTTAATGAAATAGTGTGGCGTACCCGTCAGCCGTTTCAACGAAAAAACTCAAAATCCGCCGAGGGCAACCTCGTGGCGGTTCGCCCCCCTCCCGGCACCAACAAAACAAATAATGTAAGTCAGGTTGGCCTCTCCAACGCGAAGAGGCCTTAAAGGGGAGCGAAGTCACATGGGCTGCAACTGATCGGATGGGCTCGGAAATGGGCCGGCCGTCTTACGTGAAGTTCGATCGAGCGCGGCCATAGTCAGCGGGTTCGAAGCGGCGGATTTTCATGAGTTGCAGGCTGAACATGGCCAGGAAGACGACGTTGTAAACCGTGTACCTCACCCATAGCCGACGGAAATCCTTGCTTAACCGGTAGAGCCACTCGAAACCCGCATTGCGGACCCACTCGGGCGCCTGCCGAATCCTTCCACTGAAGAAATCGAATGTAGCTCCCGACGCTATCAAGATTGAGCCACGAATCTTCTCCCGATGTTCGGCGATCCAAATGTCTTGCTTTGGCGACCCGAGACCGACCCAAACGATATCCGGCTTAGCCGCATTGATCATGTCGCAGACTGCCTGGTCCTCTTCTTCCGTAAGGTTCCTTAGGGGTGGAGAGTACCTGCCCACAACGCGAAGGCCGTCATAGCGCTGCCGGAGATACTCTTCCATTTTCTCCGGAGCACCAGGAGAGCCGCCGTATAGGAAAAACGTGTAGCCGTACTCCTTCGCTTTCCGGGCGGCCTCCAGCATCAGATCCGGTGCATAGAAGCGGTCAGAGCTCTTGTTGTAGAAGGCACGAGCCCAGCGCACGAATGGCATGCCATCGATGCCAACGATGTCCGCCGAGTTATAGAGATTGACCAGGCTTTTATCAAACAAAGCGGAAACGCAGCAATTGACGTTGATCAACGCAAGAGAATGCGAACGCGACCCCTTATCGGCGAGCCAGAGATGGAAGATCCGGTGCATCTCTCCGTAGGAGAGACAGTCCATCTTGATCCCCAGGATGTTCATTTTGCTTTGCATGTTGGTTGCCGGAAAGCTCCTCGTATAGCGCGCTCAGGGTACAGATGTAAGTATCGATGCTGAAGCGACTGATCGTGTCGCGGGCGGCAAGTCCCAATTGGAGCCTGTATCCGGGATCGCGCGCTAAGTTGGCGATGGCGTCCCGGATGCCGCCCAGGTCCCCCGGGGCCACGAGAAGGCAGTTACGTCCCTGTTCCAGAAACTCCCCGGCGCCGCCGACGCTCGTCGTCACAACAGGCAGACCCCAGCTCATCGCCTCGACGAGCGACATCGCCATCCCCTCAGCGTAACTTGGTAAAACCAGCACATCGGACTCGATTAAGAGTCTTTCGACAGCTGCTTTTCCGACCCAGCCCGGCATTGCCACCTGTTTCGCGCAACCCAACTCTTGGGCGAGTGTCTGCGCCTCATCAATGTCACCGTCTCCCGCAAGGGTTAGATGGCAGCATGCCCGGACATTTTCAGGGAGCGCGGCGAAGGCGCGGATTAAGTCGTACGCTCCCTTCCTGATCCCGACTCTGCCCAAGAACAGAACCCGCAGGCCCTTTCTTCGAGAACGGTCGGGGATAGACTTCGGCAAGTCAGCCGGGTTGGGAAGTAGTAGAACGCGCTCGGCCGGCAACTTCAGAATGGAGGAGTAGTAGTCATGCCAGAATTGGGTGAGAACGATCACGCGTCCCGCGCCACCCATACCCCATAAGAGCAGCCGCCTGCAAGCCATCGGTAGCCATGGCGGAAAAAGATTGGTATCTGCCGCATGTGAATGCACTAAGTAGCGGCATCGCAGGGAGCGAAGCATCACGCAGATGACACCCTTGCGCAGGAGGCTTCCCCGGCCGGAGAAATGAACGTGGAATATCGTTCCGCGCGCGAGGGCGCGGATCAGTGTCTGGACGACGGCCAGAAGAAAGACAAGCGCCTGGCCAAGCCTGTTACCCCTCTCGGCGCGCGTGGCTCCTTTGTCACCGGTATAACGGTTGAAAGTGGCAATAAAGCGAACGCAAATGTGACCTGGAAGATGAGCACCGATTAACTCGATCACTCGAGTGATGCCGCCCTTCACACACAAAGCCGGCCCCACGCTGGCTACGTGTATCGTCTGCGGCGGTTTATTGTTCTCTCGCCCTAACACGGACTCACCGCTAGTCGGGAACTCAAACCAGTACCATCCTGGCCATTTCAACCTGGGAAGCGAACCAGGCGTAAGTCTTTTTAATTCCGTTGCTCAAAGGTCCGGCCGGTCGCCAGCCCAACTTTTCGAACGTTGCAACAAAACTAATCAGATTTGCAAAAGGGGGATTTACGCAGGACCGAATCTACAGACGAGCGATCTACACACGAGCCTAAATTGATATCACAGGCATCTTTTGAGTACTACTATGGCACCCAGAATATGCCGGTATCAACAATGATTGTAAAGAAAATTATGAATGGTCACCTGATCGGACGCACTCGACGGTGAATCAGACGCTCTGTCGAGAAGCGTCTTCCAAGAAAGAGCCTCCACACTGAGAGATCTCTCCACTGCACTACCCTGGATTTCCTGTCGAGGTTGGTGGCGTTGGCGAGCTTCATGCGGCTTTCTTTCGCGGAAAGCCGCACACGTGGACGTTCTGAGCGCCGCCCAGCAGGAAGTCCGGGTGCTCTTCGGTCTCACGGCATGCTGGGCATGCGATGTGGATCAAAGGCAAGAATCTCCACAGGAAAACCGGGTAGAAGGCGGTAACGAAACCGGTAGACTTTGCTAGCCGAAGTAAATCCCCTATTCACCCTGTGAAACGTGCGCCGCAGTCGTAGTTGCAAGGACCGCTGTCTCTTCCGCCTCTCCGGGGAAGTGCTTGTGCAGCCAGGACTCGGCGTGCTCCCGAATCGCCGCGCGCCCGAGCCGGTCTGCAAATGAATGATTAGTGCCCTCGATCGTGTGCAGTGAGAGTTGACCCTTCTGGCCTGCAAACGAGGTTATATGTTCAAGATAGTCGAACGTCCCGGCGCGCAGCTTGCTGCTGCCGAGAGCCGCCGGCTCGCCCGACTTTAGAACCAGGATGGGTAGGCCGCTGGATACGAGTTGCTTCCAGTGCGTGACCAAATTAACGTTTGCGTTACCTGGCAATGTGCCGTTTCCTCGCTTCTTCCGCGCCTCCCGAATACGCGCGTAAGCCGCACGAAGGACCTCGCCAACCTTACTCCGTCTAGCCCAGTCCACCATCCCTGGACTCAGTTTCGGAGTCAGCATATTTGCGGCATTAAAATATGGGTCGGTGATGATGAGGCCTTTACACTCCTTGCACGCAGATGCGGCATAGATAGCCGTCGTTCCTCCAGCACAATGGCCATAGATCACGACGCCTGCCAGCCCAAAACGTTCGCAAAACTCCTTTACTTTTGCGGCCGCTATGGCCGCATAGCCCGCGTTGTTGATGAAGGTAAGAAGATCCTTCGCAACCTCGCCGTAGCTGTCTCCCAATCCAGGCAGGTCGATCCGGAGAGAAGGATAACCCTGGGCCGCAAACGAGCTAGCCCAGTAAACAGCGGAGTCACCTATCAACGCTCGCGGAGTGGATAAAGGATTTAGGAACAACACACCGATCCTCTTTTCCGGACTGGCGGATCCGGTCGTTTTGCGCGGGACGTCATGGTAGGTACCGCGCACCAGAATCCCGTCGGCGCCCAGCGTGATCAGTTGACGCGTTTCTAATGTGTCGCAGATCATGCTCCCTCCAACGGGGTACCCAAGCTTGACGCAATCCACTCGTAGTTAGGAGCAAAGAGCCAGCTAAAGTCTTTGCCTTCTTCAAACCCTTGCAATAAGCCACCCAGGACGAGGGGAGCGGCACTCTTGCCCAGCTGAACTATTCGAACCGGCCTCCTATATGAGGCCGCTGGATCGTTGGGAGGGACCATCGTGCCCGGCAAGTCAAAGCTCAGCGATTCACGCCACAATTCTGGTGTCCATTCATAGCCATCCACCTCCACGCCTTGTCCCTCGTCAAGCAGGCGGAAATAGTGCGATGAAGGGCGTCGATCTTCTTCTTGCTTCAGGAGTTGTTGCGGTCCAATCCAACGTTGCAAAGTCGACCGAAGCACTTTATTTGCATTCACCGGCGCTGACCACAACACTAACGCGTCGGCTTCGCCGTTGTGGAAAGCCTTTGCGGCTAAAAGTCCGCCCATTTCCAATCCATGCATAATCAGCGGTGCATTTCCTTCGCGTTTCCGAAGCCAGGCGGAAAGACGCTCAACATCATCGACCCAGGAACGAAAGCTCATTTCCTTAAATACGCCGGTGCTTTCTCCTACTCCCCTGTAGTCAAAACGGAGCACTTCAATCCGCCGGGCCGTCAAATAGCGGGCCCACTGCAGCCATGGCCGATAGGAGGCGTGGCGTTCTGAAGCGAAGGACCCGATGAGTAGAACCCGCGCAACAGGAGCCTCAACTTCGTGCAGTACGGTGTAGAGATGAGCGCCGGGAACCGGGAAATAGCCGGCACGTTCCGCTAACACGCTCTCGGGATATTGCTGAACCTGCGTAAACTGGACCATGGATTCTCTCACGCTCGCAGAACCTAACTGCCGCTTCGCGCTATGCGGGTCAGTGGAGCCTGCGCGAACAAAGAAACCTTCTCTCAAAGGCAGCGAGAACAAGCTCTACCTGCATTTCTAAGGCCACTGCAAGCAGGTACATATGTGGTTGACGATCGCCTGTTGAAGAGCTGAAGGCCGACTTCAATTGATGGATCACAGGGCGGCGGGGGCGTGGGGAAAGCTCACGTCGGGAGATGCCGTTCTGAACCCAAACAGAAATACTGCAGTGCTACCTTAACGCAAATTCATTTTAGGTCAAGCGTGGGCACGCGACGCAAATCGTTTGCACTTTCTGGTAACGCTAGCGAAGGTAACAAAGGTCCTCAGTGGTAACGAACGAGAGGCAATCACATGCTTGGTGGAGGGACATACGGATTCATGGATGTTTTTCGCTTAGCAATCAACGCCACTTTTCTGCGCTGAATTCAATTCGCCTGAATTTTATGGCTGCTCCGGCCAGACCTACTGGACATGAAATTTTTCGGACGCTTCTGGCTCCTGACAGGAGTCCCTAGAGCTACTCTTAACGTATAAAGACTTGTTGACATTTGTACTCTTAGGCGAGTAAGACTGGTGGTGTCGACATCTTCCCAGTAGCCATTGGGTTGAGTTGAATAGATTTCAGGGCAGTTCTTGTGCGCTTTTTCGCTTTTTCGAGCTAATCGACAACGAACCGTCGACTTACTCGTACTGTCTCCTGGTTGCTGTTAATTGGACGCTCCCCCACGAGCTAACCAATTAGAAGCGACGAAATGTGTCTAATAAACGATGCATCTTCGTTGCGGGTCGACCTTTTTCTGTCGCCCAATCGAGTGACAATTTACTGACTTTTCCGTGACACGAGGAACGACCGCACCTGATTCACTAGTCTCTTCCCCCTTTTAAATTGCAAGGCTCATGCCCGGCCGCGCGCACGTCGCGACTCGGGCCCGGTGACTCACACGTGATGAGTTTTGGATCCATCACCCAGCTTCTAAACCACGGAGGTTAACTATGACTACTTGGCTCGTCGCCCCTGAAATTCAGAACATATCTTCCATCAAACCAAGGATTGATAGCGAAATTGACAGTCTGGTTGCTGCACTTCCAGATCCTAAGGACCTTACTCCCGAGCAACGGCGCGGGATCATCGCACGATACAGCGCTGTCCTCGAAGGCAACTTCATTTATTGGATGACGGCAGCCTATCTATCTGTCCAGTCGGAGGAGGCGCGCCCCATCCTGATTGACAACCTGAAGGAAGAAATCAGGGATTGTCATCCGGAGATGCTACGGAGATTCGCGATTGCCGCTCGTGCCTACCCTACCGACACAGACGCGATGGCGGTGCGTGATGGGTTGACCAAGGTTCGTATGTTTCTGGGCCGCCTGCAAGGAGTGCAGAACGTACTTACGATGGGCTTTTTTGAAAGCTACATCCAAAGATTCATGTCGTACCTGGCGGATCTTGCGATGGCCCAAGCTTCCACGGATTTTGAATATACGGATGTGCACGGTGTCTGCGACATTGCACACTCCGAAGGGCTTCTGATGGCGCTCTCGGCAGAGGCAGCGATCAATCCACCCGATCCATCGGCAGATCTGTTTGAAGGCGTTAACGAGCTTCGCGCCTTGATCCAGACCATCAACGGAAGTGGGCATGCCAAGGTACCTGCTGCCTGAGTCGAGGCAAGAGAGATCGTTGTTCCACCAACTGCTGTTCTGAAAAGAAGCTGCGGGAGCAGGGCAGCTTCTAAGGGCGGCATCGGGGCGTAGTAAGCTTTGGGCGAAGAAATCCTATAGCTGGCGTTCTGTTGGTGGGGTACATTCGTTCTGGAACGGCGAAACTTCGTGCGATGATCGGGCGACAGGGGGACGAGGACGTCTAGTAGAGGACGTCACTCGTTCGCCTGGAAAATTCGGTCATCCCGCTATTGCAGGCTGCCAAGTTCGGGCCTAATGGGCGGGTGTGTGCGGTTGATTGTTTTCGTATCTCTCGCTCATCAAGGTTTCTGCTCCGCGTGGAGGGCAGGTTTAAAAGGAAAATGCCGACAATGAATGTTCGAACGGAAATCGTCGCTCAATTCAAGCGAGTCGCTCAGGAGCAAGGCAAACGTCTGGCGCCGCTGACGGACGGGTTGGAACTTTTGAACTCGGGGCTCGATTCACTTTCTATGGCTATCCTTGTATCCCGGCTTGAAGATTCTCTTGGGATCGACCCGTTTATGGCTTCGGAAGATGCCCAGTTTCCGGTTACGTTCGGGGATTTAGTCAATCTTTATGAGCACGTTGCAAAATAGTTCGGCCTCCCTCTGGGAGGCGGTCAGCAGCACCGTGGACGGATGCGATCCCATTGTCTCCAGTCCGGAGAGAAGGTTCGCTTTGCGCGATTTGCTTACCGGCTCTGTGCTGGGCGGCCGATGCCAAGAGCTGAGCGGAAGCTCCGTTCTCATTGCGACCACCGATCAACTCGCCGCCGCGGCGGCGCTCATCGAACTCGATGGGGTCGCCCGCCGCATGGTTTTATGTCCACCCGACCTGCCGTTGGAATTTCTCCCATTAATTGGGAAGTCTGCCGAAGCAGATGCAATTATTTCCGACCGGATCATCGACGGCCCTGGATTTCCCGGTATCAGATCTTTCATTCATTGCGATGAAAAAATCGTTCCTCAAGGTCATCGCTCGTCCGGCCGCTACGAGACGGAATGGGTGCTGCTGACGTCCGGCACCACGGGAGTGCCGAAGCTTGTAGTCCACACGCTGGCCAGCCTGACCGGAGCGATCGACATCGGCAAGCCCGGAAATGGGCATGTGATTTGGAGCACCTTCTACGATATTCGCCGATATGGCGGTTTGCAGATATTTCTGCGCGCCATGCTGACCGGTAGCTCCCTGCTGTTATCGAGCGCGCAAACCTCGACCGCCGACTTCCTGGCCTACGCCGGGGCACATGGAGTGACCCACATCTCCGGAACGCCGTCCCATTGGCGACGCGCGCTGATGAGTTCTTCTGCTCACCTGATGGCGCCGGAATACGTTCGCTTGTCGGGCGAGATTGCCGATCAGGCAATCCTCAATCATCTGGCCCAGGTTTATCCAAATGCACGCATTGCTCACGCTTTTGCCACCACCGAGGCTGGAGTTGCCTTTGCGGTGAATGACGGGATTACCGGGTTTCCCGTGAGCACGCTCACCCGTACGCCTGGGGTCGAGATGAAGGTGGAGAATGGCTCTCTTCGCATCCGCTCCGCGCGCACGGCGAGCCGTTACCTGGATGAGGAACACGGCCCACTGAAAGACGCGGACGGATTTGTCGACACGACCGACCTGCTCGATTTACGAAACGAGCGCTACTACTTCGTCGGCCGGCGCGATGGAGTGATTAATGTTGGCGGCTTGAAGGTGCATCCCGAAGAAGTGGAAGAGGTGATCAATCGTCATCCTGAGGTTCGGATGTCGCTGGTGAGAACCAAGAAGAATCCCATCACCGGCGCGCTGGTGGTTGCGGATGTTGTTTTGCGGTCGGCGCCCAGGCCGGAGAGCGACGGCGATCGTCAGATTCAGCAGGACATTCTTTTACTGTGCCGCGAAGAACTTGCGCCCCACAAGGTTCCGGCCACTATTAATTTCGTTACTACGTTGGCACTTGCTGAGTCCGGGAAGCTCATTCGACGCCATGCGTAATGTGATTGTGACCGGAGGCAGCAGGGGATTGGGTCTGGGGATCGCGGACAAGCTTGCGAAGGAGGGTTATCGGGCGATCGCAATCGCAAGGAACGAAAGCCCGGAACTTACGGTTTTGATGCAGCCGAGCGCGGAGCCCGGATGCGTTCAGTTCGTACCCTTCGACCTGGCGGATCTTGAAGGCATTGCGGGCCTGGTGAAGAAACTGCGCAAGGACTACGGGCCGATCTATGGTTTGGTGAACAATGCGGGTACCAGCGTCGAAGGAACCCTGGCGATGATGCACATTTCTCAGATGGAGCACGTGATGCGCTTGAATACGCTGTCACCCATGGTGATGACGAAATCGGTAGTGCGCTCCATGATGGCGGATGGAGGCGGGTGCATCGTTAATATCGCGTCGGTGGTTGCCTTTACCGGCTACAGCGGACTCGCAGTTTACAGCGCTTCCAAGGCTTCGCTGGTCGGCTTTACCCGTTCACTCGCCCGGGAGGTAGGAAAGCTGGGGATCACCGTGAATGCCGTTGCTCCAGGTTTTGTCGATACCGAAATGACGCGGGGCATGACGGATCAGCAGCGCGAACAGATTGTGCGCCGTAGCGCGCTGAAGCGACTGGCCGAGGTGGAAGATGTGGCCAATGCAGTGGAGTTTCTGCTCGGTCATAAAGCCAAGAACATCACCGGCACGGTGATGACCGTGGACGCAGGGAGCACCGCATGAGCCCACTCGAAACAATTGCGCCCGCAGCCACCATCATTTCACCGGGAAAGGCGTGGCTGCGCGCCCTGGAGCTGACTGCGCCCATTGCGCGCAATCGCTATCGCATTCTCTCCACGGTGATTGAGGAGCGTGCCGGGCAACTGGGTGATGCACCAGCGCTACTCTCCGACCGCGAGTGTATGACTTACGGCCAGCTCTCGCAGCGAATCAATCAATATGCGCGATGGGCGCTTGATCTGGGCATTGGTCATGGCGAGGTAGTCGGCCTGCTGATGACGAATCGACCAGAATACCTGGCTATATGGCTCGGTATCAGCAGCGTCGGGGGCGTCGTTTCCCTGCTGAATGTAAATTTGACAGGTTCTTCACTAGCCCACTGCATCCATGTCGTTTCACCCAAACACCTCATTGTCGCTTCAGAATTCGCAGGCCAGCTCGTCGCGGCTCTCCCGGCGGTTTCGCCGCCCCCGACAGTTTGGATTCATGGCAACGAGCCAAGCTCGTGGCCGCGTCTCGATCTGGAGATTGAAGCAAAGTCAGGCGAGGCGCTCAGCGAGCACGAGAAGCGGCCACCGGCCATAGAGGATAAAGCGCTCTACATATATACCTCCGGTACAACCGGGCTGCCCAAAGCCGCCAACATCAGTCACGCCCGGGTCATGCAATGGGGCCACTGGTTTGCGGGCATGATGGGTGCGCAGGCAGCCGACCGGATGTATAACTGTCTGCCCATGTATCACAGTGTCGGCGGAGTGCAGGTGCCGGGGGCGATTCTGGTGGCCGGCGGCACAGTCATCCTGCGGGAGAAATTCTCCGCCAGCCAGTTCTGGAATGACATTGTGCGCTGGGACTGTACGTTATTCCAATACATCGGCGAGCTTTGCCGCTACCTGCTGCACGCCCCACCGTCGGCGAGCGAGACTGCCCATCGCATCAGGATGGCTTGCGGTAACGGCCTGGCGCCCGAAGTGTGGGACGGCTTTAAGAATCGCTTTTCCATTCCTCAGATCTTTGAGTTTTATGCTTCCACCGAAGGTGGGGTTTCGCTCTTCAACATCCAGGGCAGGCGCGGGGCCATCGGCCATATCCCCGGCTACCTGACGCATCGGTTCTCGCCCGCGTTGGTGGTGTTCGATGTGGAGAAGGGTGAACCGATGCGGGATGCACAGGGCTTCTGCATTCGCTGCGCTCCCAATGAAGCCGGCGAAGCCATCGGCAAGGGGTCGGATGATCCATCTAACATAGGTAGCCGGTTTGAAGGCTACACCAACACTGAGGCCTCAGAGCGCAAGATCTTGCGGAATGTCTTTGAGCTGGGAGACGTGTGGATTCGTACCGGCGACCTGATGCGCAAGGATGAGCAGGGTTATTTTTATTTTGTAGATCGCATCGGCGATACCTTTCGCTGGAAGGGCGAGAACGTTGCGACGTGCGAGGTTGCGGAAGCGATCTGCGCATTCCCTGGAGTGAAACACGCGAATGTATACGGCGTAACCGTTCCCGCGACCGAAGGCCGCGCCGGTATGGCTACGCTGGTCACCGAAGATGAATTGGACCTGGCGGAATTCCGCCGGCACTTGATAGACCGCCTACCCCCCTACGCGCGGCCTTTGTTTCTGCGGATCCGAAAGAACATGGATCTGACAGGGACTTTTAAGTACTCGAAGACCGACCTGGTTCGCCAGGGATTTAACCCGGCCTCGAGTGATGATGCGGTTTATTTCAACGACTTGGAATTGGGCTCATTCATGCGGCTCGACCAGCAGTTGTATGAACGCATTCAAATGGGCGCCATTCGCTTCTAGGCGTGCGGCTGGCGGGGGGAAGGAACTGTGTTCATCGACGAAATCCGGTTTGATTTCACGCAATTGCAAGCTGATATTGCGGACGGCCCTATCCTGCCCACGGTGACGGCAGAAGAGGTCCGAACTTACCTTGGGTCCCGTTACGGCTTCCATCAGACGATGCCGCTGGAGGAAGTGGTTAACGATGTGGAAAAGATGCTGCGTACCTGGCAGGTCCAGGTTACGCATCCCCGCTATTTTGGTCTGTTTAATCCTAGCGTTACTCTGGCTTCCGTAGTCGCCGACACTCTGGTCGCGATGTATAACTCCCAATTGGCAAATTGGCGTACCTCGCCCGCGGCCAACGAGATCGAACGACATACGCTTGGTTGGCTTGCGGGGAAGTTTGGCTTGCCGGCCAATTCTATTTCGACGTTCACCAGCGGCGGAACGGAAGCGAACCTCTCTGCGGTGGTGGTTGCTCTCACCCGGGCGTTCCCCGATTATGGCGAGCACGGTGTTCGCTGCCTGAACGCCACGCTCTCCATCTACCTGACCGCCGAGGCGCATCACGGCTACAACAAAATCGCTCACATGACGGGGCTGGGACGGAGAGCGCTGAGAATTGTATCTACTGACAGCGATTTGAAGATGGATCTCGCCGAACTGCAACGATGTGTGGTGGAGGATCGAAACAATGGCTTCCTCCCCTTCATGGTGATCGGCACCGCCGGGACGACGGCGACAGGAGTGATCGATCCTTTGCCGGGAATGGCACAAGTCTGCCGCGAGCAAGGGCTGTGGTTTCACGTCGACGCGGCCTGGGGCGGCAGCGCCATCCTTGCTCCAAGCCTGAAACATTGCCTGGATGGTATCGGGGACGCGGACTCTATCACCTGCGACGCGCACAAGTGGCTTTCAGTTTCGATGGGCTGCGGAATGTTCTTCTGCCGTCATCCTGATACCGTCGCGGAGGCATTTCGCGCAGATGTTTCCTACATGCCCGGCAAGAAGACCGGTCCGGTGTTCGACCCATACACCAACTCCGCACAGTGGTCGCGGCGGTTTATTGGCCTGAAGCTTTTTATGGCGCTTGCGCAACAGGGCGAAGGCGGCTATGCCGAGATGATTGAGCACCAGACGCGCATGGGCAATGTTCTGCGAAGCGCGCTGAGAGCTTCGGGATGGTCGATCCTGAACTCGACGCCGCTGCCGCTGATTTGCTTCACCCGGGACGGGCTTGTACCGGGAGAATTTCTGGCATCACTGCATAAGCGCCAAATCGCGTGGATGTCAGAGGCGCGGGTGGGCAACATTCCTGTGGTGCGCGCGTGCATTACCAGTTTTCGAACGACCGAAAGAGACATCTATTGGGTGGTCAGCGAGATGAATCGCCTGGCCGGAATTACAGATGAAAAACAATACGCCGGAACGGGCCAAGGAAGGGTGAACGCATGAAACGGGAAACCATTGCTATCCACAGCGGTTACGACATTGATCCCACGACCAAGGCGGTCGCGGTGCCGATTTACCAAACGGTCGCTTATGCATTCGATAGCACCGAACACGCAGCGGCGCTGTTCAATCTGGAGGTGGACGGATACCGATATACCCGGATCAGCAACCCGACTACTGCTGTGCTGGAGCGACGCGTCGCGGCGCTCGAAGGAGGCCGGGACGCAATGTGCGTTGCCAGCGGCCAGGCAGCGGTAACCTACGCGGTGCAAAATGTAACCGAGCTGGGGTGCAATATCATCTCCACCCCCCAGCTCTACGGCACCACCCACACCTTGTTCGCTCACCTTCTACCCAGCCAGGGAGTTGGGGTCCGTTTCGCGGAGACGGACCGGCCAGCGTCAGTAGAAAAGATGATCGACCACAACACGCGCGCCGTGTTCTGCGAAAGCGTAGGCAACCCGGCGGGCAATGTGTGCGACATCGAAGGTTTGGCTCGGGTGGCCCATCGACATGGAGTGCCGCTGATCGTAGATAACACGGTGGCCACTCCTATCCTGCTGCGGCCGATCGAATTCGGCGCCGACATTGTTGTGCATTCGCTTACCAAGTTTATGGGCGGCCACGGCACCACCCTCGGCGGAGCCATCGTGGATAGCGGTAATTTCCCCTGGCAAGAGCACGTCGATCGTTTCCCAATTTTCAATCAACCGGACCCCTCCTATCATGGCTTGATCTATAGCGAGCATTTCGGCAAGGGCGCCTACCTCGGTCGATGCCGAGCCGTCTACCAGCGAACGACCGGGGCCGTATTGTCTCCGTTGAGCGCGTTTCTACTTCTGCAAGGCATCGAGACGGTCGCGTTGCGGGTAGAGCGCCACGTGGAGAATGGCAGAAAGGTCGCCGAGTTCCTGCGCGATGACGACAGGATCGCATGGATCACGTATGCAGGTTTTCCTGAGAGCCCTTACTACGACTTGGCACAGAAATACCTGGGTAATAATGCGTGCTCACTGATGGCTGTGGGCCTTAGGGGCGGCTACGAGGCTGCGGTCAAGTTCTATGACGCACTCAAGTTGATCAAGCGCCTGGTCAATCTCGGCGATGCCAAGTCGTTATCGTGCCATCCCGCCTCCACCACTCACCGGCAGATGTCGCCGGAAGAGCAACGCCAGGCCGGCGTTGTGCCGGAAATGATTCGCCTCAGCATAGGGATCGAGCACAGCGACGACATCATTGCAGATTTGAAGCAGGCTCTCGACGCCACCACCACCCTGGTCACTACGAAGGGGGATCCTGATGCCAGTTTTGTTTGACGCCGAACCCGCCAACTGCCTCAAGATCGGCCTGGTTAACAACATGTCTGATGAGGCGCTCAAGGCAACGGAATGCCAATTCATTTCGCTGCTCGACTCGGCGTCAGGCAACATGCCGGTTCATTTGTCGTTCTACACGTTGCCGGGAGTTCCCCGCAATGGCTTGACCGCCAGCCATATTAGCAGCCGCTACTCGAATATCGAAGACCTGTGGGATGGGCATCTCGATGGGCTCATCGTGACCGGCAGGGAGCCGATGACAGCGAACCTGGCCGATGAGCCCTACTGGGATAGTTTTACCAGGGTGCTCGCCTGGGCACAGGAGAATTGCCATGCGACTGTTTTGTCGTGTCTGGCGGCGCATGCTGCGATTCTCTCCATGGATGGCATTCGGCGAGTGAAAGCGAAGGATAAGGTCTTCGGCGTCTTCGAGTGTGCGCGCGTGTCCGACCATCCGTTGACAGCCGGAACAGCATCGCAATTCAGGCTACCGCATTCGCGTTGGAATGGCGTGCCCGAAGAACAGCTGGCGGATTGCGGATACAAGGTCCTGACGCGCTCCGCGAACGCCGGCGTGGATACCTTTATTAAGCAGCAGAAAAGGCTGCTCGCCTTTTTCCAAGGTCACCCGGAGTATGAATCCGATACCCTGCTTCGCGAATATCGCCGCGATGTCGGGCGCTACATCAAAGGCGAGGCACCCCGGTACCCGTTGATGCCTAGGAGCTATTTCGACGAGACTACGGTCGAGGAATTGGCGGTGTTCGAGAAGAGGGCGGTCTCGCAAAGGAATGAGGAATTGCTGCCCGAACTCAACGCTATCTTGGGGAATAAAAAGATCATTAATACATGGCAAGCCGGCGCCACTGGTCTTTATAGAAATTTGCTAGGTCATATTTGCGCCCAGAAAAATACCGTACTGGTCTCAAAGCGACTGAAAGCGATGGCAAACAGCGAACAGATATCGGAGGTCCCATACCTGCCAACGTTTCTGTTGGAAGATGTGGGTTAACCGTTGGAGGAACCATGATTTCCACCCTGCCTATGCCAACGGAGTCGCAAACGGGTCCTGCGCCTACCAAGCTTTTGATCAACAATCGTTGGGTTCCGAGCGAATCGGGCAAAACGTTTGCGACCGTGAATCCCTCGACCGGCGAGGAGATCTGCCAGGTTGCCGAGGCCGATGCAGCCGATGTCGACAAGGCGGTTCAGGCGGCGCGTAGAGCCTTTGATCAGGGGCCCTGGAAAAAGATGCGTGCATCGGAGCGGGGACGGCTGCTTCACCGCCTCGCCGACCTGATCGAGCAAAATGCAGACCAACTCGCTCGTCTGGAAACGCTCGATAACGGTAAGCCGCTTTCCATCGCCAAGGCAGTGGATGTTACCAAGACCATCGCCTGCTATCGCTATTTCGCCGGCTGGGCGGATAAGGTGCAGGGCAAGACGATCCCAATTGACGGGGACTTCTTCTGCTATACACGCCATGAGCCGATCGGCGTGATAGGGCAGATTATTCCCTGGAACTATCCGCTGCTGATGCAAGCCTGGAAGCTTGCGCCAGCGCTGGCAACGGGCAATACCATCGTGATGAAGCCGGCAGAGCAAACGCCGCTATCCGCGCTTCGGTTGGGAGAGCTGATTCTGGAAGCGGGCTTCCCGGAGGGTGTGGTGAATCTGCTGCCGGGGTTTGGCCCGACCGCAGGCGCAGCCATTGCCCGCCATATGGACGTTGACAAGGTAGCGTTCACTGGCTCTACCGAAGTTGGCCGGCTGATCATGGAGGCAGCGGCGAAATCCAATCTCAAGCGAATTTCTCTGGAGCTGGGCGGCAAGAGCCCAAACATCATTTTTGCGGATAGCGACATCGATGACGCGGTGGAAGGAGCGCACCTGGGGCTCTTCGTTAACCAGGGACAATCCTGTTGTGCTGGATCCCGGGTATTTGTGGAACAGACGATCTATGACGAATTTGTCGAAAAGAGCATTGCCCGGGCTCGAAAAAGGAGAGTGGGAGATCCGCTCGATCCGCTCACGGACCAGGGTCCTCAGGTGAGCGAATCACAATTCGACAGAATTATGGGTTACATCGAATCTGGAAAGCGTGAGGGGGCGACGCTTGCCTGCGGCGGCGAGCGCGTAGGCGACCGTGGCTACTTCATCCAACCTACGGTGTTCTCTGACGTTCAGGATGAAATGAAAATTGCCCGGGAAGAGATTTTTGGTCCGGTGATGAGCATCATCGCGTTCAAGGATATGGACGAGGTCATCAGCCGTGCTAACCGCACCACCTATGGACTAGCCGCGGGGGTATGGACACGTGATATCAAAAAGGCTCACGCAGTCGCGAATAGTGTGCGGGCGGGGACGGTATGGGTGAATTGCTATCACGTGCTGGATACAAGGGCGCCGTTTGGTGGATTCAAGCAGTCAGGAATGGGACGGGAGCTGGGCGAATATGGACTGCAGCAATATACGGAAGTGAAGACAGTTACACTTAAGTTGTGATCTGCTGGTTCTTCACCCGTGCCTGCGGAGCGATTTCTCCCCCGTACCCTTCCCCTAAGCGCAAGTATCCACGCATGGAGGTTTTATGACGGACAAAGCCACCCTTGAGTCAGGTCTTACTGAATTATGGGAGGATACGTTCGGGTTCTCACCCATCGGACCGCAGGATGACTTCTTCGAGCTTGGCGGCAACTCGCTTCACGCCGCCACCCTGATTGCGAGGATTCGCACTCTGACGGGCTGCGACCTGCCCATCGCGAGCTTTCTCCGTGCGCCCACCATCGAGCGGTTGGCGCAAATGATACGAGCGGGAGAAGCTGTCACCCCTTCCGGTCTGGTCATTCTTCATGAGGGCAACCGTGAGCGGCCGCTGTTTATCGCTCATAGCGTCGGTGGTACAGTGCTGGAGTTGTGGGCGCTGGCACGCGAAATGGAGTGCCATTGCGCTGTCTATGGCATACAGGCGCGCGGACTCCATGAAGGCGAAGTGGCTAATTCTCGTGTGGAGGATATGGCTGCGGACTACGTCGGGCAGATCCGGTCAGTGCAGCCCCGTGGACCCTACGCTCTGGCGGGGTTTTCCCTCGGCGGCCTGATCGCCTTTGAAATGGCACAACAGCTATTGCATTGTGGCGAGAAAGTAGAGCTGGTGGCGCTCGTGGACAGCCAGGTGGACCAGCAATGCCTGACGTTCCCAGCCTGGCTGGCGCACCAACGGAGCCGTGCTGCGCTAGAAATTCGTGAGATTCGCGCTCGTCCCTGGCGACAGAGCGTCAGCTACATTTTTGCCAAAGCCACTCATTTCGCCGACAGGCTGCGCATCGTCGCCGGAAGAGCGCCAAAGCGTTCCGGTTTCGATGAGCAGACGTTTGGTGGACTCACTCTGCCGCCATACCTGCGGCGAATCATTGCGGGTTTACGGGTCGCCATGGCAGCATATCGGCCAAAGCCGTATGCCGGTAAGGTTACGTTTTTTCAGTCCGCCATCCGCAATCCGCGTTGGCCGAACCCCCTCGGAGTTTGGAAGAGGGTCTGCCAGGGTGAATTGGAGGTCGTGGAAATTACGTGGGGCCATAACGCTCTGCTACTGCCCCCAAAGGTTGCGTACTTGGCGCACGCTCTAGACCGGCTAGTCGACGTCGAGAATCCCATGCGTGGATTTGAGTTGCAGCGTAAGCCTAATGTTGGAGACCAACCTACTCAAGACTTGACCCAGTGCTCAGCTGGGGCCCCGCAGTAGCGATCAAGAAGACGCGTCCCGCTTCATAGTGCACCGGCCCCAGTTGCCTGAGGACGCAATCGAGCGGCTCGCTGCGGGTGGTAACCCCTGAGAGCCGTGGTTCGGTCAGAAGTGGCAGTTTCCCGGATCGGCGACGTCAATCCGACGCACCGCATCTGCCGGAATGAGCTGAACGGCGATGGTTTTTGCCTCGACATCGCCTTCGTTCCGGAGGATGTGTACGTGGTCACCACCGGGATCGACAAACCCCATCCCAGTTTTGTACACATGCGGCTTGCAGTCGGGATCGTGCCCTTCATAATCCGTGATCGTTCCGGCCGTGACGATGATCAAACTATGCCCTGGGTGCGTGTGCCAACCCGTACTTCCGCCAGGTGCCCAGGCATTGCTCTGCACATAGACGTCTGACAATCCCTTTGCCTGTTGCTGTGACTGCCAGGCTTGCACATCCCCGGCCGCGTTCCCGCCGCGTGGAAAGGTACTAGTGACTTCAATTTCGCGAAAGTGGCCCAGAGCGAGCGAGGTGCTCTTGTACCCTTCAGCCTCGGTCGCCAAAGCCTTTCCTGAATCATAGAGAGCCGTGGCCGCGATTATGACGCTAAGCAAAACGAGGCATACCAGTCTCTTTCGCATGTCGGCCCCTTTTCTTAGAGGTCAGTGGGTGCAACTGCAATCCCGGAGAGAACCATAATCAGTTTGAGCACCGTCTCCTATTGATGTGCGAAACGGCATCCAGGGAGGCGAGACTAAGAGGGACCATGCCGACCCTTCCCAGAACCGCACTCCCCCATCTAACTAGTTTTCATCCTTGACGCTTCGAACTACCCCCGAAAGGGTACGATTCCGGTGCAATCATCCTACTGGCCGTTCATCGACCGGCTTATCGATCGCCCAACGGGCGCGCCACGCCATGGATGGCCTGCTGCCCGAAATGTGTAGTCGCAGGCCCCCCGAACACCAGCGTCATGTTCGCAATCGGGAGCGAGTACTTGATAACATCTCCGCCGGTGACGCAGACCTGCAGCGTTGATGAAGGCGGATTCGTCTCGAAGGGGGCGTTGTTTCCATTCCCCGTCAAAAGGCTGACCGGGCCGTTCAACTGAAAGCCCATTTTTGGGGGAGAGATGGCGTAGGTGGGGCAGCCGGTCATGTTCCAGGTGATCTTAACGTTCGTCATCGCGATGTGATGGGTGTGAGCGCCTGCACCGCCCTTCGTCGCATCGAGGACACCTGCTGTGGTTCCATAATCGGACATCGTCATATCCGCTGAGAAGTCGGCGGTGCCCTTTTCCGCGTTGACGTCCATTGACCATTGCCCGTGCATTTCGTAGGGGCTGCCTTTGATAGTCGGATCCAGGGGTGAATAGTCGTTGAGCAGTCCGGTGAGATGCACTGGCCTGCCCTCCTGGGCCAAAGCACAGGTGCCTGAAGCCAACAAGAGCAGTGAAAGCATGCGTACCGCCGCAGCCATGGTTTTGCCTTTCATAAAAGACCTCCAGTTTGAAATTCGCTTGAGACGCATGGAAACAATCGGACATCTGTCGGGCGCCTTCAAACAGTAAGGTGCAGCGGTACAGGGGTTTCCCTTGGTTTGCCGTCGAATGCCGTCTTTTGCGGTGCCGTTGCAGTGCAGGGGTACAATTTCGTTCTCGGGTTCGTGACGCTTGCGGACCATCCAGGAGAGTGCGATGGGCGAACCACCCCTTCGAACACCGCAATCAGACGACCGGCTGGATTCGTGGAAGGAAATTGCGGCCTACCTAAAACGCGACGTGACGACGGTTCAGCGCTGGGAGAAGCGGGAGGAGATGCCCGTTCACCGGCACCTGCATGACAGGATGGGCTCGGTCTACGCCTCCCGGGCCGAATTGGATGCCTGGACGCGCAGCCGGAATCTTCCGGCAGCTCAGGAGAATGGGAATGGCGCCGTTGCGCCCCAGCCCCCCGCGCCGCCGCCACTCTCGGCGAGGACCTTTCCTACCCGGTGGACTTTCGTTTTGCCGCTGGCAGCGGCGGTGTGTGTGCTCGCGATTGCCGCAATCTTCTGGCTTCACAGGACGGAGTACTTCTGGCGAAACCCCATCGCGGACGCACGATTTCAGACGGTCACGGAATTCGACGGATTGGAGCAGGCCGCTGCGCTGTCACGCGACGGCCATCTCATAGCGTTTCTGTCGGACCGGGACGGATACACAGACGTCTGGGTCACGCAGGTCGGATCGGGTGAGTTCCACAATCTGACCCATGGAAGTGCTCCGGGGCTGGCTAATCCGTCGATCCGAAGTTTGGGGTTCTCGCCTGATGGATCTCTGGTCACGTTCTGGCTCCGCAGGCCAGACGGGGCGAACGGCGGCGACATCAGCATCTGGGCGGTGCCTACACTGGGCGGCGAGCCGAGGCCTTACCTGGAAGGGGTGGCCGAATTTGACTGGACGCACGACGGCTCACGCCTGGCGTACCACACACCCGGCCCCGGAGACCCGTTGTTCGTATCAGACGGCAACTTGCGACCGGAGAGCCGGCCCATCTTTATTTCGTCTGCGGGGATTCACAGCCACTTTCCGCTTTGGGCGCCGGACGAGGCATTCATTTACTTCGTCCAGGGGCGGCTCCCGGACAAATTGGATATCTGGCGCATCCGTCCAGCCGGCGGAACACCGGAGCGGATCACATCGCACATGGGGCGCGTGAGTCATCCGGTCCTATTGGATCAGCGGACGCTGATGTACCTCGCCGGCGATCCGGATGGTTCCGGGCCGTGGCTTTATAGCATGGACGTCGAGCACCGCATTCCCCACCGGCTGACCTCTGGCCTTGATCGGTACACGTCGCTGGCGGCCAGCGCGGACGGTCGCCGTCTGGTTGCCACTCTCGCCACTCCGCGGAGAACACTCTGGCGCTTGCGGATCGATGATTCCCCCACGGGGATGTCGGCTCCTGCTCAAATCTCGCTGACCACAAGCACGGGATTCTCCCCACGACTGGGTCCAAATTACCTTCTGTATGTTTCTGCGGCCGGCACGGGCGAGAGTATCTGGAAGCTCGCCAACGGAACGGCCACAGAGCTGTGGAGTGGACAGGGGGCGCAAGTCTTTGGCGGACCGGCAATCGCCCCCGATGGACGGAACATCGCATTCTCCATCCGGCAACACGGGCAAACGCTTTTATATGTTATGCAGGCCGACGGCACGAACGCGCGCGTCGTGGCCGATTCGCTCGACCTGCAAGGCGCTCCGGCATGGGCGCCCGACGGTCAGTCGATCACCACGGCGTCCGACGACCACGGCGTCCCACACCTCTTCCGCGTGCCCATCGATGGTCGCTCTCCCGCTGTCTTTTGTCCGGGAATATTCGCTCGATCCTGCGTGGGCGCCCGACGGCCGCTTCCTTGTCTACTCGGGACCCGATATCGGCACCACATTTTCTGTGAAAGCCGTCACGGCCGAGGCCGCCCCGCATGCCTTGCCGGCTCTAAGCCTCACTCGGGGCGCTCGTCATCTGGCCTTCCTGCCTGGAGCAGAAGCACTCGTACTTCTGCGAGGAGAGATTCAACATAAGGATCTCTGGCTCATCGACCTCAAGACGGGCGCGCAGCGGCAGTTGACCAACCTCCCTCCCGACTTCGACATTCGCGACTTCGACATTTCCCCAGACGGTCGTGAAGTTGTCCTTGAACGGGTGCAGGAGCGCTCGGACGTGGTCCTGCTGGATCTTCCCCGGCGGTAATCCAGCTTTCAAGGACAGCGGTCGCGTGCTCTCGATCGTCGCGCCACTCGACCAGCGAGCTATACTCCCGAGCATGAAGAAAATCACTGGGGACCAATTGCGGGCAGCCGTAGAGCGAGCTGGTCTGCCGGCCGGGACCTGGGAAAAGATCGAGGTAGCCCTTGCCGCCGAACCCGAGAGCGCGGCCGCGTTTGAAGCGGCCCATGTCAGCTACTATCTTGGGGCTCTCCTGATCATTGGGGCGATGGGATGGTTCGTGACCAGCGCCTGGGACCGGCTTTCGGGTCCGGCGATCGCCGGGATCGCAATTGCATATGCGCTTCTTTTTGGAGCAGCAGGGTTGCGGCTATTCGGCACCGCGTCCACCAGAATCCCGGGCGGTCTATTGGTTACAGTTGCTGTCTGCATGACGCCGCTGGCGGTGTACGGTGTCGAACGCGCCCTGGGATGGTGGCCGGCGACGGATCCTGGTTCCTACACCCGCTTCCATCCCCTGATCAATGGGAGCTGGGTCGTGATGGAGATCGCCACAGTGATTGTCTCTGCTGCGGTGCTGACCAGGATTAAGTTCCCATTCCTCACAGCACCGGCGGCTTATGCATTGTGGTTCCTCTCTATGGACGCGACGGCCCTCCTGTTCGGAAAGCGCTGGACCATCCACCAGGAGTGCTGGATCTCAGTGATATTCGGCCTGCTTATGATCACTGCCGGCTACCTCTTGGATGGCGCGCGCGAATTGGATTTCGCTTTCTGGTTCTATCTCTTTGGCGTGCTCACGTTCAGCGGCGGCCTTACGCTGATGGGCAGTGGCGGCCAGTTTTCAAAGGCCATGTATTGCCTGATCCACTTGTTCATGATGGTTGTCGCCGTCATTCTCAGGCGCAAGGTGTTCCTTATTTTCGGAGGCATCGGCGTGTTCTTCTATCTCGCGAGCGAAGCCGAGACCTACTTCAGAAACTCGCTCGGATTCACCTTCTCGCTGACGCTGATAGGGTTCTTATTCATCGTGGCCGGGATTGCCTACAAGCGGAACGAGGCCGCGCTGGAGTCATGGATTTCTCCCCTGATGCCGGGACGAGTCCGAAACCGGCCTGCATAGCTCGATGCCGGCGCTCTGTTGCTCATTCATCGCGCAGCGGAGTATTGATAGGGTCCAAGGCTGGACCGCCTGAGCCGAATGCCTCGCCCTGAAGCCGGGACAGAAGCAAACCGATCAGCGAGCATACAACAATGCTGATGATGGCGTCGGCTGCGAAGCTGCCGCGTACTCCCCCGAAGGAGTAGGCCCTGCCGTCCAGGTACAGCATATAAGCAACCGGAACGTTGGTGGCAGCGATCAGAAACGTGAAGGTGGTTGCGGCCAGCGGATTGTTCTCCCCGATCGCCTCAAAGGAAAGCGCAACCGTGCCGGTGTAGGAGATGGCCTGGAAAAGGAATTCGCCCAGGAGGGCAAGCGAGAAGGTCCACGGAGCATGGGGCAGCACCACTAGGCTCAGCGTAAAAAGCCCGCCTAAGATTCCATTGGCGAGATAGAGAAAACGCAGCGGCATCCGTTTGGCGAGAAGAGGAAAGAGCAGGCAGCCGAGAATGCCGGGAACGATTGCCCCCGCTCCGCCGGCCACGCTCACCATCCTCGGCGAGGCGCTGAAGTCATTGCCGACACCTCCGAGCAGGTTGGTCAACGCGAATGAACCGCAAGGGGTGATGAAGAGCAGTAGCGTGATCAGCACTTCCCGGCGACGCAAAAGTGCGAAGATCTCACGGCTGAACTGGGTGAAGCTTTCGCCAGCTAGCCGCCGGTCCGGACCGGGAGCAGGAATAATCAGGAAGATGGTGGCGGGAAGAAAAACGAGCGCTCCCAGAACTCCTGCCGCAAGCCATAGTGGCAGATGGCGAACTAATTCGCCGCCGACAACCATCGTGAAGCCTGAAGAACAAATGTACGCGAGGTTATACCACGCGCTGAGCTTGTTCTCGTCGGATTTAGGGCAAACTGTCGAAAGCCATCCGCCAAGCGCCGTTGTCGAGAGTATGGCTGCAGCAGAACCCGCGACCAGCGCGACTTCAAGCACGACGAGATGATTCAGGTTGATGACCGCGATGAAGACGAGGATGGATGCCAGGGCAGCGAAGGCAGTAGCATACCAACGGCGGCTGAATCGCACGTCGAGCATAGGGCCAAATACGACAGCCCAGAAGTTAGGAGACAACGCCATCGCCGTGATCCCGGCGATTCTCGCCTCGGAGACGTGGTGCGTCGCCAGCAGCTGGGGTAACGCGAAAAAAGCTATGCCGCCGTAGAGCCCAAAGGAAGCATTCGAGAGCCCCATGAGCCAGACCGGCGGAACACGGCGATCGGATTTCATGCGAGCCTCCAGGGTCTTTTCATGCTATAGGGCTTCTCCCAGGGTGGCTACCGATCCCGAAAATTCGCGAGATCGTGTCATTGGCGCCTGCAATCCCTCGCGAGTAGGTAAATGTGGCCGTTCGGGCTTGCTTTCCCGCCAAAAGTACACGACGGAACAGAACCCTGCTTTACCCGGTTCTGCTACGTGACGTATCGAAACAACAGGTTACGTCGGTTGATGCAGAGGGCCATCTACATGCACTGAATAGGGGGAGTGAGCGTCCTCCTCCTCCTCTTTCAGGTTCCCTGAACTAAGTCAGCCCATCTGAAGTTCTCCCGACTCTTAGCGAATGACAACCTTAAGGAGGTTGACATATGTTTGCTCGTAACGTCTCGTTTCATCTGAAATCGAATATGCTTGCTGATTACACCCGGACATTTGACAAGGACATTCTTCCGTTGCTTCGTAAGCAGAACGGCTTTAAGGACGAAATTACATTCTCCGGTCCCGGCGGAACCGATGTGACTGCCATCAGTCTTTGGGACAACAAAGCCAGCGCAGAAACGTACAGCGCCAATTCTTATCCCGAAGTGTTGAAGACAATGGCAAGGTTCATCGACGGGACGCCCACGGTTCAGACCTCTGACGTCGTCAACTCGACCTTCCATAAGATCGCCGTTCACGCAGTGGCGTAGAACTCTGAGCTCTTGCGTTACGGGAAGGCGGTTAATCCCGCCTTCCCGGACCGATTGCTGGAGAGTATCCGAAAGGTCTCTGAGCTTGGTTCATGCGGTCTTGCATCGCGGAAAATTAGCGGAGAAATTCCCAACCTGTCAATACTGGCGCAGTTTCTCCTTGGCAATTCAGATGGGCTGACTTAGTTCAGATCTTGAAAGAGTGTCCGCAAGAAATCCTTCCTCGCCTGCTCCAGCCGAGCATCAGGTCTAGGTATGCAACGGCACAAATGGAGTATCTATGAGTTTGCGAAAGCAATGTGATGTCTGCGATCCCCTGTCCAACCAACCAGGCGTTGTCGGGAGCAAGCGCAACCTGCCCATGCAGTGCGCAAATCCACAATGTTCTAAAGAGTTGCTCTATCTTCGGGAGGGAAGGCTCGAGTTGTTTGACTTGGAGTCGCATGCTGGGGATCAGCTTCCGCCTGACGATGGCGCATTCGCGATTAAGTCTTTACCCAGCAAGTTTTTTTGGCTTTGCGGTGAGTGCGTGAAGACACACATCGTAAAGCGATGGACAACCTCCGGCCTTGTCCTGGTGCTTCGCAGCCGGAACATAGATGACAGCCGCCCCGATCTGGCTGCTCGTCCAGCCGCCGCCGAAACGACGCGGCCACCTCCACCGTTCCCGACCGGCCCGCCCACGCCGCCGATGCGGCATTCTTTGACGTTAAGGTGATTCTTGAGTGTGTTCATAGTCGTACGTTGCAGTGGATCCGCCTTAGAGATCCTGAACGATTTTTCCTTCCAGCGACAGCGGGGCAAAGAGACTGCAAATTGACTACCATAGGAAGCGGGATGAGGGTGCGCAATGAACACGACATCAACACTTCCAGAGACCATGAAGGCAGCGGTCGTGGAGACCGCTGGACCGCCCAACACCCTTCACATCAAGAACGTGCCTGTACCCAAACTGGCGCGCAATCACGTAATCATCGCTCTAGAGTATGCCGGGCTTGGCGTGTGGGACGCGGCGAAGCGAGCGGGCTCCTACGGGCCGGTTGAGCCGGGAACGATCCTGGGTGCCGACGGCAGCGGAACGATTGCTGCTGTTGCGGCTGACGTTAGCAAGTTTAAAGTGGGCGATCGCGTGTACTCCTACAGCTACAGCAACCCGGGTGGAGGGTTTCATGCGGAGTATGTAAGTGTTACGGCTGACCGGGCGGCGCATCTCCCAGCCCGGCTTGAAACGCCGGTTGCCGGTGCGATGCCCTGCGTCGCATTGACCGCTTTATCCGGGCTCGAGCTCTTGAAAGTGAACCGCGGCCAAACCGTATTCGTGTTTGGCGCCAGTGGCGGTGTCGGCTCCATGGCAGTTTGGCTCGCAAGCGTCGCGGGCGCAACGGTCGTCGCATCGGCACAGCCTGACGCGCAAGAGTACGTTCGCTCACTTGGAGCGGCACGCACCGTCAATCCAAATTCCTCGCAGCGCGAGAGCCTTCTGAAGCGCATTGCCCCGGCAGGATTCGATGCTGCTCTTGTCACCGCCAGCGGGGATGCGCTTCCTGCCTTCCTGGCACACCTGAAAGCAGGGAAGCCGTTCGCGTATCCAAATGGCGTCGAGCCTAAGCCACATTTCAGCGGTCATTCCGCTCTGTCATTTGATGGCGAGATGTCGCATGAAGCCTTCGACCGCCTGAATGCAGCCATTGGTTCGCGAACGATTCCGCTAAGGATCAAGGTATTTCCCCTGAAGGACGTTGTCGAGGCACACCGCAGGATTGAACACGGCCACGTCCTGGGAAAGATCGTGCTGCGCATCCGCTCCTGACGACCTCTTGACATTTGAAACGATACCGTTCAGTATCGTTATGAAGACCCTCGAGGCTGGCATGATTACGGTTCAGCACCTGGTAAAAACCTTTGGAGATTTCACCGCCGTCCGCGATATCTCCTTTGAAGTAGCCCAAGGCGAGATCTTCGCCTTCCTGGGACCGAATGGCGCGGGCAAGACAACCACCATCAAAATGCTCACGACTCTCCTGCACCCCACCAGCGGAAGCATCGAGCTGGACGGCCTTGATCCGCGCACCAGCCAGAAGGAAGCGCGAAAGCGCTTCGGCATCGTCTTTCAGGATCCCAGTCTCGATAACGAGCAGACCGCTTACGAAAACATGACCCTCCACGGCGTCCTCTATCACGTTCCGCGCCAGCTGCGCGAAACGCGAACGGAGCAGCTGCTCAAGTTATTCGAGCTATGGGACCGCCGGGACAGCTATGTAAAGAGCTTTTCTGGAGGCATGAAACGCCGCCTTGAAATTGCCCGGGGTCTGCTGCACACTCCGCGCATCCTCTTCCTTGATGAACCGACGCTCGGCCTTGACCCGCAGAGCCGTAACCTGCTCTGGAATCATGTGAAGCACTTGAATGAGACGGAACGGACCACCGTTTTTCTCACCACTCACTACATGGATGAAGCGGAACGCGTGGCCCACCGCATCGCCATTATCGATCACGGCGCGATTGTCGCTCAGGGAACGCCCGCGGAGCTGAAGCAACAAACCGCAACCGACTCTCTCGAAGGCGCGTTTCTCGCGCTGACTGGCTCAACCCTGCGCGATGAGGCCGCAAACTCCGCGGATGCGATGCGGCAAGTGGCAAAGATGTGGAGGCGATAAATGGGCGCGATATACATTCTCTGGCTGCGCGAATTGAAGCGGTACGTGCGTTCGCGCGTGCAGATAGTCGTCTCTCTCGGTCAGCCATGCCTTTATCTGCTCGCTTTGGGCTTTGGCCTGGGCCCTGTCTTCCGCCAGGCCGGCCATGGCAGCTACCTGCAATTCATGGCCCCGGGAGTAATCGGGATGACCGTGCTCTTCAGCTCAGTCTTCTCCGGGATTGCCATGCTCTGGGACCGTCAATTCGGATTCCTCAAAGAAACCCTGGTCGCTCCCGTGCCGCGCATACAAATCATGCTCGGTCGCACTCTCGGCGGGGCCACCGTCGCTATCATTCAGGGTTCGCTCATTCTGCTCATCTGCCTCATTGCCGGCTTCCGTCCTCACAACTGGGTGGCCATTCCGGCTGCCTTTCTGTTCGTGGTCATGATTGCCGTTGTCTTCGCCGCCCTGGGTACCGCGATCGGATCCGTCATCAAGGACATGCAAGGCTTTCAGCTGGTAATGAACTTCCTGGTCATGCCTATCTTCTTCCTTTCCGGCGCGCTATTTCCGCTGGCCAATCTCCCTGCGTTCATGGCTTTGATCACGCGCCTCGATCCCTTGACCTACGGCGTCGACGGCCTTCGCGGCGCGTTGATCAACGCATGGCATTTCAACGCTGCCTTCGATCTCTCGATTCTGGCGATGATCGCTGCCGTCTTTGTCACTGCCGGCGCCTATCTCTTCTCTAAAATCGAAGTGTAGATTTCCCTAACGATGGCGAAACAGAAAAGTGCACGAGCGCACAGTCAGGTCATTGAGTCGGCGGTGACCCTCTTTGCTGAGCGCGGCCTTGAGGCCACCAGTATGGACGCGATCGCCAAGGCCTCGGGAGTGAGTAAGGCGACCATTTACCGCCATTGGCCGGACAAGGACTCATTGTGCCTTGAGGTGCTCGCCTACCTGCACGGCCTTGACAAGGAGCCGCCCGTCTTCGACTCAGGCGACTTTCGCGCGGATTTGATAGCGCAGTTGCAGCATGACCCGGCGGCGGAACGGAAGGTGATGCGAGAACGGATCATGCCGCATCTGATTGCCTACGCTTCGCACAATCGTGTTTTCGGAGATGCCTGGCGTTCCCGGGTGATTGAGCCGGCCCGCAAGGCTCTCGGCAACATGATGGCGCGCGGCAAGCAGCGCGGTATCCTAAGGCCCGATCTAGACCCCGAAGTGGGATTCGCCCTTCTGCTCGGCCCGCTCATTTACCGCAACGTCTTCCTGCGCAAGCTTGGAGCGAAAGGTCCAAAGGACCTTGAAGTAGCAGTCGCCGACTCATTCCTCAGTGCGCTCGGCGCCAAACAGACCCGCAAATCCAACAAGTGAGACGCTGTCATCGCTGAGGCAAAGAAGAATTGCACTCAGCGATGAACGATACGTCGTCGCTTTCTGCGCTGTGCTTTGCGATCAGACCGGATGAATCAGCCCGAGTTGCCGGAGCGCAGTCACCCCGTCGTCGAGGCCGATTTCCTCTGCAATCTTGCCGTCCTCGATTCGCAACACCGTTGTTCCCGTGAAATGCATCTTACGGCCCGTTGCCGCCGGTAGGGATCCGGTCAGGAAGTCGGCAAAGGCCGGTCCAGTGTGTGTACCGCCGCCTTCCCAGCGGCCGACCACATATTCGTCCTCGGCAATTAAATCAGCGACGCCCCAGAACTTGAGGTCCGGAAACGCTTCTACGGAAACCGGACATGAAGGCCTTGATGTCTTCGTGTCCACGCCGCGGCTCGTGTAGCGAATACTGCAGGAGCATGTCGGGCGCGGCGAGCTCGTCGACGATGCTGAGATTACAGGTTGGACCCCAGAACTCCGTGAACCAACGGCCCACGATGGCTTTATTCTCTTGTTCCTTCGACATGGTGATCTCCTCTTGATGTTTTCGTTCGCCAGTGGCTGATGTGACTTACGCCGCTGCATCTCGAAAGCTACCGGGAGTCCTGGAGCGCACACACTCCGTATCTTGCCATCGAAATTGATCCCTTCGCCGGAACACCCCGGCCCGCGTCCGAATAGTTTGTGAAATTCGGAAGCAAGCTGCGGAGTGACCTTACGCTGCCATCTGATTAACATCGACGGAGTGCCGCACACACTGTACGAATAAGAGCAAGGCATGAATCGGTGGGGCCGTAACCCCTGTCGGGCTTTGAAGAGAGGCACAACCATGAATACCCTTTTCACAGACGAAGCTGCGACGACGAAAGGCGAGCTCACCGGCTCCATCTCCGCCGACGAGGCGGTCTCTCGTGTCAACGCGCTCGATTGGCAGCAAGTCGGGAACAATTTGGACGAGCAGGGAAGCGCTTTGCTCCAGGGAATCCTCTCTGCCCGCGAATGCGAGGCGCTCGCTGCCCTGTACCCGAGCGAGTCCATTTTCCGCAGCCGCGTCATCATGGCGCGGCACGGTTTCGGGCGCGGCGAGTACAAGTACTTCAGCTACCCATTGCCCAACCTGATTCAAGGTCTCCGCACAGCGCTCTACCGGCGGCTTGCGCCGGTCGCGAATCGCTGGAACACCGCCCTGGGGATCGAGGTCCGCTACCCGGAGGATCACCAGGAGTTTATCCGGCGATGCCACGATGCGGGGCAGGTGCGGCCGACGCCTTTGCTCCTCCAGTACGGCGAGGGCGACTTCAACTGCCTGCATCAGGATCTTTATGGGGAGCACGTCTTCCCGATACAGGTAGCAATCCTGCTTTCTGAACCGCAGAGAGATTTCACCGGCGGCGAATTCGTGCTCACCGAGCAACGGCCTCGGATGCAGTCGCGGCCGGAGGTAGTTCCGCTCCGCCAGGGCGACGCGGTGGCGTTCGCGGTGCACCATCGCCCGGTTCGGGGAACGCGGGGAACGTATCGCGTCAATCTTCGCCATGGCGTAAGCCGCCTTCGGTCAGGACAACGGTACACAGTTGGTATCATCTTCCACGACGCCAGCTAGGAGGGAAACATGACACCCAGTCTGTTCGAAAACATCTCCGGAGAAGGAGCTTTAGACAACAGCTTGGGGCCCGGCACCGCAATCCTGCGCGGCTTCGCACTGGAGCGTGAAGTCCCGCTCCTTGATGCCCTGTGCGCTGTCGCTGCGCGGTCGTCCTTCCGCCACATGGTGACGCCGGGGGGCTTCCGCATGTCTGTTGCCATGACCAACTGCGGTTCTCTCGGCTGGGTCACGGACAGGAAGGGCTATCGCTATGACTCCGTCGATCCCGAAACGCGGGCGCCATGGCCGCCCATGCCGAAGCTGTTCTTGGAGTTGGCTCATGATGCAGCAAAGGTCGCGGGCTTTCCGGAGTTCGTCCCGGACGGGTGTCTCATCAATCGCTATGAGCCAGGTGCGAGACTCACATTGCATCAGGACAAGAACGAACGTGATTATGACCAGCCGATTGTGTCGGTGTCGCTTGGTCTGCCTGCAGTCTTCCTCTTCGGAGGAGAAGAACGCGGCGACAAGACCACGCGTGTGCCGGTGGATCACGGGGATGTTCTGGTCTGGGGTGGACCGGCGCGGTTGCGCTATCACGGAGTCATGCCGCTCAAAACCGGTTTGCATCCCTTGGCTGGCGGATACCGCTTCAATCTCACATTTCGCAAGGCGGCATGAATGGAGACCGGCAACGCTGTACTCATGAACCGCCTCGTTTCAGGCCGGATGAACCCCAATGGAAAAGGACTACCAACGCTTGTTTGAATATGATCTATCGTCTCCGATCGAGGCGGTTTCATCTCTTGTCGAAAGGCTGATACAGGGCGACCTCCATGAATTGTCCTATCGTCTACCTGGATGCTTAGAGAACGCGCGAGCCTGGCTGATCGTGCCCCGCCAATCAGGATTGTCCCCCTTCGTTGTTGCCCTTCACGGCGGTGGGCAGGACCGCGACGCTTTTTTGGCTGAGGCCAGTTTGATGGCTGAGCTAGGCATTGCATCGCTTCTGATCGATCTTCCGCAAGCGCGGGCCTTCCCGGACTTCTCGCGTCCAGATCAGGAGCTGGACAGATTTGCGCGGACCGTCATCACAGTAAGGCGTGGCCTGGACTACTTGGCTCTTAGGGCGGACATCGATATGCGTCGCGGTGCGCTTGTAGGTTTTAGCTTTGGCGCCTGGATCGCAAGCATCGTCGCAGCGGTAGATGCTCGTTCAAAGAGGGCCGTTTTGATTGCCGGTGTTCCCCGCATGAGTGAGCTCTGGCGAACCAGCCTGCATCCGGACGTTCTTCGCATTCGCCAGGGGCTCCAGCCGGGCATTATGGACAATTACGCCGAGGCCTCAAAAGCGATCGACGCAAGCGAGTATCTGGAGCGTTGCTCGAACATCCCTCTACTTTTCCAGTTTGGTAACGGCGATGAGCTCATACAGCAAGAGTATGTGCGGGAGTGCGCACCTTATGTTTGCGGGACGAATCAGTTGAAAGTCTATGAATCAGGTTCCCATTACCAGATGATTCTGAATCCAGATGCACGTCGCGATCGATTGTCCTGGCTACGGGACCAACTGACACAGAGCCAGTAGAGAATCCGAGGTTGCGGGCGATCCCACTGCGCTTCTGCCGGAGATCCGCCGGGTGGTGCGCGAAATCGATCCCAAATTCCCACTCGACAAGCCACACTGCTATTGCGTACGGAATAATAGAATCGGTGAACCGTCCCATGAAAAATACTCGTCGCCGCTTCTTGCGCAATAGCGCCATCGTCGGTGCCGCCGCCTCCGCTGCACGGCATCTAGCCATGGCTGCTGCGGACGAATCAGCGCCCTTTCGTACTCCCTATAAATACCCCAAGCTCGTCCTCTCGGCCACCGGCCGCAAAGGCGATTTTGATCAGCGCAGCATTGATGACCCGATCGTCTTCTACGCCAACGGATCCTTCCAGATGCTTTACATCGGTTGGGACGGCATCGGCTACCAGACCGGCCTCGCGACCTCTGCCGATCTCCTCCACTGGACGCGCACCGCTCTCGTAGCGCCGCGTGACCCCGCGTCAAAATATACGAAGTACAACCTCGCTCTGAGCTCCATTCTCCGTGACAAGCAGCTCCGGTCCCGTGGCGAAGCCATCAAGGTCAACGGCAAATACATCGGAGCCTGGAATGCTTATCCCAGCGCCGGCTACGAAGAAGGCGCGGCTGTCATCGGCCTTGCCACCTCGGACGACCTTCTCCACTGGCAGCTCGGCGATCCCATCCTCACCCCGCAGGACGGAGCTCCATGGGAGCACGGCGGTCTCTACCGCCCGGACCTGATGCTCGACCATGGGACCTACTACCTCTACTACAACGCCAAGACCGATACTCTTCCACCGGGCGAAGGTGGAGGCTGGCGCGAACAGACTGGCGTCGCGACCTCGAGCGATCTCAAGACCTGGGCCCGTTTCAAACAAAATCCCATCCTACGCAACGGTCCGCGCGGCAGTGCCACCTACCCTGCTGCCAACCCTATCTCCGCAACCCAGCCGCCCACGCCGGACGCCCGCGACAGCCGCTTCGCCTCCAATCCCTTCGTCGTGCAAGACGGTCGTGACTACGCCATGTTCTACTACGGCTTCCGCTACCAACGCCCCGGCCGCGCCTGCGAGATGCTCGCTCTCGGCGTCAACCCCTACTCTTTCGTCAAGGTTCCAGAAATCCTTATCGATACTGGCGCTCCCGGCGCCATCGACGAAACCTTTGCCCACAAGCCTTCCGTCATCACCCACGAAAGCATTCTCTATCATTTCTACTGCGCGGTCAGCGGCCAATATCCCAACGAGGTGCGTGGCATTGCCGTAGCCCGTTCCAAGCCCTGGTAGTTTTCTCGAATGAAACCTGGACCTACGCTATTCGGAGCGAAGAGCAACGACAGGATTGACTTTCATAGCCGCCCGTCCCGGCAATAACGAGGCGGCGAGAGCGACCAAAGGCAGTAGCATTGCGACCGCAAGAAAGCTGAACGGATCATGCGGTCCGACGTTGAATAGCAGGCTCTTCAGCAGCTGCGAGATTCCCAGGGCAGCGCAGACTCCGATGAACCCGCCCAACACCGCGAGCCGTGCTCCGTCCCAGGTGATGAGCCATAGTATGTCGAGTCTGCTAGCGCCCAGAGCCATGCGCAGGCCAATCTCCTGCGTTCGCTGGGCGGCGGCAAACGAAATGATGCCGTAGAGGCCGATGACCGCGAGCAGCAGTCCGGAGGCCGCGAAAAACAAGACCAGCGCCGTAATAAACCTTGGGCCTTGGGCCAACTCGTCGACCCGCTGGCGCATGGTTTCAATGGTGAAGGGTGTGGTTGCATCGACTGCAGATATCTCCGCGCGCATCCATTGAGACGCTATTTGCGGCGGCAGCGACGTCTTCAAAAGAATGGCGGAGGTGCCGTCCCAATCTTCGGCCCGGTTTCGTCTCAGGCGGTAATATTCAGGCTCGTCCTCGCCCGCGAGACCGCCATTCTTCACATTCTGGGCAACGCCGACGACGGTGTAAAAGGGCCCAGTGAGTTTCGGCATCTGGATCTGCTGCCCGACCGGATCTTCTCCGGGAAACAAGCGATCCGCAAGCAACTTACTCAAGACGACAAAGCGCCCGGGGGAACTTAGCTCCTCTTCGCCGAAGCCTTGGCCTTTGAGGATGGGAATATTCAAGGCGCGAAAATACTCTGGAGAAACCCAGCGCCAGGTAACTCGGCCGCCGGTCGGTCCCGAGGGCACCGGTTTTCCTGCGACCGCCATCGCTGCATAAATGTGGTCCTGGTGGTTGCCCCCGGGCGGGAGTGTATCGCTTAACGCGACCACGCCGGCGCCGGGTAGCTGCCGCAAGCGCGCTTCCACCTGCTGAAAGAAAGCCATCTGACGTTCAGGCGAAGGATAGTTTTTCTGGCCTAATGTGATGCTGGTGGTCAGCAGGCTCTGTGTCTGTATGCCGAGCGATTGCGATTCAAGATTCAGGAAGCTCCGGCAGAGGAGCATGGCTGCCGCAAGTAGAACCGTGCTGATGGACAGTTGGGAAACCACCAGCCATCGCCGCAAAGTAGTTTTTGCGACCGCCATCGATGAGCGCCCGGCGAGCGCCTGTGAGCGTGGGCGTTGCCATGAGGACGCGACACCGAAAAAGATTCCGCAGAAGAGTGAGACCAGGACGGTGACCAGGATAATGCGAACATCCATATGGACTGTTCTAAGAAAGGGAAGGTCTTCGGGGGCCATCGCCAGCAAGAAGCGCAACAGCACTTCTGCGACTGCACACCCTACCGCCGCTCCAGCCGCGGACAGAACTAATGCTTCGGTCAGAAACTGACGAGTGAGCCGGGCGCTGCTCGCCCCCAACGCCGCACGGACTGCCAACTCACGTTCCCGGCTTGCACCGCGGACCAGAAACAGACCAGCGACATTCGCGCATGAGATCAGCAGCACGGCTAGAACAGCCCCGAGTAAGACCCACGCCATCAGACGAACATCATGCATCTGACGATCGCGCAGGGAGCGGACTCTGAGGTGGACCTCATTGCGAAACGCAGCAGGAGCCAAACTAAGGGAGTAGTTGAACAACGGTTGCAAAGCAGACTTGGCCTGCTCGATAGTCATTCCCGGCTTGAGGCGGGCAAAGGCATACAACACGCTTCCGGAACCCACTTTGCGTTCTTGGGCTTCATTGAGGGCTTGGGGGATGACCACATCCGCGGCTTCAAGGGTTGGCATCTCAAAATCAGCAGGTAGTACGCCGATCACGCGCGTTTCGCGGCCGTCGATGGTAATCGTTTTATCCAGGATGCCCGTACTCGCGCCGAAGCGGCGTTTCCATAACCCATAAGAGATGAGGGCAACTCTAGGAGCCTTCGGGCGGTCTTCAGCGGTGGTGAAGTTACGTCCTAAGACCGGGCTGATGCCGAGTGTTGGCAGGAAAGTCGATTCCACGCGGGCGCAGCTCAACCGCAGCGGCTGCTCTTGGGTCAGGTCGCAGGAGTTGGTGCCGATCTCCGATGTCAGCGAAATGAAGGGCGTCTGATGATCCCGCCAGTCATAGTAGGAGCCGCCCAGCATGAATTCCTGTTGAATGATCGGCGCCACGAGGCCAACCGAAACCAGGCGATCGGCGTGCGCATACGGGAGGCTGCGGAAGAGAATCGGATCCACCACGCTGAAGACGGCGGTCGTTACCCCGATGCCGAGGCCAAGGGTCGCGATAACCGTGGCAGTGAACAGGGGATTGCGCCGAAAACCGCGCAATGCATAACGCAGGTCCTGAAGCACCGTCCCCATCCACCATCGAGGATGCTGCTCGTGGCATTGCTCGCGAGTGCGCTCGAAGCCGCCAAATTCGATCAACGCCCTTCGGCGCGCCGCTTCAGGTGTGATCCCTTCTGCGATCCCTGCCCGGATGGACTCCTCAATGTGGAACTGCAGTTCCGCGTCCAGCTCGCCGCCGCGCTTCCTCGACAGGAGGAAGCGTAAGCGAGTCAGAAACTCGTTGATCATGAAGACACCTCTGAAGCGCGCCCAGCACCAGTGCCGCAACCGCAGATCTGCTTGACAAAAGACTTAATCACCCTCTTGTCGAATGTCAAGGGGGAAAGTGAAAACCAGCCGGCCCAGGTTGTTCTTGTCAGCCTTATGGCTCGATATTCCATGCCCGGATAACTGCACCAACAGGAGTAAACTTCGAGCGAGGGTTGGCCATGAGACACCTTCGAGCGCTACTCTGCGCGGCTGTCCTTTTGGTAGGGGCTTTGTTCCAGGATTCATCTGCTCAAGGTCAACAAGGACCTTCCGACACGCCGACGATCCAAGTGACGTCGCGCCTGGTCTTTCTGGATGTGACGGTGCTGGACAAGAAAGGCCGCCCGGTGGTCAACGGGCTGGCCAAAGACGACTTCACCATCACCGAAGACAAGAGACCGCAATCTATCTTTTCTTTTGAAGCGCCCCAGACCCACACCATCAGTGCGCTTTCCGGTGACGATAATCCGGATGGAAAGGCGCCCGTGACCATCTTCGTGCTCGATCTGCTGAATTCGAGCTTTGAGGATTTTGCCTTCATCCGCTATTCCGTCCGAAAGTATTTAGCTCCGCAGCCGCCGCTGTTGAGCTCCCCCGCCGAGATGATGGTGATCGGGAACAGATCCCTGGAGCTGATGCAGGGCCCCACCCGAAACAAGGCGGACCTGCTCTACGCCCTCGATCATTTGCCGCCTGTGATCCCATACAAGTGGATGGCCGACAGCTTCGATGGGGAACGGTTTAACCAATCACTCGACGCACTGCAACAGATTTCGCTCCAGAACAAAGGAGTGCCCGGACGGAAAAACATTGTGTGGGTGGGTCATGGAAGCCCGAGCTTCAGCACCGGGCGTTGGACTCAGCCAATGGTGCACGAAGTCCAGCAATATATGCACGCCACAACCAACATGCTGGTAGATGCCCGGATAACCCTCTTCGTTATTTACCCCGGCTTGAAGGTGGGGCACTTTGTAAACCTGAGCGGGAGGTCGCCAGTGCCAATCGATGCGGCTGACGCAGCCGCCAATATTGACAATGACAATCCCTTTGCCGAAGACATCAACTTCGGCGTTTTTGTGAACGAGACCGGGGGCCAGCTCTTCCATAACCGCAACGATGTCGACGCGGAGATGGGGCGATCGCAGCAACTGGGTTCGGAGTATTACACGCTCACTTACCAGCCTCGCGGCGGGGACGAGAACGGAAAATTTCGCCAGATCCGCGTCACCCTGCGCGACCACAATCTGCGCGCCGTGACCAAGACCGGCTACTACGCGCCGGACAAAAGCGCGCCTGTCGATCCTCGCTGGCAGACGAAGCTCAACCTTGCCGAGGCCGCCCGAGCCACCGTTCCTTTTGCGGCGCTGGATCTCAAGGTCTCCGGCATCGTACGGCACCCGGAGAACCGCACGGCCGACATTACTTTGCTTCTGCAATCGAAAGGCATCGACTGGCAGGCAATCGATAACGGAAGGAGCAGCGCCGAGATCACCCTGGCCGCGGCGAGCGTCACGCGTAACCAGGACATTGTGGCTTCCAAGGTGCAGAGACTGTTGCTATCCGCCCCCACGCAGGACCCATCGCATCTGGCCAAACTGGTGACCCATTTGCAGATCACGGTACGAGTCCCGCCCAAGACACGAAGCATTCGCGTGCTGACCGAGACCGCAAATGGAGGCCGGATCGGCGCCGCCGATCTGGATCGCGAAGCCATCCAAGCTGCGCCTGCTTTGCCCACTCCGGAACCGCAATTGCTTTGCCGGCAGCCTTGCCAGGTAAACCCTTCGCGCCCGCCGGCACCATAGGCGTCAGGCGGGTGCCTCTTCGGACTCCTAAGTTCTTAGTTGACAAGTCGCTGCGGATCGGCATATTGTCCTAAGCAATTAGGAGACGGGGATGGCGAAGGCGTCGAACAAAGCCGGCTTGACCAAGCTTGAACTCAGGATCATGCAGGTGATCTGGAAGTGCGGCCGCTGCACCGTCAGTGCCGTGCAGGAAGAACTGGAGCCATCCTTGGCCTACACCACGGTGCAAACCATGTTGAACATTCTCGAGCGCAAGGGAAAACTCAAACGTGAACTGCGCGGCCGCGCCTACATTTACAGCGCAACCATCACTGAGGCCAAGGCGTTGGGCCAGGGGGTTCGCGATCTTATCGATCGCATGTTTGGCGGCTCCAGCGAAGAGCTTGTGATGAGCCTGCTCAAGAACGGGCAAATCGATGCCAAAAAGTTGGCGGAACTCACCGATCGATTCAACCAGAAAGCCAGGAAATCATGAGAAGCCTCGAGTTCTGGATCTTGGCCTATCTTCTTAATTCCTTGTGGCAGGTTCCACTGCTGTTTGCCGCAGGATGGCTCGCGGCGCGACTACTCCGTTCGGCCGGCGCCGTGGTTGAGCACCGCATCTGGGTGCTGGTGTTACTACTCCAGAGCCTGCTACCAGCCTGCTCGATTTTCCCTTGGGAATGGTTGCGTACGCTTTCCTTTTGGAGCTGGCGCGCAGGCAGGGCGGGTGACGCACATGTTTCCGTCGTGATGGGTGCGGGAACCGCAATCAGCGTGCTTCACCTGCCGGGTGTGCTGCTTATAGCCATCGCGATCTTGTACGCCGCGGTGAGCGCATATTTCGTCGCCAGATTTCTGTGGAGGAGCGCGACCCTCTCGGTCCTGCGAAAAGAAGCCGTCGCTGTGCTCCTTACGGGGGAAGCAGCGCTTTTCTGGGCGCGATGCTCGAGCAGATTTGAGATGAACGACGTATCGATTGCGGCCTCGTCCGGAATCTTCTCCCCCGTCACCATGGGACTGCGCCGAAAGCTTCTCTTGTTGCCCGTTACCATGGTCGACGTTTTGCCGGAATTGGACCTCCACACCGTCATTGCGCATGAGTTTGCGCATATGCAGCGAAAAGACTTCATGAAGAACCTGCTGTATGAGTTGCTCTCGCTGCCCGTGACTTACCATCCGCTGTTCTGGCTTACTCGCGCGCACATCATGGAAAGCCGCGAAATCATTTGCGACCAGATGGCGGCGGCAATGACCGGACGAAATGAATACGCACAATCTCTCTTGCGGCTGGCATCCCTGATGGTAGCGGGAACGCTGGGCAGCACACCACATACCATCGGAATCTTCGATGCCAACGCGTTTGAAAGGAGACTTATGAACCTCACAGAAAAACACAAAGAGATACGAGGCTTGCGCCGCGCGGCCATGGTGGCCGCTTGTGCTGCATTGGGCCTGACAACTTGCGGATCGGCGCTGGCGCTGGGCATGCATGTAAATGCGGCCTCAACCAGCGACAACAGCAACGCATCAAAACCGCCCAAGCAGCTTTCCGTCTCTACTGACGTGATGGCGGGGAACCTCTTGAACAAAGTCCTGCCCGTATATCCAGCGGAGGCGAAGAAAGCGAAGATTCAAGGAACCGTCGTGCTCGATGCCGTGATTGGCAAAGATGGAAAGGTAGAAAACCTCAGAGTCCTTTCCGGTCCGAACCAGCTTCAGCGATCGGCGCTCGACGCCGTGCGGCAGTGGACCTACAAACCCTATCTGCTCAATGGGGATCCGATCGAGGTTAAGACGACTGTGAACGTAGTCTACTCGCTCGGGAAGTAGTGTCTTAAAAGGCGGGGGGCGAGGAGATCTCATTCGCCCTCCGCTGAATTTTTGGTATCACGGCTGAATCTCATCGCTCACCACGCGAAAGCCATAATCAGCGTATTTGAATTCCGGCGGAATGCTGGAACGTGCCGAACATCGAGAGATCTTGATGTGGTGCCGCCAGGATCCTCCGCGCGACGCTTTTCGGCTGCCCTCTACCGGTCCCCGCGGATTTCGATCAGGGGAAATCGTATAGTAGCCGGCTGCGAACCAATCGCTACACCACTCATGAACGTTCTCGCACATCTCAAATAGGCCGTAAGCGTTCGGCTCTGATTGTCCGACCGGCTCTGGACCCGTTTGCCAACGAGCATGGTAGCCAGGGCGGGACATCGGCGGATCATTACCCCAAGGAAAGACCATTCCCTCGGCGCCGCCGCGCGCCGCCCGTTCCCACTCGGCTTCTGTGGGTAGCCGATAATGGGAGCCGGTCATCGCCGAAAGCCACGCACAATAGGCAACACTGTCGAACCACGAAACTGCCACCACAGGCTGCTGAGGATGACAGAAGTTGGCATCGCCCCAGTAGGGAGGCGGCATGTTCCCGGTGGCGTCCAGAAAGCGCGCGTATTCCGCAACCGTGACTTGCGTTGCCGCCATGGCAAAGGAATCGACCCAGACACGATGAACCGGCCCTTCCACATCCTGACCGGTGTCGGACCCCATGGAGAACCAGCCGGCTGCGATGTGAATGCGCGACGGTTCAGTGTGCTCCGGACTCATGGGCGGGTGGGAACCTCTTTCCGTACGATGTTAGCTTGTGACAGGGGGAATGCAGCGAGTGGAATTCGATTGGACCCAGGGCGCACTTGCCGAGGGCCTGCGACTCTATCATGCGGGGGAGTTCTTTGCCGCCCATGAAGCGTGGGAGAGTGTGTGGCTGCGGGCGCAAGAGCCGGAGAAGAAGTTCTTGCAAGGGTTGATCCAGGTCACAGCGGCGTTCCATCACCTCCAGCGTCATAATCCCCAGGGAACCGTTCTGCTGCTGCAAGCCGCCCTGGGGCGGTTCGAACGTTACCCTGCTTGTTTCGGAGACATCTCCGTTGCCTTGCTCTGCAGTGACATTCGCGAATGGTTACAAGCGCTCGAAACGGGTGCACCGGCGCCCCAACCTGGTCCCGTTCGAATCCATGATTAATGGGCTAAATCCTTCGCCGGGCCATGATCTTTTTCGAGGGCCGGGTATTATATTCACGAATGCAGCCTACCGCCGACGACGTGTTGCGCGCCTTTCGTGGGGATGAACTGCGTCTGTTTATCGCCGCAGCATCGATCACGATCGGCCTGGTAGCGGTTGCGTTCTCGCTTATTCGCCGAAGATTCGATCGGCTACTTTCTTTCTTTGCGTGGTTCTCCGCTTTGTATGGCGCCCGGGTGTGGATGCAATCAAGCATGCACGGCCTCATGGCACATCCGTCCCCTCTCCTGAACAAGGTACAGGCGGCACTTAATTTTTTCGTGGCCATCGCAGCCTTCCAATTCTTTGGGGCGAGCGGCTTGGTCGGTCGTACCGGCCGCGTGATCGTTTATGTCGTGTGCGTGGTCGAGATGTGTTTGATCGTGGCACTCTTTCTGGGATTGCCGTGGCAGTTGCTCGACCATTTGAACAGTGTTTGCGTTATTGCCGGTTCAGTTTCACTCCTTATCCTGGCCTTCCGCCAGCCTGTGGTCGAAAAGGACACTGCCGTATTTCGCGCTGGTCTGCTTATCTTTGTGGGCTTTGTTCTATGGAAAAATGCAACATATCTTTTCGGCCATCAAACATCGATTGAGCTTTATGGTTTCGCGGTGTTCTTGTGCTGTATTGGATACGTGGCAGCTAAACGGGCGCTGGAGCGCGATCTGCAGTTAAGCTCCATTCAAAAAGAGCTTGAGGTCGCACGGCGCATTCAACTCTCTATCCTTCCGGCGGCATTCTCGGTCTCAGAACACTTCACTGTTGCGGCAAGGTATGTGCCGATGACCTCCGTCGCGGGCGACTTTTATGAGTTCATTTACACCGAAAGCGGGACGGTGGGATTGCTTATAGCGGACGTGTCGGGGCACGGCGTGCCCGCGGCATTGATAGCTTCGATGGTCAAGGTGGCTATCCAGTCACAGCGGCACGACGCTGCGAACCCTGACCGTTTGCTCGCGGGTGTAAATGAAGCTCTTTGCGGAAACACGCAGAATCAATTTGTCACCGCTGCATACGCCCACCTGGACCCCGACTGTGGCGAATTATGCTACGCCGCCGCTGGACATCCCCCCATGCTTTTGCTGAGAGAGGGGCAGATATCCCACGTAGAAGAGAACGGACTCATCCTGGCTCTTTTATCATCGGCGATCTACACATCGACGAGGAGGCCGCTCCTGAAGGGAGATCGACTCCTACTCTATACAGATGGAGTCGTCGAGGCGGCGAACGCCGACGAGGAAGAGTTCGGGCATGAGCGCCTCAGTAGCCTGCTGCGGACAAGCGAAAACATGACTGCCGAAGAAGCCGCCGACTTGATCCTAAATACTGTGAGAGGTTGGTCCTCGGCTCAAGCGGATGATCTCACCGTCTTAGTTTGCGATTACAGACGAAATCCGTGACGCGCGACGGAAACGGATGGGGACGGTGGGCTATCAGACTTGTCCAAATTAAGGCGGTTTCCGGCATTGCTTCATTGGTCAGGGCGACGTTCGCGGTGGCGGCGTAGCTGGAAGCCATTTATAAAATTTGATATTTTTGGGTCCTTTTGGGGATTTAGCAGCTCAGCGGGGGCGGGCAAAGGGGTTCTCTTTTATAGAGAAAGGCACTCTCATGTCTGGAAGAAAAGTGGCGCCGAGGACATAAGGGGCCACCGGCGGGGCTTCCGGGCGGCTAAAGCGGTTGGCGAAGGTGGACTGGCTGGGGCCAGGATCTGGAGGCGCCTCTGCTGCCGAGCCGGGAGCGGTCTGGGGAGGGCTTGGCTGCGGGTCATTTATTGTGCGATGGGTTGAGGGCTGGTGCCTGCGGAGCCCCACGGCAGGCCGGGGCAGGCAGGCGTCAGTATGGATTTTTGGGGCGGGCGCTGGGGGGGATTTCTCCTCCGAAGAGATGGCGAGACGGTCGACGGCGCGACCGTTGGGGATGAAGTTTTCCATGGCAATGATCATGGCGAGGGCTTTGACCTGTCCGGTAATGCTGCCTCGGGTCATATCGGAGCTGAGGTTGGCGAGTTCCCAGAGGCGGGTCAGTACTTGTTCGCGGTCCAGGTTGAGGCGGCGCTGTCCTTCCACGGCACGCCGGGACAGGTCGGCGTCTTGCTGGACGAGCTGTTGCTCGACGGCGGCGCGATGTTCGAGCATGTAGGCGCGGACATGGGGTTTGGCTTTGGTGTAGGCGGCGGAGTCGGGGTTGAGGCCGACGGCTTCGGCGGCTTGACGGTCGGTCATTGTGCCAGAGAGGACCAGGCGGGCAAAGGCTATTTCCTGATCGGTGATGGGATCGTTGACTTTATTTTTGGGCATAGGTGGCTCCTGGAGTTTGAGAAAAGTTAGGGACAGAGGTTTACCACTGCGCTTGGGGGCGCAACGGGGTGCAAGAAAAAATCCCGCCGTGGCGGGATGCTTGGATTGCCTTATTTGAGACAAGGACCGAGTGTGACACCGGACAGCGGTAAAACTGTCCTTCGCTCGCCTTAGGCCGAAACTACCGGCAACTGCCGACCAGCGGGAGGGTGACGAGAGGCCGCCCGTTGTGCCGAAATCATCTGCCAACAGCATATAGCGCACTGCGGAATCGGACCAGGCCGCCGAATCTCTTTTCTTGAATCGACGGTTATCGTTTCGCAGGTTACTTTGGTTTGACTGGAGACGTGAAGCAGTTTCGCAATCACTGTGGTCTGACAAAGATAGCGAGGTGTGGTTTTTCCTGGAGAAAAACCACGAAAAAGTCTATCGATTCGGTCTGCACCAATTGCGAAACTGCTTTGGCGGTCAGAGCCCGCAATGCCGCCGATGGAAGCTCGCGGGCGCTGTTGCACTGCGTCACTTGTACTGTGGAATCCTACACCTGCCCCACGGCACGCCCGGGCAGGCAAAACCGGGCAGAGGGGCAGTCGATCCTTTGTGGCTGGACAAGCTAGTGTCGCGACCGGTTATGCGAAATAAGGTTGGGGTAGCAGAGCGAGTGCCGCACCTACGGAGCTCCCACGGCACGCCGGGACAGGCGGGGCAGGGCGGGATATCCTTCATGCGACACCCCAGCCCGGAAGAGTCTGTCCGAGTTCTCACACAGACTGGAAAGGGCTGGGCCCCCACGGCACGCCGGGGCAGGTACGTTAGGCGGGCCGGGCCTCGGGAGCGGAGGGGTTCTCTTCTTCGGTTCTCTCACGCAGGGACTTATGATGCTTTGGCATTGCCAGCGCTAAAGCGCGTGATCAGAGTCGAGACTCTTTCACAGAGCGCTGAAGCGCTCTCTCCCCCGCATAAATGCGGGGGCTCCCACCACCAATTTGGAAAAGTGTGACTGAGAATGCCCCAGGACGTTAGAGTTTTGTGTGAGAACTGGTGAAGGGAGCCGTATGAAGGGCACGGTCCAACAGGCTGCGGAAAAACTCATGTTTTGTATCAGGGCACGACTTTGCAGTCGGGCCGTAAACGATTGCGAATACGACGGCTTTAGCCGCTGAGGTACGGCTTTTCAACGCAGTGTCTGTTACCAAAAACAGGTTGATTTCGGTCTAGGCGTCTTGAAAGACTTACCTCAGCTACTAAAGTTGAAGAGGCTGCGGAAAATTTTGCACCGAGTAGAAAAGCAATGCCGCAGGGGCTAAACCTCAATTTCCTGTACGGGGATGCCGGATAGGTCCGCGTGTGCGGTTTTCTCGCAAGGAAAACCGCATGAAGTGCCATGGCTCATTAGGCCTCTACAGGAAATTGAGGGCAGCCCTCATCAGCCCCATCTGTTACGGCCCGACTAAAGTCGTGCCCTGATACAAAACATGAGTTTTTTCGCGGCCTGTTGAACCGCGCCCTTCGTACGGCTCCTTTCACCAGTTCTCACACAGGCTCGGAAGAGCTGGGGTATCGATGAACGATATCCCGCCTGTCCCGGCGTGCCGTGGGAGCGCCGTAGGTGCGGCACTCGCTCTGCTACCCCATCCTTATTTCGCATAACCGGTCGCGACACCTTTCAGTGGCTTCCTTTATTCGCTGCGCAGGACCTTGATGGGGTCAATCCGTGAGGCACGGTATGCCGGCAGAAACGCGGCGACTAATGTGGCAACAAGCAGAACGCCCACGCTGGTGACGATCGATGCGGGGTCTGCGGGGCTGGTTTCGTAAAGCAGGCTGCGGATGGCGCGGGTGGCTGCAAGCGATGTCAACAGGCCGAGCGCGATACCTCCACCGACAGGCACCAGGGCTTCGAGTAGAACAAGGCGGATGAGCAAACCTTTACTCGATCCGAGCGCAACGCGGATGCCAAATTCAGGTGTTCGGAGCGAGACCGAATACGATCAGAACGCCATAGACTCCGAGGATCGCGAGGATCAGCGCCGCGATGCCGAACGAGGATAGAACGATTGACTGCAAACGCTCCGGCGCAACCGACTGCGCCATTTGCGTATCGAGCATTTCGATGACAGGAATGGCGGCTTCAGGGTCAACATCCCAGACCTGGCGGCGAATCGTCGGCGCGAATTCGTCGAGGGTACGCGAGGTGCGCACCAGGAAGAATACGGAGCCGGGCGGATCGTGCCAGAAAGGCAAGTAGACGACGGGGATGTTCTCCTTGAGATTCGCGATGCGGGCATCGGCGGCGATTCCGGTCACCGTGTAAATGCGCCCATCGAATTTGAACTGGCGGCCAAGCGCCTGGCTATCGGGCCACGCTGCTTGTGCCGCTGTTTGAGAAATGATTGCGCTCTGCGGATGAGAGCGTTCACTAGCGGTAAACTCGCGGCCGGCGATGAGCCGCGTCTGCATCGTCGCGAAATATCCTGGACTGACGTTGCGCAGATTTGCCGTGGGAACTTCGCCCTCCGGCAGCGGATGGTCCGGACGGTAGATGCTGTGCACGGCTGCATCGCCGCTCAGGGGCATGGTGCTGGTGATGGCCGCGAACTCCACGCCTGGAGTCGAGCGAATTTTGTCGAGCACGCGATCGATGAATTCGGAACGGGCGGAATCTCCGGAATCGTTCGCCACTTCGTACCTCGGACTAAGGAGATCCACCTCGGCGAGGATGACATGCTTGGCGTCGAAGTCATGCTGCTGATTGAGGACACGGGAAAAGCTGCGCACCACAAGGCCGGTAACAATGAGGAGCACGACTGTGCATGCGATTTCAAAGGTGATGAGCACTCTGCGGGCGAAGGAGGCCTGGCCGGCGCGAATTACGCGCGTCGAAGATGACTGCAACGCGCGCTGAGGATTGGAACGGAGCGATCTCAGAGCGGGAAATATGCCGGAGAGCAGGGCGGTGATTCCTGAGACTCCGCAAGCGAACAATAGGACGGGCCAAGTGACATGGATTTCGCGCAGGCGGGGAAGGTTCTCCGGCGCGATGGCTGCAAACAGCCGAATTCCGCCGAGTGCCAGAAGAATGCCGGCAGACTCCGCCCGTGAGACAGAGGACGACGGTTTCCATCAATGCTGCTTGAATCAAGCGAGTCCGCCCGGCTCCGAGTGCGGCGCGAACCGCGTTATCGCGCTCAAGCACCATGGCTCGTGCCAGTTGCAGGCTGGCGAGATTCACGCAGGCAATGAGCAGGAGACCAAGAACCGCCGCGAGAAGTAGCCATAGCGCCTTGCCGATGTTGGCTGTCACCTCCTGCGAGAGCGGCTCGACGATAGCGCTCAGGTGTATGGGCAAGTGATTGGTCGCTGAATAAGCGCTCAGCATGCCGGAGAGTTCGGTGGACGCCTGGCCGACGGTTGCGCCCTGCTTTAGGCGTGCGATGACGAGGAAGGCGAAATCGGCGTCGTCTGAAGTGAGATCGTCTCCCTGTGGGACGAATGGCTGGAACACTTCATATGGGGACGTTTGGTCTGGGCTCGCACCACCGCGCATTTCATTGATTACGGGGAACTCGAAACTACGGGGAAGAACTCCAATGACCGTTGCCGATTGGCCTTTAATCTTGACGGTGCGGCCCACAAGGCTGGGGTCGCCGTGAAACAGATTCTGCCACGCAACCCAGCTGATTAGAACCACACCATTCTTGCCCGGCTGCGCCTCTTCCGGGAGGAAGGTGCGACCGACCATTGGCGTCACGCCCAACACCGAGAAAAAGTTAGGCGAGACATTGAGCCCTTTCTCGATGCGGGGATGATCTCCGCCGACCGTGACGGCGAAGGATGCGTTCTGAATAAGCGCTGCGTCTTGGATCGTGTTCGCATGCGATCTCAGATAAAGGAAGTGACGGTAATTGTCAGGGACGGAGGGATATTGCTTGACTGCTTCCTGCACCACCTCGCGCCAGACCACGATCTGCCCGGGGTCGCGGAAGGCGTAGGGGCGCAGGAGAACCGAATCGATGATACTGAAGACCGCTGTGCTGGCGCCGATGCCGCATGCCATGATGAGCAGGGCGATCAGGGTGAACCCTGGAGACCTCCGCAGTTGGCGCACTGCATAGCGAAGGTCCTGCAACAAACGTTCCATTGGCGTCCAGCCCCAAGTTTCGCGGGTCTGTTCCTTTATCAAGGTCGCGTTGCCGAAAGCGCGCCGGGCCGCGTATCGCGCCTCTTCCGGTGACGAGCCGCTTTCCCGTTGCTCTTCTTCTTCTAATTCCAGATCGGAACGCAACTCGCGCTCCAGGTCCGCGTTCCTTTTCTTCAGTTGCCACCTTCTCATCTCAACTCTCCTCGGTGGCGGGCCACATCACTCGTGATCCGGTCTCGGTCATCTGCCTCCAATGCGATTCAATCGGGAGTATGTGAATTCCCGATTGCTATGCCTACTTTGCCATGGAAGATATTCGACTCTCGATCTGGGAACTGATGGTAGACATTCGACTATCGCATGTCAAGTGAGTTCTTAGCTGACGCCAACAGGCAAATGTGCTCATCGAGCCATTCCGATGGAATCTATGCCTTTGGCAAGTCGACGAAATGCTGACATCTCGTCCATGTGGCGATTCGTCGATGAGCGAGTTGGCGATTTAGCACCAGCCCAGAATCGTTCCTGACAAAAAGCGCGTTTTCGAGGAGTGATCCTGCTCGCTGGACTAAAACGGTTGATTTCGGGTGGAAGTGAGCGGAACCTCCAAGGAACGCGGCGTTATCGGTTTCACAGCCCTTGGCGGGCTATTACTCAACCAGTTATTGACGGTTTGGTGACGATCCTCCCGGAACTCTCAAGACGGTACGGAATCTGAGGTGGAAACGTGCCTTAGGCTGTTCTCGTCAACCCAAGATCATGACCAGGAAGATCGGTGAGTCGCGGTAGGGATATCAGTTGCCTGATACCCCCCGCTCAGATTCCGCACGAGCGCTCACTAGCGCATGCGGCTCTTATCTCGGATGATTGGCGGCGAAGCGTTGCACGGGATAAGGGTGGAGCACGCGTGGAGAAAGAAGCCACCGCTTGGCAATCGCAATCATGCGTTCCCACGTCACCCCACGCTTTTGACTGCGACGGCACAGAACGCGCCACCACCGGGAGCCCCCGTCCGCATGCATGCGAGGGAACTCGGCTTTCAAGCCGAGCGGCTCCCGTAGGACTATTCTCCTCCGGCTTTAGCCGCGGGGTTTTTGAAGCCGGGACTAAACAGGCTGCGGCAAAACACATTTTCCTGAAGGGTACGGCCTGCCTCGCCGCAGCGAGCATCGGCCGTACGTAAATGCGTTGCAATGAATTCGGCTTTAGATCCCGCCGGAGTTCATCCATCGCATGCAGGCTAAGGGGCTTAACGACCTGACCATCAGCAAGCTGGTTCAGATCCGCATCTTCCAGTTAACGGAGTAAGGCGGATCTCGACGCACTGAATGCACCGATTGCAAACCGCTTCAGGCTTTAAGGAGCGTTGTCCAACCGTCGCTTTACGGTTCCATGTTGGACATCGCCATTTAATCACGCTTACCTTGCAAAATAGTTCCGTACTCCGCTCGCAAACTTATGAAACTCGAAACTCCTTGTCCACGAAACTCCTGCGAAACTTTTCACCCGACGCTCACCACCACGGCTCTTTACCGCAACGGCTCGGGCTAGTTTGAGACCTGCTCTTGAAAGCGGATCCCGAGGGGCCTACCTCATCTTCTACGCAGCTTTACAACACGGATTTCATTTCACCTCTACTCCTTCCGTGCTTCTGCAGCACACGTGCTGTCCCTTTATCTCCGAAACGGCAGCTCGCGGGCAAAGGATGCTTCACGATGCATGAGCCGCAGGAACTCTCACGGCTCCGGTCTAGAAAATCCAACGCAGCTTAGCCAGGAGCCCGCTCAAGCCAAAGAAGGGCGCGAATGGGCCACCCGACGCTTGCTGCCCGCCCTAATCGTCGTGCCCATCTTCGTCCTTACGGATGGCTTCGCGAAGCCAAGGGGCAAAACTGATATCGGATCCGCTGACCGTGGTGCACCCTGCCGCGCCCGGGCCATCCTTGCAGCCCCAATAGTTCAGGGTTGCATTGATGCTGCCGGTACATACAGTGGCCTTGTCGAAGGTGCACACATCGGCGACACCAATCTTGTCCCCACCCAGGTCATTGAGATGGATGTCCACTTCGGCAGGAGTGTTTACCGCAATGTCCACGTCCTCTTCGCGGATCACGTTGTAGGAGATGACGGTGCCGAGCACGGGAGTGCCGCCAGCGCCGCTATTGATGTTAATTCCCACATTGCCAGGGGTGGCGGTGTCGTCCTGGTCGGCGAGGTTTTTCGCAATGTAGTTGCCGATAATCACGTTGCCATAAAAGTTATCCGCAGACAGGCCGAAAGCCGGACCCACGTGGGTGTGTAGCGCAACCCCTCCAAGGCCATTCCCGATCAGCGTATTGCGAATAATCAAATTGCCGCTCACCGTCCCAGCGCCATTGCCATCCGAAAACAGGCCTACACCCGAACCTCCAATCTTGACCCCGTTCCCTGTGGAGACGTTCTCGGCCACGGTATTGTTGTTAATGCCGAAGTGAGGAGCAAAAGGGGCAGAAGCATGTCCGCTGGGCGGGTGAGAGCCAAGAACGATGCCGCACTCTAACGGATTATCCTTAAGCGTGTTGTGAATGAGCAGATTGTCGTGGCTTTCTGCAGTTTCGTCGCTGATCAGGACGCCATCCGCATTCCCGGTCATCAAATTGTCAGACACAATCGAATGGCTCGTTCCTACCAGGTGAAGAGCGCCGCCGCAGTCACCCGTTTCATCGGTTTCGTATGTGCCGGAGCCGGGTTGGTCCGGGCACCCCGTGGTTGCCATGGTGAAAAGCAGGCCCGGACTGGTGTCATTGTCATTGATCTGATTTTTGCGAATCGTCACGTGCGAAGCACTCACCACCAGGATTCCTTCGAAGAGGGCATTCTCGACGGTGAAGCCGGCGATGCTCACCCAGGCGAGGCCGGGATGGTCAAATCCGTCTACGAAGAAGCCATGCGGCAGGTTAGCGGCATTCACGATCGTTGATTCGGCGCCGGCGCCGAAGATGGAAATGGGAATGCCAATGGTCACGTACTCCTTATAGGTACCAGCGGCAACTTGAATGACGTCATACGCGGAGGCATGATCGACAGCCGCCTGGATGGTCGTCCAACAGCCGGACTGATGAGGATTGACGCAAAGAGTAGCAGCCGCGAGGGTTTGGGCGAGGGACAGGTACAGGACAACGCAACCGGGGATCGTCAACAGACGCGAACGATTGACAAGCATAGAAAATTCCTCCTTGTGAAGATCTAAACGCCGGGGGGGAGAGTCAGTACCGATTGGACTCTGCAAAGTCCCGTTCTCTGGAGGGGGACAATGTAGGGCCGTGTCGCTTTCGAGGGCCCAATTTGCCGGTCGTGCCTGACAAGGACCGGCAGCGCCCGAATCATACTCCTCTGCGTGGCTCTTCACAATGAAGGTTCCATGAAGCGTTTGCAGGCGCTTGACCGATTTCGGTTGACGCTTGGCCTTTCGCTTCCTTTGTCCCCAATTGTGGTCACGATCGGCGAAGTGCACTGCACCTATCCCCAGGATTGCTGCAATAGGGAATCGCTGTTTCTCGTTCCATAGACCTCTGAACAAAGGCGGGAACAAAGGCGGGACAGAACTGCTTATCCTCTGCTTAACCTCAACGAGAATTTAGTGGACGGGACTGTCAGACGGGACTGTCACTTGGGGAAACAAGAGTCTGCTACGGGTCGAAGGTGAGCTCACGTTGCCTTCGGTCTGAGACGATCTTTTGTCGGGGCCGCGCTTCCGAAGAGGTTCTGAAAAATGTTAACCGGTTTACCACTTAAAGCAAAGTTCCAGGCCCGTCTGAACACAAATCTCCATAAATGCCTTGCAGTCCTGTTTTGTCCAGAACAGGGATTGGAGTCCCACCGGCCCTCGCCGGTACGTTGGGACTATCTGCCGCAGGAATAGAGAATTGGACCGCGAGAAGATCGGCGAAGTGGCGCATATCTCCACGGAAGCGAACACCCGATCCGCCAGTCACTGCGCTTCCTGGTGCGATCGGATGGATTCGCGGGCCCCCTTGGCCGATCATTAATTCGTAGACGCGCATCTGGAGAGTGTCGCTGTGCTCCTTCAAACGGAAACGCTCGGAGAGAAGGCTGCGAAGCATAAGGGAAATCTGTTCCTTGCTCGCGCCTTCAGGCATGCGTGTCGCAATGTCGTATTCGTTATGGTCGAGCCAGGGCGGTCCGAACACCTGATCGAGCTGGCACTGCCACGCTTCGGCGACGAGACGTCTCAGCGTGACGTTTCGACCGGTGAATCCATCTGGTTGTTGTAGTCCGGGCCGACACCTTGTTGGCTGGACCTGACTGACGCAACTTCGAACGATGATTGCGTGGCTTGCCCTGGTGAAAATGCAATGACACTCAGTTGAAGGAGCTCCAAAACGGCGTCGCTTCCCAGTTGGCGACAATACGTCAGAAGGAGCGTATTGTGTGCGAATGAGGGTTTCTCCGCCGTCTTGGGTGCTGCTCCAGACATGTGCCACACTCCTCGCGGGACAGACGCACCATGCTCCGCTTGTTGAGCTTTATACCGACAATCAGGGGCAATGTAATCCATTGCCGGTGGGCAGAACGCTCTATGCAGTCGTCTTCGATGACGGGGACCTCAAGTATATTGACACCTCAAATGATTCAGACGATGGCTTAGTGGTAAAGCGCCGAGTTTTGGCAGCTCCGGAATTGACCGTGTTGCAACAACGACTCGGGAGCGAAACACTCCATCAGTTCACAGGAATCATCAACGCTGATCATCAGCCGCGGCCCTCCGACTGTCAGACGATCCTTGAGGTTTCCATTCCGCGAGGTCGCACCCTGCAACGGTTTGTCATGCGCGGTTTCGATGCAAAGGGTGGACGACCGTTCCCCCGAGCGATTAACGCGTTACTCTGTGGCGTCGATGGTCTCACACATGTGCATTATCCACTCTCGTCGAACTGCCCAGAGTAGCCCTAATGGTAGCTCTGGGTGGATCACCGCCATTCTGGAAGTTACCCCAAAACCGGTGTAATGTCTGGGTTGGCGACGATACGCCCGGAACCCGCAATTCTCCTCCCCTTTGTCTGGATGAGCGCATTGGCCTGTTCGCGTCAACTGACACGACCTGAAGCATCACCACTGTTGCTGGAACACTATTGCCGGAGACACACTCTCTACTTTCGCAGCCCGCGAAAGAACGTACGAATATCCTCTGCTAGAAGATCAGGCTCTTCTGCGGCGGCGAAGTGTCCCCCATGAGGCATATTCGTCCAGCGCTGAACGTTGTATCCGCGCTCCACCCACTCGCGGGGAGGGGAGAGAATCTCCTTGGGAAACCGAGCCACAGCGCACGGGGGTTGAACGAACTCGTTCTGTTCAAAATGGAGCGGCGCCCTTCTGTTTTCGTAATACAAGCGGAATGACGAGTCGATCGTCTGGGTCATCCAATAGAGACTTATGTTGGTCAACAACTCGTCCCGCGTAAAGCTGCGATAGAGATCGCCATCACAGTCGGACCACTCGCGAAACTTCTCCAACATCCATGCCGCAAGGCCTGCAGGCGAGTCGTTCAGCGCAACGGCAGCTGTCTGTGGGCGCGTTCCCTGCAAATGCGCATAGGCTCCATTGTTGTCATTCCACCGCGCTGCTTCTGCGAGAAAACGATGTTCCTCTTGAGTCAGTTCTGTCTCATCCGTAATGTAGGGCCGGTAGGACCCCGGAATGTAGTTCAGATGAATGCCGATGAGATGCTCGGCATGGCGTAAACCCAAGACCGTGGTCACGCCGGCGCCGATATCTCCGCCCTGAGCGGCAAAGCGCTCGTATCCCAGTGCCTGCATTAGCCTGGCCCACAGATTGGCGATGCCAAAGCTGTTCATTCCGCGGCTAGTCGGCTTGTCGGAAAAGCCGTATCCGGGCAGAGATGGTACAACCACGTCGAATGCGTCTGCCGGATCGCCGCCGTGCGCCGCAGGGTCGGTCAGCAGCGGAATCAGTCGCATCATCTCAACAAAAGATCCGGGCCAGCCGTGCGTGAGTATAAGCGGCATGGGAGCGGGACCGTTGCCCCGCTCATGGATGAAATGAGTCCTGCCACCCTCCCAATCGAACCGGAAATGTTGAAAAGACGAAAGCCACTCCACCTTCGCCTTCCAATCAAACTCGTGGCCCCAGTAGGGGCAAATATCTTTTAAAAACTGGCGGTCAAACCCATATTCCCACGTTTCATCTGGAGCGTCATCGCACCAGCGCGTCCGTTCCAATCGGCTACGGAGGTCTTCAACCGCAAATTGTGAAAAAGGCAAATCAAACCGGTTCACTGCCATAAGTGTCATCGAGGTCAAACGATGTATTCAAGCACTGCGTCGACGAGTTTCATGTTACAGGGTGCGTTGCCCGGAGGGATAGTTGCGCCGATCAAATGCGGCTGCTTCTCTCATTCGCTTGTCAGATGATACCAAATCGCCAACCCACTCATTGAGACACTTTCGCAAGTCATTCTGGACGCCTTCGCGAGTTGCGGGAGGATCACCGCCTACCCGGAAGTTACTAGTTGTTTAACAACTCGGAATTGGCTCACGCCGTCTGGTCGGCTAGTGTTCGGCGATCCGTCTGGGCATGATCGTGAATTGACGCTATCAGGGCGAATGCGCTCATCGAGCCATTCAGATGGAATCTATGCCTTTGGCAAGTGGACGAAATGCCGACACCTCGTCCATGTGGAAGGCGATTCGTCGGTGAGTGAGTTGGCGATTTGTCGTCAACGAGAGGCGTTCGTTCCGAGAAGAGCGTTTCAAAGGAGAGAATTGCACCTGATCGGAGAAGGCCGCCTACGCCAACTGCTTCAACCTGTTCGCCAGCAATTCCTGTTCCCGCAGGTTCTTCGTCATTGCGATGGCGCGTTGGATTTCTTCACGTGCCTCAGAGAGCCTGCCCATCTTCATCAGCAGGTCTCCGCGAACGCTGGGAAAGAGATGGTAGCCGGCTAGCGTAGAGTCACCGGCGAGGGTGGCGGCAGCGTCGAGTGCGTCGAGTCCCGCGGCTGGGCCTTGGGCCATGCCGACGGCGACTGCGCGATTGAGAGCCACGATTGGAGATGGATTGATTTGCAGCAAGGCGTCGTAGAGAAGAACGATGCGGTCCCAGTCTGTCTCTTCGGCGGTGCGAGCGCGCATGTGACATGCGGCAATGGCTGCCTGCAACGCGTAGGGTTTCGCGCCACCGCCTAGCCTTTGCGCTTGTTCGAGCGCGGTCATTCCTCGCTGGATATGCGCGTAGTCCCACAAGGAGCGGTCCTGATCCGGCAATAAGACGGCCTCGCCGTTTTTGCCCCGTCGCGCTGCGTTGCGCGCTACCTGCAACTCCATCAATGCCAGAAGTGCATGAACTTCCGATTCGCCGGGGAGAAGTTGCCCCAGCATGCGCCCCAGGCGCAGCGCCTCTTCAGCGAGAGCCGCCCGCATCCATTCATCGCCCGAGGTCGCGGTATAGCCCTCATTGAAAATCAAGTAAACCACCATGAGCACGGACTCAACCCTGCGACGCAACTCGTCCCCACTCGGCGTCTCAAAGGGAACGTGTGCCTCCGAGAGGGTCTTCTTGGCGCGAGAGATCCGCTGGCCCAGCGTCTTTTCCGGCACAAGAAACGCACGCGCGATCTCCGTTGTGGTGAGGCCGCCGATCAGGCGCAACGTGAGCGCGATGCGTCCTTCGACCGCAAGCACGGGATGGCACGCGGTGAAGATGAGCCGCAGCACGTCATCATCGATCACCTGATCCAGCGAGTGATCCAAAGCGTCTCCAAGGCGCTGCTGTTGCCACTCCAGCTCGCGGGCAATCTCTTCATGCTTTTGTACGAGCATGCGGCCGCGCCGCAACGAATCGATCGCGCGCCGCTTCGCCGCCGTCATCAGCCATGCCCCGGGATTGTCAGGGATGCCTTCCTCGGGCCAAACTTCGAGGGCAGTCACGAGCGCATCCTGCGCCAGCTCCTCGGCAATGCCGATATCGCGGGTGACGCGAGCAATCGCGGCGATGAGGCGTGTGGACTCGATCTTCCACACGGCCTCAATCGTCTTAGCTATATCGCTCATGCAACCTAGCTACGACGTTCCGGTGCTCGAAGTCTTCGGCCGGATTTTGAGGAACGCTCGCACCTCGACAGGAACCCGGCAGGCGACGACGGCTTTGCGTCCCCAGGCCAGTGCTTCGTCCATGTCGGCGCACTCAAGGATCCAGAAGCCGCCGATGTGTTCCTTGGCTTCGAGGTAGGGGCCGTCGGTGATGGAGACGTTGCCGCCGGGCTGCTTGCGCAGCGATTTAGCGTGGCTTACCGATTCCAGACCGCCTGCGAAGAACTGGGCGCCTGCGGCATCCATCTCTTCGTTGAGTGCGCCGATGTCGCGAATCATCGCTTCACCTTCCAGCGACGGGTCGTAGTTTTCGGGGTGTTGAATAGCAACTAGATATTGCGGCATGTCTTCTCCTGTAATAGTCCTTCAGGCTGGGTTCTCGGGCCGGCCTTCACTAAAACGACGAACGGCGAGACCGGAATTCGACAAGCCGTCGGGGAAATTTTAGTTCAGCCCGCGACTCTGATCTCGATCAGTTCAGCTGTTCTTGCCGGCGTGAGCGCCTCTCACCAAGTTCAGGAATTTTTGGAGAGAGATCAATTTCATATATCGTTGTGATTGCCTCACACGAGGATTTTCAATCCGCATTTGAATGGACCGACCTCCCATGTCCGGAACGCGATTTCTTATTCGTACCATGCGTCTGCTGGCCTCGCTCTTCCTGGCCTTCAATCTCTTCGTTCTGACCTGCTTCGCTGCCGCGGATGATCCGGAAGTAGGCTCCCTGAATAAGCAGGAGCGGCTGGAGTGGTTCCGCGATCAGGGGTTCGGCCTTTTCATCCATTGGAGCGTGGACAGTCAGCTTGGCGTGGTCATCAGCCACTCGCTGGTTGGCGCATCTCCCGAATACACTAACCACTTCTTCGAGGAGCTGCCCAAAACCTTCGATCCGCACGATTTCTATCCATTGGATTGGGCCCGGTTAGCGCGTCTGGCCGGCGTGCGTTACGTCATGTTCACTACCAAGCATCATTCCGGCTTCGCGATGTTCGACACCAAGACCACCCCCTTCGGCATCATGAATACTCCGTTTCATCGCGATATCACCAAGGAGGTCTTCGACGCCTTCCGTTCCCAAGGCATTGCCACCGGCGTTTATTATTCACCCGACGATTTCTGGTGGCTTCACCAGAACGGCAAGACCATCGAGCGCTCGGTTCCCGAGGTTCAGCCGCGCAACAACCCGGGCCTGATGGAATACGACCAGACCCAGCTCCGCGAGTTGCTGACACACTACGGCAAAATCGATGCACTTTTTCTTGATGGGGAAGCGGTCGGTCTGCGCGACCTTGCCTGGAAACTGGATCCTGACATCATCGTCACCCGGGGAGCCATCAAAACTCCCGAGCTCACCGTTCCGGGAATGCCGATGCCGGGCGCGTGGGAAACCTGTATGACCATGGGCACCGCGTGGCAATACCAGCCGCAGAATGAGCACTACAAGTCAGGAGGCGAGCTGATTCGCCTGCTGATCGAGACGCGCGCCAAGGGTGGCAACCTCTTACTCAATGTGGGTCCTAAGCCGAATGGAGAGCTGCCCATTGAAGAAGAAGAGCGCCTGCGCGAAATAGCCCTCTGGATGTTCGTCAACTCCGACGCGATTTATGCAGTGAGGCCCTGGGTCATTACCAACGAAGGTGACATCTGGTTCACCAAGAAGAAAGACAGCCAGGCGCTCTACGCCATCGTCGAATCAGACAAACCTTGGCCGCGCGCGACCTGGAAGGAATTCACGCTGCATTCGGTTCGCGGGACCGCTAAGACGGAAGTGAGCGTGCTTGGCCAGAACGACCAGGTAGCCGAGTATCACCCTGAAATCAAGCCCCAATCCACCTGGCATCAGGAAAAGGACGGCCTGCATGTTCGCGTGATGCAGACCCAACGCCTGCAGGACAACTTTCACTGGCCAAACCCTGCTGTGCTGAAGATTACCAACGCCGAGCCGGCGCTCACGCCACCGCACGTGCAGACCACCGGGTCGGCCGCCGAATCATCGGGTTCTCAGGAGACACTGCGCGGCGAAGTCATCGATATGGGTGACAGCTCATCACTACAAGTCGGATTTGAGTACCGTCCGATCGTGGGCGAAGACGCCAACTCCCGTTCCGCCGGTTGGACCGCGACGCCCGCACAGACCATCTCCAAACCCGGCCCTTTTACAACCCATATCGACGGCCTCTCCCCGGACGGTAAATACGAGTTCCGCGCCGTCATTCATCATCCGCTGCTAGCGCTATACGGTGCAGAGATCACCATGCAGCGCTAGCCTCACGATCAGCACATCTTGATGCCACTTTCCCCGATGTCAGCGAACACCTTCATGAGACCAGTCGTACCGAGCAGCTGCCGAACCTGTTTGCCAAGATTGATGAGTTCCAAACTGCAGCCCGCCGACCGGGCAGAAACATACAGACGAACCAGCGTGCCCAGGCCCATGCTGTCTACGCGCGTCAGGTTGGTCAAGTCCAGCACAATTCTCTTGGTATCGGGCATTAACTGGCTGACCCTGACGTAGAGAATATCGTTTACCCCCGCCACCAACTTGCCGTCGCAGCGCACAACCAAAGCGTTCCCCGCCCGGACAACTTCGAGCGTAAGAGGACAAGCCGTTGCTTTATCAGACATGAGACCTTGCCTTGTTGGAATTTCCTGAATTCAGACGGAAACCGATTCTCGCATATTGAGGCAGCGATTGACACCGCGAATCAGGACCAACAAGCAGCTGGTCCCATGGGATCATTGGTTCATGGATGGCCGCCTATCCCTGCCAACCCTGCTGTCGCACGCGCTGGTTGCTTTTACCATCGAGTTCGACAATGAGTTCGAGCACCAGGTGCCGCATCGCACGACGAACCACGGCTCGACCACTCGTTCGCACCCAGTCCCCTGGCTGGTATCGATGGTCATGTGGTCGAACTTCATGCGCTTTATCGATGAAGAGGGAATCACCGTTCGTGAGCTGCAGCATCGGCTGCGGATGCCCGCTAAAAACATGCGTACCTGGTTGACGCGCCTGGGGGAGTGGTGGGGTTACCTCGTCGTCAAGCCCAACGCAATGGTCATCCCTACTCCCGGTGGCCGAAAGGCTATGGAGATCTGGCGAACGCTGGATAGCCTCATAGAGAAGCGTTGGCGGGAACGGTTTGGCCAGGACACGATCGACCATCTTCGCGAAGCGTTGGTCACCATAGTCAGCCAGATTGAAGTTGCCTTGCCCGACGGTCTCCCGATCCTGGGGTACGGGCTCTTCAGCAAGGGGCCGGAAGACGCGCAGAGTGCGTCGGCGGATGCAGCAACGATCACCAGTCTTCCTCTGGCTTCACTCCTCTCGAAGGTCCTGCTGTCTTTCGCCATTGAGTTCGAGCGAGAGTCGGAGGTGTCGCTTGCCATCAGCGCCAATGTCCTGCGCCTCGCGTGTGAGGAAGGGGTCGAGGTGAGCGATCTCCCGCGCCTATCCGGAGTTTCGAAGGAGGCGATCGCGATGTCGCTGAGCTTTCTTGGCAAGCGCGGATACGCCGTGATCCAGCCGAAATCGACCGCCAGCCGGAAGAAGGTGCTGGTGCTTACTCCCAAAGGCCGGAAGGCACAAGACAAGTACCGTCAGCTGCTGTTGGCCATTGAAGAGCGTTGGCAGGCACGCTTTGGCGAGCAGGCCATCGGCCGTCTACGGGAGTTGCTTGAGCAACTGGTCGTCGGGCCTGCAGAGCAGCAATCCCCACTTTTTCGCGGATTGGAGCCCTATCCCGAAGGTTGGCGCGCATCGCTCCCCAGGCCAGAGGTCCTTCCCGACTTCCCCATGGTCTTGCACCGCGGTGGGTTCCCGGACGGCAGTTGAATTCCGGCCATTTTTCTAACCCCTTGCATCTGATGTATGATGTTTGATGTAGGAGGAGAGAGATGCGGACTACCCTATCCATTGACGATGATGTCCTCAGTGCAGCCAAGGAAATGGCCGCAGCGCAAGACAAGACAGTAGGCGAGGTCATCTCCTCCCTTGCCAGGCGAGGATTGAATCCACCGAATCTCGGCGGCAGACGCGGAATGGAGTTCCGCTGTTGCCGGTGCGCGCAGGTGCTAAGCGGGTGACATCAGAGCTCGTGCATCAGCTGCGCGAGGAACTGCGTTGAAACGGTTTCTAATCGATATCAACGTCCTCATCGCGTTGATCGACCCGGCGCATATCCAGCACGACCGCGCCCACGAGTGGTTTGCGGTCTCAGGGAGGAAAGCCTGGGCTACCTGCCCGCTCACGGAAAACGGTGTCCTGCGAATTGTTGGGCACGCTCGTTACCCAAACTCCCCCGGTACACCGGCGGCGGTTGCAGAGCTACTGAGAGCGATGTGTGCAGTTGCCTGGCCACGATTTTTGGCCCGACGACATTACGCTCCTTGATCCAGCGCGCGTGGATGGTAGCCGGCTTTTGGATTCCGCGCAGGTTACGGATAGCTATCTGCTGGCGCTAGCGAGCGCGCACGGGGGACAACTTGCCACCTTCGACCAGCGCCTGGTCGCGGATGCGGTTGTGAACGGAGCCCAAGCCCTCCATCTGATCCGCTAACTGCGTGTTCCTCATCATGCGTTTGAAACTTCGAACGCCGCTCGGCGCCGCTCGAGGAAACGGCGGACTGCGGGATCGCGCTCCAGACCGATGGCGATCTCGTACGCATGCCGGGCGTCACTCGTACGCACCTGTATTAGCCAACAACTCCGCGCGTGCCGCCCAGTAGGGCTGGTACTCGACCAGTCGGGCATCGCAGGCGGGGTCGGGCATGGCCTCGAGAGCTGCGTGCGCGCCCTGTAGCTCCGCCACAACCAGCGCGCGGTTGATGGCCACGACAGGTGAGCCGGTGATGGCGAAGAGCGCGTCGTAGATCTGCAACACCGCTTCCCAGTCAGCGTGACCCGTGCAGCGGCGATGCACGTGCGCCGACTGGACTGCGGCTTCGAGTTGATAGCGGCCGATCACACCGAAAGCTTGCGCGCGAAGCAGCAGCGCTTCGGCCTCATCGATCATCTGCAAGTCCCAACGCGCAACATCCTGTTCGGCCAGGGGAACATAGTCTCCGTCATCGCTGCGCCGCGCGCGGCGCCGGGCTTCCGCGTGCAGCATCAGTGCGAGCAGGCCGAGTCCTTCCGGCTCTGTAGGCAACAGCTCGGTCACCAGCCGAGCCAGAAAGAACGCTTCGCCGGTAAGATCGCGTCGCGAGCTGTCAGTCCCTGCCGCATCGCTCCAACCCTCCGAGAACGCGGCGTAGATGGCCTCAAGCACAGTATCGAGGCGTCCGGGTAATTCTTCGCGCCCAGGAATGCAAAACGGAATCGCAGCCTCCCGGATCTTGCTCTTGGCGCGCACCAGCCGCTTGCCCATGGCCGTCGGAGACATGAGGAACGCCGATGCGATGGTTGCCGCATCGAGTCCCAGGATGACCTGCAGAATCAAAGGCGCACGAATAGCGGCGTCAATGGCGGGATGCGCGCAAGCAAACATCAGGGCAAGCCGGCGGTCGGGAATCTCCGCGGGATCAGCGTCGAGATCGTCGTCCACCACCGCGGCGATTTGCTCCAGGTCCTCGTCCACCAGATCGCTGCTATGGTGGCGCCGTGCCGCATCGATGAGCTTGCGCCGGGCGACGGTAAGCAGCCATGCTTCCGGATTGGCCGGGCAGCCTTTGCCTGGCCAGTCTGCCAGTGCCGATGCGAAGGCCTCGGACAGCGCGTCCTCAGCGGCGGCTACGTCATGTGTGCGTGTGGAAAGAAAGGCGACGAGCTTGCCGTAGCTGCGGCGCGCAACTGCTTCCGCCGTGCTGCGCGCCTGCTCCTCGCCTTCGCATGAGTGCATGGACGGTTTCTCAAGCCGTAGCGTGTTGCAGATTTTGTGCCCGGCTGACTTCAGGCATGCTCCAGATCGGGCGAACCTCGACCACCCCATGGCCGGCGCCGGGGCAGCGCGCGGCCCAGGAGAGTGCGGCATCCAGATCGGGCACTTCGATCAAATAATAGCCGCCCAGCTGCTCTTTCGAATCCACGTAGGGGCCATCCAGCACCTGCGTCTTGCCGTTGACGTTGCGCACCGTGGTGGCGGTTGAGATTGGCTGCAGCCGGTTCGAACCCTGCCAGGCGCCCGCTGCCCTCAGTGCTTCCCCATAGGCCATGTAAGCTGCCATGCCCTGTTCCTGCTCACTCTTCGACATGTTGGACCAGCCTGCCTCGTCCGCATAGAGCGTCAATAGATATTGCATAGAAACCCTCCGTGATCAATTTTAGGCGGACGTTGTCATCCGCTACTACCATGACGCGCGAGGGTCGGCGATTTGGACATCTCTGAGCAAATAGCAAAAAATCTCAGCGCCGAGCGGCGACGCGCTTGCTTACCTCCGCTCTCTCCTTCACCATGTCCTGCTTCAGGACTACTCCGTTCTGCACCAGCAAATCGCCGCCCACATAGACGCGTTCCAGGTCGCGCTCGCCGGCAACAAAGACCAGGGAAGCGTAAGGATCAAAAATCGTCCGAAAACGGGTTGGATCGATCACCAGGAAGTCGGCAAACTTCCCCGGCTCCAGGCTGCCCAGACGATCCGCCACGCCGAGCACGTCCGCGCTACCCATGGTTTGCAACCGCAGCACGTCATAGGGGCTCATGATCTTCGCATTCTCATACTTGTCGCGGATCGCGTAGAGCCCGGTGCGCATATTTTCAAATGGATCCGCCAGGTCGGCGCTGGCCTCGCCATCGACGCCCATGCCCACCCGGATGCCAGCCTTCAAATAAGCGGGGATATCCGCCACCCCCGACGCCAGCCGCCCATTCGATAACGGATTCCAGGACATTGCCACGCCTGCCTTCGCGCTCTCCGCGATGATGAAGCTGTTGGTATGGATGAAATGCCCGAAGATCAGCTGTTTCGAGAGCAACCCACTATCCATGAACCAGCGAAACTTGCTCTGCTGCTCATACTGCGTCTCTGGCGGCTCCAGGTAGTGGGTTTGGTTAGCCAGGTGGAATTCGTCTCCGAGTTGCTTTTCCATCAGGGCCTGTTGATACGTGTCGTTGAACGCTGTGCCGCCGTTGATCATCACGGATAGAAACTTGCTCGACTTGGGCTGCTTGCTCGTCCAGTCCAGAAAGGCCTTGAGCGGCGCCCGCGCCTGCTCTGTTCCGTAGCTGGGCTGCACACCCAGGGCGGTGGCCCGGCCCACCGAAAGGCCGTGGACAAAGCGGATGCCGGAGTCCATCTCCGCCAGAAAATCGTTCCGGTCATATTCATCCAGGGTTCCCATTGCGGCTGTTCGGCCGGTGGATCGCGCTCCGTAGTTGAAGTTATACGCCGCGGTGATGCCATGCTGCAGATGGTCGAGAGCGCCATCCAGGGTGAACCAGTACATATCTTCCGGGCTGTATTTGGCGGCGGGTTTATAGAGCGCGTCGATCCATCCCGTCAGCGTCTGGTCTGCGCCCAGCCCGCGGAAGGCGCTCTGCCATAAGTGGCTATGAGCAGAGATGAAACCAGGGATCACCCAATGGCCGCCGGCGTCCAGGGTTTCTTTAGCCTGTAGCCCGGCTGGAGGATCGCCCGCCGCGACCGTCATCAGCCGGCCATCCTCGTCGACCTCCAGGTAGCCCCTCACTGGCTCGCGCCGGCCTGACGCCATGGTTAGAATGAAGGCGTTTTTCACCACCAGCTTGGCTGGGGCAGTGGCCGGAGCTTGCGCGAATATCAGGGCTGCGCTGACCAGCGCGGCCAACAAACAGAAAGTCCTCAGCCTTGAGAGCTGCCGGCAAGTTTTAGGAGTCATGCGCCATTACTAAATGAGACCGCATTGCAGAACAACAAGAAACTGCCCGTGGGTCCCTCGGTCACGCCCACTTTAAGCTGTCTGGGGGATAATGGCTCAAGGAGGCCAGCCGTGACCATCACTCTCGACATCCGACCGGAGACGCAGGACGAACTTGCCCGACAGGCTGCCGCACGTGGCATGGAGCTCGAGGTCTTTGCCGCAAGTCTTCTTGAAAAAGCAGCGCATGATGCGTCGGTCAGGCCCGCACAACAGGCGATCGCAAAAGACATGGTCGAACTGTTTGCTCCTCTTCGAGGCCTTAATCTCGACTTTGAGCGTGCCAGGGATACAGGCCGGGATATCAGCCTTTGAAGCGCTATCTGGTTGACACGAATATCCCTTCTCAACTCACTCGCGAGAAACCCGATGTGCGAGTAGTGGAGTTTCTTAGAAACGTTGACAAGGAAGACGTGTTCCTGAGTGTCATGACGATTGGTGAAATCTGCAAAGGCATCGCTACCCTTCCGGTAAGTGAGAGGCGTGCCATGTTGCAGGACTGGCTTGATATCGATGTTCGTTCATGGTTCGCCGGTCGCATATTCCCGGTCACGGAAGCCATTGCCGAACGCTGGGGACATCTGGCTGCCACTGCGAAGCAACGGGGGTTAACCTTGGCAGTGGTGGACGGCGTGATTGCGGCAACGGCCCTTCATCACGATCTAACACTCGTCACGCGAAACGTGAAAGACTTCGAAGGTCTTGGCATTGACATCTCCAATCCTTGGGAGATGTAAAGTGCCGGAACGCGGCTCTGCAATCCAATCCCTTTTCTTTCCGACGCATAGCTTGAACCGCAAACCCCGTTTTTTGCAACCATAGGACACGACGCGGCTTCCATCCACGCTATTATGTAACCTCCAATGACAGCCTCCGCCGACCCAGAGGTAAGCACGGGCCCTCGCAACCCGGCAGTGCCTGGGTCTGGCTGGTACGGCAGCCTCCGCCGATGCGATCGACCAGGTCGAGGGGCTTCCGCAGTTGTTCTTGTTTGGGCTGCAGCATGTCCTGGTGATGTACGCCGGCACGGTGGCGGTCCCGCTGATTCTAGGCAGTGCGCTCCAGTTCACGCCGAAGCAGGTAATTGCGCTGATCAGCGCCGATCTGTTTACCTCTGGCTTGGCAACCTTGTTGCAGACGCTGGGCTGGTGGAAATTTGGAGCGCGTCTTCCTCTCATCCAGGGCTGCTCCTTCATTTGCGTTGCGCCCATGATTTTGATCGGCAGCCATTACGGCATCCCGACTCTGTATGGGGCCGTAATCAGCTGCGGGCTGTTCACCATGCTGGTGGGGCCCTGGTTCAGCCGTATGCTGCGATTTTTTCCCTCCGGTAGTGATTGGCTCGGTGATCACGGTGATCGGGCTATCGCTGCTCCCGGTAGCCGGGGGATGGCTGGGTGGCGGCGACCCCGCGGCGGCCGACTTCGGTAGCTTCTCCCACCTCGGATTGGGCCTGGCCACGATTGTGCTGATTGTGGCCATCCAGCGCTTCCCCGGATTTCCTGTCGGGGTTTGGCGGCGTTGGCGAGCTTCATGCGGCTTTCTTTACGGAAAGCCGCACACGCGGCCATGTCCAGCGCAGCGTGGCAGGAAATCCGGGTTCGGTCGCGGCATGATCGCCAACCTTAGCGTATTACTGGGGCTGATTGGTGGAACCGCGCTGGCCGCCCTGGCTGGCCAAGCCAGCTTCAGGCAGGTGTCCGTCACCCCGTGGTTTGCCTTGGCGCATCCACTGCTCTTCGGTCCACCGCATTTCGTGCTGCTGCCCGCTTTGGTGATGAGTCTGTCCATGCTGGTGGTGATGACCGAGACCACCGGCAACTGTCTCGCGATCGGCGAGATTACCGGCCGCCCGATCGGCCCGGCAACGTTGACCGCGGCCTTCCGCGCAGACGGCCTTTCGACGGTGCTGGGTGGATTCTTTAATAGCTTTCCGTACAACGTGTATTCGCAAAACACTGGTCTGCTTGCGCTCTCTAAGGTGAAGAGCCGCTTTGCGGTCGCGGCGGGCGGCGGCTTGCTGGTGGTGCTTGGATTCCTGCCTAAACTGGCCGCCGTCATCGCCGGTATTCCCCGCCCGGTCTTAGGCGGCGCGTCGATCGTGATGTTCGGCATGACAACCATGGCCGGCATTGAAGAATTGACCCGGGTTCGCTATCAAGGAACCAACAATGCGATCATCGTGGCTGTCTCCGTGAGCATGGGTGTGCTGCCCATTGCGTCGCCCCAGCTCTTTGCCCACGCTCCGGATGCAGCGCGGCTCTTCTTGAACAGCGGTATCTTTCTCGCCGCCGCGACCGCGGTGCTTCTCAACCTTTTCTTTTCCTCGAAAACGGAGAACTGAACAGTGGAACAAGTAACCGAGCAGGACCTGGCTTTCTTAAGGCAGGCGATCGAGTTGGCGCGCAAGGCGCGCAACGACGGCCGCCACCCGTTTGGCGCGCTGATCGTCAATGAGCGGGGCGAGACGGTAGTTGCCGCACGCAACAATGCAGTACGGCCCAACGGCGACCCGACCCAGCATGCCGAGATGTTGGCCTCCAGCCAGGCTGCCCGGCTGCTGACCGAAGCCGAGCTCGCCAAGTGCACTCTGTACACCAGCACCGAACCCTGCGCCATGTGTGCCGGCGCGATCTACTGGACCGGCATCGGCCGCGTCGTCTTTGCGCTGGCGGAAACCGGCCTGCTGCGGTACACCGGCAGCCATACGGAAAATCCCACCCTCGATCTGCCTTGCCGCGAAGTCTTTGCCCGGGGGCAAAAGCCGATTGTCGGTCGCTGGACCCTTATTGGAGGACGAGGCGGGCCAGGTGCACGAAGGTTTTTGGGTTTCCTAAGGCTCCATTTACACTGGCTTAATGACTAAGCCGTCCAAGGTTGACCTTGTCGGCGTGGGCCTGAACGCGACAGATACGCTCATCGCCCTCGCAGATTACCCGGAACGGGGTTCCAAAGTTGAATATCGTTCTGTCAACGTGCTGCCTGGGGGCCAGGTCGCAACCGCAGTGGTGGCTTGTCAGCACTGGGGCATGTCGACGCGATATGTTGGAATCCTTGGCGACGACTCCGCTGCGACTCTTCATAAAGAGGCGTTTGCCCGCGCAGGCGTTGAGACCCAGATCATTACTGTTAACGGAGGAGCGAGCCCGCAGTCGCTCATACTGGTCGACGGCGGGGGCGAGCGGACCGTGCTTTGCCGGCGCGATGAGCGGGTCGCCCTCAAGCCTGCCCATCTGGATCGCCAATGGATTGTGAATGCGCAAGCTCTGCACGTGGATGGCTACGACACTGAGGCCGCGACTGTGGCCGCTGGTTGGGCCCGCGCTGCAGGCATCCCCGTCATCGCCGATCTGGATGAGGTCTATCCAGGTTTGGAAAACCTTCTGGAGAACGTCGACTATCTCATCGTGAGCAGGGATATCCCCTCCAGGCTCACGGGCGAGCCCGATCTGGAAATGGCCTTGCGGCTCATGCAACGCCGCTATGGATGCCGTCTCACCGCGGCAACCCTGGGCCACGACGGTGTGCTGGCTTGGGATGGCAAGCACTCACATCACGCCCCCGCCTATCGCGTTTCGGTGGTCGACACGACCGGCGCGGGAGACATCTTCCATGCCGGCTTTATCTACGGGCTTCTTCAGGATTGGCCCCTGGAGCGGCAACTTGATTTCGGTTGCGCCGCGGCCGCGATGAATTGCATTGCCGTCGGGGCCAGGGGTGGTATTCAACCGGTCGGGGTAATTGAAGAGTTCATGAAAACAGGCGTTCGCCACGATCCAGCCTATTGCGTTTCGAGTTCGGACTAAGCAATTTGGCTGCATCAAACCTGCAAAACGTCACCATCGCGGGCGACCATCTCGTACAGCACAGGGTTGACAAAGAAACCAAGGAAGAGCCGCGAGATCAGGCCGGCGACAATCACAATCGCAAAAGGCCTTTGTGTGTCAGACCCGATGCCGGTCGAAAGCGCCGCGGGCAACAGTCCCAGGCAAGCGACCAGGGCGGTCATTACAATGGGCCGCAGCCGCAAGAGCGAAGCCTCGCGGGTCGCCGTGCGGATGTCTTTATTCTCCAGACGCAGCTTATTGATGTAGGAGACAAGGATCACGGCTGTTTCAACCGATACGCCCATCAAAGCCAGCAAGCCGAGAGCCGATGAGACGCTGAACGGTGTGTGCGTCAGCTTGAGCGCGATCAACGCGCCCACAGGTTCGGTCAGGATGACGCCGAGAGCAATGGTCACCGGAAATTTGAAGTTGCCGTAAAGCGCAAACAGAATCATGAAAATGATCAGCATGGCAAGCGGCCCGATGAATTCAATCTGGTGCTTTGCCTCAAGAAATTCGCCATATTCACCACCCCACTCGAGCCGATAGCCGGCGGGCAGGGACTTGTTAAGATCCGCGATGGCTCGCTGTCCCGCGAGAACCCCACCCTGCAGGTCGCGCCCCTCGATGCTATATTGCACGCCGATGTAGCGTGAGTTGTTTTCGCGATAGATGAAGGACGCCCCCCCTGCCTCGTGGATATTCGAAAGCTCGCGCAGGGGAATTTGCTGTCCTGTAGGTGTACCCACCAACAAGTTGCCAATCTCCTGCGCATTTTCGCGGAATTCAGGCTTCATGCGCACCACCAGGTCGAATAATTTTTCTCCCTGGATGACCTGTGTAGCCGCCTGACCGCCCACGGCCGCTTGTACCACGGCCTCTACGTCTGCAACGTTAATGCCGTAGCGGGCAATCTTGTCGCGATCCACGTCGATCAGCAGGCTCGGCTGGCCGAGCTCCCGCACTACCGTCAGCTCCGTAAATCCCGGTACCTGTGCGAGCCGCCGTTTGATTTCCAGCGCCTTGCTTTGCAAAACATTCAGGTCGGGGCCATAAATCTTTACCGCGAGTGCGCTCTTGAGTCCCGTCAAGGCTTCGTCGACCGCGTCTTCGGCGGGCTGCGTGTAATTGAAGATGACTCCCGGAAATGCACTGAGCTGCCTCTGAATGTCCTCGGTCAGTTCAGCCTTGTTGTGGATGGAGCCCCTCTTCCACGAAGCATCGTTGTAAGGCATCAGGCCCACATAGAACTCATCGTTGAAAAATCCCGTGGGGTCTGTGCCGTCGTCGGGACGGCCGAGCTCGGAGCCAACGTCGGTCACCATCGGATACTTCATCAGGATGTTGCGCACCTGGGGCGAGAACTTGCTCGCTTCCTCAAATGAGACGGTGTATGGCATGGTCGCCCGCACCCACAGCGCACCCTCATCGAGGTGGGGCATAAACTCTCCGCCGATGAAAGGGATGAGCAGGAGCGTGGCAGCGAAGATCAAGGTGGCTACGATGATCGTTATCTTCGGGTGGTCGAGGCACCAGTCGAGCTCTCCCGCATACTTTTTGCGCAACCATTCAAACGGCTTATTCTCGCGCTCGTGTACGCCCCGTTTGAACCAGTAGGCACACATGACGGGAACAAACGTCAGGGTTAGGATCAGGGCGCCGATCAGTGCGATCGACACCGTATCGGCCATGGGCTTAAACAGCTTTCCCGAAGGTCCGCCGAGAGCATAGATCGGCAGATAGCCGGCGATAATCACCGCGACCGAATAGAAGATAGGGCGATCGACGTCCTTGGCTGCCGCCAGGATCACCTCTTGCAGGTCGTAGCTCTGCCCCTCACGCGCGCCCAGTTCGCGGAAGATGTTCTCCACCATCACCAGGGTTCCGTCGATGAGAATTCCGAAATCGATGGCGCCAATCGAAAGCAGATTTGCAGCCACTCCTCGCGCATGCAAGAAGATGAATGAAAATAGCAGGGCCAGGGGAATGGTGAGGGCGACGATCACGGCGGCGCGAATGCTCACCAGGAAAGCCATCAGAACGATGAGGACCAGGGCCATGCCCACCAGCATGTTGTGCTCGACGGTATCGATGGTCAGTTGCACCAGGTCGCTGCGGTCGTAGTATGGTTTGACCTTTATGTCGGCGGGCAGAATGTTCTCATTCAGATGCTGCGTTTTTGCTTCGACACCCTTCAGCACAGTCTGCGTCTGCTCTCCGCGCCGCATCATGATGACGCCTTCGACGGCATCATCCTTTTTATTGAAGCCGAACTCGCCCAGGCGCGGCGCATTGCCGATGGTCACGTCGCCAATGTCGCGGATACGCACCGGCACTCCATTTTGCGTGCCCACGATCACATCGCCAATGTCGCCAGTGTCGCGCACCAGCCCCAAGCCGCGAACATAATAAAATTGGCCGCCTTGCGAATAGAATCCACCGCCGGCATTGGAGTTGTTGACGGAGAGTTGCTGCAGCACAGTCGGCACCGTGACGTGATACGCATAGAGTCTCGCCGGGTCGAGAAGCACCTGGTATTGCATCACCGTGCCGCCGAAACCAGAATCGTCCGCAACCCCGGAAACCTGTTTGTATTCACGCTCGATGACCCAGTCTTCGTAGACCTTCAGCTCTTGCGGCGTGCGGTCAGGGCTCTCGATGACATACCGATAGACCAGCCCTGACGGGCTCGCGAGCGGCGCCAGCGTAGGCGTTACGCCGGTTGGGTAGGTTACCTCACTTAGGCGCTGGAAGACCACCTGGCGCGCGAAATAGTCGTCTGTGCCTTCCTCAAACGTCATGATGACATCGGAAAGTCCGTACAGAGAAATCGAGCGCATCACGGCCATCTTGGGCACGCCGTTCATTTCCACTTCCGTCGGCACCGTGACCAGGCGTTCGATCTCTTCGGCTGCGTGTCCGGGCCATTGGGTGATGACCTCGACCATCGGTGGAGAAAGATCGGGGTAGGCGTCCACTGGCATGTGCTGGAACGAGATCGCTCCACCGACGGCAATAAACGCCACCAGCAGAAGAACCAGGAGCCGTTGCCGCAGCGCAAATCGGACCAGGTGATGAATCATGCGAAACCGCCTCCTCAGTGTTGCAGCGAATTAGCAAACTGAAGAAACAAGCTGCCGTCGCCTACAATCTTCTCTCCAGGGGAAAGACCCCTTAGAATTTGCGTCTGTCCGTTCAGGCTTTGGCCGATCTCCACGTCGCGCCGTCCAAACTGATTCGCGCCGGTGGCCAGATACACGAACGGCTGGTTGTTGTCGTCACGCAGAATCGACGCGTCGGGTACGGCGATGGCGTTCGCAATGGAACCTGCCGTCACCGTGACCGTGCAATACATATCCCTTTTCAGTTTCTCCCCGGGGTTGTCCACGACAATGCGCGCTTGCAGTGTTCTGGTGTTTGGGTCGAGGGCGGGTGAGACGTAAGAAATCCTTCCGTGGAAGTTGTCCGGGTATGCGTCCGTTTTCACCACAACATCGTCTCCGGTGCGAACCGAGGCCAAGTCTGCCTGGTACACGTTGGCCAGAACCCATACCGTGCTTAGGTCCGAAATCGTAAAGGCCTGGGTCTGGCCCGCCTGCACCACCTGGCCGGGTGAGACCAGACGCTCGACGACCTCGCCGCCGATGGGAGCAAGGACGGGAATGAGGGCTGAACTCGGGGCCTTCGCGAGGTCGGCTGGATTCTTGATGCCCAGAATCTTCATTCCCTGGTCAGCCGCGTTGAGGTCCGCCTGCGCCTGATTACGGTCCGATTCGGCTTGCTCCAGGTCGCGAAGTGCAATGGCTTGGTGCTGGTACAGGTCTTGTGCGCGGACATAATTCTTGTCCGCGAGGCGGTAGGAATCCGCCGCCTTCAAATAGGCGTCCAGCAACTGGGAATAATCGGGACTGCTCACATCGAGCATCGGCTGGCCGGTTTTGACATGCTGTCCGGGCACCACCAGGATGCGGCTGACGGGTCCGCCGACCTGGGTGATGACCGGTGTGGTGTTGAACGCGTTGTAGGCCACTGCGCCCGTAAGCCGAAGCGTGCGCGTCAACCTGGTGGGCTGAACGGTGACCACCTGTACGTGCGACATCTGGTCTTGCGGCAGGGTGAAGAGTTGGGCTTTTGCAGAGCTGTTCGCGGAAAAGGAAGTCATTTGGCCTGCTCCTCTGCGATCGTTCGAGCTGCAGCCCGTGAGCGTCATTGCGAAAGCCAGGACCATCGCACTTGCGAGCCCTCGGCGCGGAATTGGTCTCATGGTCATGGCAAGCTCCTGGTTCCTACAGCTTCGCGAAGCTGTTCGAGCGCCAGCAGGTACGAGGCGAGCGCCTGACGGTAGGCAAGTTGTGTGGCCCGATAGCTGCGCTCCGCGTCGAGAAAATCAAGCAGGCTGGCTGCGCCGTGCCGGTACGCGTACTCGCTGATGTCGCGGGACTGTTGCGCCTCGTTGATGTAACCCGAACGATAGAGCCCGACGATCTGGTCGTTGGTACGCAAATTCTCAAACGCGTCCCTTACGTCCGTCAGTACCTGTCCGTTGGCAAATCTCTCCTGCTCCTGCGCTTGCGTGATGGCGAAACCGGCGCGCGCAATCTCTCCCTGGTTGCGATCGAAAACCGGCATCTGCATCTGCCCGAACAGGGAAACGTCGTTCAGATAACCAATGTGGGTGTAATTGATTTCACCGGTGATGTCTCTTTTGCCAATTGCCTGTTGCAACGCGTGTTGGCTGTTCGCGGCAGTGACTCCTTGCTGCGCTGCCCGCAGGTCTGGTCTGTTCTGCAAGGCTTTTGCCTGAAAGTCGTCCAGGTTGCCCTTGACGGGCTGGTAATCGAATGCGCCAGCCACGTCATAGTCCGGTGCTATCGACTCGTATCCCAGCAGTTGCCGCAAATCCGAGAGCCCTTGAACCCTGGCGAGCTGCGCGGCGGATACATCGGTCTCGAACTGAAGCATCTGCAATTTGATCTTCAGCACATCGCCCTCGCCGATATCTCCCGCTTTGTAACGCGCTTCACTGATATCCACCGTGTTCTGGAAACTCTTGAGATCTTGCTTGGCTAGCTCAAGAGTGGATTCGGCGAGTTCTACGTCGATGAATTGGCTGGCAACGCTGAAGGCAAGACTGCGCTCGTTGTCGGCGACCAGCGACCGTGTCTGCGCGGTCAGATCCTTGGCGGCGCGCAGGCGGTGCTGCCGCTTCTTGCCTCGCTCAAACAAATAACTGACGCCCAGGTCGAACTGCGCCGTGTTGTCCAGGTAGTCGGCACTGAATTGACTTGGCTGAAAAACCGGCAAGAACTGCCAATCGCTCAAAATCACTGGATTCGGACGCAGGTTTGCCGTGGTTTCTTCCGCTTCGTTTTGCTGGATCGTGGTGCGCGCAGCCAGGATGTTGTGGTTGTGCTGGAGTGCCATCTGAATGGCATCCTCGAGCGAAATGGTTACCGCGCTCCGATTCTGGGCGAGCGCCTGCGCTGGGGGCGACGGCGACTGGACCGGTGGGGATTGCGCAACGGCAGCACCGGAAACAAATACTGTGACCAGCAGAAATGGAAAACGCAAACGTAATACACGCATGGGAGCTCAGCCTGTTAAGGAGGACGGTACACAGATTGGCGGGCCGCGAACGGCACGTACAGAAGAGGCGGGCTAGGCGGGAGGTCCACGCGCGGGAATGCGCCGGACAGCAGGATTTGGGGCGAAGGGATCACGTTGAGGTTCCGGCCCAGGCCAGGTGGGAACCGCAATACATAGACGAATGCCCGAAGGCGTCGATTCGATGGCTTGATGGGTAAGATGGCAGATGGGACAGGTGTCCGCGGGAGCGTTGGCATGATGATGCCATACTCCCCCAAGCGTAGTGCCCAGCACGAGCGCGAGGAGCGCTATCGGCAACGCGAGGCGCCAAATTTGCTTTTTATCGGACACGTTTAAGTTGCATTGCAAAAACCTAGCACAGAGTGCAATAAGTTTAGACCCAAACTTACAATCTTAGATATCTTGCTCTTTCTTCAGCTACTCAAGGGTTGATAACTATCTGGTCATCGGCCTGGCGGCCCGACAGCTTTAGCCATCTGGCCGTGAGGGTCAACGGCCCAGCTGCTCCAGCGCACGCTGGGCCGCGTTACGCAAGGAAGGGTCGGGGCTCTTCGTCGCTTTCTGACACTGTGATCTCGCTTCCGCGGTTTTTCCCTCGCGCATAAGAATCATGCCCAGTCCCAGGTGAGCCTCATAGTTATCCGGGGCAAGCTGAACGCAAACCCTGAGCTCGCTCTTGGCCTCCTCGAATTTTTCCTGGGCGCCGAGTAGATTCCCCAGACTGCAATGCGCATCGGCCAGCTGCGGTTTTAGCCGGATGGCCTGCCGGTATTCAACTGCCGCGCTCTCCGTCTGCCCCTGCGCTAGCAGGATGTCTCCTAAGTCATCATGCGTCTGCGGGTCCTTCGCGTTCAGCTGAATTGCTTGCCGCAGCTCGGCAATCGCCTGCTCGTACGACTGGGTCAGCGCCAGCACCAGCGCGTAGCTGTGATGGGCCTCGGCGTACTTCGGGTCGATCGCCACTGCCCTTTGGAAGTGGTATTCGGCCTCGGGGTAATTGCGCGCTCCCGCGAGCACGTTGCCGAGATTGTTATGGGCCTCGGCAAAATCCGGTTGACTGCGCAGCGCGTCCCGAAAGCGAACTTGTGCCTCCACTGGATCGTTCTTCCGGATGGCGACTAACCCGAGCAGGTTCTGCGCCTGTGGCTGCTCCGGGTTGATCTCCAATGCTCGCCGCAGCGCCTGTTGTGCTTGCGAAAACATCCCCTGGCGCAGGTAGGCATTTCCCAGATCGGCGAAGAGTGCGTCATCGGCTGGAGGAGCTGCAACCGCTTGTCGCAGTACGTCCGCGGCGCGCGCATACTCTCCTTTCCCCATCAGCGCGGCCGCCAGCTGCTTGATGGCGGGCCGAAATCCTGGTTTCTTCCGCAGCGCCTCCTGATACCAGTGGATTGCCTCATCGCTTTGTCCAACCCTTGCGTATCCATCTCCCAGTTCGAAATAGAAGTCCGGTGCTGTGGGCGAGTATTTGCGGAGCGCGGTTTCCAGATGCGCTATGCCGGATGCCGATCCATGCTTCACCTCCGCGGTCGCGATGTAGAGCTCGTTCTCCGAAGTATGCGGCAGCTGCGCGGGATAGTAGAGCGCGACTCCTTCGCGGCCCTGCGGCTCGTCGGCCACTTCCGCCATCGGCGCCAGCAAGTCGCGGTCCGGCTTTACGCGCTGGATGTAGTGATCCGTCATCACCACGTGCACGACGTCATCGGTTCTCCGCTTTGGCATGTGGCATGAGAGGCAATCCGTTCCCGCAGGCAAACTCGCTTTATGAGCGACCGCTTGATGGCAGCCTTGGCAGACCGCCACGTAGTGTGCAGTCGACGTGGAAGTACGGTAGTCCTGGTGAGGATCGTGACAGGTCAGGCACGTCATCTGGCTGGAGCGAAAGCACGCCGACATGCGCAGGCGGTAACCCGCGTGCGCGATCTCGAACCCGTCCTTCTGCCCGGGAGCGGATGCCCGGTCGAAATAAATCTTGTCATCGCCAATCGGCTCTCCTGGCCGGTAAGAATTAATGCTGCGGTTGTATCGGCGAATCTCATTCGGCATCAGGCTGCTGCTGGTCTCGAGATGGCATTGCATGCAGACTTCAAGCTGACGATCACGGTCGAGCCGCGCAGGATTAACGATCGCTTGCCTTATTTTCTCTGTGGGTGTGTTCGGCGCGAGAGCCGCGCGTACGTGTGCGCCTCCAGGCCCGTGACACCGTTGGCAATCAATGCCGTCAGGAATCTCTTGTGGGAACACAGAAAGGCCACTGGCTCCGCGCTCAGGGTAGCTCCCTTTGAGCGGCAGACCGTTGTGGCATAGCATGCACTCGCCGGGAATCGCTCGGCGAAAATCCTCCTGGCCCTTTCGATCGTAGCCCGGGCTCATCGCCCAGTAGCCGGAGTTCTCCACATACCAGGAGACCGGCAGTTCGATGAGTCTGCCATCAGCTCCGCGGTGCAGGTAGCTTCGCGCGTGATTACCCGAACCAATCACGTAGTCAATCTGCTCCTCCACGACGTTGGCTTCCTGGCCGTCGAAGCCAACTTCAGAGCGGCGCTGATAAAACTTGCCCTCCCGCTCCACCATTGTGTAAGAGAGCCCCGAAGGTTCGTTATGGACCGTGTTCTGAGTGGTGTAGTTTTCGATCGCATTTCCCGTCGTTGGGCGGTAGAAGGATCGACCCATACCCGTGAGTTGGTATGACTTTGCGATGCCCTGATGGCAGCCCGCGCAAATCGCCGGGTCCACATAATCGGCCTTCGTCAGATTCGAGGCAGTCGCGGGAACTGGACGCGTTTCAGGAATAAGCCGCCAGGCGACGGCAAGCAGGGCGATGCCGGTCAGCCCCCTACGCAAGCTGCCGGCGTTCAAGATGGACGCCTTTCCGCAGCGCGCCACAACGCATCCCTGCCATTCATCGCAGAGAGTCTCGCAGCTTCCGCGGTCGAAGACAAGAAAGAGGCCCAGTAATTGCGAAACTGCCTTAAGAGGGAAGTGCTACCAGCGGCGAACGCGGCCTACGTCAACGTGAACAAAATTGGACTGCGCGTAATAGCCAACCCCGCCGCGGCCCATGGACAACGCCGCATCGCGAACCTCCGCGCTGGAAACTCCGGGGATGCGAATATCGATGGCCTTCGCTTCCATGTGCTGGCTATGCTCGGCAACCCCGTGCCCATGTTGCCGCAGGTAGTTATTGCTCCACGGGGTGCGGTATCCGCAGACAATATCGATTTCGCCGTCAGGGTGTCCCAGCTTGACCAGTAGGTCGTGCAACAGATCGAATTCCTTGAGGTCATACTCCTTTACATCGCCGGTGCGGTGGTCGCGTAGAAAATGGTCCAACTGCGCAATACTATCGGGCAGGTACTGGTTGCCAATCCGATAAACCACATCGATATGCTCGCCGGTATGCAGGTGATAGAGGCGCAGGCGGTAAGAAGGAGCGTCCCCTTGGCTGCCCACGTTAGCAGCGCCGGATGGGAGTACACCCAGCAATGTAAAGAAAATAAACAGTTTAGCGATAGCGGAGCCCTTAAGTGCCATGCGTCTTTCACCCTTGGTCGATACTCTTCCATTATAAAGGGTTCTCAAAGGCCGGCTCGGCACGCTAGATTTGCAGCTCAAAGGAGCTAGTTTGCGCAATCGATTGAACTTACCCGCCGGGCTGCCGCGCCGCCGGCGTCGATTTGGATTGCTGACCCAGCTGATCATCCTTCTCGTCTGCGGGGGCGCCTTTTTGCTCTTGGTGACGGCGGTCTTCTCCCCATGGAGCTATTATCTGGGTGGACACTTTCACCCCCTTCCTTATTGGCAGGGCTGGGGAAAGATGAATGTCGCCTCGGCCGGGGGTGAATATCTGCTGTTTGCGCGCGTGCAGCCGACATCGCGCGGCAGCAAGATGTATCTGACGACAAACCTATCCGGCATCGCTTACCTCTGTACGCCGAAGGGCGAGCGCTATCGCCTTTCCCTTGGCGGCAGCATGGCACGGCACCTTCCCCTGGATACGCTGGGTCAACCGATTCACCTATACATGTCAAATGCGCCGGGATGGAAGACTCAGTTCCTTACCGACCGCAGGCCGTATCTTGATTTCTACGGAAAGTGGGGCGACCGGCAGCTGGTGCTGGACGATCACAAGGTTCTTTCCAACGCGTTTTTACCCGACGGATCGCTCTATAAGGCACACGACCCGAACCATCCTGCGGGCAGAGAGATCGCGCACGTGACGCTCCAGGAAGGCAGTTACGATGAGTTTGAGGCGGCTTGCCCGCCGCAAGCGAAATGAAGCAGGGTGCAAACGGATTGGGAACGGCTGTAACTTCCGTAGCGTAAGTTCGTCTCATTACCGGACGGAGATTTCTATGTTCAGTTCCTTTGCAATGCGTAACACCATGGTTGCTCTCTTGATCGCCTTTGCTGCCTCGACCGGGTGCAGCGCATCAGCCAGGGCGCCCATACCTCCTCCGACAAGCGATAGTGCTCTTGCCCAGAGTCCGGGGAAGCAGACCGCAGTTTTTGCCGGCGGCTGTTTCTGGGGTACGCAGTCAGTGTTTGAGCGCGTCAAAGGGGTGCTTTCCACAACCGCGGGATACTCAGGCGGTACCGCATTCACCGCGACCTACGACCAGGTGACCCAGGAGAATACCGGGCACGCGGAGTCGGTGAAGGTCGTCTTCGATCCTTCGCAGATCACCTATGGCCAGCTCCTGCGGATCTTCTTTTCCGTCGCCCACGATCCCACCCAGCTCAACCGCCAGGGACCGGACGTGGGCTCGTCTTACCGCTCGGTTATCTTCTATGCCAACGACGAGCAGCAGAAGATCAGCAAGGCGTACATCGCGCAACTGGACGCGGCCCAGGTCTTTCCCAAGCCGATCGTGACCCAGGTTGTTCCCCTGAAGGCCTTTTATGATGCTGAGTCCTACCATCAGGACTACGCACTGCACAATCCGAACAACCCTTACATCATGGTGTGTGACCGGCCGAAGATCGAAGCCCTCAAGCAGCAGTTCCCGGAGCTCTTCAAGGATTACCGCGGTAAGTGATTGCTCAAGTGCTTCTGCGCTTCGCGGGTTTCTGCGCGGCGATGCCCGAAATGATTAATTTCATTCCTGTTTCAAAATGTTGATCGAAGTTTGAGAACAAATCACCGGCCTGGAGAGCGAGCGGGAATTTCCCGGCATCGATCCGCTGGCCCCGCTGTTGCGGACCGTAAAACTCGTCGCGCTCACCGGGCCGCGGACAGACCGCTTGCTCCTCAATGACGAACCCAACCACGTAGCTATAGATGGTGGAGAGCGCCGCCATGGATACCTTAGGGGAAAATCCTGCGTCGACCAGGGTGCGCAAGGACGATTCCATGGGCGCATACAAGGAGTTGTCCGTAAGGCGCGTGCCGCTCACCATCTTGGCGCCGTCGCGATGGAGCAACAAAATCCGCCTCAGCCCCTTGCCGTACGCCATCGCCCACTCGTCCCATTTCACGCCCGCGGTCATCGGCAGCTGCTGAACCCCGGCCCGCAGAACCGCACTGGCCATCTCGTCCAGCAGCTCCTGCTTGTTCTTGAAGTGCCAGTAGATAGCCGGTGCCTGCACATTCAACTTGGACGCGAGCCGGCGAAGCGTCAGACCGTCGAGGCCGGCCTCGTCCAGTAGTTCCAGCGAGGCGGCAATCATGGTTGTTCGATCCAGGGCCATAAGGCTGACAAAATCTCCTTAACGATGTTAAGCTACTTAACAACGTTAAGGAGATTCCCGATGAACGCAGCCGTTGTCGATGCATTCCGTGTCCCGCCCAGCTACACATCCTTTGCCGAACCTGTCGCCACAGAAGGAGAGGTGCTAGTGAACGTCAGTGCCGTCGGACTGCACCGTGTGGTCAAGGCGCTGGCCGACGGTAGCCACTATGCCAGTAGCGGCAAGTTGCCCATGATTCCCGGTGTCGATGGCGTGGGACGACTCGAAGATGGCACGCGTGTATATTTCGGCATGGTACGGCCCCCCTTTGGGACCTTTGCTGAGCGCGCAGTCACTGCGCCCTCCATGTGCTTACCCATTCCCGAAGCCCTCGATGATGTCACCGTCGCGGCCATCATGAATCCTGGCATGTCTTCATGGGCCGCGCTATTGCGCGCGCAGTTTGTCGCCGGAGAGAGCGTACTGATTCTTGGCGCCACCGGCGTGGCCGGCCAACTCGCGGTACAGGTTGCAAAGCGTCTTGGGGCGAGGCGAGTCGTCGCCGCCGGCCGCAACCCGCAGATCCTGGAAGAACTCAAACAAATGGGCGCCAACACGGTCATTTCGCTGAGCGAAGGACGGGAAACCGTGGTTTCTTCGCTCCGCGGCGAATGGGTCAAGGACAGATTTGATGTTGTGTTGGACTACGTGTGGGGCAATCCGGCAGAGTGTTTGCTTGAGGCTATCTCGCAGAAGGGAAGGGGGTTTGCCGCCTCGCGTATCCGTTTTGTCCAGATCGGCGAGAGCGCGGGCCCAACCATCGCATTGCCGGCCGCCACCCTCCGCAGTGGAGGACTTGAGCTGCTCGGCAGCGGTCTCGGCAGTGTATCGATCGAGGAGATCTTTGCCGCTGTCGCCAAGTTCGTCAAGGAAGCCGAAAAAGAACCATTCCAGATCAAGACAACGGCCGCTCCGTTGAGCGAAATTGAGTCTCTTTGGAATTCCGCTCAACTAGGTGCCCGGCTGGTTTTCCAACCGTAGTTTGCCGCGTCCTGTTTCACAGGATTCGACAGAGGAGTGCGGTGAACAGTTTAGAGACGCTCCTATTGGCCCTTGCCAAGACGGCGGAAATATTCGGCCACCGCTTCTTCGTACCCGGGCGGTACCGGCGGCTCTTTCGTCGTGCGCACCTGCCCCGGTGTCGGATCGTCTGAATCGTGGCGCAGTTGCAACTCCAGTTTGTCGACTCCGCTGAGCACCTCGGTATGGAGTTGTTCCACCATCGCTGGATTGCCCGGGAAACGCTTCGGGTCAAGGCGCTGCATATCACGCACCAGGTCCTGAATCTCCTTGAGCGCTGTGGGGTCATTCTGCGCCAGGTGGTGCAGCTGGCTCAACTCCTCCATCCCTTGCCGATAGGTAGCTTCTGGGTCGGCAGATACTGGCGAATTATCAGGAGCGGCTCTGCCTGATCTGTCGAAATGGTTGTTCCCCGTATTGATGTTGTTCCAGGCTGTGCCGACCGCCCCGCCGCCGGAGCGCCAATTGCCAACGTCGCCGCTTAAGTTATCCTGAGCGACCTGGTTTCCCCCACGCTGATTGCCGCCGTTCTGAGCAATCTGAGCGCCTGGGCCACCGCGGCTGCTCGAACTCCCTTGACGTTGACCAAACTGCCCATTCTGACCTTGTTGCTGACCCGGCTGTCCGCCCTGCCCTTGTTGCTGGCCAGGTTGCCCCTGCTGCTGTCCGCTCTGTCCCTGCTGCTGGCCAGGTTGGCGACCCAATGGATTCTGCCCGCGCTCCGTCAGCGACTCAATCTGGCTGCGAAACCGTTCGACGTGGTCGAGAGCAGCGGTTTGCTCACCCTGGCCTGGCGACGGTCTGCCTGGGCCCAGCCCTTGTTGCGCCTGGTGTACCTCCTGGCTCAACTGATCGAGACCTTTGCTGATGCCTTCTTCCGTTCCATTCGAGTTGGGGTTGATTCCGCGGCGGAGCCAGTCGGCAGTCCGCTGTACACGGTTCGTTAGGTCGGTCTGGTCCATGCCACCCAGCGCATCGCGCAACTTCGAAGCCGCTTGCGGCTGCGTCGGCGCCAGCTCCCGGGCCGTGTTGCGCATATTCTTCTCCAGCTGAGAAAGATCGTCGGAGAGTTGCTGCCGATCCTCCGCCAGTTTGTTGCGCTGCTGCAGCCTGGCTTGATAGTCAGCCTGGCTGGATGCCTCAGGACGACCCGCCAACCCGCGAACCCGATCCGCTTGGGCGTGCTCTTCCTTGCTCAGACGGTCGGTTTCCCGGGACAGCGAATCGAGTCTGCCCGTGGCCTGTTGTTGCTGCGTACCGCTCATGAGGCTGGCAGCCTGCCGAAGTTGGTCAGCCGCCTGCCGCGCTGCATCCGCGCCCTGCTGTTGACCCGCGCTACGCTTCATCTCCTGATCCGCCTCGCGCAGGCGACTCAATGCCTGGGTCACACGGGGGTCGCTCGCACCTCCATCAGCATTCGATTGAGCTCTCGATCCTCCGGCCCGAGACTGCGAGGACTGCCCACCGGAAGACGATCCACTCGATGAGCCACCGACGCTTTGCTGTCCCTGTTGTCCTTGCTCGCCTGCCTGGCCCTGTTGTCCTTGTTGTCCCTGTTGCTGCTGACCGCCCTGCTGTCCTTGCTGATCATTCTTGGGCTGACTGTTTTGGGCCAGTTGCTCCATCTGCTTCTGCAGCTCTTCCGCTTCACGTCTCAGCATCTCTTGCTGCCAGCGCTCCTGCATCGTTTGCGGGTTGTTGCGCTGCTGCTGGGCCAACTCTTCCTGGCGATGGGCGAGGGCATCAAGCTTTTGCAGCGCATCGTCGACCGCTTTGGCGCGCTGTTCTGCCGCAGAGCCGGTCTGCGCCGTCTCGTACTGGTTTTTCTCCGTGTCCAGTTCAAGGTCGAAGAGGCTGGCAAGATCACGACCCGCGCCTCCGCCTCCTCCGCCACCACCGCCGCGCTGCTGGCTGAACGCAACCTCTATCTTGCGGAAAGTCGCCTCGGCACGCAGCAGGTATTGCAGCGCTTTCTGTTCCGCCGGGATCGCGTCGTGCCATTGCATCTGTTTCAGCTTTTCGGACGATGGCGTCATGGCAGCTGCGGCCGCCTGCATGTCATGCCCAAAGCTGTTGAATTCCTCGTTCGCCGAAGACAAATCCCTGCTATCCATACGCGCGGCCAATGACAACGCCTGCTCCTGCAGTTTGGTCTGCACCTCGGAGAGGAATTTTCCCGCTTCCGCCGAGTCCTTAGGTGTGGCTGCCTTTTCATTCTGGCGCTTCCAGGTCGCAGCGATCAGCTCCTTCTCGCGTTTGGAAATGTCTGTCTGGCTTCCAGCCCCACCGCCACCGCCGCCGCCTCCACCCATCTGCTGCGATTGCGAAAACTCGCGCTCAAACGGATCAGCCTGGATAAAGGACATATCGGTGCGCGCTTCCGCGTGTCCATCTTTCGCCGTGGCGTACAGGCTGACCACATCCCCGGGAATCAGCTTGAAATCTTCCAGGCTCAACGTTGCCGTACCGTCAGCGTTCTTGGCGCCTGGCTTCTGCAGCAGGTCGATCGTTTTCTCCGGTCCGCCGTTGACCGAATAGTGAAGACTCATTTTGTTCAGGCCAAAATCATCCGAGGCCTTCACGCCGACTGTGACTTCTTCAATAGGACTGGCGCGGTAGTCGCTCATCGGCCGATCGATGGCGATCTGCGGCGGGTTCGCTTTGTCGGTAGCGATAAAGTAGTCCTCCGACAGGCGGACCGGCTGGCCCTGATCGAGCGCGGCAACGTGGTAGGCTCCATCCTTTTGCATGAGGATGGAACCCTTGTACAGATTGCCCTCGCCGCCGCTGAGCGTAATCTGCTTTCCATCATCGAGCGTGAGTTGCCCGTTGCGCAAAGGGTGGTCCATCTGCACGGTCAGCTCTGCGTTCGTCCCCTCGATGGCCCGCAAGTCGCCACCGTGCTCTTCCGTAACCTCAGGCATGCCCGTCCACTTCGGATAGTGGTAGGTCACCTTCATTTGCTTAACCGTCGGCAAATCAACCACGCGGACCTTGAAATGACGCGAGGTCAAGTGATCGGCCTGGACGTAGTATTCGACGTTTTCAGGAAGGCCGGCGAAGAGGAACTGGAAGTTCGAGGTTCCAGGAGGCGCGGAGGCATCGCTTTGCGGCTGCATCGCGACCGGCTCCCATGCTTTATTGCGCGCGCTCTGGTAGTGCGCAAACAACTGCACCTTCTCCGGTTTAAGCCCGATGATCTGTGCCGTCACCAGTTGATCGCTGTTGCGCCGCACGGCAACGTCGCCGGGGGTAACCCGTATGTCGTAAAGAGGCGCAGCCTTGGGCCCAGTCCAGAGCAGCGACGCGCCGTAGCCGAGGTAGCCGGGACCTGCGGCAACAAGCCACGCAAGCACGGCCAGGCAGGCGAAGCCCGCACCCGCGAGAAAATAGAGGTGGTTATTCGGCGCCAGGTTCGCAGGGGGCAAGTCTTTGGCTACGGCAAGCGTGTCGGCCGCAAGCAATTCGAGGAAAGGATCGTTTCCCCGTTTTGCCTTGTCATCGAAGGTGAGCAGCCGCTGCTGAAATTCAGGGTAAGCGGATTCGGCAACCGCCGCGGCCCGTCCACGCGTAAGACGTCGCATGGGAAGCGCAAGGCCGAAGGCCGCAGCCAGCGCAAGGACCAGCAGTAGCAGCGAACGAGCCCCAGTGAGGCCGCGCACCGGAAAGGCGAACGCGTTCAGAATGAGAACAAGAAATATGGTTGTGATCAGTGCCGTGGCCATGAGAATGGCCACACCACGCAGCGATACACCCAGACGCAACCGCTGGTGCAATTGGTGGATATAGAGGTTGAGCCTATCTCGATTAGAGTTGGGATTGCTCATGCCTCCTCCCTCTGTGTGCCGAGGTAGCGGCTGGCAACGATGGACTCGGCAACCGCCGCCACCAATACAAGCAGCATAACGTACCACCAGACGCTATGGGCGGTATATTTTTCCTGCACGTAACCCGCAGTGGCAGGCTCGGGTGACGCCGAACCTTTACCCCAGAGTTGCAACAGATCATTCGCGATGGGCTGGAGATCTGACTCCCGGCGATCTGGATTCACGCCAATCAGCGCAGTGTGGCCATTCGCGAAGCGGATCTGGTAGAAGCCCGCGCGCGTCAACTGGAAAGACTGTGCTGTGGCCGCCTCCGCCAGCGACAAAGCACGATGACCATCAGGGTCGATGATCTCGACCCCGGCGGAGGGATTGCCGGTTCGGGCCGCAGCGGCGCGCAGCGGAACAAACGAATCCACCAGCCTGCTGCCGCTGATGCTGTCACTTCCCGCAAGATAGCGTGCGGTGCGGTCAACAAACGCTACGAACGCAGGACGGACCGGCAGGTCGTTGGTCAGGTTGTCGAGTCCGGAGGCGAGCAGCAGCACGTGGCCCTCTCCAATCTGCTTCTCCATCAGCAGTGGCGTTTGATCCGTGAGCCGCACGATCACGCGCGCACCGTCAGCGTCTACGCCTGCGACGTAATAGATCTTCAGATCGGTCCATCCCGCCGCATCGTTCATCGCTGGATGCGTAAGGTCAGTCTGCCCGACCACGGCATATCCATTGCGCGAATAAGCGTGCGCGTCCGAGGTGGTTCCGCCGAAGATGGGGATGCGCGCATGGTGCGCAGCCGACGTCCCGGCGGCAATCAGGACACTACCGCCGCCGCGCACGTACCGCGTCAGGGCATTCTCAAAGATGGAAGGCAGCGAGACTGCATCGGAGAGCACAACAAATGCGTACTTTGCGGGATCAATGTCGGCCGACTTCTCGCTATCGATGGATTGCAACGTGAAGGATGCCTGACTCGCCGCAGCGAGTGCCGCGCCAAAATAAAGAGGAGAGCGCGCATCGCTGGACTGATGCACGAACAACACCCGCTCCGGATCGGCCCGTTTGACTGAGAACACGCTTACATCGTCCGCAGGAAAGCCGTCTGCGGAATCGATCTTGACGGCACAATGGTTGAGCCCGTAGGGCACATCGAGCGATGGAAACTCAACCGTTGCCCGGCCATCCGCCGCAATATCCACTTTGCGGGTAGCGACGGTATTGCCGTTGACGACCAGCGAGACCGTTCTTGAGGCAGCGGGAGTTCCATAGCCGGCAATCACTGCCTGCACGCGCGATTTTTTTGGATCTTTCGCGTCGGCCAGTTGAGCCGGGGCGTTCACACCTTCGACCGTCCAGTTAGGTGTGGCGGCAGCTCCTGCTGGATGCGGAACGACCGTTACATTCGCGGGCAACTCAATGTCAGCGAAGTTCGCCGGCATGCCGGTCTTCTGCATGTCGCTGAAGAGGTGTAGCTCCACAGGCGTGCGCACGGTCTCGACCAGGGCGCGGACTCCGTGCGCAAGCTCACCTAAATTCGCACGCGAATCTCCAGGCTGGATACTCTCAACCGCCGAACGCAGAGCTCCCGCGTCCTGGATCGGCTGGGTCAAAATCGCCAACCTGCCGCCCAGTGCCATCACCTCGGCACGCTGCGATCGCGGCCTCGATGCCAGCAACTGCAACGCGCCTTGTTTGGCATCCGCAAACCTTGACCCAGCCTTCATGCTGAAAGAATTGTCGACCACTACCAGCAGCAGCTTGTCGTTCACGCTAGTGCTAGCCCGCCGGATAAAGGGATTAGCAAACGCGAGTATCAACAACAGCAGCAATGCTGTGCGCAAGGAAAACAGCAGCAAATAGCGCAGCCGCCGGTGGCGTGTGGAGCTTTGCGTGCCGCGCTCAAAAAACATGAGGGAACTGAAGGGTTGCGGGGGAACGATGTGGCGGCGCAGCAGGTGAATATAGATGGGCAAGCCAATCGCCCCCAGGGCAGCCAAGAACCATGGATTGAAAAATCCCATCATCGTTCTCCCTGGCGAATAGCGAGGTACTCACGCAGTGTGGTGTCGAGCGGTTGGTCGGTCACCAGCAGGTGGTAATCCATTCCGGCGCCGCGCGTGCGGTTGCGCAGTTGTTCGATATGGTCGTCGATCTTCCTGCTGTACTCGGTGCGCGTGTACTCCGGGATCACTTCCATCCGCTGTTCCGTCTCCAGGTCTACGAGGATGGCCGGCCCATGCAGGTCTGGTCGTATTTCCTTCGGATCGAGCACATGAAACAGCACCACCTCATTACCGTGGTAGCGCAACGGCTCAATCGTGCGCACGATGGTGGCCGGATCTTCATAGAAATCGGAGAACATGATCACAATGCCGCGCCGATGCAGAAGATTCTGGAAGTGAAGCAGCGGCTTGTTGAAGTCCGTGCGGGCACGCGGCTCCGCTTGCTCCAGCCCGGCTAACAGCCGGTGAAGCTGCCCTTGCCGCGTGGAGGGCCGGACATAGTTGCGCACCTCATCGTCAAAGACGATGAGCCCGGCCGCATCCCGCTGATTGTGGATGGCGAGATAGAAAAGCGAGGCGGCGGCGAAGCGGGCATAATCCATCTTGCTTGGCCTGGCTTGGCTGGAGCTGTAATCCATCGAATTGCTGGCGTCGAGCAGGATGGTGAGCTGGCTGTTGGTGTCTCCGCGATAGCGCTTCAGGTAGCAGCGCTCGGTGCGGGCAAATAAGTTCCAATCAACATGGCGCAGGTCGTCCCCGGGCGTATAGGCGCGGTACTCGGCGAACTCCGAACTGAAGCCAAAATCCGGAGAGCGATGGAGGCCGGCGACAAAGCCATCCACCACGGTCCTGGCGAGCAGATCAAGGCTGCTGATACTGGCCAGCACACCGGGATCGAGAAAGCGCTGCAGCATCAGGCCTCCTTCGGCGGCGGCATATGTTCGATCAGGCGGCGAAGAATCTCATCGGCATCCACGCGCTCCGACTCAGCATGAAAGTTGAGCAGGATGCGATGACGCAGCACGGGGATGGCGAGCGAGGTGACGTCGTCGTAAGTGACGTGGTAGCGGCGGCGCGAGAGCGCCCGCGCCTTCGCCGCCAGGACAATAAATTGCGCGGCACGAATACTGCCACCGTAGTTGACATACTTCTTTACGAAATCGGGCGCATTCTCGTTCTTGTATCTTGTTGCGCGCACCAGGTTGACAACATACTTCGCCACCGGTTCGCCGATCGGCACCATGCGGACCAGTTGCTGGAAGTCGAGCAACTCCTGGGCTGTGGTAACCGGTTCCACCGTAGCCACCCGGGTCGTCGTCGTAAGGTCCACTACCTTCAGTTCGTCGCTGGCGCTGAGGTAGTCAAGGATCGTGTTGAAGAGGAACCGGTCGAGCTGCGCTTCCGGCAGCGGGTAGGTGCCTTCAAGCTCAATCGGGTTCTGCGTCGCCAACACGAAGAAGGGATTGGGCAGCGAATAAACGTGGCCGCGCACAGTGCAGGAGCGTTCCTGCATCGCTTCGAGCAAGGCCGCCTGGGTCTTTGGTGGAGTGCGGTTGATCTCGTCGGCCAGCACAATGTTGCCAAAGATCGGGCCCTGGACAAAGGTCCACTTACGGTGGCCGGTGGTGAGGTCTTCCTCAATAATGTCGGTGCCGGTAATGTCGGAAGGCATCAGATCCGGCGTGAACTGGATGCGCCGGAAAGACAGGCCCAGCGTCTCCGCAATGGTGCGCACCATCAGCGTTTTGGCGGTGCCGGGCAGGCCAGTGATCAGGCAATGTCCACCGACAAAGAGCGCAGTAAGGATCTGGTCCAGCACCTCTTCCTGGCCGACGATTACCTGGCGCACCTGGGCGAGGATGCCATCACGGACCGCATAAAACCTCTCGATGCGCTGTTGCAGCTGGGCTGCGTCCTGGCTAAGTTCAGGGATCGTGACCATTGGATATTTCCTTCCTCTCGACTACGCGGTTTTCAAAAAGGTGAACTAGAGCATCAGCTCAAACGAAAGTCAAAACCGCAGGTCCCTCCACTACGCTGCGCTCCGGTCGGGATGACAATTCTATTGCGGAATTGGAGCCGTCTTCGAAAACTGCCGCCAAATTTGTCATCCCGACCGGAGCGCAGCGTAGTGGAGGGACCTGCGGTTTCAGCGATTTGTTCCACAAATCTCGATCTCCAATCCTCTTGTACATCCCACCCCGTCAGTTCGTTTTGGGCGAGTCCTTCTGTTCCGGGTGTTCAATTTCCAACAGCAACTTCTGCGCCGGTCGATACCCCGGCGCGGCTTCCAGCGCAGCGAGCACGCTTTCCTCGGCTTTATCGCGCTGTCCCGACGCGTAATAAGCCTGGGCCAGGCTAAAGTGCGCGCCCGCCTTGTCCAGTGGATTCAACGCCACCAAGGCGGTATATTCGCGGATCGCTCCGGGGTAGTTTGCTTGCGCAAACCACAAATCACCCAGGTGGCGGTGCAGATCCTCATCGTGGACCGGGTAGATATAGTTGATGCGGTCCAGGGTCGCAGCAGCTTCCTTAGGTTGGCCCAACTCTTCCTCGAGCCCGGCAAGTTTTTTCAGCGTCGCCGGGTCGTCGCCGCCGACCTTCTCGTAAACAGTAAGCGCGGTTTCCGCGGCCTTCTTATCGCCCCTCGCCAAGTATGCCGCAGCAATGAATTCATAGGGGTTGGCGTCCCCGACGTACTCGGGATACATGCGGCGGACGGCTTCCCCCTCCTGGATTACAGAGTCATATTGATTCTGTTTGGCCGCCTCGACCAGTTGTTCCAGCGTTTTGCGGGACTGTTCAAAGTTTGCGGCCTGCGCCCCATACTTCTTGTCTAGCCATTGCAAGTATTGTTTATCGAACTCTTCCGGAGAAACGCCAAGATCGTCTTGAATGACCTGGGGAGTGGTCTTGAGCTGTGCGTAGGAATGGACCATATCGAGCAACTTGTCCTCGCTCCAGTTGCTATGGATGTAATCGCAAATGCTCCCCGCCTCGAAATAGGAGACGACAACCTGTGCCGGATAATCCGGGAAGATGAAACCGCGGTCCAGCTTTGCCACCGGCAGCAACTTCTTATCCCGTATGGCGACCAGGATTTCCGGCGACACGCGATCACCCCATTCCGGCGATACCTGGGTCTCCTCGTGCACCGCAAGCCCTTCTGTAAACCAGCGCGGCACCCGATGGTTGGTGGCCGTGAGAATGTAGACGTGGCTCATCTCATGCCACAGCGTACTGCCCCAGTTGAAATCGCCGGGCTTGTGCGCCGAGGGGCTATCCATGGCCACTACCTGCCCAAAGGTGACGCCGAGCGCGCCCAGGCCGGGCATTCCCATGGTGCGCACAGCGAAGTCCTCATGGTCGGGATAGACCTCAACCTGGACCGGGCCGTTGAGCTTCATCTTGTATTTCTTGTCGTAGGTGGCGATGATGCGTTGCAGCTCCGCTTCAAAGTAAGGGTGCAATAGATCCGCTTCACTCTTGCGCAGCCGCAAGATGGTCCCGTTTTCCTTATAGGTGACAAAATTCTTGTAGCTATCCAACAGGCGCAAGCTGTTCACCGTCTCAGCATCGCGGTAACCGTTGTTGTAGCACATCTCCAATTGCTGGAAGGGCTCATCTTCCTGGCCAAGCCGCATCAGCCCCACACCTAATTGAGAACGAGCGGGCCAGTACTTGGGATCGGCCTCAATGGCCTTGCGGTCGTAGACGATGGCATCTTCAAAGCGATAATTGAGCTCGAGATAATGAGCTACGTGGACGTAGCCCTCAGCATAGCCAGGGTTCACTTGCTTTATTTTGTCCAACCACACGTCGGGGGAGCGGTCCGCCAGCAACTCAACCGCTGCATGGATGGCCATCGCGTTCAGCGCGTCGGGGGACAATCGGAGTGCCTCATCGGCCTCAGAGACAGCGTGTTCTGTATCCGCGTTTTCGAGCGCGAGATTGGCGGCGAACTCATGCGCCTCCACCAGCTTGGGATCGAGCACCAGGGCCCTGCTGGAATAATCCGTGGCCTTACCGTCGAAGCCGTCTGCGCTGACAATCGCGAGTCCTAAATAGGCTTGCGCATTTTTGGGATCTTTCTGTAGCGCCTCCTGGAAGAGTCCCACGGCATCGGTGTTATTAAACCGCTGGTGCAGCAGCATCCCCCAGCGAACCTTATAGAGAGGGTCGCTGTCAGCCGGGGCGGTTGCAATGCGGAACTGCTCGTTTGCCTGCTCATACTGTTCCAGCCCCCAGTAACCTTCCGCCCGGTAGTAGGCAGTGTTGCTGTGCACCAACGACTCGAAGCAGGCTTGCGCCTCAGCCTTCTGGCCATGTTTGCGCAGTGTCTGGCAGCTATCCGGAGTCGCGGCCATGCACTGGCTCACACTCGCGATCGCCATAACCAACAAAGCAGCGTATTTTCTTGCCCAGTTCATTTGTCCAGTTCCTGTTGCACTTGCGCCAGTTGCACCAACGCCGCCGTTAGCTGCTGTTTATAGTCAGCTGGATCCATAGCGGCCTTCTGATATTTGAGCGCATCAATTTTCTGTTCCAGATCTTCCTTCTTCGCCAGCAGCGCCTGCTTTGCGGGATCATTCGCTTGCTTCTGAGCCGCGCCAATGCGCAGCACGGGAAAGCTCGCCAGCAACATCCCCTCGCTCTTTGACGGCTCGCGGACGGGTTCGTTCCTGCCCGTGTCTTCAAAAATAGGATGCTCCGTCGCCAGTCGCTTTTGCGATTCATAGAATGCTGCTGTCTTCCGTTGCGCGTAGGCGAATGCTTCCATCGCGCTGATGGAGTCGCTCTTGTCCAGATCGGCGGTGGGATCCTGTAAGGCCTCAACCCAATAACGCGCAAAGACCGTAGCATTTTTCTCGGTGCCGTTCTTGGTAGCGGCAATCACCCCGCGCCCCGGCTTTTCCAGCGCCGCCACCGATCCGCCGCTCGAACTGGTGGTGTTGACAATCAGTTGCCGCCTGGCGGCAATACGATCGCAGAGGCCGGCGAGGTCTTGCGCAGTAATGTCCGGGCCGACCAGGTTGAACTTGTAGTCGTTGCCATCGTACGATCCATGCCCAATCAGGATAAGCACGAAATCATCCTCAGGCCGAGCATCATGGGCAATGGAGGCAAGCGTCTGCGTAAGCTGCGCCTTCGTAGCCTGGCTCCCGGTCAGGGTGTACACATGCGCGGCGTTGCTGGACTCTTTGAACAATTTATCAAGGTCCTTGGCGTTGGCCGTAAATCGCTGCTCGTAGTCCGGTTCGCCGCCAAGTCCGGCGACCGTCACGTAATAGACGCTCGCATGCGCAGAGAGAGCGGTCATCAGCAGCCACAGCAGGGCTAGTTTCATACCACACCCCACTTGCGCCGCAACAGCCATTCCGCCGCCATAAGCAGCAGCAGCCACAGGAACACTACCGGCATGTTCCATAGCTCTTTGATGTCTCGCGTTGAGATGCCGGCATCGGAGTACGAGATTTCGTTGGGCAGCCGGCTCAATTCGTCCGCCTTCCAATAGCGTCCGCCGGTTTCTGTCGCCAGCTTTTCCAGTAACTCGCGGTTCTGCAGCGTGTGGAAGTTCTCAGCAACCCCATCAATTCGTTCAAATGGGAAGGTGTCGCTGCCCAACTCCTCCGATCCTTTTTGCGCCGTGACCTCAGCCAAATAGGAGCCAGGCTTGTCCGCAGTCCACGCAGCATGAAAGACCCCCGGCTTGTCTGCGGCTGGCGTCATGTCCAACATCACCGAGATGCCATTCGGTCCGATAAGATGCGCGGTCACCTTGGCATCGGGAGCGGGCATATATTCCTTATCGCGCACGTTGGCCGAAAGCTCAATGTGGCCGTCATCCATCAGGGTGTGGTTGGCAGCGGTCACCACCACTTGTCCCGGCGAATCCAGCACCAGCCAGCGCAGCAGTTGCTGCCAGAAGAGATCGTGCGCCGGGTCCCCCAGCGGCTGGCTCATCTGCCAGCGCCACGTGCCCGAGGTGGCCATCACCGCGGTGCGACCGCGCCCGTAATTCTGCGTCACCAGCAGCGGCAGTTTGCGCGGGCCGGTCATCTCGATTAACACGGCCGCGCCGGGCTTAGCCGTGCCGGCGTCCTGGTAATCCATCAGGTAGGTCAATTTCTTCCAACGGTCGACGTTCTTTGCCGGATCATCCATGAGACGCGTGATCGGACTATCCGACCCGGCGGCCGTAAGTTCAACCGTTGCCGGATCGCGGTGGAACGTACTCCTGCTGCTGGGAAGATAGGTCGGGATCAGATCCACCAGGCTCGACCCACCCCAGCCTCCATCCCCAAGCGCGAAGCGCCCGCCAAGGAAGAGCAGTCCACCTCCGCGGCGATCAACAAACTCGCGTAGCAACTCCTGTTGCAATGGCGTAAAGTAGCCAGCCTCTACCGAGCCCAGGATGATGCCCTGGTAGCCGAAGAGATCTTCCGGGCGCACAGGGAAGCCATTCTCCAACTCCTTGGGATCGCTGATACCTTGCCGGTAAATCTTGTTCTCGGTTGTGCGTAGCATAGAGGCCACTTGCACGATCTTGTCGTCGTCCTCTGCCCGGCGGATGAACTTGTACTCCCATCGCGGCTCACCCTCGACATAGAGAATGCGCCGCTTGTCATCGGTCACGCCCACAAGACGGGTGACGGCATTGTTGGCCAGGTTCTCTTCGTTCGCCAGCGGCCCCAGCGAGAAATGCAAACTCTTGACCCCGGCATCTCCGGGGCTGAAAAAAACCGTTTCCACCTGGGTTGCACCGTCGGCGCCGAGCGTGATCTCACGGGAATCAAGCGTCTTGTCTCCATCCCGAATCGACAGAATCGCCTTACTTCCGGCGTAGCCTCTTTGATGGAAGGTAACGGTAGCGGGGATGCGCGAACCGGCCATCGCGCGGGAGGTAACCCTCACGTCATTCAACTCCACATCGTGCGCCGCCTGCTCTTTGCCGAAGCCGACGGTGTGGACCGGTAAGCGGCGATTGCGCAGCGCATGGATGGTTTCGAGGTCCAGGTCTCCCGAGCCATCCAGGGAGTTCTCAGAGCCATCGCTGAGCAAGACGACTGCGCCAACCGGCAAATCGGAGGTCTCGGTTACCAGTTGTCTCAGGCCGTCGTTGATGTGGGTGGCGGGGGCGGTGGGCTGTATTTCCGCGGGCGCCGCAGCCCGAGTTACCCGGCTGTCAAGCCGGTAGAGCCGGACCTGAAACTTCTTTTGCAATCCTGCCAGCACACCGTCCTCGAGGGCTTTTTCCGCCGCCGCCTCCCGTGTAAGCTTGCCGTTGCTATCGGCAATCGCCATGCTGCGTGAATCATCGAGTACAACGGCGATTACGTTCTGTTGCGGCGCCAGCTCAGCCACGGTAATCGCGGGCTGCCAAAGCAGTACCAGCACCGTGGCGATGAGCAAAGACTGCAACAGCCAGACCGCGCCGGCGCGCCATTTGCTGATGTTCGGCGCGGCCTGCGGCAGGCGCGACCGGATGAGCAGCGCCAACCCGGCCGCGGACGCGACCATAAGCAGCAGTAGCACCCAGCCCGGCCATGCGCCAAGCAGGACAAACTGGCCTTTGGAAAACACCGGGATCGGGTACTTGAAGAAAAATTGGAACATGGTCCGAAGTTTCCCGCGGTCGGTCGATCAATCATTTTCCAGAACTGCTGCTTGTGCTATGCGACACGCGGCGAAAGCTTCAATGCGTCATGCCGTAAACGATGTAATTCAACGCCACCCGGAAAGCCATGGAAGCGAAGGGTTCGGGGTAATCCGGATCGTCCGCCCATTCCCAGGCGTCGCCCAGGTGCATGTTGTGACAGATGGCGACCATGATACGGCCCTTGTCATCGCGAATGGCGCGCCACTTGGGCACGTAGCCATCCTTTTCGTACGTCCTGCCGGTCTGTATATATTGCTCCCCGGGGATCTGCATACGCTCATCCAGATCGTAAAGCACGTGGAAGATCTCGTCCTTGCCTTCCAGGTCTTCGACCGGCCGATCGGGGAAAGACCTCACGCATGCCATTCATAAAGTCTTCCCAATCTGTAGTACCGTGAAAGTCGTCCACCATCAGGAAGCCGCCTTTCAGCAGGTATTCCCGCAGACGCTTGGCTTCCTCGTCGGTAAACGACCACGTTTGTACTTGGACTGCGTAGATCCAGGGATAGTTAAAAATTTCGTCGGAATCGAGGTTGACCACCTGCTCCGTGGACCGGCCCTGGATCCGCGTCAGGCGTTTCATCGCCAGCAGAACCTGGCGGTCCGCCTTGGGGTAATCGCGGGACCAGGAGTGGCGCCAGCCGTAGCCGCCGAAACCACCATAACTTCCGTAACCACCCGTGAAGCTGCTGCCGACAGCTGCGTTGTAGCTAAGGCGGGACCAGTAAAACTCCGCCTTTACATTGGTCTCCGCATCATCCCCGAAGCCGAAGTCCGCCGTCCGCTGATAAGCGTAGAGCGCGGAGCACAGCGCCATCCCGACGAGCGCTGCCGAACTGGCTTGCAGGAGCTTCATGAGCGGAATCCTATGCGCGTGCCTTGAGATTACCAGAATGTCTGGCCGGCTCTCGCTCTGATAGACGCAGCCCAGAGACCGAGTAGTTTGTTGCCCTCATGCAAATGTCCTGTGGCCCGCTTCGCTTGCGCACCATCTTGCCGCGTGAGACGATTTGCTCAGGTCAGGCCGAGGGGGCAGTTGTTTGAAGCGGCGCGACTTCATGAAGATCGGCGGTGCGGCCATAGCCCATGCGGGAACCGCCAGGCTGCTCGCCCAAGCCCCTCAGATGCAGATGGGTCCCACTGCGCCCGTCAACGAAACCAGCAAAGCGGATTACACCCTGCGCATCGCTCCCGTTACCGTCGAGCTAGCCCCCGACCACATTCTCAGCACCATCGGATACAACGACACCTCTCCTGGGCCAGTGCTGCGCATGCGCGAAGGCAAAACCGTAAGCGTGGATGTAATTAACGATACGGATGTACCAGAGTTGGTGCATTGGCACGGCATGTTGATCCCTTCTGATGTCGATGGAGTAGAGGAGCAGGGCACGCCTCCGGTGCCTGCCCGTGGACGGCGCCGCTACCAGTTGACGCCGCGTCCGGCCGGATCGCGCTGGTACCACTCGCACGCCATGGCCGAAGCCGACTTGCATCGCGGCAGCTATACCGGCCAGTTTGGCTTCGTTTACGTCGATGGGGCGAATGACCCCGGGCAGTATGACCAGGAGCTTTTTCTCTCGCTGCGCGACTGGGAGCCGTTCTTCACCAGCAGTATGGAAGACGACGACGATGACGGCCACGGCGGACCCCAGCCCGAGAAGCCGACCGTTCTGAACACCGATCCCAACGGTCTGGAAGTCAACTCGATGACCTACTCGATCAATGACAAGTCGCTGGGTGCGGGGGAGCCGATTCGGGTGAAGCAGGGCCAGCGGGTGTTGATGCACTTGCTCAATGCCAGCGCGATTGAGAACCGCCGCATCGCGTTGGCGGGTCATCAATTTCAAGTGATTGCGTTGGATGGCAACCCCGTGCCGTCTCCGCAGAAGGTCGATGGAATCCTGATCGGTGCCGGCGAACGGGTGGATGCAATCGTCGAAATGAACCAGCCGGGAGTATGGATCCTGGGCGCCACCGAGGAAAGAATTCGCAGCACCGGCCTGGGCGTCATCGTGGAATACGAGAATCAGCATCGCCAGCCGCAATGGGCAGCTCCGCGCACGCCATGGGACTACACCATCTTCGGCAAGGTCAGCGCGAATCCTATACCGCCGGACCAGACCATCGACATGATTTTCGAAAAGATCCCCGGAGGCTCAGGGAAATTCAACACCTGGCTGGTGAACGGAAAGCCATACCCGCACGACAAGGAGTTCGTGCTAAAGCAGGGAACTCGCTACCGCCTGGTATTTCGCAACCGCACCGATGACGCACACCCTCTCCATTTGCATCGCCATCAGTTCGAGCTGGTAGAAATGAACGGCACCAAGACCGGCGGCATCATAAAAGACACGGTAGTGGTTCCGTATTATGGCCGCGCCGTCGTGGACTTTGTCGCCGACCAGCCTGGCCTGTCCCTGTTCCATTGCCACATCCAGCAACACATGGATTACGGCTTCAAAGCGCTGTTTCGCTACGCGTAAGCCCTGCGCCTCTCCCCATCCCTTCGTAACGGGTGCTGAGGTAAGCGCGGCCCTCCCCTTTGTCATCCCGAGCGCAGCCGAGGGATCTGCAGTTTTCCTTCCTTGCTGGTGGCCGCCATGGCCTCAATCTTCAAGCCGCTGAAACTGCTCTATCTGTACTTCACCTTCAGGGAAGACCGCCTTGATTTGGAGATCTCCGCCCATTGCTTTGATATAGCTGCGCAGAGTGGAGACATACATATCTGTGCGCTTTTCCATCTTCGATACTGCACCTTGGTTGACGTTGAGGACTTTCGCCAGATTAACCTGCGTGAGGCTTCGCGCCTCACGCAGTTGGTGAAGGGTCATTACTGAAACAGCCTCTTTTACACGCTGGCGAATCCGCGCTTCACGCTCTGCTGAGAACTTTCCACGAATTGCTTTCCACTTCTGTGTCATATTGATCTACTCTCCACGGGAGACCCGTTACGAGCCCGAATTCTTTCGTCCTGTTGCCCTATTCCCGTTCGGTCTCTTTCAGGTACAGAGCATAGATAGCCTCGGCCCTACGAATCGCCTCTAAGTACCAGTTCGCGTCGCCTGTTTTGTCACCAGCCAAAATCAGGTAAGCACGCCGTCGGGGATCGAAAACAAACAGGATGCGGTAGGGCTTCCCTTGATGTTGCACCCTGAGTTCCTTCATGTTCGGATAGCGTGATTCCCGATGGTGTCTGCGTACGGACGACCGAAGGCAGGGCCATACACTTCGAGCATATCCACATTCTCCGCGACGCTGGCTCGCTCTGCCTCATCCAGGCTCTCGTACCAATCCTTGAACTCGTCGCTGGCTTCCACTTCCCACGCCATGACAGTAGTATTCCCCATAGGAGATATTCCGTCAATGGAATATTGATTGTGAGAATGGACTCTTAGCCTCAGGAAACGCAGAGGGTAGTCCATGGAACGGTGCGTCCAGCGAAGGCTGGCATGAACAGTGGGTGCAAGTCCCACCGGGGTAAGAGTCCAAGCCCCGTAGCTTGAATAGCAGGAAGGAAGGAAACTGAGCATCCTGAAGCCTATTGACAAAGCCATCTGAAAAGGATGGCGAGCGAGTTGCCGGGCCGTAACGCAAGTAAACCCATATGGCCTCGAAAGGACAAGACCCGAAGGCCGAGCCTCCCGTTTTTGGGCGAAGGCAGCATGGAGCGTCGCAAGGACTGATGCGGCGCAACACTTCGGCGGGGTTGGTAGGGGCAGCACGGTTACAAGGTCATGCTAAGCAACTGGAGAAACCCTCCTCGCCCCGTCGAGAAATCGTCGGAGCAGGCAAGCCGTATAACCGGTGACACCGGGAAGTCGGTGGAAGGCGAGAGGGAATCGGCCGGGTCTGTAGTAGCGAGGAAGCGGAGTAATGTCCGTGGAGCGAAGAGGCCCTGCTGTTTGTAACGGCTCTAACAAAAAGGGAGGCAAGGGTGAGATGACAAAAGCGCCCATCAGTTTGCAGGACCTGAGAAGGAGTCTATATGTCAAGGCGAAGGCAGAACCGTCTTGGCGTTTCTGGGGGCTATACGTCCACGTTTGCAAGATGGAGACTTTGCGGGAAGCTTACCAAATGGCGAGAAGCAATGGCGGGGCGCCGGGAATTGACGGGGTCACGTTCGAAGCCATCGAGGAAAGCGGAGCGGAGAGTTTTCTTGTGCGGATTCGGGATGAAGTAGTTGCCAACACGTATCGGCCCATGCAGGCACGGAAGAAGGAGATTCCAAAGGACGGGGGCAAGAAAATCCGCGTCCTGTCGATTCCTGCAATCCGCGATCGCGTGGTCCAGGGAGCGTTAAAGCTCATCCTGGAGCCGATCTTCGAAGCTGACTTCCAATCGGGGTCGTTTGGATATCGACCGAAGCGGACGGCGCATGAAGCCGTAGCCCGGGTGGCCAGAGCGATCGTCGAAGAGAAGACCCGCATCATCGATCTGGATTTAGCCTCCTATTTCGATAACGTGCAGCATTCTCTGCTGTTAGAGAAAGTGGCTCGGCGAGTCCAGGATGATGCGGTCATGCATCTTCTCAAGATGATCCTCAAGGCGACTGGGAAGAAAGGCGTTCCCCAAGGCGGTGTGATTTCACCGTTGCTCAGTAACCTCTATCTGAATGCAGGTAGACCGGATGCTGGAGAAGGCGGTCGACACAACGAGAAGGGGCAGTCAACCAACGTCCAGTATGCACGGTATGCGGACGATATGGTGATCTTGATCGACGCTGAACGGCGGAGTGACTGGCTGGTGAAGGCGATAGATAGACGGCTGCGCGAGGAGTTCGCAAAGCTACGCGTTGCGATCAACGAGGACAAGAGTCGGATGGTCGATCTGAAGAACGGAGAGAGCTTTGCGTTTCTGGGTTTTCAGTATCGGCGCATACTCAGCTTTCGGCAGAAGGGGCGGCCATCCTACGCGCCCAAGATGAAGAAGCGGACAGCGCTGTTTGAAAAGCTCAGGGAGGTCTTCCGACAGCATGTCAGCTGGCCCGTCGAAGTCGTGATTGCGAAAATCAATCCGATTCTCCGTGGCTGGGTGAACTACTTTCGGGTCGGTCATTCGAGTTCCTGTTTTTCAAAGGTCAAACAATGGGTAGAAATGAAGGTCCGGAAACATCTGGTACGCGCCCGGGGGCGCAACGGCTTTCCCTGGAAGCGGCGGAGTAGCGAGTGGCTTTATGATGGGCTGGGTTTGTTCAACGACTACCAGTCTTCGTCGATGGTCCAGTGCGAAAGTTGCCCCAGTTAGGGATCAGGCCCCGTAAACCTTGGCACTAAGCAAACAGGTGCGCCCAGTGCGGGAGATCCGCACGCTGGGTGCGATGTGGCGGGGGCTGGAAACGGATTCACGGTTTGGCTACTGAGGCACTCCCAGAGGAAACGGGGAGCAATAGCTAGGCTAGACCTACGGAACACCGCGCCAGTCCTCGACCCTACCATCTGTTCCCTTACTTGAGCCGTTCCGCCAACAAATGGTCAGCGACTCGAATGGCATTCGCAATGATCGTCAGCGAGGGATTAACCGCACTTGCCGACACGAAGCACGAAGCATCCACCACATAGAGATTGTCGAGATCATGAGCCTTGCAATGCACGTCCAGCACGCTCGTCGCAGGATCAGTGCCCATGCGGCAAGTGCCGTTCTGATGGCCGACACCCTCCAGCGGGATACGCTTCTTGAAATAAGCGTGCAGCGGAACAGAAGTCGTCGCATGTCCGGCCCGCTTAAGTACGTCGACCCACCGGTCCTTGAGGCGATTAAACGACTCAACATTGTTCGGCGTGTACGAAAGCTGAATCCGCATGGGTGCGGAGTCCGTAACCGGCTCGGACTCGTTGGTGCGGCCAGTGTCCCCGGCGGGATGGGCTCCGCCCACGCCGGGCTGCCAATTCTCGACCGTTAGCGGCGTCGCGTTGTGCAGCGTGACCCGATTGTTCGGGTCAGGAAGATCTTCCGTCGTGAGCCACCAGGGCACGGCGTGCTGCTTCATCTCTTCCAAAACAAAGCCCGGCGTGAGCGGCGGCGCATCACCCTTCATCATCTCGAAATGGAAGCTGCCCACCGGCTGCACCTGTCCCAGGGGAAATGGATAAGCAGGATCTGAGTCCTTGAAATAAAAATCGTTGGTGCCCCAGGTCTTGGTGTAGCTGTCCTCGTTGCCCTCCGGGCCAATCGCAAGCAGGGCATCTGCCTGGTGGTACATAAAGTTCCGTCCAACCTGGTCGGAGCGGTTGGCGAGCCCAGTAGGATACTTGTCGTTTGCAGACGCGAGCAGAATCACCGCGGAGTTGATCGCGCCCGCGCACACGGCGAAGATACCGGCGCTGTAGGTTGCCGCATTACCGTCTTTGGAAGCAGCGTCCGATCCGGAGTGAACGACCTCGACCGCGGTTACCGCGGTACCGCTGCTATTGGTGAGCAACCGGGTTACGCGGGAGTTCGTCATCAGGGTGACGTTAGGCCAATGCATGATCTGCCGGATGCAATTGATGTCCGCATCGGACTTGGCATGGATCAGGCAAGGGTATCCGTCGCAGGTGTCGCAGCGAACGCACTTCGAGGCCAGCGGGTTCGCTTCGTTCCGCTTGAGCCCCAGCGGGATGGGGAAGGTATGGATGCCGAGCTTGCGCACGTCGTCCTCGATGGTCTGCATGCGAGGCTCGTTGCTGAACGCGGGATAAGGGTACTTGATGGAATGAAAAGGCTCCGTGGGGTCATAAGACGACCCGTATCCACCGGGGACAGTTGGCGCCGTGCCCAGGTCGCCGTGGACGTGAAAAAGATCTTCCGCGCGGCAATAAAAGGGCTCCATATCGGCATAAGCGATGGGCCACGCAGGAGATATGCCCCCCTGATGCTGGATGACGCCAAAGTCTTCGGCGCGCATGCGGAACATCGCCGCGCCATACACCTTGGTTTGGCCTCCCACGAAATACGCCTGTTGCGGGTGGAGCGGCTTGCCGTCCTTATCCTGCCAGGTCTCCTTGGTGTGGTAGCGGTTGTCCAGGAAGACAGCGGATGTATCCCAGTTGAGTTTCTCCTGCGGCATGAACGGGCCGCGCTCCAGGATAAGGATCTTCTTGCCGGCTTGGGCGAGGTGCAGGGCCAGCGTTCCGCCACCCGCTCCGGTGCCTATGACAATTGCATCAAATTCGCTTTGCGTGCTCATCTAGAGCACGGTATCAGGTTTATCTGCTTGAAAATACGAATTCATTGCCGTCGGGGTCCTTGAACTTTGCCATCGTTCCCCATATCTCCTTCTTGGGCTCCGCAGCCAATTCCACTCCCTTGGATTTGAAAATCTTTGCCGTGGCAAAGACGTCGTCGCACCAGAAGGTCACCGGCTGGAAGCCGCCAATCCTGTCTTCATGGCCCTGAGGCGTGAACAGCGCAAGCGCCGTATCCGCCCCCGGGATGAGTAGCTCAATCCAGCGTTGACCGGGCCCAAAGGGCTGATCGGTTGCCACCTTAAAACCGATCTTCTCGGTATAGAACTTCAACGCAACATCCTGGTTGCGCACCGGAATACTGACAATCTTGACGCCGCGAATCATCTTGCAACCTCCAGGCTGTTGGCAACATAACTTGCGCCTCTCATAGATGCAATCAGGTACTCAATGCTATATTGATAGTCGGTATAGCGATGCTGATGCTGGACGAGTACGTCGTGGATGTTTTAATGCGCGATCTCGTCGGGCACGATCGCAGGCCGGTTAGCTTTCTGGTGTATTTGTGGCTTGCCGCGGAGCAGCAGCGTCTGGGCAGCGCCGTCACCGTCAGCTATCAGCAACTCGCAGAGTCGGTGGGGATATCGAAGAGCTCGGCGCAAGCAGCAGCGGGGTGGCTCGCCCGGCGAAAGCTCGTAACGGTTAGCAAAGCCGGCTCCACAGCGACTCCCAGCTACTTGGTGCAAAGGCCCTGGTTGCCCAGATAAAAAGTTGAGGAGAAACGCACTTGTCCTTTGCCGACTGGTTTTTCTCTGATCTCGAACGCCCCGAGAGTGCTCACGCTCACGGCGACCCGAGCAAACACCCGTGGTGGCGCGTCATGTGCCTCACTGGGGTCGACTACTTCTCCACTCTCGGTTATCAGTCAGGTATCGCTTTCCTTGCTGCCGGTCTCCTTTCGCCGGTCGCCACGCTTGTCCTCGTCCTGGTAACCCTCTTCGCTGCGTTGCCGGTTTACAACCGTGTCGCTGCCGCCAGCCCCTACGGCCAGGGCAGCATTGCGATGCTGGAAAAACTATTCCCCGGGTGGACCGGCAAAGTCTTCGTGCTCGTCCTTCTCGGCTTCGCCACCACCGATTTCGTCATTACCATGACGCTTTCCGCCGCCGACGCAGCGGCCCACTTTGTCCACAATCCCTACACTCCGCATTCCCTGCAGAACCAGATGAACGTCACCCTCTTCCTGCTCGCGATCCTGGGCGCCATTTTCCTCAAAGGCTTTAAGGAAGCGATCGACATTGCCGTCGTTCTGGTGGGTATCTATCTCGCGCTTAACTTGATCGTCACGCTTGTGGCTTTCGTTCACATCCTCCTACATCCCCACCTGGTGCTCGACTGGAACAAAGCCATCTTCACTCAGCACGGAAGCCTGCTCTCGATCATCGGCCTCTCGGCGCTGCTCTTTCCTCGCCTGGCACTCGGCCTCTCCGGCTTCGAGACCGGCGTTGCCGTTATGCCGCTGATCGAGTGTCGAAAACCTCGACGCCCGCATAAGCAACACCAGGCGCCTGCTCAAGACCGCCGCCATGATCATGAGCGTCTTCCTCATGGCTACCAGCATTGTTACCACCCTGCTCATCCCTGCGGCCGACTTCCAGGAGGGCGGCCCGGCGAACGGCAGAGCCATGGCCTTCCTGGCCCACCAATATCTCGGCAACGGTTTCGGCACTCTCTATGACGCGAGCACCATCCTTATTCTCGCCTTTGCCGGCGCGTCCGCGATGGCCGGTCTTCTCAACCTCATCCCGCGATATCTTCCCGGCTTCGGTATGGCGCCCGAGTGGGCCCGAGCCTCGCGTCCGCTCGTTCTGGTCTTCCTGTCGGTCGCACTCACGGTTACGCGTCTCTTTCACGCCAACGTGGATGCCCAGGGCGGGGCCTACGCTACCGGCGTGCTCGTCCTTATCACCTCCGCCTCCTTCGCGGTCACCATTGCGGCGCGGACTATACTCTCGCGCCTCGCTCTCGGCGTCGTATCCCTCATCTTCATCTACACCACCCTGGTGAATATCTACGAGCGCCCTGAAGGACTGAAGATCTCCTGCATCTTCATCTTCACCATGGTTTTCTTGTCGCTGGTTTCCCGGGCCTTTCGCTCCACCGAGCTGCGCATCACGGTTCAACTCGATCCGCAGGCCGAGGCCCTTGTTGCCGAAAGCGCAAACAATACCATCCGGCTCATCGCCTGGAATCCCCGTCACACCGCCGTCAAAGACCGCGAGCAGGCCAAGATGGAATTGCGTGAGCTTCACGGGCTGGTACACGACGAATCCATCTACTTTATTGAGGTGGAGAGGGGAGACACCTCCGAGTTCACCGAAACGGTTGCCATCGAGGGATCCTGCGAAGGCTCTAATCGTGTGCTCCATGCCAAGAGCCCTGCCGTGGCCAACGCCATCGCCGCTCTCCTTATCCAACTGAAACGAACGACGGGATGCATCCCCCACGTCTACTTTCACTGGGCCGACATTGACCCGATCATCAACCTGATGCGGTTCATCTTCCTGGGCGAAGGGGATACCGCCCCGCTGACCCACGAGATCCTGCGCCGCGCCATCAAAGACCCAGCCCAGCGCCCCATCGTCCATGTAAGCTGACTCACCGCTGCTGTTCCCAGGTCTGTAACCCCAATAGATCTGCAGGCCCATCGAAAAAAGCCGCCGAATTTGTTTACCGCGAAAACTAAACTGGGTAAAACCGCATCGACTGTAGTGAGATTCCATTTTGAGTACTGTAAGAAATGACGTTGGGGAAGGCCGGGCCACACAGAGCCCGCGAAAGCATAAAGCCTGGCGATGGGTGACCTGGATCGCAGCCATCGCTGCCGTGGTGCTTTTGGTGGTGGGCGAAGTGATGTTGAAAAGAGCGGAGCCGATCCTGAAGGGGCGGGTAATCGAAACCCTGAGCACCCGCTTCAATAGCCGCGTGGAGCTGGATGACCTGCAGGTTTCGGTGATTAAGGGCTTGGCCGTCACCGGGAAGGGTTTGCGGATCTATGCCCCAGACGACGTTGTCGCAGCCGGCGCCAAGGATCCGCTGTTTGTAGTGCAGCAATTCGAGTTTCATGCCCGGCTGATGGGTTTGTTTCTCAAGCCGACCCACGTCGGGGCGGTGCACGTGCAGGGCCTAGTAATCAACATCCCGCCTAGATCCATGCGCCAGCAAGACACGCAACGCTCCCGGCATGGGGGCAAGATCAAGATCCGTGTGGATGAGATCGTCTGCGACGATTCCCGGCTGGTGATTGGCACCGACAAGCCAAATAAGGATCCCAAGATATTCGAACTCAGCCACATTGTGCTGCATGATGTGGGCCCGAATGCTCCGTGGCCCTACGATGCGACGCTGATCAATGCGGTGCCCAAGGGGGAAATTCACGCAGTTGGCACCTTTGGTCCCTGGGATACGGAGACCCCGGGCATCTCGACGGTGACGGGCAAGTACACCTTTCAGAATGCCGACTTGAACACCATCAAGGGAATCGGAGGCATGCTGCACTCCGTAGGTGACTTCACCGGCCGGCTCGACCGGATCGAGGTACATGGAACCGCGGATGTGCCGGATTTTTCGCTGGATACCGCAAACCATCCCGTCCCCCTGCATACGCAATTCTCGGCTCTTGTCGACGGGACGACGGGCGACACGTATCTGCAACCCGTTGAGGCGAAGCTGGGTGAGTCGGAGTTTTCCTGCCGCGGCGAGGTGGTCGTTGTCAAAGGTAAAGGGCACATCATCGACCTTGACGTCGATGTCCCCGCTGGCCGTATACAGGACTTCCTGCAATTGGCCGTCAAGACGCAGCCGGTGGTGATGACGGGCGTGCTGGCCATGAAAACCAAGCTGCACATCCGTCCAGGCAAGGAAAGCGTGACCCAAAAGCTGGGGTTAAACGGAGAGTTCACGCTGAAGCAAATGCATTTTACGAATCCCGAGGTGCAGGACAAGGTCGACATGCTGAGCCTAAGGGCACAGGGAGACCCGAAGGAAGCCAAGCCTGGAGCAGAAGATGTGAACTCGCACATGACAGGAAAATTCCAAATGGGTGACGGAAAGCTGACTTTGCAAGACTTGCTTTACACCATGCCTGGGGCGACGGTGCGGCTGGCGGGTGTCTACACGCTGGACGGCAAGAAGTTCGATTTCACCGGCAAGGTGAGGACCGATGCGAAGCTATCGCAGATGGTGTCCTCGCGCTGGAAGAGCTGGGGCTTAAAAGCAGTCGATCCCTTCTTTCACAAACACGGCGCCGGGGCGGAAATCCCCGTCAAAGTGACCGGCACAAACACCGCTCCCAAATTCGGCCTGGACATGGGTCACAAAGACAAGAACGCCCAATAAGGTCCCGCAGACTATCTTCTTTCCCTCAGGGAACCGGGGGTCCCCGTCCCATTCCTCTTTTTTGGTTCTGCTAGGGCACAGACTCTACTGCCATTCACTCCATCTCCGGATAAGGTCCCTTACCTCCCTGGGCGATAAAGAGATCAATCCGGTCCTCCAATACCTGCAGCGGTACAGAACCCATGGCCAGCACCGTGTCGTGAAAGGCGCGGAGGTTGAACTTGCCCCCCAACGCCGCTTCCGCCCTATGCCGCGCTTTCCAGATAGCCATCTCGCCCAGATAGTACGAGAGCGCCTGGGCCGGCCAAGAAATATAGCGGTCCACTTCTGTCTGAATCTCGTGGTCGGAAAGAGCCGTGTTCTCTCGCAGGAACTGTTGCGCCTGCTCCCGCGTCCAGCCCTGGGAGTGGATGCCGGTATCCACCACCAGCCGCGCAGCGCGCCAAGCTTGGTAGCTCAACATGCCGAAGGACTCGTAGGGAGTGTGATACATCCCCATCTCGGTGCCCAGCCGTTCGCAATACAGCGCCCAACCTTCGCCGTAGGCATCGATATAGACCTGCCGGAATGCGGGCAGATTCTTCTGCTCCATGTTGATCGGGATCTGGAAGGCATGTCCGGGTGCCGACTCGTGCAAAGTCAAAGCAGGAAGGCTGTATAGCCCACGCGATGGCAGGTCATACGTATTCACCAGGTAAGTGCCCGGACCGCCGCGAGCAGAGGTGTAGAAGGGTGCCTCGGCGGCGGGAACCGGAAGTATGGCAAAACGCATCCGCGGAAGGTAGCCGAAATACTGCGAGGCCTTGCCATCAAATTCCTTGGCGATGAACGCCGCTTGCATCAACAGCTCTTGTGGCGTCTTGGCATAGAACCTGGGGTCGGTACGCAGAAAGTGCAGGAAAGCAGGAAAGTCGCCCTGGAAGCCGGTCTGCTTCATGGTCGCGACCATCTCCGTGTGGATCTTTGCCAGCTCGTCCAATCCAATTTGATGGATTTGCCCCGGGCTCAGATGGGTGGTCGTATTCTCCAGGATCTTGGACTGGTAGTATGCCTTGCCGTCAGGAAGAGATTCCGTGGCCAGGTTAGTACGTGCGCCAGGAATGTATTCCGTTTGTATGAACTTCAACAGTTCCATATGGGCCGGAATGACCGATTTGCGAATCGCCTCCGTGCCCTGTGCCCGCAGCCTGGATTGTTCGTCCGCTGAAATAGACCCCGGCATATTCCTGAAGGGCGTGTAGAAGATCACGTCCTCGGGCCTCTTCGCGTTGGTTACCGCGGAGAGAGACGCATCACGCCCGATCAACGTCACCTTGGGCGGCGTGAAACCACGCTTCACGCCGCTGCGCATGTTCGCGATTTGCTCGTGAAAATATCGCGGGATATCGTTCAACTGCGCAATGTAGTTGGTATAGTCGCGTTCGGTATGAAAAGGCTTGAGAGCGGTTACCGTCAGAATCGACCAGAAGGCGGTGTCCGCATTCAACGGCTTTTCGTATTCGCGAAATTTCTCCCGATTAATCAGGACCTCAATCTGGGCCCGGTAAATGGCGTAGTTCACCCGGTCCGCCGGGCGCAATGAGTCGAGCTGGATGGCATCCAGCTGCTTCATCACTCCCCGCCAATGTTCCAGCCGGGCCTGCTGTGTCACTGCATCGACCCGCGGAAGCTGCGGGCTGATCTCCTTATGGGCGGCGGTCTGATCCTCGTCCTCCTCAAGGCGTTGCGCCTCGCGCCAGGACCACTCTTGGGCGTAGAGAACCTTGAAGCGGTTGTCCGTAGCGGATTTCACCGCATGGGCCGGAAGGGAGACGGCCAGCATCAGGGCAGAGTAACCGATGGTTGACCACAAACTTTTCAGCTGTTCAAGTCCTTGGGGATAGCATTGTCGAAAGCGGCTCAGTCATTGTAGATCAGGCCATGAGTGGCAACCAGAAGTACACACACACCTGGTAGTACGCCGGCCGCAATGGGCATGTGCCGGAAGAGCCATCCCGTAAGCACAGCCGACAGAAAATACGCCGACAACACCGTAGCCTGTAACCCCAGTCGCTTCTCCAGTTCGACTTCCTGTTCAGGCGCCGGGTGCTTCTCATGTCTCGCCAGCCGCACCAGGCCACCTAGCATCGTCGTCCAGGTACCGGTGATGTACGTGGTGACAACGCCGGGGATTTTCAACTGAACCATTGCGCTGCTTTGCATCCCGATCCCAAGCGCTACTGTGGCCAGCAAAAGCTCGGGGCTCGGCGCGTGGCTGATGTTGAGGTGAATCCCTATCCAACCAGCCTCCGCGGCCAGCAACAGGAGTGCTTCCAGCATCAGGGTCCAGGAGATCGCCTTCGACCAAACCATGCGCGGCTGTACCTTCGCTGTCAAAAGCGAACCGATCATCGTACCGGCCGCATAGCTTCCGAGAGCGATGGCAGGATGGGCCAGATCGCCATGGGGCTGAAACACTGCGAGACCCAGCAGTACCGTGTTGCCGGTCATATTCGCTACAAAGGCGTGACCGAATCCAAAATAGCTCCACCCATCCGCCGATCCCGCCGAAGCGGCCAGCATAAGCAGACGCACGTCTCGTTCGACGGAGGCCATTTCGTCGCTACCCTCTCCAGATCGGAAGGGGGTTCTCAGAGGGCACGCGCAGCAGTTTTAGCAGCTCGTGATCCGGGCTGTATTGACAGACCGGATCGATGGCCTCGGCATCCCCGGTCAGTAGAAATGCCTGGCAGCGGCAGCCTCCAAAGTCACGCTCCTTGCGTGGACAAGCGAGGCAGGTGTCCGACATCCAAGCATCCCCTCTGAAGCGGTTAAACGCCGGGGAAGATTGCCAGATCCACGAGAGATCATGGTCGCGCACGTTGTCGAAATGCAGATCGGGAATGACCGCGGCTGCGTGGCATGGCATTGCCTGACCAACCGGATCGATGAGCATCATCTGCCGTCCCCACCCGCCCACACAAGCCTTGGGGAAGCTGCCAAAGTAATCGGGGAAGACGGCTTCCAAATGGATCTTGCCCTTCAATCGTTCTTTAGCTGCTTCAATGATCGGTGACGATCGATCCACCTGCTCCTGGGTAGGCATCAGGAGGGAGCGGTTCTTGAGCGCCCAGCCATAGTACTGGACATGGGCAATTTCCAGCCGGTCGGGAGCGAACTCCTCCGCGAGCGCGATAAATGCCTCCAGCCGATCCAGATTCATGCGGTGAACGACCAGGTTCACAGTGAACGCCAGGGGAAATTTCTTGAGGATGGGAATCAGCGCCAGTTTCAGCGCATGGGCTCGCGTTCCCGCGATGTGGTTGGCGGTGGTCTCGTCCAGGTCTTGAAAGCTTAGTTGCAAGTGTTCCAGGCCGGCGTCGACCAGCGTAGCGAGACGCTCTTCGCTAAGCCCCACGCCGGAGGTAATCATATTCACGTACAGTCCGGCATCGCGTGCTGTCGAGATCAGCTCGGGTAAGTCTTTGCGGGCCAGCGGCTCGCCCCCGGTGAGATGCAAATGCAGAATGCCTAGCAGAGCCGCCTGCTGAAAGACTCGCTTCCAGTCGCCCGTAGAAAGCTCCTCTTCTGCCCGTTGCAGCTCCAGCGGGTTAGAGCAATAGAGGCAATGCAACGGGCAGCGATGCGTAATCTCGGTGATGAGCGAGAATGGCTTGGCAGGCGGCAGTGACTGACTGTTAGCTGGCATCCCGTTAGACCCGCACTGCACCACGTTGCTCCATCCGATCCAGCAGGCTGAGGACATCCTGCTGGATATCGTCGCGATCTACGCCTTCGTATTGCTTAAGTAGTTCGTCCACAATGGCCGCGACGCTCTGCTTTCCATCCAGGTGCGCCAGGATCTCGCGCGCCGGGCCTTGCAGCTTCAGGGTTCCTTCGGGGATCAGCATGACCGCTTCCGTCGGATGCAACCGGCAGCCAGGCGCGAGCCGTGGGGTGGCGTTCAAGTCCATCTCAGCCTCTCTCCGCCTTAGGAACGAAGCATCCAGGCGGTATGTTACCGGGAACCACGTAAGCGTAGTCGATTGCGTCGAGCTGCGCCCACAGGATCGCGCATTTCCGTTCCAGTGCCCCGACTACCTGCTCCTGCTCTGCCCGAGTCGCGGCGTGGGTGCAGACATAGTCCAGGGCGAACGCGGCGTCTTCCGGCGCCTGCGTCAGGCGGCCCTCAAAATAGCTCAAGCCATGAACGAGATAAGGATAGTGCAACCGAAGCTGATCCATCCGCAGAGAGATAAGGCTGCGCGAGAACAGCTCGGTCAGTGAAGAGGCGACAGCAATCAGTAAAGGACTGTCGCGCACTAACGCAAGATAGGCATCTACGGCAAAGATCACGCCCGGCAAAACGCCGGTGCAGGGAATCACCTGGTCACGCGAGAGGCCGGTGGCTTCAGCCAGCTGTATCCATTTCTCAATGCCGCCATAGCCACTCTGGTCCCCATCATGATCGATGATCCGTTTTCTCCACGCGCGGCGAAAAGCGGGGTCATCGCTTTTCGCAAGCAGTAGGGAATCTTTGATTGGGATGCGGCTCTGATAGTAGTAGCGATTGAGCGCCCACGCCTGCAACTGGCCGCGCGTCAGCTCGCCAGCGTGCATACGCAGGTGAAAGGGATGCAGATGGTGGTACCGGCTTTCTCCTACCGCTTGGAGGCGGGCGCGTAGCTCCTCCGGGGAAAGAAGATTGCCGCCTTCGCGAGCCTTGGCTGTCAGTTGAGTTGCCATCCGTCGTGTCCTATTTTCCAACCCGCATCGCTTACATACTTGTACTCGGGACCTCGGGTATCAAGTACCGGGTTTGTGTTATTGATGTGGACGAAGATGCGCTGCCGCGCGCTTATGCCGGCCAATAGGGCGATTGTGCCATCCTCGCCACTCATCGGTACATGACCGATTGAGCGCGCCAACGGCGTTCCGGAATGAGTGCGGCTGAGTTCTGCATCGCTCCAAAAGGTGCCATCTACCAGGATTACATCGCAGGAGTCATACATCCCCCGGATGGCCTTCGTGACTTCGGGAAGGGAGGGCGTGTAAGCCAGACGCTGGCCACCGGCTTCCAACAAAAGACCGAGCGACGCCTGACCCGGCTCGTTTGCGTCAAGCTCATCGGCGCCAGACGCACGCGCATAGTATGGAAGAGATCCAGAAAGGGATATGGGAGTACATCTCACTTGATCGCCCAAAGTAAATGCCTTTCCAGGATGTATTTCCACCCAGGTTAGCTGGTTGGGCACGCGTTCCAGCATGCGAAAAAAGCTGTTCGCTTCGAGCGTACGCCGGACGACGCCGGTGGAGTAAATCGTAAGTGGTTGAAACTCCCGCAGCAGAAGCAATCCAAGCACCTGATCCAGATCGGCACTGGTGAGGATGATTCCTTGAATGGGGGTATTGCGCTTGCCGAACAGAGCTTTGGGCTGGAGTTCCGGGTTTGACTCGATCTGGAACCTGAGGTCCGGCGAAGCGTTGATCAGGAACCATTTTTCAGCGTCCGTGGAGAACGCTGCTTGCAGTTGCAACCGAGGCCGCACGACATCAGGGTAGTTTCGGCAAAGGTCGCACAGAGTGCAGGCACAGTTCCACTGGGGAAAACCGCCACCTGCGGCGGTCCCCAGCAGCTTGAAGTTCATTAAGGCTTATTCTGCGGGAGCGTAGCAGTTGATCTCGCAGCCAAGGCTTACTTCTTCAAAATCAGGGCGGGTCCAGACTTTCGTTTTCATTCCAATCTCCCTTTGACAGAAAGCTGAACGGCCTTCTGCTCATCTAGCTCTTTATTATATCCGATGCCCGTCAAGAGCTACTTCACTGGTAACCGGGGCGGAGTGGTTACCGTCCAAAAGAATAGGTCACCTTGAACACCCCAGAATCGATGCCCGGGTTCTCCGCGACATTGCCGGTGTTGGCCAGATGATGGTAGCGATACTCGAAGCGGCAGGAGCGCGTATGCGTCTGAAACCACTCCACCCCGCCCCCGACTTCGAAGGTGTAGTTGAAGGCTGAGCTATTGAATACCGGTATGTCCCGGGTGGCGACTGCGAAGCCACCCAGACCGGTCACGAAAGGCTGTATCCTACGGCTCGGGAAGGCACTGAGCTTGTATCCCAGCGGGCTGAAGGCCGTCACATAGGTTGATCGCGTTCCGCCGATGTAGGTTGCGGTGCCGGCGTAGACCTTGTTCTGGGTTATCAGAAGCACATTCAGGGGTGTGCTGCTTACCGGCTTATCCACGGGAACGGGCGAAGTGAAACTAACGATCCCTGAGTAGCTGGGCTGTTGCGGAAACTCGAGCGTGAAGCCCTTCATCGTGGGGTCGGTTACGGACATAAAGGGCCGCACTTCGGCCAAATACGCACCCGACAGATGGTTGCTAAGGAAACTCCGTCTTTCCATGCCCAAGCCAACGGCGCTTATCTGGCGCCCTTCGGCGTAGCCCAGCAGCATATGGCTGGAATCGTTGGAGTACTCCACAAATCCACTAAAAACCTTGCGATTGGAGTAATACCCGCCCACATCCTGTGCCCGGGTTACGGCGCAAGCGGCCGACGCCATCAGCAGGCAGCAGCCTGTCTTACGTAACCATTGTTGGGCGTACCTGATTTGCAGCATCCGATCCTTCTCCCCAGCCATGAAACGCACGTGCGCCTGGATATCCGTATTTCACGAAATCGCGCGGTGGGGGGACCGGGCATTCTCCTGTTTTTGACCCGTACAGAAGAGGACGGTATGGTAATCAATTCCTGAACTTCTCGATCAGCCCTCCGGGGGGAAGGGAACCCATATCGAGAAAATGTCTAAAGCACAGTGGCAGTTCTAATATCGGTTCTGTCCAGCTTTTCTTCTAGAGAGCTGCGCCGATCTCATCTGCCTGTACCCACGATGCAAGGCAATCGTAGCATCGAGGGCATACCCTTCTGATCCCCCAACCGCTGCACCAGCGCGAAATAGTCACCTTGTTTTTTAAACTTTGGTGTGGTTGGTGGATCCGAGCTTTTCACTTTTGTTGTAGACGCAGCATCGCGCTGCCGCCAATGGGTAGGTCCGGGCTACACAGCTTGCGGGACAAGGCAGTTTTGGCGCGTGCGGCTCTGTCCATCCACCTCCACCCATGCGAAGGTGAGCCGCCGCCCTAAAATTTGTCATCCCGCCTGCCCGGCTCGCCGTGGGAGCGGACTCCGGATTTCCTACCACGCTGCACCAATCGACGGCCACGTATGCGGCTTTCCTTAAAGAAAGCCGCACGAGATCTACCGACGCCACCAAGTCCGACAGGAAATCCGGAGGGAGCCGAGGGACCTGCGGTGCGCCTTTCCTCCTCGCAACTCCGAAGGGTCCGCATCTACCCGATATCGATTTGTTCTGATCCCCCGACAGGCACCGCCTGGTAGAGAGCGCACACCTCTGCCCGGTTGGGAAAGGCCCACGCCTCATAGTCCTCTTCGCTCATCGTGAACTCCTCCCGCCAAAGCCTGATCAGCCAGGGAAGTCCAGCGAGCATCGACTCCAATTCCGGGTGGATATACACCAGGTACAACTCGCGCGGCTGCTCTTTGAGCGAGGCTTGCAGGTTCTGGAAGACCCGCTCCATGACCGGCCGGGTAAACGCGTTCCACATGTAGACGATCAACGGTCCAGGTGGCCAGGAGAACTCGGTCGCATCGCCCGCCATGGAGATCACTGACGTTCGAGGAAACAGACCGCCCTTCGCCAGCGCGTAACGCGCGATGTTATCCCTGGCAACGCGGTCCAGTTTAGGAGAGAGCTCGACGCCAATGATCTCGCGAAATGGATAATCGGAAGCCAGCAGCAGCGCGCGCCCTTTGCCCGATCCCAGATCGACGAAGCCGAAGCGCTGATAGTCCACATGCAGCCGCTCCCGCATCGCGCGCATGATCGCATGAAACACCGAAGGTGCTACGGCAAAATAACCATTGTTATAGAGATCATGCTGATGGCCGGAAGGCAGCTCGTAGATCAGCCCGCTGGTCTCCACGCCGAAGCGCTCATCGAAGGGATGCACCGCGCGAAAGCTGCGGTACTGGCCCTGCTCCATGCGCGGCCACGCGGCCTTCTTCCTCCGGCCCAGTTCACGCCACAATCGACCAATCTCTTCTCTCATCTGGTATGGCTTCTAATCCAGTCCCAGCTTCTTCCAGATTTCGTCCACGCGCGCCTTGGTGGCTCCATCCATGGCGATCATTGGCGGCCACGGCCGGGTAAAGCCTTCCGCCTTCCATTTGCGTGTGGCGTCAATGCCCATCTTGCTGCCGTAGTTGGGCAGGCGCGAGGCATGATCGAGCGAGTCGACCGGGCCTAGCGTGAACTGGATGTCCCGCTCGGGATCGATATTGTTGGCTACGCGCAGCGTCACTTCGCCCAGATCCTGAACATCGCAGTCCTCGTCCACCACGATGACGCACTTGGTAAACATCGCCTGGCCCAGCGACCAGATGCCGTGCATCACTTTGCGCGCCTGACCGGCATAGCTCTTGCGGATGGCGACGATCATCAGGTTGTGAAAGACGCCTTCCACCGGCAGGTTCACATCCACAATCTCCGGTATGGTCAGCTTCATCAGTGGCAGAAAAATACGTTCCACCGCTTTGCCCATCCACGCATCTTCCATCGGCGGCTTGCCCACGATGGTCGCGGCATAGACCGGCTCCTTGCGATGAGTAATGCAAGTGATGTGAAAAACCGGGTACTCCTCCTCCATGGTGTAGAAACCGGTGTGATCGCCAAACGGGCCTTCCATGCGCAGTTCGTCCAGCTCCACGTAGCCTTCAAGAACGATCTCCGCATGCGCCGGCACTTGGAGATCGACGGTTTCGCAATTGACCAGCTCAACTGCCTGCTGGCGTAGAAATCCCGCGATGACGAACTCTTCCACCTCTGGCGGCGCGGGCACAATGGCAGAAAAGGTGAGTGCCGGATCGGTGCCGATGGCCACCGCCACTTCGAGTCGCCGGTCCTTGGCGTGGGCCAGACCGATCGCGGACGAAGCAGCTGTAGTGCCTCCTGCCGTCTCTGCCATCACCCGCACGCGCGCGGCGCTAGCATCGCCGGAAGCATCGGCGACAGCCGTCGCCCGCAGCCGCTCGCGCAGGTGCTCCGCGGCCACCTTCTGCCGCTGCCAGTGCATGCCTGTGGTTTGCCCGTCGTAGACCTGCATGCGGTACATGCCCACGTTCCGTTTACCGCTTTTGGGGTCGCGGGTAATCACGCAGGGCAGGGTAATAAAGCGGCCGCCGTCCAGTGGCCAGCACTGGAGCACGGGAAAGTCCAGTACGCTGAAATTTTCCCGCAGGATAACTTGCTTGCAGGGCGCGTCTTTGGCCGCAATGGTGCGAGGGAAAAACCGGCCCACTTCTGCAAGCATGGGAAGCATCTTCAACTTACCCAAAAGGCCTTCGGGCGATTTGAGCTGGAGCAGTCCCTCGATGCGCTCCGCCACGTCATCCAGGCTATCCACATTGAGCGCCAGCTTCATGCGCCGCTCGCTGCCGAACTGGTTCATCAGCACCCGGCTGCCCGGATACCCCTTTACGTTCTCAAACAGCAGCGCCGGCCCGCCTGGGGCACCTTTCGCTCCCTGACTGACGCTCCCCGGCCTGCCCGACTTGGACACCCGGTCGGTAATCTCGGCCATCTCCAGAATGGGGTCCACGGGCTCGTGGATGTGCTTTAACTCGCCTGCTTTATCCAGCGCCTTGATCCAACCCCTGAGGTCGTCGTATGCCAATGCGGTCTCCACGCCCCCCAATCCTGCGGGCGCCTCATCACCATACTATCCGGGAGAAGAAACCCACCGGGCTTAGGGGCTCCCCGACGAGAGGCCGATCAAGGAGCGAGTCCAAGAAGAGATCCTGAGAAAAGGCCAAGACGACGACAACACGAAGCCGTCCCTCCGGGACTGATCGCGATATACCCGATGGTTGATTTGTTTTCAGTGAGTGCCGTAGCGAATCAGCCGATCGAAAAGCTAATTTGGACAAGTCTGACTTTCAACAGTCCTTTCGGGACTGAATTCGAGATCGGTGGGTTCTCACACAGACTCGTCAGTTCTGGGGTTCAATGGCTGCGGAAAAAGTCTTCGCCGAGCAGGAAAGCAATACCTCAGGGGCTAAAGCCCGTCGTATTGCATCTACTCCCCGCGCATCCACCGGTCCATGAGTGTTTGGGCGCAGCGCGCGCCACATAAGTGCCGGACCTTGGCAGCATGAGAGAGCAGGACATTCCATGGCGTCAGTTTCAGCATTGGCTGCTCAGGAGCCTTGGGAATGAGGGCTGCCGGCTCGGTCAACGCCAGCCACCAGTCCTCCGCCTCTCCCCTGGGATTACCGCAAACATCGCAGTGGTACGTCTCTGTAAACGCCATACAAACATCTCCCGATCTTGTCCGGTCCGCATCGGAGGGTTGGGCTCCTGGGCGATACCTCGAAGCAAAGGCAAACTACCACGAGCGTCTCCCAGGGGCCAATCCCCGGAAGTGGTGATCCTGCTTTTCGTTCATGCTCGGCCTGATCCGAGCTGGCTTGGCGGTGGCTTTCTCGCCTCCGCCTCCCTATTCCAGGGATTCCATCTCGGCTGGGCAACGTGCGTCCTGGCCGAATTGTCATCGATCCTTCGCGCAAATTGCCCGTCTTGGCAGGAGTTCTCTTCGCAGGCGTATCGACTTCGTTACATCGGACCGAGTGAAGGCGGCGCCAGAGGATGGAAACCGAAGTGTTTTCAGACGGAAAAATCAGGCAATACTTGCCGGCTGATCCTCGTACTGCTCCAAAGGATAACCAAGCTTTTTCCACTGATCGAAGCCCCCGAGCAGCGGACGGACACGATAGATTCCGTTCTGCCGGAGCTTCATCGCCATCTTGGCGGCCGTGGCCTCGCTGGGGCAGGTGCAGTAGAGGATTACGTCGCGGTCACGCGGGATCTCCCCGCTGCGCTGCATCAGCGTCTCGGGTGAGAGCCGGATCGCGCCCGGTAGCACCCGGGGGTCGGGCAGGTAGTCGAGCGGATGACGCAGGTCAACGATATACGGGCTCTGGCCGCCATCCAACATCCGCTTTAGCTCCACCGGATCCAGACGTGAAGTGCGAACCTGCTGCAAAAACGCCTGCTGCTTCCACACCCGATAGCCCAGCAATCCGATGACGGCGAGCAGGAACAACGCGCCCGCGAAATGTTCCATCCAGGAAAGCGCCTCAGGATGGACGCGCAGAACGTCGCCAAAGAAACGCCCGACCATGGTGATCGTCGCGGCCCAGAACAGGGCGCCCGCCAGATCGTAAGCCAGGAATACGCGATACTTCATCCCCGTCTGGCCGGCGATCGGCGCTGCCACCGTGCCCAGTCCCGGCACAAACTTGGCCACCAGCAACGCTTGCTCACCGTACTTGGTGAAATAGTCTTCGGTCTTACGAACGCAGGTTGACCTCTCAAAAGAGAGCCGGCACACCAGTTTCACCATGGTGCCGCCAAAACGCTTGCCCAACATGTACCAGAGGGTATCGCTGATAAAGCAGCCCGCCACCACGGCAAACAGCACCAGCGGTAACGATAGCTTGTGGGTCGCCGTCAAAGTACCTGCAGCCAGCAGCAGGGGTAAGCTTGGCACGGGCACGCCAAGCTGCTCCCCCATCACCCAAAGAAAAAGGATGACGTAAGCGTAATGCAGGAAAAAATCGTACGCTAACGGCATAACGCGTCTGCCTCTGAAAGTCTTTCCCTATAGATGTTGGCAAGCAGGGAAACGGTGCGATGGTAAGCAAGCGTTCTCAACTTAAGCGCGGGCACGTGCAGACCCCGCAAGCTCCCGGTCCGCAGGAGCCTGGGCGCTTGCGGTCAGTGTAACTGAACCGGAATGGGTCCTTGCACAGTGCGATTGTCGAGAAACCGTGTCTCTGGTAAGCGGTTCTAGCCGGCGAGCTGCGCTGACAGACGCATTCCACCTCGGTAACGCGATGCAAATCAGCGACTTGTACCGCCAGACCACAGCTGAACACCAACCTGCCGGCCGTACCAGCGAGAGAGCGTACCTGGCCGGCCGCGCAGAATCCCTGGAGGCAACTAGTAAAATTCCCGAGATAGCAAAAGTCGGGTCGCCTCGTGAATGGTTCCTCCGGATCGCCGCGTTTGTCTAAACGCCTTCTCGCCGCCATCGCACTCCTGATGAGCGTGTCGATCCCGGCGGCACTTGCGCAGCAAGGCTCTTCGCAACGGCGGACCGCGCTGCCACCCAATGCGCAATCAAGGGTTCTGTCCTCGACTCAGCCGGCAAGCCGGTAGCTGACGCCTCGGTAAGGCTCGAACGCAAGGGTGTCCCAGGTGTGGTGGAGGCCAAGACGAGCGCAACTGGTGGCTTCGCGTTTTCGGCCCTTGCGGTTGGGAGCTATACCCTCAGCGCGGAGAAGTCAGGTCTGCGCAGTCGCTCCACCGTCGTCGCTGCCTCCCCAGGCGGGGACCAAACACGGGTCGACCTGGTCCTCGGTGCAAATTCCGCGGCGCTGTGCCGTCTTCTACCCCGGCCATGGAATTCGCCGATAAGCCGAATTTCACCGTCGCGGGGGTGACCGATTGGACCGCCGTGGGCGGCCATGGATCGGATGCCACCCTGCGCACCAGCGAAGCTCTGGCCCGGGAAACGCTCACCCTCAAGCCCCAAGGCTTGGGATCCAACGGCGCCAGGGTAGCGAATGAATCGGAGAGCAATCTGCGTGCAGCTCTTGCCGGCGCTCCCGGGAGTTTTGCGGCCAACCACCAGCTGGGCGAATTCTATCTCCAGGCCGGGAATTATCGGGAGTCGGTTCCGCTCTTGCAGGCCGCGTACCAGATCGATCCGGCGAACCGTGGCAACGAGTACGATCTGGCCCGGGCCGACGAAGAAACCGGCGATTTCTCGCAGTCCCGTGACCACGTCGAGAAATTGCTGGCGCATCAGGACGATGCCGGCCTGCATCGCCTGTTGGGCGAGCTGGACGAGAAAATGGGCGATCCTTTGGCTGCTGTCCACGAAGATGAGCAGGCTGTCCGCCTCGATCCCAGCGAGCAGAACTATTTCGCCTGGGGCTCGGAGCTATTGCTTCACCGGGCAGTGTGGCAAGCTGCGGAAGTCTTTAAGAATGGAACCAAAGCGTATCCCAAGTCGGCCCGCATGTTGGCTGCGCTGGGTACAGCGCTCTTTGCCGGCGCCCTCTACGACCAGGCGGCCGATAGTCTCTGCCAGGCTTCCGACTTGAACCCGGCCGATACCGAGCCCTACATCTTCATGGGCAAGATAGAGATGGCCGCACCCAAGCCTTTGCCATGCATTGAGCCCAGACTGGCGCGATTTGTTCAGCAGCAGCCCGGGAACTCGCTCGCCAACTACTTTTACGCCATGGCCATCTGGAAACAGCAGCAACAGCCGATGAACCAGCGAGTCCTTGCAGCAGGTGGAAACCCTGCTTACCAAAGCTGTGGCCATCGATCCTAAATGCGGCGACGCTTACCTGCAGCTTGGGATACTCTCGTCTTCCCAACATAATTTTGAAAAGGCGATTGGCTATTACACCAAGGCAATCGAGGTGGACCCACAGCTCGGCGAGGCGCATTATCGGCTAGGCGTGGCCTATGATCGGATCGGATCGCCGGAAAAGGCCAAACAGGAATTTCAGCTGCATGACGAGATCGAAAAGCTGCAGGCAGCTGCTGTCGAACGCCAGCGGCGTGAGGTTAAGCAATTCCTGGTGGTTCTGCAAGGGCAGCCGGCGACTCCGCCGGCTCACTAAACAGAGAGGAGCCTTCGAATGTTCAAGCTATTGGCCGTGATGCTGCTTCCGGTGATGACCATGTCTGCCAGCGACCTGCCCAGCCGGAAATATCTGAACCTGGCCGCCATCAAGACGATGGTTGCCGCTCGGAAGCGAAAGCCCAAGAGCTGAACGTGCAAGTCACCATCTGCATCGTGGATGAAAGCGGCAACCTGCTCTTTCTGGAAAAGGAAGACGGCGCCTCGCTCAACACCTTGCAGTTTGCCCAGAAGAAGGCCCGGCATGCTGCCGCATATGGCGCCCCTTCAAGAGAAGGAGCCGAGGCGGTCAAGAACGGCCACGTGGAAGACCTCGCATTTCCCAATTTTTTCCCCAACCAGGGAGGCCTGCCCGTTCGCGTGGACGGTCAGCTTCTCGGCGGGATTGCAGCCAGCGGCGCGAAGTCTGAGATTGACGAACAAATTGCGCAAGCAGGGATCGATGCACTGTTAAAGAAGTAATGGTACGTCCTTTGTGTTATTCTCCGATTATCTCGCCATCGCGTACTCCGAAACACGCGGTGTATCATAAACACGAAAAAATAGATCGCGACTTTAAGCGGCAGCTTCCATGTCAACGGCAGCAGGCGGGGTTGGGCCGACCCGTTCGTTCACCCTACGTGAAGCGCAGCGCATGAACATCAGGGAAGTCGCAAAGAGAGCCGGAGTTTCCACAGCCACCGTGTCACGCGTGGTGAACGGCACGGCGCCTGTAGACGCGCGCACAGAAAAGCGTGTTCGGGCGGCGATCCAACGAAGTGGCTATTATCCCAACACCCATGCACGCACTCTGGGCACAGGCAAGAGCCATATCTATGGCCTGATCATCTCCGACATTGAGAATCCTTTTTTCCCTGAACTGGTGAAATGCTTTGAGCGCATGGCGGTAGAGCACGGCCACGAAGTGCTGATTGCCAATACCGACTACCAGGCAGAGCGCATGGAGGTTTGCGTGCGCCGGATGCTGGAGCGCAAGGTGGATGGGGTTGCCATCATGACGTCGGAGATGGATCCCGCGCTGATCCAGATGCTGAACGGCCGGGGCATCCCCATCGTTTTTCTGGACACCGGAGCAGTCGCAGACGGAATCAGCAACATTTCGCTCGACTACGACAGCGGTGTCGACCAGGCAATCGACCACTTAACCTCGTTGGGCCACCGCAGGATCGCTTTTGTCAGCGGGCCGGACAATCTCGCTTCCGCCAGAACGCGGCATGAGGCTTTTTTAGCATCGCTGCAGCGGAAGAATCTCGAGTGCAGCGACGACTACATTCGTCCTGGCAACCATCGATTCGATGGAGGCTACGCGGCGATGTTAGAGATATTGAAGCTGCGGGTGCGGCCGACAGCCGTCTTGGCGTCGAACGATCTTACTGCCATCGGAATCATGGGCGCCGTGTATGCGGCAGGGCTACGAGTTCCGGAGGACATTTCGGTAGTAGGCTTCGACGACATCGCACTCAGCAGTTTCATGCCGCCGCCCCTGACGACGATCCGCCTGTCGCGAGTGGAGATTGCGGAGTTTGCCTTCACCTCGCTCTACGCCGCAAGCCAGCGCGGAGAAACTCAGGGCGTCACCCACATCGTTCGTGCGGAACTGGTGATTCGCCAATCCACCGCGGCCATTCGAGCCCGAAGCCTAGAGCGGAGCTGAAGAGCCTGCGTAGGAACGCTCCGCGAACAACCTCAAGTCCCGTCAGGGACGGCTGAACATCACCCTGAACTGCAGCCCCATGAGCGCTAACTCGTTAGGATGTTTCCCGCAACGCGGTCCCACTAAAGCGTCACGCCTGCAGCTTCGCTCAGGATGACGATTGCCGCGATGGAGATGCCAAAAAACAGCGTCTTCTCGAATCTGTATTGTCTGCCAAATCCAAGTTAGCGCTTAGGGATGCAGTCCTGGGCGTACCTCCCATTCTCCAAGTCCACCAAACCTGGTACGTCCGATCCAACCTAGCGTGGCTTTCGATCCCGAAACGATCCCACTCCCCTCGCGGATGGTGATGATCTGGTTCGCTTTGACCTGCGTAAACTTTTCGATCTTCTGCGTAGTCGGCCATTTCACTTCGATTAAATCCACCGTCTCAACCTTACCCAGCCCGAAGTGCAGCCGCAGATCCGATTGCGACATGACGCTGGTGCCGCTGTGGACCTCATCCATCTGCACATGCTTTCCCGTGATGACCCGCACCCGCGCTCCAATGGCGGTGCGATTGCACTTGGTTCCCACCAGCTTGATCTTGATCCAGTTCTGTTTGTTCCCACCCTCATTGCGAAGCAACGAGGGGGGATCGTTCAGATTCAAAATCAGTACATCCATGTCACCGTCGTTGTTGTAGTCTCCGAACGCGGCGCCCCGGCTGGAGAAATGCTCGCTGATGCCGGGCCCCATCTCCGAGGACACGTCTTTGAACCGGCCATTGCCAAGATTCCTGTAAACCAGTCGCGGATTCTTGAAAGTCTGGTCGAAATTGTATTTATCGATCTCCGGGTACACGTGTCCGTTGATCTGGATAATGTCTGCCCAGCCGTCGTTGTCGTAATCGACAAATGCGCAGCCCCACGCCACATAATGGTTGTTGACCCCGACGCCGGACTCAAACGTGACATCGGTGAAGGTTCCATCGCCGTTATTGTGGTACAGGTTGCAAGTGTCATCGGCGAAATTGGTCTTGAATATATCGAACCATCCGTCACAGTCATAGTCGGCTACGCCGACACCCATGCCCGCCTGCTCGTGCCCATTGTCGCTGTAGGCGCAGCCGGCCATGACGGCGATATCGGTGAATGTGCCATCGTGGTTGTTTTTGAACAGGATGCTGGGCGCGGAGTCCACCGCGACATAAATATCCGGCCAGCCGTCGTTATCGAAATCGTAAGAGACCGCGGTGATGGAGTATCGCGGGCCCGGTTTCAGAATCCCCGATTTCTCAGAAACATCGGTAAAAGTGCCATCCCCATTGTTGTGGTAAAGAAGGTTCGTGTCGCCCGGAAGGCCGCGCGGGCCGCACATGATGGGAACGCCCTTCCACTGGCAATTGTTGGTGCTGCCGGGCGCAGGAATGGTTGCCGGATCCAACTTGAGGTAGTTGCAAACGAAGAGATCGAGGTGGCTATCGCGGTCGTAATCGAGAAACGTGCAACCGGCGCCCCAGCGAACCTGCGCCTGGCTAAGCCCAGCCTTCTGCGTGACATCGGTAAAAGTGCCGTCTCCGTTGTTATGAAAAAGAATGTTGTGTCCCCAGAAACAACAAAACAGGTCGTCCCACCCATCGTTGTCGTAATCGCCTACACAGACTCCTGTCTGCCAACCCGTGCGGCCCAGGCCTGACTTCTCCGTGACATCGGTAAACGTGCCATCGCGATTGTTCTTGTACAGATGCGAAGTCGGCGCCTTGCCGGGCGGCCAATGGGAATCGAGCCGGTCTCCATTCGTAAGGTAGATGTCCAGCCAGCCGTCGTTGTCGTAGTCAAAAAAAGCCAGTCCGCTGCCCTTGGCCTCAATGATGGACCGTTTGTGATCGATGCCTCCCCACACGTTGGGGGTGGTCAGCCCGGCTTGCTGAGCCACATCGACAAACTGGACCGGTGACGTTGCGGGTCCCGATACTGCGGCTTCGACCAGTGCCGGGTCTCTCCACTTCCAAAGAGGAGTCGTAAGAGCGTCAGTCAGCGTGCTGCCGAGCATGAAGAGAGAGGAGCCTAGGAAGCGCCGTCGCGGAAAAATCATAGATTGCGATGATTATAGAGACTCATCGGGCCGGCACTTTGGGGAACGGATGAGGGACAATGCCCGCGCCTTCTTTGACCGCGATGATGGTATCGATGGGCACATTGGCCAGTTTGTCCACCTGCCCGCTGGGCCAGGTGATCACGAGCGATTCGATTTTGCCTCGCTTGCCCAGGCCAAAATGAATCCGCGGATCGCTGGCCGACATATAGCTCGTTCCGCCCTCTGCCTGTTTCACCTGAGCAAACCCTTCCGAGGTGAGTTTCAGCGCGGCGCCGGTGCCGTCGCGGTTGGATTTCGTCCCGATCAACAAAACCTCGAGCCAGTGATTGGCGTTCCCGCCGTCATTGCGCAGCAGCTCCGGATAATCTCCGCGATTGTTGACGGCAATATCGAGGTCACCGTCGTTGTCGAAATCCGCGGTAGCCAGACCACGCCCTGCAACCGGACGAAGGAAGTCCGGACCGAGTTGAGCGGACGTCATTTCGAAACGGCCCTTGCCCAGGTTGCGAAACATCAGCAGCGGCTCTTTGTATGAGACCTCGCTGTGGTAAAGGCTCACATTGTCCAACATGGCGCCATTCAATTGCAGGATGTCAATCCATCCGTCATTGTCGTAGTCGAGGAACTTGGCTGCCACCCCGCTAAGCAGTCTAGCCTTGGCGCCGATTCCGGAGCTATACGTGTCGTCGGTAAAGGTGGTGTCGCCGTTGTTGAGGTATAGCCGGTTTAGTTCGAAATCAAGATGGGTAATGTACACGTCCAGCAAGCCGTCGCCGTTGACATCGGCAGCGTCGATGCCCATCCCCGCTTCGTATTTCCCATCTTCACTGACAGCCAGCCCGGATATCAGCGAGACATCTTTGAAAGTGCCGTCGTGATTATTCAAAAACAGGAAATTCGGCCACGTGTCGTTGGCAATCGCAATATCCGGCCAGCCGTCGTTGTCGAAGTCGGCCAGCACCACTCCCATCCCTTTTGATTCGGGCAGGCCCACGCCTGACTTGTCGCTTACATCAGTAAAGGTGCCATCGTGGTTGTTATGGTAGAGCTTGGTCTTCTGCCCTTTGTAGTTGCCTGGATTACAGTAGGAGCGATAACCAGGAGCGCGTTCTCCGCACCACAGATTGTTCTTCGGAGTCCACTCAATGTAATTGGTAACCACCAGGTCGAGCCACCCGTCTTTGTCGTAGTCGAACCATCCCGCACTGGTTGACCACTCACCCTCATCGGTAACTCCAGCTCTTGGCAGTGACGTCGGTGAAGGTGCCGTTGTGATTATTGCGGTAAAGAATGGCTCGCCCATAACCGGTCACGTAGAGATCAGGCCAGCCGTCATTATCGAAGTCTCCCACAGCCACGCCCTGCCCGTAATGTCCTTCACCGCCCACTCCGGCTTTTTCGGTGACGTCGGTAAACGTACCGTCCCCGTTATTGTGATAAAGCGCTGAACGCAAAGGCGCCGGAGGTTTGTAAATGTCGGTGGCGGCAGACTGAACGAAGTAGAGGTCCATGAGCCCATCCTGGTCGTAATCGATCCATCCGACGCCGGTGCCCATGGTTTCGAGATAGTACTTCTGGTCGGTTTGCGTGGAGTCCTGCAGAAAGGTGATGCCGGCTGCCTTGCGAATGTCCGTATAGCGAACGGTGATAGGAGTGTCTGGCGCTTTTGCCGCCTGTTGAGCTTGGGCCACGCAGGTTGCGGCAACGATGGCAATCAGTACGAGAGAAGTCTGCGCCACGTCTCAGAGCGTCCTGTCCGCAAGCGACAGCGCGAGTCCCAGCAGTTGTTGCCGGTTCGCCATGGTCATGGGCTCATTGGCAGCCGGGGTGGTCGCCGGAGCCGTTGCCAGGACCTGTTCAATCCGGTTGATGTCCAGGGCGCCGTGTTCCCTGCTGTTCTTGAAACGGTTCAAGACTTCTTTGGCTTTATCGATCTGTCCGGTTTCAAAATAGAAAACACCCAGGGTCGAATAGCTGCCAGGCCATTCCGGAAGCAAATCCACCACCCGCTCGAAATGCTGGCCGGCTTCTGCGGTGTTTCCTTCCAAGGCTGAAGCAAGACCCAGGCCCCAGAGAATCTTTCCCGAGCCTGGGATGCGGGCCTGCCCTTGCAGCAGTGTCTGCTTTGCGCCGGCGATGTTATGCTCCCGCAACTGCAGCAGCGCGAGCGCGAGGTAGTCCTGATCGTTGTCTGGATTACGGGCGATGACATCGCGGTAAATCTCTTCAGCGCGGGCGGCGTCACCCAGGTGCGCGTAGATATCTCCCAGCAGAGCAAGGTAGGGATCGTCTTTGCGGCCCTGCTCTGAAACCTGCCCAGCGGCATCGAGTGCTTCGGCATACTGACCTTTTCGGAAGTAAGCGTCGGCGATGTTGAATATTACTTCGTCCGAGCCCGGGTTCGCCTGCAGCGCAGCGCGGAAGTGCTGGATGGCATCGTCATACAGGTGGTAACGGGCGAGCAGGACGCCAACGCCATTTTGTGTGCGGTAGTCGCCTGCGCTTAACTTGTCGAGTTGAGCGATGGTGTCTTTCGCTTCCGCCGTCTTTCCGGATTTCAGATAAGCCTCGGCCAGCAAGTACAGATCCTCCGGCTGATCCGGATGCTTGCTGATCTCGTCGTGGAGTTGCGTAATGTCGAATTGATTCTGCGCCTGGGGAGCGAGCTTCGAGCGATTATCCAGGTAGTCGAAAAGGTGCTCGTACGGATATGGACCGGTAGGAGCGTCTTTGGAGAGTGTTTGAAATACCTTCAGATCGCGATCGGCGGCCTCGGTCTGGTGAAGACTTCGCTCCACCATCGCCAGCTTGTAATACCCGGTCGCCGGGGTATGGCTAACCTGTACGTATTTCCTGAGCAGGTCGGCGGCTTCTGCATATTTCTTGCTCCCGATGCGCAGGTTGGCTAGCTCCAGCAGCGCAGCGGCAGAGTCCGGATTGGAGTGGAGCGCCTGCTGAAACATCGCTTCGGCTTGCGCGTTGTCTCCCTGCCGCTCTGCGATAAAACCGAGATTGAATAGGCATGCGCTGTTGTGAGGATCGAGCTTGAGGCCGTCCTGAAAATATTGTTTTGCCTCGTCGAATCGCCCGAGATGCCGGTAAGAAATGCCAAGGTACACGTATGATCGCGCTGATGGATCGAGTTTGATCAGTTTCTGGAATTCTTCGATGGCCTTGTCCACCTTACCTGCCATGAAATAGCTCTCGCCCAGCGCGGCCAGCAGATCGGCCCGCTGTGGGGCGATCGCAAGACCCGATTCCAGAAGCGGTATCGCATCTTCGTAATAATTCTGAGTCATGCTGACTCGGGCCATCAGCAAGATAACGTCCGTATTCTCGGGCGCAATTTTGTGAGCGCGAACCAGCAGATCGAGTGCGTCCAGTGGGCGCGACTCATTCGAATAGACCTGCGCAAGCAGGTGGAGCGTCTCAGGCGAGTCGGGTTTCAACTTGAGTGCGCGGTTTAGTGCGAATTCCGCTTTGGAGTTTGCGCCGGCGCGAAGGTAGGCCTGTCCCAGGTTGTAGAGGATCTCGAAGGTACCCGGCCGCAATGCATCGGCCTTCTCTAGTTCTAACTCCGCTGGCTCGTATTGTTTTTCCGAGGCCAGCATGATTCCAAGTGAGAAATGAAGCTGGATATTATCCTTGTTCTGGGCCGAAAGTTCGGTTGCCAGCCGCAAGCCCTCCGCGGTGCGGTTGCTTGCGAGATAGGCATGAATCAAATTGAACTGAGCTGCAACAGTCGCGGGACGCACGCGTTCAAAGTGCGGAATGGCTTCGCCGGGCGATCCCTTGCTCATCAGCAGGAGGCCGAGGTTGTAGTTCGCATCGCGGTTGCCGGGATCAGTCCGCAAAACGGTTCGAAATTCATTCTCGGCCAAATCAGGCTTCTGCTCAGACATATAGAGGTTTCCCAGGTTGTTCCGAGTCTTTGCTGAGCCAGGAGCGAGTTTCAAGGCATGCTGGAATGCTTCGACCGCGTTGCCGTAGTCCTTTTCGTCGATGTAGATAAAGCCCAGCATGTTGTAGGCTTCAACGCTGGCAGGATTACGCTGCAGTTCCTCTTGCACCTTACCCCTCGCCTGATCGAACAGGCCCTGCCGGCGTAGCTCTTCAGCCTGCTGGAGATTTGGGGAGAGTTTGGAAGATTCTGCTTCCCTGGAGGTCGCGGAATGATGAGGCTGCTGGGCAGCGAGCGTCAGGCTGTTCAGAAGAAGCAAAAAGAGACTTCCGGCCCGGCATAAGCTCGACGCGGTGGACCATGCAATCGCGATTCTGGTTGCTTGCTGCATGAATACGCGGCTCACCATCCACACACACCGTCGCCGAGTGGCCATCAAGGCTGCGATTTTAGCATTTCGAGGGCTTGTTGCGCCCCCTGATGTTGAGGCTGCACCCGCAGCAGTTCCTGCAACACTTCCCTGGCTTGTTGCTTATCATTGCTCGAGGTGTAGAGGCGCGCAAGGTTCATATAAGGTTGGTCAAAGTTCGGCGCAACGCGGATGCATTTCTTGAACTGCTCCTCTGCCTGCGCGTAATCCTGTTCTCGGACGAAGAGGACGCCAAGGTTGTTCAATGCTTCGGGGTAGCCTGGACGCAGCTCGATGGCTCGCTGCAGATACTCCGACGCGCGCTGCAACTGACCTTGTTGGGCATGAAGCATCCCGAGACTGTAGTTGACTTCAGGATCGTCGGGTTGAATCGCGAGCGCCTTTTCTAAAAACTCCTGTGCTTTATCAAACATCCGCTGCCTGCGGTAGATATTTCCCAGGTTCAGCATTGCAGTGGCGTAGCCTGGTCTGAGCAGCAACGACTGCTGAAAATTTTGCACGGCTTCCTCTGCGTTGCCTTCCTGAGCGGCGATCATTCCCAGATTGTTCCATGCCTCAGGGTAGTTCGGACGCAGCTTCAACGTCTGCTGCAGATAGTAGCGTGCCTGCTGAAAATCGTTTCTCCTCAGGTTGAGCGTGCCCAGGTTGTAATACCCTTCAGGGTCCTCCGGCTTCGCCGCGATGACCTGCAGAAATGACTCCGCAGCCTGCTCCAGGTAGCCATGCTGGAACATGGCAACCCCATAGGTAAAGTCGTTGCGCAGAAACGCATCCTGGTAGGGCTCTCCGCCGAACGGAAGCGCTCTTCGCCTGCGATCGGCTGCTGTGGCCGGCACTGACTTCACATCTTCAAGCAGGCGTTGCGGATCGATCGAGCCCTGGTACACCTTGACGATCATGCCCTCCCGGTCCAACAGGAAGGAGGTGGGAATGGCAAGATCTCTGCGGCGGTCGAATAAGTAACGGTAAATGATGTTATAAACGCCGGCCACATCCTGCCTCGCCAGCAGCGCCGGAAAACCGAGCCCCTGCTGCGCCGCAAACGAGCGTGCTTTTTTCACTTCGCTTTCGTCGTCGACGTTCACCGCCAAAACCTCCACGTGGCCTGCCGATAGTGCAGACCGGTGCTGGTGGAGAAGTCTTAGTTGATCACCGCAAACTGGCGCCGTCGTCGCCCAGAAGTTAAGCAGCACGAAGCTGCCCCGCAAGCTGCGCAGCTCGCGCATGTCGCCCGCGAGATCAGGCAGGGAAAACTCCGGCGCCTTCAGCGGCTCCATCAGCCATGTCTCTATCTGGGAGGGCAACGGCTCTAACTTCGGCGGTGGCCCCGCCTGTGCCCACGCCGGGTTTGGCGCTGCGAAGGGCTTGGCCACAATCTGCGCCGAGCCCTCCACAATCTCGATGCGGTGGTCGACGGGAATATTTTCGAACTTCTGAGTAAGCCCGCTTGGCCAGCGGACGGTAGCTTGGACGGCGCCTTCCGGCTTGCCCACACCAAAGAAAACTTCTTTGGAATGCTGGGCGAGAAACCCGGATCCGGCCTGCAGATACTTCGTCTGCCGTAGCGCCCCTACCTCAATCGTGATCGCGGCCCCGATGCCATCGCGATTGCTCTTGCGCCCTTGTAAGCGAAACGCGATCGAGGAGCCAAGCTCGTTCATCACGTTGTGCAAAATCCTTAGTTGGGGGGCATTTCGGTTTTTCAGGATCCCCTCTAGCCGCCCATCATGATCCAGGTCGGCGAGAGCAAAGCAACGGCTGTCCTCGAGAAAATCCAATCCCACTGCCCCCGAAACCTCGCTAAACGTCCCATCGCGGTTGTTCGCGAACATGACATTTCGTTCATAGCCGCTCCACGAACCGTCGGACCGGATCAATTCATTCAGCGCATTCCATCCGTGTTCGTAAGCCAACGACGGAGTTGCGTCCGCAGGAGACTTGCCGACCACCTGCCGCCAGAAAAAGCTGGCCAGGTCGCTCCGCTGCGGCGCGGAGATGTATCCGTTGGCAACGTAGAGGTCAGGGAAGCCATCATGATCGAAGTCCCAGAAGTCCGAGCACCACGACCAGCGGCCCATTTCAACCCCGGCTTGCTGGCTCACATTTTGAAACTTCCCATCCCCTCGATTTCGATACAGCGAGTTGCCACGTGCGTGCCGCTGGTAGAGCGCGCGGACCTCTTCCGGACTTTTTTCCTGAAAGTGTTTTTGTTGCGCAACCCTTTGCCCCGCGGATGACCACATGTTGGCCGCGTAGATATCCTGGTTCCCATCGTTGTCGAAATCAGACCAGGACGCGCTCATACCAGCCCCCACATCGTCAACGTGGGCCTCGCTGGAAACCGCCGTGAACGTTCCATCACCGTTGTTGCGGTATAGATTGGCGCGCCCAAAATCGTTGGCCACATACAGATCGGGCAAGCCGTTCGAGTTGGAATGGCCCCACGCGCAGGCGAAACTGTAGCGGTCGTTCTCCACCTCTAAGCCTGCCGCTTTGGTTTTGTCTACAAACCTCCCATCGCCTTCGTTGTGCAGCAGAAAATTCGGCGGTCCGTTCCGGGCATCGAAATAGGGCACCGGATAGTGGTACTGATCCAGCCCCAGGTAGTAGGTATAGAGGCAGAAGTAAACATCGAGACGTCCGTCACCGTCGTAGTCGGCTACCGCCGCATGCGTAAACGTTCCCTGCGGAGGGCGCTCGAACTTGAAGGCGTCGCGCTTGATCGAGAAGGTCCCATCCCCTTGGTTCAGAAAGAGCAGGGGTCCGCTGCCGCAAACCACTAGAAGATCCTGGCGTCCCTTGTTTTCAAAGTCGGCGAACAGGGCGCACGCAGTATTGTCCAGTACCCCCACACCAGACTTTTCGGTGACGTCTTCCATCGTCCCGTCACCCCGGTTATGGTAGAGCCGGTTGGGTAAGCCCGAAGGCTGGCAGACATAGAGATCGTCGAAGCCGTCATTGTCATAGTCACCAACGGCCACTCCGTTGTTGCCGTAAACGTCGATGCCGCAAGCGCCGTCGAGCACCGTCCGCCAATAATCCGACCCGCGAAGCATTTGCTCGCGGTACGACTCCACCTGGCCGAGAGCCTGTGGCGTCACGTCCACAAATACCGGTGCGTGGGCGAGGCTTACTGTCTCTTCGCTCGCCTCCCACCACCGGGCTTTCCACCCTGCGGAGTCATCGTGTGACCACTCGGTGCGCCAGGATCCGACCCGTTCCTCACGTTGCCCGTTGTTCCGGCCGGCGACCAGGTCATAGCGAATGTCTGCGCGAACCACCAGGGGAGTGCTGGTGATTTCTTCGATACTGGTAATTTCGAATTCCGCAGTCTCCACGCGCGCCACCGGTCCCAGCCATGCCCGCATTTGCTCAAGGAACCGTTCCCGCCCGACAACTGCCCTGCCGCTAAACCGTCGCCGGGTGCAAGCGATCCCGTTACCGCCGCGCAGCTGGAGTTTGGTTTCGGCAGCCAACGTCCGACTTTGCATCGAAGGCGTTAGCAACTTCCCTAAGGATGAAACATCGGTCGCCGATGCTTCAAGTGTCCGGCTCCATTGATCGAGAAGTGTCCCGATTTCAAACGCATATTTCTCGGTTACATATTCATCCGAGCCAGGAGCGACCAGGCGGAGGACGTCTTCCAGCGGAGATTTCGCAGGATAATGAGGGGTCAGACGAACATCTGAGAGAGGGAAGGCGCCGACCTCCTCATCCCGTAAGGGCCATGGGGGTCCAAACAACAATGAAGATCCGTAGAAGGGTGCCGGGCGGAGAACCAGGGGTGCCAACCCCAGGGTCTTGAGGAGTGACCGTCGGGTAAGCAGTGGGTATTCGTTTTTGTGACGCGACATCCTTATGGGGTCCGCCTGGAGCATTCTTATGCTTGGTGTAAACAAAAAGACTGGATTGAACACAGCCAGTCCGTCGATCCCATCCCATCACAGTAACAGTAAAAATGCTCTTGCCGGCAAGGTGTCTGCATGGGGGCGCCAAGGCCGCATCCAGCCTGGATCACCTCAGCCAAACGCTGAAACTCACCGCTGGATGAGACGTCATCGCCCAAAAGGGGACGATCTCGACCTTCACCTGGCAAGATTTCCACCTTTTGACTGAAATCATCTCAACCTTTTGGTTGACAAGTGTTATTTGTCTGGACTAGCTTTCTTTTCGGCACCCATGTAACCGGTTACTGGACCCCTTCAGAAAACGGTTACTGGGCGTCTGTTCAGAATGATTACGCAATCGAGTCAGCGCCCAACAGCGCAAAAATGACCGTGGTTTCAATGACTTGGAGGTTTTTCGGATGGGCCATGATCGCAATTTCTCCCGCAGGTTTAAAGCCTTTGGCTGCATAACCCTTACATCCTTGTGCTCGCTTCTGGTGCCCTGCTTGCTTCTGGCGCCGTGTGCATTCGCCCAGGTCGATGAAGGATCGATTACTGGGTTGGTTCAGGATCCCACTGGCGCAGTGATTCCCAACGCAAAAGTGACGCTCTTGAATACGGACCAGGGTTTGTCCGTGGTGACGAATACGGACAGTGCCGGCGTATACACCTTCTCGCCCGTCAGAATCGGGAACTACTCCGTGTCCGCCACTGCTCCGGGCTTCTCTGTGACCACTCAGCAGCATGTGAACGTGGCCGTGAGTCAGAATGCGCGTGTCAATATTGAGCTTAAGACCGGCGCCGCGACGGAAACCGTTGAGGTCACCACTGCACCGCCCGAGTTGCAGACCGAGGATGCGTCGGTCGGGCAGGTGGTCAACGAGCGGAGCGTGAACGACCTGCCTCTGAATGGACGCAACTTTACTTTCCTGGCTCAACTGGCGGCCGGCGTGAACACTCCGCAGGCGGACACTCGCGGCAATGCGGCGAACGGAGCGTTTTCCGCCAACGGTCTGCGGCCGTCGCAGAACAACTACCTGCTGGACGGTATTGACAACAATTCCGACAACGTGGACTTCCTCAACGGAACAAACTTTGTTGTTCTTCCTCCGCCCGACGCGATCCAGGAATTCAAGGTCCAGACTTCGGACTTCAGTGCCGAGCTGGGCCGTGCCGCGGGAGCCGTGCTCAACGCAACCGTCAAGTCCGGCACCAACCAAATCCATGGCGCCGTCTGGGAATTTTTTCGCAACGACGTGCTCGACGCAGCGGACTGGTTTGAAGATAACAACGGATTAAAAAAAGGAGAGCTGCGCTGGAACATGTTCGGAGGTTCCATCGGCGGCCCCGTCATAAAAAACAAGATCTTCTTTTTTGGTGACTATCAAGGGTTTCGGCATGTACAGGGCAACACCCAATCTGGGATTGGGGTGCCCACCGTGTTGCAGCGCAACAGCGGCTACTCCAATCTCTCTGAGTTGGTCTCTGCGAATGCCTCGAGCGCGGCGCGAGCCGATGCCCTGGGACGATTAATACCCGTCGGCACCGTCCTCGACCCCGCAACCACCCGGGCGGTCACGGCGGGCACGGTCGATCCCGTTACCGGCATCGCGGCAACGTCTACCGGCTATGTTCGCGATCCGTTCGGCCTCGGCACGTGTGTAGCGGGGACGATTTCGCTCGCCGCCTGCACGGGTTTGAATCAAATTCCTGCCAGCCGCATCGATCCCAACGCCGTCAAGCTGTTGAATCTTTTCCCACTACCAAGCACCAGTGGAGTCAGTTCAAATTTTGCCGTCAGTCCCAATCTCTACCAGCACAACAACCAGTTTGACGTCCGGGGCGACTACGATATATCCGACAAAGACCAGGTATTTGTGCGGACCAGTTATTGGGACAACCCGCAATTTATTCCGGGACCCTTTACGGGCGTAGCGGACGGCGGCGGCTTCCAGCAGGGCGTCCAGACGGCAAAGTCTTTCCAGGGTGTGGCGGCGTATACCCATCTGTTCTCGCCGACTACGGTCAATGTAGCGAGGGTTGGATGGGACCACCTGCACACCTCGCGATTCGGGCCAGAAGGCTCTGTATATGGCATTCCGGCGCAATACGGAATCCCGGGTATCCCACAGGTGGATAACAACGGCGGTCTGCCCGCCTTCTCTTTTGGTGGGCTGCAGACTCTAGGCGGCAATTCCTTCCTGCCTTCGGACGAAACCACCCAGACGACTCAGGTCGTCGACGACTTTTCCAAGGTTTACGGCGCTCACGGTTTCAAGATGGGCATTGAATACCAGCACGTAGTGTTCAATACCCTTCAGCCCGCCTGGTCGCACGGCCAATTCGACTATGACGGTACCTTCACAGATATTCCGAACAATAACGGCAGCACCACGGGTATCGCACAATTTATTCTGCCCCCGACACCGTATAGCCTTTCTAAAGGAGCGGGAGTGAATTACTCCGGAGGCTCCGACGATGTCCGCTCCTCCAACATCAACAAAACCTATGACGAAAGAGCCTATTTCGCGGCTTACTTCCAGGACGACTGGAAGGTCACTCCTACGCTGACTCTCAATCTCGGCCTGCGTTGGGACTACTTTGGGCCCATTAACGAGACAAATGGAGGCCAAGCCAACTTCGTTCCCCACGGCCCAAATAATGATGGGACTCCGACGTTCTTTATCCCGGCTTCGGGCAAGGACAACAGGGCATTGTCTTCGACGGCCAATAATCCGACCCTGGCCGGCAACGGCTTTATCGATCTGCTGGCCAAGGATGGAATTTCGCTTGTGTCGACCGACAAATACGGCAAGGGATTGCTCAAGCCGCAGTACTCGAATTTCGCGCCACGCTTCGGCTTTGCCTATCAAGTGAGCCAGAAGCTGGTGGCGCGCGGCGGTGTGGGTCTCTTTTGGAACGCCTTCGAGAATCAGGGTTACGGACCGAATATTGGTGAGAATTATCCCTTCGTATACAACTTCAACTACGTCCCCATAGTTCCTAGCGGCGCCCCTGACGTTTCAGTCGCACCTGTTAGTTACGGCACGCCGTATGCTTCCTGCGCGACCGCAGGTCCGGGTCAAACAGCGACCTTTGAGTCCGGCTTCTCCTGCCATTCATTCACCCCCCTTGACGTGAACGCATCCCAAATCGGGCTGCAGGGGTTGCAGTTCAATTTCGTAACCCCCAGAACCCTGGCCGCTAACCTCTCTTTCCAGTACGCGCTCACTCGTTCCATGTCGGCGCAGGTCGCTTATGTACTAACAAAGGCCGACAATCTCCAGGTGAATGCTGGCGCGAATAACGTGACCGCACTGCTGCCTCACAATGCCAGTACCACGGGTCCGGTTGGTGGAGGGCCCGCGGGGTTAGAGCCGTTTCCGGATTTCTCAGGTGGTTCGACTGGGCGAATGATTGGAGCTAGCGTTTACAACGGCTTGCAAACCAAGCTCGAACAGCAGTTCTCGAGCGGACTGAATTTCCTCGTCACCTACACATATTCGAGCACCTTAACTGACGCCGGCGACTTGCTGAACGGCGGGAGTCTGAGTGGCCAGCGCGCAATAGACGTGCCGGGTTTTGGTCTTCGCGGAGATTGGTCGCTGGCGTCTTTTAACATCACCAACGTATTCCATTTCAGCGGCGGGTACGAACTGCCGCTGGGCAAAACCAAGAAATACTTTGCCAACGCGAACAAAATCGAGAACGGTATAGTCGGAGGGTGGATGATTAATTGGATCACTACCCTTCAGGGCGGCCAGCCTCTCACTCTCGGTTGCCCGACTGGAACAACAGCCGGCACAGGTTGCGCCGACGTGACCGTACCCGGGCAGAGCGCGAAGCTCGGAATCAAGGTCCACCCAGATGCAAGCGGCAAATTGACTCCGTATTGGTTAAACAACCCGGCAGCCTTCCAACAGCCTTGCGAGCTGGGCGGCGTGGTGGGCAGCGGAATCCCCTATGCACCAATTCCGAATTCACCTGCCGGATGCATACCTGAGACTGGTTTTGGTGTTCTGGGCAACCGTCCGGGGACGACGACCGGCCCAAGCTACCATCGGTTCGACTTCTCCGCGTTCAAAAACCTTCCGATCAATGAGCGCTTCAGCATGCAGTTCCGGGCCGAGTTCTTCAACATCATCAACCATCCAAATTTCAATGCTCCGGGATTCAGCGGCAACGGTGTTGTCGCAATTGCGAACTCAACCAACTTCAACAACACTAACTTCGGCGCCCTCGGGTCTACCCGCGATGCTCCCAACGCCCCGAGGCAAATACAATTTTCTTTGAAGTTGTATTACTAGGCTAAGATGAAAACACCCCGAAAGGCCGCTTTCTGCGGCCTTTCGGGGTGTTTCTGCGTAGCTTCGCTCACGCGGTAACAACAAAGGTGGGCTGTGAGCAAAATGTACTGGTCGTGGGGGATAGTTCTTAATTCTCTTGTATTTTGTGCGGCGCTTGCCGCAGGCCAGGACCATCAAAACCAGACCCAGGCGCCCCAGACCGAAACATTAGACCGTCAGTTTCAATCGGGTGTCGCACAGTACGACGCAGGAAGCTTTGCCGAGGCTGCGGCGCAGCTCGAAGCCCTGTTGCCCTATGCGCCAAAGACCTTTGAGGTTCATGAGCTTTTGGGGCTGGTTTATGCTGCACAGTCTCAGGATGCCAAGGCCGTAGAGCAGCTCCAAATCGCGGTGCGATTGAAGCCGGATTCGGCAGCCGCCCGAACGAATCTGGCAGCCAGTCTCTTCCATTCAGGCAAATCGGAGTTGGCAGAGGGGCAGTTTCGTAAGGCTCTTGAACTGGAACCTCGCGACTACGATGCTAACCACAATCTGGGTGAGCTCTACATTCAGTCCAAAAGGATTGCGGACGCGGTGCCATTGCTCGAAAAGGCGCAGGCGATTCGTCCGTCTTACGACAATGGGTATGATCTCGCGCTCGCGTATTTTCTAACTGGAAAGCTTGATCAGGCCAGACAACTCGTTCAAAATCTCGAGCAGATTAAGAACACCGGAGAATTGCATAACCTGCTGGCTCAAATTGACGAAAAGAGCGGAGAGTTTGTGCCGGCGGTGAACGAATATGAAATCGCCGCACACATGGATCCGAGCGAGGGCAACCTGTTTGACTGGGGGAGCGAGCTGCTTATCCACCGCACGTATGAGCCCGCGATCGAGGTTTTTCAGCAGGCTGCGCTGCGCTATCCCAATTCACCTCGGGTGCTGATCGGGCTGGGGATGGCGCTGTACTCGCGGGGTAAATATGACGAGGCGGTCAAGGCCTTGCTGGCCGCGGCTGACTTGAACCCGGCCGATCCTCGCTGTTATCTCTTTCTCTCTAAGGCCTATTACAGCTCCCCGAATCAGGCGGAAGGCGTGATCGAGCGCTTTCGTCGTTTTGCTGAGCTGCAGCCCAACAATGCGCTGGCAACTTACTATTACGCGATGAGTTTGTGGAAAGGCAAGCGGGCCGAAGATCCCGGCTTCGATCTGCGGCAAATTGAATCGCTGCTGCAAAAGGTGGTAACGCTTGACCCGGCGCTTCCCGACGCGCATGTGCAGCTGGGCAATCTATATGCTGACCAGCATCAGTACGCGAAGTCGATCCCTGAATACCAGCGAGCGCTGGAATTGAATGCGAATCTTCCTGACGCCCACTACCGCCTCGGCCAGGACTATGTGCACACCGGGCAAAAAGATCGTGCCCAGGAAGAATTCGCTGTCTATCAGCGGCTCCGAGCGCAGTACATGGCTGAGGTCGATAAGGAAAGAGCAGAGGTTCGGCAGTTTGTCTATGCTGCCAAGGACTCTCCTTCCACCAAGCAGTAAAACGGTATGAGGTGTATGTGAGTTGACGGCCCAATCATCGTTCGGCAGAAACATCGCGGAACATCTCGGCCGCAGCCGGCGTGATTTCCTGCGCAGCGCTGCCGGCGTGGCGTTGGGGTCTACTTTGCTCAGCGCCAGCCCGCTTGTGCGTGGAGCGGCTGCGGCAAAGAAGCGGAAGGTCATCGTGATCACCTTTGGCGGAGGCGCCCGCGATCAGGAGACCTTTGCGCCTGAGGGGCAGGAAAATATTCCCCACCTGATTCACGAATTGGCGCCGCAAGCGAGCTTCTTCACACAGGTGATGAATCAAGGCATCCTGGGCCACTATGTGGCCACCGCAAGTCTGGCCACCGGCGTCTACGAAACGCTCAATAACTTCTCCGCCATCCCTCCGGAACACCCGACAGTCTTCGAGTACTTTCGCAAGGATTTGAATCGGCCGCCTTCCGATGCGTGGGTGGTCGCGCCCAGCAACGGCTTCAACCGGATTGGCGAAAGCGAGTACCGTTCCTTTGGTCAGGGCCTGGGAGCGAGGGTAGTTCTGCCCAAGCATTTGCTGGCTGCGGCCATGTCTGGCGGCGCCACCGATTACGCGCATTTGCTGCGTGATAACTACGAGACTCCGCTGTACACTCCACAACTTGCAGGCAGCGAATTCGAGTTGCAACAGCTGGAAATGATCCTCAGGCTTTCCGTCGATGACTTCAAGGCCCATGCCCTCACATTGTCCAGCCCGGATGAGCTCTCGATGTATATCGCGCGGCGCTTGATGCAGCAGGAGTCTCCCAGCTTGCTTTGGATCACCATGCACGACATCGATATTGCGCACGCCGGGGCCTACTCTCTCTATATTGATGGCATCCGGCGCACGGATCGGCTTTGTGCGGAGCTTTGGAAGGCTGCGCAAAGCGAGCCCGAATACGCCGGCAACACAACCCTCTTCATCCTTCCGGATTTTGGGCGGGATGCCGACGAGGATTCCGGCGGCAACGGTTTTCAGCACCATCGCACGGGCGACGCAGCCTCCCGGACCACCTGGATGATGGCCCTGGGCGCCGGCGTCCGGCAAGGCGTGGTCTACGACCAGCCGATGCAGTCGATTGACCTCGTACCCACTCTGGGAGCGATGATGGGATTCTCTGCTTCGCTCTCCCAGGGCAGGCCGATCAAAGAGTTGGTCTAGGGAGTTGGTGTAGTGTCATGCTTCCACGCGATCTAAAAGTCGAACAGTTCGCGTCGTATCCTCCCCGGGCGAGAGCTCTTGTCGCGGCCCACCTGGACGCGCTCCGGCAGCTTCCGCTCAGCTTTCTGCCCAGCTTGTTGCGCGAGGTGATCGACTACGATTACAAGTTCCCAGCCGAACGAGGGGCCATCGATAGGGAACTCGCTAACCTGAGCTCTCTTTCCCCGGCGCAGATGACAGACTGGTTTCACGCCTTCGCGCAATTTTCTCTGTCGCCAAAGTTGGAAAACTTCGATTGGATCAATCAGCCGGCCCAGTTTGTCGAGCAGCTATCGGCCTACTTGTGGACGACTCACCAGTTGGATGGCTTCCGCCAGGCGGCGACTGTCTACGGCGATCGTTTGCAGGCCGCCAAACCACCGGAAGCGATCCCTGTGCGCAGGCTCGGTATTGCGGTCATCGGTCAGGGTGTCACCGCCTACGATGCCCCGCTCTTTCGCAACCTGCGCCCGCACGGTGCCTATTTTGCGCACGTCAAGCCCGATAACGGTTTGCAACTGTTACTGAACGCGGTCGCCGCGCGGGCCAAAGCGCATCCTGTCCCTTACGGTCATTGGTACGTCGATGGTGGTCAGGAAGCTGATCACAGCCCCTCGCTTACCTGCGTCTCGTACCACGCGTTGGAACCCACGCGTGCCGCCCTGCTGCGCAAAATCCAGGCAGAGATTCAGCGGCCCGGTATGGGGCCGGAGGAACTCCGAACCCACTTGGCTCGGCTGGTGCCTGCGGACCTAGGCATGGACGAAGCGGGAGATGCGGTGTTGGATCGTTTTCAAGTTAAGCTGCTCACCGAGGCCTCCGGGACCCAGATATTCAGCACCACGTTTGCCCAGTGGACAGCCCGCGAGGCCCTGCGAAGGGCCCAGTCGCTGACCTTGTTGGTGCGCTTCGCCCCACGGCAACGGCAGAAGCCAATGAACGAATTGCTGTCGAGTAGCCAAGGCAATGTGGAGCTGGATCTGACCGGCTCCCTGGTCGACGCCGACATGGGAGCCTACTACAACTGGCTAAACCAGCAGCGCCTGCCGGGAGCTGATAAATCCGCATTCCTGGTCTGGTTCGAAGGCCACAGCCAAGCCCTTGTGATTGCACCCTCCATCCCGCGCGGAACCGAGTCAACCACAGTAGCCGACCTGGGAGAGCTGGTCGCCCTAGCCACCACCTGAGGTGCGGCCCAATCCAAGGCGACGAAGATCGGTGTCATAGCAAGATCAGAAGGAACAGGACGGGTGCCCCTCGCCAACCTGCCCCGGCCAAGCCGTGGGGCTTGCCGTGGCAGCGTACCTGGGCCGAAAACGATGGGGCGTAGCCCCATCAGCGCTAACTTGTTTGGCAGAAAATAGAAACCCGAGAAGACGCTGGTTTTTTGCATCTCCAACCCGCCGCAAAAACGTCGTCCTGAGCGTCTCCAACTCGCCACAAAATCGTCATCCTGAGCGGAGCGCCTCACAGATTTATCGCGTGACACAGCGCTTGTGGCGCGGAGTCGAAGGACCCCGGCGGCGCCGATCCTACCCATGGTGCTCAGAGCTTTTCAACCACCGAAGCCCGCACCGGGCGGATCCGCCACGGTCTTTCCCTGAGGCTGAGAACCAATAACTTGCTGGCACCTTGGTAGGTCCGGGCCTTGCACAGACCTGGGGATGGAAGATGATTACAGTGCATGAAAAGATGCCGTGACCGTCAAGTGCGTACCGCAGCAGATCCTGTTCTCGGGCTTCGGTGGTTGAAAAGCTCCCAGCACCATGGGTAGGATCGGCGCTGCCGGGGTCCTTCGACTCCGCGCCACAAGCGCTGTGTCACGCGATAAATCTGTGAGGCGCTCCGCTCAGGATGACGATTTTGTGGGAGTTTTGACGAAAACTCCTAAACAAGTTAGCGCTTATGGGGCGTAGCCCCACGATTGCATTTGCTCAATCTTGGGCAGCAAATGCATTCGACCGGGCCTTGGATCCCTGAGAGCTGCGCTTTCCCGCCCTACCGTGAAGCCCATCTAATCCTTAACCCGAACCGTAGGTTCCACCGACAACCCAGGCCTCAACAAGCGGTCCTTGTCCTCGTTTCGATCCGTCAAGTCGATCCGGACCGGGATCCGTTGCACCACCTTGACGTAATTCCCAGTCGCGTTTTCCGGCGGAAACAGGCTCAGCATCGACCCCGTAGCGCCGCCGATCTGCGTCACCTTTCCGTCGTAGTCACGCCCATAAGCGTCCACGTGGATTTTGACCGTCTGCCCGGGGCGCATCGACCGCAGCTGTGTCTCCTTGAAGTTAGCCGTGATCCAGATGTCATCCAGCGAAACCAGGGTCATCAAGTTCTGCCCCACGCTGACGTTCTGCATCACTTCCAGGCTCTTCTTGGTAATGATTCCATTCGCCGGCGCAACAATCCTCGTGTAGCTAAGGTTCAATTTAGCCTGCGCCAGCTCGGCACGCGCCTGTTCCACCTGTGCCGCCGCCTGGTCTGCCTTGGCCTTTTGAATCTTTACCTGGTCCGGCGCAGTTTGCGCAGTCTTTAACTCTGCCTGCGACTGCACCACCCGGTCGCGGGCAATGCGCACCGCGTCCTCGGCAGCAATCTCGCTGGCCTTCGACCCCAGCAATGCGGCCTTGGCAGCGTCAGCCGTGGCTACCGTGGCGTCGAACTGCTGTTTGGAGATGACATCCTTTTCCACCAGCGGCGTGTAACGCTTCAGATCCAGTTGCGCTTTGATGTTGTTCGCATCCGCCTGCTGCACCTGGGCCTGCGCCGCTTCCAACTGACGCTGTGCCTGCTGCACTGTCGCGTCCGAACTTCGCACGCCGGAAGAGGCCGACTGCAGTGTGGAGCTGGTGTTAATTCCGATGACGGGTACGTTTACCCGCACCGCTTCATAATTGGCCTCGGCACTTTCCAGGCTGGCCTCATCCTGCTGCACCGCGACCTCAAAGTCCTTGGGATCGATCTCGGCAATCAAGGTACCGGCCTGGACGTATTGATTCTGATCCACATTGACCTTGATGACCTGTCCGGCAACGCGGGCGCTGATCTGTATCAGGTGACCATCCACCTGTGCGTCGTCGGTGTCTTCGTAATACGTGGAGTGCCACCAGAAGAGCAGGGCGCCCACGATAAGAACCGCCACCACGCCGATGACGATGAACCGGCGCTGTCCCTTTTTCCGCGGAGGACTGTCCAGATCCTGCTGGTCGTTGTTGCCAGCCTCGGGACCCTCTTCGACGGTACTTGCACGGCCTGATTCCGCATTTTGTTCCGCCACCGCTACTTTCCTCCCACGTAATCCTTGTAATTTGTCTGCGCAATGCCCAGCGCCCGGGCGAGAGAAAGCTTCGCCACATTGTGCTGGTAGAGGCTGGAGACATACTGGTCATCCGCCTGCGCCATCGATGCCTGCGCTTGCGACACCGCAAGATTGTCGGCCACGCCTGCCGCATAGCGCTGTTGCGCCTCGCTCAGAGCCTCGGTCGCCAATTCTACGTTGCTGTGCGAAACCGCAACCTGCTTGGCGGCTGCCTGTATATCGAGAATGCTGTCGCGCACGTCGGCGCTGATCTGGCCTCGCAGGTCGTTCAGCTGTGCCTGCTTCTGATCCAGTTGGGCTTGCGCACTCTGTGCATCGCCTCGCAACTTGTACTCTTCAAAGAGCGGTACGCTGGCCGTGCCCAAGACGTCGAAGGTTCCATTCGAATGACCCAGGGTCGGCCCGATCACCCCGTAGTCACCCGAGAAGCTTACCGTCGGGTAACGTTCGGCGGTGGCTGCGGACCGCGACGCCTTCGCGCTCTCCACCTGCTGCTGCAATGCCTGCAAATCACGACGGTGGGCTAGCCCTTGCTGGACCGCGGCATTTGGGTCCACGTCGTCCAGCGCTTTAAAGGGCGCCAGCTCCGTCAATTCGTAGCTTTGTTCCAGTGGCAACCCAATGGCGCGCGCCAAAGCAATCTTGTCTTTCTCATATTGATTTTGCGCCGTGATCAAGGTCTGCTGTTGCGTCTGATAATCCACCCGCGCCCGCAGCTCGTCGAGCAGCGGAGCAGTGCCCGCCTGGTGGTTGGCCACCGCCTGATCGAGCGAGACCTTCGAAGTGTTTACCTGGGCCTGCGCCGATTGCACTCGCGACGCGTCGGCGATGCACAGCAAATACGCATTGCCGACCGTCAGCACCACCATATCCTTGGCATCCTCGATCGAAAGTTTGGAGCCTTCGAAGTTATGTTTAGCGGCCAGATAGTTTCGCAGCGACGACACGTTCAAGAGCGACCATTGCACCGATCCCCGGATGTCTGTATACCCATACGGCCCGATGATCGCTGGAAAGCCTGGAATGTTGAGCCCTTCGGCCCGCAGGTTCGTCTGTTGCACCGATTCTTTGGCAGAAGCATTCACCGTAGGCAGTAATGCCTGCAATTGCTGCAGCCGCTGTGCGCTGGCCGAACCCGCGTTGACGCCCGACAGCACCAGGCCCAGGTTGTATTTGAGCCCCATGCTAATCGCTTGATCGAGCGAAAGCGGAAGAACCCCTGGAACCGGCGCTTGCTTTACGATGCTGCCTTGGTAGGTGCCGCTATTTACCTGTGCCGGCGTCGCCTGAACCGAGGGCGCATTGGAACTGCTGCCGGACGACCCGCTACCCCCAGGCGCCGCCAAGCTGTCCCAGCGAGGCGGCCGGGCTCAAGCTGAGGAGGACCAAGAGCGATCGCCACTCCATGCCCCTCAATGCACCCCGGTAACGTCTCATCCTTAAGTCAACCTCGGCACGCAACCTGTGGCCCGGAAAACCAACAGCATCCACTTCGATGCAAAATAGCCTGTTAATTATTCAAAAAGAAGGCCCAAACGGCGATCGAGAAACCCGGATTTCCTGTACGCTGCGCTGGAAACGACCGCGTGTGCGGCTTTCACTAAGGAAAGCCGCATGAACTTCGCCAACGCCACAAAACTCCGCAGGAAATCCGGGGGAACGCACCGTTTTTGGCAGAGAAGCTGGGTACGCAAGACGCGGTCATCATACAGCCGCACCAAAATCTGGGGCTTGTGGCTTGGATGGCTCAGGCCGGCATGAGCGCGGTACGCGAACTCATCAGGCAGGTAGCCAGCGAGCACAACGCCTGGCGATACGCGGTTCCAACCTGGTCTCGCCGCCATGCCTGGGCGCCCCTCGCTCCGCTCTGGCGAAGGCTCTCCGCGGTCTGCTCACCGTCTTGTCCGGCGACCGCGCGCAACACAAAAACTGCTCGCAAGGCGGGCGCCAGCCGGTCCAGCCATTCCCGCATTCCCGCTCGCCCGGCGCCCGAAAACAGCGCCCCAAACTGCTCGCCGGTTAAACCTGCCGCTCCAAGGTCATCGGTTTCAATGCAGGAGGCGGCGTCGGCCGGCTCCTGCATTCGGGCACCGCAAACGCTTCCGGGTACAGCCCCGCCATCCGCTGCATGGCTGTGTGCACCAGCAAAGAGCGGGCCTCGGCGTAGGCCACGGTGGCCTCGGCACAGGGGTCGGTTTCCACCTTGGCCACGGTCTCCTCTACCAGGGAAACTGCCTCTTGCTCGTCCCCCAGCATCAGGGCCGCGATCTGAAAAAGCTGCACCGCCGTATCCTCGGCCATGAGCAGGCTGGCCCCTGGCGCTTGGCTACAATCCTGATCGATCATGCGCTTCTCCTTGAGAACCGTCGGTCATTTGATAGTTTGTCATCTTCCATCCTCCCGCAACCCCTCTCCGGGCGTCAAATCGGTTGCTCGCCGGCGACCATTTCCTGCGTAAAATGGCACTTTCATCGCCCACTCATTTTCCCTCGCCCTTTAGTAAGGTAGACAGAGACAACGGGTGTCTCAACCCTCGCTATGGACATTGTGAGCAAAGATCCGCAGAGTCTCTTTATCGGCCGCGACGAGTCGTGGCTGAGCTTTAATCGCCGTGTCCTCGAAGAAGCCCAGGATCCGGGCAATCCCTTGCTGGAAAGGGTTAAATTCCTGGCCATTACCGCCAGTAATCTGGATGAGTTTGTCGAAATTCGCGTGGCCGGCATCATGCAGCGCATTGAAGACGGCTACACCGACCCGGGCTTCGATGGCCTGACCCCTCGGCAGACCCTGGATAACGTAGTCCGGGATATGCACACTTTCGTCCGCGATCAGTACCGCTGCTGGACGGAAGACCTGCGTCCGTCGCTTTATGCGAATGGCGTCCGCGTGCTGGAGTGGGGTGAGGTCGAAGCACCAGCCCGAGCGCATGCCCTTGACTACTATCAGCGCGAAGTCGATCCGCTATTGACGCCCATCACCATCGACCCGGCCCACCCTTTCCCCCGCGTCTTGAATAAAGCGCTTTGCCTGGCCCTGCTGCTGCGCCGCAAGCGCAAGGGCGCCACCGGGGCATTGCTGGGCGTGCTCACCGTGCCCCGCGCACTCCCCCGGCTTGTCCCCGTACCCTCCAGTTCCGGAACCCACGATTTCATCTTTCTCGCCGACCTGATTGAGCACAACGCCGCCGGCATGTACCGCGGTTACGAAATCCTCTCGACTGCCGCCTTTCGCGTCACTCGGAACAGCAACCTGTATTTCCAGGAGGAGGAATCACGAAGCCTGTTGGACAGTGTGCGTTCCGAGTTGCACAATCGCCGTAAAGGCGACGCGGTGCGCCTGGAGATAGAAGAAGGCGCGGACAACGAGGTCGTCGACCGCCTGCGCATGAATTTCGAGCTCGAAGACTCCCAGGTCTTCCCCACCAACGGGCCGGTCAACCTGTCGCGCCTGATGAATCTGTACAGCGACACTCCACGTGCGGACCTCAAATTCAAAGACTTCATCCCCCGCGAACTACGCCTGAACCGTCGTTCCGAAGATCTGTTCGACGAACTCCGTCATCATGACCTGCTGCTCCACCACCCCTTCGATTCCTATGACGCCGTAGTCAACTTCGTGCAGTTGGGCTCGCAGGATCCGCGCGTAGTCTCCATGAAGCAGACGCTCTATCGCACCAGTTCCGACTCACCCATGTTCCACGCCCTTACCGAGGCGGCGCAGACGAAAGAGGTAACGGTCGTGGTGGAGTTGATGGCGCGGTTTGATGAGGCCTCGAACATCCGCTGGGCGCGCAATCTTGAAGACGCTGGTGTGCAGGTCTTCCATGGCATCGTCGGGCTCAAGACGCACTGCAAACTGGCCATGCTGATTCGCCGCGACCCGGACGGCATAACCCGCCGCTACGTGCACCTCGGCACCGGTAACTACAATCCCAACACGGCTCGCTTCTACACCGACATCAGCCTGCTGACGGCCGACCCGGAGATTACAGCCAGCGTGCACAGTGTCTTCAATTACCTCACCGCGCATTCTGAATCGGATGATTACGCTCCTCTGCTGGTGGCGCCGCTGACCCTCGCGGAGAGCACCATCCGCATGATCCATCGTGAGGCGGAACACGCTTTGGCTGGCCGGCCGGCGCACATTATCGCCAAAATGAATTCGCTGCTCGAGCAGGCAGTGATTGAAGCGCTCTATGAAGCGTCCAAGGCCGGGGTGCAGATCGACCTGATCGTGCGCGGAATCAGTTCCATTCGCCCTGGGATGCCCGGTATCTAGCGACAACATTCGTGTCCGCTCGGTGGTCGGCCGTTTCCTCGAGCACAGCCGCATCTTTTACTTTGCCAACGGGGGCGAGGACGAAATCTATTGTGGCAGCGCCGACTGGATGCCGCGCAACCTCTTTGAACGGTGTGAGGTCGTCTTCCCCATACGGGATGCGCAGATTCGCCATCGCATCCGCCATGAGATCCTGGCCGCTTATTTGGCCGACACGGGTAAGTCGCGTATGGAGATGGCCGACGGCGACTACCTGCGCATCTGCCGCACCCGAGGGTAAGCGTTTTAGTGCCCAGGACTTCTTCATCCGCTTGGCGGAGGGGCGGGACAGCGTTGACTGCATTCCCGCGCCGGCATGGGAGCCGGAACCAGTCGTCGCCCCACTTCCAGCGCCCGCAGCCTCGGCCAGGCCTCATCGTCGCAAAGCAGCCCCGAAGCAGCCCGAGCCCGCCGCCTGACCGCAAAGCTGTCGGAACCGTAACTAACGCTCGGCTCGGATACCACTGCAGCTAACCTGCGGCTTCGTCCATCCGACTAACGAGTCTTCAGGTAAGTAGCCACCCTTAATTTTGTCATCCCGCCTGCCCCGGCGCGCCGTGGGAGCGAAGCCGAGGGACCTGCAGTTCTCTTTCCTCCCCACAACTCCCCCTGGAAGCGAATTTCCGGAGTAGAACGTCTTCCAAGCATCCCGCGACCCAAGCACGGTCGAAGTAAACTAAACCTTGGCTCCCCGTCTCTCCAATCTCGCAAAATGGTGGCATCTGCTTAGTCTCGATGCGCCCACCGTCGCCGCTCTCTGGTCATCGTTCTTTGCCCGCGCGATGCATCTTCACTTGCCCTTTTTCCAGGCGCCGCTGCTTCTCGCCCTTGGCACTTGGTTGCTCTATGTCGCCGACCGCATTCTCGACGGACTCCGCCCGCGGCATGGCGACTTGCGGGAGCGGCATCACTTTCACGCCCGTCATCGCACCGCCTTTCTGTGGGCAGCTTCGCTCCTGCTCGTGGTCCTTGCATGGTTTGTCGTTACCCGCATGCGCCCCGAAGCACTCCGCGACGATTCCTGGATCGGGGTTTTTGCCCTTCTTTATCTCTTCGCCGTTCACCGCAGGACCAACCACGGCACTGCACCCTGGCTGCCTAAGGAACTCGCCGTCGCCATTCTCTTTGCCGCTGCCACCGCCGTACCCGCCTGGTCGCGCCTCGGGGCAAGGGACGGGATCGGATTGGGAAAAGAGCAGCTGGCCCCCGCCGTCGCCTTCTTCGCCGTGCTTTGCTGGATCAATTGTGTGAGCATCGAGAAATGGGAAGCCGGCGATCCTCACTCCACCACCCGCTGGGCCAGCCTGCACTTGCGTCCGATCGTAACCATGATTGCGCTGTTTTCCCTGGCTGCGGCCCTGCTTGCGCCCTCGCGCGGGCTGATGGCGGTTTATCTCGCGGCCCTGCTCAGCAGTGGATTGCTGCTTGTACTCGACGTCCGCAGCTCACACTTTTCCGCGCTGCACCTGCGCATCGCTGCCGACGCAGCCCTGCTGACCCCGTTGGCCTTCTTCCCGTTAGCTCGCTGAGCATCTTCACTTCTGGTGTAAACCAAGGGACCGATCTCAGCGCGGCTTTTCCCCAAGAAAAGCCGCACCTCGCTACACTAGCCTGTGCAGCGTAGAAGTGAGATGTTCTTAGAACATGCCGGCCGTTAATTTCGATCCCATTGCCCGCCCCTACCGATGGCTCGAATACCTGAGCTTTGGGCCTTGGCTCGGACGCTGCCGTAGCGCCCAACTTGAACATTTGATCCGGGTCCAGCATGCGCTCCTCCTCGGCGATGGCGATGGACGCTTCCTGGCCCGTCTATTGGCCGCCAATACCACCCTCACCGCGGACGTTGTCGACTCCAGCCACTCTATGCTGCGCATACTTGATCACCGCATTCGCCGCTCTGGCCCCCAGGCCCGCCAACGCATTTGTCTGCATCACGCCGATGCTCTCGACTGGAATCCCAGGGGAAGCTACGATCTGATCGTCTCCCATTTCTTTTTCGATTGCTTCTACCCTCATCAACTGGAGCAACTCTTCGATCGCGTGCTTCCGCATCTTCGTCCCGGCGACGCAATGGGTGATCTCGGAGTTCGCTATTCCTCGGAATCGCTTCGCGGCTTATTTCGCCCGCGGCATCATCGGGCTGCTCTATCGCGCCTTCGGTCTTATCACCGGCCTTCCTGTGCGTGTCCTCCCGGATTACGCCGCTTCGCTGCTCCGCCGCGGCTTTGTGCCCATTCACGACCGCCGTTATCTGGCTGGGCTCCTATGCTCCCAGCTCTGGTCGCTCCCAGTCGTCCCGGGGAAGAACAGTCTGGCGAACAGCCAAGCCTAGATTGTTCATGTGGAGGGATTGCCGGACCGGCTGGAATATGTCAGAGTTTTGCCATGGACAAGGATCGTATCATCGTGATTTTGCAAGAGCATGCCCCAGAGTTGCAGGCAGCTGGCCTTGTTCATCTGCGCGTGTTCGGATCAGTCGCCCGTGGTGAAGCTACCCCCCAATCTGACGTCGATCTTATGGCCGATTTCGATAAATCGAAACGCGTCACACTGTTGACAGTGGGTAGGCTTGAAAGCCGCCTGACGGATTTGCTCGGCGTCAAAGTCGACCTGTCGTCTGCCGAATGGATGAAGGAACCTGTTCGCAGGCAAGCTCTGCGGGAGTCAGTTCTTGCCTTTTAGAGAGGCTCGTGCGCATTTGACTGACATCCGGGAGAGCATCGAAAACATCGACGGCTTCCTCAAGGAGATGGACTTCGACGCTTACCGTGCCGACCTGAAAACGAGATCGGCAGTCGAGCGGCAATTGCAGATCATTTCGGAGGCGGCTGCTCGGCTCAAAGACGATGGAGAGAGGCTTTGCCCTGGGATTGACTGGCAAGGGCTGCGGGGAATGGGAAACGTTCTCAGACACGGCTACCACAAGGTTGAAGACAGAATCGTATGGGACGCAGTGAAGTTTGATCTACCACTGCTGAAGGCTTGCGTGGATCGGGTCTTGAATACGTCGCCCGCGGACTCCGCGGGTCCCTCTCTCGGCTAACATCGCGGCTCACGACCGCCGTTATCTGGCTGGGCTCCTATGCTCCCAGCTCTGGTCGCTCCCCAGTCATTCCGCTGCAAAAATGATCTAGAATGCCGCATGCCCTCCCCGCACTTGCGCGCGCTGTCGCTATTTCCCGCAGCCATCGGATCCTTGCTCCTTGCCCTGCCCGCCTCGGCACAGTTACAGGTGTCGGCGATCAATTCGCCTGACGGCAAGCCCCTGTCGCAGCGCGTCGTGGCCTATTGGATCGATGCCCAAGTCGACACCAGTGCCAAGACCCTGGACGCGACGGAGATCCTCGAATATCGCAATCCCTCCGACCAGCCTGTTTCTACCATTCCCTTTCACCTTTACCTCAACGCCTTTCGTCCCCAATCCACCTTCGCCAGGGAATCGCATCAGGAGGGCTTCAACCTCTACCGCAACAAGGAGGAGCAGGGCGCCATCGAGATCAAGAGCATCGCGCTCGAGGGCTATGGGGATCTCGCGCAGAGCATGCGCTTCACTGCCCCCGACGATGGCAATCAAGACGACCATACAGTGATGGAGATCACCCTCCCCAAACCGCTGGCGCCGCAGGAAGCGGTTCGCTTCCACATCGCCTTTCCACGACAAGTTCCCACTCTCCGCTGCCAGAACCGGATATAAGCGAGATTTCATCATGGGGGCCCAGTGGTTCCCCAAGGTGGGCGTCCTTTGGCACGGCGCGTGGAATTGTCATCAGTATCACGATGACACCGAGTTCTTTTCCGACTTCGGCACTTACAACGTCAACCTTAGGCTTCCCGAGAGTTATATCGTAGGCGCCAGCGGCATTCAGACGGGCGAGGAGCACAACTCCGATGACACCAAAACGCTCAGCTTTCGCGGCGAAGATATTCACGACTTTGCCTGGGCTGCCTCACCCCACTTTCAGATCGCCGACGATACCTTCGTCAACAGCCTTGGTTCAGTGAAACTTCACGCCCTGATCCTTGCTTCCCATGCCGATGAGACCGATCGATATATGTCTGTCCTCAAACAAAGCATGCAGAAGTTTGATGAGTGGTATGGGCCCTATCCCTACAAGCAAATCACCTTGATCGATCCCGAGCCGGGCTCGGAGGTGGGAGGGATGGAATATCCGACGCTGATCACTGGCGAGGCCCGCTGGTACGATCCGTCATGGTTGTACTACGGTCTCGAGGTCACGGTCGCCCACGAGTTTGGCCACCAGTATTGGTACGGCATGGTCGCTACCAATGAATTCGAAGAACCCTGGCTGGACGAAGGCATCAACAGTTATAGCGAAGACAAAGTAATGGGGTCGATCTTCGGCCGCAATACCTCGGTGCTGAATGCGCGCACCGCGTATGCCAGCGATTCTGAGATCCACCGGCTTTTCTACCTCTCCCGTCCCGACGAAGACCCGATCGTGCGCCAGGCCTGGAAATTCGCCAATGAGGCGAGTTACGGCTCGATTGTCTACGGCAAAACCGCCACCGTGCTCAACACACTGGAGGCCGTATTGGGGGAGGATACGCTGCGTCAGGCCTTGCGCATCTACTTCCGCCGCTACCGCTTTACCCATCCCACCGGGAACGATTTTGTTGAGACTCTGATCGAGGTATCCGGCCGCAACGATCTGGAGCCTTACTTGGCCCAGGCTATCTATGGCACCGAGGTGCTCGACTACTCAGTGGACTCCCTTACCTCCGGCCCTACCAATTGGTGGGAGGGCAACAGTGCGGGGAGGGTCGTACCATACGAGCGTCGTGGTGCGCCGCAAGGGCACCTTCCTCTTTCCGGTGAAACTTGAAGTAGGATTCGAAGACGGTTCGAAGGAGCAAGCTACCTGGGACGGCAAGGATCGATGGACCCGCTTCTCCTGGGACAAACCCTCGCGGGCGTTGTATGCCCAGGTGGACCCGGACGGGAATGTCCTGCTGGACGCCAATTCGTTCAATAATAGTTACACGTTGCGATCCGACCACACGGCGCGTTTTAAATTGACCAACTACTGGGTCTTCACCCAGCAGCTGCTGGCGCAATGGTTATCGTTCCTGGTCTGACCGCAACCTCGAAGGGCATGGCTGAGTGAATACAGCGATCGAACTACAGTCCTCAGGGGAGCAGTCACCGCGGATAAACCGCCCTCTCCCCAACATCCTGGTTCAGGGATTTCAACTCGCCCTGCGCAACTGGCCTCTTGTCGTTTGGGCCTACGCGGTCAATCTTGTTTTTGGCCTGCTCGCCGGCGTACCGTTCGCCACCGGGTTGGCCTCTTACCTGGATCACAGTCTGGCGGCACAGAGGATTGCCGGCACCATCGACATCAGTTATATCGGCGAGCTGATGGCGCATCTCCGCGAGTCCAGCTTTCGCTCTACTGCAATCCACACTGCCGTCTGGCTCAATCTGCTCCAGCTCCTTGTGCTCTTCGTTCTTTTTGCGGGCACCACCTTTGTCTACGTCTCCGCCGAGCCCCCGCAGCTTTCTGTGCTGCTGCGCGGTGGAGTCGCGTATTTCTGGCGCTTTCTGCGGGCCGCGATTCTGGCCGGTTGCGTCGCCGCCGTCATCCTTGGAATTCTGCTCGCCGCGCGTGCCCTGCTGCTGGCTCGGGCCGGCAGCGTGTATGTCGAGCGCACGATGTTTCTTTACTCAGCTATAAGCGCGGCCGTAGTTCTGCTCGCCGCCTCGCTGGTGCGTCTTTGGTGGGATCTGGTCGAGGTCTACATCGTCCGCAATGTCATGGACGGTGAGCGCAGCGTACGCCGCGCCCTGCTGCCGGCCCTGCTGCTTGCTTTGGAAGTATTTCTTCCGCACCGTGGGCAGTTTCTTGCTCAGCGGCATGCTGGGCGTCAGCGCACTCGCGCTCTGCCTCCTTCTCTGGAAGCAGTTTGTCCCTGCGCATCAGGTCTGGCTCGCTTGCCTCCTGGCGCAACTTGGGCTCTTTCTCCTGCTGGCTAGCCGGTTCTGGCAGCGGGGAATCGAGGCCGCCCTGGTCCTGTCTGCCGATCCACCCATGGTGGCCGTGGAGGAGCTTGCCGCGAGTGTGGAAGAAGAAGAGGATTTGCCCGTTGCGACCAGGTCGGATGCTTCGGTCGGGCTGTCCGAACCCACGCTGCGCGAACTGGTGCAGAAGCTGAGCACCGAGCCCTGGGCTAGCCCAGAGGCTGGACCCGCTGCTTCACTACGCCCATCAATCGACCCCGCGCCGGCCGCCGATCCGCCGAAGGTGGATGAGCCCCAGATCTCGGTACTCGAGCGGCATGCTACAAAGTTTCCCTTGGGTGGGGTCAGCCCAGAGAACAAAGCGGAGAAACCCCTCGAGAAGGCCGATGGGCCCGACGATCCGGAAAAACCTCCTCGGACCGGGAAGTCATTACCCTAGGGGGTCGAGGCAACTGGCTGCGGTCGGTTGCACTCACAACCGTAATGGACTCAACCGGCGGCAGAAACACTCGGTCAATACGGGGTACGGTCTCAGCCCGCACGTACTTACTGAAACAGATCGCTTAGCCGCTGAGGGACTTGCTTCCAGCGTGCCGCCCCGGATCCCGACGTTTTCCCGACCGGGTCCCGATCCTAGCCCCGATCCCGAGCCTAACCCGTGCCTCTTCCGCCACCCGACCCGACCCCGGTTCCCTCTCGATCCGCTGCCCACGCCCGTGCCGGTCTATTGAAATAGCGAATGCCTTCTCTTACCCCGGGAGAATTGTTACAATTGGGTGAATAAGCTGATCTCCCGCACGCTTTCGCTACCATTGGGCTTGATTCGCAGCCAAGACCGGGTCCAGCTGCGGCCCAATGAGAAAGAAATCCCAACCCGATGAACCTTTATATTCTTAGACATGCGAGCGCGGGAGTCCGTCGCGTAGACCCTGTCGTTGACGCCAAGCGTCCTCTCGATAAAGAAGGTAAGGAGCAGTGCCTGCTGATCGCCAGGTACCTGAACGCCTTGAGGATTCAGTTCGACTTGATCCTCTCCAGCCCGCTCAAGCGTGCGTTGCAAACTGCTTCGCTGGTGGGAACGGAAGTAGCCTACGACAGCAAAATTCAAATCACCGACGCCATCTCGCCTTCAGGTACCGTCGCCGGCTTCCAGGCTTTGATCGCTCCGCTCTCTGCCTACGAGAACGTTTTGGTGGTAGGCCACAACCCCAACCTGCCCGAGTTTCTCGGCTCGCTCATCTGCTCACCCAGGCCAGCCGCCATACGGATGCGTAAGGGCGCGATTGCGCGCGTCGACTGCACCCGCCGGCCGGGACAATTGATCTCCCTGTTGGACCCGCGCCTGCTGCGCCAGGTCTATGCCAGCGCCGCAAAGAGCTCACGGCGAAATACTTCACGGAAGTAGTCCGCTTCCTTGCGCAGCGACCAGAGTTCCAGTTCCGCCCCCGTGCGCCCTGGGCTCAGCTCCATCAACACTCGCTTGGGATAAACGTGCAAAGTCACTTTGAGCACGTCGCTGGCCCGGTCCTGGTTCAGCGCCACCGCCAGGCGCAACAACACCACAGCCCGCTGTACCCGCGAGAAATCCTCCGGGGGAATATACCGCATGGTACGGTCCGCCACGTCCGGACGAGACTTGCCCAGGTAGCGCGCAATCGCCGACATGATCGCCCTTTGCGGCGGCGTGAATCCGAATAGCTCGGAGTTGGCAATGATGTATTGCGCGTGGCGATGGTGTCCCTGGTAGTTCATGAACTTGCCCACGTCGCGCATCATGGCCGCCGCTTCCAGCCACGATCGGTATTCCGGCGGTAATTCGTGCACCGCCTGCAAGATCGCGGAAGAGTTGCAGCGCATGCTGGCGTACCGGCATCGGCTTGCCTGGGGTCCACGCCATAGCGTTTGCAGGTGGCCAGCACGCCCTGCCAGCGCTCCCGTTCGAACACCTGGTGGGCCGTAGTTTTGGCATCCTGTTCGGCCAGCATCTGGTCCAGGATTCCGTCTCGCAAGCCAAGCTCTGAGTAGATGAACCCGGGCAGCGCGAAACGCTCCAGCAGCTCGGAATAGACGTGGGCGCCGGCGACCACGATCTCCGTCCGCTTGGGCCCAATCCCCGGGATACTGCTGCGCTGGGCGCTGTTCATGCCGGTCAGCTTGGTGGTCAGGCGGCGCACATTCCGCGTCTCCGCCAGCGGCTTCCGTCCGGCTCGACCGTTTCTCCCTGAGGTCTTGCGCATCGCCTGGCTGGCCTGCGTCAAGGCGGCCGCAGTCCCCGAGGTGGCAATCACCAGCGAAACCCGCAAAGCACCAAAACGCCTCTCCGCCTTACGCAGCTCGCGCGCGATAAATTGCTTCATCCGTGCCAGCTCCTCCTCCGTCGGGGGATCGCCGGGGAGAAAATCCTTGGTTAAGCGGACCGCGCCCAGAGGCAGGCTCACCGTTTCCTGGATGCGCTTCCGCTCCGAGAGTGTAATCTCACAACTACCGCCCCCCACGTCCACCAGAAGGCACTTGCCTTGCGTGCCCGGCTCGCCCATCACACCACGATGGATCAGGCGCGCCTCCTCCAGACCGGAGATAATCTCCACTTCCCAACCGGTTTCGGATTTCACCCAGGCCAGAAAGGCCTGTGCATTGCGTGCGTCGCGTAGTGCCGAAGTGGCCACGGCGCGCACCCGGTCGGCGCTATGCATCTTGACCGTGCGATAGAAACGCTTGAGCGCCACCAGCGTGCTGGCCATGGCTTCAGGAGAAACCACTCCACTTTCAAAAACGCTCGCTCCGAGCCGCGTTACCTCGCGGTCCTCGTGCAGCACTTTCAGCTGGTGTTGTTGGACTCGCGCGATCTTCAATCGGCAGGAGTTGGAACCAATGTCAATCGCTGCGTACGTCTGCATCTTGGGGGGAGTCTTACCTGGCACAAGGGATAATGCTATCTGCAATGCAAGATACACCACTTCGTCTTACAGTATCTTTAAGCCGTTCGTTGGTTGGAAACGATCCGGTGGTCGCCCAGCGCCGCTGCGCCGGGTGGCCGTTTGCCGGGTGATTCGGCCGCCATCCACTCTCCCAACAACCGGCCGCGCATGCTTTGCGTGGTCTTCAATGCCGCCGCAAAATGGCGCTCGATCTCGCCTTGGAAGGCGGCCGTCAACTCCGGCGCATTCTGGCCCAGGGCCGCCTGGGTTTCTTCCCCCAGGCAGAGCCAGTCGTGCCACTCGCCGATTGCATCCTGTATCCGCTTCAGCGCCTTGGCCACACTGCTGTCGCCCTCTGCGCCCGCTTCGGCCACATAGCGCGCCTTCTTGGTCGCCTTGCGAAAGTCGTGCAGATTCTCTCGCATGCAGCAATGGCATGGCGTCGGTTGCGCGCACGAATTCCTCCAATGCCACGGCGTCGGCCGGTCGCAGAGCCCTAGGTCTGCCCAAAGGTACACGGGTGATTGCAGTAAATAGCGTGCCCTGACCTTCCGCCAGCACTAGCTGCCGCTTCTTGAACTCCTTCTGCATCCCACGCGCCAGGTGTTTGCGCTCACTCTTGAGCCATGCATCGAGCATTTCTGCCTGCTTTATTTCTACCGGCGGGCTCGCTTCGGTATCGGGCGTTGTTTGCTGTTCAGGCATCTGTTTGCCAATCCAGTCTTCCAGTAGCTTGCGCTGCACATCCAGATCGCGCACCGCCCCGGCAGCCCGGCGAACCTGCTTGAGTTCGCGCAGCCATGTGCGGGTGGGCCTCTCCAATGCCTGGCCCGCGGGACCAGCTTCGCGCAGCGTGGCCTCCAGCAATGCCTGCAGACGACGCGAGCCGGTTCTCATGCGATGCACCGCCTCCGGGTCCGCGTCCTCGATGCCTTGCGCGACTGCGGCATTGAAAGCGTCAGCCAGGCCCAGAATTCCCGTGGGGTTCGATGGGTCCAGTGCACTCCATGCGGCTTTCCCTGAAGAAAGCCGCACACGCTGCCCTCGACGGGGCTGCGGGCGGGGATTCTGGGCAACCAGCAAGTGAGCCAGCGGGTCCTGGGCAGGCCGGCTGCTATCCTGCTGCTTGCGTACCCCGCGTTTAGCAACCATGTCGAATCACTTCGCTCTCTCCCTCGAGGCGCCTCCCGAGAATACCTTTAGCCTCACTCCAGTGCGAGCCTGGACGCTGCTCCTGCTGGTCTTTGCCGCGGTCCACGTAGCAGCGCTCTTCGCGCCTCCTCTGTTGGATGACGCCGACGCCACTCACGCCATCGCCGCCCAGCATATGGCGCGCAGCGGCGACTGGGTCACGTTGAAGGTGGACGGCATCCGTTACCTGGAAAAGCCGCCGCTGCCCTATTGGTTGGCCGCCGCCGATTACCACCTCTTCGGATACAACGTCTTTGCCACCCATCTGCCCCTGACCCTGGCGGTGCTTGGCCTGGCCATTTTGGCTTGGGTGTGGGGCCGTCGCGCCTATGGCGACCGCGCCGCATTCTATGCCGCCCTCAGCATTCTGACCAGCGTGGGAGTTTTCCTCTTCACCCGTATCTTCATTCCCGAAGTCCTGCTTACGCTCCTGCTGGCCTTTGCTCTCTACAATTTTCTCATTGCACTCGAAGATGACAAACCTCTCCGCCTTTATCTGACCTGGGCTGCTCTGGCGTTGGCCATGCTCGCCAAGGGGCTCGTTGCCCCGGTCTTCTTCTTTGCCGCCGCCGTGCCCTACCTGTTGCTGACTGGCGATTGGCGGCGCTGGCGTCAACTCCGCCTGTTCTCCGGTATTCTGCTCTTCCTTGCCATCGCCGCGCCATGGCACATCCTCGCCGGACTGCGCAATCCAGGCGCAGGTCACCCCGTGGGCAACATCCCCACCCCAGGCAACGTCCACGGCTTCTTCTATTTCTACTTCATCAACGAGCAGGTGCTGCGCTTTCTTGGCCGGCGTTATCCCGTCGACTACAACAAACTCCCCTTTGTTCTCTACTGGAGTCTGCACCTGGTCTGGCTCTTTCCCTGGAGCATCTATCTACCGGCGGTTGTCCAGCAGGCGTGGACCGCCCGCAAACGTTGGTTGCGCGGTGTGCGCCCGGTTCTCTATTCCATTGCTGAGCGCCCCGCTCGTTTCCGCAGCAGGACCAATTGGCTGCTCGCTATCTACGCTGCCGTTATCCTGATCTTCTTCTCCCTTTCCACCAACCAGGAGTACTACACCTATCCCGTTTATTTCCCCTTGCTGTTGCTCACCGCGGGAGCTCTGGCAAGCCTGGAAAGCGAACCTGATGGAGTGAGTAAATGGCTTACCGGAGCCCACGCGGCGCTAGCCCTGATCGGCATCGTTGCCGCGGTCGCGCTTGGCTGTGGCCTATGGTCCTCACGCGCCATTCCCTCCAGTAGCGACATTGGCGCCCTGCTGGCCCATCGCGACGTCGCTGGCTACACGCTTTCCATGTCTCACCTATTCGATCTGACCGGGCCCTCCTTTGCCGCGCTCCGCTTGCCCGCGATGCTGGCAGCTGCCGGTCTTCTATTGGGCCCTGTGGGCGCCTGGGTACTCCGCCGGCAGCGGCACCATTTCGAGGCTACGGTCAGCGTAGCCTTCACCTCCGCCGTCTTTCTCATCGCCGCGCACATCGCCTTGGTGCGCTTTGAGCCCATGCTCTCTTCTCACGCCATGGCTGACACCATCAACCACATCGCCAAGAGCGGTAGCGATGCCACCCTCATCCTCTACGGCGATGTGGCCGACGGCTCTTCGCTTCTCTTCTACACGCAACGGCAGGCCCTGTTGGTCAATGGCCGGGTAAGCTCCGTGCTTTGGGGCTCGAACTATGCTGACGCGCCGCACGTCTTGATCAGTGACGCCGACCTGCTAGCCCTCTGGGGCAACGGCCCACGCAGATTTCTCTTCGTGCCGGGAGAATCTCGGGCCCACGTGGCCGGCCTTCTAGGAAGGCGAGCCTACCTCCTGCAAGAGCTCTCCGACAAGGCCCTCTACACCGACCGCCCGCTCTAGTCTTTGAACATGTCTGAGTAGGAGAGTCTTGGCTCTGATTCTCTCTGACAGCATTCAAGCGCGGTGGAGGTTAACCCAGCCCCGGTACCTCCTGGTGCATTCTCAGCCGTCCCTTCGGGACTTGTCCGTGATGTCAAGAGCACCCAGGACTGACGAGTCGTGTGAGACCTGTGAAAGGAACCGTGCCCTTCATAGAGAGTTCTCTGCAGCGTGTTGAACCGTGCCCTTCGTACGGCTCCTTTCGACAGTTCTCACACCGACTCTGACGTGCTGGGCTACCCTCAGACGACCCTACGGGACTGATCGCCGTCAGGCCTGATGACTGACTTGTTTTCAGAGGGTGGAAGAGACAATTTACGCTGTAAGGATGGCTTCGGGCTCGCGCTCGGCGGGTCGGGAATCATTCCTCATGAACCCATCCTGCAGCAGGTTATATACCTCTCCGCGCCACTTCACCTGGTTGCTAACGTAGCTTGCGACCCAATAGCAAAAACCCAGTAGATCGCGCAGAGGATACAGCAACGCACTGCGTAAGAGCCTGGGTTCAGCGACCACCAGGCGGCCCACCAAAGCGCCTAGAGCCACCCGCGAAGCCCAACTCCATAAGAACAGCATGGCGCCCAGCAGCGGACGATGGAAGGCCAACGCAACCCCTGCGGCCAGCAATCCGTAAGGCATGCTGAAGGTCAACGCGGTCCCAAAATGTCCCTTAGGGCGGGAAAAGCGCGTGCTCTTCATCCACCGGATCTGGTGCAGCACAGAGGGCAGAAAGGACGAATTCAGCACGTGATGCTCGATCGTGTGGGTGGACAAAACGACCCGTTGTCCCGTGGCGGAGATCCGGTTCCCCAGCATAAAGTCGTCCGCGTGGTACGGCCCTATGGCGCGAAACCCGCCGGCCTCATCCAGGGAATCGCGTCGTACCACCATCGTTGGTCCCAGGGCAAACTTCATGCCTTCCAGCATCTCTGCCACCAGTACCCCGGCGGACATCTCCACCGACATTCCAACCGCTTCCAGCTGAGACCAGAAACTGCTGTCCGCCACACCCCGGTAAAGGCAGGTCACCATGCCCACACGCTCATCGGCGAACGGAGCCATCACCGCACGCAAATAATCGGGAGTTACCGAAACATCGCTGTCGCTGATCACGAAAAACCGGTATGCCGCAACGCTCTGCATCCGCTCCATTGACCAGACTTTGGCGTTGGCATAGGGGGCACTCCCGCTGCACAGGAACTTGGATCGAATCGCCGGATAGCGCGCCGCCACCTGCCGCGCGACCTCCAGGCCCGGGTCTTGCTCACTCCGGGCGCAAAAAATGATCTCGAACTTGGGATATTCCTGCTCAAAGAAGCTTTGCAGATGGGATTCGAGGTCCGGTTCGGACCCGTGCAACGGCTTGAGCAGGCTTACGGGTGGGGCAAACGCGGCTGGTGGCAGCTTACGCCGGCGCGCAGCCAGCCGCACGGCGCCGACGGCCACTAAAAGGGCGTACACCGTGGAGGTAAGGATGCCGATGACACTGACTACGAGCAGAAGACTCATCATGCTTTGCAGCCGACTCTGAACTCAAGGTAATTTCCGTATCGCCGGGCCACGCCAAAACGAACGATCCTGCTGACCCTCTTCACAGTATACTTTGGCCCATAAAGCGTGTTGAAAGAAGCATATTCGTTGTCCGCTAAGGGACCGACTTCTGCTTTAGATCAGGCGCCGGCTCCCAGGTGCGCCTTTTCTGCGATGAAAAGCCCCGGTAGAAAGCAAAATTCCTCTAGCGCTTACGCGTAACCGCGGCGGGAACCACCATCGGACGCCGCAGGGCCACAATGGCTCCCTCGCTGGCCGGCATTCCTTGTTGCATCTTCGTAAGCATCTCGGTGCGCACGTAATCGACGAAATCCTGCATCTGGCGATTCATCTCCTCCATGCGCTCCCGCATCTGCAGAATAATCGCGATCCCGGCAATGTTGACACCCAGCTCGCGCGCCAGGTTGAGAATAAACTCCAGCCTCTCCAGGTCTTCGTCGGTGTACAGACGAGTGTTGCCTACGGTGCGCGAGGGCTGTAACAGCCCTTCGCGCTCATAAAGCCGCAGCGTCTGCGGATGGATCTCATACATCTCGGCAACCGCCGAGATCATGTACGCGCCTTTTGATTTACGCTTGGTGGGCATTTTGTTTCTCGTGCCTCTGCATTAGCTGACTCATACTCCTGCGAAGGTCGCCTCTCTGGGATCTTCCGGATTCAGTTTGGCAAACTCCCGCAAAATTTCCTTCGATCGTTCGTCCCGGAGCGGCGGCATCACCATCTCCACGGTGACAATCTGGTCGCCGCGCACCCCCTCATGGGTCGCTGACGGAACCCCCTTACCGCGCATGCGCAGCTTCTGCCCGCTCTGGGTTCCCGGTGGGATCTTCAACTGGGCGCGCCCGTCGATGGTCGGGACCTCAATCTTGGATCCAAGGGCAGCTTCCGGCACAGTTACCGGGATCACGATCTGGATATCATCGCCCGCACGTGTAAATACAGGATGGCTATCGATCTTGATAATCAGGTAAAGATCGCCCGCAGGTCCGCCGTTAATCCCCGCATTCCCTTTGCCTGCCAGCCGTATCCGCTGGCCGTCGCGGGTGCCGGCTTTGATGCGCACCTCGACTGTCTCGGTCCGGGTGACCGTTCCCTCTCCTTCGCACGTCGCACACTCGTTATCCAGCTTGCCAGTGCCGCCGCAGCGCGGGCAGGCAATCTTGAATTTCATGCGCCCGCCCATCTGGGTCACTTGTCCTGCGCCTTGGCATTCCGGGCACGTACCGCCGCCGGTGGAGGGCCTCCCCTTACAGGTGGGGCAGACTTCCTGCCGCACCACCTGGAGCTTCGCTATTCCGCCGCGGATCGCCGTCCAGAAATCCACCGTGATCTGGTATTCCAGATCCGTGCCCGCTTGCGGTCCTTGTTGTTTCTGTCCCTGGGAAAACACGCCGGAGAAGATGTCCCGGAAGCTGCCCCAGCTGGAGCCAGCGTTCCCCCCTCCAACGCCGGGATCACCAGCATGTCCTGCCGCGTAGTCGGAGAAGTCGAAGCCTCCAAAGTCGGGGACGCCACGCCCCCCGCCTGTCTGCCGTGTTGAGCCGCCGCCCGGTCCTCCTCCGGCAAAGCCATACCCACCGCGCGCCGCCGCTTCCGCCGCAGCAGGATCAATCTGATCGGAGTAGTAACCTAACGCGTCGTAAACTTTGCGCTTTTTCTCATCGCTCAATACATCGTTGGCTTCCGAGATTTCCTTGAACTTCTCTTCCGCTTTCTTGTCCCCCGGATTTACGTCAGGATGATGCTTCCGGGCGAGCTTGCGGAATGCCTTGCGGATGTCGTCCGTGGTCGCGGTCTTCTTGATTCCAAGAACCGCATAATAATCTTTGGTTGGTGTCGTCGCCATGTCTTAGTTGGTTTGGTTCAATCCCAGCTTCAAAAATAGTGCCGGGTCGCCATACGGCGACCCGGGTTTTAGGTTAGTTCCACCACAACCGGGCTTCCACCGGCTCGATTCGCCAAAAGAGATCGGGTTCCACCCGGTTCATCTGGGCGGCGAAGCTCTCAGCTTCCTCACGAGTATTGAACATGACCTGGTTGTAGATCTGTCCTGCTCGCAGTTGTTCATATTTCCACATCGTCTCAGTCATATCGCCCTGCCTTCCGCTGCCTGCTACTGAAAAGCATGGGGCGCTCCCAGCGGTTGAGCGCCCCACGCCATGTATTGACTGAGAGCGGCAACGGACCCCCGTTGCGTTTCCATGGTCGTTACTTCTTGTCTGCCACGTCCACGTACTCGGCGTCGATCACGCCTTCTTCTTTCTTTTCTCCAGCGTCCCCTGCGGCGCCGGCTGCGGCGTCACCCGAAGCCGGAGCTCCGGAAGCGTTCGCTTTGTACATGGCCTCGGCCAGCTTGTGCGAAGCCGCGGTCAATTTCTCCCGCGCGGTATTTAGTTCCGCCGCGCTGGAGGTGCCCTGTAGCGCTGTACGAGCCTGGGTCAGCGCTGCCTCAACGTCGCTCTTCTCGCTGCCGGAAACCTTGTCGCCATTGTCCTTCAGCATCTTCTCGACGTTGTACGTCATGTTGTCCAGCGAGTTGCGCGCCTCTACCTCTTCGCGCTTCGCCTGGTCCTCAGTGGCATGCGCATCGGCTTCTTTCGCCATGCGATCCACCTCTTCTTTACTTAGACCCGAAGAAGAAGTGATGGTGATCTTCTGATCCTTGCCCGTAGCGTTATCCTTCGCGGTTACGTTCAGGATGCCGTTGGCATCGATGTCGAAAGTCACCTCAACCTGCGGCACTCCACGCGGAGCCGGAGGAATCCCGCTCAGCTTGAACTTGCCCAACGTCCGGTTCTGCGCTGCCATCGGGCGCTCGCCCTGCAACACATGTACTTCCACTTCCGTCTGGTTGTCCGCCGCCGTCGAAAACGTCTCCGTCTTCTTGGTCGGGATGGTCGTGTTGCGCCCAATCATCTTGGTCGCCACGCCGCCCAGAGTTTCAATGGCCAGGGTCAGCGGCGTCACATCCAGCAGCAACAGGTCGGTCACTTCACCGGCCAGTACGCCCGCCTGGACCGCGGCGCCAATTGCCACCACTTCGTCCGGGTTCACACCCTTGTGCGGTTCCTTGCCGAAGAGGTCCTTCACGATCTGCTGGATACGCGGCATGCGTGTCTGTCCGCCTACCAGCACCACTTCGTCGATCTTGCTCGCGTCGATCTGGGCATCGGCCAAGGCCTTCTTGCAAGGCTCGATCGAGCGCTGCAACAGGTCTTCTACCAACTGCTCCAGCTTGGCCCGGGTCAGCTTCTTGACCAGGTGCTTCGGTCCCGTCGCGTCCGCCGTGATGAAGGGCAGGTTGATCTCCGTCTCGACGGTCGTCGAGAGCTCGATCTTCGCCTTCTCTGCCGCATCCTTCAGGCGCTGCAGGGCCATCTCGTTGCCCTTCGCCCGCAGATCCAGTTGCTCGTCTTTCTTGAACTCGTCGATCAACCAGTCCACGATGCGCTGGTCGAGGTTGTCGCCGCCCAGGTGGGTATCGCCATTGGTCGACTTCACCTCAATCACGCCTTCGCCCACTTCGAGCACGGAAACATCAAAGGTTCCGCCGCCGAAGTCATAGACGATGATCGTTTCGTCCTTCTTCTTATCCAGCCCATAAGCCAACGCCGCCGCAGTGGGCTCGTTGACGATACGCTTCACATCCAGACCGGCAATCTTGCCCGCGTCTTTGGTCGCCTGGCGCTGCGCATCATTGAAGTACGCAGGCACCGTAATGACCGCCTCAGTAACTGTCGTCCCGAGGTAGTCCTCTGCCGCCTTTTTCAGCTTCTGCAGAATCATTGCCGAGATTTCCGGCGGGGTATATTCCTTCCCCTGTGCCACGACCACCACGTGGTCGCCTTGTGCCTTAACTTTGTACGGCACCATCTTCATCTCATCGGTCACCTCGTTGGCACGGCGGCCCATGAAACGCTTGATCGAATAAATCGTGTTCTCCGGGTTGGTAATCGCCTGGCGCTTCGCCACTTGGCCAACCAACCGTTCCCCGCTCTTTGTAAAACCGACGACGGATGGGGTTGTCCGGCCACCCTCTTCGTTGGGTATAACCTTGGGCTCCCCGCCCTCCATCACTGCCACCACTGAGTTCGTAGTGCCTAAATCAATACCGATAATCTTTGCCATCGCTTAGCTGCTCCTGCATGCACAGTACTCGTGTGCGAGTTTGTGGACTTAGACTCGCACTTGAGTCTATTGTTGTCAAGCTATCTGATGCTTGGCCTCACCAAATAGATTCACTCTGTAGCATTTTGCAGGCAAGGAAGGCAAATATTTGCATATCTGCCTCATTTCCAAACAGATAGGGCGATGAAGCCCGCTAGTCGTACGGTTGGCTGGAAGCAGTCGACGGGATGAGGTGAGATTTCGGTCCGAGACGGCGCCGAGTGGCATGCGCGCAGTCCCAGAGGGACGGCTGACCGTCAGACTTGTCCAAGCGCACTCGCTGAAGACAAATCGGCTATCCGGGGGTATCGGAACCAGTCCCGAAGGGACGACTGAGAGTAGCCCAGGACGCTAGTCCTGGGTACACGTGGACAGATGACCAGTCCCGAAGGCCTGGGGACGGCTGAAAATTTCCCAGGACACCGTCCTGGGCTTGGCCAATTACACGGCACTCAATTACCGGCGGACCTAAACCCCAAAAGCCCTCAACGCCGTGCAAGCCCTATCGAGCTCCGCCGCCCGCTTGGCAAAGCAGTACCGCAGGAGGTTTTCCCCCCGGCCGCCCTCGTAGAACGCCGATCCCGCGACCGCACCCACCCCGGTGGCGCGAAGCAGGTTGCGAGCCTTGACGCTGGCCAGCTCTCCTTCGATCCGGCTGGCATCGGCCAGCACGTAGTAAGCTCCGGCCGGCACCGCAGGAGTCATACCCGCGGCCGCCAGAGCATCGCAGATCTGGTCTCGCTTCTCCTGGTATTCCGTCGCCAACCCCTGGTAGAAGCTATCCGGCAGGGCGCGTAGCCCGGCGGCTGCGGCGTACTGGAAAGGCGAGGGAGTGCACACGTATTGCAGATCGTGGAAGTAGCCGATGGCAGGCATCCACTTGCTGCTGGCGGCCAGGTACCCCACCCGCCACCCGGTCATGCTGAAGGTCTTGGAAAACCCGTTAATGGTGATCGTACGTTCCGCCATCCCCGGAATCGTTGCTGGGCTGATGTGCGATTGACCCTCGTAGATGAAGTACTCGTAGATCTCATCGGTCAGCACGAAAAGATCGTGTTCGATGGCCAAAGCAGCAATTCCTTCAAGTTCGGCGCGGTTGAAAACCTTGCCGCACGGATTGCCCGGGCTATTGATCGCCAGGCCCCGGGTCCGGGGCGTGATTGCCGCGCGCAGACGATCAAAATCGATCTCCCAGGTCGTCGGGACGAGTGGCACCACGACCGGCACCGCTCGAATGGATTGCAGTGTGCTGTAGTGGTATCCGTAAAACGGTTCGAAGAGGATCACCTCGTCGCCAGGATCGAACAGCGCCAGGCATGCAGAGGACATGCCCCCGGTCGCTCCCGAGGTAACCAGGACCTCCTTATCCGGATCGACAACCAACCCATTATGGCGTTCGAATTTCTCCGCGATGGCCTGCCGCAGCACGGCAATCCCGTCCATACGGGTATAGATGTTGTACCCGTCCCGGATGGCTTGTATGGCGGCTTCTTCCACCACTTCGGGAAGAGGGGTATCGCACACCCCCTGGGCCAGGTTCACGCCTCCGACGGCATCGCACTCCACCGTCATGGAGCGAATTTCCGATTGAATGATGCGGGGAGCGATCTCACTCAGGTGCAGGTGGTTTTCCGTGGTGGCAGGCATGGAAGCATGTCTACCACGAATGCCCGGGACAGTTAAAGAGGGAAGCGCGCAAATCGTCAATCCCGGATGCTCGCCTCCTCCATCTCCGCCGTGACCGTTTCCTCGCCCAAGGTTCGCTCTCGCAACCCACTCACCTTGTGCCAAGTCACTCGCGCCGCCGTCTTGCGATCGGAGAACCGGCAGGGAGAGTCGAACCGGATCTCGGCCGCCAGTCCCCGGACACACAGGGTGGGGAACAGATGGGGCAAAAAGACCATCTCCCCCCAATAGGTCACCTGGCTCTCGATTGCGTCCGCAGCCTGGTAGCGAATCGCCGCCGCCGTGACCCTGGCGCCGGTGCGAATCGCGGGTTCGAAGAGTGTCGATCGGAAGGGCAGCACCTCGCGGCCGTCGGAGCTGGTGCCCTCGGGAAAAAGCAGCACGGCCAATCCATCCTTCAATGCCTGCTCAATCTGCTGGCTGGCTTGGGCGACCTGCAGGCTGCGGTCGCGGTCGACGAAGATCGTGCCCCCGAGACTAGCCAGGGTCCCGAGAAGTGGCCACCGCCGGACCTCGGATTTGGCCACGAAGACGAACGGGCGGACCGCGCCGTAAACCAGTATGTCGAGATAGGTAAGGTGATTGGAGACAATGAGGCTGGAGCCCTCCGGAGTTCCCGAAACATCCGGCACAATCGAGAGCCGCCTGGCGATGCGGGCGCACGAAGCATGGAGCCATTCAGCGCGCCGCGCCGTAGAGACTTGGCCACCGCAGCCCAGATAGATAAGACCAAATCGCCCCAGAACCTCGAGCAGGGAACTGAAGAGAATCACCAGCCGCCCGGCGCCGCGGAAGCTTCGCCGCATTACTCCACCAAAAAGCGGCTGCGCGCTGCCGGCGTGATCTGCTCCAGGTCCAGAAGGGTGAGGAAGTCGATGGTGCCAAAGGCGCGATCCCAGGCCGGCGGTCCGCAAATCTTGGCCCCCACGCCGAGGTAGGTTCTCAGCAGTTTGGGGAGCTTGACCGGCACCGCCGGGTCAGCCTCGCTGCAAGGCAGCGCATAGGCCGCGGTCGGAACGGTAAAGTATTCAGGAGAAACCAGTTGCGACCCAAGTGCCTGGTAGAGGCTCCAGCCGGCCAGGGGATCCGTCGAATTCAGTGAAGAGCAGCCAACCAGGTAGCGGAGTCCGTAGTGTTTGGCATACTGGGCAATCCCCCGCCACAGCAGGGTCAGCACTTCGCTCGAGCGATGCTGGCGGTCGATCGAAGCCCGGCCCAGCTCTAGTACCTGCTCGCGGATGCACTCGTAGGGAGCGAATTCGAACTCCTGGGCGCTGTAGTAGCCAAAGCCTGCGGCGGCGGTGAGCCCGGATTGCATGCGATAAGTGCCCACCACCCGGCCGTCCTCCTGGTCTTCCACGATCAAATGATCGCAAACCGGGTCAAAGCGGTCGCGATCGAGGTCGGTCGAGTAGGAGGAGGACAAACCTTCCCCCATCTCCACATTGAAGACGTTGAAGCGCAGGCGGCAGGCAGCGACGCGATCGTTTCCGTCCTTGGCCAGGCGCACCCGGTAGCGCCCGAAGCTCCCCGTCACGATTGGTTCGGTATCGCGCCACAACTGGGAAGCTGCTGCGGCCGGCGGAGGCACCAGGATGGAAGCCTGCGTCGCCACCCCTCCAAAAGCCTGAGGGGCTACGCCGGAACCCCCAACATGACGATGGTTGGTCATTGCTGCCGCAATCATGAAGCAGTCTTCAGGCGGGAAGTTTAATGCCCCAAGAATTGTGCAAGAACGAAAGATGAATATCCAGGATTGTCTACCTTGTTGTAACCTTCACCGTGTCCTGGCAGAGCGGGAGCAGTAACTTTTGCCGCATGCCGGGGTTAACACCTGTGACGGACTGCGCGATACGCCGTCTATGCATTAAAGCCCTGGCCGGCGGATCGGGCGTCCAGCTCGGGCAAGGGGGTTACAAGGAAATGAATTTAATGAGAACAAATCGTTTGCCATGGCTGCTTTCCGGAGCGCTCGGTGCAAGTCTCTCGCTGGCTCCCGCCTTGGTGGCACAGCAGCAGAGTGGGACGACCGCCCAACAGACTCCGACTCCGGGCCAGCAGGGTGACTGGGGTCAGGCAGGTCCGCCGCCCGATGCGCAAAATGGACAGATCCCCCCGCCGGACAGTGCGGCGCAGGATCCGAACCAGAGTGCGGACCAAGGTCCGAACCAAGCTCCGAACCAGGAACAGGGACCGTCCCAATATCCCAACCAGGCGCTGCCTGCTCCGGCGGGCGCTCCAGGAGTGGGCTACGGACAGCCTCCGCGGCCTGCCTATCAGCCTGGGCAAAACCAACCCAACGGGTACAACGGATACCAGGCTCCTCAGGGAGTAGCGCAAACAGCGCCGCCGCCCTCCGGCCCCGTCACCGTGACCAAGGGCATGCTGCTGGCGATACGCACCAGTGAACCCCTGGATTCGAAGAAAGTGAAGCCGGGAGACTATTTCCAGGGTACGGTCGCCCAGAGCGTGTATGTCGGCAATGTGCTGGCGATTCCGCGTGGCGCCCAAGTCACCGGGCGAGTCGTGGACGTCAAGAAGCCGGGCGAGTTGAAGGGCGGCGCGAGTATCGCGCTGCAACTGACCACCCTCAACCTGGGTGGCAATTCCTACTCCCTGGCCACCGATGTCTTTGACACCAGCAGTCCCGGCAAGGGCGGTTACACAGCCGGCAATACGGTCGGCGCCACCGCGTTGGGCGCAGCCATCGGGGCCATTGCCGGGGGCGGCCCAGGAGCTGCCATCGGCGCCGTCGCCGGTGCCGGCGTTGGGCTAGGTGCTTCGGCAGCTACCCCGGGCCCGCGCAGCGTGGTTCCTCCGGAATCGGTGCTTACCTTCCATTTGACCACTCCGGCAACCGTGCAGCCGGTCTCCTACCAGGAGGCTAACCAGCTCGAGGCCAGTTCCGCCCCGCCGTCGCGCCGCTATCCTCCGGGACCCGGACCTTATGGCTACGGTCCACCGGCAGGGTACGGGTACGCACCGCCGCCTCCGGGCTACGCGCCTTATCCCTACGGCTACCCGCCGCCTATCCGTACCCGTATGTCTACGCTTACCCGCGCCCCTACGTGTACGGCTATCCCTACTACGGCCGCTGGAGATAAGCTGCAGCCCGCGACCCCTCACCAACCCCATTTCTGGTGCACCAATGCCTCGGAAATGGGGTTGGTTCGTTTGAAGGTTGAGGCCTTTAGAGGTTGTGTGATAACCAGTCGGTTCAGAACTCAGTCCCGCAGGGACGGCTGAGAGTAGCCCAGGACGGACCCGGATTTCCTGTGCAGATTGGTGGAACCAAGGAGCCTCGAGCGGCTTTCCGTGAAGAAAGCCGCATACGCAGACCTCTCTAGAGCAGCGTGCAGGAAATCCGGGGAGAGTCCTGGGTAGGTTTGGCGTCCCGGAGCAGTCCCGTAGAGCCTGCCCTGAGCTTGTCGAAGGGGACGGCTGAGAATGTCCCAGGACACGGTCCTGGGCATCTTTACCAATTCTGCGAGACCCACCAAACCATGCGGTTCTCACCCAGACTCTTTAGGCCGTACGCAAATACTTCGAAATGGCCTTGGCTTTTCGCCCCGAGAAACTACCTTCCCCTCTAGCTGATCTATACTTACGTCAGTCCCTGCAATTCGCTTGAGAAAGCCCCCGCTACCCCATGATCCGTTTCCTGCAAAAAGACAATCGCGTCGTCAAGATCATCTTCATCGTTATCATTGCCGTGGCTGTAGTCACCATGGTCATCACCCTGGTGCCCGGCATCTTTGCTGACGAAGCGACCTCTTCCGATAGCTACGCCACCGTCCACAGCGGAGGCTTCTTCGGTCGCTACTTCGGCACCACCACGACCATCACCACTCCCGAAGTGCAGCAGGTCGCAGAAAGAATTCTGCAGCAAAAGCACTACCCGGATATGGTTCTGCCCTACATCATGCCGCAAGCGGCGCAGGCCTTGATCCAGCGCGAAGTTCTGCTTCAGGAAGCAAATCGCCTCGGCCTGCAGGTAGGCGATGCGGATCTGCGCCGGGCCATGCAAACCGGGCCCTTCGCCCAGGCGATCTTCCCCGGCGGCCAGTTCATTGGCGAGGATCGCTATGCCGACTTCGTGTCGAACTACTTCCACACCTCCATCCAGGACTTCGAATCTCAGGTCAAAAAGGAAATTGAGATCAACCGCCTGGAGGCCATGGTCACCGGCGGCATCACCGTCTCCGACCAGGAAGTGCGCGACGCCTATCGCCAGCAGGCGACCAAGATCAAGTTCGACTACGCCGTGCTGAACGCCGAGGACCTGCGCAAGCAGATCAATCCTACGGATGCCGAGCTGCAGGCCTTCTTCAAGCAGAATGCCGCGCGCTACAAGGACGCCGTGCCCGAGACGCGCAAGCTGGTCTACATCGCCCTCAACCAGACCGACGTACCGAACGGCGCGCCTCCCGTGACCAACGAGCAAGTGCAACAGTATTACCAGGCGCATCAAAAGGACTTCCAGGTGCCCGAGGAAGTTAAGGTCCGGCACATCCTGATCAAAGTGGACCCCAAAGCGGACGCCAAGACCGACGCGGCGGCCAAGCAAAAAGCCGAAGACCTGCTGAAGCAGATCAAGGGCGGCGCCGACTTTGCCGCGCTGGCCAAGGCCAACTCCGATGACCCGGGCAGCAAGGACGCGGGCGGCGAGTTGGGCATGATTCAACGCGGGGTCACGGTGCCGGCGTTTGAATCAGCAGCCTTTTCCCTGCAACCTGGGCAGATCTCCGATGTGGTCAAGACCCAGTTCGGCTACCACATCCTGAAGGTGGAAGAGAAGCAGACAGCGCACCTGAAACCTCTGGACGAGGTGAAGGCCCAAATCCTCGCGACCCTGACCCGCCAGCAGGAGGCAGACCAACAAGCCCGCTACGCCCAGCAGCTGGCCACAGAAGCCGCCAAGTCAGGCTTGGCCAAGACCGCCGAAGCGCATCATCTGCAAGTGGTGACCACCGACTACATCCAGCAGAGTGCAGTGCTCAACGGACTTCCGGACGCAGCCAAAATGCTCGGCCTGGCCTTCAGCGCCAAGCCGGGAGCTCCTCCGCAGGTGAGTGGAACCGGCGAAGGCTTTGCTGTATTTCAAGTGGAAGACGTAAAGCCCGCGCACGCGCCGGTCTTCGAGGAATACAAGTCGCATCTGGTGGACGATTTCCGGGAGCAGCAATTGCCTCAGCTGCTGGCGCGCAAGACCAACGAGCTGGCTGACAAAGCCCACGCTGAAAACAGTCTCGCTCAGGCTGCCAAGGAACTTGGTGCAACCGTCAAGACCAGCGACCTGGTGGCCCGCACCGCACAGGTGCCGGATATCGGCGAGCTGGCCACCGCGGCGGCTGACTTGTTTGACTTGAATGTTGGGCAGTTCAGCAAGGCGATCAACACCGGGCACGCCGGCATCGTGGCCAAGATTGATGAGAAGCAGGAACCGAGTGCGGATGAGATAGCCAAGAACCTGGACGCCACCCGTGACCAGCTGCTCAGCGAAAAACGAGAGCAAATGTTTGCCGTCTTCGTAACCTCACTCACCGACCGCTACGAAAAGCAGGGAGGCATCCGCATGAACAAGAGAGCGCAAACCGGCCTAACCCAGGGCTTACAAAGCTAGCCACCCGGCTCTGAAACCAAGCAGGGAACTGCCTCTCGACGAGGCAGCCACCTGCCTCCGAAACCAAGCGCCCCATAAGGGCTGACTGGTTGGCAGACAATAGAAATCTGAGAAGACGCTGGTTTTTTACACCTTCAACTCGCAACAAAAACGTCATCCTGAGCGGAGCGCCTCACAGATCTATTGCGTGAGAGAGAGCTTGGTGGCGCGGAGTCGAAGAGCCTGTCCCGAACGTAGCCGAGGGAACCCCGAGGGTGCTCATTGTACCCATGCCGCTCGGAGCTTTTCAACCACCGAAGCGCTCACCGCGGGCGGACCCGCGCGCGCCTTTCCCTGAAGAAAGCCGCTGGAAATCCGGGTCAGTCCTGGGGAAACCTGGGCCGCACGCGAATGCTGAAAAACCAACCCTGCAAAACCCCCCGGGACGCCAGTCCTGGTCAATGATCTATTGACTAGAAATAGTCCCAACGTCAACGCCGACCGCTTTCTAAACCGACGCATCACTGCGTCTCGGGTTACTCTCGGCAAATGGCGGGACAGTTTTAGCTGAGGTCAGCTCTTCCGCAGTCGATAACCTCGCAAGCAACCGGAGCCGCAGCTTCCGAATCTTTTCAAACGAAGGCCATGGTTTTTCTCGCCCTCCCACGCAGGTACTAAATGGCCCTCGAACGATCCTCCGGACTCCTTCTACACATCACCTCTTTACCCTCCTACGGGGGCATCGGAGATTTCGGGCCCGCTGCCTATGCCTTTGCCGATTTTCTTGCCGCCGCCAAGCAGCGCTTGTGGCAGGTACTGCCGCTCAGCCCAACCGGCTATGGCAATTCACCCTACGCTGCTCTTTCCGCCTTCGCCGGCAACCCACTGTTGATCAGTCTGGAAAAACTGGTGAAAGCAGGATGGATTGCAGGCGACCGCATTGCCGGGCTGCCCGGCCATTCCGGAAACGTCCGCTTTGACGAGGTGGAGCAGCGTAAATGGCCGCTCCTCGTCGAAGCCGCGCGCAACTTTCTCTCCCACCATGATGACCAGCAATGGGTCCGCTTCCAGCGCTTCCGCGAGGAAAATGCCTTCTGGTTGCCGGATTACGTCCGCTACGGCGTATTGCGCCACAAATTCCATTCCAACTCCTGGTCGTCCTGGCCCAAGGATTTCGCGCACCGCGAGGCCAAGGCGCTGCAGCAATTGCAGCAGGAGAGCCGCGACGATCTGGAAATCCGCCAGGCCATTCAATTCGCCTTCGACGAGCAGTGGAAGGCCCTGCGCGCCTACTGCGCCGAGCGCGACATACGCTTCATTGGAGACGTGGCCATCTTCGTCAATTACGACAGTGCCGATGTGTGGACCCACCCGGAGATCTTCGAGTTCAACGAGGACCTCACCCCAGTCCGCGTTGCTGGTGTCCCGCCGGACTATTTTAGCGAGACCGGCCAGCGCTGGGGCAATCCGATCTACAACTGGGAGGCGCTGGAAAAACGGGGCTTCGATTGGTGGGTGGACCGCATGCGCCGGGCGCACTCGCTCTACGACGTTATCCGTCTCGATCACTTTCGCGGCTTTGAAGCTTTTTGGGCTATCCCTGCTCAGGATGAGACTGCTATTCACGGCGAGTGGGTTAAGGCGCCGGGCGCCGCTCTCTTCACCACCCTGCGCGACCAGTTGGGCCCGCTGCCCTTGATCGCCGAGGATCTCGGCCTGATCACCCGCGAGGTCGATGCGTTGCGCGAGCAGTTTGATCTACCCGGCATGCGCGTGCTGCAATTCGCCTTCAGCGGCCGCGGTGCGCATAATTACCTGCCCCATCGTTATGTAACCAACACGGTCGTCTATACCGGCACCCACGACAACGACACCACGCTGGGCTGGTGGCAACACGGAACCACCGAGGAGGAGAAGAACGCGGTCTATGCCTATCTCAACCCGGCGCCCAACGATGTGGTGTGGAGCTTGATTCGCGCCGCCTCTACCTCGGTAGCGGATGTTTGCCTCTTTCCCGTGCAGGACATATTAGTCCTCGGCTCCGAAGCCCGCATGAACACCCCCGCCACTCCGGAAGACAACTGGACCTGGCGCATGGCTCCCGATGCCCTGACCGCCGAACAAGCGAAAGGCTTGGCGCACCTCGCTGAGCTGACCGATCGGGACGGCTGGGTAGAACCGCCGAAGGCCTAGGCAAATGGATCGTCAGGCTCTGAAGCAACTTCTCGGCCCTTCTCCAACTCCTTGTCCCCTTGATGCTGAGGTATTGAAAACCCACGATTGTGGCTTGTACGTGCGAGAAACAATTGAATATGCGGTCGAGGCGGATGAGCGCATCCGCTCCTTCCTGCTGGTGCCCAAGCACATCGATAGAACTGCGCCCGCAATTTTCGCTCACCACCAGCATGCACGGCAGTTCGATTTGGGAAAGAGTGAGGTGGTGGGTCTGGCAGGCGATCCAGATCAAGCCTATGCTGCCGAACTTGCCCAGCGGGGATACGTTGTCATCGCACCCGATGCCCTCGCGTTTGAAGAGCGCAACTGGAGCAATCCTTCGGGAGACGCGGAATATTACGAGCTGGCAACACGCTTGGTGCAGGGCAAGACACTCCTATCCAAGTGCCTTCATGACATAAGCGTGGCCTTGGATTATCTTGCGACCCGGTCTGAAGTGGATCCGCTACGGCTCGGATTTATAGGCCACTCTTACGGCGGCAGAATGGCCATCTGGGCACCGGCAATCGATGACCGCATCCGTGTTTCTGTGTCTAACTGCGGATGCGTGAATTACAAGCAGTCGTTCACCCACGACACTGGTGTGCAGATGGAATTTTGCCTTCCGGGCATCCTCCAACTGGGAGACGTGGAAGACGTGCTCAAGCTGGTCGCGCCCCGCGCGGTGCTTCTGCAAGCGACCGCAGACGACAAGTGGTCTCGAGGAGCCGAGGCGATGTTTGCCTGCGCAGAACCCGCTTTTCCAAAAGGAAATCTTGTGCTCGGATACTGGCCCGGCGACCACGTCTTCACACCAGAAATGCGGGAGAACGCCTATCAGTTTCTCGACCACCATCTTAAGCATCCGAACTGACGAGGATGCTTGATCCCTTCTGCATCAGACGCGACCCTAGAAGGCTTTACAGGCTGCGGGGAAAGCTCTTTTTCCGCAGCCTCTTGGCGCTGAGCTGAGGTTTTCTAACGATTACTCCACGTTCACAAAAAGAGCCACTGGATAGGTAGCAAAGACCGTGCTCAACGCCAATCCGTCTTCTGCCACAGTGACGGTTTCATCCGTAAACACATTGCGATACCGCGTACCCGGCGTAACCGGCAGCAGAAGCTGATCCTTCCCCCAAGCCTCGCCCAGCGGCAATTGCACCTTGCCCCGCATGAGCGTGCAGGCGAAGCGCGGCAGCACCGCCACAACGCTTCGGCCGCTCGCCTGGTCGCGGCGTAGAAAGGCAATCACATGCTCCCGGCGTTCCCCCGATACCTCTAGCGCAACGTACTCACCCCTGCGGAAAAGCGCGTGTTCCTCCCGCCGCAACCCAAGCGCGCGGTGCATGGTCCACAGCTTCACCCTTCCGTCCGCGAGCTTGTCGAGGACCTCGCGGCAAACCGCGCCCGGGCCCTCTCTATCCGCCAGCTCAAGCAGCGCTTGGAGATACCCCCCGCGCTCGTCGTAGTCCACCGGCCGCCGGTTATCCGGGTCGACTAGGGTTAAGTCCCATAGCTCGCTGCCCTGGTAAAAGTCGGGGACCCCGGGAGAAGCAGTCTTGAGCACCACCTGAGCCAACGAATTCAACGCGCCAAACAAGCGCAGCTGCGGCAATAACGTCTCCAGCGAGGCAACAAATGGGTTTTCCTTACCCTTTGCAGAGGGCATAAGAATGGAATCCAGGAACGCGTGCACCGCGGCTATATACTCGGGATCAGGATTGATCCAGCTAAGGTTGACTTTGGCTTCGCTCAAAGCCTTCGACGCGTACTGCTTTAGGCGTTCTACGTAGTGTTCGCGATCCTGCCGGCTCTCCATCCGCCACGGCCAGGCGCCCAAAATCGTTTGATAGAGGAGGTATTCCTCGTTGTGATCCGGGGCCGTGCGCCCATCCTCCAGGGCGCGCTTGAACTTGGCATTCATGCGCTGCCAGCGGCGCACCGCCGCCGACCAGGGCTGGGGAATTTCAGAGAGCACATTCAGCCGATTGCGCACATCTTCGCTTCGCTTGGTGTCGTGCGTTGACGTCGTCAGCATGGAATCCGGCGAGTGCTTCAGGCGTCCCTGGTTGCTCTGGTGCAGTGCATCGAGCGAGATGCCAAACGACTTTGCCGATCCGCCCACCTCATTCGAGGAAAGAAACCGCGTGTAGACATAGAACGCCGTGTCTTCTACCCCCTTGGCCATCACCGGTCCTGTGAGTTGCTGGAACTTGAGCGCGAAGTAAAGCATCTCCGGGTCCGGCTTCTGCTGCCTGGCGCTCGCCTGCGAGCCGCTTTTAAGCAGCAGCGTCTCGCGCAGAAAATCAAAGGCCGAGGTGTTGATATCCGCGTTCAGACGCTTGGCACGGGCGATCGCACTACGCAGGAAGGTTACATCGCGCTCACCGTACTCACCGCGATCGTCGATGTAGGTACGGTAGACGGGAAAGCTGGCGATCGTCTCGCGGATAACCGTCTCCAGAATATTGTCGGTGAAATCGCGCGCCCGCCGATTCGAAGCCGCGATGCGGCTGAGCAGGTTGGTAAGCACGTAGACTTCGCTGGCCAGCGCCGTCTGCATCACCTGCAGCTTCGATCGGTAAATAATCTCGTCCGCGTCGACCGGGTGCCCCAGCACCTGCGCGTAGATCGCATTGAACCGCTTTTCGTTGGCGCTTTGGATAAAGATGCCGTTGGCCAGGTAGACGAAATCGTAGCCCGAGGTGCCGCGCACCGGCCACTCTGGTGGCAGATATTCGCGCGGCTCGAGAATCTTCTCCACCACCGTGTAGAGCGGCCCCTGGCTCTGCGACCAATCGTACCCGCGCACTGGATCGAGAATGCTGCGCTCGATGCCGTTGGCGGCGGTCTCCTGCTTCGGCGCTGGCCCGCCGCATTGGCTGGCGAGGTACAAAAGCTGCAGCCGTATCAGGTACTGGCGCGGGTTGAACATGCCATCGCAGTGGTCGATACGTAGTCCGGTCACCTGGTGCGACGCGATCAGCGAACGGATCAGGCAATGGGTCTCCGCGAAGACCGCGGGGTTTTCCATGCGCAGTCCAACCAGGTCGTTCACGTCGAAGAAGCGGCGGTAGTTGATCTCCTCCGCCGACGTACGCCAGGACGCCAGCCGATAGGGCTGCGCGTCCAGCAGCAGGTGCAAGCGGTCGAAGCTGCGCGGATCCCCTGCGATGCCATTGATGGCAGCCAGCGCAACTCGTGTAACGGGCTGCATTTCCGGGGACCGCAGAGCCTCCCGCAACCGCGGCAGCAGTTCCGCCAACTGTGCCCGGCGCAGTTCTCGCAGACTCTCGTCGCTGGTCTCATGCGGCGGAATGTCGCGCAACTGTGCCAGCAGTTCGCGCACCAAATCCGGTAGGGGCTCGGCAGGGTTCAGCTGGTCGAAAATGATGGGCAGCGTACGCGGCGCCACAGGCATGGTGTGGTCGTAATAGTGAATCAGAGGGCGCCCGTCCTCAATCGATACCTGAATATGCTTGGCCTCCAACTCGGCGCCATATTGGTCGCCCAGGATGGGCAGGAGAAGCTTGTTCCGCATGGCCGCCTTAAGCGGCTTCCAATCAATGTCGAAGTATTCGGAGTACTGCGAGGCGTGTCCATTCTCCAGCACATCCTGCCACCATCTGGAGTCGTTACCCACCCCCATATGGTTGGGGACGATATCCAGCAGAAGACCCAACCCCTGCCGTCGCAGCTCCGCCGAGAAATTGGCAAAGCCTTCCGCTCCGCCCAGCTCAGGATTGAGACGATCGTGGCGCGTCACATCATAGCCGTGCGAGCTGTTCGGGCGGGCTTCAAAGACGGGCGAGGAGTAGAAGTCCCCGATGCCCAGCTGCTTGAGGTAGCCGACAATGGCTTTCGCGTGGGCAAACGTGAAGTCTTTGTGCATTTGCACCCGATAGGTCGAAACCGGAACCCGGGCGTCGGTGTGCAGCACCCGGTCGACGCATTCCTTCATGTCGTTGGAGGCCTCCTGGCGCGGGTTGGCCTTTACCGGGGCCGGCTCAGGCACGGTTATGCTCATTAACGGCGAGTCGCTGGCGGCGGACATTGTGCATTGGATGCGCTCTCCGGCAGTCCCGGATTAGCAATCGGCCCGCCAAATTCCAGCCGGCCGCTTTACGAATTCGGGCCCAGCACAGAAAATGGAGTACAGAGTCTCTATTGTAACGAGGAAGAAACATGCCACTTTCCGGCGAAGCCATCCGAATGATGAACTACATCGACGACATTTCGACCACGCTGCGGCGCATTCTCGCCCTAAGCCCCACGCTTTCAGCCGAAGAGCGCAAACGGGTGGGCGAGTACCTGAAGGCCAGCTCACCCAGCGCCGACGAGGCCATGACCGCCCTGAATCTCAAATAACCCTTCTCTGTGTCAACCACAGACCACACTGTCCTAACCACGGATCGAGGGGTGCCCACATCCCCGAATTTCCTGTTCGGCCTGCTGGTTCCGCGAACTTCATGCGCCTTTCCTCAAAGAAAGGCGCACAATCTGGCCCGTTCAGTGCAACGGGCAGGAAATTCGGGATATCTCGCTCGTTTTTCGCGAGATGTGAAATTCCACAGCCCTGTCCGTCCAACCTTGAGAACCCACTACTCCTATCCGGTCGCAAAAAGAAGGCGAGAAGTTCACCTCCGCGACTTCGGTACCGGGCGTTATTGTTCTAGCCTTTCATTGAAGGGGGAGTTAACCTTTCTGAGGAGTGCTCCGCGATGGCTATTAAGGTTGAGCTCAACCCGGAGATGGAAGCGCGGCTGGCAGCCGAAGCGCGGGCGTTTGGTATTGCATTGGAAGAGTACGCCCAGCGGTTACTTGAGCAGGCGATCGCCTCCACGCCGCAGCCCCGTTCGCGGGCGAGCCAGGACCAATTTCGGAGCTTCCTGGATGCGCTGGCTTGTAAAGCTCCAGATGTTTCGCAGCTTCGCGCGGACACCTTCTCTCGCGAGATGATTTACGGGGAGCATGACTGAGCCAGGCGCCTTTTACCTAGTGGACACCAATATCCTGTTGCGGCTTGTTCAAGCAGATAGCCCTGAACACAAAAGTATTCGAAACTGCATCAATTTTTTGTGGGCGCAGGGTGCAGACCTTTTCTATACCTCTCAGAATCTGGCGGAGTTTTGGAATGTATGCACCCGGCCTGCAGAGCGGAACGGATTCGGATTTTCCATCTCCGAAGCAGATGACCGTGCGCGTCTGATTGAGGCTCAGCTCAATTTTGCCGCCGACAGCGAAGCAACTCATCGGGAGTGGCGCAGGATTGTGGTCACGGAACGGGTATCTGGCGTTCGGGTACATGACGCACGACTCGTTGCCGCGATGCATGTCCATCGGATCGGCAATCTTCTAACGCTTAACGTGCAGGACTTTCGCCGATACGTGGATATTGTTGTCGTCTCGCCTCAGGATCTGCTTCCCACTGGGGTTGGCGGGTAGGGAATTGATCGGGTCGACCCCGCTGAGTTGCTTGTTGAAATGACATTGGCTTGTATCAGGGCACGGCTTTAGCCGGGCCGTACTGGGCAGCAGTGATGAGGGCTGCCCTCAATTTCCTGTAGAGGGCTAATGAGCCATGGCGTTTCATGCGGTTTTCCTTGAGAGAGAACCGCACACGCAGACCTGTCCAGCATCCCCGTACAGGAAATTGAGGTTTAGCCTCTGAGGTACGCCTTTCGGGACACCTAATCCGTATCCGGCCGTTTATAAGGCTGTTGCAAATACTTGCGTGCCTCGTTGACCGCACCCTGGGTGTTGTCGTTCGTCTGCACCGCCTGCCGGTATTCGTTCACCGCCCGATCCCGCTGCCCGGTGACATCAAATATCTTCCCCAGCGCAATGTGGCTCCAGACCTCGGTCCACTTCGGCTCGTCGTCTCCGCGGAGCGCATCCCGATACGCATTTGCCGCCGCCTGGTAGTTCTTCTGGTTGAACAAAACTTCGCCCACGCGGTAACTGGCCAGGGAGCTGTTGGGATTAGCGGTGAGAGCCTTCTGGTACTCCGCCAGCGCACCCGGAGTGTCGCCCTCCGCCACCAATTGCTGGCCGCGTAAAATCGCAACCCGCACCTGCATATCCGGAGTATTTTTGAGTACCCAGTTATCCGGGTCGATCGCAATGTGACGCGGCCGGCCAAAGGTGTCCACGACATACTGCGAGTTGGTGCCCACCACATCCACTCGTTTGACTTCCGTCTTGCCTTCCGTCTCGACCCGCAACTCCACCGGCATATTGAAAAGATCGAGATCCTGGCCAATCTCTCCGATGGTGCGAAAGCCCTTGTTGTTGCCCAGCCGGTACACGGTGTACTTATCCAAAAACGCCGGTGCTCCGGTTCCATCCAGCCATTGCGCAAAGAAGGCTGTGAGCTGCTGCTGCGATTGCTCCTCGGCAACTTTCTTTACGTCTCTCGTGCGCGTGGGTTTGTCGCCGTATTGCGTGATCAGGGCCCGCACTGTCTTGGAGAAGTTATCGTCGCCGATCTCCCAGCGAAGCATGTGAAAGACCATAGCCCCCTTCTCCAGCGTCATGGACTGGAATTGCGTCGAAAAGGGATCCAGGCGTCCTGCCGAGGTCAGCGGGATGGTGTCGTAGGCCAGCGCGCCCGCGGAGATATCGATGACCGCCGCCTGCAACGCCGTCTGCCCCGCCACATGCTCCACGTACATCAGCTCCCCATAACGGGCCATGCCATTGGTGATCCAGGCGTCATTCAGCGTGGCTGGGCTGACCATGCAGCCCCACCATTGGTGCGCCATCGTGTTGGCCAGCAGGCGATAGTTGTTGCGGTCCGCGATCCGGGCGCCGGCAATGGCCGCGATCTCCGGAGCCCAGTACGCAGGCACGGTGTCGTCCGGTAGTTCGACTACGTTCAGCAGACGGGTAGAAGACTCCCCAAACGTCTCACTAAAGAATTGAAATTCCTTCTCCACGGTTTGCGCGTACTCCACGCCGCTCTGCTTGTGCGCTTCGGTCAGGTACACGCGCAAATTAGGGGAGCCGGCGACCACCATGGGCTCAAGGAACTTGCCCGCGATGATGGTGCCGGGAAAGCTCGGCCGCGTCCAGTTGAAGGTGTATTCCGTGCCGCCGGAAACCTGTTTGGGACTACCCGTGTTGCCGCTGCCCACCACCCGGTAACCGGTGGGCATCTGCAAGTGGATCTCCGCCGTAAACCGGTCTGTCAGATACCCAACCATGGGGAACCATCGGGCGGCATACAGCAGGTACGTGATGGGATCGCCGATCGATGCCAGCTTGAGCCCTTCCACCGGACTCTCTTCGCTGCCGCTGAGCGTCCCCTCGTAGACAAAAGTGAAGGTGGCGCTCGCTCCCTTCCTCATGGGACTCGGTAAGGCGATGCTGATGGTGGCGTTGGGGCCCCGCTCTCCGTTGAGCGGATGGTTCTGGCCGTCCGTCACGCTATCCACCTTGAGCGCGTTGTGCAATTCGAAGACTGCGGCGCTAATGCTGTCGGTAGCGGTGAAAGTCACCTTCGCGGTGGCTTTCAGGCTGTGGTCGGAAGGGTCGAGCTGGGCATTGATCACGTAGCCCGTGATGTTGATCGTGGACCGCTCAGCCGCGAAGAGATGCGGCGTCACCACAAGCAGCGACAGGATCAGGACTTTGGTGCGGAAACAAAGCTTCATCGGAGTCATTCAACGGGCCATGGTGAAACCAAAGCAGATTGCAGCCGCGGCTGCTGCGCTGCGGGAATCAGTTGCAACGCAATCCGGGCAGCACGCTCAATCGCAGTCTGTTTTGTCCCCCCGCCGTTGCTCACTTTAAGTAATGCCCCAACGCTCCGCAAGTCTGACTGCATTGTTGCACGAGCCTCCTCGTTTTCGAGTAGGGGGCGCAGCTGCTCCACTACTTTCGATGCGGTGAAATTATTTTGGATCAGCTCTGGCACAATACGGCGTCCAGCGATCAGGTTGACCATGGCCACATGGGCCACGCGGACGACCCTCTGCGCCACGGCATAGGTGACGCGAGAGACCCGGTAGACAACCACGAATGGATTGCCGATCAGAGCCGCCTCCACGGTAGCCGTGCCGCTGGCTACGATGCTGGCGCGCGCGTGCAGCAGTACTGCACGCGCATCGTGAACCACCCGTATGGTCGCCTCTTTGGCCTGGCCGGCCAAGGCCTGCACTTGCGCATCCTTAAGCGTGGGAGCCACGGGCAGGAGGTATTCGTATTGCGGGCCCAGCAATCGAGCGGCTTCGAACATTGGCGGTAAGTTGGCGAGCAACTCTCTGGTGCGGCTTCCAGGCAGCAAGCCAACCCAGAATTTTGACGCATCCAGGCCATTTTCGCTAGCAAACGTCTCCCGGGTCACTGTGGGCCGGTCAAGATCCGCCAATGGATGGCCAACAAAATCCGCCGCGATGCCGTGGCTGTGGTAGAAGGCCTCTTCGAAAGGAAAGATCACCAGCATCCGGGTGACATTGCGCTTTACCCCTCGTATCCTCCACTTCTTCCACGCCCAAATCTGGGGGCTCACGAAATAGACCACAGGAATCTGCAAACGGCGAAGCTCGGCCGCGAGGCTCAGGTTTACGTCAGGGAAGTCAATCAGGATGGCGATATCGGGCCGTTCCGCCCGCAGGCTGGCCTTCAGCTTGCGGTATTCACCATAGATATGGGGCATGTGCCGGATCACTTCTGTTATGCCCATTACCGCCACATCTTCGGCGCGAACCACCCGGCGCAGTCCCAGGCTTGCCATCCGCGTGCCGCCCAGGCCAAAAAACTCCGCCTCCGGCGCCAGCCGGCGGATCTCCGTCATCAGCAGCGCGCCATACTGTTCGCCACTGGCCTCGCCGGCAGACAGAAAAATCTTCGGGCTTGCCATCCACTTAAGTCCTTTTCCTGTCCCGGCGAGCCCAGGGCGACTGCCCTGCGACTCTTTCAGCCACTAGCCACTTCCTCATGGAAGCACAACGCTACCCTTTGTCATCCCGCCTGCCCCGGCGTGCCGTGCGAGCGAACTCCGGATTTCCTACTACGCAGCACTCATCGACGGCAACGTTTGCGGCTTTCTTTAAGGAAAGCCGCATGAGCCTAACCGAACCACGAGGTCCGACAGGAAATTCGGAGGAAGCCGAGGGACCTGCAGTTCTCTCCATCAACAACCGCTGCTGGGTTTTCCCTAATCCGTACCCACAGCCAACTTCGCGTCCAGCAATCCGTCCGCTGCCCGCGCACTTTGCACTTCCTGATCCTTGTACTGCAGCTGATAAAGCTTCCAGTAAATCCCGCGCTGCCCCAGCAGCTCCTGGTGCGTCCCCAACTCCCTCAACTGACCCTTGTGCATCACCAAAATCCGGTCCGCCTGCTGCACCGTGGAAAGGCGATGGGCAACGATGACCGAGGTGCGCCCCTGGACCATCCGTTCCAGCGCAGACCGCACCCGCATCTCCGTATCGGTATCCACGCTCGAGGTAGCTTCATCCAGCACCAGGATGCGCGGATTGTGTGCCAGCGCCCGGGCAAAATTGATCAACTGCTTCTGCCCCGTGGAAAGGCTATTCCCGCGCTCGCGCAGAGGCTCATCGAAACCCTGTGGCAGTGCGCGGATAAAATCCCCCACGTTCACCTCGTCCGCCGCCTCCTTCATCCGTTCGTCGGTGATCCACTCCGAACCCAGGCGAATATTCTCCGCAATGGTGCCGGTGAACAGGAACGGATCCTGCAGCACCACCCCAAAATGGCGCCGCAACTCCGTCACATCCTGTTCGCGCACGTCCACGCCATTGATCAACACACTCCCGCTCTGGATCTCGTAGAAGCGCATCATCAAGCCGATGATGGTGGTCTTCCCAGCGCCCGTGTGGCCCACAATCGCCGCTGTCTGATCGGGTTCGATCGCGAACGATACATCTTTAAGAATCCACTCCACGTCCTGGGAAACCGCGGCGATCTGATCCGCCCCCTCGGCCTGCTGAATACGAACCAGTTGTTCCGCATCCAGCTTTTGATAAGTGAACCAGACATGGCGGAACTCGATCCGGCCTGAACCGTCGCACGCACGCGGCGTAGGCGGGCTTTGCAACTCCGCCGGCGTGTCCAGCAGCTTGAAAACGCGTTCGCTGGCTGCCATCGCCGCTTGCAGGATGTTGTATTTCTCACTCAAGTCCTGAATGGGGCGGAAGAAGCGTTGGGAGTACTGGATGAACGCCACCAGCACGCCGATCGAAACCGCATTCCGCAGCACCCCGAACCCGCCCAGCCAGATCACCAGCGCAATCGCCACCGAACTCAGCAACTCCACCGCCGGGTAGTACAAGGCATAGGCAAGGATGGCGTCTTTGAAGGCCACCATGTGCTGCCGGTTCACCTCTTCGAACTCCTCGTAGGAGCGCTGCTCGCGGTTGAACAGCTGCACCACGCTCATCCCGCTTACATGCTCCTGGGTGGAGGCGTTGATGCGCGCAATCGCGGAACGGATACGCCGGTAGGAGTCGCGCACATGTTTGCGAAAGACTCGGGTCACGACCAGGATCAGCGGCAGCACGCCGAAGGCGATCAGCGCCAGCCACCAGTTCATGCGCAGCATGATGGCGACAATCAGAGCCAGAACAAAAACGTCCTCGAAAATGGCAAATACGCCCGAGGTAAACATCTCGTTCAGCGCGTCCACATCGCTGGTCAGCCGGGTCACCAGGCGCCCCACCGGATTGCGATCAAAAAAGCTGACGTGCATCCCCTGGATGTGGCGGAAGATCTGGCTGCGCATGTCGAACATGACCTTCTGTCCGGTCCACTGCATCAGGTAGGTCTGTACGAACTCCAGCAGGTAGCTGAACACCAGGGTGGCCAGGTAGATGCTCGCAATCTGGGTAATGCCCACCGCGGCGTTGGAGCTCAGCCACCGGGTCAGCAACGCCGGATGGGGCGCCGGCCGCGTAGTCATGTAGCGATCCACGGCGATTTTGGTTAGGTAGGGGCCGAGCACGTCCGAGCCGGCCTTGAGCAGGATCGCCACCAGCGAAATAATCGCCTGCAGCTTGTATGGCCGAAGGTAGGTCAGCAATCTCCCCATCAGCCGGCTGTCATACGCCTTGCCCACAACGTCGTCGTCGTGCTGCTGGGGTTTCCGATCCTTCTCCGTCTTTTGCTCGGCCATGGGCAGTTTCATTTTACGTGGATACGCAGAATGCGGTCGTCAAAGGAGGATGTCAGAATAGATAGCAGGGCGGTGCTGGCGGCGGATGAACTCTCTCGGTATTTACATCTCGGTCCCTTTTTGCCGCGCCAAATGCACCTACTGCAACTTTGCCTCCGGCGTTTCGTCGGTCAGCGCTCATGAGCAATATGTCGCCCGCGTTTGCGGCGAAATCCGCAGCCTTCGCCAGCGCCTTGGCGAAGTCCTCATTCCAGAGCATGTTGACAGCATCTACTTGGGAGGAGGCACCCCCAGCGTGCTTTCCGCTGCCCTGCTAGGGAAGCTTGCCCATACCCTGCGCCAGCAATTCGCGGTAGCACCTGGAGCCGAGATCACCCTCGAATGTGCACCCGGCCAGCTGGATGACCCCACGCTCGCCGCCATGCTCACCCTGGGTGTAAACCGCCTCAGCTTCGGGGTGCAATCGCTAGTGGATCGTGAGGCGGCTGCCACGGGACGCTTTCATACTCGCGCAGTGGTGCTCAAAGACCTCGAGCGGGTCCGCTCCGCCGGGATACGCAATTTGAGTATCGATCTGATCGCCGGCATGCCCCATCAGACCGCGGCCAGTTGGCAGGAGTCGCTCGATGTTCTGGTTGCCACCGGCGTGGAGCACGCCAGTATTTACATGCTGGAGATTGACGAGGATTCCCGCCTGGGCCGCGAGTTGCTGGCGGGCGGCTCACGCTATAGCGCCGGCACTGTTCCTAGCGAAGAGCTGACTGCGGATCTCTACCAGGGTGCAATAACTTTTCTTGAACAGAACGGGCTGCGGCAATATGAGATCTCAAACTTTGCCCGTACCGGATGTCAGTCGCGCCACAACTTGAAGTACTGGCGCCGCCACCCGTACCTCGGCTTTGGACTTGACGCCCACTCCATGCTTCGCACCCCGCAGGGCTCTGCCCTGCGCTTCAGCAACACCGCGGTCCTGACCGAATACCTCCGCAGCCCAGAAGGAGAAGAGGAAGTGCGGCGGCTCAGCCCGTCGGAGGAACTGGAAGAGGCCTGGTTTCTCGGCCTGCGCTTGAATGAAGGCGTCGCCTGGCAGGCTCTGGCAGCGGAGTTTGGCCGTGATCAAGTGGGGATCTTCCTTCCCGTGGTCCGTGAGCTGGGCGATCTCGAACTGCTCACCGATGCAGCGGGCGTGGTGCGTCTAACCCACCGCGGAGTGCTCTTTTCTAACGAAGTCTTCGCCCGTTTCCTCGGAGTAAAAGAAGAATTCCAAATCCAATGACCCCAAAACCTAATGACGATTGACCTGCGCAGCGACACCATCACTCGCCCCACCCCTGCCATGCGCGCCGCCATGGCTGAAGCCGAAGTGGGAGATGACGTCTACGGAGAAGACCCCACCGTCAACCGCCTGGAAGCACGCGCCGCGGAGATCTTTGGCCGTGAGGCGGCCTTGTTTGTTCCTACCGGCACCATGGGCAACCAGATTGCCGTCCGCATGCATACCGAGCACGGTCAGGAGGTGATCTGCGAATCCCGCGGCCACTTGGTGGACTGGGAAATGTCCATGGTCTCCGCCTTCTCCGGGTGCCAGTTGCGTACCGTCTATGCCGATCGAGGGATCCTTACCTGGCCGCTGATTCGGAAAGTTATCTCGCCCGGCCTTCATTTCCGTTCGCGGACGGGCCTGATATCGCTCGAAAACACCCACAACCTGGCCGGCGGAACGGTGATGCCGCTCGAAGTAGCGCAGGAGATCTGGGCCGGCGCCGCCGATGCCGGCTTGCCCGTTCATCTCGATGGCGCACGCATCTTCAACGCCGCTACAGCCCTGGATACTCCAGTCGATCGTCTGACCAGCGGTTGTGCCTCGGTAATGTTTTGTCTCTCCAAGGGCCTGTGCGCACCGGTCGGCTCCATGCTGGTGAGCAGCCGCGCCCACATCGAGAGGGCGCGTAATTTTCGCAAGGCGCTTGGCGGGGGGATGCGCCAAGCCGGTGTTCTCGCCGCCGCGGGCTTGATCGCCCTCAACCAGATGACTGGGCGGCTGCAAGAGGACCATCACAACGCCCGGCTGCTGGCCGATGCATTGGCAGAACTCCCTCAGGTGGTGATCGATCCACTGCTGGTCCAGACCAACATCCTGATCTTCTCCCTGCGTGGCGACGGAGACGTCAAGCCATTAGTGAGTGCTCTTGCCCGGCGCGGCGTTCTCGCCTCCACCGTGGGTCCCAATTCCGTACGCCTGGTGACCCACCACGACGTGGATCGTGCCGCCTGCGAGAGCGCTGCCGTGATCCTTGCCGAGGAGATACACAAGGGCAGCTAAAAAGACGTAAATCCCGTCCAAAGATCGCTTTTTGCGGATTTATACTATTTAAATGCCGAAGTATTCGATAGTCGTGCCCTTCCATAACGAGGAAGAGAACGTTACGGCTCTGTACGATCGCCTGAAGGCGGTGATGGAGCAAATTGGCGACAGTTTTGAACTAGTGCTGGTAGACGACGGATCGAGTGACCGCACCTACAAGCTCCTGGAAGAGATTGCAGCCGTCGACAGCCGCGTCCTAGTCGTCAAGTTGAGGCGCAATTTTGGCCAGACCTCCGCGCTGGCCGCGGGTTTCGACCACTCCCAGGGGGACTTCATCCTAGCCATGGATGGCGACCTGCAGCACGACCCCTCCGAGATCCCTGAGTTTGTCGCCAAGCTGGAAGAGGGTTACGACGTGGTCAGCGGATGGCGTAAGGAGCGCATCGACAACTTCGTCATGCGCCGCATCCCGTCGCGTTGTGCCAACTGGCTTATGGCCAAGTTTTCCGGCGTCGACATTCACGACTTCGGCACCACCTTCAAGGCTTATCGTCGTGAGGTCATCCACAACATCCCGCTGTATGGCGAAATGCATCGTTTCATCCCCGCGCTAGCCTCCTGGTATGGCGCCAGCATTTGCGAGATCCCCATCCGGAATGTGAACCGCGAACGGGGCAAGTCCCACTACGGAATTTCGCGCACCGTCCGTGTCTTCTTCGACCTCCTGACCATTCGCTTCCTGTTGAAGTACATGACGCGTCCGCTGCATTTCTTCGGCACCTTTGGCGCGCTGGGTATTTTCTTAGGCTCCGGCATTTCCTTGTTCTTAGCCGGTCTAAAGGTCTTTACCCGCCAGGACGTGATGGACACCCATGGGCCGCTCTTTGTAGTTGCCGGCGTCTTGATTCTGGCCGGCATTCAGATGCTCGCCATCGGCCTGCTGGGAGAACTGCAGGTGCGGCATTATCACACCGCCTCGCATCGCGCGCCCTACGCCATCGATCGCCTGGTCCGTCTCCGCGCCCCTGAAGAGCCCAGCATGCTGCAGGAAGGCTGAAGTCGGCGCTGTAAACGATGTTGGCCTCGCCAACGACGTCAGAATGGCAAACGACATCAGCTTTGCAAACGCCCTGGGCTTTGCAAGCCACGTCAGCCTCAGCCAGCAATGTCAGCTTCGCAAACGACATCTGCCGCGCAAACGCCGTGGACTTTGCAAACGACGTCAACCTCAGCAAGCAATGTCAGCTTCGCTAATGACATGGCTTTGTGTCAGGGCACGGCTTCACCCGGGCCATACCCAGCCGCAGATGAGGGCTTTAGCCCCTGAGGAAACGCGCATAGGCTCCGTGGGCCATTGGACAGACAATGAGGATAAACTACCTAAGTTATTGATTGTAATATGCTTGTCGTACTTGGCCGACCCTTATAGCGCTTTTAGCGCTCATTTATTTGGCCAAACCGAAATCCAGGGAAAACCGGCCTACCGTCCCCCGGAGGGATCCGGAGACGATGAGACATTCAAGTCCAGGAAGGTCTGCGGACTATGCGGCGTGCCGGGCGCATAGCAGTTGTTATCGGCAGCATAGGTCGCCGCACATCGGTTGGCAAACTGCCTGCGCGGCGACTGCGCGAACTGCCAGACCAGCGCATCCTTAACTCCGCTTGAAGTTGCCGTCAGAGGCTTCTTCGGGAGCACACAACCGGGAGCCGGAGGGCACGCGTCGTTAGCCACCCACAGGGCCAGTGGCCGCTTGCCCGAATGGCTCAAAATATCGCGCGCAGTACTGATGGTGGCTGATCCGTCGGGAACCAGAATGCCGGAGCAATAAACGCCCGGCTTATACTGCGACGCGCGTACCGCCTCTACCCACGCGAACAAATAAGCGCCCTGCTCCGGCAGCAGGCGACCGCCTTCCTCCTGATCGAGAAACAGGATCACCCCAGGGGCAAAGCCCTCCCTCTTAGCGGCGGAGATGGCGGCTGCAGCATCGGACCGGCCGAGCGCCGCCGCATCCTTGCCGGTAAGCTGGGCATCCGGACGCCCGTTGAACAGGATCATGAAGCCGAACCCGTTGGCCTTGAGGATGGCGCGCTTGCCTGTCCAGCCATTGCTTTTGGCGTCGGGCGGGGTGTTCAGCCAAAAGCCGGCATAGGAAAAGCTGCGGTGCAGCGCCGGCAGCAGGTTGTCGCCGGGGTACTCATTCCTGTCGAAGCCGAAGTAGGTTTTGCCGGAGGTCTGCCCCAAAGCCGGTATCAAGCACAGAATCGCCAGACCCACCAGGGCCGCTCCGCGAAAAGCTGGGGTTAGTCTGCGCCGCCGCCGGTGGCGGTGGGCGGGGGTGTGGATGTCGACGCAGCTGCAGGCGTGGGTATGGATGGGGAACTCGCTAGTTGCCGCTGAGCGGCATGCAGATACTTGGACGGATTTACGGGCGTATCGTGAATCCGGACCTCGTAGTGCAAGTGAGGGCCGGTGCTGTGTCCAGATGAACCGACGTAGCCCAGGATATCCCCGCGGCTGACGTCTTGTCCTTCAGTGACCGCGAATCCGGAGAGGTGGGCATAAATGGTTTGGACGCCATGGCCATGGTCGATCACCACTTCGCGTCCGTACCCGTTGCCCATCCCAGCCTTCAGGACGGTGCCGTCCGCCGGCGCACGAACCGCCTCGCCCTTGTTGGTGGCGATGTCAATTCCGGTGTGGAATGCGCCTTCGCCATTAAAGGGATCCAGACGCGAGCCGAACGAGCTGGTTACGATCCCTTGAACAGGCCATTCTGATGGCGCGTTCGCCACATTGACGATGCTGCTGAAAGCTGCCGGAAAACGGTGCGAGAAGTCGAGCCCGTGCGTGATCTCGCCCGACATCGCCGAGGAGCGCAGTTCCAAAAGCTGATCCAATGATTGACCGTATTGCTGATCGCTGAAGCCGTCGCTTGCGGGACCAGTCGTCGGCGACACACGCCTCATAGAGGACTTGAACAACTTGTTTTGCCGCAGTCCGTAAAGCGCACTCACTTCGCTGGCCAGAGAGCCCAGCGACGCCGCCTGAACATCCTTCTCGTGCGCCACCTGCTCCATTTGCAGGTAGTCATGCCGTATCGTCTCCCGCTCCGTCCGAACCTGGTTAAAGCGCGCCGTCTTCAGCAGCATGCGGCTGTAAGAACCGGCCATTCCAGTGATAGTGAAGAGGCCGATAACCGCAGCCGCGACAAAGATATAGGCGTAGTGGAGAGGAATTGGGATCTTGCGCAAATCGCCGTTTTCTTGGCGGGCTACGAAAATGATGTAGTAGCGTTTGCGCAAAATGCTCACTCTAAAAGAGGATGTGGCCTTGAACGCACTATCCCTGTCGCATATTCCGGCGGGGCGTAGCATTTTTATACAGGGCCGAACCTTGACCCTAACAGAGTGAATCTATAGGGTCAAACGCCGAAGTGGTATTACTAAATCGCCATTACGAGGCTAGCAAGCAGACGTGCAAGGTATGCTGGCGCCATGCCTGCCGAGCGAAAGACAACTGGATCGAAGGCGACCGGCGAGCGTGAACTGATCGCCGGCATTCGCCAACGCGCCGGAGATCTGCGGAGGGGCGGGATACTGCATCTCGGCATCGGCGACGATTGCGCCGTGATGCGGCCGAGGCGGGGAGAAGAGCTGGTTGTCACCACCGACCTCTCGCTCGAAAATGTCCATTTCCGCCGCGATTGGCATCCGCCGGAGAGCGTTGGCCACCGCTGCCTGGTGCGCGGCTTGAGCGACCTGGCAGCAATGGGAGCTCGCCCGGAGGCGGCCTTTCTTTCGCTCGCTCTACCTGCGGAGCTGACCGCATACAAAGGCTCCTCTCAATCTTGGATGCAGGCTTTTTTCGACGGGTTGATGGCCCTGGCTGAGCGGTACCGGGTCCCTCTAGCGGGCGGCGATCTAGCCAAGTCGCCGCCGGGCTTTCGGCATGCCGGCGGCCTGGTTGTTGCCGACATCGTTCTTCTGGGCAGCGTGCCTAAAGGGAGGTCGCTGCTGCGCTCGGGCGCTCGCCCCGGGGATCTGATTTATGTCACCGGAGCCCTGGGGGGATCCGCCGCTGAGCTGCTCGCTCTTGAGCGCCGCCCGGCCGCGTTTCGCGGAAAGGACAGACCAAGGGCATCCGCATTTATATCCGGAACCTCGCTTGGCCGCCGGCCGCAAGCTCATGCGCGATCGCCTGGCCACCGCCGCGATAGACCTCAGCGATGGACTCTCGACCGACCTTGCTCACCTGTGTGAGGAGAGCGGGCTGGCCGCAGAGATCGATGCCGAGTCCCTACCCGTCGATGCCCGTGCCACCCTGGAGCAGGCACTCCACGGCGGCGAAGATTACGAGCTCCTCTTCACCGCTGCCCCAAAGACAGTGGTGCCCAGCTCCTTGGGGGGAGTGCTGGTGCATGCCGTCGGCCGCATGAAGAAACGCGGACGAGGCCCGCTGGTGGAGATCAGTCAGCCCGGAAAGAAGCGTACAGCGCTGGTGGCCGGCGGCTGGGAACACTTTCGTTGATAGCATCAGACGTAGACTTATGCCGAACCCAAGCCCAAGGGTGCGCTTTGCGCCCTCTCCCACCGGAATGTTGCACGTGGGCAATGCCCGCACCGCTCTCTACAACTGGCTTTTTGCCCGCCACACCGGCGGAGACTTCGTGCTGCGCATCGAAGACACCGATGTAGAGCGGAGCGAGGCCCGCTACGAAACCCAGCTGATCGAAGATCTGCGCTGGCTGGGGATGGACTGGAGCGAAGGGCCGCTGGTCGGCGGTCCCTACGCGCCCTACCGGCAAAGCGAGCGCATCGGAGATCTATCAGCAGCACACAGATCGGCTTCTGCGGGAGGGCAAAGCGTACCGCTGTTTCTGCAGCGCAGAGGAACTCGAGCAGGAGCGTCAGCTGGCTCTGCAGGAGCACCGCATCCCGATGTACTCGGGCAAATGCCGTACCGTAGCGGCGAGCGAAGCCGAAAGCCGGGCCGCCGCAGGGGAGAGCTTTGCCGTGCGTTTGGCGGTCCCCGATGCACCCCTGCGCTTCCACGACATCGTCCGCGGCGACGTGGAGTTTGCGAGCGATACGGTGAGCGACTTCATCCTCGTCCGCTCTACCGGCATCCCGGTCTACAACTACGTCGTCACCATCGACGATGCGCTCATGCAGATCACCCACGTCATTCGCGGCGACGACCACATCTCGAACACGCCCCGGCAAGTCGCCATTTACCAGGCCTTCGGTTGGAAGCTGCCGCAGTTTGCCCACCTTTCGACCATCCTGGGTAGCGATCGCGAGCGGCTATCCAAGCGTCACGGTGCGACCTCGGTGGCCAGCTTCAGGGAAATGGGAATTCTGCCCCAGGCGCTGGCCAACTATCTCGCCCTGCTCGGCTGGGGCGCCGAGGGTGGAACGCGCGAGACCTTCACCCGCGAAGAGCTGATAGCAGGAGTTCAAGCTGGAGCGAGTCACGCCCTCACCCGCGGTCTTCGACTGGGACAAGCTGCACTGGCTCAACCGGCATGTCATCAAGCAAACTCCGCTGCCGGAGTTGAGGGAGCTCTCCTGGCCCTATTTCGTAGCCCTGTATAGGCTGCCGCCGCTTCGTACCGCGGCTATCGAAGATTGGTTCGACCGGGTGTTGGAGCTGTTTCTGCCCGCCGTGGACCAGCTACAGCAGCTGCCGGAAAAGGCAGCGGCGCTTTGGAATCCTGCACCGGTGAACCAGGATGATGCAGCCCTGCTGGCCTCGGAAGCAGGAGAGCGCGTAGTGCGCGCCTTTACCGCAAAGATCCTGGCCGAAGCCGGCGCTTTGACGCCCCAGCGCTTCAAAGAGCTGATGAACGAGGTGAAGGCCGAGACCGGCGTCAAGGGCAAAGACCTCTTCCACCCGGTACGCATCCTCCTGACCGGAGCCCACTCCGGCCCGGAGTTCGACAAACTGATCCCTCTGCTCGAAGACGGCAGCCGGCTCGATTTGCCGACCCACGTGGCGAGCGTGCGGGAGCGGGTCGAAGCCTTTATCGCATCCAGCGTCGGTAGATGATCGATTCCACCTTTGCTCACGCGTGGCAGGCGGAAGTCCTCGCCTCCCGGCCATTGATCCTGCCCGGCCGGCAATTCGTCTACCCGGCGCAAGTAGAAGAAGTGGAGCGAGGAGCCCTCGAAGTCATGATCCGCCCGCCCAATCATGCGGGGCAGTTCCTCGCCACCTGTGCCCTGGGTTTCGCCGGTTCCGGCGTGCCCACCGGTGTATGGGCCTGTCCTGACCCGGCGTGGATTTGCATTGCAGCGGGCGGCTACGCTTACCTCATTGACACCCGCAATCCGGCGCGCTGGGAACAGGTCGAGTACCGGCCAGTCACCGAAATCCGCGCCCTCGCAGAGCAGGATCTCCTGCTGTTTTCGAGCTTTCATTCGCTGCTCGCCTGGGGCCGGGAAGGGAAGGCCTGGCAAACAGGCCGGCTCAGTTGGGACGGGGTGCGCATTACTGCTGTCCGTGGCGCGACGCTCTTCGGGCTGGGTTGGGAGATGAGAACGGATAGGGAACTGGAATTCGAGGTCAATCTCCAGACTGGTGAGCACAAGGGCGGAGGCTACCTGCCATAGAAGCTCAAGCCCGCGTCGCCCTGCTCGAGCACGCGGTAGCGCTGCAGTGGGCCATAGCTCTCCGCTAGCGGCGGTTGCATTTTGCGCCCATGTTCCGCGATCACGATGCCGTTGGGCGTCAGCAGGGAATCCGCATGCTGGCCGATGCTGGTGAGGGTGCGGCTATAGTCGTCCGCGGCCGCGTACGGCGGATCCAGAAAGACAATCGTGCAGCGCTTCTTCCGGCCCGGCCTCAGAAAACCTGCGCAGCGCGGCAGAGACGCTGCGGGACTCAATCTTGAAGCCGGAGCGAATCCCCAGCGCTGCCAGGTTTTCGCGGATTGCGGCTCACGGCCGGCGCGGCGTTGTCCACGAAGTAAACCAGGCGTGCGCCGCGGCTCAGAGCCTCGATGCCGACTGCTCCCGAGCCGGCGTAAAGGTCGGCAAAGACAGCGCCCTCGATGCGTGTGGCCAGGATATTGAAAAGCGTCTCGCGCAGGCGATCGCTGGTAGGCCGGGTGGCCAGCCCGCGAGGCGCGATCAGGCGCCGCGAACGGTATGTGCCCCCAATGACACGCATAAAAGCCGACCCGCATCGGTTTTGATGGTAAATGAATCCCGTGCTGCGGAATGAATCCGCAGCCTCGCCCGCGGGGGAAGGCTCTACAATGCAGGTAGTAACAAACCGGCAGCAGCAAGGACGGATGCAATGCGTGGATGGTCGTTCCCTTTAGGGCGATGGATGGGTGTCGAGTTGCGCATTCACACCTTCTTCATCCTGCTGCTCGGCATCTGCATGGCCTACACCGAAAGCGCACACCTCTCCATGTTCCGCGGCATTGGCCTATGGCTGGTCTTGCTGGGCGCGGTGGCCGTGCGCGAAGTGGCGCGCATGATCGTAGCCGCCTACCACGGCTTGCAATTGAGAAATATCCTGCTTCTGCCCATCGGTGGCCTGGTGGCCTACGCCAATGCGGAGAGCGCGGAGAACGCCGGCGCACCCACAGTGCAATGGCGCATGGCGCTCACCGGGCCGCTCGCAAACCTGAGTTTTGCTCTCGTAGTCGCCATGCTGGTGCTCGGCATGTCGCCCACGATCAATTTGTTAGAACGGCCTTGGATCACGCCCAGTCACCTGATCCGCAGCATCGTGTGGCTCAATGTGTTTCTCGGCGTGCTGAATCTGCTGCCCGCCTATCCCCTGGATGGCGGCAGGGTGGTGCGTGGAGGCGTAGCCCGGGCGCAGGGCAGGGCGCAAGGTTCGCGCGTGGCGACTGGACTCGGTCAGATTCTTGCCATGACGGCCATCATCGCCGGCCTGGTGCTGATGAACCCTTGGTTGCTGATGGCGGGCTTTTTTATTCTCATCGGCGCTCAGCTGGAAGATCAGGGCGTCCTCTTCCAGAGCGTCGTTGATACCGTCAACATGCAGGACATTATGCTGACCGAGTTCTCCATGCTGGCCCCGTCGGACACGCTGGAAGATGCGCTGCACAAATCGATTCACAGCCTGCAGGACGATTTTCCGGTGGTGCGCGGCGACAGCCTGGTGGGCATTATCTCCCGCCAGAGCATTCTTTCCGCGCTGCGCAGTGAGGGCAACGGCTATGTACAGGCCGTGATGTCGCGCAGCTTCCACGTGGCGCAACCTGAGGACTCGCTGGGGACCACAATCAGCCGCTTTGCCGGGCGCGGGCTGTCGCTGGTGCCGGTGACTGAAGGGGAGCGCATCGTCGGCATTGTGACACTGCAGAACCTTATGCACTCCATGAGCCTGCTGGCGGAGAGCCGGAAGCTTCGTCGCCAGAGCCAGGAATAATCGTTGTCCCTCGAGCCCGGCCTTTATCTGGTCGCCACACCGATTGGCAATCTCGAAGACATCACCGTCCGCGCGCTACGGGTCCTGAAGGAAGTCGACCGCATTGCGTGCGAGGACACACGCCAAACGCAAAAGCTGCTGAACCACTTTGACATCTCCACCTCGACGATCAGTTACCACGAGCACAACGAGCAATCGCGAACGCTGGAGCTGATAGCCCTCTTGCAGCAGGGTGGCCGGGTCGCAGTGGTCAGCGATGCGGGTACGCCGGCCTTCTCAGATCCGGGGCTCGACTTGGTGCGTGCAGCGGTCGCAGCAGGCGTGCCCGTCATTCCGATCCCCGGAGCGAATGCCGCACTAGCCGCGTTGATCGCCTCCGGCCTGGATACGGATCGTTTCCTCTATGTGGGATTTCTAGCGGCGAAGCCGGGCACGCGGCGGACAGAGCTGGAAGCGTTGGCCGCTCGCATACAGGGCCTTACCCTGGTGGTCTATGAAGCTCCGCATCGCATTCTGGAGACGTTGGCCGACGTGGAAGCGGTCTGGGGAGAGTCCGTGCGCGTGGTGGTAGCCCGCGAGCTGACAAAACTGCACGAGGAGTTTCTGCGCGGCACAGCGCGGGAAGTCCGGTCGGAACTGGCGGCCCGCGAGCGTATACGCGGCGAGATCGTGCTCCTGATCGACGCCGCTCCCGTGGCCCAGCCAGCCAATGCCGGCGGCAGCGTTGTGCAGCAGGTGTCGCAGCTGATGGAGGCCGAGGGATTGGATGAGAAGGACGCCCTCAAGCGCGTCGCGCGCGAGCGAGGTGTCTCCAAGAGCGAGGTCTACCGCGAACTACAGCGTGAGCGTTCCAAAAGTAGGTAAACCGCAGATCCCGCCGGTACGCTGGAACTTAGCTAACCTTCGGGGGCAGTTGCCAAGCCGGCGTGGGGCGCTCAGCTATCGGCAAATCGCGGCCCTTGACGCGGTCGTACAGGTAACTGTCGCTGGTTGTGCCCAGGGACTCGTTGTACAGGCTAGGCTCGCCGACGACCTGTCGCAACTCCTCGGCAAAGCGGTGCACCGCCTGAAGGGAATCCGCGGTTGCCGGAACCTCAAGGCGGGTGGACTTCCAGAATTTCTGATGTCCGCGATCAAGCAGTGTGGCCACTTCTCCACCCACCAGGTAGCCCGGTCGCTCCCTCCATCTCACGGCAATCTGCGGAAGCTTCTTATCCGCGCCCGTGGGCTCCCCTGCAGGGGCCAGGATCGCCCCGGCACCATATTTGCGCACCAGAAACTGGTTTGCGACCGCGGGCACGGGTTGAACATCAAAACCTAATGTGCGCAGGGTGCTCAGAACTTCGTCGAAATTCAGGAAGTGGACTTTGGTTCGCATGGCTTGCGACTGACTACGGATTGCCTCAATTTTCCAGTGGACGCTACACTAAGTGTGCTTCCCTGTAACTTTCGCACACTCGCGCTCCTGGCCGCAACGAGCAGAGCCGGGTGAAAGCAAGGACTTGAACCGGAAAAATGCCAATTGAAGCTCAAACCGACGTGAGGTCGACGACGCCCGCCCTGGGCAGCAGCATCCTGGAACGGATTGGGAATACTCCACTCCTGCGTCTAGACCGTTTGACGGCGCATCTGCCTGGCGTGCTCTTGCTGGGCAAAGCCGAATGGGCCAACCCAGGCGGCTCGGTCAAGGATCGCGCGGCCTCCTCGATTGTGGCGGCAGCCCAGGCCAAGGGACTGCTGGCTGGTAGGCACTTGCTGGATGCGACCAGCGGAAACACCGGCATTGCGTATGCCATGTTGGGCGCGGCCGGCGGTTTTGGGGTTACGCTGTGCATGCCGTCGAATGTCTCTCCCGAGCGCAAGCGGATTCTCGCCGCCTACGGGGCGAACATAGTCTGGACCGATCCGGCGGATGGGTCTGACGGCGCGATCTTGAAGGCGCGCGAGCTGGCGCAGGACAAGAGCCGGTTCTATTACGCTGACCAGTATGGCAACGAAGCCAACTGGCAGGCGCATTATCACGGTACGGCAAACGAGATTTGGCAGCAGACCGAGGGACAGATTACGCATTTCGTGGCCGGGCTCGGCACCAGCGGGACGTTTATGGGGGTCACCCGCCGTCTGAAGGAGCTGAATCCAGCGATTGAGTGCATTGCCATGCAGCCCGATTCACCGTTTCATGGGCTTGAAGGCTTGAAGTATATGGCCACTGCGATCGTGCCTCCTATCTATGATGCCCGCCTGGCGGACCGCCACGTGGAGCAGTCAACCGAAGGGGCCTACGAGATGGCCAAACATCTGGGCCGGACGGAGGGTTTGCTGTTGGGCATCTCCGCGGCCGCGGCGGTGGCGGCAAGTCTCAGAATCGGGGAAGAAGTATCGTGCGCCGGCAAAAACGCTATCATTGTGACCATCCTGTGCGATTCGGCCGACAAGTACCTGAGTGAGCGCTTTTGGGAGCAATGATGACCAGTACGACTGAGAGTGTCGAGCAGAAGAAGCTGATGCTCCGTATCAGCGATACGGTCTACCGCCAGCTGCGCCAACATGGCGAAGAGACCTATCCCCACGAGTGTTGCGGGGTGCTCCTTGGCCAGGCGCTCGAGGGCATCAATGAGGTGGAGGCGGCCATACGCGCGGGCAACACGCGCACCGACTCCGCCCACAACCGCTATCACATCGCTCCCCAGGAACTGGTCAGCATTCAACGCCAGGCGCGGGAGCGCAGCCTCGACATCGTGGGTTTTTACCACTCGCATCCCGACCACCCCGCGCGCTGGTCGTCGACTGATTTCAACGAAGCCCACTGGCTGGGCTGCTCCTACGTCATCACCAGCGTCGAAAAGGGTGTAGCGGCACAGACCAACTCGTTCTTCCTGGCCGGTACGGGTGAGGACGACAAGCGGTTTGAAGACGAAGCGATCCAGGTCTGCCCTGAACGCTGTTGACCGCCGGCCCCCGTATCACTCTGCGCCACCCACGAAAGAAGAAGGAGAGTGCGACGAATGAAGATTCATATTCCAACCCCCCTGCGTCAGTTTGCCGCTAAGCAGGCCACGGTAACGGTTTCGGCGGCGACGGTAGGCCAGGCGCTGGATAAACTGACCGTGACGCATCCCGAATTGAAGAAGCATCTGTATTCCGAGGAAGGCAAGCTGCGCGCCTTCGTGAACGTTTATCTCAACGACGAAGACATTCGCTACCTGAACGACAAGGAAAACACGGCGGTCAAAGATAGCGACAGCCTGTCGATTATTCCTTCCATTGCAGGCGGCATATAGAGAATCGAAAGAGGTTCAAGAATGGCGACAATTACCGAAACACCTACGACGGCGGTGCCGTCGCTTAGCAACGAAGAAATCGCGCGTTACTCCCGCCACCTGCTCTTGCCTGAGGTCGGCATGGAGGGGCAGCAGAAACTCAAAGCGGCCAAGGTGCTCTGCGTAGGCACCGGCGGTTTGGGTTCGCCCTTGGCCTTCTACCTAGCCGCGGCGGGCATTGGGACGCTAGGGCTGGTCGACTTCGATGTAGTGGACTCGAGCAATCTGCAGCGTCAGATCATTCACAGCACCAAAGACGTGGGCCGTTCGAAGTTGGATTCGGCTGAAGAGAAGCTGAAGGCCCTAAACCCGTTCATGAACGTCGTGAAGTTCAACACCATGCTGTTGAGCGAAAACGCCATGGAGATCTTCAAGGATTTCGACATCGTGGCCGATGGCACCGACAACTTTCCCACCCGCTACCTGGTGAACGATGCCTGCGTGTTGAGCAGAAAGCCGAACGTCTACGGCTCGATTTTCCGCTTCGAAGGCCAGGCCAGCGTCTTTGCCACCGAGCAGGGGCCTTGCTACCGGTGCCTCTATCCGGAGCCGCCGCCGCCCGGGTTGGTCCCTTCCTGTGCCGAAGGCGGGGTGCTCGGGATCCTGCCCGGGCTGGTAGGTGTGATCCAGGCGACCGAGGTCATCAAACTGATCCTGGGCCAAGGCGAGCCGCTGATCGGGCGCCTGCTGCTGGTCGATTCGTTGAGCATGCGCTTCCGCGAACTGAAGCTGCGCAAGAATCCGGATTGCCCGGTATGCGGCACCCACCCGACCGTAACCAAGTTGATCGACTACGAGCAGTTCTGCGGTATCCAGCCGGCGGCAGCGCCTGACGCGCCGCTGGTCAACGGCATCGAGCAGATTCCGGTGACCACCTTCAAGCAGCAGCGCGATGCAGGCAAGGATTACTTTCTCCTCGATGTGCGCGAACCGCACGAATACAAAATCGCGCAGATCGGCGGGTATCTCATTCCGCTGGGCGACTTGCCCAATCGCGTAGGTGAGCTGGACCGAAGCCGCGAGATCGTAGCCCACTGCAAGATGGGGGGCCGTAGCCAGAAAGCGGCGGAGTTCCTGCAGCAAGCCGGGTTCAAGGTCAAGAACCTGGCCGGTGGTATTCAAGCCTGGAGTGAGCAGATCGATTCCCGGGTACCCAAATACTAGTAGGTATTCTTACCCGAAACGAATGATCCCGAAGCTGCTTCAGCGGCTTCGGGATTTCTTTTTGCCCGATGACCTGCGGCGTCGGTATACTCCGGGGGTTTCCATTTTGCACTTTTTTCTGTCGTGCTGTGCCGCCTCTTGGCATCAGGCAGGGAGCCCGCATGGACGTCGTTATTATCCGAGTACTATTCATCCTTGTTCTGACCGCGACCTGTTTTGTTCTCCGCCCCTTCGCGCTGCAGCCCTGGGCTGCGGCTGTTTTGGGCGCCGTCGCCGCCGCTGCTGTAATCGTCTTTGAGCTACGCGTTCGCGCATTGAGCATAAAGCGGCTCCTGGGCGCGGTGTTGGGCAGCGTGCTGGGCATCGCAGGCGCCGCGCTTTTCGGGATGGTGCTGAGCGGAAGCTTGCCGCCGGGGGGAACCCGAGCCCTGCTGCAGCTCTTTGTGCTCATGCTGATGTCATACATCGGGCTGATGGTGGGCGCCAGCAAGGGAGACCTGCTGAACTTTACCGGGGGCTTGGCTGAGCTCTTTGCCGGCGAGCGGGCTACGGCCGGCAAGCGCAACCTTAAGATCCTTGACACCAGCGCCATTATCGATGGCCGCATCGCCGATGTGGTGGAGACCGGCTTTCTGGAAGGAACGCTGGTGGTTCCAGAGTTCGTGTTGCGCGAGCTGCAGATCGTAGCCGACTCCTCCGACAGTTCCCGGCGACAGCGCGGCCGGCGCGGGCTCGATATTCTGCAAAAGATGCAGGCCCATCCATTACTCGCGGTACAAATTGTCGAGGATGACTTTCCCCAGATGCGCGAGGTCGACCTGAAGCTGATTGAGTTGGCCAAGAAGATGGGTGCTCCCATCCTGACCAACGATTTCAACCTCAGCAAGGTGGCCCAACTGCACCACGTTCGGGTGCTCAATCTCAACGATCTCGCCAACTCGTTGAAGCCACTGGTGTTGCCCGGCGAAAAAATGAACATCGTGGTGCTGAAAGAGGGCAAGGAATACAACCAGGGAGTGGGTTACCTGGATGACGGAACCATGGTGGTGGTGGACCACGCCCGGCGCATGATCGGCCGCGCTGTCGAAATCACGGTCACCAGCGTTTTGCAGACCGCATCGGGCAAGATGATTTTCGGCAAGCTGGAGGAGGTCGCCCTCAAACCGGAGCAAGTGCGTACCATTAGCGAACTCTCCAGCTAAGACTGTCAACCTGAAGTGCGGTCAACCGCATCTTTTAAGAGAGCCGTCAGGCCGTGCCCCGGTTCCTCGGGAGGCTTAATTTTGATTAAATTCCGAGAACCGGCGCGGAAAGCACAGAAACAGATTTGACAGGCTGAATCCGGCGGGTACAATCTTGCCCAGAAGAATTAGGTTACACACTCAAATCTCCCAGATGGACACCACCTGCAAACACCCAAAAGTCCGCGTGGTAGCGCGTGAAGAGGACGTTGAATACGTCGAATGTCTGGATTGTGGTCAGGTATTCGACTCCAACGAGTTCCGAGACATGGAAATCGAGGAAGAAGTGCTGCAGGAGCCGGACGAAGATTAAGTAGCGGCCGCGGAGCGATCGTGCGCTGCTGGCCACTCCTCTACGGGGTAACGATCCCGCGCTATCTCTTGCGCCGAGAAGCCCCTCTTTCCTCCGTCAAGCTCCATAAATATTAGTGTCTATGAAGCGATTGCGGAATTTACCCTGCGGGTCGTAGTGTGCCAAAAGGCCCTGGTAGCTCGCCAATTGTGGGTACAGAGGCTTTATCCGCGAGGGCGACATGGTAAACAGCTTGGCCCAGTGGGGGCGGGCATGGAAGGGCGCCAATTTCTCTTCGATCATCGGCAGCACATTCTTGACCGCCGGCCACTCCGGTTTCCAAGTGAAGTGAATAGCCATGGAAGACCGCTGGTAAGCCGTGCTCATCCAAAGATCGTCCTGCTCGACGGTCCGCACTTCCGAGATAAACAGATGAGGGGTTATATGATCTCGAAGCTGTTCGACCGCCAGAATGGCTTCGTATCCCCGCTCCCGGGGGATCAAATACTCAGACTGCAATTCAGCTCCGCTGCTGGGAGTGAAGTTTATGCGGAAGTGAGGCAGCCGATCGTACCAAGGACCGGGAACACCTAGTTGTTCGGTACAACTTTCTGCCGAATGTCCGGGAATCGGATGGAGCTTCCTGGTCGCCAGCGTGGCCCCAAATAATTCCGGGGCGAACTGAGGTGCGTTTCCCACGGCCACGCGCCGCTTGACCCATACCTGGCCGATCCTGTGATTCTGCCAGTCGGTGAACAGGCTAACGCTGTAGCCGCTGGCGAAGATTTCCTGCAGGTGGTGCTCCAATTGGTTCATGGACAGGTTCTCGTAAACCACCTGACTGACCTGAAAGGCCGGTTGCACCGCCAGTGTGACCTTGGTGACAATGCCGATCGCGCCCAGGTTCACCACTGCCCCCTGGAATCGTTCGCCATCCCGCTCCCGGGAAAGAACCAGCACCTTGCCATCAGCCGTGACCACTTCCAGCCCAGTGACGGCCGTGGACAGGTTGCCGTTCTTGTTGCCCGATCCGTGGGTGGCCGTAGCGATGGCGCCGGCGACCGAAATCTGGGGTAGGGAGGCGAGGTTGTGCAGCGCGTAACCCTGACCGTCAAGATACGGAGCCAACCGGCTATAGGTGACGCCTGCGCCTACGGTCACGGTGCTTGCCTCGCGATTCAGGACCATCTGATCCAGATGGGTCAGTGAGATCTGATTTTCCGTGCTGTCGGCGATCCCGTTAAAGGAATGGCGAGCCCCCAGAGCCCTGAGCTTGCTGCAGCTCTTTACCACCTGCTGCACTTGCTCGATGGTTTGCGGCTGGTGCAGCCGGTCAGTGCTGTAAGTGTAATTTCCTGACCAATTGGTGCGCCCGGCGGTCTGCTCGCCCGAGGCCAAGGGTGACAGCATGGTGCCGGCAAGGAAGGCGCCGGAGGTTTTCAAAAACTCTCTCTTATCCATATCTTCGTCCCGTTTGAACTATCTCACACAGTCAAACACACCTTGGGAAGAGCTGCACTTGACCTCCTGGCAAGAATACAGCAGTGGGAGAAATGCTCCCCGCGTTTCTCTGTAATCCATGCATCTATGTATCCCTGCACTTGAGCCGGCATAAGAGATCAGTTACTGCGACGGGGTTATCTCGAATCTAGAGCGGAAACAGAAATACGTGGCCGCGATGGGTTCCGAGATATGGCCTTTTCTTGATGAGAAAGGCCCCGCGCAGCTAGCTACCCGAGGGTAGTGCAATCCTATTTCCGCTTCAGCCCCGCTGAGGAAGCGCTGCGCAGCACCCAGGCGACTACCCAAAGTAATTCGCCTGAAGGATCTTTTGGGGCACGCGAATCCCCGAACCTGATCCCTAACTCCCCCGTACGAGTAATAACAATGTGACATCGCGAACGATATCCTCCAGCAGTTGATGGAATCTGATACATCCATTACCGCAGGTGCGCCAGTAAAGCAATCGCGGTGAATTACTGCCTTGTTAGCCGGACGCTTGTTTCTCCAGGGCACGCTTGCGCACTAGATCGTACGAATTGGAGTTTTGAACCCATGAGCCAGTCCACCATTGTTGCACTTAGGCGACGTGTGCCTTCCACGAAGGTTTTCCGTGGCCGATGGATGCCAGTGCTGTTGAGCGCTCTCGCGTTGGCGGCTGGTGGGCCCGCCGCATGGGCAACCGCGGCAACTACTACTACGTTATTTACCACCCCCGACAACCCGTCGAGCGGCGCGGTTATCACCATGACAGCCCAGGTCTCGGCCACGGAATTTACTGTGGCCGGCGGGACTGTGACGTTCACTGATACTTACAACGGCGTCACTGAAGTGCTAGGTACGGTGCAGGTTCAATCGACCAACGGCAATCCTGGCACCGCGATACTGGAGGTTGCGGTCGGCGGAGTAGGGGCTCATCAATTCGTCGCTAACTATGGCGGTACCTCAGTCTTCGCAACCAGTTCGTCTTCTCCGCAGGCGGTGACGTTTGCGGGGCCTTATTTAACCTCAACCGCGCTGAGCAGCTCTGGTACGGCGGGGAATTACACTCTTACCGGAACCGTGTCGGCGTTTGGTCCGGTAACTCCGACCGGTAGCGTCACCTTTACGGATACAACCTCGAATTTCACTCTAGGCACCGCCACACTTAACGCCTCGACGTTGCAGACTGGTTTCACTCCCTACACCCTCTATCCCATTGCCAATACGAACAACGGCCAAACCGGAAGCACAATCGGACCAGCGATTGGCGACTTCAATGGTGATGGGCGGCCCGACTATGCAGTTCCCACCAACTCGGGTCCCGTAGTTATTCTGCTGGGCGCCGGCAACGGCACCTTTACCAACGGCACCACAATTAACACCACGTCTCCTTTCGAGCCAACTTCCGTCGTCGTGGGAGATTTCAACGGAGATGGCAAGCAGGACCTTGCCGTGCTCAGCGCCGCAGGCACCGGTTCAGTCAATATCTACTTGGGCAATGGAAACGGGACCTTCCAGACAGCTAAGAACTACCCGGTAGCGGCCTCTACTTCCGCATCGAGACTCCTCGCCGTCGGCGACTTCAACCGCGATGGCATTCAAGATCTGGTTGCCACCAATTCGGTTCTGAATAACGTAGCTGTCATTTTGGGCAATGGCGATGGCTCATTTCAAGCGCCGTCGTATTACACCGTTGGCAATGATCCTTGGAATGTTGTTGTGGGTGATCTGAACCAGGATGGCTTCCTGGACCTGGTAGTGGCTTCGGACGGCAGCAGTTCGGCCAGCATCCTTCAGGGCAACGGCGACGGCACGTTCAAGGCGTATACCACGGCCAACACCGGAGCCAGCCAGGTAGGTTCGGTAGCCATCGGCGACTTCAACGGGGATGGATACCCGGATATTGCCACTACCAGTGCGCCTGACAACTCTATCTATATTCTGCTCAACAAGGCGACGGCGACCCCCAGCTTCCAAGCGCCAGTGCAGTACGTCCAGACAGACGGCACGCCGAACCCAGCCCCCTACTACCTGACGATTGGAGATTTCAATCGTGATGGCAAGCTTGACATCATTTCGGCCAACAACGGCAATGCCACGGTAGGCATTCTGCTGGGCACGGGCACCGGCACTTTTGGCACTGCGACTTACTATCCAGTGGGTAGCGGCGACATCTTCGCCAACGTGGGAGACATCAACGGCGATGATCGAGTGGATATAACGGCCGTAACCGGCACCGGCCTCGCCGTGCTGTTATCGGGCCAATCGGAGTCGGCTTCCATTTCCAACGTCGCCTTTTATGGATGCAGTACGCAATCCGTCACCGCCACCTACGGCAGCGATGGGAACTACGGGTCCAGCACTTCATCGGCTTCGACCTTTACCGCCGCGAAGGAGACAACCGCCCTGGCTCTCAGCGCCAACCCGGCTAATGGAGCTGTTGGCCAACAGGTCATGCTTGTGGCCACACTCGCTCCCTACAATTACGGGACGACGACGACGAATGGCGAGACAGTCACCTTTACGAATAATGGGACGATCATCGGCACCGCGCCGCTGGCGAGCGGTGTGGCAACACTGGTGTACACACCGCCCGGCGGCACCGACAGCTACCAGGCATCTTATCCAGGTGACTGCGGCTTCAAAGCCAGCACCAGCACCGCTGTGGGCGGTACGACCTTGTTAGCATCCAATCTCCAGTGGGCGACGCCCGCACCAATCACCTACGGCACTCCGCTCAGCGGAACACAGCTGAATGCGACGGACAATAAGAACGGAACCTTCGTCTACACTCCGGCCGCCGGGACGGTTCTTAACGCTGGAACAAACACTCTCTCAGTAACCTTTACTCCGAACAACGCGAACTACGCGGTGGAGACGACGACGGTGCAGCTCACCGTGACCCAGGATCCGACGGTCATTACGTGGCCGACACCCACGCCTATCACCTATGGAACGGCGCTGAGCGGCTTCCAGCTCAATGCCACATCGTCCTCCGGCACCGTCTCGGTTCCGCTCTCCAGCTACTACAATGTATCCGGTATCTACTCGCCTGGTACATCGTACGGCTCGGGCGGCTTCGATAACGATGGGTACTCCTACTCCACCGCTAAGATCGGCGCGACGATCGTTTGGAACGGTCTGACCTTCAACATCGGTCCGGCGAACGCGCAAGACGCCGTCGCCAACGAGACGATTAACCTGCCTGCGGGACAATATACAAACCTTTATATGCTGGGGGCGATGGTTAATAACATCGCAGCCAGTCAGACCTTCACCGTGACTTACACCGATAACACGACTACCCAGGTGACCCAGAATATGAGCGATTGGGTCTACGCGGCGGGTTGGCCAGGCGAGTCCGTTGTCAACTGCAACTATGATCGGAACTTCGACAACGGCACCACGCAGGCAGATTCGGTGTGCGTCTACGGATATCAAATACCCCTTAATTCTTCCAAAACAGTGAAGAGCGTCACCCTGCCGAATACGCGGAATATTGTGATGCTGTCCATGGATCTCACCACTCCAGCGATTCCGGGAACATTTGTTTACAATCCTCCGGCTGGAACGATCGAACCGGTCGGGACAGATACGCTATCGGTCACTTTCACTCCAACCAACACCACGGACTACACGACGTCCACGGCCACTGTGCAACTGGTGGTCGATACTCCTAACAATCCGATCGAGACACCCACGATTCAGTGGCCGACGCCAGCGGCCATCACCTACGGCACCCCTTTGAGCTCCGTGCAACTGGATGCGGTGGCTACGGCACTCTCGCGACCCACTCCGGTAATTCCCCAGAGTCAATTACAGGTGCTCTCCACTTCTACCGACGGTACCGGCTACTTGTTGTCGGGCTTCGACGGCGCAGGCAATACGTATTCTTATAACCAGCTGAACAATGGGTCGGTCATTTATCAGGGAACGACGTTTACCCTCGGCCAGCCGACGGTTCCCAATGCCATCACCAACGGAGCAGTCTATACGCTTCCGGCGCCGGGCAACTATTCCAATGTCTATTTGATTGGAGCCGCGACGACGACCGGGCAGACAAACGAGCCCTTCGTTCTCACGTATAACGATACCAATGGTACCGTGAGCGAGACAGTCAACATGAGCTCATGGAGCGCGTCGGCGGGCTATGCCGGCGAAACCGTCGTCGCTTCCACGACCTACGCTAATACCCAAGGTGGTGGCAAGACCTCGGGAACCTATGATCTCTACGGATACCAAATTCCCGCCGATCCGACCAGAACGCTGTTGAGCGTCACTCTGCCGAGTACGCGGAATGTAGTGATCTTGGCGCTCGGGTTCGGCACCAATACGCAGGCGGTCGTGCCCGGCACTTATGTCTACACTCCTCCTTCCGGCACCGTTCTGCCGGTCGGAACCGACCCGCTGTCGGTAACATTCACTCCAAGCAACACAGCGGCGTATACGACCGTGTCCGCGAACAACTCTATCGTTGTGACGCAGGCGATGCCGATCATCAACTGGCCAACCCCGGCAGCGATCGCGCAAGGTACCGCGCTGAGCGGCACGCAGCTCGATGCCGCGGCCACGTTCCAGGGCGCGAGTCTCCCCGGGACCTACAACTACACTGTTTTACCCGCCAACACGCCGGCGTCGGGTGCAGTACTCGCTGCCGGCACGTGGACCTTGCAGGTGGTCTTTACACCCACCAACACCATTGACTTCGCCACCGCTACGGCAACGGTACAAATCGTGGTCGGGACTACAGGGTCCACCGGCATCAGCGGATCGCCCTTGTTCCCCAGCGGTGACTGCTGCTTCTTTAGCCAACCAACTCCTTACGCCATAACGGTGTCTGGATCCACGGCTGCTCCGACGGGAACCGTGAACGTGGTCTTCAATGGTCAGACGCTCGCCAGCGGTCCGCTCGTACCCGGCTCGGGTGCGACTTCGTCCGCGACCCTGAACCTGATCAGCAGCTACTTCACACCCGGAAACAACACCGTGACGCTGAACTACCTTGGGGACGACAACTACGTCCCTAACAGCAGCTCGGCAGTGATTCCGTTGCGCAATCCGGCGATCGGCGCCAACCCAGCGACGGTGAACGGTGGCACCAGCACGATTCAGGTGCCGTACGCCTTCCCAGTCGCAGGAGCTATCACGTTCAACTTCAACCCGGAAAACGGGGGAATCACTGACTTCAGCAACACCGGCGCAACCACCTGCGCGTCTGGAGTGCAGGAAACCGCGGGCACGGTTTGCATCTTCAGCATTGCTTTCAAACCAGGCTTGCCCGGCATCCGCAAGGGAGTGGCGCAAATCAACTTCACCTCCTCCGGAGGGCAGGCCGAACCTATCCTCTACCTGTTCCTGTCGGGCTTGGGTTCCGCGGCGCAGATTTCGCTGAGCAGTGCCACGCAGCAGATACTGAACTCCAGCCTCAACCAGCCGCAGAGCCTGACCTTTAACCCCTCGGACCTCACCAACTCCACGTTGTATGTGGCCAACAGCAACGCGGCGCAGATTGATACGCTCCCCTCGTCGGGCGGCGCCTTGACGCAATGGAACGCCGCTAACACCAAGAACCTGGTTTATCCCAGCGACCTGGTCTTCGACGCTTTCGGCGACCTCGTAGTGCCGGACGCCAACGCAGCCATGGTGGTCAGTTTCAATCCTGCATTAGCTGAATCGACGGTGGGTACAGGGACATACAATCTCGGACTTCCTACCGCAGCCAGGATTGACCTTGGTGGCAACCTCTACATCGCCGATGCAGGCAGCACTCCGCGCATCATCGAGGTTCCCGGGGAGACCTACGCACTGTACACCCCCAGCCTGGTGAGCCTCGGCAGCCAGAGCGTAAGCTTCCCGCAAGCGCTCGCTGTCGACAATGCCGGCGCCAATCTTTATGTCGGCGACGGAAATCTCAACCAGATCCTGCAGATCGCTCTCAGCGGTAGTGGCGCTTCGCCGGTAGCCATTTCGCCTTGCGCCGCCACCGTTACGACCTGCGCGTTAAACTCGCCTGCAGGCATCGCCTTTGACCCCAACGGAGATATGTTCATCACCGATAGCGGTCAACGGGTCCTCATGGTGCCGGCGGCTCATTCGGCTAGCGCCCCCACCACCCAGGTACCGCTGACGGGGCTCAACAACCCGACCGGCATCACTCTGGACGGTTCCGGCAACATCTTTGTGAGCGACCTCAACACCAACGTCACTGAGTTGCTGGTCAATAGTGGAGTGCTCAAGTTGACCACTCTTGGTTCGTCGGCCACCACCACGATCACCAACACTGGCAACTTGAATTTGACCATCTCTTCGCTGACGTTCGCCAATGGGTCGAGCAGCGCCTTCTCACAAACCAACACCTGCTCCGGATCCATCGCGCCGGGTGGTAATTGCACTATAACGGTTACATACTCGCAAGCCGGGGCGGCTACCGACACACTCACCATAAACAGCAACGCGTTCTCATCAACCGGGGTCACGATTAAGCTGAGCCACAACTAACCGCACCACGCAACCGGCGTCACTAACCTAACGAACCGTGCTCGATCCGAGCACGGTTCGTTTTCTTTTTTGCGGATGCCTTATCCTCCGGAGCCCTTTTAAGGCGAGTGAAAAGCACATTGCCGGTTGAACCCGAAGGCACGGTTCGATGGGCTGCTTACCGGCCCCGGAGTGGACCACGGTTCACTGTTGCGCTGGGAATTGATGGCCTGCCGCTCGCCGCAGGTATGTCGGTGCGCATGTCACCCTGGGGTAGGTGGCGAGGCTGTGCCGGCTGCTTTGCTCCGTATAAGTGTTTACTAAATCGATTACAGCGCCGGGTTACCCACCGCTAAGTACACGCCCATAAAAGTTAACCCCACAAGAGCTTAATAAGCTGGTCGATAAACTCTTCTTTCGTATGGATTCTGAGCCCATCTTTAAATCCCCCATAAGGGTAATAACAATGTGTCAAACCGGGGGTTATTCTCCAGGCGCTGATGGAAATTGATGCGATCCATTACCCTAGTGCGTCGCCAGTACGACTGCGATGAATTGCTGCCTTGCTAGTCAAGCGTTTGTTTCTGAGAGATCACGCTTGCGAACCCAAATTGCTAATAATCGGAGCCTTGAAAAACCATGAGCCAGTCCCCCATCACCCCATTTAGACGCCATATCACTTCCAGACAGGTATCTCGTGGTCGATGGATGCCAGTGCTGTTGAGCGCTCTCGCGTTGGTGGCTGGTGGGCCTGCCGCATGGGCATCCGCGGCAACGACGACTTCGCTGTTTACCACCCCTGATAACCCGTCGAGCGGCGCGGTGATCACCATGACAGCCCAGGTCTCGGCCACGGAATTTACTGTGGCCGGCGGGACTGTGACGTTCACTGATACTTACAACGGCATCACCGAAGCGCTAGGTACGGTGCAGGTTCAATCGACCAACGGCAATCCTGGCACGGCGATACTGGAGGTTGAGGTCGGCGGAGTCGGGGCTCATCAATTCGTCGCTAACTATGGCGGCACTTCAGTCTTCGCTACCAGTTCATCTTCTCCGCAGGCCGTGACTTTTACGGGGCCCTATTTAACCTCGACCGCACTGACAAGTTCTGGTGCGGCAGGGAATTACACGCTTACGGGGACCGTGTCGGCGTTTGGTCCGGTAACTCCGACCGGTAGCGTCACCTTTACGGATACAACCTCGAATTTCACTCTAGGCACCGCCACACTTAACGCCTCGACGTTGCAGACTGGTTTCACTCCCTACACCCTCTATCCCATTGCCAATACGAACAACGGCCAAACCGGAAACACGATCGGACCAGCGATTGGCGACTTCAATGGTGATGGGCGGCCCGACTATGCAGTTCCCACCAACTCGGGTCCCGTAGTTATTCTGCTGGGCACCGGTACCGGCACCTTTACCAACGGCACCACAATTAACACCACATCTCCTTTCACGCCAACTTCCGTCGTTGTGGGAGATTTCAACGGCGATGGCAAGCAGGATCTGGCCGTGCTCAGCGCCGCAGGCACCGGCTCAGTCAATATCTACCTGGGCAATGGAAACGGAACCTTCCAGACAGCCAAGAACTATCCGGTAGCGGGCTCTACTTCCGCATCGAGGCTCCTCGCCGTCGGCGACTTCAACCGGGATGGCATTCAGGATCTGGTAGCCACCAATTGGGGTCTGAATAACGTAGCTGTCATCTTGGGCAACGGCGATGGCTCATTTCAAGCGCCGTCGTATTACGCAGTCGGTAACGATCCATGGAATGTGGTTGTAGGTGATCTCAACCAGGATGGCTTCCTGGATTTGGTCGTGGCCTCGGACGGCAGCAGCTCGGCCAGCATCCTTCAGGGCAACGGCGACGGTACGTTCAAGCCGTATACCACGGCCAACACCGGAGCCAGCCAGGTAGGTTCGGTAGCCATCGGCGACTTCAACGGGGATGGATTCCCGGACATCGCCACTACCAGTGCGCCTGACAATTCGATCTATATTCTGCTCAACAAGGCGACGGCGGCGACCCCCAGCTTCCAAGCGCCGGTGCAGTACGTGCAGACCGACGGCACGCCGGCCCCCGGCCCCTACTACCTGACGATTGGAGATTTCAATCGCGATGGCAAGCTTGACATCATTTCGGCCAACAACGGCAATGCCACGGTAGGCATTCTGCTGGGCACGGGCACCGGCACTTTTGGCACGGCGACTTATTATCCAGTGGGCAGTGGCGACATCTTCGCCAACGTGGGAGATATCAACGGCGATGATCGAGTGGATATAACGGCCGTAACCGGCACCGGCCTCGCCGTGCTGCTATCGGGCCAGTCGGAGTCGGCTTCCATCTCCAACGTCGCGTTTTTTGGATGCAGCTCGCAATCCGTCACCGCTACCTACGGCGGCGATGGGAACTATGCGACCAGCACTTCATCACCTTCGACCTTTACTGCCGGGAAGGATACTACCGCCCTGGCTCTCAGCGCCAACCCGGCTAATGGTGCTGTTGGCCAACAGGTCATGCTAGTGGCCACGCTCGCTCCCTACAATTACGGGACGACCACGACGAATGGCGAGACAGTCACCTTTACGAATAATGGGACGATCATCGGCACCGCGCCGCTGGCCAGCGGCGTCGCAACCCTGGTGTACACACCGCCGGGCGGCGTCGACAGCTACCAGGCGGCTTATGCAGGCGACTGCAGCTTCACCGCCAGCTCCAGCAACAAGGTGGCCGGTACGACCTTGTTAGCATCGAATCTTACCTGGGCGACGCCCGCACCAATTGCCTACGGCACTGCGCTGAGCGCCACACAGCTGGATGCGAAGGATAATAAGCGCGGAACCTTTGTCTATAGTCCAGCCGCCGGCACGATTCTTGCCGCGGGGGTACACACTCTCTCTGTCACCTTTACTCCGAACAGTACTTTATACGCAGTTGAGACGACGACGGTACAGCTCACCGTGACCCAGGATGCAACGGTCATTACCTGGCCGACACCCACACCGATCACCTACGGTACACCGTTGAGCGGCTTCCAGCTGGATGCAACGGCTTCGACCGGCGTCGTGTCGGTTAACCTTTCCAGCCACTACAACGTATCGGGTATCTATACTCCAGGCACGACATACGGCAGCGGTGGGTTCGATAACGACGGTTACTCCTATTCCACTGCTACGCTCGGTTCTACAGTACTGTGGAACGGCATGACCTTCGACATAGGTCCCCCCAATGCACAAGACGCCGTATGGGGCGGCACGATTACGCTTCCGACTGGTAAGTACACGGACCTCTTTATGCTTGGTGCGATGGTCAATAACATCCCGCCGGCTGAGACCTTTACTGTGACTTATACCGACGGCTCGACGACGGTGCTGAATCAGAATATGAGCGACTGGTTCAACGCCGCGGGGTGGCCCGGCGAGTCCGTCGTTAACTGCAGTGAGAAGCGCAACTATCAGGACGGCACTTCACAACCGGACTCAGTGTGCGTTTACGGATACGATATTCCCCTCGACGATACAAAGACGGTAAAGAGCGTCACGCTGCCGAACACCCGGAACATTGTGATGCTGTCCATGGACCTCGCCACGCCGCAGGTACCGGGAACATTCGTCTACAATCCTCCGGCCGGTACGATCGAGCCGGTCGGTACGGATACTCTGTCTGTAACCTTCACTCCGACCGATACCACCGATTACACAACAGCCACAGGCACGGTTCAGCTGGTGGTGACAAATCCGGTCACGCCTATCGTTACACCGACAATCTCATGGCCGCCGCCGGCGCCTATCACCTACGGCACGCCTTTGAGCTCCGTCCAACTCAATGCCGTAGCTATGGGGGCGCCCAGGCCCACGCCGGTTATCCCCACCAGTCAGCTGCAGGTGATTGCCACCTCTACCGACGGTACTCAATACAACCAGCCGGGCTTCGACGATGCCGGCGGAACGTACTCGTACAATCAGCTGAACAACGGTTCGGTTGTGTTTGCGGGCACGACCTTCACCCTCGGGCAGCCAACTGTTCCCAACGCTATCACCAATGGAGCGGTGTACACCCTACCGGTGCCGGGCAACTATTCCGGTCTTTACCTGCTTGGCGCTGCGACCACTACCGGGCAGATAAACCAGCCCTTCGTTCTCAATTATTCCACCGGGAACCCGGTGACCCAGACGATCAGCATGAGCTCATGGGCTCAGTCCGCGGGCTACGCGGGTGAGACGATCGTGGCCACCACCGCGTACAAGAACACCCAGGCCGGCGGAGAGGTAGCGGGGACCTATGATCTCTACGGATATCAAATTCCTGTTGATCCTACGCGCACCCTGGTGAGCGTCAGCGTTCCCAACAACCGGAAAGTAGTCATCGTGGCGCTCGGCTTCGGCACCAATACACAGGTGGTTGTGCCGGGAACTTATGCCTACACTCCGCCTGCAGGCACGGTGCTGCCGGTGGGGACGGATCCGCTGTCGGTAGTATTCACTCCAAGCAATCCACAGGGTTATACAAGCGCGTCTGCGAACAACTCGATTGTTGTCACCAAGGCGACGCCGGTCATCACGTGGCCAACGCCGGCGGCAATTCCGGTTGGGACCGCGCTGAGCGGCACGCAACTCGATGCCACGGCAACGTTCCAGGGCGGCCCTCTTCTCGGGACATATACCTACACCGTTCTGCCCGCCAACACGCCGGCACCGAATGCAGTACTGGCTGCCGGCACGTGGACCTTGCAGGTGGTCTTCGCGCCTGCCGATACCACTGACTTCACCAACGCAACGGCAACGGTGCAGATCGTGGTTGGCACCACAGGCTCTACCGGTGTCGGCGGATCGCCCGTGTTCCCCAGCGGCGACTGCTGCTTCTTTAGCCAGCCAACCCCGTACATAGTTACGGTGTCAGGATCTACAGCACCTCCGACCGGCACCGTGAACGTGACCTTCAGTGGTCAGACTCTCGCGACCGGTACGCTCACACCTGGATCGGGCGCGAGTTCGTCCGTGACCCTGTACCTGAACAGTATCTACTTCATTCCCGGTAACAACACCGTTACCATCAACTATCTTGGGGATACGAACTACGTCCCTGGCAGTAACCCGGCTGTGATTCCCTTGCGCAATCCGGCGATTGGGGCAGACCCTGCAACAGTGAACGGTGGCACCAGCACGATTCAAGTGCCCTATGCCTTCCCTGTGGCAGGAGCCATGACCTTCAACTTCAACCCTGGAGGCGGGGCCGCCTCCGACTTCAGCAACACCGGCGCGACCACCTGCGTTTCTGGAGCGCAGGAACCTGTAGGCACGGTTTGCATCTTGAGCATTGCGTTCAAACCAGGCTTGCCTGGTATTCGCAAAGGAGCGGTGCAGGTCAACTTCACCTCTTCCGGAGGGCAGGCCGAACCTATCCTCTACCTGTTCCTGTCGGGCTTAGGTTCCGCGGCGCAGATTTCGTTGGGCAGCGCCACGCAGCAGATACTGAACTCGAGCCTCAGCCAACCGCAGAGCCTGACCTTTAACCCCACGGATCTCACCAACTCCACGCTGTATGTGGCCAACAGCAATGCGGCGCAGATCGATACGCTCCCCTCGTCGGGTGGCGCGTTGACGCAATGGAACGCCGCTAACACCAAGAACCTGGTTTATCCCAGCGACCTGGTCTTTGACGCTTTCGGCAACCTCGTAGTGTCGGACGCCAACGCAGCCATGGTGGTCAGCTTCAACCCTGCATTGGCCGAATCGACGGTGAATACGGGGACCTATACACTCGGACTTCCCACCGCTGCCAGGATTGACTTTGGCGGCAACATCTACATTGCCGATGCAGGCAGCACCCCGCGCATCATTGAAGTTCCCGGGGAGCCGTATGCGTCGTATACACCCAGCCTGCTGAGCCTCGGCAGCCAGAGCGTAAGCTTCCCGCAAGCGCTCGCTGTCGATAACGCCGGCGCCAATCTTTATGTCGGCGACGGAAATCTCAACCAGATCCTGCAGGTCGCGCTCAACGGCACCGGTGCCTCTCCAGTGGCCATCGCGCCGTGCAACGCCACCGTTACCACTTGCGCGCTCAACTCGCCTGCAGGCATCGCCTTTGACCCCTACGGGGATATGTTTGTCACCGATAGCAGCCAACGCGTCCTCATGGTGCCGGCTGCGCATTCGGCCAGCGCCCCCACCACCCAGGTACCGCTGACGGGGCTTATCAACCCCACCGGCATCACCCTGGACGGTTCCGGCAACATCTATGTGACCGACCTCAACACCAACGTCGTTAAGTTGCTGGTCAACAAGGGAGCGCTCAAGTTGACCACTCTTAGTTCGTCGCAAACCACCACGCTCACCAACACTGGCAACTTGAATCTGACCATCTCTGCGCTGACGTTCGCCAATGGATCGAGCAGCGCCTTCTCGCAAACCAACACCTGCTCCGGACCGATTGCGCCGGGCGGTAGTTGCACCATCACCGTCACATACTCCCAAGCGGGACCTGCGACTGACACGCTTACGATTACGAGCAACGCGTTCTCTGCCAGCGGCGTCACGATTGCACTTACCCACAACTAGCAAGTGTCACAACCTAAGGTGCCCATCCTTGCCGTGCTCGTACGGCAGGGATGGGATACCACAAACCTTGAGCCACACCGCGGCCTCAAAAGAAACCGCGGATCTCTGCACTAAGCTGTTGGATCAGGGTAGCTGAAACTTATTCTCAGCTATGCCGGTCACGTTGGTTTCCAGGGCGAAGAGGCAGCCTCCAAATCGCTCCCAGCGTCCGGCTTCCGGCGAAGCCGAGGTTATGTAAAGCACATTGCCGTGTGGACCTCCGAACGTGCAGTTTGTCGGCCTGCTCACTGGCAACTCAATCACGCGATCGATCTTTCCGTCTGGCGCAACCCGAACAATACAGCTCCCACCGTAACGGCAATTCCAAAGATAGCCATCTGTATCCATGGCGGAGCCATCGGGACTGCCGCGCTCGAAACCCTGGAAGAAGGGTTGCTCCCCGCGAATGGATCGGCCGGCCAAGTCATAGTCGTATGACCAGATGCAATTCTTGAGAGAATCGCCGAAGTAGAACCTGAACTTATCCGGACTCCATAGCAGGGTATTTGAAATGCCCAGGTCGCGTCGCCATTCCGTGGACGTGCCGGTTCCGTCGACGCGGTAGAGCACTCCGTCCGTCCCGCCCGCCGGCTCGGCGTCGCCATTCGCTTTCACATTGTTGCGCATCGAGCCCACCCACAGCGCCCCACCTGGGTCTACGGCCGCATCATTGCAGCGGACAAAAGGCCATCCGGGAAGAGCAAATAACGGTGTGGGCGCCGCATCGCTGCCCGGTTGCCACAGTGCGATTCCGGAGCCGAGGGATAGGGCCAGGGTATCCTCGCGGTTGGTTTCCATCACGCAGGTTACGGGTTCAGAAAAAAACCAGGTTTTAAGCGCGCTGTCCTTCAACGCGTAACGATGGACGAGAAACCGATTGATGTCCGTCCAGTAAACGCTCTGGGTCTCTCGCACCCAAAGCACTCCTTCGCCACACACATCTCCGGTGGCAGCGATACATATCGGCTCTTCGATCTTCAGTGGCATAGTCATCGTTGCTGCGCGCCCATAATAACAGCGTTGCTATGTCTGGACCGTCTGCAATGGCCCTGCAGCCAAGGCGACTGCTGCTAAAGCACTGTTGGCGATGAAGTCGCGACGATTCATTCCATCTCCTCAGGAAGAAGCCGGCTCCGCCGCGAAATGGGGCCTTGCCGCACGGGCTGTTTTATAAGTGGACACGCTACAACTACCGGGGCCTACCCCGGGCCAAGCGTAACCTGCCAGAATGGGCCATGGTAACCACCCCGGCAGCTTCCCAGACGCAGGAGCATACGGCATTGCAACGTTTGCTTGGCCGGGGTAGGTTTTTGTCTCTTCTCGTCCTATTCGGCGTGCTGGTCCTGTGTATCGCGTTTTCCTGGACGACGCGTGACGCGATGGCCCACTTGCCCTTCCTCAAAGGCCAAAAAGCACAGCGGGATCCAGGAACCTCCACCCAGACCACCATCGTCGACTTGCATCCATGGCAAATTGCGCAGGCATTGGCCCCCCTTGCCGTCAGCAAGGAGGAGGAGGAGTTTGCCCACGAGGCTGAGCGACTGGCCGATCACGAAGTGAACCAGGCCTTTGCCGCATCGTTGCGCCAAGCTAGCGAACAGCACCTCACCCCCACAGGCGAAGCCCTCGAGCTTTCCCAAAAGGCGGCGCAGCTGCAGGAGACGGCCAAAGAGGATCAGGCCCAGGTGCGGAGTTTGACCCCAACGCCTGGGAGCGCTGCAAATGCTGGTAGTGAAGACGACCTGAAAATTGCCCAGGCACAGCTGGACCTCGACCAGGATGAGCTGAAGGATGCCCAGCAAGACCTGGCCCGAGCATCGGGCGATGAGCGCACGCAGATCCAGCAGGAGCTTGCCGCGCACGAGGCAGCCGTTAGCAAGACCAATGCTCAGTCTGGGGGCGGCAGCCAGCTGGCTGTTCTCTCTACCCGGCAATACGGCACGCTTGCCGGCCGCGTCGGGGCGTGGAGCAGTCAACGCAGCCGGTTTGAATTGATCCAGCAGGCCCGGCGACAGGCGCAAGCCGACGCAGCCAGCCTGACCCAGCAGCACAATGCCCTCGAAGCTAAGGCCAATGCCGGCTCGGCTGCCGCGGCCGCCGGTCTGTCGAAGCCGGAAGCAGGCAGTGCTTCCTCTGAAGCGGCCAAGCTTGCCAACTTGCAGCAGAGAAGAGAGCAGCGTCAGCTTCTCAGCCTCTACGATGACCGCATTCAGACGCAGCAGCAACTCGCAGGGGTTTACAGCAAGTGGGCAGCCCAGGTGCAGCTGCAGCATCGCATCGTGACCCACATGACCCTGCGGTCGCTGGCCACGGTCGCTTTCATACTGATTTGCGCCATTCTTATTGAATCGATAGGAACAAACCTGCTGGAGCGCCGCAAGCTCGATCGGCGACGCATGCAAACGCTGCGCACCATTCTGCGTCTCAGTGTGCAGCTGGCGGGCATTCTGTGCGTCTTGCTGGTCACGTTCGGTGTGCCAAGTCAGATCTCGACCATCCTCGGTCTTGCCACCGCCGGCCTCACGGTCGCTCTGCAAAGTTTCATCCTCGCCTTCTTCGGCTGGTTCATTCTGATGAGCAAGAACGGCATCCGGGTCGGGGACTGGGTACAGATCAATGGCGTGGCAGGCGAGGTGGTTGAGATTAATCTTTTTCGCACCACTATCCTTGAAAACAGCGACTGGGCTGACAAAGGACATCCGACCGGACGCCGCGCAACCTTTATCAACAACTTCGCTGTCACCGGCCAGTTCTTCAACTTTTCAACGATAGGCCAATGGATGTGGGATGAGATGTCGATCAGCATTCCTGCGTCGGCAGACACCTATGCCAAGGTGGCACTCATTAACCAGGCGGTCCTGGAAGAGACGCAACAGGATGCCAGGCTAGCCGAGGAGGAATGGAGGCGCGTTCCCCGGAAGAATGGCCTCAGCCATGTCAGCGCAAGCGCATCCGTCAATCTGCGCCCCGCGGGTGCGGGGGTTGACATCCTGGTACGTTATGTCACGCGGGCGTCAGACCGCCTTGAGGTGCGCAATCGGTTATATGAGCGCGTGATCGATGCGCTCCACAAGCCCCATGTTGTGATCTCCACTTCCCAACCGTCGAAGCTGACGGCCGCGGTATTGGCGGCAAACGACACCTCGGACCACGATCCAAGAGACAAGCGCGCCAGCATGTATACCTAGTCCGCCTGAAGATTTATGACGGGCGTGAAAAATCTCTACCTCCGTGCCCCCGCAGGGACCACAAACCTCGTATCCTCGCTTGTGCATCTCAATGAACGAGAGTTGAGATCTGAAACGAGGGAATAGTATGGCGAAGAATCGCGGAGTCATATACGAGGGTCCGGGCAAAGTAGAAATCCACAACATCGATTATCCAACCTTTAAGGATCCCCAAGGCAAGCCGATCGAGCACGGTGTAATCCTGAAGGTCGTGTCCACCAACATCTGCGGATCGGACCAACACATGGTCCGGGGGCGTACCACTGCTCCGAAGGGTTTGGTTCTTGGGCACGAGATCCTGGGAGAGGTGATCGAGAAGGGTAAGGATGTTCTCTATCTCGATATCGGGGACTTGGTTTCGGTGCCATTTAACGTAGCTTGCGGGCGCTGTCGCGCTTGCCGTGAACGCAATACAGGCGTTTGCCTGAATGTGAATAAGCAACAGCCCGGTGGGGCGTACGGTTACGTCGACATGGGTGGCTGGGTGGGTGGCCAGGCAGACTACGTGCTGGTACCGTTTGCCGACTTCAACCTGCTCAAGTTTCCTGACAAGGACCAGGCCATGGAAAAGATTCGCGATCTCACCATGCTGTCCGACATCCTACCTACAGGATTCCACGGCGCAAAGTCCGCCGGCGTCGGCGTTGGTTCGACGGTGTATGTAGCGGGCGCGGGCCCGGTGGGTATGGCGGCCGCGGCATCCTCATCCATTCTTGGCGCGGCGGTCGTCATCGTAGGCGACCGAAACAAAGAACGTCTGGCGCACGCTAAGAAGATGGGCTTCGAGACCATTGACATCTCGCAGAGTGAAAGCCTCGCTGACCAAATCGCGGCCATTGTGGGTGAGCCGACGGTGGACGCGGGAATCGATGCCGTTGGCTTCGAGGCCAGTGGGCACGGATCAGCGGACGAACCCGCTCCCGCAAGCGTCTTGAACTCGCTCATGGAAGTCGTCTTTGTTGGCGGCGGCCTGGGCATTCCGGGATTGTATGTCGTACATGATCCCGGTGCGCCGAGTGAGGATTCCAAGCATGGCATCTTAAAGGTGCGGTTTGGAAAGGGCTGGTCGAAGTCACTGCACTTCCATACCGGTCAAGCGCCCGTGTTGCAATACAACCGCCAGCTGATGCAGGCGATTCTCCACGGCCGGTTGCCTATTGCGAAAATCGTGAACGCAACCGTCATCTCCCTCGACGAGGCGCCGAAAGGCTATCAGGACTTCGACAAGGGCGCAGCCAAGAAGTACGTCATCGATCCCCACGGCATACTCGGCAAGAAAGCAGCCTGATGCCGTCGGTACAAAAAAGGGAGCGCAATTGCGCTCCCTTTTTTGGTTTATGTATCAGAATCTGTTCCATATCGAGAGATGCTCACGTCTATTATCTTCAGAAGCAGCGAGGAGGATCGCCAGCAGCATGTCTGAAGCTCGAATTGAAACCTAATGCCGCTGGTGCTGGTGAAGCTGGATCGCTGATTATTTTGCTGTCCAACCGCCATCGATGATCAGGTCGCTGCCGGTCATGAAGCCTGCGAAGTCCGAGCAGAGATAACACGCCAGGGCGCCGATCTCTTCCACCTTGCCCCAACGTCCCACCGGCATGTTGGCCAGGAAGGTCGCATTTATCTCCGGATTGTTAAAGAGAACCGCGTTCATGTCCGTGGCAAACGGGCCCGGGCTGATGGTGTTGACGGTAATCCCTTCTGCAGCCAGTTCCAGCGCAAGGGATCGCGTAAGCCCGAGCAGCGCTGCTTTGCCGGAGGAATAGGGTGTGCGTCCCGGCAGCGAGATATGACCCATGATGGACGCCATATTCAAGACGCGCCCGTATCCCGTGCCCTTCATTCCCGGAACGAAGGCGCGGCACATGAGAAAAGTCGAAATCAAACTCGAGTCCACGACGCCGCGAAACTCCTCCAGCGAAAATTCGACCAGATCTTTGCGGAGATTTGTTCCTGCGTTGTTGATCAGGATTTGCGCATGCCCAAAGCGCTCCTGTACGGCTTTCGCCACACCTGCAACATCCTGTTCCCGTGTCACGTCGCCGGTAAAGAAGGCTGCTGTCCCACCCCGCTCTGCGATCGCATCGCGGACTGACTCCAGCCGCTTCACATCACGCGCCACGAGGGCGACTTGGGCGCCCGCCTCCGATAGCGCCTTGGCCATCGCCTCGCCGAGTCCACGGCTTGCTCCGGTGACCACCGCCGTCCTGCCAGAAAGATCAATTTTTATAGCCACATCCAAGATCATACCTCTCGCACTGCATGGCTCCTTGCTGGTACCCTGACCGGGCGGATTCCGCCGCGAACCGGGGGCCTGGAGATGAAAGCGAGCCGAACACGGTACAGCATTGTTGCGCTGGCAATCGGGCTGGCCATCCTCTCCTACGTCCAGCGGGTTGCTATTTCGCAAGCCGCCGGGCCCATCTCCCACGATCTCCACCTCAACAAGGCGCAGATGGGTCTGGTCTTTGGCGCCTTTGGCCTTTCTTACGCGTTGTTCGAGATTCCGATTGGCCTACTGGGCGATAAGATCGGCGTGCGGCGGGTCTTGCTGCAGATCGTCCTGGGCTGGTCGTTTTTTACTGCTGTGACCGGGGCAGCCTGGAGCTTCATCTCGCTCTGGGTTATTCGTTTCCTCTTCGGAGCCGGTGAGGCAGGTTGTTTTCCTATCCTCACCCGCATGCTGAGCATGTGGCTGCCGGCGCGTGAACGCGTCACCGCCCAGGGGATGCTGTGGGCTTTCGCGCGCTGGGGCGGAGCCTTCACCCCGCCGCTGGTGCTGGCCGCGATCGGGCTGATCGGCTGGAGATATTCGTTCGTTGCCTTCGCCGGCCTGGGTTTAGTGTGGTGCGTCATCTTCTGGTTCTGGTTCAAGGACAATCCCAGGCAGCACACATCCGTGAATGATGCTGAAAGGGAGCTGCTCGAAACCTCGCGCGTCCTGATGACTCACCATGCTGGGCAGAAAAGATGGCTATCTTTGCTGCTTACGCCCGAAGTGATGATTCTTTGCCTGCAGTACTTTTGTGTTTCCTTTACTTGGTACTTCTACATCACCTGGCTACCGACGTATTTGCGTGAGGGGCGAGGCCAGACAGCAGGGCATGCGGCGGCCTTGTCGGTGCTTCCCTTGCTCTTCGGCGGCTTCGGCGCGGTGCTCACCGGCATCGCTCCGGTGCGCTTGCCGCGCCGCCGAATTGCTTTCTTCGGCCTTCTTAGCACTGCGCTCCTGCTGTTCGTCTTCCTCCACACGCAGACGGTGTTGATTGCCATGCTGTGTATGGGCGGGGCCAGCCTGTGCAGCGACCTCACCATGCCCATCTCGTGGGACGCTTGTGTTGAGATCGGCGGCTCCTATACCGCGACGGTCGCGGCAACGATGAATATGTTGGGCAACTTGGCCGGCTTTGTCATGCCGGTAGTTGGCGGATTGATTCTGCAAAAGACCGCCGGTAACTGGGCGGCTTTGATTCATCTGATGATCGGCTCCGATGTGATTGCAGCCCTATGCTGGCTTTATCTCAACCCCGAGCGGGCAGGCCGCCAGCGGGAACGGGAGCGGGGAATAGAAAGGCTGAATGCCCAGCTCAACACAGAAGGTGCTTCGCTTTGAACAAGAAACCCAACCTGGCTATGGCAAGCAGTTTCCTTGGCCTTCTGTTGCTGCTGCCGCTTCTCACCTTCGCCCTTGCCGACTCCTCAGGAGCAGGGGACTGGCCCATGCCCGGCCGCGACCCTGGGGGCACGCGCTACTCCACTCTGACGGAAATTACTCCGGCCAATGTGAGCCAACTGAAGGTGGCGTGGGTCTACCACATGAAGCCGCCCGGGGCAGGCAGTACTGGCTTTCACCCATCGGAGGACCAACCGCTGGTGATTGGTCCAACCATGTACGTGGTCACTCCTTACAGCCGGGTGGTTGCCCTGGACTCTTCCACCGGCCGCGAACAATGGATGTTTCAAATTCCGGGTGGCGATCAGGCTTCCGCTCGTGGCGCCGCGTACTGGCCGGGCGGAGAGGGCGCGGGGCCGGCTATCATCTTCGGCACCCGCCGCGGCCGCATGTATTCCATCAGCGCCGCGACCGGCCAGCTGAACCAGGAGTTTGGCGACCACGGCATGGTCGACCTCAAGACGCCGGAAGTGATGACGACCGGCAAAGATAAGAGCTATATCCTTCCTACCCCGCCCACCATCTACAAGAACCTGGCGATCACCGGTTCGGGCCCGGGTGAAGGGCCGGGCGGCTTGAACGGCGGTGTTGGACCCGCCGGCGATACCCGCGCCTGGGATGCGCGCACCGGCAAGCTGGTATGGACCTTTCACTCCGTGGCCCGTCCGGGCGAAGTAGGCCACGAGACTTGGGCCGGCGACAGCTGGAAAGACCGTTCGGGAGTAAACGTATGGGGCTACATGACTGTCGACGTTGCCCGGGGCATTCTCTATATGCCTTTTGGAGCTCCCAACAACGACCGCGTTGGCGTCGACCGTCCAGGTAATAACTTGTTCGCTAATTCTCTGGTGGCGGTCAACGCAGACACCGGCAAACTGTTGTGGTACTTCCAGGTAGTTCACCACGACATCTGGGACCTTGACCTGGAAACGCCACCAATACTGTTCGACGTAAAACATAAGGGCAAGACCATTCCGGCCGTGGCTACGGTGAACAAGAATGCGCTGATGTTCATTCTCAATCGCGTCACCGGAAAGCCGATCTACGGCGTTGAGGAGCGGCCTGTTCCCCAGAGCAATGTTCCTGGAGAGAAGACCTCACCCACCCAGCCCTTCCCGGTCGTGACTGAGCCACTTTCGCAAAACACGCTCAGCCGCGACAACCTCTACCAGGACACGCCTGAGCACAAGGCCTGGTGCGAGCAGTACGTCGACAGCAACAACATGCTGCTTGGTGAAGGCCCGTATACGCCCACTGCGCTCGACCGCTACACGGTTTCGTTGCCGGGCACCCAGGGCGGTGTTAATTACTACGGTGGCGCCTTCGATCCCAGGCTGGGATTATTTGTCGTCAACGTGAACAACCTTGGCCAGCCAATGCGCATAGTTCGTAACCCAGACGGTAGCTATTCCAACTCCGGGCCGCTCGCCGGTATTGTGCGCTTCTGGAATCCCAATGACCACCTGCCCTGCACGCCAACTCCTTGGGGTCAGCTGGTCGCGGTCAATGTGCATACCGGCAAGGTCGCGTGGCGATCGACGTTGGGCGTGACCGATAGTCTGCCTATAGGCAAGCAGAATACGGGCCGGCCGGGTCTTGGTGGGGCCATTGTCACCGCCAGCGGCTTGACGTTTGTCGGCGCCACCGACGATGCTCGCTTCCGCGCCTTCGGCACCAAGACCGGTAAGGAGCTATGGACGGTGAAACTTCCGGCCTCGGCCGAATCCACTCCCATCACTTACGCGAACGCGAAGGGCCAGCAGTTTATCGCCGTAGTGGCCACCGGCGGTTTTGGCATCGGTGCGGCGCTAGCCGGTGACTCTCTCGTGGTCTTCAGCTTATCGGGTGAGAGCACCAGCACGTTGACCGAGTCGCTGCCGAAACCACAGAGCACCGCGCCTGCGGTGAACGCCGCTGCCACTGTAGCTTCCACGCAAACTACTTTGCCGCCAGGCCCGGGGCATGATCTTACCGTCAGAGTTTGTTCCGGTTGCCACTCGCCAGACCTAGCCGCCAATCAACACCTGAGCGCGCAGGAATGGAACAGCCTGGTCCAATCGATGTCGGCACGCGGAGCCGAGGCTACCGACGACGAATTCAACGAGATCACGGACTACTTAGCCAAGTCGTTCCCGCGCAGCGCAGCACCTCCCCAATAAGTTAAGTCAGCAGCCGAGAAATGCAGGCCCGCGGGCAGCTTTGCAATTGGTGTAGAGCGAACCCGGATTTCCTGTAGATGTTGTTGGAACTACCGAACTGCATGCGACTTTCCGCGAAGAAAGTCGCACATCATTGTTCTCGGCCAGTGCTGCGCTGCAGGAATGCGGGGGAGCGGCAGGCTCTGTAGTGGTTTTCTTCCATGGAAAACCACACCTCGCGATCTTTATCAGGCCACCGTAATTGCGAATCCGCCTTTTTCGCGGGTGTTTTGTGCGGTGTTCCACATGACCTTGATTTTGGGAAGATTTTTATGAAACAGGTCACTGGATGGTTAACAAATATTAAAAATCCCCAATAAAAACAATATGTTTAAAAAATATCTTGACAGCCGTCTTGTGGCGGGGATAGATTGGTGACGGGCACCTCTAACTAGGAGATCTATTTATATGCGTAAACTAATAGTGGCCATACTCTCCCTGTCCTCTTTTATGCTTCACGCTCAGGCAAACACGCCTGCCCAAACCCAGGTCGCCTCCAATGGATCTGCGCCGCAAGTCAAGCGTATTTCGACCGGAGTAATCGCTCCCAAGTTGATCTATAAAGTTGATGTCACCGCCGATTCAACCGGAACGGCTCGTCTGATCAATGATGACACCAAGGTTGTTGTGGGCATGATTGTCGACAAGAATGGCAAGCCATCTGACCTCAAGATCCTCAAGTCGGCTGGTGCGGGAGTGGACGCGAGTGTCCTCGCTGCCGTGAGCCAATACCGCTTTACGCCTGGCATGGTAAGCAACGAGCCCATTGCCACCCCTCTCAATCTGGAAGTAGTGATACAGACCTCGTACCGGTAAATCACTCAGCGAGGCCAACGGCAAACGAAACGGGCGGATCAAAAAACTCCGCCCGTTTGCTTTTTGTTCCACCCGCAGTTTTTTCCGACCTTAGCGCGGCGCCCTCTCGCCTGTCTCGCTCGCCCCGGTGCAACCAGGATGCTATCATCCGGTTGCTCAGGCCAAATTTCCTATGGATGTGTACGACCGTCTCTTACGGTATACATCTATAAGAAATCCCGTCTGACTGCGGGCGCGTCGCGAATGAACCGAGCTCTTAGAAAATCGGCCACCATACTCATGGCATTGCTGGGAGGAATCGCCTGCGCCCAGCGAGCGCCGATTTCTCCGCAGCAGCCCTGGCGAGGCACGACGAGTCTGCAGTCGCCTCCGCCGCGATCTGCTCCTGCCTTCATTCCTGATCCCGCCAAGATTTATACTCTGCCCGAATTAGTAAACCTGGCCGAAGAGAACAACCCGGAAACCCGCGTGGCATGGGAAAACGCCAAGGCGCGCGCCGCCGACCTTGGAATCAGCAAATCTACTCTGTATCCGACCATGGCTGCCGCAGTGCTTGCGCAGACCGACCGCTACAATCTTCTGCTCGCACCGACCTACATCCGGCAAACCTTATTCACGTTCTCTCCCACGCTGGAGTTGGATTACACCATCTTCGATTTCGGCAGGCGGCTGGATGAGATTGCCATCAGCCGGAACAATCTCCTCGCCGCCAACCTCCTCTTCAATGACACGCATCGCAAGGTTATCTTCCAGGTGATGGCGGCGTACTACCACGTGCTTGACACGAAAGGGCAGGAGGATGTGGCGGAAGCCAACCTCAAGAATGCGCAGACCGACCAGCAGGCCGCGGAAGCACGTCTCGAGCTCGGCCTGGCAACGCTGCCCGACGTGCTTGAGGCTCGAAGTGCTGCTGCGCAGGCGGACTACGATTTGCAGGCGGCTCTTGGGGCGTCTGAGATTGCCCACGGCGATCTCGCCACGGCTCTTGGCATTTCACCTGTCAACCCATTGCAGGTGGAGAGTATTCAGTCGTTGAACATTCCCCAGGAGATCACGGGCACAGTTGAGGCATCGATCGACAAGGCCCTTGCGCAGCGGCCCGACCTGATGGAGCGTGTGGCGGAGCTGCGCGCTGCTGGTTCCGCAGTGAAATCAGCCAAGACAGCTTATTTGCCGACCCTTAGTATCGAAGGGACAGGCGGTATCGCCAAGAGCTATGGGGTGCAGGACCAGGCGCCCGGGGTTTACTCCCCCTACCAGGAGCTCTGGAATGTGCACTTGAGCCTTACCTGGGATTTGTTTGACGGCTTTGCACGTGAACAGCGGCTGGCGCGCGCGAGGGCTGAGCAAAAGCAAGCCGCCGCTGAAGTGGATGCGACACGCGATCAGGTGGAAAACGAAGTGTGGTCGGCGTACTCCACTGCGCGCACTGCGCTCCGCCAACAGAAGGCCGCCGCTGCATTACTGGAAGCGGCCTCTTCGTCCTACAATGCGGCGCTGCAGTCCTACATATACGGAGTGCGCAGCCAGATCGATGTGGTCTCGGCCCAGCGTACGCTTGCTGCCGCGCGCACCGCGGATGTGACTGCGCGCACTCAATTGTTGACCGGTGTAGCCGCGTTAGCGTTTCAGACGGGCGACTTGTTGCATACGAAAGGGCCATAAACCAATGTCCCCAAAACTCACCGCGAGAGGGGTGGAAAAATTGACGGGAAATTCGCGAACGCCGCTTGGCCGAGGCACGAAGCGGACGGTTGCTGTCGGAGCATCATTCGCGACCCCATTATTGGTTGCCGGATGTTCGCGCGCCCCCTCGTTCAATATCCTGGGATCGTTTTTCCCCGCCTGGATCGGCTGCGGTATCGCCGGCATCCTGCTTGCCGTAGCCGTCCGCTTGTTTTTTCTGCACATCAAGCTCGAGGAGAAGCTGCTGCTGCCGCTCGTCCTCGTATATCCGTGCTTGACCTTGTTTTTTACCTTTACCATTTGGCTTTTGTTCTTCAGTTAATCCGGAAGGAGATGCGATGCCTGAAAACGACACAGATGTGCAGAGCCAGCGTCTCGGCAGGATTGTCAGCATTGTCATCATTGCGGCCGCCGTGACTACGGGTGGGGCGGTGATCATCCGCACCAACGACCACCCGCGTACCGATGATGCGGAGGTATTCGCCAACTTCATCGGCATCGCTCCGCAGGTCGACGGCCCCATCACCGAGCTTGCGGTCGAAGACAACGAATTCCGCAAACAAGGGGAGTTGCTCTTCCAGATCGATCCACGGCCGTATGAATACGCGCTGGAAAAGGCGAGGTCTGATCAGAGCACGCTGGAGGGGCAGATTGTGGACCAGCGAAGGACGATCGCCTCCCAGGTGAGCGCAGTAGGTGCTGCCCGGGCGAATACGGATAGCGCCGCCGCGAACGTCGATCGCGCCGCAGCTTCAGTCAACGAAGCCAAGGCAAATGTTGCGGCTGCGCAAGCGGCCCTTGACAGCGCCAACGCCGAACTTGCTTACCAGACCAACAATTTTCATCGCATTGAGCCGCTGCTGGCCAAGCAATTCGTCACCGTCGACCAGGTGGACCAGGTGAGAACCGCGGTAACTGCAAGACAGCAGGCCGTGCAACAACTCCGTTCGCAATTGCTTTTGGCCGAGGCGCAAGTGGTATCCGCGCAAGCCGTATACACGCAGACAAAGGCCGCGATGGAGCAAAGCCACGCGCAATACGACCAATCGCAGCACAGTGTTCTTACGCTGGATCCGCTCACGGCTCAGCGCGAAGGGCGAGCCTCGGCGATTCGCACCGCAGAGTACAACCTGAACAACTGCAGGGTGTATGCGCCCTTTGATGCGCGCGTGACCAACATGACCATCTCCCGCGGCGCCTACGCCCATACCGGGCAGCAGGTTTTTACCCTCATCGACACTCGCGTGTGGTGGGCGGTGGCAAACTTCCGCGAGACGCAACTGCACCACATCCATCCGGGGATGCATGCCGACGTTTATGTGCTCTCCCGGCCTTCGGTGCGCTATGACGGCGTAGTCGACAGTGTTGGCTTCGGTGTGCGGCCGGACTCCACGCTGGTGGGGACGTTTACGCAGACCGGTTTGCCGGATGTGCAGCGTTCGTTGAATTGGGTGCATCTGGCGACACGGTATCCGGTCCGGGTTCGCATTGTTGCCCCGGAGACCGAACCCTTCCGCCTGAGCGAGTCTGCAGTGGTCGTGATCCGTGGAGAGAAATAGCCGTGGCGGCCCAGGGCAAAGCGCTGCCCAATGCGATCGATGACGCATGGAATTGGTTTTGGAATTTCCTGAAGAGCGAGCTCACGCCTTATCCGGGAAGGGCTTGGGTCGTGGCCCGGGTCACCATCGCCGGGACACTCGTGATGTGGATCATCATGACGTTTCAGATTCCCAACGGTTTTCTGGGCGCAATTTTCGTTTTATTCCTAAGCCGGGAAAATCCCACAGCGACGCTGGTTGCCGGGTTGAAGGGAATCGCGGCTTTCGGGTTGGCCACGATCTACACCTTGATTGGCGCTGCCATGCTAGTCGACGATCCGCTGACCCACTTCCTGGGGGTTGCCATCAGCCTCTTTGTGTCCTTTTTCCTGATCAGTATCATGAACGATTACGGGACGGCGGTAGCCTTTGGCTTCACCGTCGCCGGCGCCATTCCGCTTTGGGATCGAACCACTATTCCCGTAGAGGCCCGGGTCGAGAACACACTATGGCTGGGCGGAGTGGTCGCGATAGGGATCGTAGTCGCGATTGTGGTTGAGTATGTTTTCCGCAGTGTTCATCCCACCACTGACCTCACCGAGGGAATCGAGACCCGGCTCCAGACCGTGGAGAATGTCTTGCGCAGCACAGCGGCAGAGCAGCCTCTTGATAGTGTGTCGGAGAAAAGACTTTCGCTTTTCGGAATGGTCGGCATTTCGAGGCTGCGACGGCTCATCATTCGATCGCCATACAGCGCCCATTTCAAGGCGCAGTTGGGCACGGCGGTTGCCCTGGTGGGGCAATTAGTAGACGTGGCTGCGAGTTTTCGGCTCGCTGTTACCGAGCACGCGCATCCGGCGCAAGGGGATGCGCGGCGAATCGACGCGGCCGACAAGGCCCGTTGCCTGCGTCTGGCTGACGAAATTGAAATGCTTTGCCATGATCTAGTGCACAGGCGGTCTCCTTCGAAGATCCAGCGTCCGCAGGCGGAGCCGTCGAAGCTGCCGTTTTTGTCGTCGATGGAAAGAACTGTCGCGCTCATTCCGGAAGCATTTTCGGGGTCTGACGTTGTCGGAGAGTTCGTTGTAGCGCCCCTGGACGAAGAGCAACCCACGCACTTTTTTGCCCGTGACGCCTTTTCCAACCCAACTCACGTCCAATTTGCCTTGCGTGGCACGCTCGCGTCCATGGCTAGCTACATCATCTACACGGCGGTTGACTGGCCAGGGCTCAGCACTTCGATGGCGACTTGTATCATCACCGCGCTTTCTACCATCGGCTCATCCCGGCAAAAGCAATTTCTGCGGTTTGTAGGGGCATTTATTGGCGGCATTATCTTTGGCTTCGGGGCCCAGATCTTTGTGTTGCCCTACCTTGACTCGATTACCGGCTTTACACTCCTGTTCATGGCCGTGACCGCCATCTCCTCCTGGATTGCGACCTCTTCGGCAAGGCTTTCCTATCTGGGCGTGCAGCTTGCCCTGGCCTTTTACCTCATTAACCTACAGGAGTTCACCATCCAAACTTCGCTCTCTATTGCGCGCGACCGTGTCTTCGGTGTCCTGCTAGGTTTGATGTGCATGTGGCTCATCTACGATCGCCTTTGGGTGAAGGATGCGCTTGAGGAAATGCAAACCGTCTTTGCCCGCAATCTGGTGATGTTTGCCGAGCTGGCCGAGCAGCTGCTGGAGCAGGATCAGGTGAAGGCAATCCAGCGAATTCGCCAGTTACGTGATCAGCTCAATGCCGGTTTTCAGGCAGTAAGTGCGCAAGCCGACGCGGTCTTGTTCGAGTTTGGCTCTTCGCGTCAGCGAAAGCTGCAGATCCGCGAAGACCTCCGGCGGTGGCAACCTTCGATACGCGCTTTGCTGCAGGTACAAATCACTTCTGCGCAGTATCTCTCGCAGAAGCCGCTCAGTAGTTTGCCTGAGCCGATCGCCCAGGCTGGAGTCGTGTTTGAAAAAGACATTGCCCTGGTAATGCGAGCGATGGCGAGTGAGGTCGTCGGGAGGCCTATCGAGGGTGTCCCGGATATCCGGCAATCTGCAGCCCGCATGCGGCAGGAAACCGAGCAATACTACGGCGGCTTCGGCGTTCCGGTTCCCGACACAGCTTCCGACGTAGTGGGCCTGGCCGATCGCCTGGCAACGATCCTTGCTCCTTTGTACGAAGATATTCGCGCGACCTTCGCTGTTCAGCCCAATGGACTGGGAGGCCAAGCTCAGCTTCAGCCCGGCGAGGCCTGATGCTTAGGTCTTAGGCGTAAAGGGATTGAGAACCTCTACTGCCAAATCTTTGAAGTCACGAACATTGCGCGTGGCGACGATGAAGCCGCGGACCCGTGCTGTGGCTGCAATCATTGCGTCCTCAAGCAGATGGTCAGATCTTCCCTCCATGAGGCGCGCCCATTCGCGAAACATGCTTGCATCCATGGAAATTATTTCGTAGGCTTCGGAAAGCTGGTCGATCCATGCGTCGATAGCTTCCGCCTTATCCTGGTCTTGCCTTCGAGTGCGCTCCGCACCTGCTTGTAGTTCTCCCAACGTCAAGGCCGAAACGAAAAGTTGATCGTCCGGAGTGGCTCGGATCCAAGCGATCACCGCACCGTGTGGTTTGGGCTTACGGAGCTCTGACACGACATTCGTGTCTAGCAAATACATTTATGAAGACTCCCGAGGTTGTCGGCGGCGAAGCCCACCGCGCTTGGGAACCGGAACATCGAACCGGGCACCAGGGGCTAGCAGGAGCTGTTTGAGGGTAGGACGGGCTGCCTGTTTTAGGCGGCGCCACTCCTCGATCGGCACCAGCACAGCAGCTTCGACGCCGCGTCGGGTCACGACCTGTGGCCCATCCCGGAGGCTTGCATCGAGAAACTCACTGAATCGCGCTTTCGCGTCCTGCACCTGCCAAGCCATGGGAAACCCTCTGACTAGTCATATCACTAGTCAGAACAATTATCCAGTCCAGGAATCCCTCCTGAGTCCAGGGAATGGCGGTGCCTGATCAGCCTCACCTCGAAGAAGCGCTCGATGAGGGGGCCGCGGTTGGCGGTTCTGTGCGATTCAGCGTGTCGTAGAGCGGTTGTGCCTGGCTTAGCTGTGGGCTTTCTTCTGCTACCGAGACCGCGAGAATGCGGATTTTGTCGTTGTCGGGCAAAGTGAGCGTCCGTGCGCCTTCTGGCATCTGGATCGAGTACGCAAAGAGGTAAGAGTATTGGTACGGCTGGTTGAGGCCATCGGCTGTGTGACGATGGGACGCGTACCACGCCAGACTGGCGGGCTTAACGTAGCCCGGCTCGAGACCCACGTAATCCTCGGGATAGCGAGGCGACGGGACGCGTTGCTCGCGCTGTTGCTCATCGGCAGGAGGCCACGGCGCGTGATGAGCTGAGATATCCCAATTGCGGTCGTCCTGGTTCTTAAAGATGCGGGTATCCCACTGGCCGATGAATCCGCCCCAATCCTCGATGGTAAGGTTCGCCGTCTTGGCGCCTACCCGGAATGCAGCCTTCTGGTCTCCATCCGCGGAAGCAGCCAGAATGTAAACCTGGTTGTAGTGCCCGGAAGGCAGAGGAATCGCTTGACCTTTGGCAACCACTGCATTCGGCTCCCCGGTTTTTGCGGGTGCTAACTTGAACTCGACATCGTGATAAGCGATCGCAGCAGGCAGCATTTCGGCGGCTATCGCGTGGCCTTTACCATCGAAGCCGCCGCCTGCCGTCTTGGTGTCGTCATTGCTGGCTGCGGCAAGGTCGTACTTGAGCGCAACCGGTTGCGAACGAATGGCGGTCAGCTTTGCCGCCGGTGGACCGAGGCGCAGGGCATAGGTACGCGGTTGATACGCCGTGAAGGACGTGACCAGCGCCCCGTTGCTAACAGTTGCCGACTCTTGTTGTTCCTGTAGTTCTTGGGCATTGACTTCGCGCGCGGCGACGATAGGCCCAGCGAGAGAGACGCGCACATCTTGCGCGGGATGACCGTCGAGCTCGACCATGCGGAGAATGATTTCGTCGTCTGCTTCCGCTTTCTTGAGAGCCAGCACGCGGATTCTGGAGTTGTTGAGCTGAAGGAGGGAAAAGCTCTTGCCCAGAGGCCCGGGGTGCTCGGTCGCCTGAAAGGCGATGAGAGGATCGCTGAGACGATAAGCCTGCCAATCCGTCTGCGCTTGTTGCCAAGTCCCGGCGTGTCCCGCCAAGCCGAATACGAATTCGTGATGACCCCAGTCCTGGTTTGCCTGGTCGCTGTACCCTTGCGGACGTCCATTGGTGGGAGGTTGCATTCCGGGCGAGCGTAGCAGCGTCAACCGGATGGTATGGTCGTTCGGCTTGTCGGAGCCGTTCTTGTATTCCGTCAGGATAGTCGCTCCGAAGCTGCCGCTTTTGTCCGTGAGATCGATCCAGCGATGCGAGGCGACCTCGAACTGACGCTCCTGCGCGTTGGGCCGCTCTATGGTGCCCACGTCCCAGTTGTAAGTGGCATCTTCATTCGCCGGGCTGAGTGGAAAAGCTACTTTGAGATTGGCGGCCAGGGTTTGCCAATCGATGGCGTTGCCGAATTCTACCCGGTTGCCCGCATCGCCGGCTGAAAGGCGAATCGTCTGCACGTATTTGGAGTTTTCCGTCTGACGCGTTACTTCCAGCGCGACTCGAACGGGACCACGCTCAACCACCCGGATCTGCGCTGGGCCGCTCACGTAGGCTCGGGGCGCCGCTTGCTCCTGATCGAAGTCCATGTTCCAGGCCGGGTATTGTTTTGGCACATCGGTGGAGATGGCCAGCCGAATCGGCGCCGAGAGCAACTCCTTGTTCAGGCTTTTGTCGTAGATGCTGGAAACATCTCCATCCTGGTTGAGTTGCACGCGATACCGCGCATTTTCGAGCGTCGATTCCGTCACGTTAACGGTTTCATTCGCCGTGGCATTTTGCGCCGGCAACACGCGATAGACCGTATATCCCACAGATGGCGCCTTGGCCAGGAAAAGTACTTTTCCGTCTTCCAGTTGGGCTGGCGCCTCCGAACCATCGGGACCATAGACTCGGACAGCTTTTGGCACCCCGCCCGGAAACTCGATCTTGGCCTCGACCACGTCTTCGCGAGCGATGTTGAGCGGGTTATACACCACGATGGGCGTTCCCTTGCCCTGCGTGTCCATCCCGGAAGCGATCGATTCGGTGGCGCTGGTCAGCACGCCGGCAAACTGGTTGGCGGCAATATTGTCGTCATTCCAGGAGTACTGATAGGCGCGCGGGGTCGCGGTGCCGGCGGCCAGGTCGTGAAAATGCCCAGCCAGTTCCAGTGTCCAGGCATCGTTCAACTGTTGCTGGGGGTAAGGCCGCCCGTCCATCCATGCGGCCGCCACCGAGGCTTTTTCTGCAGAGTCGGCGAGGAGCTCATTCTTGAGAATCATGCGCTTGTGGTAAGCCTGTGACGTCAGCGATCCGGCGGAGTGATTGATCAACTCCAGATCGCCTTTGTATTGAGGCATACGCGCGGTCATGTCGGGCTTGATGTCGTTGAACATCTGATCGGCAGTCGACTCGATCACGTGGACGGGACCTTCTCCGACGCGTACCGTTGGACCCTGCGGCGCCGAGCCTTGCTGATCCTGTTGACCGAAGGCGCGAGGAGGAGAAGGAAGTACCGTCTCGCTCTTATCAACGATGGCTTCCAACAGTTTTACCGTCGATTCCCGGGCGGCTCCGCCAACGTCTCCGGTGCCGACATAATGGTAGTCGGCGAAGACGCCGGTGACTTTGCCGTCCAGATCGATGCGCTTGACCCAGTCCTGTTCCCACTCTCGCGGCCGTTCCCGGGCGCGCAGTTGCGCCGGCGTGAGCCGCGCCTTTTCCTCGCTGGTTAATTGGGGCGGTGGCGGCGGTGGCCCGGGTTCCTGGCTGAGATCGGTGTAGACGCTGCTGCCGTATCCGCCGGGGTTCAAGGCCGCGATCACGCTCTTTCCGTCAGGGCCAATCCATAGGCCAACGTTGAACGGGATCCCTTCGGGGGTCTGTTCGGGGGAATCAGGGCCGCCAATCTTCGGGGCCGGCTGCCATGCTGCACTGAGCTTCTGGGTGGAGAATCCCTTCAGACCGGCGTGCGCGAGGATGCTGGGCAGAGAGGCGGGGAATCCAAAGCAGTCCGGCAGCATGAACTCCGTGCTTGCCTTGCCAAAATCTTTGCGGTAGTAATCGTTGCCGTACAGAATCTGACGAAAAATTCCTTCGGCGCTGGGGAGATTCACGTCGCCTTCTTCCACCGATGAGCCGGCTGGGAACCAGCGGCCTGCGGCGACATATTGCGTCAGCCGGGCGTAATCGTCGGGGAAATACTCCTTCATCAGACGGTAACGGTTCGAGCCGGTCCAGTTGAAGACGTAGTGGGGATACTTATCGATGTAGTCGAAGTTCACCCGCATCGTCTTCAGCAGGTATTCGCTGATGGTCTGCGGCATTTCCCAGCGCCACTGCGTATCGAGGTGAGCGTATGGCACGACGAACAGGGTGGGGTCTTTGGTGATATCCGGGGCCTTCATCGTTTGGCCCTCAAGCGAGGGCAGCAGCGGGTAGGCGGCGAGAACGGGCAAAAGGCATCCAGTCATGGTTCGCAGCCGAACGGCCCCCATCATGGTTAGGAGGAAATTGTGATGGCGCGTAGCTCCGATTCGCTTGCCCAATTCAGTGATGGTTTTTAACATTTGGCGCCCCCCGGGGTTTTGGACAACACGGACTTCACCAGCCCGGAAATGAGACCGACCGAGGCTGGACGATTCTACAAAGTTGTTGCGTGGGACGTTCTCTAGCCTCCCCGAGTTTCACTGGCAGGCACTTGAACCACTTGCACAAAAGTAAAAGGGAACTCCCGTACAGTGTTTCTTGCGCGGGAGTTCCCCTTAGGTTCGCTACGCAGCTAGAAGCGATAACGCAACCCGACTTGCAGAGTCCGCGGATTGCTGGTGGTCTTTTGGATCACTTCCCCGAACTGGGATGAAGTGGGAGTATAGTTCGGCGAAGCCCAGTTGGGATGATTCGGGAAGTTGTACGCCTCGGCACGGAACTCGAAGCCATTCTCCCTGAAAACGGGGAAGGCCTTGATCATCGCGATATTCCAGTTTACCAGGCCAGGCGCGAAAATATTGTCGCGAATGCCATGCTGCAGATTAAACGTGCCGGCGGGGGGCGCAGTCCAGAGAGGAGTTCCGTCTTGAGCTGTCGTAGCAAACCACTTAGGGCTGCCGGCGCCACCAGTAGAACCGGCAAATTTGCCTACATGCCTCACCCCGCCGTGCTGCACCCAGAACTGGCCCACAGAACTTGTTGGAATGTTGGGCGGTTGGCAGTTGAAGCTGCCCGACTCTCCGACTCCGGCGTAGTCGTTGGCAACCCCAACGGAACAGGGAAGGCCGGTTTGGAATTGCGTGCTGCCGCTGATCTGCCAGCCACCCGCCACCTTGCCTAACAGGGTGTGCTGTCCCTTAAAGAAAGGCAGCACATAGAGGTAGTTCGCGATGAAAACCTTGCCGATGTCGTACTCCGAAGGCCCCCAAAGATTCGATGTGTCGTAGGTATCGGGGACGATTGTATGGTAATTGGAACCGTTATCCATGTCCTTGGACCAGGTGTAGGCAACTCCGAACATAGAACCGTCGCCGAATTGCCAATTCCATGCGGCTTGTAACGAATGGTAAGTCTCGCTCACCCCGCTTTGCGCTTGCTGGATGGCGGCGAAACCCCTATAGGGCCGGAGATAGTTCGGGTTGATGCCCGGGTTCCTGGTTAGCGAACCAACCGTGGGTTGGTTGATGTCAAACACATCCCAATTATGTAGACCGCGGGCACCCACATAGGCGATCGACAGTGACGAGTGGCGCCCTGGAAGCTGCTGCTGGAGGGTCACGTTCCAATTCCACCTTGTCGGGGGCACCAGGTTGGCGTTCATTGTGGTGAGCTGGATGGGAGGTTCTACTGTCGGAGTTAACCCCGCCCCCGGGTTGTCGACCGAAATGTTATTGACTGACACCGTGGGCTGGAACGGAGAATTGCCGCCGGGGAAAATGTTGTCGATGATCCCCTTATTCTCTACAAATCTCCCACCCCCCATGCGGACCACGGTAGTTGGAAATAGCTGATAAGCGATGCCGATACGTGGCAGAACCGCGGTCTTGGTGTGCACGAACCCTTTTGGCAGGTTGGGGGCAAACAGGCCGTTGCAGGGTTGGCCGGCGCAGGCGTTATTGGCCGGATTCGCGGCAGGGACTCGATTGCCTGCAAGAGCAGAGCTAGGGAATTTACTAAGTCCGGGAATCACGATGCCGTTATAAGGATTGCCGGTACCCAGAGTGATAAGGCCCGTGGTTGGACTTTGCACTGGAACACTCGCCGGATTGAATGCGGCAGGATCGAAGTAGTCCGCATTGCCATCCTGCGCGTTCGGAGCAATGATGGTCGTGATGCGAAGACCATAATCCAGATTGAGTTTGTGAGTGACTTGCCAGTTGTCCTGGATAAACTCCTCAAACATCCTTCCGCGCCAGGTAGTGAATGCCTTGGTGCCAATCTCGGTATAGACGTCTGCCAAGCCGAGTGCCAGGTTGGCCAAGCCTACGCCAGAGGTACCGCCCAAGCCGGTCCGTGTGTCGGTGAAAAGGAACGTGCCGTTCTGGTTGCTGGCCCCCCCGGGAACCGTCGAAACATTGATTTGATCGTTGTCGTTTTCGCCCATACGGTCGAAGAAAAAGCCCCCCTTGACGGTGTGGTTCGCCCATACCTTGGTCAAGCTGTCGGATGCCGTATAAATGATCCCGGATGAGTGGGACGGATATGGCCCACCGGCAATGCTGGAGAAAGTGGGCAGGGTGGCGGTGGGAATTTTCTGCTCGGACGCTTTCGAGCCAGGCACGATATAGGCAAAATCGATTCCGAATGTTCCCCGATCATAGCCAGCTCCTCCAGGCGCGGCCTGGATATAGACGTCGTCGACGCTGACGCTGGCGTGGGCCTCGTTGATCATGGTGGGGCTGATCGTCCAGACCCAACCCACAGAGATTGTTTGGTTGGGGCGCTCGAAAATGATCGGAACCTGGGGGTTACTCTGGTTGTAAGGGGAGAGCTGGTAGAACGAGTTGTCGGAGCGCCGAAACAAGAGGTGGTTGTTTTGCGTGACAAGAAAGTCGCCGTTGATCTGGCCTTTACGCTGATTTTCCGGGTTGGGGAGCGAGCCGGCATAGTTTTGCGATCCCTGTTGGAATCCGGGAGTCGGCAGAGGATAGGAGTTCATGATCCCGACGCCGTTTGGACTCAATTGCGCCGCCGGAATGATGTTGCCAGGGTAAGCCACACAGGTTGCAGCACCGTACACTGGGCACGTACCCGGCACGTAGAGCTGTTTGCCACCCGCATAGTACGGATTACTCGGATTCAGCAGTTCACTGAAGTTGCCCTGGCGCATCAACGCGGTAGGCACCGTCATGTTTTGCGTGGCTGCAAAGCGGTAGCGAACCCAATCCTCGTTGACGAAGAAGAAGGCCTTGTCCCGCAGGCTATCTAAGAAGGGCACCTTTGGGGCCCAGATAGGGCCGCCGATGAGGAATCCAAAATTGTTGTAAACAAAGGGGGAAGGAAAACGGGTTGCGGGGTTCAGGTTCCGCGACCAGGTGTTGGCGTTCATCGCCGAATTGCGCAGGTATTCGTACGCGCCACCGTGAAAATTGGTGGTTCCACTCTTGCTCACGATGCGCACCTGGGCGCCGGATGCACCGCCATACTCCGCCGAGTAAGCGGCTGTGATCACCTGCATTTCCTGCACCGCATCGACATTCACGCCGGCGATGATCTCTCCGTCATCTCGCGTGCGAACCGCGGGAGCGCCATCGATGGTGTACAACGTATCCTGCGTGCGAGCCCCATTGATGTTGAAACTGTCCCCGCTGTTGAAAGCGAAGTTAAAGTCGCCGAGGGTTGCCGTACTGGAGACGCCAGGCAGAAATTGTGTCATGTAGATGGGATTGCGGCCGTTCAACTCCATCTTTTGGATCTGCTCTCCGTTGATCTCGCTCTGTACCGCTGCGGACTGAGTCTGTAAGAGCGCGGCGGTGGCCGTCACTTCGACCGTCTGGGTAGCCGCTCCGAGCGTAAGCACCGCGTCGATCGAGATGGTGCTATTGGACGCCAGGACGTTGTGTGTACTCTCGTACTTCTGAAAGCCGGTGGCCTCAGCCGTCATGGTGTACACAGTGGGCGGCAGGTTCGGGACCGCGTAGTGACCTGACCCATCCGTGGAAACCGTACGGCTTTCGCCCGTTCCCTCATTCTTGATGGTTACCTTTGCGTTGGGCACGACCGCCCCGGAGGAGTCCGTCACGAATCCGACGATGGAGCCCACGTCATTTTGCGCCAACGCGGTGCCAGCGCAGAATATCCAGAAGACAATCGTTAGCGCGGCAAGAGAATAGGAGATGCGGGCGCCAATGCCACGACCCCAAGATCTCGCCGCGGACGACCTGCTGACGATCCACCTTGGTGTGGATACCTTAGTCAAACCTGGTGTGGATACCGTATCTGTTACTGGATGAATAAACTGTGACACGGCGGAAGGACGCGCATCAATAGCTGGAACAATTCCAATCGTTGACATGTCAGGCCTCTCAGAAAGACTTCAGTGGCCCCATGTTGGCGCTTCGGCGACGCGATTTGGAAGGGGTCTACCCTGTGTTTACACCGAGTGTTTGACGGGCGGCATGCATGTGATTTCTACTTCTCCCGGAATGTGTAGCCTAGTTGGAAAATTCCGTAGACTTTAAATAAAGTTTGCCAGGACAACAACTTAGCAAGTTTTACCGTTTCTTCTCGTGGATCTGTTACCCTTCCGTGCGTGGACGCTATGAACCAGAGCGACGTCTCACTACCAGATTTCGAGTCAGCTTCAAAAGATGCCGCCGTCAACGCTGATTTGCCAGCCGCCTCGGCATGGAAACCTATTTCTAATCTGGCCACCGAACCGCGCTGGCAGTTGGCTCAACGCATCGTCGCCAGCCGCAGCTTTGCCAAGTCGGCTCTACTGTCCCGCTTTCTTCTCTATGTGTGTGAACGCGAGATTACTGGTAAGACCGCCGAGATTAGCGAACACCAGATTGGTGTTCATGTCTTCGGCCGGCGTCAGGGCTACCATCCCGGCGAAGACAATATCGTAAGGAACTATGCCCGGCAGCTCCGCAATCGTCTGGACCAATATTTCCTGGAGGAGGGCCGGGAGGAGGAGCTTCGCCTCAGCATTCCCCGGGGAAAGTACGTTCCGGTCTATTCCCGCAATCACTTTCAGGAGCGCCCGTTGCTGGTGGTAACGGAGCGTGAAACGGATACGGGCAGCGTTTTGGAAACCGTGGCGACTGCGGCGCCTGCCATGGTGGCTGTACAGCCCGGGCGTCGTCGCTGGCTTGTCCCTGGCTTGGGGGTCTTGGTGTTGCTCGCCTGTCTGGCAATTGCCTGGGCGGTCGCGCATCGCGTTTCCACAAATTCTGCGGACCCGTCGCACCCCTTGTGGGCACGCCTCTTCGACAAGAGCCGCCCGACGCTCATTGTTCCGTCCGACGATGGGATTGTCATGATCCAGAATCTGACGGGTCATCTGGTTCCGTTGTCGGAATACATTAATCGGGATTATCTGTCTCTCAAGAGCCCCTACAACGTTGATGAGCAGAACATGAGAGACCTGGACGCGCAGCGTTACACCAATGTTACAGATCTGAACGCGGTGGTGAGGTTTTCGCGCTTGCCGGAGGCAAATCAAGGTCACCTCACGGTGCGCTACTCACGCGACCTTCACATGGACGACCTTAAAGATGCGAACGTCATTCTTCTGGGGTCCAGTTTCTCCAATCCTTGGGCAGAGCTGTTCGAGAAAACGCTTAATTTCCAATTCGAATATCAGCCCCATCCGAACGCCTCGCACATCGTGAACAGGCACCCTCAGGCCGGAGAGCTCCCGGTCTACGAGAATGATGCGAACGGGCCCTCGCATCGTACCTATGCGGTCATCGGATTCGTTCCTAATCTCAACAACACGGGATGGGTCCTTCTGGCGGAAGGCTTAACGATGGCCGGAACCGAGGCGGCGATAGACACGCTCTTCAACCAGGTCGCGATGCGACCGCTTCTGGGGCAGTTCAGCAATGCAGACGGTTCTCTTAACCCGTTCGAGATATTAATTGAGACCAGGAGCTTCGGTTCGGATTCGCCCCAAGCCAGCGTGGTGGCGACCCGGATCTACAGAAAACATTCCTGAAGCTGCATTTGCCGGCGACCCGCCATCCCGATTCGTCCGTGTAAGATTCTTGAACAGTCGCGGTATCCGGTAGGCGGTGTGCCGTGACCGTGCGACTTGGAGCCCCAACCTACGATGCAGCGTCGTGAGTTTATCAGGTCTGTGATTGCTTTGGGCGGCGGGATCGCTGCCGGACAAGCCTTCTCCCAGCAGGCGCAGGCGCCCGATGGGGAGGTCAAGCGTGTCCTGGTCATGTTCAAGTGTCACTTCGACGCCGGCTTCATTGACACGCAGGCGGCGGTAGTTCACCGGTACTTCACCGAGTTCTTTCCCCAGGCGATCCGGGTGGCGGAGGAAATGCGGCAGTCTGGTTCGTGCCGCTACGTCTGGACGACCGGTTCATGGCTGCTCTACGAGTATCTCGAGCAGGCTACCCCCGACGATCGCCGCCGCATGGAGCATGCCATCTCCAGCGGCGATATTGCCTGGCACGCTCTTCCCTTTAGTTGGCAAACCGAGCTGATGGACGAGTCGATGATTTCCGGAGGCATCGCTTTATCAAAGGCCCTGGACCGTCGATTTGGCCGAACCACGACCGGCGCCAAGATGACCGACGTGCCTGGTCACACGCGGGGGCTCATCGGTCCGTTGGCCGCTCAAGGCGTGAAGTTTCTTGACATCGGCGTCAATGGAGCGAGCACAACCGCCGAAGTACCGCCCTTATTTGTGTGGACCGATCTGCGAGGAGCGTCGCTAGTGGTTATGTACCACCACGAGTACGGCGCCGTCAGGCGAGTGCCAGGTTCGGATCTGGCAATTGCGATCATCGTGCGAGATGACAACAGCGGCCCGCACAAACCTGAAGAGATCGTGCAGATCTGCGCCGATTTGAAACGTCAATTCCCCAATGCGCAGGTGATCCCCACCAATCTCAGTGAGATTGCCGACGCCGTCGAAGCGTACCGGGGTAACTTGCCCGTGGTGAAGCAGGAGATTGGGGATACCTGGATCCATGGGATTGCCAGTGATCCTCTTAAGGTCGCAAGGTATCGTGAGGTCGCGCGGCTCCGTCAGAGCTGGCTCGCGCAGCAGAGCTTCCACATCGGTGACGCGACGGATCTGGGTCTGCTTCGCCACGTTCTTCTTGAACCCGAGCACACCTGGGGCACCGACACCAAAACCTGGCTCGATTTCGACCACTACACCCCGCACGATCTGGCCGAGATGCTGCACACCAAGAACTACGAGGTGGTGCAGCACAGCTGGGTGGAAAAGCGCCAGGATCTTTTCGACGGAATAGCCACGTTGCCTGCGCCCCTACGTGATCAGGCGCTGGCCTCATTGCGCCAGCTCGAAGCCAAGCCGCCGCAGTTGCCGCGAGCCTCCAGTCACCTCGGCGGCAAAGAAGTGGAGACGGCTCACTTCGTACTCGCGCTGGATCCGGGAACGGGAGCGATCAGTCGTCTGCGCAGCAAGAGATCGGGCCGGGAATGGGCCTCTGCCGATCATCCTCTGGCTCTCTTTTCCTACCAGACGCTTTCCCCGCAGGATTACGCGCGATTCTTTTCCAATTATGTGATCAGCGACGCCGATTGGGCGAAGAAAGATTTTGGAAAGCCCAACATTGAGCGTTTTGGGGCGGAAAGCCGTGAGTGGTTGCCATCTTTGGCAGATCTCCAGGTGGAGGAAGATGCAGAAGCTCATCATGTGCTTGCCCATCTGGAGATCCGGGATCGTGAAGCGCTGAAATCAGGAAGAGCTGCCTTCCCCGAAACGATGTATTTGGAACTGGTGCTCCCCAAAGCAGAACCCGTGATCCACCTGAATTTCTACTGGTTTCAGAAGCCCGCCACGCGTCTGCCCGAAGCGCTCTGGTTAAGCTTTCATCCGATCGTCCCCAGCCAACAGGGCTGGATGATGGATAAGTCGGGCGAGCAGGTTTCGCCCTTTGACGTGGTGTCCTCCGGCAATCGGCATATGCACGCCGTATCCACGGGATTCGGCTACAGGGATGAGCAGCAGTCCTTCTTTGTGGAGACGCTGGATTCGCCGCTCATTGCGTTCGGAGAAAAATCGCCGCTGAATTTTTCCCGGGCACAAGCCGATCTTTCCGGTGGCGTGCATTGCAATCTCTTCAACAACGCCTGGGGAACAAACTACATCATGTGGTTTGGCGAAGATATGCGCTTCCGCTTCGTTCTCCGCGCCTGACTGTGGATGTGTCGAATTCAACACCTGCATCGCGTTATGGCGTAGCCGGTGCGTATTGGGCTTCTCCGTTGCCGAAGGACCAGTTCTCCTTTGACACTTCCACCAGGCTGATGAAGATATCTTCCCGGCGCAGCTTTAAGCTTTCGTGCAGGCCGTCGGCCACGGTTTTATAGAAACGCTGCTTCATCTCCACGGTTCGACCGCTATTCAAAGTGATCTGGACAAAGATGCATTCGTCGGATCGGTGAACGCCAAGAAATTCCCGGTCAAACTGCAAACCGAATTGGGGATGTTCCGTGATGATCTGGAAGAGATCGTCCTTGGGGGCGTTCATCACATCCGTTAACGCGCGGTAGATTATCTGGCCCACCTGTTTGCCGTACTCCAGTGATCTGCCTTCAGCAAGGTCGATACGAACGAGAGGCATGCTGTCTCCTTTGGTAACTACGTAAGTTCCGTGTTTTCGCCTTATTCAGCATCGCTAACGCAGCGAAAACCCACTGTCCCCGAGCGATCATAGCTGGGCGCCATCAGCAACAGCTTTCCATGTTGATCGTTGCGGTACGCCTGGGGGAAGTACCAGATCGACCCCTGCGGCTGGTAATAGCTTCCGCCTCTTAGAATGCCGCCCCGAGTATGGTCATCGACAAATTCGTCTGTCCATTGCCAAACGTTTCCCACCATGTCCATCACGCCGAAAGCACTCGCGCCTGCTGGGTGCGCATCAATGTTATCCGGCTGCGTCAGCGCGCGGCCCTTCACCGGAACCGGCACAGCATTCGCCTCCCAGGTATCGCCCCAGGGATAGATGCGCGCCGGATTGCCGCCTTGGGCCGCATACTGCCATTCCCATTCGTGGGGCAGGCGTTTGCCCGCCCACTTGGCATATGCACGCGCATCTTCGAGCGAGACCCAGGTCACGGGCTTGTTGGCCCACCCCTGGGGATACCCGCCATCCTTCCAGTCGCGTAGAAAGTGCACAGCGTCGGCCGGCTGGTAACGGGTCGCGTCCAAGAATTTTTTGAACTCCGCATTCGTTACCGGATATTTGTCCATGTAGAAGCGGGGGATCGTCATGCGGTGCTCATGAAAGCGGCGCGGCATATCCTCCCACGGATATTGCACATCGACGCCAATGTCGTTGAAGCCTTCGATTTCGATTCCCTGCACTTTGAAAATGTAGTCGCCACCTGGGATCGCAACCATGCCCTCTGGGGCAGCTCCCACCACCTTGGCCGGCGCAATCGCAACCATTTGCTGGCCCAGAGTCTTCCACTGGTCGGCATACGACGACAGCGGCGCTGCCGTCATCGTCTTCATATGCGCCATCAGATCCTGCATCTTTGCATCCGGACCTTCGCGGGTCGCGAGGACTGCTGCGAAGCCATGTGCTTCGATGGCGAAGGCCAGAACCGCCTCGCTCCCCTCCCGCTGCGGCGTGAGCTCAACGCCGTGGTAGAGGTCGAAGTAGCGAACGCCGTCTTCTGCGGGAACAGAGATCTCGCGTCCGTTGACGTCATACTCGTTGCGGTTCACCAGGGTCCACACGGTCTGACCGCTCAGCGGCCAGCGGCTGGCAAAGACGCCGTAGCGATGGGTTGGGTAATAGGGCTCCCAGCCAGGGCTGGTAAGAAAGGGGGCTACTCCGCGTTCCAGCGTGGCCATACGGCGTGTCGCTTCCCCGTCCCGCTCTGTGATGCCGTTCCAGATGCCCCAGATGTTCTCCCAGCTTTCCCAGCCCACTCCGTTGAAGAAGGCGAACTGCAGGTCATCGGTTTTGTTCCGCGCCCAGCGATGGGAGATGTTCACCATGTGGCGGGTCTCCAGCCACTTATATTTATCGACCTCGGGCACAAAGGGGAATTGATACTGTCCCCACGTCATTACGTTCCAGGCCAGAGCCTCGTCGGCGGGTCCCCCCTCGGGCTCGAAGGCCAGGGTATGGCCCACGCGGTCTGAGGCCAACGAGAACGCCAGCGGCACACCATCCTGCGTGTCGCCGTTGACGCCGTCAGCATCGATTGCTTTCATGGTTTCCGCAATGGCCTGCGGCCAGGGCTCGCCAGGATCACGGGTGCCTTGATCCCACATCATCATAGGGAATAGGACGCGCACGCCGCGGCGATGAAAGTCGCCCACCATCTTACGCACGCCTTCCAGGCCGCCCGGCATGGAGCGGATCATGTCGTGCTGGTTGCGGTCATCGATGCCCATGTTGGGGTAGGTTGGCCAGATGAGGACGGCATCGATCCCTCCATAGCGTTTCTCCAAGTCGTCGAGGTAGCGATCCACCGTGTATTTGCCCGCCGCAGGGTCGTAGAAATAGCGGTCCTGTGCCATCATCTGTGGTTGGATGAAACTCGATTGCGTCCACAGCAGTTGCGGCATCTGGTAGCGCGCATCGTCATAGCCGATGCGGATACGGCGCTCTGCACGCCAGTGGGTGACATCATTCAGCCATTCCTGGTGTGTGCTCTCAGTGCATGGCGTGTAGCCACCCACCCAAGCGCCCCGCATCGTAAGACATTCCGGAGACGGGATCTGTTGGCCTTTGGGTGGATACTGCGTGTCTTGGGCCCCCGCTGCCAGCAAGGCGATTCCGAATGCCGCTGCCAGACCGACATTTCTCGTCTTCACCGGTTTCTCCTTAGGTGAGCGGTGTACGCAGGAAAATCAGGGCTTCCTGGCGAAGTTAATCACAAGCGTGACGGAGCAGCAAACAGGGCTAACGCCTTCGCGCAACTTTGCCAGCCACACAAGGGGTTCATCGCTTCCACTGTTCGCCGCCAGGCGCAAGGCACTCTGCGTGATATCGAATACGATCTCGGAACTCTCAAAGGTCGGTGTTGATAATACCGTCTCCTTGACCTCGAGATCGACGAAGCCTGTTTCTGCTAAGAGTTTGCTCAGATCACGCCCGATGCGGGGGTTGCGGATATCGTGACTCCAGAGTTGAGCGACTTGCCGGGCGACGGGGTGCTGGGCGATGCCCAGCGAGGACGCGTCGATGGCGAACGTCCCCCAGTCGGGGTCGGCACAGACCAACCTGCCGCCCGGCCTCATCGCGCGGAAGATCTCGCTCAGGACCGCTTGCGGCCGCTCCACATGCTGTAGTGTCCGGTCTACCTTGAAGGCGTGGAGAGAGCCGCCCGCAAAAGGCAGCTTCTGGATATCCGCTTGAATGAATTCGACGGCCGGAAAGCCCTCGCTCGCGGTGCGGGCGGATTCAAGCAGCGTCAGGCTCGCGTCTACACCGATTGCCCGCCCCTCCGGCCCCACCAACTTAGACAGACGCCGAATATCGAAGCCCAGTCCGCAACCAAGGTCGGCGACGAGGGAGCCCTGCTGCGGCTTCATCATCTCCAGGATTGTGGTCTTGTAGTGCTGAAAATCGGGTAGCCCATCCATGTACGCCAGGCAGCGCGCCATCTTGCCCACGGCGGCGGCGTCCACGTTGCGGAAGCCTCGCGCCAGGTAATCTTCGGCGTGTTCATTGGCACGCTTCATGCGCGGGAGCACCCTTATCCGTCTTTCATTTCCTTGGCACGCACGAGCAACTGCTCCATCGTGCTAGGAGGGTCACCCGCCTCCAGCATGGCGCGGAAAACGCGATAGGGGTCGGTCTTGGAACCAGACTTACGCAATGTGCGTTCGTCATTCACCCACGCGTAAATGATGACCTTCTCCCTGCTGGAGAAGCGATAAAAGAGTCTGTACCGCTCGTGGAACTTTGCCCGGAACCAGTGCCGGTTGTCCGAGCCAAGGGTATTTCCCTGGCGAAACTCAGTTGCACCTGGATTTCTTGGAATCGTCTCTCGGATAAGACGATTGATTGTGGCCAACAACTTCGGAGCGGGTAATTCTTTATAGCCCGTAGGGTTCTTCTCCGCTAGGGCTTCCACCTGTTCCACCAGTCGCCGGAACTGCTGCTCGAACAAAGGGTGGACATATAGCCTCCAGCAGTTTACGACCATCTACATGGACACTCCATCACCGAGGTCTTCGTCGGGCGACACAGAAATCCCTTTTGTTAATTTGTCCGCGCGTTTGGCCAGCTTTGTATCCAGCGGCCGGATCTCCTGAGGGCTTCGCGCGATGTCTTGTGCTAGAAACGCGAGAAACGATGTCATCACAGGATCTGTTGTCTCATGCCCCTCAGTCTCTGCCAAAACCAACATCCGTCCAGGAGCAATGACGTGAGCTCTCACTTCGCCGTTGAACTCCGGATGACTCTTGAACAGAGCACCCTCGAAACGGAATCCAGACGAGTTGCCCGTCTTGATTTGCTTTCCTCGATATTCCGTGCCCGCAGTTTCGCTGGTGGCGGGCGGCTTTCTCTTCTTCGGTGTCGGCATTTGTTCCTCGACATAGATGTTAGCACAATTGTAAGCACGTGGGCCCGGGTCTCAGTGGAACGCCGAGGGCAGGGCAGCCGCAATCCGGTTCATCAGCAAGTCCGGTAAACAGCCTAGGATCACCACCAGCGCGGCAGTTGCCCATAAAGCGATCCGAGTGGTCACGGGCACGCGGATGACCTCGGCTCCCGCCATCGGTTCAGCGACGTAGGCCTGTTTGAGAACCCTCAGATAGTAGTAAAACGAAACCACGCTCATAGCGAGCGCCAGCAGCACCAGCCACAACAAAGCAAAGTGGTCCGCTATGTTCAGAGCCGAAATGAAGACATAGAACTTGCCAAGGAAACCTGCCAGCGGAGGAATCCCTGCCAGAGAGAGCAAGAAGATCAGCAGGCAAAACGCCACGTCCGGAGCACGCTTACCCAGGCCTGCGAAGTCCGCGATGGTGTCCACCTTTTCACGCTCCAACGCAGCGAGCACGCCAAACGCGCCCACGGTCGCCAGGGCGTACGTGATGACGTAATACACCATCGCAACCAAACTTTGCCGGCTGTGTACCACCAGCGCAATCAACATATACCCCGCATGACCGATCGCCGAATAGGCCAGCAGCCGCCTTACACTGGTTTGTGCAATCGCCGCCAGATTGCCCCAGAGCATCGATACCACGGCGACCAACGCGATCACGGGCGCCCATCCCGCGGTGTAATGTCGCCAGGCCGCACTGCCCGCCGCTCCCATGAGGCCCAGATGGAAGAACACAAACAAGGCAAAGAAACTGGCAACCTTTGAACTCGATGCGACCAGTGCGGCGCTCTCTGTCGGCGCTCCCTGGTAAACCTCCGGAGCCCACATGTGAAATGGTGCGGCTGCAATCTTGAAGCCCAACCCAGCCACCACCATGACGATGGCAATCGTAAGGAGCGGATCGCCCGGCGAAGCGTTGACTGCGGCGGCGACACCCTCCAGCGCGAGCGAACCGGAGAGGCCGTAGAGCAGGCTGAAGCCGAAGAGCAGGATACCCGCCGACATTCCCCCAAAAAGAAAATACTTGAGCCCGGCTTCCGCGGATTGCCGGCTCTCCTTATCAAACGCGGTAAGGATGTAAAGCGAAAGACTCAGGAACTCGATGGCGATGAAGATGACCAACAAGTTCTGCGTACTCACCAGCAACATCATTGCTGTAGTGGCAAACAAGATCAGCGTACAGTACTCGCCCACGTGGGTGGTGAAGCGTGCAGAGGCGACCAGGAGAAGAACAAGAATTGCCAGTACGAGGAGGGTTATCTGGACCAACTGCGTCAGCGGATTCACCACCAGCATTCCCGCCGGCAAGCTGCCTTGGGCAGGGAATTTCACGAGCACGCCAAGGGCGATCACGCATCCGATGCCGGAAGCGACAGCCGAGAAACGGAAGCGGGTCGCAAGCGCAGCCCGGCGCAGGAAGCCGAGATCCAGTATCAGGACCAGGAGTCCCGCCAGCGCGACCACGATCACGGGCGCCGTCAAGCGCAGAAGTTCTGTCATCTCCAAGCACCCTGGCGAAGCTGCTCGAACAACGGCCCATTGAGGCTAGGCAGAATCAGATCCATCAGCAGCCTGGGATAGAGACCCAGCACAATCGTGCTGGCCAGCAACAGGCAGGCTCCAAGCCTTTCGGGCGTAGTGATTGGAGGCAGCGCTTGCTCCGTAGTCTCCTCGCTGTCGCCAAAGAAAGTAGCCTGCAGCGCGCGCCACGAAAAGGCGATGCCGATCACGATGCCCAACCCTGCGACACAGCACATCCACGGGAACGCGCGCCAGCTTCCGATCAGCACTTGCAACTCAGCAATAAAGCCGCTGAACCCGGGGAGACCGACGGAGGCCATCAAGGCAAGGACAAACGTCACTGCCGCAAAGGGAATCAGTCGGGCGAGCGGAATGCGCGACAGCTCCGCCAGGTCACGCGTGTGGGTGCGGTCATAGACCATGCGCCCCACCACCGCAAACAGCAGCCCCGCGATGATGCCGTGGGAGAACATCTGGTAAACAGCGCCCGAAAGGCCAATCTGGTTCAGCGTCATCAGGCCCAGCAGGACAAAGCCCATGTGGCTAACACTGGAGTAGCCGACGACAAACTTGAGATCCTTCTGTACCAGGGCGATGGTTGCGCCGTAGACGATGCCGATCAGCGCGAGCACTGCGAAGACCTGCTGCCACGACTCGAAGCCGAGCACATGAAAGCCCCACGGATCAAGTCCGCGCGGAAACAGCATCATAGCTACCCGAAGGCATCCATAGGCACCGAGCTTCATCACCACGCCAGCCAACAACATCGAAGCGGCGGTTGGGGCGGCTGCGTGACCGGTGGGCGCCCAGGTATGGAAGGGCCACATACCCGCAAGCACGGCGAAGCCTACGAAGACCAAGGGGAAGGCCCACATCTGAAAATGTACCGGGAACGTGGAGTGCGCCAGTACCTCCAGGTTCAGCGTGCGCTGGCCAGAGACCACGTAGGCACCAGCCATTCCGCCAAGCACCAGGGCGCTGCCGGCAAAGGAGTAGAGCACCAGCTTCATGGCGGCATACTCCCTGCGCGTCGATCCCCAGATGGCAATGAGAAAATACTTGGGAATAATCGCGATCTCGTAAAAGACAAAAAGCTGAAAAAGATCGAAGCTGAGAAAGACGCCATACACGGCGCCAATCAGGACCAGGTAGAGCGCGAAAAAATCCTTCACCCGGCGTTCGATATTCCATGAAAAAAGAATGCCTGCGACCGCTGCAATCCCGGTCAGCAGAACCAGCGTCAGACTGATGCCATCGGCGGCCAGGTGATATTCAATGCCTAGTTGCGGGATCCACGGCGTTTTCACAATGGTGATGAGTTGGCCGGATCGATTCTGCAGCACAGCCCCGACCGCAATCCCCAACCCGGCCAGCCCCGTGAGCAGGGCGGTGAAGCGGGCAACGGCGGGGCTTTTCGCCGGTGTGAGTGTAACCGCAACTGCGCCAATAAAGGAGAGATAGATCGTCCAGGCAAGCATGGTCAGTACCTCACCTGGGCGACAAACTGCATCACCGTGCCTTGCAGCATGCCGCTGATCAGTTGTGGGTAGAGCCCAACCACGAACATCAGCACAATGGCGGGAGCAAGCATGCACCGTTCGGCCAGTGTCAGGTCCGGCATACCCGCCCAACGCTCACCCAGTGGGCCGGAGAAAACACGCTGCAGAAGGGTGAGCAGGAAAACGGCCGTCATCAGCAGGCCGAGCAACGCCAGTGCTGCCGCCCACCAGGTCAGTGGGAAGACTCCTCTAAAGATGAGGAATTCTCCCGGAAAGCCGATCAGCCCGGGTAAACCCAGCGAGGCAAAGACAGCGATCCCCATCAGCCCGCTGAATACGGGCATGGCCCGGCGCAGCCCACCGAAATCGTTCAGGCCGAGCAGTCCGCCACTGCGCCTTTCGAGCAGCGCCAGGAACCAGAAGAGGGCCGCTGCCGTGAGGCCGTGGCTGAACAGCTGCAGCATCACTCCGGTGAGCGCTGCAGCCTTCGCGCTGACCAAGCGCGCATCCGCTCCGGTAGAGCCGGCGACGGCCACGATGGCAAGAATGCAGTATCCCAGGTGGTTGATCGAGGAGTGGGCAAACATCCTCCTCAAGTCCGTTTGCGCCCATGCGGTGAACGCGGGTAATACGACGGTGGCGATTGCCAACCACAGAAGAATCGTGCGGGCGCGCCACATCTGTTCGGGGAAGATGGGAAGCAGGATCCTGAGGAAGCCGTATACGCCCATCTTCGAGAGCGCGCCGGTCAGCACCATGGTTGTCTCTGGCGGCGCTTCCGCATAGGCAGAAGGCAGCCAACCGTGAAAGGGAACTATCGGCGTCTTGACTGCGAAGCCCAGGAAGGCTCCGCAAAACAGGAACATGGTGATGTGGCCGCTGTCCCACTGATACCAGTGCAGGTTTTGGGCTATGTCCGCCATGAGTTGACCGGTCTGCGCCATCTGGGTCAGCTCGATAAAGTCGAAGCTGCCACTAGCCAGAAATATGGCCAGGAACGCCAGCAGCAAAGTGATGCTGCCTACCATGGTGTACACGAAGAACTGGGTCGCGGCGCGCGCGCGTCCCGAGCCGCCCCATAGGCGGATCAGGAAGAACGCCGGAATCAGGCTCAGCTCCCAGTAAAGGAACCAGTGAAGAAAATTAAGCGCAGTATACGTGCCGAATAGACCCGTCTCCAGGAAGAGCAGCAGAGAAAGGTAAACGGGCCCCTGTTTTGAGTTGCTCCACGAAGCCGCGATCGACATGAGCACGACGATCGAGGAGACAGCCAGCATTACCAGGCTAAGAGCGTCGAGGCCGACGTGGTATTGAAGCCCAATCGACGGCTCCCACCCATGCCATTCCTGAAGCTGCATCCCTTGCACTGCAGGCTGGAAAAGTCGCCACAGCACACAGGTATATGCAACCGCGGCAGTGGCGAAGATCGCAGCTGTCAGGCGTGCCGCCGAACGGCTGATTCGTCCCAACAGCAGCACAGCGAGCGCTCCTGCCAAGGGAAGCAGGGTCAGCAGGCTGATGAAAGGGAAGCGGATGGGGTGGAAGCTATTCATCCCCTGTGTCCCAGCAGTAGAAAGAGAGCCAGTGCTGCCACTGCGGCCCCTAACAGCCGCAGATAATTTTGGATGCGTCCATCCTGCAAGCGCGCAAGCAGCCGGCCGCCATCGGCCACGCCGTTGCATCCCTCATCAAACCCCTTGTTCACGATCCATCGGTCGAGGGAGAAATCGATCCAGCCGAGCCCCTTAGTCAAGCCCGCCACAGCGATCGGGATGCCGCTCCAAACCCATCGATCGAGCCAGTTCGCGACGTTTGCGATCCACCAAGCCAGCCGTTGAACCGTCAGCGCGTAGAGCTGGTCGATGTACAGGCCCTTCCGCATCGCGTGAAAGAGCGCCGGCTGCAGCTGCTCCAAAGCATCCGCATCGGCAGCGCGCTTGATCGGCCTGTGCCCATACATCCACCACCCAAACCCTAAGCCGGCGAAGACAAGCAAGGACGAAGCCAGCATCAGCTGCGGCAATCCGTCCTCCATCAGTTGACGGAAGTCCAGGCCAGCAGACTTCAAGTCCAGAAAAGCCTGCAACCAGGGCCAAGCTGGTGTTCCGATGAAGCCCAACAGGACCGCGAAGAGCGCCAGCAGCACCAGAGGTGTGGTCATGGCGGCCGGGCTTTCGTGAGCGGCATCATGGGGATCCGACACCGCAGCCTCCGATGGGGCAATGGGATCAGGCGTCGGATCCTTGCGCCGCTTGCCGAAAAAGACGTAGCAGACCTGGCGGGTCATGTAGAACGCGGTAAGCAATGCACCGATCGAGCCAAGATAAAAGGGCACCCGTGAGCTGTTCCACTCGTAAGCGGCATGCAAGATCGCGTCTTTGCTCCAAAACCCGGAGAAGAACAAAGGAAAGCCGCACAATGCCAAGGTGCCCACCGCGTAGGTGGCAAAGGTCACCGGCATCCACTTGCGCAGGCCGCCCATTTCGCGAATGTCCTGTTCTCCCATGCAACCGTGGATCACCGATCCGGCGCCAAGAAAGAGGAGCGCTTTGAAAAATGCATGGGCGATCAGGTGGAAGACGCCGACCGCGACCCCACCGACGCCGAGCCCGATCATCATGTAGCCGAGCTGCGAGACGGTTGAGTAAGCCAGAATGCGTTTGATGTCGTCCTGGGCTACGGCCACGACTGCGGCAAAGATGGCGGTCAGGGCGCCCACCCAGGCAACCACCTGCAACGCCGCGCTTCCTGGCACGCTCATCAGCGGATACACGCGCGCCACCAGGTAGACGCCCGCGGCGACCATGGTCGCAGCGTGAATCAGGGCGCTCACCGGCGTCGGGCCTTCCATCGCATCCGGTAGCCAGACATGTAGCGGCAGCTGACCCGATTTGCCCACCGCTCCGCAGAAGATCAACAGCGCAATGCCGGTTGCCTGCGTCGTCAGTAACGACAGTGCAGGGTGCTCCATGCATCCTGCGCCGTGGTCGTAAAAGAGCAGCGTCCCCGTTTGGCCGTAGAGCCAAACCATGCCCAGCAGCAGGCCCAGGTCCCCGATCCGTGTGGTGATGAAGGCCTTCTTGGCTGCTGCAGCCGCTGCGGGCCTCTCATACCAGAAACCGATCAGCAGGTACGATGTGAGCCCCACCACCTCCCAACACATAAACAGCAGCAGTAGGCTATTAGCGATCAGCAGACCCAGCATGGCCCCGGCAAAAAGTGAGAGGAAGCAAAAAAACCGGGTGAAGTTTTCGTCGTGGTGCATATAGGCCATGCTGTAAATGAAAATCAGCAGGCTGACGAAGGTCACCATCACCAGCATGACCGCTGCCAGCGGGTCCAACATCCATCCCAGCTTCACCCATTCCGATCCAAATTGCATCCAGGGAAAATTGATGAATATCCGCTCCGGCTGCCCCAACAGATGAACAAAGGCAACCATCGCAAGCACAAACGAAAGACTGATGGACGTGATCGCGATGCCGGACGCGAATCTGCGCTGCTCCCGCTTGAGGAGCGCACCGATGCCGGCGGCCAGCAGGGGTAGCACTGGAATCAACCAAAGATAGCGAACAATCCAAACGGAGGAGGCCATCGGCAGACTTACCACTCCCTCCACTCTGGACTCTCTACCCACAGCAGCGTGGAAATCGTCACCGGCCGCTCCCAGTGAGCTGGCTTAGATCCGTAGTTTTCGCATGCCGGTAGACGGCAAGAATGAGAGCCAGGCCAACCGCTGCTTCCGCAGCCGCGACGCCGATCGAGAAGAGCACAAAAATCATGCCCGTCATCGCACCAGCGTGAGGCCCGAAGCGCCAAAACGCGACGAAGTTGATATTGGCCGCGTTCAGCATCAGCTCAATCCCAACCAGCACCAGGATGGTGTTTCTACGCGTCAACGCCCCTGCAAGACCCACCGCGAACAACAAGGAGGAAACCAGCAAACACGCAGCCAGACCAGTCATCGCTGGTTCTCCTTCATGGCAACGATCACTGCTCCTATGAGCGCTGCAGTAAGCATCAGCCCGATCACCTCCAGGGGCAGCACATAGCTTTCCATGAGAGCAGTTCCCAACTCCCGAATGGTGGCTTGGGGTGCGGGCACCGCGGCCGAATGGATTGCAGAGCTATGCAAGACTGCCCAGGCAAGGATGGCAAACATGGCCATCGCTACGATCAGGCCGGTAATTGGCCACCGCGCTGCGGACAACGGAGGGGAATCGCTGTCACCACCGCGCGTGAGCAGGATGACAAAGACGATCAGCACCGCGATTGCGCCCACGTAGACCAGTAATTGGGCCAGACCGAGGAACTGCGCTCCCAGGCTAAGGTAGAGAGCGCCGATGCCGGCGAATGCAACCGCCAGCGCCAGCGCGCAATGCACCAGGCCGCGGAATAGCATCGCGGCGGACGCCCCCACCAAGGTCACTGCGGCAAGAATAAGGAACGGTACGGTCATTTCCCTCATTCGGCAAAACGATAGGTCCGTTTCGCGATCTTGTTTCTGGTCTCCACGCCACGGGCCAACAATATATAAGCAACTGCGATAAACACCACGCTCACCAGCCAGCGGATCACGCCCTGGGGAAGGAAACGCCATGCCCCGGCCGACACTACAACCACCAGCACCATGGGCAACATAAACTTCCAGGCAAAGTTCATCAACTGATCCATGCGCAAGCGGGGCAAGGTGCCGCGCACCCAGATGAAACCGACGATGAGGCCCACCAGCTTGACGAAGAACCATATCCAGGAGGGCACCCAGGTCAGAAAGGGCAGGGGCGCAGACCATCCACCCAGAAACAGGGTGATGCCCAGACCGCTGATGGCAAACATGCCCAGGTATTCCCCCAGGAAGAAGAGGGCGAACTTGAAGCCGGAGTACTCAATGTAGTATCCGGCAATGATCTCGGACTCTCCCTCCGGCAGGTCGAAGGGAGAGCGATTGGTCTCAGCGGTAGCCGCGATCATGAAGAGTATGAATCCGGCGAAGCCCCACGGCGTGAGTACGTACCAGTGCGGGAAGATTCCTGAAAAGCCCGCTTGCTTCTCTACGATCTCCACCGTCGACAACGAGCCGGCCGCCATGATGACGGCAATGGAGGAGAGAAGCAGCGGCACCTCGTAGCTGATCATCTGGGCCACTGCCCGCATGGCGCCGAGCAGGGAATACTTGTTGCGGCTCGACCACCCCGCCATAAAAACCGACAACTCGGAAATCGCTCCAATGGCGAAGAAGAACAGCACCCCTGAGTCCAGGTTCGCGGCGATCATGTTCCGGCCGATGGGCAGAACTGCGTACGGCAGAAAAGCGACCGCTAGCAAGACCAGGGGAGCCAGAAAATGAACCGTGTGGTCAGCCGAAGCGGGAACAATGTCTTCCTTGGTCAGCGACTTTAGGGCATCGGCCATGGGTTGCAGGATGCCGAAAAATCCCACCCGGTTGGGGCCGTAGCGGTTCTGAATTCTGCCCAGGCCCTTGCGTTCCAGAACCGTAGTTAACGCAAAAAGGACCGGAAAGACGAGCAAGATGGGAATAATCGTCAGCAGAATTGAGACCCCCGGCCGAATCACTGCCGGGGAGTAGCCGAGGAGCCATTGCTTTAGCAGGACAAAGACCTGGTCCAGCATTATTGGGTCACCGCGGGTTGCTGCTTCTTGGCCTCGGCTTGCGCCTTCTCTTCCGCTCTCCTGGCCTCGACCTCAGCCGCTTCTGTCGGGTGGATCGCCAGGTAGTGCTCATTGGGCCGCGACAGTTTTTCCTTGGTCCATAAGAGACCGCCAAAGCGATCGTCGGTGCTTAGCTCGAATTCGTTGTCCATGCGGATGGCGTCGAAGGGGCATACCTCGACACAGATCTGGCAGCTCATGCAAACCGATACGTCGATATCGAAGACCGCGGGATAAAACTGCTGCTTACCGACAAAGTCGGGCTTTTTGTCTTTGCTCTTTTCGATGGTGATGCATCTTGGCGGACACTCTTTCTCGCAAATCTGGCAGGCCACGCAGCGCAGCCCTTCTTCCGCGTCCGTGCCATCGTAAATGAGAAAAGGGAAGTTACGCGCCGCCTCCGCGACCGGCAGCCGCTCTTCAGGAAACTGCACCGTTACCAGCCGCTCTTTATCGACAAAGCTGCCGAGAAAGTTCCGCGCGGTTTCCGCTAACCCTTTGACAATCCCTACGCCCAACATAACCTTGTGCCCTCGCTCTGCATACTTAAGGCGCGTTTACAACTGAGAAAACTCTTTGAACGACGGGCACGGCTTTAGCCGTGCCAAACTGAGCCGCTGCCACTGAGGGCTTTGGCCCCTGAGGTACGTTTTCCCCGCACTCCCCTTGCCCGGGAACTAACAATGAAAAGCGTACCTCAGCGGCTAAAGCCGTTTGCTGCAACTGAGATCGACGGCACGACTGAAGCCGTGCCCTTCGTCTCCCCAGCATCTGAAGTTTGCTCACCGGTCGACTTCTCCCATAACGATGTCAATGCTCCCCAGAATCACCACCACATCCGCGATGTTGTGACCGAGGCACATATCCTCGAGTACCGTAAGGTTAATCAGGCTCGGCGGCCGCACCCGGTAACGATACGGATTGGGCGTGCCGTCACTGATTAAGTAGAAACCGAGCTCTCCCTTAGGCGATTCAATCCGTGCGTAGGCTTCGCCCACCTTGGGCCGTAGGCCACGCACCTTGGTCTTAGGATCCATAATCGGCCCCGCCGGGATGTCACGCAGAGCCTGCTCGAGAATCTTGAGCGACTCCCGAATCTCCAGCACCCGCATCATGTAGCGGTCGAAGACGTCTCCATGCCCACCCAGAGGCACGCGGAACTCGAAGCGGTCGTAGATGCCGTAGCGGTCCACTTTGCGTATGTCATAATTCACCCCGCTGGCGCGCAGCCCCGGGCCGGTAACCCCCGCATTGATCGCCAGCTCGCGGGGCAGCACACCCACTCCCTGGGTGCGCGCCATGAGGATTTCGTTCCCCGTCAGCAGCGCTTCGAACTCATCGAGGAAGCCGTTAAACCCGGCCACCAGCTTCGCAGCCTGACTAAGCCACTCGGCGGAACAATCCACGCGCACTCCACCGAAGCGCATGTAGTTGCACATCATGCGCGCGCCGCTTAGGGATTCGAACAGATCCAACACTTTTTCCCGTTCACGAAAGGCATACATCAACGGTGTGCCGCTCGCTCCCATATCCTGCAGTAGAAAACCCGCCATGCCGGCGTGATTCTGCAGCCGGGTCAGTTCGGAGACAATCACCCGGATGTACTCGGCGCGCTCCGGCACCGTAATGCCTGCCAGCTTCTCCACCGCCAGGGCATATCCCCAGTTATTGGTCATGGAGCAGAGATAGTCCAGCCTATCGGTGTAGGGAATGGCGGCCAGGTAGCTGGCTGCCTCAGCGATCTTTTCGTGGTTCCGGTGCAGGTAGCCGAAGACCGGCTTCAGGCGCACCACGCGCTCGCCATCCAGGCGAACATCCATGCGGAAGACGCCGTGGGTCGATGGGTGCTGCGGACCCATCGATATCTCCATTAGCTCGCTCTGTTCGGCCTCGGAGGGCACTGCCTGGGTCATCGCTCCCTCAGTATTTCCAAGTCATCGTCATCGGGTGGAGGAACATAGTCTTTACGCATGGGATGGTCAATAAAGCCCTCCCACATAAGGATGCGCCGCAGATCCGGATGCCCATCGAACACAACGCCGTACAGGTCGAAAGCCTCTCGCTCCTGAAATTCCGCGCTCCTCCAAACCGGGGTGAGCGACGGAAGTGTCACGCCGTCGGTCCGGTTGGCGGTGCGCATCCGCAACACAACCGGCCCTTCCTTCTTGTTCATGGAAAAGAGATGGTAGATCACTTCCAGGTAGCCCGGAATGATGGTCTTTCTTGTCTCCTCTATCTCCTTTTCGACGCCATCGACCACTTGCTTAGCCTTGACTTTCTCCGTCTTCTCGCGATCCGGCCAATCCACGGCAGTTACGTTGGAGCAAAAATCGAGTTGAAGATCGTCGCGCAGCAGCTTGGCCGCTTCCAGTCCGTGTTGGCGATCGATGAGCAGCGAGTTCTGGGCGGAGGGGCTGCCATTGATGACAATCTCCGCCTGGCAACCCGGGATGGCCGCCTGCAACCGGCTGCTGATCGCTTCCAATGTCATCCCTGCAGCACCTTCAGTGGATTACGAAATACCTCGTCGTTCTGCGGTGGCTCGAGTCCGTGCTCGCCAAACTCCGGCACCGGAAACTCGCTGGGCAGGTCTTGCTGCATGTGCCTTGGTCTCGACTCCCCCGTAAGATGTTGGCCGCTGATCTTCTCTTGCAAAGTCATGAAAGCGTGAATCAGGGCCTCGGGCCGCGGAGGACAACCGGGAATGTGCACATCGACCGGAATGTAGCGGTCGATCCCCTTGAGCACGTTGTAGCCATCGCGAAAAGGTCCACCGGAAATAGCGCATGCCCCCATCGCGATCACGTATTTCGGCTCCGGCATCTGGTTGTAGAGACGAACCACTTGGGGAGCCATCTTTTTGGTGACCGTTCCGGAGACGATCATCAGGTCCGCCTGCCGTGGCGACGGCCGAAAGATTTCAGCGCCGAAACGAGCCAGATCGTAGCGCGCCATGGTGGTCGCGATCATCTCGATAGCGCAGCAAGCCAGACCGAAGGTGAGCGGCCAAACGGAGTTCTTGCGGCCCCAGTTGTACAGCTCTTCAAACGAGGTGGCGAAGATCCCGTGCTTGCTTAATTCGGTCTTTAGATCCTGGTCCATAGAAACCTCACTAGCTCCACGTCAACACCCCTTTTTGGCAGGCCCAGACCAGACCCTCCACCAGCAAGAGCAGGAAAACCAGCATAGCCAGGCAAGCTGCCAGCGAAAGTCCGGAGAAGGCCGCGGCAAACGGCAGCAGAAAGACGGCCTCCACATCGAAGATTAGAAAAACGATGGCGTACAGATAATAGGAGACGTCCAACCGCATCCACGCGTCGCCCTTGGCTTCGAGTCCGCATTCATAGGTTGCATTTTTCTGTAAACCCGGCTTGGCCGGGGACACGAACTTCGCCCACAACCAGGCCAGCGAAAGCGGGATTGCTCCAAAAACAACCGCTGCGGCCAGCAGCGCGACAATAGTGGCCCAGGGGTGCTCGACCGGAGCTATCGGAAGACTCTTACCCATTCCTCACCGTGGTTATTGGTTGAAATCCGCAGTAAGCCAAATCCCCTCCGTGGTTTACCGCTAACATTTCGACGTTTCCCAGGAACAATTATTCTCGCAAATTTTCCCCGGTCTGGCGCCGGGCTGGTTTGGGATATCGCCTTACATGACGATATTTACTAAACATTCCAGACTACGCCTTCTTAGCCGGGCTGCATGATCCGATCAAGGGGTCGAACCCCCGACGAACCATCTTCTCAACCACGCCCATGCGCAGATCCTGCTTGGAATCATGAGATTGCGGCCACCTACCGCTTTTGGGTGAGGCCCGTCCCGGAAGACTACATCGAGGAAAAACAAGGCAGATGCCAGACCACAGGGGCTAGGTGTATTCTTATCCGCACTCGAAAGATGGCGCCATCAAACGCGTCCTGATTTTGTTGGATGAAATGAGATCCGGAGGGCCCCCGAAGAATGTCCAGCGCAGACGGAAGCGCACAAAGTTTTTGGGCGGGCGCCTCCCGTAGCCTGGAGATGAATCTATGAGGCAGTCCTTCGCTATCGGTATCGGCGGCGCCGCCGGTCAGGGTGTTGCTACCCCCGGTGACATTTTCGCGAAAATCTTCAGCCGGCGTGGACTGCACCTGAACGTCTACAACGCCTACCAGTCCATTATTCGCGGCGGCCATACTTTCCTTACGATCCGCACTGGTCCGGACAAGATCACCAACATGGGCGATCGCATGGATCTGCTTATCCCCCTGAACCAGGACACAATGAACCGGCACCTCAGCCTGCTGACCAGCGGAGGCGCCTGTATCTACAACTCCGACACCATCAAGCCGGGCCAGGCAGCCGACGGAGTGCAGTTGTGCCCCCTGCCGGTCTCCAAGCTGGCTGACATCAGCCGCAACAAGATCGCCCAGAATACCCTGGCCATCGGCGCCGCCCTCAGCATGACAGGCGTCGGCTTTCAAGCGCTGGAGACTGTGCTCAGCGAGCAATTCCGCAAAAAGGAACAGGCCGTCATTGACGAGAATGTGAGCCTGGCGCGCACGGGTTATGACTACGCCACGCAAAACTTCAAAGCCTTTGCCACTCCGCTGCCTATGACCGACACCCGCTACGCGGTGCTGGGCGGCAACGCCGCCATGGCCATGGGCGGAGCAGCGGCGGGCGTCAAGTTCTACTGCGCCTATCCCATGAGCCCATCCACCGGTGTGTTGCATTGGATGGCTGAGCACGCGCGCAAAGCCAATATCATGGTCCGCCAGGTGGAAGACGAGATCGGCGTGATCAACATGGCGATCGGCGCGGCGCACGCCGGCGTTCGCGCCATGTGCGCCACCTCCGGAGGCGGCTTTGCTCTCATGAGCGAAGCGCTCGGGCTGTCTGCCCAGGCCGAAATTCCCGTCGTCGTGATTGACTGCCAGCGCGCGGGTCCGTCAACCGGGGTGCCCACCAAGACGGAGCAAGGCGATCTCTGGCAGATGTTGGGCGCGGCCTTCGGGGATTACCCCCGCGTAATTGCTGCTCCGTTGGATATTGGCGACTGCTTCACCCTCATCCCAGAAATCTTCAACATCGCGGAGCGCTTCCAATGTCCCGGCATCGTGCTTTGCGACCTGCTGTTGGCCGAGGGTCGGCTCAGCGTCGACCCCGCGATTCTCGACTTCAACCCGAAGGTCGACCGCGGCGAGATGATTATCTCCGCCAACGGCAACGGTCATGGGTCCTATAAACGCTACCTGATTACCGAGAGTGGAGTTTCGCCCCGCGCCATTCCCGGAGTTCCCGGCCACACCCACGTGGTCTCGAGCGACGAGCACGATGAAGACGGCGTCCTCATCAGCGACGAATACACCAACACGGTGAAGCGCCGCGCCATGATGGAAAAGCGCATGCGCAAAGTCGCGGGGATTGAAGCGTCCGTTCCGCCGCCCACCATGCAAGGGCCGGCGGAGGCCGACGTAACCCTGATTGGTTGGGGATCGACCCAAGGCGTGATCGAGGAAGCCCGTGAACTGCTTGCCGAGCAGGGGATTACTGCCAATCAGCTGCAGATTCGCTGGCTGGTGCCGCTGCACGGCGACGCCATAGTCGACCTGCTGAAGCACTCAACCCACACCATCATCATCGAAAACAATTTCAGTGGCCAGTTCGCCCGCTACCTGCGCAGCGAAACCAGTTTTGTGGCCAATGGCCACATCCGCAAATACGATGGCGAACCATTTATGCCGCACCACATTGTGGAAGCAGTCAAAGAACAGCTGAACGGAAGCACCACCCTTTCCGTCCCAACCCACGAGATCATGGTCTAAACCGGCTTCACAATGACTATGGGCTCATAAAGTATCGCGAGGCGTGGTCCCGGCCGGCCGGGACCACGTAAAGTTCATTGGCTTCGATCTACACCAATTGTGAAACCGGTAAGGAGACTCAACGATGGCAACAGATACAGTAGCTCCAAAACTGACCACCATGGCAGACCTGAAGGGCAAGGTCGATCCAGACTGGTGTCCCGGGTGTGGGGATTTTGGCGTGCTCGCCGCCGTGCAGAAGGCGTTGGTTGAGCTGCAGATCCCGAATCACGAGGTCGCCACCATCAGCGGTATCGGCTGCTCCTCGAACTTTCCCGGGTTCATCAATACCTATGGAATGCACACCCTGCATGGGCGCTCGCTGGCCGTTGCCACCGGCTTCAAGATGGCGAACCATGGCATGACGGTGCTGGTCACTGGGGGCGATGGGGACGGCTTCGGCATCGGCGGCAATCATTTCATGCACACCATGCGCCGCAACGTCGATCTGCTCTACATCGTCATGGACAATCAGATCTACGGCCTGACCACCGGGCAAACCTCACCCACCAGCCGCAAAGGCATGAAAACCAAGAGCATGCCCTTTGGCAACGTCGAAGGGCCGATCAATCCCATCTCGTTGGCACTGTCTGCCGGAGCCACCTTCATCGCCCGTGGTTTCAGCGCGGAGCAGAAGCACCTAACCGAGCTGATCAAACAGGGAATTCAGCACAAGGGTTTCTCCTTCATCGACGTCTTCAGCCCCTGTGTGACCTATAACCACGACAACACCTTCCAGTGGTTCCGGCCGCGGGTGAAGAAGCTCGAAGATAATCCCGAGTACGATTCGACTAACTGGATGGCCGCGATGGAGAAGTCGCTGCTATGGGGCGATGAAATTCCCATTGGCAAATTCTTCGAGCGTACGGACGTGCCTACCCTGAACGAGTCAGAACCCGTACTGGCCACGGAACCGCTGGTCAAGCAGAGTTCGCGCATTCCCCCCGATGTGGCGCGAGGCTTTATAGAAGAGTTGATGTAGCCCGGCGCGGCACGGCTGAAAGCCGTGCCCTGATACAAAACATGTTCTCAACCGACATTAGAGCATTTTCACTTCTAATCTACACAGTCAGGTTCAGCGAGGTGCGGCTTTTCTTCCACCCCAGCAAGCTAGCTTGCTAGGGACCCCGGTTTTGAGGAAAAGCCACGGTCGGGAGCGGTTGCTCTGTATACACCAGAAGCGAAAATGCTGTAGCGGCCTGCCGTTTGTCATCTCGTCGGACGGCAAAGCCACCGCGCAGCGTGGTCTTGCCGATGGCCGGGCCGGCCACCGGCAAGACGAATCCAGCGGGAAGAATTGAATTGAGTTGAGAAAGAGCGATCGATCCGCCCCTTGGGGCGTGCCAGGGGCGGCGGCCCTGGGTTGCGGTTTGGTTTCAGGAATGCAGTGTTCCCGTCTTTGGTTTCCGTCGAGGTGGCGGCTAAGTCCTTTGTTTTACGAAGGTGCTCAAATTTTATTTTTTCCCGCCCCCATAAGCTGTTTAGGAGAGCGGTATTTGCCGGCTGCTGGTTTCTCTACGGAGCGATTCCGGCAAGGCCCCGATGGGATATCCCGCAGCTCGTTCGATGAGCAGAAATATCGGAGTCTTGGATAGGACGGTATTACAGCTCGGGTTTACCGTCCAGAGTTCTGGAAAAAAAGATGTGGAAGAAGGGTAGGGGAACTACGGCGACGAAGGGCACGGCTTCACAGCCTGCGGAAAGAAATCGTCCCTCAGCGGCTAAAGCCAATGAGCGCCTTCTGCGCTTGCGGCACGTCTGAACCCGTGCCCTTCGTCCATAGTTGTAGCCAGATCCGGCTTCAAGCCGTTCTTGCAGCCGGAAGCAAAGATGTCACCTCTTAGCGGCGGAGAAGGTGTTCTTTGTGGGGTCTGATGCATCCTGCAGATGACTACCGCCCCGGGCCGGGTCAGGGCGGCCTGTCACCGTTTTTTCAATCTCAGAGTTCATTTCGCCGCCGATCAGGATCGCACCGTTGCTGACATAGAGCCACAGCAGGAGCATGACTACGCCGCTCAAGTGACCGTAGCTGCGAGCGTAGTTCACGTGAGCAAAATAGACACGGGCGGCGAACGTGGAGCCTATCCAGAGGAGGAGCGCACAGAATGCGCCCGGGGTGCTCCAGCGCCATTTACAATCGCCGAGATTGGGCCCGAAGCGGTAGAGGACCGCGAACCAAAAGGAAAGCGAAGCGGTCAGAACCAACCATTCCAGGCCGCGTAGGGCTATCGCGCCGCCATGAAACTGTGCCCGAAGGTACGCACTGTAGAAAATCAGCAATACGGCGATGGAACCGGTGACTGCCAGTGAAAGCGTCAGGCCAACAACAGTGATCGTCAGTTCCCACCACGAGCGGTTCTCTTCCACTTCGTAGGCCTTATTGAGCCCATAGATCATTGCCCAGGTACCGTTTAGAGCAGCCCATAATCCTCCGGCACAAACGGAAATAACTTGCACGCCCGAACGAGCTCGCTGGTTGAGTTCCTCCATCACTCCCTGCAAAAGCTGCGAGACTTGCTCCGGCAACACCCGGCTGGACAGCTCCTGGAGCGCATTGTTCACGTGATCGCCGAGGTGAGGTACGCGCGCGCTAACGAGAAAAAAAACGAGCAGGGATGGAAAGATTGCCAGAAAGTGATAGAAGGCCATTCGACCACCCTGACCAAAGACTTCATCCTGCCAGGATTCGCGAGCTGTTCGACGAAGCAGGTCGGGTAGCGAGAGACCCCCGAACGTCCAAAGATTGACCATGCGGTTGCGCATCGTTGTTGTCGCCCAACGAACTGGTCTTCCATGGTAAATGCAATTCGGCTCCCTGACCCGCTCAGCACTTCAAGCCCACCTATCGCGCCGATGGTTAAAGCGTCCGTCAGCACCTCAGCGCGGCGATACCAGCGTCTTTACGTTCGTTTCTTTCTCGTACAGCAGGCCTTGATAGCCCTTTCCGACTAAATCATCTAAAGGGATGCGGGCGGTAATCAGCTCCTCACCTTTGAATCTCGGATCGGTCATGAGGCGAATCGTTTCGTCATAGAGTCCATAACCGCTCATGCTTCCCGTTACGGTCTTCTCGCGAAAGACCAGGTCGGTGAAATCAAGCGGCGCGGGTTTTTCGAACACTCCCATGACGACCAACCGGCCGCGTGTCCGGGTGAGCTTTCCGGCGAGTTGCGCAGTCATCGGCTGCCCGGCACACTCGAGCACAACATCGAAGCCTTGGCCGCCGGTGAGCTCCAGCGCGCGTTTCTCCGCATCCTCCTTTGCTGGATCAATGATGCCGGTTGCGCCCAGCCTTATTGCGGTCTCCTTACGGCGCTGGGCAACTTCCACGGCGACAATCTGTTTTGCCCCGCGGAGAGTCGCGGCCATCAGCGCCATCAGACCGATCGGCCCCGCGCCCACAATCGCGACATTGTCATCAGGTCCAATGTGGCCCGCTGTGACGGCGCGCACGGTAGCTGAAAACGGTTCAACCAACGCCCCCACCTCGTCATTGATGGAATCCGGCAAGTGATAGCACTGGTAGGCATACAAGTTCAAACGTTCTGACAGCGCTCCTCCCCACCAACTCGATCCCAGAAACGCAACCTTATCGCATTGCGCCATGGAGCCGGACCGGCACCAACGGCATTGTTGGCAACCAATGATGGGGCAGGCGACAACCCGATTGCCGACGGCGAAGTTCTGAACACCCTCGCCCACGGCGATAACCCGGCCCGACATCTCATGCCCGATGAGGACGGGTGCTCGTACCGATGTGAGGGGATGCGGCGCGTCGTGCGGGATGTAGACAGGACCAGCGATGTACTCGTGAAGATCGGTGCCGCAGATGCCGCACCACGCGACCTCGACCTGAAGCTGTCGAGGCGGTGGTTCTGGCGGATTGGCCACATCCTCAACCCGAACATCCTGCCTGCCGTACCAGACCGCAGCTTTCATGGGCTACTCCATTCTGCGGTATGAATCCTACCCCTTGTGGGGCTTCACGTCTGTGAAAACGCAGGTGATTCTTTCTCAAGAAACTACGGTCATTGTGCCAAAGCACATCAGGGATACCAGGTAATTTGTGCACCTGCACTGACGTCGCTCTGTTTGTTGGGTTCGTAAACCGGAGCTTTCCAGCCTTCGTACTGAATCGCTCCCTGCACTTCGAAGTGCTCGTGGATACGCTTGGTGGCGGAAATCTGGAAGTCATTCTGGGTGGTGCCGCCAGGAATGAAGTCTTTGGCCGCCTTTGCATTTCTGTAGGACAGCTGTATCTGTTCTCTGGGGGAGAGGTGATACGTCAGCCACGCCTGGCCACCTTTCGATTCCCGGCCAATCCAATCTCCCAGGATGAAGCCTTTATTGGTGTAACCCTGTTTCTGAATCTGTTCCCAATAAAGAAACTGGCCGCCATTACTCCGGCTTGTTGGAGGGTCTGTGCTTACCGCCTCTACCCGGAGATCGAGCTGATGAAGCTTAGGAAACTGTGACAGGTACAGGCCAGGACGAATTCCCGCTCGGCGCGGAGCACTGATCGGACTGGTATCGTCGTGTACCAGGGAGTCCGTATATAGCGTTAGCCACTGCCGCAGGTAAGGCAAACGATAAGAAAAATCGAAGGTGCCAAAGCGGGCCCCAGGATCGCCCCGGGAAAGCTTCTCCGCTGCAGAGACATTCTGGACACTGAAGAAGCTCTTCAGAAAGCTACCAATCGTAATCGGGACATGACCCTTTCCACCCCAGATAACGGTGCGCTCGAAGCCAAATTCGAGGTTCTCGGTTGGCTTGAAACTTAGCTTCTCCGCATGCACCCAGGGGGCGTTTGGATCGGTATGGCCCTGCAGGCTCCCGACAAAGAACTGATAGCGGAACGGCCCGGTAAGCCGTGACAGGAGAGGAATGCGCAAAGGCTCAACCCGGTCGATTTGAAAGGCATAAATATTGTCGGCGTTGTTGCTCCAGGCGAAGCTTCCTCCCTTGCCTGGCCCAAGCCAGTGGTCATTTTTCCCGAAGGAGATTTCGTGGTTGCGGACCAGATAAGATACATTCGCCTCGATCACCCTCACCTGATTTGTCGCCGAAATGGGACCCAAGGGGATGGTCTCCTGGTTTGGATTCGTCGCGAAGGGTATGAGGTCAATATCTGAAAGCAACTCAGCGAGGGTGGGCGAATAGCCCGCGGCAGCCGGAGCGTGCTGATACTCGCCGCGCAGATAAAAGGCGAAACGGCCCGCGTCCATGCGGGTACTGAAGCCATTGATGGTGTCGAACCCCTGCTGATAAGGGCGGCCATAATCGTTGACGATGCTCTGGCCGAGATGATAGCTGTCGCGTAACGGCGTACCCGAGATACCGCCTAGACGGGTGTAGATGCTTGCGATCTTCGCCTGCGGCCGCGCTGGATCTTTCAGGCTGTCGATATCTGGTTGCAGCTCTCGCTGAAGGGAGTGATAGATACCACAGGCCTCACTATCGTCGGCGGTGTTACTCATTTTAAGCTCCCCAGCTTCGAGCATGTGAACGATGCTCAGTCTCGTCCAGGGCCGCATTCCAATATAGGCGATATCGACTTCACCCAGCGCATGCAGACGATCCATAGCTGGGTAAATCCAGCTATCCATGGGAACGTAGGTTGAGCCCCTCGCTTGGTCGTATTGACCACCGCCGGAAAGGAGATTTCCGCAAGCCGTAAATGGCTCAGCAAGCGCAGCAGGCAACAGCAGGCCGAATAGGGCGAGGCAAAATACCCTCTTAATCATTCGAGATCACCTTAGAGTTCTGTCTGCCGGTTCTGCAGGTTCATGACGGAAAGAGGCTGCAGAGGGGCGCACACATCGCACCCCCTGGCGGGCAAACGGGCTCCCGTAGGCTCGCCCACCGTGCTCATCCGCTCTACCAGCAAGCTGATTAGGACAATCGACCATAGGGGGAGCAACAGGTCAAAGGGTTCCGCCTCGGCCACGCCGCGCACAACCACAAACAGCAGGAGACTGAGCAAGACGATCTTTACAGGACCTTGAAGTCTGCGGATCTGCCGATAGAGGCTGCCGTATATGCCGATTAGCAGGCACACGCCGACTATCCCGAAGGCATAGAACTGCGTGAGCAATTCGTTTTCTGCATGCCGCGCCTCGAACTTCTCGGGACCAAACGGAGGAACCACCTTCCACATGGAATCAAAGCCGTGTCCGATCAACGGTTGTTCCAGCGCGGCGTCTAGAGAGTAGGCCCAGATGGCGGTACGGCCGGTCAGCGTTTCTGCCTGGTTGCCGGCATTGGTGTAGATGTCGTAGTACGCCTCAAAGAGTCCCCAAAAGACCAGGATGACCAGAACGACAGCGACCGTAAGCATTATCTTCGTCTTCCGGCTTATCGACCTGTCCGCAATGAGCAGGAAGCTCTCACTGATCAAGAAGGCAACAATGGTGGTCTTGCTCAAACTGCGCAGAAGCGTAAGTGCCAGCAGAAAAATAGCAAAACCCCACCGCCCCGTTTTACGGCGGCTGAGATATTGCGCCAGGAAAATTGCGGTGGCACAAAGGTTCCCGATCTGGTTGGTATTGAAAAACTCTTCATCCCCAAGCCGGAGATCCGCCTGAGCAGGCATGATCCACGCGATCGCCGCCAGGCAGCAGGTGCTCACCACAAAGCCTTTCATCAGGGAATGAGATATCTCCGTCACTGATCCGGAGCGAAGCAGTACGACCACAACGGCCACATCGACAGCCAGCCCAGACCAGTAAGCAACCGACGTTGGCAGCGAGACCGTGGCGCTCCATGCCAGGCTGCAAAATGAAAATGCCAGGAAGCCCAGAACCCAGCGAATACTCGACAACCGCAGCATGGAACCGAAGGTGCGTTGAGCATACCCGAGCGTGCGAAAGCAAACCACAAGCAGCATGAGCAGGTCTACGAGAAGACTCAACTCAGCCCCTGCGCGCGGAGCGGTACCCAGCACCCGCACAGAAAAAAGAATAATGATGAGGCGGAAGGAAAAGAAAAAACCAAGGGCAAACGCGAGCCCGGTTGGTTGCGCCTCTCCGCCACTTACTTCGATTGCGTTCATAGTCTCTCGTTGATCAACTCAATGGGTATACATGTCCGGAATACCCTGGCTCTCGGCCGGAGGAAGATGGCGCAGGAAAACCACGATCGACCAAAGCTCATCGTCATTCAGAACGCCCTTTGAGCCCGGCATTCCGGATGGGCGAATCCCATAATCGAGGATCCACTTCAGTTGGCCATCTGTGTATCGCTGCACGTCAGGAGACTTGAGCGAAGGAATCGGGGGTGAGACGTGCTCTATGAAAGGAACACCCGTGTTCTGGCCATCGTTGCCGTGGCAGGCAACGCAATAGTGCGAGAAAGCCTCCTTGCCGTCGGCCCGGGTTTGCGGCGTGTCCGGCAAGGGATTCTTCTCGTCCTTGTTGCCAATGAAAATATCGTGCTCAGCGGTGGTTATGATTTTTGACTCCAGCTTTCCCGGGGGATCGGCCTTACAACCTGCCAATCCCAGGGCCATGGATAAAGTTACGATCACGTAGCGCATCTCTACTCCACGACATGCAGCGTGATTTTCATCGAACCGTGGCCGGATCCACAGAACACGGAGCACTGGCCGACAAAATCGCCGGTCTTGTCGGGAGTGAACTGCGCTTGCGCTGTGCCGTGCGCGGGTATCTTCAGATCGACGTTCAGTTCCTTGATGCGCAGGCCGTGCGGCACATCCTGGCTCTTTACCACCAGCACCACCGGCTCGCCTTTCTTCAAAGTGATTTCATCCGGATCATAGGTAAAGCGATGGGCGGTGAGGTTGATGGTCCTGGGCGCGGCCTGCCCCCCGAACGTAGACGCGGAGAAGGTTTCCATTAGTAGCACCCCACCCAGCAAGATCATCATCATGAACTTCTTCTTCATAGACTTCTCTCCCTAAAATTGTTCTAGCGGCACTCTTTCAATCTCACCTTAACGAGTTAGATGAGATGAGTTGTCGTGCGTTGGTTAGTCAATTGTCATCACCTTGTCGCGCAGACCCGGGGCCGCATCGGCGTGGCAAGCTATGCAGATCTCTGCGAAGGGCGGTTTCATTGGATCCGCACTGCGGAAGCCGCCACATACAAGCATTTACCTGGAGAGTGAAGGTAAAAGAGGGGAGACGTCTCCGCATGGAGATGACAATTCGCTGACATTTTGGGGACCCACCTCTGACAACTCCGGCCTCCACTTGCTGGTAGCCTCGCCTCATGTCGATTCGATGACTAACCCACGCATTATTCAATTCGGAGCGAAGTATTTGTTCTGAGAGAAGGACCCGGCATATAAGACCGCGCCGAATATCTAGACCCATGGAGACGGATGATGTTATCGATTGAAGACCTCGAATCCGCTTGCAATGCCGCTCAGCGGGTAGAGCCTGCCAGGCACCTCGTGGAACCACCAGAACTCCCTTTCAACGCGACGTTGTATCCGTTTGGCTTCCCGGCGGTGATAAGGAGCAACTCGGAGGGCGTACTCAAGCAGTACGAGGAGATGTGGGAAAAGTTCACCAAGCAGCACGACATCGAGCCGCTCCGGGTGGAAGTGCAAGTGGTGGAGAGCAATGCGACTGCGTGTCCTCCGGAGCCGACGCACCGCTATATGCAGCCGCTCCTGATGTGTGTTGCCAATGCGGACAACTACAGCGTGGTCGATCTGGAATGTTGCCAGACTAAGATTGTCGTGTCGCGCGCCGCGCTGCGGCATCGCCTCTACGTGCAGTATTCCCTCCTGGGAACGCCCGTTTGCTGCATTGCGACCCGGTATACAACGCCGGTGCATGCCGGGTGTGTTGCCCTGGATGGTCGAGGCGTGCTGTTGTGCGGCGACTCGGGAGCGGGTAAATCGACGCTAGCGTATGCCTGCGCCCGCACTGGATGGACCTATGTGAACGACGACGGAAGCTTTCTGCTGAATGGAGGAACCAAGCGGCTAGTGACGGGGGACTGCCATAAGGTGCGCTTTCGGCCCTCTGCTGCGGAACTGTTTCCAGAGCTTGCAGGGCTCGAGAACACACCGCGTTTGGCGGGCAAACCATCGATCGAACTACCGACGGCGCACATGACGCATATCTCTAGCGCGCAGACAACGCGGGTGGACTTCATCGTCTTCCTGAACCGGCGTACCAGTTCCGCACCCCAGCTTGTGTCTTATCGCAGAGATGTGGCTCGTCACTTCATGCGCCAGCTGCTTTACGGGCCGGCAGAGTTGCTTGCCGTGCAGTACAGGGCGATCGAGCGGCTCTTGACCGCGGAGGTTTTCGAGCTGCGATACACCGACCTGGATTGGGCCGTCGATCGGCTGCGGACACTGGTGCGGGAGGGGCGTTGATGGAACTGCTGCTCGATCCGGCGCCGGGCGCGGCAGCAGTCTCCTTCTGGAAGCATCCTGCCGCGTGGTTGCAGGAGAAGAATCTCAGCCGTAGCTATTGGGTGTTTTTCTCCGCTGCTTTTTTCTTCGACGCCGGCTTCTCGATCTACTTTTTTCTATTCAACCTTTTTTTGCTGGATTACCGCTTCAATGAGCGGGCCATGGGATGGATAGGCGGCGCGATGACGCTGGGCTCGGTGGTAGGAACCTTGCCAGCCGGCGCGCTCGCGCAAAGGATCGGCATACGGCCGTTGTTGATCGTACTGTTCGTGACCGCTCCTCTTGTGAACGCGATCCGCGCTGTGTGGATTTGGGAGCCTGCCCAGATCGGGCTGGCGTTCCTGGCAGGTTTAGCGACGAGCAGTTGGGGAATCTGCTTTCTTCCCGGGGTGGCCCGGCTTACAACAGAGAAGAACCGCGCCGCCGGCTTCAGCCTGATCTTCTCGGCCAGCGTGGGCACCAGCATGTTGGGTGGCATTGTGTGCGGCTATCTGCGTCAGTGGCTCGGAATGGCCGGGTTCGCCATGCAGCCCGCCGAGGTCAAGCGTTTCATACTCCTTGTCTCCTGCGCTATCGTCTTCTTAGGGCTGATTCCTGTGCTGCGTCTCCGCATACCATCGCAGCCCAAGGAAGAGACCGCACTCGATCTCCAGTCCAATCGCTGGAGTTGGTTGCGCGCCTGGAAGCTCAGTCCGTTCCTGTGGCGATTCCTGCCGCTGATGGCTCTGTGGTCCGCGGTACTGGCTGCGTTCAACCCCTTCGCCAACGTTTATCTGTCGCGGGAACTGCATGTTCAGATGACGCGGATCGGACTGATCTTCTCCACCGTGCAGGTGCTGCAGCTCGTCACGGGACTTATGACCCCATTTGTTCTCCGCACACTTGGGTTAGTAAGAGGCATCGCTGCTACGCAGATCCTTGCCGCCGTTGCGCTCGGCCTGATGGCGGGAGCAAAAAACGGACAATTGGCCGTGCCGCTTTATCTAACCTTTTCCGCGGCCCAGTGGATGAGTTCTCCTGGACTCTACAACCTGCTGATGAATGAGACCCCGGACGCAGAGCGCAGCACAGCCGCGGCCATGACGCTGTTCTGCAATGCGCTGGTCGCATCCATTGCCACAGCGGGCGCCGGCATCCTCTTGACCAGGTTCGGATATCCTCCCGTGATATTTTCGCTTGCGGCCGTGGCTCTGGTTATCGCGCTGCTCTTCCGGTTCCTGCTCTCGGCGCCCCAACAAACCCAAGGAGAAACAAGATGAGGGCCACGATGGTCGTGCTGCTGGCATTATTCGCCGCACGATTTGCGACTGCGGGAGTGTTGCTGCCGGGAGGCGTGCAGTTGCTTTGCCATCGGACGGCGAACGAGGACGTGCCCGAAAACACATTGGAGTCGCTGGATCAAGCTGCGCTGCTCGGGTGCAACGTGGTGGAGATCGATCTTCGCCGCACGCTGGACGGAAAAATCGTGCTCAACCATGACGGCATCATGGAGCGCCTGACCGACGGCGTGGGAGAAGCCGAGACCAGCTACTACGGCGACCTGCAATTGCGCGACGCAGGCTCCTGGATGGGCCAGCGATTCGAGAATATGCATATGACCCTCTTCCAGGACGCACTGCGGTTGGCGCGTGAGCGGGACATTCGCCTCGTCCTGGATATGAAGGACAAGGGCCTGGGGGCGGATGTGCTGCAGATCCTTGAACGCGAAGGCATGCTGCAGCGCGTGCAGTTCAATGGTGAATGGGAAGACGTGAAGAAGCTATATCCGGCAGCGACCGATGTCGGCGACGGAACCGTATGGGTGCAGCCGGGAGTGACCGAGGATCAGGTGAGGCAGTATCACCGTCAGGGCAAAGCCGTGGTGGCGAACTTTTCCGCCAACGATCATGAGATGGACCTGGCCGGGATGAAAGCCGCGGTCGCTGCGGGAGTGGATGGCATCAACGTGGACTATCCGCGGTTGGGCGCGGACGCAGTGGGCAGGCCGGTGGAGCTCAGGCTGCACGAGCTGATGCTCAAGGCCGATTCTGGCGATAGCGGCGCCCGCGTCGCGGCCATCCTGGAGTTGTCCCGGTATAGCGGATTTCCGCTGCAAGGAAATTTTGCCCATTGGTTACTGGATGCGGACGACCATGTTTCGCGGGCCGCTGCACTGGCGCTGGTGACAGCACGTCCGCGAACGCCCGTATCCGCCTTCGCCGAAGCGCTGCACTCCGACAATGCAGATGCGCGCGCCAATGCGGCGTGGGCTCTGGGCATGCTGCGCGCTCCAGCAAGTAACTTGGTGCCGTTGCTGCGAGACCGGGACCCCCGGGTGCTGCAATCGGCTCTACTGGCGCTGGCACGCGCCCCGGGCGACGTGAGCGCCGCCACGTTGCTGCCGCTGCTGTCGTGTGACGATGCCGCCGTGCGCGGTGCGGCTGCGGTGGCGCTTGCGCGTCATCAGCCGGAGCTTGCCGTCAAGGCTATTCCAGCGCTGTTGCAAAGAGAGGTGGTTCTCGAGCAGGCGATTCACAAAGATCATGAAAGTCGAGGCAGACCAAAATTCACCCAGCCGGAGATCGATGCCATCATGAAGTCTTTCAAGTGCCAGATGGAAATGATGCGGGCCCTCGACATGCTGCAGGGGAATGATGCCACTCGGGAACTGGCGGCGCTGGCCTTTCGGCCGGACAAAGGTCTGTCGTCTTACGATGGCATCGTGGCCGGCTTCCAGTTGTGGGACCGAATCGGAGCCGACGCCGACGCCGCGCCCGCGGTACAGGCGCTGGGGTCAAGTGATCAACAAGTGGCGGATCGGGCCGAGTGGATACTGGTGAAGGCCAGTCCGGCGGTTCTGCCGGAGGTGCGCAAGGCCCTCGATAGCGAGAACCAAGGCGTCCGCCAGCGCGCAATGCGCATCGTGGCCTGGCAGGGAGACACGGAATCGCTCGCCACGCTGCAAGCGATACAGAAAACAGACACGGCGGATGCCGCGCTCGCCGCCTGGGCCATAGAAAAAATCGAAAGCCTTCACCCAAACGCTCGATAGCACCGCGAAGAGACGTTTCCCACCCTTATCTTTTTCCCTAGAACGCAATGAAGAATAGACGGGTGGCCCACGTTCGCCAAGGCGAACGTGGGGCACCCGTCCAGATCCTATATGGTTCCGTTAGGGAAAAGACTCCTTAGGGACTGAGTCCGGTCATGGAACACATTAAGGGTTGAAGAAGTGGAGCAGCTCTTCCTCGTCATGCTTGCTGAGCGAAGCGCGCACGCGCATGTGGCGCACAATGGTGCCCGTGATGCGAGGTGAGAAACCTTCCGGCGCATTGTGGCAGCGCGAGCAGTTCTGTTCGAAGATGCGTTGCCCGTCATCCTCATGCTGCTGAGGCGCCTGGGCAACAGTCGGCTTCTTACTTGCGGGTCGTGGCAGGCGGATGATCCTGCGCCATAACCGGCGGTAGCAAAGGCGCCGCAGTCAGGGCAATCAAGCCGAGCAGTTGTTTATCTTCCTCTGTACGCTGTTGCGATGCAAGGGTGACTGCAGCCGGCTGTTTGTCCGTCTGCGCAGCCTGGGGAACCGCGGGCGTCGCGGCCAGGATGGTAAGGGCAACGAGAAGATGCTTTGCACTCATGGTCATTTGCCTTTCCAGGCCGGGAAGAGGAACCGGTAGACGATTCCTGTCTCCCAAACGTTGTGGTTGCCGGTGGAGGAGAACTGGCGCGCGTAGCTGGTAAGAATTCTGGTGTTATGCGGCAGGTTGTAGTCGAGACCGAAGTTCGCGCGTTGCGTGTTCACCAGCGGTACGCCATCGCTGATAGTGGAGTTGTCAAGCCGGAATGTTTGGTCCATGCGGAAGAGCGGTTCAAACCGGCCAATAAAACTGTTAGGGCCTCCGAAGGCCTGTGTGCGGTAGTCGAACTCGACCCAATAGCCCTGCGCGTGCTGGCCGCGATTGAACTCCGAGCGCAGGCGGAAGGCCGTATTCTTCGGTTCCCACCAGAGATGCGTGCCGAAAAAATTCTCGTGCGTTCCCTGTAGCAGGCGATTGTAGGAGAAGCCCACCTCCAGGCGCTGCTCGGGCAGGTAGAGGCTGGTGCGGCCTCCGGAGGAGCGCTCGGCGGTGAACTGTGAATTCGTCGAGAGGGCGGAGAAGTAGGCGGCGTAGGCGAGAGAGTACTTACGCCGGGAGATAGCGGAGCCGCGAACCTGGCCTCCGACGCCGAGGCCGCCGGACATGAGACCGATATTGGAGCTGATCGGGCTGTCCTGGAAGTTGCCGATCCAGATGGGTGATAACCGCTCATTATAAGTTGCCGAAGGGAAGCAGAAAGCTGCCACCCACAACGGTGAGGTGCGGCGAAGCGATGTAGTCTCCCTGCAGATACGTGAGACCGACGAAGTGGGTGTGATCGTAGCCGGGTTGGGCGCTGTTGCCGCTCGGAGCCCAGGTCTCGAGCAGGGCCGCCCGCGACTCCACGAGAATATGCTGGCCAATCGGCGCCGCCAGCAAAGGCTCGATGATCGGCATGTAACTCGTGTTACCGGCGTTGGTATTGGTAAAGAAGCCTACACCGCCGGACAGAAGCGGCGTGTTCTGTGCGGCTCCGGAAAGTGCAGAGCAGAGCAAGGCCAGGGCAAAGGCGATGGGCCTTGCTGACCGTGCCATTTTCGAGAGAAGATAATTCGGGATCGAACGCGGCATAACAGCCACAGTAGCGATACCGGCTGTGCGATGTGTCTCGCGATGGTCTGCATGTTGTCAATTGATTGTCACTTGCAGAACGCAACCAGGTCCCAGCCTGCCGGAGGAGCTCTCCGCGACAAGGCAATGACAATCGCTTTACGGTGACATGACAATCCTCAATCGACAAGCGGCTAAAGTCTGGACAGTTGTTCTCCTCCAGGGCATTTGCTATCCGCTTGCAGAGTTGGCGATCCCGAGGTGCAACCAGGTCGGTTTCTATGTCCACACTGCATACGAGCACGTCGCCCAAACCCCTGGCTAAGCAATTGCAAGCGCGCGAGGCCGTGCTGCTGATCTTCTGCGACCCTTTGCCCGAGCAGTACGCGCGGCTGTGGCACCTGTCGGACCATGAATGGCAACAACTATTGCACTGGCTGGATACCAGCGGTCTGGCGTTGTATTTCCTCGATCGAGTGCTTGAGCTGCAACTAAACGACCTATTGCCCCGAGCGGTGATGGCCCGCCTGCAGCAGAATTTGATCGATAATACTGAGCGGCTCCGCGGCATGGTCGACGAATCGATCGAGATCCAGCGTGAGTTTCAGAACGCCAACCTTTCCTATGCCATTCTGAAAGGATTCTCGTTCTGGCCGCATTCGGTGCCAAAGCTGCAGTTGCGATCGCAGCTAGACCTCGATTTTCTGGTAGCGGAGAACAGCCTTTCCCAGGCGCGGCAGATGCTTGAGCGTAGAGGCTATCGCCTGCACCTGGTCAGCGGCAGAAGCTGGGACTTCAAAACGGACCACATCCCTCAAGCTTCCCTGAAAGATTTGTACAAGAATCTGCCTCACCGCTGCGTCGAGTTGCACGTGGAAACCAATACCAGCGACGGTTCTTCGTTGCTGGCTCGCACCGTGAAGCGCCGTTTCCACGGCATCTGTATGCCGGCGCTTTCACCGGCCGACCTTCTTCTGGGACAGGGACTGCACCTGTTTAAGCATGTGTGCAGCGACTTTTCACGCGCCGCGCACTTGCTCGAGTTTCGCCGCCATGTACTCGCTCACCTCGAAGATGATGCTTTTTGGCGCGAACTTCAGGGCCTTGCGCGAAGACAATCCGAGGGCGAGCATGGCGCTTGGTGTGGTAACGCTGTTGATCACTCACGTGATGGGGGATTTTGCTCCAGCGTCGCTTACCCGTTGGACCGTCGACCGTCTTCCCGATTCCGCGCGGCTTTGGATAGAACTCTATGGCTCCCGCTGCGTTTTCGCCAGCTTTCCCGGCAGCAAGCTATACCTGCTGCTGCAAAGGGAGCTTGTACCCGTAGGCATTCCGGCGAAGCGTACGCTACGGCGGGCGCTCTTGCCTCTGCGCTTGCCGCCGCCTATCTCGCCCGGAAGTGCGAACGATACTTTCCCCGTGCGCCTCCGCCGATACCGGGCACAGTTGCGTTTCGTTTGTTTCCGCCTGCGCTTTCACGTCGTGGAGGGAGCTCGCTATATGTGGGAGTTACTTCGTTGGCGGCAGCACATGAACGCGCGTGGCCGGAGCATCGCACCGCTCGGCACTCCCCGCTCTTCAACCAACCATTCCTGATGGCCCGGCTTTTAGGCGAACAACAAAGGAATGACAATTCACTGACGAACCCATGACACCCCTGGGGGCCAGGTTCCTTAGGTTCAAGTTGTAGAAAGAAATAGCGATGCCTCAATTCTCCACTGTCGCCGATGCAGTCAACGTGACCCCTAGCCGCCCTTCGCGGCTGGGCACCCGCGGCGCCCGCGTATCACAAATTGCGGTCTTTGTATCGGGATCGGTGTTGACGTTCTTATTCTGCCGGCGGGACCACTGCAAGCGGGCAAACGCCGCTTTCGCCTTTTCCGGCGCAGAGCACAACGCAGCCCACAGCGAGCGCGGATAGCGGCCCACTGTCCACACCGACTGCCGGCAGCGACAAATATGCCGACTCTAACAGCTCTTCGAATGCCGGCAATTTGACGCCGTCGTTCAGTCTCTCCTCAAGCCAGATCATCGACATTCTGCAGCAGAACCCTGACCTGGTGCTGGAGCTTAAATCCCAAGTGGCTGATCGTATGCAGGAGCAGGGCACGCAGATCGATGCTAACGATATCTCCGACCAGATGCTTTATGAGCAGATTTCCGGCAGCGCCGCTTTGCGGGCAAACATCACCACCTTCCTGCGCGCACGTGGATACGTCTCCGACGACGATCTCCAGACCGCCGCATCCGGCGCGGGCGACGTTAACGAGACTGGAAGTGCTGCCCAGGGCCTCCAATCTGGCAGCCTGAACACACCAAGGCTCCCAGCGGAATCAGGATTGAATCCCGGCCTGAATTCGGGTCTCGACACGGGGCAATCGAGCATGGAGGCAAGCGGTCAGCCGACAACAAGCAGCCGGCCGAGTACTGCTGGAGAACGCCCGAATCCTGGAGCCAAACGAGATCGCGAACAGGTAAACTCATCGACCGATTTGCCGAAAGTGCTTCGCCTGCCTGCGCCTTACAACCTGCGATCGATGCGCGATCTCTATACACAGATTCCAGACCAGACGGCGCACCTTAAGCGCTTCGGTTCTGAGGTCTTCTTGAACCGGGATCTGGTTACGGCGCGCGGTGTATCACCCCGCGACACCCCACTCGACGTACCTCTCGGGCCGGACTATGTCGTCGGTCCAGGCGACACCCTCACCATCGACATGTGGGGCAGCGTGACCGTCGGTGTCACCCGCATGGTAGATCGTAGTGGCCGTATCCTGCTGCCCGAAGCGGGCTCCGTCCAGGTTGCGGGTCTTACTCTGGAGCGGGCACAGAGCCTGATCCTAAGTGCGCTCAAACAGCAATATCGCAATGCCCAGGCCGTGGTTACCGTCTCGCATCTGCGATCGGTGCGGGTCTACGTCGTCGGCGACGTGCAACGTCCCGGCGGCTACGACATCAGTTCGCTGGCAACTCCGCTGAGCGCGCTGTACGCCGCTGGTGGTCCTACAGCCGCAGGTTCGCTGCGCACGGTGCGTCACTTTCGCGGGCAGCAGCTGGTGGAGGAGGTCGATCTTTACGACTTCCTGCTGCACGGAGTTCGCAACGCAAGTTCCCGTTTTGAAAGCGGAGACACGCTGCTGGTCCCGCCTGCTGGTCCTCAGGTTGCGGTGTATGGTGCGGTCAAGCGTCCGGCGATCTACGAGGTGAAGGCCGGCGAGACCTCGTTGGCTGCGCTCCTCAATGACGCCGGGGGTTATACGGTTGCAGCTTCGCTCGGCCACATCACCGTCGAGCGCATCGATTCCAACCGTCAGCGTGAGACGGTCACCCTGAATCTTGCCGGCAGTCAAGGCCCACAGGCTGATCGCCAGGCGATCGATGCGTTTCAGGTACAGGATGGGGACCGCGTTCGCGTCGAACCAATCCTGCCCTATAGCGAGCGGATCGTCTATCTCGAGGGGCACGTCGCGCGTCCGGGCCGCTTGCCCTACACAGACGGCATGCACCTCGGCGATGTGCTGCACAGCTATCGGGACATACTGCCCGAGCCCGCTGCGCACGGAGAAATCGTCCGTCTGGTACCCCCGGATCTTCACGCGGAGACCATTGACTTTGACGTACCCGACGTGTTGATCGGCAATGGCAACCTCGCGCTTCAGCCATTCGACACCATTCGCATTTTCGGGCGCTACGAAGTGGATGCGCCCAAAGTCACCGTTCTCGGCGAGGTAATGCATCCCGGTGCATATCCCCTGTCAAAAGGTATGACTGCCGCGCAGCTGGTGCGCATGTCGGGAGGATTCAAACGCGATGCACTGCTGGAAAAAGCCGACCTGACGAGCTATGACGTAACTAACGGCAATCGGATCGTTGAGAGTGTTGCCATGGTGCCTATTGGCGAGGCTGTTGCCGGCAGGGATCCGAATGCCGACCTTATGCTCAAACCGGGCGACATCCTGACCGTTCATCAGATCACCGGATGGAACGATATAGGCGAGTCGATAACCATCGATGGCCAGGTCAAATTTCCCGGCAACTACGGCTTTCATGATGGCGAACGCCTCAGCTCTGTTCTGCGCAGGGCCGGAGGTTTTCTTTCCGCGGCTTATCCCATGGGCGCGGTGCTGGTTCGGGTACAAGTGCGTGAGCTCGAGCAGAAGAGCCGGGATGAGCTCATCCGCCAGATCGAGACCAACTCGGCGGCCGCCCGCCTTTCGCCAAATCTGGCCGGCGGTGACGGTGCTGCTACGTTGCAGCTGATCAAGGCCCAGCAGCAGGAGGCGTTGCAAGACCTGAAGAACCATCCGCCAACCGGCCGCATGGTGATTCACATAACCGCCGATATCGACAGCTGGGCCAACACACCGGCGGATATTGAACTGCGCCGGGGCGACGTGCTCACGATTCCCAAACAACCTGGATTTGTACTCGTGACCGGGCAGGTTTATAACGCGACCGCCCTCACCTTTGCACCAGGCCAGAGTGCGGGCTGGTACCTGAGTCACGCGGGAGGAACAAACTCAACTGCGAATCGCAAAGAGATCTTTATCATTCGCGCCAATGGCTCGGTGATCGGCCGTCGATCCGGAGAGTGGTTCGACGCCAACGTGCTTTCCACCAAACTCAATCCGGGCGATGTGGTCGTGGTTCCTCAGAAAATCATCGGCGCCTCGCTGCTATGGAAAAATTTGTTAACCACGGCGCAGCTTGCCTCGTCCATCGCCATCACTGCGTCGGTGGCATCCCTGTAGGCAATATGTCGAATCCACACAGTTTCACTACCATGATCCCGGCATCTATCGTCACTGCCGTCGAGCGCGATGAGCAAACGCCGGAGCACTGGGCTGTCCGTGCCTCGCTGCTCTGGAAACATCGCCGCTTGCTCGCGCGCGTAACCATGATCGCGTTCCTGGTGAGCCTGAGCCTCGCGTTCCTGATTCCAAAACGCTACAAGTCCAGCGGGAGTATTATGCCGCCCGATCAACAGAGTTCGGGAGCGATGATGCTCGCCGCGCTGGCCCATTCCTCGTCGCTGGGTGGCTTGGGCAGCCTTGCCAGCGGTTTGCTTGGCACACACACCTCGACCGCACTCTTCATCAGCTTGCTGCACAGTGCGACCGTAAGTGGCCACATCATAGACCGCTTCCAGCTTCAACACCTGTATCGCAACCGCTATCGTGTCGATACGGCCAAGCACCTTGCCCGCCTTACGACCGTCACGGAAGACAAGAAGAGCGGCGTCATCACGGTTGAGGTAGAGGATGAAGATCCTGTGCGGGCTCGTGATATGGCCCAGGCATACCTTGACGAACTGAACAAGTTAGTTACGCAGACCAGCGCCTCCTCCGCACACCGGGAGCGCGTCTTTATCGAGGGACGCCTGCGTTCAGTCTCGGCGGACCTGGAACGCGCGCAACTTGAGTTGAGCGAATTCTCCAGCAAGAACAGCACCATCGATATCAAAGAACAGACCCATGCCATGGTCGATGCAGGCGCACGCTTGCAGGCAGAGATGCTGGTCGCACAGTCCGGGCTTGAATCCTTGCGCCAAATATATGGTGACGGAAATGTCCGCGTCCACGAGTCAGAAGCGCGCATTGCGAGTCTGCAGCACGACCTGGAAAAAATGACGGGTTCGTCTGCCGCTCTGGTTCCGGGCGCCGTTGGCGGCAGTGGCGCGAAATCAGACGCCGAGGATAAAGGCGAGCTCTATCCGCCCTTAAGGCAACTTCCCCGGCTTGCGGTGCCGTATGCCGATCTTTACCGCCGGGTGCGTGTGCAGGAGACGGTCTATGAGCTGCTCACGCAGCAGTACGAGATGGCCCGGGTCGAGGAGGCCAAGGATGTCCCGGTGGTCAGTGTGATCGACTCTCCCGGAATACCCGAGAAGAAGTCGTTTCCTCCTCGATTGTTACTCACCCTGGCGTTGACGTTCCTCGTCTTTGCCGCTACGGCGGCCCTGATCCTCATACGGGATCGCTGGTCAAAGGTCGATAACGACAATCCAGGAAAAATGTTTGCATCCGAAGTCCTCCTGGCAGTGCGCAGGCGAACGCGCTCGATCGTCGTGCGCCGGGGTGTGGCATGAGAAAGCACCTCACGAACCCCTGTGCAACTGGCTCCTTGGCGTATCCGCCCGCGCGCTTTGTCTACGCCGTTGCCACCCTTAACCAGATTCAGGAGGTATCGAAATTATGAAGATTCTCATCGCGGCCGCTTCTTACGCCGCGCAAATCTCCGGGTTGCAGCGCCACGCCTTTAATGTCGTGCGATGCCTCTTGCAGTTGCAGGAGCTTTCCGAAGTACATCTTGTGGTAGCGCCATGGCAGCGCGCGATGGTCGAGGACGCGGACTTTGATCCTGATCCACGGCTAACTGTTCACATCGCCGAGATGGAGGCAAGCTCACTCAGCCGGAATCTGTGGTACTACCGGGAGCTGCCCGCACTGGCTGCTCGCCTGCGGGTTGACCTTGTCCATCTAACCTTCCCCATGCCCGTGGATGGCCCATCGTTTGAATGTCCAACGGTAGTGACGCTGCATGACTTATACCCCTATGAGATCCCGCAAAATTTTGGTTGGCCAAAATGTATCTTCAATCGGTTGGTTCTGCAGCAATGTCTCCGCAATGTCGATGCGATTGCCTGCGTTTCGGAAAATACAGAAGTTCTGTTGAGGCGGTATGCGCCGGCTGCCACCTCGCGAAAAACCACCCGCGTCTACAACTGCGTCGAGGCGGAGCCGCTCTGTGCCATAGAGTCGCCGATCCCTGGCTGGCAGGGCGAGCCATTCCTGCTTTGCGTTGCGCAGCACCGCCGCAACAAGAACATTCCTCTGCTACTGCGGACTTTCGATCGTTTGTTGCGGCGCAGAGAGATCGATAGGGAGACAAAACTCCTGATCATCGGCATTGGCGGGCCGGAAAGCCGCCGTATCCATCGCCTGGTGTCGGATCTCCGCCTTGATGGGAGGGTTCACTTTCTGGAAGGGCTATCTGAGCCCGAGTTGCAGTGGTGCTATGGGCGATGCGAAGCGCTGGTCACTCCCTCTATAACCGAGGGCTTTGGTCTGCCGGTCGCTGAGGCGCTACTCGCTGGCTGCCGGGTTGTTTGCTCGGACATACCGGCCTTTCGCGAAGTGGGTGGCGATCGCTGCCGCTTTGTAGTCTTGCGTGAAGACGCAGAGGAGGCGCTCGCAGAAGCGATTGTCACCACGCTTCAGCAGCCGGCGAAGCCGCCGATCGCTCTGCCGCAGTTTTCGTCTTCGCTTCTGGCCAACCAGTACCTGGGCCTGTATCGCGGGCTCATCGCGTCCACTGTATCGCCTCACAACGCCAGGTTCTCAGCTTCTCTCCACGCGGCAACAACAGAAAGACAATCACTATGAGAGCACTGAACACCGCACAGGCCTTCCGCGCAGAGAGGTGAACATGGCTGCACCTGGCTCTTTCGCATCGGGCGTCTGCACAGAGATTCTCGCCGCCTCCGACGAGGAAAGGCAGATGATCTCCAGAGCTCTGTTCCAGAAAGTGATGACCGTCTCCGAGGTGTTGGCAGATTTTCTCACCTGCGCCGGTGGAGTAATTGCGGTCGGTTTCCTTTACCCATCGCTCCACATGAGCCGGCAGGCACAATATTCGGTCAGCATCATAGCTGGTCTGATGATCGTGCTTCTGCTTCAAAGAGATGGCGCCTATCGCGGAGGCGGCAGCCTGCTCCAGATTCGAATGACGGAACGCGCACTTCGGATTCCCGCTCAGGCGCTGCTGCTCCTGCTGCTATGCAGCTTCCTTTTACCTCTGAACGTTCCCCACACCGCATTCCTCATCGCATTTATCCTGCTACCGCTGTTGCTGATCTTTGAGAAGCAGATAATCTTCGCGATCATGCGGATACTGTACGCCAGAGAGTACGGAGTCGACCGCGTAGTCGTGTATGGAGCAGGTGACGCTGCAAAACGTATGGTGTCGACCCTCCTTAATTCGCCCCGCTTGGGACTGCGTCCCGTGGCTGTGATCGATGATGATCTCACACGGAGTGGAGAGCGCCTCTTCGAGATGGGCTATCGCCGCTCTCTTTCGGTTACGGTGCAAAGTGGGCCGCTAACCGCGGCGCGATTGAAGTCCTGCCGGTGCAAACTGTTGGTTGTAGCCGTCTCCAACCTCCCTCCGGAAAAGCTGACCGCTGCCGCCCAGACCGCGAAGCAGGCTGGATCGGAGATCGCGCTTCTTGTCGATCCCGCGCTCGAAGAACGGCCGCGGACGGAATCGATCGGCAGGGGTGGCCTGCCGCTAGCTTCCACGGTCGACCCGATCGCACCCTTGCACTACGCAGTTGCTAAGCGAACCTCAGACTTGATCGTGTCGTCTCTTCTTCTCCTGCTGTTGGCTCCTCTAGGTTTTCTTATTGCGGTACTGATATGGCTGGACTCGCCCGGACCCATATTTTTCGTTCAGAAGCGGGTAGGCCGCAATGGAGAGTTCTTCGACATTTACAAATTCCGCTCCATGCATACGACTGCGCCGAGGTATGATTTTTCTCCGACCCAATCGTGCGATACCAGAATTACCCCGATCGGAAGGTTCCTCAGGCGGACCAGTCTGGACGAACTGCCACAGCTGATCAACGTCTTCCGGGGGGATATGTCCTTGGTTGGCCCACGTCCTGAGATGCCCTTCATTGTGCACAGCTATAACTCCCGGCAACGGCAACGGCTTCAGGTGATTCCCGGGATCACCGGCCTATGGCAACTGAGCGCCGACCGGGCCTTTCCGATCCACGAGAACATCCAGCACGACCTCAACTATATCCAGAACCGCACCTTCTTTATGGATATCGCCATTCTGGTCCACACCCCACTAAGAGCCCTGCGCGGGGGTATCTAGCGGCGCCAGGAAGTTTGATCTGCGTGCCGTAAAATTGATGTATTAGCGATGGGGGCTCAAAGGGACGAATAGGATTCTCCCTAACACAGACCTCTCCGAACTTCTCGCGTCCTTCACTCCAGAAGTGCGCGACCTCGCACTCGCAGCCCGATCCTTCATGTTCGAAACGATTCCGAACGTACTAGAGATGGTGGATGCCAAGGCTCGGATTATCGGATACGGCTACAGTCCTCGTTACGCTGACCAGGTCTGCATGCTCATGGCGACGAAGGTGGGCGTGAATCTGGGTATTGCCTATGCCATGGAGTTGCCGGACCCAAACGAGGTTCTTCAAGGGACCGGCAACTCCATGGCCACGTAAAGCTCAAGAGTAAATTGGATTTGGAAAATGTTGCTTTGCGAGCCCTTCTCAAAGCGGCACTCTCTCGTAGAGAGAGAATTGAGCGGAATCCAAAGAAATGAGAACCGGGAGAGGCGTGAGGAAGGGCGAGGGCCTTTCCTTTTAGGACCGGAAAGGAACACGCCCAAGAGTACGCAGTCACCGAACACCCTGAAGACGATCGATGCGCCAGCCGATATCGATACTCAGGGGCGCAGAATCGATAAACCTCGTCCTGATCATCCGTCCCCGCTGGATGCCCTAAGTCCGTCCGATTATCGAACACTGTTCCACGAAGGGATGCCCAGACTGTGCAGATTGGTGGACAGCGTGACCAGGCAGCCAAGATTCCCTGGGCCCATCTGCGAATTCCCTCCTTTCCTCAAATCGCCATCCGTGTTCTCCAACTGACGAACAACGAAGATGTATCGATACGTCAGCTCGGCGACCTCATCTGTTTTGACACTTCGTTCTCCAGCGAAGTGCTCACAGTCGCAAATTCTGCCTTGTACGCCCCCCGCGTGCCTGTCAGCAGCATCCTGCAGGCCATAGCCGCTCTGGGCCTTAACCGCCTCAAAGGCGTCTGTCTCACCGTCGGAATCAGAGCCTACCTTGGCAAATCGCTGAACCGTCTGTCGTTGCGGGCTATTTGGCGCCACAGCTTGGCGTGTGCATTGATAGCGGAACAGCTGGCCCAAGGGGGCTCGATGAACAGAAACACTGCGTACACCGCCGGCGTCCTGCATGACATCGGCCGATTGGCCATGGTGGTTATCCGCCCCGAGACATATGACGCTTTATTGATGAACCATAAAGGATCTCCCGGCAGCATTCTCCCACTCGAACGCGGCCTGTTTGGATTTGATCATTGTGAGGCAGGAAAGCATCTCATTGCGGACTGGAAATTGCCGGCGGACTTCGAGGCCATCGTCTCCGATCATCATTGCCAGGGACTAAAGCACGACTGCTGGAATTTGTCCGCCTTGGTCAACATTAGTTGCAGAATGGCCGATACCATAGGCTTTGCCGTATTTCCGGGGTGTGAGGTTACCCCCTATGCGGATCTGCTAGGCGAACTCCCGGAGCGGGAGCGCAAGATGCTATCTACCGACAGGGAAATCCTTGCCTTTGAGGTTTCCAGCAAGATCAACGCTGTAGAGCTGGTTTGAGTTCTGCGGTCGCGTGAGGATCGCACCTTGACACAGGAGAACCGGACCCCTCAATCAATGCTGGACGATGCTCTTCACCTTCATCAGAAAGGGCGGTTCTCCGAAGCCGGGCAACTCTATCAGCATATTTTAGCAATCAATCCGCGCCATCCGGACTGCCTGCATTTACTGGGGATGATCGCATACCAGGAAGGAAATTTTGAGAACGCTGCCGATCTTATTCGGGAAGCCATTGCAATCAATAGCAAGGGGACATCCTACTATGCCAACCTTGGGACCGTTCGCCAGGCTCAAGGTAAATTGGAAGAGGCTGAATTACTGTATCGGCACGCATTGAGCCTCAAGCCAGACCTGGCTGAGGTCCACGTGAACCTTGGCAACGTTCTACTAGCTCGCGGAAAACTTGATGGCAGCGTCGCGTGCTACGAACGGGCGCTCGCTCTCAAGCCAACGTCTGCCGAAACCTACAACAACCTGGGCAACGCACATCAAAAGCAGGGCCAGATCGATGCGGCCATAGCCTGCTATGAGCGGGCCCTGGCCATTAAGCCGGATTACGCCGAGGTCTATTACAACCTGGGCAGCGCCTGCCGAGACCAAGACAAGTTGGATGAAGCCGTCACACGTTATAGAGAAGCGCTGACCATCAATCCTGAATATGCTGAAGCCTACGACAATCTGGGCAACGTTCTCCGCGAACAGGGCAAACTGGAAGACGCGTCAGCAAAGTACGAAAGCGCTCTGAGGCTCCGGCCGCATTACGAAAACGCGGGTTTTGCTGAGGCTCTGGCCCAATTGCTTCGAGGCGACTTCGCGACAGGCTGGCATAACTTTGAACGGCGCTGGCAATCTACAGATCACGACACCCTGAAGCGAGCCTATCAGCAACCTGCCTGGTCGGGCGAGAGGTTGTCATCCGGAGCTCTGCTGCTTTGGGGCGAACAGGGAATTGGTGACGAAATCATGTTCGCTGGACTTATTCCCGACGTGATCCGCACTGGCAACCATTGCATCCTGGATTGCGACGCTCGACTCAAAGCTCTATTTACGCGCTCGTTTCCCGAAGTCAGTGTGGTCCCCGGTTGTGATCCGGATAATCATCCAGAACTGGAGATCGCGTCACAACTGCCGATCGGCAGTCTGCCACGACTGTTCCGAACAACCAGTTCGGCTTTTGCGGCGACTACGTCGCCGTACCTCATTGCCAATCCCGCCGCAACGAAGCGGTTGCGCACGCGCTATACCGAGGGCCGGCGACTGGTAGGACTAGCTTGGTATACAAAGAACAGCAAGACGGGTCGTGTTCGCTCAATTGATTTGTCGTTGCTCGCTCCACTGTTCACACGAGCGGATACCCGATGGTTTAGCCTGCAATATGGGGACCCCGAAATTCTGGCGAACCAGATAGCGGCGGCAGGCGCGCCTATCCTCATTGATCGTAGCGTCGATCAGTTTTCCGACCTTGATATCTTCGCCGCGCAAATCGCCATGGACCTGGTGATTACGATCGATAACTCGACTGCGCATCTGGCTGGCGCGCTTGGCGTTCCGGTTTGGGTCCTGCTGCCATTTGCGCCCGACTGGCGCTGGCTCCTGGATCGCGAGGATTGCCTCTGGTATCCCACGATGCGCCTCTTCCGGCAAACGGAACTGGGCAACTGGCAATCCGTGCTGGAGAGAGTAAGCGGCTCCTTGTAAGCTCAAACGTGCAATTATGGCTTGAATAGGAACGAAGCGTCGGCGGAAGCGTGGTCAGGGAATTCCGAAGCAGCCGGAACCTGCCGGACGACCTTACCATTGGCCTTTGCTTTGGGCTTCGAAGAGGCTTTGCCATGGTTATGCATGATGGTTGCTGCGGGCGGGTGCCGCATGAGCTTCTGCTGCACCGCCGTAGGCGTTCCTTCTGCGTCCATCCAACTCCTGTAGGAATGGGGAAACGTCTGCCAACAAACTCCGACCAAGCCGAGTTTTTCTGCCGCGGGCCTGAAGTAGCCCTGCTGGATTGGTCCGGAACTGTAGCAGCGGCCAGTGACGTGCGACGGAAATATCAGGCCGGTTCCGTGAGTTTTGTTGCGCCATTCCAATAGGCTTTCCACCAAAACAGGGTCCATGGAGACCTGTCCATAGAACCCCGCAGTCTTGATCGTCCACCATTCGCAAAGTCCAACTGATCCCACTTGAGTGCAAGCACTTCGGAAACCCGCAGTCCGGAACACATGGCCGTCACGACCATAGCCCTATGCATATCAGAAAGATGTCCGACGAACGCTTGATACTGCTTTATTGTCAGCACGAGAGGCTTTTGCTTTCCTTTGGTGACGGTTTTGATCTTACCCAATTCCCGCCCGAGTTGCTCATTTCGGGCGATCAATTCATTGTTCTGAAGCTCTATTGCCGCCACAGCAACCATCGCCTTTCTGCTCCTACGAATTCGTAGATGGACGAATGTCGCTAGGGCTAGAAGACTCGCGGTGAGAAGTCCACGGTGTGCCAACGGAACCCACAGGTTCCGAAGCGCCACGCGATGAAAAGGCCAGAACCCAGCGGCAACATTCAAAAGCACAGCTATGGTGGCTATGCTCCAGAGGAGCCACTTGGAACGCTGGGTGATGCATAGGACGAGTGCGAAAGCGAACAAAACTGATCCGGCAAGGTGCGCGGAAGTCCGGAAGTCGAGCGCGGCTGTCAGTACGGCGATCCCCACGATAACTGCTACCAATGGTGTGCGATTCATTCGTCACCGCTACTGCAATGATCTTTCGCTTGTCTAGGCGAGCATTCTTTGGAACGGCCGCCATCGGAACCGGGACAAATAGATTTGCGCTCCAGGCTCAACCATCCCCAAAAAACACACGCCGGCGAGCGACCACGACGATAAGGCGCTGAAATTCACCCAGAGCCCTCCCTCTCCTTTATATCGGTGCCAAACTCAAGACCTTGAGGAACGGTCCTGCTGCGAAACAGGTCGGTATCTTTTGTTGGCGTTAGTCCGAGTGGCGTACATCGTGGGGGGTAGGTTAGCGCTTTTGGCTCGGATGACGATGATGTTTTCAGAAAAGTAATCGGATGATGATGATGCTGTTTGCTAAAAGATGATCCTGCCTACGCTACGAACGGACCTGGATATCATGCCCTCTCCGATAACGGACCGGCCAGGATTGTTGATTCGCGACCGCTTTCGATATTCGGACGCTACGCTGGTCATTCCTCCATCCTTGATACCGGGTCTTCTGTTCTTCGATGGGAGGCAAACAGACCTGGACCTGCATGCGGCTCTTGTCCGCTCCTTGGGAAACCCTGAAATCGGCAATGCGGTTGGACATTTGCTCAAGGCTCTGAGTCAAGCGGGCTTCCTTCAGGACGAGACTTACGACAAGCTTAAGCAAGGACGCATTTCGGCCTTCGCCGAAAGCCCGGTGCGGCAGGCGGCTCATGCCCTCACGCTCAGGAGAGATGTTCTCCCGTCCCCCGGCGTACTCGAACCATCGCGATAAGGCCAGGGAGGTATTTGCCAGACGCAACCCTTTGCCCCGCTTCTTTCGCTCTGCCGCCAGCGCCAGCAGTATCTGCAGCGCACTCGCGTCCAGGTGGTCGACGGCCTGGAGACTGACGGTCAGATTGCCCTCCGTTTCCCGCAGCCCAGAGGGCGATGGCGCGGAATTCCTGCGCCGGCAGCCAGTCTCCGTCGCAGGTAACGTTGATGACCGTTTCGGTTACAGTTTGGCGCGGATTCCTGCTTTCCACGTTCCTTCTCTTCAATCTCATTCTCCGCATTCCGAGCCCGGCGTAATTCCCGGCGCCGGTCCCGTCGCCCGACTGGCCAGCCGATGACCTTCAACAGAGGTTCTGTCTTGCCGATCACGGCGCTGTCGGGTTTATCGGCGACCGGCCTTAAACATTCACCCACGGAATGTCAGGGACGGTGGGGCAGGGAAACGAAGAGCCGCGTCCCTCTTCTGGGCGAGCAACGCATGGCGGATGAAAGGGCGGGCAGATTATTTGCTGCGGATGCGGGTGCCGGCGAGGAAATTATGGAAGCGCGCAGCGTCTTCGCGCTGCGTTTGAATGAGAAGTTTCTGGCGCTTGAGGTGGCCGGGGTGTTCCAGTGAGGCGGCGACGAGCTCATCCTAGTGGGCGTCGGCCTCCAGACGCAGGGCTTTGGCTCGCAAAGCGTCGTAGAAACGGCCACTAATCTCGTACGGTTCGCTCTTGAGCTGGGTATGCGTCATCGTGATTTTGGGAAGATCTTTCGTTGCAGGCTAAAGTTCTTTCCCACTTTACCGATAGTACCGATAAGCAGTGAGTGCGGACAGATTACAGTCAGGGCTTCCGGAAGTTCAAATACGAGCGATTTAAAGTTACGAGTGGCGGTTACAGAGCCGTCCCTCCGGACAGTCCCGTTACCTCCTTGAGCGTAAGAAACAATTGCGGTCGAGAGCAGCAAGCATCAGCGCTCACCAGAAGAGGCTTGCATTGATATGTGACATCGATATTGGAGCGGCGCGATATCGAAGAGCATCCGGCACTCTGTATAAGAGACGTAAGGCGGCTGACCAACCTGCCTCTACGAAGATGTCGAGACATTCGAGACCGCTCGTTTCGGAGGCCGGCCCTTCGACAAGCTCCCACGGCTCGCCGGGGCAGGCAGGGCAGGCTATAGGGGACGGTGGCCAAATATATCAGCGCTAAAAGCGCCATAAGCGCTATAAGCCCCCCTTTCCTGTGCCGGCTCGCCGGTCGTTTGCGGATCGGGTGCAGATCGGAGACGCTTCTGCTCCGTCGGTGCGGCGACAAACGGGACAATAGCTCCGCCTTACGCACTACAGTTTGGCCAACGTCCCGCTCGTGATTCAGTGTCCGTGTCATCCGGCGGGGAGGGCCTCAAGGTGCTGGCCGGTGGTGTTTTCAAGTTGTCAAGACTGCTCAATCAAGAGGACGCACTGAGCGCACCCTACTTACACTAACGCTGATGTTTCGCGGGGAGGCGGCGGATGCACGGGTGGAGAGAGCCGGTGCAAGGCCAAGCAGGGCCGTCGTGTATGACAGCGCTGGTGTGGGCTCTTGGTTCCACAGTAGTACGGTTTTTGGACCTTGTCCAGGGCGAGAAAATTGATTAGGGCACGGGTGCCGCCCATGTTCGAGAAGACCGAATGGATTGGCCTTATGAAATGCGCCGGCAATACCAACGCGCTTCATGAGTGTCAATCCAGTCTCTCCCTTTTTTGAGATGAGAAAGATCGATTGATTGGCCCCTTGGGGCGTGCCAGGGGCGACGGCCCTGGTTGCGGTTTGGTTCAGGAATGCGGTATTCCCGTCTTGGTTGCCCTCGAGGTGCCGGCTAAGTCCTTTGTTTTACGAAGATGGCCAAATTTTTATTTTTCCCGCCCCCATAAGCTGTTTAGGAGACCGGTATTTGCCGGCGAGGCATTCGGCTAAAGCCGTGCCCCGACACAAAGCATGATCTGCCGCGGCTCATTCGATGAGCAGAATCTCAGTCGTCGGAGTCCTTGTTAGGACGGTATTACAGCTCGGTTTTACCGTCCAGAGTTCTGGGAAAAAAAGATGTGGAAGCAGGGTAGGGGAACTACGGAAATGGGTGGGTGCTTGCAATGAGCCGACAGGAAGTCCTGCGTGTGAACCGCTCAGTCTTTGTAGCGTATGTCCCCCGAAGTTCACAGTCGGATGTGCTGTGCTAATCGAGGTATCGGCGCTCAAAGTGGCATCTGTGGCTAAAGCTTCACGGGCGACGAATACCGCTATTAAGGCTAACAAGCTTAGCCGCAGACCCAGTGCACTCTTCATCTCTTCCCCTTACAACAAGCTCTGTCCGATGAGAACGGCGCAAGCAACCGGGGTGATACCACGCCAAGCTCACTCCCTCCAAAGAAAGCGCCCTGAATCTGAATCGAGCGTCGCCATATCTCCGTGGGTTATCGAAAGCGACAACGAAAACAGCGCATATATGGTCCGGGCGGTTGTGAACCTTCTGCCGTATGTAACATCCAACGGATCTTACAGGCGGGAACGAGAGCGTCGGTAGGGAGGGCCGCTGCAGACCTCGGATACCGAAAACGCGCTGGTTCTAGCCGGTTCAGGCGCGCTCGAAACTCATCAGTTTGAAGTCACTGCGCGAACCGGAGTGAGCAAAGAATGCCAATTCTTTCTCTCCTATGTACGCCGGTTTGCACGCGGAAACGTTACAGATGCTTCGTCCTACCTCGGCGACTGTCACCTTCCCGTAGGCGGTACATGTTCGGTGGGCCGAAGATATGAATCTCGGTCCGAAGCATGCGATACCCCTCTCACTTACCTTCAGAAACCTGACGAACCATAACAATCCGCTTCAGGTACTTCGGCTTTTCTCTCTTAGAAGGCAAAACCGGCTGGGTGATACGCCCGAAAATCATCACAAGCCAGTTTGGACAAGTTTCCTCTTGACTTCGCAGTCTTAAGAGTTTAAGACTTGATTGTTGTCCATGAACGAACCGAGTGCGTTCCGCAGATGAGGAATATGTTTGCCCTTGCTTCTGGAAAAGCCCGAGCGGTTCTTGATGCCGGTGCCAGAGCGTATGGCTATTAGGCCTCGGTTTCTCGCGGCCTGGTCACCGGCGAGGGGACATCGACGCTACAAAGCGTGTTCCTACAATCGGCTCCGACTAGCCGGCCTTGTCCTCGTTCTCCTGACTTGTGGCGTTACGAGGAGCGGACACACGCAGCGGACCTCTCCGGTCACTGGGAGCGACAACAAATTGCCGAATGCACCTGATCGGCCAGCGTCCTCCGAGCCGATCGACGACAACGTATCGAATCCGCAGGCAAACTCCAGCATCTCCGGCACCGTTCTGGATGCCAATGGAGGCGCGCTTTCGGGCGCACGCGTGACCCTTGCCGTCGCGGAGGGTGGAGGGGAGCGCGTGGTACTGGCGAACAACGATGGAACGTTCGCTTTTCGCGACCTCGCCGCAGGAACCTTCAAGGTTACGATTACATCCGCGGCAATGGAAACCTTCGTCAGCTCCGACATCGTGCTTGGTGTGGACGATAGGCGCGAACTTCCACCCATTGTCCTGGCCATTGCGGGGGTCACTACGGAGGTGCATGTCGTTCTTCACGCAAATCACGATGGAATCGGCCGAGGACACGCAGTACTTGGATGCGATGCGGCGGGCGAATATCAAGGGAGCACTCGTGGGAGTCGAGGCCGTGACACCCGAGGGGCTGAAGGCGGTCTATAAAGACTTCAACTACTCAGGGGACCGTCTGGTACAGCAACTGCAGACCTTCCGTGCACATGGAATCCATGTCCTGGGATCGTTCATCTTTGGCCTGCCGACCGACAAGCCAGGCACGTTTGGAGCGACGGTGGAGTTGGCCTTGAAGGCAGGAGTGACGTTCGCGCAGTTTGTGATGATGACGCCGTTTCCCGGAACAGTGGACTTCGGCCGATGGGAGAAGGAGCAGTCGCAGAACCCGATGATGGTAGAGGGCACACCGATCACCCGTTATTGGCTCATCCCTACGGCTATCCGGCCGAAGATGTTTACACCGCATCCGTTGATGAGCTCGGACGAAATACGGGAACGGACGCAGAGAGTCTGGGACCGGTTTTATGAGATGGGTGCGATCTGGAAGAGGTCTTCCTGCACACCGACGCTGCGGGCTCGCGTCGCGTTCTTGCTCCTTTCCAAGCTATATCGGCAGATGTATGCGGGGGTGGGAATCTCGACGGACAGTGCCCGCCGGAAAAAGGCGAAGACCTGGGCGCGGTGGATTGCAGGTCAGACGCGTAAGATATTCCGTGCAAAGCCGATGCCGGAGCTGATGTCCCCACTCTGGGAACCTCGGGTACTGAGTCGGCCACCGCTCACACAGCTCACGGTGCAGGCTCGGCGCATGGCTGGGTTCGACTTGGAGGTACCCAGTGGCTCGAAGACCTGAGCACGTGCCAGGAACAACATGCGATGCGTTTCTCGATCTCACTAGGGAGACGGAGTGGGCTTCTCCTTAGTACTTGGTGCATTCAATGGACCGCGACGCGGCGTGGTGGTGATTTCGATCCGCGTATTTTTCACAAAGACAACGTTATGACCGCGTGCCAGCCAGAGGTCGTAGAAGGAAAGGGCAGCCCCATAAATGCCTATGCCGGCCGCGACGTTCCTTGAGCTCGCCACGATGCCGACAACCCGACCCACAATTCCGAAGCCATTGGAGGCGACTGCGCTATTACTAACGCGGCTTCCGTCATCATCAAAGGCGCGCCCGGCGAGTAGGGTCAGCACTAGCGGTACGATCACGCGGTTTTGTGCTTTTGGCTGGATGCCGCCTTCGGAGTCCATTTGTAAATCTGCTGACTTGTTCGAATCCACTCCGGCGAGGGTACCTTCGACAGGTTGAGAGAAGCCGCTGGGGAACTTCAATTCCCGAAATCGAAAGCGAAGCTTTCCCTGACGCCCAAAAGAGCGAGCCGGTTTAGCCCGGGTAATCTCTCCAACAAGTAGGGACCCTTCGGGAACGACAAGGGTGTGGTCGGCGTTGAAAACCGGTTCCGCGATGAGAGCTTGGAAAGTGTCACCTGGCTTTTCGTTGGCGGAGCTGATCGTTTGCTGCAGATATGCGCGCAGTCGCCATTCTTTCCCTTGATCTGGAGGCGGTCCTGTCGCATCTGGCTTTGCCTTGACCGTTAGCTTGCTCTCAACGTGAGTAGGAGGATCGTTAGCCTCTTCCGGCGGACTGAACTTAATGTTGAGGGGCTGAACCAATTCAACCGTCCATGAAGTTCCGGTTTCGATCCTTTCCGGGTGATAGGGCAACTGCGTATAGATGAATTGAACGAGCCGGTCCCCTCGACCGGGTGCGGTGACTAGCGCGGCGGCATCTTTCAACCGCTGTTTCTGTTCGGCTATCTGGCGGGAGATGAAAGACCCTTTTCTCTTGCCGGGCGGAGGCGACAGGCGCAAGATGGGGACCCCATCCTTGGCGCCGTCACTCACAATCGTTTGGAGGGTCCCGTCAGGGAGCAGCAACTGATCGAATCTTACGACCGGCACGTGAAATGGCGTGAAATCGCCCCTGAGACGAGAGTGGATCCGGCGGCTTCGGTCGGAATCGAGTTGGATTACACTACCGCGAAGAACGGTGCCCGCAGGTATCGCGATGTGGTTCTCGACGTAGACCGGATAAAGCAGACGACCTTCCAATGATTCCCCAGTCTTCATGGGGACGTGCTGGAACAATTGAACTGCGAGTGGAGTTGTCGAAGGAATCTGGATGGATGTCGCTTGAGCACCCGACAGACTCGGGAGCAGGGCCACCAACGACGCGAATGCGAAAGAACGAGTTGCTGCACGCGCCATATAGGACAATTCTTCCAAATTCCGTGGTCTTGGGTCCTCATATCGCGTTTGACCAAGCTTTAACCGAGTGCAATTTGAGGAGGTCAGCGGTGGGGTCGATTGAGGCGCCCAGCAGTTCGGATCTCTTCGGGGGGTCGCGGACTCGATCCGCAGGTTCTGTGAACCGCGAATCGAAAATATGCAATTCCTCTCATCACATGTAAAATTTATGTCTTTATTCCTTAAGAGATAAAGTCTAGCATAATCTTAAAGCGTTAAGACGTTCTTGTGAGGCACCTATGCGAAACAAACTGTTAAAGGTCGCGCGAGGAAAGCAACAGCTTTCTGTACCGACCGGGGCGGAGATGCGCCTTCTGCAGATTCTATGGGACCGGGAAGAGTCCACCGTCGAGGAGGTAGTGAATGCTCATCCCGAGACAGAACGGCCCCACTACAAGACTACACAGACTTTGCTCCGTATCATGGAACAGAAGGGTTTTATCGCGCATGAGAGTCGAGGCCGCGTCTTCGTCTTCAGGCCGTTGGTCTCTCGGAAGACTATAGATTATCTGTCAGTAGAGGCGCTGGTGTTCCGGAACTTCAACGGATCGGTATCCACGCTTCTCATCAAATTGCTGGAAGCCAGTCCATTCAAAAAGAAAGAATTAGATGAACTCCAAACGTGTATCCGAGAGCATCGTAAAAGGTATGAGCGAGGCGGTCGCGAATAATCGAGGGACGCTATGAATCCAGATCTTTTGCTTCGTATTGTGGCGGCACTTGCGGACTTTTTCTTGAAGACAACACTTGCTTTCGGAGTGTGTTTGGTCTTCAGTTGGCTCGTCGACTCACCAAACCGAAGATTTATGATTTGGCTGGGTTTTCTTTCTGGGGCGGCAACGTATTGGCTCTGGCTGGCGAACGGGGTTCTGGCGGGTGGACAGTTGTCTGCAGGTGCTCAGCGCGCCTCGGATCAACCAGCGGCTTCCACTGTCGGCGCGTTTCAGATTCCTGGCTCGTGGGCCTTCCCGCTTGGTGTCGCGCTTCGTGTGATAGGGATCGCTTACCTGCTGGTCTTGAGCTACAGTCTCCTTACTCATATCAAAAGACAGCGGCACCTCAAATGGGTCCTCGGTTTCACCACTAAGCCCCCGGTTGAGATCGCAGAAACTTTTCGGCTGCTTGCCGAAAGCCTCCATGTTGGCCGTTCGAGATTGTTAGTGCTGTCGGGGGTCACATCTCCGGCGACATTCGGCTGGATACGGCCGACCATCTTGCTGCCGCCACTTTGTCTTGAGCAGGATCCCTCGGAGCTCGAAGATATTTTGCGTCACGAGCTACACCATGTTCGCCGCTTGGATTTTTTCTGGGACGGATTCGCGATGGTATGCCGCGCGCTTCTTTTCTTTCATCCCGCGGCTTGGTACGCGGTCCGCAAGGTGCAATTCGACCGTGAGCTCGCATGCGATCTTGCAGTTGTCTCTCACTCTCCAGGAAGAAGAGCAACGTATGCGGAGTGTCTAGTTCGTTTTGCGCGGTTGACTCTGTCGGAAGACCCGAAGACGTGGGGAATGGATTTTGCGGCGTCGTCGGAACATCTGAAGGCCCGTGTTCACTCAATCTTGGCTGAATCCGGGAAGCCTTCTGGTTGGTTGACTTCCTTGCGCATTGGTTGCGGATTGATTCTCCTTGCGGGCTCTCTCGGCATAGCACCATCTTTGGCAGTCCTCCTTTCCTACACCCAGCAGCAGATGTCGCAACCATTGACATTAGAGCCTGGCGCCTCTCACTCCGGAATGGGGACCGAAGCAAGAGCTACAAGAAAGGTTCGTCCGTTAACATCTCCAGCCCCTAGGAACACGGACGCTGCAGTTGCAAATTTGGGCCAGCCGGAAGGAATTCAGCCCCCGACAGATTCTCCCGCAGACAGCACCACTGAGGGTCCATCTTCAACGCAGAGCGGCTCGGGCCCGCAACTCCTTCATCGTCGTTCGCCGGCTACTGGTAAATTCTTTAGCCCTGACAGCAACGGTGCAAAGCAGCAAACAGTAGCTTTGACAGACACGGATGCTCCGGGCCAGGTTAGTAAGACTGGAGATCAGAATCGCAAGCAGACCCTCCAACAATCGGCCACTGCGGCAGTTGGTATTTATAACCGGCTGGCTGAGGTCGATCGCCACTGACGCCCTTTTCCCAGTTGGTGCGCGTGTAGCATGCGTTCGATCTTTTAGGATCCCAGCAAGCGTGGTTTGCCGCCGCGGCAAAGAACGCTGCACCACCACGTTGCCGACTCCGTCAGGTCGATAGCGCCACCAAGCACCGTCTCTGGGGTCGCATGATCGGGCGCGGCCATAACTTCTTCGATAACGACGGCAGAGGCGTTCAAGCGCTCGTCCATGTTCAACTTGTCTTGCGCTTGCGTCGAAACAATGCCGGCTACCGTAAACACCAGACCACAGAGTACAAACCTGAAACTCCTCGTTGAAACTCCCTGACTTCCGGGATCACGCTTAAGCATGAACTCCAACCCCGAATTCTGAGTGTGCGTGATCTTCGCGCGGTGAGGCAGGCAGTATCCACATCAGCAGTATAGTCTTAAAAAACCAAGACTTAGGGTGTTAAGCACCCTGAAGAATGACCTAAGGAGTTTCTATGGACGAGAGTAAAAGGAAACGTGTTGTGGCCATCAGCGTCATCGTGGGCTTCCTAGCAGCTTTCCTCTTCATGGGCGGCGGCTGCATTTGTCTACCTCAGGTATGGTGCCCCGCCGGTGGCCACGGCGGATAAGCCCTTCCCTTACGAAGAGACCATCGTCCACATTGCCCTCAACGCCCGTATCGACCGTCAGCTTGCAACGGCTCCCCTCAATCCCACATCTGAAAACCTCGTGGCGGGTGCTCAAGTTTACGTCGCTCACTGCGCCGTTTGGCATGGAACACCACTTCAAAACAGCAGCTTCGGCCAATGGGAATACCCCATTGCAACACGACTCTGGACAAGACATGCAAACGGCGTCGTCGGCGTCAGTGACGATCCTTCGAATGTTTCGTATTGGAAGGTAAAGAACGGGATTCGCCTTACGGGAATGCCATCCTTCCAGCATATCCTCACCGAACCCCAGATGTGGCAGGTGAGCTTACTCATAGCACAGGCAGATACCCGCTCTGTCATTTCTGCGGTAACTTTGTTGTTTCTTTCGCGCACAAGTTGCAAACCTTGAAGTCGATCGGCCCGGTAGATAGCTCGTGACGTTCCTGAGTCGATGGTGGCGAGCTTGCTGCGACATCGCGATCGATCGTTGACAGAAGAGCAGATCCTATTTGGCGATCGTTTGAGCTCGAGCACACCCAGTGCAGCATGACTCACACGCGAGATAGCGCCAAATATTCGTCAGTTACGAATTAAGATGATGAGCGCCCCCGCCGCCGTGACTCCAATGACAATTATGGCTGCAATTGCAAAGAGCAAGTACGCAGTCGGAATATCTTGATCGTCTGCCTCCATCTGGTTGCCTCTAATGTCCCTCTGGCCAGGTTCACAAAGTGCAGGCGGGGATGACGCCGCATGAAGATCAAAAACGCGCGTGCTGCATTTAGTCTTAATCAATTAAGACTGGTTGTTGTCAAGTATCACCTTGACGGAGCTTAACGCCCTCCTGCGACGTCTAATCCTATAGTCCATGACCACGGCTTATCTGAACCGCATCTCCACTGCTGTACCCGAGCACGATGTGCATGACGCCTTCGTCGTATTCGCCGAGCAGATGCTTGCCGACCCGCGGCTACGCCCGGTCTTCCGCCGTATGGTGAGCCGCGCCAACATCGCGCATCGCTATTCATTCCTCGATCCGCAGAAAGATTTGGGCCAATTCTGGTCGCACGACGCGCATGAGTTTTATCGGCTAGGCAACTTTCCCAACACGGCGCGGCGGATGGAGCTGTTTGAGCAGAACGCTCCGGTGCTGATGCGGAAGGCCGTGGACCGGCTTATCCTCAATGAGAAGGAACGCTCCGGTATTACGCACGTGCTGGTGACCTGCTGCACGGGGCTCTATGCGCCGGGGCTGGACTTTGAGTTAGTCGACCACCTCGGGCTTCAGGCCGGCGTGGAGCGTACGATGGTTGGCTTCATGGGCTGCTATGCGGCAATCAATGCGCTGAAGCTGGCGCGACACATTGTGCGCTCAGAACCGAAGGCTGGTGTGCTTATGGTCAACCTGGAGCTGTGCACGCTGCACTTCCAGGAGACGCAAGATCTGGAGCAGGTGCTCTCGTTCCTGGTCTTTGCCGATGGCGCGGCAGCGAGCCTGATTACCGCGCGCGAGCAGGGCTTTTCTCTGGACAGCTTTAACGCAGTGATGGTGCCCGAAACGAGGGGTCTGATTACATGGAAGATCCGCGGGCTGGGATTCGACATGCTGCTCTCCGGGCAGGTGCCGGCGGAGTTGGGCCGCGCGTTACATGAGGGCGAGCTGATGACCGAGCGCGATGACATCGACCTGTGGGCGGTGCATCCCGGCGGACGGTCGGTTCTGGACGCGGTGGAGAAGGGGCTGGAGCTGCCGGTCGATGCGCTGGCGGCGTCGCGCGAGGTGCTGTCGTGCTTCGGCAACATGTCGTCGGTGACGGTGATGTTTGTGCTGCAGCGGATGATGCAGCAGGCGCGGCCGGGGCAACGTGGGTGTGCGATGTCGTTTGGGCCGGGGCTGACTGCGGAGACGATGCGCTTCCATGCGGTCTAGTGCGGTGATCGAATTCAGACTGCGGGTCTCTCCGCGCGAGCTGCCGGAGCTGATGGATGGTGACTGTAGCTATGACGATTTCCGTGGCTGCCTGCGCAGCCTGGAGCAGGTCAACCGCTGGCTACTGGGATATCGACCGACGATGGCTTGGCTGAAACGGCTACCGCATGGATTGCGTGACCCGGTGCACATCGTCGATGTGGGCAGTGGCGGCGGCGATCTGCTGCGGCAGATTGCAGGCTGGGCACGGAGGCGCGGCATTGCTGTGCAGTTAACGGGAATCGATTTGAATCCTTATGCGGCGCGTGCGGCAGCGGAGTCCACGCCGAAGGAGCTCAGAATCGCGTGGGTGACCGGCGATGCTCTGGAGTATCGGCCGGAGAAGCCGGTGGATATCGTCGTGAGTTCGCTGATGGCACATCATCTGGAGGATGAGGAGATCATCGCGCTGTTGCGGTGGATGGAAGCGACTACGCAGGTAGGTTGGTTTATCAATGATTTGGAGCGGTCGGAGTGGAGTTGTCGGATGTTTGGGTGGGTGGGGAGGATGGTGGAGTGGCACCGGTTTGTGCGGCACGATGGGCCAGTGTCCTTCCGGCGGGCCTTCCGGGAGGAGGACTGGGTGCGGTTGCTGGCGGCGGCTGAGGTTCCGCGGAAGGCGGTGATGGTGGAGCATTGGCGGCCGGGACGGTTGTGTGTGGGGCGATGGAAGTGAGGCGGGTGTTGGCGGTTAGAGGCGGGCAGGCTGGGGCTTCGGCGGCGTGGCTGGCGCGGGCTGATATATTCTGCATTCTGAAGCTTCTCGTTAGACTAAGAACCATGAAGCCTTTCGCGCCCCTCGTAGCGCCCCTTATTGCGTCTAAGCATCTGAGAGGGGAATAGTGGCAACTTCCACGCAGCTCCCGCCCAGCCCCAGCCGTTCCAGATCTAAAAGCCATTTCAGGTTCAAAACCGTTCTCTGGATCTCCCTTGGCCTCACCGCGCTCTTCGTCTTCATCACCTCAGAAGTTCTCCTGATCACGGACTATTCGATGTACCACGCCTACCGCCTGCAGGTCATCGCCGACCGCAAGCTCCTGATCCCGCATACGCTCTTCGGCATGATGGCTCTCCTCATCGGCCCGGTCCAGTTCTCATCACGATTTCGCCAGCGTCGCCTTAAGATCCATCGCGTCCTCGGCCGCATCTACGTCATCTCTGTCTTCATCGGCGCCGCAACCGGGGTCGCCCTCGCCGGCAGCGGCAAGACCGGCAATGGCAGTCGCGACAAGAAGATGAACAAGGACATCCTTGAGGTCGAACAGCACGCAACTGTCTCGTTTGAGCCCAAGTCCTACGCTGGCGCTATCGCTCCATCAGGAGACTCGACCATCCAGGCAACTGGTATCATCACACTCCTCGGCACGCCTCATGAGATCACCATCCCCATCCTTGTCCATCTTGAAGGTACAAGCGCAACGGCCAAGGCTCATTTTGTCGTACCGTACATTCAATGGGGACTGAAGGATCCAAGCTTTTTGTTCTGGAAAGCGGACAAAGACGTCGCGATTGACCTCTTGCTTACTGGCCGGCTTTCACAATAGAGGACCGCCTTCTTTATACTCAACGATGTCATGCGTCAGCATGAGGGCTGAAGCGAATTGAGCTCCCAGCCACGTTCGTCTGAACGTCCAGTCGCAAATCCATCATTGCACGTGCCCGTAATGTCGGGTTTCGGTAACTTGCCCTCAATCAGCTCCGGGAGAGCTGAAGTTGCTCAAAATCCTGTTTGCAGGAAGTGCGAGCCGATAATCGCGAGACCACTTCAGCGCTCTGATCATTGATCCTTTTTCAGAGTGACTTCAGCGCTCCGACTATCGTTCGCGCTCTTTAGAACCAGCTTTCCGCTCATCCGCAGTCCTGAGTTTTTCAAGTCGTAAAAGAACTTCCAATCGCCGGTTGTAAGTTCGAAAAAGATTCGGTCTCCGTTCACTTGTCCATTTGATATGGGGTAGCGCTCGGTTGCATCTGGACCCCCGGTACCCGTTAGTTCGGTACCATCCTGCTTGAGGATGAGGAGTTGTGGAACGTCGTGGTCACCGCCGTCCACGCGAAAAGAACCATGCCAATTTCCCGACACATCCCCAACTGCTAAGCCAAGGGTAAACAGCAGAGCAAATACCAAAATTCTCATATCGAGATCCGTTCACTTGATGGATGTAGCTTATGGCGAGTTTTGGTCGCAACCCGTTTCCACCACATCATGAATCCAGTGACAGCCTGTGGGAGGACCATTATGCCAGCCAGAGCCATCAAGGCGCGGCCCATAACCCCAAAAACGGTGCCAGTATGAACAGCCTCGTTCGCCGCAAACAGGCGTTGGGCAAAGGACAAATCGGCGGCTGAAGAGACGAAAAGCGCCTTTCCCGAATACGGATCGATTGTTACTACTCGCTCGACATCCGACCTCATGAAGTGATGTTCGATCATGGAAATCTTGTACGTTCCTCCATAGGCGGGCATCTGCATCCGCGAGGGGGCATCCTTCGGGAGAAGTGCTTGCGCGACGGTTAGTGCCTGGTCGGGCGCGGTGTACGTCGTCCCTCGTCTCGGACGCGGTAGCAATAGATGGGAAGGCATGATTTGGTCGCTTCCCTCGAAGGCTCGGATCGCTTGGCTCACCGGCCCTTCAAAGCTGATAAAAGCGCCAGTCCCTGAGGCGATCAGGAGAAGAGCCGAGAAGACGACGCCGATCGCTTTATGCAGGTCCGACCAGAAGCGACGAGTTCCGTCAAAGCCACGCAATCGGATCCGCCCGTCTCGCCACCATAGCCCAAGTCCGGATATCAGTAGCAGTAGCGTCGCCAGATTGGACCATCGAATCGTGCTTCGACCAATGTTTCCGCTGGCCAAGCTGACATGGAGACGTCGTGCAAACCCCAGAAAAGTCTGGCCTCGACTTCTCAAACCCAACACTTGCCCGGTATGGGGATTGACGTAAACGATGCCCGACGGTAGAGCGACCTGCCAGGCAAGATTGGAGGACCCAGCGAAGGTTACGGCGGCAATGCCTTCTGATGGAAAGCTTGCTTGCACAGAACGGAGGATTTGACTCAGTGGGAGATCGCGGGGGGACGGAGAGATGTAAGAGAGTTTCGCGTTCAGAACGTGGTCCAGCGGTAGCTCAAACGCGAGAATGCTGCCGGTTATTCCGAGCACAACAAAGAATCCGCCCGCGAGCGCTCCGACCCACAGATGAACTTTGAATACCCACCTATGCATCCCTGTCCGTCCATAACTGCCCAACAGCGTCTGTGCGTCACGCGGGAGGATCCGCCTCTGGTTGTGAGCGGAGCGGCTCGTCAGTGCTTCTCAATCATGCCTGAAAATGTATGGTTTCGGTAAGTTGCCTTAGGCGGTCCTTCCGATCCAGATCTCTTGCGGCCTCCTGGTGCCCGTTCGGATCAAATAACGCACCGCCATACAACCGCAATGCTGGCAACAGCTCCCCGCCCTTTTAAATACAACAAATCAGCCAAATTACAAATCGACCGCCGAGGGCGGCATCGAGCCGCAAGTGCAAAACCGTGTCGTCGTGCCGGTGATTTTGACTCTTCTTCCTGGGTACGCTTTCGGCGATGGCGAAAATCAAACGTTAGATCATGCTGTCGCTTCGAACAGTTTTGGGGTTTGTCGGCACGGTCGTCGGCATCCCCACACGCTCATGCAACGTTGCTGCTGGTATAGGCATTTACTGTGCTGCACTCTCATTTTAGATCTCTGGCTAGCACGCTGTCACAATGTCGTCTTTGCCAAAGATTCAGGCATTGAAATCACAACAACCCCAACTCGCAGCCACTTAAAGGCATCGGACGCTAAGCAGACGCCGGCTGCGTCGCCATAGGCGATTCACTCGGGAGCAAGCTGGAGTTTTCGATTGATGAGCGGCCAATACTGGCGCAAGAGATTCCCCCCAAATCTCCAACCCAGATCGGCAGAATAGCGGATAAGGGTACTGCCAACCCCGCGGCTACCTGGTGGGTAGTATGTATTTGCCAAGGCTTCGCCTGCCAGTGGGCCCAGTAAACCGGAGTAGTTAACGGCAGGCGCTCCCGAGTCGTTCCGCGTAATCACCAAACGTACCGCCGCGTACTTCAGCGATTCACGGAAGCCGAGTTGTTTTTTTACGTAGAAGCGCGGATCTTCGTGTCTAGTAGAGGCCAGAAGGCAAGTGCCAAATACCTGGGAAGAAGCGGCGCGCGCCACATCCGCTCCCAGGCGCTTACCGTAGCCTCCCAGCTCCTGGCCATATCCGCCAGGGCTGGTCCTGGCCTGTCCGAAGGCCGAACCCAATAACGCCCCGCCGATCGTGGATATTGCCACGCTGTTGTTCGCCGCCAGCTTGCATTTGTCCCAACTGCTGAGTGGCCCTCGGGCAGTCGCGAGATCTGGAAAAACTACCGATTTCTTCTCCAGGGTTAGGAACATCGCAACGCCACTCTGAAGCGGATTTGTAGCTTCCGGCACGGTCTGTGACTGGGTGGGCGAAGGGGCGTCCGGAATCGCGCTGGATTGCCTTCGCTGCGCTAGCCCGGCTCCACAAATCAAGCAGCACATACAGCCAACCAGAAGAGGCCGATGCATCTATATGTTCCTCAATAAGACCGACTCCCGTATTAGGAATACTTCGCTGCCGACCCTGTTTAGTTTGAGTGCGAACGCGCTCAGCCGGGTATTCATCATGGGCAAATTCTCGTATTGGCTTTTTTTCTCAGTGGCGAATGAGAATGACAAAGAGGCTTATCCCAGCAACCGCGATGACAAAGATCGCCGCAAATACAATGAGCAGGTATGAACCGGGAACATCTTCATCGTCTGCCGCCATCGAAATTGTCTCTTTCCTCGACTTCGGCGCTCCCGCAACCCAACCCAATAAGAAGCGCACTCGCCATAACCAGAGACCGCCCACTGGCTAGAAGTCTTAATCGGTTAAGACTAAAGTGTCAAGTACACTTTGGCTGTTTCGGTGATCTGCGTAAAGCAGACTGCATTCAGGTGAACTCTCACGGTTCCAAGAAAGACTCCGTTGCTGGGGAACGACCAGGTATCTGGATCGTCGAAAGGTGGTATCCGGCATCGTTTCGACCGGAGGCGGTGGACTAATGAAATATGGGCTTGATCTTGAAGATCATCGCCATCTTGGCGAGCCAACACCGGTTATATTGTTCTGGAGTTTCGCATCTGTGAATGCTCGGTGAAAAGCACCTCGATTTCTGGAAAGAGTTTCTGCGGAAGAGACCATGAACCAGACGAAGAAAGATCCGCTGCTGTTCTGGATCAATGGAAAACTCGAAGTCACCCGTTCATACTGAAGATAGGGCTGGCGGGCCTCTTAATTTGATTAGGCTTTGTCGCGAACATTCAAGTTACCTGCAGTGTCTACAGGTTGGGTGCAGCATCCAAGTTGCTGAAAATACAAGGACCTTGGTCTACAGTGCGACAATGGGCGAAGCCCAGCCATAGCATTTGCTGAATCGAAATAATTGGGTCTTAGGCAGATCGCGGCGTGAGACCCGCGACCACCCGGCAACTTTCCTGTCACAAACTCCCCGCGCCTTTCGTTATAGAGGTGTAGAAGTGGTGAGCATGAGCGGTCGCTGGGTAGAAGCCGAATTCGAGGCGATCTTTCGAGAGCACTACGGGCGCATTGTCCGTGTCACCCGTCGCGTACTGCAACGCGACTCCGAGGCGGAAGAGGTCTGCGCCGAAGTATTCCTCCGGCTCTATCGTAGCGGTCCTGTTGTGGCCGCCGACGGGCTGGTCGGCGCCTGGTTGTACCGCACCGCGACGCGTGCTTCGATCGATGCGTTGCGCGCCAAGCGGCGCAGCGCCGCTGAAATCGAAGACGAGGGTGCCATCCAAAGTGAAGACCCCGGTGAGGGTCCGCTCACGCTGCTGTTACGGCAAGAACGCATTGCCGAAGTGCGCCACGTTTTGGCGAAGCTGAAAGTGGAGAAAACGCAGCTATTGCTTTTGCGCCACAGCGGACTGACCTACAAGGAGGTCGCACAGGCAATGCAGATGGAGGCGCACTCGGTAGGGACAAAGTTGGCGCGCGCAGAGGCGGAGTTCTCCGAACTCTACGAACGGCATCAAAGGCGCAACCGCCAGACACAGCAATTAGAAACGGCAAAGGAAGGGCAATGAAGCACGCAGAAACAGGAACCTTACAAGCGTACCTTGATGGCCAACTCGAGTCAGGGCAAGGTGCTGCCGTCGAGCAACACTTCAAGAGCTGCGCAGTGTGCGAACGAGAGCTAGCCACACTGCGTCGCCGTGCCGCTAGTGTGCGTGAACGCCTCGATCGACTGCCGGAATTACCCGAAGCCGATGGTACTGCATCGGCTTGGGCTGCGTTTCAGAAGAAGCGGGAGGATTGGATGGAAACGAAGCAGAATCGATGGTCTTTGGGGCGAAAGCTATCGCTCGCGGGCGCCGGCCTCAGTGTCGCCGCAGTGGTATTGGTCTTGACCGTTGCCCCAGTCCGGGCGTGGGCGGAGAGTCTGCTCGCCATCTTCCGCGTCCAGCACTTCTCCGTCCTCGAGATAGATCCCTCGACACTGAAGAGCAGCGGGCTACAGAATGACCAGTTGTTCGATCAGGCTATCTTCCGCGTTCTTTCCGACGAGATTACGGTAACACAGAGACCACAAAAGCAGCTGGTAACGGACGTTGCTACTGCATCCAAAGCAGCCGGCTTTTCAGTGCTGACTCTGCCTAGGCAAACGCCGTCCAGCCTTTTGCTGGAAAGCGGGGCTGGGATGCAGATGAAGCTCAATCGAGACCGCATGCAATCCATCCTCGACGAGGCGGGACGGAGCGATCTGCAGATCCCATCGTCGGTGGATGGTGCCACCGTAGGTGTGCGCGTCCCTGCTGGCGTGATCACGTTTTACGGTGACTGCGGAGATGTGCCGTCTCGCATGCTTGGGAAAGCGGCCATCAAAAACGAGAAATCGGAAAATGAGCCTGACGTGACCTGCATTTCGCTGATCGAGCTCCCCAGTCCAGTAGTATCCGCTCCGCAAGAGATTGACCCGGCTCAAATTGCTCAGGTGGCACTCCAGTTTCTAGGCATGAACGCCAACGATGCTGCCAGCTTCACCCAGACCGTCGACTGGACCTCGACCCTCGTTCTCCCCGTAGTCCGCGGTAAATCGAAATACGAGCAAGTGCACATCAACGGTAATGATGCAGCGCTGTTGCGGTCGGCAAACGAGGCGAAGTCCGGCCATTACTCACTGATGTGGGTGGACAATGGGATAGTCTTCGGATTGGGCGGAACGGGAGACGATACCACTGCGATCAACCTGGCCTCGCAGTTGCAGTAGAGGAACGTGCATGGCAGCTCTTACCATCGACACTTCCCAGCTCAGAAAGACCTACGGTACCCGTGCCGCCGTGCGCGATCTGACCCTCCAGCTCGCGCACGGCGAAGCCTTCGGGTTTCTCGGTCCGAACGGCGCGGGCAAGAGCACTTCGATCAAGATGCTGCTGGGCCTGGTAAAGCCGACGGGTGGCAGCGCTTTGCTCCTGGGGCAGCCCATGGGCACGCGTGAAGTGCGAGCCCGCATTGGCTTTCTTCCCGAACACTTTCGCTTCTACGATTGGCTTTCCGCTTCCGAACTAATCCTGTTTCACGGGCGGCTCTGCGGCCTGGCAGAGAATACACTACGGCGCAAGATTCCGCAGCTGCTCGAGCGGGTGGGCCTGGGCACGCAGAGTAACAAGCCTCTCCGCAGCTTCTCCAAGGGAATGATGCAGCGCGTCGGCCTGGCGCAGGCCATTGTCAACGACCCGGAGATCTTGTTTCTCGACGAACCTACTTCCGGTCTCGATCCGGCCGGACGCAAGGTGGTGCGCGACGTGATTAGCGAGCAGTGCAACCGCGGAGCGACTGTCTTCCTAAACTCACACCTGCTAGGCGAAGTTGAGCAGAGCTGTGACCGCGTAGCCTTCATTCGCGACGGCCGCATTGTCAGCAGGTATGAGATGGGCGGCTGGCAGTCCACCCAGACGGAAGTCCAGATCAGAGTCGCGCGGATGAACTCCAAGGCAATGGAACGTCTCAAGGCGTTCACGCAGGATGTGCGCCTTGATGGAGAGCTCTTGTGCCTGCGGGTAATGCAGACGGACCGTCTGCCCGAGGTCGTTCGCTGCCTGGTTGAAAACGGCGCGGAAGTCTTCTCTGTCGTTCCACAGCGCGTGAGCCTGGAAGAGTTGTTTTTGCAGATGATGGGACCGGACAGCGGCTTATGAGTGAAAACGCAATCCATGTGCACGGGGCTGCATCCGCAACGGAGACGCCGTCCCTCGGTCTTGCGGCCGGCCCGGGTGCACTGCGTACGACGCTATTGATGGCCCAAGTTACTTTCCGTGAAGCAGCCCGACGCAAGATCCTGTGGATCGCAACCTTGGCCGGCATCCTGTTCCTGGCATTTTTTTCGACCTCTCTTCATTTCGTGCTCAAGAACGCGAACAGGCAAGCGAATACCGTCAACTTACGCGAAGGCATCGTCATGATGACCATGATGGTGCTCTATGCAGGCAGCATGATGACCTCGCTCATGGCCGTGCTAACTTCCTGCGACACCCTTTCCGGTGAGATCGCATCCGGAACAATTCACGCCATCGCGACCAAACCCGTCGAACGTTGGTCCCTGGTGCTCGGCAAATGGGTTGGCTTTGTCGGCATGCTCACGCTCTATGTGTCGTTGATCGAGGGTGGCACGATCGTGCTCAGCCGGCTCCAGAGTGGTTATCTTGCTCACCACGCTCTCGCCGTGCTCAGCCTGGTCTGGTTGCAGGCGGTGGTTCTGCTTGGCGTGACCATGGCAGCCAGCACCTGCTTTTCTTCGCTTACCAGCGGTGCTGTCTCGCTAGGGCTCTATGGTCTGGCTTTCGTGGGTGGATGGATCGAACAGTTTGGGGCTTTGCGGCACGTGCAAGCTTTAATCGACCTGGGGATTCTTTCCAGTCTCATCATGCCCAGCGACGCGCTCTGGCGCCGTGCGGCCTTTGTATTCCAGCCGCCGCTCATAGGAAGCGTAGGTGTTTCTCCCTTCGGCAGTAACCTCGTCCCGAGCAATCCCATGGTGGTTTACGCAGCTCTCTACGCGGTACTGGGCATCTTGCTGGCCCAGGTTCTCTTTTCCCGCCGGGATCTCTAGCGGAACCTCCCTGGCTCGGATTCCATCCCCATTAAAATGCCAAATATGACATGAGATTGCATATTTGCATGGCAACGATTCCTAGACAAATGTCGCGCTATACTTACCATAAGCCTAGCTTTCCAGGGTTTAGGTCACTTCGGATCCCGCCGGGCACGGACGAGGGGCCGAGATCTCGGGTAATTTCTGCGCCGTATTGCGCGGCAGCCACCTGAACTGGATCTTCGCACCTTTGTTCAGAGCGCTACGGCTTCGATCAGTGATCACCTCGGCAGTTTCGATTCCGATGAAGACCGCCTCGCGTGGAATCGAGCGCCGACAGGGGGGAGCTCACGTTTATCACGGAACGGATCGCGGCAGCGTAACTCGCCTGCGCCCTCTCCCTACGCCACGCTAGCTTTCCCCTGTAGGCGCCACCGCCGCGGTGTCCGTATCGGCGCTATTTTCTTAAGCGGTTACCATTTTACTTAACCCGGAGTTACAGGAGTCTTAATCCGTTAAGATTTTGCTTTCATTCGTTTCAAAATGAGCTACTATCGGTACATCTTTTAGTGCTACCGACGCCCTTCCCCGGGGCAATAGCCACTTAAAAGGCGGCGGAGTGTCTCGTATCGAAGTATCTTCGTTGTGATCGACTGTTTTGAGTGGAACGGCCGCCTTGGGTGTTGTTATCGGCAACACCCAAAGTGACAAGAATCTGACGTAAATGTGACCCAGGGCTCTGACCGCGGCGTACTGTTTGTTTCAGAGGCGGCACGAAGGTCGACCGTAGACCCAGACGCCCGACCGGCCACTGTATTTCCCCCCTTTGCTTGGTTGCTGTATTAGGCGCTCTTCCCCCCGGGCAACAACTGATTCAGAGCGGAGTGTCTTGTATCGAAACACTTCGTTGTGATCGACCATTATTGAATGGCAAGGCTGACGCGCCCCTGCCCGTCACCTAACGTTCACACCACCGGAGGATAACTATGACTACTTCTCTCGTCGCCCTAGAAATTCATGACCTCTCGCCCATTAAGCAGCAGATTGATAGCGAAATTGACAGTCTGGTTGCTGCGCTGCCTGATCCTAAAGACCTCACTCCCGAACAGCGGCGTGGGATCATAGCGCGATACAGCGCCGTTCTCGAAGGTAACTTCATTTATTGGATGACGGCTGCTTATCTGTCTGTCCGGTCGGAGGAGGCACGGCCCATTCTGATTGACAATCTTCGGGAAGAAATTGCCGACTGTCATCCCGAGATGCTACGGAGGTTTGCGATTGCCGCGCATGCCTACCCAGGAGAGGCAGACGCCATGGCGGTGCGCGATGACTTGACGAAGGTCCGCACATTCCTGGGGCGCCTGCAGGGAATGCAGAACGTTCTTACCATGGGCTTTTTTGAGAGCTACATCCAACGATTCATGTCGTACCTGGCGGACCTTGCTGTTGCCCAAGGCTCTATGGACCTTGAATATACCGACGTGCACGGTGTTTGCGACATTGCTCACTCGGAAGGCCTCTTGAAGGCGCTCTCAGCAGAGGCAGCGATCAATCCACCGGATCCGGCAGCCGATCTGTTTGAAGGCGTCAACATGCTTCGCGCGCTGATCCAGACAATCAACGGAAACGGGCATGCGAGCATACCTGCGGCCTAGGTGGCAACGTGGCTGTGGGCGAAGGATCCTGTAGCCGGTTCCCGTTGGTCGGGCCATTCGTGCGGGAACGGCCAAGCTCTCTGCGTATCCTTAGCCTCCGGGTTGGCTGCCCGGGGCACAAGGGATGCCATCTGCCCGCGTAGAGAGCACGTCAAAGGGAGGTACTGACCGTGAATGTTCGAAAGGAAATCGTAACCCAATTCAAGCAAGTCGCTCAGGAACAAAATAAACGGCTGGCTCCCCTGACGGACGGGCTGGAACTTTTGAACTCAGGGCTCGATTCACTTTGTTTCGCTATCCTTGTAAGCCGGCTTGAAGACTCCCTTGGACTTGATCCGTTTTCGGCTTCGGAAGATGCCCAGTTTCCGGTTACGTTCGGCGATTTCGTTAACCTTTATGAGCATATTGCAAAATAGTCCGGCCTCGCTTTGGGAGGCGGTCAGCACTGCCGTCGACACCTGCGATCCTTTTGTTTCCAGCGCGGAGACAAGCCTCCTTCTACGCGATTTGCTGGCGGGCTCTGTGCTTGGCGGCCGATCCCAGGAACTAAGCGGGGGTTCCGTTCTCATTGCGACCACGGACCAGCTGATCGCCGCGGCAGCGCTGATCGAACTCGACGGGGTGGCCCGACGCATGGTTTTATGCCCACCCGACGTACTGGAAGAATATCTCCCTTCGATTGTCGAGTCTGCGGAAGTAGATGCAATTGTTTCCGATCGGATCATCAAAGATCCGGGAACTGGCAGGGTGAGCTCTTTTATTCATTGCGACGGGAAAATCGTCCCTAAAGGTTATGGCTCACCCGGCCGCTACGAGACGGAATGGGTGCTCCTGACGTCAGGGACCACTGGAGTGCCGAAGCTGGTGGTCCATACATTGGCCAGCTTGGCAGGAGCGATCGGGTTCGAGCACGTAGATGGCCGGGTGATTTGGAGCACGTTCTACGATATCCGCCGTTATGGAGGTTTGCAGATATTGTTGCGCGCCATCCTGACCGGTAGTTCACTGCTCTTGTCGGACCCACAAAGATCGCCCGACGACTTCCTGGCCCGCGTTGGCGCGCATGGAGTCACCCACATCTCCGGCACACCGTCGCATTGGCGACGCGCCCTGATGAGTTCTTCCGCTCGCCTGATTGCACCCGAATACATTCGTTTATCGGGAGAGATTGCGGATCAGGGGATCCTCAACCATCTTGCGCAGGTCTATCCGCAGGCACGCATCGCTCACGCCTTTGCCACCACCGAAGCTGGAGTTGCCTTTGACGTCAACGACGGTATGACCGGGTTTCCCTGCAGTGTGCTAGAGCGCACGCCGGGCGTTGAAATGAAAGTCGAGAATGACTCTCTTCGCATTCGGTCTCCGCGCGCAGCGAGCCGGTACCTGAATGAACTACATGGCCCACTTAAGGATGCGGACGGTTTTGTCGACACGAAGGACATCCTCGATCTGCGAAACGAGCGCTACTACTTCGTCGGCCGGCGTGATGGAGTCATTAATGTTGGGGGCTTGAAGGTGCATCCCGAGGAAGTGGAAGAGGTGATCAATCGTCACCCCAAGGTTCGGGTGTCGCTGGTCCGAACCAGGAGGAGTTCCGTCATCGGCGCGCTAGTGGTTGCGGATGTTGTGTTACGCTCGGCACCCGGGCCTGAGAGCGGCGGCGATCGTCACCTTCTCCAAGACATCTTGCTGCTATGCCGCGAAGAACTTGCCTCCCATAAGGTTCCGTCCACGATTAATTTCGTTTCTAAGCTGGCGGTTGCCGATTCCGGGAAGCTCATACGGCCACGCCATGGGTAATGTGATTGCCGTCATGACAGAGGACGCGGGAAGCACGGTATGAGCTCATTGGAAACAATTGCGCCCGCCCCCAGCAGCGTCTCGCCGGGGAAAGCATGGCTGCGCGCCTTGGATTTGACGGCGTCCATCGCGCGCAATCGCGATCGCATTCTCTCCACAGTGATTGAGGAGCGTGCCGCGCAACTAGGTGACACGCCCGCGCTACTCTCGGACCGTGAGTGCATGACCTATGGGCAACTCTCGCAGAGAATCAATCAGTACGCGCGCTGGGCGCTTGATCAGGGCATAGCTAAAGGCGATGTGATCGGCCTGCTGATGACCAATCGACCTGAGTACCTTGCTATATGGCTCGGTATCACCAGCGTGGGGGGCATCGTTTCTCTGCTGAATGTAAATTTGACGGGTTCCTCGCTGGCCCACTGCGTCAATGTCGTATCTCCTACACATCTCATTGTCGCTTCGGAGTTCGCCGGCCACGTAGTCTCTGTTCTGCCGGCTCTGGCGGCCACGATCTGGATTCATGGCAACGAACCCAGCTCGTGGCCGCGTCTTGATCTGGAAATCGAAGCAAAGCCCGGCGACCCTCTTAGCGAAGACGAGAAACGGCTGACGACCATAGAAGATAAAGCACTCTGTATCTATACTTCCGGCACTACTGGGCTGCCCAAAGCCGCCAACGTCAGCCACGCGCGGGTCATGCAATGGGGCCACTGGTTCGCCGGCATGATGGGTGCGCAGCCTGCTGACCGAATGTATAACTGTTTGCCCATGTACCACAGTGTTGGCGGGGTGCAAGTGCCCGGGGCGATTCTGGTGGCGGGCGGCACAGTTGTCCTGCAAGAGAAATTCTCCGCCAGCCAGTTCTGGAATGACATCGTGCGATGGGACTGTACGGTGTTCCAATACATCGGCGAACTTTGCCGCTACCTGCTGCACACTCCGCCGTCACCCGAAGAGAACAGCCATCGCATCCGCCTGGCCTGTGGCAATGGGCTCGCGCCGGAAGTGTGGGACAGCTTCAAGAACCGTTTCTGCATTCCGCAAATTCTCGAATTCTATGCTTCCACCGAAGGCGGCGTCTCGCTCTTCAACGTTCAGGGAAAGCGCGGGGCCATCGGTCACATTCCTGCCTATCTGGCGCATCGCTTCTCGCCTGCCCTGGTGCTGTTTGATGTTGAGAAGGGCGAGCCAGTCCGGAATGAACAGGGATTCTGTATCCGTTGCGCTACGAATCAATCGGGCGAAGCCATCGGTAAGCTGGTGGAAGACCCGGCGAACGTCGGCAGCCGATTCGAGGGTTACACCAACCCGGAGGCCTCGGCTCGGAAGATCCTGCGCGACGTCTTTGAGCCCGGGGATACCTGGGTTCGCAGCGGCGACCTGATGCGGAAGGATGAGCAGGGTTATTTCTATTTCGTTGATCGCATCGGCGATACCTTTCGCTGGAAAGGGGAAAACGTTGCTACTTCTGAGGTTTCAGAACTGATCTGCGCCTTCCCTGGAGTTAAACATGCGACTGTCTATGGTGTCACCATTCCGGCCACCGATGGCCGCGCCGGCATGGCCGCACTGGTCACCGAGGGTGACTTTGGCCTGGCGGAATTTCGCCAGCACCTGCTGAGCCACCTCCCCCCGTATGCGCGACCTTTGCTGCGCATTCGAAAAAACATGGACCTTACCGGAACCTTTAAATATGCAAAGACCGACCTGGTGAACGAGGGCTTTAATCCGGTCGCGTGTAAGGATGCTGTCTACTTTGACGACCTGCAATCGGGAGCATTCATCCGCCTCGATCGGGAACTCTATGACCGCATTCAAAAGGGCGGCATTCGCATTTAGGTCTGTAGTTGCTGTTTTTGGGGGGGAAGCTACCAATGTTCATCGATGAACTCCGCTACGATTTCACACAACTGCAGTCTGATATTGCGCACGGTCCCATTTTCCCCACGGTGACCTCGGAAGAGATCAGAAGCTATCTCGCGTCTCGCTACCGCTTCAATCAAACGTTGCCGCTCGAGGAAGTGATCGCCGATGTAGAAAAGATGCTGCGTACCTGGCAGGTGCAGGTGACGCATCCTCACTACTTCGGACTGTTCAACCCCAGCGTGACGCTCGCCTCGGTGGTTGCAGACACGCTGGTCGCCATGTACAACTCGCAGCTGGCCAATTGGCGAACCTCGCCGGCAGCCAACGAGATCGAGCGGCATACGCTTGGCTGGCTCTCGGCGCAGTTTGGGCTGCCCGCAGATGCCATTGCGACGTTCACCAGTGGCGGAAGCGAGGCCAACCTCACGGCAGTCGTTGTTGCTTTAACCAAAGCCTTTCCGGCTTATGGCGAACATGGTCTTCGGCACCTGAACGCCACGCCTTCCATCTATCTGACCGCGGAAGCTCACAACGGCTATAACAAGATCGCCCACATGACCGGACTGGGACGTAGAGCGCTGCGGATCATACCGACGTGCAGTGCTCTGAAAATGAATCTCAGGGAACTGAAACGACAAGTTGCGGAAGATCGAAAGAACGGCTTCGCTCCCTTCATGGTGATTGGGACGGCCGGAACCACGGCAACCGGAGTGATCGACCCGTTGCTCGAGCTGGGGCAATTCTGCCGCAACGAGGAGCTATGGTTTCACGTAGATGCCGCGTGGGGCGGCAGCGCCATCCTCGCGCCAACCCTCAAGCATTATCTCGCCGGCATCGAAGATGCCGATTCCATCACCTGCGACGCGCATAAGTGGCTCTCGGTTTCCATGGGATGCGGAATGTTCTTCTGCCGCCATCGCGAGACGGTCAGCGAAGCCTTCCGCGCAGACGTCTCTTATATGCCAAGCAAAGAGGACGGGCCGGTGCTTGATCCCTTGACGACTTCCGCTCAGTGGTCGCGGCGTTTTATTGGCCTCAAGCTATTTATGGCGCTGGCACAGCTTGGCGAATCCGGCTACATCGAGATGATTGAACATCAGACGCGCATGGGCGACGTGCTCCGATACTGGCTAAGAGCCTCCGGCTGGCGCATCGTCAATTCGACTCCACTGCCGCTGGTTTGCTTTACCCGGGAAGGACTAGTTCCCACAGAGTTCCTGGCCGCCTTGCACCAGCGCCAGATCGCATGGATGTCAGCCGCGCGCGTCGGCGATATCCCGGTGGTGCGCGCGTGTATTACCAGCTTCAAAACAACCGAAGAGGATATCAAGTGGGTGGTGAGCGAGATGAATCGCCTGGTCGAATCAGAAACCATCATTTCCTTAGCAGATGAGGAGCAGTACGCGGTAGCTGGCGAGGGACGAGGAAACAGATGAAACAGGAAACCATTGCTATCCACAGCGGCTACGACACGGATCCTACGACGAAAGCCGTCGCGGTGCCGATTTACCAGACGGTCGCTTTTGAATTTGATAGCACCGAGCACGCTGCGGCGCTGTTCAACCTGGAGGTGGACGGGTACCGATATACCCGGATCAGCAACCCGACCACCGCAGTGCTGGAGCGACGCGTCGCTGCGCTCGAAGGAGGGCGGGACGCAATGTGCGTCGCCAGTGGTCAGGCGGCGGTGGCGTACGCAGTGCAAAATGTGGCCGAGCTGGGAAGCAATATCATTTCCACGCCTCAGCTTTACGGCACCACCCACACCTTGTTTGCTCATCTTCTGCCCAGCCAGGGAGTCGGCGTCCGCTTCGCGGAGACTGACCGACCGGAGTCAGTCGAAGGGCTGATAGACCACAATACGCGCGCTGTGTTCTGCGAGAGCGTAGGCAACCCGGCGGGTAATGTGTGCGACATTGAAGGTTTGGCGCGGGTGGCTCACCGACATGGGGTGCCGCTGATCGTCGATAACACGGTCGCCACACCTATCCTCCTGAGGCCGATCGAGTTCGGCGCCGATATTGTTGTGCAATCGCTTACCAAATTTATGGGCGGTCACGGCACCACTCTCGGCGGAGCCATCGTGGATAGCGGAAATTTCCGTTGGCAAGAGCACATCGACCGCTTTCCTGTTTTCAATCAGCCGGACCCTTCTTATCACGGCTTGATCTACAGCGAGCACTTCGGTAAAGGCGCTTACCTGGGCCGTTGCCGCGCTGTTTACCAGCGGACGACAGGGGCGGTGCTCTCTCCGTTAAGCGCGTTTCTCCTTCTGCAAGGGATCGAGACGGTCGTGTTGCGGGTACAACGCCACGTGGAGAATGGCAGAAAGGTTGCAGAATTTTTGCGCGATGACGACCGGATCGCATGGATCACCTATGCAGGTTTTCCTGAGAGCCCTCACCACGATTTGGCACAGAAATACCTGGGTAACAAGGCATGCTCTCTGATGGCTGTGGGCCTTCGGGGCGGCTACGAGGCCGCGGTCAAGTTCTATGACGCGCTCAACTTGATTAAGCGCTTGGTGAATCTTGGCGATGCCAAGTCGCTGTCCTGCCATCCAGCTTCCACCACTCATCGCCAGATGTCACCCGAAGAGCAGCGTGCCGCCGGCGTTGTGCCGGAGATGATTCGCCTCAGTATTGGCATCGAGCACAGTGACGATATCATCGCAGATTTGAAGCAAGCCCTCGATGCCACCACCATGGCCACCACAAAGGGAGAGCCTGATGCCCGTTTTGTTTGACGACGAACCCAAGGGCTGTATCAAGATCGGCCTGATCAACAACATGTCCGACGAGGCGCTCAAGGCAACGGAGCGCCAGTTCATTTCACTGCTCGAATCGGCCTCGGACAACATGCCGATCCATCTGTCGTTCTACACGCTGCCGGGAGTTCCCCGCAATGACTTCACCGCCGGCCATGTCAGCCGCCGCTACTCGAATATCGAAGAGCTGTGGGAGGGGCATCTTGATGGGCTGATTGTGACCGGCCGGGAACCGAAGGCGGCGAACCTGCGGGATGAACCCTACTGGGACAGCTTCACCAGGATGCTCGCATGGGCCCAGGAGAATACCCATGCAACGGTTTTTTCGTGCCTGGCGGCTCATGCAGCGATCCAGCACATGGATGGCATCCGCCGAGTGCAAAGGGATGATAAAGTCTGCGGTATTTTCGAGTGCGCGCGGGTGTCGGATCACCCGTTGACCGCTGGAACAGGATTCCATTTCAAGCTGCCCCATTCACGTTGGAATGGCGTTCCCGAAGAACACCTTAGAGATTGCGGATACAAGGTCCTGACCCGTTCGGCCGAAGCCGGTGTGGATACATTTATTAAGCAGCGTAAAAGGCTCTTCGTCTTTTTCCAGGGTCATCCGGAATATGAATCCGATTCTTTGCTCCGCGAATATCAGAGGGATGTCGGACGCTACATCAAAGGCCAGGTACCCAAGTACCCGTCGATGCCAACAAGCTATTTCGATGAGACTACAGTCGATGAATTGGCTGCGTTCCAGGAGAAGACACTGGCTCGAAGACGTGAGGGGTTGTTATCGGAGCTCACCGTCATCTTGGCAAATAAGAGGATCCGTAACACATGGCAAGCAAGTGCTTCGGGTATCTATAGAAATTGGCTGCGTCATATCTGCGCCCAGAAAAAAACTGTGCTGGTGCCGAAGAGTCTGAAAGCAATGGCAGGCAGTGAAGAGCTCTTGGGCGCGCCATACCCGCCGGCGTTTCTGTTGGGGGATGTGGGTTGAGAGCCGGAGGAGCAATGATTTCTAACCTGCCAATGCAGGCGCAACTGATAAACGAGGCTAGCAACAACCTGGAGTCACTTATTACGGGGCTATGGGAGGACGTGTTCGGCTTCTCACCAATCGGCCTGCAGGATGACTTCTTTCAGCTTGGCGGAAATTCGCTTCACGCGGCCAGGTTGGTGACGAAGATTCGCGCTCTGACGGGCCGAGATCTGCCGCTTGAGAGCTTTCTCTATGCGCCCACCATCGAGCGGTTGGCGCTCCTGATGCGAGCTGACGATACCATCTCCTCTTCCACTCTGGTGACTCTCCGAGAGGGCACACGCGAACGGCCACTGTTTATCGCTCATAGTATGAGCGGCACACTGCTGGAGTTGTGGGCACTGGCGCGGGAAATGGGTTGCCATTGCGCCGTCTATGGAATACAGGGCCGCGGACTTCGTGAAGGCGAAGTGCCGAATTCTCGCGTGGAGGATATGGCCACGGATTACATCGAGCAAATCCGCTCGGTTCAGCCCCATGGACCATACGCTCTGGCGGGGTTTTCTATGGGCGGACTGATCGCGCTCGAAATAGCACAACAGTTGTTGCAATGCGGCGAGACGGTTGAGCTGGTCGCGCTTCTGGATACCCAGTTGGACGAGCAGTGCCTAACGTTCCAAGACTGGCTCATGCACCAACGGTGTCGTCTCGAGTTAGAACTCCGCGAGATCCGCGCCCGTTCCTGGCGCCAGCGCGTCGGCTACGTTCTTGTGAAAGCCGGCCATTTCGCCGACAGGCTTCGCGTGGTTGCTGGAAAAGCACCGAGGTGCTCCAGCGTCGACGAGCAAGGGCTCCGAGGTGTGCTCAGTCTATCGCCGCGCCAACGGAGGATCATTCTGGCTTTGCGGGTCGCCATGGCCGCATATCGCCCAAAGACGTACTCTGGCAAAGTGACCTTTTTTCATGCAGCCATCCCCAATCCGCGCTGGCCGGATCCGCTTCGGGTATGGAAGGGCGTCTGTCGTGAATTGGAGATTGTTGAAGTTCCAGCGGGTCACAGCGATCTGATTCTGCCGCCAAGTGTCAGGTACGTGGCGAACACTCTTGACCGATTGCTCGCGGTCGAAGAATGTGGACATTTGTCCGGGTAGGCTCTTTCCTGAGATTCGTCCTCTCAAACAGCTCTATCACGAGATCGCCAAGCAAATTGAACAGATCGCCGCGGTTGTGAGCCTCATCGGCCTGATCGCCGTTCTTCTTGCCGCAGTCGGCATCATCGGACTGGTCGGCTTTAGTGTCTCGCAACAAAGCAGATCGCAATCCGTTTTGCCCTCGGTTCGCCGAAAGCCCGTCCGTGCGGGTTGCTCTTGAAGCAGTTTGCATGGCCAGTCATGGGTGGCCTTGTTGCAGGAGGCCTGTTGGCAATGATGGACTCAAAGTTTCTTCGCGTCGCACTATTTAGCATCAGCGATCTCGATCCCGCCGGCTTCATCGGGGGAGTCGGTGTTCTTCTCGGCGTGGCGATTCTATCCAGCACCGTTCCCGCCCGGCGCGCGATGCACCTTAACGTGGCAAGGCACTCCTCTATGAATAGATCGGTTGGAAGCTCAGCCTGGGCTCAAGTCAGGTTCCTGAAATCGAGTGATTAGGTCCAGAGTCACAATCAGTAACTATAAGTCGGCCAGCTGTACGAATCCAGTCCAACTGGTTCCGGTAGGGACGACCTTCACAGGCCACCCGGTGGGTACCGGGCGGCTGCGACCAACAGGCGACAAAAATACTTTGCAAAATTGTGGTGATTTCGACAGACAACTTGACAGGTAAGGACGGCAGGCGCATTCTTCTATAGAAATCTATGGGAGAGCGACTGATGACGCCCTCTAAGAATGACAATCTGCAGGGAGCGCTGGCCCTGCTCGTACTGAAGAGCCTCGAACGAGGCCCCATGCACGGGTGGGGGATTACTCTCCACATTCATCGCATTTCGAACGACGTTCTGCGCGTGGAAGAGGGCTCGCTATACCCGGCTCTTCATCGCATGGAGCAGGATGGGTGGATCGCATCAGAGTGGGGCGTGAGCGACAACAATCGCCGTGCTCGCTTCTATCGGCTGACCGCCCAGGGTCGCAGGCAGCTACGTTCCGAGCGAGAGCACTGGGAAAAGATCACGCAGGCCGTTGCCCTCGCCCTGGCTTTCGAGCCTGCATAAGGCGGGAGATTAGCAATGTCGTGGATATCCCGTGTTCGCGCGCTTTTTGAACGAGAGAAGCTAGAAGAGAGAATGGGCGAGGAACTTGAATTTCATCTCGCCATGCGCGAGCAACTGAACGTCGAGCAAGGTATGCCGCCCGGGGAAGCCCGCCAGAATGCACTCTTGCGCTTCGGAAATCCCACACTGTGGAGAGAACGCATGAGCGAGATCGATCTGATGCTATTGCCCCAAACGATACTGCAGGATCTCCGATACGGCGCTCGCACGCTCTGCCGTAATGCCGGATTCACCACGGCTGCGATCCTTGCACTGGCGCTCGGCATAGGCGTGAATACCGCAGTTTTCACTTGCTACAAAGCGGTAGTCTCTCGCTCTCTGGATGCCCGGGATCCCGGCAGAATGGTCAATCTTGCGCTAGTTCTTCATTCAGGCGACTTCGATCCCGGATTCAGTTATCCCGACTACGAGGCATATCGGGACCAGCTCCATTCCTTCAGCGGGGTGATCGCTCAAAGCACGGACAGACTGACACTTTTCGACACTAGCGGAGTTCGGACCGAGAGCGGTGCTTCCGCCCGTCCGTTGTTGGGGAGACTGGGGCTACTTCCCACCAGTTCCAGCGCGGCAGAGTTCGCCAACACTTTCATTGTCTCGAAAAATTACTTTTCGGTTCTTGGAATCGCTCCTCTGCGTGGGCGTGCGTTTGAGGCCATGACGGCGTCGGAACTCAACACTTCGCCCTCTGTCCTTATCAGCGAGAACTATTGGCAGAAGCGGTTTGCCAGAGCCCCATCCATTCTTGGCAAGGTCGTTCCCCTCAACGGCGCAACCTTCACAATCATCGGCGTCACACCGCACGATTTCGCAGGCGCCAGCATGACCGCGCCGGACTTTTGGCTTCCACTGAGCCTTTTGCCTCTGGTCCACCCCGAAGATAATTGGCTGCGCGACCGCGACAACCGATGCTGCCGACTATTTGCTCGCCTCGCGCCCGGCGTTAGCATCGGGCAAGCGCAGGCCGAGATGACTGTGCTCACTGATCGCCTGCGCGCCACGCACGATCCACGCTCTGAGTTGAGCAAACCCTCTATTGTACAAATCTGGCCGGGTTCTCCGTTCGGCCGCACGCTGGACAACGGGTTGAAGTTTGCCATTCTGCTTATTATGGCTGCTGTTGGAATGATTCTGGTCGTCGCATGTGCCAATGTTGCAAGCCTGCAGCTAGCGCGTGCCGCATCCCGGCAGAATGAACTGCGCATTCGCCTTTCCCTCGGAGCCAGCCGTCGGCGGGTGATCCGGCAACTGCTGACCGAGAGCGCCTTGCTGGCTTTGGTAGCCGGCATCATTGCGCTCCTTTTCAACTGGGCTCTGCTGAAGGTGTTGGTTACCATAGCCGCCGGAGCCGTCCCTGCCGAATATGGCTCACTCGTCCTGCACATTACTCCCGACATCGGAATCTTTGCTTATGTCTTCGCCATCTCTCTTGCCGCCGGCGTTCTTTTCGGGCTTGCCCCGGCGCTGGAAAGCTCACGCTCGGCGCTCGCCTCATCACTCAAAGCGAACTCGGAAGCTTCGCCGCTGCGGAGTCGCCGACTCCGCAGCGCCCTCGTCGCCGCACAGGTGGCCGGTTCACTGGTGCTCATGATTGTGGGAAGCTTGTTGATTCGTAGTGCTGTCCACACGCTCAGAATGGACACCGGATACGACAGCAAACACACCGTCAATATTGATATTCAATTTCCCGATAGGTCTCAATACACCGCTGACCGCAAGCTTGTTCTTATCCGCGAACTCCGCGCACGCCTCGCCGCGCTCCCTGGCGTTGCTGCCATCACCACTGCGCGCCCACCTGACGGCGGCGGGATGCGAACCGCGGCAGTCTCGGTCAATGGAGAACAACCCTCGCCTCAAGACACAATGGCGTTCCTCTATTACACGTATGTTCAGGCCAACTATTTTCAGACCCTTGGAATTCCCCTGCTCTTTGGCCGCAGCTTTCAAACGCAGGAGGGCACGCCTGAGCCATCAGTAGTCGTCAGCGCATCGGCCGCGAAACGGCTGTGGCCGAATCAGAATCCGCTCGGGCGCAGCATGCGCATGAGCACCGACGGGCAGTTCCACCGAAAGGGAGAAGTCTTGCCCGACGGGACCAGCTACCGGGTCATTGGTGTTGCTCGAGACATACGCGGCGTGCAACTGGACGGGAGCGATTCTCAGCAGGTCTACCTACCGTTACCGGAAGATCGACTCGCGGACTACCCGCTGCTCATCAGGATCCAGTCCGATCCGCAGCTGTTCATGAGCACGATCGGGCCTGTGATCTCGGCCGTCGATTCTAACCTCGTCGCGACCTCCTCCATTCTCGACGAGATGCTTCGCCTGACGCCGCCTTTCGTTGTCTCAGGCCTTGCCGCAGTATTTGCCTCGTCGATTGGACTGCTCGGGCTTGCTCTGGCCTCGATGGGGATCTTCGGAACAGTAAGCTATATCGTCGTGTTGCGCACGCGTGAGGTTGGTATCCGGTTGGCTTTGGGTGCAAAAAAGCGCGACATCCTTGAATTGATGCTGCGCGAGAGCACGCGGCCTGTGGCCGCGGGACTGCTCATCGGCGCGTCTCTCGCGGTGGCCGCCTCGTACTTGATTCGCGGAATACTCTACGGACTTAGCACAGTAGATGCCTTCTCTTTTGCCGGGGTTCCCTTGCTGTTCCTGGGAATTTCGCTTTTTGCCGCCTACCTCCCTTCCCGTCGAGCTATGCGTGTCGATCCGATAGAGGCGCTGCGATACGAGTAGCTGTTTCCCCTCTCTAAAAACTCTGTTCACCATCTACTACTTCGGCGACGTCAGTTGACGGGAAATCGCTAGTGCGCTCATCGAGAGGCGATTAGTAACGAAAAGTCGGCTAGCCTTCAGGGATCTGGGTTTCCCTCCACACGCCCGGATGGAAGCCGCCATGGGCGTTTCCCAGGACCGATCCGGAAGCGTCACAGCGGCCTCGGCAGGAGGGTCGAGTTACCGCGAAAACATTTCGTCAAAATACTCGTGCATAGCGATGGAGTCACACGCGGGTATGATCGACCTTGGACACCTACGACGCTGATTGCTGCGGGAACGCTCTCGTTATTCCCAAATTCAATTCTGGATAGAGGGCTGGCAGATGATTCAGTTCGTCTGCGGGTGCGCCTTTCAGGTATACGTCAAAGAACGTATGCACACAGGCGGCGGTGATAGCCAGCCCGCGGCGCTTCTCCAGTGGTCCCAGCACTCCGAGTCTTCGAAGAAACATCATCAAAACAGGACTTTTGGTAAACATCTGGTCGCTGAAAGTGAAATGATTCGCCCCGATGATGGTCATTTGCCAGCGTTTCCCTTCCGGAACGTGGTCATAGATCGATTCGATGTTCTTTTCGACCGTTTGGGGCTCCGATCCCGACTCCTTGCTGTGATCGCTCATGAGGAAGAAAAACGGTTGATGGAGACCATCTTGAATCACGTTTCCAAAGGGCATGCCATCAATGTCGATTCCCGCTTTGCACCGGGTGTCGTCATGGCAGAATTGCGCGGCCGTTGCACCACCAAGAGAGTGCCCAACGATACCCACCTGCTGCAAGTCGAACTTGCCCTCGAATGTGGCAGTCGGGTCATGCGCGTTCAGTTCCCGCAATCGGTCGAGCACAAATTTCACATCCGCGATCCACACGCTCATGACTTGCGTTGCTAGATGCTGTGCGGTTGCGGAGGGCATCGCATCGAAATCGCCTCCTGCCGTTCGGGTAGCAACGCGGCCATCGGGGAAGGCTGTGATCACGGTGCGATAGGGGGCGTCGAAGCTTACGACGATGTACCCGTGACTGGCCAGGTCTTCCGCAAGCGATGTGAAATCGGAGCTCAAGGCTCCGCCCCCGGCACGCAAGATGACGACCGGATACATAGCCTGTTTGCGGGACACATCTGCTTTGCTCCAACTGTGCGTCTGGACACGAGCGAGATCCCGGCTGAGAAGTTTGCTGAGGATAAAGCCCTCATGCCGTTCCAATGCACGTCTCCAATACGCGGGAAGATATTCCGATGTTTTTGTGGAGGGCGCCGGTTCGGCTGGGTACCAGATCCAAACGGCAAGATCCTGTTTGGCGCCGGCAACAGGTGCGTAGGGATTTACTCGTGCATTATCCGTCCAAACGTAGGTTGCCCGACCAACCTTGCAGGAACCACTGGGCGCCGGCAGCGCTGTCGGCCTGCTGTGGTCGACCCACAGCGTTGTGAGCAGGACTGTGACACCAGCGACAGCTATGAGGGCGAACACGGCAATGACCTTCATCACGCGCCTTACAATCCGCTTCACCATTTCTGGAGCTCCAAACTGTCCAGCAACTCAGACCGGTTGTAGAAGTGCAAATCAAGAGAACATGGTTCGAGTACTTCGAAATCGCCAAAGCAAATACGGCAGCACCGCGAGCGAGAGAATTACCAGTGCGTGCACCAGTCCATCGTGCCCGTTCCGATCCAAGGGCCAAGGGACAAAGTCCATGTGGATATGCCCGAATCCGCGAGGAACCGCGGTTCGACTTGCTTCAATCCGTGCCGTGGCCCCCATCCATGCGACGAGAATGAAGCCGGTCAAGGGCCAAACTGCTTTCGCTCTTTGACGAGCAGCTATGATTGCGATGACCCAACCAACGAGGATTGGCGCGCCGCCGTAAAAATATTTGCCGAATTGAAAATAGAGATTCGCGAACCCGTGCAGGGGGCCACCACCGAACGGCGAATCGGCTCCGGGCAAAAATATTTGCCAACCTGCCCATAGAATTAAGCAGGCAACAAAGTAACCCCCAGCCAGAAGAGACACCGGAGCGACACTGAAGATGACCCACGGCGCTCGCATGCAGAAGGAATGGAACGCAACGGATCCGGTGGCATGGTCCGGTGTGAGTCCCTGGATTGGAAAGATGCGCTCACAAAGTCCCGACCACACGACGTTTGCCAAAATCCGAACTCCACCATGGCCAGTTTCAAGAAGTTCTTCGAATTCCGCTCCGTAACGCTCTCTCCACGGACGCGGGTACAAGCGGGTGAGCAGCCAGGCGAGGCTTTGATTCATAAGACCTCCAATCGTTTCAATCCGGATTTGGCGAAACGCTCCAGTGTCGTTAGTTTCGCGCGAAGAACACTCAGACCTTCGGCAGTGATGCGATAGGGTTGACGTCTCTTCTCTGCGGGGAGTGGCTCAATCCAGCCCTGCTGTTCCAAACGGCCGATCGCGCCATAAAGTGTTCCCGGACCAAGCCGCGTTCCGCTAAGCCGCTCAATGTCCTCGATCATCGAGTGCCCATGCTTCGGTCCGTTGGCGAGGCTGGCTAGAACCAGAAGTGGAGGGTCAGAATAGTGGCCCATTCCTTCGGGAGGAGTCTTCTTCTCTACTACGTGTTGCGTACTTCGCATGACGTAGTTATTGCACACTTTGCCTACTACTGCAAGCAGTCAGGAGATCCTACTTCGTGAATAGGAAGTGGCCCCCCCGGCTCGCGCGCTCAACAAACGCAAACACTCCCCAGATATCGGAGGTGGCTACCCTAGATACATCTGCGTGATGTATGCCCCAGACCAGTTAGTACCGACAAGTCTTAGGGCTTATGACACGGTTTTTCCGTGGGCGCGAGTTTGTCTTGGGTGGACACGAGCGATGGGGAAGTGATCCGTCTTGAGAATCCGCACTCTCCTTACGTCCTAAATCGCTAGGGGGTGAGTGTACCGGAACATCCGTTACACTTTGGACCGGGCACGTCGGTTACAAGTCCCTTGCGCTGGTAGCCGCTTAGGTTGGGTCTGATCTTAGCGATTGTTTCTTAAATACCTCAGCCGCCGTAGAGGCCGTGGGAAGAGAGTTGAGCGAACGCTTCATGAGATCCCTGTAAATTCCATTT
>CAWEZM010000014.1:0-59283 GCA_963813475.1 uncultured Acidobacteriaceae bacterium | reverse complement strand
ATAGCCGCCCTTGCCAGCTTTGGCAGCGCCTTTGTGATCTGCTTCTCTGCTGAATAGAGATCTTTTAGTTCATCCAGGAACAGTTCTTGCAAAGTTTCTACACTCATGTGTTGCCCTCGAGGCGATACATTCTGCCTTCCGTCTCATAGATGCGAGATGTCGCATCCGAGCACGACATAGCACAATACTTTCTTTCTGAGCGGCAGAAGCGTTTGGCTCCTTTGGCAACACGCCTCTTGGGATCCGCATCTGTTCAATCTAATGCGGAACGACGCGTAATCCTTAGTTAGCGCACCTTCCCACTTAAAGTGGAGTACCCACTCGTTTTGCACGGTTGCTTTGCTCTGCGCAAGATAACATCCGGGTCCCTGTTCATGGTTCTAGCCGTAGGGCAAAAAGTCGTGATGGTATAGCATGTTCCATTGTCAGAATGGCCATGATCCGCTCGAACTCATCTCGAACACTCTCGCAGCTGTTAGCTGTCGTTGTGACAGTGGTCCTAATCACTGTGCTCTATCTAGCGAAAACAGTGATCTTGCCGCTGGCCCTCGCGATGCTTCTGACTTTCGTACTCGCTCCCGTGGTCACATGGTTGGAAAGAGCCCGGCTCCCCAGGACAGTGGCCATCGCGGCTGTGATGCTTGCGGCGGGGGCTGTTCTGGGCTCCGCCGGTTGGACCGTTTTCAAGCAGTTGGTTCAGGTCACCGACGCGATTCCATCGTATACAGCAAACATCCAGGAAAAGATCCAATCTTTCCAACAGCCGAAGACAACGAGCTTCAGCCGGGCGCAAAGAGAGCTGGACGATCTAAGCAAGCAGATTAGCGACTGGAGCTCAGGCTTCACTAGCGATCAGGGGCACGCCGGCGCGGTAGAACTAGGGTTACCCAACCACCCTGTCTCCGTGCGAGAGGTTGGGGGCAGTCAAGGCAGGTTAGACGCACTCAGCGGTGTGCTGGGCGTGGTCGTTTCTGTCATTTTGGTCGCAGTCTTCACCTTCTTCATGTTGTTGCAGAGGGAGGACCTGCGCAATCGCCTCATTCGGCTGAGCGGCCAAGGACACCTGCACCTCATGACGCAGGCTATGGATGACACCAGCCATCGTGTCAGCCGATATCTATCCTTGCAGTCGCTCGTTAATATGGGTTTTGGTCTGATCGTCTTTGTTGCTCTGCACTTTATTGCGTTGCCTCATGCCCTGTTGTGGGGAGCGCTGGCCGGGCTTCTGCGGTTTATCCCTTACATTGGCGCGCCCATCGGCGCTTTCCTTCCCACAGCGTTATCCTTGGCGGTCTTCAATGGCTGGACGAAGACCCTGCTCATCATGGCTATCTTCTTCTGCCTGGAGGTATTCACGGCGAATTTTCTGGAGCCACAGGTTTATGGCAAACATACCGGGCTGTCCTCACTTGCGATTCTGGTGGCCGCGATTTTCTGGGCCCTTATATGGGGGCCGATCGGCCTGATCCTCTCCGTGCCCCTCACCGTCTGCCTGGTTGTCTTGGGCGCGTACGTGCCCAGTCTTCAATTCTTAACCGTGCTTCTCGGAGACCAGCCAGTCATGCAACCGGGAGCTCACTATTACCAGCGCTTGCTGGCTAACGATCAGCGCGAAGCGAGCCAGGTACTGGAGACGCACCTGAAGGACACCTCGCTTGAAGACCTTTATGACACAGTGTTAATTCCTGCGCTTAACCTGGCTGAACAAGATCGTCATCGTAATGCCCTCGACGATTCGACCGTCGACTTCATTACTCAAACTACAAAAGACCTGGTGGAAGAATTCAGCCTTAGGGTAGACAATCCCAGGAGCGTCGGTTCAAGCGCACACCAAGGTCCACTAGCAACGCTCGGGGATATTCCAGGGATCGCGGACTCAGTTTCTAAGAAGATTGCCTGCCTTCCTGTCCGCGACGACGCTGATGAGGTAGTAGGCATCATGTTAGCGCAATTGCTGGATCGAGCTGGTTTCTCCGCGATGGCGATCCCGATTGGAAGTGTGGACGGAATGTTGGCAGAAGCGGCCAACGCGGAACCAGAAATCGTTTGCCTTTCCGCACTGCCGCCATACGCCGTCTCGCACGCCCGCAGTATCTATAGAAGACTGCGCATGCAGCGCCCAAAGCTGAAAATCATTATTGGATTATGGAATTACCCGGAAGACCCGGTTAAAGCCGCGATGGAGATCAGCGGAGGAGAACAAAACCTGGTTTGCACCACGCTGGCTCAAATGATTCTGCAGGCCAGCCTGGCGTCGGATTCACCCAAAACTACTAGGTCAACCTTGCCACAACCTTTGGCAAGTGCCGGCGCCACTGGGGCAGTCTAAAGACTTTGCGGGCACAAATAAAATGGTCGAGAGAAGCTACCTCTCCTCCTCTCGACCGGCAAATCGGGAAGACCCGTCACGAGCTACAACCGCTTAAACCGGATTCCACGATTACCGTACCTCATCCGAGCTTTAGAGCGATGGGGCTTTTCTTGGGGAAAAGCCCCGTGTGAAGCATCCTCCCTGATTACGCCTATCGTGCGAACCGCTTTAGCGCTTTGCGGTGTCACTGCGGCCCCTGCGAAACATTTCGTTGACAGTTGCAACAAAGTGATGCGCCGAAGGGGGCGTGGGAACCGCACCACTCAGGATGGTCTTATAGGGAATGTCCTTGCCGTAATAGGCTTCTGTATCGGCTGTGTTCTGGTGAACCTCGTCGCCGGTTAGGTCGACCCCAGCGAACAGTCCCTGACTACGCGAATAGGTGAGGAATTCGGCATTCGCGAGTTCTGTAGTTGCAGCTTGCGAGTCGCGGCCTACGGGGCCGGCCGCAGCAGCAATGTCGCCACCGAGCTTCACTTTATCCTTGAGCAGATCATCCAGGCTTCGCCTGTTGACGCCCACCAGGACGAGGTCAGTGGATTGGCCACCCGCCTGGAATCCGAAACTCGCTCCGGTTAACTGGATAAAAACGGGTGCGCTCCAACCAGTCGCGGTCCGGCATGTCGCCACGCCTTGCCCGTACTGCGCGCCTACCAGGAATGCGCCTTTCTTGTATCCCGGGATAACCGCGATGCAATGAGCCTTAGCCGCGATGTCGAAGGGAATGCCTTTGTCAGGAGTAGTCATTAACTCGTGCAGAACTTCGTGGGCAGCATCGATTCGTGCGTCCAGCTTGGAAATGTCTGCCCCCTTTGCCGGGGCGACGCAAACCAGAGTTATACCAACCAGTGAAGCAGCCAACATGTTTTTCATAAGATTCTCGACTTTCCGGGCAGAGGCTCTTTACAGTTCCCTAAGCCTCCGCTGGTTAGTGTGATGCGCTTTATCCCATAACGTTGGGTCTATTGTTCGATTTCTTTGCAGCAATTTAGAACATTCCCAAACCAAAGGCGGCGAAGATACGCAAAGACGCACCTTCACATCGGGCTACGATTGAGCAAGTAATCGAGTCCGCAAACACGGTACCACCGGTAACCATAGGGTTCGAGCAGAATGCGGTGTTTGTCGCCGGCCACCGGCTGACTGTGGTTTTCCGCAAGAAGATTAATCAGCGTACAGGCTTCCTGTTGGCCATTGGTGACGGAAAAGCTCACCTCTCGAGGCACAGAACTAAGGTTATGAACAAAAAGCACCGAGTTATTGCGCCAGTCGTAGCGCATGATGAGCACTTCCCTGGCTTGCGCAGAGATGAAAGAAAAGTCGCCCCAACCTATCTCGGGAACTTCCTTGCGCATGCGAATGATGCGCTCCATCCAATCCAGCAACGAATCGGGATCGCGGCGCTGCGCAGCGACGTTGACGTGCTCGAAACCGTAGGGGCCGGAGCTGATCACCGGCATGACCGGCTTGTCGCTTTTGGTGAAGCCTGCATTCGGTTCCGTGGACCACTGCATCGGCGTACGGGCGCAGTTGCGTTCCGCCAGTTTGAGGTCGTCGCCCATCCCGATCTCGTCTCCGTAACGGATCACGGGAGTGCCGGGCAAGGTCATCATCAGACTGTAGGCAAGTTCCAACCGCCTGCGATCTCCCTCTAACATGGGCGCCAGGCGGCGCCGAATGCCGCGATTGTATAGCTGCATATCGGGGTCCGGTCCGAACGCAGCAAAGACGGCGTTTCGCTCCTGGACTTCAAGGCGACCGAGATCGAGCTCATCGTGATTGCGAAGAAACAGGCCCCACTGTGCAGTTGCGGGCCGCCGCTTCGTGGAAAGCATAGCCTTTTTCAAGGGCCTGCTATCAGCGGTGGCCATGGCCAGAAAGAGATGTTGATTGACTTCGAAGTTGAACATCATCTGCATGCGCTCGCCGGCGCTTCCGAAATAGTGCATGTCGGTGTCCGGTAGCACATTGGCTTCGCCAAGGATGATCGCGTCTCCTTCCCGCCAGCTTAAGAACTGGCTGAAGGTGCGCAGCATTTCGTAGTCTTCCTTCGGGTTTGGTGACCTTGGCTCCTTTTGAGGAAATCACAAAAGGAACAGCGTCCATCCGGAAACCACAAACACCCAGCTGCAACCAGAACCCCATAATTTTGAGAATCTCGGCCTGGACTTCAGGGTTGGCAGTGTTGAGGTCCGGTTGAAAATCGTAGAAGCGATGAAAGTAGTACGCCTTGGCGACGTCGTCGTAGGTCCAGGTGCTTTTCTGAACGCCGGGAAATACGATCCCTGAGGCTGCATTCTTTGGTTTCTTCTTCGACCACACATACCAGTCGCGATACTTGGATTTGGGATCGCGGCGCGCTTCCTGAAACCAGGGATGCTGGTCCGACGTGTGGTTGACCACCAGGTCGATCATGACGCGCAGTCCACGCTGGCGGCATCCCTTGGTGAACTCCACAAAATCTCCCAATGTGCCGAAGCGAGGATTTACCCCGTAGTAATCGGCAACATCGTAGCCGTCATCTCTGCCTGGGGACGGCTGAAAGGGCATCAGCCACAGGGCCGTAACACCGATGCCCTGCAGGTAATCGAGGCGGCTCATGAGTCCCTGAAAATCGCCAATTCCGTCGCCATCGGAGTCCAGGTAGGTGGCGATCGAAAGGCAGTAAATGATGGCGTTCTTGTACCAAAGATCGTTGATCATGGCGAAAGTCTTCCAAACTCATTTCGGTAGGTCGTAGTTAGGATGCCAAAGTTGGCCTGGTGGAAACCGGGAGGGAGATATAGTAGAGACCCAAAGCTAAAAAGCAAGAGGGACGTCTCCAATGATGCACAGCCTCGAGATTCGCATTTCCATATTCTGCCTTTTCTTCTTTTCCGCCATCTCAGGTTCGGCGCAAACCAAGGGCAATTGTGGCGACAACTCCGCGAAAGTTCCAGCCGACATCAAGGCGGTGTTCGACAAACCCGCGTACAAGAACGCAACCTGGGGGCTTCGCATAGTGGATCTTGGCACCGGCAAAGAGCTGATCGATCTGCAGCCGCGTTGCAATTTCTACATTGGCTCGGTGCGCAAGATTTTTTCTGTCGGCGAGTTGTTGGACCAGATAGGTCCTGATCACCGATACAACACCCCGGTCTATCGTCACGGGGAGTTGAATGGCGCCGGCGTGCTGCATGGCGATCTGGTCCTGGTCGCATCGGGTGACCTGACCATGGGTGGACGAACGAACCCCGACGGCACCATCGCAATCACCGATTTCGACCACAACGAGGCCGACAGCCTGGGTAACGCTACCCTCACCAAGCCTAATCCGCTGGCCGGGTATATCGAGTTGGCAAAGCAGGTGGCCAGGTCGGGGGTAAAGGAGGTTACCGGCGACGTTGTCATCGATGATCGGCTTTTTCAGCCCTTCAATTTCAGAGGCCAGTTTGACGTTAGACCTATTTTCGTCAATGGCGATCTGGTCGATCTGAGCATCCGGCCCACGACCCCAGGCAAACCCGCCTCGGTGGAGTGGCGTCCGGTGTCGGCGGCGCTCGGGGTCGACAATAATCTGGTTACCAGCGCGGCACATTCGCAGGCAACGCTGAACTTAAAGCCGGTGGCGCCGCAGTGCATCGGCAAGCCCGGCTGCACGGCGGCCATCGCGGGGCAGATTCCCGTCGATTTTGTTCCTCCGCTCACCAAGAAGTATCCCTTAGTACAGGCGTTCCGCATCACACAGCCTTCGAATTATGCGCGCACGGTCTTCATCGAGGCGCTCAAGGCGGCTGGTGTAACGGTCCATGCACTTCCGGTAGCCGAGAACCCGGTGCAGTTGCTTCCCGCCAAAAACTCGTACACGCCGAAGGAAAAACTGGCAGAGCTGCAAGGGGTGCCTTACTCGGAGACTGCGAAGCTGATTTTGAAAGTGAGTTATAACATCGGCGCGGATACCAGCCTGGTTCTGTTCGGGCTTACCCAGGGGGTCGACAACATGACCGACGCGCTCAAGGTGGAACGGAAGAACCTGGCCACGAATTATGGAATAACGGAAGATGAAATTCACTTTGTCGACGGCAGCGGAGGAGGGCTTACCACGGCGACGAACCAGGCAGTCACCAGGATGCTGATCGATATGAAAGGCAAATCCTCCTTTCCAACCTTCTTCAACGATTTGCCCAAACTGGGTGTGGATGGGTCACTGGGATTCGTCACGGACTTCAAGTCTGACCCCACGCTCACCGGCGCAACCGGGCAGGTGACGGCAAAGACAGGGACGTTCGTTGAAGGCAACGATGCGGGTCTGGTGCTCAAGGGGCAGGCATTCGGGGGGTATATCAGCACCAAAGGGGGAAGACAGCTGGTCTACGAGTTGGTGGTGAACAATGTCGTGATTACCAGTTTGGACGATGTGCTGCGGACGTTCCAGGATGAGGGTAGGATTTCGGCCATGCTGTGGCGCGACAATTGAGATTGCGCGGGCAGTTGCGTTCGGGAAAGGCGCACTGCAGGTCCCTCCACTCCGCTTACGCTCCGGTCGGGATGACAAAGGGTGGGGTCGCGCTTCCATGAGGAATTAGCTAGTGGCTGAAGAGTCGCCGGGTTGTCTATCGAGAGAGGGTTCACTTGGGCAGTTGTGCCATTGAGGTTGCGTGGGTGCGAGCGGGCGACCGGCTACTTCCGTGACATCGCTGACGGGGCCAGCTTTCCCTTCAGGTTATCGGCCGTCTTGTTCCAGCCCCCAAGCTCAAGCGCGACGGACATACAATCGTCCCGCAATTTATCGGCGTGGGCGCGATCGTGCATGGCTCGCGCCACGACCATCCCGCCTATGCATAAAGCTGCTATGGCTTGTGCCCTGGTGTTGCGGGCTCGGCTGTGCGTCAGGCTGCGCTCTAATACGCTGACCATAGCGGCGAAGACGGTTTCGAAGGCAAGTTTTGCGCTTTCACCGCTGCGTGTCACGTCGCTCGGTAACGCCACCATAGGGCAAGAATTCTCTACATCCTCAAAGTGCTGGCGAGATAGGTAGGCGCGTATGACCTGGGTCCCTACGTCCTTCGAAGTCAAATCTACTTCCACCCCTTCCCAACGGCTCTTCCATTTGGGGTCGGTGAAGAAGCACCCTAAAACCTCGGCATACAGATCGCTCTTGCTCCGAAAATAGCTATAGAACCCACCGCGCGTGAGGCCGGCACCGGACATGATCTGATCGAGCGAGACACTGTCAAAGCCGTGCCGGTTGAACAGCCTGCGGGCGCTCTGGATGATCTTCTGTTTTACCTCGGTGCGGTGCCCTTTGGGATAAGGCATGAGTCCTCCTGGTTTGCGGGTGTGGCGAAGTATGGCGCGAGTCATCTGCCTGTGGTCCAGCAAAATATGATCTTGAACATAATTTAATCGCATGGTCCTATGCATTGACGGTTGCAGAGGCGAATCCGACCGGGCACAAAGCTCGACGAGTCACTGGAGGATGCAATGAAAGAGGGAATGAACCCGCCTGCTCTGGTGCATAGGCCGACGCGACGGCAGGCGATTGCTATGGTTTCTTGCGGTCTAGCCGCAGGCTACCGGTCGTTGGCGGAAAATCCGCTGCAAACCATGCAGGAGAAACCAGCAACTGCTGCCAATAAGACGCGCACATCCCTGCATGAAGATATCGAGCTGAAGGCGACTCCACAACGGATCTATGGGGTGCTTCTGGATGCCAAGCAGTTCGCGACATTCAGCGGTTTGCCAGCCGCGATCGACCCGAACGCTGGCGGAGCCTTTTCTATGTTCGGAGGGCAAATCGTAGGGCGAACGGTCGAGCTGGTCCCCGCCCAGCGCATCGTGCAGGCGTGGCGCCCCACGCACTGGGACCCGGGCATCTACTCGATCGTTGAGTTTCAACTCAAACCCGGGAGTTACGGAACGCTCATAGCTTTGGACCACAAAGGCTTTCCTGAAGGCGACTTCGACCACTTAGAGTGGGGATGGCACGCGCACTATTGGGAACCGCTAAAGAAATTTCTTGCTTAGCGCAGCCACGGAAGATTTCACTCAGATCTCAACGGGATGATCGGGGGTCCAAAAAGGTTCCCTGGTGGGGACAAACTCGATCGGAACTTCAGAGATGAAGGATCGCAACCAGTCTGCGCAATAGATCATGCCGCCCTGCTCGGAGACCACGTGGCCCAACAGGATAAGCGCCTTCTTGTTTCCTGCCGTTATGCTGTCGCGCACATACTCCACCAGTTCCCACTCGCGTGTTTCCCCGGCGATGAATACGTCGACATCCGGACGGGCGAAAAGCGAGATGCCCGGCATCCTGCTCACGAACCCCCAACTCACAAGAACTCGCTTGACCGGCATGCGCGGGTCGCCGACGACTCTTATCGTGCGATCTTTCAGCTTCGATTGCATCTCCTTGCAGAAGTGGGCTAGAGGGATTCCGGGAAAAGTAAATTGCTTCACATTGTCGGGATCGACATTTTTCTCCCAACCAAGCTGCATCATCATTCCCGTAGCAATCCCGTCGGGCTTGCGAGCATGCCAGTGATCGTGGAAATGAAAAATTGCCATATCGTTCTTGCGGATGAAGTCCAATTTGTACTTCAAGGTTGGGTCGTCTTTGATGTCTTCGGTGTGATCCTGGTGCAGGTAAAAGGGTGTTTCATGGGTAACAATCATGTTCTTGCCCGCCGCTGCAGCCCGTTCCGCGACGTCCAAGGTCGCCATCATGGTCGTCGCGATACCATGCACCGGGGTGCTCTCACTCCCGGCGACGATTTGATCGACGGTTTGCGCCCGCCATGGAATTTCTACTTGCTTGCGGATACGGTCCACCACTTCGCCTGCGGTCAGTGGCGTAGATGTTCCTTCTGCCTTTGCCAGGTAGGAAGTCACTGCGGCAGCTTCCTGTGAGAATGAAATCGCGACGGGAAAGATCACTCATGGATGCTCGATCACCTCTGTGGTACCAACCAAAGCTACAACAAGACGAACTGGCCGTCGTGTAGCTCTAAGCGACGGGGTCAGTGCCCTTGGTTTGAAATAACGCCGCCAGGGCTGGTTTCATTACCTTTCCCATGGAATTGCGCGGGAGCGCATCGAGCACCAGGAGCCGCGAAGGCAATTTGTGCGTTGTTAACAATTCTCTGGCCCAGGTGCGAAGGGATTGCAGATCGAGGACATTGCCGTCTTTCAGCACCACCGCCGCGGCGACACGGTCTCCCCACTCCGCATCGGCTATTCCCACCACCCCACACTCGGCCACTGAGGGATGCTGGCGCAGCGCCTCTTCGATCTCCAGAGCGGATACCTTGTGGCCGCCGGTTTTGAGTATGTCTATATTTGTGCGACCCAGGATGCGGTAGATACCGTTCTCGACGACTGCAGTATCGCCGGTGATGAACCAGCCATCGCGGAAGGCATCCCATGTGGCGTCTGGTCTGGCCCAGTACTCGGCGAAGACTGCTGGACCGCGGACTTCGATCCCACCCGGCGAGCCTAGGGCAACGGGAGTGCCATGCTCATCGACCAGGCGCACCTCGACGCCGGGTAGCGGCGTTCCTACGCTTCCCGGCACGCGTTCGACCTCGCAACGGGTTCGACAGCGCCATGCCGATCTCGGTCATCCCGTAGCGCTCGAGCAGCGTGTGACCACTGATTTCCTGCCATCGTTGGAGCGTGCTCACCGGCAGCGCTGCTGAGCCGGAGACCATCAAACGAAGCCTCGAGCACGCTTGACTTAGCTCCGCGCGGCGCGCGGGTGAAGCCGCATCCCAAGCGGCGATGAGCTTGGTGTAAACCGTCGGCACCGCCATGAACAGAGTTAGTTCTCCGCCGGCGACACGATCCCACACTGCGTTGGCGTCGAAGCGTGGAAGCATCTCGCAGGTGGCGCCCGACCACAGAGCACAGCCGACAACGTTGATGATTCCGTGCACGTGGTGCAGCGGCAGACAAAGCAGGATGCGATCGCTCGCTGACCATTCCCAGGCCTCCACCAGGCTCTTGATTTGCGCCGCAACGTTGGCGTGCGTCGTGACCACACCCTTCGGCCTGCTGGTCGTGCCGCTGGTGTAGAGAATCATGGCGCGGCGGTCGCTGGAGATCTCCGGCAGTGGACGCGGTGGGCAAATGGGAAGCTGGTCGTAGGGAAACGCGCGGAGAGCGCGGGACGCGGCAATCGGCTCCAGAAGCGGGGCTGCTGCAGTATCGAAGACCAGCGCCGACGCCCTGGTATCGTCGATCAGGTATTCCAGCTCAGGGCGGGTGGAGTTGAGCGGTAGTGGAACGGCAATGCCACCGGCCCTCCAGATGCCCCACTGCATCGCCACCCACGGAAAGCCCGGCGTGACTAGAAACGCCACCCGCTCTTCCTGTAGGTCGTCGCGGCCGACAAGCAACGCGGCTGCCACCCGCGAGGACGCGTCCAGCAGATCGTCGTAAGTGAATGCTGCCTGCGCGTCTACGACCGCCGTGCGCGGCCCATAGCTTTGGGCGTTTGCAATGAGTGGGATGAGACTGGCACTTCTGATCACACGCAGACTTTACGGCCTCTCTGGCGGCGTTGTCCAACCAGCCCGAAAAAAGCAATCGTCAAACAATTATCCCGAGGCACCGTCACTTCGAGCGGCGTGCGCAGAAATGTGCGAACTAAGCGAACTATGCGGACTAAGTCCCGGTGCGAGACCGACGGGAGGGTAAAGAGCCGGAGCAGCTCGAATTTTAAGTGAAAAAGTGAGCGATAAGAGAGATAAGCCCCCCGGATTGGAAGCTTGTTGACTTCGATTGCGAGCCGAGGAGGCTGACCTGCTTCTCCGGCATCCTGTCGGCACCCCTGAAAACACCCTCGAAGGGTTGCAGATTAAGGGAATTATTTATCAACAAAAGACCGGTACTGCGGAAGGGGCCGATCAGCCCATAAACACCAAAATGTGGCGCATAGCGGTGCTATTATTGGTGTAAAGGGCAAAGCTATGAGAGCATCCGTAACGCTCGATGACGATCTGCTGAAGAGGGCGCACGAGTACACCGGGTTGACGGAGAGGGCGGAACTGCTTCGCGAAGCCCTGAAGTCAATCATTGCGAGGGAAGCCGGACGCAGGCTTCTGGCGCTGGCCGGGACTGCTCCGAATATCAAAGATGTGCGTAGGAGGCGAGCGGATCACCCATGATCCTCGTCGACACTTCCATCTGGGTGGAAATGTTTCGGAGGGGAAGATTCAAGACAGAGCTGGCAACTTTGATCGGGAATGACCAGCTCTGCACCCATCCGTTCGTAGTCGCGGAATTAGCGTGCGGGTATCTCCCAGACCGGCAGCAGACGCTCCTGGAGCTCGACAGACTCACCGCACTACCGACCATACGCACGGCGGACGTGCGATACATGCTCGAAACTCGCGGCTTGTTTTCCAAAGGCATCGGCTTCATCGATGCTCAACTGATTGCCTCGTGCATCACCTCGCATGGCACGCAGATCTGGACGATTGACAGGCCTCTCGGCAGAGTCGCGGAATCCCTCGGCCTTCGCGCAACTCCGTAATATTTTCGACCCCTGCGCAGGACGCCTTGGCCTGGATTCCAAATTTGAGCCACTTAGAAACAGAGACAGTTGCGGTTGGCTGCGGAAGACTGTACAGCAGGGTTAAGCGAGAAGCTGTTTGGATGCCCGGAGGCTTCAGGTTTTCACGGCCACTCATCGGCCTTGTCCATCGATGAATTCCTGAACAAGATCGGCCACGATCATTCCACCGCGGCTGTTCAGGTGGACGCCGTCGGTGTGAAAGCGCCAACCGTTCAGCCGGGCGACCTCGTCGGGACTTTTACCCAGCACCAAAACACGGAAGGCATCACGATAGAACGGAAGGAAGCGGAAGCTCGTGAAAGCGCGACCCGGCGCGGCCACGATCTGCGCGAGCATCGTCTCATAGACGGGAAGATAGCCGACGGACTCCTCCCGTGCGATTTCCTTGATGATTGCGCTGTACTCCTCAATGCGCCGATTGAGCTCACGCTGGAATAGGTTTACAGACGCCGGATCTTCTCCAATCGGTGGCAGCGAGCAGATCGCGATGGTGGCTGGGGCCTCGATTTTCAATCGCCGCACGATTGCCCGGAGGTTCTCGCGGAACCATTCCGGCGACGGCTCAGTTGGAATGTGCTTCGAGATTCGGAAGAACCGTCCGGCCGTCTTTGAGACCAGTGCAAGGACATCGTTACCACCTATCAGGACGACCACCCTGGAGGGGTGACAAGCGAGCACCGCCGGCAGGCGCTGGAGCGCGTTATGGGCTAGATCTCCGCCCACTCCGAAGTTGAGGAACGAAATGCCCTTGTTGCGAGGTCGTCGCTTGAGTTCGCCGATCCAATCGTAAGCCTGTCCTTTTCCAGCCGTGCTGCTGGACCCAAGGCATGCCATGATGGCCGGCTTGGCGTTAATGAGCGGAGATGGGCTACCAGGGGGTGATGATAGATCAGATCCAGTCATGGCTTCACGAGGTTGATTTCATCACAAACGGCAGTGATCGCACACGTTACCCATCTTTCCCCAAGCAGCTCGGTCCCTGCGACCGATGAATTTCTTGCTCAGGGAATTGTTAGATGGCTTTAAGCTGGATCCGGCTAGATCGTCACATACATTGGGGGTTATTTCGTCCTGAAACTCCTGATCTGAAACTCCTGACCTGAAACTCCCGGATCTAACTGAAGCGCAGATTGCCTCATAGAGATGCTCTCACCATGCTACAAAGTGGGAATGCTCTGGAAACGCCTTTTGTGGATAACGCAATGCCTGCTGTTCTCCCTGGCAGGGATCTTTATTGCGGGACCATTGTCAGGTCTGCTGAATGCGCTCATCTGGTGGGCCTTACACCAGAGTGGAACGACCTTCGTGCAACGACCTTCTTTCGTTGCGGCCTACTACCTGCCTCTCGTCGGAATATATGGATTCGGTCTGGGCCTGATCCCGATTCATCGGTTGAAGGAGCTTCTCGCTTCATTCCTTGGCAAGGTTGAATTCCAATCCACCCCAAGGCCAGAGCTGGCCTTTAGCCGCCCCCTGCTTTGGGCATGGGCGCCTGTTAGCCTGGTTTTAGCATTCCGTTTTTTGACTTTCTCCAGCAAAGCGGATCAAAGTGCTCTCTTCACGACGACGCATGGCGAGAGCCGTTACGAACACTTCTTTGCCCCCCTAAATCTTCGCTCCGCGCCCGATCTGTCCCCATGGATTTTTGACCGCTTTGTCCGTACCGGCCTTTCTCCTCGCTTACGCAGTTGGTGTCTGGTTGCGTCATCAGTTCCCAGAGCCGCCATCGAACCCTGCTGAAGCGACAGAATGAGTCAGCTGCCGAGTTCTGGAGCCCGCGCGAGGTACCCATTCAGCCGACAGTTGGCGGTCAAGGAAATGGCCCAGCCAGGTCAACTGTACGAGGTGCCGACTTCTCGACCAATTGCGAGTTCTGGACTTCGGAATACTCGCCTGGGGGGAATGGGGGACGGCCTGATCTGCGCAATTCCCCTCCCCCCAACGTAAATAAATCACGCAGGTCAGGCCGTCCACCATTCTTCCCCGGGACGGCTTGGAGTCTGCCGGCGGCCCATTATTTGAACGAGTTCAAAAATACCTTGACACTCTTCGGCAACTTGTTCTATTTCTGTTATTGAACATGTTCAAAACACCCTCATCTACGACATTGACCAAGAAGGCTGAAGCTACCTCCGCCCGGATTCTCGACGTTGCGCTGGAACTGTTCCGTCGCAGGGGGTTCGAGCAAACGACCATGCGCGGAATCGCTGCCGAAGCGGGAGTCTCGCTAGGATCGGCTTACTACTATTTTGAATCGAAGGAAGACTTAGTGATGGCCTTCTATGAACAGGCCATCGAAGCAATGGCGCCCAGAATGGAAGCAGCGCTGGCCGGTACAACCAGCTTCGAAGAGCGCATCGCTGCGATAATGGCGGTCAAGTTCGAGTACTTCCAGCCGAACCAATCCTTCCTCGGCGCCCTGTTCCGGCACGCTGCCGACCCGCAGAACCGTCTGTCACCTTTCAGCGAGGCGACCCGGCACATCCGCGAGCGCGACCAGATGTATTTCGCGCAGGCGATCGCCACCAAGTCGGGTGGAGTTCGGGTGCCGGAGGACCTCGCGCCGTTTCTGCCGAAGATACTCTGGCTCTACCAAATGGGATTGATCCTGCACTGGATCTATGATCGCTCACCCGATCAACGTCGGACGCGTGCGTTGCGCGCGAAGAGTCTGGCGCTTCTGGTCAGCAGTCTGAAACTGTCCGGTTTTGCGCTGGCGAAGCCGCTGCGGTCGAAGATCGTGGAGCTCATTGCTCTAGTGGAAGGAGGGCAGGACGGTGCCTGATCACAAACTAATTCGCCTCTCCATTGCCATGGTTTGGTTCTACCAGGGCTTGTGGTGCAAGGTTCTGGGTGGCGTTCCCCGACAGGAAGCAGTGATCTCTACCGTACCGCTCATTGGTGCCGCGGAAGTCCGCGTCGCTCTGATGACGTTGGGTCTGGTCGAATGCGGCCTTGCTGTGTGGGTCTTGTCAGGACAGCGGATGCGTCAGGCTGCAACTGTGCAGACGGCACTGCTTGCAGCAATGAATAGCGGCGGACTGATTTGGGCCTGGCATCTGATTCCCGATCCGGTCGGCATGATCGTGCAAAACATCGCTTTTCTGGTGCTTGTTTGGATTGCCTCGGAGGATCGCCGTAATGCTGCCCACACCTGAGATGGCGTCAACACCATGGCGACACGGACCCTTCAAGGCACAGTTGCACCAACTGAGCTTCGGGCAAACGTACGAGGATTCCGGTATCGAACTGCAGGCTTTTAAGCCGCGAAGCCGAGTCTTCTGCATCGCCGGCGCGGGATGCACGGCTCGGGCTCTTGCCGCGGCTGGACATCACGTCACGGCCGTAGACATTAACCCGCTGCAACTGGGTTACGCCCAGTCTCGAGCCGCGGGCGGACCGCTGCGAATGGGCATCGCCGAGCGTTTGATGGTATTAGGCCGCAATTTGGCAAAGCTCGCCGGATGGAGCCCCGGAAAGCTGACAGATTTTCTGAACCTGTCGGACCCTGGCGAGCAAGTCGAATATTGGGACCGCCGACTCGACACACAAGCCTGGCGCGTTGCCGTGGATACGCTGCTCGCACCGCGCCTGCTCGGCATATGCTATGCAAGCCCGTTCATTGAATCGCTGCCGCAGGACTTCCGGCTACGGCTTCGCCAGCGCCTGCGGCGCACGTGGGCTACGCATTCCAACAGAAGTAATCCGTATGCGGCGTCTTTACTGTTAGGGAGGCCGCCGGTAGAACCCAATGCGCGTGAATTTTCAATTCAATTCGTTTGCGCCGACGCAGCAGATTTTCTGGAATGTTGTCCACCGGCAGCATTCGATGGGTTCTCATTGTCCAATATAGGCGACGGAGCATCGCCCGATTATCTGTGCCGCTTGCGAGTCGCTATAGACCACGCCGCGGCGCCGAACGCCATCGTTGTCACTCGTACCTTCGCGGAACCCGGCCCGAACACTCTCGCAAACTGGGCGCCCTTGGACCGCTCGTTACTCTGGGGCGTTGTCGAGGTAAGTCGCGCTGCAGAAATTTGCCCCGGAGGCAAATCATGTTACACATGCTGAAACGTCATCCGATCCCAATATCAGCGTTCTTTCGCCATTCGTTGGTGTTGACTTATGCTTTTCCGCCGGAAACCCTCCAGCCATTGCTCCCTCAAGGCCTGGTGCTCGATACCTTTCGAGGGTACGCATTTCTAGCCGTCGCTTTAGTGCAGACTGAGGATTTGCGGCCCAGTTTTCTCCCAGCCGCAATGGGCAGAGATTTCTTTCTCAGTGGCTACCGCATCTTCACTCGACTGGCTGGGGGTACGCAGTCGAAGCGAGGATTACGAATCTTGCGCAGCGATACGGATCATCCGTGGATGGTTTGTGCAGGCAATTTGCTGACACATTACAACTATCACCTGTGCCAAGTGGCTTTTGAGGAACACAGCCACGCAATCCATTGGACAATTCGGACCCAGCGGTCCGAAGCCGATCTCGAGGTGTTCGCACGACTATCGGAGAGTCCACCGACTCTACCAAGCGGATCTCCGTTCGGCACTCTGGCCGAGGCGCGGCGATTTGCGGGTCCTCTGCCCTATACCTTCGACTATGAGGAGGAAACCCAGTCGATCATCGGTATCCGCGCGATGAGGCAAAGCTGGAATCCCCAGCCCGTAGAAGTTGAGGTCCGGCAGAATACGTTTCTTGATCACGGATCATTCCGCGGCACTACGCCAATTCTGGCGAACGCCTTTCACGTGAGGGATGTTCCCTATCAATGGCAAAGGGGGAGCCGACTGGCATGAACACTATTCCGTCCCGGCGACCCTATCAAGGCGTGGTCCAGATCCTGCAATTCAACTGGCGGTCCTATGTCGCCACAGCGGGAAGCATTGGTGTGGCGTTGCTGGCACTTCCGTTTCTGACTGGGCAAGGCCGCACAGTACTTTTGCTAGGCACCGGACCGGTGCTGTTCTGGCTGGCCTCATCGCTGCTGGTGTCGCACTATGTCTACGACCGCTTTCCGCTTTACGATCTGAACTGGGTCTGCTCGGTGCTATCTCGGACGCCACGCCGATGGATTAACATTCACTGCGGCTTGGACGAAACGAGTGCCCTTCTTGCGGAAATCTTTCCTGACGCGGCCAGTCAGGTGGTAGACATCTTCGATCCTCTGGTAATGACCGAGACGTCAATACGGGCAGCGCGCCGAGTTACGCATCATACGATCCCTTCTTCATCGATGCAGTACGACTCGTTGGCCTTTCCTGCCGATTGGTTCGATGCGGCCTTCTCTATCTTTGCGGCACACGAGTTGCGCCACCATGATCAACGAGTGAGATTGTTTGGAGAAATCACGCGCATTTTGACCCCAGACGGCGAGTTCATTCTGATGGAACACTCCCGAGACTGGCGCAACTTCCTTGCCTTCGGTCCCGGCTTTCTACACTTCTTCTCGGAGAGTGCGTGGCGGAAGGCGGCGTCCGACGCGGGCCTGACAGTACTAACTGAGCTTTCCATGACACCCTTTGTGCATGCCTATGTCTTGCGGAGGGCGATATGACTCTCTACATTCATCTGCAAATTGTCGGAACTCTGCTCATGTTGCTAGGCCTGAGCCACATTTTCTTCAATCGCTTCTTCGGATGGGAACAGGAGTTAGGAGCCGTTTCCCTGCTGACGCGGCGAGTGTTTATCGTGCACAATTTTTTCATTGGACTGGTCGTCGTGCTTGATGGCGCGGCATCCTTCTTTTGCGCCAACGCTCTACTTCGCCCCGGCACCCTGAGCCGCGCGATCCTGGCGGGCATGACGACGTTCTGGTTGTGCCGCTTGCTAGCCCAGTTCGTCGCCTACGACTGCGCAATCTGGCGAGGCGATCGGTTTCGCACTTTCATGCACCTAGCGTGCTCGTTGCTGTGGTGCTACGTTTCAGCGACATATGGAATCGCGTTCCTAACCGTAAGGAACTGACAATTTATCGCATCGAAGCAATGTCTACTTATCGGATCAAGATCACACCTGCAGGGTGTTGAGACTTCGTAGTTCCTACCGAATTGCCGGTCCAACCGGAAGTTGCCATGCTTCTTCTCAGTTGTCGCTTAATTGGCAGATTAGTACCGAGATGTCGGCTAGTGTTTACGAATGCGGTTGGATCCACTTGGCCGTACAGCCCGCGGACAATTTCCTGCAAAGTCGCGTTCTGGGTAACTTGCCTGAGCAACCCCATTTGACGGTGGCGCTGTTTTCCCCCGAAGGGTGAATTTTCCCTTCCCTGTAGCTATCCCCCTATTCATTCGACCCTCTCCGGGCTGCGGACATACACGACTCAACTTAAAGGAAAAGCAACATCTGTAGTTCACGGGGAACGCTGCCGATTGCGTTTCAGAGAAGCCAAGTAGGTGTCCCGCGCTGCAACCCATCGGGATGAATCTAGAAGAAGGTGGAGACAAGCGTCCGTTATCACTAGAAAACCACGCGTTGCTATCACGATTCACTTGGCCGCAATCGTTTTGTTGGCTCACCTGGCGGGCTCGAGAACGCAAACGCAAACCTGGTACCCTGACCCTAACCATTCGGCGACCCTCTCATGTGTATCTTGTACAGCTATTCCTGAATAGGTTCCTCTGATGCCGCCGTTGGGCTTCTGGTATACCCGGATGAAGGCCTCTGGGAGTGATTGCTCGCCAACGAACAACATCCCACGCACGATCCAACTTGCGGCTTTTTTCATCTTCTGATCGACTCGATTGGGTAAGAACTAACTGAAGCAGAGAAACACTGGAGAAGCGCATGAATCGACGTACGTTCTTGGGACTTGCTGGAGCCACAGCCGTTGCGCAGCCACTTGCTCTTGCAAGCGAGGCTAAGAAAGCCATGAAGATCACCGGCGTGGAAACGGATGTGCTGCGTTTTCCTCCAGGCAAGATCTACTACGACGCGATTCACGAGTTTGGCGCGGAGGGTGGGAGCGTCGTACTACGCTTGCAGACAGATGCAGGCATTGTCGGTTGGGCAGAAAGCACATTCGGAACGATGACCGGCGCACCAGAGGTGTTGCAGACAATCCTGCAGAAAGAGCTCCAACCGATCCTTATAGGGCAGGATCCTGCGTTCCCGAGGCGGCTGCGGGCCGATATGTGGAAGGCGCTTGAGTACGCCGGCGTGCAGGGTATGAATACGTTTGCCATCTCGACGGTGGAGATTGCGATTTGGGATATCGTGGCAAAAGCTTTCGGCGTGCCGGCATACAAGGTCCTGGGCGCTTATCAGGATACCTGCCCCGTTTACTCGATGTGCGGCTGGTACTACCCCAACGACGACGATCTGTCGCAGTACAAGAAGGCAGTAGAAGACGCCTTCGAGGAAGGTTTCGGTGGGGCAAAAATCAAGGTTGGCCGCTTCTCGCTGCAGGATGACGAAAAGCGCATCAAGCTGGCTATGGAGATTGCAGGCCCGAACCGCAGGATCATGGTGGACGCGAACCAGAAGTTTCTGGTGCCGGAAGCGATTCAACGGGGGAAGGTCTACCAGGAGATGGGCGTTTACTGGTATGAGGAGCCGATCGTTCCTTATGACCATGCCGGCTACGCGCAAGTAGCGGAAGAACTGGAGATTCGGGTTGCAGGCGGGGAAAATGAATACACCAAGTACGCCTTCGCGGACCTGATTCAACGCCGCTGCGTGGATGTGGTGCAGCCTGATGCCCGGCGAGCCGGTGGAGTCTCCGAGTGGATGGAAATCGCAGCCATCGCGGATGCTGCAAAGCTTCCTGTGGCAAGCCACGGCGGCGGTCCCGTGGATCTGCAAATGCTGCTGTGTATGCCGAATGCAATCTACATGGAGTCAGGCAGCTTCAAGGGAGCCGGATCGACATTAGAACGCCTCCGCATGGTGAACAGCGCCGTTCTCGCACCCGAAAGACCCGGGATGGGAAGTGAGTTGCGGCCGGAGTATCTGCAGAAATTCAAGGTGTGAGCCCGCAGGCTTTGAAGCCCCGTACCTAACAGCCGATTTTCATCAGCTTAGGTGGGCAGAGGGTTCATGAACGTCAACGGGATGACAGGAGCAGCGCCGCGGCGAGTGCTGCCGTTTTGTGGTCCTTGGTCCCGTTGTCCCGTCTTTGGTCGGTCTTTGGTCCCGCTCGTAGGTTTATCCAAAATAGCCAAGACCTTGTAAGTCTTCCAAGATAAAGCCCTGCACTCCCTGCAAGCGTATGCGGCACAGCTGAAGAGGCTGCAAAAGAAATCTTTCCGGGTGCGAAAGCAACGCCTCAGGGGCTAAAGAGTCTGCGTGAGAACCGCAGGGCTATCTCGTAGAATTGGTAAAGAAGCCCAGGACCGTGTTCTAGGATATTCTCAGCAGTCCCCTTCGACAAGCTCAGGGCAGGCTCTGCGGGACTGAGCTCTGGACCGACAGGTTCTCACTCAGGGGCTAAAGCCCTCATCAACAGCGTTGTGTACGGCCCGACTAAAGTCGTGCCCTGACACAAAACATGAGTTTTTCCGCAGGTTGGGAAGCCGTGACCTTCGTTCAGCTAGGCCGGAAACTAGCAGCCGATTTTCATCACCTTGAGTGGGCCGAAGGCCGATGAACGTTAACGGGATGACAGGAGCAATGCCGCGGCAAGCGCTGCCGTTTTGTGGTCCTTGGTCCAGGGCGGTCCGATGGTCTTGCCAAGGCTTTCGATCCTCCCCTGAACCTCGCTCGCTGCCTTACCGTATGTTGACTTGGCTCGCTCGTCGAGGTCTCGCTGCCTGATGGCGGTGACGGAGATCTGCAACTCTTCGCAAGCTCGCGTAACGGTGTGGCGGAAGAATTCGCCTTCTGCGGTGTGGATCAACGGGTGTGCAGCGAGAATCTTTTCGAGCGGCGGTAGGGAACGGCCTGAAGCCAACAAGACCGCGGAGCCCACGACACGGTAATGACGCGCACGCAACTCCGCGACCAAGTCGTTGATAGCCGCCACGGCCAAACGAGTTGATGCCACGGCACAGTTCGCAATGTGCTTCTCAGGGAATTGGAGATTCATTGCGTAGTGATAGGGCTGGATGGCCCCGGGCATCTCGGGATCCGCGGTAACGATGCGCCGCCGAGCTAGTATTTCGATTGCTTGAGGAGCCCCCGAAACAGCCACCAGCACTCCCCAGCCGGAATGCATTTGAAAGCCGAGGGCTGCACGCTTCATGATCACTCGGGCTACTTGAGGTTGGCTTGGGGTGAATGCTTCATGAATTCGGTTAATTTGTCATGCGGCAAGGCTTCGATGGTATGGCCATCCACACCGGTCATGGTTTGGGCAGCAACCATGGCGTTCACAATCGCCTCCTCAGTGGCTTCAACCGTGGCCTGAAACAAGGGACTGATGCGCTCATTGGAAACCGTGAGCACGGAGTTCGGACCAGGCTCTTTGCCGGCACCGCGATTGGCAGTGGAAAAGGCAATGAAGATATCGCCGGAGGAATTGCCGGAACTAGAACCGGTCCGGGCCAGGCCCATGGTCGCGCGGCGCGCGAGCCTCTTCAATTGCGTGGGCAAGAGTGGGGCATCGGTGGCCACCACAATGATGATGGAACCGACATCGCCCCTCACTTCGGGGTCGAGCGTCGCCTTGCTCGGGGCTGCGGGAATGAGCTTACCGATGGGCACGCCGGCGATGGTGAGCTGTGGGCGCCTTCCACAGTTGCATTGCACCAGAACACCGACCGTATAGCCACCGGCCTCGGCGGAAAGCACGCGGGAAGCGGTTCCGTCTCCGCCTTTGAAGCCGTAACAGACCATGCCCGTGCCTCCACCTACGTTGCCCTCGGGAACAGGGCCGCCCTGTGCGGAGTTGAGCGCCGAGAACACGTCCGCCTGCTGAACGTGGAAGCCGTTGATGTCGTTCAGGTAGCCATCCCATGTTTCAGCGACCACGGGAAGCGACCAGGGCTGCTGCGCAAGCCGGCCGCTCTGCACCGACCAGGCGATGACGGAATCGCGCACCAGGCCAACCGAGTGTGTATTGGTAATGGCGACGGGGCCTTCGAGAAAGCCGGATTCTTCCACCCAGGTGGTACCCGTCATTTCGCCGTTTCCGTTTTGCGAGAACCAGCCCGCATAAACCGGCTCGGCGTCGGCTCGTCCCCGCGGGAAGATCACGGTCACACCGGTGCGTACCGGACCCTGGCCAACGACCAGCTTGCCTTCGCCGCGGATCAGAGTCGTGTCTCCTACTTCCACGCCTTTCACGTCGGTGATTGCATCCAGGGGGCCAGGGTTGCCGTCGAATGGCACGCCGAGCGCGCGAGCACGCGGCGGCGATTGAGCGAGGCTCGTCATGCAAACCATGAACAATGGAAGGAGGGGGCGGAACTTCATGCGCGAAGTCTACACCACCTTCATTACTTCGGGATCCCAATGGACAACCTTGCCCTGTTCGTAGCTAAGGTTGCTGAGCAGGGCCGCTCCCGCCGCCCGGAAGCCAAAGACCGCATCTTCGACGACAGGTTGGCGCGTGCGCACCGCGGAAAAGAAATTCCTGAAGTGATCATAGCTGTCGCTATAGCCGGCCGCCGCTACATATTTTTCGTATCCCAACTGCGGCGCTCCCATGGGATGGGTGCGCGGATATTTCTGGTGGTATTCCTCAAGAATGCGCGCCTGCATGGCATTGGTGAAGGTTCCGATCATGAGGCCTGGCTCCTTTTCCAGCGGCACACGGCTTACGATGACGCTGTTGCCGGCTATCTCCATCGTGCCTTCCGAGCCGGTGAAAATCAGGCCTTCGCTTTCTTCGCCTCCATCCACGAAGTTCACGCGCAGGCTCAGGTTGAAGCCCTCCGGATAATCAAAGAGACCCACCATCACGTCGGGCACGTCACGGCCGTCGTTCCAGAAGCGTAGGCCTCCGGTTGCCATGGCGCGAGTGGGCCCATGCGTGCCGGTAATGAAGTGGGTTCCGCTAAAGAGGTGGACGAATAGATCGCCCGCCACGCCGCTTCCGTAGGCCTTCCACTTGCGCCACTGGAAAAAGTGTTCCCCGTTATAGGGAATCTTGGGCGCGGTGCCCAGAAAGCGTGGCCAGTCACAGGTTTCGGTCGAGGCATCGGGAGGCACGGTGTAGTTCCAGGCCCCGATGGACGAGTTGCGATCCCAACGCGCGGTCACCATATTCAGTTTTCCGATGGCGCCGGCGGCGAGCAGTTCCTTCGCCTTGGCATAGATCACCGAGCTCACGCGCTGGCTGCCGACCTGGATAATCCGGTTGGTCGCGTGTGCAGTTTCAATCATCTGCGGCCCGTCGGCATACAGATGGATCATCGGCTTCTCGCAATAAACATCCTTGCCGGCTTTCATTGCGTCCACCGCGACCTGCTTATGCCAGTGGTCGGGCGTGCCTATGATGACCGCGTCGATGTCTTTGCGCTCCAGAACCTGGCTGTAGTCGCGGGTGGTAAAGATGTCATTGCCCCAGAGTTCCTTGCTATGCTCAAGCCGGCCGTCGTAGCAATCCGCGACAGCAACGAGCTTCACGCCGGGAACCTGCAACGCAACCTTGGTATCTCCCTGGCCCTGACCACCGGCGCCGATCAGCGCGATCTGAATATGATCGTTGGCCGCAACCGGTGGGGCCGGTTCGGATTGAAGTTCGGCCAGCAAATGGGTTCTCGATCCGAGCAACGTCTCCGCCGTTGCCGCCGCCCCTACCACTTTAAGAAAGCTTCTACGATTCAAATCGTGCACAGTAGTCCTCACCTCTGGAAGTTACCCGCCGTCTGTAACCATACAGCTTCAGGGGTCTTGAATGAAGGGTACGGCCGTTTAGGCGGTGGGTGGGCCGAGGGGACCATAGGACCCGGAGTACGCTTTTCCGGAGAGAAGCGTTGCCGCATAGAGCTAACCGCAGGTCTCTCCACTCCGCTACGTGGGTTCACGTTTGGGCGACCGGCCCTCTGGGCCTCGCATCCATGGCGATTTCGCACTGTCATTTCTTTCTCAACTTGCCGCAGGCAAGTTCGGCTCCTCCCACGGCACGCCGGGCGCAGGCGGGATGACAAAGGACAAGGGTAGCGCTCATCTCAGAAGCTGCTAAGGCGGGATGGACAGAGGGTTCCAACCCGGCCTGTGCTAAATAGGTTGATTGGATAAATGCGGGAGGTGCAGGGGGGAGGGATCTTTGCCACGGAAACTTTAAAGAACAGAGCGGGCGCCGAGCGGGGAACCCAGCGCCGGGGGAGTTACATGACGAAGGCCAGATTTTCCAGCTCTGCCTGCATGCAATCGAGATTGCAGCCCATCTCTTCGAGGCGGGTGATGGCGTTGCGAGCTGCGGGAGCGCTCACGCCATATCCCCGGCCAGTGAGAAAGCCACTGAGGACTTCCGCCGCCTGCCATGAATCGATGCCCGATTGCAGGAGCTCGTTGCGGAGGTTCAACAGCTCGCGCGCGGAAAACTTCTCGATCTTGGTATTTGCAGGCATTGTATTTCCTCTCTCTTGGTACTTTGAGACCCAGGCACGATTTACATCACTTGCCATCGACCGCTGCGCGAAACTGCGCCGTGCAACAAATCTGAGGCAGAAACTAACCAGTTTCGTGTCTACTTGCTATCTTATGTGAACCCGCAACAGCACGATTTTGTTGCGAGAGCCAAGTTGCGTCGCTTGAACAGTGCAAACCGTCGGAGCAACTATGCCCACAACCTGCTCATTTGATGCTGGACTGCTCTGCTGGATGTATCGGACGTTGGAATCATTTGGCGAGGACGGCAATGCGAGCGAATACCACATTTCCATGCCACGCATCGTTTCTGGGAAAGCGGTTCCAAAACTGGCGAGTCCAACGGTAACTGCATTGGTCCGCCGGTAACTGTATTGGGTCCCCGCCGACCCTCCCCGGTTGCCGGGAACCAAGGGTCGAGCTCGCTTTCCTTTTCGCACTCTCCTCATCAGGCTCTATGTACAAATAGACTGGTTTTTAATCGACTGGTAAGCAGAGAAAAGTGTTTGTGCTGCATAGTACCGTGTGACTTTTATGCAAGCGGAGGTTGGGGCGTTGCGCGATCCTCGAGCATCACCGGAATGCCGTCCTCAACCGGATAGTAGCGGCCACAACCGTTGCAATGCAGCCATGCATGCGAGGCGCTGTCCGGACCGACGGTAAGCGAGTGATGGCATACCGGGCAAACCAGGATTTCGAGCAGAGTCTGGGAAAGCATAGGGCGCGACCTCTTAAGAGTTTAGACGAGTCCTGGGCAGCGGCCTTGAGCTCGTTAACACGCTGGGCCATTTACCATGAGCAAGGCAGGGCAAGGATGGTGCATGGCTAGAGTTCTGGATGGAACCGCGATCGCCGCTGAAATCAAGGCGGAAGTGAGGGCGGAAGTAGAGCGGCTGGCGCTCCAGGGCATACGGCCCGGACTGGCGGCGGTGCTGGTAGGGCAAGTTCCTGCCTCAGAGATTTATGTGCGCAGCAAAGTGAAGACCTGCGAGGCGCTGGGTCTTTTCAGCGAGCTGATTACACCGCCGGAGACGGTCACCACGGAAGAGATGCTGGCATTGATCGGGGATTTGAATGCTCGCGAGGATATCGACGGCATCCTGATTCAACTGCCCTTGCCGTCGCAGGTTCATGCCAAGACACTGCTCGAAGCGGTGAGTCCTGACAAGGATGTCGATGGCTTTCATCCGGTCAACGTGGGCCGCTTGCAGACCGGTCAACCGGCGCTGCCTCCATGCACGGCAGCGGGGATCGTCGAGATTCTGAAGCGCAGCCATCTACAGATCGCGGGCCAGAATGCGGTGGTGGTTGGGCGCAGCGACATTGTGGGAAAACCCACCGCAATCCTTCTGCTGGCGGAGAATGCGACGGTCACCGTGTGCCATTCCAGGACGCGCGACCTGGCCTCGTTCACTCAGCGGGCAGACATCCTGGTGGTCGCCATCGGCAAGCCTGGATTGGTGACGTCATCCATGGTGAAGCCGGGCGCCACGATTTTGGACGCGGGCATCAACCGGGTTACCGACCGGGCAGAGTTTGAGCGATATTTCGCCGGTAATGCTCGCCGCGAGGAATTGTTCCTGCAGAAGGGCTCCACGATTGTGGGCGATGTGGATCCCCACGCATTCGCAGTGGCGGGCGCCTACACACCGGTGCCCGGCGGCATTGGGCCTCTGACCATCGCCATGCTGATGGCAAACACCGTGCGTGCGGCCAAGCTGCGGCGCGGACTGCCAGTTTAGGACGGTTGGATGCTGCGTGTCGGACTAACAGGCGGTCTGGGCAGCGGTAAGAGCACCGTTGCCGGCATCTTTCAGGAGCTGGGCGCAGCGGTGATTTCCGCGGATCAGCTTGGGCGCCAGCTTATGCAGCCCGGGGAGCCGGTCTATGCGGCGATCGTCGAGACATTCGGCCAGGGTGTGGTCCGGGGCGATGGTTCGCTCGATCGCAAGGCACTGGCCGAGTTGGCCTTTCAGCATAATCAAGCGGACACGCTCAACCACATCGTCCATCCCGCTGTGATCGCTGCGGAAGAGGAGTGGATGCGGGGTGTCTTCGCCGCTGATCCAAAGCGTGTCGCCATCGTGGAATCCGCGCTCATCTTCGAAGTGGAAAAGTGGGGCACGGCGCCAGGGTGGGCGCAGCGATTCGACAGACTCATTCTGGTCACCGTGCCCGACGAGATGAAGATCGCTCGTTTTGTCGCGCGCATGATGGCCAACGATGGGCCTGAGAGCCGGCGAGAGGCGCTTACACAGGACGCCCGCGCGCGGATGGCGATGCAAATTCCCGACCAGGAAAAAGCCGGCCGCTGCGAGTATGTCATCGACAATTCGGGTTCTCTTGAGGAGACACGCAAAAGGGTGGAGGAGATCTACCGGGAGCTCGCGCAGGCCGCGCAAAGAGCGGAAATGATCTAATAGAAGTTAGCTAGCTATGAAGATTCGCTCGGTCATTTTGATTGTCTTGCTGGTAGGCGCGTTCGTCTATCTGACCTCGTACAGCAACTTCAGGGGGGCCAACAATCTCCCGCTGGCAAAAGTCTGGCGCGAGTCTCCGTTGCAGCTTACCGTGGCCGACGCCCAGCCGGCGTATACAGCTGAGGAAACCAATCGCATTGCGGTCTATAAGCGGACGTTACCTTCGGTGGTAAACGTCACTTCCTCCGCACTGGCCTTCGACTTTTTTTACGGAGTGGTGCCTCAGTCAGGACAGGGCTCAGGCTTCATCCTCAGCAAAGACGGCCGCATCCTCACCAACTACCACGTGATCGAAAATGCGCAGAAGGTCGAGGTAACGCTCAGCGACAAGCACAAGTACTCGGCGCAGGTCGTTCTGCAGGACAAGGCGCATGATCTTGCCTTGCTGCAGATCAATGCCCCCAACCTCACCCCGGCTGTGCTTTCCGAATCGCGTGACCTGCAGGTAGGGCAGAATGTCTACGCCATCGGCAATCCCTTTGGGTTGAACGGCACCATGACGACGGGGATCATCAGCTCCATTCGCTCGGTGCGCGAACCGCAGGGCGCGACCATCGAGAACGCACTGCAGACCGATGCGGCCATCAATCCCGGCAACTCCGGTGGCCCGCTGCTGAACTCGCGCGGTGAGGTCATCGGCATGAATACCTTGATTGCCACCGGTGGCGCAGAACAGAGTTCCGGCATCGGTTTCGCCATTCCGGTGGACACCATCAAGGCGGTGCTGTCGGACTACACCAAGTACGGCCGGGTGCGCCGGCCATCGCTGGGCATCGCATCGCTGGCCGATCGGGCCCGATCTCGCGGAGCAGATTGGATTGCCGGCCGATTACGGCGTGCTGGTACAGAAGGTCATTCCCGGGAGGAGCAGCCGAGCGTGCTGGATTGCGGGGCGGCAATCAGCAAGTCTTACCTGGGCAATACGCCGATTTATCTGGGCGGCGATCTGATCGTTGCGATTGACGAAGACCGGGTGACCAGTCCGCAGGATATTTCCGAGATCATGGACCACCACCAGGCCGGCGATACCGTTACCGTGACGTTCTTCCGCGGGCAGAGACAAATGACGGCCAAACTCACTCTGGGTGAAGCTCACTCGGTTTCTGTCTGATCATTACAGCGGAATATAGCGCCGCCCGGCGATGCGGTACTTGCCGGAAAGCACGCGGGCAATCGCCTCGGTGTAGGCCACATGCTCCTGGGCAAGAATGCGTGCGGCAAGCGTGGGCTCGTCATCTTCCGGCAGGACTGGAACTATCTTCTGCAGCACGATGACGCCGTGGTCCAGCTCCTCGTCAACGAAGTGCACGGTGCATCCAGAGACCGTAACCCCATAGGCGAGAGCCTGGCGTTGCGCGTCGAGGCCGGGAAAGGCCGGCAGCAGCGAAGGATGGATGTTGAGGATGCGCTGCGGGAAGGCGCGCACAAACTCCGCTGACAGCAGGCGCATGTAGCCGGCGAGACAGACCAGATCGACCTGATGCGCCTGCAGGCTGGCAACGATCTCGGCATCGTGTTCGGCGCGTTGCCGTCCCCTGCGCCTCGATCACCTGGGTGGCGAATCCCGCGCTGCGGGCGGCCGCGATCCCGGGCGCGTTGCCGCGGTTCGAGATCACTACCGCGATCTCAGCTTGCTCCAAGCGCCCTTGAGCGATTGCCTCGGCGATAGCGAGAAAGTTTGATCCCCGGCCAGAAAGCAGGATCCCCAAGCGGTGGATCCGCGGTGACCCCTCGCTCCCCGAGGTCATGTGTAGATGACCTTGCGGTCTCCCTTGACCGTGCGGCCGATGACGCAGAACTTCTCTCCTGCCCGGTCAAGCATCGATTTTGCCCGCCTGAATTTGTCCGCCGGCACCACGGCGATCAGCCCGACACCCATGTTGAAGGTGCGCAGCATCTCTTCCTGCTCGACGCTGCCTAGTTGTTGCAAGTGGGTGAAGATGGGAGGCGGCGTCCAGGAGGTGGTCTCAACGACCGCGGAGATCGTCTTGGGCAATATGCGGGGCAGGTTTTCCGTAATCCCGCCACCGGTAATGTGAGCCATGCCCACCACCAGGTCGGCGGCGGTCAGCTTTTTAATCACCGCCAGGTAGCTGCGGTGCACCTTCATCAGGGCCGCCCCGGCTTTGTCCTTCAAGTCGTTGACGTACTGGTTCGGCGCGTAGCCGGCCACCTCAAAAAAGAGCTTGCGGGCCAGGGAATAGCCGTTGGTATGCAAGCCGGTGGAAGGAAAGCCGATGAGCACATCGCCCACTTGAATCTTGCTGCCGGTGATCAGTTTTTCCTTGTCGACTGCTCCGACGATAAAGCCGGCCAGATCGTACTCTCCATCGGAATAGAAGCCGGGCATCTGCGCTGTCTCGCCTCCGATGAGCGCGCAGCCGTTGGCGCGGCAGGCTTCGGCTAAACCGCTTACCACTGTCTGGGCCACTTCGCCATCCAACTGGCCAGTCGCCAGATAGTCGAGAAAGAAAAGGGGCGTCGCGCCCTGCACTGCAATGTCGTTCACGCAGTGGTTGACCAGGTCGGCGCCGACGGTGTGATGCATGCCCAGGGCAAAGGCGACTTTTAGCTTGGTGCCCACTCCATCCGCGCTCGAAACCAGGATCGGGTCGGCGTATTTTGCGATATCCAGCCGGAAGAGGCCGCCGAAGCCGCCAATATCGCCCAGCACCTGCTTGTTGAAGGTTTTTTGCGCAAGATACTTGATGCGCTGCTTGGTACGGTCCCCTTCTGAGAGATCCACGCCCGCCGAGGCATAGGTGGCGGGGGGTTTGGCGGATTTGCGCGTCGCATCTGGCAAGGCTTTTCCAATTTCGCGTGGGATACCGGCCGAGAGGCTGGCGCGTTTGGATTGGATGAAATGTATCCCCGAGAACTGCCAGTTTAACATCGCCCGCGGGGCCCAGGCAGATCTGCACATTCCCCTATACTGAAGCGAAAGGGGACTGCTTTTGCACCGAGAACTGAGTCAATCCAGAGAGTTGCAGCGGCGTGCGGAGCGCTACTTGCCGGGAGGCGTTAATTCGCCCGTGCGCGCCTTCCGCGCGGTCGGGGGAGATCCGCCGTTCCTGGTGCGAGCCGAGGGAGCTTACCTGTGGGATGCCGATGGCAATCGCTACCTGGACTACTTCGGGTCCTGGGGTCCCATGATCCTGGGCCATGCGCACCCGCTGGTGGTGGAGGCGATTCAACGGGCAGCGGAGCGGAGCGCAAGCTTCGGGGCCTCGACCGCGGCTGAAGCCGACCTGGCGGAGCTGGTGATCACCGCCATGCCCTCCATCGAAAAATTGCGCTTCGTCAGCTCGGGCACCGAAGCGACGATGTCCGCCATCCGCGTGGCGCGGGCGTTTACCGCGCGAAAATACGTGATTAAGTTTGAGGGCTGCTATCACGGTCACTCGGACGGACTTCTGGTCAAGGCCGGATCGGGCCTGGCCACGTTCGGCCTGCCTGGCTCGGCCGGCGTCCCGCAGGAGATCGCCCACTGGACCGCTTGCCCTGCCGTTTAACGATCTGGCGGCAGTGGAGGAGGCTTTCGCCAAACATCAGGACGAGATCGCCTGCGTGATCGTGGAACCGGTGGTGGGCAATATGGGCTGCGTGCCTCCCGCACCTGGATATCTGGAGGGTTTGCGGCGAATCACCCGGGAGACGGGAAGCTTGCTGATCTTTGACGAGGTCATGACCGGTTTCCGCCTGGCGCTGGGCGGAGCTCAGCAGGTCTTTGGCATCGACCCTGATCTCACCTGCCTGGGAAAGATCATCGGCGGGGGGCTACCCTGCGCCGCTTTTGGCGGCAAAGCCAGGATGATGGACCTGTTGGCGCCGCTTGGTCCTGTCTACCAGGCGGGAACGCTGAGCGGCAACCCGCTGGCGATGGCCGCCGGCATTGCTACCCTGCGCTATCTGGCGGGCCATGCGGCGGAAGTGTATGCCGGTCTGGAGAAAGAAACTGCGGCGGTGGCTAAGGGCATTGCTGCTGCAGCACGGGATGCGGGAATCGAGGTGGAAACCAACCGCGCTGGTTCCATGGTCACGTGGTTCTTTACCGGGGCGCCGGTCACCGACTTTGCCACTGCGGCGGCATCGGACACGGAAGCTTTTGGGCGCTTTCACCGGGCGATGCTGGATCAGGGTGTATGGCTCCCTCCGTCGCAATTCGAAGCGGCATTTCTCAGTACTGCTCACACCGGCGCTGACATTGAGTTCACGGTTGAGGCCGCTCGCAAGGCATTTGCGTCGATGCTTGCCGCACGGAATTAGTGCAACGACACTGAAGGTCTTTCCACTGCGCTGACATCCGATTGAGAGTCACCTTACGGGAGGAGTCGTTAGGGGGAAAGGCGCACAGCAGGTCCCTCCCTGCGCTACCCCGGATTTCCTGTGGGGTTGGTGGCGTTGGCGAACTTCATGCGGCTTTCTCTGACGGAAAGCCGCACACGTGAACGTTGGTGAGGGCCGCGTAGCAGGAAATCCGGGTTCGCTCCGGTTCCACGGCAAGCCGGGACAGGCGGGATGACAAATCTAAGGGTTGCGGCGCACCTTGGCTCGGGTGGAGAGGGATCGACAGAGTCGCGGGTCGGCGGCTTTACGGAGCGCTAATGCCCCGCCCGCAGCCCTATCCCCAGGTGTCTACGGTGACCGTGCGCAAGCCGCTGCCGGCCCAAGCTTCGAGTAGAAGCCAAGTCGCCGTAAGGGTGATGGAGCGGTCGGTTCCCAGTTGTCTGTGACCGCCGTCGTGCAGCAGGATGTTGCTGCTCCTGTGGCGGCGCTGGTTGCGGTGGATGGCGCTTTGTACCCGTGCCGTCAGCGCCTCAGAGTCTGTGGCATCCCAATCATGCGCAGTTACGTTCCACATGACAGGAGTGAGGCCAAGTTCTCGTGCCGTACGCAGCACATCCGGGCGGCGGGAACCGAAAGGCGGTCGAAACCATTTCACTGCTTCGCCGGTCGCATCCTCGATGACAGCGTTGCAAACTGCTAGCTCCTCCCGGACGCGCGTGGGCCGCTGCCAGAGCAACGAGGGATGAGTCATGGTATGGTTCCCCAGCAGATGGCCGCGTTGTTGTATCGCCCGGGCGATATCAGGGCGCCGGCGTACAAAGCTGCCAATCAGGAAGAAGGTCGCACGCACCTGGTGGTAGTCCAGCAAATCGAGCAATTGCTGGGTGTAGGGATCATTCGGGCCGTCATCGAAGGTGAGCGCGACTTGCTGAACATCAGAGCCGGCGACAACGGTGCGACCGAAGAGCTGCGAGGTAGGCCATCTCGCGGCATAGCTATAGCCCCCAGCCGTAAGTCCGGTAATCAGACCCGCAGAGACCAGCTTCGTAAGCATGCTTCCAGAGTGTAAATGTAGGGTGGCGGCACTCACCGGCTCATGGTATCTTCGGCTTTTCTTCGCTAAGCATTTCACTTCTGATGTCTACAGAGGGAAGATTGGCCTGTGCAGAGTAGAAGTGGAAATGCTTTTTAAAAAGGGCATCGTCATGGCTGAGCTGTTTGAGACGCCCAGATTCATCGCCATCGAGGGGCCGATTCGCGTCGGCAAGTCGACGTTGGCCCGGATTCTGGCAGAAAAGCTGCAGGCGCTCCGCATCGTGGAGCCGGAAAACAACCCCTTTCTCGACCGCTTCTATCAGGAACTGAGCGGCATGGCGCTCGCTACCCAGATGTGGTTCCTGGTGGAGCGGTACGACCAGATGCGCCAGGCGGCTAAAGACCTGGCCGGCAGCGAGCCGCCACCCATGGTGGCCGACTATCTCTTCGAGAAGGACAAGCTCTTCGCTTACATCAACTTAACGGATGCGGAGCTGGCCCTCTACAACCGCTTTTACCAGATCTTCCGCAGCGAGGTGCCCACCCCGGACCTGGTGATTTATTTGCACGCTTCACCGGAGGTGCTAAAGCAGCGCCTGCGGCGCAAGGGCATAAGCCAGGAGCAAGCCATCAGCGACGCCTATATCGAGCAGGTGGCGAAGGCTTATGAGCACTTCTTCTTCCACTACACGGCCAGCGATCTGCTGGTGGTCGACACATCGGAGATTGACTTCGTCAACCGTCCCCAGGATCTGGCGCTGCTGCTCAAGCGGCTCTCCGAACCGATCAAGGGCAAGCAGTACTTTATGCCTCCTCCGACCCAGGGAAACGGAGCTTGAATCCTCGTGTCCACGCTATACTTGTGGTGGCGAATCGGACGCCACCGTGTCCGCGGGCAGGGCTGAGCCCACCGACGATTCTGATCCTCACAATTCGATAGGCGAGTCTTCTTTTAGCCCGAAACGCGGACACCGGGCAATGACAAAAAGGAGATCGTCATGTCCGTCCCTGGTTCCAATCCAGCGCCCACGCGCCGTTTAGCCGAGCAGCCCAACCTGGAGCAGCTGCGCAAACAAGCCAAAGAACTTTTGCAGGAATTTCGCGCGGGTGCGCCCAGCGCCATTGCAGAAGTGAACCGCTTTGAACGCATTCGAGACAAAAGCAGCTTCGCACTCAACGATGCACAGAGGGTGATTGCACGCGCCTACGGCTTTGCGAGTTGGCCGAAACTGAAGGCGTTTGTCGATGGCGCGAACATCCGGCGATTCGCCGAGGCTGTACAGGCGGGTGATCTTACACAAGTGAGAATGTTGCTCGCCAGCCGCCCCGAACTGGTGGCAACAGACCGGGCGGAGAACGATGAGCATCGGGGACTGCATTATGCGGTGCTTCGGCGCGATGCGGCGATGGCGCGCCTTCTCATGGAGGCTGGTGCGGACGCGCGCAAGGGCATCTTTCCGCATCGCGATGCGACGTCTGCATGGACGCTGGCGCGAGAACGTCACTACGACGATATTGTCGCCGTGATTGAAGAAGAGGAGCGCCACCGGCGCGAGGAGATGAGTTGTTCCAACGCGACCGTCTCCCCAATGCAAGACCAGATCAGTTCCGCCATCGCGCAGGGTGACGACACGACGGCGATGCAACTGCTGGATCGGGATCGCACGCTGATTCACGCCTGCGACCGGGATGGTATGACGCCCTTACACGTGGCGGCACGAAGGAACCGGCTGGAGTTGGTCGCGTGGCTGCTGGAGAGGCGGGCGAATGTGCACAAGAAAGACCCGAGTGAGCTCACGCCCCTCGATCATGCTGCGCTAGGGGCAGATCCGCGCAATAAGCGCGCGGAAAGGTTCCCGCGCGTCGCGGCACTGCTACTGGAGCACGGGGCGGCGCTGACGGTACGTGCCGCGGTGGCCTTGGGAGACCTGCCCCGGATCCGGCAATTCATCACGGCTGAACCAGAATCGCTGCGGCAAATCACCGGTTCCGGCGGTCTGTTGACGCTTGCCGTGAACCATCGCCAGTTGGGGAGTGCCGAACTGCTGCTCGACCTTGGCGCAGACGTGGACGAGCGGCTGCTGCTGGAAGCGCTCGAAGAGCCGACCGAAAGTTGGGGTATGCCACTGTGGTCCGCGGCATTAGCGGGCGATCTGGCTATGAGCAGGCTGCTACTTGATCGAGGAGCCGACCCGAATGCCAACGTCTACGCCTCCGGGTGGCCGCTGCACAACGCGTGGAACCATGAAGACGATCGCGTAAAAAAATTGTTGCTGGAGCGAGGAGCCAAGCGACACCCCTACATGGTCGCCGAGACCTGCGACGTAGAAGAAGCGCGGCGACTGCTTGCCCAGGCGCCAAGCGAGGAGGTCGTGCGGAATTAGCCTGGTCCGCGGCAGACCACGGGTGCCCGGAGATTGTTGCCATGGCTTTGCCTCATCTCGATTGGCCGGCGCAGGATCCTCGCTGGCACTGGGTCCTGATCCAACCGATTCGCGGTGCAGGTGAGGACTCCGCACGAAACGAGGGCCATTTCCGCAGCCTGGAGGTGCTTCTCCTGCACGGTGTCGATGCCAACGTTGGGCGTCGCCACGAAACAGTCCTGCACTTTACTGCCGGGCGTCATAGTGGGCTGTCGGGAGCAGACAGGGCGCGGTTTGCTGCGATGTTGATTGACCACGGGGCGCGGTTGGATATCCGGGATGACCTGCTGCAATCGACTCCTCTGGGATGGGCTTGTCGATGGGGGCACAAGGAGCTGGTTGAATTGCTCATTCGGCGCGGCGCGCCGGTGCGGGAGAAGGATGCCGAGGCTTGGGCTACTCCTGAGGCCTGGGCGCAGAAAATGGGCCATGTTGAGATTCAGGCGATTCTCAAAAAGAGCCTGGAAGACACTCCGGGGCCAATATAGTCAGTGCTTTGCCGGGGGTAGATGGAACGGCGTATACTCAGCCTCGGTACTGAATCGGGCAGCATCCCTACATGGGAGTTGCACTGGAGTTCGCCATGAGCCTCACGCATTTCCGCAGCGCGGATCCGTCCGCGCCCGCTAACCCCCGCGTAACCATCCAATCACTTCAAGATAAAAAAACTCAGGGGAGACCCATCGTCGCCCTCACTGCGTACGACTACGCCACTGCACGGCTGGTGGACGAGGCGGGCGTCGACTTCATCCTGGTTGGAGATTCTCTGGCCATGGTGGTGATGGGTTACGAGAACACCCTCCCCGTCACCATGGACGAGATGCTCCTGCACACCCGGGCCGTGTGCCGGGCTGTCAAGCAAGCGATGGTCGTTGCGGACATGCCCTTCGGCTCCTACCAGGTGAGCAACGGGGAAGGGGTAGCCAACGCGGTCCGCTTCGTTAAGCAAGCCGGTGCTCAAGCGGTAAAGGTCGAAGGCGGAGCAAGCCGTCTTGACCTGGTCAAACGGCTCACCGATGCTGAGATTCCGGTGATGGCACACCTCGGCCTTACGCCGCAATCCGTCCATCGCATGAGCGGCTACCGGGTGCAGGGCAAGTCACTTTCGGCGATCCATGAGCTGGTGAACGATGCACTGGCCATAGAAGCGGCCGGCGCCTTCGCGGTGGTCCTGGAGGGCATTCCGACGGAAGTGGCGCAGCGCATCACCGCCGCGTTGCACATCCCGGCCATCGGCATCGGCGCCGGGCCGCACTGCGACGGACAGATACTCGTGCTGCACGATCTCATCAACCTGTCCTTCTCCGCTCCCGCGAAGTTCGTGCGCCGGTACGGCGACGCCGCAGCCTTAATCACGGATGCGGTCAATCACTACCGCGACGATGTGGAAGGGCGTCAATTCCCGGGCGAAGCGGAAAGCTACCATCTGGGCAAAGACGCGCTAGCGGCTCTGCTCCGGGAAGAAGGCACCGCCAGGCTCAAGGCTTAGCGCGATGCTGGTGCTGAAGACCATCGCTGAAACCAGGAAGTGCGTGCGCTCGTTTCCGGGCGGCCGGCAAGACCTTGGGGCTGGTGCCAACCATGGGATCCCTGCACGAAGGGCATCTTTCCCTGGTGCGCGCCGCGCAAGCTAGCTGCGATGCGGTCGCGGTTTCCATCTTCGTAAACCCGACTCAATTCGGACCGCATGAAGACTTTGCCGCCTATCCCCGGAGCCTGAAGGAGGATTGCCGGATACTCGAGGCAGCGGGCGTTGACCTGGTCTTTGCGCCTTCCTCGGAGGAGATGTATCCCGGGGGCGCCAACACCTTCGTCGAAGTCGCGGGCTTGAGTGATCGGCTGGACGGAGCATCGCGCCCCGGTCACTTTCGCGGGGTGGCCACCGTGGTGGCGAAGCTGTTCCACATCTTCTCTCCCGAGCGGGCGTTTTTTGGACAGAAAGACGCTGCCCAGGTGGCTGTGCTGCGCAAGATGGTGCGCGACCTTCAGTTTCCTGTCCAGATGGAGGTATGCCCAACGGTGCGGGAGCCGGACGGACTGGCGCTGAGTTCACGCAACCGCAATCTGAGCGGGGAACGAACGGCGACAGGCGCTGGTTCTTTCCCGGGCGCTGATGGCTGTCCAGCAGCAGTTTCAGGATGGCGAGCGCGATTCGAGCAGGTTGATTGCCGAGGCCTTGCGTGTCCTTCAGGAGGAACCGGCAGTACGGGTGGATTACTGCCGCATGGTTGACCCGGACTCGCTTGTGGACGTGGCTCCGGCGTGCCACGGGGTGCTGGTGGCTGTGGCCGCATACGTTGGCGCTACGCGGCTTATCGATAACCTGTTGCTTTGAGCTTGGGTCCTTGCAGAAGCGCTAGTTGCCGGTGCTAGCCTTTGCGGCCGGAAACAAAGGGGTTGCCGGCGAGCACGAAAGCGAGCTGCTCGCTCCGCGTCCTTGGTGATGCCGATTCGCGGCGTGACCAGCACTTTCTTGGCCACGAAGCCGTCATCCTGAATCTGCAAATCCGATTTTGGCGAGGTAAAATCGGCGCCGTTGTCCCGCTCGCCGCGTGATCCCAAAGGCCTGGCACAGGCGGCCGGGGCCGGAGGTTAAGGTCGCTACTTTGCCGGCCCGGACTGGAGCAGCCAGGCCACGGCCCACGGCCATGGCCTCCAGACCGCAGATGGGCTCCAGGGCGCGGAACAGCACGCCTCCGGCACGGCCCTCCGGTTCGCAGGAGACGTTCAGGCAAAAATACATGCCGTAGATGAAGTAGACGTAGGCATGGCCCGGCGGTCCGAAGAGCACGGCGTTTCTCGCTGTCTTGCCGGGGAAGGAGTGCGACGCGGGGTCCGACTCGCCAAAGTAAGCCTCCACTTCGACAATGCGGCCCACCATCGGTTCTCCAGGTCTCACCAGCAGCTTTCCCAGCAGCTTCCGCGCGACCACGTCGGGAGGATCGAGGTAGAACTTCCGGGGAACGAGAGTCGCCTGGGCGCAGGCCGAAGTATCAGCCATTTGCGGCTTTGACGGCGGCAAGAACCTCTTCTGCATGACCCTCCGGCTTTACTTTGGGGAAGATCTTCAGCAACTTGCGATCCGGACCGATGAGGAAGGTAGTCCGCTCGATCCCAATCACTTTCTTGCCATACATATTCTTTTCCTTGAGAACGCCAAACTGTTTGCAAACTACTTCGTCTACATCTGCAAGGAGGGTGTAGGGCAAGTCGTACTTCTCTTTGAATTTCTTCTGCGCTTTAGGCGTGTCGCGCGAGATACCGAGAACAACGGCCCCGGCCTGCTGTATCTTTTTGAAGACGTCACGAAAGCCGCAGGCTTCGATCGTGCAGCCGGGAGTGTCGGCCTTGGGATAGAAGAAAAGCACCACCGGTTTGCCGGCGAAATCCTTCAGATGCACGGTCTTGTCTTCTTCGGTCTGCAATGTGAAGTCAGCAACTTTGTCGTTCACTTCCATGAGAAAGATCCTTCCAAAAAACGAGATGCAATGCCGCGACGCAGAAGAGCGTGAGCGCCCTCAACGAGTTTATTCCACGATGAGGCATTTCAAGAGCCGCTCGCTTGCCTTGTGGCTTGCGCTGGCCATGCCGACCTGGGCGCAGTACGGACGCCTGGAGAACACCAAGAAAGCTGCGCCGACGGTGCGCGCGATCGCTGTTCTCGAGTGGACAGGCGAGATGGGGAAGCCGAAGGCCAGCCGCATCATCCCGATCTCTGTCTTCGACGGCGAACAGTATCAGCCGGGAGGGCTCTACCTGGCCAAGCCGGAGCCGCTGGCGCTGCAACCGGGAACGGAATATGTGCTGCAGGATGCGGGCATTACCAAGGGAATTTTTGACATAAACACGGCGCAGGATGTGGACGGTTATTGGTTTGGCTATGGTGCGTGGAAGCCAATGACGAGCCGCGCCGAAGCGGGCAAAACCAAAGCAAGGCAGACTGACCCCCCAGGTGGTAGGTGGTGATGACGGCCATCCCCATTTGGTCAGAAAGGATGGCAGCGGAAGCCAGGACAGTTCCAGCTCTGGTAGCTCAACCTCATCTTCCTCGAGCAGCAAGACTTCCAGCAATCCACCTGCCGGTGATCCTGATCGTCCTACTCTGCGCAAGCGGTCGGACTCGTCCGATTCGACCCCCAGCACCAGCAGTGCCAGCAGTGGGGATAGTCCGGCTCCGGAGACGGCCATCGGGGGCGCCGACCCGGACCGGCCGCACATGGCCCATGGCCAGCAGAGCATGAGCGACGACTTTCAACCGGCCCAGCTCACCGGCGTTCCGTCCGGCCTGGAGCAAATGATTGCGGTTTCCGACGCCAGCGATCGCGAAGCGCATCCTTTCGTGTATCTGTGGGCTGACCCGGCGGACGCCACCAAGATGCAGACGGCAATGGAGATCGCGGCCAGCAACGCCATCGCGGCGGCCCAGCCGCCGGTAAAGCCCGCGGTGAAAGCCCACACTGCAACCACAGCGCACACTGCAACCAGCACAGCCGCGCAGCGGCGTAAGGCGGCCGCGGCCCCACCCGCCCCCCCGAAGCTGGTTTTTACCAACGAGCGCTTCAAGGCCTATGAGTTGACCTACAGCGGAGGAGCGACGTTGGTCTTCTCCGGAGAGACGACGGATCATGCGGGCAAGACCAAATATGTCACCCTGATCGCTCAGCCGGATTTCAACGGGGTGCCCAAGGTGCTGTTCAAGTCGGTGACCGATGACGATCACCTCGACCAGACGCCGAAAATGCGGCTGGTCGATGCAGTGGATGCGAAGGCCGACAATCGGGGAGATCTGGTTTTCGAACTGCGCAGCAGCCGCGATCGTGAATTCGTGATCTATCGTGTATCCGCTGGGCAGGCGGAGCAGGTTTTCACGACGGGTTCGCTGCCGAATTCCAATTCGCAGTCGTGACGTGCATAGGACCAGTACCTCTGGTTCCCTCGCGAAGGACGGCGCGGCTGAACAGGCTGCGGACAAACACACTTAACGAAGGGCACGGGTTTAGCCGTGCCATACAAAGCCGCAGCCTAGGAGGGCTTCCCTCAATTTCCTGTAGAGGCCTAATGAGCCATGGCGTTTCATGCGGTTTTCCTTGAGAGAAAACCGCACGCGCGGACCTATCCAGCATCCCCGTACAGGAAATTGAGGTTTAGCCCCTGAGGTACGCGTTTCCGCGCCTTCCATACGAGATCGCCCATCTTTCGCAGCCTGCAGATGCGCTGAGGAACAGTGCTCCAAGAAATTCGTCCCGAATCATGGGAAAACCGTACCTCAGGGGCTGAAGCCCTCTCCGATCGCAAACTACTTGCGGCACGGCTAAACCCGTGCCCTTCGTCAAGCGTATTGTTCCCCAGCCTCTGAAGCCGTGCCCTTCGTAGAAAGTCTCTTCGCGGCGTCTTAGGGGGTGGGCAACTTGGTGGTATCCCAACCGCCGCCCAAGGCTTTGATGAGTTGCACGCTGGCGGCAAACTCACGGGTGGTGATATCCGCAGCCGTGCGCTCGTTGGCCAGCTGCGTGGTCTGGGCCGTAATCACTTCAAGATAAGTCGTGACGCCGCCCTTGTAGCGGTTGGTCGAAATGAGGAGCGAGCGCTGCGCGGAGTCGACCGCGCGTTGCTGCGCCACCGATTCGCTATTCAGGATCCGCAGGCCGGAAAGATTGTCCTCTACCTCCTGGAAGGCCTGCAGCACCGTCTGCCGGTAGTTAGCGACGTTCTGCTCATAAACATCCCGGGCCTCTTCGGTGAGGGCGTGACGGCGGCCGGCGTCGAATAGCAACTCCGACCGCCGAGCCACCCAGCGACCAGAGTGAGCTTGGCCCCTGGATCAAGGTGGTCCCAGCCTTGCTTTCAAAGCCGCCTGTGGCGGTGAGATTAATCGTGGGATAGTAAGCCGCAATCGCAATCCCTATCTGGGCATTTGCGGCATCGGCGCGCCGCTCCGCCCCGGCAACATCCGGACGGCGCTCGAGCAATTGCGAAGGCACGCCCACCGGCACCTGCGGCAACTGCAGATCGAGCGGCGCGGGAGGAAGACCAAAACTCGACGCGGGGACTCCGGTGAGCGTCGCGATGGCATGTTCGTACTGGGCCCGCGCGACGCCGACATCGATGGCCTGGGCGCGGGTCTGATCCAACTGTGTCTGCGCCAGGGCAACGTCGGAGTCAGTGGCCACTCCACCCTTGAACCGTGCCTGGGTCAGCTCCAGGTACTGCTCATATTGCACCACGGTGTTGTCGAGCAAGCGCTGCTGGGTGTCCAGGCCGCGCATTTCGAAGTAATCGGTCGCCAGCTCCGAGCGGATGCTCAAATCGACATTGGCCAGATCTGCCGCGGTGGCTTGAACGGTAGCCTTCTGTGATTCCACCGCTCTGCGGATGTTGCCCCACAAGTCCGGTTCCCAGCTGACCGCGCCCTGCAAAAATATATCGTTGTAGGTGCTCTTGCTTCCCGGAACATACAACGGGCGGTTGCTCGATTGGCGCTCACGCGTGGCCGAGGGGCCGACTTGCACCGTGGGGAAGTACTGCGAACGATAGAATTGGACGGCCGCCCGGGCTTGCATGTACTGCTCATAGGAGGCTTTGAGCGTCTGGTTCGAAACCGCGACCTGCTGCTCGAGCTTATCCAGTTGCGGGTCTTGATAAATCTCCCACCAATTGGGCCGGAGCGCGCTATCGTTCGGGCTCACCTGCTTCCATCCCCCACCGGGTAGGCTGGGCGGTGGCACAGGCGCGGCCGTTTCTTTGAAGGCCGGCGCGGTGGGGGCGGAGGGCTTTTGATAGTTGGGCCCCACAGTGCAACCAGAAAGTAGCAACGCAATCCCAGAAAGAACCAGGCATGCCTTGCGCGAAGTCCAGCTCAAATGGGTAGGACTCAAATGAGTAGTGCAGGGCTTCATTCCTACGCGCCCCCGTCTTTGCCCGGTTTAACGACGTGCACCGGTTCCGCATCGATCAACGAATCCGGCGGATTCTGGATCACCTGCGAGTCAGCGCTGAGCCCGTGAATGACCTGCACGGTGGATCCATCATCCTGGCCCAAGCGTCACTTGGACCAGCTTCGCCTGATCTCCGTTGGATCCCTTGACCACCGTACCCACCTGCAATCCCTCGGTGCGAAAGATGAGCGCGGAGACGGGGATAATCATCGGCGCAACGCCCTGATGCACGTTCATGTGGACTTCGGTGTAGGCCCCGGGCAGGAGCTTGCCATCCCGATTGTCGACATCGAATTCGACCAACAGCGTGCGGGAAGCGGGATCGATAGCCCGCGCCGTGCGCACCAGCTTGCCGGTAAATGACTGTCCGGGAAATTCGGACAGAGTGAGCTGGGCCGTGGTGCCGGGAACCGCCGACTGGGAATAAATCTGCGGAACATTGACGTATACACGCAAGACGTTGATGGCAGAGAGACGGAACATCAGCGTGCCGGCTCCTGCATTGATCAGCTGTCCGACATCGACGTTGCGGGCCGTAACCACTCCACTGAAGGGTGCATAAATCTTTTCGAAGGATTGCAGCTGTTCCAGGCGCTGAACATTCGCCTGGGCAGACTTTACGGCCGAGCTGGTGGACTCTTGCCTGGGTGACGAAGGTGTCCGTGTCTTGTTTGGAAACGGCATTTTGCGTCAGCAATCCCTGGTAACGGCTAGAGTTGATTTTTGCCAGGCCCGCATTGGCTTCCGCGGTGGCCAAGTCGGCGCGTGCCTGAAGCAGTTGCTTATCCACTTCCGGTGTGCTGATGATCGCCAGCAGCTGCCCCTGGCGGACGTGCGCGCCGATGTCGAAGTACCACTTGCTGAGATAGCCATCGGTGCGGGCATAGAGCGACGCATCGCTGTAGGCATAGACGTTCCCGGGCAGAATGATTTCCTGCCCGATCTTGCCCTGCTGCGGCGGGTTCGCGATCACATTGGGGGCAGCGAGGGCGTCGGTCTGGTTTTTCAGCTCGGTGCGAGCGCGCACTCGGGGCACGATCCCTCCGACCGCCAACAGGACGGCCAACACCAGGAGAACCACGATCATGATCGCGGCGACGCGGCCCGAAAGGGGCGGCGCGTCGGGGGGGCCGCCGTGCCCCTCCCCAACCGGTTGCGGCCGCTCGTCTCTTTTTTCCTGATTCATCTCTACGCTCTTTCTTCGGTGTTGTTTTCTAATCTTCCAGATCAGGCACGCCCGCGCGCTCTGAGGCGCTCTTGCCGCGCTTGCCAAGCCAGCCATGGATCACGCTAAAGAATGTCGGCACAAAGAACAGCGTGGCCAAGGTTGCGAACAACAGCCCGCCAATGACCGAACGGCCCAGCGGCGCATTTTGTTCGCCACCGTCACCCAGACCCAGCGCCATCGGCACCATACCGATGATCATGGCCAGCGCGGTCATCAGCACCGGACGGAAACGGGTGTATCCGGCACTCAGCGCGGCGGCGTGGGCGTCCCCAGCGTTTTCTTCCATCTGCTCGCGGGCAAAGCTGATGACCAGAATGGAATTGGCAGTGGCAACGCCCATCGTCATGATGGAACCGGTCAGCGCGGGAACGCTGATATGCGTTCCGGTGATGAACAACATCCACACGATGCCGCTTAACGCGGCCGGCAGAGCGGCGATGATCATAAAAGGATCGAGCCACGACTGGAAATTCACCACGATGAGCAGGTAAACCAGCAGGATAGAAAAGGCCAGACCGCTGGTCAGCCCAATGAACGAGGAGTTCATCGTCTGCACCTGGCCGCGCAACACGATCTGCGAACCACGGGGCAGCTCTTTGCGATGCTGTTCGATGATTAGAGAGATCTTGTCTGACACGCTGCGCAGGTCACTGTTGACCACATTGCCGTAAATGTCGAGAACCGGAGCGATGTTGTAATGGCTGATGGTGGCCGGCTCCTGTCCGCGCACGAGCGTGGCCACATTCCCTAAAATCTGGATCGGCTGCACACCCGCCGCGGTCGAGGGCGAGGCACCCGTCCCGATCGGGGTAAGGCTCGATGAACCTACCGAAAGATTAGGATTGGGAGTGATCGAGGCTCCTGCGCTGCTGGTGGTCAGCGGGATATTTTCCAGATCGATCATCGACTGCAAATCATATTGCGGAGATTGCGCGTTGATGTTGTAACTGACACCGTTCCTTGGATCAAGCCAGAAGGTAGGGCTGGTCTGATAGCTGCCGCTGGTGGCAGCCAGCAGGCTGCCGGTGACATCCCGTTGCGTCAATCCGATGTCCTGCGCCTTGGAACGGTTCACATCGACGAAAAAATGCGGATTATTGAAAGGCTGCTGGATGTGCAAGTCCGCCGTGCCCGGTACGTAGATGATATCCCTGAGCAGCCGGTCGATGAATTCGCGGTTGCCTTGCAAGTTCTGGCCGATTACCTGGATATCGATGGGAGCCGGCAATCCGAAATTGAGAATCTGCGTCACCATATCCACGGGCAAGCTGTAAAAGATAACGCCTGGGAACTCGACTCCCAGCTTGGCGCGCAGATCCTGCACGTAGAGATCGGTGGGATGGTGCTTTTCAGCCAACGCCACGGTGATATCCGCGTCGGCGGCGCTCACCACACCAGTGCTGGTGTAGGAGAGGTTTAAACCGGAATAGGGGATCCCAATATTGTCGATGATACTGACGAGTTCGCTCTTGGGAATCTCCCGCCGAATGGCATTGTCGATTTGATCGCACAGGAGCGCCGTGTTTTCGATGCGGGTACCGGTCTGGGCGCGTACGTGGAGCTTAAACTGGCCTGAGTCTACCGAAGGAAAGAAATCCTGGCCCAACCATGGGTATAGCAGCGCAAACGAGCCTATGGAAAAAACGAAGAAGAGGATAAGAAAAACCGTGCTGTGGGCGATGGCGAGCTGCAACACGCGGAAATAGAAAACACGCAGCTGCTCAAATCTGTGCTCGAAGGCCAGTTGGGCCCGAACCAGGGGATTGCGGCTCTGCTGCTTCTGCTTTTCGGCGGCCGCATCATGCTCCTGAAGAAGGTACTTGGCCATGGTCGGAACCACGGTGCGGGAAAGAAAATAAGAAGCCAGCATGGCGAAGATCACGGCTTCAGCCAAAGGCACAAACAGGTACTTGGCCACGCCGCCCATGAAGAACATGGGCACAAAGACGATGCAAATCGATAAGGTCGAGACAAAGGCCGGAATGGCAATTTGCGCGGCCCCATCGAGGATCGCCTGCTCCACCTCCTTTCCTTCTTCGAGATTGCGATTGATGTTCTCAATCTCTACCGTGGCGTCATCGACCAGGATGCCAACGGCCAGCGCCAAACCACCGAGGGTCATGATGTTGATGGTCTCGCCCAGCGCCCCCAGCATAATCAAGGAGACGAGGATGGAAAGAGGGATAGATACCGCGATGATGAGGGTACTGCGCCAGCTGCCTAGAAAGACCAGGATCATGACGGCGGTAAGACAGCCGGCAATGATGCCCTCGCGCACTACGCCGCTAATGGCGCCGCGCACAAAGATCGATTGATCCGCCAATGGCGTTATGCGCAATTGCGGCGGCAGTTGCTGCGCGATCGTCGGCAACATCGCCCGGATCCTGGAGATGACTTCCAGGGTGGAAACATTGCCGTTCTTCAGCACGCTCATCAGGCTGGCGCGCTGGCCATCGACGCGCACAATATTAGTTTGCGGCGGGAAGCCGTCACGCACATGAGCCACGTCGTGCATGTAGACGATGGCTCCATTCACGCTTTTGATCGGAATATCGTTCAGTCCTGCGATCGTGGAGGGCGCGCTGTTGGTTGCCAGCTGATACTCGAACGAGCCCACTTTCACGGTTCCCGATGGCAAAATCAAATTTTGCACGCCGATGGCGTTGACTACATCGCTGGGGGAAAGGCCTCGGGCCTGAAGCGCCTTAAGATCGAGATCTATCTGAATCTGTCGCTGCTTGCCGCCGTAGGGATAGGGACTCTCCGCGCCTTCGATGGTGGCGAATTGGGTGCGGATGAAATTGAGGCCGTAGTCGTTGAGTTGCTGTTCGGAAAGGCCCTGACCAGAGAGACCGAGCTGCAGAATGGGCACACTCGATGCCGTGTAGGTGATGATCAAGGGAGGGGTTGTCCCTTGTGGCAGCTGGCGCAACTGGGTTTGCGACACGGCTGTAATCTGCGCAATGGCGGTGGCAATCGTGACCTTGGGCTGAAAATAGACTTTCACCACCGCAACGCCCACCAGCGATTGCGACTCAATATGGTCGATATTGTCGACCGTGGTGGTCAGCGTGCGTTCGGTAAGTGTAATAATGCGGCTGGCCATATCCGGGGCAGACAGACCCTGGTACTGCCACACGATGCTGACTACAGGAATGTCGATGTTGGGGAAAATGTCGGTTGGGGTATTGAGAATGGAGAGCGGGCCGATGATCAGCAGTAAAAGCGCAAAAACGGCGAAAGTGTAAGGGCGCCGTAACGCGAGACGAACAATCCACATGTGCTAGCTCACTCCTAGGGACGTTCTCTCCGAGAGTCTCAACGACTCCGGGGAGAGGGGGGTGAATCTCCGGCATAGACGAGCCGGACAGGCCCGAGCGGAAGAATCGGCGAATAGTTTGCGAGCGTCTTTTTACGGAACCGAGGCTTTTGCCGTACCCTCTGCAGGGCATGGAGTTTTTAGCATCTTTACAGCCACAATCAAATTATACGTTTTGTGCGATCAAGTCGGCAGTCAGAGGTGTGTCACAGTGCTCTTTGGCATGACGGGCCGCTGAATCAGGCCTCTCCCTATGAATCTTCTGACTCGCCACAGTTTGGGATGTATAACGCGGGCAATTTGATTCATAAGCTGGCGGTTCATGGCGCAGCAAAGGAAGAGCCGGACAAGCAGCCAGGCTTGTCCGGCCCCGATGAGTCTTTTGAGCTCGTCACAACGTCACGACGAGATCTTTATTTGGCCAAGGCGGGCTCGAGGACGTTGGAAAGGACGGCGTCCTTGTCCGGGTAGTAGGCGTTCGAGATGTACTCCTGAAGCATGCGATGCGTGTTGAAGAATGAGCCGTTGAGCGCGATCGTGGAACGCATGACGGTGCGCCACTGTTCCGGATCGCCATAGTAGAGGGGAAGGATGGTCGACTCCAGGCGGTCATAAAGACTTGCGACCTCAAGGTCCTGGTTGTCGCTGTCGGGAATAGCCCAGCCCGTCACCCCTTCGATCCAACCCTCGACCCACCAACCATCAAGAACGCTGAGGCTGGGGACGCCGTTGAGCGCCGCCTTCATACCGCTGGTTCCCGATGCCTCGAATGGGCGGCGCGGCGTATTCAGCCACAGGTCGACCCCCGAGGTGAGCATCGACGCGAGCTTCCATTCATAATTTTCCAGGTAGACGATTTTGAGCGCATCCGACTCCAGCTTGGCAGCAACCTCAAAGATTTGCCGGATCAGCTTCTGGCCTGGTTCGTCATGGGGATGAGCTTTGCCGCTGAAGAGAATCTGCATGCCGCGGAACTTCTCCGCGCAGTGCACCAGGCGCTCGGGATCGGATAGAAGCAGGTCGGCTCGTTTGTAGGTGGCTACACGACGGGCGAAGCCGATGGTGAAGACGTTGCTGCGCAGCGTAATACCAGTCCTCTTCTCGACCTCGTCGATGAGGATGCGCTTGGACTGTGCGTGCGCCCGCTCGATCTCGCGCAGCGGGATGTCGATCACGTAGCGAAACTGGAAATTGTCTTTGCGCCAGCGTGGAACGTTGCGATCGAAGATCGCCTGAATGGGCGCAGCGGTCCAGGTGGCCGCGTGCACTCCATTGGTGATGGCATCGATCGAATAGTCGGGGAACATCTCCCGGGAAATCTTGCCATGCTGCATGGCGACGCCGTTCACAAAGCGTGATGAAGCCAGCGCCACATAGGTCATGTTGAGCATGCCGTCGTGGCAGCCGCCCATGCGCTCGAGCAGGTTTGCGACTTCCGGGCCGAGAATCCTGTAGGTCTGGTCCATGGTAAAGCGGTCGTGTCCTGCGGGAACTGGAGTGTGGGTGGTAAACACACAACGGTTGCGCACGGCCAGCGTATCCCGCTCCTCGATGACCCGGCTCATATCGCCGTCCAACTGTAGTTCCATCAAGCCGACCGTCAACAGCGCTGCATGACCTTCATTCATGTGGTACACATTCACGTCGTAATTCAGGGCTGCGAGAATGCGCACGCCACCGATTCCCAAAACGGCCTCCTGGCGTAGGCGGTAATCAGTATCGCCACCATAGAGATGATCGGTAAGCATTCGATCGCGTGTATCGTTCTCGGGCAAATCCGTATCCAGCAGGTAGATCGGGATGGTGTGCCCGGTGACTCCCTCGAGGTCGTAGCGCCATGCCCGGACCATCACCGGACGATCCTCGATCGTTACCTCGACCACGGCATCTTCGAGCACGAGAAATTTTTCCAGTGGCCAGGGTTGGTCCGCGGCGGTCTGAATTCCGTGTGCATCGAGATGTTGCTGGAAGTATCCCTTGCGATGGAGCAGCGTGACGGCGCATAGTCCCAGCCCCAGATCGGCTGCGGAGCGCATGGTGTCCCCGGCGAGCACACCCAACCCCCCACTATAGGTAGGCATGTCGGGCGCGATGGCGATTTCCATCGAAAAGTACGCAACTATGCCCCCTCGCTCGGAGAGAGACATCGAAGAAAAATCGCGTTGCTGGTTCGAAAAATGCATCCTGCTTATCTCCTGTTAGCCGGCACCGCCGGTGATGCTCGAGCTACACGCTTCGCGTGCGAGCCTTCGCGAACTCTTGCCCGTCAACCTCGACGAAATTTCGTGTTTGACCCAGTACTCTTATTCTAACCATCGACCGCCCAGCTTTTATCACGAATCGGAGTGACACTTCCGTCAAGCGATCTAGTGCTTCTGTGGGAGCACATTTCCAACATTTTCCTGTTCAGGGTGTGAACACTTGAAGGCGGGTTCTTTCATCCAGCCACAGTTGCACCGGCATGGCCTGTAGGAGGCATTGCCAGCACCTCACCCGTCGCCTGGCTCAATCTGCTCCAGATTGCTTCAAGCCAGTCGAGGTGTTCCGGCTTCATCAGTACGGATCGCAGGCAGGTAACGCTGCTTTGCTGGTCCTGGTCTCCCCACGAACCGGAAGGGAAGAACCTGCTGGGTAATTGGGCGAGCGCGAGATGAAGATTTTCGCGGGCGGCTGCGGTGAAGATCTCTTGCGCCAGGCGCGACGATGCGGCGACAGTATCGGCACGCACCGCCCACACCAGAATGTCGAGTTCGGGTGCGAAGGGGGAAAGGAACCGGCCATCCGCGCAGATTTTCTTATGCAAGAGCACTGCCGCCTCACGACTACTACGCAGCCCACTAGCAAACTCACCGTCTGTGATGAGCGGCAACAACTGCTGAGTTGCCCACAACGCTACGGCTGAAGCGCCGGCGCGCGAACACTCCAGGCTGATCTCGCCCAGATGCAAATCATGCGAAGTGAAATAGGTGTAGGGCGAATCATGTTTGTAGAAGCGGCCTACGGCGGGATCGCGGAAAAGGATGCAGCCACAGCCATACGGTTGCAGCCCATGCTTGTGAGGATCGACGACAATCGAGTCGGCCTGCGCCACGCAGGCGAAGACCCGCGTGGCCTCCTCGCCGAGGCTGGAGACTAGCTTGAAATATCCGCCGTAGGCGGCGTCGACGTGAATGCGAAATGGATAAGTACCGCGCAGCGCGAGCACATGATGCAGCGGGTCGACGGCCCCGGTAGCGGTGGTGCCCAGCGTCACCACCACCGTGCCGACGTCGCCCTCGCGCAGTGTGGACTCGAGTGCCGATAAATCCATACGGCCCGCACAGTCAGTCGTCACACTGGTGAAGGGCAGGCCTAGGACGGCGCTGATGCGCGCATGCGTGTAGTGCGCCTGTTCGGAAGCGACGATGCGCTTGCCGGGAGCAAGCTGGCCGGCGATCCAGAGCGCCTCGAGGTTGGCGAAGGTTCCGCCGCTGGTTAGATGTCCCAGATAATCTGTCCAGCCAAACATTCGGGCGATCTCACGAACCGCTTCCACCTCCATACGCGAGCTAGCGCGGCCGCCGTCGAGCGCATGGTTGTTGGGGTTGATTGCCATGGCGAGCGCGTATGCCGCGCGGGCCAACGGGTGCGGGGGTTTGAGCATCTGCCCGGCATAGAGAGGATGGAAGTAGGGGTAGTTGTCGGCCATTCTCTCAGCCACCTGGCTCAGCACCGCAGCCATTTCGTCGATGGCGGGCGCAGGCGCCGGCTGTGGCGGAAGATCGCGAAACGAGGCTTCGAGCTGTGGCAGGGCGCCGGCGAGAAGCCGTAGCGCGGTATCTTCAGGCATCTCTAGAGCATTCTAAATGCGCATGGTCGCTGGTCCAGAGGCGTGGAACCACCCTAGATTCCCGGCCGGTAAAGAAAATTCCCGGATCAGCGTGGTCACGGCTTCGGAGCCGGATTACGGCTCTTACCCAGGGCTTCGAGTGCATCACAGGCAGCCTTCAATCCATCTTCGCGGCGCAACCGCTCTCCGATCGTGACCGCCCGGCGCCGCGTCGCAGTCTTCTCTAAGAGCAGTGTGATCTTCCGGGCAGCAAGTTCCGCCGTATAACGCTTTCGTCGAATCACACGGGCCACGCCCAGGCGGCGTACGCGGCGCGCATTGTCCGGCTGATCATGGCTGTAGGGCATCACCAGCATGGGTTTGCCGGAGATCAGCGCCTGCGCGGTTGTGCCCACACCGCCTTGGTGGATAATCACCGAGGCTCGCGGAAAGAGACTGGAATAAGGCGCGTAGTTGGCCACGCACACGTTTTGCGAAGTCTCCAGGGGAATATTGCGCGGGTCGCTTCCCACCAGGAGCACGGCACGCTGGCCGATCAGTTCGGCAGCCAGCGCGCTTTGCTGGTAAAAGTCGCCTGCGTCCAGAACGGCTGCCGAGCCCAAGGTAAAGACGAGTGGCGGCGGGCCTTGTCGGAGGAAACTCTCAACAGCCGGGGGCAGATCACGCTGGCCCGCATCGCCATCGTAAAACACAAAGCCGGTCACTTTGGTGGAAGCGGGCCAGTCCGGTTGCGGCTCGCCCAGCAAGGGCGAGAACATCGCTAACACCAGGTACGGAGAATGCTTGGCCTCGAAGATGGGATCGGGGCCCCGGCCCAAGCCTAGCTCGGCACGCAGCTGATAGATGGGCTCCGGCCAGCTGCGTGTTACCCAGCGTGCGAAGCGGGCAATCACCCTGCCCATCCCGGGCAGCGCCGGCTGCAGACGCGCCAGCATGGGATAAGGCGGCAGCACGGGCGCATCATAACGGGAAAAAAAAGACAGCGGCGCGAGCACATGCGACGCCCACGGGATCCCGGTAACCTCGGCCACGATGGGGGCCTGGTAGACGAGCTCTCCGGCAAGCAGCAGATCGGCCCCGCCCTTGGCCTCGACCACCGCGAGCAGCTCCCGGTAGCTTTGGCGAATGGCGGGAAAGAGGATCTCGCGCAAGGTGCGTTCCGTTCCCTTGCGAATGTCCATCAGCATGGCCACCAGCTGGTTGTCTTCCGGATCGAGGATGGGGCCGACAGGAGCAAATTCCAGACCCAGCGAAATGATCTTGGGACGAAAGAGTTCGGGAACCGCCAGAACCGGCACGTGGCCTCGCTGCCGCAACTCGAGCGCCAGGGCTATCAGTGGATGAATATCACCAAGCGTGCCGAAGCTGGAGAGAACAATGCGCATGCGCTGCCTCTGCAGTGTAAATGGGCAAGATGAAAGAGGCGCCATCGCGCAGCAGTTAAGGCCGGTTCCTGTTCGAGAATGAGTACGGTTTTCGCGGCTCAGGAAGGCGCTTAAGCGTGCCGTAGATTTCTTGTGCGCAGTGGGGCTTTAGATGGGGTGAGACAGCAGAGATCTTAGAAGAGCCAATTTGCCGCCTGACGAAGGGCAGACGCACCTCAGGGGCTAAAGCCCTCATCTTTGATGGCCCCAACGGCCCGACTAAAGTCAGGCCCTGACACAAAGCGGGCCCCTAGGGGCCGACTAGACAGGCTCGGAAAGTTGCGAGGGGGTCTGCCTCTGGAAGAAACAGCTGCCTAATGTGAATTTTCAAAAACCTGGAAGCGCCGTTCCAGCTCAAACTGCTGGCGCGCTTTATCGCTGGCCTGGAGCAGCGAGGCGCATGCTCCCGAAGCCTTTTCGCGGCCGAGCTGGGTGCGGCATGCGGCGCGCGCGTGGGTGTAGCTTTCCCATGGTCCCGGCTGCTCCCAAAGACTTTCGCCGGCCAGGAAGCTGTGTTCCAGCGCGGTCCGCACCATCTGCTTAAAGTCGCCGTAGGTGAGCGGGTAGGTCAGCGCGGCGCGGACATACTCATGGGTGAGGTTGATGCGGGAAACCCCCTCATCATCGGTGGAGAGCGCGACCGGCACGTGATACAGGCGGTAGAGGGGCAAAGGGTGGTCGGCGCCCTTGATGTTGAGGATGACGTCGTTGCTGGTGAGGTTTATCTCGACCATTACCCGATTGGCGGCCATCCGCTTGAGCAGATCGTAAGCATGATCCTCGTACATCACGTCCACTCCGTGGCCGATGCGTTCGGCGTCTGCCTCCTCGACCGCGGAGCGGATGTGAAAGCGCACCCCATCCGGCGGCACCATCCCGGGAGCGAGTTCGCCGGCATGCAGGGTGATATGAACCCGTCGGATAGAGGGCGTGGAGCGCATGGACCATCTGCATTTGCATCTGATAGTTGGCCATGGCAACGCGCCCATCTTCCGGCTGCACCATGTTGATGCCCACGATCAGAGGATCGGTGGAGGCCAGCTCGAAGCCGCAGACCAGTTGCACGAAGACGTCTTGTGGAGACAAGGCGCGCAGCACCTGGTAGAGGAAGCGGACCTGGAGATTGCAGGCTGGCGTTGCTCCACTTGCGCCGCAATGCTCCAGTTCGCGGCGGCGGCGCTCGCCTTCATCGAACTCGGCACGCTGCTCCGGCAGGAATTTCGACAGGCCCGCGTCGAGCAGCTGCTGGCGCAGGTGTGCGAAGTCCGTCTGCAGGTCGATTGGCCCCAGGTTCTCGGCCAGAGCCGCAGTGGCCGGCCGGAAGTTGGGCGTATTCATGATTTCAAGGTACTGCTCGTTTTGCGCGGCGGCTCGACTGGCCAACTCATCCACCCACTCACCCACATGCTTGGGGTCTTCTACCGCCAAGAAGTGATCGAAGGATGCGAAAAAGTGGTCGTGCCCCGACTCCCCGGTGGTGGGAACAAACGTCCGCATGGAGAACACGTCGATCAGCTGGTCGTAGAGGTGTTGGTGGGTGAGTGCGTCGGAGGCGCGCTCGCCCTCTTCCCCACAAACCGGCTGCGGAGGCAGACTGCGCGTTGTGGCCGTTGTCTTATAAAGCGTAAGGGACTTGGAGTTGACACAGAGATTGTCTTCCGCTGCCTGACGGATGAAGCTTTCCGCGTACACCGCGCCCGCCAGGTGAGTGTGCAGATCGGCGCCCTTGGGCATATCGTGCAAGAAGGCGTAGAGGGCAAGCGGTCCTTGCCGGCGAGCCTGCTCGAAGGCTCGAGCCGCGCGGGCTTCGCCATTTTGCGCCACGGCCTGGGGCTGAGCGATGGCGGCCGGCGCCAGACAGAGCAGTAAAGTGGAGGCGGCGGCATGGAGGACCCGGCAAATTGGAGCACGGCGTCGGGACATAGAGCGCGAAGGCAACCGGTGTATTCAGATTGTGAACTGCGACCCTGATTTCCTGTACGTGGCTCCATCCATGGCTGCGTGTGCGGCTTTCATTAAGGAAAGCCGCATGAGGTTCGCCAACACGACAAGCTCCACAGGAAATCAGGGTGAGGGTTCAGTGTACGACATACCGTCGGCAAGGAGCTGCGGATGCGAGTTTGCGCACAGCGAAGTGATTGCTATACTGACGTTTGTTGCTTGTGCGCAGTTGCTGACCTGGCCGGGCCTCCGCCTGAAGCTGCAGACTCAGAAACGACCTAAGCGGAAGCAGCGTCCTTGGATTCTCCGAGGCCAGATAGCTCAGTGGTAGAGCGCGGCCCTGAAAAGGCCGGCGTCGGCGGTTCGATCCCGTCTCTGGCCACCACAATCTAAAAGACTTAGCGGCAACCAAAGAGTTCAAGTTTTAGTCACACGACCAATACACGACCATCGCTCAAGCGACGCCTTGTTGGTCGTCCTCTTCCTGCTCTGGTTTCTTATCCAACATGCTCCATATCACCTTGGCCGTATTGCCGGTCTTGGTGATATGCTCGCGTCCCAACTTGGCGTAGCGTTCGGTCATCTTGATATTGGCATGACCGAGAAGCTTCGCAAGCTCGTAAAGATCGCCGCCGTTCATCATGTACCAGGACGCAAAAGTGTGACGCAGATCGTGGAACCAGAAGTGATGAATCTTCGCTCTTTCGAGCAGGTCCTCAAAACTTCCTTCCAGTCGCTGACGCTGGCTTGTTGGGCCACCCTTCGGCGGAAAGATCCGATCCTGACCGATCACCGCAGGATACCGCCGAATTTCCTCGGCCAGCTCCGACGGCATGGGGACGTAACGCACCTTGCCCTTCTTCAGCCTCGCCCGCACTGCCAACAGCCCTTCGCTATCCATCACGTCGGACCACCGGAGCCGGTGAATCTCGGCTGAGCGCATCCCTGTTGAAACAGCGATCAACACGATGAGCCTCATCCGAAGATTCGTCTGATTAAGGTCTTTTGTGCCTTTCCGGAACATTTTTTCGTCCAAGGCTATCTTCAAACGGCGGAGTTCATTTTCCGAAAGGTAACGCTCCCGTGAATCATCCGGTCGGTTTACCTCTACCAGATCGGCCGGATTCCGGTCGATGCCCGTCTCCTTAGACCAAATTGTCGATGCCTTCTCCATCATGTGGTGCATGACGTTGAAGTGTCGCACTGCGGTGTTGTCAGCTAGACCACGAACTCCTGTGAGCTTTTCGTACCAGCGCTGCACGGCTATACCGTCAACCTCCCGTACGAACTTCCGACCCAGTTCGGATCGAATCCCTTCTACGATGCTCTTCTCGCGATCTGCTGAAGCCTTCTTGGCTCCGTAGTGTGTCCAATAACGATCGATCAATTCAGTCATTCGATAGTTGATCTCCTTCTTTACGTCGAGATGCCGGTTTTCGTCTCGCGTCGACAGTTTTTTCCGTAGGACCTTGCGGGCTAGGTCATAGCCGCCATGAATCCGTTTGGTCTTCTGTCGACCTTCCTCCCTCCAACGAACTTCGTACAAACCTTCACGCAACTTCACAACAGACATAGATTGCTTCTCCTTTAGTCAATGGTTTGGATCGAGTGCTGCTCGATGTACTGCTCAAGTGCTTTAACATCGAACCGCAACGACCGACCAACCTTGACGCAGGGGACCTCCCGCAACCTGGACTTTTTGTAGACCGTGTCGACTTCAAGCCCCAGATATTGGGCAGCGAATACCTCTCCCGCGATTCAAACCCCACAAGGAAAGCTGCCTACATTCAGCGCACTATGGCAAAGGCGAGATTATGGGCGAACAGATAGTCGCTCAAAGAATGGGTTTCGGGCCTTTCATCCTAGCCAGATCGGCCGTGCCGTCAAACATCCTCTTGTCCTGTGCGACTTCTGCAAATCCAAGGCAACAGATATGAAGGAGTTGAACAGTGAGCTCCATTTCCGTTTGCCTTTCTGTCTACGTTCAGCGTGCCGCGCTAACAACACCCCCGCCCTTCGGACGCACGCTCTCCTGCCAAAGATTCGCTCCGCGCCTTCCAGGCGTGGACTCCTCCCCCGAGACAAGCTCGGGTCCCCTTCCACGAATCGTTTCTAGTCGCCTTGGGAGTGGGTCGCGTCGGCACACCCTCCGGGCAAGCATGTACCGCACCCAGCGGACAAACCCAAATAACGGAGCCAAAGACAATGTTCAACAAAGTCATCCTCATCGGTCGTCTCGGAAAGAATGCAGAAGTCAAAACCGCGCAGAACAACAAGGAATACGTCGTTTTCAGTCTGGCGACCAGCGAGAGCTGGAAGAACGAAAGGGGCGATTACGAAAACCGCACCGAGTGGCATCGCGTCTTTGCCTGGAGCAATCTCTCCAACTTCGCCAAAACGCTTCAGAAGGGGCAGCTCATCACACTTGAAGGGAAAATCAAGTATCGCGAGGTCTCGGAAGAGGTCGAGGGCGTTACCTTCAAGCACAGCATCGCCGAGATCCACGCAACAAGTATGAAGCGGCTCTCGAAAGTCGAAGTTGCAGACGATCCGGCAGACGGAGCGAGCGAGGACGACGGCGCAGCACAAACGGAACCGGAGATTATCCCTCCAACGAAGAGGCGGAAGTAGCCTCTGCCCCCGAAATCTGGGGCCGGTAACGCCGGCCCCTAATCTCTGCCAAAGCTGTTGCGTCGGTGATGGTACGAAGCTCAGTTCGATTTGGCCTTTTCGTCGCGCCTCGGCCGAGATCACAGGTCGCAACAGCGTTTGTTCGGTATCTATATTGGAAGAGGGCGGCCGTCTCGGTCTCAAGTGTTTACTCTTGAGTTATTTCCGGGTGGGCGACGATACGACCGGAACTTAGTCCGGGAGCAGGACCGATCGGCTGGTCGAGGTATCATTTAGGCGATACCATGCCAGATGCAGGCGCACTTGAAAAGTATTACGAAACTCTGACTGACGCTCAGCTTTTGAACCTGAGCAGCGAGGGCGGGCTCACCGAGCAAGCCGAGCAGGTGTTGGCGGATGAACTCAAGCGGCGCAATCTCAAGGCCAGCGATGTGAAGCGGTACGCGGTGCCCGAGCGCATCAAGGTTCGCGAAGAGGCACAAGAAAAGGGATTCGCAGGCAGAGGGCCAGCCCTCCGATTCTTTGGCAGCCGCTACCTCAATGGAGCCGACAAGACGGCCAACATCCAGCTTCGAACCAAGTGGTTCGCTCTCGGTGGGATTCCGATAGTTCCACTTGCGTCGTATCGGTTCAAATGCACCGGAACTCCAAGCAAATGGTTTGGGGGTGACACCGAGCAGCGAGTCATCAACCGCGTTCCACTGAACTGGCCCCAAGTATTTCTGACATGGGCGAAGACCGCGATCTTCATTCTTCTCTTTTTTCTTCTCGCGGTCGGATTCTTCTGGTATCAGGATCATCGAAGGCGGTAGTCCTATCGATGATCCGCCTCAGCTCAAGCGCAAGGAACTAATGCGATCCCTGGCGAGTAACCGCCAATCCGGAATAACGGCTAATCAATGCCCACGGAGAAGTGTTGCCGAAGTGATAGTTCCGGATCGGCGACCACCCGGGCTCTACCCCGTTCCCGGATCCAGTGGCGTTTCTGAGAGTCCGTTCCAGCTTGGCTCTGGAAGCGTCCGCCTGGCATTGGCGGTGGATTGATTCTCGATTGGATAGTCGACGAGATCGAATCAGTTGGCAAAGCGGCGCCGCTGGCAAAGCCAGGCGGAAGTGCCAGCGGGCCGCGGGAGACCAAGGTAGGTCATCCGGGAGTCAGTTGACGGTGATTCGTGACGCGGCGATTGTGCCGGTTGTCTCCGTACCGGAGATGTAGTCTCCATTCGTATCATAGACCTTGAAGTCGAAGTTGCCCGTGTAGGACATACCGTTTGGAGCGACGGTATCGGTTTCATTGATGATGAACGATCCGGTCGAATTCCCGTTGTCGTCAAACGTCCATCCGGTGTGATGGAGGCGAAACGTTCGCGGACCAGTCTGCTTCCACACGCCGACGCAGAAGTTTCCGATGACCCCGCGGTCGAGGTCTTCGAATTCCGTGCCGTCGCTGTGCCACTCTTTCAATGACACCGCGAAGGGCGCGTTGCTGGAGGTAGTGTAGGTAACATGCCAGAGTCCCACGATCGTATCCGGGCCTGTGGCTCCGTCCTGTTCAATCATCGGATATTTGACGACGTTGTCTCCGCCACGCAGTCCGCCGCATCCGGCGGCCTTTGCTTTAAGGGTAGCGGTGGATACAAGGATGAGGAGACCGAGGAAAGCCAACGCCGCCCGAGAGAGACGGTGCCGCAGAGTTGCCTTCAGCGCCGATGTTAAGGTGATCCCTGGCTTGCTTGTAAATTGGTTCATGATGTTACTCCTCTTCTTACGGTTCTTTGTGCCCGAAGAAACTGGGCCGTAACATTTGGCGCGACTGAGAGCGCAACCGGGATGAGCAATCCCCGCGATGGACAGATTCTTTATGCTCCTCATGGGTACTCCTTCAACTCATGAATTGGGCTTTCGATACGTTAAGCTCGGCGATCGAGCTTGCCGATTCCAGGAAAGCTAGCACGGGCCGCTTTGAAAGGGTCATGAGTTCGTTCTGAGGGTCCCCTCATCTGATCTGAGCGTGTAAACTGCTATGAAATGAGGGGAAGATGGGCGCCGTTAGTAATGGACGGCTGAAATTCGGCGAATTCGAGCTCGATCCCCAGTCTGAAGAACTCTTTCGCGATGGCCAGCCGGTAAAGATTCAGCCCCAACCATTGCGCGTTCTGGGCATCTTGCTGGAGCGTCACGGCGAGATTGTGTCTCGGGAGCAACTCCGCGCTCGCATCTGGGGCGACGCAACTTTTGTCGAATTCGACCAGGGGCTCAACTATGCCATCCGGCAAATTCGGCTGGCCTTGCGCGACGAGGTTTCGGAACCCCGCTATATCGAGACGCTGCCCAAACAAGGCTATCGGTTCGTTGCAGCCATAGTCGATGCCGAGCCAAAATCTCCTGCCGAACCAGATGCAGCGGACCCGGTTGCCGCCTCGCTGAACCGAAGCCACCCGAAGACTAGGTCAGCGCCATCATCAGCTCGACCATACCGGCTGATTTGGTTTGCGCTAGCAGGCTGTGTTGCGGTCCTCCTGCTGGTGTCGGGCTGGTTCGTCATTCATCGCCACCTCGCAACCCAATCCATCCGTTCCCTCGCTGTCATCCCGCTTGATAATCTCTCCGGCGACCCCAACCAGGAATACTTCGCCGACGGTATGACCGACGAGCTCACCACGATGCTTGCCAAGAATTCGACGCTTCGCATCACCTCCCGCACCTCCGCCATGCAATTTAAGGGAGTCCACAAGCCCGTTCAAGAAATTGCCCGTGCACTCAACGTCGACGGGATCCTCGAGGGGTCGATCTCCCGGTCTGGCAATCAGGTCCACATGACGCTTCAACTCATTCGCGCCGACACGGATGGCCATCTCTGGGCCGAAAGCTACGACCGCGATCTCAACTATGTGGCTGCACTTCCAGGCGAGGCCGCACGCGATATCGCCGCTCGGCTGCACAGTTCTGTTGCTTCAACTATGCCGGTCCGTTACGTCAATCCCGAGGCCCACGACGCCTATCTGCGCGGCCGCTTTCTCTGGTTCAGAGGGCACAATGACGAGGCCGGGAAAGAATTCAGAAAGGCTGTCGAGTTGCAGCCAGGCTACGCCCCCGCTTGGGCAGGGTTATCGAGCTACTACGCGGTAGGCATTAGCGACGGCAGAATGAATCCTGTTCAAACCATGGCGCAAGCAGAAGCAGCCGCCCAGAAAGCCGTCGAGCTCGACGATCAACTCGCCGACGGACATCTGGTTCTGGGAGCATCCATCTTTGTATATCAATGGGACTTTGCCCGCGGTCTCCATGAAGTATTGCGTGCGATTGAACTCGACCCAAAACTCACACAAGCCATCCACATGCGCGCC
>CAWEZM010000013.1:0-129016 GCA_963813475.1 uncultured Acidobacteriaceae bacterium | reverse complement strand
TGTCAAAGCTCGAACTACAGATCATGGAAACTCTCTGGACTCGTGGCGAGGTGTCCATCCGCGAGATTCAGGAGAGCTTTCCCGAAAAGTCCAGGCCGTCCTATGGAACCATCCAGATCACGATTTACCGGATGGAAGAGAAGAAGATCGTGCGCCGCACAAGGAAGGTTGGCAACTTCCACCTCTTTGCGCCGCTCATCTCCCGAGATGCAGGTCAACTGAGATTGATCGATGAACTCGTCGCGATGTTGGGCGGAGGCTCCCAGTTGGTCATGATGCATCTTGTCAGGTCCGGGAAGCTGAAACTTGAGGACGTCAAAGAGGCTGAGCGGGAACTCAAGAGACTGCAGCGACAGGACAAAAAGCTGTGACTCCCGAATCTCTTTCTCCGATATGGGCGGTTGGGGTACGTGAGTTGTGCAAGCACCTGTGGCAGTCCACACTCTTCCTTGGCATCGTCGCGTTGCTCGCACTGCTACTGCGGAAGAACCAGGCGCGGATACGGTACTGGCTGTGGACGGCAGCATCGGCCAAGTTCCTGATTCCGTTCTCGCTATTGGTCAGCCTAGGAAGCCATCTGCCCTGGCCCACCCATGCGGTGGCGCCCAAGACCACTGCCTACGTCGCAATCGAAGAGATGAGCCAGCCATTCTTGGAGGCGACGGCCCTCAACACACCGATTTCCATTCGCGTTGCGCAGCCGACAGCGTCCCACGTTTCGATTCGTATCCTCCCGCCGGTGCTCACGGCGGTCTGGCTGACCGGCTTCATCACGATGATGAGCTTTTGGTGTGTGCAGTGGCGGCGAATCTCCAGATTAGTGCGGTCGGCAAGGCCGTTAATCGAGGGACGCGAGGTTGACCTCCTACGCAAAGCGGAGCGGGTAGCAAGATTGCCGAGGTCAGTCCCGCTGTTGCCTTCAGGCAACTCAATGGAGCCGGGAGTCTTTGGCATCATCCGCCCCGTCCTGCTGTGGCCGGAGGGAATCGCGCGTCATATGGACGACGCGCATCTGGAATCCGTTCTCGCGCACGAAGTATGCCACGTACAGCGCCGCGACAATCTAACGTCTGCGATCCACATGCTGGTGGAGGCGATCTTCTGGTTCCATCCGGTCGTCTGGTAGATGGAGAGGCAACTGGTAAAGGAGCGCGAGCGTGCCTGCGACGAAGCCGTTTTGCAACTCGGCAATGAGGCGGCGGTCTATGCGGAAAGCATTCTCAACGTCTGCAAGTTCCATACCGAATCTTCCATCGCATGCATCTCGGGTGTAACGGGATCGGAGCTGAAGCAGCGGATCGCGCGGATCATGTCCGGACAGGGCGTGCGGGAAATGGACCTGCGACGGAAGGCAACGTTGGCGCTGACCTGCGTGCTGGCGGTGGGCGTACCCCTGGCGGCGGGTTTTTTACGCGCGGCGAACGGACAGACGCAGCCCGCGCAAGAGAACGGGATCGAGAAGAGCGGCATCGCCGGGACGTGGCAGGGCACGGAGCACACGCCGGACGGCCACGATCTACGCATGGAGCTGAAAATCGCCAAGGACGAGAAGGGCGCGCTGAGGGCGACTCTGTACAGCCTCGACCAAGGGGAGCTGCCGCCGTCCAGCAGCTCGGTAAGTTTTCAAGAAGGAAAGCTGCGTTTCGTGTTTGATTTTCCGGGGCTGACGTATGAGGGAACGATGTCGGCAGACGGGAATTCCATGAGCGGGACGATGACGTACGCCAAACGCTCTTTGCCTCTGGTGCTGCAACGCACGAAGCCAGAAGCCGAATGGGCGATTCCTGCTGCGCCTGCGAAGCTTGCGCCGATGGCCCCGGACGCAAAGCCAGATGTGGAGGTGGCCACGATCAAACCGACTCGGCCGGGAAACGATCAAATGCAGTTTGAAACGCACGGAGGGACCCTGCTCATCAAAAACCTCACGCTCGGCTTCATCATGAGCTTCGCGTATGACCTGCCAGTGCGGCAGATCGTGGGCAAGCCGGGTTGGATGGACACTGACAAATGGGACATTGAGGCGAAGGCAGATACACCGGGGGAGCTAAGCGTTCCGCAACTGAAAGGAATGATGCAGAAGCTGTTCGCCGAGCGATTCGGGCTGCAGGTTCATGAAGAAAAGCGGAAGATGGCGGCCTTCGTTCTGAGCGTGAGCAAGGACGGGCCGAAGATGACGAAGGTAACAGACGCGTCGTTAACGCCAGGCCAGACGTTGTACCCTCAAGGCGTGATCATCGGGAAAAGCCTCGCCATAGCTGGTCTCGCGCAGACGCTGCAAGAGTACGTTCTTGGCAAGCCGGTCGTGGACAAGACGGGACTCGAGGGGCGGTGGGACTTCACGTTGAAGTGGACGCCTGATGATACGCAGTTTCCGGATGCGCCGGAGTCGATGCGTCACCCAGCGGATGACGCGAACGCGTGGCCGCCGCTGTTCACCGCCATACAGGAGCAGCTAGGGCTGAAGCTGGAAGCGCAGAAGGCGGACGTGAAAGTGCTGGTGGTCGATCACGTGGATCATCCGTCGCCAAATTAAAGCTCACCTGGGTTTCGTCCCAAGCCGAATGAAAGCGCACTTGTCCAAATTGGCTTTTTTCGACCCTGTCCATCCATCTCCACACAGGCCCAGCTAAGCCACTACAGCAACCACCTCGATTGCGCTTGCCCGCGTTCTCTTTAAGGCATGCAACAATTTGCGCCGTCCAGAAGGCCGTTGTTCCGCTAATTTGGACAGCTCTGGAATAAAAGCGCACCTTATCCCGTGACGCGACTGCCGCTAAACGTCCGATTTTGAACATCTTTCTCAAAATACGAACCCTGGTCCTCACTTTATGAAGCTAATCTAACAATTGCGCGGAACTTCTGGGGTAGGTAATTCGTTTTCTGTATGTGCAAGCCGAGGTGTGCGGAGGTAGACGATGAAAGTTCTGCTGCAGGATGTGGCGTATGGATTCCGTCAGTTTCGCAAGACGCCGGGGTTCACCGTGACCGTGCTGCTTACGCTCGCGCTCGGCATTGGCGCCAACTCGGCCATCTTCACTCTGGTCAATGCCATCATGCTCCATAACCTGCCAGTAACCGATCCCAGAACCCTGATCCGCATCGGCGACAAAGACGACTGCTGCGTCAACGGCGGATCGAACGACGACGGGGACTACTCGCTCTTCTCCACCGATACCTATTACATGTTGAAGAAGAACCTGCCGGAGTTCGAGGAGCTGGCGGCAATGGAGTCCGGCTATGCCTGGCGGCCGATTACGGTCCGTCGCGCCGGCCCCCAGACCGTCGCGAAGTCTGTCATAGGAACCTTCGTCTCCGGCAATTACTTCCGCGTCTTTGGTCTTTCGCCGGCGGCGGGCCGGCTCCTTGCGGATGCCGACGATGGGAAGGGCGCGCCTATTACCGCCGTGATGAGCTATGACACATGGCAGCAGGACTACGCAGGCGATCCGCACGTTGTTGGAAGCGCGTTTTACATCAATACGAAGCCGGCCACCATTATCGGCGTTGCGCCAAAGGGATTTTACGGAGACCGCATCGATACCAATCCGCCCAAATACTTCCTTCCCATGAATGCGATGGATGCAGTCATCGGCGCACCGTACTTTACCGATCCCGACTTGCAGTGGGCCTACATCATCGGCCGCGTGAAGCCGGGAACCTCCCTGCCGGCTCTCCAGTCCAAGGCCAGCACACTGCTCAGACAGCAGTTTGCGACGCTGAAGACATTTACGGATCAGCGTGCGCAAAAAGTTCTCCCCCGCACCCATGTGGTGCTCTCTCCCGGCGGCGGCGGCATCCAGAACATGCAGGAAGGTTACAAGGCCAACTGAAACTGCTGCAATGGATTGCCGCACTGGTCCTGCTCATCGCCTGCGCCAACATCGCGAACCTGCTACTGGTGCGCGGCATGGGCCGCCGCGCGGAACTTTCCGTGCGCGCGGCACTGGGCGCGCAGCGCAGCCGAATTGTGCGCCAGCTCCTGACCGAAAGCGTTCTTCTCTCGGGTACAGGCTGCCTGCTCGGCCTCGCCGTCTCCTATCTCGGAGCACACGCGCTGCTGGCGCTCGCCTTTCCTAATCAGCAGAACATGCCGGTCAGTGCTTCGCCTTCGCCAATGGTCATCAGCTTTGCTTTTATGCTTTCCCTCGTCACAGGCATCCTCTTTGGACTCGCACCTGCGCTGATGGCCGCGCGCACGCATCCCGCCGAGGCCCTGCGCTCCAATGCGCGAACAACCGCCCAGAGCGCGTCATTCCTGCAGCGATCCCTCGTGGTTCTGCAGGCCTCGCTCTCCCTCGTGCTGCTGGTCGCCGCCGGCCTCTTTGCGCAGAGCCTCAACAAGGCCGAAAACGTAGACATGAAGCTGGATGCGACGAACCGCTATATCGCGCACATCAATCCGCAGGCGGCCGGCTACAAGAACACGGAGGTCGAACCCCTCTATCAGACCATCGTAGACCGCTTCCACGGCATTCCCGGTGTTCTCCAGGTAGGCCTCTCCACCAACACACCCATGGAGGAAAACAACTGGGGAACCGGCGTAAAAGTTCAGGGCGAGCCGGACCTGAACAAAGGCGCATCCGTGGTGAAAGGCAACTCGGAGTACTTCGACTCAGTCGGCACCCATGTTGTCATGGGCCGCGGCTTCAAGCCGCAGGACACGTTGAACGCCGCGCCCGTCGCGGTTGTGAATCAGGAATTCGTCAAACAGTTCTTCGGCAAACGCAACCCCATCGGCCATTCCTTTGGCTCTTCCGGCCCCGGACAGGCCGGCCGGGATGGAGCGCATGAGATCGTCGGCGTGGTGGAAGACACCACCTACACCAGCATTTATTGGAAGAACCACGCCATGTACTTTCTGCCGCTCACGCAACGGGCCGGCAGCGCGAACGATCCCGACTACCAGCTCGACAAAGACCAGTCGATGTACGCCGGCGCACTGGTGATCCAGACCGGCCATCCCATCGCCGGCTTTGAGAAGACCGTCAGTGAGACCCTGGCCAGCATCAACCCCAATCTAACGATCGTGAAATTTCAGACCTTCCGGCAGCAGATTGACGACCGCTTCATACAAGAGCGCCTGATTGCGCGTCTCACTTCTCTTTTCGGCCTGCTGGCCCTGCTGCTCGCCGCCATCGGCCTCTATGGCGTCACAGCGTATACCGTGGTGCGCCGCACGCCGGAGATCGGCATCCGCATGGCGCTGGGAGCGGCGCGCAGCCGCGTTATCGGAATGGTCATGGGCGGCGCCATGCTGCAGGCCGTTACCGGCCTCGCGATCGGCATCCCGGTGGCCATCTTCTGCGTGCGGTACGTCAAATCGCAGCTCTTTGAAATCACCAGCGTCAATGTGCCGGTCATGGGCATCGCCATTGGAGTGCTAGTGATTACGGCTGCCGTGGCCGGCATCATCCCCGCGCGGCGCGCGGCCTCCATCGACCCGGTACGGGCCCTGCGCATTGAGTGAGCTGCGTCTTAAGAGCAGCCTTTGGCAAATTACACCTTGCCGTCCAACAAATTCCTCATTCATTCACTTGGCCGAATCGGCATATCGGTCAGTTGAAATCTCCAATCGGTGCCAACTCTCCTCGAAGTCGTTTCTTCTCGTCAAAGTGGATTGCTTCCGGTCAGCCCGTGATACGACAAGTGGCCCATGCGAGACCGCGTGTCGGGCCCAGCGGCAGCGTCCGGAGGATCAGTAGGTCCAGAGTGCCTTAGAGCGACTCGATACGCTCTTTCTGATCTTTAGTAGACATTCTAGGCAAGAATAGCTGCTTCCGGTAGAATGTCAAGGTGAGCGAGAGCGGCCCACCGATCCGAGCCGCCGCGATCACTCCCGGATGGTTGGAAGGAGTCCACTTGGACGCATGACCCATGTAACCGAACAGTCCCGCAGGGACGGCTGAGAGTGCCCCAGGACGTACCCGGATTTCCTGTGCAGCTTGGTGGAACCAAGGAGCCTCATGCGGTTTTCCGTGAAAGCCGCATACGCAGATCTGTCTAGAGCAGCCTGCAGGAAATCCGGGGTAATCCTGGGTAGAAATGAGAGCGGTCGAGGGTTCGGCGACAACTGGCGATCGAGACCAGCAAGTGGGAAAGATCGCGGGGGCGATCGCACGGGTCCTCCGGCCTGTGGAGGAGGGCAAATCATGAGACGCCGCAAGCGAATGGTAGAGGACCTCGATCAGGACATCCGCGACCACATCGAGATGGAGATGCAGGACAACATTGAACGCGGCATGTCGCCTGAGGCAGCGCGCTATGCGGCTCTGCGTAAGTTTGGCAATGTGGCCCGAATCAAGGAGGAGACGCACAAGGTCTGGGCTTACACTTGGCTCGAGCAATTCGTACAGGACCTGCGCTTTGGTGCGGGGTCACTGGGAAAAAATCCAGGCTTTGCCACGGTGTCGATTCTAACCCTCGCACTCGGCATCGGAGCATGTACGGCCATCTTCAGCATCGTGAATTCTGTTCTGATTCGCTCGCAGCCCTACGAGGATGTCAGCCGCCTGGTTTATCTGTTCACCCCCATCCCCCGAATTCTGGTCCCTGCTGAGACCATGATGCCCAGCTACGCCGACTTCCTTGACTTGAAAAAGCAGACACATTCAATAGTAGCCATGACCGATTTCGACCAGAGAGTCTTTACCCTCACCGCGGGGGGCGAAAGCGGAATAATCGGCGCGGCGCTCGTCGACGAGACTTTCTTCTCCACGCTCCAGTCAATGCCCGAGTTGGGCCGGACCATCGATGCCACTGACAAACTTCCCGGCCACGACAGTGTCGTTGTGATCAGTCATGCCCTTTGGCAGTCGATGTTTGCCGAGAAGAAGGATGTCCTCACGAAATCGCTGCAATTGGATGGCAGGTCCTACCGCATCATCGGAGTGATGCCCGGAGACTTCCAGTATCCACACAACACAGACATTCCGTATCTAGACCCGCGCATTGGCGCCACGCAGCTTTGGGTACCGCTTGTCCTATCCCCTCAGCAGAAGGCCAACCGTGATGACTCGGGGGGATGGGTAATCGCGCGCCTGAGGCAGGGCGTGTCTGTAGAGCAGGCACAAGCTGAGCTTGGCACCAGTATTGCCCGGCTCGATCGACTGCACGACCCTTTGACGCGCGGTTCTCAGGCTCTGCTGAAACCGTTTCTCCAGTTCTCAATCGGGCCCGTCCGCCCTCTGATGTGGTTGTTGCTGGGGGCTGTCTCCCTCGTGCTCCTGATTGCCTGCGGCAACGCCGCCAACCTTCTTCTTGCACGCGCCTCCAGCAGAACCCACGAACTGGGGATGCGGGCAACACTGGGTGCAACCAGAGGCCGCATGATCCGGCAGATACTAGCCGAGTCGCTGCTGCTGGGACTCGGCGGAGGGTGCGTGGGCGTAATGCTGGCCGGCTTCCTTGTTCATGGTCTTCTGCGCATGAATCCAGGCAATATTCCTCGGCTGGAGGATACGTCTCTAGATTCTCGCGTCCTGTTGTTTTGCGTATCGTTGTCGATTCTAACCAGCCTGTTGTTTGGAACCCTGCCTGCTTTGGCAGCTTCAAGAGTTAATCTTGCCGAGTTTCTCAAGTCCGGCGGGAGCCGAGGCACCGTAGGTTCGCACACTCGCCTGCGGGATGGGCTGATTGTGGGCGAGATAGGCTTGGTCGTTATGCTGTTAGCCGGCGCGGGTCTGCTGATGAGAAGTTATGTCAATGTCATGTCCGTCGATGCTGGCTTTGCTCGCTCCACGGTCAGCCTGCGTGTCGATGTCGATGCCCGATACCAACCGCAGCGATTGGGCACACTTTTTCGGAGTCTTACCGGCAAAATCGGCTCTCTCCCTGGCATCGAAGAGGTCGGAGTCATTGACGGCCTCCCTCTTGCGCCGTATGAGAACTACACTGTACTTTCCGTAAACGGTTATGCAAACCGGCCGAACCAGTTGGTCTCTGTGCGTGAAGCAAGCGCAAACTACTTTTCTGCGATGCGCACCCCCCTCCTCCAGGGGCGCTTCTTCAATGATGCCGAGAGCGCGGGTCAAAATCAGGCGGTCATGGTCAACAAGGCGTTCGCCGACACATATTTCGCAGGTAGGAACCCTATTGGCCAGAGAATCAGCCTGCATGCCCCCCATCCCTACTGGTGCACCATCGTTGGTGTTGTTGCCAATCAACGCTCCAAGCTGGAGGACGGGGCGACACCCACCACATACCATCCATTTGTGGGAGAGCGCAGCGCATACCTGGTGATTCGTTCGCAACTTGCACCCAAGGCGGTTGCTTCCATGGTTGAGACCTTGTTGCGCACTGCAGAACCCGATCTGGTTGCGTCCGACTTCCACACCATGGGAGAACTGTTCTCGGCGGCGGCTGCGCAACGACGCTTTCAGGCAACGATGCTGACTGCCTTTGCTGCCATCGCGATGTTACTCGGAATGGTGGGGATTTATGGTTTGCTGGCCTATTCGGTAAAGCAGCGCACTGCCGAAATTGGTGTACGCATCGCATTAGGGGCGTCTCGGCGACGCGTTCTTGGAATGATTGTGCGCCAGGGTCTGCAGCTTGCAGTCATCGGCGTGATGTTAGGACTGGCCGGTGCGCTCGCCCTGACTCGCATCTTAGGCTCCTCCCTGTACGGCGTGAGCGCCTTTGATCCGCTCACCTTCGCGGCTGCACCCGCACTGTTACTGCTCGCCGCGATTGCCGCCTGCCTGATCCCCGCAATGCGAGCCGCAAGCGTGGATCCCATGCGTACCCTTCGGTACGAATGACAAAACCCACTCGATCTTAGATTCGCGGGATGCGACCTCGACAGACCGTCTGACGACCTCGCGGCCACGCAACCTACGAAGGCTGGCATTCGGCACTCGCGAGGAGGCAAATCCCGGGCATAGGGAGGGCGATGCCTGCGAAGATAATTGTTTCTTTGTCTGGTATTGTGATTTTCCGATGCCCGCTTGCGAATAACAGTGTGAGCAGCAAAAACGGCAGGACCTTACGAACCGCGGACGAGGACGAGGCAATGGTCACCCTACAACGGCAGCAGGAATTCCAGACCTTGGTGGACCGGCACAAAACAATCCTCTACAAGATCTGTAACTCATACTGCAGAAATAGAGGCGACCGGGAAGACTTGGCTCAGGAGATCGTCGTTCAGCTCTGGAGGTCTTTTGGAACATTCGATGAACGCGCCCGATTCTCCACCTGGATGTATCGGATTGGTCTCAACGTCGCCATCTCCTTCTACCGGAAGGAAACCACCCGAACCCGGTTTATTCTCTCAGACGATGGGCAGCTCTTGAACGCCATCGACGAGACAGCCTATCAGTCGAGCGAAATTCAGGCTCTTCACCAGTTCATCGCGACATTGGACCCGCTGGACAAGGCACTTGTCCTGCTCTATCTGGATGGCAACAGCTACCTGGAGATGGCGGACGTGCTTGGCATCAGCGAGACCAATGTTGCTACCAAAATAGGCAGAATGAAGCAAAGGATGCGGCATGAGCTTAGCGGCTCCGCGTAATCCCCCAGGAGATAACACATGTTTGATCTAGATGAAATGAAGGAAGTTTGGACGGCGCACGACGAGAAGCTGGACCAGAGTATTCGTTTGAATCGGGAGTTGTTGAACTCTGCCACTTTGTCGAAAGCGCACTCCGCGACGCAACGCATGAGTCGGGCGCTGGGTCTCGAGGCAGTCATGTGGTTTGTGATCATCGTCTCCCTGGGAAGTTTTATATCTCACCACGTCGGGGCACTCAGGCTGTCGCTCTCTGCGGCTGCTCTCGACGTCTATGCGATCGCGATGCTCGCGGCAACCATCCGTCAGATCGTAGCCCTTAGGAAAATTGACTACAGCAGACCTGTCACTGCGATTCAGAAGCAGCTTGAGATGCTGCGAGTCCTGCGGATTGGGATAACGCAGAGGGCGCTCTTGGGAGGAACGGTCGTCTGGGCGCCATTTCTAATTGTCGCCGCCCGAGCCTTCCTGGGAGTGGATATCGTCAACGGTCTTTGGCTCTGGGTCAATGTCGCGTTCGGACTTTGTTTGATCCCCCTCGCAGTCTGGCTCTCGAAGGTGTTCGGCGAGCGGATGGGACGGTTTCCATTCATTCAACGTGTGATGAATGACTTGGCAGGCCGCAACCTGAACGCCGCGTCAGAGTTCATTTCAAAACTGTCTGGATTCGAGGCTGAAGTGCATTCCTAAATTACTCGAAGTGAAGCACTACAATTTCGGGATTCGATCCGAGTCGCAGCGGCGGTCCCCAGGTTCCCGCTCCGCTTGAAGTGAAGACCTGCATCTTCCCGATCCGACTTAAACCGTAGACAAACTGGCGGTACATCCGACGCGCCATCCAACTCCAAGGTATGGACTGCCCTAGGTGCGTATGCCCGGATAGCTGCAGAGAAACGCCCGCAGCCTCTGCAATTTCCGGGTGGTCGGGTGCGTGCGTCAATAGAATGCTCGCGCGATTGCGATCCAAGCCGATGCCTTGTAGCACCGACGTAAAATGCCCGGCTTGCGCCGCGTTCCGGTACGGCACACCAACAATCTGCAAACCGTCAACTTCCACCTTCTCATTGATGAGCACGCGCACCCCGGCCGCCGCAATGGCATGCAGATATTTGCGGTCATCCCCAAACTGCTCGTGGTTTCCCGCGACAAAATACACGCCGTGCGGCGCCACGAGCTGGCTCAACGGTTCCGCTGCTCGCCGGACGTCGATGGCCGTGCCGTCATACAAATCGCCAGCAATAAAAACAGCGTCCGGCTCTTCCTTCACAATCTTCGCAACCATCCGCCGCAGAAAACTGCCGTTTCGCACATGCCCCAGGTGCAGGTCGCTGATGAGCGCCGCGCTCCGCCCGCGCCACGCCGGCGGCAAGTTCGCGAGTCTTACCGTCGTTCGAGTGATTCGCGTCCAGCTTGCGTTGAAAACTCCGTAGAGGCCAGCCAGTACTGCAGCGCCGAACAGCCATTCCACGATCCGATGGAAGCTCACGTCCAGCCCAGCCAGCCGCGCACCTCCGAAAATTATCCAGGAGAACACAGCGGCAAGGAAGAGGAATGTCAAGAAACCCAACCAAACCGCAGCAATCCTGTAAAACGCGCGCACCGCAGCATCCGTATAGCGGAAGGCAAGGAGGGAAGCGGCAACAAAACTCACCGACAAAAAGCCGAGAACCAGCTTGATCCACAGCGTCCCAGGGAGATCGCTTCCTGCGGGCGAAAATGTCCACGTCTCATAAACAAGAAAATGCGTCAGAAAAAGCACGGCCTGCAGAATTACGATGACACTGATCAAGCCCTTTTGTACCTGCATGATGCGTTAGATTCCCCAATCTGCCATTCGGATTCTTGGCGTGGTGTCCCCGGGAATCGGCAGAGAAATCAAACGCAGGGGCCCAATCACCCTAAACAGCAGGACTTGGACCCAGTTAAGCCCCAAGCTCCTGGGTCCGCCGATGAGCTAGGTCCGCCCCGAATCAATCTTCGCGCAGCAGGAGTATCGGATCGACCGCGAGAACCCGCCGCGCCGGCGTCCAAGCGGGAGCCCTGTCCCGAATAGCATGTTGAGGACAACTCGTCCGAGGGCCCGTTCCGGTAGGGGCTTCACGACGCAGTAGGAGAATTTTTCCATTGACATTGACTTTCCAGTTTGTGCAAACTCATATCGTTCTTCGATAGGAGCATAGGTTGTTGAGCAAACGAGTCCCGGTCTTGCAAGGTACTCTCGACCTTTTGATTCTCAAAGCCATCGGGGATGGGGAGTTTCACGGCCTCGGCATCTCACGGCGCATCGAGCAAATCACCCGGGGCGCATTTCATGTCGCACCCGGTTCGCTGTTCCCGGCATTGCACCGCATGGAGGAAGCGGGCTGGCTATCGTCGCAATGGGGTGAATCAGAAAACAATCGCCGCGCGAAATACTACCGCCTTACTAAACCTGGCAAGCGCCAACTCGAGACGGAAACCGGTGCGTGGAAGAACGTCGTTCTTGCTATGGCCAATGCACTCAAAGCCACTTAAGGAGTCATTGTGAAACTGCGACTACGGAGCGCTCTGCGCAACCTGCTTCACAAGGATGAGATCGAGAATGACCTCGACGCGGAAGTGCGCGCATTTGTGAACATGGTCGCTGACGAGAAGATCGCAGCAGGCGCGCCGCAGGCAGAAGCGCAAAGGCGTGCGCTGGCGGAGAGCGGCGGGATCGAGCGAGTGAAGCAGCGTGTGCGGGACGGCCGGCCTGGTGCAGCGTTCGAAAATTTCTGGCAGGACCTGCGCTTGGGTATTCGGCAGTTGTGGCGCAACCCTATATTCGCCGTCGCCACCATTCTTATGCTCGGTATCGGGATCGGCGCGAACACCGCTATCTTCACTTTCGTCAACTCCGTGCTGCTCCGTCCGCTTCCCTACCCCGATTCGAATCGACTGACGATCATCCTGTCTGAGCTGGGCAATTCCAGCCGCGCTCCCGCATCGATGTTCGAGCTTTACCAGATGCGGCAGCGGAGCCGTCAATTCGATCAGATCGCCGGCATCTGGGTCACGAACCGAGCGTTGCCTGGCAAAGGGGACCCGGAGCAGGGCAAGCTCGGCGTCGTCACTTCCAACTTTCTGCCGCTCTTCTGCGTCCGCCCGATGTTAGGGCGCTTCTTCGGGCCCGAAGACGACCTGGAGAATGCTCCTTCGACAATCATCCTTTCACACGAGCTATGGGTCCGGAAATTCGGCAGCGATCCGCGGATCATCGGTACATCCGTGCCTCTGGGCCGCGGCTCGCCGGTTGTGATTGGCGTTCTTCCGCAGAACTTCAGGCTGATCTTTCCGGAAGACGCCAGCGTTCCGCCGAATGTGGATTACTTCCAATCCATCCCTGTGGGCCCATGGGAGCCAAACGGACAGGGCTTTCTCCACCTGGTGGGCCGGCTGCGCAGTGGGGGAAGCTTGGCGGCCGCACAGGTTGAGCTCACATCGATTGCCAAGCAAATCAACGATCTTGGCGCACGAATAAAGGTCGCCAACTACCACTTGGATGCTTTCTCGTTGCAGGACGATGATGTTCGCGAAGTCCGCCGAACGTTGTACCTGCTCTTTGGGGCTGTTGCTTTTGTTTTGTTGATCGGAGTGTGCCAATATAGCAAACCTTCTCATGGTGCGCGCCCGCCAGCGGCTTCATGAAACCACAGTTCGCGCTGCACTCGGAGCATCCACGGCCCGTCTGATTCAGCAGATTCTGGCTGAAACCCTGGTGACCGTACTTCCCGGTGGCGCCGTCGCCCTGCTGCTCGGATGGGCAGCGTTGAAGGCGATCGTCGCGCTCGAGCCGTCGTCGTTTGCGAATCTCGGCCATGTCAGCCTCGATCTCCGCGTGCTTGCGTTCACCTTTGCTATTGCGCTTTTGACCAGTGTTATCGTCGCACTGGCGCCTATATCTACCGTGCGTCACCTCAAGCTGGCAGAAGACCTGAAACGCAGCGGAAGATCGACCACTCGCAGACAGTCAAAGTCAACCATGGTCCTTGTTGCCACCGAGGTTGCGTTTGCCTTTGTGCTCCTCATCGGAACAGGCCTGCTGGTTCGCACCTTCGCCAACATTCTCCGGGTAAATCCCGGCTTCCGCGCGGAAAATGTCTTTACTTTGCGTGTGGGCGTGCCGAACTACGATGTTCTGCGCGAGGTGCAGCGCGCGCTGACAGCACTTCCCGGAGTGCGGTCCGTTTCGACAGTTTCTCATCTTCCACTGGATGACGCAGGCAACTGGTACGACTACTACTGGAAGGACGGTACTCCCGCAGACCAGCAGAACACCGTCATGGCTGATATGCGCTCTGTTCTCCCGGGCTACTTCGATACGATCGGGGCGCAGCTTATCCAAGGCCGCGACTTCACAGAGTCGGACGATGCGGCCCACCAGCACGTCGCCGTGATTGACGAAATTCTCGCGCGCCAGCTTGGGCCCGGCGAGCTTGCTCTCGGCAAACGCATCAATGTTTCCGACTCTCCAAAGGGGCCCTATCAGTTCGAAAGGGACTGGCTTGTGGTTGTGGGAGTTGTGCGGCACGTGCAGTGCCACACTCTGACCGCGACGGTGCGCCCGCAGATCTATTTGCCATATCCGCTGGCTCCGCGGCCATCCATGTCCATGGTCATTCGCGTCGGCGCAGCCGTACCCGACCTCGCGTCATCCGTACGTAAGCAGATCGCCCGCCTCAACCGCAACGTACCCATCACCCATCTCGAGCCACTCTCGTCAGTGATTGAGCGCGCGCGGGCCGAGAGCCGCTTTGTCTCGGTACTGGCAACACTACTTTCCATTGTTGCCCTGCAACTGGCGCTCGGCGGCATTTATGGAGTGCTCTCGTATTCCGTGGTTCTGCGCACCACGGAGATCGGAATCCGCATGGCTGTGGGTGCACAGCGAACACAGATCATGCGCTTGGTCATCGCAGAGGGCTTCCTTCCCGTGGCTCTGGGTATCGTAGTTGGAGCGATTTTGTCGGCAGCCTCCATGCCATTACTCGATCACCTGCTCTTCGAAATCAAGCCCGGCAGTCTGGAGGTCTACCTTCTCAGCATCGTCTCGATCCTCTTGCTTAGCGGGATCTCCATGCTGGTCCCCGCGTTGCGGGCAATAAGGATTGATCCCCTTACTGCGCTGGCATGCGAATGAGTGCCTGGAACGGTCCAACTACCGAACACTTCGTGTAGACCGTGCTCCAGCCGCCTGTGGAGCTCACGGCAGGTTGGCGAGGGCTGCGTCTTCAGCACTGTAATCAAACTGTTGAGGATTGACGGTGCCGGACGAGTTTTGCTGCTCCCAGGCGATCGTTCGTCGTATCGCTTCCTCGATTTCAACCGGTTCCTCGTAGCCCAGCCCCGTCCGGATGCGGCCGGAGCTCGCGACCACATGCTGCGCCGCATTGCCGGATTGCAATAGATGCTTCGGTGTCTGTCCTCTCGGCAGCAGAACGAACTTCCCATTCCAGTTCATCTGTTTTGCTATCTTCGATTGCCACGCGAGTTCTGACAGGCTTGGCTGATCACAAATGTTGTAGATGCGTCCGGCTGCCTGATCGGATGTTGCGACGACCGCAATCGCATGCGCAACGTTCTCCACTTGTGCTCATTCTTGTAATACCCGCTGCCGTTCGTGAACCGAACTCCATCATCCGTGCAGGTCAGTTGATTGGAGCGGAAGGCTGAATATCACGTGGCACAAACAGGGCACTTCCGGTCATTGAGGCGGCGTTGATCCTGGCTTCCTGGTTCCGGGTGTGTGTTCGGCTAACAGGAATTTATCCAGTCGGCCGAATTCGGCATCTGGGCCAGTCGAAATCTCCAATCGGTGCCAACTCTCCTCGAAGACGGTTTTTCTCGTCCAAGTGGATTGCTTCCGAATAACCGGTGAACCGTTCGGAACAGGTCGATGAGTGAATAGGCGATTTGGCATAAACAGAGAATGGATCGTAGCGGTAGTCCTGACTACATCGAAGATCCGCCCGTTCGAGGTGGAACCCCGCTGCCTCAGTCTTCACGCAGCAGGATCAGAGGATTGACCGAAAGCGCGCGTTGCGCGGGAATCCACGTCGCCACCAGACCCAGCATGGCCATCGCCACCACCACGCCGGCTAGGACCAGTGGGTCGCGGGGCGTTGCTTGGAAGACGATGTAGGCGAGCACGCGAGTGGCGAGAAGTCCAAGGGCCAGTCCCGCGACTGACCCAATCGCCAGCAATTTGAAGGCACGATCCAGAGCAGCGTGTAACACTTCCCTGCGCCGGGCGCCGAGTGCGATGCGAATGCCCAGCTCGCGCAGCCGCTTGCTCACGGAGTAGGCAGCCATGCCGAAAATACCGGTGATCGACAGCATCGCGCCCATCACTCCGAGCAAGCCAAGGGATACTGTGGCCATGCGCGAAGCAAACAGCGCTCCATTCATCTCTTCATTCCATGTCTGGATAAACGCGGGTAATCCGGAGTCAAGATCGCGCAGTGTCCTGCGGATGGCTGCGACTAGTTGCTCCGGATCGCGTCTCGAACGAACCACAAGGCACGTGTCGCTCGCGGGAAATTGCTTGATGGGAAGAAACATGGCCGGCTGCGGATCTTCTGCCAGATTGGCAGTATATTTTCCATCTTCAACAATACCGACAACCTGCACTAGCTTTCCGTCAGGCATCTTGAAACGCTCGCCAACCGCCTCGGATCGATTGGCAAAGATTTTGCGAGCGAACTCCCGGTTTATGACCGCGACTCGCGGCGCATTTTCGTCATCATGCCAGTTGAAGTTTCGACCAGCCAACAGTGCGGTCTTCGCGGCCTGGAGGTATTCAGGAGAGATTCGGTACTCAATTGCCTGCGCGAGGGCGTTTGGCGTCCGCAGGTCCGTAGCGTGGTCGCTGAACACATATGAGAGGTTCCAGCCCATATGCAGGGGCGGGGTGTCCACCAGCCCGACGGAGTTCACTCCAGGAATCGCGCGCGTCGCGTCCATCATTTGCCTTTGCATGGTGGCCATCTTGTCCGGGGGGTATCCGGCCATGGCAAGATTCGTATCCACCAGCAGCGTATCCTGCGGCTCGAATCCAAAATTGGCGTGCAGCGACCGAGCCAGACCGCGCACGGCAACCATGGAAGAAGTAACGAGCACTGCGCAGATGGCAATTTGCAACACGAGCAACAGGTCGCGGACGGTCAACCTCCGTCCAATCCTGGCGCTCGAACCTGCCTTGACGATCTCATAGGGGTTCGATTTGAACACCTGGCGCACCGGAACGATGCCGAAAAGTAACCCGCTCACGATGGCAAGCAGGAGTGCAACGAAGTATACGTTAGCGTCCGGGCTCACCGGGATGTTCAGGGGGAACTGCGGAAATGGCTGCCACACACTCAGGCGGTGCAACAGGATAACGCTCGCGACGAGTCCCGCTGCCCCGCCGGCAACGGAAATCAGAAGGGCTTCGGTCAACAGTTGCCGCAAAATGCGTGTGCGGGTCGAACCCAGCGCGAGGCGCAGGGCAACCTCTCGCCCGCGGTCCGCAGCGCGCGCGGCAAACAGGCTTCCGAGATTGGCGCAGGCTGCCAGCAGGATCAACCCCGCGAGCACCATCAACCCTGCCAGGAAGGCCCGAAGCGCGGGAGCAAAAAAGTCGCCATGTAGGCCAGGGCGCACCAGCGAAAAACTCGATTTGCCATCGTCTTTGGGGTAACTCTTTTCCAGGTAGGAACCAACAGAATTTAGATCCGTGGTTGCTTGCGCCGGAGTCACTCCCGGCTTGAGATGTCCGAGGACCTCATACACCCATCGTGTTCCGCGCGCATTCAGGAAACTCTCCCCGTCGATTTGCTCCGAGTTGACCATGGGCACAAAGTAATTGGGAGAAAAAATCAACAACGTCCCGTGGAAGTCAGGCGGGGCGACACCGAGAATGGTGAAAGGATGCTTGTTCAGCCGGACTTGACGGCCCACCACCCCCCGATCGTCCTGAAAATGACTGTGCCAATAGGCATAGGTGAGTACGATGTACGGAGCACTGTTGGGTCCGCGCTCGTCGGAGGCGTGGAAAAGGCGGCCGAGATACGGCCGTACTCCCAATTCGTCGAAGTAGTTCCCGCTCGTTTCATAGCCCCAGACCGAGGCTGGATTATTGCCCGTATCCAACGCCACCTGGGAGATGTTATAAGCTGCCAGGCCATCGAAGCTGCGATTGCGATCACGCAGATCCAGATAGTCGGGATACGACTGCGCGATGTATGTGACGTTCCCGCGCTGGAGTGCGTAGAGGCTCTCGCCATGCGGCACATTCAGCGGGCGCAGGAATAGCCCATTCAGTACAGCAAACACCACCGCGTTCGCGCCGATGGCCAGAGCCAGCGTCAAAACAGCGATAACCGCAAATCCGGGAGAACGGCGCAACTGCCGCAGGGCAAACCGCAGATCGGCCCCGATCGATTCCAGCGTGGGCCATTGCCACACTTCGCGGCTGCGTTCCTCAAGCAGCGTCCGGTTGCCGAAAGCTCGCCGCGCTGCCCGCGTCGCTTCTTCGGCACTCATCCCATCGCACATCAACTGCTCGGTGCGCTCTTCAATGTGCAGGCGAATCTCTTCGGAGAGATCTTCGTAGAACTTACGGCGGCGGAAAATCTGCGGAATCCAGTCCATTGGAGATTCCTTTCAGCTGGCCCCATCACAACTTGTTATGGCTTTACCCGGGGTTCAGGACCAGTGAGATGCCCTCAAACATGCGCTCAAAGCTGGAAATCCGCTGCTCCAGCTGGCGCAGGCCGGCAGCAGTTATCTGGTAGGTTCTCACCCGTCGATTGGTCGCGGAGAGTTCCCACTCCGCCTTCACCAGCTTCGCCTTCAGCAACCTCTGCAGCGCGGGATAGAGCGAACCCTCTTCTACTTGCAGCAGGTTGTTGGACCGTTGCTGGATGTGTTGCACCAGCGCGTATCCGTGGGCCGGCTCGCGGCGAAGCGACTCGAGAATCATCATCTCGAGCGCGCCGGGAAACAAATCGCGTGAATTGGTTTCTGTCATAGCCTTGTTCACTATAGGCATAGACTAAACAAGTATAGGGAGATTGTCAAGGGCGATTTCACGATTTGTCGTGAATGACTGATCCATGAACAGTCCTTTACATCGCTTTGGAGAACCAGCTATAAGTTGCGAGATGTTGACTACTCGCCAAGCGTCCGAAGATGATGGCACCTTCCTCGAAGAAGTGTTTTTGCGAGCCATGAGAGTTCATATTACTCAGGCTCGTGAGTCTTGGCATGAAGCCAAGGAGCGGACGCAATTTCGCGAACAGATTCAACTTGACCACACCCACATCATCGAGAATGACGGTCTAGGTGTCGGTTTTCTTATGACGCTTGAACATGGTAGTGACCTTCAGCTCCACACGGTCTGCATACTGCCGGAGAGTCAAGGACGCGGCTTCGGTACTGCCATTATTCGTGAAGTCCTCGACGCTGCGAGTGCCCGCAATAGGGGCGTTATCGTTTCAGTCTTGAAGGCTAATTCGGCGGCACGTTCTCTGTATGAGCGGTTGGGATATTCCATAGTTCGGCGCGACCGCTCGTCGCAACAAATACCTTACTGCGCGGGCGGGCGGGGCGGTTGAGGAAGATTGGGAATCGCAGCGATCTGAGCCGGCGACGGAGCAGGCTTGAGGTTGAGCTGCTCGACAAGGAATGCGATGCGGTCGCGACGGGCTTCGGCGTTGAGCGCGTGCGGCGCGTCGTAGAGTTTGAACTGCTTCGGTTCGCTAACAATCGCGGCATACGCGTGCGCGCGCTCGGGCGTGAGGAAGTCTTCCTGCGTTGCGTACTGAAGAAAGACTGTGGCTGGCGCGGCGTGCGGTGTGAACTTGCCGGCATCCAGCCAGGAATACCTGGCCTGAAAAGCGTCGAACTTTTCGGGCCCCACTGACCGGCGGAATTGCTGAAATTCTTTCGATTTCTCGTCCACTTCATCGGATAAGCCGCCCGCCATGAGGACGAATGCTTTGAAGCGGTGGTCGCATCCACTGAGGAAGCCGCCAACGGTGGCATTATAGCTGTGGCCGACATAGGCGAGACGCTTGGGGTCCACATCTTTGCGCGCGAGGAGCAAATCGGCGCCGCGGCGCATATCGATGATTGCCTGAATCAAGTCCGTTTGAACCTGGTCGCTCAAGGGCTCTTTCTCGTCGACGTGGCCGGGGCGGGCAACGGGACCGTCGATCAGCAGCGAGACAACGCCGGAATGCGCCAGTACAACCGCCTCTTCGAGAAATTCTCTGCGATTGCGAAATTCTGAATTCGACCAATACCAATGCCCCCAAATCACGGCCGCGAACGGCCCTTTGCCATCGGGCACAACAAGATAAGCCGGCACGCGGCCACCCTTGGGGCTGGCGTAAGAAATGTCGTCAATAGCGACATGGCCGCGGCGGTTGACGCCAGTTTCCTTGATTTCGAGGGATGCAGCGTGGTCGTAATCGAGCGCTGGCGGGCAGCTGGTGCCTTGGGCCCATGACGCGAGGGGCAGGAAAAGGAGGAAGCAGACAGCGAGTTTTCGCACTGGCACTCCTGATTCGGGACAATTTTTCTTGCGCGCTCTATTCTACGATTTATCAACAATTGACGTGAAGGAATCGCAGACCCCGAGAGCGAATCAGCGGAACCCGCGAAGACGCAATCGCAGTCTCCTTGACGGGAGAGGAGAGATCGCGTACTCTCCTTTCCCAGAGAGGAGAGAACCTTTGACGAAACCGGTTGAACTCCCGCAGGGCACACTCGAGATGCTGATCCTCAAGGCGGTCTCGCTCGGTCCGCTGCATGGCTACGGCATCCTTTTGCGCATCCAGCAGATTTCCGGCGAGCGCCTGGAAATCCTGCAGGGTTCCTTCTACACCGCCGTCTATCGTCTTGAGCGCCGGGGCTGGATCAAAGGCGAGTGGGGTGAGTCGGAGAACAATCGCCGTGCCCGCTTTTACACGCTCACCGCCGGCGGTACGCGTCAGCTCAAGGCCGAAACCGCCAAATGGACAGACATGGCCGCTGTCGTCGCCGGCATTCTCGAGAAGAAGGCGGACGAGATATGAGTCTCCTCGCCGCAATGCGCAAGCTCTGGCACTCCATCGCGCCACGCACCCACAGCGACGTCGAAGAAGAGCTTCGTTCTACCCTCGACGCCTACCAGGAAGATTTAATCCGCCAGGGCCTCCCCGAAGAAGAGGCCCGCCGCAAAGCCCGCATCGACCTGGGCCGGCCCGCCGCCCAAAACGAAACTTACCGCGACGCCATCGGCCTCCGCCTCTTCGATGAGTTAGGCGGCGACGTCCGCTACGGCCTGCGCGCCCTTCGCCGCAACCCTGGCTTCGCCGCCGTCGCCGTGCTCTCGCTCGCGCTCGGCATCGGCGCCACCACGGCGATGTTCTCGCTCATCTACGCCGTCCTTCTTCACCCGTTTCCCTACGCCGGCGCCGACCGCATCATGAACCCCGTCGTCATCGACCAGCAACATCCTGACGAGTGGAGCTGGTTTCTCCTTGGCAAGGCACAGTTTGATGACCTGCGCCTTGCAGCCCCGGTTGATTCGGCGCTTGGCTTCGACAACGGGGGAATGGAGATCACCGCTGGAGCACTGCCGGAAGACATCCAGGGCACCTACGTCACAGAGAATGCCGGAACTTTCTTTGGTGTGCGCCCGCTTCTCGGCCGCAACATCGAGCCATCCGATGGAGAGAACGGTGGCCACCCCGTCGTTGTTCTCAACTACCGCTTCTGGCAGCGCCACTTCGGCGGCGATCCCCGAATCATCGGGCAAACGCTGGAAATCAATCACGCCCCCTACACCATCATTGGCGTCATGCCGCGCAGCTTCGCATTCAATGACAGCCTCGGCGTCGGCGATGTTTACCTGCCTCGCAGTCTCATGCCGAGTTTCAACCTTCCCTTCCAGCCCTACGCACCGTGGATCAAGCTCAGGCCCCACGTCACACTTGCCGCCGCCAACGCTGCGCTCGAGCCCATCGTGCGCCAGTTTGCGCAACAGCATCCCGAGCGCTTTCCCGATCACTGGCATCTTGCGCTGCAGCCCATCATCGTGCCTTACCAGCAGAATACTGGCCGCACCCTGACGCTTCTTCTCGCAGGCGTTGTGCTCTTGCTCATCATTGGCTGCGCCAACTGCTCCATTCTTCTGCTGGCCCGTGGCCGCACACGCCAGCATGAACTTGCCATCCGCAGTGCGATCGGCGCCAGCCGCTGGCGCATCGTTCGCCAGTTGCTCGTCGAAGCGGTCGTCATCTCCTCGACCGGCGCCGTCCTTGGCGTTGCTGCGTCTCACTGGCTGGCAAAGCTTCCCTTGTTGCTTTCTCCGGATTCCTTTCCCGCCGAATCTGTCATCCGCATCAACGCTCCCATCCTTGCGTTCTCCGTCGCGCTCGCGCTTCTCTGCGGCATCCTCTTCGGTCTTGCCCCCGCATTGCGTCTCTCGCGTCACGATTCCGCACGTGTGCTCCCCGGCAGGCGGATTGGCGTTGTCGCTGCTCCCGCAAAGCAGCGCTGGAGCGTTCTCATCGCCGCGCAAGTCGTGCTCACGCTTCTTCTCATGGCCACTGCGGGCACCGCCATCCGCAGCTTTCTTGGACTTATGCAGATGCCGCTTGGCTACGATCCCGCTAATGTCATGAAGCTCGGCATCCTGCTGCACCTCCTAGACCCAAGCGAGTGGAGCCGCATTCAGTCGCGCGAAGCGCGCACCGCTTACATCGAGCAGATCCGGGAGAAGATCGCATCCGTTCCGGGTGTCTCCATGGCCGCTGTCTCCACTGACTCGGCCGGCGCCGATGCCACGCCGCCCTATACTGGCGTTGAGAGCTCCTTCAACATCGACGGAGCTCGCGACCGCGAACAGTCACAGGCCCGTGTGATGATGGTCGACCAGCGATATTTCGCTGGGCTCCGCATCCCTCTGCTTCAGGGTCGCCTCTGGAATGCGGATGAAAACACCCGCGGAGACTACATCGCGATCGTCAATCGCGCTTTCGCGACACGCTATCTCTCCTCGTCCAATGCCTTGGGCCGACAGCTACGTATTCCCGGTCTCGCACACCAGAATCGCTTCGCGGTCACCTCTGCGCAAAGCACCGCCTGGCGTCAGATCATCGGCGTTGTCGGCGATGCTCGCAACGACGGAGTCGATCGCCCCGTCGTGCCCGCTATCTACCTTCCGTACACCGTCGTGATACCGTCCAACGTGCAGTTCTTCGTCCGCACCCAGGGCGATCCGCTCACCTACCTGCACTCCATGCGCGCCGCTATCGCATCCGTCGCTTCCGACCAGCAGATCTCCAACAGCACCTTCAACGGCACCTTCACCCTCAACGAAGCCATCGAGCGCGACGCACAGTACAGCCGCCAGCGGCTCTTCCCCATATTGTTTGGCGTCTTCTCGGCCATGGCGCTGGCGCTCGCGCTGGTCGGCATCTTCAGCGTCGTCGCTTACAGCGTCGCACAGCGCACTACGGAGTTCGGCGTCCGCCTGGCGCTCGGCGCACCGCGTGCGCACGTCGTCTGGGTGGCCGCGCGGATCGCGCTGGTCAGCGCGGCCGCGGGCATTGTCATCGGTCTCGCCTTTGACAGCTTTCTCGGCGCCGTCCTCGCCCACTGGATGCAAGGCGCCTTTGCCGCAGGGAGTCTGTTCGCAGCCGCCGCGCTCCTCGCTCTCAGCGCACTCCTCGCCTGCCTGTTGCCTGCCCGCCACGCCATTGCCGTCCCACCCGCCGAAGCTCTTCGCAATGAATAAAGCGTGTACTCGCTGAATTTCACGCCCCCAGATGCCTGCCTGTAGAGTCGCTCCGTGCAAATCGCAGAGACGCCCTTCCCGATCCCGGCCAGAAACCTCATCTCGGCATGTTTCGACGTACGCAGTGATGAGTCTTGAGCAACAGGAGTTGACGTAGTTAACTGTTTCCACCGTGCCGCGTAATGTCGGACATGACCGATCGATACAGGCCGTCTGAGTGCAAGCTTTCGACAGCCTTGCGCAGCGCTGCGTCTACGACCGGGTCCTTGGAATACCGGTCAGCGGCATCCAGTAACACCCGACTCATATCTCCATCTGAAGAAATGCGGGTGGCCGACTGAATCGCTCCGATCGCCATCGCGGACGAGGTCCCGGGCTTGTCGAGCAAGGCCATCAGAACGTGGCTGTGATCGCCATCCGAACGGATAGTGTCCGCAGCGGCAAAGAAATCGTCGCGGACCGGCTCAACATTCGTCCCAGCCAGCTCCACAAGGACGCTAGCTTTATCTCCGTCAGACGAAATCCGCTGCGCTGACTTGGCAATTCCGCCGAGTGTAGTTGCACCAATTCCTTCCCGGTGGACGAGTGCAACAAGCACCTGCCGGCGGTCGCCATCGCTCGAAATTGAATTCGCCGCCTCGAAGAACGCCTTGCGGACGAAGTCGTCATCGCTATACCAGGAAACCGCCTCTTTGAGCACACGGGCTTTGTCACCGTCGGAGGAAATCTTTTCGGCCGACCGCAGCGCCCGAGTTAGTACGTCGCGATCATCGCCATGTGCCGCCAGTATCGTCGAGAGAACGCGCGCGTGGTCTCCATCCGACGAAATCGACTTCACCGCTTCGAAATACGCCATATCAAGACCGTCGTCTGCACGATAGGAGTCCGCCATCTCCATCAGCACTGCCGCCTTGTCGCCGTCGGAGGAAATATGCTTTGCTGCCCTGGCCGCGCTAACAAGTGTGTCCACGCTTCCCGCGTCCTTCCTAACCATGTCAGAAAGCACCCTGCGTTTGTCGCCATCCGAACTAATGGTCTCGGCTGCCTCGAAAAGATACGGGCGCAGTTCGCCAGTAAAATACTTTCCGTCCACGGTAAGGAGCACCTGCGCTTTGTCGCCATCCGATGAGATGCGTCGGATCAGTCTTGCGGCGTCCTTCAGCTGCTCCGTGTTTAGCGTCGCTTGCGAAAAGAGCTGCTCCAGATAAGTACGTTTCGAACCATCGCTGTGAATCAATCCAATCTCAGTAATTACGGCCTGCGGACCGCCTTGCCGGAGTATTCGCGCGACACGAGGTCCCGCTCCAATCCCGCTATCTCGAATCACCTGCGGCAGCAGGCGCCCCAGCCATGCCTGCCCCTCGGCGTCCAGCGGTTTCCTGGACCAACCCACCGAGTAGGTTTTGGTGAGGTTACCTGCCGAATCTGCCTTCACGTCATATGCGCGCCCGGAAAGCCAGGTCCCGTCCTCTACCCGGAAATGGCCGCCGGGAGAAAGTGTCTTGACGTCACGATCGTCATCGGTGAACTCGATGGCGCCGTCAATCTTCAGGCTGAGTGACGTCCATCCGTTGCGGGTGGTTACCTCCATGTGAGTCTCGCCGCTCTGCTGCGCGCCCACGGGGGCCATGGGTGCGAGCGGGGCCATAGAAGCTAGCGGCGCGCTGGGCGCCAAGGGGGCGGGTGGTGCCGGCGGTGAGGTAGGCGACTGCGCTGGCGCCGCCGGAGTAAGCGCCGCGATCCGCCTCTGCGGCGCGGGTGACGCCAATGGTGCGCCAAGAACTGATGCTGCGATTGGCACTCGAGGTGCTTGCAGTGGGTGCGGCGGCCTTACTTGGATCAGCTCCTGCTGGCTATTTTCGTGGGCCGGATTCTGCGCGAAGGCGATCATTTGCGGCGCCCGCGCGCCCAAATAGATCAATATCCCTACTGCGGCAACCGCCGCCCCCAGCGGACCGAGCGCAAGCTTCGGAGCCGCGTTCTGAGTTCTGTCCAGCATGTGATGGATGCGGCTGAAAAGTTGCGAACGGTTTCCTGTCGCGCCTGCTGCCAGCGTGCCCGCGCGCTCCCATTGGGTAAGTTCTGCCACTTTTGTGAGTGAGGCCGCATACGGCTTCGCGGTTCCGGTGGCTGAGATTACCCAGTCATCGCAGGCCATCTCGCGCTCGATCGACATCCGGTGACCGATCCAGTAAATCGCCGGCTGGATCGGTAGTATTGCTTCAATCAATTTGTGTGCGAGGCCGGTCCAATCATCCCGTCGCCGCAGGTGGGCTAGTTCGTGCAGCACGACGTGCTCGAGTTCCGAATCTGAAAGCGTGTCGAGAAGTGCTCGAGGGATCAGAATTGCCGGATTGAGAAATCCGAGCGACATTGGGGCGGCTATGTGGCTCGAAACGAGCAATTGCGTTTGCCGGCGGACACCATTGATTCGGCTCAGACTTGTCAGCCGGAGCTGCCACTCTGCCGGAGCCGGTACGGCGTCTGCTTTCAATCCCCGCAACTCCCGGTAGCCAGATCCGAGGCGCACCAGCATCACTAAAGACAGGAACGCCCACATGATCTCGAGCGCGCCCAGAATCCTCCCTGAGCGAATGCGAATCAGAGGGTGCTCAACGACCGCCATCAACACCGATGCACTTCGGGAGGCAGCATTCCGCGCTGGTACAGATTCAGACGCTTGCTCAGATACCGGATCGGGCTTTGATACAAGATTTGACTCAGGGCTCGCCGCCTTATTCGGTAAGCTAAATTTGGGCTCCTGGATCTTAACGAGTGCAAGAGTCCTGGCCGCAGGCTTGTTGGCCGCTGCAATCGCCTGAGAATCCGTTTGCGCGCCTGGAATGAACACTCTGGACGTGAGCGGTCCGAAGGGCAACGCCACGACAGCGAGCAAGGTTACCCACAGAACCGTAAAGCGAGTTGTCGGGTTCAGTCGCGGAAGTAGTTTCAGAAGGAGCCACATCGCCGCCGCCAGGAACGCCCCCTGCCAGATTCCGTTGAGAAGAGTTGTCATCGCAAAGTTGACGTGCGTCATTTCTGCTCTCCTTACTCGCTCTCCGCGATCATCTTTTTGATTCGCCGCAATTCTGCCCGGCCGATCGTTTCCTCTTTCAGCAGATTCATGACCAGCAGTTCGCGCGAGCCGCCAAAGAAGCGGTTCACCAGGTACCCAAGTGCGTTGCGGGTGGCTTCTTCTTGAACGATTATGGGTTCATAGACGAAGGCTCGCCCGTTCTTCGTGTGCCGCAGGTAGCCCTTGGCTTCAAGAATACGCAGAGTTGTCAGCACGGTGCTGTACGCAAGCGGAGGATCGGCCGGTAATGACGCCACTACATCGCCCACGGTTGCGTGTCCCTTCTTCCAAAGCACTTCCATGAGCCGCAACTCTCCGTCCGTCAGGTTGGGTGACTTTTTCCTTGCCAACACTTCCTCCCGCCTCAACAATTAAGAAATTAATAGTTCGAAGAACTTTATATGGCGAGCCGCCCTGCTTGTCAACTATAAAATTAATAGTTTGGCAGTTCGAGTCAAGTTTATCCGGAAATGCTTGGGTAATGCTAAAGTCACCTCTACAGCTTTCCCCAACCGTGGAGAAGATCCAGCACCGCGTGTGCTTTGCCTTCCGCATCCCCAAGCGGCATGTTCGAAAGACTGATGATCGTGAAGTGCTCCTCCGGAAAGCGGGCTATGTAGGTGGAAGTGTCTGTATCGCCACCCGAATAGTCGAGCATGGGATGCCCATAGCTTGAGCGCCATACCAGTCCCAAAGCGTCGTCGTACTTTTCATGCTCGACCGATTGCACCGATAATCACCCCCCGATCGATCAGTGGAATGCCGCCTCGGGACGCAATCACTCCATCGAACGCGAGCAGGTAGTTGAGATGCATTAGCTGGATACCGTCCTCGAAGACCTTTGTTGGGCGCCGGAACGTTGCGGCTGCTCGCGCCTTGTATTCCGCAATCTGAATTGAGGCAAGCATCGCGCCGTCCATTCGCTGGAAGGCAACCAAGTTACCACCGGAATCGGCTACTGCTATATTCATCTTCCAATTCCGCTTCTTGGCCTCTGCCACGGCGGCGTGAATAACCGCCTGGGCCCGATCTAAAGATATCGGGAGCCCATAGGGCACATCGAATGGTATTTCGTCTGGGACGACATCAAGAGGATTCGACGCGAGCCGCGCTTCCATGGCGATTTCTGTGCTGTTGCTTGACATATATTTCCCTCCCAAGGAAAGTTATATTTAAAGACCGGTCCGAGATACGCGTTGTTCGTTCAAACTGCTTAGGCGTGTATCACCCTGGCCGGCACAGGAGGGGGTGAGGAGACGGTTCAGGCCTCAATAGGCAGCACACCGTTAAGCGGCTTTGCGCGCGAGCAGGTTTATGAGGTTCTGTGCCGCAAGGGTTGAGGAAGCCGGATTCTGGCCAGTTATAAGACGGCCGTCAACGACAGAAAACGGCTGCCAGTTGGCAACTTTCTCGAAGATGGCTCCCAGCCGCAACAGCTCGTCCTCTACTAGAAACGGCACAACGTGGGTCAATTGGACTTCTTCTTCTTCCCCATTCGTGAAACCAGTCACATGTTTGCCTTTCACCAGCGGAGCCCCCTTATAGGTCACGCGATGGAGCACACCGGGGGAGTGGCAGACTAAAGCTACTGGTTTGCCGGAATTGTAGAAAGACTCGATCAAAGAGATGGAATCAGCGCTTTCAGCGATATCCCACATTGGTCCATGTCCGCCAACATAAAACACCGTGTCGAAATCCTCAGATTTCATATCGGCAAGCTTGGCTGTATGCGCCAGGTCGTTCTGGGAGGTCTTGTCGTGCTTGAAACGAGCCATCGCGGGAGTCTGATTTTCCGGCAGATCGCTCTTGGGGTCTACCGGTGGTTGTCCGCCCTTCGGTGATGCTAGCGTCAGTTGCACGCCCGCGTCTCTGAAAACAAAGTAGGGGGCCGCGAATTCCTCGAGCCAGAAGCCGGTCTTTCGCCCAGTATTTCCGAGTTGATCGTGCGACGTAAGCACCATCAGGATTTTCATGTTGGTCTCCTTTGTTTTGAAATGCAGATCTCGATTGAATCTGCACCATTACGCCGCTATCAAAACAGAAGGGAGCGGAAGGAACAATTAGACGATGGTATCGGCGATACCTTTGTATCGGTGTTCTGTTGCACGTTGACGCCGGAGCCGCCGTTGATACGAAAGTATGACCGATACCATCGTCCAATTGCGCGGCCTACTATGTTCTGACTGAATCAATGAATGACAAACGGCTGGCTGCCATTTCAGCTTGCATCAACCAGTTTCAGAGACCAACAAATACGAAGGAGAATCCCATGGCAACTATGATCACGCATACAGACACCGCGCAGATTCGCGTGGCGAGGCGGTCGCAAACCTATTGGCGTGTCACGATCGACAACCCGCCGATTAACGTTATGGGACCAGAAATGGTCCGGCAGTTCCAAGAAGTCATCGACGATCTCGAGGCAGACAAGCATGTCAGGGTCGTGGTCTTCGACAGCGCGGTCGACGACTACTTCCTGAACCACTCCGATTTCCTGGCGAGGCTCGAGGATCTGACCGCGATGCCGGCCGGCCCCACAGGCTTGCCGCCTTGGCCGGACTTTCTCGTGCGTCTCACCCACGCGCCAGTCGCCTCCATCGCCCTCATCCGAGGCCGGGCGACTGGCAACGGCAGCGAGCTTGCGCTCGCCTGTGACATGAGTTTCGCGAGCCGCGAAAAAGCCATCATCTCGCAATGGGAGGTGGGCGTGGGGATGGTTGCCGGCGGCGGCCCCATGGCCCGATTGCCTCAACTCATTGGGCGAAACCGAGCCCTCGAAGTGCTCTTGAGCTCGGAAGACCTCAGGGCAGATCAGGCCGAGGCTTACGGCTACGTTAATCGCGCCCTGCCCGACGCCGATCTAGACGCGTTCGTAGAGGCGCTCGCGACCCGGATCGCCGGGTTCGACAAATGGGCGATCGCCAACACCAAGCGCCTCGTCAACACCAGCCTGCCACCGGACGTCGAGTTCACCGCCGGTTGGGATGCGTGCATCGCTTCGCTTGGGCGGCCCGCCGCGCAGGATGGGATCAAAGCGCTGATGGCGCGCGGCTTCCACAAGCCTGGGGATGCAGAGGATCGGCTCGGATATTACCTGGGCCAAATTGCGCGCTAGGTCCTTGCCTGATGGGCTTTCCAACTCCGTCAGGCAAGGACACATGTCTGCTGAGATCGCTTTATACGGCATCCTTCACACGCAACGAAGGACGAGGGTAAGCGTGCACATCGGTTTGCGGCAACCCACCACAAACAATAGGGAGATGTGATGCGAACCAAAGAAACCGTAGTTGTGACGGGTGCCTCGCAGGGGATCGGGGCCGCAATCGTCCGACTATTCCTGAATCGCGGCTATCGAGTTGTTGCAACATCGCGAAGTGTTACGAAGGCAGGTTTTGCACCCTCACCGGACCTAGCCGTTGTCGACGGAGACATCGGCAGTGCAGCGACGGCCGAGAACGTCGCGCGGACGGCAGTGGCGAGGTTCGGCTCAATCGACCATGTCGTCAATAATGCCGGAATTTTCTCGGTCAAGCCTTTCACGGAGTATACGGCCGACGAATTCCAGGGTTTCGTCTCGACTAATCTTGCAGGATTTATCTTCATTACCCAACTAGCGGTTAAGCAGATGCTCACGCAGGATACCGGCGGCAGTGTTACTAGCATCACAGCGTCCTTGGCCAACAACCCGATTGCAGGTGTTCCTGCGTCGATTCCAATGATGACCAAAGGGGGACTTGAGGCGCTTACTCTCAGTCTTTCCAGCGAATACGCAAAAAATGGTATTCGTTTCAATGCAGTAGCCCCGGGCGTTGTCGATACCCCGATCCTTAAAACAGCCCCAAAGGACTTTATAAAGAGCCTTTCGCCGATGGGCACGATCGCCGACGCGAATGAAATCGCCGAAGCTGTTTTTTATCTGACCGAAGCTCGTCACGTAACCGGGGAGGTGCTGCACGTGGACGGCGGTTCGCACGTGGGCCGGTGGTAGGCGGTAAAGGAGGAGCGCAATGCAAGAAGAGCCCGTCAGTGGGTCCGCACCGTGGAATAAGACTCGTGTGTCTTCCATCCTGGGAGTTGACTATCCGATCATTCAGGGTCCTTTGGGTGGCCTGTCGACGCAGAGATTGACCGCGACGGTCTCGAATTTTGGCGGTCTGGGCTCCTTTGGGGCGCATGGCCTGGTCCCTTCTGCAATCAAAGACGTTATCGCTGAGATTCGTGAACTTACTGCCAAGCCTTTCGCAATGAATCTGTGGGTCTCGACGGAAGATGAGGGTGCACGCGCTTCGGGCAAGGACGAATTCGCGCGAAGCCTTGCGCACGTGGCAGGACATATAGAAGCATTGGGCGCACCTCTGCCGGACTATAAGCCTTATGTCCCGGTCAAGTTTGAAGACCAGGTACGCGTCCTGCTCGATGCAAAGGTCCCTGTCTTCAGCTTCATCGCCGGAGTGCCGCCGGAGGAGATTCTGGACGAATGCCGTACCCAGGGAATCCTTACGATGGGAACCGCGACAACAGCAGCCGAAGCCATGGTTCTGGATCAGGCAGGAGTCAGCGTCATTGTCGCTTCTGGTTTCGAAGCGGGCGGCCATCGCGGCTCTTTCCTGCTGCCCGCCGAGGATTCGCTTACCGGAACATTTTCGCTCACGCCTCAGGTCGTAGATGCTGTTTCGGCACCGGTCGTGGCCGCCGGAGGTATCGCCGATGCGCGCGGAATAGTCGCCGCTTTTGCCCTCGGAGCTGAAGGCGTGCAAATGGGCACGGCCTTTCTGGCAAGTGAAGATTCGGGTGCGAGTGTCCATCATCGCAATGTGCTACTCAACGGAAAAGCTCAGAGAACTTCTCTGACCAAGGGCTTTACTGGACGACTCGCTCGCGGAGTCCATAACCAGTTGATCGAGGAACTCAATCACCCAGGAGTGGAGATTCTTCCCTATCCACTGCAGCGCATGCTGGTGAGAAACCTGGCTATCCCTGCGGAAAGAGCCGGCAGAGCGGAGCTGCTGCAACTCTGGGCGGGACAGAGTGCAAACCTTGTCCGAGAGAGGGATACAAAGACGCTGCTGCAGACATTGATATCCGAGGTCTCTGCTGTTGCCGGTCCGGTTCTTGACTGGAACCGCGAACGTCGACGCAAGGGATGAGGACTACTCCGTGAAAGAAGTCGCCTCCCGGCTCAACATCTCTGGGCCCGCCGCTAAGTCGAGGCTTTATCTGGTTTTATCTGGTACGTACACGGTTGGGTCCGTCGCCTATCGCCCGCTACAGACCAGAGAGCCCAGACCGCAGTCTCCAGTTGTGCTGAAGCTTTTCCAGGATAGCTTACAGAAGAGGCGGCCGGGGAGATCGATCTGAACGCGGCGGAATTCCGAATTGCATTGGTGACGGTTCCCTGCCCCAATTTCAAGCGAGATGTAGCCTGCCCGGTTTTGGGGTACAATCAGCCTGCACGATCCTTGGCGTCCTAACTTTTTTTTCGCATTACATCAGGTTCCCCACAGTCCCGTCAGGTGTTCGATAGTTGCTTTATTTTTCCGGCCCGCATAATCGGGGTGGAAACTCGCCGGCTTAGCGCGTTGCACGATATCCGTTGGAGGAAGAGGCCATGAAGAGCGTCTCGGCACCCATTTCCCTAGCCGGCTCCCAGCGAACACATCCCATGGTTATCATCGGCGGCATCCTTCAGCAGAATCCTTTCTTTGTACCGCCGGATGAGTTCCTGAGAGAATTTCGCCCACGGCGAGCTGGCCGGCTTAGTTCGCCTGCAACGGCCTGAGATATGGATGTGCAACCCGGGGATCCTGCAGAGGAAATCAAGCACCTTCGGCGCTGTGTTAATGATCTGATTGGCGTCCTGGCTCTTCCTGCCATGTGGAGCGGCGCGGAGCCATCCCAGATTGTTCATACCTTGCTCGACGCGCTGCTGCGTATGCTTCAGCTGGATCTGGTCTATGTACGGTTGAAGGAAACGGCCGGCCGGGCGCCAATCGAGATGGTTCGGTTCGCTCCATCGCAAAAACACATAGACCAGCCGCACGAGATGGGCAAGGTACTTGAACACTGGTTGGGGCCCGACCCTCAGGAATGGCCTCCGCTGATGCGGAACCGTGTGGGAGACCGAGACATTTCGATTGTGTCCTTGGGACTCGGGCTGAAGGGCGAAATTGGCGCAATCGTAGCAGGGTCAGAGCGAGGGGACTTTCCGCAGCGAACCGAGCAGCTGGTTCTAAGCGTAGCAGCGAACCAGGCGTCGATCGGGTTGCAAGAGGCACGGCTCCGGAGCGAACAGAAGCGGCTCACGAGCGAACTGGATCGACGCGTCGCGCAACGAACTACAGAACTTGCCTCGGCCAACGAAGAGCTGCGAAAGGAAATCGCCAATCGCAAACACGCCGAGCACGATCTGAGAAGTCGCGAAGACGAGCATCGCGTGATAGTTGAAACCGCCAACGACGCGGTAGTCAGCATGGATGAAACGGGCGCTATCCTCCTTGCAAATCCGGCCACGAGCCGGATCTTTGGCTATGAGCAGATCGAGATGGTCGGTAAACCTCTGACAATGCTCATGCCGGAAATGATGCGGAAGCTGCATGAGAACGGGTTCAAACGATATTTGGCTACTGGAAGGCGGCATGTCAACTGGCAAGGCGTCGAACTTACGGCTCAACGCAAGGATGGCCAGGAGTTCCCGGTGGAAGTTTCGTTTGGGGAACTAACGAGCGACGGGCATAAAGTATTTACCGGCTTCATCCGCGATATCAGCGAGAGAAAGCAAGCCGAAGAAATGCGAACAGCCCACGCCCGTGAGATCGGTGCCCGCGCTGACGTGAGCATGGCTTTCGGTAAGGAAGAAAGTTTGAAAGCGGTCTTGGGTGAGTGCAGCGAAGCCATTGTGCGCCATCTTGATGCAGCATTTGCGAGGATTTGGACCCTGAGTGACGATGGAAACATGTTGGAGCTGCAGGCCAGTGCAGGCATGTACACACATCTTGACGGACCTCACAGCCACATTCCGATGGGACAATTCAAAATTGGGATGATTGCACAAGAACGAAAACCGCATCTGACCAATGATGTCCTCAATGATCCTCGAATCAGTGACAGAGCATGGGCAGAGAAAGAGGGGATGGCTAGCTTCGCTGGCTACCCACTGAGCGTCGGAGATCGCACGATAGGCGTGCTGGCCATGTTCTCTCGAAAACCGGTCACGCCAGAAACAACAGAGACACTGGCGTCTGGTGCGGACTTGATCGCTCAGGGAATTGAACGAAAACGTGCGGAGGACAAGCTGCGTGATAGTGAGCGCAGCTTGCGCCAGCTAACTGAGACCATTCCGCAGATGCTTTGGAGCGCCGAGGTAGACGGCGCGGTTGATTATTGTAATCGGCGCGTGCTTGACTATACGGGTTTGCCTGCGGAACAGGTCCATCGGGCCGGCTGGATGAACGCCGTTCATCCAGATGACAGTGAGAAAATGGCCCAGGCGTGGAGAAGTGCAGTCGCAACCGGTGAACTATTTCTGTACGAATTTCGCTTCCTTCGGTCAGCAGATCACACGTATCGCTGGTGCGTTTCCAGCGCCCTGCCGTTGCGGGACCGAGAAGGGCGGGTCATAAAATGGTTTGGGAGCGTTGTGGATTTGCATGATTGGAAAGAAGCACAACAAGCTTTGCAGATGACACAAACAGAGCTTGCCCGCGTTTCCAGGCTGACAACCATGGGCGAACTGGCAGCCTCCATCGCCCATGAAGTCAATCAACCCTTGACCGCGGTAATCAATAATGGCAGCGCGTGCCTGAGACTCCTCGCCAATAGTAATCTTGGACCTGAGGTTCTGCGTCGCGCCCTCGAAGGAATCATTGCCGATGGTACTCGCGCGAGCGCCGTTTTAGCCCGGATCCGCGCATTTATCAACAAGGAACCGGCGGAAAAGAACCCCTTGGATATAAATGAAGTGATTCAGGAGGTGCTGGTCCTGGCCGGCCATGAGCTTTCTGAAAATCAAATCCTGGTTGACCGCCAATTGACAACAGATCTCCCGTTTGTGTTGGCTGATCGCATTCAGTTGCAGCAGGTCCTGCTAAATTTGATCATGAACAGCATCGAAGCCTTAGCCGCGGTGACCAATCGACCTCGTTTACTCCGGGTGCAATCCCGGATCGACGAATCCGGGGAAGTACTTGTTGCGGTCAGCGACTCCGGCACTGGCTTTGATTTAGAGGTAGGCCGCGTCTTCACTCCCTTTTTTACAACGAAGGCGCAAGGCATGGGGATGGGTTTGTCGATCAGCCGGTCAGTTGTTGAAAGTCATGGGGGGCGACTCTGGGCTAGACCCAATTCTCCCCACGGCGCGGTATTTTCGTTCACGCTGCCAGCAACCGGAGTGAGTCACGCATGACCGGTACTCAGCTTGTTTTCGTCGTCGATGATGATCCGTCAGTACGGTCTTCACTGAAGTTCCTCTTAAGCACGGTGGGTCTGCAGGTTGAAAGTTTTGACTCGGCGGATACGTTTCTGCGTAAGAATCTGCCAGATGCGCCCAGTTGCCTTGTGCTGGACGTCAGGCTCCCTGGATTGAGCGGACTCGATTTTCAACGCGAGCTGGCAGCCAGGAAGATTTATATTCCGATAGTCTTTCTCACCGGTCATGGCGACATCCCGATGAGTGTTCGCGCCATGAAGGCTGGGGCCGTCGAATTCCTGACCAAACCATTTCGTGATCAGGATCTGCTGGATGCTGTTGGCATCGCACTGGAGCGAGATCGCGCCCGACGTGAAGAGGAAAAGGAAGTAGTGATCCTCCGACGGCGCTTCGACTCACTGACTTCGCGCGAACGGGAAGTAATTTCCATGGTTGTCTCGGGCATGCTCAATAAGCAGATTGCGGACCAGCTTGGAACTGCGGAGAGCACGGTGAAAGTCCAGCGCAGCCGGGCATTGGAGAAGATGCACGCGGAGTCGCTTGTCGACCTGATAAGAATGATCGAGAAGTTGAAGGGGCCCTCGGGGGCGCTCCGATAAACGAAAGTTTATCTTTATAGTACTTATTGGGACGCTGGATGTCCCAACATCCAATAGATTCGTCGTCCGTCTGGGAATAGCTTCGTTCTCAGGACGAAGTAAAAACGTGACAAAGAATCTAATCTCGATAGTTGACGACGATGAGTCGATCCGTAGAACGACTACATTTCTCATCGAGTCTTTCGGCTTTCGAGCGGCTGCCTTTGAATCGGCCGAGAGCTTCTTGAACTCCGACCAATTGCACGACACTTTATGTCTGCTGGTTGACGTTCAGATGCCGGGCATGAACGGACTCGAGCTGCAAAGCGAGCTGGCTGCCGCAGGCTTCGGCATTCCTATTGTTTTCATTACCGCATACGACAATAAGGACACGCGCCGGCAAGCGATGCAAGCCGGTGCAGTCGCATTCTTAGGCAAGCCTTTTAACGACGAGGAGCTGCTCGATGCCGTCCGTTTAGCCTTGCGAGGAGAACTCGAGCCGACAAAGAATCTGATCTCAGTGATTGACGACGATGAGTCCATCCGCCGGACCACCACACTACTCATCGAGTCTTTCGGTTTTCGAGCGGCAGCCTTCGCATCAGCCGAGAGTTTTCTGAAGTCTGGCCAAGTGCACGATACTTCATGCCTCATCCTGGATGTACGAATGCCGGGCATGAGCGGATTGGAACTGCAAAGCAAGCTCTCTGCCGCGGGCTATGGCATTCCTGTTATTTTCATCACCGCTTATGACGATAAAGGTTCTCGTGGACGAGCGATGCAGGCCGGCGCCGTTACATTCCTGGAGAAGCCTTTTAACGACGAGCAATTACTGCAAACCGTTCGTTCGGCCTTAGTAGCACGGGACAACAGTAGGAAGTCCACGTGACTATGGAGTCCTAAACGTGGATACATGTATGGATTCACCTGCAACACGCCTCCGGTCCTTCGGGAAACGAAGAACGTTCGCTCAAACAGAATCCTGCCTCGAATTAGACAGGCAGGAGTGATAGCCACGGGAGTGTATCGCTATGAGCTTAGCGCGCGTGATTAGCCATGAATTGGGGCCTCTATACATAGCAAACGCGGAGCCGATCGTGTTCGTAATCGACAACGATATCTCCGCACGCAAAACCCTCGAATCGCTCATTCACTGTGGCGGCTGGCAGTCGAAAGCCTTCGCCTCCGCTCATGAATTTCTCACCAGGCCGCGACCCACTGTTCCAAGCTGCTTAGTGCTCAACGTTTTTCTTCGAGACCTCAATGGTTTAGACCTGCAAAAGCGTGTTGCCGTCGAACGCCCTAACACGCCGATCATATTCATCACGGATCAGCCCGATGTATACACGTCGGTCCAGGCGATGAAGGCTGGGGCCGTCGAATTCCTGATTCAACCATTCGGCGATGACATTCTTTTGGGTGCGATTCAGGAGTGTCTTGAACGGAGTTCCGCTGCTCTTAGCCGCGATGCAGAAATACGAGCACTCCGTAACTCCTATGCACGACTCAGCCTCCGCGAACGGCAAGTCATGGCCTTGGTGGCCTCTGGCCTGTTGAATAAACAAGTTGGTGCGGAGCTCGGCATCAGCGAGATAACGGTGAAGGCGCACCGAGGCCAGGTAATGCAAAAAATGAAGGCTGAATCGTTAGCCGGCTTGGTGAGAATGGCCATGAGGCTCCGTTCAGAGCACGCCCTCAGCTCATCCCATTCAGATGAAGTCTGCGTCCCGTTCCAAAGGAACGTGCAGCCTTATTACGATAGATTGCCATTAGAACAAGCCGTAGCCGTAAAACACCCACGGCCGAGCTGCGAAATATGCGGAAAGCCGTGCAGCTAGGATGGGAGAGCCGGGACAGGCGGGATGACAAATTGAAGGGCGGTGGCCCTCCTTGGCATGGGTGGAGGTGGATGAGAGAGCTGCAGGAACAGTTCGAGCACTGGGCAGTCCGACTCTTCTCCGATTACCCCGAAGAGACCAAAACCGGCCTAGTCGCGCTTTCAGGTTTGGCGCTGGCTAGACTATACCGCGAGGGATCTTGGCAAATACGATCGATCCACAGAATAGAGTCGTACGGTATTGTGTCGAGGGTATGGAGAGAGAGCAGGAGGGCCGGCACGAGGAGGCATTGCGGCTCTTCATGCCCCGAAAGTCCTTATGGCGCTATTGTTCGCCGTGGTGTTATGAATGGCATGCAACGGGTATCGAACCGCACGGAAACTGAACCGTAGGCTAGCCCAGCGTGCTCTTATTGGAACCTCCAGCAGGGATAATAGGTAGAACTTGTCGAGCAATTCAGTTTCCCCACGTTCCAACTCCGGGAGGGATGAAGTTACTCAAACCCCGTTTATAGTGAAGTTCGTCGTGCTACGCGGCAAGAGCTGTTGGCGGAATTCTTATCTAGCTATAGTTCAGTGGTTGGGCGGCGGCTTCGTCGGAGGCTGACCGTTGACCGCAGGAGAAGCTGCTGCGTCCGGTACAACGTCAAATCCCGGAAGCATGCGAGTCTCCGACCCGAACTTGTGGTAATCCGTATACACTATGTCGTTCAACAGTGTCTCGTAGGGGGCGTAGACATCAAACATCTGAGCCCACAACGTCACCGTCCTTACGGTCCGGGCTCGCATAATGACGACGCTGCGGAGCGGGCAGATATATTTCCTTCCGCCGATCTCGACCGGCCCATATTCGATCATCACCGCCACTCCATTCACGGGGAGCACCGGATTCAAGTTCGGTTCACGAATCCATACCGGTTGCGCCTCTAACGTCAGTCGGAGAATCGCTCCCGTTCCCGGATCGATCGCCAATTCTCCGAAGTATTTGGTCGACGTTCGAAAGGTCTTCCCATCCACAAGGCAGCAATGCACGACGTTATAATGAGGGTTCTCGCTCACGATGTAGCGAAAAACTGCTTCCCTTCCCTGTTCGCCTTGTATCCAACGGCTCCAGATCAGCTTGTTGTTGCTCTGCGTGGCATCCACAAGAACGGAGCCAAGAATCGGACCGAAAACACCGATGAAATTGAGGTCCTTTTTCTTGGCGCTCGGGCTACCCTTCTTCTTCTCTACATCCTGTTCCTCATGGCCGTTTCGATAGCGGAGAGTTGCTTTCTCGGTCACCGCCTCGCGCAAGGACTGATCGGCCAGGGCGGTCTTCCAGGTATCTCCTTCTTTGGGCGACGGCTGCTCATACTCGGTCGTTGTACGTGTTGCGAAAAAATCGGGCAGTTTAGGAAGCGCTTCCCGCAGATACTTTTGTGTTCGCGACAGCATCTGGCGCTGCGTGTCAAGATCGGGCGCTGGGTCGGACGGAACCTCCGCTGCGGGAGGGTCCAAAAAAGCCGACTCATCGGCCAGAGCTGCCAGTGCCGCCCTCGAATTTTTGCCGTGCAGACGATCCTTCCAGAGTGAGAGCTGGCTGCTGCTCAACCGTTCCCTCAGTTCCAGACCGGTCAGTTGCTTTGCCAACTCGCCGTCGTGCTCCTGGTTGGCCGCGTCCAGTATCTGCTGCAGTTCGTAAACAGTCACTCGTTCGGCAGGGACGCGAGGCTGATCGTAGTAAACCGGCTGATTGTAATAGCCGGTGTTCGTGCGTGCTGATAATCCAATCGCTCCGATTTGTAGCGTGAGGTCGTGATACTCGTCCGGCTGAGCTGCATGCGGCGGATCAAAGGACACTGTGTAAAACGCGCTTGCGTCCTCTACACAATGTTCAATACCGCGCATGGTACCGAGCGATGCGTCCAAGACAAGCCCACCGCTCTGAATTGCCAACACAGGCAGCGCAAAATGTGGTGGTACATCTTCCGGCTTTTTCAGCTCCGACAGCGTGCGAACCCCCGCCAGGTAATGCGTGTAGTCGAAGTCGGAAACCGCCGGGTCAGCCCAGGCTGTGACCTGGGAGATGACCATCCGCGCCTCGCGTATGCGCGTGGAAAGCTCCACGAGCGAAGTAAAAGGCGTGCTGCTCGAAATCAGCCAGGATCCCATGAACGGAGCGTTGTCCTTGCGTTCCAGTGGTCCGCGAGCTGGCCACCCGAAGCCCATCCACACCAAAACCTTCCTGCCCGGCTTGTTTCTCCGCTCGATGGCGATGCAGTAAATTGTTTGGAGGGCTCGGTCCCATTGTTTGTACCTATCTGATTCCGGGGTCGCGTGTACATCACGATGCGGCGGGAGCTGCCAGAGCACGCGGTGTGAGCGGTTGTGAGCAACATCCTCTGCCAAAGCGTTGCCGTCGGCGGTAGGTTGCGCCGATGCGTACAGCCCGAAAGCGGTGAACCAGTAAATGGATACGGGCTGAGCGAGATGTCCGCCATTCTGGCGCAGATACTTTATCGATTCATCCTTCACAAGTTCAAACTGGACGGGCGATAGGTTGACCTCATCGAGAACCAGCACCACTTCGGTAAGCCGCTCATTTTCATCCGTGGCTTGATTCGACGCTGCGAACGAAACGATCTTCTGTGCCACGCCGTTGTCCAACAGTGCGAAATCCTTCGCAGCAAGACCCGAAAATGGCTTCCCCTCACGGTCCGTTGCAGCGACATCGAGATGGAGAAGGCCCGCAGGCGGGGCGTTCGCCGGCACCACGGATACTGCAGACGATACGACGGCTTGCACTGGAAATTGCGAGGCTTCGGCTTGACCATCAGCACGAGGCACACGAATGAAAGCCGAAAAGCAAAGGAGGAAACCCAGCAGAATAGCTCTCTCCGTTCTCAAAGCTTCACCTCGCTCAGATTGGCCCCAAGTGACCAACGATCAAGAATACCTTGGCATCGAGGAGATCGAGTTGTGGAGGGCGAGCGCCTTCACTTGTACGAGCGGCGCCACGTGAGCGATGCTCCTTCCCTTAGGGTGTTAGACTTACCGTCGATTTGCATCACCATTTCGGAGGGAAGCGTGAGCGACCCGACAGTGAAGTCAACCCCTCACAACCTGAGCGGCAATTCCGATCCCGAAGCCACTCTCGATTCCGCCGCCGCACCGGTCGGCGTATCTGCAGCCGATTTAGGCTCGATTGGGCCCTATCGCCTGATCAGAAAACTCGGGGAAGGAGGGATGGGGCAGGTGTGGCTGGCCGAACAGTCTGCGCCCGTCAAGCGGCAGGTTGCGCTGAAAATCATCAAAGCAGGGTTCTACGATGAGTCCGCTTTGCTGCGCTTTGACGTGGAACGGCAGACGCTGGCGATCATGAATCACCCCGCTATCGCCAAGGTTTTCGATGCGGGCTCGACTGCTGAAGGTCAGCCCTACTTTGTAATGGAGTATGTGCCGGGCTTACTCATCACTACATACTGCGACCAGAAGCGCCTCTCGGTCCAAGAGCGGCTGGCCCTGCTCATCAAGGTTTGTGAAGGTGTGCAACATGCGCATCAGAAAGCGATCATGCATCGCGACCTGAAGCCCTCCAACATTTTGGTAGTTGAAGTCGATGGCAAGCCGATGCCGCGCATTATTGACTTCGGTATCGCCAAGGCCATCTCGCAGCAAGGTGAGGACGAGACGCTGGTAACACGTGCCGGAGGATCGGTCGGCACACTGGGGTACATGAGCCCGGAGCAAGCCGATCCCACCGTGTCCGATGTAGATACTCGCACAGACGTTTATTCGCTTGGTGTGGTGCTTTATGAACTTCTTACGGGCATGTTGCCCTTTGATCCCAGGCAGTGGAAGACCAAGCCATTCCACGAACTGTTGCGGCAGCTGCACGAGGAGGATCCGCCGCGGCCCAGCTCCCGCGTCCACGCCGATTCCAGCGGAGCAACGAGGAACAGAGGAATCGAGCTGAATAAGCTGGTAAGGCAGCTCCGCGGGGATCTTGACTGGATCACGCTCAAGGCGCTGGAGCGTGAGCGGGAGCGACGCTATAGTTCGCCTTCCGATCTTGCCGCTGACCTGAACCGGTATCTCCGCGACGAGCCCATCACCGCCCGGCCGCCTAGCGTCGGCTATCGCACGCGCAAGTTCGTCCGCCGGAATCGTCTTGCAGTGGCCTTCACGGCAGCGTTGGTTATCCTGGGGATCGGGTTCGCTGTCAGCCTCGCCATTGAGCGGAACAACGCCCGGCGTGAAGCTGACACCTCCAAGCGCGTCTCCGATTTCATGGCGAGCATGTTCAAGGTCTCCGATCCGTCTGTGTCGCGGGGGAACACCGTCACTGCCAGGGAAATTCTCGACAAGGCTTCAGCGCAGATCGAGACGGGACTCGGTCAGGACCCGCAAGTGCAGGCGCGCCTGATGCAAACCATGGGCATTACCTATCGCGGGCTCGGGCTCTCTGAACAAGCGCGCACGTTATTGGAGCACGCGGTAAGGATTCAAACCCGCACGCTCGGGCCAGATAATCCCGAGACTCTGCGGTCGCTGGCGGTGCTGGGCAGCGTGGTCAAGGTTCAAGGCGGCTTCGCAGACTCGGAAAAATTGCTTCGCCGAGCGTTAGCGGGGCAACAACGGACGCTCGGTCCGGATCATCCAGAAACCATGGATACTGTGAGTTTTCTCACGGATACACTAGAGGCCGAGGGACACTTGGCCGAAGCTGAAGGCTTGCTCCGTCGCACGATAACCAACCAGCAGCGCATGCTCGGTCCTGAAAATGGCGCAACCCTGCGATCGATGCGCAGTTTGACTCAAATCTTGCTCGATCAGGGACACCTCGCGGAGGCTGAGAAGTTTGGTAGAGAAACCATGGCGCTCGAGCAGCATGCCCTAGGGTCAGACCATCCCGGCACGCTCTGGTCCATGAACGAGCTCGCCCTCACGTTGCAACAGGAAGGACGTTACGCAGATGCCGAGAAACTCTTTCGTGAGACGCTTGCGGTAGAGACTCGCGTGCTCGGTCCGGACCACGACAATACCCGCGCCGCGCTGGGCAACCTCGGCGTGACTCTCTGGGAAGAAAATCGCCTGGCAGAGGCCGAAGCCATCCAGCGCGAAGAACTGTCCAGAACCCGCAAAGCGATGGGACCGGAGAATCCGGACACTCTCGATTCAATGGACGACCTGGCCATTACCCTGGGCAAGGAGCATAAGCTAGACGAATCCGAGAAGCTTCTCCGGGATGCGGTCGAGATCGGTGTGCGCACAATAGGGCCCACCGCCTCCCCGACTCGAAAGGCGGTCGCGAACCTTGCCACAACCCTGGCTTACGAGAAACGCGCAGATCAGTCGATTGCGTGGTTTGAAAAACTGATGGAGTATTCATCGAAGGCGGAAGGCACCGCGATGGTGGACGCGCATTACGAATATGCGGCGGGACTGAGCATCCTTGGCCGGAGGGACCAAGCCTTCGAGCATTTGCAGGAAGCGGTGAAGCTCGGATTCGAGAACACGAATCAACTGACCACTGATGACGATCTGAAACCCCTCCACGATGATCCCCGCTTCCAGACGTTGCTGGAAGAGATGCAAAAGAAGCAGCCTGTCGCCTCTAACTAGAGCGGACACGATTGGCCTATCTGAATTACTCCGCGCGCAACGCCTGCATGGGATCGACCTTGGAGGCGCGCGCGGCAGGCAGCCACACGGCGAGCAGCGCAATCGCAGTGAGAATGAGTGGCGCCGATACGAAGACGGCGGGATCCCAAGGCTTGACGCCGAAGAGGAAGGTGGACAGGAGGCGAGTAAGACCGAAGGACGCAGCGATGCCGGCGACTACGCCGACTAAGGCGAGCCGCATACCCTGCCATACAACGAGCTTGCGTATCGTGTCGCGGTCCGCGCCGAGCGCCATGCGGATGCCCATCTCCTGGGTGCGCTGCGCGACGGAGTAGGCCATCAAGCCGTAGATGCCGATGGCGGCGAGCAGCAACGCCACCGCGCCGAAAATGGTAAGCAGCAGCATGTTGAAGCTTTGCCGCGCCGTGGACCGACCCATCACCTCATCCATGGTGCGGATGTGGGCCACCGGGAATCCCGCGCTCGCGATGCGCAACTGCTCGGTGATGGCGGGAATGGACAGGTGCGGGTCGCCGCGGGTTCGCACCAGCCAGAAGAGCGGCTGGATATTGGCGTAGGCTGCGTTATAGCCATCAGAGACCTGGGCAATGGGAACCATCATCATGGGGTCGGCAGGCTTGGCTAGACCGCTGTTGTGGAAGTCGGCGACGATGCCGATGATCGTTTCAACTCCCACCCCATTCCCGTCGCCTGATGTGCTGCCCGATGGGGTCTTCGTTGGGCCAGAATTTCCTGGCGAAGGCCTCATTGATGAGAGCTACACGGGGCGCGTCGGCGATGTCGTTTTCAGTGAAGTCGCGTCCACGCAGAACCGGGATTCTGAACAGGCTCAGGTAACCCGGCGTAATGCTCATCCACTTGCTTCCGCAGCAGCCTTTTTCGACCGGACGCCCGACGATCTGGAACCCCGTGCCATCTTCGACATCGATGGGCAGCCAAAAGCCGGCGGCCGCGAGTTCCACTCCAGGGAGGGCATTGAGCCGGTCGCGGCCATCCCGCAAGAGCTGAGTCACGCCGGCCGTGTTCTGGTAGCGTTGGCCGTTGAGCGACATCTCCATGGTCAGCACGTTGTGCGCATCGAAGCCCGGACCCACCTCGTGGAGGGCGATGAAGGTGCGGATGAGAAGCGCCGCGCCGATCAGCAGCACCAGGGCCAGCGAGATTTCGCTGACGACCAGCAGCGAGCGGGCCTTTCCCTCGCGGAATCCAGTGCCAGAGCGGTTGCCGCTCTCTTTGAGCGTGGAGTTCAAGTCGGAGCGCGAAGCGCTGAAGGCGGGGAACAGTCCAAAGAGAATGCCTGTAAGCAACGAGACACCGAGGGTGAAGCCGAGCACGCGCCAATCCATGCCGATGGCAGAGCCGTCCTCGCCGATTCGAGGCAGGCCGGCGGGACTGACGGCTAGCAGTGCGCGCATTCCTAGAACGCCGAGAGCCATGCCGAGAATGCCGCCGGCCAGGGAGAGCAACACGCTTTCAGTCAGCAACTGGCGCACGATGCGCGCGCGGCCGGCTCCCAGTGCTGAGCGGATAGCGAACTCGCGTTTGCGGACCGTGGCGCGCACCAGCAGCAGATTGGCGACATTGGCGCAGGAGATCAGCAGCACCAGCCCTACCGCGCCCAGCATCATCAGCAGCGAATTGCGCGCGTCGCCGATGATGCTGTCGCGCAATGGTCCAACCGTAAAATAAGGTCGCCAATCCGTGTTCGGGAACTCACGGTGGTACTCTGGGCTCGCCGCTCGCAATTGGGCGTTGGCCTGCGCCACGGTGACGCCCGGCCGGAGCAGTCCGGTCACCTCAAAGAAGACGTTCATGTCGCTGCTGACCGGGTCAAACTGAAACGGCAGCCAGAGGTCGGCCTGCGGGTCGGCGACGAAATCCTTTCCGATCACGCCCACGATGGTATACGGCTCATTGCCCAGCGAAAGAGATTTCCCCACGATGGCCTGGTCGCCGCCGAACCTGCGCTGCCACAGGCCGTAGCTTAGTACCACTACCTTGCCGCCGTGGGGCGAGTCCTCCTGCGGCGTGAAGGTCCGTCCCAGCACCACGGGCGCGCCATACACGCGGAAGTAGCCCTCCGTCACGTGAATCCCATGGACCTGCTCCGGACGGCCGCCGGTAAGGTTAAAGCCGGGGCCGGCGTTGTCGTACGCTACGACCTCTTTAAACAGGTTCGTTTGCCGCTCAAAGAAGTGAAACTCCGGGATGCTGTGAAGGTTATTGGCAAGGCCGGACGTGTGCGCCAGAAAATCGACCATGCGATCGGCGTCGGGATAGGTGAGCGGCTTGAGCAGAACCGTATTCACTACAGAGAAGATGGCGGTGTTGGCCCCGATGCCCAGCGCCAGGGCGGCAACAGCGGCGATGGTAAATCCGGGGGTCTTCACGAGCATTCGCGCGGCATGCTGTAGATCGCTTCTGAGACTCCCCATCCTTCGCCTCCGTAAAGCAGGTTCAACGAAGCGCGTTCCCCACCCACGTCTACCTGAATTTCTTCCGTTGAAAAGTATCGTACAGTGTCCCGGCGCAGGTGCGATCGCATCGCCAAGGCGCTCATCGAGAATGAACCGGTCGCATACAGCTGATAAGACCGCGCATGCATCTGCCAAGCCTCCCGTTGTCAGTTACTGGAAATCACTGCACTGAAAAGGCCAAGAGCACATTTCCGGGCATCCCGCCCCATTCGCCATAACCGGAGTTGACGAAGAGCATGCCACTAACTACTGCCGGGCCAGCACCGTCTATCGAGCCCCCATTCGCGGGTTTGCCGTTTACGGTAGGAAAGTCGCGCGCGGTATCCGTATCCCACAGGACTCTGCCCGTGGTTGCTGAATAAGCACGCAGGTGGCCGTCAACCGAACCGGAGAAGACTACGCCTGGAATGGCAGTAACAGCGGCAGATTGCGCGGGCGAGCAGCCTGTTCGTGACGCATCGCAGGGCGTCGCCGGCGCACTCCACACGATCTTGCCGCTTCGAGGATCAAGGGCGTAGAGTCCGCCTCCCTGGTGAGGATCCAGAACAAGCCGATATCCCTTGGCCGATTTCGGATCCGGTACTGCGCTCAGTGCAAGATCGGAGATGGCGACATAGACCCTTGCCTCATCCGATGCCGAACCCCACTGGCTGCCTCCGAATAATCCTCCTTTCCCTACCCGCGTCTGCCAGAGCATTTTGCCTTTTGCGTCGGGATCGATGCCATACGCCATGCCGGACTTCTGTGCGATCACCAAGGCTCGTTTGCCAGCATGTAGGGGGAGGAGGATCGGCGGTTGGCCGAAGTCGTAGTCAGAACCGTGGGTCGCAGGGCAATTACCGGGTATGGGGATCGAGCATGCATTGTTGAAGGCGTCGTTGCTGGTGAGTTGAGCTGACCAGAGGAGTTTGCCGGTTTTGAGATCCATGGCAAGAACAGCGTCGCTGGTGTTGGTGGGCGGGTCGGAATAGTTGTCTCCGGTGGCAACGTAGAGAGCGCCCCGTTGCTCATCAATGGTGGGGGTCGCCCAGACGGCGGCTCCCGACGGGCCGTATTGCTGCGTGCCTGCGGGACTCATGCGCGTGGGCGCGGCGGGACCGGGAATAGTGAAGGTTTGCCATAACTTTTCGCCGTTCGCGGCATTGAGGGCCACCACGCTGCCACGGAAGGTGCAGCACTGGTACTTGGGATCGCCGCCTACCACCTCTTCAAAAGAAGAGAATCCCTGGTACAGCACGCCGTTGTAATAGCGTGGCGTGGCGGTTGCCACCGTGGCGAAGTGATCGACGGGGCGAACCTTCCAGATCAACTTGCCTGTTTGCGCGTTAAGCGCATACACATTCGCGGCGCCATCGGAGAAGAATACGGCGGGTGTGCCAGCAGCAGTGTCGCCGATGGCAACGCCGCCACGGATAGCAGAAGCGGCGGCAAATCCCCAGAGGGTGCAGCCGGACTCGGCATCGAGTGCGTAGAGTGCTCCAGTGGCTGCACCGATGAAGACATATCGCCCAAGAACGGCAGGCTGCGACCGCGCTTCGGTTGCATCGCCGAGATTGAAAGCCCACTTGAGCTTGAGTCTACCCAGATCGCCTGCGGTAAGACCGGCGGAAGCGGCGTCCTGGAAACGCGAATTATTGATCTTTGTGCTCCAGCCGTTCCATTCGGGAGTGTTGGCGCTTACCGAAAACGCCGGTTGGGTTGCGCAGGTGGGCGTCACTTGGGGGGCGGCCGCGTGGGCGCCGCCGGTGGGCGCAATATAACCGAGCAGGCCGAAGATTTGAGCGCTGGAGAGGCCCTCTGCCTGAGTCTTCATGACGCCGCGCGTCAGGGCCAGGTAAATGGCTTCACCGCTCATGGTTTTTATCGTGCTAAGCGATGGAACACGGGGCGCCGGGGTGTCATGGCAGGACGCGCAACGCTCTTTATAAATGGCTGCGCCATCTTGAGCCCACAGCGTCGAGGTGAGCAGTGCAAGGAGACACACGTATCGCATGGCATTTCCTTTCGGGTCTTCGATCGAGACCAGCTAAATGAAATCGCGCTTCCTGGATTGGAGGAAGAACGCGAGACCGACGATGAACGCGATCGATCCAAGCTCCACCGACAGGACGGTGAGAGCCGCCGAATTCCAGACTGCCACCGGGCGAGTCCAATTCGCTGTGAGCGATGGGATGCGGGCCAGCAAGTACCAAACAAGCCAGTATGAGGAGTTGCAGAGGATGCTGGCCGCCATGAGCCAGCCCTCCGATTCTCCTACCAGCGCGGTGGCAGAGATAAGGAAAAAACCGATCAGAGGCAGCATGGCGACAATGAGCAACATGGGAATGATTCCGTGAGGACATCGCGTGACGCGTCTCAATGAGAACCAGCGCTGAGATGAGCAGCGTGAGCCAAGGGATCAGGAACATGGCCGAAGTCGATAAAGCTTTCGCGATCGAGTACTGGACCGAAGATACGGGAAGGCTCATGACGAACGCCAACGTCTGTTTCTTGCGCTCGTTCAAGATGGCTGAGGCGGGCAGCATACTGCCGAGAATACATAGCGACACAAAGAACCACACGCTGCCCAGAACACGAGCGAGTTCCCCCGCGTATTGCGCGATCACCAACGCGATCAGGCCGACGCCAATGGAAAGCGAGATGAGCAGGCGGTTGAGACGCCAATCTTTCAAAATCAGATGGCCGATGACGGAGCTTCTCACGCTTCCACCTCCTCGCGGCTGTGTTCTACATTGGCGACGAAAATCTCTTCCAACGTCATGCTCTCGATGCTCTGAACGCGGACGCCGGTGTCTTCATAGGCATGGGCAAGCTCGGGTACAAAGGCATTGGAGGTGGCGACCGCCAGTCTTCCCTGCCGTTGCACGCCTACGATTCCGGGCAGGAGCGGCAATTCGATTCCCAAAGGAACCTCGAGGCGCAGCCTCCGCCAACGGTCGAGGTAGGTCTCCTTGTCCATGGAGTCGATGATGCGGCCGCGATCAATGAAGGTGATCTGATCGGAAATCTGTTCCACATCCTGAGTGTTGTGCGACGAGAACAGGATGCTGCGACCCTCATCGGCCATGACGCCGGTCAATTCGCGAAGAATCTCGTGACGCGCGACAGGGTCTAGGCCGGTCGTGGGCTCGTCCAGCACCAGCAGCTGCGGCTTGCGGGCCAGAACCAGGAGCAGGGCCGCTTTGACGCGCTGGCCGTGAGAGAAACCTTTCATCTTCTGCTCGGCACGCAATCCAAAACGCTTGAGAAGAATCTGCGCGTAAGAGGCATCCCAGTTGGGATAAATCGACTGCACAAAACTCAGGTGCCAACCGAGAGTCATGGAATCGTAAAGCCGCATATCCTCCGATGCGAAACCGATGTCCCATTTAGCGGCGACCTGTTCGGCGGGCATGCGGCGGCCGAGCACGCGAACTTCACCCGCATCCTGGTGAACGAGGCCCATCAGGATGCGGATTGTGGTGGACTTGCCTGCGCCATTGGGCCCGATGAGGCCCATGATTTGCCCCCGCGGCAGCTTCAAATGAATATTTTCGAGCGTGAAGTAGCGATACTTTTTGCTGACTCCGCTCAGTTCGAGAGCGAGATCGTTCATATGAGTTGCTTATCCTTCTCGGCTACCCGGTCCCCGGCTTCGCGCAGCCGTTCTACCAATCGTTTGGCCGGCATGCCCAGTTGCGCCGCGATGCGAGCAGCCTGCTCTAAATGCTGTTCCAGTTCGTGCTCGCGTAGACGAGCGCCCAAACCCGGGATCGACGTTACGTACGAACCCTTGCCATGGTGGGTGACGATGACGCCTTCGCGTTCCAGTTCGTAGTAGGCACGCTTGACGGTGATGACGCTTACCTGTAGGTCGACGGCAAGTTGGCGGATGGAGGGTATCGGCTGACCTTCCGCCCAGTCACCGACGATAATGCGCTGCTTGATTTGCTCCATGATCTGGAAATACATGGGGCGCTTATCCGACTGCGAGAGTGTAAAGGTTCCAGACATCTGTGTATAGACAGTATATACAGAGGGGTGTGGTATGCCGTCAAGTCTTTCCGTTTTCGAGTCGAGCGGTCAGCAGCGACCTGAGGAGGTGTGACATGACTTATGAATTTAAAAGTGGAACGTACCGGCAGACGAATCTTCCGAATGAATCCGAAGAATATCTGGCGAAGCGCGAAGAATTGCGCCTGACGGAGATCGAGCTGATGGAGCACCGCGAAAGATTAGCGGCGCAGCGGCGCGCGTTGCCGCAGGGTGCAGCCTTGCAGGATTACGAATTCCTCGAGGGGCCGGGCAGTCTCGATGCGAACCACGAACCCGTACACACCGTAAAGCTCAGCAACTTTTCACGGCGGCCGGCCGCTGGTGATTTACCACTTGATGTACAGCAAGAAGCAGGTCAAGCCTTGCCCGATGTGCACGATGTGGATCGATGGAGCCAACGGTGGATTTTCACTCAGGTAATCCGATCTTCCGCAGCATCGCGGAGAATCGCGGATCGCCGCGCAGATTCTTGTAGGCAGGATCAAACTTCAACAAAGTCAGCTCCTGCCCTTCACGTGCCTCGTAACCCTTCTCCAGCAATTCAAAGGCCTTATCCGTCTGGCCGGCCATAGCGTAAGCACCGGCCAGGTAGCTCGGCGATGCATACGCCCCGGGTTGTTTGCTGAACTCCAGCTCACGCTCGAGGTGCTTCTGCCAAAATCTCTTTTCTCCCCCGTTTTTGAATGCACTCTCCATAACAATCGCTTCAGCCGCCGCTTCCTCGGGACTGGAACCGGTAAGCACCTCGCTCTTTTCCTGCTCCTTGATCGCCTCCTCATATCTTCCCGTTGTCATCAGCAACAAGGAAAAGTATTCGTGCGCGAGTGCAAAGCTGGGATCCAAGGCGATGGTGTGCTGGAATTGCCGGTACGCGCTTGTTTCGTCGCCCGCCAGCATGTACGTCATGCCCATGAAGTTGTTGATAGGTAGCGAAAGGGGATCGATTTCCATCGCCCTCTTGTTTTCAGCAATAGCTTGCGCCTTTCGGCCCATGGGCATGAGGAAGCAGTTGGAATAAAAAAAATGGGCATTGGGCGAGTTCGGGTTGAGGTCGATGGCCTTCAGAAATTCTCTTTCTGCCCCTGGAAAGTCAAATTCGTAGTGCGATTTCTCCATACCCAGGGCGGCGTGCGCTTCGGCAAGCGAGGGATCCAACAATATCGCCCTCATCGCTGCGGCCTTTGCCTGCGGAAAACTATCCCTCGCGGAGACTGGCCCGATGATATTGCTGATGTTATAGGCGTCGGCCAGGCCGACATAGGCCAGGGCGAAGTTGCCGTCTTTGGCGGTAGCTTGCTGAAAATATCTAATGCTTTCCTTGATGGAGTCGGGGGTTCTTTGGTTCCAATAGAACCGGCCTTTCAAGTACAGGTCGTAGGCCTCGGCGTTCACCACGTGCTTCTTGGCCAACTCGATCTGCCGCTGTGGTGTGAGATTAGCCCGGACCTGCTCCGCGATCGCCCTTCCCAGCTCGTTTTGCACGTCAAGCAAGTCCTGCAGATCGCGATCGTAATTCTGTGCCCAAAGGTGAGTCTGGTCGCTCACCCGAATCAACTGGACGCTGACGCGGGCTCGGCCCCCTTCCCGCCGCACGCTTCCCTCCAGGACGTAGTCGACGCGCAGCTCACGGCCAATCTGGCTGACGGTCTTGCCCGTGTGCTTGTAGGCCATGGCCGAAGTCCGGGCGATAACTCCCAGATTTTCCGGGCTGAGCTGGCCGAGGTCGGTTATCGTCTCCTCGGTTAGCCCATCGCTGAAGTACTCCTGCCCTGGGTCATTACTGAGATTTTGAAAGGGTAATATCGCAAGCATCGCGCGTTTAGCGGGAGCATAACCCGAGGAAGAATGCCGGTGCACGACGTATGCAACCACGGTGAGACCCAAAACCAGAAAAGCGGCGACCAGAACAACTTTCTTTCCTCGCCGCTTGTGATCCGCAGGAGTTGGCGGCCGCTCAACTTGTTGCGGCCGGCCCGACGCGACGACCGCTGCGTGGCCCTCAATCTGTGCCCCATCTCCTCGCACTTCCATGCTCGAGGGCAAACCATCCACTGGCATGGTTTCGGTTACTGGAGCGATGAACCGATACCCTCGCCGGGGCAAAGTTTCGATGAATCTTGGATTACCGGCTGAGTCGCCGAAGGCCGTTCGCAGCTTGCGGATGGCGGTGTTAAGGCCCTCGTCGAATCCGACATAGGTGTCGGCTGGCCAGAGCCTCTCCTTCAACTCCTGGCGGGTGACCACATCTCCCGGGTGCTCCAGCAGCGTGGCCAAAACGCGAAAGGGTTGTTCCTGAAGCGGCAATCTCCGCCCGTTCTTGTGCAATTGGCCCGCGGCCAAATCAATCTCGAAAACGCCGGCCCGAACTTTGCGGCCGGAACTGGTTGGCGAATTCATAGGGTCACCATGACCCGCTGTCATGTTATCTCAGTTACCCAGTTCAGGAAATCACACAAATCCTTTGGCAGCACCTTCTTAGCAAGTCAGGAAGGGGTCAGGTGGAGTCGATTGACTGGGTTGTGGGAGGTCGCTACAAGAAGGATCGCAGCCAACTACGACGGAGGAATTATGAACAGAAAGATTTTCACAAATGCGGCAGCATTCGTGCTGCTCACACTCGGTGCTGCCGGGTCAGGATATGCGCTGAGCGACACCGAGGGATGCAACGCCAAACTTCTTTCCGGTCATTACGGATTCACGCTTCAAGGCACCAAATTCGCCGTCTCCGGCGTCACCGGCCCAACGGGTCTGCAGGTAGGCGTCGCCATGGCCGACTTCGATGGCCAGGGGACCTTTGAACAGATCGACACGGTAACCATCGCCGGTACAGTCGCCTCCGACTTCACGCACACACCGGCCCACGGTACGTACACGGTAAACCCGGATTGCACCGGTACTTTTACCATCGACTTCACCGATGGCAGGCCGCCAGTGGTCACAAACTTCGTAGTCGTGGAGGACGGCTCCGAAATTGACACGGTGGTCACTAGCGTCGCCGGCAAGGAAGGTATTCTCTCGTTAGGGAGCATAGGAAAGAAAGTCCGCGCTTGGAAGTCGTTTTGACCACGAAACCGGGTGCCCCAGGTCTCGAGTTTTGAGACCTGGGATCCTCTAGTTTTTCTGGTAAGCGCCTTAAAGAGTCTCAATTTCGATAAATCGCTTTTGGAAGAAGGGGCAAGTTGCCTGAAACCCCTTTTCGAGGGAAGTATCAGCTATTTCTGGAGCGCGTGTGGAAAGCGCGGTTTTTCTAAACGGATCCGTTAAACTGGATCTCCTCCGGGTGGCGGGAGCTCGGCCCTAGATGCTACGAAACATCAAGATGCTACGGAGGATCACGCTGTGGTGTGTCGCAGGACTTGTTCTTCTCTCCCTTGCGAGTTTCGGAGCCATCGGTTGGGTTGGATCTGAGCGCGCACTTCATCCTGAGTATCACCGGTATGAATGGTCTCTCGCCACGTTCCCCGATCTGTATCCTGAGCACATCCAGGTTCGAAGCGTAGACAAAGTTCTCCTCGACGGGCGCTTTTTCCGTGGAGCTCACTCATCATTGGTAATCCTCGCGAGTGGCTACGGCGATACGCAGGATCAGATGCTGTCGATTGCCGAATTTCTCCATCGCGCGGGATTCAGCGTCTTGACATACAATTCCCGGGCACGCGTACCAAGCGGCGGCAGGTTTGTGACAGTGGGTGCTCTGGAGCAGAAGGATGTGGTCTCGGTGGTTAACTACGCAGCCGGGCGAAGTGATGTCGACGCAAACCGAATCGGCATCCTCGGTATATCCATGGGCGCCGCTTCTGCAATCCTGGCGGCGGCCAAAGACAAGCGCATCCGCGCAGTCGTAGATGATTCAGGTTTCAGCGATGGCCCACGCGTGATCGCTACCGCCTTCGAACACTTCGTTCATCTTCCCGCCTTTCCATTTGCACCCATAACAGTGGCCATCGCCGACTTGCGAGCGGGAATTGATATCACTCGCGTCCGGCCTGTGGACGTGATCGCCGAAATCAGTCCCCGGCCGCTGCTGATCATTCATGATCAAGGAGATCCCGTGGCACTGGTGGACAATAGCTTAAGGAACTTTGCCGCGGCACAGCTGCCAAAACAGCTTTGGCTGGTACCAGGCTCCGGACACGCCGACGCGCAAATCATCGCGAAGTCGCAATACCAGTCCAGGGTAACGAGTTTTTTTGAGGCGGCACTTCGCTGAAGTTCTGAAGACTCTGGCGTCCCTACGTATCCGCTAGTCCTTCATCTGCTGGTGAAGTTTATGCGCCAGCTTTTCGATCTCTACAGTTTCCTTCAGCGAGTCCACAGACAACCGATCAGGGGCCGAGTTGTCAATCCGATTTTTAAGATCAGCCGACAGTTCTAATAGCTTGTCGCTTTCGGCAACGAGCTGTTTTTGCCGTTGGATGCGAAGCTCGTTCGCCTCCTTGGCTCGGTCGAGCGCCTGCGCCGTCGGGCTTGACCATTGTGCGCTGACCACTCCGAACCTGCCGACAGTTAACAATAGAGCGGCGAGCACCAGGAATCGAAGTACTCTCATACCGTTCCTCCAGACCCCCCAGAATTTTACGCTAACGTGAGATCCGGTTTGCTCGCTTGGCGAACCTACCGAGACCATTGCCCTATCCTCGCAGGGCGAGCACGGGGTCAACTTCTGCTGCCCGGCGTGATGGCAAATAGCACGCAAGCAGAGCCGCTATCACCACAACACACGTGATGGTTATGTACGTAATCGGGTCGTCAGTACTGACACCATAGAGAATAGCGGACAAGAAGCGCATCGTTGCGGACGCAATCACCAAGCCAATTGCGATCCCCGCAACGGTTAGCCACATGCCTTGTCGTACAAATGCTCCCACCACAGCTCCACGCTGTGCTCCGAGCGCCATCCGAATCCCAATTTCGCGAGTGCGCTGGGAGACGGAGTATGCGATGACCCCGTAGATCCCTACAGTCCCAAGAAGGAGCGCAATTCCTCCGGAGAGGCAGAGCATCACAAGCGTAAACGATGTTCGCGCCATCGATTGCGTGTAGAGATCACCCAGCGTTTCACTGTTCGCCAAAGGCACGTTAGGGTTCACCATCCATACGTGTTGCTGGATAGCTTTCATCAAAGATTGCGTACCCGCGAGCTGACTCCGCACCACAAAAACAGTGGCGCGTTGTAACCTTTGTTCATGGCCTGCGAAATGGTCCATTATGAGAGGCCAGTACACCACTGACGGAGTGGGTTTCTCAACGCCGTCGTAATGGACGTCCTCTGAGACGCCTATGATCTCGCGCCAAGGATCGGTACTCACCACACGTATTCTTTGGCCCAGCGCGTCCTGAGGGCGACGCCAGTATTCGCTAGCAAAGCTCTTGGAGACGACAACAACCGGCCTCTTCTCGTACGTGTCCGTCCACGTGAAATCCCGGCCCGCAAGCAGCGGCGTGCCTAGCGTTGAAAAGAAGCCCGGCGCTACGTAGTTGAAGCGCCTCGCCGGAGGAACCTCACTGGGTTCGTAGGTACGGTTCTGAACGTATACAGGATTATTGGCGTTGTTGTTGTCCATCGGCACAGAACGGCCAATGCTCACCGAAGATACGCCGGGAATAGAGGCGATTTTTTGCACGATCGCCTCGTCCATGCGAATCACGAGCTCTGGAGAGGTATCGGGGATTTGGGTGTCTGGAATATAGAAGCCGAATGTTTGAAGGGTTTCAGGGGATGTGAATCCGGGCGACACATGCATCATCGCCCGAAATGTGCGAATCATAAGCCCCGAACAAATCAGCAGGATTACCGAAAGCGCGACCTGAATCATGACCAGTGCTTTGCGTGTGCCCTGCCCTTTTCGGCCATCACCCACTCCGCGACCTCCATCCTGAAGGTCGCTTATCAGGTGCGGGCCTGTGCTCTTAAGAATTGGGGCGCAGGCAATCAAAAGGCTGGCGACCACAGCAATGGCGACGGTAAACAACAGCACAGATGGCGTGATGCCAATGTCGCGGATACGGGGAATATTTGTGGCTCCAAGCCCGACAAGGACGCGCATCGCTCCTGATGCGAGCAGTAGCCCAATCAGGCTTCCCGCAAGCCCAAGCAGACTGCTCTCCAAGAGAATGTCGGCGGAAATTCCTTTCCTTGCCCCGCCGATAGCATAGCGGATGGCAAACTCATGATGCCTACCTTCGACGCGAACGAGCAGGAGGTTGGCAACATTCGCGCACGCCACCAAAAGCACCAGGATAGTAGAGGCCAGCAGAATCCAGAGAGCATTCTGAACATTCCCAACCACGTCGTCTTTTAGGGGAATCAGGCTCGGCCTAAGGTGCATCGATTGATAGAGACTCACGCTAAAGCCCCTTGGTGGCGGAAAGGTTCTTGCTACTACCGGAAGCAGACGCTCCAGATCAGCAGCAGCCTGTTGTACGCTAACCCCAGGTTTCAGCCTTGCTATCGCGTTCCCGTCGAAGCTTCCGAGGGTCGTGGTGGCACGATCCCATTGCATCGGAAGTATCAACGATGGGTCCTTCTGATCGAGGAAATGGAAGGTTTGGGGAAGAACCCCAACGATCTCCTTGGGCACGCCGCCCACCGTAATCGAGCTGCCGATGACAGATGACGCTCCACCGAAGCGTTGCTGCCAGTATGGATACGTGAGGACTACGGTTTGTGCCGCTCCGGGTGCATCATCTTGCCGGGTAAACAAGCGCCCCAGAGCCGGGCTAACGCCCAACAGTGGCAATGTGCCATCCGTGACATCGAGAACGCGAACGTGTTCTGGCGCTCCGGCGCCAGTCACATCAAGCTCATCATCGTCATAGGCACCTATGTCCGCGAGGGTCGTATTTTGCTCGCGATAGACAAAGTAGATCGACGGAGCGATCCCCATTTTCTTGAAGCCCATTTGCTGCGACGAATGATCAACAGCAATCAACCGATCCGGGTTGGGATAGGACAAGGGCTTGAGCAGCACACCGTTCACGACGCTGAAAATCACGGTGTTTGCACCGACTGCCACCGCGAGAGTGATCAGGGCGATTGCCGAGAAGAGCGGTGCGCGCCTCAATCGACGGAGAACGCGATTGGTGCGCCCCAAGAGTGTCAACATGATAAAGAACCTCCCTGGATAGCCCTCATCGACTGGTACACCGGCTTCGCAGCTGTTTGGCTTTCCTCTTCAACAGACTGCATCAGAGTATGCGAAGCAATTCGCGGGCCACACGGAAGTATTTATAAATCAACAGAGTCGCAAGCTTGTTGGATCGTCGAGTGTCCGGCCCAGAGCAGTATTGTTCAAAAGCGAACGGCGTGCTGGGGCTGGTCGGGCCCACGTTTTGATAGGCAAACGTGAGCACGGGGCAAGCAAGTAACGGGCGGTCGCAGGGACCAGGCCAGGGCTGGCATCATCCTCGGTTGGCGTCTGAACACGAAAATAGCTGGTCCGCAGCTGAGGTTGTTCGGTCCCGTTCGTATTTATCTGAATGGTTCGCGTTGTTCAGACACCTGATTCTGACCTCAGGCAGCCTCTTCACTTCGCTTCAATTGGACGTGGCTCGTTTTCGGGTATGGATTCTGTTCGTTGCGTCAGAACCCGAACGGCCACAATAGCGGCAGCAAACCCCGATGCGGCGCCTACTCCAAGCGCCCAGCGCGGGCCGAAGCGATTGGCTACCCAGCCGACGATGGGTGCGCCGATCGGGGTACCGCCGAGTGCAACGGCCAGGCGAAGTGCCATAACTCGCCCACGCATTGCAGGTTCGGCAGAGAGCTGCATCATGCCGTTGGTGGTGTTTGTGAACGTCAAAGCGGCGACACCAATCAACACCAAAGAGCCGGCAAACCACCAATAGCCGGGAGACAGCGCAGCAAGTGTGCATCCGATACCGAAAAGAGCAGCGCCAATGAATAAGGATCCGAATTGTGGTTTCTCCTGGCCAGCGGCGAGCAAAGCTCCCGAAATCGTACCAATCGCCATGATGGAGGAAAGTAGTCCGAATCCTTTCGCGTCAGAGTGAAATACCTTGACGGCCATCGTTGATGTGAAGATCGGAAAGTTCAATCCGAACGTGCCGATGAGAAACAACATGATCATGATGGCCCTGAGGTCTGCGCGCCCCCAAACGTAGCGAAAGCCTTCCATGAATCCACCCGCGGCACGGCGGGCCCGGACATTCGGATGCAGCTCCGAGACCCGGAAGAAGGACATGGAAGTCAGAACGGCGACGAACGATATCCCATTGAGCAGAAACGCCCAACCAGTACCGACCTTGGCGATAAGCAGACCGGCTAGCGCGGGGCCGATCATCCGAGCAGCATTGAAGGATGTGGAATTGAGCGCCACTGCGTTCGCCAGATGCTCGTCGCCCACCAGTTCCCCTACAAAGGTCTGCCGTACCGGGGCATCAAGGGCCGAAGCGCAGCCAAACAAAAATGCAAACACATAGACGTGCCAGAGTCGAGTGACGCCTTCGATCGTAAGCACTCCCAGGATCAGCGCAAGGACGCCCATCGTAGCCTGCGTAAGCATCAGGAGTTTGCGCTGGTTGAAGCGATCCGCCGCCAGGCCTGTCCACGGCAACAGAAGCAGCTGCGGGCCAAACTGCAAGCTCATGACGATACCAACGGCGGAGGCATCGTGGTTCGTTAGCTGCGTGAGCACGAGCCAATCCTGGGCAATGCGCTGCATCCATGTCCCGATGTTGGACACCAGGGCGCCCGCTGCCCACACTCGATAGTTGAAACGACTCAGGGCACGGAAAGCGCCCGCCATGGGGTTCTTCATCAACCCTCCGGCGTATTGCCACCATGAAACTGTCCGAAGTGCCGGGCGAGACTAAGGCTGATAAGCAGCGCACCCACCGCAAACACGAGGACATTGCTCGTCGATCGCACATCGAAGTGTCCGACATGCAGCACGAGCATGTAGCCGATGACTGCGTTGAAAAATCCCCATAGAACGTTGACGGTCGAGGAAGAAAGCCCTTGTCCTGGGGGCTTTGCGAAGGGGCTCTGAAAGGACCGTCCCATCATGCCGCTGACACAATGCGGAACGGCGTTTGCCAGAAAGATGCCACCGAAGAAGTACGAAACGAGATGAAGCCAGTTCATTTGCCAGAACCTCTTTTCGCTATCAGATCGATAATTTCTTGGGTCGTGCCGGTTTCTCCGAGACGAGGGAAGACGTGCGCCAGGCTGTATGCATGCGCTTCCGGCCGCGCATCGGTCATGGCGTCGATGGCAAGCGTGACATGGAAGCCATGCTCATACGCCTGACGTGCGGTGGCTTCCACACCGGTTCCGGTAGCCACGCCCACAACGACAACCTGCGTGACGCCCTTCGCTTTCAGTTGGCTTTCGAGATCCGTGCTCGGAAATGCGCCCCATGTCTGCTTGGTCACGACGATGTCGCCAGGCTGCTTGTTCAGTTCCGGGAGTAAGTCGGTGAATCCCTCGGGCAACGTCGCATGACGTCGCGGCTGCTCCGTGCGCCCGGGAGCACCGCCTGCCACATTAACGAGCACAACTGGAAGACCATGCTGCCGGAAGGCATCGATCAACGCGCAGGAGCGCTCAATGACACCGCTGATCGGGTGGATGGAGGGCAAGTTGACGATGCCCCTCTGAAGGTCGACGACGATCAGTGCTGTTTTAGCGTCGATGGTTGTGACTGGCATTCGGCTCTTCTCCTCGGAAACGGTACAGTAACAAGCAAGGCCTCACGAAAGAGGCCCATCTTCGGTAAGTCGGCTAAGAAGATCGAGAGCCGCCGATAGCTTCTGCTGCTCCTGGACGGAGAGCTTTTGCAGGATTGCGGTGGTGAGCCAATCCTGCCTCGCGGCGCGGCTCTCCCGAAGCAACTTCTCGCATTTGCTGCTGGGCGACATCAGAGTCTGGCGGCCATCGTTCGGGTCGGAGGAACTGCCTACTAAGCCGGCATCCTGCAGAGAGGTGACGATGGAGCTCATCGATTGAGGGCGCATCCCCTCTGCCCGAGCTAAGCCTGACACCGTCGCGGCACCATCCTTTTCAAGACGAAGGAGGACGGAGATCTGAGATGGCGTCAGATCTCCTCCCCCTCCCTGCTCACGCAACCGACGCTTCAACCTGCTCAGGATGGTCCGAATTTGTGCAGCGAGATCTGACGCGGTTTCAGACTCGGGGACGGGTGACCTCTTGCTCATGACGTGAGCATACCATATATACAGTTTATCTGTACAGTTCAACTGTATGTAGGTATAACCAGGCGATAATCAGGCGGTTACTCAAAAAAGATCTTTCGGGAATTACGAGGTAGAATCTGCGGGGGCAAGATGTGGCCATTACATCAACGGTGACGAATAGAAGACCAGCCACACAAAATAGTTCCTCAAGTTCATCGTTGCCAGACTGCCCCAAGCCGTTGCTGCCACCGATCACGGTCCGAAGTAACTTCACGCACGTTAGCCGTGGAGAACTAAACATCCCCCAAGAAGCGAATCCTCAGCTATGAGATGTGCCGAAACCATCGGCGTTTGCCATGAACATTGCAGCATCGAACAGGGTCTTCGGCGCAGTTTAGTCCGTTAGCGGCCAATATCAGATCGTACCGCTGCCCAAGCAGCACGAAATCTGCACTGGTGTAATCGATGAGGGGCCGTACCCGCTTGGGCCGGCCCGCGACCTGTCGTACCGGCCCACGGGCATAATCTGCTCCTCGCTGCGAATCTTCCTAGCGCCAACCGACGGCTGTTGACATCCGCGTAGAGTGCGATCATTATATATTGCTATGCAACATATGCGAGTGACACTGTTCAATCGGGAATTGAAGAAGGGCAGCGCCGAATTGCTCATTCTGTCATTGATCGAGCACCGCCCCCGTCACGGCTATGAGATCAGCAAGCTGATCGAGCAGCGCTCGGAAGGCGCGCTCAAGTTCAATGTCGCCTCGTTTTACCCTCTGCTTTATCGCCTGGAGAAACGCGGCTTCATCTCGGGCCGATGGGTGGAGAAGGCCGGCCAACGCAGACGCCGATATTACCAGCTGACTGCACAGGGCAAGACAGTACTTAAGGAGCAGCGCAGTTCGTGGGCCGAATTTGTCAACGCGATCGATCGAATCACAGGAGGAGAACATGCCTGATTGGTCGAAGGAAATCCGCGCCGCAATCGCCAGGCTTAACATGGACCCGGCTCGGGAAGCCGAGCTCGTCGAAGAACTGTCTCAACATCTCACCGACCGGTACAACGAGCTGCTATGCAATGGTGACGACGATGCAGAGGCCTGCCGATTGCTCAAGGCGGAACTCAACGACGGCAAACTGGTTGCGGAGTTGAGTCCACTGCTCTCGACTTCGCCCGAGACAGCCACTCCCGGCCTCGATCGGCGGGAGCGGCTCTTCGCAGGACTGGGAAACGACTTGCGCCAGGCCGCGCGATTGCTGCGTCTCAATCCCGGCTTTGCGGCGCTGGCGATTCTCTCGCTTGCGCTTGGCATCGGCGCAAATACCGCCATTTTCGAGCTGATCGATGCCGTTGTGATGCGAACGTTGCCCGTGCCTTCGCCGCAGCAACTCGCGGATATCCAGGAGTTTCACGATGGACGAATCGGAAGCACGGTTGCAAGGCAAAAGGAATTCTCCTTCGCCATCTGGGATCAGCTGCGGCAACAGCAGCAGGCCTTCTCCGGCATAGCCGCATGGAGCACAGAGCGGTTTGACATGGGACAAGGTGGCGAAGCGCGCTATGCCGAAGGGATGTGGGTCAGCGGCAGTTTCTTCCAGGTCCTTCAGGTGCAGCCCATGCTGGGCAGGCTGATCGCGCAAAGCGACGACTATCGAGGGTGCGGTATCCGCGGAGCTGTCATCAGCAACGCTTTTTGGCAGCGGGAATTTGGCGGGCGTGGCAATGTCATCGGGAGCAAGCTGTCGCTCGATGGACATCCCTTTGAGATCGTCGGCGTGACACCACCGAGCTTTTTCGGTCTTGAAGTGGGGCGTAACTTCGATGTTGCCCTTCCCCTTTGCACCGAACCAGCAATTCACAGAGAGGGAGCGTGGACGGCCGGTTCTACAACGTGGTGGCTGGCGGCGATCGGCCGCCTCAACCCAGGATGGACCTTCAAGCGAGCTTCCGCGGAGCTTGCCTCCATCGCCCCTGGGATCTATTCCGCCACTCTGCCTGCGGAATACGACGCGGCCGCCAGAAAGGATTATCTGCGGTTCTCGTTGACGGCACAGCCTGCCGCGACGGGCGCTTCTCCATTGCGAAAACAATATGCCGATCCGCTCTGGGTGCTCCTTTCCATCTCAGGACTGGTATTGCTCATTGCGTGCGCAAACCTGGCAAATCTGATGCTGGCCAGGGCAGGCGCTCGCCAGCGCGAAATGGCCTTGCGACTCACGCTCGGGGCCTCGCGCCTACGCCTTATCCGCCAATTGCTGGCGGAGAGCCTGCTCCTCGCCTTGAGTGGGGCCACGATCGGCATCGCGCTGGCGCAGGTGCTGGGCAGGCTTCTGACTGCGTATATCGGCAACGTGCAGGATCCCCTATTTCTTCCACTCTATCCGGATCTCCGGGTGCTCTCTTTCACCTTTGGAGTTGCGCTACTTACCTGCGTGCTCTTTGGGGTCGCCCCCGCTATCCAGGCGGCCAACGCGGATCCCGGCACAGTCATGAAGGCGGCCGGCCGCGGACTTACAGCGGGCCGCGAACGCTTCCTGCTGCGCAGGGGCCTGATCGTCTCCCAGGTTGCACTCTCGCTGGTGTTGCTCGTGGCGGCTCTACTGTTTGTTCAAACCTTTCGCAACCTGCTCGCTCTCAATGCCGGATTCCGGCAGGAAAACGTTCTCGTCGCCGATTTCGATTTTTCGCCGCTCAACGTTCCAGCCGCGAACCGCCTGGAATTCAAGCGCGAACTGCTGGAGAAGGTAAAGAATATGCCCGGCGTAATTTCGGCGTCGGAGACCTCGATTGTTCCCTTGAGCGGCGATGGATGGAACGAGTTCGTCGATATTCCGAGTGCGTCGATTTCTCGCAAGCTAGTGTACTTTGATGCCGCCAGTGGGGGATATTTCCAGACTCTGCAAACTCCGATGCTCGCGGGGCGGGACTTCAGCGAGAATGACACTCCGGCTTCCCCGCTTGTCGCGATCGTTAACCAGCAGTTTGCCCGGAGTTTTCTTGGACAGGCAAACCCAATCGGCATGACCTTCGGAGTCCAGCAACCAGGAGGGAAGCCGGATAAGCTGTATCGGATTGTCGGCCTGGTAGGAAACACGAAGTACCTCGATCTCCGCGAGGATTTGATCCCGATCATCTTCGTAGCCGAATATCAAATCGCGGACGCGGGCACCGATTCCACGTTCCTGATCCGCTCCAACGAAGCCGCATCTGCGCTGATTGGATCGTTGAAGGACGCCACGGCAATAAGCAGCCCAGCCATCGTACTGAACTTCAGTGTACTAAGGACGTCCATTCTGGAAAGGCTGACGCGCGAGCGATTGATGGCTACACTCTCAGGCTTCTACGGAATTCTCGCGACTGTCCTCGCCATTGTCGGCATCTACGGAATCATCTCCTACATGGTCGTCCGGCGGAGAAACGAGATTGGCGTCAGAATCGCGCTCGGGGCTGACAAGGTCAACATCCTCGGCATGATTCTGGGTGAGGCCCTGGTCCTGCTTGTGATCGGTCTGGTTGCGGGAACCGCCCTCGCTGCTGCCGCGGGAAACGCGGCGCGAGCCATGCTCTTTGGACTCGAGCCGTTTGATCCGTTGACGCTGGCTCTTGCGGCCGGCGGTTTGACGATCATCGCAGTCGCGGCCAGCACAATTCCCGCCGTACGCGCTGTCGCCGTCGATCCCATGCAGGTGCTCAGGGAGGAATAAGTGTCGTCAGTTGTTAGTTATTCGGTGCGCAAGGCTTGCATCGGGTCGATTTTGGTGGCGCGCCTTGCGGGTACCCATGCGGCGGCGATGGTCATTACAGAAACGGCGGCGATTGCGATGGAGATAGCGGTCGGGTCGAGCGGACTTAACTCGTAGAGCTGGCTCTTAAGAATGCGTGTTGAACTCAAGGCGACGGGCACACCGATAGCAAGTCCGAGAGCCAATAGCAGAATGCATTCTCGAAGAATCATCCAAAGCAGCATGTGAGATCGTGCCCCGAGTGCCAGACGGACGCCAAACTCACTCGTACGGCGGGCTACCGAATACGAAAGCAAACCGTAGATACCGATGCAGCCGAGCAAAACAGCAATGATTCCAAAGAAACTGGAAAGCCGGGCAATCAGCGACTGCGTCGCAATGGAACCGTCCACCTGCTCCTCCAGACTGCCAACGTTGTTGACCAGAATGTTCGGGTTGACCTCAGCGATGGCATGGCGCGTTCGCGAGACGATCTCCTGCCGGTTCGCCCCAGGTGCATAGCGAACCGCAAAGTTCCCGTAGAAACCGGGATTTTGCGTGCAGGGGAAATAGGCGGCCATCAGCGTGCCTTCGGTGAGTGAGCTGTACTTGGCATCTTTGACCACGCCGATCACCTCCTTCTCGCCAGGATGATCCGGGGTCTCTCCGATTCCAAAGCGGTGTCCGATCGCCGAACCATTCGGAAAGAAGCGACGCGCCATGGTTTCGTTGATGACCGCGACTTTATTTGACGTCTGCGTATCCTGAGCGTTGAAGAGACGGCCCGCGATCAGCTGAATGCCCATAGTGGAGAAATATCCCTTGCCGGTAATGTTGAAGAAGACCTCGCCGCCGTTTGACTGCGTCCGCGGGATGCCCTGGAAGAGAACTTCGTCGGTCCATCCGCCTTGATTGAAAGTGAAGAAGGCAAAGCCATCCGCCTTTACGCCGGGGATGTTCTGCACACGGTCTTCGATCTGCTCCTGTAACTGGACAGAGCGTATCTCTTCCGGAGTTCCACGCGGCAGATTGGCCGTGCTTGAGTCGAGAGAAAAGATGAGGACGTTGTGCTTGTCGAAACCAGTCTCAACGTCCGACAGGTTTATAAGGCTGCGCACGAACAACCCGGCGACAACCAGCAGTACGACAGAAAGCGCAATCTGTCCGACGATAAGCGATCGCGCCAGCGCGCCACGCGTTGTGGAAGAAGAACTGCCGCGCCCGTCCTTGAGGGCAGGTGTGAACTCAAGCCCCGCCGCCCGGAATGCCGGCAGCATGCCGAACAGAAGCGCCGTTATCACCGCGGCGCCGAGCGTGAAGCCGAGCACGGGCATGTCGGGGGTCAGATTCAATGGAACTGGATTGGGGCCTGGCGTGGCCATGCTCAGCAGCACAGCACTCGCCTTCCATGCCAGCGCAACCCCGGCCGCCGCTCCCAGAAAAGCAAGCAGTAGAGACTCCGTGAGAAGTTGCAACACAATCCGGCGGCGCGATGCGCCCAGTGCCATGCGCATCGCGACTTCACGCGTCCGCGCCACGCCGCGGGCCAGAAGCATGTTCGCGATATTCGCGCAGGCAATCAAAAGCACCAGCGCCACAATGGCCATCAGAATTTCGAGCGGTACCGAGAATGCGTAACGCAGGTAAGAGACCCCGCGGCCTCCTGGAGTGAGTTGGACGCTGGCGTGTGCAAGCTCGTCGAGGTGCTTTTGCGAAGGCTGAGGCCCGAGGTAGCTGCGCAGAATCTGCTTGAAAAGCAGATTGGTTTCGGCACTCGCCTGGGTTGCGGTCACGCCGGGCTTCAGACGGCCGATGAGATAGAGCGACTGAAAGAATTTACCACCCAGTCCGTTCCAACCAGGACGAGAGAACGCCTTCTCCATCGAAAGCGGAATCCACAGGTCGGTCGATTGGCCGACCGTGTATCCGTAGAAGCCCGGCCGTGCAACGCCGACCAGCGTGTAGTCGTGTGACTGGATGCGGATGGTTTTACCAAGCGCGGATGGGTCGCCATTGAATTGCCGTTGGAACCAGGAGTAACTGGCTACGGCGACCGGACCTGCGCCGTCGGTGCCATCGTCGGATTCGCCAATCGTACGGCCCAGAAACGCTGGTACGCCAAGCACGGAGAAGTAACTGCCGGAGACAAGATCGACGTGGGCCGTTTGATAAGCTGCCCCGCCAATCGAAGCTTTGGTCGCAGACTGGCTGCTGTCTACCGCGGCGATTCCTGAAAACGAAGTGTCTTTCTGGCGAAAATCGTGAAAGAAGGGATAGGAGAACAGCCTCGTGCTCCCGTCGGGAATTGAGCCCATGCTGCCCTGTGCCTGGCCGTCCCCGAATAGAAGCAACTCACTGGGCTTCTGGACCGGAAGCGGGCGCAGCAGAATCGCGTTGAGCAGCGTGAAGATGGCGGTGTTGGCGCCGATGCCCAGCGTCAGGGAGAGGATGGCGATAAAGGTGAAGCCGGGCGATTTTCGAAGTTGTCGCAGACCGTATCGGACATCCTGAACTAGCGATTCGAGCCACATCGTCCCTCGGCTCTGGCGGCAATCCTCTTTGATCTGTTCGGTGCCACCGAACTCCAGACGCGTCAGCCGGCGGGCTTCGATTTCGGAAATACCGGATCGCACCTTGTCGGAGACCTGCGATTCGACGTGAAACTGGATTTCCTTGTCCAGATCGCGCTCCATTCGTCTGCGCGCGAATAGTCTCTGCAGCCAGCTCATGAAAAGTCCCTCCAGAGTTCCCTTTAGAATGAGCCCGACAACGTCGGTGAGGCGCTTCCAGTTCTCAGTCTCAGCCTTGAGATGCGCTCGGCCGTTGGCGGTCAGTTCGTAGAACTTGGCTTCACGGCCTGTCTCGGACAGTTCCCAGTTCGAAGCCAGCAGCTTTTTGTATTCGAGCCGATGAAGAGCGGGATAAAGGGATCCCTGTTGGACCTGCAAGGCCTCGCGAGACATTTGCTGAATCCTTTGCGCGATGGCGTAACCGTGAATGGGGCCAAGCGCAACCACCCTCATGATGAGTAGATCGAGGGTACCCTGCGGGAGATCGAATCTGTCTTCCGTCTTCATGCCTATGGCTTCTACATATATACTCGAACGTGTAGAAGGTCAAGGTGTCTGTTTTGGAGTCCATGGGTCCGGCCCACAATCGCGAGTTGACGCGTGAGCGCAAACTGCATTGAGCGACTGTTGCGTCCATGCGATTGCAGAACGCAAGAACCCCAAATCGACTGTTTTAGTCCGGCGGGCAGGATCAGTCCTGGCGCGCTGCTCGCCACGTATGCATTGTTGACGAGAGCCGACTTACCGTTATCTATTCTTACTGCGGAGCAGGAACGCGAAAGATTTGATGCACGGTTTCTCGGATCCAGATGTGCAACAGATCGCTATCGAAGCGTTGATGCCAAACCATCGAGTATCGAATGTGGGGAATCTCTTTCGGCGCCTTCAGCCTTTGAAAGTTGAGCGCAGCCAGCGTTGGTTCTGCAATGCGCGCAGGCATCGTCAGCACCAGATCTGTGGCCTCAAGGACTCTGATGGCAGCCTGGAAATAAGGAAGATGGACAGCTACGTGCCGCCGCAATCCAGCTTCAGCAAGCGATCGATCGATCAGATTCTGCTGGTTCGGTTGTGTCTCTATTGAGACATGGCGGAAGGTGAGGTACTCCTTCATGCTGATTGCGCCTTTGCCGCGTTTGAGCTTCCGGCCAGCCACACAAACGAAACTATCTTCGAACAAAGGCTCAAAACGAAACGTTGCGGGCGCTGCAAGCGGACTTAGGATGAGTTGTGTCGCCAGATTGTCTTCATGCGTTCGCTCGTGCCACGGAACGACCTCAAGAGTGATGCCCGGCGCAAGCCGTCCGAGAATCTCGGCAAGTTGCGGCAGAACGACACTACCGGCATCGTCGGTCATGGCCAGACGAATCTTCGCTTCGCTCTGCGCGGGCGAAAAAGGTTCTCCCTCCCACAGACGTGCCAACCGAGGCATAATCTGCCCCAATTCGCTCATAAGGGCGGTTCCCCGCGGAGTTAACTCGTAGTTGCGTCCGACTCGCACGAGCAGTTCGTCCCCTAGCTCCGAACGTAAGCGATCCAGAGCGCGGCTCATGGCGGATTGACTCAGATGGATGCGCTTCGCAGCGCGCGTCACATTGCGCTCATGCAAAAGGGCTTTGAGAGGGATCAAAAGGTTCAGGTCAATGTTTCGGAATTGTACTTTGCTCATGCTTGGGGCGCATACCTTCCATTCCAACAATGCATGGTGCGACTACATCCCCAGAATACTCCAATGGGAAAAGGAGAAATGTCCATGCAAGACAAACCCGTCGCCCTGATCACCGGGGCTAATCAAGGAATAGGTCTTCAAATCGCAAAGGACCTTGTGGCGCATGGCTTCACGGTGCTGGTTGGGTCGCGCAATTTCAAGCGCGGCGAGGCCGCAGCCAAGGAGGCCGCACACCGACAGACGAAGGGACACAGCCATGAAATACCGCACGCTGGGCCGGACCGGCATCAAGGTAAGCCCCTATTGCTTGGGCGCGATGATGTTCGGCGGCATCGCCAACGCCGATCACGACGACTGCATCCGTATCGTCCACAAGGCCTTGGATTTCGGCATCAACTTCGTCGACACCGCCGACAGGTATAGCAACGGCGAGTCGGAGGAGATTGTCGGCAAAGCGCTGAAGGGCCGTCGCCAAAATGTTGTGCTGGCCACCAAGGTGCATGGCGCCATGGGCGACGATCCGAACCACCAGGGCAGTTCACGCCGCTGGATCACGCAGGCGGTGGAGGCGTCGCTGCGCCGCCTGCAGACCGACCATATCGATCTTTACCAGATGCACCGGCCCTCACCCGACACCGACATCGAGGAGACGCTGTCAGTGCTTACCGACCTGATGCGCGCGGGCAAGGTGCGCGCCATCGGGTCATCGACCTTTCCCGTTTCTGAGATCGTGGAGGCGCAATGGGTGGCGGAGCGCCGGGGCCTGGCCCGCTTCCGCACCGAGCAGCCGCCCTATTCGATCCTCAATCGCAGCATCGAGCAGGAGGTTCTGCCCGTCTGCCAGAAGTATGGGATGGGCGCGCTCGTCTGGAGCCCGCTGGCGAAGGGCATGCTCACCGGCCGCTACCGCAAGGGCCAGGCGCTGCCGGAAAGCCTGCGCGTCAAGGTGTTTCCCAAACAGATGTCTGACGAACGCAACCTGGAGGCGGTCGAGCGGCTCATCCTCATCGCGGAGCAGGCCGGGCTGTCGCTGACGCACATGGCGATGGCTTTTGTGATGGCCCACCCCGGCGTGACCTCGGCGATCCTCGGCCCCCGCACGATGCAGCAACTGGACGATCTGCTCGCCGGCGCAGAAGTCGTCCTCGACGACGAAATCCTGGACCGGATCGACGAGGTCGTTGCGCCCGGAACCGACGCCGGACCGATGGGCGCCCTCTATGCACCGCCGGCGGTGACTCAGGCTAGCTTGCGCCGCCGTCTGCTCCCCGATCGGACCGCAGCCTGACCGACACAGCCAATTTTCAACCTTGTTAAAGTCTTCTGATCGCTGGAGAGGGGGTTTGCGGGGTTGAGGCGGCTCCCTTCCGCACCTTAAGGTGGAACGGTTAATACGATTTTCCCCTGCGCATGTCCTTCAGCCAGATAACGGAGAGCTTCGGCTGCGTCGCTCAAGCGGTAACGTCGGTCAATGATCGGCACAATCTTGCCGGCCTGCAGAAGACTGTTCAAGAAAAGCAAATCTCTCTGATTCATTTTCGCGATAAAGAAAGTCATCTTTTTGCGCCCAAGCGCTGAAAGGAGTCGCCCTAGTAGCAGCGCCTGAAGAACAGGAACCAGACTCCCGATTGCGACATAGATCCCGTTCTGACTGAGCATACGCCTGTACTGAAAAATCGAATGATGACCGTTCACGGCCAATATCAGATCGTACCGCTGCCCGAGCCGCGCGAAATCTACATGGGTGTAATCGATGACATGGTCTGCGCCTAACGATCCCGCTAAATCCACATTCCTCGTACTGCATACGGCAGTGACTTCAGCCCCAAGCTCTTTGGCAATCTGCACCGCAAATGTGCCGACGCCACCAGATGCGCCTTCAATGAGAACTTTGTGGCCCGGCTGCATCCGTCCCCAGTCGCGAAGACCCTGGAGCGCCGTAATTGCCGCGATGGGTACCGCTGCTGCATCCTCAAACGACAGGTTGGCCGGCTTTGGCGCCAATTTTTCTTCAGATACGCATACGTATTCGGCAAATCCCTTTCCCTCGAATCCTGTTATCCCGAAGACCTCGTCGCCTGCCTGAAACTGCTTTACGTTCCTGCCGACTGCCTCTACTCGGCCGGCGATATCACAACCGATGATCGTGTTTTTGGGCTTGGCGCGTAGTCCCGGGATGCGGTTCCACGGCGCGCCTTGCAGCACGAACAGGTCCACGGGATTTACCGATGCCGCGCAAAGCTTGATCAAGACCTCATTGCCGGCGGGGCTAGGCGTTGGCACCTCCGCGAACTGCAGTTCGTCTGGCGATCCGTATTGCATACGCACGATTGCTTTCATAGGAAGTGGGCCATTTCCCGTTCAGGCTGAGAGCATACACGTCCCGCGTTCCAAGGTCGCGAAGAAAGAGCGGAGCGTCACTCGGATCCACTCCCATCCACATTTCCGCCCGCCCCGAGAAGGCCGACTATTACATATCCGTCTAGCTCGCTGCCTGCGGGCAAAGCCATCGTGTGCCGGATTATATCTTTAGTGCAAAGGTTTCCTGGGAACCGCAGCGGGCGGGTTTTCGAGGCGACAGAATATTCGGAACTTTATTCACGGCCGGGGCGTATCTCTCCCTGTACCTCAAGGCGGGAGGGGACCTTTATGTCTGTGCATATTCAGCTAGTCCCGGGTTTACCGGCAACTGTTCTATCCGCGGCCATCCTGTTGGTTGGGAGCGCAGTATCTTCTGGGCAAGATTCAGGCGTCAACCTCGCGCTCCATGCAAACTCTCACACCAGGGCAGCTGACATAGGTCTGCCCACCTATCCTGGGGCAACTCTCTACAAAGATGATGGCAACGACTCCGGAGCCGATCTCGGACTTACCGCCGGCGACTTTCACTTCGCCCTGCTGGCAGTTAATTACGTGACCAGCGATCCGGCGGCACGGGTTTTGGCCTTTTATCGCAAACCGCTCTCACGTTACGGTGAAGTACTGGAGTGCGACCAAGGTAAACCTGTGGGCGCCCTGACTGTCACGCGCAGTGGCCTTACCTGCGGACAGGTTGGAAGCGGCAACACGAACTCTTCTACGGATCACGAAATTCGCGCCGGATCCCCTCATCAGTACCGCATTGTCGGAATTGACGAGTCTCATCCAGGATCTACCCGTTTTGGCCTCGTCTACCTTGATCTGCCGAAGGACATGGGCGAGAAAACAAAGTAGCGCCAACGCAAGTCTTTCGCCGGTGGTTTCTGTTGGGGCTCCTTGCCACATCAGCGATGGAAGACAGCGCGGAATTCCCGAGGGGTCTTTTTCTTGACCTCCTTAAATTGACGATTGAAGTTGGCCAGATTCCTGTATCCGACTTCATCGGCGATTGCGGCAACGGCCTTCTGCGTATTCAACAGCAGGGCGCAGGCGTTGCCGACTCGCAATTGAGCCACGTATTCGACAATCGTGGTGCTGGTGTGGAGTTTGAATAGGCGATGCAGCGAACTGCGGCTCAGAGCCGCCGTTCGCATCAACTTCGCAACCGACATTTCTTCGCGGTAGTGCTCATGCAAATAGGAAATCACCCGGCCAATTCTCTCCTCGGTTGCGGAGGGAGAACTTATCGCTTCGCTTGCCGCGGAGGCCAGGAAGACCGTCCTGCTGTCGTCCGCGAGCAGTAACAGCAGGTTGAGAAGGGATAACAAACGTTGCGCCGGGCGCCTGATCGAGCATCGAGCAGATAGCCGATTGCGCCGTCTCGCGCGTGGCCGTGGAGAACGTCAGCGCCCGCGACGATCTTTCCAGAAGCCGAAGGATCGGGTGCAACTCGACATGCGGCTCGATCATGGTCTTGACGAATGCTTCGGTGAACCACAGAACCAGCGCGCGATGAGTGCGGCTCTGATTCGCCCGCTCACTCGAGCACCACGTGTGCGGAATCTTTGGACCAATCAACACCAGGTCGCCATGGTTATATGCAGAGACGTTGTCTCCGACAAAGCGCTGCCCCCGGCTGTTGAGCGTCAGGGTCAGCTCATATTCGGGGTGGTAATGCCATTCAAATGGAAAACGCTCCAGCCGCCGGTCGAAGAACACCCAGGATGCGTCCCGCGGCGTGGTTACATGTTCGCGGTAGGGCTTCACTGCATAGCCTCGTATCATCTGATTGTAGCGAGGTTCTTATCTCAGGTGAGACTTTTGTATCGGAACTTGGCATCCGGGGCAAACATGCCGTCTCCTTAAAGCGCTAGATTTCTCCTATGCGCTCCCGCGCGGAGGTTCTCCATGGAAACAGTGCACGCCGACTCGACCCCCGAGGAAAAACGGTACCGCAACAGCTTGACCGTTATCGTTGTCAGAACACAGCTACGCGACATCCAGAAGACGCTCCCTCTTCGGGTGCTGTCCGAAGAAGATTTCAAGCACTGGCAGACCTACGGTTTCGTGGTCGTCCGGCAGGCCGTGCCGGCGGAAAATGTGAAGCGCCTGGTCGATTTCCTCTGGGAGTTCCAGGAGATGGACCCTGGCAACCCTGAAACATGGAGCGGGGGGCAACTCCGTAGCCACGCCATGGCGGAACTGAACAATAGCGGTATGGTGGAGGTCTACAACCACCAGTATTTGTGGGATAACCGGCAGCATCCGCGCGTCTACGACGCATTTGTCGATATCTGGGACGAGGAGCGGCTCTGGGTCACCATCGATCGCGCCAACCTGAATACGCCTAACCGCAGCGGAAGAGCGTTTGGCGGATTCATCCACACGGATGTTGACACCACCCTGGACCCGCTTCCGGTGAACGTGCAGGGAGTCGTTTCTCTGGTCGATGCAGATGACGAGACGGGCGGATTCCAATGTGTTCCGGAGCAATTTCGAAACTTCGAGGAATGGAAGAAGCGGCAGCCCTCGGACCGGAACGGCTTCAAAGCGGATATCTCCGGCTTCGTGGTGCGGTCCGTTCACTTGAAGGCAGGAGACCTGCTGATTTTCAATAGCTTGTTAGCCCATGGCATCCGCCCCAATACTTCTCAGAATAAAGCGCGCCTGGCACAGTACATCTCCATGACGCCTTGGGAGCCGGAGAACGCACGCTTGCGCGAGCACCGTATTCTTTCGTGGCGCGAGCGGCGCGCTCCTCTTGGCGTTGCGTTCCCGGGGGATCCTCGAGAGTGGGAACGCACGAAATATGAGGTTGCCGAGCTGACAGGCCTGGGGCGGAGGCTTCTCGGTGTGGATTTGTGGACTTAGGACGGTTGCGTGAGAAGGCGTAAAAGAAACCGCAGGTCCCTCCACTACGCTGCGCTCCGGTCGGGATGACAAATCTTGGCGCCTCCCCTATGATGATCACATCTTGACGGTCATGATGAGTGCGTGCTAATGTCTCCTTCTATGACCGATCCGAATACCGACGTCATTCAAGGTACGCTCGACATGCTCATCCTTAAGACATTGAGCTTGGAACCTATGCACGGCTTTGGCATCGCGCGCCGTGTGGAGCAAGTCTCGCGCGGAGTCTTCAAGGTGAACCCAGGGTCTCTGCTCACTGCGCTGCAGCGCTTGCAGCGCGCCGGTTGGCTGGATAGTGAATGGCGTCAGACTGAGAACTCGCGGCGGGCGAAGTTCTATACCCTCACAAGGACTGGCAAGAAGCAGCTGGAGGAAGAAACCGCGGACTGGACGCGGCGGGCATCTGCGATCGCGCGGTTGTTGAAAGCGGAAGGTTGACCCATGTCACTCTGGCGGCAGTTGACCTACGGCCTGCGTAGCCTGGTGAATCGGGCGAAACACGATCGTGATACAGCGGAGGAAGTAGAGCAATACTTCGAGGAAGCAGAGGCCGCGTGGAGGTCACGCGGCCTTTCTGCTGAGGACGCCAGGAGGGCCGCTCGGTTGGAAGGCGGCCCCATGGCCGTCGCCAAAGAGCGGGTGAATTCGTACGGCTGGGAGAACAGCGCCAGAACCTTCTTCGGAGACCTGCGTTTCGCTGGGCGCCAGTTGCTTAAGCACAGAGTATTCACTGCGACAGCGGCGCTGACCCTGGCTCTGGGAATCGGGGCAAACGCTGCCATCTTTACCGTGATTGAATCAGTCCTGCTCGCTCCGCTTCCCTACAAGAATGCCGGCAAGCTCGCTGTTCTGGAGACGCACTGGACGAACAACGGGCATACTACTGCGGGCGTAACCGGACCGGACGGGGTGGATGTGCGCGACCATGCCCGAAGTTTGGAAGCCGTGAGCCTCTACAGTGGCGGCAATCTGGGTGTGCAGTTGCGCGATCACTCGGTCTTCACGGTAGTGACTTTCGTGGATGCGAACTTCCCCCGCGTCTTCAGTCTGCAGCCGATTGCAGGCCGCTTGTTTGCGGATGCCGATGCTCATCATGCCGCCCTGGTGAACGAGCAGTTTGCCCGCGATAACTTCGGCAGCGCGCAGGCTGCACTGGGGCAGATGCTGCACGTGGAGAACGAGCCGGTGGAGATTGTGGGCGTATTGCCCGGAGGCTTCGACTTCCCTGCCCAGACGCACGTGTGGGAGGCCTTTCCTCTGCGGCCTGAGTCGGAGGAACGGACGGCCTTCAACTACAAGGCGGTGGCGCGCCTCCGTTCCGGTACAAGCTTCCCGGCAGCCAGGACAGAATTGATTGGAATTTCGCGACGGCTTGAGATTGCATACCCCGAGGCGAATCGAAATAAGCAGATATTGCCGCAGCCGCTGCAAGAGGCGCTCCTGGGAAATACACGCCCGACGCTTTTATTTCTGTGGGCTGCAGTCGCGCTCATTCTGCTGATCGCGTGTGTCAACGTGACCCATCTTCAACTGGTGCGCTCGATGGAGCGGGAGCGCGAACTCGCCATTCGCCGGGCCCTGGGCTCTTCCAGCTGGCAGGTGATGCAGCCGGTGATCCTCGAAAGCCTGCTCGTCTCGTTGATCGGCGGCGCAGCCGGAGTGCTGCTGGCCTTCCCTGCGGTGCGGGTGCTGGTGAACATGGCCCCCAAGGATCTACCGCGCACGAATGAAATTCATCTGAACGGTTGGGTGCTGGGATTTACATTGGCGCTCTCTGTGTTGACTGCGCTGGCATCGTCAGTGCTCCCCGCGCTGAAGGCAGCGAAGGTCGATCCCGCGGAGACATTGAAACAAGACGCCTCGCGCGGTATGACAGGGCAGGGCGCATCGATGCTTCGCGATGGACTGGTGATTGCGGAGGTGGCGGCGACGTTTGTACTGGCGGTGGGTGCGGCACTTCTGCTGCATACCATGATGGCTCTCATCGATCGGGACATGGGCTATCAGACGCGCCAGTTGCTGGTGGTGGATGCGGATGCGCCGGCGCACTCCAGCGAGGATGCGCGGCGCGTGGTGCAGCAGTTCAGTGGGCTCTTTTTGCAACTCGCGGCAATGCCGGGCATACACCATGTAGCCGGAATCATGGGGCTGCCGACGGGTGGGTATGGTTCCAACGGGTATTACACGGTGAGCGGCGCCGGGCCTGTCGATGTCAACCATTCGCCGTACGCCAACTTCAGCGTGGCCAGTCCGGGCTACTTTCAGGCCATGGAGATTCCGATCAAACGCGGGCGCGACTTCAGCTCGCAGGATACTGACAAGAGTCCCTTTGTGGCAGTGATCAGCGAGTCGCTCGCCAAGCAGAGCTTTGGCAATGCTGATCCGTTGGGCAAGCAGATCCAGTGTGGACTTGACTCCGACAAATGGATGACGGTGGTGGGCGTGGTCGGCGATGTGCGCCAGGGGTCGCCCGCGGAGAATCCGGGTCCGACGCTCTACATGCCCATGACCCAACATCCCTATTTTGCCAATCAAATCCACATTGTTTTGCGGACGGGGGTAAAGCCGCTGACGCTGATGAACGCAGTGCATGAAGAAATTGCGCGAGTGAATCCGTTCATCGCGATGCGCTTTACCACGATGGATGCCATGGTGAACACGTCGATCGCAACGGAACGTTTTCGGGCGGCGCTGATCTCCTCGTTCGCTGGAATTGGGCTGGTGCTGGCAATGTTGGGGGTTTACGGGACGATGGCTTATACGGTCGCTCAACGTACCTTTGAGATCGGCGTACGCATGGCGTTCGGCGCGGAAAGAAGCGCAATCCTGAGCACGGTCCTGGCGCATGCCGCAAAGCTGGCCTGCTACGGCATCGCGGTGGGATTGGTGCTGAGCCTCATGCTTGCGCGACTGGTGACCAGCATGCTGGTCGGCGTGCGGCCAACTGACCCGGTCAGCCTCGGTGTGGCTTCGTTGCTGCTGTTGCTGACGGCGCTGGCTGCTGCGCTGGCGCCGGGGTGGAGGGCGACGCATGTCGATCCCATGGTGGCCCTGCGGTCCTCTTAGAGCAGATCTTGGAAATATCTGGGTTCGACTGAGTTTGTGCCCTAGCAGAACCCAAAAGGAATAGTAGAAACTGAGTTCCTAAGTTGGCCATTCTCACCAGGGCTAAAGCCCGGTAATTGCCACATAGGGCGCTCTCGCGGGTTGAAAACCCGCTTCCCCGGACTAAAAGAGGCTGCGGAAAAAGTGCTGCACCGAGCGGAAAGCAGCACCTCAGGGGCTAAACCCCTGAGGTACTTCTCTCCATTAGCCCTTAAAGCCCGTCATATTCTCATCGTTCACGGCCCGACTAAAAGTCCGGGCCGGGCACAGATCAAGCTTCTGCGCCGGGGCAGGTTATCTCAGGCGCCTAGCTCCCGGCTGGCAAGTTCGGTTCCTTCAACTCTAGCCTGAATCTTTTTGAAGGCTGTATCCCGCGCCGTGGATATGTCGTCAGCAAAGGGAGCGAAGCCACAGTCGTCCGTGGTGCCCAATTGTTCGACGGGTAGGAAGGATGCCGCTTCCAGAATTCGATCGCGCACCTGCGCAGCTGTTTCAACCGTTGGATGAATTGGATCGATGACGCCTATGAAAACAAGCTGTTTAGCGTTTGCTAGCTGCTTGATCATGGGGTACAGGCGCGGCTTGTCTGATTCGCTGGCCATCTGCAGGTAAAACCGGCCGGCATGCAACTGAAATAGGTCGGGCAGTAGACCAGAGTAGTTCACGTCCGCGCTGTGGGTTGAATCGTGATCGCCACCAGGACAGACGTGGACGCCGATTTGGCGCCGCTCGTCCGCAGTGAAACGGTCCAGAACCTGGTTGTTCAGGGCAACGAAGTTGCGCAGAAGATTTCCTGAGGGATCGAGCTTGAGCGACAGCCGGCCCTCGGTAAAATCGATCTGAACGGTGGCTGCGCCGGCTTCGAGAGCTCCACGGATATCTGCCGCGGCCTCGTCGATTAAATCAGCCAGAAAGGCGTCTCGCGAGTAGCCCGGTATTTCCTTTGCCGGATACAGCAGGCTCAGCGCGGAGGCCGAGATAACCGCCTGCTTGACCGGGCGTTGGGTGTAGGCGCGGATAGCCTTCACGTAAGTGTCCGCGTGAACGCCGTAGCGGAATGGCCCGCTGGTCAATCGAGGCAACTGGCGCTGGTGACCGTCCGCGAAGGGGATCACGACTCCGTCGGGGGCAAGGTTCCGGAGTCCTGTGAGAGGGTAAGTCGCGAAACTGGGCTTGGTTTGTTCGCCATCGGTCAGCACGGGCGACCCGGTTTGTTGCAGGCGATCGATGGTGTCCCGGAGCGCGTCGGAGTATTCGGTGTCCAGCGCGTCACGAGCGATTTTGTGCGCTTGATAGTCTGCGATGGCTTGAATCAGCCGCGGAGGGCGAGGGATGCTGCCAATGGGCTCGGTCGGAATCACATCGGAATCCTATACCGATCCGGCTTAGACGACCTCAACCGAAAGGTTGAGGTGGCAGATGTGCCTTTCTTTCTGCTTCTTGGTCGAAGGAACGGAAGTAGGAGAACTGGACAGAGCCGCTGAGGCTCGTTCCTCCTGCGAGAAAGCTCTGGCTCTGACTCAGCAGGAGCCGGAGCACAGGTTCCTGCTGGAGCGGCTTTGAGGGCTGGAATTAAAAAAAAATCGAAACTGCTGTCTATTTCCTCACTCCGCAAACGACTATAGGGTGAGCGACCGATACGTTGCGGTTTTTTCGCTGCATGTTACAGCCGTTCAGGCCAGCGCCCGTGCCGCCCTCTGCAGGTGCAGGCAAAGGCAGCAATCGCGATCAAAAGGAACAATGGCCACTCTTGATACGATGCTAACGTGTTGATATCAACGTGTATTGTCAAGCCGTCCAGGGGATAAGTGGGGGATAATCGAGGGCTAGGGAGTTTGATCGCGGGTCAACGGAGGTCTGGATGTCATTCTTGCGTGATTTGAAAATCGCATTGCGTTCTTTATCCCGGGCTCCTGCGCTGTGGATCACCGTGGCCTTAACCCTGGCGCTGGGTATCGGGGCCAACGCTGCCATCTTCAGCGTGGTTCGCGCCGTACTGCTGCGGCCACTCGCGAATCGCGACGAAAACCGGCTGCTTTACGTGCGCCAGAGCGCTCCGGGCATCGGCGAAGCCAATGCGACTTTTTCCGTTCCGGAAATTCAGGACATGGGGCACGGGTTAAAGACGATCCAGGCGCTCGGCACCTTTTCAGCGGTCGACTTCACCGTCGTGGGCCTCGGCACACCACGCGAGGTAGCCGCCGGGGTGGTGGATGGCAACTACTTCAACGTGATGGGCCTGCGTCCGGTGATTGGACGCTTGTTGACTCCCAACGACGATGGCCCAAATGCCGCGGGCGCGATTGTGCTGACCTATAAATTCTGGAGCACATCGCTGCACCATGATCCCAACGTCATCGGAAAGACGGTGCGGCTCGATAGCTTAATGGGATCGCGTACCGCGGTGATCGTTGGTGTGCTCGAGCCATCGGTGCCCTACCCGGTGGCAACCGAGTTCATGGCCAACGTGGTCACTAGCCCGCATCATCTATCCGCCACCATGGTGACCGGCCGTGAGCATCGCATGACTGAAGTCTTCGCCCGGCTCGCTCCCGGTGCGGATCTTCCCGCCGCGCGAGCGGAGCTACAGACCACATACGCGGGCATGATGGCCGCACACCCGGAGGTGTACAAACCCGAAGACCACTACGCTATCACGGTCACCCGCATGCACGACCAGATCAACTCTCGGGCCAATACCATCTTGTGGGTGCTCTTCGCCGCCTCTGGCCTGCTGTTCATTATTGCCTGCTCCAATGTTGCCAACCTGGTGCTGGCGCGCACCGTGCGCCGCGAATCGGAGCTGGCTGTACGCTCGGCGCTGGGAGCAACCAGAAAGGCGCTTCGCCGTGCCCTCCTGGCAGAAAGCCTCGTGTTGTGCATCAGTGGAGTATTGGGGGCCCTGATCATCGCCGCTCCGATGGTCGCCGTGCTGGGCCGCTATGCTGCGCGCTTCAGCGTGCGCGCTGATGGCCTGACGCTTGATTTCAGCCTGGTGTGGATTGGGATTGCCCTTGCCTTGGCCGCCGCTGTCTTCCTGGCATACGTTCCGCGGCTGCCCTCCGAGGATCCGAAGCACAGCTTCGCGCTGACCAGCAGCGGACTGCGCGTCGCCGGAGGCAGCAGCAACCGCCGGCTGCGCATGTTCGCCGTGACACAAATCACGGCCTCATTCCTGCTGCTCGCCGGGGCCGGTGCGCTGATGAAGACTCTGTTTGTCCTCGAGAACACACAGCCGCCCTTCGACACCGCCAGCGTCCTGGCCGTGAATTTGCCCGTGATGTCGTATGGGCGAACGCCGGAGCAGGTGCATGAGTTTTATCGTCAGCTGCAGCAGCGGGTAGGCGCGCTGCCCGGAGTGCAAAAGGTGTCCTCAGGCTTCACCGTTCCCTGGCGCGACGCGCAGGGACTGAACATCAGCTTCACCTTCGCTATGGATGGCGCGGCGCGGCAGAACGGGCGGGACGACCAGCGCGCGCGCTTCCGGTCGATCTCTCCCGGATTTTTTGACACCTTGGGTCTTCCGCTTCTACAAGGCCGCGATTTCCGAGACACCGATCGCGAGGGCTCGGAACGCGTGGTCATCATCAATCAGAGCGTTGCCAAGATGCTGTTTCCCGGGCAATCGCCGCTGAACCGCAGTTTGCGCTGGACCGATCCGGTGATGAAGTTTATCGGCATCAGCGAAGAGCCACGGCGGATCATTGGAGTGGTGCCTGACGTCGACGACGAAAATATTATCCCGTCGCCGAGTCCCATGGTCTATCAGCCATCTGACCAGGAGGGATGGCAAGGACGTTTGTTCGTGCGCACGGATCATGATCCGTACAGCCTTGTTCCCGTCATCACGCGCACGATTCACGACATGGCCCAAGACCAGCCAGTGGAGCGAGCCAGCACGCTCAAAGATATTCGCGCGGAAGTTCTGACCCCTGACCGCCTGAATGCGATTGTCTTCGGCGGGTTCGCCGGGGTGGCGCTATTGATCTCCGTGGTGGGCGTAGCCGGAGTGCTTGCGTTTTCCGTGAGTGGGCGCACACGCGAGTTCGGCATCCGTATGGCTCTGGGTGCTCAGCGGCGAAATATCCTCACCAATGTTCTCGTGGAGGGCCTGGTGATGGCCAGCATCGGGGTGGCGGCAGGTGTGGTGGTTGCCTTCGCCTTCGCAAGCGCTATCAGCAAGTACGTTGCGGGGGTGCAAATGCCGGGCATCCTCGCATTCATCGCATCCGCCGTCGTGCTTTTAGCTGCAGCGGTGATCGCCTCGGCTGTGCCCGCGGCACGGGCCGCCAGCGTGAACGCGGTGGAAACGCTGCGCGCGGAGTAATTCGCGCGTCACCTCGGTAGGGCCGCTCGAAGTTCCTCGACGCTTTCCGCCGGGCTTCGTCCAGCGGTGTCGATCACTATGTGGTCACGATCCCACGGGTCGTATTCGCGAGAGACAACTTGTTCCCAGCTTGGCAGCTTGAGGCTCCGAATATCCATTGATCGTGTCTCGACACGTTGACGATGAAGCTGCAGGTTGGAGCAGATCACCTCCACTTCCACAGCGCGTGCCTGGGCACGATGCGCAACGTCGATCCAGGCGTCGCGGCTCAATCGAATCGGATTCACAGAATCCGAAATCACGGTTCGACCCAGGCGAAGGTTGTCCTCCGCAACCGCATAAGCGATACGATACCCCTCCTCGGTTACCTGGAGGGCCACCGATGCGGAATCGCGAAGCGCCTGCTCAATCGTGTCGATGCGCAGATAAGTTGCACCGAGTTGCTGCGCCAGGTTTTTGGCAATCGTTGTTTTTCCCGCAGCAGGTAGCCCGCCAAAGATGATCAGCATAGGCGGTTGGCTTTCGGAAGAATGAGCATTCTCCATCGCGTGATTCTACCGGACAACACCCTTCGCACCACCTTCTTGAAGGATGAGTCGCTGTATTATTAGCCGGGTGCGACTGGTACTCTCCGGAGGCTCACGTATGCGGCGACGCGATTTTTTGATGTCTATACCGCTGGCCGTTCTCATGCCGCAGTTACGCTCTGCGGCCCCGCTTAAAATCACCGGCATCCGCATCGTCAATCTGAAGGTCGTTCGCGAGACCGGCAAGATGGAAGCGGCGTGGGATCCGGGCACAGTGACCACGTGGCGCATCGGCGGTGGATCAATCGTGGAGATTCAAACCGACCAGGGAATTTCAGGTATCGGGCCGGGCATCGAGCCCGCACTGTTGGCGGCGGCCAAGTCTCAGCTCATCGGTAAGGACCCCTTCAGCATCGAGCAACTCGCTGGTCCGCTGCGCTACTACGTAGGTGGAAACCCGCGCACCATCTCATCCCTGGAGATTGCCCTGTGGGACCTTATCGGCAAGGCCACCGGTCAACCTCTCTATAAGATTTGGGGCGCGGCCAAGGATCGGGTGCCGGCGTATGCCAGCATGATCCAGCTTTCGACTCCGGAGGAGAGGGTCCGCATAGCGGTCCAGCTCAAATCGGAAGGATGGAGGGCGATCAAGCTGCGCGCCCACTACGCAACTCTGAAGGAGGACGTACAACTGGTCGAAGCAGTGCGCAAAGCGGTGGGCGATGACATGGATATCATGGTGGACGCCAACCAGGCCCAGTCCTTTACCGGCTGGCAGCCTGGCGTGACTTGGGATTTCCTTCGCGCGCTCGAGACCGCGCGGGAACTTGAGCGCCTCAACTGTGTTTGGCTGGAAGAACCGCGGCCGCGCTATGCATTCGACGAGCTGGCGGAGTTGAGCCGCCGGGTAGCAATTCCCATCGCCGGAGGAGAAAACAATCGAGGAGTACACGAATACCGTTGGATGCTGGAGCAGAATGTCTTCTCCATCCTGCAGCCCGATATCATGGTGGCCGACGGCGTCACCGGTTTTCGTGAAGTTGCAGCCCTGACCCAGGCATACCACAAGCGGGTGATTCCACATCACGGCGGCGGCAACCTGGGCACCATTGCCCAGCTCCACGCCATTGCCTCCTGGCCGAACGCGCCGTGGATCGAGATCCTGCACGACCCGCCCGTCGCCGCATATACCAACGGGTTTTCTATCATGCAAAACCCTCCGCTCGTGGACAAGGAAGGCTATCTCAACTTGCCGCAAGGTCCGGGTTTGGGCGTGGAGATCAACCAGGAGTTGATCGTCGCTTGATGGGCGGTTGATGAGGATACTTAGGACTGCGTCCTGGGCTACTCTCAGCCGTCCCTACGGGACTGTGTTTGTCAGTGGCGCTCTCCCCGCATCCGCTGAAACATACATTAGACCTCGGCCAGTGTGGCACGGCTGAACAGATTGCAGGAAACTCATGCTTTGTGGCAGGGCACGACTTTAGTCGGGCCGTAAACGATTGAAAAAAACGTCGGGCTTTAGCCCCTGAGGTGTTGTTTTCCTGCCTAGTGCAGAATTTTTGCGCAAACTGCGAAGCCGTGTCCTTCGTAGAGCGTTTTTTCCTCAGCCCCCAAAAGTCGTGCCCTGACACAAAGCATGAGAAGCAGGGGCCGCTAGAAAAAGCGCTTCCCTGTCCCGCCTCGCTGTTCTTACAGTGGACCCTCATTGGGACGTGTCCAACCGTGGCGGTAGCCGAGGGAGTAGCTGCGAGAATATCCCTCGTTTAGCAGAACAATCCAAGCGGTTTCATTTTTGGTCCCGCGAAACCTGTCGATCCGCCCGTTCTTCTGACCCTCTAACCATGCCTGATCGTTCATCGCCTCACGCCTCCAGTTAGCCCTTCCAGCTCATGTTCAGCCAGGACTAGCACAGCTACAATCACCCTAAGGCTGACCGGTACGGCGCTTTCCGGTGATCCTTTTACCCGTTGGGCGTATACAACCGGAGAACCAGGGGATGAAAAGTGACCCATAACGAAGGCCGGTGCCGCGATGCAGTGTGCGTCTTCTCATCGGGATACGTTTCCAGTCATCCCCCATCAGTCTCCCCTCATGTCACAAATGTGTCATCGAGTTAGCCCCTCATCATTGACAGATATCTCCCGAGTTGGGGGTGCAGCACTGCCCCTTGGAACTTTGACACATCTGCCCAAAGTTTCCGCCGCCCGAAGGAAGGTCGCAATTTTGCACGGTCTGGAAGAAGTTGGCGCTATTGACGACCCGGCAGCTCTGCAGCAGATTTCCTATGCAGCGACTCTCAGCGTTGGGAGAAACGCACGGAGTATTGGTCAGCACATCGTTTGAAGCATTGCGGTCGTCAACCGGCGAGAGGTAAGTGTAGGCCGGCGCAAGGAATTGTGCGGAGTTTGGATCAAGCCCCGCCGGCAGGTTGCCGAAGTTGCCGACAAAGACGTTGACCATGCCACACACGCCCATATGGTTGGCCGACGTATAGGGCGGCATCGGGTTGCTGTTTTGCGTAATCGGCCCCTCCGGCCCTGGACGGGGTGCAATGAGCGCCTGCAGCTCGAACCATTTCCTGCCCTGTCCGTCGTCAAATGCCTGCTCACAATCCATATCCACATCCAGCATCCAGTAGTTCGCGCCGAAATTGTTTTCGTCAGCGATACCGTAACCAGCCATGGTTACATATGGCTGGTTGTTGCCCTGCGCCAGGCTGGTGGTCCAGTCCAGGGGGGAGCCGCCGCCGAACTTTCCGGGTGGGATCGCCTGCCCAAGTTCCCCTCCGCTCAAATCAAGACTCACATCACCCCAACGATAGGTATTGGTGTGAGGGTTGAGCCAGTTGCGATGGCGGATCCGGATCGCTCCGCCGCCTTTGGTACTGCCGCGGACAAACATGTCCTGACCAGGAATCGTCTGCGCGAAAAGGAATACTACGGTTCGACGGATATCCCGCGTTGGTGTCGGGGAAGGATTGCCGAGACCATAGACCACCACCTGGTGGTCGTACGTTGCCTGATAGACCTTGCCGTTGGCCACCAGGGGAGGGGCAAACTTGGTGGACGCGCCGACGTGGTCGTTGGGCTCCGCTTCGCTGTCCCAGATGGACTGAAGAGTGCCGCTCCCGGCGGTTGAGACATCGTAGGCCCGCAGGATGTCGGGAGTCGGGTTCTGGTTGGCGTCAGGGTCGCTGGGCAGGTTTCCGAAAGCCTCGTTCGCCCACAGGATCGCGTTCGATGTTCCGTTGGCCGACAGCGACAGGATCCCGCCGGCCATGCCCCCGGGGGAGCTCGTCCCCGAGGAGGCAGTGGCGGTTCCGCGCGCGGTTGGTTGAGCACTGAAATGTCCGCCGCTCTTGGAGAAGACGCGGACCTTATTGTTCTCCCCGTTCACGAAGAGCAGGTTATTGAAATAAACGCCCGTTCCATGGATGTGGGCCGTGCGGCCGCTGGAGGCGGGTCCAATGGTGAACGGATCAGTCGAGGTCACCTGGTTGAGGTCGTCGAAAAGCGAGCTGTGGCCGTTGGTGGGCTGGTAGTCGAAGGAGGCGACGAAGGGGCTATCGACGAGCTGGGTAAAGTCCTGCTTTCCCATGTTGGCGCGGTTCACGTGGTAGTAAACGCCGTCTTTGCCCCCGGCGATCAGGCCCATCTCATCCGGCAAAGCGATCACCCCTCCCGACCCCAGGTCCTGGTCCTTATGACCGGCATCGCGGCCCGAGTCGACAAAAGGAGTGAACCAGTCGCTCACCGTGAGCGAACCCGGACTTCCGGGATTCCAGGTGAGGTGCACAATGCTTTCTCCCAGTTGATCGAGGGCGAACTGCGGATTATAGGGACCATTGCCGGTAACTACATAGATGTCTCCGTTTTGGTCGATAGCCGGCGCCGCATTCGCCATCCATATGCCCCCTCCCCCTCCGGCGGGGTTATTGTTGGGTGGAGTGCTGCACCAGACGTTCGCCTGGGGGGCGTTTTGCGCCAGCTTGGCAGTGTCGTACGCGACTACCCAACCTGGAGCCCCTCCTCCCTCGCCGCCACTGAACGCGATCACCACTGCCTGCGGACCGCCCGGCTTGGCGGCCAGCGCCAAGCCCGCTCGCTGGACCTGAAGGTAACGATTGAACCCACCGCCATTCACGTTGAAGCTGTCGATCAGCACCGAATTGAACTTTTGCTTGGTCAGGTCCGTTATATCGAGGCCGAAGAGGCGGTAGGTCGGGCCGCTAATGCCGTTTTCGTAGCCCCAACGCACGACGTAGAGCGTTCCCGTGGTCAGGTCGATCACCGGGGTACTCAGAATCCCCCACTCGGTGTGAATCGTAGCCGGCTTGAGATTGTGCAGGTCGAGCCCGGTGACCGGGGTGCCGAGCCATTGCGCGGAGAGCTGGTTCCCGTTGTCTGCGTCAAAGGCAAAGACGGTGTTATGCATGGTAGCGACGTAGATGACGTTGTGCGTTCCGCCGGCAATCTGGATACTCGATGCATAGAGCGGAGAGCCCTCAATCTTGCCGTCCACCTGCATGACGAATTGCTTGTGAAACTGGTTGGCGGTGGAACTTACATTTGCGGGGGTGAGGATCGTCTCAGCGGTATTCGCGCCCGTGCGATTTGGGTTGTAACTCCTCTCCGGTACGTTGACCGCCGCAAGTATTGGGATCGAGCAGGAGAGCACCAACAGGATTGGCAACGTCTGGAGCCGATGGCATGGTGTCGTTTGCCGGAGCATACATGTCCTCCTTCGCGTGGCCCGTTTGGTTTGATTGGAGGGCCGCAGACCCTGGTTGACACAGGCACGCCATCGTCCGGCATCGGTTGCGAAATGAGAATCCTCTGGATAACTTCCGGACGCGCCTACGCTGGGCTTCGCCTGATCCTTCGCGGCACCAACCCTCCTGGAAACACCAGGTACCTTATAGTGCGTTTGCACAGCGGAGTATTACAAGGTAATCTCTGTTCTCGGGAAGGGCGCAAGGGATCGAGTGTCGCCCTCTCTATTTTTTGTCTCCGAGAGCCTTGGACCAGGAAATCCGATCTTCCCCAACGACAAGCAACTGGGAAACAGCTTCCAGATCGGTGGGCAACTGCACGCGAGCGAGCCTACCCTGAAACGAACGCTCGACGCGCAGGGTGCGCATCAACGTGGCCCGTTGGGAAGTGGTCACATGGGGAAGGATGAACAGTAATTTGGAACCTATCGGGACGTAGCTTCGCGCTCCATTGATGAATATTTCCAGCATCGGGCTGACGGTCACAACTCCGTCAAAAAGCACACAGGTTACCTTCCAGGGCAGCAGCGCCTTGCAGGAGATACCGGGATCATTTTCGATCGCCTGCGTTGCCCCATTCAGGTCTTGATCGAGCGCGCCTCCAATCAGGATGGCAGGTGTCTTCGCGCCGCCCGAGACAGTCAGATCCTGTAAGAAAAGCCGCAACCGGGAGGTGTCTGCGAATTCCCTTGCCAGCTCCGCATCTGAAGAGTTCGCGCTAAAGACCGTGGATCCTGCCGATCTCCTCTCAACCCGAAGGAACTTAAGACTCGTTGCAGTACTCCCCACAACATCGTAATAAGTGATGGTCGTGCCTCGATAGTCGCTTGCTGTATGGTTGGAACTCTGGGGGTCGAAGAAATCGCGTTCGATTCTCAACTGCATCTCGGGCGCCATGTCGACATAACCCCCGGGCCCATAGCTATAGCGGTAGAACAGGGTGTCCTCGACAGGAACAGAAAGGCTTGCAGCGATTCGTTGCTTGACGTGGAGATACTCATCCACCGAAGCAAAACACTGTTTCTGTTGCAATCCATAAAGGGTGTTTTCGAAGCTTCGCCATTCCTCTTTCATATCGACGGCGCCGGCGCTCGCTTCCCATGCGGAAGCACTTGGCGACTCTGCTATCCAATAGGCCTCTTTTCCAGAAGATCGACCGAACGAAAACCAGGATCCTTTGATCGAACAATCCGCCGGAGCCTCGACTCCCGGGGGGATCGGGATACGAATCGTCTGGCGATCTTTTTGCGAAGCCGCAGCATCCGGCGAAAGCAGGAAGGACTGGGAATCAATTTTGCTGAGGAGATAACCGCCGCCCTGCGGCCGCCGTACGGCGCATCCCGCGCACGCGGCAAGTACGGTTATAAACACGGCCGCGAATAGTCTTTGCCTCAAGATCGGCGCACCCCGAACCAGGCGCAAGCGTTCACTCCGCGCGGAGAGCTTCCATGGGATTTACCTGCGCAGCTCTTCGCGCGGGAAAGAAAGCCGCCAGGCTGCCGCTCAGAACCAGCACCAGGGCAACCATCACCAGCGTCCAGAGGTCGTGTTCGGCGACTCCATACAAAAAGACGCGCACAAATCTACCGGACACGGCCGCCAGCACCATGCCGATGCCCACCCCACTCAGCACCAGCGCGCCTGCCTGGCGGAATACAAGCCACAATGCCTGTTTCCTCTGTGCTCCCAACGCGATGCGCAGGCCGATCTCGCGGGTGCGCTGGGCAACCACATAGCTAAGCAGGCCGTATAGCCCGGTAACACAGAGCAGCAGCGCCGTCCCACCGAAGAGCTCCAGCAGATGAGCCGCCAGCGTTTGGCTGCCGTAGGAATCCGCAACCACCTGGTCCATGCTAGTGAAGGTTGCACTGGCGAGCTCAGGGCTGGCTTGGCGCAGCAGGGTGCGCAATTCCGGAGTGATAGACGCCAACGATCGTCCGGTACGAAGAGCCAGATCCATCGCCCGGCCTTCGAAGGCAAGATACGAAATGCTATCGGGGGCCATCTGTGAGAGGCAGACCACCACCTCCAGTTCCGGTTGCATGATAGAACTTTGCCGCGCGTCCTCCAAAATCCCCACTACCTCGACTGGCTCGTTCTTCCGCATCTCCAGAAGGTGCATGCCGAGAACCGAACGGGGATCCTGCTGATTTGGGGCGTAGAGCCGCGCAAACGAAGGATTCACCACCGCAACTGGCTGCGATCCCGCCGTATCCTGCGGGGTGAAGTAGCGGCCGGCCAGCATACTGAACCCGAAGACCTGTTGAGCGTCGGGGGTCACGCCTCTAATATTCGACGTGATGGGGTCGTTCTCACCCCCGTGAGCGCCGTAGCCCTTCCCTACCAAAGACAACTGCATGCGGAAGGTCTGGCCCAGCGGCACCTCCGTGATGAGCGTCGCAGCCTGCACTCCAGGCAGATGCTGCACCCGCTCCAGCAAGGGCTCGTACAGCTCCGTCGTCATGTTGCGGTTCGCGAACCGGTACGCCGGAATGGTCAGGTTCGCGACCATGATGTGATCTGTCCGAAAGCCGAGGGGCACGTGGCGCAAGGCATAGATTGTGCGCAAAAGCAGACCGCAACCGGCCAGCAAGGTAAGCGACATGGCAATTTCCGCGATCACCAGGGCACCCCGCGCCCGATGCTGCGCACGGTTGGTTCCGCTCTGCAGGCCACCTTGCTTGAGTACGGCTTCAATGGGCGTATGCACGGCGAGAAATGAGGGCCAGGCCGAAGAGAAGATCGTGGTTAGCAGCGTGAGTCCCACCAGGGCCAGCAGAACGGTAACGTTTGCTCTCGCCGAGATGATAACCGGGAGGTGAGCAGGGATCTGCTTCTCGAAGATCCTGATCGCTCCCATCGCCAGGAGGCTTCCCAGCAGTGAAGCGACTCCGCTGAGAATCAGGCCCTCGAAAAGTAGCTGTTGCATGATCCTCATCCGGCTCGCGCCGAGCGCGCCGCGCACGGCAATCTCTCGCTGGCGCGTTGTGGCGCGGACCAGGAAAAGGTTGGTCACATTGACGCAGGCAATGAGCCACAGAACCCCGGCCGCCGCCAGCAGGGCGATGAGCCCTTTTTTCAGGCTCGCGTCTACGAGGGTGTCAGCATAGCGCTGAATGATCACGCTGTCCCGGCTCTCACGAATATCGGGATCCGTGTAGCTTTTCGCCAGCTGCGCTTGCAATGTTTTCAACTCCGCTTCCGCTGCACTGAGCGGCACACCCGCCCTTAACCGGCCGATCGCAGAGTAGCTACGCGGTCGATCTCCTTGCTTCTTATCGGCACCCTCGAGCCGGACCGCTGTCCAGACCGCATTCGCACTCTGTTCCGCTGCGAACGAAAATCCTCTCGGCATCACGCCAACCACGACATAGGGTTGACCATTGAGCAGGACGTCTTTGCCCAGGATGCCCGGATCGCTGCCATACATCTGCCTCCAGGCGGCGTCTCCCAGCACGATGGTGTTCGCATTCTTCCCGTCGCTAAACGGATCCACATCCTCGTCGAAGGCATGGCCTAATCGAGGCTGAACACCCAAGGTGGAAAAGAAATTGGGGCTCACGCTGGTGAGATAGACTTTCTGGGATCCTGTATTGCCATCCAGAAAATTTCCTCTGGAGCCCACGACGTAATAGGCAATCTCATCGAATGTCTTGTTCTGCTGTTGCCACGCTTGCACATCGAGGTAGGCCACGCCGCGATTGAGGCCCGGTTTTCCATGAATGCCGGCCTCATCAATGGTCACCAACCGTTCCGGGTGCGCAAACGGCAATGGCCGGAACAAGTTCTGGTCGACCACCGTGAACATGGCGGTTGCCGCTCCAATACCGAAGGCGAGCGTTGCTATTATCGTGATCGAAAATCTAGGGGTTCTCCTTAGCTGCCGCAGAGCGCTCGTTAGGTCCCGCTGAAGCGAATCGAGCCAAACCCATCCCCACATGCGGCGCACCACATCTTTTACCAGCGCCGTATTCCCAAATTCCCTTTCCGCCTCGCGCCGCGCGGTCTCTGGATCAGCGCCGCGATCGCGCTTATCGGCGGCGGCCAAAGCGAGATGCGCCTCGATCTCGGCGTCGAGATCCGATTTCGCGCGCTCAGGTCGAAATATGCGGCTCCACAAACCCATGGAGATCCTCAACCTTCCGGTGTCGGGGTCATAATGCTGCCGATGGCGGCTACCATCGTCTCCCACTTGGAACGATCACGCGCCAGTTGCTTCTTGCCTTCGGCGGTAATGCGGTAAAACTTGGCGCGCTGCTTTTGCTCTGTTTGCGCCCACTTGGAAACAACCCATCCCTGCCGCTCCATACGATGCAGAGCCGGGTAAAGTGAGCCGGTCTCTACCTGCAGAACATCCCCAGACTGCGCGCGAATCGCCTGGCTAATGGCGTACCCATGCTGGGCGCCCCACTGCAATGTTTGAAGAATAAGCATGTCGAGCGTTCCCTGCAGAAGCTCAACCCTGTTCAAGTACGGCTCGCGTCCTGAAGTCACAGTGTAGACACTCTACAGCATAGGCAAGTAGAACGTCTACAGGCATGGTCTAGGCTGCCAATAACTGACCTGATCTGACTTGCCGGGGTGCCATTTCCTGGCGGGCTCTGCTGGCGCGCAGGGGAGTTAGAGGGAGCCATGGGAGCTGCGCGACCGGGTTTGGTAACCAGGAAATAGGTATCCTAATCACCGCATTGCCCGCTCATTTCACATCCAGAGTGAGGGCGTAAATATCTTGCGTTCCAGTGTCGCGCAGCAGCAGCGGCGCATCCGTAGGATCGAGGTCCATCCAAGGATCAAGTTCGATCTCATCATCCCCGCCAGCATGCCAATCCTTCAGGTCGGCGACGCGTTCCACTTCGCCCCCCTTGACAGGTACACGAAAAACGCCGGAGTCGTTCTTGTGGGAGAACAAGACGTAAATGTAATAAATGTACTGACTATCCCTGGAAAAGGCGGGGTATCTCGCCAATCCCTTCACCGGAAGCGCCGACCATCGCTGCGTCTCAATGTCGAAGACCTTCAGGATGGACGTCTTCCATGACAGCGCTGCAATGTAGCGGCCGTCCGGAGACCAGCGCGGCGACCATGTGCCGCCCGACCCCGGAACAACTGTGACCCGTCGGCTTTCGAGGTCGAGTATCCGGAGGTTTCCTGTCTCGGCATCCCTTGCCGTCGCCGAATCAAACACAATTTTCTTCCCGTCCGGTGACCAGTCCGGATCCCCCTGTCTTCCATTGTCTTCGGGAAGAATCCGTTTGGGGATGCCGCCCTCTGAAGCGACAGTGTAGCTATAAACGTGATCGGCAGAGAATGCGAAAAACAGAATCTGCGAGCCGTCGGGCGACCAGCGGGGACCTCCCACATGAATCGGAGGGTCCGTCAGTTGCACAGGACTGCTTCCGTCCCGGTTGACCTTCCACAGGACGCCTTCGGGGAAGGAGGCATAGGTTATGTACTGACCATCCCTGGAGAAGGAGACATTGTCGGCGGAGATACCTCCGAGAAACGGCTTGATTTCTTTGGTCGCCGGGTCGATGCGCGAAAGCTCACCGCGCAAGGTGTAGCCGGATGAGAAGATTTTCGTCCCGTCCTTGCTTGGATAAGGTGGGGTCCAAGCGATCGGACCCGTAGTCAATTGAACCGGCTCGGCGGGCGGCTGCCGCAGCAGCCCGCTCCGTTCATCAAGCGCCCAAATCTGATCTATGGCCCACGGCGATTCATGCGACGTGAATAGGAAGAACTCCCCATCAGGGGTCCAACGGCCGCAACATGTGAGGCCCGAGGTATGCCAACCGGGAAGCAACGGATGAAGATCCGATCCCTTTGACGATATCTCCCAAAGCCGCCTGTCTCGAAAAAATCGAATGACTCTGCCGTCCGGCGACCATGCAGGCGATTCGGCTACGGCGCCCACCGAGCCCAGCTTGTGGGCTCCAGTCCCGTCGGTCTGAACGAGCCAGATGTCTCCTTCGTGAGTAGTGAAGGCCACCGAACTCCCGTCGGGGGAGTAGGCCGCATCCCACCCATCACCCAAACGGCGATACGAGCCATCCTGAATGCGGACATTCCAAATTGGACCTAGCGGCTTCCCTTCTTCCAGGGTACTGGTAATAAGATGTGAGCCATCCGGCGATATATCCAACATCTCACCCGGCCCTCCGGGCACCGGAACCGCGATCTGTGCCAACTCCCCGCCCGCTATCGGAACCTGTTCAATGGAACTCAGCGTAAACTCATTCGCATATATCCTGCTTGCGTCGACTCCGGCGAGCCACTTCCTGCGGCCGTCGTGGGTGATCTGCACATATCTCGAGATGCGCGGCGGGGGCAGCGGGCGGTGCAGGTACCAGATCGTGGCAACGAGGCACACGGCGAGAACGGAAGCGGCAAGCAGCCACCATCGCCGAAAACTCCGGATCGCCCCGCCCGCGGCCTGAGTGCTGAGATCCGCCGGTTTGCTGCCACCTCCGCGGTCCGGCGAGTCGGCCGGCGCCGGGCCGCCGTGAATTTCCTCCGAAACCTCAACTTTGCACACGAACCGGTATCCGACCGTGGCCACGGTCTTGATGTAGCGCGATTGGTGGATGTCGTCTCCCAGCGCGCTGCGCAGCAGCCAGATGCAGCGCGTCAGCGATCCTTCGGTAACAACAGCATCGCCCCAGACGGTGCTAAGCAGTTCTTCCTTTGTGATCAATCTTTGCGGATTGTGCAGCAGGAATAGGAGAGTTCGAAATGCCTTCGGCTCCACTGCCAACACCTTCCCCGCCTTGGTCAGCGTGAACTCCCGCTCCCGAACCTCCACGTCGTCGAAGTGGAAAACAAAGGACTTACTCGGCATCATAAATTCATAATCCGCCCTAAGAAACTCCTGATCACCGCGGAGAATTTGATAACCAGCCCATCAAGACCAAGGAGAGCCAAGCGCCCAGAGTTCCTTCAGCCAACCCGGCTGAGGAGCTCTCGCAATGGCAACCCTCCAGTGGTTCGCTTCCTTGGTTCTCGCCACAGCCATCGTTCCCGCGCTAGCAGCAGAAGCCCGTTGTCCCGGAAATGTCGCCAGTGTACCCTTCCGCTTCGTCAACCGCCACTTGATCGTTTTAGCTGTATCCATCAACCACACCGGCCCCTACGACTTTCTATTGGATAGCGGCACTCAGATCACAATGATCGATCCCTCTCTCGCCGCTGCGCTTCATTTGGATACTCATGGCGTGTGGGTAGTCGAGGGAGTCGGATCGGGTCAGTCTGCTACCTATGCGCAACTCGACCTGGTCGAGGCCGGTTCTCATGCTGTTGCCAAGCAAAAGGCCCTCGTTTATAACCTCCAGAATTTCCCCGCCGATTCGCACCTGCGGGGCATTCTCGGGGAGGATTTCCTCGAACACTTCGACCTGCTGATCGACAACGCACACCGCCTGCTCTGTCTCGACGACTCGGCGGCGATGCGCGCAGAGGTGAAAGGGCCGCATGTCCCGCTGGCGGTTACGGCTGATTCAGACGAGGCCGGTGCGATGCCCGCTTTGCTGCTCGTTACGGTACGTTTATCCGACGGGCTGCGGCCCCTTCGCCTGCTGCTCGACTCCGGAGCGAACGAGCCCATCCTTTTCAACACCTCTCAAGACATGGTGCTGCGTCCCTCCCACGAAGTGGCTTTCCGCGGGCATGGAGTGGATGGCGCGCAACCGATCTTTTCGGTTTTGCCACCTCAGGACGTGACGATCGGCTCACTCAAATTGCCCGGCGTCGCCTTCTTCGGCACTACCACCGAGAAGGACTCCTTTGTACAGGGGTTCGACGGTGTTCTAACTACGGGGCTCTTCCGGCGCGTCTTCATCGACCACGCCGATCACTTTGCCGTTCTTGAGCCGAGATAGGAGCGAAGACGACTGGGCCGTGCATAAACTACGAATCCGAAGCAGAAAAGCATCAAACTCCCTTGCTATATTGGCTATCCGGTTTGAGAATCCGGCGTTTCGGAAAAAGAGTAAAATCGCGGTCGATGTGAACACTTACGGGACACGCGTCGCGAGGATTCTCGAAGGCTGCTTACTACTCGTTTTGTTGACTCAGCCCGCGTCATCACAGGCCAATCCGCCACCTTCGCAGGAACCCAAGGCGCTTGAGACTCCCCAGGCGACCTCAGGGCAATCCACAGCGCCCGCGCCCAATCGACCGGTCCAACTTATTCCCCGATCGGCCGAAGCTCGGGAACGCACATATCGGGCCGAGCACCACATCATTCTGAATGTTTTTGTGGCCGATGCATCCGGCAACCCGGTCACCGGATTGAAGCAGGAGGATTTTACCCTACTCGAAAATGAGCAACCACAACAGATCGCATCCTTCAAGGCGGTGACGGGAAGCACGGCGTTTGCGCCGCCCCATGTCTTGCTCATGCTCGATAGCGTGAATAACTCCGCTAATAGCATCGCCTATGCGCGCAAGGAGTTGGAGAGATTTCTGGGACACAACCAGGGGAGCCTTCCTTACCCAGTCTCCATCGTCCGTCTCACCGACTCCGGGATACACGCGGGCCAGCCTTCCCGAGACGGCAGGGCTCTCATCAGCGAACTCAGGATGCTCCCCAATGACGTCCACGTGAAAGTGCGGGGTCAGGAGCTTCCACCAAGCCCAACGACGGTGGGCCATTCCTTGGACCCCACCAAAACCATGGCCCGGCTCAACCCAGAGGGCCCCGACCTGAATCAGCGGTTCACTCTATCCATACCGGCGCTCGCCAGCCTGGCAGCAGAACAGGTGAATGTCCCGGGCAGAGCCATCCTGGTCTGGATTGGCCCTGGCTGGCCTCTGCTTTCCGGACCTGGATATCTCCCGGATACGCCGGAGACGCAAGGTAACTTCTTCGCGCACATCGTCGTTCTCTCGACCGCGTTGCGCGAAGCTCAGATAACTCTGGATGCGGTTTCTTCTCCTAAGATGTTGCGCGACGCCGGACTGGGCGCGGATTACTACCAGGCCTTTCTGAACGGGGTACCATCGGTCAGCCAGGCAAATGCCGCTAACATGGCGTTGCCCGTTCTTGCCTACCAAAGCGGCGGGCATGTCCTGGAAGATAGCAACGATCTCGCCGCGGATGTCGACAAATGCGTTGCCGATGCCGGCTCGTACTATGTCTTGGGATTCGATTCCGTTCCTGCCAGTGGCCCCGACGAGTACCGTTCGCTTCAAGTGAAGGTGAACAAACCAGGATTGACGGTACGCACAAATACTGCGTATTACGCTCAGCCATGACGCAAGGCTAGGTCTCGGCGCGTAGCAATTTGCCCAAAGCTTCGGCTGCGCGACGCAGGTCTTCATCGCGGGTGAGGCAATCGGGACAAAGACGGAGCCACTGCCCGCGCGCATCGCAAACGATGCCCTCACGCTCAAGTTTGGTTGGAAACTCCAGCGCCTTGGCAAGGCGGATGGCGAGAAATGCTCCGTGATTCTCGTCGCCGCCCTTCACCGTTTCGATGCCGGAGTCGGTGAGGTATCCACCCAGGGCGTCGAGCTGTTTGAGGCTGTACGCGCGTAGTCTCTCGACCCCCATAGCCAGTGTGAATTCGAGGCCGCTACGGGCCTGGTACCAGGTAAGCACGGGTGGAGTGGACTCGAGAAAACCATCGCCACCGCGGCTGAGCACGGGCAGATCGGGCCGCTGATATCCAAACGGGTCCGAATTGGCGAACCAGCCGATGTCAAGCGGGCGCAAGCCGGCCTCGAGTACCCCAGGCGCGATGTATAGAAAGCACGCTCCCGGGCCACCCCGAAGATATTTGTAACTTCCACCGATCACAAAGTCGGCTCCCAGCTGGACCACGTCCACGGGGATGACACCAACAGCATGGTAGGAGTCCACGAGCAGCCTCGTTCCCCGTCGGTGACAAACCTGCGCAAGCGCGTCCAGGTGCTTGACGATCTGGCCGGTCATGAACATGACTTGAGAGATCACAACCAGATCTGCCCCATCACCGTGGTTCACGGCATCCATCACCGGTTCTATGGAGAAGTCGCCGTCCACATCGGGCTCAACCCACTGGAGCTCTATGCGTTCGAGCGCGGCGTACTGCTTCAATATCACGTCGATCGAGTCAAACTCTCCTCGCGTGCTGATCACTCGCGGCTTGCCTGGCAGGGCGTTCAGTACGGTTCGCAGACCTTGTCCGGCAGATGTCTTGGGAATAACGCAGTCGGCTCGGGGAGTGCCGAGGAGGGTTGCGATACGCGTGCGAAAGGCCTGCCGTTCCTCAAGCCACGCATCCCATGCATCTCCCAGCTCGCTGTACCAGGCAGCGGTCGCTTCGGCGACGTCATCGGCCATCGCATCCAGGGGCCGGCCAAGTGAATGATTCGCCAGATAGAGCATCTTGCTCGACAAGACGCGGGAAAAAAGCGGAGCAATATGTTGCTGAAGAGAATCCTGCTCTAACGAGCCGCTGCCCAATCCCGAAATAGCCCTCTGAAGCCTTGCATTCATCGCTGTAATAACTCTGTTCGCGCCGCCAGCAGTTCAGGGAAGAATGTGAGTTCGAGAGCCTGCCTCAGAAAGCCCACTCCGGATGAACCTCCCGTTCCGGGCCGAAAACCAATGATTCTTTCCACCGTCTTCATGTGGCGAAAGCGCCAAAGCTGAAAGTACTCCTCGACGTCCACCAGCTTCTCACACATTTCGTATGTATCCCAGTTTCCCCGGGGATGTTCGTAAATCTCGCGAATGACCTGCACGACTCCTTCATCCTTACGATACGGCTCGCTCCAATCGCGTTCCGTGCATTCCCGCGGAATGGAAAACCCGCGCCTTGCCAGGTGCCGCAGAAACTCGTCATACAGGCTGGGCGCCTCGAGGGCGGCTTTCAGTGCGGCGTGTATGACCGAGTCGTGCTCGAAGACGCGAATCGCATCGCGGTTCTTATTCCCCAGCAGGAATTCAAGCTCCCGGTACTGGAAGGACTGAAAGCCGGACGCGTTGCCAAGTACGCTGCGAAATTCCAGGTATTCCGACGGTGTGAGCGTTTCCAGCACCGCCCACTGATCGAACAGCTGCATCTGAATGAGTTTTGCCCGGGACAAAATCTTGAAGCACGGATCGAGTTCGTCGTGCTGCACGAAGCGGATTGCGGCGGTTAGCTCATGGATCAGCTGTTTGAGCCATAGTTCGGCGACCTGATGCTGGATGATGAAGAGCATCTCATCGTGATGAGGGGGCGAAGATAAGGGGCGCTGTTGAGCCAGCAATTCTGGCAGGCACAGATATCCAGAGTAGTTCATCCGGCCTGCGAAATCCGTCACGATCCCTGGTTCGAGCGGTCTTTGGTTGTTCTGCATAAGGGTCCACTGTACGACTGCCCGGTCAACTGGGCAACTTCCGGCTTGATGCGCGCTGCGTTTCTAAATGTGTCCGGGATCGAACACGAAAACGGCCTGGCGAACAGTTTCTATTTTCTCCCGGTTCGTACCTTATAGAAAAGACTGGCGAAATTCATATCAAGCTTGGGCGGTGGCGTGCACTGATTAATATGGTCTTTAAGGAGTCGTGATGTGCTCGGGAAGACAGCGATAGCAATTCCTGCCCTCTTTTTTCTCTTCACTGCGGGTGTTTTCGGCCAGAACAATACACAAGAGCCACCACCTTCTACCGAGGACGCGCCGCCTCTCATGCGTGTCTCGTCGCAACTTGTCCTTATCGATGCACTGGTCGAAAACGAGAAGACAGGCGATCCGGTCGCGAACCTGGAAAAGGGAGATTTTCAGGTCTCGGAAGATGGTCAGCCGCAAGCCATCTCCTACTTCAGCCACGACCAACTACCGTTGTCCGTGGTGTTTCTCTTCGACCTCACCGAAACCGTGCAACCAACGTTAAAGCCGCTGGCAGAGGGAGCCTATCAGATACTCAAACATCTGAAGCCGCAGGACGAGGTGTCTGTCATGGTGTTCTCGTCTCATACGGAACTGTTGCAAGGCTTCACTACAGACCGCGCCCTTGCCTCTGCCGCCATCGAAAGAGCGTCTGAGATGAAGACCACAGAAGGAACGTTCATTCATGAAGACATGTATGAAGCCATAGATCAGGCTAGCAAGTCCACTGTGCCCGAAAGCCGGCGTGTCATGGTATGGCTTACTGACGGGACATCAAACTTTGAGAACTCACTTACGCAAAAGGCAATCGGACAACAAGCGCCGGCCCGTTTGCACACTAAGGAAGAAGCAACAACTAAGCTACTACACTCCGGTGTTGTGGTGGCAGCCCTCATCGACAGGTCCGCTAAGACGGATGCCTTCATGGCTGTCACAGACATCAGTCCCCTATCGTTCATTGCAGGCGGACGCCTCGGGGACATCAACAAATATGCCGATGCCACGGGAGGGCCGGTCCTCAAAACCAGCAAGAAAGAGATAACCGCGCGGCTCTCAGCGCTATTAGATCAACTCCGGGAGCGATACACCCTCGGATACAAGCCTTCGACTGAAAAAGCGGCGGGATCATTTTGCAAACTCGAGGTTAGCCTGACTTCCCTTGCCTATCAACACAGCAACTCGCGAAAGCGGGACATTCTCGTGCGCTCGAGACACGGTTACTATCGCTAGCCCGCCGGTGTCTAAAACTGAATGGGGGACCTCATGCCTCGGATCAGGGAGCGTCCGGCCTTTTATAGGGTTCTTGCAGCAATTGCTCCGCCTCGGTGAGAGCGCCCCGGGTGTTGTCGTTGGTATACATTGCCAGCCGGTACTCCTTCACCGCTCGGTCGCGCTGCCTGGTAATATCGAAAATCTTGCCTAGTTGGAGGTGGCTCCAGACCCTGGTCCAGCTTGGATCCCCGTCGCCCTTCAACGCATCCCGATAGCAATTGGCGCTGGCCTGGTAGTTGGTCTGGTTGAAAAGCAGGTCTCCGATGCGGTAGTTTGCCAGCGAACTCCGCGGATTGGCCTGCAGCATTTTTTGATACTCGGCCATCGCTTCGGCCTGGTCTTTCTGCGCATCCGCTTGCAGCCCATTCGCGATAGCGAGCCACAACGGTTGTAATCTCCCAGTGCCCGCACTGTTCCCGTCGGCGACCTGCGCGAGCGACGGATTGGTCATGGCCAGTCCGGCGAGCAGCATACTTACCGCGCCCCGGAGATTCAGTAATCCAAGCAGATGATTTTTGAGGGTTAGCATCGCAGTCATCTCCAAAGTTGTTATGTGCCAGCTTCCTTGTTGACGGGCTGGGAGCCTGTCAGGTAGCAAAGATTCGTAATGTTGCCAGATTTTTGCGTCCGCAATGCCCTGACAGATCCAAACAGGATTAGGACGGTTGTACGAACATCAAATTTGAGGAGTATCGAAAGAGGGGGACCTTACAATGGACAGAAAATAGTCTTGGAGGTGGAGTTGGCCATACTTCGTGGGAAGGTCGTCTCTGGTATGGGAAACTTCTCGTACTGGATTGAGAAATTGCACGATCACTACCTTGGCAAGACCGGAATGAGCCTGTTTCCAGGCACTCTGAATGTGCAACTCGAGGAGCCTTATACCTTGCCCAATGAAGTCATTCGTCTCGAGGCACAGGAGTATGGCGGCGGCGTATCGGTGAACATCGTTCCCTGTTCAATATCAGGGAAAAGTGCGTTTATACTTCGCACCGATGCGAATGAAGAAGGCCGAGGTCATCATCCGAGGACAATCATAGAAGTCGCAACCGACGTAAGACTCCGCGATCATCTTCAGCTGAGCGACGGTGACCTTGTTGAGATCGACACCTTCGATACGCCGGCGATGAGATGACACATCAACAAGCAACCTACTGGTCTTGCACCAGGGCCAGCGGGGATCTCTCCGCCAACTTCATCTTCATCACATCCAGAAATGCCTGCATGCCAGGAGACATCCATTTGTCTTTGTGCCAAACGATGTGCGTCGCGATGGTCATCTTTGGGCCCTGCCAGTTCAATAAAGTGAATTGCCTCTTCTTGAGTTCACAGGCAATAACGATCCTAGGCAAAAAACCCAAGCCCATCCCAGCGGTCACGCATTGCTTAATGGCTTCGACACTGGAAAATTCCGTGACGTGCTGCGGCCGGATATTAGCCAACGCCAGCCGCGTATCCAGCTTCTTGCGGTAGCAGCAACCAGCCTCCGTCAGGAGTAGGTTTTGATCCAACAGGTCTTTTGGATCCACCGTCTTGGCTTTTGCCAGCGGGTGATCGGGCGTAGCGAAGAGATACACTTCTTCAGTACGCATCCTGATGGACTGCAGTTGATCCCCCTCTACCGAATCTGACATGCTGATGGCCAGATCCAGCTTGCCACTCTCCAGCGCGTCCGCCAGTTTTTCGTCCAGATCAGGACGAAAGATGAGTTCCACTTTCGGATAGCGCTTGCGGAAGAGCTTCAACACTTCAGGCAAACGATAGGTGAGCACGCTCTCGGGCGCTCCTATACGCAAAGGACCCGCAGGCTCGCTGCCAAACTTCACCGCGCGTTGGCCCTGTTCCATCGCAGCCAATGCCTTCTCTGCATAAGGAAGGAAGCGGCGCCCGGCCTCGGTAAGCAGAACACGCTTTGCCAGGCGGTCGAAGAGCTGTGCTCCCAGTTCCGCTTCCAGCGCCTTGATCTGCGAGGTCACGTTGGACTGTACCGTGTGCACCCGTTCGGCGGTGCGGGTGAAGTTCAACTCTTCTACCAGAACGCAAAATGTTTGCAGCTGCCTGACTTCCATCTCGCAATCTCCTTTTGAGATCGGTCTCATACTAACAATCTATTGGACGGATGTATAGCGCCGGCCGAAACTCAGCCTATGAGCTTACTTCAACGTCAGTTTCGGGATGTATCTCGAGCGAGTGTTGGGTTTCTCTTCACGCTTTTGCTCGCCCACGCTCTAGCTCCTGCTTTGCATGCGCAGCAACCCGGCACCGCGGTTATCTTTTACGCGCAACCTCAGGTAAACGATAAGCTATGGCCCGACTTGCTTGCATCGTTGCAGGCTGATTTGGCCGCCGGTATAGGTGAATCGGCAAATGGTTTTGCTTTGGAGCAAAACCCTACCTATTTTCGCGGCAATAACCTTCCAGAGAATGTCGACTTCTCCAACGTGATTGTCGTGAAGTTATTGGGGCGGTGTGATGTGCTCCCACAGTCGGATCATCCATCGTTAAAAGGTCCGCTCGGCTGGGTGCCGCAGGTCTCGGGAAGGATTCTGCCTTTTATTTTTGTCGACTGCGAACGGATCGCCCAGGTGCTTCGCGGCAATTCCGTGGGCTTTAATAACTACGAGCGCCGGCATGAGATGGCCCAGGCAATCGCCCATGTCGTGATCCATGAATGGATCCATATCGCGACGCAAAGCCCTTCGCACGGCGCGCGCGGCGTAACCAAGCAATTTCTCTCGCCGGAAGAGCTGACCGCAGAACCCAGGCATAACACCGTGGCGATCACAACCCAATAGTCACTTCGCCTGAGAAAGAGCATGGGCCTGATTGGCGATCAGCAGCAGGCCCTGGGCTCGAGCATCGCGTTCGAGAGCGGTCAAATGGGCGACGGCGGAAGCTGATCCAGACCACACCTCAATCTCCGCCAGAGCAAGGCGGGCTTCGAACTCATAAGAGCGATAGCCGGACTTGCGCGCGGAAGCGAGCGTGGATTCGAGTTCCTCGCGAGCCTCGACCCCCTTGCCCAACTTCGCCTTTATCCGGGCGTCTGCCAGCGTGGCCTCGAAGCGTGGGGACGGGGCTGTACTCTGCCCCGCCAGCACCATCGCCCTTTCCGCAGCGCTCCGCGCCTCCGGTAAATTTCCTGCGCCCAGCAGATTCCTCGCTAACGCGGCCTGAGAAAATACTTCATCGTGGGTGGATGTGGATTTCGCAAACTGCGCCGTTGACTGACGCGCCAAGGACGCCCCGTCCGCGAACCGTTTCTCCGCCAAGGCAACCCACGCCAGCGCAACCCCGACCTGCGCCGTAAAATCCTCATCGTTTGTTTCTTTACTCAGCGCGAGTGCCTGCTCATACTGTTTGCGTGCGCCTGCCAGGTCGCCCTGGACGAACAGAACGTCGCCCAGGTGAGCGATAGCATGCGGTTCGCCGACGCGGTAACCGGTCTCCCGATGCAAGGCCAGCGCTTTCTGGTAGTACCCTCTCGCTTCCTCAGGATTGCCCATCTCGAGATACAAATCGCCTAAATTGTCCAGCACGGACGCGGTCCCCCGCCGGCTGCCAATCGCGTTGAAGGCCGCCAAGGCTTGCTGTTGCATCTTCAATGCCCCCGGCAGGTCACCGAGCGCGCCGAGCGTATTCGCCAGGTTCCCGTAGTCGCTGGCCAAGTTCCCCGGATTATTGATTTCCTGGTCTAGGCGCAAGGCCTGCTGGTAATAGGTCTGCGCCTCGTGCATATTTCCTACACTGTAGAGGACATTCCCAATGCGCTCCAGGGTGGAGCGAATGCTTCGCTGAGCCCCGATCTCCCGAAAGACCGGAAGCGCCTCGTCATACTGCTTCCTGGCACCCACAAAGTCGCCTTGATCGAAGAGCGCGTCCCCCACGTTGAGCAAACTAGCTGCAGCCATTCGCCGATCACCGGCAGCGGCAAAGAGATCTCTCGCCTGTTGCGAAAGTTCCATCGATTTCTGCGGCTGCCCCATGCGTTCCCAGGCGTTCGCTTCCTGGCGCAGAGCTTGCGCCTCCACCAGTTTGGCGCCGATCGCGTGGCCTCGGGCGGCCGCCCGTTCGCTGAGCGACTGCTGCTGCCGAAAATCACTCTTCGAAATCGCGACGTCGGCCTGCGCCAAATCGATGCGAGCGCCATCTGCCTCGGACACTATCAGCTTGCGAAGCTTAGCCAGCGTCTCTTCCGCGTCCTTGCCGTGCCCTCCCTCAACCTGGGTCCAGAGAAGATACAACCCATAATCGACGTTGTCGGGAAAGAATTCAAAGAGGGCACGATAGTTCTCCATCGCCAGATCGGTTTGCCCGGAGAACTCATGGGCTCGCGCCTCGATCAGCAACCGCTCTTCCCGGGATGACTGGCCGGAAAGCGCCAGCGCCCGCTGTGCCTGGGCTTTCGCCCGGCTCTCATAACCCAGCGCGTCCCAGGCTTTGGCTAGTGCCGAAGCAGTCGGTGCATGGTCAGGATCAAGCGCGGCCGCCTTCTGCAAAAGGTCGATCGCTGAGCGAGCATCAAACACACGCAATTTTTGCAAGCCTTCAGCATAGAGACGGGCAGCCTCTGGATTCGAAGGCAAAGAGGCCTTCACCGCCGTAGACTGCGCCTGGGAAAGAGGGCCGATATCCAGCTTGGCGCGCATTTCCGCGCCCGCTCGACTCACCAACTCATCGATCTCGGATTCCTTTCCCTTCTCCGAGACCGAGACCAGCGTTTCCCCAGCCACCGCGTCCTGGAGCCGTAGGTCCAGCCGCAGCAGCCCATCGCCCAGCGGAACATACGAACCCAGCACGACATCGTCGCTGCCAAGATTCTGCCGGATGCGATTCAGGGTTTCCCGGCCATAGCTATCCGCATCCGCAAGCGACAGGCTGAGCTTCATTTGCGCGACGTTCTCGCCCGGGATGGTGCGCAACTGGTCGCCCTGGCTCAGTTCGGTGGTGAGCATCTCAGAGAGCGCTGTCGAAAGCCAGGATTGTTCAGGCTTTCCAGAAAGATTCTTGAAGCCCAGCACAGCGACGGTGCGGCGGCGATTCACCGGCGAGGAAGCGGCTTCTTGAGGTTTGCGCCCGTGGAAAAATAAGGCTGCGGCGCAGATCAATAAAAGTACTACCCCCGCCAGGGCCGCAATCGTGAGCGGCTTTCCCCAGAGACGCTGTTTGGGAACGGACCCGGAGATTGAGGTCGCACTGGGATCCCGTTGCAATCGCTGCAGGTCTGTCCGCAAATCGGATGCGTTCTGATAGCGCAGCTCGCGGTCCTTCTGGAGCGCCTTGTCAATGATTCCGTCGATGCCGGCGGGCAAGCGGGTGTTGGTGCGCGTGGCGGGAACCGGTTGCCGGTTCAGTATCCCGTCGAAGATGGTCGCGGCGCTTTCGCCGCGAAATGGCGGCATGCCGGTCGCCATCTCATAGAGCACCGCGCCAAAGGAAAACAGATCCGTGCGGCAATCGAGTTCCTTTGCCGTGGCCTGCTCCGGAGACATGTAAGCGATGGTGCCGAGCATGAACCCCGGAGCAGTGAGTTCCACCATGTCATCAGCGCCGCGTCCGGTGTCGCTGGCTGTCAGGCTGGAAGGAGCCCGAACGGCGTGCTTGGCTAAACCGAAGTCCACGACCTTGGCATGTCCGCGGTCGGTGATAAGAATATTCGCCGGTTTGATGTCGCGATGAATGATGCCCTTTGCGTGGGCGGCGTCCAGCGCATCGGCGACCTCAATGGCCAATGGGAGCAAAACATCTATTTCCAGCGGGAGGCCGGCGATGCGATGTTTCAGGGTCAGGCCATCGATGAACTCCATGGCGATGAAGGACGAGTCTCCGAACCTTCCGATCTCGTAGATAGTGCAGATATTTGGATGATTAAGGGTTGAGGCCGCACGCGCTTCGCGGCGAAGACGTTCCAGCGCCTGCGGGTCTTTGGCCACTGCGTCAGGCAGGAACTTCAGCGCCACGAAGCGGGCAAGTTCCGTATCCCTCGCTTTGTAGATCACACCCATTCCCCCCGCGCCGATAGGGGCGACGATGGAGTAGCGGCTGACCATCGTCCCTGGGGGAAGCTGGCGGCTTGTCTCAGTGGCTCCGGCAGACGGCTTCGAGCCAGCTTGTGGCGTAAGTAGCGGCTCGGCCATGAAACTACCGGCGCGATCGTTTTCCAGCAGCAGCTCCTCCACTACCTGGCGGAGCTCAGGCGCATCACGGCACGCCCGGTCCAGATATGCAGCGCGCTTCTCGGGCGGCATATCCAGAGCAACTTCGAAGAGTTCTTCTGCGGATTGCTCCTGGTTGTCCATCGTTCCTATCCAGAGAGTTAAGGACCGCTTCCCAAAGTATTGCATCCCGGCGGCAAGCCCGGTGCGTATTAATAGATGAAGGGGTAGGCAAAAGAGGCTCCGCCGATCCCCTCAAGTGGCCACTTGACACACAGCGTAGAAGACAACGATCAGCGCTTCCGTACTCTGATGCTGGAACACCAGTCCATGGTCTTCAGCATCGCCCTACGTATCCTCGGCGACCGCTCCGCGGCCGAAGAAGCCGCCCAGGATGTATTTATCGAACTGCACGGCAAACTTGGAACACTGGCCTCGGACGAACACGTCCTCTACTGGCTGCGCCGGGTGACCGTGCATCGCTCCATCGATCTTGTGCGCCGCCGGCAGCGGCGGCCCGAGGTCGCGATGGATTGGAACGAATTGCCCGACTTGCCGGATTTGTCGAGCGCCGCAAACCAACCGGACCCGCTGCTCAGCCGCCGGCTGCAGCAACTGGTCAGTTCCCTTCCGGCGGTAGCGCGAACCATTCTGGTTCTGCGTTACCAGGAGGATATGAGCCCGGATGAAATTAGCGGCACGCTCGACATGCCGGTCGCCACCGTCAAGAGCCACTTGCAACGCACCCTGCGGCTGCTGCGCGAAAAGTCCGCGCGCGCGCTTAGCTAAAGAAAGCGAGAACCACGATGTACGAGTCCAATATGCACGAAGCCGACACTGAACTTGAGCAGGCGCTCTACTCTGCATTCGTGCGCGTATCCGCGCCGGACGATCTGATCCTGCGCGTGGAGCAACGTCTCCTCGCCGCACGCCGTCAGACCGCGGTCCCGACCTTCCGTTTGTTGTCGCTGGAGACGCGCAGCGTGTGGACGAGCCTGTGGTCGCTCGCAGCCCACGCGAGTGTATTCGCCCTGATCGCCTTGCTGTTCTTGCACACGAGAAACCAGGGCATAGTCAAGACGAGCGCCACGGTCACCCAGATCGATGCCTTCCTTCCTATCACTTCTCCGGCGACGAATTCGATGGGCGGCGGTGGAGGTGGAGGAGCGCACGACATTCTCGAGGCGCCCAAGGGTAAGCTGCCAAAGTTCGAGCAGCAGCCGATCGTTCCCCCGATGGTGGCGGTCAACGAGCATCCCAAATTGGCGCAGGAAGCTGCCATCATGATGCCGAAGGACCTCCAACTGCCGAATAACACTATGCCGAATCTGGGAGATCCACGGACCAGCGTGGCCGGCCCGGCGGCCAACGGAACCGGTGACCTGGGCGGCATGGGCACGGGATCGGGCGGGGGGATCGGATCGGGCCGGGGTAATGGATATGGCCCGAGGCGAGGGCGGGGGCTATGGGGGCGGACTCTACCATGTCGGTGGCGGGGTGGCGGCTCCGCAGCTGATCTTTGCCGCCGACCCGGAATTCTCCGACGAAGCCCGGCGGGCAAAATTTCAGGGTATTTGCGTGGTTTCGCTCATCGTCGATCCCCAGGGGAACCCACAACGGGTTCAGGTCGTCCGTCACCTGGGAATGGGGCTGGATCAAAAGGCTGTTGACGCTGTGAAGCAATACCGCTTCAAGCCCGCAACCCTCCAGGGCAAGCCTGTGCCGGTTGAAGTGAACATTGAAGTTACCTTTAGAATTTATTGACCCTATAGCATTTTTGCTAATGATGTAGACCAGAAACTGAACTCAACGCGGCCATTCCGCCAAAGAATGGCCGCACATAACTGATCCCACCGGACCAAAGTATTAGCAAAATGCGTAATCCAGTTCTCCACTGTTCGATCGCAATCCTGATGGGCTATAGTGTCCACATGTCGAAAGCCGATTTCGACACGCGGTCAGGAGGGTTTGATGAGAATCTCCGACACGATTGGACATGTGCTGCAGAGTAAAGACAAAAACAGGGTTCTGTCGATAGGGCCCGAGCAGACCGTCTACGAAGCGCTGGAGAAGATGGCTGAGCACGATGTCGGCGCCTTGTTGGTCCTTTCGAACCAACGGCTGGTCGGCATCCTATCGGAGCGGGACTACGCGCGCAAAGGAATCCTGATCGGCCAGACTGCCAGAGAAACGCACGTCCACCAGATCATGACCAGCCCGGTTTTCTTCGTAAGTCCCCAACACACTGTGGATGAATGCATGACCATTATGACCCAGCATCGTTTTCGCCATCTCCCGGTGCTGCGGGATGAGACGGTGGTGGGTCTAGTCTCAATTGGCGACCTGGTGAAATGGGTGATCTCGGGTCAGGCACAAACCATTCAGGAGCTGGAAGGCTACATTACGGGGGCGTATCCGGGGTAGCTGCGTTTTGGTTTCAAGCGACTTTTGCCATCGGCAATCGCCGCACGCGCTTCCCGGTGGCGGCAAAAATTGCGTTGGCTACCGCGGGGGCTAAGGGAGGCACTCCTGCTTCTCCCACACCATCGGCGGGATCACCTTCGGCAGGCACAAGATGCACCTGAATCTCGGGCGCGTCTTTCATCCGCAATACTTGATAGTTGTGAAAATTGCTTTGCTGCACCGCGCCTTCCTTGATGCTGATCTCTCCACTGAGCACCGGGGTCAGGGCGTAGTTAATGCCGCCCTCAATCTGCGCACGCACGCTATCGGGATTCACCGCGAAGCCGCAGTCGACGGCACTCACCACGCGATGGACGCGCAGCAAACCGCTTTTGTCGATGGACACGTCGGCTACTTGCGCAACGTAAGTGCCCCCAAAAACAGAACAGGCGATTCCGCGGCCTTGATTCTGGGGCAACGCCTTGCCCCAATCCGACTTCTCCGCCGCCATTTGCAATACGGTCCGGAGCCTGGCCGTCTTTTGCGGTTGGTCCAGATGCAAGAGCCGCATGCGAAAGGCGTACGGATCCTGGCCCGCGGCATGCGCTAGCTCATCTACAAAACACTCGATGCCGAAGACGTGAAATGGGGCGGAGACAGATCGCCACCAGGCGCGGGGCACGACGGAAAGAACAGGAGCGTAGTCGGAGCGGTAGTGGAGCGCTTGATACGGAATACTATCGTTGACGTCATAACTCGCTACATGTTTCGGATCCTTCAACCACTCCGGCGTGTCAAAGACGGCACGAATGGGGGTGGATACTATGCGGTGCGACCAGGCCACGATATTCCCTTCACCGTCCAGTGCGCCGGTCAGGCGCTGATACGAATATTGCAGGTAGAAATCGTGTTGCATATCGTCTTCCCGGGTCCACAACAGCTGCACCGGAACTTTCATTTCCTTCGCTACCTGGTAGGACTCGGCCAGGTAATCCCATTGATAGCGACGGCCGAACGACCCGCCCGCGAATGTCATATGCACGGTGACGTTCTCCGGCGGTATGCCCGCAAGGTGAGCGATCTCGCTTTGCGCGATATTACCGATCTGCGTGGGCGTCCACACTTCGATATGGCCGTCTGCTCGCACATGGGTAGTGGTGTTCATCGGCTCCATGGTGGCGTGTGCCTGGAATGGCATCTCATAGTCGGCTTCGATTTTCTTTTCCGCGCCGGCCAGCGCCTGGGTAACATTGCCACGATCGGCGGAAACGACGGTGGCCGGACCGGCTGCCTTTTCCCGAAGTTGCTCTTGTAAGCCGGCGGTGGTCTCTTGCGCGCCGGGCCCTTTGTCCCAAACGATCTTCAGTGCATTTCGGCCCTGCAATGCAGCCCAGGTGCAGTTCGCCACGACCGCGATGCCGCCCGCAACATTCAAATTGACATCCATTCCCGGCGTAAAGCCGATGGGAGGAACGGCGAAGACCGCTTTCACCCCGGGAATCGCCTTCGCGGCCGAGTCATCGCAGCTGATTAGCTTGCCGCCGAAATGAGGACAGCGTGCGATCACAGCGAACAGCATCCCGGGGACACGAACATCGATGCCGAAGATTGCGCTACCGTCGACCTTGCACGGCGTATCGACTCGCCCGGTTGGTTTGCCGATGAAGCGGAAATCCTTCGCAGCTTTCAACGGAACCTGATCCAGTTTCACGGCGGGAATCGTCGACGCGCTCTCGGCTAACTCGCCGTACAGCAAGCGTCGTTGCGTCGGTGTATGGACAACCGCGCCGTTTTCCGCTTTGCAATCGTTTCTCTCGACGCCCCATCGCTGAGCCGCCGCGGTCAAAAGCAGCTCCCGCACCTGAGCGCCTGCTTGCCGCATGGGAAGCCAGGTGGCGTTGGTTCCGCCGCTGCCGCCGGTAGCGAGGTGCTTGTAAATGGCAGGAATCGTAGGCGCCTGCTCCCACTGAATTTGGGACCACTCCACCTCCAGCTCATCGGCCAGCATCATCACGTTCGCGGTACGTGTGCCTTGACCCAGCTCTGGTATCTCGGTCAATACGGTGATCTGGTTATCCCGTGTGATGCGGACCCAGGCGTTTGGCTTGAAGACCTCGGAATTACGCGAGACGGGCTCCTGACCGCGCGCCGGCAGGTAGAAGCCGAGAACGAAGGCCGCCCCAGCCTTCATCGCTTCGCGGCGGCTGAGGATGGTTGTCATGCGCTTTCTTGAGCAGCCCGCTCAATGGCGCGACGAATTCGCTGGTAGGTCGCGCAGCGGCAAATGTTGCCCGTCATCGCCTGGTTGATTTGTTCTCGCGTCGGGTGCGGGGTTTTCGTGATCAGCGCGGCAGCCTGCATGATCTGCCCGGATTGACAGTAGCCGCATTGCGGGACCTGTTCGGCAATCCAGGCGCGCTGCACCGGGTGGCTGCCATCGCTGGACAATCCTTCTATGGTGGTGACCTTCCTGCTCCCAACCGAGTTCACCGGTGTTTGACAGGAGCGAACTGCTTGTCCATCAAGATGTACGGTGCATGCTCCGCACATGCCGATTCCGCAGCCATACTTGGTGCCGGTCATATTCAGCAGGTCGCGTAACGCCCATAACAGCGGCATCGCTGGCTCCGCATCGACGCCTCGTTCCCGGCCATTGACCTCAAGTACAAAGTGAGCCATTCTCGATCCTCCACCCTAACCTCAGCTCTGCAGACGGCGCGTGCCACCTCTATGCAGGCTGGCCCCGCAAATATGCAGGGAGGGTCCTCACTTGTGCAGGGAATGGGCGAGGCCGGACCTAACCTCATGAACCGAGTTGCTGTCGGCGTCCGTTTCCCGCCGTCATGGGAATCTTGACGATGCTGCCTTTGTCGCCCCACGAGTTCCTTGCTGTATGTCGGCAAGATTTGCCGGCTCACGCCCGGGGTGATGGTATGCTTCCCAGCAACGGACGCGGGGCTCTCAGGCGAATCGACGACTATAGAGGTCTGTGAATAAACTCTGCTGCGGCGAGGCAGCCCGGACCTACCCCGTAGCAGACTTTTTTCGCAGCCTGTAAAGCCGTGCAACTCTCATTGCGCTCTGCATCGCGCGGTGCCACTTGATCTCGCAGAATTGGGTTTCTATGCCAAAGCTTATCCATACAAGGTTGCGCCGGCTCTCTCATGTCGCAGCGTTTTGCCTTTTTGTCTCGCTTTCACTCTCCGCCAGTGGCCAGGGGGATATCCACCGCGGCTACTATCGGTTTCCAGCCGTCCACGGAGACACCATCATCTTTACCTCTGAGGGAGACCTCTGGTCGGTGAGCACGAACGGAGGTTCTGCGCGGCGGATAACCTCAAATGACGGCACCGAGGCGATGGCGACCATTTCGCCGGATGGAGCGACCGTCGCCTTCCTGGCAGAGTATGAGGGACCGACCGAGGTCTATACGATGCCAGTCAGTGGCGGATTGCCGCAGCGCCGAACCTGGGATGGCGACACGTTACCGGAAGGATGGACGCCCGATGGCCGCCTGATGGAGAGGGCAACGCGTTACTCGACTCTGCCGGATCCCAAGCTGGTTCTGCTCGACAATCATGGCGGCCGGGAGATCGTTCCGCTGTCCTCGGCTTCGCAAGGGGCTTACTCCTCTGACGGCCACACACTGTTCTTTACTCGCTGGGACAAGCAGCCCAGCTTTACCAAGCGCTACCGGGGAGGCGCCGCGGAGAGCATTTGGCGCTTCGATGGCCGCGCCGAGGCCACGGCGTTGACGGCTGATTGGGCCGGTACGTCACACAACCCGATGTTCTGGAACGGGCGCGTCTATTTCCTCTCGGACCGGGATGGCGTGATGAATGTGTACTCGATGGACGAGCAGGGACACGACGTTAAGCAGGAAAGTCACCAACGCCTATTCGATATTGAGTCATCATCCCTGTCTGAAGGACGCATGGTGTACGCCTGTGGCGGCGACTTGTGGCTGCTTGACCTGAAGACGGGGCAGGAGGCAGTCATTCCCATTTCTCTCGTCTCCGACTTTGATCAGCTACGGGAGCACTGGGTGAAGAAGCCACTCGACTACGTGACTGGCGTTCACCTTGCGCCGGACGGCAGCAGCGCTGTTTTTACGGCGCGTGGCGAAGTCTTCAGTTTGCCGGCCAAGAGTGGTCGCACTATCAAGGTTGCTGGTAATTCAGCCGTGCGCTATCGCGAAGCGCAATTTTTGCCAGATGGCAAAAGCATCGTGGTTCTTTCCACAGAGAGCGGAGAAACCGAATTCTGGAAGTATCCGGCAAACGGCGCCGGCACGCCAGAGCAGTGGACGCATGACGCCAAGGTGCTGCGATGGGAGGGAGTTCCTTCGCCCGACGGCAATTGGCTAGCTCACCATGACAAGGATCGGCAACTTTGGGTTTACGACATCAAGACCAAGCAAAACAAGCGAATCGCTCAGTCGATGACCGGTGACTTTGACGACCTCAGCTGGTCCCCGGACAGTCGCTGGCTGGCGTATGTCGAAACAGCGGCGAACCTGTTTCGCCAAATCAAGGTGCTCAATGTCAGTTCCGGCGACATACAATTCATTACCTCGGACCGCTATGACAGCATGAGTCCGGTTTGGAGCACCGATGGCAAATGGCTTTATTTCCTCTCCGACCGGATGCTGAAGACAACCGTGACTTCACCCTGGGGCTCGCGCCAACCTGACCCAAATTTTGACCGCGCAGTCAAGGTGTATGAGCTAGCGCTGGTGCCGGATGTCCGCTCGCCCTTCTTGCCGGCCGACGAACTTCACCCGGATCCGGCAACCAAGAAAGATGAGGAGAAAGCTGCAGACAGCAAGGGGGATGCGGCAAAGAAGGATGCAGGCGAGAACAAATCTCCGGACGCGGAAAAGAAGCCCGATGAAAAGAAGGATGAAAAGAAACCGGCGGAGGTGAAGATTGACTTTACCGACATCTCCTCACGTCTGAGCGAGGTCCCGGCGCCTCCAGGAAATTACACCAGCCTTCAGGCCACGGACAAGCGTCTTTGCTGGCTGAATGGGGACAACGAGGTGCCACGTAAATTAGCCTTGCAGTGTCTTGACATAGCAAACAAAGGCGACGAGCTGGAGACGGTCATCGGAGAAGTGAAGAGCTACGAGATCTCGCTCGATCGCAAGAAGCTTCTGGTCAGCAAAGGCGATGATTTTTACATCCTTGATTCTGATGTGAAGGCCGCCGCAGTCGGCGACCCGAAGACGCTCGCCAAGGCATCCATCAACCTGTCTCGCTGGACCTTCTCCACTAACCCACGGGAGGAGTTCCGGGGGATTTTTCTTGATGCTTGGCGGCTGGAGAGAGATTACTTCTACGATCGCAACATGCAAGGGGTCGACTGGAATGCAATGCGCGACCGCTATCTCCCCCTGGTAGATCGAGTCGCCGACCGGGACGAGCTCAACGATGTGATCGCGCAAATGGTCAGCGAGCTATCCGCATTGCATATTTTCGTGCACGGAGGAGATTCCAGAAAGCCCGCCGATCAAATCGATCTTGCCGCGCTCGGCGCCCGGCTGCGACGCGACGACAAGGCCGGCGGCTATGTGGTGGAGCATATCTACCTGCATGACCCGGATTTGCCCAATACCGCTCCTCCGCTCGCACGCCCGGAGTCTATGGTGCGCGAAGGTGAGGTGATCATCAGCATCGATGGAGTGAGTTTGCTCAGTGTTCCCGACGAACGCGCTCTGCTACGGAGCAAGGCCGGCATGCAGGTACTGTTGCGAGTGAAGCCGGTCTCCGGCGAAACGCGCGACGTGCTGGTAACACCCATGAAGGCCAAAGATGAGGCGAAGCTGCGGTACACGGAGTGGGAGTACACGCGCCGCCTCAAAGTAGAGTCAGACTCCAATGGCCAAATTGGATACGTCCACCTGAACGCGATGGGACCGGACGACATCGCTCAATGGGCACGCGAGTACTACCCTGTATTCAACCGGCAGGGTCTTATCATCGACGTTCGCCACAATCATGGCGGGAACATCGACTCCTGGCTCCTGGGTAAGCTGCTCCGGCAAGCATGGTTCTATTGGCAGCCTCGAGTTGGTGACCCACAGTGGAATATGCAGTACGCGTTCCGCGGACACATTTTGGTGCTGTGCGATCAGGAAACCGCTTCTGATGGCGAAGCGTTTTCGGCGGGTTTCCAGCATTTCACCCTAGGCAAGGTCATAGGCACGCGGACATGGGGCGGGGAGATTTGGTTAAGCGCAAGTAACGTTGAGGCGGACGGAGGTATCGCCACAGCCGCAGAGGTCGGGGTATACGGTCCCGAAGGCAAATGGTTGATCGAGGGACATGGAGTCGATCCGGATATCGTGGTCGACAATTTTCCTCACGCTACATTCGACGGAGCAGATGCCCAACTGCAAGCCGCGCTGGATTTGTTGAAGCAGGAGATCCAAACCGACCCAAGGCCGGTTCCTAAGGCTCCGCCCTATCCCAACAAGGCCTTTAAGTACGTGCCGTAATTTGCCCCTAATCCTCGAACATACCTGTTGACATTCTGCCTATTCGTAGTCCACGCTATATGTAGAAAGACAACAGGGAGTGGAAATGGGAGAAAGCAAATCCGACGTTCTGCAGGGTACCCTGGACCTCATGGTCCTGAAGACTCTCGAGACCCTGGGACCGCTGCACGGGTACGGCATCGCTCGCCGCATTGAGCAAGTCAGCGGCGACACTCTCAGCCTTAACCAGGGCACCATCTACCCCGCGCTCCTGCGTCTCGAGCAGCGTGGCTGGATCAAGTCGGAGTGGGGTATGTCGGAAACCAATCGCCGCGCCAAGTTCTATTCGCTGAGCCGCATCGGCCGCAAACAGATCGAGACAGCAACCGAGAACTGGGAGCGCGTCGCCACCACCATGGCGCGTTTCCTCGCCCCTTCCAGCTAGGAGCCGGCAATGGACCAGATACGCACCCTGCTGAGCCGCTGCGCATCCTTCTTCCGCAGAAAACGGCTCGATGAAGATCTCAACGACGAGTTGCATAGCCACATCGAGCTCGCCATCGAAGAAAACTTGCAGCGAGGCATGTCTGAAGAAGAGGCCCGGACGGCCGCGTTGCGAGCCTTCGGTGGGGTGACGCAAGTCAAGGAAAGTTATCGCGTGCAGCGGGGCCTTCCCTTCCTCGAGGTTCTCTCAAGTGACCTGCGCTATGCCGTTCGCCAATTGTGGAAGTCTCCTGGATTTACGCTGACCACGGCACTCACGCTGGCCATTGGGATTGGTGTGAACACGGCGGTGTTCAGCATGATGGATGCGATGGTGCTGCGTCCTCTCGCGGTGCCAGACCTGGACCGCGTGGTCATCGTGGTCGAAGAACACGGTCGCGGCGGCGGTGACGATTACCAGCAGGTTGCCCTGGGAAACTTCCAAGACTGGAAACAACAGAGCCGCTCCTTTGCTGACCTCGCCATCCGCAGTGATGCTTCCATGAGTCTGACGGGAGCAGGAGAAGCGCTTCATGTGCAGGCGGCATTGACCTCCGCTAGCTTTTTTGAGGTGATGCGGACAGGCGCTCTCTTGGGTCGCGTCTATCAGGATCGCGAATGTCAACCCGGACACGACGCCGTCGCTGTGCTGAGCTATGCCTTCTGGCAGAAGCATTTCGGCGGAGATCGCGCCGTGCTGGGCCGGTCGATCCACCTCGATGACCGCACTTACACCGTAATCGGAGTCCTGCCCCGGAGCATGCAGTACCCATCGGTCTCTGAAGTATTCTTGCCCCTGGCGCCTACTCCGCAGCAACGGGAGAATCGCATCGCCCACGATTATCTGGCAGTGGGCCGCTTGCGATCCGGTGTATCCGTGGATCACGCTCAGGAAGAATTGCGCGTGATCGCCGAGCGCCTGGCAAAGGCTTACCCCACCTCAAACCTGGGTTGGACGGTAAGAGTTGAGCCGCTACTCGACGGGATCAATGGGGACATGACGCCGCTCTATTACCGCCTGATCATGGCAGCCACCGGATTTGTTCTGCTAGTGGTCTGCGCCAATGTAGCCAATCTGCAATTCGTGCGCGGCATCTCCCGCCGTCCGGAGATTGCCGTGCGCACTGCCCTGGGGGCGGGCCGCGGGCGCTTGCTGCGGCATTTGTTGACCGAGAACCTGGTCTTGGGGGCGATGGGCGCAGCCGGTGGGCTAGTGCTCGCAGTCATCTTTATGCATCTCTGCCTAATCGCGATGCCGCATCAAGTGGCGAGATATCTGTCGGGTTGGTCGAATATCTCGCTCAACGGCCGTGCTCTTTTGTTTTCTCTCTTGTTGGCGCTGGCCGCCGGGCTCACATCCGGACTTCTGCCTGCTCTGAAGGCGCTGCGCATCAACCTTGTCGATCAGCTCAAGGCAGGCTCGCGGACCACCAGCGCTTCCCGTGAGACACACCGGCTTAGAGATCTCTTCGCGGTATCGCAGATAGCCTTCTCCGTTCTGCTGGTAATCGGCGCAGCTCTTATGTGCAAAGGGATGTGGTCGATGCTGCACGTTGCCGACGTGCACCAACCGAAGCAGGTTCTGGCCTTCAACATCAATCTGCCGCCGGGCCGGTACGCTACCAACGAAAAACGCGCCGCCTGGGTGAACGATAGCCTCGCACGATTGCGCTCATTGCCGGGCGTGACCCATGCGGAGATTACCACCGCACTCCCCGACGGCCAGGATGGCCAGAACGACGATCTACGGATCGAAAATCGTCCTGTGCCTCCGGGCAAGTTCCAGAGCACAGTAAAGCTTGCGGTGACCGGCGGATTCTTAGACGCCCTGCATATTCCTTTATCGTCAGGACGCACCTTTAACCGCAGCGATAGCCTGGACACCCAACCGGTGGCCATGGTGAGCCGGAAGTTCGTGGAGAGGTATTTTCCCGGCGAAAACCCGCTTGGACGCCGCATTCAAATGGGCGCAGTTGGCGGCAGTCAGTCACCGTGGGTGCGCATCGTCGGCGTGGTGGACGATGTGAATTACTTGTGGTTCGACCGTGCCGTTGAACCGGTTGTCTATTTAAATGCCCTGCAGATGCCGCCTGCGGGGGTGACCTACGTCGTTACTACCACCGGAAGCCCATTGGCATTGGTGTCTGCGGTTCGCCCGGCGCTTGCGGCGCTTGACCCTTCAATACCGCTCGACAATGTGCAGACGTATCAGCAATATCTTACTGATACCCTCACTGGGCTGCTCTATGCTGCTGCAATGCTCACGTTCGACGCTTCGATTGCGTTGCTGCTGGCCGCAATCGGCATCTTTGGCGTGATGGCCAACCTGGTAGCTGAGCGAACCCAGGAAATCGGAATTCGCATCGCTCTGGGGGCAAGGCCTGAAGTCGTGTTGGGCATCATCCTGCGCCGCGCCGCGCTGCTCACAGGCATCGGTGTGTCTGTGGGAACCGTGCTCGCTTTTGCTCTGGCACGGCTCAGTGCCAACCTCCTCTTTGGCGTGCGCCCCGATGATCCTGGAGTATTTGTCTCCATCATCGCAGCGATTACCGCAATCGCGTTCCTGGTAAGTTGGGGTCCGGCGCGACGGGCGGCTTCCATTGATCCCATGCGCACCTTGAGAACGGAGTAGCACCCTATAAGGCAGGTGACTTTTGATTATTGACAATGTTTCGCCGCCAGTTTACTTTGCACTGTAAAGTTAATTGGCCATGGATGACCTGCACAAAGCGCTCGGAGAGATCAGCAGCATACGCCGGCAGATGGCGCGCAGCACCGAGTTTCGCGGCTATGGGCCGGCGACCCTCGCTGCAACTGGTTTTCTTGCCATCTCAGCGGCCGGAACGCAGGCCATCTGGCTGCCTGATCCTGCAAATCACATCCCGACCTATCTTGGTATCTGGATTTCAACGGCCATCGTGTCGGCTGCCTTGATTGGTGTGCAGACGGTCACCCGCACCCATCGTATGCATTCCGGCATGGCGGACGCAATGATCCGTATGGCCGTGGAACAATTTCTACCTTCGGCCGCCGCGGGCGCACTGCTGACGCTTGTGCTCCTGCGATCCGCTCCGTCCGCTCTCTGGATGCTTCCCGGCCTCTGGCAGATCATCTTCTCGCTAGGCGTGTTTTCCTCCTGCCGCTTCCTTCCCCGGCCGATGGCCGCAGCGGGCGTGTGGTATCTGCTGACCGGCCTCGCGTGCATTGCGCTGGCCGACAACCGAGCTCTGTCACCTCTGAGCATGGGAACCTCGTTCGGAGTAGGACAGCTGCTCGTGGCGGGAATCCTATTCTTTACCGCGCAGGAGGGCAGCGGTGAAAACTAAGCCTGCACCGAGCGAGGCGCGCTTCGCTTATGAGGGGCTGGACCGGGTGATTCACGAGCGGGCGCGGCTCAGCGTGCTCACCTCGTTGATCAGCAATCCCAAAGGATTGACCTTTGGCGATCTCAAGCAGCTCTGCGCGCTCACCGACGGCAACCTGAGCAGGCATCTGAGCGTGCTGGAGAGGGAGAAGATAGTGCAGATCGTGAAAGGACATGATCGCAATCGTCCCCAGACGCTCTGTCGCATCACGCTTTCCGGCCGCAAACGCTATCTCGAATACCTTTCGACGCTCGAACAGGTTGTGCTGGATGCGGCGAAGGTAACCGAGGAAGAAGCCGCTTATCGCCTGCCGGGCAGAATGACGCCGCGGCAGGCTTAGATATTTTTTTGTGTAGTTACTTTGCAGTGCAAAGTATATTTCCGCAATAAGGAGCTAAAAATGGACGAGGTTCCGTCGTTGCCATCCGCCTTGCCATTCGGAATTAATTTCCGGTCCATGGGCATGAAACTCATCGTGGTGTGCGCTCTGGCCCTCTTCATGACCATACCCGCGCTGTTTGTCGGAGCATTGGTAGAGGAGAGGACCAGCCGAGCCGCGGATGTAGTGCAGGAAATTAGCGGCCATGTGGGCGGCCAGCAGACCTTCCTCGGACCTACGCTTGCCATCCCTTACACCATCCCGCCTCAATCTCCGAACGATACGGCGAAGCATGGCGTGTATCTCGTGTTCCCCGCCACGGCTTCGGGTGCTCTGAAGACCACGACGGAAGAGCGGCGGCGTTCACTCTTTAAGGTGCCCGTATTCCAGGCAGATCTAAAACTGGACGCGACGTTCGATCTGGGCGGAGTGCCCTCTTCGGCTCCGCAAGGCGCCGTACTGGACTGGAGCCGTGCCGAATTTCTGGTTGGCGTCAGCGATGCACGGGGAGCGCAAACAGACGCCTTGTTGACCGCGAACGGAAAAACCTCAAACCTTGTCCCCGCGGCAATTACTCAGTATCTGGATATCGGGGGAGAAAAGAATCAGCCGATTAAGCTGACCCTCTTCGGCGCCAGGGCCGGAGGCATTGCCACACCAAATGCGCGATTCGATGTCACCTCCTCCATGCGCTTTTCTGGTGCTCAGCGGGTTGCCGTGCTGGCCTACGGCAATACCACCCATCTCACGGCAGAGGGCGACTGGCCAAGCCCAGGATTCGATGGAGGATTCTTGCCCGTTACGCGGCAGGTCTCCAATCATGGCTTCACCGCGGAGTGGTCTGTGCCCTTCATCGCCCGTAGCGTGCGTGCCGAGGGACCTGGCGACTCAATCACTGGTCTCGACGCGACTGCACTTGCCGTCTCGTTCGTTGAAGTGGCAGACCCTTACCAGTCCGTAACCCGGTCGCTCAAATATGTGCTTCTCTTCCTGGGTCTGCTTTTCCTCTCCTACTTCGTACTTGAAGTTACGACCGGCAAGCGGGTTCATCCTGCACAATACATTTTGGTGGGGATCGCCCAGATCATCTTTTATCTTTTGTTGTTATCGCTGGCCGAGCGAATCGGCTTCGACCTTAGCTTTATGCTCGCGGGTGCTGCCACGGTTGTCCTGCTTTCAGCCAATGCGGGATGGGTGTTCTCCAGCCGACTGCAGGGGATCAGGGCCGCGGCCATCTTCACTTTGCTGTATTCGCTGATCTATCTGCTATTGCGACTCGAGGACAACGCATTGCTGGTGGGTGGGATTGCCAGTTTCCTGGCAGTGGCGGCCGCCATGTACTTCACGCGCAGGATCGACTGGTATAGCTCGCTTTCACCGGGCCAGGGGATGCCTGGTAGTGCGGTTCCGAGGTGATTTACGACAAACGTAGAGCAGCACGAGGGACTGCATGTGGCCATCATCATGGATGGCAATGGGCGCTGGGCTGTGCGGCGAGGCCTGCCTCGCGCCGCCGGCCATCGCGCAGGAGTAGCCGCGGTGCGCCGCGTGGTGGAGCGCGCACCCGACGTGGGTATCAGCCGGCTTACGATCTACGCCTTTTCCTGCGATAACTGGCGCCGGCCCACAGCCGAGGTACAGAGCATCTTCTGGTTATTACGCGCCTTTCTGCGCCTGGAAACGGAACGGCTTCGGCAGCGCGGTGTACGGGTCCAGATCATCGGACGGCGCGATCGCCTGGCACCTTCCGTGCTGCGCGAGATCGATAAGGCCGAATGCGCCACTGCCGGTGGACGCCGCCTTCATCTGCGCGTTGCTATCGATTACTCATCACGCGATGCCATTACCCGCGCAGCAGCAAGTGCGAATGCTGCTGTCTCGATGGACGGACCGCCCACTCCTGATGTGCTCGGACCGATGCTCACGCAGGCGTTAATCGGGGAAAGTGGGGAGGTGGATCTACTGATTCGGACCGGTGGTGAGACACGGCTTTCTGATTTCCTACTGTGGGAATGTGCTTATGCCGAACTCTTGTTTACGGATCGAATGTGGCCCGACTTTGACCAGGCTGACCTCGACGCGGCGCTCGAGGATTTCAAACGCAGGGAGCGTCGCTTTGGCGCCGTACCGGCATTACACGCCACCGCAATCCCAACAGGAACGGACGGGTGCCCCTCGATAAGGAAAAAGGCGTTGTCAAGGACGAAGATATCCCGAGCGGTGCGGAGCACCGCTTTTTTGGAACATCCGAGAAGGGCACGGGACCGAGAGCCTGGGATATCACCGCTGCATCATTTTTCTGGTGGATCGCTCCACCGAGCCATCGATACGACCGAAACTGCGATCATGATTTTTTTATTCGGACACCCAGCCGCCGAGTCTGTGCGGAAGTGGGAAACACCGGAGGTGTTTTCCAAGGCGCTTGCGCCGTCTTCTGCATAGACCGGTCTGGATGCGAGAGCACCCAATCAAAGTTACGGGCTAAACATCTCCCAGGGGCACCCGCGGGTTGCTCTCGATATGAGCGATCTCCGGATAGCCGACATTACTGCGTAGCATCCAGTAGAGTCGCACCGCCAGCTTGCGTGCCGCCGCCACCTTGGCCACTCCCTTCGGGCGATGGTGGCAACGGTGTTGATACTCTTTGCGAAAACCCTCATCCTTGCGTACTGCGGTCTGGGCTGCTTCCACCAGCAGCTTGCGGAGAAAGCAGTTGCCTTGCTTGGTAATGGCCCCCAAGCGGCGCTTGCTGCCCGAGCTGTGTTCGCTGGGAACCAGGCCCAGATAGCTGGTGAGCCGCTTGCTACCGGCAAAGCGGGCCACATCCCCGATGGTCAGCACGAAAGCCAGGGCCGTCACTGGCCCCACTCCAGGCTGAGTCATCAACAACTGGGCCTGGGGATGTTGTTCGGCGGCCTGCTTCACCGCCTGATCCAGCTGCTCGATCTGGCCGTTCAGCTCCTTGAGCAGGTGCAGCAAATCCTCCCGCCGCACCCCCGCCCAGCCGGGCATCGCCAACTGCTGGAACTGCCCCATCCCTTGGCGCGTCCACAGCCGGCTCTTCTTCTGCATCCCCCGGTTCATCGCCAGGTGTTGCAAGCTGTTCTTCACCTTGGTTCGGATCTCTACCAGCTTGTCCCGGTGGCGGAGCAACTGCCGCTGATCCCGCACCGCTGCACTCGGCCTCCACAACTGAGGAAACCGTTTCTCCAACAGCAGCGTCAAGATATGACCCGCGTCCCGCTTGTCTGTACTCTGCCTGCGCACATAGCTGGCCCGGATCTTGGCCGCATCCCCTACCCGTATCTCATGACCCAACCGCTGCACCAGATCGAGGAACCACTGGCTATTGCCAGTGGCCTCGATCCCTATCAATGCCGGCTCGCCTAACTCCCGGTAGAACCGCTCCGCCTGACCGTCCGAGTGACTCAATTTCTGCTCTTGGAACTCTCCCGTCTCCAAGTCACATAGCGCTATCTGTTGAAAGCTAGGGTGAAAATCACATCCTATAATCTTCATAAGGCTTCTCCTGATCCCGGAGTCTCTCGGTCCCCACCTCAAGACTCTCTCTAGGATCGCTGAAGCCTTTTTCCTTATCCAATCAACGTTCGCCTAGCGTACCTGGGCCGAAAACGATATGTTTCGATTGCTTTTACTTGTTCAACCTGGATTTGCTGATCGATATAGCAAAAGCTGTGCTGGGGCTGCGCCCCGTCTTTTTCGGCCCATGTACGCTGAGGCGAACATGGGGCACCCTTCCCGTTCCCACATCCGTCCTGTTCCTATCCGGGCGTGCCGGGCGGCCTCCTGCGTCAGGCCGGTTTCTCCTGCTTGGCCTTCAGGTCCTTGAGCAACGTCTCTATATGCTCTTCCCTGTCCAATGCGGCGAAGCGGTCTTCCAGCGAGTCCCCACTTAGCAACTCCACATCCGCTTCATTGCGTGCCTCGCGGCCCACAATGCGCGTCTTCATTCGGTCCAGCGATACTGAGTTCTGCTGCTTGCTGATGGTTTGCCGGGCCTCGGTAGCCCGGCTCACCATCCGCGTCCTGCGGTCCTGCGCGATAAGCAGTTCGCAGCGGCTGCGCGTCTCCACTAACTTCTGGTCCAGCTTGCGCAGGGCGGTCCGCAGGGTGTCCGCTTCCGCGTGCTGATCCTCAAGCTGCTGCGAAAAACCCTTCGCAATCTGGTCCTGGCTTAAGGAGCGTTCCAGCGCGGCCCGCGCCAGGTCATCGTGTCCTTTCTTGACTGCCAGCTCAGCCTTGCTCCGCCACTCTGCCGCGCTGTCCATATGCTCCTTTCGCTTCTTCTCCAGGAGGTGCTGGTCGGCAATCGCGATCGCCACCTGCGTCTTTACCTGCATCAACTGGTTTTCCATATCCAGCACCAGCTGCCGCAACAGCTTTTGCGGATCTTCCGCTTTATCGATCAGGTCATTCAAGTTCGCCCGCAGCAATGTACTTACCCGCTCCAGTAGTGCCATAACATCCTCCTTCTACCGCTGTTACTTGATCGCCGAGTTGTTTCCGTCGTGCCGCGGCTGCATGCTCTTGACGTTCGCCATCAGCTCAGCCACGTTCATGCCGGAGAGCGACTCGAAGAGCGCCGGAACCTGGGACGCGATTTTCATCATGTCCCCGGTTAGTTTGTTGGCTCCCGTTGTACCGTCATTTCCAGTGGAGACGATGGTGATCTTGTCCACCTTGGATAGAGGTTCGGCGAGTGCGCGCATCAGATCGGGCATAGCTGCAATCAACCGGTCGACGACTGCCGCCTGCGACCATTCCTGATAGGCCTCCGCCTTGACGTTCATGGCCTTGGCTTCCGCTTCGCCCTTCTGGAAGATGATGGAGGCCTCCGCTTCACCTTGCATCCGCGTCGCTGCGGAGCGGCCTTCGGCTTCCGCGGTCAACCGCGACTTCTCGGCCGCTGCCAGGTTCTCGATCCGCTGGCGCTCAATCTCCGCGCCCTTCAACACAGTCGAGATCAGCTCTTTCTCGTGACGCAGGATTTCCGCATCCTGCACCTTGATCTGTTGCTCCTTCTCCACCTGCTGGATCTTCACCTGTTCGGCAACCACCCGCTGCTGCATCACATTGGTCTGCAACTCGTAGGACTTGTCTGCCGTCGCCTCCTGCTTGCGGCTCTGCTCCGTGAACTGCGCTTTCTGGATATCCAGGTCGCGCTGCGCCTCGGCCTGCTTGGCCAGCGAAGCCGTCTCTGCAATCACCCGCTCCTGGTCGGCCTGCGCCTTGGCAATCGCCGATTCACGCAATGCGTTGGCTCTGCGGATCGCCGTATCACGCTCCGCTTCCGCCGCCGCTACATCGGCATCGCGCTTGATGCGCGCCACGTCGGGCCGCCCCATGTTGGTGATGTAATCATTCTTGTCGCGCACTTCTTTGATGGTGAACGATACGACTTCCAGCCCCATCTTGCTCATGTCATCGGCGCAGGTGGAGCGCATGCGATCGGCAACCATCTCCGGCTCTTTGACAATCTGCTCTACCGTAAGCTGGCCGATGATGCCGCGCAGGTGACCTTCCATCACCAGCCGGATTAATCCCTCGCGCTGCGGAGGAGTCTTGGTGAGGAACTGCTCGGCAGAGGTCAGAATCGATTCCTGATCGGAGCGCACCTTTGATCTGCGCCACCGCCTCCACCGTTACTGCGACGCCCTGTTTGGTGTAGAGATCCTGTTGCGGGGCAACGTCAAACGACATCAATTCCAGCGAGAGCTGGCGGCTGCTTTCCACCATGGGAAAGATCACCGTGCCGTGTCCCTTCACCACCCGCGGCCCACGAAAACCGTAAACGATGATCGCCTCGTTGGGACCGGCCTTGCGAAACATCTTCGCGATCATTCCCAGCAGCAGGATTAAAGCAAGAACGCACAACCCAACCACAACCACGACTGTGTTCATCATAAGTGCCTCCTGATCCTTTCATCAGGAATCAATCGAACTACGTTTGTGCTCTCTTCAAATCGTTGGAGAGCGATTCGCTGCCGGAAATTTCATCCCAGCGGCGTACATAGACGACGCCTCGTTCGTAGCGCATCACTACAACCTCCGTATCCCGCTCGATCGGCTGTCCGTTGTCGCTGCGCGCCGGACTGGAGCGACGGGTTCCGTTCTGCGAATACAAAATCTCCCCCGTGCCGTCGCCCCGAATCGTTCCGCTCACGCGCCCGATTACTCCTGTCATCTCCGTCTCCTCCGCCGTGAGTGCCTTGTCATGCGGGGCCAGCACCTTGGCCAGGAACCAGAAAATCAACATCCCACCAGCCAGCCCGCTGAGCATCGCCAGAAGCAGAATGGCCGGCGTCACAAAGCCGCCATAGCGCTCCAGCAGATAACCAGCCCCGCCAAACCAGCAAAGAAAGGCGGTGAGGGTAAAACCATTCACCGGGGAAACACCGCGGTTGCCAGTTCCGTGGGTGTGGCCGATATGAACCCCGCGATGCAGCCCAAAGTGCACATGATGGTGGAAACCGCCCGCCAACGAAACCGCGGTCATCGCTAAGCCGACACCAAAACAGATCAGATAAAACATCTCCCAGCTCATCGGCTTTTCTCCTTTCCGCCACGCCCGGTCTTCCCTGCCGCCTGATCCTTCACTTGAAGGACAGCCTCCAAAGGACGCACTCTAAAGTGCTTATCGCTCCTCGCGGCGGGCCGCAATACTTCAACCAATCGATCAACCAGCCCCGGCGTCTCGATCAGTGACTCCATTAACAGCAGGCACTGCCTCGAGTCCGGATGCTTGGCCAGGGCCAGCAACGCTTTCCTGAGCTCGGGATCCCGCGGGAACCGCTCGGCGCCGTTCACCAGCCACAGGTCCAGCTTGTCATCCAACACCCGCGCCTCGCTCATCAGCTCCGCGTGGTAGCCCTCCGGGTCATCGACCAGGTAGCCCGGATGCACCTTGAAGAACTTCGCCAGCAACTGTCGCGTGGTGTTGGTCAGGTGTGGCCGTGCGCCGCTCTCGATCTGCGACAGGTAGGACTGGCTCATGGAAGTCTTCAGCTCCGCCTTAATTGCGCGCACCAGCTCCTGCTGGGTCATCGCTCGACCCTTGCCGCGCAGGCTGCCTTCCACTTCCCGCAGGTACCGTAATTTCTCGCCCAGTTTCATGGTTATTGCAATCCGGGATAATGATATAGCAATCTGCGATTCTGTCAAGCGCGCCCGGTTCTCCATCGAATCCTTAGTAATTCAGGCACGCAGGTAAGCCAGCACCGCTTTTGCAATCTCTGCTTTCGCGTCCGCGAGTGACAAACCGCGAGGCCGCCGGAGCACCGCTCCATGGCAGAGCGCCTCAACCATGTGGGTCACCACGAACACTACCTTGTCGAGATCGCCGCGCTTGCGAAGTTCCGGCGCAGCGGATGAAATCGCCAGCAGAAAGGCTCCGTGAAGACGCACGGAGAAATCCTTGCTCCCACCTTTTCGGTGAGGAACCTCCGTCAGCATCAATTCGTAAAGTTCCGAATCGTTGGTGTGCGCCTCGATCATGGCGTCCACCATGGCGCGAATGAGTTCGTCGAGCGGCGATCCGGCATGCTCCATGAACTTGTTTGCGAAGAGCCGGTCGATCTCCTCTATGTGGCGTTGGTGCAAGGCTTCAAAGATGGCGGGCCTGTCCGGAAAGTACTGGTAGAGCGAGCCGATACTGACGCCTGCGACCTCAGCGATCCGGTTGGTGGTGATCGCTTGGTAGCTCTCGCGCTTCAAGATCCTCACCACAGCATCCAGGATCGCCTCGACGGTCTGGCGTGCCCGCCGCTGCTGCGGCCGCCGCCGTATGGACGACTTTGCGCTTTTCGATGGCATGAGGACGAGTGTAGGCAAATGTGAGCATTCGTTTACTTTTTATTTGCTCTTGCTTATTTTTCAGAGAGATAAGATCCCCTTCGAAGGCGAGTTTACAGGTCCCTACTCACTGCGTAGCCTTAATACAGTTTATGAGCGACAGAACATATTCCGTCGCTGCTAAGGAGCTTTATGACATACCTCATCACAGGAGCGACGGGAGACGTAGGGTCCAAAGTCGTCAACCACCTGCTTCAGCGCGGCAACCGGCCGCGTGTTTTCGTGCGCAGCGCGCAGAAGGCGCAAGCGCTCTTCGGTCAGCGTGTCGACATCTTCGTCGGCGATCTTGCCCAACCCGCAAGTTTGCGGCCGGCTCTCGAAGGAGTCGACGAGCTGTTCCTCGTCAACTCCGGCCCCCAGATTCCCGTTCACGACGAGTTGGCCGCAAAAGCGGCCAAGGCTGCTGGTGTGCGGCACCTGGTAAAGCTGTCGTCGATGGATGTGCAGCATGGTCTCGCCATCGGCGCGTGGCATGAGCTGGGGGAGGCGGCCATCCGTGCCTGCGGAATATCGTTCACCTTTGTGCAGCCAACCGGTTTCATGTCGAACCTGCTCGCGTGGGCCAGGTCTATCAAAACCGAAAGGATTGTTCGTGCGTCCACGGGTGAGGGTAAGCGAGCATTTATCCACTCCGAAGATATCGCGGCCGTCGCCACTGCGGCTTTGACCACGTGCGAATACGACGGAGAATCCCTACCCGTCACCGGTCCGGAAGCATTGACCTTCGCCGAAGCGACGGCCGTGATTGCATCCGCGATAGGCAAGGGGCTCACGTTTCAACCAATCTCCGACGACGAAGCGCGTCAGAGATACTCGGCCATCAGCGGCTCCGTAGCGGAGACCGAGGCGCACGTCTCGCTATGGCGCGCGATCCGCGAAGGCCGCCTGGCAGGTGTGACGGATAACGTGCAACGGGTACTGGGGCGAAAACCCATCCCTCTAAATCAGTGGGCTAAAGAGAACGCTGCCGCCTTCTGCCGATGAGATTTTGCGTCGTCGGGCATCAACATTACGGTGAAAACGCCGGCCAGGGTAGGTGGCGGCGGCTCTACTATCGTGCGCATACTTTACTCGTTACCGCTCTCTCATCTGCTCATCGCCCTGCTCTGCATTTCGCAGCCATGGCAGGGCATGCTGCTTCGATTCCCAACAATGCGCTGGAGCCGGTAACCGCCGATCTGGCCGAAGGCAGGCGGACGATGCAATTTCGCGCCTGAACGTGTCCCTTGCCGCCGCCGCTCTGCCGCGTCTACTACCAGGAAAGGCGATGGGATGATGCCATCCACCAATGCGAGACCGCGGTTCAGCTTGCGCCGCTCGATGCTGAGTATCATCTCTGGCTGGGCCGGGCGTACGGCGAGAAAGCCGATGCCATCCATTCCATAAAAGCCTACGGTCTAGCCAAGAAGGTGCGCAGCGAATTTGAGCGCGCAGTGCAACTCGACAGCAAAAATGCAGACGCGCTCTCCGACCTGGGAGAGTTCTATACCGCTGCCCCGGGGATTGTGGGCGGAGGCAAGAACAAGGCGCAGGTTGTAGTTGAGGCGCTCGAACCGCTTGATCCGGCGCAGGGTCACCAGTTGGAAGGCCTGCTGGCCGAGAAAGATAAGAATTATCGCGTGGCCGAGGCCGAGTTCGAGGCGGCTGTGGAGACCTCCCATCAGAGTGCCGGATGCGTGGATGGCGCTGGCTTCTTACTACGCGCGCCGCAAACAATCGGACCAGATGCTGGAGGCGTTGCACGCGGGCATCGATGCCGATGCAAAGGCCGCCAAGCCCCACGGGCCCGCACTGGTGGATGAGACTGCCATCCTAGTCCGCAACCACCAGGACCCGCAACTTGCCACCCACTCTCAGCCTTTACCTGGCATCGCCCAATCAATCAGCCGAGCCGCCGGCCTTCCAGGTCCAGGCGCAACTGAGTCGCCTATTAGAGCAGCAGGGGGATCACGGCGGAGCCCAGCAGCATATCGAAGCCGCGGCTGCGCTCGCGCATGACTATCACCCCGTCGAGCAGAGAGCGGATTGAGCTTAGCTCCTCCGCTTTCTGACTACCCAGGTCGTCATGCAACGATAATCCTGCACAATGGTCGTCTTCAGTGGATCCACAAGTACGGCATTCATCTTCTCGGTCAACTCCAGGAGCATCTCCTCATCCACCAGAAACCACTCTGAGCCGTCCCCTACGACAAAGATGTTGCCGCGCACGTGCGTGAAGTTCATGCCGATTCTGGAACCCAAGCGACAGAACATCATCCCGCCAGGCCTTAGCACCCGCCAAAGTTCCCGCAGCATCGCCTCGAAGTGACGGTCATCGCGGGCAAAGTGAAGCACTGAACTGCAAATCACTACGTCGGCGAAGCTGTCTGCAAACGGCATTCGCTCAATCGCCCCGACCTGGAAATTTTCCGAGGGTAATCCGGTGGCAAGCGAGGCCGACAATTGCCGCACGTGCTCAACCCCGTCACTATCCCCGTCGAGTGCGAATATCTCGCACCCCTCGCGGAGCAGGTGAACCAGGTTGCGCCCGTACCCGCATCCCGCATCGAGCACGCGCATTCCTGGCGCGATGTTCCCGCGCAGAATCTGATCGAATACGTAGATGTCGATCTGCCCGAACTGCTCCTGAACACTCAGCGTCATTGCGTCTCCCGCACCCAATTCTCTCCGCGGCCCGACAGGCTGCAGGAAACTCCTTCTACGACACTTCTGAAGCCGCGCGGCTTTAGCCGCTGTGGTACATCCCGCTTTTGGCTACAGAAGATAGCTCAGCTACAGCAATCATATTCGACAATGAACGATTGGAAAGCCGTACTTCATGCGCTGACGTATCTGCCTGAGTAGGACACAGCAGACCGCTTCTATGGCCAAAGCCCGCAGGGCCGACCACTAAACGTACCTGCCCCGGCCTGCCGGAGCCCAGCCCGAAGGGCTGGGTTTCGATCCGGATGAGAATCCGAGCGCCGTAGGCGCGGCACCATGCGTGCCCAGCGATCTGGATATGTGATGGGAGGGGGCGGGGCCGCACCTAGGTGCTCGTCCTCGCATGAATGCTCTCCCAGCCCTTCGGGCTGGGCTCCCACGGTAGGCCGGGGCAGGTACGTTTAGCGGTCGGCCCTCCGGGCCTTGGCGACTGGAGCGATCTGCTGTAACTTCCAGTTCGGACTTGACTCATCCATCCTTGGCTCTAGTTGGGAAACATGCACTCCACACGCAGTTCTTGCGCAGTGATGCACTGTGGCGTGCCGACCGTCGTGATCAACGAGAAGTAAGAGAGGCGTTCGTTGCCACGTCGAAACGTAATGGGCAGGACAGGATTCTGAGGCGTCAGTGGCAGCTTCAAACCTGCAACACCTGGATACTTGTGCAGTCGCTCGAGCAAGTCTACCAGTCTCGCATCCATCACTTGCCCAACCGCTTCCCGCCTAACTCTTTGCAGCAGGCCGGCTGCAACCGTCTCCCACTCTTCAACAAAAGGCCGCATCCCTGCCGGATCAAACATCAGGTCGAGAAGGTTGCGCGGCTTTGCTCTCGACTCCAGATCAACAAATGAGCCAAAGAATCGCGGCGCAGCCTGATTGGTTCGGATCACATACCAGTACCGGTCTAATACCAGTGCGGGATGCGGTTCATGCTGCTGCAACATCCGGTCGATTGCACGAGTCACGATCGCCATCTGATCGGCATCGATACCCACCTCGCTGTAGAGCGGAGCATATCCTGACGCGAGCAGCAGAACATTTCGCTCGCGGAGCGGAATATTCAAAGCATCGGACACAATGGAAAGAA
>CAWEZM010000012.1:0-581896 GCA_963813475.1 uncultured Acidobacteriaceae bacterium | reverse complement strand
TGCTAGGACGAACAGCCCGGCTCCTCCGGTCAGAATCTGTCTGAATCGGCGGGGCTTTCCCACCGTAGGTTCAAGGAGCCTCGGCGTCGCCTGCGGTTCTTTAGAACGAGTCTCAAAGATAGGCAGGTATTGCCCTTTTGGGATCGTGATGGTGACGGGCTCGTCCTTGCCCTCGTTGGCGAAATGGTGCTCCAGCTTCATCCGCAGCATGCGGGCCTGAGAGCGAACAATGTTGTCGTCATTAGGGTTGTAACCAGGCTGTCGGCCGTACACGTAAATCGCGATCTGCGGTTCGGTTGCCTCTTCAGACTTATTCTCGCGGGCGCATCGGCACACGTGGAGCAGAAATGCTCGGAGGCGCGGTGATTTTTCAAAGGTGACGCTGGAGGCCACGCGGCGCACTAGTTCCTCTCGCTGCCGCGCAGCGTCGGCGGGGGCCTTTTCGGAATGCATCACCGTGACAACTTCTAAACTCATCAGACAAGCTCCAGGCACTTTCGGTCAGCCTGCTATTCGTCAGTAAGGCGATCGGTCAGCGCCAAAAACACACCCGCAAAAGGGTGTTTCGTAGCGAAGCTGATTGTCAAGAGAAAACGATTTACCAACCATCCTCTTCTGAAAACAGGGTTTAGGCGATCGATAGGCCGCCATGCGGCTGAACCGGCTGCGGAAAAAGTCTGAGCCGGGCAGGAAAGCAACACCTCAGGGAACGTATTCTCAATCGTTTACAGCCCGACTTGAAGCCGCTTGGCAGGGTCTCGGCTGATTATCGGCCAATCGCAGGTCACTTGGCTTCGAGATCGACATTCTGCCTGGCCGGCTTGGTTTCGACCTGGTGCATCTGTTCTCGAAGGGACTGTTCCTTCGCCTGCTGCATGTTCCGCGTCTTATCAAACTCGGCCTTGGCTTCCCCTTTTCGGCCCATGGATTGATAAAACCGTCCGAGACGCCAATGAATCGATGGGTCGTCGGGGTTGAGCCTCTCCGCTGTCTTGAGTTCCCGGACGGCGTCATCCTTCCGTCCCTGGCCCTCGTAGATAATACCCAGGTCGAGATGTGCGATGGCCACCGCCGGTTGGATCCGAACAGCGTGCTCAAGGTAGGGCACTGCTTCATCGGAACGATTGAGCCGTATCTCCGTGTCGCCAAGGTACGCTAACGCGAGAGGATGTTCCGGGTTGTTTGCGAGCTCAGACTGGAATGCTTTTTCCGCTTCGTCGAATTTCAATACCCTCCATAGCAAGTAGCCGTATCCGAAGTGCACATCGGGCATTGCCGGATCAGCCTTCACCGCCGCCTGAAACTGCGCAATGGCTCCAGCATCATTCTTCAACTCGTCATAGGCCTCGCCCGCGAGCATATCCGCTTCCGCGGACTCGGCATTCAACGTGAGAATCTCACGGTAAACGTCGAGAACACACTGGTACTGCTTGGACCGCAAACAGCTTTGAGCGAGCGTCAGCCGGAAAGGGAGGTTCCCAGGATCGGCGGCTGTAGCCTGCTTCAGGTACGGAACCGCAGCTGCGTATTCAGCCATTCCGTAATAGGCCAATCCAATCAGGGTCACCAGTCGAAGCGCGTCCGGGGAGGACCTGGGCTCGCTCTTGAGCAACGGTGCAAAGATCTCTATCGCCGCCCGGAGATTCCCAGTCTTGAAGTAAGAAAGACCGAGGTTGAGGCGTAAGTTCGGCATCTGCGCGTTAAGGCTCAGAGCCTTGCGATAGAGGACGATTGCCTCCTTGTAATGCTCCTGGCGCGCCTCCAGCAGACCAAGATGCGCATAAGCTTCAGCGTCATTTGGTTGGCTGCTCACGAGCGCTCTCCAACGGGCTTCGGCTTCGGCGACCTTGCCTTCCTGCTCGAACGCGAGTGCAGACTGTCTTTGGCTTTCGCCAGCAGGCGCCTGCTGTCCCAGGCAGTAGGTTATATTCGCCGTCATCAGCCACAACACGCCAATGAATGCTTCAAACTTAGGCCACTTCACATGCCTCTCCGTCCAGATTCTCGCGTCGCGCGGAGCAACGTTGCAACACCCTCAAGCCCTAATGTACTCAGGCCGTTGTCACTTTTGATCATGCAAGGCCAATTAGCGGAAGAGCCTGGGCACAAAATCCTTCAGGTCTCGCCGCCACGTTTGCCACTCGTGCGAGGTGCCCGGCGATTCGTAGAAGACATGTTTGATCTTTGCCTCATCCAGGGATGTGTTTAGCCCCTCGAGACCTGCCTTCATCCTGGCCGGCTCCGCGGTGCCAACGCCAAGCCATAGTAGATGTACGCGCTTGGCAAAGGCGTTCGGATCGGCGAGCGCACCATGGAAGGATGTCTTTGGGTCGAGCTTCTCGTTGCCCAGTACCATCGGACCGGCTGCACCGCTGAATCCGCCAATGTAGGAGAAGAGGTCGAGATGGTCGAAGGTCACCTGGAAGGTTTGCATGCCGCCCATCGATAGGCCGGCCATGGCGCGATGATCGCGATCCGCCACTGTCCTGAAATGCGAATCAATAAACGGAATCAACTCCTGTGTCATATCGTCTTCAAAGGCTGAGGCCATCTCCTGCATCGCCTTCATCATCTCAGGCGACCCAAAGGGTTTCCCGGTCAGATCTGGATCGGTATGACCAGCGCGCTTGGCATAACCGTAGGCCATGACGATGATCATCGGCTTCGCGCTCCCGCTTGCGATCAGGTTATCGAGGATGAAGTTGGCACGCCCCTGCCGGATCCAGCCAGTCTCATCTTCGCCGCCGCCATGCTGCAGGTAAAGCACTGGATACCGCATCTTCGTCTGCGTGTCGTAGCCTGGGGGCGTGTACACGAGGGCGTGCCTCCAGCCGCCGGTAACCTTTGACAAATACCAGATCTCACGCACGGCCCCGTGTGGAACGTCCTGGGGCAAATAATAGGTCGACCCTTGTTCAGCAATCTCGATTCCGCTCGCGTCTTTGCCGCCCCCGAAGAACGTATGGCTTGCGGGATCACTAAATTCCGCGCCGTCGATCAACAGCGTGTAGTAATGGAAGCCCGGTACCAGCGGAGCGGATGTTACCGTCCACAATCCACCGGGCTGCTTCACCATGTCCAGCTTAGCCGCTCCCCAGAAGTTCACCTGAACCTGGCTGGCGTTGGGAGCCTTCACTCGGAATTCGGCTCTGCCGCTGGCGTCCACGCGGGGATAGGCCGCGCCCCACACATTGGTGACCGCGGGCTCGAAGCCGTCCAGGTTCTGTGCCCAGCAGGAGCTCGAAAGCAGTAGAATTGCAATTCCGATTCTCTTCATCAAATCCTCTCTATCTAGAATCCTCGTTCCCGCCCAGCCCACAGCCGGGACGTTAGCCTGGACGCAGTTCCCATCGGGATCGAATGCGACCCGCGGGGTAATCGTTTTCCGAATCAGGCTATTTATCCCCAGTAACCGATTTTTCCGAACGGCGGCATCGTACTTGAGCGAGATTCTCGAAGGATAGTCGCTTTTTTCGACGCGATACATCGATTTACTGGATGTATTCTGTGGGGGCCATGGATACGACCCTCGATGCGTGGGAGATCCTTCAGACTGTAGTGCAGTTGGGGGGATTTGCCCCTGCGGCCGAAAAGCTCAACCGGTCGCAATCCACCATCAGCTATGCCATCGCGCGTCTGCAGGAGCAGCTGGGTGTCCGGTTGTTCGAGATCCAGGGCAGGAAAGCGCAGCTGACGGAGTTAGGAAGGGTGCTTCTTGCCGACGCCGAACCCCATTTGGCAGGCTTTTTTCAACTCGAGCAACGTGCCCGCTTGATGGCATCGAGCGGTGCCTCGGAGGTAAGGCTCTCGGTCGACAGCATCTTTCCGGACGACCGCCTGTTTGCTGCTCTGGCAAGTTTCTCGTCCAGTTTTCCCCATGTTAAGCCGAGACTTCGGCAGGGCACGTTTCTCTCCGCCGACTCGGAGTTCTCGCTTCACAACGCGCAACTCTGCGTGACCGGCTTGATGTCCCGCGAATTCTTCGTCAAGCCGATTCTCGTGATTGGAATGATTGCCGTCGCGCGCTGCGATCATCCTCTCCTCTCCATCCGGCGCAGGCTCTCGCGTTCCGACTTAATGCAGCACACGCTGGTGGCCATTGAAAGCGCGGCTTCCGGAAGCTTGAAGCACCAGCCGCGGATTCCCGCACAGCGCGTGCTTCCGGTTGGCGCCATCGAATCGGCGATCGCGGCCGTTCGCAGCGGATTCTGCTTCGGCTGGCTGCCTAAGTACCGTATTCAACCCGAACTCGACGCCGGCGATTTCGTGGCACTTCCTCTCCCTGCCGGTAAAACCCGCGAGGTCCGGTTGAATCTCGTTTCTAGAGACCTTAGCTTCAGCAACTCCGAGGCCAATGCCTTGGCGGAGTTGCTGGGCATAAGCCGGGAACCGGAAGTAATTTGAGCGGCCCTCGTTTAACAGAGCGATTCGAAACAGACACGAAATCATCTAAAAAATCGATACGGATTAAACGACTAATTTGACTTGTTCGCACCGGGAACCGTTCTGTATAGTCCGAGTCCCAGAGAACGTTTTCGCAAATAACTAGTCTCTTGGCTCTTCTGCCAGGATGCACGAGGATTCCCGCGGCCGATTCGCGGCGCTGTCCCAGGGAGGTTTCCATGAAGGTCGGCGGTGCTCAGTTCGTCCTTTGCCTGTGTGTTCTGTGATTGCCGGCAATCGGGCCTGCGTGATAGCAACTAAGTTTCCAGGTGAGGACAGCGATGAAAACTACGAATTTGTTTTGCGTAGTGGTGTTGGCGATGGCCGTGACGCCCGGCTCTACGATTGCCGGGCAGGTGCAGACTGTGGTGCCTGGGATTGTTACCGGCGCAAAGCCCGTTATCGTGGAGCACATCAAGATCCACGGCACGGCTCTGGAGGGCAACCTGGAGGGAGACGCGGTCGACCGCGACGTGATCGTCTTCCTGCCGCCGGACTACAGCAAGGGCAAGCATCGCCGCTACCCGGTGGTATATGCCTTGCATGGCTATTCAATTGGCGCCGAGCAGTGGACCCACGAGATCCACGTGCCGCAGACGATTGAGGGAGCCTTTGCACTGGGCGTCAAAGAAATGATTGTCGTGCTGCCCGATTCAAAGACAGTGCACAACGGGTCGATGTATTCGAGTTCGGTGACCACAGGAGATTTCGAGAAGTTCATTTCTCACGATGTGGTCACATATATCGATGAGCATTACCGCACGATTCCAAACCGCGAAAGTCGTGGATTGGTAGGCCATTCGATGGGCGGCTACGGCGCCTCCCGCATCGGCATGAAACATCCGGATGTCTTTGGCAGCCTGTATATCATGAGCCCGTGCTGCATGTCCGCTCGACCCGCCGGACCTGTCAATCCTGAGCTCGAAAAGACTCTGGAAGCGGTGAAGACGCCTGAAGATTCTGCAAAGCTCCCGTTCTTTGTAAGGACACAGCTTGCCAGTGCGGCGGCATGGTCACCAGATCCGAACAATCCGCCGCTCTACCTCGACCTGCCTGTGAAGGGGGGCGTTCCACAGCCGGATATCTTGGCGAAATGGGCAGCGAACGCCCCACTCGCCTTTGTGGATCAGTACATCGGGAATCTCAAGCAGTATCGCGCCATCGCCATGGACGTCGGCGACCAGGACGGTCTGCGCGTCGATGCCGGCAAACTGCACGAAGTTTTCGATAAATACGGGATCGCAAACAGTTTTGAGATCTATCCGGGGACCCACACCAGCGCGGTAGCAGACCGCTTTCAAAATCAGGTCCTGCCCTTTTTCAGCAAAAATCTATGTTTTCGGGCCAGATGCCAGTAGACAGGAGGATCGCCACGTTGAGGCGGAATTTCGCCATGGATGCCAGAGAGAAACTGTAACGAGGGAAAAGCCCCCCGTGAGACCTTATCCGATCGTGGGAACGCTCGGCTAGCCTATACCCTGAGCTAAAGGGAGCGGCCCCTCAGCAGAACTGAACCAGCAACAGTTCAAGGATGCATATGCAGTGCGTGACCTTTTTCTGGAGAGCAATGGCCGCTGCCACTCCTGCTGCCTGTCCAATAATCATGTACTGTGGCTCCATGCGTAGCGTGGAATACGCGACATGACTCGCAGAAAAGCACACTGGAACCAGCAGATTGCTTAGCTGATCTTGCCGCCTGGGCAACATAAACCGATAGGGTATCTCGTAAGGCTTGACCGGCGTGTACATTTCGCCCTCGTTCTCTACCGCACCATCAGTGGTTGGAATGCGTTCCACATTGTGCGAATCGCTCTGATACGATCCCATCCCGACGGAATCCCGCTTCACCAGATCGGTTTGAATATCTTTTTGCGTGACTACATACGCACCGACCATGCGGCGAGATTCGCGGATATAGAGTTGCCACGGCCAGCCACTGGCATCGGTGAATTCGTCCTTGGCCAGGCCATACCGATCGATCTCACGCTTAAGCGAATCGGGAACACTTGCATCGTGGGCCAGAAAGTACATAAAGCCCGCTACGTATGAGTAATGGTCCTGCCAAATCGCCGATCGCCGTGCATAGTCTGCAGTTGGATAGTCCCAACTGGCGCCGATATGATCCGTAGAAAAGGCCCCAAAACTATTGATGTCCCACTTGTCCCCCTTCAACGGAGACATGATCATCATCTGCTTCATGTTCGGTGGGTGACCCTGTTGCTGCGTGATGGCTTGAATCAGCCTTGCCAGCAGCTCATATCGTTTGCGGTCATATCCGTCCGGCTTCGGAAATCGAATCTGATTCGAAGTTTGATCCGTGAGGCATAGGCGGTAGCTGTATGCCTGCACCTTTTTATCGCGGGTGCCAATCGGGCCCTTTGGCCCGGGCTGCACTTCAGGCAACAGAGCACCAGATTCGGCGTACGGTGACACGCGCACATTGAAGTGGTGATCAGGGCGCTGCCTGCCGCGTACCCCGGCCAGTGATTCGCCATAGCGTGCGGTGCTTTCGCGGCCCCAGGTATAGCGCACTCCCGCTTCGCCCATAAGGTCGCCTTCATAGGTACAGTCAGCAAAGACCTTCGCTTGAATGATGGCTCCGCTTTCCAGGGTGATAGCGACGATTCGATTGCGTTGCTTGGTAACGCCTCCCTTTGCGCGCAGCCGCGAATCCACGAACAGGGTTACCTTGGCTTGACTCAACATCTCGTGGAACACCTGGTCGGCAACGTGCGGCTCAAAATTCCACTCCACCGGCTCGCCATAATGCTGGCCGACCCGTTCGAAAAACTCTCGCGAAATGCCTCCGATCACGTCAGGGTTTCCGATATCGGTATGGCTCAGTCCGCCGCTGACCATTCCTCCAATATGATGGCTTGGCTCGATGAGAACCACCTGCAGGCCTTGTCGACTGGCAGCGATTGCCGTGACAATGCCACCCGCTGTGCCGCCATAGACAGCCAGGTCAAAGTGCTTTGTCTCGGCGGCGCACAACGCAGCCTGCCAGGAAGAAGCGACGATCAGCAGCAGCCCGAGAAAAAGTGTAGGCCGCATGGTTCGCACCCGCATTGGCTTTCCTTTGTAAACGGTCACTTCGGCGCAGCGGGCCGAAACTCCTCGCTGAGGTGAAGCACCGCATTGTGCTGCCGCAGCTTCTGCTGAAGTACGGGGATAGAGATATCCTGAACCGGCTTGCGGCTTTGGATGGCCAGGCTCGCGGCCACTCCCGCTGCCTGCCCGATGATCATGTACTGCGGTTCCATGCGCACCGAAGAGTAGGCTGCATGGGTCGCCGAGAGGCAGACCGGCACCAGAAGATTTTCCGACTCAGTACGCTTTGGGGTGATGGTGCGATAGGCGATCTCATAGGGTTGCACCGGCACCTGCACGTCTCCCTCATTCTTCACGTTTCCATCGGGCATGGCGACACGCTGAATGTTATGGGAGTCGCTGTTGTACGATCCCATCCCGATCGAGTCCTCCTTCGTGCGTTCGGTTTGCAGGTCCGACTGGCGCATCACGTATTCCCCCACCATGCGACGGCCTTCGCGGATGTAGAGTTGGTTCGGCCAGTGATCGGTATCGGCAAACTCATCCTTGGGTAGACCCCACTGATTGACCTCATTCCGCAGGAAGGCAGGCGCCTTTGGATCTTGAGAGATGAAATAGAAGAAAGACTTTGTGTAGAGCAGATGATCCTGCCAGATCGCGTCCTTCTCCTTGTAGCTGGCTTCGGGATACTTCCAGCTATGGCCAATGTAGTCCGTCGAGAACGGGCCATTGTTGTTAAAGTCGGCTTTGTGATTGGGGATCAACACCGGGTTGGTGACATCCCTGAATCCAGGCAGGACGCCCCGTGTGCTGTTCGAACGAGCCCAGATACCGCTCCAGCAGCGCGAAGCGTGAACGGTCATATCCGTCGGGACGTGTAAAGGGAAGCCGGTTAGCCGGATCGTTGGTCAGAATGAGACGAAAGTTATAGGCCTGCACCTTCTTGTCCCCCGAACCCGGAGCAGCCAGCGGTCCAGGGTCAATCTCGGGAAGAAGATGGTGAGCATCATCGTAGGCTGACACCGGCCATAGGAACTGGTGCTTGGGCGTGTCTCCGCGCACCCCCGCCAGGCTTTCGCCATACTCTGAGGCAGCTTCGCGGCCCCAGGTGTAGCTGATCTTTGCCTGGGCCATCAGGTCGCCGTCATAGGAGCAATCCGCAAAGATCTTCGCCGGCCAGTGCTTGCCGCCTGAGGTCGTTATCGATACGATCCTCTTGCCGTGCAGCTCTACTCCACCCTGCTCCACCAATTTTTCGTGGAAGTGAACCGTCACACCGGCGTCGCGCAACAAGCTGCCAAAGATCTCTTCATCGACATGTGGTTCAGAGAGCCAATTTGCCGGCCGGTCTAAATCGTGTACTCCATAATGAGCTGCCGCCTTCATGTAAAAATCGCGGGCATATCCGCCGATAATGGGGTAATGGCCGAGATCCGTCGCCGAGAGTCCGCCGGTGACCATTCCACCCACATGCGCTTTTGGCTCCAACAGGACGACGCGTAAGCCCTCGCGCGCAGCCGAGTACGCGGTCATAACCCCGGAAGCAGTGGCGCCGTACACCACCAAATCGATTGACGTCTCCGCGGCCGCGAATGCATTGGGTCTAAAAATTGCGGGCCCGGCATAAGTGAGCAGCTTGAGTGTTTGTCGCCGCGTAAGTTTCATGGTCTGAGTACCTGCAATCGTCTCAGAAGGCGGATAAGCAGGTATAGTTTCCGCAGGTTTTGTTACGCTGTTACGCTGCATTTACAGCGAGATATGGGGAGCTCTAGGGGTTGGGCGAGCCAGAAAGCGCGGCCTCTGCAATCTGGCCGTGTGAAGAGGAAGGGGCCGTAAACCGTCTGAAGGCAACCAAACGGCTCTGAATGGGATTGCCCGCATTCACCTCAGAAAGCACGACCGCTTCAAAGAAAGGGCTGTTACCTTGTTCCGCCTGGGCCTTTGTGATTTCGCTCATGCCGGCCTCGGAGGTCAAAAATGAAATGATCGCGTTGGTCTGAATCCCTTGAAGGATGAGAATCCGGCTGCCCGAGGAACCTCGCGGCAACAGCGCGATGATGCCAGGCAACACCTGGCGCGAAGCGGATTCCTTCAGCTCAGGAAATTGACGCGCGCTCTCTGCAGGCTGATGCTTATCAATAATGTATCTCTCATGCAGAGCCATCTTGAAACTCAACTGGTCGAGATAACTCTCGTATTCCGCCAGGGAAGAGGCTGTTCCGAAGGTGATGATATTTTCGTGGTCGATGATTCCATGGGGAGATTCATTGGCTGAGGAAAAGTCGGTCCGCACCCCATAGCTGTCGAGAAATCGGGCGAGCCGCAGGGATGCGAACGTATCTGACGCCACGGTGTAGTTCTGCCAGAGTTCCGGCTTGCCCAACTTTTTTTCCAGATCGATGATCTGGGCAGAGTTCTCCGGTTTTGCGAAGTCATTCACCGTAATATCGCGGACCAGCAAAGAATTCTCGTGGCGGGGCGGTCCCCAATAGAAGAAGGTGGGCGTCGGAAGGACAATGCGGGTCGATTTCCCGTTGTCCATAAACATCTTCCAAAAGACGGGGAGTTCCCGTGCAGAAACTACGTTCTCCTTATTGTTGCGATTTAGCCCACCCCAAACCAGGCCCCCTACACACAAAAGAAGGACGACGATTACTCCGCTCAGCACCGAAACCAGCCACCGATGAGCTCTTGATGGAGCCTGAAGAGCAGGGAACGACGGGACCGCCACGCTTGGCGGGGCAGCGATTCCCAGGCCATGAATGCGATCATCTCCTGATTCGTCCTGGAGGACCTCGATCACCTTAATTTGGTGCGTACCCATGGGAATGACAAGCCTGATGGCGGCATGGCGGCCCTCCGACTCGTAATATTTTGTGAGGAATTGTCTCAGCCGGGAGATTTGTACCCGCACCGAAGCGTCAATCCTGGATTCGAAATCCCGGTTGCGGCCCAGGGCGTCGACAGCGATCGCATACTCGCTGACGTCCTTATCCCTGTTCTCCCAAAGGTAGAGAAGCAAACCGCGGAGGGTCGCGGCGCGCTTAAAACATTCGCTTTGGAGAACCTCTTCCAAATGCCGAAGACCACGAATTTCCAACTCTTTCGCCACGGGATCTGCGACCGGCATCGACACGGCCAGCAGGTTACCATTTCGGCCTCAGCATTAGCAACATCAGCATCAATGGCGCTTTGCATGACGGTTCATCAGGCTGCCCAAACGGGATGGAAGGCGGACCGGTTAGAAAACAGGTATCCCACTGATTCCAGAACGTAACGGCCGTAACATAACGCTTCGAAACTTGACCGGGGTACATCGGCAAGCGCTCCCTTAGCATGACGGCGAAGCCAGTGACCGCCGCAGAGTGAGAAAAACAAGAGAGCGGTCCGAACTTTCGGAGGCAGCATGAAAAAGTTGAGCCAGGTTTTGCGCGCGAGCAGGTGTCTCAACCCGCGTTTGAGGCGGTTCGCCGGTTGGTTGGCAAAGGCAAGAACGCTCTCACAACCGGTCCTTACCGTTGATTCACGACGGCTGCGACAAAGCGTGCTCTTATTTGTTTTCGCGGCTGGCATTTCCCTCCTACCCAGTACGCTGGTAGCGCAGGTCGAAAACGGAACCATTACGGGTAGGGTGACGGACCCGAGCGGAGCGGTCGTGCCGGGCGCCTCGATAACCGTGGCACAGCAGTCTACCGGTCTGCTTCTGCACGGCCAGACCAATGACGACGGTACATACACCTTTCCCCAGCTGCAGCCCGGCCAGTATTCTGTCGTAGTAGATAAGCCGGGATTCAAGAAGAGCGACACCTCGATCACCCTGACTGTAGGTCAGGTAGCGCAGCTGGATGTGCAACTGCCTCTGGGAAGTGAAACAGAAGTCGTCAATGTGCAGGCTGACAGCTCGGCGCAACTCGATACCCAGAGCTCGACCCTGGACTACACCGTAGGTACACAGCAGGTAGACAGGCTCCCTCTGAATGGGCGCAATGCTTACGGCTTGGCCGCCCTGACCCCCGGCATCGCGCCGGGCAACTCCTTTGGCCAGGGTCTCAGCACTGTCCGAGGAGCGGTGGTCGCAGCGGCCACGAATAACTTTGAGACGAACGGAGGGGTCGGCGGCTCGAACGAGGTGCTCCTCGACGGAGTTTCCATCGTAGTCTGCTGCCAGGGGCAGCCGGCAGTGACGCCCACCCTGGAGATTCTGGGTCAGTTTAAGGTCGTGACCTCTGACCCGCCTGCGGAGTATGGTCACTCGAGCGGCGGCATCCTCAACATCGTGACCAAGGCCGGCACGAACCACTTGCACGGCGACGTATACGAGTTCCTGCGCAATGACGCTCTGGATGCAGCCAACTACTTTACCAAGCGCAGCGGAAAGTACCCTTTCCCGGGCCGGGATGACTACACGCTGCCCCACCGCTTCAACCAGTTTGGTGGTTTTGTCGGCGGTCCAGTTGTGCTGCCGCACCTTTACCATGGCAAGGACAAAACCTTCTTCACTTTTGGTTACGAAGGCACCAGAAATTTCGCTCCCACCTTCAACACCGTAACGGTGCCGACTGCTTTGATGCGGCAGGGCATCTTTACCGAGGCGCCCGATCTTATCTACAACCCGACCACCCTTGCGACAAATCCGACCACACCGGCACAGTATGTGCGTCAGCCCATTCCGGCGGCATGCAACGGGGGCACGTGCTACCCGGCCGGCCAATATGTTCCAAGCATCGACCCCGTCGCGCAGAAGTATCTGTCGCTGATCCCCGCGCCCACTGCCGCCGGCGTGGCCAATAACTACAGCTACTCCCAGGATGTTCAAGACAGCGAGAACCAGTACAACTTCCGTATCGACCACAACTTTTCCGCTACCCAGAGAACCTTTGTACGTGCCACCCGCGACAAAGATGTTCACCACCAGAACGGCCTGTTTAATGGGTATCTCGATCCCAACGCTTATAACCAGGCGCTAACTGCCTATCTGTTTGCCATCGGGCATGTTTGGACTGTGTCGCCCTCACTCCTGCTGCAGTTCAGTTACGGATTCGCGTTCCAGTCGAATTCCCAGGTCGGCGACGGGTTCTATAACTACAACGCCGCAAACTACGGTTATTCCGATCTCTTTACCTCCCAGCAGCAAGTTGCGGGATTGCCCAATCTCACCTTTACCGGCCTGCAGACAATAGGGGAGGGCACCGGTGGCTCGGGCTTCAATCTATGGCACCACTACGTGCACTCGATTAACTCCACCGCCATTTGGCAGCGCGGCAACCATACCATCAGCGCTGGGTACAACGGCAGGTTCGTTTTGGAGAATCAGGGGGGCCTTGGGAACCCGCTGGGCACCTTCAACTTCGGAACATCCTTTACCAGTGGCCCCAATCCCAATGCCTCCGTGCCCTCCGCGCAGAGCGCCTTTGATTCCTGGGCGTCCTTCCTGCTCGGGTACCCGACTTCGGGATCGATCTCCAACCAGGATACGGTTGCATTTAGCCAGTTCTATAACGCCCTCTTCTTGCAGGACGATTGGCGCTTGACGCCGCGGCTGACGGTAAACCTTGGGGTGCGTTGGGATATCGAGACAGGTTTTCTTGAACGGCACAACCGCTGGGCAGACTTTGATCCCGCGGCGGCAACTCCCCTTGCTCAATACACGGGGTTGTCACTCACGGGAGGAGCACAGTACCTTGGCGTTGCCGGTAACCCCAGCCGCACTTGGCCCACGGCCTACGGGAACGTCGGACCTCGCGTGGGATTTTCCTATGCATACACTCCTACGACGGTCGTGCGCGGTGGCTACGGGATCTTGTATCTTCCGACTTCAGAACGGGGCTATGGCGACGGCACCCTTGGCTACACGCAAAACACCGCCATGCTCACCACGGTCAATGGCTTTACGCCTGTGAATGTTCTGGACAATCCATTTCCCGCCGGCATACTGCTGCCGCAGGGCGCAGCCGCGGGCGTGGCTGTGAGCACGGGATCTTCGGCCAGCGCTTTTGTATATAAGAATCCTGTCTCCTATCAGCAACAATGGAATTTCGGAGTGGAGCAGAGCGCGGCCCGGGGCGTGGTGTTTACCCTCAACTATGCAGGCGGCCACGGCGTAAAGCTCCCCATCAGCGCGCATCCGAACGATCTAAATCCCAGCAACTTCGGCACTCCAGGGGATCAGGCACAGGTGGCTTACCTGCAAGCCCAGGTAGCCAATCCGTTCTATGGCAACGGCGACGTGGCCGTGGGCTCCGTACTTTCGAGCAAGACAGTCCAGCGGGCGCAGTTGGTTGCAGCCTTTCCGCAATACGCTACCAACACCGCCATGCAAAACGGCTCATTGACCTACCTTTACTATGATCAGGGCTCGGCATCTTACAACGCCATGCAGGCCGCAGTGCTGGTCAATCATGCCAATGGGCTCAGCGGATCGGTAGCGTACACCTGGTCTAAGCTGGTCGGGAATGTCAGCGATCTTACCAACGGCTTCCTTAACACCACCGGCAATCCGGCCATCCAGGACTACTACCTGCTCAAACAATACGAGCGGTCGAACCTGGCGACGGACATTCCTCAACGTATCGTCGGCAACCTCACCTATGCTCTCCCGTTTGGCAGAGGCAAGACGTTCGGCGGCAATATGCCGGCTTGGGCCAACGAGTTCGTGGGCGGATGGAACCTCACGACGATCATCTCCGTGCAGTCTGGCTTTCCTCTGGGATTGACGCAGACTGGCGGTCAGCCATTTTCCGGCGGCCGGCCCAGTTATGTTCCTGGGGTCAATCCATTGACGTCGGGGTCAACGCATCACCGCTTGGGAGGCTCCGGTCAATCGCAGGGTTACTTCAATCCGGCGGCGTTCCGGCTAACCCAGTCGTTTGAACTGGGGGATGTGCCGCGCTCGGCAGGCGCTCTGCGTTCGCCCCTTATTTTCCAGGACGACGTCTCCGCGGTCAAAAACTTTGGCATCTTTGAAAGCATCACCGGCGAGTTTCGGCTGGAAGCCTTCAATGTACTGAACAAAGCACAGTTTGGTTTCCCGGGAACGACTTACGGCTCGTCCACCTTCGGCGTCATCTCTACTCAGGCCAATCTCCCACGCAACGTTCAGGTAGCTTTAAAAATACATTTTTAGTTCGGGTTTGCAGCATATCCAAAACAACTCAGCCCCGAAGGAGTCTGTGTCATGGCAGAACCCAACAATGCGCGGTTGACTAGAGGCCGAAACAAAGAATATTCGGGCCCCGCCGCCACGACAATATACTGCTTCCCGTCGAGCATAAACGTCATGGGGGAGGCCTTCATGAAGATGTTGGTGGGGAATTCCCAGAGCGTTTTGCCGTTCCGTTGATCCACGGCCGCGAAGCCTCCGTTTGGGTGACCGTAGAAAAGCAGGCCTCCCGCAGTGGCCAGAACCCCTGACCAGGTCTTAGCTCGTGCGGCCCCAGGCTGCGGAACCTCCCAGGCAATCTCCCCCGTATCAATATTGAGCGCACGCAGAAAGCGCTGGCCCTGCTCATCGGGGTATCCGCTATTGCGATCGGTGACGCACTGTTCCAGCGCCAGAAAATAGTAAAGACGCGTCTCCGGAGAGAAAGCGGTGGAGTCCCAATTGGCTCCATCATTGGGACAGCCATGCGGATCTTTCACCACCGGCCTGCCATCGGGTCCGATGCTCGAAGCCCAGTCAATGCGGCGCAGGAAAGGCTTGGCCAGCAGCACCTTACCATTGGTGCGATCAAGCACATAGAAAAAGCCGTTGCGATCTGCATGAAGTAATAGTTTGGCGGGCTTGCCTCGGTAGACAGTATCCACCAGCACATCGGGCTCGGCGGCGTCTCGATCCTCCACGTCGTGGGGCGTGAACTGGTAATACCATTTCAACGCACCGGTCTTCGGGTTAAGAGCGAGAACGCTGTCGGTATATAAATTGTCGCCGGGCCGGTCGCGATCGTCGCCGTCAGGAAAGGGATTGCCCACGGACCAGTAGAGCGTGTCAGACGACGGATCATAAGAGCCGGTGGCCCAGGTGGAACCGCCGCCCGTGATTGGTTCTTTGCCGCCCCAGGTGTCTATGCCGGGTTCTCCTTTGCTCGGCACAGTCCAATGCCGCCAAATAAGAGAGCCGTCATCCGGCTTAAAGGCCGCGACGAAACCGCGAATGCCCTCATCCGCACCGGAAACGCCGGTGATCATCATATCGTCGACGATCAGCGGAGCGATCGTGCCGCCATAGTGCTGACCTTCGCTGTCGGCTGCGATCGGCTGCTCCCAGAGCAAGTTTGCCAGTGGCTCGATCCAGCGCCAACAGGTGACCATTGTCGGTAACAAAAAAAACCTTGTCGCGAAAAATGGCGACTCCGCGGTTGGTGCCAAGTTTTGCATCACCAACCATCCCTGCGCTGCCAGGACGCGAATACTGCCAAATCGTATTGCCGGTGAGCGCGTCGATGGCGAACACCTGGTTCGGTCCCGTTACATACAAGACTCCGTCGGCTTCGAGCGGCGTGGTTTCGAGGCCGAAGTACTGAATGGGGAAAATCCACTTCAACTTCAATGAGGAAACATTCGCGGTGTTGATCTCTTTGAGCGGGACTGTAGCGATTGGCTGAAACATTTCCGTTATAAGTCAACCAGTCGCCGGGCTTCGGCGGTCCCCACGTAATCTTTCGCGTGGGTTGTGTGGGGACGGGCGGCCGAACAATGATCCCCAGATTCAGGCGGCGCAGGTACTTGGCGAGCGCCACTCGATCGGCGGCGGAGAGATCGGCGAAGGAAGGCATGCCGCCGGCGATATTGCCCTGTGCGAGGAATGCGCTCAACTGCTCGGGTGTTTGCCCCGCTACCCGCTGATTCATGGCGAGGCCCGGCGCTTTCGCCGTACCGCGAGCATCCTCCCCGTGGCAGCCCGCACAGTTCTTCTGGAACAATGTCTGTGACGATGATTGCTGAGAGAGCAAGTGCTGAGGCAAAAGCAAAAGGAGAGAGCCCCAAGACACCAGACCAGCTTCCAGCGGGGAAATGCGTAATAGCTCAGTGCGCGCGGAGCCATGTTCGCACCCTCGGGTTGAAGTCTTCTATGCACTCCCAGTGAAACGCATGCCCCGCTCCTTCATACAAATGCAAATCGCTATGCGGAATTCCCGCAGCGACCTCTTCCGCCATCCATACCGGGGTGAAGATGTCGCTGCGTCCACCGATTACCAGGCAAGGGCAGCGGATGCTCTGCAATTGATTCAGCGTATCGTGGGTAACGCAAGCCGATGCTTGTCCCTCGAAGCCATGGAGCGGTTGCGGCATGGAATCGCTAGCCGCGCCCTTTCGTCCCTGCAACAACTCAGCAAAGCTCGGCGTCCCGGTCCCAGTATGGTTTGGCAAAGATCAGCAGCTGAATATAAGTCGCGAACTCTTCTGGCCGGAGCCGGCTTTTGATGTCACTCATGTGGCGGAATACATCGCGCGCATACCGGTCACACCGTGCCCAGGTGCACATCAGAACCATGCTGCGCACCAACTGCGGATGCCGCAACGCGAGTTGTTGGGCGATCGTGCTGCCCATCGAGCAGCCCACGACGCGCGCGCTTTCGATTCCCAGCGCGCCAAGTAGACCGGCGTGATCGTCGGCCATCTGTTCCGTGGAGTACGCTCCCGCCGGCTTATCGCTCAGCCCGACTCCACGATTGTCGGGGATGATGCAGCGAAACTCCTTGCTCCAATCGTCGGCGTGCTTCTGCCACACCGACCCCGGCGCGGTGATCCCCATCAGCAGTAGGAGCGGTTCACCCGTACCGCGCTCCTCGTAATAAAGCCTGATCCCGTTGCTGTCTACGAACGGCATGTGTTCTTTCCTTTTACCAACGGCTCAAGATGCGCCTTCACCCAGGCCCCGTCCTGCAGCGTTACGCCATCGGGATCATCCACCGCGCGATGCCCCTCGTCCTCGCAGACAATCCATCCCTTGAAGCCGGTATCACATAACCAGGTCGTGATGCCGGCGAAATCCACCTTGCCCTCGCCCATCACGGCAAACTCCGGATCGCCATCCCAGTCTTTGTAGTGCACGTGGTTGATGAGGCTGCGGTACTGCTTCATCGTCTCCAGCGGATCCATGCCGCCGTTGATGATGTGCCCGACATCGGGCGTCCAACCGATGACCTTGGAATCCAACCCGTTCAGCAGGATTTCGTAGTCCTCGCGTGTGCGCGCGATCGAAGCTTCCGGCGAGTTGGGATGGAAGCTGGTGACGATGCCCCGGTCGGCCGCACGGCGTGCGAGCGCGTTGAGGTTACCGACAAGCCGTTTTCGCCTGACTTCCAGATCAAAACGCCCCCTGCGGCATCTGCACTACGCAGAGCAGCGCGCCAGGGAAGTGACCCAGGAAGTTCATCACCGACTCGGCTTCGCGCAACTCATCATCCGTTTCGCCTTCGTGATTCCAATCCAGTACGAAAGACATGGCAGACAGACTGAGATTGCCGTGCGAAGCCAGGCTATCCGCAAGTCGCCGAGGGTCGCTCAGATCTCCCATCCAGGAAAAGATCGGCTGCACACCGGCGAAACCGGCCCGGGCGATCACGTCAATCATGTGGTCAAGCCGGTTTGCATTCGCGCGGCCATTTTCCTTCATGAACCACGTGTAGACTTCGCTGCCGAACTGAATACCCGATGAAGGAGCTTGCGCCATGGATCTTACCCCCGTTTGCTTGAAGATCGTTGACCGTTCGACTGACGGCTCCCGTTTAACGCATATCCGCCGGGGTAAGACCTTTGACATAACCGTCAAAATCGAAGGGATGCGGATGATACTCACCCACCAGCCCCACGTTTGCGTTTGGCTTGATTTGCCGCTCCAGCCCGAGCGCCCAGTAGCAAGCATTCACCAGCAGCCGGCGGTTCGCTTCGGTGAGCAAATCCTCTGAAGTCCCAAGCGTCGTGGCGAAGACCCGGGCGGTTTTGCCGGCGCTTCCGGTGTAGGTCTTGGTCCATGCGATCGGCATCATGGGATCGTTCACCGCGCCCGCGACCGGCGGATCTTTCGGGCTCATGCCGGAGAGTACCTGTCCAAACACCAGCGTCTTGCTATCTCCGGGAAGGGGCAAGTGGACTTCATAAACGTCCGTCTTGCTCCACAACTCGCCGTCATGAATTCCGCTCAGGATAGGGTTCTTGAGCTCTTGCGGATTGAGAACACCCATGGTGCTTTGTTTCCCGTGGTGTCCGTGATGCTTGACCCACGTTTCGCCCAGCACCATGCGCCCGAAACCGCCATCCGGGCTGTTCCAGCTGTACTTGGCATAGGTTGTACTGGATTTGAATTGAAACGCATGCGTCGCTGTCCGGATGCCCACAATCGGTTTGCCCGATTCCACATAGTCCACGATGTGCTTCATCTGATCGTCCGGCAGGTCGCGAAAACGAGTCAGGATCACCATCAGATCGGCAGAATCGAGCGCCTCCAATCCAGGGATATTGCTTAGATAATTGGGGTCGATGGTGCCATCCTTGGGATTGATGGCGAAAAGCACCGTGCAGTGGAACCCATGATAGGTCGAGAGAATCTTAGCCAGTTGAGGCATCGACTCTTCGGAGCGATACTCTTCGTCGCCGCTGATCAAAACGATGTTCTTTCCCTTGGCGTGCCCGTGAGGCTCGAAAAACCAGAAACGGTTCAGCCGCATGCAGAAACACCGTTGACCCAGAGAGAAATGCAAACAGCATGAACCACCAGGCGATACGACGCATAAGAAATTGCCCCTCGATTCCTTCAGCCGAGCTAAGCGACATCGCACAGCGAGACTGCTTGCGTGAGCCCCACGATGGGATCGCGTGTAGGGATAAACTCCTGTCCGACATACCCCTTGTAGCCGACCTCCAACAATGCCCTGATTACGCCCGGATAATTGATCTCCTGACGATCGTCGAGCTCATTGCGCCCCGGGTTACCCGCCGTATGTACATGCCCGATAATGTCGTGATACTGGCGTATACGCCGGATCACGTCGCCATTCATCATGTCCACGTGATAAATGTCGAACAAAAGCTTCACGTGGGGGGAATCGACCCGTTTGACTATATCCGCTACGTAGTCGATATCGTCGCCCTGATAGCCAGGATGGCTCTTCATCGGGTGCGTATGGTCGCGCGTACTCAACTGCTCAAGGCAGAGAGTGACGTTTTTCCCGGCGGCATATTTCCCCAGTGCCGAGAGAGCTTTCACCGAGTTGGCCGCGCCTTCGGCCAAGCGGGATTTCTCCACTCTTCGGATCCTCGGAATCACGCCACTTATAGCCGGTGAAGGCAATTACGTTCGGAGCGCCAAAGTCGGACGCCTGGTCAATAGCGTGTTTCGTGGTCGTGATTACCTCGTCGTGATACTTCGGGTTGTTTACGCCTTTCTGGAACGGCGGATCAGGCATGCCATTTGGCGCCAGCGCACACTGCAGGCCATGCTTGCGCAGGGTCGGCCACATCTCCGGCGGAACGAGCTCCACGCCCTGGCAGCCGAGTTCTTTGGCCGTTGTAGAAATCCGATCGATATCCCAGTTCCAGTCCGTATTCAGGCACCAATAGGTGAGTGACTGCCGGATTCGCCCGTACTTAACCGCGCGTTGCACACTAGCCATGGCAGGACCCGCCACCAAAGCCACTCACCTGACAAGGCCTCCGAACAGAAGCGCTTTTTTGATCAGGGAATTCTTCCCGTCCAAATTCCCTCAGGTCCTCGCGATATGTTCCTCTGTTGTTCAAGACTCCACCTGGTTCTATGCCAATGAAATTTTCAGTGCCGCTGCGTAGTCGTTAGTGGGCCGATAGCGCTTCGGCAGTTCCACGCGCAAGCCGTCGGCGCTTTGGTTCCACTTGAGTTTCTCGTCTGTGCCCAGCAACTGGACGTTTCCAACTCGTCCGGGTTGTGTAGCACTGGCGGTGCCGAGCGCCTTCACCACGAAGGCATCCGCCGGCCACCCCAGGACGATCGCGTAGACAACGGTGTTGGCTTTGTTGCGCGTAAACCGGATGTCATTTACTCCAAGCTTGTTTACGCTGGTGCCTTCCATTTCACCGCTCTTCACCATGTCGGGGCCTTCGCCGTAGATCTTCCACGGCCGCGTCTCGTAGATCGCCTCGCCGTTGACCTTCATCCAGGCCGCGACCTGATCGAGGACAGCGATTTCCTTACTGTCGATGGTGCCATCCGGCTTGCCAGGAAGGTTGAGGATGAAGGTGCCGTTCTTGCTTACCGTGTCGATGAGCCAATGGATCACATCGCGGGGCGGCAGATAGCCGCCGTATTCTCCGGGTTGATCGAACAGGCTGCGCTTGTAATGCCAATCTCCGATGCAGGTCTCAGACTGCCACGTGTAGGGCATGATCTGGCTGGTCAGGCCACGCTCATAATCGGCAATCAAAGCCTTTGCCAACCGGTCGGGTACCTGCTTGACGTTGAGAATCGCTTCCATCTTTCCGCCATGGGTCTTGAGGTTGTGGTTATAGAAATACGCGCCGATGTTCATCCCACCCCAGCCCAGCGGCAGCAGAGAATTGTCGAAATAGAGCAGGTCAGGGTCGTGCTGATCGATCAGATCGCGAGTGCGGTCGTAGAAGTTCTTCACGTAGGAAACGTCCGGCAGAGCATCGAAGGGGTGCTTCGGTCCATAGAGTCGTTGCGGATCGAACCCCTCCCACCATTGGTTTTTGCCCTGGGCCGCGGTAAGATCGCCGTCGTAAGGTATGCTCGCTGCCGGCCCCGCTTTGCTCGCATCGTGCGAGGTTTGAAACCACCACCAATTGCGCGCCTGGTGCACGGTGACGCCAAATCGCATGTTCTGTTTGCGGGCGGCTGCGGCCCAAGTGCCGATTACGTCGCGATGGGGACCGATACTGATCGAGTTCCACGGTTGATGTTTGGAGTTCCAGGTATCCAAACCATCGTGATGGTTGGCGAGCGCAATGAAAATCTTCGCCCCCGCGTTCTTATAGCGTTGAATCAACTCTTCCGGTTCCCAGTTGAGCAGCGTCCACTGCGGACAAAGGTCCTTATATCCAAATGTGGAAGGAGGACCGTAATGTTCCAGCTGAAACTTATATTCGTCGGAACCCTCCATGTACATGTTGCGCGCATACCAGTCGCCTGCTTCCGGAACGCACTGAGGACTCCAGTGCGCCCAGACGCCGAACTTCGCATCGCGGTACCATTCCGGCGCCTCATATTGCAGCAGGGAATCCCATGTCGGCTGGTAGGGACCTTCGCCGCTCAACCCGGAGATCGGTGAGTTCATCGGCACGCCGTCCCACGAACCCCCCGGTACGGGCAAATCAGGTGCCTTGCCCCAGGCAGTTGGTTTCCAGTTTTTGTCGTCGAGCTTCACCTTTACAAACTTGCCGTCTTCGAGCGCATAAAAAACTCTTTGCTCTGCCGGCGTGGCGCAAAACTCAGCGTAATCTCCCGTAATCGTGCCGAAGCCGTTCAGCGGCTGCGTAGCTTTGCTGGCTTGCCCGATTGCGGGCACAGCCGCCGACGCTGCTGCGGACGCGATCAGTTTGCAAAAGTCTCTTCGTCGCATGCTTACCGTCCTGAACGATCGAAAGGTTCGTCCACTCTTGCCGTCTCTTCTAACGTCCGCGTTGGGCCTTTAGCCGCTGGAATAACACACTATAGCGGAGGCCACCCGCCCCCCCGCCGAATATATAGATCCGATAATCATAGTGTCAACGACTCTCCGTTTCCACGGTTTTTCGTGGGCTTGCCATTCTTTGGATCATCCATTATCTCCCCCAGAGGCGGCGGAGCCCCCGGTCTGCATTGCTCCCCGCAAGGCTAGCGGGGATCGAGCGACGATTTGTCGATGGGGAGGGAATAGACGGCCGAGGCAATCGCTCCTAATGCCTCACCGGCGATGGTCTGCAAGGTGTCCGAATCGACCGGCAGGGCCACATGGTTCACGTAGATGGCAAACGCCAGATGCTGTCCGCTCGGCGTAGTTGTATAACCCGCGAGCCCCTTGCCGACAAGCATGATCTGCATGTTCAGCAGATCGAAGGAGTCAAAGGTGCCAGTCTTCGCGAAGACGTGGCCCGCGGCTGGTGAATCCCGCTGGATGCTTGCCAGGGTGCCGTCACGCCCCAGGACCGGGAGTGCCTTCTGAAATATTGGGTAGATGGGCTGACTCGCCATGTAGGCCAGGTAGTGCACCATGAAGTCCGGCGTGTAGTACGCCGAGGCCGCCCCGCCTGCACCGTCGGCCTGCGATGCGCCCGATAGGTCAAGACCAGCCGCAGTCAGAAAATCGTGCTCCAACGCGAAGCCCTTCTGATCGATCTTTGTCGTAGCCTTGCCCACGATGGCCCCCAGGATGAACGGCATCATGCTGGCGTGCAGGTTTTGACTTACCTTGAGCGTGACTTTTGCTTCCTCTGCCAGCGGAGCCGACACATGTTCGGCGACTTGGTGCTGGCTGTTGTAGAAGCTCTTATACCGGGTGGCGTCGGCCGTAGTAGCCGGCTTGCCCGCGATCTTTACCCCACGGGCGGTTAGAGCCGCCGTCAAAGCCTCCGCGGCAAACCGCGAGGGACTGGTCACCGGGTAACCATAGATCCGGGGTTTGCTCGTCTGAGCGATGGATCCACTCAGCACCACGGTCTGCGTACCATCCGTATTTTCGATCGTCTGCGGATCCTCGAGTGAGGTCTTGCTGCCCGCCGCGGTGACAATCTTGTTTTCGAAATGGATGTACGGTACCTGCAGCGAATAGCTGAGTTTGGCAGGTCCGCCTGCGGTGGGGCCGGGCTCGATGGTCACATCGATCACATTATCGTTCACCACGATCGGCGAGATTACGACGCCGGTGCCCAACTCGCGGTCGCCCTCGGGAAAGAGGCTGACATCGACAATGACTCTGCCCTCGACGCGTTTTATGCCCGCAGCCGCAACCTGCTGGGCAAAGTCCTGCACGGCAATCAAAGGATCGCCTGGAATCAGGCGGGAATCCTGACCGCCGTAGGAATGGTCCTCATCCGCGAAAGCCAGTGTGCCGTCCGGCTGCATGCGGTTTGACAGGTTTGGATCCCCGCTCGCAACCAGAACCAGGTCGCCCTTCAATTTTCCTTTTCCATCCACTTCGCCGGTGCGATAGATGAAGGTGTGGAAGCGGTAGTCCGGGCCGAGCAAGTGCAGCGCGGTCCCCTCGGTTAGCAACTTCGTCGTCGATCCGGGAGTGAACAACTTGTCGCCATTTAGGGCGAAGAGCATCTTCTGGGTATCGAGAGAATAGACTTCGATGCCGAAAACAGCATGCCGGTACACTGGCCGGCTGATTACCTCTTGCACCGCATCACTGAAGCTTTGTGGCGCAGACGTTTGTGCGGCCGCGACGCGGGTGCAGAGTGCCGTTCCGGCCAGCAGGCAGATCCATGCGACTTTGTTCATTTGGCAGCCTTCATCATAGAGCAATATCCGCTCTCGCCCCTCACGCAGGTGAAAGAGGAATAGAATGCTGTCCCGAGAAGGTCGCTCCTGTAGCCGCTCCAGGAAGCCCTCAGCTACGTCGAGTGGGGGCTACGCCACCGTTCCGGAAAATCACCGGTCAGCCCCCATTGCCCCATCGCAAAGTTCTTGAAGCCGAGCTTTAAAGCCGGCGATTCTGGCCTGACACGAAAATCGCCCCCCTGCGGGTCGATGAAGAGTGGATCAGCAAAAACTGAATTCCTGTCGAAGCCAAGCTCTTGCCATTCCGCGAGGGTATAACGCCGCGGATTTCGCTTACCGTCCTCGGAGCGGAGCTGGTCCACTACAGCCTGAAACTCTCCCTCAGTCGAATAGAAACAATTGCGATCGATTTCTTCGAACCATGGACCGGTGGCCGGCGGAGCGATCACGGAATAGATCATCTGCGGCCACCACGGCCAACCGGCGGGCCACGCGGTTGAGCCTGGGTCCATCACCGTTATGTTGTTGTAGTAGCGGTCGTGGTTGTCGTTGTTGTCCACGTGAAAGCACGGCGCGGCCTTGGACTTGTACCAGATGTTGTTATAGACCTCGCGATAGGCGCCCTCGCGCCACTTCATACTGACGCCCCCGATAGATATGTTGTTATAGATTTTGTAATTCGATGCCCCATCGTCCAGGTCCAGGCCCCAGCCCGATTTTTCGTCGAAGAGATTATTGCGCACCACCACTGGCTCCATGGCGTCAATCAGCACATCCCAGGCGTCGAGGCTGCGGTTTCGAGTATACGGTCCGTGGGATTGCGCCAGGCTCCAGGCGCGGTCTCTCCCCCATGCATTGAACGGGCCATGGTCGCTGGTTTCGCGAACCGTATCGTGGGTGTGGTTGAATTCGATAATGTGGCCGCCCCAGGTACTGTCTCCTATACAAATGGCAGCTCGGGGCATGTTGTAAATCAGGTTATGCGCAGCCGTGATGCGTTTTGCGCGTGATATGTATACCCCTGCAATCTGTTTGCCATAAAAGCCGCAATCGTGGATGAGATTATTGCTCGCCCTGCATGCGTACGGAAACGCCCGCTGCGTCCCGCTCGTCTTTTCCAGATCGCCTACGAAACAGATTGCGCTATCACCGGTTTCTGTGAATTTGCATCCGGTTACGGAAAACTCGCGGTTGTAGTTATTGACGAAAACCGCATTGCCGCCAACCGCATCGAACCAGCAATCTTGAATTCCGCATTTTCGCGTGCCCTCGGCAAAAATCGTTCCCCCACGATGGATCGACCAGTCACTCAGCGAGGGGACGTCGTATCGGCTCATATAAGTGCTGAGCGTATGAGCGAAGCGTACGCCCTGCACCAACACGTGCTGCACGGGCGCGGCTTGCGTACCGGCAAAATGAATAACATGTTCAAGCTGCGGCACTTCAATCAGCGCGATTTCAAGGTTCATTCCTGGCGGCGGGTAGTAGTAGAGAAAATGGTTGTCCTTATCAAGGAACCACTCGCCGGGCGAGTCCAGCTCTTCAAAGACATTCTCGATAAAGAAGCGCGACCGTTTACCCACCACCGCCGGATTCTTATCCCACTTAGCCCCAATCTGCTGCCCACCTTCCGCGAACCAGATAGAGTTTGTCTGGTGGTCGACAGCTCGCACTTTCCACTGAAGATCGCCCCAATACGCTTCCTGGAATATATGGATCTCCGCCCCTTCCGGCTTTGTCCACTGCTTGCCGGAAAATGTCCCCGGATCGAAGCGAATACCACGTGGCGCCTCGCCGGAGAAGGTCATATCCTCATCCGGGTCCGGATAGGGGCTCTTAGCGTCTGCAGGTATCGGACTAGCGGCCTGCAGGTATCCTGACTTCCCCGGTTGCGATGGATCGTAATTGGGATAGCGAGCTCGGATTTGTCTCCGGCCGTTGACGAACAATTGCGAGAAGTCGAGCCCCGTGGGGACGACGGTCCTCATAATGCCATCCTTGTAAGATTTCCAATTGCAGGAAACCGGCTGGCCTCCACTTATGGTCACTTCCTGGTCGGGACCCGCGGCATAGATGATAGGCGCATCGGGGGCGCCGGAATCTTCTTCGCCAAAGGTGAGAGTCGATTCCAGGTAATAGGTCCCCGCCTGCAGCCAAACGCGGATCGGACCGCCACCCCGCATCGCTTTGCGGGCCAGTCGCTGCGCAGCGGCGATCGTAGCCAACGGCTGAGCCGCTGTTCCAGGATGGAGGTCGTCGCCTTGCGGCGATACGTAAAGGCTATGGGCATCTGTGGGAGCCGTCTGGTTTGCTTCCGCGCTGGACTCTCCAAATTTGCTAAAGAGCCCGCCCACCGCGATCGCCGCGCTGCTTAATTTGAGAAAATCCCGTCTACGCATAGCTTGCCAAATGGACGTACCAAGCTTTACACCAGAGAGCCTCAGCGTCAAGCAAAAGCCCCTTCTCTGGCTGCCCCAAAACCTCGGCCTGCATACGCAAGGGGTTATACCGGTTCCCTTTATGTTTCCCCGCAACTAACTGATCCTAATATTGTTAAAGTTCTTGTCTCGAGCTCAATCAAAAACTTCAGCACGCCTTGACAAGGCAAAGATTGCGGTGATAGCGTTCCTTTTCACAATTGGTTCGCTCAATTCGCGCTACAGCGAAATAAAACTCTGAGAAGAGTGGGGATAACTCAATGAACTCTCGGACCTGCGGCACCTTGCGGACGCTGGCTTACGCAACAATCTTAGTAGCTATCTACTTCGCCGTCTCAGGCACCGCAGTTGCTCAGGTCAGCAGCGCGGACGCGGCCCTTAACGGAACCGTTCGAGATACCTCCGGTGCGGTGGTGCCGGGCGCGACCGTCACTTTAACTAACACCAAAACCGGTGTTGAACAAAACACCAAGAGCAATCACACCGGGAACTACTCACTGGTGAACATCGTCCCCGGAACCTACGTAGCAACGGCTTCTGGGACGGGTTTCTCCGTTGGCAAGTCACCCGAGTTTGAACTCTCGGTCAATCAAACCGCTACCATTAACTTCTCCCTGCAAATTGGCTCTGTCACCAGCACAGTTTCCGTCTCTGCGAGCGGTGTCCAGTTACAGACCTCCACCGCGGAGCTCGGCACAGTGATCGGAAGTACAGAGGTCAATGCTTTGCCGCTGAACGGGAGAAATTTCACAGAACTACTCCTGTTATCACCGGGGGTTAGCCCGGTAAACGCCACGGAGAACTCGGGCTTCGGGGGCATTGGGAATCCAGTCGGAACCGTCGTCCTGCCTTCGGTCAATGGCCAAAACAACCGCAGCAACATGTATTTGCTGGATGGCATTAATAACTACGGATCCATACGCGATACCTACGCGGTGCAACCGACGCTCGATGACATTGAGGAATTCAAGGTCCAGTCCCACAACGACGAAGCCCAGTTCGGACAGGTCTTGGGCGGAATCGTGAACGTGGTCACCAAATCAGGAACCAACGAATTCCATGGCGATGCCTGGGAATACTTTCGCAATGACGCATTGGATGCGGCAAACTACTTCAACCCGGTCAAGACGCCTCTCAAGCAAAATCAATTCGGCGTCGCAGTTGGGGGCCCAGTTCTGCTGCCTCACTATAACGGCCGCAACAAGACGTTCTTCTATGGTTCCTACGAGGGATATAGGAACAACACCGCATCGAGCAACTTTTATCGCACTCCGACCACGGCGCAATTGAGCGGCGACTTCAGCAATCTCGACAGTCAGGGAATTCAGTTGTACAACCCGTTCAGTTCGATACCTGACCCCACTACCGCAACGGGATTTGCCCTGCAGCCATTCATGTGCGATGCCGGCGGTGCACCGCTGGCCGCCCCGGGGAACATCCAGCAGCAAGGCAACCCCTGCAACCAGATCCCATCCAGCATGATCAACCCCGCGATGGTTTACTTTGCAAAAACGTTCTTCCCGGCGCCGGTCAATTTACCTGGCTATCCGCAGTTCAACGGCCGCGATACCACTCCGAATATCACTCATCAGGACCAGGGTTCTGTTCGTTTGGACCAACAAGTTGGAGCCAACGATCGCATTTTCGGGCGCTGGACGGCAGCGTGGGAGCCTATCACCGGCTCCGCCGGCTTTCCCGGGCTGATGAACCACACCAACGATTCCAACTACAACATCGCGGTAAACTGGACCCATACCTTCGGTGCAAGCTCTGTCCTGGAACTGACTTTTGGCCGGGTGTCCGCACAGAATAATCGGACCCCGAATTTTACGAACATACCGGCCGATTTCTATCAGCAATCCGGCTTCGCCAGCTACTTTTACGACCATGGGGCTTTCGGCGGAAACCAGGTTCCATCGGTTCAAATTGCTAACTACCTGGGTGGCACCAACTATGTGGGTAGGCTCCATTACTCAAACATCTGGGAATACCGGGGTGATTTCTCAAAAACAATCGGACGCCACAGCCTGCGCGCTGGAGCGAGCCTGGCCACCGATGGATGGGAGCAGCCGTTCTATGGTTCTGAGGATGACTTTGCACAGTCGCAAACCCAGGACGGTAATCTAGACTCAAGTACCGGCGATCCGCTGGCATCCATGGTGCTGGGTGTTCCCAATTACTCTGAAGTTGATAACGTCTATTCGCTGCTCCATGGCGGCAGAATCATCGGAGTCTACTTCCAGGACCAGTGGAGACCCACCGATAAGCTCACCATCAACTGGGGCATTCGTTATGACCTCACGATCAATCCGCGTCAGGGCAAAGCATCGAATGGCAGCAACATAACCGGAGACTTCAACTTCAGCAACGGAACCTACATTCTTCAAAATCCCGCCCCCGCATGCTCGGCAACGCAAGGGGCCCCCTGCATTCCTGGCGGAGTTCTACCCGCAGATGTGACCATCGCGAGCAATGGGAAAATCATCCACGATAACTACAACAATGTTCAGCCCAGAGTCGGTTTTGCTTATCGGCTCACGCCGCAAATCGTTATGCACGGCGGCTACGGCAGGTTTTACGACAATTGGGCGGGTCTGACGGAAAATCAATCCAACTACACGCAAACATGGCCGAACATCGCCTTCGTGGGAGCCCCAGGCGGCTTCAATCTATACGGACCGCCAACCGGGTTAGCTCAGGATCCATTCAACTTTGGAAACGCTCCGCTGCAGCCGGCATCGTCGCCATTCTCGCCTCTCAACACCAATTCTTATACCGACCCAAACCTCAAGAATGGCTACTCCGATCAGTGGAATTTCGGATTTCAGCAAGAACTGGCTACCGGTGTTGTTGCAACCCTTAACTACGTAGGTTCTCGCAACGCGGATATCGCGACGGCCATCACAGCCAACGCCTTGACTACGCCGGGGGGCGACGCGCCCTACTCGTACATTCCCCCGACTCCCTACACCACCAGCCTTTCCTCGACTGACTACAACTCCCTGCAGGCTTCGGCGCAAATCCGATTGCATTCCGGGATTACTTCCACGCTTGCATACACATGGTCAAAGGCGATGACCACCGGTTGCGATGGCTACAACTCCGGCTGCGAGATCCAGAACCCTTACGACCTGAAAATGGATCGCGGGCCGGCGGCCTATGATCTCCCCCAGATCTTTGCCGGCAGTTTTGTACTGCCGCTTCCGTTCGGAACAGGAAGGCGATTCAACGCCAGCAACAGTGCTCTCAATTATGTGATCGGCGGTTGGCAGTTAAACGGAATCGTGTCTCTTAATAGTGGGCCGCGTTACGATGTCCAGGATGATAACGGGATTTCCAATATCAATAACTTTTATGGAGTGGAACGCGCCGAATGTGGTGGGAAATCCTCGCGAGAGTACCGCTGGCTATCCGCTGAGCAAAATCCAACCTATTAACATTAATGCTTTCGCCGATCCGCCCGCCGGAACTTTCGGCACCATGGGGCGAAACAGTCTGCATGCTGATTGGGGACGGAATCTCGATCTTTCGTTGTTCCGCAGCTTCAGGGTAACGGAAACCAAGAGGTTCGAATTCCGGGCGGAAGCATTTAACGTCACCAATACTCCTGTCTTCGCGACTCCCGACACCTATCTTCCCGATGGCCCGGGCTATTTCGGCGTAGTGTCGTCCACGGCAAACACAGCGCGCCAGTTGCAGATGGCTCTAAAATTCTACTTCTGAGTCTGCGGACGACGGGGATAACAATGGACGGAGGGGTAGGAGTACCAGGTCACTCAATGGGTCGCTGGTCTCTCTTCGCGGCATTATTCATCGCATTTATCCCTGCTGGAGCGCAGACGACCGCAGGTCTGGCGGCGCAATGGGCTTTCGATGATCAGCGCGGAAACGATCGTGCACGACAGCGTGAGCGGTCACGACAATCCAATACTGAATCACTATCAGTGGGTGAAAGGGGTTTCCGGAGATGGTTTGAAGTTCGACGGCTTTACCACCTTGGTCGAACTTGCTCCCAAGGATGCTCCGAAGGTTGGGCCGGGTTTCACGGTAGAGTCCTGGATCGCCATGCAGTCCTATCCCTGGAACTGGGTGCCTATCATTGACCAGCACCAGGACGAGGCGTCTGGCTACTTCTTTGGAATCGACGCCGAAGGAAGACCGGGGCTCCAGCTTTCCGTGTGGGGCATCTGGAATATCTGCCGGTCAGACGTTCGCATACCGTTGAACCGCTGGACGCATGTGGCCGCGGTCTACGATCCAGCGACGGGAGTAAGCCTCTATATCGATGGCAAGCCGGCGGGGAAGCTCGCCCTCACCGGCGACTTCGTTCTGCCACGCGATACCCCTTTCCGAATTGGCAGGAATCTCATCGATCTGCCGCCGATAGCCTTGGTTCGTCCCAAAGCGTCCTTTCCTGCGCTCTACTCCTTCGACGGTATCCTCGACGATTTGCGTATCTACGATCGTCCGCTTTCCTCCGCGGACATCGCTTCCGCTTACAACCCAGCTATCGCAAGCGTGCAGCCAGAGCTGGCCGATCGTCGCTGGCCGGTGCTCCCCGGGGAAGCCTCTCACCTCAAAGCCGTATACACCGATCTGCATCTCTATCCGGAATGGGATGCACTGTGGCGGACCGGACCCGCCAGCGATGTCGTGGTCAGCTTTAAAAATCTCCCGTTCCATTATGTGTTTTGGCGTGGCGCGAACTATGGGCCAAACATGGTTACGGAAAACGGCATATGGATGAGCGATCAAAGCTTCGAATCCGGGACAAAAATCGGCACCGCGGAGCACATGAACGACAAGCACAATATGCACGCGAGCATCAGCATTTTGGAGACGACGAATGCCAGAGTAGTGCTTCACTGGCGCTATGCGCTGGTAGATGTGACCGGCGGATTTGCGGGCATCGATCCTGAGACTGGTTGGTCAGACTGGGTAGACGAACTTGTTCTACATCTACCCCGATGGTCTCGCGGTCAGGCGCGGTACCATTCACGGCAAGCGCAAAAAATACAGTTTCACTGAGCCCACCCTGCTCCTGGAGCCCGGTAAAAAGCCCGAAGACTACGTCTCGTTGCAGGCTGCGACCGTGGTTAACAGCAAAGGCGAGAACCATACTTACTCCTGGGCTCCGGACTCTCCTCCATTCCCCTTTCCTGATCAGCCAACGGATGCCAACATTGCGGTGGTTAATCTGCATTCGAAATACAAGCCGTTCTACATCTACAAAGAGGGAACTGAACTGGGTCCCTATGGCTGGCCCCCGGAGCTGCGGCCCCAGTATTCGCATTTCCCGGTATGGGATCATTGGCCGGTCAACCAGATTCCCTCCGATGGAAGATTTGAGCTCTTTCCCGACCATTACGCCAGCGCGGCAATCATGTCGCCGAATCCCAATGCCGTGTGGATCGAGGGCCCCGGTCCAACCAAGACCACCTACTTTCTCTTCGGTCTAAGTGATGGTTCGGTCGAACAACTGGCCCAGCTGGATCGATCATGGTTGCATCCTCCAAATCTCAAAATGGATGACGACAACATTGCGGCGTCCTATGATCCAGGGCAACGCGCCTATCTGTTGACTGGTGCGCCCGTAGCCGCCAAAGGCACGCAGATCAACTTTACCATCGACGCAAGTGAATCCTCTCCCGCGGTCAATCCTGCCTTTGTCATCAAAGGTTGGGGTCAACTACCGCCGGTAGTTCGCGTCGATGGTGCCCAACTAGCGGAAGGGGACGTCGAGGCAGGTTTCATCGATACCCTGACCGGAACCGATCTAGTGCTTTGGCTTCGCAAAACCGCGACAAGTCCCGTCCAGCTTTCCCTAACCACCAAAAAGTAACAACCGTAGTTCTGCGCATCCATCTGGAGAGCATCGCGCCGCGACGATATCGTCCGAAGGAGTCTGTCTCACACCAGAACCCAATAGGAACGGGACGGGTGCCCCAGGTTCGCCAAAGCGTACCTGGGCCGAAAACGATGGGCGTAGCCCAACGATCGCATTTGCTTAATCACCCCAAATCGGGTTTTGGATAGCAGAAGCACCCAACCGGATCTATCCACTCCCGAGGCCATTTACGTGCAAAAAGTTGCCCTACCGACCTGCGCGAGCCATGGGCCTTTGGTCCACGCCAGGAGGTGAAAATCGCGGATGCCCTGCGGCTCTGTCCGTCCACCATACGGCTGCTGGGGTGAGCGCGACACCCTCCCCTTTGTCATCCCGCCTGGGCTTGCCGTGGGAGGATCCGACTCGCTCTGCTTCCTGCACTGGCAACAAACGTGGGGTGCCCCATTCAAGCCCTGTTTTGGGCTTGAGTGGGATACGCAGCACTCAACGACGCCCCAGTCTCCCTCTTGTCATTAGGACGACGCCACTGAGCCTGACAGGAAATCCGGAGGAAGACGAGGGATCTGCAGTTCAGCAGACCTTTCGTGGAAATGTTTTTCGACAGGGCGTAGCGAGGTGAGGTACCTTCGGTTTCTCTACCGGTTCTTACGCAGACTCTTGAGCCCCAGAAATGCGCCAAATCCGCTCTTAATCCAGCTCCAATCCGCCAGAAATATTAAGCCGATTGGCAGTCACGTAAGACGCCGGTCCGGTCGCCAGCCAAATAATCGCTTCCGCTACTTCCTCCGGTGTCGTACGCCGCCGCAGCGGAATATCGACAGTACGCGAATGTATATAAGCCTCTAGATCGATAAGAAACGGCTCGACTGAAGAGACGGCTGCGTTATTAACCAGCACATCGAGACGCCCAAAGAAATCAGTAGTCTTTTCGACGATCGCGCTAGCCGCGCCGGCTGCAGCGATGTCGGCAAGTATAGGGATAGAATCGACCCCGTGATTCGGCATCTCCATAACTACGTCATTCAGGGTGGCCTCATTGTTATCCACCAAAGCCACTTTGGCGCCCCGTCGGCCAAATCCGAGGGCGGTTGCTCGACCGAGACCCTGACCCGCCCCAGTAACAATCACCACCCTGTCTCGTAAATGAAAATCGAAGTCTGTTGTCATCGTGAGTCGGTGAAGCGCTCCATTTGGATGAACCAATGTTTGGTCCTGTGCCCGGGACGGCTAGCCGCCCGCCGCTGCCACCCTCTACTACAGGGCAACCCGCTCCTAAACCCAGCACTTTACCTTGACAACACCCCGTCAGTCATCATAGTCTACGTCGGTAAATTTGGCTCGTCCAATGCGCCGTTCAATCATATCCACCACGTTGCCGCGCAGCCAGCCCGGGTTCATCCCGGCATGCTCGCTCTTCATCCTCCTTTTTGCCTGCACGGTTTCGGCGCAGACGACAAAGCCAGTGGCTCATTGGAGCTTCGACGAAGCTGATGGCGATACAGTCCGTGACTCGATCGGTCAAGCGAATGGAAAGATCACGGGCGTATACAAACACGTCCCCGGCGTCTTGAGCAACGGGCTGCGACTCGACGGAGAGACCTCCGGGGTAACGGTTGCGGCTGCGGACGTGCCTCATCTGAACGACTCGTTCACTATCGACGGCTGGATCGCAATCAATGCCTATCCCTGGAATTGGGTTCCGATCGTCGACAATCGCCGGGAGGAGCAGGCCGGCTACTTTTTTGGCATCGATTCCTTTGGGCATCTCGGCCTTCAGCTTTCCGCCAACGGAGTATGGCAATCCCTGGTTTCACAGGAACGCCTGCCGCTCAAACGATGGTCGCACGTTGCCGCCACCTTCGATGAATCGAAAGGGATGACGCTTTATATCGATGGGAAAGCCGCCGGCGAACTTAAGGTGCAGCCTCCCTTCGCTTTCGCGGAGAAGGCGGACCTGCTCATAGGCCGTGTGAGGCAGTCGCTTCTCCCCGCGCAATGGATCCATCCCGAGTACGCGGTGTGGTACTCCTTCGACGGCATTCTCGACGAAATAAAAATCACTGAGGGTGCCCTTTCCCCAGGCGAGATCGCCAGCGAATATGCGCAGGTTCACCCCCCGGCGGGCGACGCGCTGCCGTACCCAGTGTTGCCTTCGGGGCCGCCGGGAGCCGGCCCCTTTGGAGCGTTCTATTCTACCTTGAAGTACGAGGAGCTGTGGGATGCGCCGCGCCGCGTGGGACCCGATTCGGACGTAGTCGTTCGCTTCGATCAATCGCCTATCCGCCTGGTTTCCTGGCAGGGGACGAACTACATACCGGCTTGGGTAACAGAGAACGGCAAGTGGTATTCAGACGAATTTGTTGAGACTGGAGGTTTGCCCGGCTGCCCGGATGGCGAAGACTGTGAGCCGATGTCGGACAAGCAGAACATCTACGCTCACGTGCGCGTGTTGGAAAGCACGCCGGCCCGTGCGGTGATACACGTTCGCTACGGACAATGTGAAGTCGAGCACAACATCTGCGCCAACCCCGACCCGTTTACCGGTTGGACAGACTGGGCAGACGATTACTACACCGTCTATCCAGACGGTGTCGCGGCCAGGAACACTGTCGCCTGGACTTCCAACTTCAAGACGTGGCACGAATTCCAGGAAACCATCATCATCAATCCCCCGGGTACGCGGCCGGAAGACAACATTCAAACTGACGCTCTGACCTACGTCAACATGAAGGGTGAGACCCACACCTATTCCTGGGAGAATCCGCCAGGCACTGTTTCTCAACCGGCCGATGCAAATATTCAGGTGGTCAACCTCAAATCAAAGTGGAAGCCGTTCCAGATTGTCTCGCCGGTGCATCCGAAGCTATCAACCTATACCGGCGAAAAATCGTATTCGCTCTTTGAGTGGTGGAATCACTGGCCTGTCGCCCAGGTGAAGTCCAGCGGCATTTCTGCAGTCGCTCCGGACCGGCCTTCGCACACATCGTTGTCGCACATCGAGGGCCAGCCTTACGCACAAACCTCAGACTCAATCACCAAGATCATGCTGGATGGTTTAACCGATCAGCCGCCGAGCGAGTTGGCTGTGCTGGCTAAATCCTGGCTCTCGCCCCCGGAACTCGTGGTCACCGGCAGCGACTTCAAAAGTAGCGGCTACGATCCCACCCAGCGCGCCTTTGTTCTGGAGCGTAACACTGCGCCTTCCCGGGCTCCATTACACATCAGCGTGAGCGCGAAGGACGATGCTCCGCTGTTGAATCCAGCGTTTGTGGTGAATGGATGGGGAGACGCGACGCCCAGACTAAAAGTGAATGGCAAGCTGGTTCCGTGGGGCCAGGACTATCGATATGGGCGCGTGAACTCGCTCGATGCGGATAAACTCGTCGTCTGGCTCCGCATGAAAGCCACCTCTGTCACGACAGTGGAAATTGATCCGCTCTAAATCTTCCCGCGCTGGGCTGAGAGGGTACAAGAAATCAGAGGATAAGCGGAGCCAATGGATCGACGAGAGTTTCTCCAGGCCAGTGCCCTGACTGTTGCAGATATGTGGCTGCCTCCTTCCCAGGTAGACGCAAAGGCTCAGACCGAAAATCCCGGGACGTCGATTTATGTGGCGCCTCACGGAAGCGATTCCAATCCAGGAATCCAGCAACGGCCCTTTGCCTCTCTTCACCGTGCCCAGCATGAAGCTCGCGTGCTTAAACAGCGCACACCCCAACCGATCACCGTCTGGGTTCGTGGAGGAACGTACTATCTCGAGGCTCCCCTGGTGTTTAGCCCGGAAGATTCCGGAACCGCAGAAGCGCCGGTCAGCTACATGGCCTATCCCCAGGAGATTGTAACCATCAGCGGCGGCCGTAAGCTGAACTGCCGCTGGAAACACTTTAAGAACGGAATCATGCAGTCTTCGGTCTCTGATGGAAAGCAGAAGCCTCTTAACTTCACACAGCTCTTCGTCAATGGCAAGCGGCAAGTGCGAGCACGCTATCCAAAATACGATCCCAATAACCCTCTGGTATCCGGTGCAGGCTATATAGACGTGCGGCAGGCGAGTGAGCCCTGGCCTGCAACGGAATTTCATTTCGACCCGGCGACTTTTACCAAGACCAGGTGGAGCAAGCCACAAGAAGCGATTGTGCACTTATTTCCGCCCGATTACTGGGGCAACCTGCAATGGGAGGTGCAGAACGTCGACTGGAATGAGAGCATCATCAAGCTCGGCTGGGGCGGTTTTCAACTGAACGAACAGCTGTTCGGCAAAGCCTCAACGGGCATTGGGCAGAGCCAACTCTATCATCAGCGCTACCAATCGCGGTTCTTTGTAGAAAACGTCTTTGAGGAACTCGATGCTCCTGGTGAGTGGTACTTGGACCTCCAACAGGGTGAGCTTTATTTCATGCCTGGCAAAGATGTCGAATTGGCGAAAGCAGCAGTTGAGGTGCCCGTCTTGGAGCAGGTAGTGGAGTTCCGCGGGTCCCAGCGCCGGCCGGTGCGATACATTCGATTCTCCGGCTTTCGCATTGCCCACACCGCCAGCACCTTTCTCAGCACCTACGAAGCTCCGTCTTTGGGAGATTGGACCATTCATAGAGGCGGCGCGGTATTTATTGAGGGCGCAGAGCACTGCTCGGTCGATCAGTGTTTCTTCGACGCTGTGGGCGGCAACGCCGTGTTCGTGAATGATTACAACCGCCAGATTCGCGTGTATGGTAACCGGATTACGGAAGCTGGCGATAGCGCCATCTGCCTGGTTGGCTCGGAACGGAGAATCCAGGGTACAAACCGTCCGCTACCCGTAGAAAATACCATCTCCAACAATCTGATCTATGACTGTGGAATCTTTGGCAAGCAAATCGCAGGCGTCTTCATCTCCATCAGCGAAAAGAACGTAATTAGCCATAACGTGATGTACAACCTGCCCCGTGCCGCCATTTGTGTAAACGACGGTTGGGGAAGTGGCCACGTCATTGAGTTCAACGACATCCACGACACCGTCCGTGAGACCCATGATCACGGGCCGTTCAATTCCTGGGGCCGCGGCCGCTTTTGGTGCATGGAGCAATCGCACGGTGACGCGTCCCACAAATCCGGCTTTCACGACGGTGACGAGGGCTATGTATTTCTCTACCCCGAAGCAGACGGCAATGTAAGTATCATCCGTAACAATCTCTTTCGCGAACCACTCTCCGTCCATCAGTTAGGCATAGACCTGGACGACGGATCATCGCATTACCACATCTACAACAACGTTTGTATTGGCATTAGCGTCAAGCTGCGCGAAGGAGACTGGCGGCTGGTCGAGAACAACATCTTTATCCGGCCAGGCAACCCCCTTGCGATTGAACAGGGCTACGAGGGAAATCACGATCGCTTCTTGCGCAACATTGTCGTCACCAGTTCTGCCGTCGATGCCGCATTTGGGAAATCCAGTGTGCCGGGTGATTCATTCAAAGTCGTTCGGCCCCCGTTGGCTGGCCCCATTGTCGCCGAGATTGACCACAACCTCTTCTTTAACGATATGGGCAAATTCTTCGCATCCATGACGCCGCGGGATAAGTCCAGGATCCATTTGACGCTCGACCAATGGCAGGATCTCGGATTCGACAAGCATTCCATCTTTGCCGATCCTGAGTTCGTCGATCTTGAGCGCGGCGATTACCGCCTTAAACCCACATCACCCGCGCTTCAACTCGGCTTCAAGAACATCGATCTTAGTTCGGTAGGTTTGTTACCTGATTTTCCGAAACATTGGTTGACTTCCGAACCAATGACCAACCGGCACGGATAAAAAGATATGAAATATAGCGCTTTAGGAAACACGGGTCTAACGGTCTCGCGGCTGAGCTTCGGAGCTTCAGCGCTCGGCGGCGTCTTTCGATCCGTCGACGAATCGACCGCGATCAAGGCCGTCCACGCCGCCCTTGATTGTGGAATCAATTATTTCGATGTGGCGCCCGCCTATGGGGGCACAGTCTCAGAAAGCGTCCTTGGCAAGGCACTGCGCGGCATTCCACGCACCAAATATTATCTTTCCACTAAGGTGGGGAAGTACACCAAGCCGGGAAGCTACGGCGAAGACACGTTGGACTATTCGCGCTCCCGCATTCGGGCTTCCCTGGAAGAGAGCGCCGCCCGCCTGGGTGTCGACTACTTCGATCTTATTCATATCCACGATATCGAATATCAGGATCGGAAACACACCGAGTGGGCGCTTACCGAGGGATACGATGCAGTACAGGAACTGAAGAGGGAAGGACGCATCGGGGGCGTAAGCTTTGGCATTTATCCCATGGATCTTTGGGTGCGCATTCTCCCTTCTCTGCAGATAGACACCGCGCTGGTGCACAATCATTATTGTCTCAATGACACTCAGCTCCTGCGGATATTGCCTCTTGCCGCAAAGGGAAATGTGGGCATTATCAATGCGTCGCCTTTCGCTTCCGGCCTTCTGACTGATCGCGGGGCCGCCGCGTGGCATCCTGCATCGCGTGAGGATCAGGCCCTCTTCCGGGCAGCTGCCGAGTTTTGTGGCAGGCAAGGTACACCGATCGCAAAGCTCGCGCTGCAGTTCTCAAGCCAAAACGACGATATTCCTACGACCCTCTTTAGCTCTGCAGATCCAGAATCCGTAAAACGCAACGTTGCCTGGCACGATCAAGCCTATGATAGGGAACTGGTTACAGAGGTGCAGAAGATCCTCGCACCAGTGCGAGACAAGGAGTGGAAGTACTAGCGTTCTCAGAGATCGACTGCTTCCACCTCAATCATTGCTTTGATCAGCGATGAATTCCCGATAAGGCCCTTAAATCGCGCGGGAACCTCCGCTAATGACATGCGGTCGTTTATCCAGCGCGAGATATCAATTTCGCTTTTCTCAATCATTTTAATAATTCGCGGGAATTGTGCCCTGCTGTTGCGGCTGGCGAAGACCGTGATCTCGCGTTTGTGCAGGAGAGGGTCATCCAGACAGACCCGTTCCTTAGTGAGCCCGGCAAAAACCAGTCTGCCGGTTGACGATACGTGCTCAAGGCTCGCACTCATCGCCGCTGCGCTCCCGGTAGCGTCGAATACCACATTTGCCGTGCGGTCTTCGGCCCCTGCGATCGCTTCCACACCGAAGCTCGCCGCAAATTCTCTGCGGCGTTTGTTCTTTTCCACCACCACGACATCTGCTCCTGCCGCCTGGGCAAACTGCATGACCGCTAGACCTATCGGCCCTGCGCCAATCACCAGGGCTGACTCACCCTTCTCCAAACCACTCCGTTGTACGGCATGCGCGCCAATGCCCAACGTCTCCACCAAGGCAAGCTGATCAAAGTCGAGCAAAGCCGACTTATGCAGCAGGTGCACGGGTACCGACAAGACTCCCTGCAGGCCGCCGTCGATGTGTATCCCGAAGACGCGGATATTGTCGCAACAGTTGGTTCGTCCTTTAAGACAGACGGTACAATGGCCGCACGCCCAATAGGGCTCGATCGCACACCGGTCTCCCTGCTTGATTGAGTTCTGATCCGCTGGTGCCTGCAACACCTCGCCGGCAAGTTCATGGCCTAATATCCGCGGGTAGGTGTAGGCAGGGTGGGTACCGCGATAAGCATGAAAATCGCTCCCACAAACACCTACGCGCCTCATCCGGAGCAGGGCGTGGCCGGGTTCTGGGGAGGGCTCAGGAACTTGCCGCTCGATAAATTCACCTGGAGCCTGTAAAACGATCTGTCTCATGCGGTCCTTAGCGTAAAAGCATCGCTCCTTCAGCCTTATGGTAAAAATGGACGAACCAATAATTAGAGCATAATATCGGGAATTTTCTCCCTTGGTCAAGTTGACTTTGGTTGCAACCCGATCGGCCGTCCCGCCTGTCGGGATAAAGAAAACTTCGAAGAAAGAGTGCGGATATACTTAGAATGGTAGGGCTTTACCAATTGGATCACTCATGCCTAGAACCAAAACCGCCTCTCGCGCTCCGCAGCCCGACAGCAGGGTCACCGCCAGGCTCATCACCACGATCAAAGAGCTCATTTCCAGTGGGACCATTCCGCCGGGCGGTAAGTTTCCTCCGGAGCGGGAGCTGGCCAAAGAGCTGAAGGTCAATCGGGCTTCTCTCCGCCAGGTGATGAAAGTCCTGGAGATTATGGGTGTCCTGACCCAGCGGGTCGGTGATGGTACTTACTTGAGCGCAAGCTCAGAATTGATCTTGAAGGAACCATTGGAATTCATGGTTCTCATCGATGATATTTCTCCGGGCGAATTGTTTGAAACCCGCGCTATCGTCGAGCCGGAATTGGCTGCCCGTGCAGCCCTTCGCTCTACCTCCGAGGATCTTGCTAAGCTCCGCCAGTCGATCATTGATATGGAGCGGAGCCGTACCATCCAGGAAAGACTCGATGCCGACATGGCTTTCCACGAGTGGATTTTCAGTGCCAGCGGTAACCGCATCTGCCACCTCTTGTTCAGGCTGATCCACAAAACAGTCTCAAAGAGCATGGCGCAAGTTGTCGATCGGGTGCAGATTGAAAAGCCCCTTGCCTACCATAGGAAAATCTATTCCGCCATTCGCGATCGAAATGCCGATGAAGCGCGTCGCCAGATGCTGCAGCATATTACCGAAGCCGGGGCACTTCTTAACCGTTGCAACAGCCGATAACAATCCACCATCCTGGGCCCGCCGCCGAATCTTATGGGCTGGGGGCTTGGACGGCTTGCTCCGCCTTTTGCCGAAGCAGCCTTAGGAACGAATCCTCGGGAAACAACTCGCTGGAGCTCCGTAGCATGTTTAGCGCCTTCTCGTATTGATTGGTAGAAATATAAAGACGGCACAGCTTCTGATTAAAGCGCTCGTCATAGGGAAATAGCGATTTCCCTTGCAGGAGTATCTTCTCCGCCTCAGCTTGTTGTCCTTCCTTCACCAGGATTTCAGACAGTGCGAGAAAATCGTCGGACCGTGTGCTTCCCACCTCGATTGCTCTCGATAGATAGTCTTTGGCTTGATTCTCATCGTAGTCGGGTCCCTTTGCCAGATGGAACCAACCCAGACCGGAGAGTACTTGGGGGTCGGTAGACTTTTGCTTTTCCAGCGCATGCAGCTCTTGCAGGTAGGGCGGCGCGTACGATGGGTCGGTCGTGCCTATCTCGCCAAGCGCGTGAAGAAGCGTAAGTGGAGGAACCTGATCTGGTTGGCCAGGAATCGCATCCAAATGAATCAAGCCACCCAGCTCCGCTTTGTTTGCAATGAAGCTCTCAGTCGGGAACTCTTCCTCCGGAGTCTTGACAATCCGGTGACTGGTGAGGATCGAATGCGCGATGCCGGTGAGCGGTTGCTTCGGCATATGGCAACCCTGGCAGTCATCGGCGGGCGCCCGCGATTGCCGATCTTGCAGCGGAAGCCGGCAACTCTGCTCGTTATGACAAGTTAAGCACTTCTGCCTGTAGTACTCGACCGCAGTGGTTGTTGGCTGGAAGTGCGGATCATGGCAGGTAAGGCAACTCATCCGTCCCTTAGTGGCGGTGTAGCATTTGCTCATGCTCATCAAGCTGAAATGCTCGAGCAGAGGCGATATGGGTGCGGATCCTCCCTTCGGATCCAGAGGCGCCGCAAAGATGGCCATTACCTCATCAAGAGGAGTTCCCGGGCGAAAGTCCGCATAACTCTTTCCAGGTTGCAGGACTCTCAGCGCCCGGCCCTGATGGCAGCTCATACAGATGTTATCTGCCAGCCAAGGATCGAGCCGCGCCGGGTTGACGATGGATCGACTATTAGCGCTCGCTTTCACCTGGCCCTTATGCTCGGCTACGTGCAGGCTCCCGGGTCCGTGGCAATTCTCGCAACCGATAGCCAGCTCTTTGAATGGCGGATCTGCATAAGATCCCAATCCAGGAGGAGTGGGTCGCGAAAGCCCGCTGTGACAGGCCAGGCATCCTGCAAGAGCTGGTCGATTAAACGCCAGATCCGCCACCTCAAAACCAGGAGACAATTCCCACGTGCTTGTTTTTGTATAGAACGACAGCGGCGCCTCGTAGAGATAACCATCGCGTGTCACCAGGTAGGACGTGCCATTCCTTCCGGAACCGATGGCATATGCCAGCTTTTGCGTATTGCGGAATACCTCTGAACCATCCTCGGCTTTTTGATATTCCGATTGGTACACACCGGTTGGCGTCGACTGCACATCGTAGTAGCGTTTCAGGCGCTCGTTCCACACCGTGATCGTATGTCCCGCTGGAACTTGCGGCAGCTCGCCGGGGACAATCGACATCGACCGGCCCATGTCGGTCTTCTTGAACGAGTCGTAGATGGAGCGATGGCAATTGGCGCACACCTCTGCGCCCACAAATTCCGCCTTCGCGGCCGGAGTCGACGGCACATCGCTCCGCGCGTGAACCATACCTGCGGCCGGTACGCAGAGTAAAGTCCCAGGAGGATGATCGTGAAGCAGCAAAGAGAGCTCGCCAGCAAGACCGCGCGGTCTTTAGGCGGAAGACACACCCCGGTAGTATTTTCGTCTCTGCATCCACGAAGGCATGGCTACGGACTCTTCTTTCTGGTCGTGCCCATCGGCTCCGATTTGACGATTCCTTGCCCCTCCTTGATAACGGTCAAGTGGCCGCCACTCACTGCCGGGATCTTCTCCTTGAGCCCGCTCGTCCAGTGGATCTCCAACTCCGCGGAAGTGCTTTCCCCGATTCCAAAGTGGAGTCGTCGATCATTCACGGAATAAAAGCTCGATTGCGCCATCACCGTTTGGGCTTGCAACTTTCCGCCATAGCGGGCGATCACCCGGGATCCGATCGCGCTCCGGTTCGACTTCGTGCCCACAAGAAATACCTTGATCCAATTGCGTTGGCCTTTGAGGTCATTGCGGAGAAGGGAAGGGGGCTCATTCAGATTGACCACCAGGATGTCAATGTCACCGTCATTGTCAAAATCGCCGAACGCCGCTCCCCGGCTGCAATGGGGAGCGGCGATCCCCGGTCCCAGCTTCATCGATCAACTCCTCGAACTTTCCATTCCGCAGATTATGGAAGATAAGCCGGGGGCACTTCATTGGATACTGCGGAAACCTCTGTTCAACCTCCGGATACACTGCGCCCGCGGCCACAAATAAGTCAGGCCAACCATCATTGTCAAAATCCGCAAATCCTGTTCCCCAACTTACGTAACGTGTCTCTACTCCAAAGCCCGCTCCAATCGTCACATCGGTAAAGTTACCGGTGCCGTCATTGGTATAGAGAGAGTCGGTGTCATCAGAAAAATTTGTCCGGAAAATGTCGAGGTTACCCTTGAGGTTGTAATCACCCACGGCGACGCCCATTCCCGCCTGTTCCACCCCATCGTCGCTCAGGGCGACTCCGCGTTCTATTCCTTGTTCTTTGAAGGTTCCATTGCGCTGGTTCATAAACAACAAACTCGGCGTCGAATCCGAGGCCACATAGATATCTGTCCAGCCATCGCCGTCGAAGTCAGCGGCAACCGCGGTCATGCCATACGTAGGAGTTGCACTGGAGATTCCAGACTCCTGGCTCACCTCGCGAAAAACACCGTTCCCCTGGTTGCGGAAAAGTGAGTTTGTTGTCGGCCTTAGTCCCCTGGGTCCACAATGGACAGGCACTCCCTTGAATGTGCAGCTCGGTCGCGAACCGGCCTTGGGAAGCTCTTCCTCAGCATCCAGGTCAACATAATGGGTGATGAAGAGGTCGAGATTGCCATCGCGATCATAGTCCAGGAAGGTACATCCGGCGCCCCATCGGATTTTTCCCTGGTGCATCAGGCCCGCGGCGGCCGTCACATCGGTGAATGTTCCATTCCCGTTGTTGCGGTAAAGAACGTTCTGCCCATAGTACGTAACGAAGATATCTTCATAGCCGTCATTGTTGTAGTCTCCCACGGTCACCGAACATGCCCACCCGGTGCGAACAAGACCTGCCTCGACAGTCACATCTTTGAAGGTGCCGTCGCGGTTGTTCTTATAGAGACGGTTCGTTGTTCCCGCCGGTGGGCCGTCGAGCCGGGTTCCACTCAACAAAAAGATATCGAGCCACCCATCATTGTCGTAATCAAGGAAAGCGGCTCCGCAGCCTACCGTCTCAAAGATCACGCTCTTTTTATCGGTCTCTCCGTATATCACAGGCTGAGTCAATCCGGCCTGCAGCGCCACATCGGTAAATATCGCGTCAAAGGGGATGCCGGAGGGTTTCCCGCGGGGTTGCGGTTTCAAATTGCGAGAAGAACTCCCCTCCTGGGCGATGCTGGCCATGTTGCCGGCTGCCAGGCCGGCGAGGGAGAAACCCAGGGCTTGACGAAAGAAGCGACGGCGACTCAATCCGCCATCTCTTTCTGGCAGAGACAATAATGCATCGATGTCGGTGAGCGGTCTCATCGGCAGGGCCCCTCTCTTGGATCGTCCACCATCACGAATATTTGGCCGAACCATTCAAGGGCAACGCACCTCATCGATTGGCAACCAGAATATGCGCAAGCCAATCTCCGTCTTCCATCGTAGCCTACCCGAGACCGTCAATGGTTTCCAGTCCCAATCCATGGTTTCAAGCAGTGGAAAGGACCGTTAAAGGTATCAGGGGAGGGAACAGCGGCTGAGGGTCAGTTCAGAGTGGAATACAAGAACAAAAAGAGCGGACGACTGTCAGTCGTTCGCTCTCCCAGTGTTGCGGCTCTGCTATAGCATTTTTCCTAATGGATTAGACCGGATAGCTGCACGTGACGCGGCCATTCCGCCAAAGAATGGCCGCACATAACCGACCTCACCAGACCACAGTATTAGGAAAAATGCTTTAGAACGTTATTTTGAGCGCGAATTGGATCTCGCGTTCCGTTTGGGCGGTGCCGGTAAAGAGGCCGAAGTTGGCATCCGTCACAGTGTTGTCGGGTTGCGTAGAACCTTGGAACGGGCCAAAGGCTGCCTGATTCCAGGCGTTGAAGAAGTCCGTTCTAAAGATGATACTTCGTTGCTCTTTGCCGAGTGGAAACACCTTTTCCAGCGTTAAGTCCGTATTGGTGACGTGGGGCGTTCGCAGATCATTCCTGGGCTCACTTCCAAATGTGTAGGCAGCAGGGTTTGCGAAGCATGCCTGGTTCAGGTACTGCACGTTCCTGCCGCCGTTGTAGGGATTCTTACACAAGCGGTCCGCTCTCTCCACCACGTTGCCGGTGTTCTCCAAATCATCGTTGCCGGCATTGTTGTTAAACACGATCCCGGAGTGAGCCGTGTAAATGCCCTGGAAACTCCACCCTCCAACGACTTCGTTGAGCAGGGAATTTTCGACGTCAAAACGCTGCCCTCGACCAAACGGCAATTGATAAACCCAGCTGAAGCTGAAGTTCTGCGGAAGATCGTATCCCGCGACACTCCTGTCGGCCTTCAGGTTATAGGGATCTTGCACGCTGCATCCTTCTGAACCGACCGAAGAATCCATCGCACCCCAACGTAATCGTCTTTGACCAGGTGTACGACCCTAGAAGAGTTAGCTTCTTCCCGACGATGGTTCGAGCCTGGAACTGAAATGCATTGTAATTCGAGTTAGCTATGCTCTTGTCGTAGTAAGTAGGAGTGATATAGGAGAATGGTTGACGGTCCGCAATCGGTCCGGGTGCCGGATATAACGCAGTATTTCGATAAGAACCGGAATCAGTGCGGAGGCTGTGGGCTCCTACATAGTTGGCCGCAATACCGTATTGTTCTTGACCTGCTGCTCAATTCCGAAGTTGTACTGTATCGAGTAAGCGTTCTTGTAGTACGGGTCGATCATCCAGTTGACCTGGTTGAAGGGAGTCGCCGCGGGAAGAATCTGCGCGCCGCTGGTCCCCAAAGCGAGGGGGTTCTGGCCAGTGGTGGGGTCTGGAGTGGTCGCGTTGAGATTGTTCGCTAGCAGAAACGTGGTATCAGGCCAGTTCCCTTGATAATTGGTAGCCAGCTGCTGAACAGCAGCCCAGTTATCGAAAAAGCGCCCAATGCCGGCTCGAACGACAGTGCCTGGCATGGCCAAGTAGCTAAAGCCAAACCTCGGCTGCCAATTGTCATACGAGTTATGAATAATGGATTGGTTACCCTTCGGCGTCACGATAACGTTGGCCGGTAGCGAGCCATCCGCTGTCGGTATGCACGGGGATGCACCCGTATAGCATCCTGGGGGAACGGCAGCCAGTATGTATTGGCCCGTGTCTAAGTCGGTATCGCCCACAAAATTGTTGCCCAATTTGCGACTTCCATAGATCGGCCAGAGCGTGATGTCATAGCGGAACCCGACGTTGATTTGCAGCTTTGAGCTGGCTTTCCATTGATCCTGGATGTAGAAACCATCCTCCCAACCGCCGTGTGTCGTGATGTTCACATTACGGCGATTTACGCTCGATGGCAGGCCTAGAACGCCCGATGCAAGCGCGTCTCCGGTCGGCAAGGCACTTTCCAGGTTGGATGTGGGGGTTGCACTGTAGCTATCGTTGATGAACAGGATCGGCTGACTGTTATCGTTGGTATTGATGTCCAAGCCCATTTGCAGCGTATGTCTTCCGGACACCCGGGTGAAGTCCGCCGCTTCCTCCCAAATATCAGCTATCTGGTTGCCCTGGTACGACCCTCCCGGAACACCCTGATAGCCGCTGAATCCCTCGCCCATATTGAAGTTCCTGCCGCCGACAAAGCCCGTCACCGTTTGTAGATTGAATTGTCCTATGGTGTAAGCACTTTGCCAGACTTGCCGGAAATTCGGTGTCTGTAACCGAGTAGGCGATTGTCCTGCCAAAGCGCGCAGTGAGAACCTTGGTGCCGGACTTCGATGTCCAGGTGCCCGATCCGCCGTAGTTATAACCACTGGTATTTGCGGCACTGAGAATGCCGGGGATTCCAGTAGCGCTTGTCGAAGGCGAATAGAATTTGGAAAACCGGAAATACGAAGTGATCTGATCGGTGAACTGCTCGTCCACCCTCATGGAGCCCGTATCGCTGTCCAGAATATTTGGCGTTGGGTCTACGAAGTTGAATCCATTGGATGGAAGCTGATTCACGACGGGATAGATCGCCTTGCGATAAGCTTCCAGGGGTTGGTTTACCAGCGCCGTGGGAATAATGTTGTTTGGAAAAGGATCCCGTAGCAACTGGCCCGGGTTGTTTGGATCCGGCCTCGTGCTATAGGGGTTGTAGATCGGATTCAAATTGCCACCGCTGAAATCACCCCCCAGCTGCGCCTGCGTAGGAATAATGTCCAGCGTATTCGCAGCTCTTGTGGCTCGGAAGCCTTCATAGGCTGCGAAGAAGTAAAGCTTGTTCAGCATTGGATTGGCTTTTTCTCCAACGGTTGGGAAGAACGGGTCCACCGGCGGCGCCGCCAAATTGGTTTTGCTTGTAGGGTGTCACAGCCGTTTGGAAGTAATTCCTGGCGTCCAGGGCGCTGTTGCGGAAGAATTCCCACACACCCCCGTGATACTCCTGCGTGCCTCCTTTGGTCACGACGTTGATAATGCCGCCCAATGAGCCCCCGTATGCGGAACTGTCATTGTGCGACTGAACTTTGAACTCCTGGATATCGTCAATAATGGGCGCAACCGCGTAGTTCCCGATAAACCCGTAATCCGTGAAGCCGTCGAGCAGAAACATATTGCTACGGTTTCCTTGTCCGTTCACAGATGGAAAGGTGAACGAACCAATAGCACTGCCCGCGAAACTATTGCCGCCGCCCGCTATTCTGGCCCGTGCTGATCGGCGAAACGCCTGGCGTCAAAGCCAGCAGCTGAGTAAAGTTACGCCCGTTGAGCGGCAAGCTGCTGACCTCGTTCTGCTCAATGGCAGTGCCTAGCTCCGTTGTTGTCGTCTCCACATTGGCCTCAGTCGTTTGTACCGTGACCTGTTGCGTGGCGGTGCCTACCTCGAGGTGAACATCTGTCGTCAGCGTCTGATTCACCGCCAGTGTGAATTCGGAGGTTGCCGATACCTTGAACCCTTCCTTGGTGACTTCAATCGTGTATCGTCCCGGCGGAATGGCAACAAAGACGTAGCGTCCGGCATTGTTAGTAACAGCTTCTTGCTCAACCTGGGTATCGAGATTCTTTAGCGTCACTTTTGCGCCGGGAATCACGGCGGAGGTTGGATCAATGACGGCACCATTCAGAGCCCCAGTTGCGCCTTGCCCGAGAGCCCTTGTGGGAGAAAGTTGCAGAATGATGGCAATGAACAGTGCGAGCTGCACTATCCACGACGCTGACACCAGTGCTGTATGTTTTTTGTCCACCGCTGACTCCTCCAAGAACCTGCAAGTAACGCAATTGCTTTAAGCTTTGTAACCTGTGCCCAGCCCATCACGTTCGCCCTTTAATGGCGCGAATTCGCTCTTCACCGGGGCGTACAACAGACATCAGTTCATCAGGATGGCTAACATTGGCTCATCCAATAGACCCAGCCCTTATAGTGGCGCGAAAAGACGTTTGTCAATAAGTTTTTTTTACCGCGATATCGTTTTACGAGCCTTCAGCGGTATCCGCGCTGGGTATCTCGACTCCGGCGTTCAGCCATTCTGCATATACAAACCAGGAATTCCAATCAGCAACTTGCGGGATTGGGCGTACACTATGGCTCAGTCATTTTCAGGGGGGAACTTCGTACCATTCAGGGATGGGCGCGGAGTGAACGGCCTGGTCAACGGGCCCAGGATTATGCGACGAGCAAACGAACTCGGACTAGGTTCCGTTCTACTGTTCGCGGCAGCGGTTTTGTCCTGCCACGCGCAGGCGGCGTCCGATTGCGCCCTTCCTCAAGGCTTTCAATCTCGAGCAAGCACCGACCCCTTCACTGCCTGGGATTCGGCAGGTACCTGGTATGCCCAGCGGAAAGACCTGCACTGCGCATCCGTCGCCTACAACAAGGCGTTGCAAATACGCCCCCAATCCTGGAGGACACTCTACGATCTAGGGGTAGTCGAAGTCGCCCAGAAGAGGCCCACCTCCGCGATCCTTCATTTCCGCCGGGCGGTTGACCTGAAACCGGATTCAGTGGATGCGCGCAATGCCCTGGGCACGGCCCTGAAGGATTCTGGGCAGCCTGCCGAGGCGGAAAAGCAATTTCGGGAGATCTTGAAGGCCGATCCAAACTCGGTCGAGGCGTTGAACCATTTGGCAGAGGTTCTTGCTGCGCAGAAACTCTATTCCGCCGCCATCGGCTACTGGGATAAGGCTCTTTCACTGGAGCCTGGAAATGTCGACGCTGGAATCGCCCGAGCCATCGCCCTCAGCGAGAATGGCGATCAGGACGCCGCCACTTCCTCGTTGCAGCAGATTGTAAAGACCCACCCCGATCTCGCCGTCGCCCATTTCAATCTGGGAACGGTCTACGCCAACCAGAAATCGTTTCGCCAGGCGGCAGACGAATACGGTGAGGCATCACGGCTTAGCCCCTCCGATCCGGAGGCGCGCTTCGCGTTGGCCAAGTGCCTGGTCTTTCTGGCCGAGTATTCAGAGGCTATACCAATCCTGAAGGCCTATGCGCTCAATCATCCGAAAGCCTTCGAACCGCACTATCTGTTGGGCCTTTCCTACCGGGGCCTGGAGCAGTACCCTCAAGCCGAGGAGCAACTGCGTTCCGCTGCGGCCATTGAGCCTGATCACGCCGACCTGCAATACAATTTAGGGCTCGTCATTCTTCGCAGTGGGCGAGCCAAAGAGGCTGTGCCGCATCTGCAAAAAGCGATCCAGTTGGATCCGGCCGCGGAAGGGCCGCGCTTGCAACTGGCCATTGCCCTCAAAGGTCTCAATCAAACCCAGCAATCGGCAAAGGTCTATCAAGACGTCCGGCAAACAGAACAGGCCAACCTGCTTAAAAACCAATTCACCACCGAAGGAGCTAAGGCGAACCAGCTTTTGGCATCTGGTCAGGCTGCTCAGGCCGCCGAAGTCTACCGGCAAATGCTCCAGATACAACCGCGTGACGCGCACACTTATTACAACCTCTCCCTGGCGCTCGACATGGACGGCAAGTTCCCCGCCGAGCGGCAAGCTCTGGAAACAGCGATCAAGCTCGACCCGACCCTCGCTCAGGCACGCAGCAAGTTGGGCGTCTTGGACATGTCGCAAGGACACCCGGACGATGCAATCCAGAACTTCAAGAAGGCGATCGAACTGGATCCTCAGCTAACCGAAGCCCAGCTGAACCTGGCGACTATCTACGACGGAAGGGGCCAGGTCAAAGAGGCGGAAGCCCTGCTAAGGCAGGCTACCGAAGAGGATCCGAAATACGCGCAGGCCCGGTTCAACCTGGGCATGGTGTTGGCTCAACAACAACGTTTCCCTGAAGCAGAGGCTGAGCTCGAGACAGCCGTGTCCCTCGACAGCAGCAATCTGGGTGCGCAGACTGCCTTGGCCGAGGTTCGGGCGCGCGAGGGCAAAAGCGAAAGCAGTATTGAGATGCTCCGCAAGGTGGTGGCAGCCAGGCCCGACAGTTTTCAAGATCATCTCAACCTGGGCATAGCGCTCGCTGACCACCTCGAAGTAGAAGCGGCCCTGGCAGAATTTACCCAAGCGGTCGCGCTCAACCCGGGGTCGGCCAGTCGCTCATTACAATCGAGGCCGTCTGCTCCTCGATGAAAGACATTTCGAGGATGCAAAACCCGAACTGGAAAAAGCGCTAAGCCTCGATGAGCATTTCGGCGACGCCGTGTATCTCTTGGCAGTGACCGAGCGTCAGCTGGGCGAAACCGCGAAGTCGCTGGAGCTTTCTGAGAAGAGCGTCCAGCTGGCTCCCAACAACCCTCGAGCCTACTACCTGCTGGGACAAAATCTGTCATCGGCAAAACGTGACCAGGAAGCGATTGCCGCCTGGAAGCACGCAGCTCAACTCGACCCCAACAGTACCGAGGTGCTCTACCGGCTATCCCAGGTTCTTCATGGAACAGACCCGTCCGAAGCCGCCAAGTATGCAGCGCTCTTGAAGGCCCGGCTGGCGGAACAACAAGCGACAAGCCAGGCCGATATCACCGGAAACCTCGCGCTCGCCGCCGCAAATAACCACGATTATGCTCAAGCCATTACCGAGCTGCAAAAGGCGATTGAAATCTGTGGCGAATGCCGTGACCAGGCGACGCTCAAAAAAGATCTGGGCCTGATCGAGGCGCGATCCGGCGACCTGGCCGCCGCGGCTCAGGAGCTGAAAGCGGCCGCCTCGTTGAATCCAGCGGATCCAGAGATAAAGCAGGCATTGGCCGTGGTGCTTCCCCATCAAGGCAAGCTGACTGAGTCCAAGCGAAACGCTAGGGTTTGGTGGGATTTGCCAGCTGCGCTTCGATCACGCTCATCGCATGAAGAGCAACTGCATCGGTTGCAGAAAGCGCCAAAGCTTTTTGCATCTGCGCGTGCGCCTCATCGAAGCGGCCCTCCGCGGCAAGAATCAATCCCAGGTTCATGTAACCCTTTTCGTACCCCGGGTCGCCCTCCACAGCCAGGCGCAACAGATGTTCCGCCGCAGCAAGCTTGCCCTGCTGTCCGTACAACACCCCGAGATTTCCCAGCGCATCCGTCATCCCCGGATCGGCTCGGAGCGCAGCTTGAAACTGCTCCTCGGCCGCCTTTGCATCGCCAGTGGTCAAGTCCAAAAATCCAAGCTGGTTGTGCACATCGGCGATCGCGGGATTCAAGGCCACGGCCTCTAGCAGAAGTGCGCGTTCCGAATCACGGTCCTTCAATTTTTCAAACACGAGAGCCAGGTCGTAGCGGACTTTTGCGTCCTGGGGAACCAGCGGAAGCGCCTCCTTGTAAGCTGACACTGCTTTCTGAAGATCGCCGTCCTTGACCGCCTGCGCACCCTCATTCTCGAGCGTAGTCGCCCGCCGCTGGTCCACGACGGTCTTCTGCAGTCTCTGAAACACCAGGTTCTCCTGATCGGCTAATTCCTGCTGATTGGTCTGGTGATAGGCGCGATCCAGTTGGAAGTGCGCCTCCTGCGAGTCCGGCTTCAGCGCGAGCGCACGCTTTAGGTGTGATATTGCTTCATCGTACTTTCGCTTCTTCCCGCAGCACGGAACCCAGCCTGTACTGGCTATCGAAATCGCTTTCGTTCAACTGAACAGCCCGTTCCAATTCCGAGGTCGATTGCGGCAGCAATCCCAGCCCCTGATAGGTAATGCCAAGCAGGTAGTGCCCCTCCATGTTTGCTGGATGATCCCGCACGTACGCTTCGAGGAGCGGTTTCGCTTCCTCAAAACGCACCAGGGTAATCAGGACTTTGGAGAGAGAAAGTCTTGCCGCCTCCGCTACCGCATCCACCTGCGAAGCCCGGCGGTAAGCATCCGCGGCCTCCGCATACTTCTGCTGACGGTAAAGAACCGCTCCCAGATTCAGAAGCGCTAAGCCGGACTTCGGATTCTGCTGCACCATCTCCTGAAGCAGTACGGCAGCGGCATCGTTTTGGCCGTCATCCATCAACGCTGTCGCCAGTGACAAACGGATCTCGGGATCGTAAGGAGCCAGCGCGACAGCCTCCCGCCAGTAAGTAATTGCCGCGCCGCTCTGCTTCTCCTTTCCCAGCACGGCGGCCAGGTGCCGAACGATCTCAGGCGATTTAGGGTCCAACGCATACGCAGCCCGGTATGACATTTCTGCCTTTCCGTTCTCTCCCAATGCTTCCTGGGCAATGCCCAGCGCAAGTCGAATCTCAGCTCGCCCAGGCGCTTTGCCGGCGGCGAGTTGAAGTTCTGCGACTGCATGCTGTGCATCCGAAAGATCAAGGTACGCCAAGCCTGCGTGATAATGCCCCTGCCAGGCCTCAGGGTTGGTTCGAATCTCTTCTGTAAAACTGGCGAGAGCGCAGTGAGTGTTCTTGTCGCGCAGGAACAAGACACCTTGTGCGTCCGCCGCTTCCCCCGGCGTTTGGTGGGCTGTAGCATCCGTACCGTGGGCCAATGTACAGGGCTCCTGGGACCAGGAGACCATGGCCCAGCAGCAGACCAAAAAGGTCATTCCCCACCTGCGTCGTAGTGCTGGATCCCCGTACAACATCACTACCTCTCTTCAACCGCTCGCTGAATGACCTTGCTACGCAAGCTATTCTACTGCCCCTGGTTCTACGGGATCTTCTTGACGGGCGGCCTCTCCAGGCCACTCTCGCCTATTGAAACAACCAATGATGAATCAAGCAGAAGCAGACTTAGCTCGCATAGTTCGCTTATTTCGCACATTCCTGCACGGACTGTCGCGGCGTAGTGAAGTCACCCCTTCCGAAAAATAGCCTCTTCCCAGGCTTCGAGAGCAAGGTTCGTGTAGAACCACACGGTCCCACGTGTAGTAGCCTCTATTCCGTTTCCCCGGTAGCAGACTTATTGTCCAACTAGCGATTGCGCTTCTCCGCTTTATTCATAGGGGTTTAGGGTTCCAAAGCGGCGCAACGAACGGTGAGGATTGGCCCCGGATCATGGCCAACCGGAGGATTTCATGATTACGAAATGGATGAAACAGACAATGTCGATGGTGGTCTGCTCGACCCTGATCATTGCGGGCGCGCCCACCGAGCTTCTTCAGGCACAGGATGCCTCCCAACCGGCCCCGGCGTCTGCACCGCCGGCGGTCGCGCCGCTGACCAGCAGCCAGCTCGACGCCCTGGTTGCCCCCATCGCGCTTTATCCGGACGCCCTGGTCGCACAAGTGCTGGCTGCCGCCAGCTATGCCGATGAAGTGGCCTTTGCAGACCTCTGGCTCGCGCAGAATCAAAATCTGCAGGGCGCCGCACTCACCCAGGCAGTGAATCAACAATCGTGGGATCCCAGCGTAAAAGCGCTGACGCAGTTCCCGTCAGTACTCCACAATCTGGCCAAAAACCTTTCGTGGACCTCGAGCCTGGGCCAGGCCTTTGAAAATCAGCAATCAGACGTGATGGCGGCGGTACAGGTCATGCGCGCCAAGGCGCAGGCAGCAGGAACGCTACAGTCTTCGTCGCAGATCAAGGTAGTGCAGCAGAGCCCGCAAACCATCATCATCGAACCCGCCAGCAGTAACGTGGTTTATGTTCCGCAATACAACCCGGCAGTTGTATATGGCACGCCCCTGGTGGTGCCGGCGTATACACCACCTGTTGCCGTTGCAGCCGGTTTGTCCTTTGGCGCCGGAGTAGCGATTGGCGCCGCCATCGGCGGGGGCGGCGGCTTCGTTGCCGGCGGCTTCGGCGGTGGATGGGGCTTCGGAGCATGGGGAATGAACTGGGGTGGCGGAGGCGGTGGCGGAACACATCAACTACAACCACAACACCTACATCACCAGGAACAACATCAACAGAAACAGCAATAACAACAATAACAATGGAAACCGGAATAACAACAACGGGAACCGCTACAACTCCGGCAACGAGGCCAACAACCGGAACAACGGCTACCATCCGGATGTGCCCAACGGTGGCCGCAACGGCAATCACGGCCTGATCGGTGGCAACGGAGGGGTCCAGCACCCGGTCGCTGACAATGAACATGCCGGCAGGCTCGGAAGCGGCCAGCCCCGCTCCACCATGAGCGGCAATGGCAACCAGGCCCGCGCCGAGGCGAATCGCGGTCGCGCCAGCATGCATCCCGCAGCCTATCAACGTCAGCGACCAGGCCAGCAGCGTCAACAGCGCCCGCAGCAGCGCCAGCAGCCACGTCAGCAGCGCGGTGGCGGTGGTGAGCGCGGTGGGGGGCGGCGTTAATCCGCCTCCCCGGAATCCTTGACCCACCACAAATCAATTGGATCGTAGAAAGGAAGGTAGAAACGTGAGTTTGCAACTGAAAAGCTTGACCACGCAGCGGATGCCACGGATCGCTGCTCTCGTAATGATTGCGGCCGTTTTCGTTCTCGGCTGCTCGAAGAAACAAGATAACACCGCGGCGGAAGCACCCCAGAAAACCTTCGCCACCCCGGCGGAAGCAAGCCAGGCACTGCATGCCGCAGTCCAGGCTAAGGATGACAAAGCGCTTACCCAGGTATTGGGCTCGAAGGCGCAGAAGTTGGTAAGTTCAGGAGATCCGGCGGAAGACAAGTCTGCGGCCGATTCGTTCACCAAAAAATATGACCAGATGAACCGTTTGGTGGCGATGACCGATGGCAGCCAGGTGCTCTACATCGGGGCCGACAACTATCCCTTCCCTGTCCCCTTGGTCCAGGACAGCTCGTCGAGGTGGTACTTTGACGCCGCAGCCGCTGACGAGGAATTGCGGGCACGGCGAATCGGGCGGCAATGAACTCTCCGCCATGGATGCATGCCGGCTGATTGCCAACGCCGAGGAACTTTACCACCAGAGCACCCACCAGTACACCGACACGATCGTGAGCACCCCAGGCAAGCAGGACGGCCTTTACTGGGAGGTCTCCGAGGGTCAGTCGGACAGCCCGATAGGGAGCCTACAACCAATTTGCAAAAGGCGTCTTCAATGCTTCCGCACCCAGTAAGGAAGTCGTATCGCATGGATACTCCTTCCGCATTGTGACCACAACAAGTGGGTTCACGATCTTTGCTACCCCCGTCAACTACCAACATTCCGGCATCATGACTTTCAGCCTCGGTCGTGACGGCGTTATCTACGAACAGGATCTCAGCCCGAAAGCAGACAATACTTTAACAGCCATCGAACAATACAACCCAACCGACGGATGGACGCAAGCGGAGTAGCTTGCGTCCAGGTTTTTATCAGAAGCCGGGACTGGAATGCGGGCCCCATTTATGCTTTAGAGCGTGGAGCTACTAATGACAACGAAAAGGATGTTCTTATCGGCGGTGATCCTGGTTCTCTGGGCTTCACCCGTGTTTGCACAGAAGACATACTCCGATCCGGTGGCTTATTGCAAGGCCGTCGGAACCATCGACAAACCGGACGCGCGATACACCGGTCCCAAGCTACCCGCGTGGATGGCGAAGCAACTGAACATGCAGCCCGATCAGGGCAAGCTCATGGAATGGCGCTGCGCCGGGGGAGCCGTACTCGCCTGCCAGTACGGCGCAAACATTCCCTGCGATTCGAAGGCCGCCACCAGCCAGAAGCCGACCCAGCCGATCCTCGACTATTGCCGGCAGAATCCTGGCTCTGACTTCGTGCCCATGGTAGTCACTGGCCACGACACCTCGGTCTCATGGACGTGCCACGGGTCAACACCGGCGGTGATCCATTCCGCGCAAGTCGATACTCAGGGTTACCAGAAAACCTATTGGCACAAGGTATCGCCGTAGATCACGAATCATTGACTGAGCCGGAGACCTTTCCGCAGCGTTAGGAAGCGGAATGAAGAGCAGGTTTCCGCCGATTCCTCTCTCCGGGCCGGCTGGCCAGCCCCGCCCAAAAGGGGATTGATGTCTGGCAATCATCCCGATACTCTCGTTCCATGCCTCCCAATCGTATGCGCTTCTCGTGAACGTGAACCTTGCAGGCAGCCTGTTTCATGAACTCACGGCAATAGGCGTTCCAGGAAGGAGAGCAGGAGTTGATCCCGGAGTTAGGCTGGCAGCACGAACCGAATCTCCGCATTCAGCTTTCCTCGCGGCCTAACAATCGCCGCGGCATAGTACGTGTTCTTGCCTGCCTGACGGTTCTCTTCTGCCTGGTCGAGCCGGCGCGTGCTCAGTACGGCTTTGAGGTCTGGACCGTAGACAATGGCATGCCCGAGAACGAGATTCGCGGCATTACGCAGACACCAGACGGATATCTCTGGATTGCAACGTTTAACGGACTGGCACGCTTCGACGGCGTCCATCTGACTCTCTTCAACAGAGACACCCCAGGCCTCCTTTCGAATCAATTCGGCACAATGTTGCAGGGACGCGGCGGAGACCTGTGGCTCGACAGTGTCGATCGCGGCATCGTCCGCTACCACAACGGCGTGTTCGAGAGCCTACGGCAGGCAATATGGAGTGCCGGCGGACATCATAAATGGACTGACCGGGGACGACCATGGTGACGTATGGGTGCTGAGCGCGGGGCGAATTGACCGATGGGATGAAGCATCAAACCATTTCATCGACGTCGCGCCGCAAAGCCCGAGCATGCGGTATCGGTCTCTGCTGTGGGACTCAGCAGGATTCTGGGTCCGCCAGCAACAAACGATCCGCTGTTTTACGCATGGGAGCTTTGTCGACTTTACGCTGCCCAGGCAAATCTTGAAAGATGACCTCTGGGGCGCGGCGCTCGATCAGAGTGGAACACTCTGGCTTGAGACCGTCAACGGAAAGCGGGTTAGGATCACCTCGGACAACGTGAGCCAGATGATTCCCGCCGGCTCTAACCGGGAAGAGACAATCGGCATTACCTACAACAAGTCCCTGGAAATGCACGTTGGCCCGCGCCTTCAGCGAACCTTTCAGTTCCTGAGCTCGAACCACGCTGTTTCAGTCACCCCCTGGCACTTCTATGAAGACAGACAGGGTAATATCTGGATCGGCACACTGGAACAAGGACTCTACCGGCTGCAGAATCAATCGATCCGCAGCTACTCCACCGAGCAGGGCCTGATCGATCGCGACACCTACGCAACTTATGAGGACCGATCGGGCGCTCTCTGGATCGGGGCCTGGCATTCGGGCGTTAGCCGTTTCGCAGATAGAAAGTTTACCAGCTATACCATGGCTAACGGGCTGCCGAACGAACTGGTATTGGCGATGTTCCAGGACCGTGAGGGCCGTTTCTGGGTGGGCACGCATGGCGGCCTCAGCATCTTCGACCGCGGGCATTTTCGTATCCCAAGCGGCCCGATTCTTCCCGATGAAGCGGTGGTTCAAGCGATCTGTCAGGACCGCCAGGGCACGCTGTGGTTCGGAACCAGGCAGGGGCTGGCCCGCTATGAGAATGGTGTAACCCGGTTCCTTACCAAGAAGGACGGGCTGGCGGCAGACGACACCCATGCGATCCTCGAGACGGCCAACGGAGACTTGTGGGTGGGCGGTTATGGCGGCATGACGCGGATTCGCAACGGGGAGTTTACCCATTGGACGGAAAAGGATGGTTTGCCGAGCGCCAACATCTGGTCGTTTTACGAAGACAACGATCACGTGCTGTGGATTGGAACCTATGACGGTGGGCTCGTGCGCTTCAAGGACGGGAAACTTACCAGCTATTCGGCCAAGGACGGCCTCTTTGATAACGGTGTCTTCCGCATTCTTGAAGATGCGCATGGCTACTTCTGGATAAGCTGCAGCCGAGGTGTGTATCGGGTAAGCAAACAGGATTTAAACGCATTTGCCTCAGGCGATCTGAAGAAGGTTACCTCCACGGCCTACGGAAAGATCGACGGCATGTTGGATATCGAATGCAATGGCGGAGTGGAGCCGTCGGGCATCAAGACACGCGATGGCAAACTCTGGTTTCCCACCCGCAACGGCGTCGCGGTCATCGATCCGGAATCTGTTGTCCACGATCCTGTTCCACCACTCGTGATGATTGAATCCTCTCTGGTGGATAACGTGGCCACACCCGTGAATGCTCCGCTGCGCATTCCGCCCGGCAGACCTAACGTGGAAATCAGCTACACAGCTCCAAACTTTATTAACGCCACGCAGACGCACTTCAAGTACAGGCTTGAGAGCTTGGACTCAGACTGGGTCGATGCCGGAGGACGGCGCATAGCCTATTACTCGCATCTGCCACCGGGAGAATACGTTTTTCACGTGATCGCAGCCAACAGTGACGGCGTGTGGAACCAGGAAGGCAAGACCCTCGCCATCACAGTACTCGCTCCCTTTTATGAGACCAGATGGTTTCAATTGCTTGTGCTGCTCACTTTGGGTGGTTTGGTCGCGATGTCATGGAGATATCGCGTGGCGCAGCTTCAGCGAGAACAGGCTGCCCAGCAGGCCTTTTCCCGGCAGTTGATCGCCTCACAGGAAGCCGAACGCAAGCGTATCGCCGCCGAGATGCACGACAGCCTGGGCCAGCGGCTGGTGGTGATTAAAAACCTCGCCTTCCTCCTGCTCCGCTCAAGGAAAAGCGCCCCACCCAGTGACTCTGATGCGCAGACCATCACGGAGATCAGCGATGAGGCATCCTCTGCGATCGCGGAAACTCGTGAGATTTCCTACAACCTTCGCCCGTTTCAGCTCGACAGGTTGGGGTTGACCAAGGCGATCGAAGCAATGGTGCGCACGACAGGCATCGCATCCGCAATTCGTTTTACCTCGGAGCTGGATAATATCGATGACGTCTTTCCGGAGGATTTGCGCATCAATTTTTACCGCATTGTTCAGGAAGCCCTGGGCAACATCATGAAGCACGCGCAGGCAACTGAGGTGAAGATCCGCGTGAAGTGGAGCATCGAGAATGTAATTCTGACCATCGAAGACAACGGCCGTGGATTCACGCCCGATGAGCGGAGCCCTCTCCCCTCGCAAAGCGGCTTCGGGTTGACGGGCATGGGCGAGCGGGCTAGGCTGCTAGGCGGTGAGCTCAAGGTGCGGTCGACCCCAGGCAAGGGGACAACGGTCGTGTTTGAAACCCCATTGAGACAAAAGCACAGTGGATGAGGGCATTCGCCTGACAGGTTCAGCGATTCTCGCCGTCCTGCGCTGCGAGAGATAAAACGATCTCGGGCAAACCCGAAATCTCTTGCTTAAGCACATACTCACAAGCTCCAGCCTCCAGCGCGGCGGCTTTCATATCCTCATCCTGATAATCCGTCACGACAATAATGCGGGCTGAAGGATCGTAAGCTCGAATCTGCCTGGTGGCCGTTAAGCCATCGACATGGGTCATCCTGAAATCCATAAGGACGACGTCGGGCCGATGCTCTTCGTACGCTGCCAGAGCTTCTGAACCATCGGCACATTCCCAGATCGTGCTGGCCGTGTCGACTAAAATGCGCCGCAGCACCCGCCGGATTCCCGCATTGTCTTCAACAATTAAAAGGGTCATGTATTCTCTTTACGATCGTTTTCGCGTCCCGGAGACTGTGATGCAATGTCCGAAGATCAAAAACCTGAATTAAGCCTATAGAAGTCTGAGGAAGAGGGACATAGGGGCTACTACATTCGGACCGTGTGGTTCCACATGGGGCGTGAAGTTCCAAGCCCCGATATTTCGTGTCGCTCGCCAGCCGGAGCCCGTAATCTGCATGCCCCCTGTCCAGGAACCCGCGGTCCTGCTACGGCGGTCATGGTACGGTGGGATGTTAGATTTTCGACTGGGGGAACGGACTTGGAAGACGCGATTCGCATACTGATTGCAGACGACCACCCGCTGATGCGGAAGGGGTTGAGGCTCAGTGTCGAGGAGGATCCCGGCTTGAAAGTAGTTGGCGAAGCCTCTGATGGAGAGGCGGCTTTGTCGCTCATTACGAAGCTCCATCCGCACATCGCGCTGCTCGATATTGAGATGCCGAAGCTCGACGGGCTCGGCGTCGCCCGGGAAATGGTCAAGCGCGGGCTGAAGACAGAGATCATCTTCCTCACCTTGCATTCGAATCAGGACCTCTTCCGCAGTGCAATGGACCTGGGATGCAAAGGCTATATTCTCAAGGACAGCGCGGTCCAGGAGGTGGTGGCCGGCATTCATGCCGTTGCGTCGGGACGACCCTATATTAGTTCCGCGATTACTACCGACCTGCTGCAGAGCCGCAATCAATCCGCGACTCAATCAAGCAATCCCTTGACCAGCAATCTCACCCCTACTGAGCTCCGCATCATGCGTCTGATTTCGCAAGGAAAAACCAGCAAAGAAATCGGCGCCGAGCTTTCCATCCATTACAGAACCGTCGAGAACCACCGCACCAGCATGTGCCGCAAGCTTGAACTCGAAGGCGAGGGCGCCAACGCGCTGCTGCGGTTTGCGCTGCAAAACAAGAACCTGCTGTAAAGCCCCCCGAAAATCCCTGCAATTTCCTCCCTGTGTGGAGTCGCATGGGCCGCCGTGTAGCGTCCTCTATTTCTACCTCGCCAGAGCTTTTGTACGCTTGCTCCATCGAGCACGGGCCTGGTTGCGGTCTTCTTTGTTCGTAAACGTTATTTTTCTTACCGAATTGCTCTCATCGTTCTCAATCGGAGATTCCTGAATCAGCTCGTTGCAGTCCAGACTCCGCAGAGCTTTCCGAAAAAAGAACGCACTTTGTGAGAGAAAAGAGAGATAAGCCCCCTAGCCGGCGTCAACACAAGTAAAATCAAGCACTTCAGGCTGTCCCTCTTTTCCAGCTCGTTGCATTCCAGACTCCGCAGAGCTTTCCGAAAAAAGAATGCACTTTGTGAGAGAAGAGAGAGATAAGCCCCCTGGCCGGCGTCAACACAAGTAAAATCAAGCACTTCAGGCTGTCCCTCTTTCCCCCTCTTTTCCCCCTCTCTTTTCCCCGCTCAATGAGGAGAACGGCGTTAGAGGCTGCGAAAGAGCTCATGCTTTGTGTCAGGGCACGGCTTTAGCCGGGCCGTACCCCAACGCCATTGATGAGGGTTTTAACCCCTGAGGCACGCCCCTCCGTTCCTTCCTTCCGGACGGGATCCCTCAATACCAGAAACACAATACACAGTAGTCACGCGAAATTTGTCGCAAGTCATTGGACGTGCCTCAGGGGCTAAAGCCCTCATCAGCCGTGCGGTTTACGGCCCGGCTAAAGCCGTGCCCTGACACAAAGCATGAGCTCTTTCGCAGCCTCTAACGCCGTGTCCTTCGTACGGTTCCTTTCGCCAGTTTTCACACAAACTCTGACGGCCCTCTACCGAGGTGCGCCATCTTAGCCACAAACATGTCCGTTAGGCTCTATGCTGGTCGGTTTTTGATTTGCTACCGATATAGATGCGAGTCAAGGTAGTTTCGGTTAGAGGTTAGGTGAATTATTTCTGGGCGCACTTGGGAACGGCCATGCTCTGGGGAAAAGCCAATTGCGCTTTTACAGCCTGCCGAAAAGCAACACGTCGGGAGCTCAAAGCCGTATCATTCTGATTTCTTCTCGCGTTCCGCGGCCAGGGCCATCAAAAGACGATCCCGCCACGCGCGGCGGCCGGGCAAGGCATCCTGGCTGAGCAACTGTCTTCGTTCAGCCTCCACTTTGCTGATCAACTCTTGCGACCAGGGTTCTTCATGATTGCGCGATCTCGCAATCTCATGCATAAGGGGCCCTAATCGGACAGCGTAATCTGCGATGCCACCGGATGCATTGAGGTCAATCGTCTCGAAAGGACCCATGAAAGACCAACGCCAGCCTAGACCGTCGCGGACAGTTCGATCGATGTCCTCGCAGTTGGCCACCCCGTCCTCGACCAGGGCCCATGCTTCGCGGAGAAGGGCTGCCTGAAGCCGGTTCAGCACAAAACCCTGCACCTCTTTGCGCACGTGAACAACACTGCGTTTGAGCGCGCGCATGAGAGAGTCTGCAAAATCGATGGTCGCGCGAGAGGTTTCCGGGGATGGAACGAGTTCCACCACTGGTATGAGATAGGGCGGATTCACGGGATGAACGATCAGCACGCGAGATGCAATCTTCATGCCGTGCGTAAAGGCGGAGGCCGGAATGCCGGAGCTGGAACTGCCGATCACTAGGTCCGGCGAGGCAGCTTGCTCAAGATCCTGCATAAGGCGGCGCTTCACATCGACAAGCTCCAGCACAGACTCCTGTGCATAAGCGGCCCCGTCCACCGCGTCTGCCAAACGGTATGCCGCGGCCACATGTGCAGCCACTTCATCGGGATGGTCTACGAGGCCGAAGGAACTTAACTCTTTCAACTGGTCCGCTATCAGCGACAGTGCGTGATCGGTGGCACTGCGATTGGCGTCGTATAGCCGAACATCCAGTCCTGCTCGCGCAAAGACGATTGCCCACCCAGCGCCAACCAGGCCTGCGCCGATCACTGCCACCGGTCGACCGCCAAGCAAATCTCTTGGCGTCATGCGAACACGAATGGCAATGGATATTCGCGTGCCACGGGGATTGGATGAACTAGGACCATTGGATCTACCTCGAACAATACATCAGATCAAGCCGCGCAGGGTTCCCCCGATGTCTAGTGTCGCACCTGTAATGTACTTGGCCAGGGGTGAAGCGAGAAAGACGATAGCCTGCGCCACGTCCTCGGGTTGTCCGATACCGAGAGGCATGTAACGATCCTTCAGGAAGCGTTCAAGGGCAGCCTCCTTGTCGACGCCATAACTCTCGACGAGTTGATCGACGATTCCGCCGGGACGGGTCCACATCTGCGTCCAAATCGGCCCCGGCAATACCGTGTTCACGCGAACGGCGGGGGCGTATTGAACTGCCAGAGCCTTGCTGAAATAGAGCAATCCTGCTTTGCAGGTGCCATAGTCCATCAGAGTAGGCTCCGGCTGCTTTGCCAAGTCGGATGCAGTGTTTACGACCGAGGCGCCGCCGAGCTCAGCCATTTTCGGAACCAATGCACGGCAAGTGCGAATACACCCCATCAGGTTAATCTCGAAGCTCTTGGCCCAGCGCTCATCGGAGAGTTCTTCGAAGGACCCGGAGTTGCCCAAGCCGAGATTGTTCACCAGGATATCGGGTGCTCTTCCGAAGGTGGCGAGGACATAAGATGTCGCCCGCTCGACGCCTTCCGGTGTGGCGAGATCTCCCGCTACAACGCCACTCCAACGATGAGCTCTTTCGTGAAGCGCGGCGGCATCGCGGTCGGCCACAATAACGTGAACACCCTCTTGTGTGAGCAGGTCTGCCGTGGCTTCGCCTATACCGTGCGCGCCGGCGGTGACAAACCCACACTTACCCTTGATCCGATAATCCATAAATTTTAGGTCCGAGCTTTATGCGGGCCCTGTTGAGGTGTTGAGGACGAGGACTGTGGCAATCGGGTCCAAAGGCTTCGCCGGTAGGTGGACCTCGAAGCTATCGCCGGTCTGCGTCATCTTCAAAGGCGTGTGCGCGGGGTCAGCAAGCAGGTAAGCACCGGTGACCTTACGCGGTAGCTTGTCCAACCGGAAGAAGTCGGTCCAGGTGAAGATCTCAATGTAGATTTTGTCAGGGGTGGTGGTCGATCGCCAATTCCATGTAGGAATGAACAGGGGATCGCCTCTCTTATCCTTCTCCGTGGGGCTGAACGATCCCGCCTCGGCGCCAAAGAGCGTGGGCTTGGTGCCGTAGATAGCCTCGCCGTTCACGGCTAGCCACTGGCCCATCTGGTGCAGACGCTCGACCTCGGGCGCCGGGACGACACCTTTGGAATCAGGCCCGATGTTCAGCAGATAGTTGCCGCCCTTACTGGCGATATCGATCAGATTGCGCAGCAAAGTTTCGGTCGACTTGAAATTCATGTCCCACGACTTGTAGCCCCAGGTGTCGTTCATGGTCATGCAGGCTTCCCAGTCGCGGCCCGGATAACCCTGGCCAGGGATGTGCTGCTCCGGCGTTTCCGTGTCTCCCTTGTACGTTCCTCCGAGCCGGTTGTTCCAGATCAGGTTGGGGTGCTGATTGAGGAGTGTGACGACCTCCGCTGCGCGTTCGGGAGTCATATTGGGCGTAGGCGTATCGAACCACACAACCACTGGAAACTCCGCATAGTTGGTAAGCAGCTCTTTGATTTGCGGAATCGATTTGGTATGCAGGTAGGTGTCGAAGTCACCATCCTGCGCCTTATCCCAATGGTGAGTGACGGGATCATGATGGTCTTTCATGATCGCGCTGGCGCCCGGCGCAGTCCAATCCTGATCCTGCGAATAGTAGAAGCCAAGCTTCATATCTTGCTTCTGACACTCTTCCGCGAGCTCGCGCAGAGGATCGCGTTTGAAGGGCGTTGCCGCGACAATGTTGAAGGAGTTGGTTTTAGAGTCGAACATGGCGAAGCCATCATGATGCTTGGCCGTGATCACGATGTACTTCATGCCGGCAGATTTTGCCAGGGCCACGATATCGTGCGCGCTGAAGCTGGTGGGGTTGAACTGCGAGGCAAGAGCCTTGTAATCCGCCACCGGGATAGAGGCGGTGTTCATAATCCACTCACCGCCGCCCGGGATCTGTTTACCATCCCAGATGCCCGCTGGAATGGAGTAGATTCCCCAGTGAATGAACATGCCAAAGCGTGCCTCGCGCCACCACTCCATGCGGGCATCCTTTTGCGCAGGCGTCTCAGTATCCTGAACAGAAGGCACGGGATGATGAACGGGCTGCGTATCCGCCTTGCTGCCCGCTAATTGCGCATAGCTGAGAGAAACGGCCGCAAAGACCAGGACGCTGGACAGGCTACTCTTCATCACGCTCACGATAGTTCTCCTAGTGACAATATCTACTACTTGTTGGCCAACATTGAACTGGGTGTTGTGTCCGCGGGCAGATCTCCCAGGACGAATTGGATCGCGCCGAGTATCATTTGCGCCATGGCGGGCGTCTCGAAGAGCGTCGGTGTATGCCCCATCGCGCAGTTAAAGACGCGGCCCTTACCATAGCTCTTAATCCATACCATGCCGTAGTCCTTATCCGGACGTACGTGCCATGGCTTCAGGTCGGACTTCTCCGCATCAATGCTGATGAGCACATGCAGCTTATCGCGCGAATAAGGGCCATCGGGCAAGAAGTGGTAAAACTCGTCTGTGTAGACGAATCCCTTTCCTCCCAGTGCCGCGGTCAGCGGGCTGCCGGCAAATTGCTTGGTCAGAGGGCTATTGGGATCGTCGATCTTTAGCGTTGCGGTCTCGGTACGATGAGGACCGCTCTGTGCACCGATAAGCTCGCCGAACTCCGGCACATCCATGGAGGCGTAGCTTGCGCCGTGCAGTCCGGCAAGGCCTCCGCCTTCATGCACAAAGCGGATAAGGCCGCTCAGCACTTGTGGATCGGAGAAAACGTCGCCGTCGCCGCTGTTCATAAATACCGCATCGTAGTCCAGAATTTTGGGGTACTTCAGGTTGTTCAGATCGTTACTGAAAATCGCCTGATAGGCGCCCGTGGTCTCCGCCATCTTCTGAATGGCGAAGTTCGCATGGGCCGCAGTGTCGTGATAGTACGCGCCCGCAGGAGCTACATCGACAACAAGAAGCTTCCTGGGCACTTTGGGAGTCACCAGCGCCTGTTTGGGTAAAGCGGCTACGATCTTCTCCTTCACGTCTGCCGGAATGCGGTCTGTGCTGGTTGGGGGAATTAACTTTGCGTCCTGGTCGATACGATATCCCATCGCAGGACGCACTACTCTTTCAAACTCGTCGGCCTGCCGCCACAGTTCGGCGAATGCGCCCCGCGATGTGCCAGGCTGTGGGTCGGCTGTGATGATCACCTGCCATGGATCGACGTCCAGCGAGATAAAGAGGGGCTTGATCCCTCCGTAGGGACGGCTGCAATTGACGCACTTGTTTGGCTCCTCCTGCGGTGGTGGTTCCTGTTTAGCCACTTCCAGCAGGAATTTCTGCGCCTCGGCTACTCCGGTTCCCAACGGGACGTCTCGGCCATTTGCCCCCAGAACATTGCGGTCGCGTAATCGGACCACCATCAAACGGTCCTTGATCATGGCCAATCCATCGACCGGCCTGATGCCCTGTTCGATCCAACTGCCGAAGGAGACGCTGACGCCGACATGCGGGCTAAGACCGTCGATCGAGCTCATGACACTTTTCGGATCGCCATCGATGGCGATCGCCACGTTCACGCCGCTATCGCCGGCCAACTTATCGACTGCCGAAAGCGATGAGGGCATGGTCGTGGTCACGATCGTCTGGACGCCGAGATCCTTGGCAAATGCAAAGAGCTTGCTGGCTGAGTTCTCGTCGGAGGGAATGCTCTCAACCCGGTAAGCGATCATCTTCAGCCGCAACTCCGCCAGCCGGGCTTTGACCGCAGCCACCCCGTCGGGTGAGAGTTGGTAATCCAAAGTCTTGTCGATCTGCGGGCTTACTTTTTGCCTGCTATCTCCTTCTATGCTTGCCAGTCCTAGTGCATCGGCCAGGCCGGCGGCATCATAGAAGCTGAGCTGCCCGAAGACCGAGGAGGAGATGCCTACTTGCCAGCCAAGCAAAGGACCGACAGAGGTGCGAATTTGGGGCGAATTCGGCCGCACAGATCTGTTCGGGCCAAGATCGGGCGGAGGAGCCGGCGCTGCACTAGCGAGTTGCGCGGACAGTATAGTCACCGCCACGGTGGCAAGAGCTACGATGTGCGTATTTCTAGTCATATGCGTTGTCCCTCTTTATTTAAAGATCCACCCGCCGTCCACGTGGATCGACTGGCCCGTAACATATTCCGATTCCTCTGAGGCAAAGAAAGCGACTACCTTCCCAATGTCCCGGGGCTCTCCTGCTCGCCCGACTGAGATCTGTGCCACCACACTGGACAAGATGGCCGCATCTTTTTGGATCCATGCCGTCATGTCTGTCGCGATAAAGCCTGGATGCACGCAGTTCACGCGTATCCCCAATGGCGTCATCTCGGCAGATGTATTGCGGGTGAGAGCCTCGATAGCGAGCTTGGCCGGGGCATAATGCGTCCGTCCGGGAAGAATCTTTGCCGCCTGTATGGAGCCGACATTCACAATGTTTGCCTTGCGGCCTTCCGCGACCACACGGCGGCAGAAAACCTGCGAACAAAGCCAGGGGCCGCGCAAGTCGACATCAGTCACGCGTGTCCACTGCTCGTCTGTGATCTCGAGAAAAGGAACGATCGTCTCGATGCCGGCATTGTTCACCAGGATATCGATGTGGCCAAATTCATCCCAAACCTTCTTGAACATCGATTCCACCGAGGCACGGTCCGAGGTGTCCGCCTGCACCGCCATCGACCGGCGGCCTTTTGCACGGATCCAGCGCACCAAGTCATCGGCCGCGCGCCCCGTGATATCGATATCGTTGACCGCTACATCAGCACCCTGTTCCGCGAATACCTCCGCGATCCCGCGACCTATACCCCGGGCCGCTCCGGTCACCAAGGCTATCTTGCCTTCGAGTTTCATCTAACTAACTCCGCGAACAAAAAAAATGCTCTGCCATCGAATGATCAATGCGTGCCGGAATCCGGCTGCGGCAAAGCAAAGACGTAGTAGCCCTGGGCTCCCGGTTTTCCGGGTTTGAAAGCAAGTGTTTCTTTTTCGCTATCCACCGCTCCGTAGAACGCGATATATTGGCGGCCGGCTACCTCGTAAATCGCCGGAATTCCATCAGGATTCGCGTCCATTTCTGTCTGCCACAGCGTCTGGCCGGTGTCCTTGTCGAGAGCATGAATCATCCGGTCCGGACCTGATCCAATAAACAGCAAACCACCCGCCGTTACTACGGGGCCGTTGCGCATAAACGCTGAGCTGCCGGTGTCTTTGATACCCTGCGCTGCCAGGCCCGGTGTGGTGCCAATCGGCCTACGCCATTTGATGGTGCCGGTATTCAGATCGTAGGCAACCAACGATGACCATGGCGGGCTGAAGGCAATTAGGCCATTGTCAGCGCGGAAGGTAAACCCAAATTGGCCATAGAAGCGCGTCTGCCCAGTGGGTGGAGGAGGAGCCGACGGGTTGACGTGTGGGTTCTCGGGGTTTCCTTCACCCGCAGCCGGGTCTTTGAGGTAAGCCGCCAGCGAGAGTATATCTTCCGGCTTCAGCGTGGACGCAGAGAATGCCGGCATCACCCCGTTGCCCGCCCTGAGAACAGCAGTGAATTTATCGAAGTCGATCGTCTTGGGGTAGGTAATACGCTCGCGATTCGCTCCGTGGCACGCAATGCAGTTCTTCGAATAGAGGGCGTAGCCCCGCTCTTCAAATGTTCCCGAGGTGGTGCTCAAGTGACGAACCGGAGGAGCTTCGGTCATCGTGTGGATCGTTGGCGCATCGTACGTCTTCACGTACATCACGCCTGTATATGGATCCGCGGCTGTGCTGCCCTGGTTGGCGCCGCCATTTTCGCCGGGCACTTCAACGGTCTGGCGCTTGTAAGCCGGGGGAGTATAGATGCCATCGTTGCTGGCCTTGAGAAGGATGTCGCGTATACGCGCTTTCTCTGCAGGATCGAGATACGGATTGATGTCGTCAACCGTGAACTTTTGCCGCGCGAAGGGTGGCGGAGCTGTCGGGACCGGTTGAGTTGGCCATGATACCTCATTCGGCATATCGCTCTTGGGAACGGGCCGCTCTTCAATCGGCCACAACGGCTTGCCGGTTTCGCGGTCAAATACATAGAGGAAGCCGAACTTGGTAGCCTGGGCAACGACATCGACCTTCTTCCCGTCGTGCGTCACAGTCAAAAGCTTCGGAGCTGCCGTCGGATCGTAGTCCCAAAGGTCATGGTGCACAAGCTGGAAGTACCACACACGCTTGCCTGTGCGCGCATCGAGCGCCAGGAGTGTATTGCCATAGAGATCCGTTCCAGTACGGTCCGCGCCGTATAAGTCGTAGGTAGGAGAACCAAGAGGGAAGTAGGCAATCCCGCGTTTCTCGTCGAGCGAGATTTCACCCCAGGCATTATTTCCTCCAACACGTTTCCATGCGTCTGGAGGAAACGTATCGTATCCGAACTCGCCCGGACGGGGAACTGTGTGAAAGATCCAAGCCATCTTGCCGCTGTGTACGTCATAGGCGCGGATATCCCCCGGAGGTGAGCCGTAGGCCTCTCCCGGAGCCGAACCAAGAATGAGCAGATCTTCGAAGATGCGCCCAGGAGTTCCGCTTTGCACTTCAGTAACGGATGCCGGATCCCGGTCCAACCCTTCGCGAAGATCGACTTTGCCTTGCTTGCCGAAGGATGTGATCAACTCTCCGGTCTTCATATCGAGTTCTTGCAGGTATCCATCCACGGCAAAAATCAGCCGCTGGTCTTTGCCGTCTTTCGATATCCAATGATTAAAGCCGCGATTCGTGGGTTGCCCTCCTTCGACCGGATGAGCCCAGATCTGCTTTCCGGTTGCGGCATCCAGCGCGTAGATTCCGTCGTCTTTGCCGACTACATACATCACGCCCTCAATGACCAGTGGGTTGAAGGAGAACCTTCCGGCTGGCCCAGGCGCTGGGACAAACCATGCCAGTTTAAGTTGTGTCACGTTTGTCTTGTTAATCTGCTTGGCCGCCGAGTACCCCATGGAGTCGGGAGAGCCGCCGTAGTCACTCCATGAGGAATACATCTTTTCCTGCGATCCCGCCGAGATCGGATTTGGTGAGTAGCCGACTGCCAGCACAGGCAACGCAACCATGGCGCCAATTCTCAGTAGTAAGCCCAGGTGTCGCTTTTCCATAGGAACCCTATTGCCCCTCATCTCGGGTACGTACTAGCTGCGGAACTTATATCCCAGCTTCTCTAAGTAAGCCTTGGTCGTTTGCACAGTCTGGAGAGGAGTCATCGGCCCATCCGGTGAGGGATCCAACTCGACCATGACGTCGTTGATCAGATTTACGCTATCCATCATGTCCAAAATCGTTGGGATATCCACCGTGCCCATACCCAAAGGGCAGTATCCGGCGTACCACTCCCACCCCTTGTAGTCCTTCAAGTGCATGTGCTTTACCAACGGCAGATAATCCTTTACCACCTTGGCCGCATCCGCTCCGCCCTTCTGAAGCTGGCCTACATCAGGAGCGAACTTCAGGTTCTTGGTGTTCACGGAGTCCATGACCGCGTAGACTTCATCGCGCGATTCGATGCACGTGCCCGTGTGCTGATGCAGCCCCGTTGCCAGGCCCAAGTCGGTGACCGCCGCGGCATAATCATTGAGGGCGGAGATGATGTCCGCCTTGTGTTCCTGAAAGTTGTAGGAATCACGTTTGACGCTATTGGGAGCGAGCACAACAAACGTTCCATTAAACTTCTGGACAACTTTGGACAATGCGGTAATACGGGCGATTTCGTCTTTTCTTTTTGACGGATCGATCAGATTACCGGTGATGTACCCGGACCTCAGCGGCACTCCGTATTTTGCGATCATCGGAGCCAGCAGGCCTCGCTTGTCCCAGTTATCCAGGACCTCGGGGAAGGTCTCAAAGGACCAGAAGCCTTCCGCCGAGATGTCTTTTAGTGCCGGCTCCAGAGTGGCATCGTCGCCCGGGCGTGGGAACGTGCCCCAGGTGATACAAGTATGGCCAATCTTTAGCTTTCGAGCGGGTGACTTTTTAGCGAATGCCTCTAACGGCGGAAGGGCCAAAGTGCCCAAACCAAGGGCGGCGGTCTTGAGAAGGTTACGGCGCTGTCGCATTAGATCCATGGTTGACCCCCTGAGAGTTCTCGAATCATATTGGTAACGGTTGACCCTTTGTTTCCACGCCGAACGGTACCAGCAACAGTCCGAAGACAAATGCCAGCGAGCTCAACGCGACGGGTACGCCGATGCTCTTGTAGTGGGCGATTCCCGCGCCCACGATGAGTGTCGCACCGGCTGCTACAAATCGGCCCACGCACGTAGCAAAGGCCAGGGCACTTCCCCGGCACTCGCTGCGGTACTGTTCCGGCAACCATAAGAGCTGCACGGCGAAACTGCCTCCACCCACGCCGACAAAAAACAGGCAGGGGATAAATGCTGTTAGACCACCGTGTCCCGGGTAGAACGTGTAGCCGAAGGCAAGCGGAATGAACGCCGCCATAATGGTGAAGTAAAACGCCAACGCGCCGCGGCGCCCCAGACGATTAGCAATGGGCGCCATGATCAGGCAACCAAGGATTGTGCCAGTGGCTAATAGCATCGTGGCCCACGACGCGATGCGGGCCGCGTCGCCGGTACTGTATCCCTCGCGAACCGCGACCTGCGTGACCGCACCAGGAACGTAAACCGACCCGGCCCAAAGACCGATCATAGAGACCAGCACTAAAAGGCAGTTCACGGTGGTTCGCTTGCGATACTCGGGAGAAAAGAGGGCAAAGAGCGAGTCGCGTGCCGTCCATGCGCCTATGCTTTCGATTCTCTTCTTCCAGCGCTCCGGCTCCTGGACGCCGTAGCGAATGAAGGCGACGAACAAGGCCGGCGCAACACCCGCCGCGAACATGGCTCGCCATCCCAGGCGCGCGCCCAGAACATAGTTGAGTCCCGCAGCAAGAAAAATTCCCACGTAGTAACCCGAGTTAAGATAGCCGGCCCCCGATACTCGACGCCCACTGGGCAATTCCTCGGCTACAAATACCGCGGCTCCGACAAACTCTCCCCCGACACCGAAGCCGGCAAGAAAGCGAAACACACCGAGCTGCCAGACGTTTTGCGCGATACAGCCTAGAAACGTAAACAGGGAATAGCAAAGGATGGCGAAGATGAGCGCGCGCACACGGCCAAAGCGATCGGCAATCGGCCCCCACAAAAAGGCGCAGCCCCATCCAATCAGAAAGACGCAAAACAATATGCTGCCGTAAAATCCCAAATTGCCAACCGTAGCCGGTATCCCCGAAGCAGGCAGCAACTCGTGCATTGCGGGCACGAGCACAAGCGCATAGATAAAAGAGTCCATTCCGTCCAGAGCCAAACCACCCCACGCTGCCCAAAACCCCCGCACTTGATTAGGGGTGAGTGGGACGGCAATCGCGGGTTCGTTGAGCGTCTTCAACATCACGCCTTGATCTTCGGAGGTTTTGTCGGTCTAAAGCCTCCATACGGTTTGAGTGGAACCAGTGTCACCTCCGTCATGCCGGCCGCGGCAAACGGAAATGTCTTCCACGCTTCGCGAATTTGCTCTTCGCTTTCCGCCTCCCATAACAGGCAGGCGCCGGGAATGTCTGCGCGATGCCAGATCTGGCGAATCAATCCCTCTGAATACAACTCGCGGGCACGCTCCATCTCCTGTTCAGCTAAGCCCGCGTACGCTCCTTCTGCGAATCCTTTCCGGCGTTGCGATATGGATAAAAACTGCATTCTTGGTCAGTCCTTCAGAATCGCCACGGCTCGAACCGGTGCGCCGGTCGTGTTGACCCACTTGATAGGGAAGAGACTCAACTTGAATCCATACCCCGGCAGTTGATCGAGGTTGGTCAGATTTTCCAGGTGGTAATACTCGCGCGTGAGCATTACCCGGTGGGCTTCCCAAAACTTCTTGCGCTCGAACATTGCCCAGATAGGCGGATCATAGGTAACCGCGTCAATGCCGGTCATCTTGACCCCTTGGTCCAGCAGCCAGTTGGTTGACTCGCCAGTCATTCCGACGCTGTCCGTCAGGTATTTATCGCTATCCTGTAGCTTGCCGGCCCCGGTGTGGATCAGCACGATATCCAACGGCTTCAGCGTGTATTTAATCTTGCTGAGCGCGTCCTTCATGTCTTGAACGCTGATACCCGCGCCCTTGGGGAGATGGCGGAAGTCAAGACAGACCCCATCTCCGTAGCAATACTCAAGCGGAATCCCCTCAGGTCCCGGCGCATCCTTGCGCATGTGGCGTAGCGAATCCATGTGAGTCCCAATGTGATCGCCCAGCACGACGATGTAGGACGCAGTCAACGAATCAACCCCGTACTTCGCTGCGCCAATCCGCTCCGCAAATTCCTGCCAGGTCTCGAACATGGCCATGGAGGGACGGACGACCCGTGGAAACGTGACCATTTCATTGTGTACGGGCATACTTAGATCGACTAATTTCTCGGCCACTGTGCTGATTCCTCCGCAGTCATGTTATTGCGTAACGGTTATGCCGCCGTCCAGATAAATTGTTTGCCCGGTGATAAAGTTGGAAGCCGGCGCAACCAGGAACAGCACGGCGCCCATAACATCCTCCGGCTCTCCGATCCGCCCCAGCGGAATACGAGCCACGAGATTCGCATAAAACGTTGGGTCAGCCAGCATCTTGCTCACTTGCTCCGTCCGGATAAATGTGGGGGCAACTACATTCACGTTGATGGCGTGAGGCGCCCACTCAGCGGAGAGTTGTCTGCACAACGTGATCAAGCCGCCCTTTGCAGCGCAGTACGCAGCATAGCCGCGTCCTCGCAGCCCCAGCAGGGAACGCACAGAACCCAGGTGGACCTGCTTTCCACCCGTTCCTTGCTTGATCATCTGGCGAGCAGCTGCTTGCGCCTGGAACATGGCGCTCTTCAGATTTACGTCGCAAACGTAGTCGAACATCTCCTCAGTCACTTCTTCCGCCTTCTCTTCGCGGTTCAGTCCTACACAGTTCACCAGGATATCCAAACGTCCGAAGTGGCCAACAACCTCATCCACCATCTTCTGTGTTCCAGAAACCGACGTTGCTTCGAATGAGCCTGCCCATGCATCGGCGCCATCCGCCTGCAGCGCTTTCGCGCATTCTCCGGCGCGCACTCCATTATGTCCGGCAATGGCAACTTTGGCTCCCATCGACGCCAAACCGCGGCAGACAGCTTCGCCGATGCCGCCATAACCTCCGGTCACCAGCGCGACTTTGCCATCGACTCTGTGTAGCTCTTCGATCGATATCATTCCCGGACTAGATCCTCACTTTCCTTTTCGCTCACAGAGCCATTCGGTGATCACGACGCTATCCCTGAGGGTACGGCATTCCTGGATCGTTGGGGTGGGATGCCAGAGGATGAACGGTGATGGTCAGATAAGCGAAGAGCGGTAAGGAGACGAATGCATCGTGGAGCTGATCGCAGTCGTCAGCCTTCCAGATGCCCCAGTTCTCCCGCCTTCCCGGCACTCGCCATAGACGGGACAGGATCCCTTGTTTCGCCAACTCCCGGCTCCGCACCGCCTCTTGCTCTCGCAGCTGTTTCTCTCTTTCCTCGCCGCCGTCGATTGGGGCAACTTTCATGTGCACAAGAAATTCCATAATCGTCTCTTCCCGCCGACCGTAACTATTCCGTCACTTGCTCGCAAGCAAGCGCCGAGTTTCGTCCATAACCTTAGCGGCTGTGGGAAGAAGTGCACGTTGAAGAATCGGGGAGGCGGGGATTCTCATATCGGGAGTGGCGACCCGAGCGATGTTGAGATCCAGGTCGTGCTTGAAAAACTCGTGCAGCCGCGCGACCACCTCCGCGCCGAATCCGCCCGTGCGATTTGCCTCGTGCAGGACGATGACCTTGCCCGATGCGCTCTTGACCGCAGCACGCAAGCCGTCATCGTCCAAAGGACAAAGCCAGCGGAGATCAAGCACTCCGGCATCCACCCCCTCTTCGGCCAGCTGCTTCGCTGCCTCCAGGGCAACCGGAACCATGGTTCCCCAGGTAACAATCACCGCGTCCCGTCCGGGCTTATGCAGGCGGGATTTTCCGATGGGCTCGATTACGTCCGTGAACTGGACTTCGCCGGTTGTCTGGTAGAGTCCCCTGGCTTCATAGACGATACACGGATCAGGGCAGGCGATCGCAGAGCGCAAGAGGCTGTAGGCGTCTTGAGGCGTCGCGGGAATCGCGATCCTCAATCCTGGAATATGGGCAAGAAGCGCTTCCAGGCATTGAGAATGTTGGGCACACGATCCGGGCGTTGTGCCCTGCTGCGTGCGAACAACGATCGGCGCACCCGACTGGCCGCCTGTGATGTAGCGGACGTTGGCAGCCTGGTTGATGACCTGGTCCAGCGCCACCAAAATGAAATCGCCCCACATGATCTCCACGACCGGCTTCATGCCCATCAACGCCGCCCCCACCGCCGAGCCAAGAATAGCGCTCTCGGAGATCGGCGTGTCGAAGACCCGATCCGCACCAAAGCTCTTTTGCAGACCTCGCGAAGCGCCGAAGATGCCTCCGGACTGGCCGACGTCTTCTCCATAAACAAGGACCTCAGGACGCGTCGCCAATTCGCGCGACAATGCTTCGTTGACCGCTTGGATGTAACTTACGGTCTTGCTCTCCCCAGTCTCGGGCGAGTCAGCCGAGGCCGCCGGCGTCGAGGTTTCGGCCCAAACATGCCGCGCAGCAGTTGTTGGCATCTGGAGGCGGTGAGCTGAGGACAGCCTTTTGCACCTCGTCCATCTCGGACTTGACACTCGCCTCGAGCTCTTGAAAAGCCTCACGGGTGAGTACGCCAGCCGCAATCAGTTTGTTGGTAAAGGTGACGATGGGATCTCGAGCCCGCGCCTGGTCCCGATCCTCTTTCGGCCGGTAGTGTTCGATATCCCGGTTGTAATGACCCCATAATCGTGGCACTCGGCATTCAATCAACACAGGCCCGTCGCCTTCTCGGGCCCGCTTGGCTGCCTGCGCGACCGTGTCGCGCACGATGATCGGATCGGCGCCATCGATGGTGACGCCGGGAATTCCGTAGCCGCTCGCTCGTCTGCGCGATGCGCTCTACCTTGAACGTGAGCGAGGTCGGCGTCAGTTCTGACCACCCATTGTTCTCACAGATGATCAGCACCGGTAAGCTGCGAGCTGCGGCGAAAGCAAGCCCCTCATGGGTAGAGCCCTGGTTGAAATGCGCCGTCTCCAATGGAGACCGCAACCACTTTGCCATTGCGCGAAGCTACGTTATACATCGCAACGCCGCAAGCAATCGGAACACCGGCTCCGACAATTGAATTCTCGCCGATAAAGCGCCGATCCGGACGCCATCATGTAGGCTGAACCGCCGCGGCCGCCGTTTACGCCGATACTGCGCTGGCAAATCTCTCCGAAGACTTCGATCAAGGAGAGCCCCGAAGCCAGCGCCCATCCGTGCCCTCGATAGGTTGCGATCACCTGGTCAGCCTCTTTCAAGCCGGCGATCGTTCCTACAGGAACAGCCTCCTGGCCCGCGCAAAGGTGCGCTGAGCCGATGACCTGGGGAGGAGTTGTCGTGCTTAAATCGAGAGTTCTCTGTTCCAGCTCCCTGATACGGAGCATCTCTTTAAGAAGAGCGATAGAAGTAGCTTTATCGTGCTTGTCGACCCCACCAACAACACCCGGGACGGAAGTAGTCATTGATCATCCCCCACACATTCCTCCAATTGCCGCATTCAGGCCTGATCGTTGTCAAATTAACCAGATACGAAGGCGGCTGTAGCTTGCGTCCTGTATCCGAGCTCCTCTGCTCGTCAGCAGCGAATACTACCAGGACGAAATGTGGCACTTCACGTCTCTTATTCCTTACTCGTCTAGACGAATATGCATGAACCCGAGACCCATATTTTACGATAGCAAAGATCCTGCGATACCTTAACCGAGCGTAAACGTGAAGGAAGCTCGGAGCATTGCTTTAGACGATAAGTCGCATCAGGGCAGCGACCCTGATGCGACTTATCGATCCCAATCACACACCTATTCGATCACTGCTAAAAGCTCAATCTAAGGCTGAACTGGATCTGTCTTGGCGTAGCCCCGGGAGCGAGTGACGTGATTACGCCAAATCCTGATGATCCAAATGTAGTACCTGGGGTGCCGTAGTTTTGAATATTGAAGACATTGAAGAACTCGGCTCTGAACTGCACTGCGAGGTTCTCCGCGATGTGCTGTTGTTTCATCAGCGAGAAATCAATGTTGTCGAATAGCATGCCGCTTAGGGCGCCCCGGCCGGAGGTGCCAAACTCATTCACAGGATCTGAGAACACAGAGGTGTCGAACGCCGCAGATTTGGTAGGATGCCCAATTTTTGGAGATCGGGACACATTCGCCCTGGCGTAATTATAGAAACTCGTATTCCCAATGTTAGCCGGATCCTGCCCTGCGTCAGGGAAGCCCAGCGGAACCCCGGAATGCGCCGAGATGTTTGTATTAGCTTGCCAACCCCCCAATACTTCAGAGGCGATACCGTGATTTAGATAGGGCTTGCCTTGGCCGAAGGGAAACTCGTAGAGACCCCAGCCATAGTAGATAAATTTGAGGCTATTCCCGGAGATTCCATAATTCGCACTTATGTCGTAGTAGTTCTGAAAAGTCGAATAGCTCTGTGGCCCGTTTTCAACTCCGTAAAAACCGCTTCCCCCGTTGTCCATCGCCTTTGACCAGGTGAAGCCGGTTCCGAAAGAAAGGCCCATGTTGAACCTCTGATCTAACCTGGCCTGGAATGCGTTGTAATTGGCAGCACCACGGGACGTAGCCGTGATCTGAGTTCCCGACCAAGGGAAGGGACGATCTAGACCCGCTCCGCCCGGGTTCGGTGAATCATTAGCGATGCCGGTTACGGGAAGGTTTCTGTCAAAGCTCCCGACATATCCAACAGTGGCGACGAGACTTTGATTGATCTGCTTTTGTATCTCCAGGTTGTATTGAGTGGAATAGTGGTTTTTGAGATGAGTATCGTAATACCAGCCAAATTGGTTGAAGGGCGTTGCGACGGCCGGCAACGCATTGGTGCTGTCGAGCGTCGGAACAATGTCGGTCATGGTGTCCAGCGGCTGACCGAGGATGTTGAAGGTGAGCGGGAGCGATGAGTTCGACGGCCATGCGAGGAGGCGATCTCTGACGCTTTGGATGGAACCGGTTACGTTGTCGTAGATCAACCCGATTCCGCCTCTGATGACAGTCGATTCATCAGCCTTGAAAGCAAAGCCGAAACGAGGCCCCCAGTCTTTGTAGACGGGATCGGGACCCAGGTTTGGATTCGGAGCCACGAGGACGTGAGCCGCAATCACGGCGTTATTTTCAGGCGTGGTAGAGGGGATGCATGGCGCAAAGACTCCGGTGCCTGCATTACAAGGCGGCGGCAGCTTTCCACCCGAAACAATCCAGTTGCCCGTGGCCGGATCGACCTCTCCCGCTGTCGTTCCATTGAGCAAATGCGGCGAGGATTCCCCATCCCAACGTATGCCACCATTGAGGGTCAGCCGCGGAGTCACCTTCCAGGAATCCTGGAAGTAGGCAGAGGGCGATATCGTCCGCACGGCATTTACTTCGGATTGAAAGCGGCCGTTGTCGGGGATTCCCAGAAGCGCCGAAGCGAGTGAATTGCCCGTGTTCGATGCACTTTGTGGATTCGACGTCTCTGGCGTGGCGAAGGTAAACGATGCGCCGCCGAAGTGTCCACCTGAAAGCCCCTGCGTCATCTCCGGGATTTGCTGTTCATAGCCAAACCGGAATTGATGGTTTCCACGGATCCAGGTCATATTGACAGCAAAATTAAATTCGTGACTTTCCGATCCAGAGGGACCACCACCACCGATGCCGTTATAACCGGTATATCCAAAGTTCACAAAGCCGTAGACCGCCTGTACCGAGGAATAAAGCGATAGATCGCCGATGGGTCTGGTCTCTGAAACCGTATTGAACCGGCCGGAATACCCGGCGATAGCATCCAAAATCAGTGTTGGAGAGAAGGAGTGGGTGTAACCGCCGCCCCAGTTTCTTTGATCCGCGCTGGTGATACCCGTTGCATGCTCCGAGTTCGGCGATGTGTTTGTTCCGTTGAGAAAGCTGTACCGAAACCAGAGAGTATTGCTCGCTCCGAAGTTCTGGTCAACGCGTCCGCTGAAGCCATTGGCATTGTTCGTGCCGACTGCGTTCAGAATGGTATTGGGTCCGCCTGGTGTTGCTGGAGTGAAGTTGGGAGTATCGCTGAACGACTTCGCGAAGGCTTGGGCGGTCGGGTCGATCAAGGCGGCAGGAACGTGCAGACCGTCGCCCCCCAAGAGCTGGCGCGTGTAATTGCCCGCAGTGCCCGCCGTGGTATAGGGATTGTAGAGAAGCGGTGGGGCTCCGGTACTAGTCACGATCGACGCATGGGTGAAGTCGCCGTTCAACTCCTCAGCAGTGGGTGAGACGTAGCTCGCTCCTGCAGCCTTAGCGTATCTCCATCCCTCGTAAGCGACAAAGAAGAAGGTCTTATTGCGTCCATGGTAGACATGGGGGATAGTGACTGGACCACCCAAGTCTCCGCCAAATTCATTTTGCCGAAACGATGCGGGTGATGAGGGGACGTTGTTCGTGAAATCTGTAAACGGATTACGAGAGTCGAAAACGTTATTACGCAAGTACTCCCAGGCGGCTCCGTGGAGGTTGTTTGTGCCTGACTTAGTAACCACGTTTACCACGCCACCTAACACGCCGCCGTATTCGGCTTCGTCGTTATGAGACTGGATTTTGAACTCCTGAATCGTGTCGATAATGGGAGGAACATCGTAGGAACTGGCAAAGGCGGCGGTGTTGATGATGCCATCGAGGTAGTAAAGATTCTCGCGGTTCCATTGACCCTGCGTGGATGGAAAGGTATAGGTCGATCCCGGGATTCCAGCGGACCCAAAACCCGTGCCGTATCCGACGCCGCTGTTTTGCGAATAATTCACCACGCTGACACCGGGTGCAAGTGTAAGCAGAGCCGAAAAGCTTCTCCCGTTCAGCGGCAGGTCCGCCACGGGCCGCGTTTCGACCACGGTGCCCAGGTTGGCAGTAGAGGCCTGGAGTAGCTCAGTAGCAGACGTAACCGTGACTGTCTGGGAAGTCGCACCGACCTCCAACTTGAAGTCCTGGGTAGCGATCTGGTTAACGTCGAGCTTTAGTTCGGCGCTGGTGGCAGTCTCGAAGCCGGTCTGTGTGACGGAAATCTTATACACCCCGGGCTGGACGAGCGGAAATTGGTATAACCCTTCGCCGTTGGTCTGGGTGCTGCGGTTTAGACTCGTTCCCACGTCTTGCAGAGTGACGGTGGCGCCGGGTACGACAGAGCCATTCTGGTCAGTGACATGGCCGTTGAACTGCCCGGTTGCCGATTGCGATTGCGCGGCTGTACAGGATGCAAGCAGCATCGCAATGCACAGGAATACCATCGCGAGTCGTGAGCGCATACCAGCCTCCCGCGAGTAGCAACTATCTCCGAATGGAATGGCCCCTGATCGAGAATTGTGCACGTTTGCCTCCCGGGCTCTTTTGCCCAAAACTTTCAAAATTTCCGAATTCTTTGAACTCTTTGCCGGCTGTGATCTGGCATCCGGGTGAGCTTTTAGGCTCTTTCCACGGCTGTCATCCAGCAGGCCGGCGACGGCAATTTCGTACTGCCACGGATCCCTTCCTGCCGGTTTGCCAACAGGAAAACGTTTCTGAATTGAGACGCCGTCCTGTATAGGTGTCCTGTCATATGATTGTCAAGAAAAATATCTTATTTTGAGTAGAGGACAACTATATGATGATTTTCGCCTCCACCCTCCCGTTTGCGGGGTTCGCTGGTTGGGCGGGCAGCTAGGTGAACCAGCGAAAGGTGAGATAAAGGTTTCAGACATAAATATGGCTCCCGCCCGTTTTCGTCTTGCGCTTCGTAGGTCACCTGTCTGTGCCCTGGTTCTGGTGGCGACTGTTTGGGTAGTTAGCCAGCTTCTCTCCCCTCCGGTCTGCCTGGCTCAGCAGCGCTCCCAGGGGGCTCCCGCGAGCAAGGAATCCCCCAGCACCCCTGCGCTACTGGACCATGCGAAGAAGCTTGTGCGGGATGGCGATCCACAAGGCGCCCTCGCGGTGCTGCAGCAAGCCGATGTTCACGGCCCCACAGCCAACGACGTGCACGCCATGAAGGGAATTTGCCTGGCGCTCCTGGCAAAACCAATCGAATCGGCAGCGGAGTTCGACCAGGCCATCGCGTTGCGCCCGAACTACGCCCCCAACTACTTCTCCGCAGGGTTGGCCTTCGCAAGTTTTGACAATTTGGATCGAGCTCTTGACCGGCTTTCCACCGCGCTAAAACTTGACCCGTCCTTGCCTGGACTTCGTTACAACTACGCTCTCGTGCTCGCGCGAGCCGGAAAGTTTGAGGCGTCAGAGAAGGAGGCGGATTTCGAGCTCGAGACCAAAGGACCCAGGACAGAGTCTCTTCGTGACCTTTGGCACCTGAAAGCCCATGACGCCTACTATCAGAAGAAGTGGCAAGACACCATCGACTCCTACCAGAAGACGCTGGAATTTGATCCGGATTCGGCCGAGGCTTACGAAGCCATTGGCGAGGCATTTTTCTCGCTGAACCGCTCTGCGGAAAGCATGACGACCCTTGAAAAAGCCGTTGCGTTAAATCCCGAAGATGGAGGCGCACATGCGCTGCTCGGCAAGCTGTATCAAGAAGCCGGAAATCAGGACAAAGCAATTCCGGAATTCGAGGCGGCGATTCGCTTAAGGCACAACGATCGGGAAATCACCTATCGCTTGTACAGGATTTACAGCCTCAAAGGAGATACGGCCAACGCCGCTCGCCTTCAAAAACAGCTTGAAGACTTGCTGGCCAGCAACCGGGCCGAAAACGACAGCGAGGCGAAGGCACTCGTCTTGAACAATGATGGTGTCGTGCTGGAACAAAAAGGGGATCTTGCTGGCGCTCTTGAGCATTTCGATCAGGCAGCAAAAGTAAACGTCACCAACATCGTTTTCCAGCGGAATGCAGCTCTTCTTCTGTGCAAGCTGGGCAGAGCAGACGAGGCCATTCCGCGACTGCGAGACATTCTGTCGATTGACCCGGATGATCCCGAGACACTGCAGATCCTCGCTGTAGCAAACGAGCTCGCCGCCGGCCATTTAGCCAGGAAGCAGACTCTTCCCGCATCGCAAACCTCTCACTAAAAGGCGAGGTTTCTTGGCGGAGGACTTCTAGTTGTCTGCTGTTACCACGACTCGCCGCCGCGAATGCCGTTCCACTGCTTCCCAATCCACTGAGATTCCGATGCCCGGTTCCTGGCTTGGCCTCATTTGTCCTTCCTTCACCGCTGGAATGTTGCGCAGCATCAGGTTCAGGGGATCTGCGCCACATTCCGGCGTGATCCACTCCACTGCTTCTACATTGGGAAAAGCGCAAGCGAGGTGGACATGGAGTGGCGCGAAGACGTGCGGAAACACCGTCTTCCCAGCCCCGGCCGCGAGGTTGATGGCCTCGATCGCGCCCGTGATGCCGCCGACCGTAGTTGCATCTACGCGCAGGATGTCGATTCCGCTCACCAACTCGGAGACAACGCGCGGCCCAAAAGTATCTTCGCCGGCGGCGATCGGAGTCACCAGATCGCGTCGTAGTTCGTGGGTCAACCGCACATCTGAGGCGGCAAAAGGATCTTCCAGAAAACCTAGCCCCAGTCCGTCGAGTTCGCGACAGACTTTCCTTGCCTCCGTCAATGTGTTCCAGGTCCAGTGGGCATCTGCAGCAACCTGGCCGGGCATCTTGTCAACGACAGCGGAGCAGTATTTGTGATCGAAGACAGCGTCGTCGCCCTTAAGCATGATCTTTACCCGCTTACAGCCCGCGTCCTTGAGCAGACTGACTTCATCGACAACCGCTCCGATCCCGCGTTGATCCACGTAGTAGCCGGCAACTACGGTTACCTCGGCCGCAGCCCTCATGCCCCCGAGAAATTGAAAGAGAGGCTGCGCTGCTCGCTTGCTTGCGATATCCCAAAGAGCGATATCAATCAAGCTGAGACCCCGCGTCAAGGCCGCCCGTGCGGGGACATTGGATTGCTCAAGATTGAACAGCACTTGCCGCCGCATGTTGGAGTCGGCGCCAAGAATGCGCCGTCCCATGCTGCTCAGCGTTTCGAACAAGGGGGTTCCTCGCGGATAGCCTATGGCCTCGCCAAACACGCCGTCTTCGCATACCACGCGGAGTAAGACGTAATCCCGGTTGCGGATCTCCACCGGGCCCAATCGGAGAACGTAGGGAAGTGGTATAGAACACTCGGCGATTTGTATCCTTGAAATCTGCACGATAGTTTGCCCTCGATCATCTGGCTTTGGTTGTGGCCGTTCCTTGTGTCGTTTAATTGTTCAACGCAAGACCACTATGATATAACGGCCATTCTGACCGACCACCAAGACGCGAGTCATTGGTTCGGCTGAGCAATGGCTTTTGAAGCAGGAGGGTTAACTTTGTCATCCCAATCCAACGTTCTGCCTTCGAAGGGCATACCTGGCCTGCGAGGAACAGAACATGTAGGCTTCACTGTGCCTGACCTGGAGCAGGCGACGTCGTTTTTCGTCGACGTCATCGGCTGTGAATACATGTTTGAGCTCGGCCCCTTTGTGGCGGAAGACGACTGGATGACAAAGCATCTCAATGTGCACCCCAGAACGGTGATGCGCAGGCTGCGCTTCTTTCGCTGTAAATTCGGGCCGAACTTTGAGATTTTTGAGTACGAGGCGCCCGATCAGAATCCTAGCCAACCGAAGAACAGCGACGTCGGGGGCCATCATCTTGCCTTCTATGTCGACGACTTCGATGCGGCAGTGGCTTATCTGTCAGCGAAAGGAGTGCGGCTTTTAGGCGAGCGCACGGTGAGATCTGCCGGACCAAATGCGGGACAGACGTGGATTTATTTTCTCTCCCCGTGGGGAATGCAGTTTGAGTTGGTGAGCTATCCGAACGGCAAAGGGTATGAAAAAGACACAACGTCCCGTTTATGGCACCCCGCGAAGCCTGCGGAGTAGGCACCAGCCAAGCGCTTGCCTAGAAGAGAGCTCCAGCCACCTGCTCCGATATGTCTCGGGATTTCTCTTTCAGCGCCTCCCGGGGCATGGCTGGATCTTTCTTGGCGCTGGTGCTCAGCGTCACCGTAAAAATCTGGTTTCGCACAACGCCAATGACTTGCTGTCCATAGCTCTTGCCTTTGCTGTCCACTGCGCAGGTCACTGCTTCATTCCCGATGGCGCGTAAAGGCGTCACGGAAGAGCCGCATCGAGCCTTGTACGCGGCCATTGCCTGTTGCGCATCCTGTACCTCTTCGACCGTGATCTTTAGCTCACGAGACGCAGTTGCGTCATGGTAGGTGAAGTCGCAGGCCGGCTTGGTACCCTCGGCGAGAATGGCCATAGGTGAGTTCTCGCCGCTTCTAAGCACCCCCGTTGCCGTCGCCACGTTGAGCCAGGGACAACCAGTATTCATCTGGCAGACTGCCGGCCAGGGTGCGAGTAGTACCAACAGCGCCAGGTATCTTATGTACGAGAAGCTATTGTGCCCCTGCAACTGGCTTTGCCTCGTAGGGAAGATCGGTATGTACATGCTGCGGAATGCTTTCAATCGATATCTCAGGATGCTGGCGAAGGAAATCGAAAGAGTAGGTAGGCGCACCAGGATCGAACTTCTTGGTAATGAACTGGGCCTGTTGCTCTGCAGCCTTCTGATCCATTTCCATGCGGCGGTAGATGATCGACAGATTGTAGTGTGCCGCTAGATCATCCGGATCGATCTGCTGCAATGCCTCAAACTGCTCTTTCGCCGCGGGGTAGTTTTGTTGGCGATAAAGCGCGATGCCAAGATCGCGTCGAGCATCGCGCGACTGTGGGAATAGCTCTACTATTTTTTTCAGATCGGCAGTTTCTGCCTCGTAGTTGCTTGCCCTTCTTTCCAGGAGCGCAAGGTAGTACAACGCGCGCGCGTTATCGCGGTTTAGAGACAATGCCTTGAGTATGCTGCCCCGGGCAGACTCATATTTTTCCCACTGAATCTCGGTCAATCCGATGTTCGTATACGCATCGCCATAATCCGGCCTTAGCTTCGCCACTTCAGTAAAGGCGCGTACCGCATCGGAGTATTGCTGCTGATCGAGGTAAGCGATGCCCAGATTGTTCCAGCGCATCCAGTCCGGGTTGTCTCCGGGCTCGGGCTGAGTGACTGCGTTCTCGCCAACGTTTAGCGTTCGGCTGCGCGATGCTATTTCTACCACCGGATACGCCGGATGATCTTTGCCAAACACATTGTTCAGATAGCTCTCACGAAAGTGCCGGTAATTCACCTTCGCTGTGATCGTGATTGTGCCCTTCAATTCTGATGGAATGCGGAACTGATAGCGAACCAATGCCGAACGCCCCGCCTGGATGGAGTTGTCATACGCGACCGAATGGATATTCCAGACTTTGTGATTGTCGACGAAGCCGCCATCGACATTCACCGGTCGATTCGTGAAGCTGTGCGCTCGCTCGTCCAGCATTCCATCCGGTTTAATGAAACCGCTGTGATAGATTTCCTTTCCCGACGCGTCCTTGGCAGTGAACTCAACCCACGCCTCGTAAAGATCGCGCACCTCGGGAATCAACGAATGCCCGATGTTCTTATTCTGAATCACCACCAGGGCTTGCACTACATCGTTCGGCTTGAGGCTGAACGGCACTGAACCGAGCGGAGCGATAATCTTGTCATCGGCCGTCTGCAGCGCAAAAATATCCACGTTTAGGTAGTTTCCGGCTTTGAGGAAGTCTGTTGTCTTGCGCAGTTGCTCATCGAAGCCGTAGTAGAAGGGCACGGCCGTATTCCCCGCAGGCCAGCTATGAGAAGCGAAGGTGCCGTTCTTTGCCCCGTAATCGCGCAACGCAGTCGGCGCACGCTTCATGTGGCATCCCTGGCAGCTCGTGAAATCGGCGGTATAGAACGTCAGCGGATTTCGCTGCGAAAACTTCGATTGCTGCCATTCGTCGTACGTAGTAAATGCACGAATGAATTTGTAGTCGTTCAACGTATCCGGCAGATTCGCCTTGTGGCACGCTGCACAGAATTCCGGCGTCCGATAAAAACTCTTCATGATCGCCTGGGAATGGCGCAAGGGATACTTCATAATTTCATCGTACGGAACCTCACCCGGAATGCGGTTCCCCTTCTCATCCACCATCACCGAAGGGATCCCCATAACGAAACCGCCATTGCCATTGGTCGATTTGAGGCTTTGGATCGAGTGGCACGTGGTGCAGGTAAGACCGTCCTGATCCATGCTCCTGTCAACCTGCGAGTTTTGCGTCAAACCACCCGCCAACACCGCAACCGGGTTGTGGCAGCTATCACAGTGCCGGGAGTATTCAATGCCCTTCGTCCTGATAAGAATATTGACGCTGGTTCGATAGAACGGCGTGCGAAAGGAATTGGAATGCAGCGACTGCCGCCATTGGTGGTAGGCCTCCTGATGACAATGCGCGCAATACTTCGCGTTGGGGAACGCTCCAGGTTGAACAAAGTCGTCGCCTTCGACAGACGCATTTCCGGGCGCAGCAAGCTGGTCCTTGCCGAACCGGTAGTTGTAGGTAGCACGAACCTTGTCGGCGTACTCTTTGCGCGCTGTGTCCTGGCTGGAGCCGGCCTCGATAGTGCCCATAAAAAAGCACAGACCTGCGGCGAACACCATTACAACAAGAAACGCACGCAGCAAAAGAGTCTTCATAGACGATTCTGCAAAGTCATTTAGCCGCGGCCTGATTCTTCGCGATGCCGTCGTAGATGCTGGGCACCAGACCTTTGCCCTCTTCAATAACAAAGAACCGATCTACGCTGGGCAGATTGGTCTTCTCGACAAAGCCGCTCGGCCAATGAACCTCGACCGCATCGACTGCGGCCGCTTGACCCAGGCCGAAATGAAGGCGCTGGTCATTCGAGGACTCATAGCTGCCGCCGCTCATTACGTCGCCGCGCTGCCGGATGCCTCCTGCAGTTACATAAACAGTGGCCCCTACTGCATCGCGAGGGCTCTTCGGTCCACCGATAAGCGCGATGCCTACCCAGTGATTTTTATCGGGATTCACATTGCGAAGCAGGACCGGGGTATGGTCGATGCAGTTGACCACCACGTCGATCTTGCCGTCATTAAACAGATCGCCAAAAGCGGCCCCTCGGCCGGGAATGACATCAGCCAACCCTGTGCCCTCCACCGCAGGCGCAAGTTCGAACCGCTTTCCCTTGTCGATGTTGTGAAACAGTAGAGGACGTTCCGCGAAAGTCATACCCCAGTCATAAGGATGCTTATCGACTAGCGGATAAACGTGGCCACTGACTGACATGATGTCTTTCCATCCATCATTGTCATAGTCAATGAACTCGGTGCCCCAACTCAGGAACGGATAGGTTATCTGTGCGATCCCCATCTGTTCCGTGATCTCAGAGAAGTTGCCGCCGCCCTCATTGCGGAAAAGTGTCTTGTAGTCGTCAGAGAATGTCGTGGTGTACAGATCAACCAAACCGTTATTCAGATAGTCTCCGACGGCCAGCCCCATGGAGGCTGTTTCACGAGCCTCCTGGTTCAACGCAAAACCAGAGTAGAAGCTCGCGTCCTGGAACGTGCCATCCCCTTTATTGATGTAGAGATAGTTGGGCGTCGAATCGTTGGCAACAATGAGATCGACCTTGCCATCGTTGTTCACATCCACGAAGGTTGAGGAAAAACCGAAGTAGTGGCGCTTATCGCTCACGCCGGCCTTCTCGCTCACGTCTGTGAACGTCCCGTCGCCGTTGTTGCGGAACAAATGATCGGGTTCTCCCGGAAGCCCGCGAGGGCCGCACATGACAGTCGCGCCGCGATACTGGCAGAAGGAGTGAGCTGCGTCTCCGCCTCCGGACGGAGGTGGATTCTTAAAGTCGTAATGCACATAGCCAGGGACAAACAGATCGAGCTTACCGTCTCCGTCGTAGTCTCCAAAGCTTGCCCCGTTTGACCAGTTGCCCAGGGTCACTCCGGCTTTTTCGGCAACATCGGTGAACGTCCCGTCATGATTGTTGTGATAGAGACGGTTCTTTCCGAAGTTGCTGACATAAAGATCGGGCCATCCATCGTTGTCGTAGTCGCCTACGGCCACTCCAAAGCCCCAGCGGCCATTTGTCACCCCGGCTTTGGCGGCAACATCGGTGAACGTTCCGTCATGATTATTGTGGAAGAGAGCCGCGTGCGGTGGTTCCGCTTTGCCGTCTTCGGCCTCATACGTTGAGCCGTTCACCAGGTAAATGTCGAGCCAACCATCGTGATCGTAGTCCAGCAGGGCCACTCCGGAGCCAGTTGTCTCGATAATGAAGTTCTTCTGTGGATTCCCCATCCTGTGCTGCCAGACGGTCAAGCCGGCCTCTTTGGAGACGTCCTGATATATGATCGGGCCCGTCTTAACGAAGCCGCCTGCGGTGATGGGTCTTTTTTCCGAGTCCAGTACCGGCGCGAACGTGCCACCCGTCGCTGAGCCTGATTGTTGCTGAGACGAGGCGCTGCCCCCGTAGATGGGGGTTGTCGACTGTTGTGTCTGCTGCGCCTGAGAGTTCGCCCGGGAGACCACAACGAAGGAAAGCGCGGCTAAGAGGGCAGCAGAGGCTGCTCTCGTTCGCGAGACATCGAGTCGAGAAAAAGCCATCAAAAGCCGACCGCCAGACAAGCTGAGTTAGAAATGAGTCGATTATCCGTGTTGTAAATTGGCAGTGTCAAGGAAGTAATCAGGCGAAGCGCCCGCAAACCGCTGTTAACGTTAGCCTTACGTCTTTCGGTGGAGCTGGGTGTCATAGCAAGGGTTGAGCCGTCCTATGGATTGCGTTTCCAGGATTGCAGTTGTTCCTGAAGCCACTGCGGAGTTTTCTCACTATGACAGAGCAAGCACGCATTTGGGCTCTCTTCCTGGCCAAAGCGCAGCGTCATCTCGGCGTTAGGAATATCGTCAATCTGATGCAATCGCACCCGGGATAACATGCCATTCATGATCCGGGGCATGTGGCACGAGACGCAGCGGCTCGCCTCGCTGTCGAGTGGATGATGCGTGTGCGCCGCGGCCTGCGCCTTGTCTTTAAATTGGCTGTGGCAGCCCGTGCACATGAGATCTGGCTGGTCTTTGAATTTTAGCGAAGTCAGGTTGGACGACTCGTCGTGTCCATGCGGATCATGGCAAGTGCCGCAAGAGGCCTGCCCTTTGCGAAAGCATTGCGACCGCTCCAGCGCCTCGACCATAAAAGTCGTCTGGCTTAACCTTCCATCTTTAAAAAAGGCCGCGCGGGTAAACTCGCCCAAAGGCACGGCAGCGTTCTTCAGGAAAAATGTGTCCGTGCTCGAGTAATTCAGTTCTCCTTGCGGGCTGCCTTTGTGCACGTTCGATTGCATGTGACACTGGGCGCAAATGGCAACGAAATCGCGGTTGTTTATTTTGTTGAAGTCTACTGGAGGATCGAGAGGGCCCTTGGTGTAAACCTTACCGTTCGTCATCATGTCAACGTGTGCGGCCGAGGGCCCGTGACACATTTCGCAACCGATGCCCGGCTCGCGGAACACAACGTTATCCGGCCCAAGGCCCGCGCCGATGGTATTGCGCAGCTGACTGGTATGGCAGACCGCGCAGTTCAGCTGGTAATTCGTTGCAGCGTCCAGTCTCTCCCAGCTCTGTGGATTGGCACGCTCGCTCCCCGCGGCGTCGATTACTTTCCAGTAGTTCAACCATTTTTTTTCAATCGTGCTGTATTGAATGGGGAAGACGTGAATCTGCCCGTTGGCCAATTTGGTAGCGTACGCCTGCTGCCATTTGGAGCCGATGGTGTAGTCGACCGGGTAGGAGTGCCAGCGCCCGTCAGATTCCATAATCGTGAAGTAGTGACGGCCACCCTGGATGACCATGCGTGCAAATAGGGTGCGTTCGTCACGCCGAGTGATTTGAAGTTTGCCGTTCTGATAGGCGATATCGTCGCCGTCATAGAACTCGTTGTTCTTCTCGAAATCTCCGATAACATTCTGCGGTTGATAGGGTCGCAACATCTTCGCCATGCCGCTCTGCGACCACTGATGATAGATGTCGACATGACAGCCTCCACAGGCCTTTGAGCCGGCGTAACCAGGCAGCTTCTTTGTCGAGGGAGCGGTCTCAGCAGCGGCCGGCGGTGTCGTGATCTCTGCGGGGCGCCGCAGGCTGCTAACAAAATCGTCAAAGCTCTTCTGCGGTGCGGGGTTGGACGCTTTATAAATGGCGGACAATTGTTCCCGCGCACGCGGCGCGAGCTCCGGGCTCTGCTGGTACACAGTAGCGAATTCAATAGCTGCCCGTGAGGCATCGTTCGCATACAAGTAAGCGATGCCTAAGAGATAGATGGTCTCCATGTCGCCAGGCTTCAGATCGCGGGCTTGCTTAAGCGCTGACGCTGCTCGCTCCAGGATCGATAGTCGATGAGCGCCCGCAGGTGCTTGCATAGCCTCATTCTCGAGCGCCCGTCCGATGACGAACCAGGCCGTTCCTTGCTGCATCCTCTTGGTGTCGGGCCAGTCGTGTTCGGGGATTCTCGCTGGGCGGTCGAATCGATCCAAATAGTCGAGAGCATCGCGAGCACTTGCCATGGCCGTCTCATTTTGCTGAAGAACAGCTTGGACATCGGCGACTGCAACTAACAGCAGCGGATTTTCGGGTAACAGCGAGAGTGACAAATGCGCATAGTCCAGCCCGGATTTGAGATCGCCTAGATCAAAGCTTGAACGCGCTGCGGCCTCTGCAGCCACCGCGAGAAACGCGGACCGCGGATACTTCAGGAGAAACGAGCGTGCCATGGCAAGGATCTTCTCGGGATCGGTCGCCTTCAGAAGTTTGACGAAAGCGGACTTCTCCGCTGGATCCTTGATGTCTTGAGCGATGGTTGTAGGCGTGCGAGTTGCCGATCCTACGATGGAATCTATGTCCTGTGCTGCCAGGCGTAGCGTGGGCCAGAGGAGCAAGCCGGCCGCACCAAAGATAAGCAACTTGTGGACCACGGATCTCTCCCTGCGCGGCGCACCTACTTCTTGGCGGCGAGCTGTGCGCTTGGCGTGGTATCGGTTTTCACATCGCCAAGGACAAACTGAGTCGCTGCCAAAAGCAATTGTTCCATCCTCGCGTCCTCGTAGAACTCAGGCCTATGCCCAAGAGCGCAATTGAAGACACGTCCTTTGCCGTAGCTGCTGACCCAGACCATTCCATAGTCGTTGTCCGGACGAGTGGTGTAGCGGTTGGCGGAAAGCTCGGTTTTTGCCGGATCGAGGCTCATCAGGATGTGCAGCTTCTCTCTCGAGTAGGGTCCCGTGGGAAGGAAGTGATAGAACTCGTCGAAGAAGTCGAAGTCCTTTCCTGCAAATTGTTTCGTCAGGGGACTATTCGGATCTTCAATCCGCAGCGTACCTGGTTCGCCGTTGTATTTATGAGCTCCCGATTGCGCGCCGATCAGGTTGCCGAACTCCGGCACATCTACGCTGGCGAAGGTGGTCGCATGTAGTCCAGCCACTCCGCCGCCTTCTTGAACAAAGCGCAACAGCCCGTGGATCACCTCCGGATCGATAAAGAGTTCTCCTTCAACGCTGTTCAGGAAGACGGCATCGTATTCCTTGATCTTCGGATACTTTAGATTATCCAGATCGTTGCTGAACGTTGGTACATAGGCGCCGGTGTATTTTCCGATGAGCTCCAACGCAAGATTCCCATCCGGGATGGTGGCGTGATAGTAGCCGCCGTCGACGCATAGATCCAGCACCAGGAGCTTGCGCGGCTTGTTTGGCTTTACCAGGGCCTGGCGTGGAATAGCCGCATCGATCTTCTGCTTCAGCTCTGCTGGCAGGTGGTCGGGCGAAGAGATTGTCTGCATGCGCGAAAGTGTGTCGATGCGCCACGCGATCGCGGGCAGAACGGCTTTATCGTAAGCATCCGCAGCCTCCGCAAGTTCTCCGCCCGCCGGATCCAGGGTGAAGAAGAGAGGCTTGCCTTCGGATCTCTTGGCGCCGCCATCGCGAGCCGGCGGCCAATCCGGTTGAAGAGCAGGCGGCTGAAGCCGGCTCAGTTGGAGGAGAAATGCGGATGCATCCGCCACGTTGTGCAGGTCCGCGGCCAGCAGCCTGTTCTTTACCAGCGCCAATCCATCGAGCGGTTGAATCCCAGCCTTTTCCCAGGCGCCGAGATTCACGCTCAACCCGATATGGTTGCTGAGAGGATCGAGCGCTGCCATCGCGCTCCGCGTATTTTCATTCACAACCGCCACGTTCATTCCGGTCTCGTTCGCCAGCTTGTCGAGTGCTGCGAACGACGCAGGCTCAGCCGGAACAATGACCATGTCAGCCCCCAGCTCCTTGGCAAACTCAAACGATTTGCGCCGGGCGCTTTCGTCGGCGGGCAGAGCGTCGATATAGTATGCCGGCATTCGGAGACGCAACTCATCGAGCCGATTCTTTACCTTTGTCACTTCGTCGGGGGTTAGATGGTAGTCGAGCTTCTTGGGAATCTCTGCACTCACCTGCTGCGTGCTCACACCTTCGACTCTAGACAGGCCAGCGGCATCGGCCTTCATTGCCGCATCTGAGAACGTAATGGGACCGAAGGTGTCAGTCCGCACGCCGACCCTCCAGCCGAGTATCTCGGTCGCGCTCGTGCGCAGCCTGCCTCGATCCGCGGGTCGAACGGAAACAGACGGCAGGCTGAAGCTGCCGGGCCCCGGCTTCTCACCACCTCCTGGATTTTTGTTTGGATCCGGCGGAGATTGCGTGTTCCCGAACATCCCAGGGCAGACCATCAAAGCAAGCAGCAAGACGGTGAGACCTGTCACCGCAGTTCGAGCACTCCAGAAACCTGGACTCATGAGACGCATCAAAATCCTTTCGCGAACGGGCGGCTTGCGGCCGGTAAAGAAAATTACTGCTTACGCAAGGCGAACGCGTAATAGCCTTGCGCTTCGGCTTTTCCTGCTTTCCATGCGAAGCCCTCTGCGGGCGCGGCCTCTGGCGGATGCCCCGAGGCGCAGAAGACGATGTACTGCCGTCCGTCCACTTCATACACTGACGGGAGGCCTTCGGGATTCGCCTCGATCTCCTGCTCCCAAAGTAACTTGCCAGTCTCTTTGTCGTAAGCGTGAATGGTGCGGTCCGGCCACGTCGCTATAAACACCAGTCCGCCCGCGGTCACGATCGGCGCAGTTCGATTCGCGGCCAAGGCTACCTTCGCGGTTCCGGTGTCCCTAATGCCTTTGGCAGCCAAACCAGGCACAACACCAATCGGTATCCTCCATTTAAGTTCTCCGTCATTTAGATCGATGGCCACCAGAGAAGTCCATGGCGGGCTGATCGCCGGCAGGCCATCGCTGGAGAGAATTCGATTTTCGTAGGTGCCAAAGTATCGAGTGGTTCCGGGCGGCGGCGGCAGCCGTTCCATTCCGCCACCTGGGGTCGCAGCCAGCGCCGGACCGCCGGCTGCCGGATTTGAAATATATGCAGCCAGAGCATCCAGATACTCGGGCTGCAGGTCAGAAAATCCCGGCATCTCGCCTTCGCCGCCGCTGACGATCTTTTTAAACTTGTCGATGCCAATATCCTTGGGCGACATGACACCAGTGCGATTTGGGCCATGGCAACCTTGGCACAGCTGAGAGAAGATCGCGTGACCCTGCATCTCAGTGGTCGCGTCATGCGGTACACGCAGCGGGACCCTCTGCGATAACTTAAGCTTCAGCTCTGGTGAATCCGAGGTTCGCAAGTAGACCATGCCCGTCTTCGGATCGGCCGCCCCATTACCCCAGTTCGCACCGCCATCGTCTGCTGGGATCTGGATGGAATTACGCTGGTCCGTTCCCGGCGTGAAGATGCCTTGGTTATTCGAGGCCCGAAGTATCTCCAGGATGTGCGCTTTGTCGGCCTCGCTAAGGTATGGGTCGATGTCTTTCTCAGTGAAGCTTTGGCGTGCGAAGGGCAGCGGCTTTGTGGGTACCGGCTGCGTTGGCCACGACTCTTCTCCGGGTGCTTCGCTCTTGGGCACGGGACGTTCCTCGATCGGCCAAAGCGGCTTCCCCGAGACGCGATCAAACACAAACAAGAAACCAGTTTTCGTCGGTTGGGCCACGACGTCGACCGTCTTGCCGTCATGCTGCACGGTCAGCAACTTCGGCGCCGTGGTTGGATCGTAATCCCATAGATCGTGATGGACGGTTTGGAAGTACCAAAGCCGCTTGCCCGTTCGCAGGTCCAACGCCAACAGGCAATCTCCGTACAAGCCGGTGCCGATGCGGTCACCACCCCAGAAATCGTAGGTAGGCGACCCGAGCGGGAAGTAGCCAATCGCCCGTTTCTTGTCGATTGCGAATTCGCCCCAGGTATTGATGCCGCCCACGTACTTCCATGCGTCCTTTGGCCAGGTGTCATATCCAAACTCACCCGGGTGGGGCACAGTATGAAAGCTCCAAACCGTCTTGCCCGTTAGCACGTCGTATGCGCGAATATCACCCGGCGGTGAGCCGTAGGATTCGCTGGTGGCGGAACCCAGGATGATCATGTTTTCGAAGACGTGTCCGGGGGTGCCGGTTTGAATCTCGGGAATGGTCTTGGGGTCGCGGCCGAGCCCTTCGCGCAGGTTGATCTTTCCATCGATGCCAAAGCTGTGGATAGACGCGCCGGTCTGGGCGTCGATCTCCTGAAGAAAGCTATCGGCCGCGAAGATCAGCCTGCGGTCTTTCCGATCTTTGCTCTCCCAGTAATTGATGCCGCGATCGGTGGGAGTTCCTTCGGTCGGATGGGACCAAATCTCCTTGCCCGAAGCCGCATCAAGACAAACAATCGTTTTGCCGCTGCCCAGAACATACATCTTGCCGTCGACGATCAATGGGCTGTAGCTGAATCGGGCGCTCACCCCGGGCACGGAATAGAACCAGGCTTGGGCGAGCTGGTTCACATTGGTCTTGTTGATCTGCTCCAGTGGCGAATATTGCAGAGCGTCTACTCCGCCGCCGTAGTCCGTCCAGTTCGCTTGGTTGGGAGTCTTTTGCGTCTGCCCCGGCTGGCCGACTGTCATGCACATCAGGGCTAACCAGCAGACACTTCGTTTCTTGAACTTCATACGGGATTGAGCCCCTCAGCCTACCAGGCCGGCGCAAAAACACTCAGATTGCAAACGCATCCTTATATATGTGCGCGATCTGGGCTTGTCAAGGAAAACATCTCAATCTGACAATATGTACACTATATGATGACTTTGGTTCTTTTGCGACCGTGCCGGCATCGCTTTTTTGATCGGCTGATTTGGACAGCACTAGCTGAGAACAAATCAGCTATCAGTGCAGATCGCGATCAGTCCCGAAGAGCCTGCCCTGCCTGCCCCGGTGTGCCGTGGGAGCTTGTCGAAGGGGACGGCTGAGAGTAGCCCAGGACGTCAGTCCTGGGTGAACCTGACCGAACGCGAATGTTACAGGCAATCATCGTTTCGCCGCGCAATATGATGAAAGGATGATCCGAGTGGAAACATCGACCGAAACCGCGCGATTTCGAACCATCCTCGAGAGTCTCTACACGCCGGTACTCGGCGATGTGTTGGATGTGTTGGGCTACACACATCAATTCCTGCCCCAGCCCATTCAACCCATGAAGGAAAGCATGCGCGTAGCCGGACGCGCGATGCCGGTCCAGATTGCCGACGCCTGGGGAAAGCAAGAAGATCCCTTCGGCCTTATGACGGAAGCGCTGGACCAGATACTTCCCGGTGAAATCTACGTCGCCACCGGAGGCTGCCACAACTGTGCTGCGTGGGGCGAAATTCTTACCGCCACGGCGCGGACCCGCGGTGGTCTTGGCGCGGTCATTGACGGATTTCATCGCGACACACCGCAAATCCTGGCCCAGGAGTGGCCCGTTTTCAGCCGCGGACGCTATGCGCAAGACGCCGGCATCCGCTCGAAGATTGTGGACTATCGATGCCCAGTCGAAATCGGAGGAGTCCATATCGAACCCGGCGACCTGATCTTTGGCGACATGGACGGGGTTTTGGTCGTGCCCGGTACGATTGAAGAAGAAGCCATTGCTCGCGCCCTCGAAAAGGCTCGCGGAGAGAAAGTAGTGCGTAAGGAAATCGAGGCAGGTTTGTCAAGTACCGAGGCGTTCCGCAAGCATGGAATTCTCTGAACAAGCTCACGCTCGATCAACGTGGAGGGCAAGCATGACTGACAGCCGTCTTTTGTTTCTCAACCCTGGTGACAATGTCTGTACGGCGATATCTCCGATAGCAAGCGGAGTAAGCCTGCAGATAAGTGGGAATTATGTAGTTGTAGAAAAAACCATCCCCCTTGGCTTCAAGATAGCTGCCTGCAACATCGCTATCAACGAAACCATCGTCAAATATGGTGTTCCGATTGGTTCAGCAACGCGAAATATCGCGCTGGGTGAGCTGGTGCATATTCATAACATGAAGAGCGATTACCTGCCGACTTATACTCTCGATAAGGAAGATGGCCATGTCTGGAACCACTGAGTTACAAGGATATCTACGTCAGGACGGGCGCAAAGGCATACGGAATTACGTTGCCGTCTGTTACCTGGTGGAATGCGCCCACCATGTGGCCCGTGCCATCGCCAATCCTTTCCAGGAGCGCGGAGTGCACCTGATCGGTTTTGGCGGATGTTACCCCAATGCCTATGCCGCTCGCATGATGAAGAGTCTTTGCACCCATCCGAATGTTGGAGGTGTCCTGCTGGTGTCATTGGGTTGCGAAAGCTTCGATCGCCACAGCCTCGAAGAGGCGGTTCGGCAAAGCGGCCGGCCTGTGGACACCTTGATCATTCAGCAGGCCGGCGGCACGCGCAAGACGGTAGAAAAGGGCCGCTCGTGGGTCGAATCCACGCTCGCCGCAATGCAGTCAGATGTCGTGACTCCGATGAGTGTCGGGGAGTTGGTTGTCGGTACCGTCTGTGGAGGTTCTGACACCACCAGTGGCATCACCGCAAACCCCGCCATCGGCCTGGCCTTCGACCAGCTTACGGCCCAACATGCCACCGCTATCTTTGAAGAGACGGGGGAGCTCATTGGCTGTGAACACATCATGGCGCGGCGCGCGCTCACGCCCGAGCTGGCCGACGAACTGGTTGCCGTGGTAGGCAAGGCGGCCAAATACTACTCCACCCTTGGCCATGGCAGCTTCGCGCCGGGAAATGCAGACGGCGGCCTCACTACATTGGAAGAGAAATCCATGGGCGCTTATAGCAAGAGCGGCAGCTCGAAGATTTGCGGCATCATCAAGCCTGGAGACATTCCTCCCCGCGGCGGCCTTTATTTGCTCGACGTAGTTCCGGATGGTCCAGTGCGCTTTGGGTTTCCCAATATCAACGACAACGCGGAAATTGCAGAGCTCATCGCGTGTGGTTCGCACTTGATCTTATTTTCAACCGGGCGTGGCTCTGTGGTCGGTTCGGCCCTCTCACCGGTGGTCAAAGTCTGTGCCAATCCGCAAACATTCCGCCGCATGAGCGACGATATGGATATCAACGCAGGGCGCATCCTGGAAGGTTCGGCGACCCTCGACCAGCTAGGGGATGAGGTCTATGACGTAACGATGGCCACAGCGCGAGGCCGGCAAACCGCCTCGGAATCTCTTGGCCATCAGGAGTTCGTCTTGACCTACAAATACTTTGAGCCAACCGGACCAAGCTGTCTGCCGCTGGCATAAATCGCCATACAGGCACGCCCACTCAGTCGCGGGGAAAGGCAACCTTGTGAACCAGAGCCTGGAATTGCGGATCGGGACGAAGATCGTCGAAGCGGGAATCGTACGGCAGATAAATGAGCCAGTTCGACCGGAGCTGGTAAGCCCGATTCAAAGAGACCTGCGCCTTCTCTTTGTCACCGACAGCCGTCCACGCCGCGGCCACATAGTAGTCAGGGATAGAGTCGCCGTGCGATCGGGCCATCACGGCTGACAGGTCACGGCTGGCTTCGGCTCGTTTACCCGTCCTGGCCAACTCGTAATCAAGGAGAATAGGAGTGATCGTGCTATCCCTCTCCAGTGCTTCGGCCTGGTTGAGCTCGGCCATAGAACGCTGGCCGGCATTCATCTGCCCATACACCAGTCCCATCAGTTGGTGAGCCGGAACGAAATCGGGATATAGCTCGAGAACCCGTTTGCATTGGTCGACTGCTTGCTCATCGCGGCGAAGCAGAAAGTAACCCCAGGCCAGCGACGTTTGCACGCTGGGCGAAACAGGATCGAGCTCAGCTGCGTGCTTCATGGCGACGATACCTTCTTCGCCTCGTCCCATCCCGAACAGCGCATAGCCGTAATACTGATAGGCAACCGCGTAGTTGGGGTCAATGGCGATAGCAGCTTTGAATTCCCGCTCGGCACCCGGCCAGTCCCAATCGTAGTCAGTCAGTGTGGAAAGCAGGGAGACATGGGCTTCGGCGAGAGCGTTATCCATAGATAATGCCTGCAGCGCGGCAGCTTTCGACCGGGGATAAGCTTCGGTGGGCGGCACAAACTGGTAGAAACCCTGCAGCTGGTAGCAATCGGCAAGAGCCGCGTACGCACGTGCATACCTGGGATCGATCAGTATGGTCTGGTTCAGAAGATCGATGGCTTTTGCCAGCGAGTTTTGCGTTCGCATGCTGGCAAAAAACTTCGCCTTCATGTATTTGGCATAGGCCTCCGGATGATTAGTGTCGGGAGCGGAACCGGTTTTCACCGCGCTCATCCCGATCTGAGGTATCAGGGCGCTCGAGACCTGCTGCGCGATAGAGTCTTCGGTGTTAAAGATATTGCCGTTATCCGTGTTGAAGTGGCCCGACCAAAGATCCGCCCCGGTTGCACTGTCAAGCAATCGCACGGTGATGGCGATCTTGTTATCCACACGATGAATCTCACCGCTTACCAGCGCCTGGACCTCCAGTTTTTTGCCTGCCGAGGCAATATCCGGCTGAGGACCCAGGATGGACCCTACGGTCGTGGAAGAGCGCACCCTCAACTGGGGGACGGTGCCGAGTTCGGCAGCCACAGCGTCGGCCAGTCCAAGACCCAAATATTGATCCTCCTCTTTGTTTCCCTCGGCACGAAAGGGCAGCACGGCAAGCGAATGAATGGCTGCCGACGCGGAAACGGGGCTCTCCGCGCGACCGTGGACACGAGACGTGTAGGAGGCGAAGCCGAGCACGGCGATGAGAGCCAATGAAGAGAAAATAAGCCACGCTCGGGCGGGAATCCGGACGGAAGTTGGGAACCAGGGAGCCGGGCCTTCAAGAACCAACGGAAGCGCCCGGCTTGCCTCCGGCTCCAGAACCTCGCCAGAGGGCACAGCAACAGCAGCCTTTTCAGATTCGGGGGGTACGTCACGTAGGTTTGGCGGCGGATCCGCTAGGGCCGAATTCGACGGCAACTCCTGGAATGGACCCACATAACGATAGCCAAGCCCCCAGCGAGTCTGGATAAACTCCGAACCATCTTCCTCACCCAGGGCTTTGCGTATGCTCCCGACGGCTTTGCTGAGGCTCTGGTCGTAGACCTCCTTGCCGTCCCAAAACCGTTCCAACAGCTCCTCGCGGTAGACCATCCTGTGACGATTCTCAATCAGACACAGAAGTACTTGGTAGGGTTTGCGTTGCAGAGTAACGCTGCGGGCGCCAATCGTCAGCAGTTGCTTATCGGGATCGAGGTAAGCGGAACCTAAGACAAACATTGCAGTGCGACCTGTTGTTCAGGGGGAAACGCAGTATATCGAGTCAGGTTGACGATTTCATAATTAATTCCGAATTGGGTTGGAATCAGGTAAAGATTTTCGAGGATAAACAGCCTACCGTTACTCCGGCCTAAGGACACCGCTTGGCGGCAAGAAGACGGTAGCCCTTACGGAGCAGACGTTCCCCTGGGACCACCCGGGCCGGCGTCCGGAGGGGTAATGCAACTGCGAATCGGAAACCCACAGAAATCTTCCCCAGCCAACAGGTCTATCGCGGTGGTCACCGTCTTGCTGGTGTCGTTTTCATGCAGAGTTCCATGGCTTATGCCGCCGGCCAGAGCCAGGAGCCAGGCCAAAGATCGGATCGCACCCGTCGTGTTCCCAGGCCGGAGTTTACGGGAAGCGACGGCTCCCAAACCGGTGTAGCCAGCTTTCAGGGCAACTTTACGACCATCTCGGCAGCCCCCGGTCAAGTAATTGGACTGTACCGGATGCCGGACTGCTCGCTTACCCTGGCCGCCGCCACCTACAGCATCGGCGCCGGTACTTATATGCAAACCACCGATACGCCGAGTTACGAGCGTTTGCTGCATTCAGAGGCGCAGCTCACCTCCGCCCCAGATGTCTTTGCGGCAGGCTGCCCGGTGCAGCCGACGGTGGGTACCGGCTCCGCACCAGGTATTTTCGTTGGCAACACAACCACCGGAATCAGCGTCTTCGCGGCGATTGGCCTTACTGCCTCAACAAGCAACGGCCTGTACATCCTGTCCGGTGTAACCAACTTTACTATCACCTCGTTCGCCTTAGCCACGGCCGGCGTTCTGACTGGGGGGGACCTCAACGGGGACGGAAACCGCGACCTGGTCATTACCAGTAACGGTACCGACAACAAGGGGGGCTCCGTGTACGTGCTACTGGGCAACGCTGACGGTACGTTTCAGACCGCCGTCACCTACCCAACCGCCGGCGCCTCAGCCACCGCCGCAGTGATCGACGACGTCAACGGAGATGGAAAGCTGGACATCGTCTCCGTCTCCAATACCCAGGAGATTTCCGTCCTGCTGGGAAAAGGCGACGGCACCTTCGCCGCCGCCCAGAATTTTGCCGCGCCCACCCTGCCCGGCTATGCCAACACCACCTCCACGCCCATCATCAACCTGATCACCGCCGACCTCCGGCATATCGGCAAGAAAGACGTTATTTGCTCCAACGGCGCGGTGCTCCTCGGCAATGGCGACGGTACCTTCACCCCGGCTCCAGCTCCAGCCTTTCCCTACGCCGTCGGCGACAGCAACTTTGGGCCAAACCTCGCCAGCGGTGATTTCAACAATGACGGCAAACTCGACCTGGTCCTCAGCACAGGAAGCAACATCCTGACCTACCTGGGGAAAGGCGACGGTACCTTCACCGCAGGCAGTAGCTACGCCACCATCAATTCCTATGGCTTTGTCGCGGTCACCGACCTCGATGGAGACGGCAACGCCGACATCTATGTCGGCCTGGGCAATGGCGGAGCGTATGGCGGGGACAGCTCCGCTCCCAACATGTCTTACGCCTTGATGGGTCACGGCAACGACACGTTTTCCGGAGCGCCCGCCATTACCGGAAACTACTCCGGCAACAACCTGGGCGACGTCAATGGCGACGGCCTGCCCGATCTCATCACCCTCGCTCCTGGCGCAACCAACAGTCCCGGGTCTACCTTCACCGTCCAGCTGGGCACGGCCACCGGGGCATTCAATCCCACCTCCACCATCACCGCACCCGCCAGCTTCACCCTCAACGGGCAGACGATCACCGGCGCCAACACCGCCGGCGTCAGCACGTTCGCCGTTGCAGACATCAACGGCGATGGCAAGGCTGACCTGGTCTTCGCGGATAACGGCCTTAACAACACGGTTGGTGCTTTGAATCCACTTCCCGTTTACTTCGTGGCGCTCAGCAACGGCGACGGCACCTTCGCCGCACCCGTCCCCTATGCCTTTCCTGCGATCGCGCCCGGCGGCAGCGGCTTCGATAACAATCTCGTTGCCGGCAGCCTCTTCGTCGGCAAGTTCACCGGCTCGGGCCACAGCGACCTTATCTTCAGTTTCACCGACACCATCGGCGGAACCGGAGTGACCAATCCCTATGTTGGGGGCTTCGTCGTCATCCCCGGCAACGGAGACGGCACCTTCAAGCCTCCCATCATCACCACCACCTACACCAACGCCACAGCGGCTAACTTCGCTCCGGTGCCAACTATCGTGAGCGTTGCGGACATCAACGGTGACGGCAAAACCGACGTGTTGGCCACCGTTCCGACGGGCGTCGCTGACGCCACCGCCACCACCGAGCTTCAGTTATTCCTCAGCAGCGGCGACGGCACCTTTCAGGCGTCCACTACCATCAGCACCGCCGCCAATCCAGGCCTCTTTTTCGGCAACCCCCTCCTCATCGCAGATTTCAACAAAGACGGCAAACTCGACCTCCTCTGCCTGGGCGAAACCACCGCCAGCCAGGCCGAGCTCGCCATCTCACTCGGCAATGGGGACGGCACCTTCGCCGCCCCAACCATCCTCAATGTCAGCGGTGGCGACGCGATTCGCAGCTCCGGCATTGCCGCCGCAGACTTCGACGGCGACGGCAATGTCGACATTGCCCTGCTCGAAGCCGAAGACATTAGCGGCATCTACTACGGCAAAGGGGATGGCACTTTCACCTCCGTGCCATCGAATGGAAATTCCTATCCCAAAGACCTGATCAACCTGTTCGCCGGCGGGCCAGCGGTGGCAGGTGATTTCAACCATGACGGCAAGGCCGATCTCCTGGCCGGCAACGTCGTTCTGCTTAATATTTACGGCTCTGCACCCGTTACTACAACGCCGGCGGCAACGACCACGGCGCTCACCGCCTCAGCCGCAACCATTACCGCGGGCGGCAGCGTCACCTTCACCGCCACCATCACCGGCGCCAGCGGAAGTACAGGTACACCTACCGGCACCGTGACCTTCCTTGACGGCACCACCACCCTGGGCACGGGCACATTGAATACCTCGCGGGTCGCGACCTCCTCCACCAGCACGCTGGCTACGGGAGCCCATAGCATCACCGCCAAGTATGGAGGGGATAGCAACTTTGCCGCCTCTACCTCTACCGCAGTAACGGTGACGGTTCAGGCCGCCGTCCCAGCTTCCTTCACCCTGAGTGCCAGCCCAACCAGCCTGTCCATTACGGCGGGCGCGACCGGTACAACCACAATCTCCATTACGCCGGCCGGGGGCTTTGCGCAGCCGGTGACCTTTGCTTGCGGCGGCCTGCCTTCCGAGGCGACCTGCACTTTTGCTCCGGCAACGGTCACTCCGAGCGGGAGCGCCGTAACAACTACCTTGACGATTACTACGACGGCTGCGCAGTCTTCAGTGCGGGGCGGCATTCACCGGGCTGGAATGACGGGGCTTTTGGCGCTGGGCTGCTTGCTTCTTTTGGTGATGCCCGGAGCTAAACGTGTTGCCGGCTGGAGCGGCTGGTTCGTGCTGCTCTTTGCATTCATCCTGGGTGGTGCGCTTGTCGGGTGCGGTGGGGGCGGCAGCGGCGGTGGGGGCAGTGGGGGCGGCAGCACGACTTCGAACCCTGGAACCCCAGCAGGAACAAGCACGGTTACAGTTACGGCGACCTCTGGATCTATCACTCCGACAGCTACGCTGCAGGTGACCGTGCAGTAGAAACGCCCTGGAGGCGGAGAAGCAAATCGAAGGCTGTTTTGCCAATGACTCGTCTATTCCGAATCCATCTGGACGAGAATTTCGAATCCTGGGCCGCGGAAGTTTACTCGTCATGCGCAAGCAGCTGAAGGTATTCGCCATTGTCTGCCGCTGGCATAGATCGGAATGTTAACTGTTGATCTTGGCTACGCTCTGCAGAGCGGCTAGATACCGCTTATTGAGAAGAGGATGGCTTAGTCGGTGTGCCGCAGTTTACTAGCCGACATCGATAGTGATGTTGTCTGAACGAAGGTTATCTCCTCGCGCTTCGAGCGTGATGGTGCCTTTCTCGCCGCTAGGCCGCAGGATGGCAAGGCAGCGGCCATGAAATGTCATGCGATGGGGCTGGTGGTAACTCGCCATGTCGTGAGGGTTGGCACTGCCGACCGCAGCCAGTTCGCCTTGACCCTTCACTAAGAACTGAATCTTTGCGACTCCGTCTTCAATCGGATTGCCGGCATCGTCCTGCATCTCGGCCATGACGTAAGAGAGGTCGTTGCGGCTTGTCCTGGTATGCGCTCGGTCCGCACGCAACGCGATTCTGCTGGGGTTTCCTGTGGTGCGAAGGACTTGCTCCACGAACTTGCCATTCACGACTGCGGAAGCTTTCAGTTCGCCAGGGGCATACGGCAGAACAAACTCGGTGACAAACGGGGCTGGAAATTCGGCCTTGGCAACGTCAATCGGTTTGCCGTTTAGTGTCAGGTTCACCTTCTCTGCCTTGCTGTAGACCCGCACGGTAACGGTGACGCCTTCGTTGCCCGGCCAGGTCCAACTACGCAATTCGTCGTAGAAGCCCCAGAGCATGATCTGCTCTTTGCGGCCCGGCGGCAAAGGCCGCACGACGGCCATCTCGAGCGGGCTGCGGTCCCAGACAACATCACGCAAATAGCTAGGCGCCTTCTTGTTGCCGATCAGATCAATGTCGCCACAATAGCTGATGAACCAGGGAAAACCCGGCCTGGCGAAGGTGCTGTTCTTTGGCAGAGTGATCTGGATTGCCGCCGCCGCATCTGCTCCAGCGGTCGCAGGAGCGGGCGGTCCAAACGCGTTTTTCTCGGGCGCGAGCACTGCGGCTCCCAATCCCGATTCACCGATGTAGTCGATGCCTGTCCAGACGAAATCTCCGATGATGTAGCTATGCTTGTTGATCAGTTCCCAGTTCTCGGCGACCTGCACCGGGAAAGATTCCGTTCCCATCATGACCCTTGACGGATGCAGCTGGTGGTCTGATTCGTGGTGATCCTTTGTATAGTTGTAGCCACACACATCGAGGTACTGGTAAGCCGCATCTGTGTCGCTCCAGGGTCGAGGCTTCGTGGCATCGAAGAAGAACGGGACCGCCATGGTGACGGGACGTGAGGGATCCAGTTCGCGAACCCTGCTAGACAAGTCTTTGGCGATCTGAACTCCGTCTGGATCGGAGCGCTCAGAAATTTCGTTCCCAATGCTCCACATGATGACGCTGGGATAGTTGCGGTCACGAAGCACCATCGAATCGATATCGCTCTTCCACCAGTCTTTGAAGTCAAGGTGGTAGTCGTCAGGATTCTTTTGCTGCTGCCACATGTCGAACGCTTCGTCGATGACCATCATCCCCAAGCGGTCGCAGGCGTCCAGGAATACCGAAGAGGGTGGGTTGTGGCTGCACCGAATCGCGTTATAGCCATTTGCTTTGAGCAACTCGACACGGCGCTCTTCAGCGCGATCGATTGCCGCCGACCCAAGAGGGCCGTTGTCATGGTGGACGCATGCCCCTTTGAGCTTGTAGGACTCACCATTGATGCGCAGTCCATGCTCCGCGTCGACTTTGATTTGACGAACGCCGAACGGTATGATGCTGCGATCGACAACTGCACCGGAGCAGGAAACTTCGACTTCGGCTTTGTAGAGGCCAGGCGAATTTGGAGACCATAGTTGCGGCTGCGCGATTTTGCTGACCAGGAGAGCTTTGCCGCCTGTTTTCGCGGCCAACTGCTTTTCCGCTCGGAGCGCGGCCGCGACATTCCCATGTTCGTCGAGGAGTTTGCAGGAGACCGTTGCCGTTACCGCGCTTGCGTCATGGTTGGCCAACTGGACGGCGATGCTGACGGTAGCGCCAGCGGCGGAGATATCGGACGATTGCACATGTACTCCCCACACAGGAATGCTCACACGCCCGGTTGTCATTAGTAGTACATGGCGGTCAATGCCGGAGCCGGTGTACCAGCGACTGTTCCTTCCAGTGTTGCTGACTTTGACGGCCAGCACGTTGTCGCCCTTCTCATGGAGCAGATCGGTTATGTCGAAATAGAAGGCGGTATAGCCGTAGGGGTGCTTGCCCGCCTCCGTTCCGTTGACCCATAGTTCCGAATTGCGATAGACGCCATCGAAAAGCAGGATTGCACGGCCTCCCTGCGTCAGGCGCGGTGTTGGAAAGCTCTTTCGATACCATCCGATACCACCGGCTACCCAGCCGGTCGCCGCCTCTCCTTCACTCTTCATCCTGCTGAAGGGCCCGGCTGTTTCGGGGCAATTGCAATCCTGCCAGATGGCCTCAGCTCCGTTGGTTGCGGAGTGAGTGGGAAGATCTTCGATCGACCAATCGTGAGGTAGGTCAACCTTGCGCCAAGCTGAGGCGTCAAACCCCGGCTCGTGGGCCCCTGCGGCGTCTCCTCGAAGAAAGAGCCAGCCATCGTCGAAACTTGTACTTGCGACATCTCCACGGTCTCCGGGGGCGGCAAACGCGTAAGGCGGGAAGAGCGGAACGACGGAAACCGCGGCAATCCCTTTGAGGGCGTCCCGGCGAGTGAGATTCATCGACATAACTTCTCTCCTTCTATGCATCATTGATAGCTTTTCTTCTTAGAGATTTCGACCCTTCGCTCGCTTGGAAGGTTCCTTCTGGGCGGAGCCAGTGGCTCGCAACCCTAGTACGATTACGCGGATTGTTTCGCGAAAGAGTCGATCTATCGACTGCCCATACTCCAATTCGACTTTGTTACCGAGCGACGCGAGGCGTCGCTGCGTGCCGATCGCGGCGTTCATTATGGCCTGCATTGTCAAATCGGGATCCAGATCCGGACGAAGCGAACCGTCGGCAATACCTTCCCGGATCAACTCGCGGAAGACTTCGCTCCCCATATTGCTGCTCTCTGCTTCCAATGTCAGGAGGCGTTCCACGGGGCAGTCACGCGAATACATCGCGTCGAACTGTGCCATGAAGCGGACTTGGGCTCGCTGGTTGGAGAGTTCCTCTGCCATGTATTCGAGAAAAGCAATGATCTTATCCAGCGCAGACTTTGCGCTCGCATCAGCTTCGCTGGAGCGAGCGCTAACTGTCGCCATGATGTTGCCGACAATGGCCCAGACGATGTCATCTTTCTTCGAGAAATATTGATACATCGTCGACGGCTGAAGCCCGCTCGCCGCCGTGAGTTCTGCCATGGTTACGCGGTCTATGCCGCGCTCTACGAAAAGCTTCTCGGCAGCGTCGAGAATACGTTTTCGTTGCCTCTCGCGATGAGCAGAGTACGTACCAGGAGAGGATTTTCGTTTTTTGCTCGCCATAAGCCCATCATGACTGAAAGCAAAATGATACTTCGATTTCGAAGTATCATTTCGGAATCAGTATAGGAACTGCACGTCAATCGCGTCCACGCATTTTTTGTAACGATGAGATCTATGACGTAACGATGGCCACAGCGCGAGGCCGGCAAACCGCCTCGGAATCTCTTGGACACCAGGAGTTTGTCTTAAGTAACTTCGAGCCGGCAGGCCCCAGCTGTCTGCCCCTGGCATAATCGGAATCTAGCGATTCCAGGGCAGTCTTGCCCCAATTAACCTCTTCGAAAGTTCCGGTAGTCGGGGTTTGGATGCTTTGTATAAGGGCACGACTTTACAGGTTGCAGAAAAGCTCATGTTTTGTATCAGGGCACGACTTTAGTCGGGCCATAAAATCGCGCCCGATGAGGGCTTTAGCCCCTGAGATGTTGCTCTCCTGTCCGGTGCAGACTTTTTCCGCAAGCTGTTTAGTCGGGCGTAAAGGACCCAAAAGAGAATTGGGCATCCTGCACGAAATGCTTGTCCGCGATAACCCTCAGCGGCGCATGGGGTTTTTCCGCCAGGACGCAAAGAAAAAGCCCAGCGGCTAAAGCCCAGATTTTGCTGGACCTCAACGGCCCGACTAAAGTCGTGCCCTGATACAAAGCGTCCAAACTTGACTACCGGAAAATTACAGCTCTGATCCCAGGCGTTTGTTACCGATTCGCGAGATTTTGTGGTGAGCAGTCGCGATGGTCTAGCTGTTGATCTTGGCTACGTTCTGCAGAGCGGCTAGGTATCGTTCAAAATTGGCGTCAAAACGTTGCTTGGGTACGGAGATCCCTAGCACGAACCGGCCTCCCAGGCCTTCCACCGGCACGGCCAGACATTGAAGCCCCTCATGGAACTCCTCATTGTCCACCGCATAGCCGGTGGATCGGATACGTTCGAATTCCCTTATCAGGTCGTCGGCGTCGGTGATCGTTTTGGCCGTCCTGGCTTCCAGGGGATGCTTCGCCAAGTACGTTTGGCGAACTGCGGGGTCGACCATCGCTAGAAGCAACTTTCCCGCCGCTCGCGCATGGGCATAACCGCTGTAACCCTGGGGAACCTGGGCAGCTCCGACCGGAGATTCGCCGCGCGCGGTCGCGAGGGCAACGATTTCACCGTCGACCCAACCACTCGCGTAAGCGGTTTCTCCAGTCGCGGCGACGATCGACCTGACCCGGCGAGCAAGATGCTCAGGGGGCGCCAGCTGGCGGTGAAAGCCCTCTGCGATGGAAACCGCCGCCAGACCGAGCACGTACTTATTGCTGTCGTTCTTCCGGATGATCCCGGTCCCGTGCATGGTATGAATCAGGTGGTAGGTCACTTGGCGCGAGAGACCCAATTTATCCATGATCTCTTTGGCTCTCAATCCGTTAGGGCTGTCGGCGACGGCAAGTAGAATCGCGACCGTACGGACGGCGGACTGTATCCGTGGCTTTAATTGGCTATCCTCAGCCGTTAGCGAAGACGATCCGATCGAATCGAGCGTATTCGTTGCAGATCCATCCACGGGCTAGTCTCCTTGGAAATCGTTATCTCGGCGATCGCAGCATGGAGTTTCCATAAGAGCCTCACCTGGCGCCAACGGATTCAGCAGCACCACCCATGGTAAATGAGGGCACTACGCTGAGGCTAAATGACCGCTTAGCCAGGGGTTCACCCAACGGTTCAAGTGCCAAGCCTAAGTTATTCTACTGCAATCGGTTGAGCGCAGGAGTAACCACTTCAAAGGACGCCAGTGGACAGCCGAAAGTTGCACCTGCGGGCGATGGAATCATGGTTTTTTGCTTTCGCGCGAAAGGCTAGCCGCAGCGGGTCGATTGTGCGCCAATGTACTATGAATCGGTCTTGTTCACAGTGTGCGCAGGGGACGCGGAATGGAACTGGAACTTGCTGGGAGAGTTGCGGTGGTCACGGGAGGGGCCAGCGGCATCGGCTGGGCGTGTGCCCGCTCTTTGTCGCGTGAAGGCTGTCACGTCGCATTGTGGGATTTATCGACCCAAGTCAAAGATGCCGCCGGTGTGCTTGTTCGAGACTTCGGCGGCTCGTCGCTTGGTATCCCGGTGGACGTCTGCGATTTTACTGCTGTGCAGGAGGCAGTTCGGCAAACCGAAACCGGGCTGGGACCGATCTCCCATCTGGTTCACGCTGCAGCCGTGGGTTCGGGAAAATTTGGCTATCCGTTTACCAATCTTGAGCCTGCAGACTGGCCGCGGGTCTTGGAAGTGAACATATTGGGAATGGCACACGTCGCCCACGCCATCGCCCCGGGAATGGTTTCGCGCAAAGACGGAACGTTCGTTTTTCTGGCTTCGGTCGCCGGCCAAATTGGTTCCCAGACCGACCCTCCTTACAGCGCAAGCAAAGCGGCTAACATCAACTTCGCGCAGTGCATGGCAAAGGATCTGGGACCGCATGGAATTCGTGTCAATGTGGTCAGTCCGGGTATGGTCCGCACGCCTCTCAACGAGCGGGTCTGGAAGGCGTGGAACGATCAACAACCGCAGGCCAAGCGTCGTTCGTACGACGAATGGGCGGGCGATAAGGTGCGGGCCATCACACCCCTTGGCCGCTGGCAGGAGCCCGAGGACATAGCCGACATGGTGACGTTTCTGTCCTCGGCAAGGGCAGCACAGGTAACCGGTCAGACCGTCAACGTGGATGGCGGCCACGTGATGCACTCCTGAGCTGAGCCGGCCAGGTTTCTACTGGCTGGCAATAAAGCATTCTGCATTACCGCCGGAGCCGGTGCAAGAGAACCCGACCACACTGGAGCCCTGGATTGGGTTGTACACACCGACGGGTACCTGCTTCACGTAAACGTTGCCGGCGGCCTTCGCTGCTTTTGGGCGAGACAGGGCAGCACCGAGAAGGAACCCCAGCAGGACCGCGAGAAGAGTCTTTAGAAAATTCATGTGTCCATCCCCCGGAATGGATTTGAGTTGGCCGTGACTGGAACAGCGAAAATTGTAGCGCCCTTACAGCTTTAGGTAAGTGGAAGAGTTCTGTTCGTAGGTTGCCGAAGGCTCGATCTAACGTGCAATCGGAAAGGGCCTCAAGCGCCCTGCAATAAAACGCCGGGTTTTATTTATAGACCGAATAGGGCACTGCACATATGATCCTGCTGATTGGAGTCTGCGCGTGGGCGATCGGAAGACAGACAATTTGCTGCGTTTTGAGAATCAAATTGCATTCGTTGTAGGTGCGGCGCATGGAATCGGGAAAGCCATCGCAGTGCGCCTTGGGCGCGAAGGGGCTGACGTTGTGATCGCCGACGTGGACTCGCAGGCCATGGAGACCACTGTTCAGGAAATGCATCGTGAAGGCAGTGAATGCAAAGGTGTGACCTGCGATGTGCGCGATCAAGCCCAGGTGGAGGCTGCGGTCAAGCAGGTTGTCGACTGGCACGGCCGCATCGACATATTGATGTACATTGCCGGAATCGCCGAGGCCATACCGTTCCTCGAACTCGACGTGGAAACCTGGGACAATACGCTGGACATCAACTTACGCGGCGCATTTTTGACTGCAAAGGCGGTCTTGCCGCACATGGTAGCGCGAAGAAAAGGGAAGCTGGTCTTCATGGCTTCCACCAATAGTTGGGATGGAGAAGCTCAGCTCGCGCACTACAACGTGACTAAGTCCGGCGTGTTCCTTCTGGCTAAGACGCTGGCGCGGGAGTTTGGCAAATTCGGCATCAACTCCAATGCGGTCGGGCCGGGGCCCATCCGAACCCGACTATCCGGGCCAATCCTCAACGACCCTATTTACCAGCATAAGTACCACCCTGAGACCGGCGTGATCCCCCTCGGCCGCATGGGAACACCGGAAGAAGTGGCTGGCCCAGCTCTGTTCCTGGCCTCCGAGGATGCGGCCTACGTCTCTGGTGTTCTGCTCTTTGTCGATGGCGGGCAACTAGCCTAGCTGGCTAACCGCTGCGTTAGTTCATAGTGACTCGAAACGAATAGGTGCCGGCCGGCAATTCGTAGGTGGAGCTTCCGTCTGCGCTACTCACCAAACCAAGCTTCTTATTTCCGGCTAACGCTTGTCCATCCAGCGTGAACTTACCTTGTTGAGTCGCTGCCATTGGTAGGCGCCCGGTAGTGTTGGGCGGAATCGTGACCAGCCAGGTAACCTCCGTCCCGCTCATCGACCAGGAAGACCGTATCTCGCCGTAAGAGGACTGGTAGCGGAAGTCGAGACTACCCAGGCGGGCATCGAAGTTTGGATGGAGATAGATGGTGTGGAAGCCCGCATCGGAGGGCAGGGCGTCGATGCCGGCTGCGTAGCGGTATATCCAATCGGCCACAGCGCCATAGGCATAGTGATTGTAAGAATTCATGCTGGGGTCGCCCCGCATCTGGTCTCCATTCCACCTCTCCCACATGGTGGTGGCGCCATGTCCTACCAGGTACCCCCATGAGGGATACTCGGTGTTGAGCAGCAGGCGATAAGCAACATCGCTGTGACCCGTATCAACCAACACTGCCAACAGATAAGGAGTACCCAGAAAACCGGTTGCCAGCTTGCCACCGTTGGCCTCGATCTTGGCGACAAGCTTCTTGCTGGCTGCATCGCGCAGGGCGTCGGGAACTAAGTGCATGTTCAGCGCCAGCACATAGCTGGTCTGTGTATCGCCCCCTTTGGCCTTGGCTTCAGGATTATTGATCTGCCCGAAGGGCGAAGGACCGTTATCTGCTCCGGCGATCGATCCATCGGCATGAACGAACTCATTGTCGAAGGCGGTCTTGATCTTGCCGAACAGGGCATCGTACTTTGCCTCATCTTCCGTCTTGCCCAGGGCATGTGCCATCTGCTTCATGAGCGTGACGTCGTAAGCCCAATAGGCGGAGGCCACCAGCGGCTCGAGCGTCGGCCCTTCCGGTGAGAGCCAATCCCCGAACGGTATTCCGTAGTCCTTCTTCCATAGGTAATCCGGATTGGCCGCCTGGATCGCCGACAGATACTTCTCCATGGCGTCCCAGTTTTGCTCCAGTACGCGCGTGTCTCCTGACTGCAGCCATGCCGTCCAGGGAATGATGACGCCCGCATCACTCCAGCCTGCGCCGAAGCCGGGACTCGGTGTATCTGTGCCCGGAGCGAAGATGCCGTACATCGGCGTGCCCACTTGTGTTCCTCTTATGTCCTGGGCAAATTTCTTGGAAAACTGCGTCAGGTCCATGTTGTAGGACGCCGTCCGCCAGAAGACCTGCGCGTCCGCGGTCCAGCCCAAACGCTCATCGCGTTGCGGGCAGTCCGTGGGTACGCCTACGAAGTTAGACCGCTGCCCCCAGAGGATATTGCTCCAAAGCTGATTGATCATCGGGCTGCCGGAGTGCAGTTGTGCCGTAATCGGCGCGTCGGTATAAATCGCCACTGCTTTCACGGTAGTAAGGTCAGGCTTGGCTGGCAGCCCGCTTACCTCCACATAGCGGAAGCCGTGAAACGTGAAGTCGGGCTGGAACTCCTCCAGGCCTTTGCCGGAAAGAATATAGTGGTCCGTCGCTTTTGCCGTGCGCAGATTGTCGACATATAAGGTGCCGTCAGGATTGAGCACTTCACCGAAACGCAACTGAACGTCGGTGCCCGCCGGGCCACGCACCTGCAGCCGCGCGACTCCAGCCAGATTCTGATGGAAGTCGTAGATATAGATTCCCGGCTTGGGGCTGGTGATGGCATCCGCGGTGAGAGTCTGCTGCGGACGGATGGGCTGGAAGGACTGGGGAACGATCTCCGGCTCTAACGGCTTAACCAGGTCGACAGGCTTCCAATGGGCATCAGAAAAAGTGGCCGTATCCCAGCCCGGTTGCTCCTTGGTCGCGTCGTAGTTTTCGCCGTCGTAAATCTCCGCTTGCGAAATCGGAGAGATATCAGCTCGCCATGATTCGTCGGTGTTGATCCACTCGATCGAACCGTCTGCATGCTCGATGCGAAGCTGCGCCTTCAGCGCCGGAGGAGTATCTCCATAGTTGTATCCCTGGCGGAACCACATCAGCGGAGTGGTGTACCAGCCCGGAGCAAGCCACGCAGCCATCGCATTTTGCCCGGTCTTCAGTTGTTGGGTGACGTCATACGCCTGGTAGGGAACGTGTGTGCGGAAATCGTCCCATCCCGGAGACAGCACCTGATCGCCGACCCGCGCGCCGTTGATTTGGAAACGATAGGCGCCCAGCGCGGTGACATAAAGCCGCGCGGAGGTCACCGGCTTGCCGATCGCGAAACTGTGGCGCAGTAGCTTCACCGGCCCGGTCTGCCAGGGATTCCCCATAGACGCCGTGCTCATGGGCGAAGGCGGGGGCACATAGGCAATCGCATGCTGCCAGGCAGAATCGTCGTACTCCGGCGCATACCAACTCTGCTTTGCATCGAGGGCAGCCTTCCACTCCTTGCCGCTCGCCCAGACGTGACGTGGACCCATCCATCATCTCGACATAGAGACACGCGCTCATCGGCGTCTGGTCGCTCTGCGATGGTCCCATGCCATTCGCCGAGGGCGTTCCGTACAGCGTGACCCCTACGGCTAGCAGGTTCTCGCCGGCGCGTAGGTCCGGGGTGACATCCTGGCGCAGGTAGGTCTTCCATGGCGCCTGTTTCCAAGGCGGCAGCGGCACGGTCTCGAGCACCTGCTTGCCATTTACCCATGCCGCGGCCGAATCCTCCCCGGTCACGAAGAGGTCCGCGCGTTTTACCTGCCCCGTGAGCTGGAATCCGAAGCGAAAATCGTGCTGCGTATCGCGACCTGCCGGGGCGCCCTGCGGGGAGCTGTCAGCGTTGGTGATCCATGTGGCGCCGGATTTGCGGACCGCGCGGTGCTCCTGCGTCCTCATATCCGATCCACTGCGCTTTCCAGGGTTCCTTGAGCAATCCAGTTTCCCACCAGCTTGCGTCGCTCGCCGGGTAGGGCTTTCCATCCTTGTTCCAAAGCTCGACGCGCCAGTAGTAGCGCGTCGAGGCGGCCAACTCCGGTCCGCCATACACCACGGCAAAAGATTTGTCTGAAGCGATGCGGCCGCTGTCCCACACATCCGGCTTGCCACTCAGCAATGCGGGCTTGGTCGCCACCCTGATTCTGTAGGCCGTCTGCCGTGCGCCAAAGCCGTCATCCTGAAGCTGCCAGGAGAACAGCGGCTGGGCAGAATCGATGCCGAGAGGATGCTCGAGCGAGTCGCAGGTAAGATGTTGCGGCTTACCCGCGGAGGCGGACGCGACGCAAGCTGTCAGTGTAAGCCCGGCGATGACGAGACATGATCCGCAGCCCACGCCAGCTCTTGGTTGCTGCGTCGGTTTGGTGAATGAGGGCACAGCTCTTCGAGGTTAGCGGAGCATCTGCGGTCTGGTATTCATGCGGCTTAAACTATCCGGTCGTCAACCCGGCAGTGTCAATAGGAAAGAGCTATACCTGTCGAATCGGAGATCCGGTCTTCAACGAACTGTCTAGCTCTTGATTCCCTCACGAAGGACGGGTGGCCCATATCTCGCTCGTTTTTCGCGAGATATGGGATCCGCCGCCCTTTCCCCCGGACTCTCGATCCCTCCGATACACTTCGCGGGTCAGTGCATCGGTGGTATCCCACATCTCGCGAAAACGAGCGAGATGTGGGGCACCCGTCCTTCGCAGGGAACAAGCCGCACACCGACACCCTCTCCGGAAGGCAAAATGTCGAATCGGAAACTATTGCCCTATTGCGATTTTTAGGTATGATGGGTGCGGCTCGGCAGGCCGAAGTAGGGAACCACGGTGACGCAACTCTCGTGAGTCCGATCGGAGAAATACTTTGATTACTCCACACCCTCGCTTGCGTGCGGCATACTTCAACAGCGGCAGACGCTATCCTGCTGGCGATACTTTGCGCGAGTTCACTTGCCTTGGCGCAATCCAAGAGCCCCCCAAATGCGGTCACGCTCGATTGGAACAAGACCATTGTCGTGTCCAAATCCACGCCGACGCTGCAGGTTGTCGTCAACCCCATGCTGCGCTCCGGAGCCCCCATGCACGATGGCGCTTTCCAGGCGCTTAAGCAGTTGGGTGCGGACTACGTCCGCTATGTTCCGTGGCTACCCTATCCCAGGCTCGCTGTCGCTGAACTGGAACCACCGACCAAGGAAAAGACCTCCTGGGATTTCTCGCTGATCGATCCCATGACGAAAGACTTTCTCGCCGCGACCGAAGGCCACAGTACGGTGATGAACTTCAGTACCATTCCCGACCTGGCTATTCAAGACGGACAAGCCCGTCACTTATCCGGCCGACCCTAACCAGGTGTACTGGGACTACACCCAGGGTACGGAACTGAAAGACCCCTCGGGTGGGGAACTGGGCGACTACTACGCGCGGCTAGTGAGTTGGTACACCAAGGGCGGCTTCACCGATGAGAACGGAAAGCAGCACACCTCGGGCTTTCACTACAGCTTTCCCATCTGGGAGGTGCTCAACGAGGTGGACTTTGAGCATAAGATGACTCCGCAGCAATACACCGCGCGATACGACGCGATCGTCAGCGCTATCCACAAGGTAAGTCCGGACACAAAGTTCATGGGCCTGGCCTTGGCTGATCCGGGCGCCGATCCTCGCTATTTCGAATACTTCCTCAACCCCGCCAATCACAAACCGGGCATCCCTCTCGACTACATCTCCTATCATTTCTATGCCAGCCCGTCGCCCGACCAGGACATCAATAACTGGCAGTTCACCTTCTTTGACCAGGCGGACCGGTTCCTCACTACGGTCAGGTACATCGATGCCATCCGCCAGCGGCTTTCTCCTCAAACCAAAACCGATACAGACGAACTTGGGGTGATACTTCCTTCCGACGGAGTGGAAATAAGGGATGGCAAAGCGCATCCGGACACGATTCCAAACCTCTATTGGAATGCTGCCGGCGCCCTTTATGCCTACCTCTTCTGCGGGTTGGCGAAAGCAGGGAATTGACGTGATTGGAGAATCGCAACTGGTGGGCTATCCTTCGCAGTTTCCAAGCGTCTCTATGATCGATTGGAAGAACAGCAAGCCCAACGCCCGCTTCTGGGTACTGAGCCTGTTGAAGGATAACTTTCATGCCGGAGATCAACTGGTCGAGACCACGCTCTCTTCCAATAGCGACATCGAGGCGCAGGGCTTCATCACCCCGGCAGGCAAGAAGCTGCTGCTGGTCAACAAGAGAAAACGCGTCATCGACGTCACCTTGCCGGATGGTGCGCAGAATGCGCAATCTCTCCATCGTCGATGAGGCAAGCGGAGAGGGCGCGGCTCGGGCCTCGGAACAGCAGGGAACTCATCTGAATCTTGCCCCCTTTGCAGTGGCTGTCCTCAGCTTTCGATAGAGAATCGTTTCCCCGATTACGGAGACTTTATGCAAAGAATTGCTTTTCTTCTGCGGTTGCGCGAGGGGACTGAAGCGGCGTACGACGAGGCGCACGCCAACGTGTGGCCGGAGATGCTGGCCCTCCTCAAGCGGTCGGGCATCTCGGAGTACTCCATCTTTCGCCGGGATCAACTACTCTTCCTCACCATGCATGTCGAGAACTTTGAAGAGACCTGGGCGCGGATCGAAGCCGATCCGGTCAATACGCGCTGGCAGCAGGCCATGGCTCCCTACTTTGCCCCACTCGATCCACTGCGGCCGGGCGAGCGCTTCCCCATGATGCGGGAAATATTTTTTATGCCCTAGTCCTCTTCTGCAACAATGCTATTGGTTACATTTCTATAGAGGATTTTCATTTTGACCAAAGCAAAGATTAGCCGGCTCTATCTGATCCCCATTCTTTCCAAGGCCATGGACATCCTGGAATTGCTGGAAACGGAGAAGAAACCCCTTACTCTGGAGGATATTTTCCAAAGGGTTCATATATCCAAGACCAGCGTTTATCGCATTCTCAAGACTTTTGTCCATCGCGGCTATCTCGCTCAATCGCAGGACGGACGTTATCGCGCCGCCGCACGTCCCAAGAAAGTCCGCTTCGGCTTCGCCAGCCAGAGCGTGACCATGCCTTTTTCCGAGGCCGTAACCGCTAGCCTGCGCGCCGCCGCAACCAATTCGGGCATCGACCTGGTGGTGATCGACAACAAGTATGATCCCGAAGTGGCTTTGCGTAATGCCGAGGAATTTGTCGGCAAAGGCGTAGATCTCGTCATCGAGTTTCAGATCGACGAACATATCGCGCCCTTGATCGGACATACACTCTCGAGCGCAGGAATTCCTGTCATCGCTATCGACATTCCTCACCCGCACGCAACGTATTTTGGAGTGGATAACTTTCAGGTTGGTTTCGAGGCCGGCGAACTTCTGGCGCAACATGCCATCGATCAATGGAAAGGCAAACCGGACTGGGTGATTGGCTTGGACATCGCCGAGGCCGGATCCTTCGTGCAGAGCAGGATCACGGGAGCGTTCCAAGGCATTCGTTCACGCCTGCCGCAGTTTTCGTCGGATCGCTTCATGCGCCTGGAAGGCGGCGGCTTGAGACAGCGCAGCTACCAGGTGACGGCAGCGTTTCTGCGCGATCATAAAAAGCAGCGAATCCTGATTGCCGCCGCCACCGACACCAGCGTGCTTGGAGCCCTCCAGGCGGTACGCGAACTCGGTGCCGAAAAGAATGTCGCCGCGGTCGGTCAGGACTGCATTCCGGAAGTACTGGAAGAGATGCGTTCGGGTGCCGACTGTCTCATCGGTTCCGTTTCCCATGAAGCTCACACCTATGGTCCACGCCTGATCCAGTTGGGGCTGGCGATCCTAAGAGGAAGTGCGGTTCCGCCGTACAACTTTGTGCACCACAAGCTGGTAACCCCTGCCAGCCTGAAGTAAGCCAAAGCGGCCCGTCTGGAACCCTCGACCTATGCGCTCGCTAGAGCATTTTTCGTTTCGATTCTGGACAGTCACGTGTCAGGGAATGCGATAAGTTGTTGCTTTCTTGCAAAGCGCTCGTTTGCATGGTGCGGAGACAGCTTGCCCCTGTAAAATTGCTGCCATCGAGGGGCGGGATGAAGATGCGGATTCTGGGGCTCACAGCTGCTCTTGTGCTCTGTTTGACAACGGCCTCTGCGGAGAAACTCGCCAAGCCGGGCGCTGATCCTGTTGAGGCGGAGCTGATGGCGGACCTGCACGCTCGTCTCCTAAAGGTGGGTGAAACCGTCTACGCGCGGGTCAAAGTCGAATGGCGAAGCCCTAGTTGCGACCTCAAGAACGGAGCAGTCCTGGAGGCGCATGTGGTCTCCGTGGTTCCCAGTATCAAGCCGGTCAAAGCTTCCGAAGTGGGCCTGGCCTTTACCAGGGCGCAGTGCGGAAATATGAAGATGGGCCCCTTCAATCTGGTGCTTTCCGCGGTCGCGGCGCCGCCCGAAAACAGCGATCTGGGCCTATTAAGCTACAGCTTGCCGGTTCAGGCCATGTCGGGGATAAATGGACAAATCATTCTCAATAGTATGCGTATCAGCAACGATAGTACTTTGAATACGGCGTCGCCTGAGATCTATCTGGAACCGCTGATTCCGCGTATGGAGATGGGTGATGTCTACCACGTCAGAGGCTTGAAGTTGAGCGTGGGCACCGGTCCGGAGAACAGCTCCATCCTGACATCGAAGGACCACGACGTGTCGCTGGAGAAGCACTCCCTGCTGCTGCTGGTTCCGGCGCGGTGGACAATTTCCCAGCCGTCAGGCGAAACGGGCACCGCCCAGCCGGAATCAAGCGAACCTGCTGCTCGTATTCCCGCTGTAGCCAGGGCTGCGGCGCCGCCGCCTCCTCCACCCGTCAACGACATCGATCTTTGCGTGCCGCCGCAGTGCAACGTAGCGTTGCCCTCGGGCAATGCAAATGATGCAGGCCACGCAGCAGCCAGCATTTCTATCCGCGAGTTGGGCTATTCTCCGCGCCCGCAAAGAGACGCGTTCAACTTTGTCCACGATGAGGTGCTGGCCTATCTCGGCCCGAGGGAACTTTTGGTCGCCTTCAACCCCCACGAGCTGGTGTCAAGGGATGCGCAAAGGCCGGGCTCGACGGTTCGCATAATCAGAGCTGCTGTGGTGGACACGGAGACACACCGGGTCACGCACACCATTGATTGGGAGATGTTCGACAGGCGGCAATATCTCTGGCCGCTCGCGGATGGCCGCGTGCTGGTGCACGTTGGCTCGGAGCTGCGAGTCTATGGCCAGGGTTTGCAGATTCAGAATCGACTTCCCTTGGACGGCCCGCTGGCCTTCGTGCGCGTGACGCCCGACGGCGGCTTTATGGCTGTAGGCGTACTTCATGAGCGGCATACGCCAGAGCTGCATGCCCAGCTTCGCGAGAGCCTCAATGGCGACCCGGAAGAAGACGTCAATATTCTGGTTTTGAATCGCAACTTTGAAACCGTCGCCAAGTCAACTGTGCAGTCGAACCTGATGGCGCCCACCCTGCTGAACGAGGGTCAGGTCTCGCTATCGGCGCAGTCGAACATGCGTTACCGCATCTCCATGCTGACCTGGGACAACCATGCCTCGGTCGTAGCCCGGTTCACCTCCAGCTGCACGCCCGAGCTTTCCAGCATCGCGCCGGACCTTATCTTCCTGGTGAGCTGCGATAAGCAAAACGGAGGCCGCGAGTACCGGGTGCTGCGCGCGAACGGCAAGTTGGTGTTGAAAGGCGACTCGACCCTGAATGACTGTGGACATGCCGCCGAAGGCAGTGCCAATCAGCAGGCTTTCGTGGTGAAGATCGTGCAGTCCACTTTGCCCGTTCCCCCAGGAGCGCCCATGAGCGCATCGCAATTCTCCTCCGAGGAGCTGCGGGTCTATCGAGCTGCGGATAGTAAGCGGCTGCTCAGTGTGCATGCCGGTCCGCCGTCATTGAGCCGTGACGGTTACGCGCTGGCGCCGGATGCTTCACAACTCGCAGTCCTGACCCGCGACCAGCTCGAGGTCTATTCCGTGCCGGCAAAGTGATATCAGAGGTCACTTCGTGTTCTGGTTGTCATAGCAGAACCCAATAGGAACGAGAAGGGTGCCCGAGGTTCGCCAAAACGTACCTGGGCCGAAAACGACGGGGCGAAGCCCTACGATTGCATTTTCTGAATCCCCGCAATCGGCTTGTCGATAGGAAAAGAATTCGCGTTGGCAGGCTTGGTCGGGGCGCTGATGACCAGCGTAAAAACCACCGATGCAGTTTGACCCAAGGTGCCAACCGTGATGGTAGGCATGTAGGTGCCGGGCACGGTTTTAGCGTTCGCCACCAGCGTGAGTAATCCCGAAGGGTTCGATTCCGATTCCTTGTAACTCTCCGTAACGCCCGCAGGCAAGCCGCTGATGGTGAAGGTTGTTGTCTCGGTGGGGGCGACGATAGTTACCGGGACATTCACCGGCATTCCGTTCGGTGGCACGACGATGGTGGTGTTGTTCACAGAGACGGAAAGATTGACTGGCCGAGGCGAGAAATCCGCCCCACTGCCGCAACCCATCAAGGCTAGGACAAGCTCCCGAGCAGGCTACGCTGATCCTTGAACGATGCGGACGGTGCATGAGGAACTCCCGCGCCATGCGAACCGACAACCCGGCTTACTGAACTTCGCCGGGTTGCAATGTCTGCTTGGTTACTTCTTCTGGTGTACTCGTCCCTTCCTGAAGCCCAGTCTGCTTGCGCAAACGCTGGACTTGAGCAAGAGCCGTGTTCTGGTCCTCTTTCCTGCCGAGTTGTCGATCCGCTTGTGCCAGGCGATACCACGCAACCTCATCATCGGGATTGAGTTCGACAGCCCTCTGCAAATGTGGCAACGCGAGATCGGGCTTCTGCTGCGACATCAGGACCGCTGCCAGGCCCACCTGCGCTTGCTGAAAGTCAGGGTAGGCCTTGAGCGCGGCTTCGAAGAGCTGTTGTGCCTGGTCGACCTCATTTAATTGACGGTGAATCTCAGCCAGTTCGTACATGGCATTAGCATCGGAGGGATCCAACTGCAACTCCTGTTCGAACTCTCGCGCTGCTTCCGTGCGATCTTCGGGTGCGTGGTTAAGCTGCCAGCGCGCCAGTAAGGTCCGGCCGATACGGTAATGGATCTTGGGACGATTGGGATCGAGTTTAAGTACCTCGCGATATTCGCCGATTGCGGCGTTGGTTGATCCCTCGCTCTCAAAGGCTTCGGCCGCGGCCTGGTGCCGCCATACAGACGTGGGCGCCACTACTTCCAACTTATGCATGGTGAGGAAGGCGAAGTTCCCGTAGACTCGGCCGGTGTGGTAGAGAATCTCCGGGTCGTCGGGATACAGCCGGTTCAACTCCAGGGCCATATTCACCGCGTCGCTGTCGCGTTGTAACCCGGTATAAGCCCGCATCAATTGCAGGCCGCACATCCGTTTCGTGTATGGATCGGGCGGCTTCTTGAAGCCCTCCTCGAGGCCAGGGAGTGCTTCCTTGTACTGTCCCAGTTCCGCCAGCGACATGCCCAGCAGGCTGTCCAGTTTGGGCAGGCCAGGCTTCAGCTTTTTTGCCGTTCGAATCTCACTGACTGCCTGGTCGTAGTCACGAAGCTTGAAGTCGATGACGCCGAGGGTGGCATGCACTTCGGCAATGCCAGGCTGCAGCTTTGCCAGCTTCTCGAAGTTCGTACGCGCAACCGCATATTGCCCTGCGGCAAGTGCTTGCTGGCCCGCTTCCGCAAGTTGTTCTTCTGCGTCCTGATTTGTCCCCTGTGCCCAAACCGCCAAGGGAAGAACGCACCAGAAGATCAACACCGAACCCAGTTGTAATCGCCAGCGTTTCAATTGTGAGCCAATCATCATCGGAGAACTGTTCTCATCTGTCCAGAAATGAGAACAAGCGTGAGAACGGTTCCAGTGTATATGCTGCCCCAGAAAACTGCGCCACGCCGTTGAGGCGTGGCGCAGGTGATACCCGTAGGTGTCTTCGGCTCAGAAAGTAAGCTTGCCGCTGAACTGAATGACGCGGGCCGTCGAGGATTGAGTAATAAGGCCAAACTTCGAATCACCCACGCCAGTGTCAATGGCGTTGTTACCTCCCGATCCAGCGACCAGCAAGCCACCCACATCGCCGCTATATTGGTGATGGTTGAAGATGTTGAAGGCATCCATTTTTAGCGAGAATCTGAGGCGCTCCCAAATGTCGAAGGTCTTGCCGAAACCCATATCAAAGTTATTAATGCCCGGCTGGCGCAGGAAGTTCCGCGTTGTGTTCCCATAGGTCCCAAGTGCCGGCTGGGTAAAGCAGGCCGTATTGAGGCGCTGGAACTGCGCCGTCAGATTGGCGTGAACCTTACAGCCCGGCACAATATTCGCGTGCTCGAACTGGGTGTCGTTCAGGCTTTGAATATCGTTCGCCGTAATACTGAACGGGAAGCCGGTCTGGAAGGTGGTGATGCCGGTAACCTGCCAGCCGCCAATCGCCAGGTCTGTCGCGCGGTTGACTCCGCCCCCGAACTTCTGTCCCCGGCCAAACGGTAGTTGATAGATATAGCTGGCCACGAACCTGTGATCCACATCGAAGTCAGAAGGTCCGTAGTCCAGGTTCGGGTCATGGTTGTTCTCGAAGCCCTGGTAGCCCGACCCGGTAGAACCCACGCCGGCTGCCGCCGACTTGTCGTCCATGCTCTTGGCCCACGTGTAGATCGCGGTTATGGCCGTATTCCCGGCGCGATGCTCGAACTTGACGTTGCCCGCGTTGTAGTTGGAGTAACCGTGGAAATCGCTGTCGATGTAAAACCCATTGAAATTCGGATAAGGCAACCTGCTCACCACGGTGCAGGGCGCCTGGGTGATGTTGATGTAGCTGCCGGTGACGGGGTCTTGCGCCTCGCAGAACCCCAGGCTCGAATTTGGGATTGGGTAAGGCTGCGCGATATTGTGCCGATCGAGCAGATGAACTGCGTGGGTGCCGATGTAGTTCACTTCGAGCGTCGTGTTTCTTGCCAGCTCGCGCTCGACCGAGAGAGTCCAGGACTGGACATAGGGATCGATCGGATTCTCCGACTCGATGACTGCGATGAATGACAGCGTGTCTTCAGGGAAAGGCCCGAGTGTGCTGTGAGCCGGGAACAGTTGATTGCTTAACTTGGGAGTGCCGCCAACGGTCGTGGGGGTGAGATTGTTGCGGATGCTGTACGGAAAGATATCCGCCGAGTCATCGATCTCGCGTCCTTCATAGGAGTCGAAGAAGATGCCATAGCCGCCGCGAACAACCGTCTTGTCATTCACCCGGTAGTTCACGCCGAAGCGAGGGGCAAAGGGGGTCTTCTGGCCGGGATGGGGAACCTTGCCGCAGTAGCGGAGGATTGGGCCCCCATCGATGCCAACCCCGGGCGCTACTCCGTCCGTGGTCAAATTCGGGTCAGCGTAACAGAGGCCTCCCGCTGGGTTGGTAACGTCGAGCCAGAAGAAATGGTTTGCGGCTTCATAGGCTGCGGCACGGAAGTCCCAACGCAGGCCGTAGTTGATGGAAAGCTTCTGGGTTACCTTCCAGTCGTCTTGCGCATAAGGCCCAAGATAGCCGAAGACGTGGTCCTGTGGGTTACCGGCCTGGGTCGTCGGGCTCAAGGGACCGGGCACGAATCCACCGACTGAGCTGTAAAAGCCGGTCAGCATGTCGGCGACGGCATTGCCGGTGCCGCACAGCGGCTGCCCACCGTTGATGGGCGATGCGGGGTTGGGGCAAGTGATGGTGTTGATGGGGGCGGATTTGCCGCTGAACGACCAGTCACCGTAAAAGTCATCGTCGAGGTTGCGAACCAGGTGCCAGTGGCGATAGTCGATGCCCAAGCCAATGGTGTGCTTTCCATGGACAGTGCTGAACGAATCGGCAAACTCCCAGTTGGGATTATTCGATCCGCTGTAGGAGTTGACGGGGCCGCCGCCGCTCGCGAAGCCGCCAGTCCCAAAGCCAACATTGGGCCACGTTTCCTGCAGGGGCCCGAAGGTGGTAAAGACGCCCGTTTCGCCCAGCGCGCTGACCACGGAGGCGGGTGGAGCAGCGGAACCCTCCGGAGCGTCGGCGGTCAGCTTGCCGAAGCGGAAGTTGTTTACGTTGTTGGAGCCGAGGCTGATGGTATGACCTATCTCCCAAGCGTCTTCAGTTTGGAAGTATTGCTCGATACCGTAGTCGATCGATCCGGAGTTGTATTGCGTGCTGTTGACGTATTTGGCGTGGGTGTATCGGCCGAAGACATTGCCCCATTTGCCCAGGAGCTGATCTCCCCGGTAGGTCTGCTGGTTCATGGTGAGTGGGCCGGGAATGTTGGTGATGAAGTTGGTTACGCCCTCGGCCTGGTTGCCGGGAATATTCGGTTTGGACCAGAAATTGTTGGCAATTGCCACCAGCCCGATCCGAGCTGTTTGCGCACTCGTTGGAACCTGGGTTCCCCAGTCATTCAACCCGGTAGTTGGGTCCGCCGGCAAGCAGTCGTAGCCCGCGTTAAGCACTGCGGTGCAGGTAGGGGTTCCATACGCAGGCAGCGGACCTCCAGGCAGGCCGTTCACCGCCGGATAGGTTGCTTGCGAAAAATCCCCCGACAATTCCGCCGGAGTGGGGACCACGTTTTCTACCCGGGCCCCGTTATTCATGCGCCAGCCTTCGTAATTGGCCATCCAGAAGGTCTTGTTACGCCCGTTGTAAATCTTCGGAATATACACGGGACCCGATGCAACAAACCCGAACTGGTTCAGATGCAGAATCGGATTTTCGGTTTTTACCCCGGCGATGACATCGGTCGCAGTGGGGAACGGCGAGGTGTCAAACGCATTATTGCGGTTTGACTCGTAGATCGACCCGTGGAGCGAGTTTGTTCCGCCCTTGCTGACGATGTTGATCTGGCTGGCGCCGAACCCATTCTCGGCGGGGTAGATGCCGCTCTGCACCTTGAATTCCCCGATCGCGTCCTGGGAAAGAATGACCGCCGGAGTCATCAAGGCTTGGTCTGTATTCACCAGCCCGTCCAGGGTGTAGTTGTTTCCTTCGGGGCGGCCGCCATTGATGCTCACGGCATTGCCTTCACCTTGGCGCATCGTGCCTTGCTCGCCACCCACGGTAACCGCACCGGCACCGACTAACAACAGCTGCATAAAGTTGCGCCCGTTCAACGGAAGGTCAGCCACCTGCTCCCCGCTCATTTCTTGGGACAAGGCGGCACTGTCTGTGTCCAGGGTCACTGCCTGCGCCGTTACCTCCAGCGTTTCCGTCACCGTGCCAGGCTTCAAGGACAAATTGACGCGGGCCTTCTGGTCAACCGTCAGTGTGAAGGGGGCGGTCACTTGTTTTCCAAAGCCGGCGATCTCCGCTGAAACCGTATACGTGCCGGGGGGTAACGATGGAGCGGAGAAATCTCCCGCAGAATTGGACTCGGTGTTGATGGTCGCGTTGGTTGCTGTGTTGGTGATAGCAATTTTGACGTTGGGAAGGATGGCGCCGCTAGTGTCAGTGATTGTTCCGAGGACGGTGCCGCTTGCTCCCGTTTGCCCCAAAGCCACATTTACGGTTGCAACGGCGAAAACACAGAAGAGACAAACCCTTCTCAATAGCATTTACGTCCTCCTCCAAAAGTGGCTATCGTGGCCTGCGTGGGCTGGCTGTGTAGCCCCCCACTTTTCCCGTTTGTCTTGCGGTGCTTAGAAGCCGGGACGTTTGCGTGGTCCCGGAAACTCTTCCTTAGCAACACAGCAAAGTGTCATAAGTAATTACGCGCCGGAAGATATAGGGCGGAAATCGGCAATGTCAAGAGAAAAGATATTTCTCATTGGAATTTGGAGATTTCAAGCCGGACAACGAGGGGCACGGGTTCAGCCATGCCATAGGCGGGCCAGACCAATGAGGGCTTTACCCTCGAGGTGCGTTCTTCTTGCCGACCTTTTTTGCTGAGCACGCGAGGAGGGGTGTCATGAGGAGGGGTTGCGGCCGGCAGAACTTTGCGTATCATTGCCAGGGTCCGGCTCCGCACAGGGTCATTTCCAGGTCCGCATGCAGTGTAGGGCAAAATCTGTCCAAACTGCCTTATCAATGGGAAAACAGTTTCATTTTGGGGATGGCATGATCGGCCTAAATCTTTGCATGAAGATGGTTCTGTTTGGGGTGGCCGCGCTGAGCGTGGCGCACGCTCAGGATGCGGTCAAAATCGCACCGGATAACCCCAAGTACTTATGGTTCCGGGGCAAGCCCCTGGTGCTGATCTCAGCTTCGGAACACTACGGCTCGGTGATCAATCGACCGTTCGACTACGAGAAATATCTCGCCGACGCCGCTGAGCACAAGATGACCATGACCCGGACGTTTCTGCTCTATCGCGAACTGCAAAGCGCGCGCAACCCCTCTTCTCCCGCCAAGCCGGAATCTCCCGACTACATCTCGCCCTTTGTGCGCAGCGGTCCGGGTAAGGCCATGGATGGCGAGCCCACTTACGACTTGGACAAGTGGAATCCGGAGTATTTTGAACGTCTTCATCGCTTTCTGGATGTCGCATCTCAGAAGGGTATTGTGGTCGAGCTAACGGTTTTCAGCAACACCTATTCCAACGAGACCTGGGCGCTCAACCCGTTTCGCGCGGAAAACAACCAACAGCATGTGGGAGCCATCGCCTGGCAGGACTATATCTCGCTCAAGGATCCCGAGTTGGTGCGCAGGCAGAGTGAGTACGCGCGCAAGATCATCCAGGAGACCGCAGGCTACGACAATGTGTACTACGAGATTTGCAACGAGCCGGGCGGCGGTCTTCGCGGGACATGCATCTCCGGCGGATGTGGACGCATGGCAGGAGGAGATGGCCCGAGTTCTGCGCGAGGAGATGCGACGGCTCAACCGTCCGCACCTGCTCTCCGGGCAGCAAGCCTTCACCTATGGCGCAAAAAATGCATTTCCCATGGACGCCACCTTTGCCGGCAAAACCTTTGACATCGTGAATGACCATCCGTTGCCCAACACCCTCTTCGATGGAAAGGTTTATGAGATGGGCAACTTCATGTCGAAGGAGTTGATGCTGGATCAGGTGGCGCGTTTTTGCCGGGACGCGGATGCACGCCCGAAGCCTACGGTGCTCGATGAAGACAACACCGCGAGCATGTATCGCGATACGACCGGATGGACGATCCACCGCAAGCGTGCGTGGACCGCGCTTCTGAGCCGCTGCCATTATGACTACATCGATTTTTCCATCACCGTAGGCAGCGAGCGCGGCACCGCGGCGTCCCAGCGCGGGATCCGCACCTGGATGCAGTACCTCTCGGAATTCATGTCGTCGTTTGATTACATCCATGCCAAACTTGCACCGGACTGGATCGCGAGCTATCCCCAGCATATGACGCTTTCGAGCTTGTCTGCCGGCGAGCGCGATTATGTAGCTTATCTGGCTGACTCGCGCGAGGTAGGCGATCCTGCAGCCGGCGAAGCGATTGGCGGAAGTGTCTCACTCTCGTTGCCGCCGGGCAGTTACGATGTGCGGCTCTATTCACCGGGGACAGGTCAGTATTCCCCGGCGATCGAGTTTAAGGGAGGCGATAAGAGCGCTTTGACGTTGCCCGCATTCAAAGAGGACACCGTGATACGAGCGACGCGCCGCGATTAGCGGCACAAATCGCTAACCGCGGAGCCTGCCCTGAGCGAAGCCGAACGGGTCCCTCCACTACGCTACCCCGGATTTCCTGTCGAGCTTGGTGGCGTCGGCGAGGTTCATGCGGCTTTCTTTACTGAAAGCCGCACACGCTGCCGTTGGTGAGAGCAGCGTGGCAGGAAATCCGGGTCCGCTCCGGTCGGGATGACAATTCTGTTTGGGTACCAGCATCTCGGCACTCAAACCAATTTGTCATCCCGACCGGAGCGAAGCGCAGTGGAGGGACCTGCGGTTTCAATCTTCGTTTTCAGCGAATGTTGCTTTTCCTGATTCTCCGGTCCGTTCTGCATTGGCTAAATAGATACCGTCGACAATCTTTTCGGTTCCTGTGATACCCGATGCGAGATCGCTCGCGAGGTCAACCCTTTTTCGCGGTCACATGATCCCGAAATCTGCGCATGCCATCGAGATATACGCCAATGTCACTGCCCAGACTGATGGCACGGAAGCCTTTGCCGATCCAATGCACGGCTAATTCAGGGGAAGCGGGAAGAAAGCCCGGAGCAACGCCGTGCCGGCGACAAGCAGCGACCAACGCATCCATGGCGGCTAGAAATCGCGGATGCTCAAATTGTGCCGGAATCCCCAGCGAGACGGTCAGATCGTAATGCCCCACCCAGGCGACGTCGATTCCGGGAACGCTTACGATCTCGTCCAGGTTTTGAAAAGCAGTTTCCGTTTCCAACAGCAGGATCACGGCAATCTCTTCATTGGCTTGGGCAAAGAACTCCGCCGTGCCTGCCCGGTAAAGATCGTGCGCGATGCCCAGCGCAACGCCGCGCCTGCCCATGGGCGCATATTTGAGCTGGCTGACGATATCTTCCGCTTGCTGTTTCGTTTCCACGCGCGGCACCATGGCGCCGCGCGCGCCGACATCCAGAACGCGCGAAAGAGGCGCGTACCCTACATCGGGAACACGCGCGATGGGAAAGATTTCGCTGCCCCGGCAGGACGCAACCATTTCCGCGAGCAGGGTGATATCGCAACGCCCATGCTCCATATCGAAGATCACGAAGTCCATCCCGCACGCGGCGAGCATAGGACCAATGCCGGGAGTAAATAACTCCAGGACCATCTGGCCCATGAGGACCTCTCCTTGTTGTAGCCGCTGGCGAAAGCGGATCATCGATCGCCCTCTCTTGCTGCAAAAGCAGCTTTGTATTTTTCAAGTTTCTGTAGAAAGGCTGGACGCGTCAGCACTTGAGGATTGACCACATGCTGCGGCGCCTCACCACGATAGACAGCCAGCGCGCCCTCGCAGTCGATCCGCCCCATATCGCGGAATAGCTCCTCAGTCCAGGCAATGGAGTGCGAAGTCAGGATGACATTGTCCATGCCGATGAGCGGCGAATCGGCGCTGAGCGGTTCTTTCTCGAAGACATCGAGAGCCGCGCCTCGGATCCGACCACTCTGGAGAGCATCGATCAGGGCGGCCTCGTTGATGATCGGCCCGCGCGCTGTGTTGATTACCACCGCATCTGGCTTCATCAGAGCGAACTGTGGATAGCCCAGCAATCCACGAGTCTCGGGGGTGAGTGGGCAATTGACCAGAACATAGTCAGAAGCACGCAGAAGTTCCTCGAGTGAGACCAGTTCCACCCCAAGTTGTGAAGCCCGCTCGCTCGATGCGTAAGGATCAAAGGCAAGAAACCTGGCTACATCGAACATCTTCAGCAATCTGACAGCTTCTGCCGCGATGTTGCCCAGGCCGATGGTGCCGACAACACGCTGACGTGGCTCGCGGCCGAGGCGAACCGTACTTTGCGCCCATTGACCCTGGCGCACCAGCCGGTCTTTCGCGACGAGATTGTGGGAGAGCGCCAGCATGAGAAGCACGATGGATTCGCCCACCGGACGGATCACACCGCCGGGCGTGATGTAGACCGCGATTCCGCTCTCTGTGCAGGCCTCCAGATCGACGTTGTCGTAGCCAACGCCGCAGCGGCCAATGGCGCAAAGCCGAGAGGCTTTTATGAGCGACTGTGGCGTGACTTTTGGTTTAAGGGAGATCACAACGTCGTAGTTCGCCAGTTGTTCGGGTGCGTACTCGGGGCGATATTCGCGCAGAAACTCATGCCAGATCGCGGGAACGGCGTCCAGCAGCGACAAGCCCAGATCGGGGAAGATTGGCTTCCCTTGCTGGTCACAGAAGTCGGCGGAGAGCCCGACTCGAAACGAGTGGGCTGAGTTTTCTTCGCTCATGCTTTGCGCTCAACCACGATCACCCAGTCCTGAAAGATGGGAATCTCCGGTACCTTCCATGTGCCATCGGCATCCGGCGTGATGTCGCCGATCGGCTGCTCGTTTCCGTTAGCCGGATTAAAGAAGAAGGCCTTATGAGTGCCGCTCTCGAGTTGACGGAAGACCGCAGGTTTGGTGAATGCGGGACAGAATGCGATGGCGACTTCGCCGGGAATTTGGCCGGCGAAAGGTTGCCAGTAATCTCCTTTGGTCCAGTGGGGTTCGACGATCTCCGGCTTCGCTTCGAGTTTCCACCAGGAATAGCGCATGAGCAGCTTCTTTGCCATCCCCAATTGACCCGACCCGGGCAGCTGCGCCGCTACATTCCAAGGAGGGCCACCCCAGGAGTGCCCGTGCGGAGAGAGCCCGTAGGGTTGCTGCGGAGTATTGACTTGCCAGATGCCGTTGGCCCCGTAAGTGTGTCCACCATTGCCGCTCAGGATGGCAGTCCAGAACATGAAACGCTGCACCTCCTGGCGGCTTGCCTCCTGAATGCCTTCGTAACAGACTTCACCGATCAGCACCGGCATCTGTGGGCTAGCCGCGAGCGAGGCCTGGACCTTTTCGATCGTGTTGGGCACGCTCTGCCGGTCGTTATGACCCGTCTGCAGCATGTCGAAATCGAGCAGTGAAGGATCAGTCACGCACAGGCGCGCGCTGCTAGAGGGATGGATGGTGATGGGATGATGATGGGCATCGATGGTGCGCACATAGCGCGCGAGTTCGGTTAGGCCCTGCTTCTGTGTCTCCGCATCCTGCTCCTTGGTCTTGGAGAGGTAGTAGGGCATGGTGCCTTCGCCCGCAAGACACCAGAAGACAGGGTAGGCGCCCCAACGAGCCACCAGGTAGCGCCAATGTTGCTTGACTTTGGCCATGCCCATGCGGGGAATAAAGTAGCCCCAGAATCCTACGATGCATGCGGCGAGTCCATGGTCCGCCAGGTACTGAATGCGCACGTCGGCCATATCGAAGTACGCCGGGTTGATGCGCGCGAAATCGGGTTCCCACGGATATCCGGCCTCGTTCGCTCCGCGTGGATCGAAAGGCTCCATGTCCGGGTAAAGGCCGGCGACGATCTGTACGACGGTAAAGCCCTTCTGCAGGCGGTCGGCGGTCAACGTTTCAAAATCATCTGGCCAGCGCAGGCGTTTGCACAGACCCATCCACCAGGTGTCTCCTAGCCAGAAAAAAGGAGTGCCGTTGGCGTATTCGAAGTGACGCCGGTCCTGCGCGATCTTGAGCACCCCATTTTTATAGTGCGGGTTCTCGCCGGTGTACGCTTCGGCGTTTATCACCGAGGTGACATTGTGTAGATCCTTGTTAGCCGTGTCGCTGCATACCGAACGAAGCCGATAGGTTCCTGGCACCGGGGGAGCGTAGCGCACTCGCCAGACGGATCCGCCCGCCCAAAAAGCGGGCACGCGTTCTTCGTGGCCCTCGGGAGTGGTTACAATCACGTCCACTTCGACTTGATTGAACGGGTCAGAATATTGCTTCCCGCTTGAGTAGGACCACTCCGCCGCAGTGCCAGCAGTGGCCACCTTATCCTGCCCCAGCGCAGAACTGGCTACAGCGCTGATGGCCAGCGCCTTGCAGAAGGATCGTCTTGACATCCCGTTCAGCACGGATCTCTCCCGGTGTTCGTTTGTTAAGCCATCCGATAATCTGTCAGACGAAAACACCTGTCAAGCATCGGCCGTGACAGGTTGGGTGCTGTAAGCTGGTGGCAACAAAGGGAAGATCGGATGAAGAGCACGGGCAGGCTACTTCGAGTGGGCGTCGCGGGAATAGGCCTCGATGCCTATTGGCCCCAATTCGCAGGACTCGAAGAGCGGCTCATCGGCTATCTGCGTACGCTCGAGAATAAGATCGCGGGCGACAAGCGGACGATTATCAACCTTGGCTTGGTGGACACGCCGGAGAAATCTCTAGAGGCCGGCCATCTATGCCGGACGCAGGATCTCGATCTGCTGCTGGTGTACGTCACCACCTATGCTCTTTCCTCGACGGTCCTTCCTATCATTAAGCGCTCTAAGCTGCCGGTGATTTTGCTGAATCTGCAACCCGCGGCAGCCATCGACTACGAGCAATTCAACGCCATGGACAACCGCACCGCGATGACCGGTGAATGGCTTGCCTACTGCAGCGCCTGCCCGGTGCCGGAAATTGCCAATGTTCTGCGCCGGCTGGAAATTCCTTTCCACCAGGTGACCGGCATGCTCCATGACGATCCACAGTGCTGGGATGAAATAGAGAAGTGGCTGTGTGCTGCCGAAGCGGTGAACACCCTGGCGCACAGCCGGCTTGGTTTGATGGGGCACTACTACGGCGGTATGCTCGACATTGCGACCGATCTGACCCAGGTGAGCGGCCGGTTCGATTTGCATATCGAGATGCTGGAAGTCGACGAACTGACGGCACTGCGACGCGGGCTCTCGGATGAAACAGTGAATGCCAGGATCAAGGTCTTCCGCGAGTTCTTTGAGGTTGGCGAAGACTGCTCTCAACTGGAGTTGGCGCGCGCCGCACGAACCTCGATCGCGCTCGATCAGTTGCTGGAGGCCCGGGATATCAACCTGCTCGCCTACTACCAGAAAGGCACCGGGGTAGCGGAAAACGAAGACACCATGAGCTCCATTATTTTGGGCGCCTCCATGCTCACAGGACACGGCGTGCCGGTCGCGGGCGAGTATGAAGTGAAGAATGTGATCGCCATGAAGATCATGGATTTGCTCGGCTTTGGCGGTTCGTTCACCGAGTATTATGCGATGGACTTCGCGGAGGACCTGGTCCTGATGGGGCACGACGGACCAGGCCACATTGGTATCGCCCAGGACAAGATCAAGGTTCGCCCATTGCGCGTGTATCACGGGAAGGTGGGCGCCGGGCTCTCGGTCGAGATGTCGGTGAAGCACGGGCCCGTGACTCTCCTCAGCGTGGTCGAGGAGAAGAACGCTGGCTTCATGCTCCTGGTGGCCGAAGGCGAGAGCGTGGCCGGTGCGAACCTTGCCATCGGGAACACCAACAGCCGGTATCGCTTTCCCCTGGGCGCGCGCAAATTTGTCGAGAGCTGGAACTCACACGGCCCGGCACATCATTGCGCCATCGGCATCGGACACGTGTCCAACCAACTGGAGAAAGTAGCGCAACTGTTGCAGTTTCCTTTCGTACGCGTCTGTTAGGTAAAGATTGAAAGCGAACCGCAGGTCCCTCCACTACGCTACCCCGGATTTCCTGTCGAGGTTGGTGGCGTTGGCGGGCTTCCTGCGGCTTTCCTTACTGAAAGCCGCACACGTGGCCGTTGCTGAGGGCCGCGTAGCAGGAAATCCGGGTGCGCTCCGGTCGGGATGACAGATTTGTGGCAGGAAAATGACCTGAGCACTAGGTTCGACGAGCGGCCGCGAATGGCTCAACAAATTTGTCATCCCGACCGGAGGAGTCATGGGCCCTTGGCCCACCCAAGGAGATGAAAAACGGCTCTCATGCAGCAACTGCTCTCTATGGACGCGCTACCCTCCCCTTTGTCATCCCGAGCGAAGCCGAGGGACCTGCGGTTCAGCGGACCTTTCGTGGAAATGTTTTTCGACAGAGCGAAGCGTTTCGCAGTCGGAGGCATGGGACGCTTTGTTGGTTAGAAGATCGCTGAAGAGAGTTGCTGCGCCCAGTGCGCCACTGCTGCAGCATCCACGCCGGCGTTTTCCTGGGCGGCCAGTTGCACGGCGAAGTTGCCCACGGTCGAGCTTTCCACTGCGCCGCAGCGTACTTCGAGGCCGGTCGCGCTGGCCGTTAGCCGGTTGAGAAGGGTGTTGCGGCTGCCACCGCCCACGATATAAATTCGCTTGAACTTCTTTCCCGTAATCCGTGCAAGGTTGTTCACAACTTCTCCATACTTGGCGGCCAGGCTATGCAGAATGAGATTTACCATCGCTGGCGCAGCTTCCGCTCCTTCCTCAAGCCTCTGCAAGCCTCGCTGCGTAAGTTGCCGGTTGATACGCGAAGGCATCTCTCCGGGCAACAGCAAATCCGGGTCGTCTACATCCAGCAGATAGGCAGGCGGGGGCAGATGCTCGGCTGCTTGAATGAGCTCAGGTACCGTCCAATCAATCTCCGGAGCCCACTCGGTCATACACTGGCGCAAAAGCCACATGGCGTTGACGCCTTTATGAAAACAAATGCGGCCGCCGACGGCGCCCATATTGTTGAAGTCCGATGCCGTCGATTGTTCTCCGATGATCGGCTGGTTGAGTAGTGTGCCAACGAGAGACCAGGTACCGGAACTGATGTAAACCCAGTCGTCCCCGCTGTCAGGAATGCTGGCGATGGCTGATGCGGTGTCGTGACAGGCGGGCGCGATCAGCTCCACACCTTCCAGGGCGCGCATGTCGAGGTGGGCTCCCGTCAACCTGCCCACGATGGTGCCGGGCGGAACGAGCGGAGGCGCTGCGGCCTGTACCAGGCCCGTCGCTGCGAAAATCTCCGGCGACCAGGCACGCTTCTCTGCATCGACCAGCTGGGTGTGGGTGGCATTCGTATATTCCGATACCACGCGACCCCCAAGGCGATGCAGGAGGTACTCCGGCAGATTCACCCATGGCTTGTCGCGCAACTCCGGCGCTTCCGCGAACAGCTGGTAGAGCGTATTGAGGCGCCCCATCCCGATGCCGGTGATGGACCACAGCCGCTGTTGCGAAATCAGCTTGAAGACCTCTGCCTGCGCTGGAATGGTTCGCTCATCGCGATAGCAAAAAGGATCGGCGATGGCTTCGCCTTGTTGATTCAAGCGCACGTAGTCCACTGCCCAGCCATCGACGGCGATCGAGCGTACGCCTTCGCTCGCGATCTCTGCACTCTTTCGCAGACCGATGTCGACCTGCTGCGTAATCTGTTTCAGATCCCAGTGCAGCTCCCCATGCAAGCTCACCGGCCCATTGGCATGGCGGTGAACCAGCTCGATTTGCGGTACACCATCGCGCCAGCGCAGCAGGGAAACACGGCAGCTTTCTGCGCCAAGATCGATGGCAATCATCGCGCGCCGGTCTTCTGGACTCATCTGAGAAAGGCCTCCGTCAATCCTCCGTCGATGGGGATCAGGTGGCCGGTGGTGCAGCGCGCTTGTGGGCCGCCCAGGAAGAGGATCGCTGCCGCACAGTCTCTAGGGTCGATAGGCTGATGGGTCAATGTTCTCTTGGCATAGAACTGCGCCAGCAAGGTGCGCAATTCCTCATCGGAAGAGGACTCTGCAAACGAGATGTTGTACTTTGCCAGCGACGCCTTCACACGGTCACGCGGAAACATTGTGGACCCCTTGACCACGGTCGCCGGGCTGATTCCGTTGACACGCACTTTGGGCGAAAGCGTAACAGCCAGCTCGCGAATCAGGTGGCTGACGGCCGCTTTGCTTACGTCATAGGCTTCGCTGCCGCGCTTGGCCACCACTGCATTTGCCGAGCTGGTCAGCACAATACTGGTTTCGATTCCCTGAGTGGCGAAGACCTTGGCTGCTTCGTCCGCGAGCAGGTAATTGGCGGTGACATTAATCTCCAGCGTCGATGTCCACTGAGCGTCGCTGATGGAGCCGTCAGGCGAGGAGGGAAAGAGCGCAGCAGTATTCACCAGGATGTCAATGCCGCCAAAAGCCGCGATGGTCGCATCGAGTGCTGACTGAATTGCGCCGCGATCGCGAATATCGATCTTGACGGCGATCGCGTTTTCGCGGCCCACGATTGCCTGGGTTTCGGTTGCAACTTTCTCGGCGGGGCCGAGTTCACGGTCTGCGACGACCACATGCGCGCCGCGTTCCGCGGCCATGAGCGCTACTTCGCGGCCAATCCCGCTGGCTCCGCCGACTACCAGGACCACGCGGCCACTCAATTCCTTCGCGGCCGGTTGCCTGCGTATCTTGGCTTCTTCGAGCGCCCAGTACTCGATACGAAAGGCTTCGGAAGGAGGCAACGCAACGTAATTATCATGGACCTGGAAGGCGCTGGTATCGGCCGCAGGTCCGGATTGCGGCAGGATCGGTGGGCACTTGCCTTCATCGAGATGCCCGGCGCCCTCCATCACGTGGATGGCGTTGACATAAAACTCACCTGTGATGCGCGCCTCTGCCTTGTTCTTGCCGAAGCTGAACATGCCGATACCGGGCACCAGCACGACGGTTGGATTCGCATGCCGCATCGCCGGCGAGTCTTTCAGGGCATGCTTCTTGTAGTAGTCGGCATATTCGCTGCGATATCTCTCCATGGCGGTCTTCGCAGCAGACTGAATGTGGGATGGATCCGCAGAATGATCCCACTCCACCAGCAGCGGGCGAATCTTGGTGCGGATGAAATGATCCGGACAACTGGTCCCGAGATAGGCGAGCCTCGCAGCCGAATGCGAGTTGACGAAATCCAGCACTTCGGGGATATCAGTGAAGCTGCCGATCATGCGTTGCTGGGTTGAGACGCTACCGCGCAGGAAGGGCATCAACCTATTGGCAATCTTCTGCCGTTCCGGGTGCGAAGTGTACCTGGCGCCCGCGAAGGACTGCCGGTTTCTCCGGGCACGATGGCTCTCGATGAACTGGCCGATCTGATCGATGATGGTGATGGTATTGAGATACGACGCACGCTGGGTTTCTCCCCAGGTAAAGAGGCCGTGCCCGCCGAGTACGACTCCATCGCAACCCGGCACGGCCTTCACCGCGCGCTCCAGCATCATGGCGAGTTCAAAGCCCGGACGCTGCCACGGAATCCAGACCATCTTGTGGTTGAACTGGTGATTGAACTCGTCCATCTTTTCCTTACCGTTCGCCGACGCAGCCAGCGCGATTCCCCAGTCCGGATGAAGATGGTCCACGTGCGGGAAGGGAAGAAAGGCATGCAGCGCTGTGTCGATTGAGGCAGCGACGGGATTGTTGCCGAAAGTGCAAAGCGGATACATGCCGACCATTTCGTCTTCCAGTTCGACACCACGATAAATCCTGGCCAGCGCCAGCACCTTATCCAGGTAGAGGGTGGCAAAGCCTTCGACCTTGATGCTGCCCAGGTCGCCGCCGCTGCCCTTTACCCACAGCACGGGCTTCTTCTGCCCGTCCAATGGATCGGCCTCATCCAGCTTCGAGCTGGTGTTACCGCCCCCAAAGTTGGTGATGCGCAGGTCCGATCCCAACAGATTGGAACGGTAGCGCAAGAGCGCTGGCGGATCGAGAGTCCTGGCGTGGCTCTCATCCCAAAGATCGGCGAGATATTGCAAAGACATGCTGCGTCTCCTGACGGCCGTTCACCCTCTTCAACCAATAGGGCAAATGTTTTCCAAGGCCACTCATCCTATGCCGAAGGGATGCTCCCTGTCGCAAGAAGGACTCGAAGCGATTCCTTGGCAGCCTGGATCTGAAATTCAATAGACCAAGTATTTCACAGCGGTTATCGGTTTCCAGTAGGATAGGGTGCGTTTGCTCGAATGGCTGAAACGAGGTGGATGTGGGTCCGAATCCGTTTATCGGCGTGGTGTATCACTGGATTGGCGGACTCGCCTCGGCCAGCAATTTCATTCCTTTTCGCGGGATCAAGCGCTGGTCATGGGAGATTTACTGGATCATCCAAGGCTTTGCCGCGTGGATTCTCGCGCCGATGGTACTTGCTCTGCTACTGGTACCCAATCTCTTCGATGTGCTTCGAGCTGCGCCATCGAGCAGTACCACCTACGCATGCTTCTGGGGCGTGATGTGGGGAGTAGGCGGCCTCACTTTCGGTCTTGCGATTCGCTATCTTGGCATTGCGCTGGGGTATGCCATCGCTCTCGGTTTCTGCACCGCGTTCGGCACCCTGATGCCGCCGATCTTCAGCGGCCAGATGTCTTCCATCCTGCACGAGAGTTCCGGGCAGGTGATACTGGCCGGAGTCGGCGTGTGTATGCTGGCCATCGCGGTCAGCGGCCTGGCCGGCTATTCCAAGGAGCATGAAATCACGACCGAAGACCGGGCGGAAGCGGGGGAGCGCGACTACTCGTTCGGCAAAGGACTGGCCGTCGCCATCTTCGCCGGGGTCATGAGCTCTTGTTTCGCCTATGGACTGGCTGCAGGCAAGCCCATCGCAGAAATCGCACACGTGGAGCTGATGGCTCATCATCGGCTTGATCTTTGGCAGAACCTTCCCGTGTTGGTTGTCGTTCTCTGGGGCGGCTTCGCCACCAACTTTCTCTGGTCGATTTTTCTGATCGTCAAGAATCATTCGTGGGCGCAGTTTGCCGGCGCTCCGGGCATTAACCCCATGGGGGCGGCGAAAGTTTCCGGAGAAACCCTGATCGAAGTTGATCCAACTTCGCGCCTCACGCCCAAGACGCTGGTAAAGAATTACGTCCTGGCCGCGCTCGCGGGGGTGATCTGGTATTTCCAGTTTTTCTTCTACTCCATGGGGCAGACCAAGATGGGCAAGTACGACTTTTCCAGTTGGACGCTGCACATGGCGAGCATCATCATCTTCGCCACACTATGGGGAGTGGCCTTGCACGAATGGAAGGGGACGAGCAGGCGCACAAAGAGTCTTGTCGCTCTTGGATTGTTTTTGCTCGTAGGCTCGACCGTGGTCGTGGGCTACGGGAACTACCTCAAGGTACGCTGACCGGCTCAGGCGTAGGTCGCAACCGCATCCCGGTTGGCAGCCGCGCGTTCTTTGCTGATCTGTTCCACATAACCACTCTCGCGCAGCGCCTGAAGCGGATCTTCAGGCAGTCCTTTCGATCGCCGCCAGTCTTTAAGGATTGGCCGCACATCCTTCCAGAAGGCCCCGCGGAAGAGCTCCTCCGCCTCCACCAGCTTGCACTCGTTCTGCAGAACCGAGAGCCGCGCATGATCCACCAGCGCCGACTTGGCAAAGATCTCCTGCGCCGTGCACACGGTCTGAACCATGGCTTCCATCTTGCCTTTCAGATTGTGGCTCTGGTCGATCATGAACGCCACGTCTACCGGGGCGCCCGTCTCCCATTCGTAGTTGCGAATCTCGTGGAAGATGCGGAAGACCTGGTAAGGGTCGATCGATCCCAAGGTCAGATCATCATCCGCGTAGCGCCGGTCGTTGAAGTGGAAGCCGCCCAGCATCTTTGCCCGCAGCAGCCAGGCAACAATCTGCTCGATGTTTTGCGACTGGTAATGATGCCCGGTATCGACCAGCACGAACGCTTGCGGCCCGGCTGTCTTGGCCAGCAGCAGCGCCATTCCCCAGTCGGCGATATCGGTGTGGTAGAAGAAGGGCTCGAAGGGTTTGTACTCCACCAGCAATCGCTGGGTTGGGCTAAGCGCAGCATGCATCGCTTGCAGGGTCTGCTCAAACCAGTCGATGCGGTGACGCATGCTTTGTGTTCCGGGATAGCTTGATCCATCAGGAAACCACGGAGCCACATCGCGGGAGTGCAGTTTGTCCGCGATCGCCACGCAGTCCAACAGGTGATCGAGCGCCTTCCTGCGTATCGCCGGGTCAGGATTTCCCGCGGCGCCAAACTTGTACTCCTGCCCCTGGAAGACGTTGGGGTTGATCGACCCTGCGACCACTCCACATTTTCTGGCCAGTTCTTCTACGTGGGGTACGTCCTTCAGCCCGTTGGGCAGATCCCAAATGGCATGCAGGGCGACGGTTGGACATGCTCCGGTCAACTGGTTGACCATGCCTGCGTCGCTGAATTTCTCCGCGAGGTTGGTTGCTGCCGCGGGCTGCATGAATTTCCCGAACCTGGATCCGGTATTCGCGAAGCCCCAGGAAGGCAATTCAATCCTGAATTGATCCAGCGCCTGGCAGACGGCGCCTTCCAAATCCTGTGCCATAAGTCACCCTGTCTGCGAAATCGATTTCGCTCAGCGGACGTCCCACCATGTAACTCTTCAGACGGTCGTGGGCGTCCGAATGTGCCAATTGGCGGGGGCAATTGGTGAGGTATTGCAATAGAGCAAGAGTTTCCATCCTGAAGACCGTCGATGTCAACAATGATTTTCAAATTCCGATGGGAGAAACGGTCCCGTACCCAGGGGCCAAGCCCTGGGGCCGCAGTTCTGTTCGGCACTGCTGCGGGACCGAAGCCATGCCTGTAAAGCTAGGCCCTACTTCCCTTGAGCGGATCCCGTCGAAACACAAATTCCTTTCGGGAACTTATTTCCACATGGTATGCTCCTCGGCGCTGGCAGGTTGACATGTAGCAGGAGATTGCACGATGAGCGAGACCAGGAAAGCCAAGCAGTGCGGTCCGTGGCAAAAGCTGTCATGGGGTGTCGCAACCTTGCTGGTTCTGGGATGGGGAGCGGCCATTGCCCAGCACTCCGCTGATCCTCTGCGCAGCGGATTCGAGGATCCGCCAAACGGGGCAAGACCGCGCGTGTGGTGGCATTGGATGAACGGCAACATCACCCAGGAAGGCATCAAGCTCGACCTGGAGTGGATGCACCGGGTTGGGCTTGGCGGTTTCCAAAACTTCGATGCCGCCCTGGGAACGCCGCCGGTGGTGCCGAAGCGGCTGGCTTACATGACGCCGGATTGGAAAGAAGCATTTCTATACGCGACAAAATTGGCCGACCAACTGGGCCTGGAAGAAGCCATCGCCGGTTCCCCCGGCTGGAGCGAGACCGGCGGCCCCTGGGTCCCGCCATCGCAGGGAATGAAAAAGTACGTGTGGAGCGAGACTCGGATCGAGGGCGGAACTCCGTTTACCGGCAAGCTGGCGCCACCCCCAGCGAATACCGGCGCGTTTCAGAACCTGGGCATCGAAGACGCGGGGGCAATGATGGGCCCGGGGCCAAAGATCCCGCAGTTCTACGCGGATAGCGCCGTCATCGCGTACCGTGTGCCTGCCAGCGACGTGCCCTTTTCACAACTCCACGCCAAGGAAACCGCCAGCAGCGGCAGCCCGGACTTCGCGATCCTCGATGACGGAGACCTGTCGAAGTTCGCCCTGCTGCCCATCGCGCCGGAGGGAGAGACGTCCTGGATCCAGTGGGAGTTCCCTCAGCCGCAAACCATCCGCGCTTTCACCATCGCATTGGGGGGCAAGAATCCCTTCGACGCCTTCTCCGCCTCCGGGAGGAGACAGTGGCAAGGCTTTGGAAGCGAGCGACGACGGAGTGACTTTCCGCATCATCGCCGCCGTTCCCAAGGGAGGAGCGACGGAGCATACGGTGGCCTTCGAGCCGGTCACGGCAAAGTTCTTCCGCCTTACCTTCAAGACCCTTCCCGCCGGCCCAAATCCCTTTGCCAGCTTGGATACGGGTGAGATGGGCATTCATTTTCCGCCGCCTCCCAAGGACTATCAAATTGCCGAACTGGTCCTCCATTCCGGAGCGCGGGTGAATCGTTTCGAAGAGAAGGCTGCTTTTAACCCCATGCCCGATCTCTACCAGTTCGCGACGGAAAATGTAACCGCAGCGGATGCAATCCAGAAGAAGGACGTCGTGGATCTGACGTCGAAGATGCATCCCGACGGCACTTTGGACTGGACCCCGCCGCCAGGGAACTGGGTGGTGATTCGCTTTGGCTACTCTTTGCTTGGCATCACCAACCATCCGGCAACCGAAGAGGCCACCGGCCTCGAAGTGGATAAGCTGAACAGCACTTATGTAAGAAACTACATGGACCACTACCTCGATAGCTACAAGAGCACGGTAAGCGACGGCCTGATGGGTAAGCGAGGCGTAAGGTACGTGATCACAGACAGCTGGGAGGCGGGCGCGCAAAATTGGACCGACGACATGATCGCGGAGTTCACCAAACGGCGCGGCTACGACCCCCGGCCCTGGATGCCGGTTCTGACCGGGCACGTAGTGGAAAGTGCCCAGGCAAGCGACGCGTTTCTGTGGGACCTGCGCAAGACCATCGCGGACCTGACTGCAGACGAGCACTATGGGCAGGTAGAGGCCTCGATTCATGCGCACGGAATGGGGCACTACGGCGAATCTCACGAAGAGGGGCGCGCGTTCATTGCCGATGGCATGGAGGTAAAGAAACTAAACGAAGTCCCGATGAGCGCGATGTGGACGCAGAGTCCCGGGGTGAACAAAGAGCAGTATGGATACAACGCGGACGACCGCGAATCAGCATCGGTGGCGCATATCTACGGGCAAAACATTGCGGCCGCCGAGTCCATGACAGCGATGATGGCGCCCTGGGCCTGGTCGCCGGAGACGCTTAAGCCAACCGCGGATAAGGAGCTTGCAGAGGGCATCAATCGTTTCGTCATCCATACCTCGGTGCACCAGCCGTTGATTGGCAAAGTTCCGGGCTTAGGCCTCGGACCGTTCGGTCAATGGTTCACGCGCAACGAAACCTGGGCCGAAGAGGCTGGTCCTTGGGTGACCTACCTGGCGCGAAGTTCGTACCTGCTGCAGCAGGGCCATTTCGGCGCGGACGTTCTCTACTTCTATGGCGAGGACTCCAACGTCACCGCGATCTTCGCCGACAAGTCCCCCGATGTACCGCCTGGCTACGGCTTCGATTATGTCAACGCCGATGCCGTGATTCACAAGCTCGCGGTCAAGGACGGCAACATCACGACCGAGAGCGGCATGAGCTATCGCGTGCTCGCGCTTGATCCGTACAGCGTCCACATGTCCTTGCCCGTCTTGCGAAGTATTCGCGCACTGGTAAACCAGGGCGCAGTGGTTGTAGGTCCAAAACCTGTGAATACGCCGAGCCTGGCCGATGATGCGGATGAATTTCAGCGCATCGCGGACGAGCTTTGGGGATCCGGTAGCGGCGAGCACACGGTGGGGAAAGGCAAGGTTTATGCCGGTCAAACGCTCGCCGAGGCCTTACCCGCGCTCAAGATTGAGCCGGACTTCCACTACACCAAGCCGGAGAGCGACACCAACATCATTTTCGTACACCGCAGATTGCCCGACGGCGATCTCTATTACGTCGACAACCGTAACGATCGCGATGAGCAAGTCGAAGCGGATTTTCGGGTTACCGGCAAAGCTCCCGAACTATGGCATGCCGATACCGGGATGATCGAGGATGCTGCCTACAGCACTTCTGGAGGGCACACTACTGTGCCGCTCCATCTTGAGCCTTGGGGTACGGTCTTCGTCGTCTTTCGCAAGCCGGCCAAAGCTGACTCCCGGGCGCTTCCCAAGATGATGGAAACCAAACTAGAAACGATCGAAGGTTCCTGGAAGGTGAGCTTTCAACCCGATCGCGGCGCACCGCCGTCGACAACCTTGGACAAACTCGCATCGTGGAGCGATAACCCAGACGCCGGGGTGAAGTATTTTTCGGGTGCCGGTACCTACACAAAGACGATCCAGGCGCCGGCCGATTGGTTCAAGCCGGGCGCGCATCTCTGGATCGACTTGGGCGATGTTAAGAATCTGGCCGACGTCACCGTGAATGGAAAGCCGCTGGGAATTGTTTGGCATATTCCCTATCGGGTGGATGCCACGTCTGCGTTGAAGCCGGGAGCGAACGAATTGACCATCAAGGTGACGAATGCCTGGGTGAACCGGCTCATTGGCGATCAGCAGCCGGGCGCAGAAAAATACACCTTCACGGTCATTCATCCCTATAAGGCCAACTCTCCCTTGCTGCCCTCAGGACTGATCGGGCCAGTGCAGATTTCCTCTGTCGCTAAACAATAGTTTCATCCTGCCAGAATTCCCGCGGTCAGACAGGTCACCGCAATGATCAGGAGCAGTATCCGCCAACGATGAAGCTTGTCCCATCGTTTATGATCCTGCTTCCATGTTGGAGGCAGGGAAGCAGGAGTCAGGGCGGCGATACGATTGTTGATGGGTACCAGCGTAGGCACTGGGGCGCGTATGCGTTGCCGGCAAATTGCCGAAACGCGAGGGACAGCTTATCCTGTCCCTAAGATTTACGGAGGCGCGTGGGAAACCCCATTTTCATCAGCTATCGCCGCGATGACACCGAGGGCGAGGCCGGCAGGCTCTTCGATGATTTGACCCGTGAGTTTGGGGCTAACAGCGTCTTTATGGACGTGGCCGGCATCCGTCCCGGGGTCGATTTCGTGCAGGCCATCGAGCAAAACGTCGCTGACTGCGGAGTCCTGCTGGCTATCATTGGACCCACATGGGCGACCATCACCAGCGCTTCCGGCCAGCGCCGGCTCGATGACCCCAACGACTTCGTTGTGCTCGAGATAGCCTCCGCGTTAAAGCGCGAGGTGCCGGTGATCCCGGTGCTGGTACACGGCGCGAGGATGCCGAGTCAGGATCAGCTTCCGGAGAGCCTTAAGAGCTTCTCCCATCGCAACAGCGTCGAGCTATCGCATGCCCGCTGGCCCTCTGACGTTCAGCTTTTGGTCGAAGCTCTGAAGACCTACGTTGCCCCCAGCAAGGCAACCGCGCAGGAGCCGGTCCACGCCACCGTTCCGGTACAACTCCCCCCACCGCATCAGCCTGCGACCACTACCCAGGTGCCCGTCAAGAAGTCGAATCTTCCGTGGATAGCCGGCATCGCGGCCCTGGTGGTGGTTGTTGCAGCGGCAGTCATCGACCTTTCCATGCATCACTCCCCGGCATCACCCTCGATCGTCGGCACGTGGAAAAACGCCGGTAGTGGTCGTCGCGCGGAAGATACCATTAGCTCCCTGGTGATCTCCGGCTCCGGGAGCAGCCTTTCCATGCACGCCTTTGGGTCCTGTCAGCCGGCTCCATGCGATTGGGGTACGCAGCCAGCCGTGGTCGACGGACAAGCCGCCACAGCCACCTTCAATCTCGCAGATCAAGCAGGTTCAGCCGATACCAGTCGAGTCGCGTCGGTGCGCGTTACCCCCAACGGCGGCAACCTCGACGTGCTGGTCCAGAACACCTTCACCGAGCAGGGCAGCTCACGAAGCAATCAGGCCCATCGCACCTTTGTGCCTGGGCCCTAAGTGGCGCTTCATTCGAACAGTGACTGTATCGTAATCGGCGGAGCCACGCGAATCCCATAGTTTGGCGCTACGCTGACCAGGTGTTCCGTGCCTCCTGGGCCGTCTCCACCCTTGCCGTCCCACAACGCAAGCAGGGTTCGTTGCGGGGCAAGGGCAACCGCATCCTCGACCATCCACAGATTCGCTCGCGACCAAACGTCCTCTGTGGCTTCCAACTTCCGCCCGTCGTTCTCACCCATGACGCGCACGTTTTCCGGTCCAAGCTGCTTCACCAGCATGAGAAATCTGCTGCACCCATCCCTCTCCGGCCGGCGCTACAGAGGTGGCGATGAACTCTTCCACCGGCAGCGCGAGCCGCAGCCGCGTCGCCACGCCCAGCTCCGCGCAGACCTCGTGAAAAAGTAGATCGCCCCCACTCGCACCCCCGGCGATGCCCACCATGGGCGTTCCACCCGAATCGCGGAGCTGTAGCACCGACTCCCGGATCGCCATCCGCGCTGCGCCCTCGGCCCGGGGAGGGAAGCGTGGCTCCTCGCGATCTGCGGCATCGATCATGTGACCGGTAAAGAGGACCGACTGAGCAAACTCCCAGCCCCCCGCTTCGGTCTCGACGCGTACTGGCTGGCGTTCCATCATCCTGCTCGATACTTTACGCCCCCTCCCGGTACAAACCGTTTAGTCGGGTCCTGCATAGCTTGATCAGTCAGGAGAGCGCGGCTTTCAGACCCGGCGAGAACGCTTTCTCAGGCAATGACTCAGCTCTATATGTTGCGGAAGAGCTCCTCTGAACGAAGGGCACGACTTTAGCCGTGCCGTACAAAAACACAGCTATGAGGGCTTTAGCCCCTGGGGTACGGCTTTTGGGATTTGTCGGACAAAATCGCCACCTTTCGCGGCCTGTAAAGACCCTGAGGTACTGGTGGTCACAAAGAGATTTGCGGGGGATCATTGGGGATCATCGGAAAGCCGTACCTAAGGGGCTGAAGCCCTCTCTATTGCAAACTCTATGGCACGGCTGAACCCGTGCCCTTCGTCCAATGACCTTTCCGCAGCCTGTTTAGCCCTGGTGAGAACGCCCCAAAGCTGCCCCATTCACCCGCCGTCCATCAGCTGCCCGCGCTACCACCATCTCGTGCGGCAGAAGAAAGCCTGAGAAATTCATACAATCGCTCCACGCGCGCGTCCGGCTTCTCCTGTTTTTTCGCTGCCGCCTCGTGTATCGATTCCAACTCTGCGCGCGCCTCCGCCAACTCGCCGGCAATCCAGTGCGCCCTTGCCCGCTGGAATGCCAGCGCCTGTCGCTGCACTTCGCGCTGGTCGTCCGGCAGGTTTGAGAACTGCAGCTTCTCTTTTGCCAAATTGGCCAGGCTCAGCATGCGCGCTGTCTCCCGCGTCTCGGCAAGGCTGTCGAAGAGGATATGGAGCGCCCCGCTCCAGCCGCGCCAGTTGTCGCACTGCACGAAGCGATTGGCGGCATCGACCGCGTGGTCGATCGCTACGGTGTAGCGTTCGGCGGCCAGCGCAATGCGGGCTGCGGTTGCGGTGGAGTAGGCCAGCTCGAGGCGCAGACCATGAAACGCCTGGATGGCAGTCGCGCGACGCAGCAGGCGCGACGCCTCTTGCAAACGATCGGGATCGGCTGAGAGCAGGTCGGCCCAGTCGCGCAGCACGGATGCGAGGGCGAAGTACCAGCGCGAATCCCGTTCCGTACTTGCCTCCAAATCCGCCAGCGCCAAGGTGTAGAGCATCTCCGCCGTTTCCTTTTGCCCGCGGTAGTGCATCAGGTAGGCGATCTCATGTTTGGCCCGGCCGGTCTCACGCAGAGACGAACCCTCCGGCGGTTGTGCGTGCCTGGCAAGACGGTAGAAGTCTTGTGGGCGCCGGGGCACTTCGCCGGGCGCTATGGGGCCGATGGATGCCAGAAGGCTGTCGCCGAGCGGAACCGCCGGATACCGTTCGACGAAGTTCCCCATCAGCAGCAAGCGTTCCTGCAGGCTCTTGACGCGCGAGATGTATTGCTTGGCCAGCTCCGGCTGCTCGCCCCGGACGCTTGCGTAATAGGCGGCATGGAGGCTCTCGTCTCCGCAGTCGTCCGATATTGCGGGGCACGCAGCCAGCGCCCGCTGCAGTTGATTCTCCTCTACCAGCTCGATCAGGCTCGGTTGGTCGGACTTCGGGCCATGGAGGAACAGAAACGTCAGGCTGGCGCTGGGCTGTATCGTTTGGATAAACTCCACATGCCGCGCGGCGGCATTCGACCAGACAATCAGCGGCGCCCCGAAGCGCGTGATCTGAGTGAAAAACCACACCAGCCGGTCGGCAGCATCGGTCGTCGGAGCATTCTCCGTCGCCAAACCCAGCTCGCGCAGCGTGGCATCGTCCGCCAGCAGGCCCACGCTCTCGTCGATGCGGATCACATTGCCACGCCACGCCTTGAACGCCGCCAGCGGCAGCTTGGTGTAGGCCGCGGCCGACGCATCTATCTCATCCTGCGCTCCCGATTGCAAGCGGCTCACCTGGGCCGCGACCTGGTTCCAGAAAGTGTCCGTTGCAACAACAGCGGCCGGCACTGCCAGCCACCCCGCCGCCGGCACCCTCGGCCCATTCAGCGGCAGCGCCGTCAGATCCAGCGGACTGCGCAGATAGACAGTCATCGACGCCCAGTTGGCAAACGCGAACTCGGTTGCTACATTCGCGCACCGTATCCGCAACAGCGCCGACTCCGGGTCCCGGCTCGCCGCTGCGCCGAATACATCCGCATAGAACTCTTCGGCGATCGACCCCGCGTCGTCGTAGTGCAACTCGGCCAAAAACGACAGCACCATGCCTACGCCGTTTCTGTGCAGACACAGCGCCGGCGAAACGCCCCACGAATCGGCCGCGCCCGAGTAGCAGCTCCACAGCAGCGCGATCTTCGCCTGCCGGAAGGTCTCTCCCATCGTCGTCGCCGGCACATCCCCGGTCTCGCTCAGAACGACATTTCCATGCTCTTCGATGTGCAGGATGTCGACCTCACCAACCTGTCTGCCGGCGGCAAACTCCACCGCCGCATCCCGCTGGAGAATCTCCGGTGTCCGCTGGAGAGCCTGTAGCGCGGCAGCAGTTCTCCGGTTGGTGTCACTGCCCAGCACCTTTAATAACTGCAGGCGGTTACCGGTCGAGAGCGGCAGCTGGTTGAAGTCCTTCCACGCCTGTACGACCGACAAGTCCCCGGCCGCAAGCAGGTTTCCCGACTCGTCATAGAGCGCCGCCCAAGGCAGCAGATGCAACTCCGGGCGTGTGGTTTGGATCACCAGGCGCCGCGGCACTCCTGCGCTGTCCAGGAACTCGCGCAGTGCTGGGCTCAACTGCGCCAGGGATTGATACAACGTGCGCGCCAGCGCTCGGATCGCTGTGGCCCCACGGTATCCGGTCTTCTCGTCATGGTTTACGTTGCAGGCGCGCAGCTGGCGGACAAACTCCCGCCACTGCTCGTCATTGATGGGCGAGCGGAAACTCTGCGCCGGATAGGTCTTGCCGGCGATCGACAGAATCACCCCGAACTCCCGCTCGCATGTCAGCGGCAGGCTGCTTTCCATGGCGCCGCTCGGCAACTCGAGCTGCACGATTGCGGTTTTCCGGTAGACCGGCATGGAGACACGCTACCATACGGTTCGTTGCCGTTGCCGGGATGGTGTAACCTTGCCGTGCCCCTACCCAGCAGCCCCAAAGGATGGATATCGCCAATGAATCCTGTCAAGAAGAAAGACCCCAGCGTGACCTATCTGAACAAACTGGGCTACAACGTGGTTAAGCTGCCCCGCACCGGCATCGAGCCCATGGACGTCATCGGCCGCGACCAGACCGTGCAGTGGCTGGGCGCGATCGATGCCATCTGGAACAGCGCCGTTCCCAAGCCGCAGCCCGGTCCGCCCAAACCCGCCTCCGCCGTCAATGGCCAGAGAACCGACGCGCTCGATCTCTCCCTCGGGCTCAGCATTCTGGGCAATACTCTGGCTGCCTTTGGTGTTACCGTGCCCTCGCTTGACGTGGCGTACAAGAGCGCCCATGCGGTGCAGTTCAGCTACAGCAACGTCACCGTCACTGAGGTAGCGCCCTTTGCTGCCGGTAGTTATCTCGCCAAAGGCCAGCTGCAGAGCGACAATCCCACGGTAAAAAACTATTTCCTGAGCGGTCAGGCGACGGCTTACCTGATCGTCCAGGTACTCAAGTCAAATTCGCTTACGGTCACCGCCACTGACTCGCACGGCACGTCGGTTGGCGTGGACCTCTCCGCCTTCCAGGGTGTCGATGCCAAAATCGGGATCAAGCCATCGAACTCCAGCAACTCCACCATCAGCTTCACCGGCCCGGACTCCATCACCTTCGGCTTCGCGGTGCAACAGATCGCTCGCCAAGGAGACGAGTGGACGCTTCATGGCGTCGTCCCTTCGGGTGACATTGCTTTTGCTGTTCCGGGCGCAGGTGCCGGGCAGGGAAGCGACGCACCAACCCCCACCGTCTTCGACACTGGCGCGATCGACTGCCGTCTCGACATCTGACGCCGATGAGCACCACCGCACTTCCCGTCCCGCTGCTGGTCCACGCCCTGACGGGCAAGCCGGCCTCCGCTCTTCCGCCGGAGAGCCTGCCCCATCTCAGCGGCGATTTGCCTGGCGCCGAGCAGCGCAGCATCGACTCAACTCACCTGGGCACGGACTCGAGCGTCGGTGATCCGGACGATCTCACCCAGACGGGCTGGTGCATCCTCTTCGCATCGGACGCCGACCCTGCGATCAAGGCTCAGCTGCAGCCGCTGATCGATCTGCGCCGCAAGCAGGTGAACGACGACCATCTCTTTCAGGTTTTCGAGGGCAATGACAGCGGAGTGCGTCCGAACCAGACCGCGGACGACTGGGCCGAGTATCGCGGCGTCTCACTCACGGCTAAAGTCGATCCCACTGCAGGTGTCCCCTACTATGTGCTCATCGTCGGGCACCCCGACCGCATTCCCTTCGCGTTCCAGAACATGCTCAAGATGCAGTGGGCCGTGGGCCGGCTCGCCTTTGATGACATGGAGGACTATAGCCGCTACGCCCGTGCCGTGGTCCAGTACGAGGATCCTGCCTGGGTTCCCGTCCAGCGAAAGAACGCCGCGGTCTGGGTTACGCGCAACGATAACGACGTGGCCACCGCCATGCTCTCCAACGCCATCTGTCCCAACTTCCTGGACGACAGAAAACCCCTCGGCTCCGGCCCGGCGAAGTTCACGCTGGATGCGTTCACATACTCCAGCGCCAAGCAGGCCACCAAGCAACAGCTGATCGATATCCTCCGCGGCGACCTGCCCGGCGGTCCGCCAGCTGTCCTCTTCACCGGTTCCCACGGAGTTGAGTACCCGATGGGTGACCCTGCTCAGCGCCGCATGCAGGGCTCGCTGCTCACCCAGGAGTGGGTTCGAGACACGGCAGCTGGTCCTAACAATCTCTTTTCCGCCGAAGACATTCCCGCCGATGCCAAACTGCAGGGGACCATGGCCTTCCTCTTCGCCTGCTACAGCGGCGGCTGCCCCGCGGAGAACAACTACTATTTCAACCCTGACGGCTCAAAGATCCCGGTCGCCCCGGCTCCGCTCATTGCCGCCCTGCCCCAGGCCCTCTTAAGCCGCGGCGCACTCGCGGTCATCGCTCATGTCGACATGGCCTTTCCTTATGCCTTTCAGGACGTCACCGGTACGCCGCAGCTTCAGGCCGTGCGCGATCCGCTCACCTATCTCATGTTTGGACGCCGCGCCGGTTACGCCGCCGACTCGCTCAGCGACCGATGGAGCCGCCTCTGCTCCCAGCTCATCGAGTCCGAGGCGCGCACCGTTTCTGCCGACCCGAATGCGACTCCGCCGCTGAGCCCCGCTGCCCGCACCGCCCTCACCATTGCCCGTGATGATGCGCGGAACTACATTGTCCTCGGCGACCCGGCCGCGCGGCTCCGCGTCAAAGATTTCAAGTGACACTTGAAGGTTGAAGTGGCTCCACTTTGGATTTTCCGCCTCAGACCGATCTTCTTAGGGCTACGTCTTCAGGGGGTCGCTTGGTCCACCGAAGCTCCCGCCACCCGAGTCGATCTCCAGTAGAAGGTGGTTCGACTTCTTGACGGGAAAGTGGGCCGGCGCCGAAGCACTGTTGAGCTCGAAAAATACGCTGTAGGCGCCCGCCTCCGAAGAGGTGAAGGTGAACTCTGCCTTCTTCCCTGCGTCAAGTGTCGTTGGGACAGCGGGGGTTGGTGAGAGCACCGAGGCTGCCCCGGAAGAGAAGAAGAGCACTACCTGGCGGCCGTCGCTGGTTGAGAAGGTGATCGTATCGCCCTTGACGACTGAAACCTGAGGCTGACTCGGCACAAATACGCCGTCCGCGATTTTGAGAGTGATATCGGTATGAGCCATGCGCCCGACGCTAATTCAATTTCTTGGCGCTGTCTACCGCATTTTCGCTCTTCGCTTTGCTGAGTGCAGACTGGAACGCCGGATCACTGCGCAAAGAAGCCAGCTCTGGGCTGCGCTGGAATTCCGTGGCGTGGTAGCCCAGCGCCAGCGCCTTGGCTATCAATGGAATCGCTTTGGCGCGCTGCCCCATAATCTCGTAAGTCTCACCCGCGCGATAGTTCACATTTGGATCGCCGGGGGAGAGAGCTAATGCTTTACGAACCAGTACCTCGCTACGGTCGATCTGGCCCGCCGACGCATAATCGTCGGCCAGCTCCACCAGAAGGTTCGGGTCGTCGGGGGATTTCAGCCTTTGCGCCTCAGCCAGGTCAATCGCTTTGCGGTAGGCACTGACGGACTGTTCGCGTCCCCCCGCAGCCCACAGATAAGCGCCGCCCAAGTTGCCCCACGTGTGATAGTCTCCCGGCCTAAGATCGATGGACTTCTTATCCATGTCGATTGCCTCCTGGTACTTGCCTTGGAGCACGAGCAACGATCCAAGGGCACGGTAAGTGTCAGGGTCCTGCTCGACGCTGAGAGCTTTCTCTAAATCGCCTCGGGCCTCGTCCAGTTGACCGAGCTGCATCCTGACTACCCCAAGATCGTAGTAAGCGATCGAATTTTGTGGAGCCAGTTGGACGCCCTTTTGCAGTTGAAGAGCGGCCTCTTGGAGACGCCCGGCGCCGAAGTAATAAGTCCCCATACGCACCGGCCATCGCCATTCATCCGGAGCGAGATCGATGGCTCGTTGTACTGCGGTGAGTGCATCACCCGTGCGTCCGTCTGTCTCATACACTTCGGCCAGCGCGCCGTAGGCTTCCGCGCTGTGCGGGTCGAGCGCGATGGCCTTCTGCACCTGCTGCATTGCCAACTGCGTGTGCCCCTCCATTGCCTCCATGCGGGCCATCGTAATGTACGGCGGAGCGAGATTCGCGTCTAGCTCCAAGGCCTTTGCCGTCGCCTCTTTTGCCATGTCGATCAGCTTTGCGTCGCCGCTATCGCGATATTGGAGGAAGTACGCCTGCCCCAGCCCGGCTTGGGCCAGCGCAAAATTCGGATCTGCCTTTAGAACCTCTTGAAAGCCGCTGACTGCGGCGGCAATGTTGGCCGGCTTGTAATAGTGCTGCAATAGGTCCTGCGCCTTTAAGAACTGGTCGTATTGGGTGGCCGGCACTCCCGCCGTGGCTGCGCCATTTGCGGTGTGCAGCCAACGGGGTACGCCCGCCACCCACATGGCAATACCCAGCGCAGCCAACACTACGAGCGCCGCTATTCCCACCCACAGCTTGGTCGTACTCGTGTTCTTCGACGAGGCGGAGGTTGCGCCTGCCGGCAATGGCGCGCCCAGAGATTCGGCCAGCGCCTCCGCCAGCTGTCCCGCGCTGGCATATCGCTTTGCCGGATCCATTTCCATGGCCATGCTGACCGTGCGCATAAAAGACTCCGAAAGGTCCGGCCGCAAATCGATCAGCGCTTTTCTCTTGGAGATTGCTGCAGCGGCTTCTTTCGCCGTCAAGCCGCCCAGCCTGACCGGATGCTGGCCCGTAACCAGGTAGAAGAGGAGCACGCCCACGGCGTAGATATCGGTGGCCACCGTCGCGGAACTACCGCTGAACAACTCCGGCGCCATATAAGTCGGTGTGCCGGCGACACCGGTTTGGCGTTGCGGCAGCGTGCTCAGCCCAAAATCCATCAGCAGAATGCGGCCGCCCTCTTCGCGCATCACGTTCTCAGCCTTGATATCGCGGTGCAGAAGTCCTGCCCGGTGCACCGCGCTCAAGGCCTTTGCCACATCAAGGCCGATCAGCGCAGCTTCGCGATAGCCAAACGGGCCCTGGGATAAAACCAGGAATGACAGGGTCTTACCGCGTACAAAGTCGGTCCAGTAGCCCACTCGCCCGTCGTGGCGGTCTATGCCGTACACATGCACAATGTTCGGGTGCCGCACCGCGGCTAATGCCCGTGCCTCGCGCAGCATTGCCCGATACTCTTCGTCGCCGCCCACTGAGCCGGGCAGCAGCAGCTTCAGGGCCACTTCGCGTTCCAGATGCGGATCCCAGGCCCGGTAAACCTCTCCGAAGGAACCATGCCCCACGCGCGCCTGCAGACGAAAATCGCCCCACGCCTCCGACACCGGCGGCATTTCGGCCGGACCGGGGTCCTCGTGGTTTAGCGGAGTCGTCGGATCGTCTTGCATAAGAGGCCAACGGAACAAGAATGCGAAGGGATCGGAGATAACCAGAGACGGCCCTGGAGACGGCACTGGAGGGATCCTCTCGCGATTGGATTATATGACTGCCCTCATCGGCTTCATTGCGAGCTGCCTTCAGGGCTCCAGTTGCTTAGCCCTAAGTCTTGGGCGTCGCGCCCGCCTCCGATGGGAGCCGTTCGCGGAGCAGGTCATCGAGGTCGCAGAGTTTGTCGGTTACCAGGTTCAGCTTGCGCGAGAGGTTTTGGATCTCCGCTTCGGCGCGCCGGTTCACGTCGAAGTCCAGCTCGCTGCGCAGGCGGTCCTTTTTGTCCTGGCGGTTCTGGCTCATCATGATGACCGGCGCCTGGATGGCGGCCAGCATGGAAAGGAAGAGATTGAGCAGGATGAAAGGGTACGGATCCCACGCCCGGCCTCGCAGGGCAACGTTGATCGAGCTATAGGCGATTAGCACAATTGCGAAGAGGATGATGAAGCTCCACGAGCCTCCGAAACTGGCGACCTTGTCGGCAATGTGTTCGCCGAAGGTGTATTCCTCCTCGATCACATCATTGGCGTTACGGTTGGCTCGAATCCGCACCAGTTGCTGCGACGCGTGGAACTGGTGGCCAAGCACGGTCAGCATATCCATACCGGCCAGGGGCTTGCGCTGCAGCAGAGTTGCAATGTCGTCGCGGCTGATCTCCACACACGTGGTTTCCTCCGTGGCTAGGGCGCTCGTCTGGTGCGGCGTTTGCTCCAGCATGGAAGCGAAGCCGAAAAACTGCCCGTGGCCGGGTTGGTCGACCACAACCTCCTGGTGATCTTCGTCGACAGTCGTGACCTGCACGTTGCCGGATAGCAGAATGTAAGCGTGTTTGCCGGGATCGTCTATTTTGTAGATGCGCTGCCGCGGAGCAAATGTTCTAAGGTCGACTTGGGCGGCCAGGACGGCAATTTCATCATCGTCGAGCAAGGCAAAGAGCGGGACGTGTTTTAACTCCACCGGGTCGCATGGCATAGATCACCTCGTTGGCGCTTCCTTGTTTTTTGGGATGAACTGCGGGGAACGATAACAGAGGATGGCTACAGACGGATGCTAATTTCGCGTTTTCAAAAGTTGTTGGCGTGCTGCTGGCGTTTAACCTAGTCTCGTTTGCAAAACGGCGCCGCGCAACGCCTTGGAATCGACCTTTGCGGTAATGGTTTGGCTATCCAGACAAGCCATTTAAATACAATTATTTGTGATTAATATTTAATGCATAGCGCGAATGAATAATGGCCGCTACCAGCGCAGAGTCCGAAGGCTCCGTAGCGGTATGATGAAGAGCGACCCTGGCCTCACCGGAGGGGCACTTCGATGACCATGCTCATCCGTGCATCGCTGCTTGCGCTGGCGATGGGTGCCGGCCTCACCGGGCCGTTAGCTATCGATGTCGACGGACATCCTGTTACGGATCTTGCACCGCCGGGAGCGCGGGCCGTGGTTCTCTTCTTCGCCGCGTCGGATTGCCCTATTTCCAACCGGTACATTCCCGAGGTTCAGCGCATTGCAAAGCAGTTTGAACCACTCGGCGTCCGCGTATGGTTTGTCTATCCCAACCCGGGAGACGATGCAAAAGTCATTCGCGCTCACGACCTTGAGTTTGCAATTACTGCTAGCACAGCGTTAGACACGAGGCAGACTCTCACCCGGATGGCGCAGGTAACCATCACCCCGGAAGCTGCGGTTTTTGTTCCCCAGGGAACGAGCCTGCGCGAGGTATACCGCGGGCGAATTGATGACCGCTACTTAGCCCTGGGCTCCGAGCGGCCGCAAGCGACGCATCATGACCTGGAAGAAGCCGTCCGCGCCGTGCTTGCTGACAAGCCCGTCCCACAGCCGGGGGGGCCCCCGATTGGCTGCTCAATTGTGACTCGGCAACCGTGAAGAGTGCTGCTGCGTGCACTTGCAGCGGCGCCTGCAGCATCGGCGTGTCATCATAATCGGCATGAGCCTTGCTCGCAGCCTGCACTTGGTGGCGTTGGCGGCTATCGCCGTAACCACGTCCGCACAGACGGTCCAATCCACATCACCCCGGCCGATGCCGTCAGAGAGCACGGCCGAACTTATAAGGGTCTCGTCCGAACTAAGTCAGTTGCGAAAGCTATCGGCCAATCCTGATACGGCGGACCGGTGGCAAATCCTTTGGCTGCATCAGCGCATCTCCGAACAAGTGATGGCGGCATCGCTCCAGGTCGATGCCACGATAGCCCAGATCGACAACGAGATTGCGCGCTCCAATGAGGTGCGCGGATTTCTCGCTGATCGCCGCGACCGCACCGTGAGCCGGGCAAACCTGCTCAGCGTGCTCGTGGGCGGAGCTGTCGGCGCGACCAGTTCCGGACTGCAACTTTCATCGAGCCTTACCAAGCCAGCGGCCGGTGTCGGCATCGGCGCCGGTACTCTCTCTGCAGGACTTGCCTTGGTTGGAATTCGCGAGGAGAAAGGCAAGAGCAGTCGATTCGATTTCGAATCCAATATGCTGGCCGAGTTTTTCGACCGGCCCACTCTGCCCAACAGCCAGTATCCAGAGACCATATGGATCTTCCTGAATGAACCCAGCCCCACCGGGCAGGCCGGTGTCACCCGCAAGCAGGAACTGCTGCAGACCTGGGTTCAGGTCAGGCGCATTGACTCACTGTCGAGTACGGAGAAAATCGATCATCTCACCAGCCAGCCATCCGAAAGCCTGAAACTTAGCATCGACGACTTCGAAGACCGCGGGGCCATGCTGCAGGACGTTCGCGCCAGGATCTCCTATCTCAAGCGGGACCTGGGGGCGCTGCTCGCCTCGCTACCGACGGTGAGTGAGAAACCTTGATCCTACGGGGGCCCACTCCGCTGCAAAACCACCCGAAAGAAAACCGCAGGTCCCTACGCTAACGCTCGGTCGAAAAACATTTCCACGAGAGGTACGCTGAACTGCAGATCCCTCGACTTCGCTCTTAATGACACAGGTGCGAGCGGACCCATGTTTAGTGCCGCACCTACGGCGCTCGGATCATCTTCTGCGTTGAGCCCCAGCCCTTCCGGGCTGGGCTCACGTTTGGCGGTCGGCCCTCCAGGCCGCGCATCCGTGGCAATTTTGCCGTGTCATTCCTCTCCCAACTCGCCACGCGAGTCGACTGCTCGGGATGAAAAACGTGGATCACTTGCAGCGCTGTCCATCCCCAGGAACGGCTGCTGAGGTAAGCGCTACTCTCCCCTTTGTCATCCCGAGCGCAGCCGAGGGACCTGCGGTTTCCCTTTCGGGTCAAGCAAGCCCGACGGCTACGCCGAGAAGGCTCTTACCACCACCAAGGTCATATCGTCATGCTGCGGGGCGGTCCCGGCAAACTTGGTAGCCGCGTCGAAGATGCACTCCAGGAGTTGCTGCGCGGACGAGCGCCGGCACTCGCGAATGGCCTCGATCAGACGGTCCTCTCCCCATTCTTCGTCATCCAGATTCATGGCTTCGCTGATGCCGTCGGTGAAAGCTACGAGGACATCACCGGGGACGAGCCGCACCGAACCTTGCTGGTAATGGACACTCTCCAGAAGGCCAATCACTGTTCCGCCCGGTTCCAGGCGGGTGACCGTACCGTTCCCGCCGGCGTCATGAAAAAGCATGGGAGGGTTGTGGCCCGCGTTAACGTAGTCGAAAGTGCCCTGGGCCGGATCATACTGGCCATAAAAAAAAGTCGCGTACCGATTCGAAGCGGAGGCCTCGTACACCAGGTGATTGATGTTGCTCACTGCGGCCGCCAGGTTTTCAGGAGCACGCGTAGCTTCGCTGCGCAGCGAAGCCTGCAGGCTGGCCATCATCAAGGCTGCGGCAATTCCTTTGCCGGAGACATCGCCGATCGCTATGCCAAGGTTTCCCTTGGGCAGAGCCAGAAAGTCGTAGTAGTCGCCACCGACTCCCAGCGCGGGCCGGCAATGACCGGCGTAATCGAGACCCGCGATGACGGGCAGTTTTTGGGGAAAGAGCCGCTCCTGCACTTCGCGCGCGATCTCCACTTCGCGGTTCATGCGTTCGCGCTGCGCAACCTCATCCGCGACCGTTCGCACCAGGTTCGCATTTTCGAGCGCCAACCCCGTCTGCGCGGCAACAGATTTAAGCAGACGCACGTCGGAACCGGTGTACGGTTCTTCGGACCGCTTGGGGCCAAGCGAGATAAAGCCGAGAAGCTTATCCCGCACCGCCAGCGGGAGCAGCAATTCCGATTGAAGCGTGGCCAGCTTGCTTCGCTCTTCAGTCGCTGATCCCCTCCTCGCGGTAAAGCCAGGAGTCGCGATCGTTCAAGAACACCCGGGCCGGCTCCTTCTGGCTCTTCAAGACCATGGCAGTCCCCGTCTTGCTGGGGAAAGCGACCGTCGGAAGGCTGGCATAACCCATGGCAAATGCCGGCCGATAGAAGCCCGCGCCCCCTAAGAGCACCGCCACTTGCGGCACGTGCAGGGTCTCCGAGATGCGTGCCGCTACGGTTTCCAGAAGCGACCCGGGCTCGATCATCGATCGCACCTGCTCGCTCAACTCGGTCAAGACGTGCTCTGCGTCATAGCTTTCGCGGAAGAAGCGGCGATCGACCCAGGTGCGCAAGGTTGTCCCCAAGCCTGCGGATGGTGAAGTAGGCCGTGATGCCGGCCAGGATGACGATGGTCTTTTGCGGACGGTCGTGGCCCGCGTTTCCTGCCAGGGTTGTGCCGGCGACGATGACTACCCCCATCGCAATAAACTGGAGCACTCGTATACCGCCCCTGGCCAGCGTGTACTGGAGCCCCTGGCGAAGGGCAACACCCACTCCCATCGCCTTCTGCACCACGATGACATAAGTCAACGTGAGGGGAAAAAGGATGAGCGGAATCACAATGAGCGCGTTAAACCATGCGGGGAAAATTTCGCTGGCAAACTTGCCCTGAAAGCGCGCGTACAGCGTAGTCAAAAGAGCCGGGGTGAAGGCCAGGATCGCGCCCCAGTAAAGAAAGCGCAATCTTCGCTCGGCGTCCGGCGATTTGCTCAGGCCGAGCTTGATGCCCATGGCAGAGAAGAAGCTTCCGACCAGGACGAGAGTGAAGATCTGTTGCGGTAATGGTTAGAGGTTTGATTACGGTGTAGAGACCAGCAACGGATTGATAGTTGCTTAGCGCTGCAATGGAGAGCACCACTCCGCATAGAGTGATGATGGCGAAGGGAAGCGCGCAGAGCCACTGCAAGGCTCTCCAAGCCGTAGTCGTATCGGCTGCCCGGCGGAAAGGGTTCGGGAAAGAAGCGGCCGAAGAGGTAAATGGCAATTGGGAATATGGCCTCCAGGGTCGATTGATAGAGCACGCCTGCTTCGCGCCATCCAGGCGGCCAGCCCTCGACAATGTAGGTTCTCAAAATGTTGGGAAAGCTCATCATGAGCGCCAGCAACAGCCAAGCCATTGGATCGCGAGGACGGCGAAAGGCAACCCAGAAGCCGAGCAACAGAGACAAGCCCGGGAGCAGAAACTCCACCACCAGGTCGCTGAAATTACCCCAGGAATTCAGTGGAGTCGAGGTCACCGGCAAATCGATAGTTCGCGGCTCGCCTCTTGGGGCGTCTTTGGCAACAATCGTCACCACCAGAGGAACACCCGCCGTGGCCTTCTCGAAAGCTTGACCCAGGACGCCGGTCCCGGTAAAAGGGCTTCCGTTAACCGCCACCAAGTGGTCGCCATTGCGGATTCCAAAGTTCGCCGCCTCGGGAGTCGTGAAGTTGATCGTGTCGCTTCCGGGGTCAACAAAAAAGAAAGGAAATTGCAATTTTTCACGATGGAAAAGGTCAGGCAGATAACGCACCTGGAAAAGCAGGCTTACGGCAAAAAGACCGGCTAGCAGGCTATAGAGAAGGATGGGGCGCTTAATGGGCACGGGCTATGTGCGTCTCCTGAACGGCCGCTCCGAGCCGGGTGCCATGATTCTATAGCCAGCATGCATGATGCTAAAGACATTCGCAATTGTTCACGCCTGCCAGGGGTCAATGATCGCTACGCCAGTAGATTCGAAGTCGGATATGTTTCTGGTAACAACCGTCATCCCATGAATAATGGCGGTCGCGGCGATCATCGCGTCTCGTTCAGAACAAGGGGTTGGGACATGCAACGCGGCGCATCTCTGGGCGACGGGCGTATCGATAGGAAGGATGCGTCCATTGAACGTGGGCAATACGTAATCTTGCATCCAGGTTCGAAGAATTGCACCTTGCGAGCGGTCACGCCTTTCGATCAGGAGGATCCCGATTTCCAATTCCAGAATAGAAATCGCAGACAGAAACAACGTGGACACCGAAGTGCTGCTTGCCCAGGCGCTGACATTACGGTGTGCCTTACCGGTCTTTCCTTTGCGCAGTTCCGACACCACGTTGGTATCAAGGAGGTACATCAGCTGAGATCTGCGGGCCGGTGAAAATTGCCGCTCAAGCGAGGAGGCTCAAATTCGACTTCGGCAGCTTCCGGCATCGCCAGCAGGTCCAGAATGTTTTCCTGCTTGTTCGTAATCCTGCGGTACTCCTCTATAGTCAGCAGCACATGGGCCGGCCTGCCGCGATCCGTGATAAAAACAGGGCCCCGTTTAGCGGCCTTCTTGGCTCTGCTGGCATCCTGATTGAACTCGCGGCTGGAAAGCGTCGTGATGGCCATATCCCACCCTCTTGCGCAATATAGAAACGTTTCTACATTATACCGCATCACCCGCGGAGGGGTTCATCTGCACGTTGTGAGAGGCCTGGAGGAGCCGTCAAATCACTTTTTGTGGAGCGCTTGATCCGGCTGAAGCATAAATGCGTGAATGGTGCGGTGAAAGTATCCTCGACCAATGATTTCGCCGTTGTCGTTGATACGCGAGGCCACCAGCAGCGTCCAGCCGGAATTGGGCGGGATGAGCTTGTTCAGATTGATGATCTTGCCGTTCTCCCAGAGGAACGCCCTCAGCTTGTCATCATCCGATGAATTGCCGACCACCTGCCCCAGGTTATTGATGTCCAGGGCTGTGGTCGGCGCATACTCATCACCCAGCGTGCCCAGGTCCTCGATAGAACCATTTCTCCAGATCACTCCGTGCTGCGTGCTGCTGTTGTGCAGGTCGCAGGATCCAATGATCGCACCACTATTGTTGATGGCCTGAGCACTGCAGAGTGTGCCGCCTGGCAGGTTTGGTAACTGCTGCATCTTGCCCGCATGCCAAAAAAAAGCCTGGGGCTTACCATTCGGAACAAGATTCGCCTCCCCAACGATCTCGTTCTTATCGTTTATGTCGCGGGCGCTACTGTAATCTCCCTGGGCAAGGAGTCCAAGATCGCGGGGCTGCTTCGTCCGCCACAAGACTGCGTGTTTCTGGCCGCTCCTGGTCTCCGCACTCCCCACCACGTCTCCCGCTGCATTGATGGCGAACGCTGAGGAATAGGAGCCTCCCAGTGAGTCCAGGATTTCCAGCTTATTGTCAGACCACTTGAAAGCGTGCGTGAAGCGCAGATCTTGTGCCGCCTGAAGAGTTCCTACAACCGTGAACCGGTCATTGACGTCGGCGGGGTAGACGAGGGGGAAGTCCTTTTCTCCCTCGATGGAGATCGTTTCCTTGCCGTGAAAGACTACGCCCGGCATCAAGCTCGCAGTTTCTGCGTGCCAGATGGCCATGTCTCCGTGATTGTTCAGCCCTGGAGTGTCTGTAAGCGTGCGCACCAGGGAGGGGCCACGATCCACAACCGTGTAGTGTGGATGGACCTCCTGGGCAAGAGTCAACGGAGCTAAGACGGGTGTTATCCCTGCGAGAAGGACCAAACCCAAGCTTGGTTGCGCTTTCCGCCGAAGAAGCAGAAATACCCTAGGGAAAACCGTGGCCGCTTTCACAAAAACACTCCGCTCTTGACGCTAAGGGTGGTGCAGGCCGCTGGTTCAGCGGCCGGCGCACTCCCCTACTGCGTCACAGTCGTCATATTGATGGTAAGCGTTACGGTCTGGGTTGTGACAACAGATCCAGAAGTTCCAGTCGCCACGACAGTTACTTGCGAGGTGCCGGGTGTCACGTTTGCGACAAAACCGTGCATGCCACAACCTGAGAGGCCGACGGCAAAGACCCATGCGCCTGCGAGCAACAGGCAAAGATGCCAAAGGCGCTTCGTCTTAACCAACTTCCGTCTGCGAGCCAGGACCGCCAATCCGGTGAGGCCTCCCGGGCACCAGAATACCAATGCAAACAGGGCCGGGCTGAAGGGGCTTTGCGGCGTACCAGACGGTGCATTCTTACCTGATTGCATCGTCGTGTTGATCGTGAGCGCGGTATTTACGCTTTGATTTTTGCCGCTCAGCGTGACCTGACTGGTCGCAAACGCGCAAGTCGCGTTGGCCGGCAGATTCAAACAACTCAACGAGATTGTCCCGCTATAGCCGTTCGTCGGTGTGAAGGTGAGAGTGGTGTTTCCTTTCCCCCCTGCCGCAATGGTCAGCGTCGTGGGGTTCGCGGCCACCGTATAGGCGCCTACCGGTTCCACTGGCGCAGCGCCGACCGTGAGCGTCACTGCTGTTGAACTGCTGCCGGCAAAGTTTCCCGCGGCTGCATAAGTAGCGGTGGCGGTATCCGTTCCGGCGGGGAGCGCAGTGGTGGTCAGCGTGGCCACTCCGCTGCCGCTCAGCGTCCCTACGCCCAGGGAAGTAGAACCGTTGTAGAAGGTGACGCTTCCTGCAGGCATACCCGCGGTGGATGTCACCGTGGCGGTCAACGTTACGCTGGCGCCGTATGCCGCACTGGCCGGTGCGTTCAGGCTGGTCGTGGTCGCCGCCGGCGTCACCTGGAAGCTCTGCGTTGCGGTGGCCGGATCGTAATTACCGCCACCAGCTTGCGTGGCCTGCAGCGCTACCGTACCCACACCAGTGATGGTCACGGTGCCGCCGCTGATCGTGGCTGGGCCGGACACCACGCTAATCGTGACCGGATAACTGCTGCCCAGGCTGGATGTCGCCGTCACGGCAAAGGGTGCGCTGCCGTACGCCCGCGATGCGATGGCCGGGAACGTGATGGTCTGCGATGCGCCTTTGACGGTGACGATTGTTGCCGGCGAAGCACTGGCGGCGAAGTTCCCCGAGGCTGCATAGCTGGCCACGACGGCATCGGATCCGGCGGGTAGCGCCGTCGTGCTCAATGTAGCCACGCCCCCATTGAGGGTGCCCATGCCAATCGGAGTGGAACCGCTCAAGAACGTAACCGTGCCGCCTGGCATACCGGCGGTTGAAGCCACTGTCGCGGTCAGCGTTACGCTAGCGCCGTAGTTAGTGCTGCCCGGCGCAGTCAAAGTGGCCGTGGTTGCGACCCCAGTCACCATAAGCGTGCCGTTCACTATGCTGACGGTGTAGTTGGCCAGTTGTGCGCCAGTAGCAGCGGGCACGATCGGGTAGCTACCAACATTACTGGTGGCCGTTGCTGTCGTGGTGAAGCTTTCGCTGAAGCTGTCGCTGCCCACCGCGCCGGTAATTGTTCCGCTAAAGGCCGGGTTGGCTGTGCCGAACGTGCGCGATGCGTTACTGGCCGTGACGGTCAGCGGCGCAGGCGTTACCTGGAAGCTCTGCGTTGCCGTAGCCGCGCCGTAGTCCGTATTGCCGGCTTGTGAGGCCTGCAGCACGACGGTACCCGCGCCCGTGATGGTCACGAGGCCTCCATTAATGGAAGCGGGGCCGGACTGTACCGTGATGGTGACCGGATAACTGCTGCCCAAGCTGGAAGTCGCTGTTACGGCAAAGGGCGCGCTACCGTAGGCCCGCGATCCTATGGGTGCAAAAGTGATGGTCTGCGTTGCTGCGGTGATCGTGATGCTGCTTGCCGCCGACGTGCTGGCGCCAAAGTTGCCTGTTGCTGCATAGCTGGCGGTCAGCGAATCTGTTCCCACAGGCAGCGTGGTGGTTGTCAGTGTAGCAACACCGCTGCCGTTCAGTGTGCCCGTACCCAGTGCGGTCGATCCGCTATAGAAGGTGACGACTCCACTCGGCGTGCCGGAGGTAGAGGCTACCGTCGCCGTCAGTGCTACGCTGGCGCCGTAGGCTGCCGTGCCTGGCGCACTCAAGGTAGTCGTGGTCGAGGCTCCGGTCACCGAAAGGGCACCGTTGACGATGTTGACCGTGTAGCTGGCCAGATTTGCCCCAGTCACCGCGGGCACAATTGGATAGCTGCCCACAGCGCTTGTGGTGGTCGCGGTCGTGGTAAAGCTCTCCGTAAAGGTATCGCCGTTTACCGCGCCCGTCACGGTTCCGCTAAAGGTTGGATTCGCCGCACCAAAGGCACGGGTCGCGTTGTTGGCGGCCACTGTAAGCGGCGCAGGGGTCACCTGGAAGCTCTGCGTTGCCGTGGCTGCGGAATAGTTGGCATCGCCGGCTTGCGAGGCCAGGAGCACGACAGTGCCCGCGCCCGTAAGGGTCACCGTACCCCCGCCGATCGTTGCCGGGCCAGATTGCACCGTGATAGTCACCTGATAGTTGCTGCCGGCACTGGAAGTCGCCGTCACGGCGAAGGGTGCACTGCCGTAGGGGCGGGATGCGATAGGGGCAAAGGTGATGGTTTGCGTGGCCTTGCTGACGGTGATGCTGCTTGCCGATGAGGTGCTGGTGCCAAAGTTGCCCGTTGCCGGATAAGTTGCCGTCAAGCTATCAGTGCCGCCGGGAATCGTGGTGGTGCTCAACGTGGCCACGCCGCTGGCGTTCAACGTGCCCGTGCCCAGTAGGGTCGTACCGCTCGAGAAATTCACACTTCCGCCGGGCGTGCCGTCGGCGGAGGTCACCGTCGCCGTCAGGGTCACGCTCGTCCCATAAGTAGAGGTCGCGGGCGCAGTCAACGTGGTCGTGGTCGGGGCGCCGGTCACCGTCAAGGTGCCGTTAACGATGTCAACGGTGTAATTGCCAAGGTTGTTACCGGTCACAGAAGGCACAATCGGATAGGTGCCCACAGCGCTGGTGGTGGTCGCAGTCGTGGTAAAGCTTTCCGTAAACGTATCGCCGTTCTGCTGGCCGGTCACTGTGCCGCTAAATGTTGGATTGGCCGCGCCATAGACACGGGTCGCGTTGTTGGCCGTCACCGTCAGCGTCGGTTTTGTTGTCGGCGGATTAAACAAGCCGTAGACAACCAGATTTCCCGAACCATCCGTCGTGCCGACGGGTCCAAAGTTGGGCACGTACATTTTTCCGTTGGCCACCATAGGTGGGCAATACTTTCCAAAGATGCCGATGTCATCCCGCCCGTCGTTGTCCTTGTCCGACCACAACGGCTTCAGTGTATCGGCGTCGAAAGCATACAGAACCCCCTCAACCATCCCATCGCCTGCGAATTCTGGGTTGGAGTTGCCCGCAGCATTGCCGTTATACGGGGTGGATGCCCAAAGGATGCCGTTGCTGTTACCGTTTGCCGAGATCGAGGTAAAGCCGCCGGGCATGGCGCCATCGTTGTTGGTCACCGGCGCGGTCATCGTACTGGTGGCCCAAGGGTTAGTATTGATGGATCCCGTGGTGGAGTTATACGTGAAAGAGCGCAGTACGTCGTTTTCGCCCCATATATAGAGGGTCGGGCCATGCGTATCGCTATCGAAGTATGATGCCGTGCCGTGAATGTGGCTGGTTCCTTGGCCAAAGATAGCCTGAAACTCCTGTTGCACATTGTCGTGGGAGGCGTTGAAGTGGCCCAGGTTACTCGTGTTCAACAGGTAGAGCACCCCTTGTTTGCCCCCGCCCAGCACATAGTTGGTATTCGGAACCATGATGACACCGGCCGAAGCCAGGTCCATATCGCCCGCACTCAACGAAGCGGCGTTGTAGGGCGTGAAGTAGTCAAGAAGCTCCAGACTGGGAGACAACTTGATAATGCTTTCTCCGGTTTGGTACAGACCGTTCGGGGTCGTGCCGGAGCTTCCATTGCCTGTCGAAACGTAGAGATTGCCCGCGCTATCGACGACAGGAGCCTGTCCGGCCATCCAGATTCCACCCTCCGAGCCGATCGTCGTGGTTGCGTAAACTGCGACTTGGTTCAGCGTCGACTTGTTGTAAGCCATCATCCACCCTGTATAGGGCATGATGTCCTGGTGCGAGCCGAAGCACATGTAGATGTTCCCGTTGGCAAGCGTTAAGCCGCAGCGTTGATTCTGAGTCTTGGCCTGGAAGACTTCCGGAGTGGTGAGATCGGGAGTCGAGTAGCTCGCGCTAATCTGCTTCGGGCTACCGTTTACGGGATCTCCGGTTGTAATGTCGATTGCGTTGAGATAGTAGGTGAAGGACTGTTGGCCGCTTTGCGGCTGGTGGCCGTTGACAACGTACAGGATATTGGTGTCCGGATCGATCACCGGTGTACCTATAATGCCGATCCCGGTATACCAGGAAATATTCCAATCGTTTTGGACATCTTGGGCAATGATGGGGTAGCCAAAGTTCTGCTGCCAATAAATTGTGCCGTTGTCGGCATCAATAGCGTAGACACTGTTAAACGTCGTCCCCACAAAGACGACGTTGTGGGTGCCCCCGGCAATCGCCAGGTTCGAGACATAGAGCGGCTGTGTATAGATTTCCCCATCCGTGTGTACGGTGAAGAGCTTGCCGAAGTTGTTGGGGCTTACGTTTTGCGGAGTAAGAATCGTCTCCTGAAGGTTCGCCTGGGTTCGTGAAGTGTTATAGCCCCTCATATACACGTTCACCTGGGCCAGTGCCGCGACGCTCCAGCCCACCAGGAACAAGAGAACAAGGCAAATTACACGGCCGGCATACAGGAAACGATTAACCACTGCAGAAGCCCCCACATTGACACAGGCAAAATGTGCATCATCTAAATGTCTTGACACAGGCCCACCCCCACTGAAACAGAACATGCCTAAACAGCACGCCTACGAATGTCTTTGGGGGGAGAACGTCGAACGCCTATTTGGGCTTGTCAGAGCGCGCTCCGGGGGGGAGAGCTGAATGTTCTGAAGTAAGCCGTTGAGGCAAATTGTAGCATTCAGATGACCCGAAAGACGTAGTCTATTTTCATTACGGATGTGACCTCAATGTGGATTCCTATGGTTACCGAGCAGTGGGCAGATTTGCACAAAAATCGGCCATTTTCTGCTACTGCGTCATGGTTAGGGTGAGGATTACGGTCTGGGTCGAAACCGCAGTCCCGGACGTTCCAGTTGCCGTAACTGTCACCTGGGCAGTAGTGGGCGGCGCCGGCGTCGATGGAGGCGTGCTCGTCCCACCGCTGCTACCCATGCCGCTGCTCGAACCGCAGCCCGATAGACCAGCGGCAAAGGCGCACACACAAACCAGCAACAGGCAAAGCTGCCAGGAGCTTTGTTTCTGGTGCAGAATCCGCTTGCGTAGGAAGAGCGCCAGTCCTGTCAGGCCGCCGGGCCACCAGAAAGCCAGCGCGAACAACGTCGGATTGAGCGGGCTTTGCGGGGCATGATTCTCCGCCTGTTGCGTAGTCGCGATGTTGAGCGCCACGCTCACAATCTGGTCATTGCCGCTTAGTGTCACCTGATTTTGTGCAAACGCGCAACTGGCATTCGCGGGCAAATTCGAACAACTCCACGCAATTGTCCCGCTGTAGCCACCAGTGGGCGTGACAGTCAAAGTGGTGCTTGCTGTCTGCCCCACCTGGACAGTAAGCGAGGTTGGGCTCGCCCCTAGCGTATAGGTAGCCGGTGGTTTTACTGGCGCAGCCGTGACGGTGAGGGTCGCAGGAGGCGAAGTGCTGGCGGCAAAGTTGCCCGCGGCCGCATATGTAGCGGTGACGGCATCGGTCCCCACCGGGAGCGTGGTGGTGCTCAGCGCGGCTATTCCGCTGGCGTTCAACGTGCCCGAGCCGAGCGATGTCGAACCGTTGTAGAAAGTCACGCTTCCGCCAGGCGCGCCCGCGGGTGAGGTAACCGTCGCCGTTAGGGCCACGCTGGAGCCAGAAGTAGCGCTGGCCGGCGCAGTCAATGCGGTGGTGGTCGAAGCGCTACTCACCGTAAGCATCCCATTGACAGCGGTGACGGTGTAGCTGGCTAGATTCGCCCCAGTCGCCGCGGGCACAATTGGGTAGCTGCCCACATTGCTGGTGGCCGTTGCAGTGGTGGTAAAGCTTTCGCCAAAGCTGTCGCTGCCCACCGCGCCGGTCACGGTTCCGCTGAAGGCCGGATTCGCTGCTCCGTAGCTACGGCTCGCATTGCCGGCAGCCACCGTAAGCGGCGCTGGCGTCACCTGGAAGCTCGTCGTCGCCGTAATCGTGGAACAAGCTCCGGCCCCGGCTCCCGAGGCTTGAAGCACGACCGTTCCAGCTCCCGTGAGGGTCACGGTATTCCCCGCGATCGCGGCGGGGCCCGACTGCACTGCGATGGTGACCGGAGAACTGCTGCCGGCGCTGGAAGTAGCCGTCACCGCGAAGGGTGCGCTGCCGTAAGCGTGCGACGCGATCGGGGCGAAAGTAATGGTCACCGGCGTGGTTGGCGGCGAGATGGTAAGCGTGCCCGCGTTCACCACCACGTGGTAGTTGCCGGCGGATGAACCAGTCACCGTGGCAGTGATGGGATACGTGCCGGCCGGGGAGCAGCTGGTAGCCGTGGTGCTATACGTGACCACAATCGTCGTCCCCAGCGTGTCGCCAGTTGCCAGCCCGGTGACCGTTCCTGTCAGCGTGGGCAGCGCACTGCCGGCCGTCATGGTGGCGTTCGCAACAGCAACCGTCAGCGTAGGAAGCAAACCGTAGACCACCAGGGAGCCGGAACCATTGGTCGTCCCCAGCGGACCAAAGTTGGGCACATAGACCTTGCCGTTAGCCACCGTGGGCGCGACAGTCTTGCCGAACAGGCCAATTTCATCCCGCGCATCATTGGTCTTATCGCTCCACAGCGGAGCCAGCGTATCCGCATTGAACGCGTACAGAACCCCCTGAACCAGCCCATCGCCTGGGAATGTTGGGTTGGAGTTGCCCGCAGCATTGCCGTTAAACGGGGTGGATGCCCATAGAATACCGTTACTGTTGCCATTGGCCGAGATGGAAAGAAACCCGCCCGGCATAGCACCGTCGTTATTGGTCACCGGTGCCGTCATCGTACTGGTGGCAAAGGGAGTGGTATTGAGAAGGCCGGTGGTGGCATTGAACAGGAAGCCGCGCAGTACGTCGTTCTCTCCCCAGACATACGTGGTGGGGCCATTCGCGTCGCTGTTGAAATACACTGGGGCGCCGTGGATGTGACTGGTGCCCTGGCCATAAATGGCCTGAAATTCCTGGATCACATTGTCGCTGGAGGCGTTGAACTCTCCCATACCATTGGTGTTGACAAGATAGAGCACGCCTTGCTTGCCGCCGCCCAGGATGTCGCTGGTGTTCGGGATCATGAGTAGTCCGGCCGAGCCCAAATCCATATCGCCTGCACTCATCGTAGCGGCGTTGCTCGGCGTGAAGTAGTCAAGCAGCTGCAGAGTGGGTGATAACTTGATAAAGCTTTGCCCGGTCTGTACCAGGTTGTTCGGCGTCACCCCGCTGCTTCCATTGCCCGTTGAAAGGTACAGGTTGCCCGCGCTATCGATCGGAGGAGCCTGTCCTGACATCCAGATCCCTCCCTCCGAGCCGATCGTCGTGGTTGCGTAGACTGCGACCTGGGCCAGCGTCGACTCGCTGTAAGCCATCACCCACCCTGTGTAGGGCAGTATGTCGTTGTGCGAGCCGAAGCAAATGTAGACGTTCCCATTGGCAAGAGCCAAGCCGGCGCGTTGATTCTGCGTCTTAGCGTTAAATACAAGAGGACTGGTCAGATCGGCAGTCGAGTAGGTCGCGGTAATATTCACCGGGCTTCCGCTTACGGGATTTCCGGTTGCGATCTCAAGTGCGTTGAGATAGTACGCGTAAACCTGGGCGCCGTCGGAAGGCTGGGATCCGGAGACAAAATACATAATGCCACTGTTCGGATCGATCACCGGCGTACCTAAAATGCCGACCCCGGTATACTGGGAAATATTGTTATCGTTCTCTACATCCTCTGCGATGATCTCCGAGCCAAAGTTTTGGGTCCAATACACTGTGCCATTGTCGGCATCGATAGCGTAGAGAGTGTTAAACATGCTCCCTACAAAGACGACGTTGTGCGTGCCCCCGGCAATCGCCAGGTTGGCTACGTAGAGGGGCTGTGTATAGATTTGCCCATCTGTGGGTACGGTGAAGAGTTTTCCGAAGCTGTTCGGGTTTACGTTGGCTGGAGTGAGAATTGTCTCCTGAAGATTCGCACCGGTTCGTGAAGTGTCATAGCTCTTGGTGTAGATATTCACCTGGGCCATTGCGAACACGCTGGAGCACACGAGCAGGAAGAGGCAAAGACAGGCGTGAGCGGCAAACCGCGTCACTCGCCCACGGCCCCGCAAACAGCGGCCCTTTCCCGGCGGAATGAAATGGTTCTCGACTGAATGAAAAGTATGTGAACGCATTTGGGGGCACCCCGCAGAGATACATCCTCTGCTGAGACAGTTAAGTAAGCACACGCATGAAGCCGATCAAATCCGGCTGGAACACCCATTCGCCATCTTTCGAAGGTGGAGAATGGTCGAAAACCCGTGGGGGAAGGGCCCGAACATCCTTAACGAGACGTCCTGAAGAGCCAACGTCTATGCGGGTATCGATCCAAACGCATACTGACTAAAGGCCTAGTGGGGGGCACGTCAACGTGATGAAGCTAAATCTCGACAAATGTCAACTAAAAAATCACAACCGTCAATTGATTGTTACAAATGCACCTGAAGTGTAACAACAAACCGAAAAGAATTCACCACTCAAATCAGCCGGAGCGGACGACTCATTCGGATAAAGCTTTAAGAATCAACGGATGATCCAGCAGCCCCACCAAAATCGACGTCACTTTTCATGATTTATTGATTTTTGAGCCGCCAGATCTGGTTGCACCTTCCAAAGTGCGAACATGCAGCGGGCAGCTTCGCCGGGAGTTGTTTCTTCTGAGGAGAGCCCGCAAACACCTACGCGGGTGGAGGACTCGGATCGGTTTCATCCGGGAACACCACAGCCTTCTTGTAAAGGCCACAACATTTGCCTACTTCGCCATGTTGAGGGTAAGGGCTACGGTCTGGGTTGAAACCACAGTCCCGGAAGTTCCGGTGGCCACGACCACTACCTGGGAAGTGCATGCCCCGCCATTCGTATTCCCGCTCGTACCGCAGCTCGATAGACCAACGGCTAAGACGCAGGTGGATACGAACAGCAGGTAAAGCTGCCACAAGTGTGGTGTTTTCACCAGGGTCCGCCTGCGTATAAGACTGCCAAACCGGTCAGGCCGCCCGGCCACCAGAAGACCAGGGCGAACAATGTCGGATTGAGCGGGCTTCGCGGCGCTTGCTTGCCTGCCTCTTGCGCAGCTGTGTTGATGGTGAGCCCCACTTTCACGCTCTGGTTATTGCCGCTCAATGTGACCTGATTCGCGGCAAACGTGCAACTGGCATTCGTGGGCAAATTCGAGCAACTCAACGCGATCGTCCCGCTATACCCGCCACTGGGAGTGAAGGTCAAAGTGGTGGTTGCCGCCTGTCCCGCGGCGAGGGTAAGTGAGGTTGGGTTCGCGGACACCGTATAACCACCGACCGGCGCCACTGGCGCGGCGGTGACGGTGAGCGTCACGGGCGCCGAGGTGCTAGCGGCAAAGTTGCCCGCTGCCGCATAGGTAGCGGTGACAGTATCGGTGCCCGTCGGGAGCTTGGTCGTGGTGAGTGTGGCCACTCCGCTGCTGTTCAGGGTGCCGGTTCCCAAAGCTCGTGGACCCGCTGGAGAAGGTCACGATTCCGCCAGGGGTGCCCGCAGTGGAGGCTACCGTCGCCGTCAGGGTTTCGCTGGCGCCATAAGCAGCGCTGGCCGGCCCAGTCAATGTAGTCGTGGTCGCCGCGCCGGTCACCGTTAAGGTGCCATTAACGATGTTGACGGTGTAGTCAGCCAGGTCTGAACCTGTCACCGAAGGAACAATGGGATAGCTGCCTACAGCGCTGGTGGTGGTAGCCGTGCTGGCAAAGCTTTCCGTAAAGGCATCGCCGTTCTGGGCCCCGGTCACCGTTCCGCTAAAGGTTGGATTAGCCGCTCCATAGGCACGCGTCGCATTGTTGGCCGCTACGGTCAGCGTGGCGGCCGGCGTGATGGTAAGCGTGCCCGCGTTCACCACCACCCCGTAGTTGGCGGCGGATGAACCGGTCACTGTCGCAGTGATGGGATAGGTACCGGCCGGGGAACTGCTGGTAGCCGTCGTGCTGTAGGTGACCACAATCGTCGTGCCCAGCGTGTCGCCATTCACCAGCCCGGTGACCGTCCCCGTCAAGGCCGGTAGCGCACTGCCCACCTTCATGGTGGCGTTGGCCACGGTGACCGTCAGTTGTTGAAGCAAGCCGTAGACAACCAGGTTGCCGGACCCGTCGGTGTTGCCCACCGGCCCGAAGTTGGGCACATAGACCTTGCCGTTAGCCACTACGGGAGGCACATACTTTGCGAACATGCCGATCTCATCCCGTGCGTCATTGGTCTTATCGGTCCAGAGCGGAGCCAGCGTATCCGCATTGAACGCGTACAGAACGCCCTGCACATTCTGATTTGCGGCGTCGCCGTTGTAGGGGGTCGAGGCCCACACAATGCCGTTACTACTTCCGTTTGCCGAGATGGAAAGAAACCCACCCGGCATGGCTCCATCGTTATTGGTCGCCGGTGCGGTCATCGTACTGGTGGCGAAGGGAGTGGTCGTTGAGAAGGCCGGTGGTGGCATTAAACAAAAAGCCGCGCAGTACGTCGTTCTCGCCCCAGACATACGTAGTGGGGCCATTCACGTCGCTGTTGAGGTACACTGCGCCACCATGGATGTGACTGGTACCGACGCCGTAGACCGCCTGAAACTCCTGGCGCACGTTGTCGCTTGAGGCGTTGAACTCCCCCATCGCGGTCGTGTCCACCAGGTAGAGCACACCTTCTTTGCCGCCGCCCAGCACATAATTGGTGTTCGGTATGAGCAGCAGGCCGGACGAACCCAAATCCATGTCGCCTGAATTCATGACGGCGCTGTTGTAGGGGGTGAAGTAGTCGAGCAACTGCAGGGTAGGTGATAACTTGATAAAGCTGTTGCCGGTCTGCACCAGGTTATTCACAGTCGTGCCAAAACTTCCGTTGCCGGTTGAAATGTAGAGATTGCCGGCGGCATCGATCGTCGGCGCTTGCCCGGAATTCCAAATCCCGCCCAGTGTGCCCGTCGTCGTGTCCGAGTAAACAGCTGTCTGTGCCAGTGTTGACGTGTTGTAAGCCAACACCCATCCGTTGTAGGGCGCTATGTCGTTGTGGGAAGCGAATGCAATGTAGACGTTCCCGTTGGCCAGCGCCAGCCCCGGACGGGGATTCTGCGTCTGCGCGCTAAACACCAACGGCGTGGTGAGATCGGCAGTGGAATAGGTGGCGGCTATCGTCACCGGGCTTCCGCTTACGGGGAGTCCCGTTGCAATCTCAATCGCGTTGAGATTGAAGGAGTACTGCGCGGCGCCGCTGGCTGGTTGGGAGCCGGAGACAAAATACATGATGTTGGTGGTTGGATCGATCACCGGCGTACCCAAAATGCCGAGCCCGGTAGCGTAAGAAATATTCTGCTGGTTCTGCACATTTTGCGGATTGATGGGCGAGCCAAAGTTCTGCGACCATAGCTGGGTGCCGGTGTCGGCATCGAGCGCGTAGATGGTGTTCAACATGCTCGCGACAAAGACAACGTTGTGCGTGCCTCCGGCAATCGCCAGGTTCGACACATAGAGGGGCTGGGCATAGATCTCCCCGTCTGTGTGGAAGGTGAAGAGTTTTCCGAAGTTGGTGGAGTTTACGTTGGCCGGAGTGAGAATCGTCTCCTGAAGATTCGCACCGCTCCGTCCATTGTCGTAGCTTCTGGTATAGACATTCACCTGGGCCATCGCGGCCACGCTGAAGGACACCAGCAGCCACAGACCAAGAAAAGCCTGAACGAAAAACCGCGTCCCACGGCCGATAAGAGAATGGGCATCGCCGGGGGGAGGAAAACTGTTCTCTACTGATTGAAAAGTACTTAAATGCTTTGCCAAACGGGCCCCTGTAGGACTACAGGACCTGCCCAGAAACAACCCTACTGAGACCTGCAAAAAGATCCTTCAAAAAGGAACTAAACTACACACTCATCGGGCCAAGCGCGTTCTAACCGCTTTGTGGGGCAAGTCAAATTGATGTGATTGAATTCCTAAACAAACGTAAACAGGTTGTCGAAAATGTCACTCAATTGTCATAAATGTAATTAAATTGTAGCAACGAACTACAATTAATTCCCACTTAAACAACGGCAAACATTAGATTTATTTTAATCGGCGTGGAAATCAGCGCATAATTCTGCGGTTAACGCAAGTGCGTTATCCATTTGGGCCCGGTGGCTGTTAGAGTGGCCATGTTTTTCGTGCCAAAGTAGCTCCCGACTGGGGCCTGCAACCGCACCCCAACAGCGCGGGTACTACTAACAATTTCCATTCTCTCTGATGCAGAAGATCCCATAAACATTTGCCTGCCATGGACTCAGAAAAGTAAATGCCCCGCGACCTGGCTTGCCGCCAAGTCGACGGATGCTCCGTCTGCCGCGGACCTGATACAAACAAGCCGTGAGTCTAATCCACGAGAAGCAGGTGGCTAAGTGGGAGTAACGCGACGGGAATTGTTGGTTGGTGCTGGAGGTCTGGCTTCTGCATTGGTCTTTGGCGCGCCTGTGATGGAAGGAGTGGGCGAAGTTCGGGCAGCCGCCGAGGAGCCTCCCGGCCGGAAGCTGAAAATCATTGTCGCTGGCGGCCATCCCGGAGATCCGGAGTACGGATGTGGTGGTACTGTCGCCCGCTTAACCAATCTTGGCCACGAGGTAGTTCTGCTTTACTTGAACGACGGAGCATGGCCTCCTACTTCCGCATCCATACGGGTCGCAGAGGCGAAAAAGGCATGCGAACTACTCAAAGCGCGGCCGGCCTACGCCGGACAATTCAATGGTCACGCCGTGGTGGACAATGCGCACTACGAACAGTACGCGAAGCTGATCGAGGCCGAAAAGCCGGACGCTATCTTTACCCAGTGGCCGATTGACAACCACCGCGATCATCGCGCGATTACCATGCTCACCTACGATGCATGGCGGCAATCGAAAAAGAGCTTCTCTCTCTACTACTACGAGGTTTCCGATGGGGAGGATACATTGCAATTCTCGCCATCGCACTATGTCGATATTACGGAAACGGAAGCGGTTAAACGTGCCGCCTGCTATGCTCACGCGAGCCAGACGCCGGACCGGTACTACGCACTGCAAGATCAGGTTGCCGCTTTTCGGGGTGTAGAAGGTGGCTACAAGAGAGCAGAGGCATTTGTGCTCCAGCTGCAGAGCCCGGGAGATCCTCTGCAGGCCTTGGTGCGGCCCTGAAGAAAAAGAGGTAATGCGATACCCTGAATGGCCGAGGGGAAACTTGATGTCCATGGACCTGTCTACAGCGCACGCACCAATCGGCCAATTTCTCGAGCAGCCGAAAGACCGGGAGGAGTGGCAGAAGTTCCGGCTTTCGGATGAACAGATCGCCTCGTTCAACGAGCAGGGATATCTTGCTGGGGTTCAGGTCCTCAACGATCGGCAAATCGATTCGCTTTGCTCTGAGCTGGCCGGCTTGATGAAGAAGTCGCATCCCGCCAACCACCTCTTCCATGAATATCACTCCAACGAATCGAAGGACCCGAACGCGGTTCTCTTCCATGCCCTGGGAGCGTGGCGAACAGGACCCGCCTTCCACGATGTGCTCTGGAGTCCGGCGTTCCTGGTGCCGGCATCGCAATTGTTAGGTGGTCCAGTGCGTTTTTGGCATGACCAGCTTTTTTGTAAGCCGGCACATCATGGGGGCGTGGTGGCCTGGCATCAGGACTACTCCTACTGGACGCGCACCGAGCCGATGTCGCACCTCACCTGCTGGATCGCTCTGGACGATAGCGACCGCGACAATGGGTGCCTCTACTATGTTCCGGGAAGCCATCGCTGGAAGTTGCTGCCGGTAACCGGCCTTACCGGGAACATGGATGAGATCATGACCGTTCTCACGCCCGAGCAAAAGCAGGCATTCCTTCCCGTTCCCATCGAATTGAAGCGCGGACAATGTACCTTTCATCACCCGCTCATGGTGCATGGCTCTTATGAGAATCGCTCCGAGCGGCCGCGCCGCGCCACGCTCATCAATGCCTTCAGAGATGGAGTTCGATCCGCTTCAGACGATCCGCTCTTGCAGGGTGTTCCTTCTATTCCCAGCGGAGACAAGATGGAGGGTCAGTTTTTTCCGCTTGCTCTTCGATCCTCAGCTAGCCAGGAACTGAGCTCACAAAGTTGCGGCTGACATCATTGGTGCGGAGAGAACATCCACCTCGCGCAGATATTGCTGCACGCGCTCGCGCTCTTTGCTCGAATAGGCACTGAGCGGCAGGGTAAGGTCAGTGCTGCATATGCCGATCAGCGATAAGGCACACTTCAGTCCGCGGACCGGGTTCGCAGCATGGTCCGCGGAGCGGTAAACGGCGTTATCGAATTGCACCGCCAGTTGGTGCAGCGCGGATACACGGCTCAAATCCCGAGCCGCCGCAGCTTCATACAGTGCTACGAAAAGCCGCGGCCAAACATTGGAGCCGCCGGCCATGCCTCCGTGGGCTCCCATCAGCACGGCTTCCGCCAGTAGATCGTCCGGTCCCACCAGCAGGCTGAAATCAGCCAACCCCCGGACCCCCTCTCTCACCGCGTGGAAATAACCCATGTTCAGGCCGCTATCCTTCAGCCCTACGATATTTGGCTCGGCGGCGGCTTGAATCACCGTCGCAACGTCAATCCAAAGGTGGGTATTGAGTGGAGCGTTGTAGAGAAACAACGGTAAAGGTGAATCCGATGCCAGCCTTCTTGAAGTACTGCAACAGCTCCGCCTGGGAAACCTGGTAGTAGTAGGGCGGCGCAGCAACCACGGCCAGCGCGCCGCACTCGTAAGACTTTGCCGCCATGCGCAGAGCATCCTGGTAAGAAGTGTCTGTGATTCCGACGATCACCGGCACGCGTGAGGCGACTCGTTTGCAGGTTTGTTCAATCACCGCCGAGCGCACGCTGTAGGGTAGGTTCGGAGCTTCTCCCGTGGTGCCCAGAATGAAGATGCCATGAACTCCGCCGCCGATCAGGTGTTCGATCAGCCGCTCCAGCCCCTTTTCATCCAGGGTAAGGTCCTCACGCAGTGGGGTAACCATGGCCGTGATAACGCCGCGCAGCGGCCGAGGCAATTTCGGATTCAAGACAATCTCCTGGGCATCAGCAAATGGCTCGAAAATGATAGCATCAGCCCTCGTCTCCCCTCGGCCCGGAACCGGCGAGAGAATATAGTTCTAGTTGGCCGTAATCAATCCGAACCAGACAGGACCCGGATTTCCTGCCATGCTACGCCGGACGTGGCCGCGTGTGCTGCTTTCGTTAAGGAAAGCAGCATGAAGTTTGCCAACGCCACCAAGTTCCACAGGAAATCCCGGGGAGCGCGAAGGGAGTGCATGAGTATCGAGCATACGGTGTTGGTGTTGGCGCAGGACGACGATCCGCCGCTAAGCATGCTGAAAGGCCTGCGGCACATTGTAGGTCGCGAACCCGCGGCTTTTGCGAGCGCAGTGAAGGATCCGGTGGTGATCCTTGCCTGGTCGATACCCAAGAAGGTGTTGCGGGAAGTATTCCTCATGTGCCAGGACGTTCGCTGGGTGCATTCCCGCTCGGCGGGATTGGACAGCGTGCTCTTCCCGGAGTTGATCGCGAGCGATGTCCCGCTTACCAACGGGCGCGGTGTTTTCAGCCAGTCGTTGGGGGAATTTGCCCTGGCGGCGATTCTCTATTTCGCCAAGGATTTTCGCCGCATGCTGCGCAACCAGATCGCGGGTGTGTGGGAGCAATTTGATGTAGAGGAGATTGACACCCAGACCGTGGGCATTGTGGGCTATGGGGACATTGGCCGCGCTGTTGCGAAGCGGGTCCATCCCATGGGCATGCAGGTTCTGGCCACCAAGAGACACGCTCCACCAGGGCTCCGATCCGAATGTCGACCAGTTCTATAAGCCGGAAGATCTGATGGAGATGCTCGGCCGCTGCGACTATGTTGTGGTCTCGCTCCCGCTTACGCCGGAGACCCACCACATGATCAGCGATGCGCAGTTCGCGGCCATGAAGCCAACCGCGGTGGTCATCAACGTAGGGCGGGGACCGGTGATTGACCAGGCAGCTATCGTCCGTGCCCTCACGGCGAAGCGCATCAAGGGCGCAGGGCTCGATGTCTTCGAGGTTGAGCCGCTACCGCCGGGCGATCCCATGTATAAGCTGGAAAACGTACTGCTGTCGCCTCACTGTGCAGACCATACCAAGGAATGGTTGAACCAGGCGATGCGCTTCTTCCTGGAGCAGGATCGCCGCTTTGCCAACGGCGAGCCGCTGGAAAATGTAGTCACCAAGACCCTGGGCTACTAAGAATGGACGAGAAAGACAAGGTAAGACGCGGCCTGCGCAGCGATCTATGGTTTGGCGAGCATGGTAGAACCGGGCGAAGCCGCCGTCTACCTGGAGCGCTACGGCAACTACGGCATCACCCGTGAAGAGCTGCAATCCGGCCGGCCTGTCATCGGCATCGCGCAAAGCGGCAGCGACCTGGTCCCTTGCAATCGGATCCACGTAACCCTCGCCGAGCGGGTGAAGGCGGGCATCCGCGATGCTGGGGGACTGCCCTTCGAATTTCCCACGCACCCCCTCCAGGAGACGGGCCGCCGCCCCACCGCCGCCCTCGACCGTAACCTCGCCTACCTTGGCCTGGTCGAGATACTGGCCGGTTATCCGTTCGATGGCGTAGTGCTTACGACGGGATGCGACAAGACCACTCCCGCGGCCTTGATGGCTGCGGCCACGGTGAACTTGCCGGCCATTGTGCTCTCGAGCGGACCGATGCTCGACGCCTACGTAAACGGCAAGCTGAGCGGCACGGGCATGGTGCTTTGGGAAGCGCGCCGTCAATTGGCGGAGGGCCTGATCACCGGCCAACAACTGGTAGAGATGGTGATGGCCGGTATCCCCAGCGCCGGCCACTGCAACTCCATGGGGACTGCGCTCTCGATGAATTCGCTGGCGGAGGCCTTGGGGATGAGTCTGCCCGGGTGTGGCACCATCCCAGCTCCTTATGCGGAGCGGGCCAAGATGGCCTACCGGACCGGACGCAGAATCGTGGAGATGGTGAGGGAAGATCTCACCCCCAGCAAGGTTCTCACCCGCGAAGCCTTCGAGAATGCGATCGTGGTGAATTCTGCAATCGGTGGCTCGACCAATTGTCCACCGCACATCATCGCGATCGCGCGCCACGTAGGCGTCGAGTTGAACATTCGCGACTGGGAGCGAGTTGGCCACCAGATTCATTTGCTGGCCAACGTACAGCCTGCGGGAGAGTTTCTTGCTGAGGCCTATCATCGCGCGGGTGGGGTAGGCGCAATCTTCGGCGAGCTGATGCAGGCAGGCAAGGTCCGCACGGGCGCTTTGACCGTGAGCGGGGCAACGGTGGGCGAGAGCTACAAAGATGCGCGCAGTCTCGACACCAACGTCATCCGGACCTATGACAATCCGCTGAAGCAGAATGCCGGGCTGCTGGTGGTTTCGGGCAACCTCTTCACTTCCGCGCTGGTCAAGACCTCGGTCATCAGCGACGAGTTCAGGCAGCGCTATCTTTCGGACCCCGGCAACGAAGACTGTTTTGTCGCACGGGCGATTGTCTTCGATGGGCCGGAAGACTATCGCAAGCGTATCGAAGATCCCTCGCTCGCCATCGACGAGCATTCCATCCTGGTGGTGCGCGGATCGGGACCGGTTGGCTATCCGGGCTCTGCAGAGGTAGTGAACATGACTCCGCCGGGCAGACTCATCCGTCAGGGAATTCGTATGCTGCCCTGCATGGGAGACGGCCGGCAAAGCGGCACCTCAGACAGTCCGTCGATTCTGAACATCTCTCCGGAATCGGCGGTTGGGGGAAACCTCGCGATCCTCAGAACCGGCGATCAGATCAAAGTCGACCTGGCGCATCGGCGCGTGGACGTGCTGCTCTCAGAGGATGAAATCGCAACGCGGCACAAAGAGCTCAAGCCTGCCGAAATAACTAACCACTCGCCCTGGGAGGAATTTTACCGGTCGAACGTTGGCCAGCTGGAAACCGGCGCCTGCCTGGAATTTGCGGTGAAGTATCACGACGTGCGCAAGGTGGTTCCCCGGCACTCACACTGAAGTCAGCGATCCTATCCCCTTGCCCCCAGCGGCCGTTCGGGATGAACAAAGTACCAACACACCGCGCCGACGACGTACAGGGCCGCTGTCAGGTAGAGCGGTCCCGCCCAGGAAGCGCTGGTTCGGGTCAGCATTGCAAACGCAATCGGGCTCAACACTCCGCCGATCTGTCCCGAAGTGTTCATCGCCGCGCTAATGGTGGCCGCGTGATTACCCGCCATATCCGCGCAAGCTCCCCAACTTGCTCCGAGTAGAAAATTCGACGAGGCAGCGGCCAGCGCGATCAGCACAGCAGAGATCTTTCCTCCCGCCAGTGAGCCGCAAAAGAGAAATACTCCAGCTGCCGCCAGCGATCCGAATCCAACCAGGCAACGACCCCTCCGCAACCCCAGTTTCAGGCTAAGCCGATCGGTAAGGATCCCGCCGAGCAAGTCTGCGGGCACACTCAGCAGTAGGGGCAAGCCGGCAAGAATCCCCAGCGCCGTCCCGTGCAATTGTTTTTCGTGCTGCAGGTAGGTTGGCATCCACGTCACATATAAATTGAAGCCATACGTCTGGGTGAAATACATCGCGCACAGGAACCAGACTCCCGGCGTCTTCAAAGCCGCTTGGACTATGCCTTTGTTGCTAAGCTCCTCCGGCACAGCAAGCCTTCCGCCTTCGATCCAGCCAAGTTCTTCCGCCGAGATGGAGGCATGGTCGCGCGGTTCATCCCGAAACCACCGGAACCAGGATGCCGCCCAAATAAATCCAAACAGAGAAAGCATGGGGAATGTAGCGCGCCATCCGACCCGGTCGGCGATGGCGGCTACCAGGAGTGGCGTAAGTCCGCCGCCCAGGTGCGCGCCCATAAAGAAAATGCCTTGCGCGGTGCCTCGCTCCCGCTCAGGAAACCAGCGCGACAACGCGCGCGCGACCGTTGGCCACGCGCCGGCTTCGCCCGCACCAAACAAAGCTCGCAGCGCAAGCAATGAGCGAAAATCCCATGCCGCCCCGGTCAAGCCGGTGAAGACAGACCACCAGATAACAATCCGTGTAAGAACGCGACGGCTGCCGATGCGGTCAGCCCACCAGCCGGTGGGTATTTCGAACAGGGCATAGGCCGCGGTAAAGGCGCTGAAGACGAAGCCCATCTGGATAGTCGTGAGGCGCAGGTCGCGAAGAATGGCCGGCGCCGTAACCGAGATACAGACCCGATCCATGTAGGTGAGAAAGGCCAGGGCAACGGTCATGGCCAACACGCGGGATCGAACACCGGGGCTCGCCTTTTTCATTATGGTCAAGCATAAGCTCCGAGCAGCAAGCGATGTGTTACAAGGAATGTCTATGGAAAATCCAGTGCGGGTGGGGTTCGTTGGTGCGCGGTTTGCAGCCAAGTTTCATTGGGAGGCCATCCGTCGCGTCTACGGAGTGCCGGTCGAGATCGTAGGCGTGACCTCAAAAACACCGGAAGCGCGAGACGCCTTTGCAAAAGAGGCGGGGATCCGCGCATTCGAGAGCTTTGCCGAGCTTTGTGCGGCCGTGGATGTGGTCGATCTCTGCACTCCTCCTTCCTCCCATGAGGAACTCGCGGTGCAGGCGCTCGGTTTGGGCAAACACGTCATCATCGAAAAACCGCTTACCGGATACTACGGTGCGGCCAACTTTCCCAAGGAGCAAATGCTTGCCGAAGCCACGGCAAGTTGTGCCCGCATTCTTGCCGCGGCGAAGGCCAGCGGCAAGCGAGTCTGCTATGCCGAGAACTGTGTTTATGCTCCGGCGATTCAGAAGGAACGCGAGATCATCGAGAAGAGTGGCGGCCAGATACTTCGCATCATGGGAGAGGAGTCGCATAACGGGTCACACTCTCCCTACTATGGCCGCTGGAAATTCTCCGGTGGCGGATCGCTGGTCGGGAAGGGATGTCATCCGGTGAGCGCAGCTCTTTATCTGAAGCGGGTCGAGGGCGATTCGCGAGACGGCAAACCGATTCGGCCGGCCACGGTAAGCTGCCGCACGCATGAGATCACGCGGCTTCCCAACTATCGCGATGAAGGCTTTCTGCGCACTGGCTACGATGACATTGAGGACTATCGCCCAGATTCACATAACCTTCACCGACGGAACGGTCGCGGATATTTTCTCATCGGAACTGGTCATGGGCGGCGTTGCCAACTGGCTGGAGATGTTTTGCAACAATCACCGTACGCGATGCAATCTGAATCCGATCGATGCGCTGGAGACGTTCAATCCCAGGGAAGACATACTCAAAGATGTGTATGTCGTAGAGAAAACCAGCACCAAACAGGGTTGGAGCAAGCCCGCGCCGGATGAGGGCTGGCAGCATGGGTATCCACAAGAGTTCCAGGACTTCATGGAGTGCATCTACCACGACCGCGAGCCTCTGTCGGGAATAGAGTTGGCGCGAGATACCATCGCGACACTTTACTCCGGCTATTTGTCAGCGGAGCGGCGCGGGGCCGAGGTTACAGTACCCTCCTAGGTTGAGAGAACCGCAGGTCCCTCGACTTCCTCACCCGGATTTCCCACATCGCGTCACCACTAAGGGCCACGTATGCGGCTCTCCGTAAAGAGAGCCGCAAGAAGTTTGCCAGCGCCACCGAGCTGAACAGGAAATTCGGGGGAGCGTAGTGGAGGGACCTGCGGTTTTCTCAACCAGCAGCAAAGTACCGTCGAGAGAACTGCCGATCGCCACCCCATGGTAAGAAAGGTTTTGTCTTAGCGCCAGACAGCGATCTGCGCCGAGACACGCGCCACCGCGAAGCTCACGCCCTTAAGGTTACGCTCCCGGGGCACTCCTGGAATGTCGCGCGGAAAGGGAGGAGCGGTGTAAACGAGCTTTCCGTAGCGATGATTGACCTGGTACTCATCCGCTTCCATCACGCCGATGACTCCTGCCAGCGACCCTGGCAGCGCCGCTGCGCCACTCATCTCCAGCGCGGAAACGATCACCGCCCCGGCTTGCCGTGGTTCTGGCGACTGCATCTTCAAAGGCACTGCGATGCTCGGGGTTGAGGGTTCCCAGGCTTAGATTAATGACCTGGATGTCATGCTCCAGGCACCAGTCGATGGCCCGGATGACAACCGGCAGGCTGGTAGCCAGCTTACGGTCGAAGATCTTGACTGCGACCAGATCCGCTTCCGGGTTCAGATGATGGATGATTGCGGCAACGGCGGTACCGTGACCAAGGGTATCTTCATAGCCCGCGATCGCTCCGTCCGCAGTGATCGTGATGCCGTCGACGATCTTGCCCACATGTGGATGCGTGCGGCATACTCCACTGTCCAAAACGCCGATGCGCACCGGTAGACTCATGCGGTTACCCGCGCTGATTCGAGCACGCACCCGTCCTCGAGGACGACGACCATATCAGCCAATTCGGCGAGCGACATGCGATGGGTGATCAGGATCGAAGTGCGCCCGCGCAAGACGTTCATCAGTTCACTGGTGACCGCGGCCTCTGCAGCAGAATCGAGCGCGGAGGTGGGTTCGTCCAGGATCAGTATTCTGGGATCGCGCAGCAACGCGCGCGCCAGAGCGATTCTTTGCCGTTCGCCGACTGAGAGCGTGAGCCCGCGCTCGCCGAGGATGGTCTCGTAGCCATTCGGCAAGGACTGAATGAAGGTATCAATCGCCGCCGCCGCGGCACAGTTGCGAATCTCCTCCAACGTCGCCTCCGGCCGCCCATACGCGATGTTCTCGCGAATGCTGGCGCGGAAGAAATATGGTGTTTGCTCGACCATGGCAATCTGCCGCCGCAGATCTTCCAGGCGCAGCTCACGGATATCCTGGCCATCGATAGCGATCGTGCCGGAGTCCACGTCGTGGAAACGCAGGAGCAAATCTGCCAGAGTCGACTTTCCCACGCCGCTGGCGCCGACAATGGCGCACATCTGGCCCGCGGGAATCGTGAAGGAGACATCGCGAAGCACCGGGAACATCGTGACCGTATTGAAAGCGGACCTTGTCAAACGTGATCGCGTGTCTCACGCAAGGCAAGGGAAGTGGATTCGCAACCTCCTTCACCTCCACCGGCACATCCATCACTTCGAAGACGCGCCCCAGGGAAACCCCGCCGGTGAGCAGGTTGGTGTAGATACCCAACAGGTTCTGCACCGGAGAGAGCAGCTTGAGATGGTAGGCCATGAAAGCGACCAGGCCGCCGACGGTCAGCTGCTGGGCGATGACCAGCTTGCCTCCGTAGAGAAAGACAATGGCCGTCGAAAGCGTGAGCACCGTGCTCGGCATAGCGCTGGCCAGGAACGACAGCACCTGCATGGAAAGCAAGGAGCGGATAAAGCTGGAATTGTATTCGCGAAAGCGTTCCGCCTCGAACTTCTCCGTTGCCGAGGCGACGATCAGGCGCATGCCCATCAGTGTTTCAATGAGAAAGCTGCCTAGATCGGAACTCCGTTGGCGCAGGTCAGCGGTCTGCACCGTCAATCGCCCCTGGTAGTGCCGCAAAGCAAAAATGCCCACCGGCAGCAAGGCAATGCTGGCCAGCATCAAGCGCCAGTTGAGCCAGGACATGATCGCAATACTGCCCACCAGAAATAGCAGGTTGGAGAGGACGGAGAGCAGAGTATCGGAGCACACGCGCTGTACTTCGCCGATATCGTTGTTAATCCTGGAAACGATATCGCCCAGCTTCTTCTGGGTGAAATAACGCGGTGAGAGCTGCTGCAGATGGCGATACACCGCCAGCCGCATGTCGAAGAGGCTTTCGGCCGACAGCCGTACGTAGTAATAACTGGAAGCGATGTTGAGAACAAAGCCGACGATGGTCACGACGACCATCGCGATCGCAATCATGGTGAGCGCGTGCAGATTGCGCCGCAGCAGCGCGTCATCGATCAACAGGCGCGAGATATAAGGCTGTACCAGGCCGACCGCTGTTGAAAACAGCCCCAGCAGCATAACCGCAAGCAGTCCGCGCCAATAAGGAACGACATAGGCGAGAGCCCGCTTATATTGCGCAAAGGGAATCGTCATCCACTCGCTCTACGCGGAACCCTTAAGAGGCATCACGATCAGGTTCGACGTGGTGTCTCCTTCGAGGTTGATGGTGTGCAGCAGCTCCAATGTTTTCGCGTCGTACAGCTCGATTTCGAAGCCGGCGTTATAGATCATCAGCTTGGAGCCATCGGCCGTCATGCCGAAGGCCAGACGGGTCCGGCCCAGGAACTGCCGCCGGTTAATGATCTTCTTGGTCTTCATATCGAAGACCCAAAATTCCGTAACCCGGTCGCCATGGGTTCCATAGACAGAAACCGTATAGCCCAGCTTTCTATCGGGCGTCAGCATCAGCGGTTCCATCTCTTCAGCCGCGGGGCCCACAGGAGTCAGATCGTAGGTCATGTTGGCCAGATCGAGCTCCGCGATGCCGAAGGTCCGGCGATGCACGTAAGGATCGGAAGAATCGAAGATGCCGATGACCTTGCCGGCCGGCTCATTGGGATCATTGACCAGGCCGGCAAACGAGCCGTCAGTCGAAGGGTCGGTTGGTTTCGAGAGCTCGATCTTCTTGACGAACTTGAAATCGCTGGTATTGAAAACCATGATGTTGTCGCGGAAGAGATAGAGCAGCTTCCCATCCGGAGAAACCCGGATGGTGTTGCGATAGCCGGCCGGTGGCGGCTCATCTTTCGGATACGGAACGATCCGCGTGATTTTGCGGGCCGCAAGACTGATCTCGATGATCTGCGGCGGATCGATCTCGTAGTGATCGATTTTCTTGATTACCGGCGTAGCAAACGAGTAGAGAATTTTGCCCGTAGGATCGATGGCGAAGCCGCCCAGGCGATAGTTGGTGTTGGAGGTGTTCAGGGGGAAGGTGTCGAGAACCTTGTGGGTTGCAAGGTCAATCGAAACGATGGAGTTGTCCTTCAGCGTCGAGGCATACAGGATCTTGTTGTCCGGCGAGAGAACCAAGGTTCTTACAATGTCGGTCGGCAGGTCGATCTTATCCAGAATCTTTCCCTGTACCGAATCCATGACCAGCACGGTGTGCGGCCAGACTCCGAGGTACATCAGCTGAGTGCCTGCACTCGCAGGTGGCGCGGAAGCAGCAAAGCTCGCGGCGGCCCAAAGCGAGAGACCCAGGAAGGCGAAAACAGCGCGCATGAAGTTCCTCCAGGTGAAGATGCTACGGAAATACGATGTCCACGTTGCGCCAATCTTTGGTGGCGGAAGCGCACTTGCTGGTCCAGTCGGGAGAGTTGTTGAGATGGTCAGGGACCTGGGCCGGCCAGAAGCAGGTTGCGTAGCAATCGTAGATATCGCGTTCCACGGGCTGGCACAGTCCGGCCGTACCGCCGGCCGAGTCGGTCTCCCATCCGGGCGAGAAGATAATGGTGCATCCCATGGGGACGTGCACCTTCGGCGTGGACGAGCCCGGAGCCTGCAAGGCCACGATGTCTTCCTTCAACGCCTCCGCATTGCGCTCGATACGCTGCGCCTTTTGATTAACGGCTCGGAGATGCTTCATGAAGCCTTCCTTTCAGTGAAGTGATCGAGGAACGAGGGATTCTGCGCGGCGATGGTTCCGTATACCTCCAGGCACTTGTTGGTCCAGGTGCGGATCCAATCGCAGTAGTGGAGGTTGGCATGGCCGGTATCGCCATAGCGAACGAATGCCTCGTGATGGCAGCCGCCGGCACACAGCGGCCGAGCCCAGCACTCATGGCAGTCGTACTTGGTATCGATATTTCCCCGGGTAAGAAAAGCGTTCTGCTTTTCTCTATCCATTCCGGTGGTCACATTACCAAGAACATGTTCGTCGGAGTCGACAAAGCGATGGCAGGGGGCGATATCGCCGGATGGACCGACACCAACCATGCCCAGTCCTGCGCCGCAGGGGAGAGATTTATTAACTCCCTGGTGCAGCTCGGAAAGAGTATCGCTTACGTTGGAAAAACCGTGGTGCTCCCCGCGCAGAGCGTACTCAAGATACTCATCCGCAAGCTCGCTGAACTGCTCCAGGACGCTATCCATTCCCGGCTCGTTGATGGAGTAAAGACGGTTTGGGGAAGTGGTCACCGGGGCAAAGCCGACTTCGTAGAAGCCGAGTTCATGCTTCAGGTGCTGATAGATCTTTCTTACGTCCATCGCTCCCGAGGTCATGGTGACGCGGGCGGCAATAGGCCGTGTCTTATGCTTCGCCAGAAGGTTCTGTACCTTGGGCTTGATGATGTCGTAGCTGCCGCGGCCGTTGGAGAAGACGCGAAATTTGTCCTGCATCTCTTTCGGGCCGTCCATGCTTACGGTCACGCCGATGGCATTCTCGGCCAGGTACTCGATGATGGCGGGTGTAAGCAGTGTTGCGTTGGTGGTCAGGCTGAAATCGAGTTTGACCTGCAGCTCCTCGGCCCTGGCTCGCGAGTATTCGACGACCCGCTTCAGCAGGGGAAAATTCATCAGGGTTTCTCCGCCGAAGAAAGTAATGTGGACGCTCTTTCTTCCCTGCGACTCGGCAAAAAGGTACTCGACAGAACTCTTCGCCGTCTCCCATTCCATGAATTTCGGTTTGCCCTCGGGGGTCGCGACCTTGTCCTCACCGAACTCATAGCAGTACTGGCAGGAGAGATTGCACTGGTTGGTCACATTCAGGACGATCGTCTGCAGCGGAAATGTCTCGGGCAGGGGCTCCGATTTTGTGTACTCCTTCTCACCGTTCCGGATCGCCTTTACCTCGCGCAGCTCGTCGATGCACTCTTCTACTTCGCTTACGGCGTAACCATCGCCGCTCACCTCGCCACGAGATCTTCCCGGCTGAGTGGGCTCTGATCCAGCCTCTGCAGAATGTCGGTCGTCATTCCGTCCATAGCAACAATGCCGCCGCTGGGAACGAGATAGAGAAACTCCTGTCCCGCACCTTGAAACCTGTGAAACTCACCCAACGAGTACATTGTCACTGTGCTACCTCCGGCTGATCCCAGGAAATGTACTGCGGCACGGCAACCACCAGGTAGCTTCTCCCCTTTAATGGAGCAGCTCCGTCAGCCTTGTAGGTTGCAGTAATCCAAACATCTCCGTAGTTGTTGCGCATCGACTTGCGTTTTGGATCGGGACCATCGGAGGCGGGCGTGAAGAGCCCGGTCTGGGCATCGACCGAGCCAACAAAGTCCGTGTCATCGTCCCCGTAGGAGGCGACAAACTCCTCCATCTTGTAGGTAGCCGGTACCGGGCCAAGATCGATATCGTCGTCCGTGTTGGGCTTTCCGTCAGGACCGTTGCTGAAAGCCACGGTCTCGAACTGAACATATCCTTTGGGGTGCGGCGCGCCTCCGAGGTGGGCTATCGATGTGGTTGGCGTCACTTTCAGGAAGTCGATGTGATCGTAGACGGCATAGGCGGCGGGAAGGGAGGCACTCTTCACGGCCACCATGCGCTTGCCGGGTGCAGCATCCGCGCTTACGCTGGCGCTTACAGTCACTACACCAGGCTGCTGATCAATGATCTTGGTGACCTTGACTCCGGGACCAAGATCCACGTCGCTGACGGTCAGATTCCCCGGTAAAGCATCGCCATAGATACGCATGGTCGCGTCGCTTGCGCCGGCCTTGAGCGAAGGCTTATCGACGCCGATCAGCATGGGAGCCGAAGTTGCACGGCGCATCGTCACATCCATGCCGAATTCCGAATACTCACCCCAGAACCAACGCCCGGTGAATTCGTTCTGATCCTTGGAGAGCGCCATTACTTCGCGCACAGTTTGCGGCGCCTCCGGCCCCGTCCCAGGCTTCTCGACTGTCGATCGTCCGCGCCAGTTGTAACCGGTATAGACAAGGGCTTTCCCTGAGGAAGCCATCACCGAACCGCCATCGCCGCAAGTCACCTTTGTCTTGGTGATGAAGGAATCTCCAGTGGCGCTGGGTTCAATGGTCATCTCGCCGAAGAATGGGCCCTTGCCCGGCTCATTTCCTGAAATGAGCCAACGTCCCGCAAGCCTGGGAGCCTGCATAGACGCCTGCCACTCGGCCCATTCCGTGGTGTGCAGCGGCGAGCTCTTAGCGATGTAGTCGAGCGCCTGCTCTGCGGGGGTGGGACCTTTCGGAGGACCGGCGCCAGGCTCCCGATCGTGAGGATGATCGAAGGCGGTGAAGCGCACCGAAGGGAAGAATGCGACGTGCATGTTCTCGAGATACTGCCAATCGGCGGGGGTCCTATGCCAGGAGAGCGGTTTGGCCAGCGCATGGCACGCGGCACAGGCATGCGCTACCTCAGGGCTGGGTATTTTTTCGTCGATGATGCGATGCTCGGTGAAGTAGGCGATCTTCGCATTTTCTTCGGGAGCTAGCCCGTGCTGATCGCTCAGATAGCGAAGAATGCTGCGGGCTTCGTCCGGTGACAGTTGCAGTCCGTTCAGCCGCACCATACGCTTGATGGCCTCTTCCCAGCCCTCCGGCGTGGTCCTGATGAAGGAGATGCGGGTCATATTCCCCTTGGCATCGGGAGCATGGCAGGCGCCGCACTTACTCAAGGTGAGCTGGTCCTTTACCGGGAAGCCGGCCACATCCGGGCTATCCGCCGGTGTGGCGACCTTTACCTCGGGGTTCGAAGCCGTCTTTTGTGAAAGTGCTGGAATGGAGAGAGAAGCAAAGAGGAGAGGGAGCGCCGGCATCCAACAGGCGCACCTAAAGCGAACGCGAAGATCCATCGATTCAATTCCTCGTCAAGCCCTGTTTGAAAAGGGGTCGGAAAGGGCCTTCTAAGCTTTTGGGGCCCATGAATCAATCGTTGAAATGTTCTTCGACGTGGAAGAGAAGGCTCGTTGCGGTATCTGTTGATGGTGTGACGGTTTTCTTCCAGTGTCAAGTTTTTTTGGTGTCCGTGGAAGAATGAGAGCGATGGAGATAGGGGTCCATATCGAGGGGGACGGTGTTGCCGCGGCTTGCTGCGCTCAGCTGTTCTCTGAAACTGGACAACCCTTCACGTCCTCAAGGGTTGTTCGGCCGAAGCTGGGGGCTGTGTTGCTGAGCAGGCAGACGGTGGCTCTGCTCGCTGGGATTTTTCCCTCGGCGGATCTGCTCACGGTTGGCCATCCAATTCAGAAGAGGATTGTGGCGTGGGGTCCGGCGGCGGAGCCAATCACCCTTCCGCACTCCGCACTCGTGATTTCGGAAACTGATCTGCTCACCCGTCTTTGGGCGCAGGTGCCTGTGCCGGCTCAGTCTGCAGCCGGCGAATGGAAGTTTCTATCGAGCGGTGTAAGCGGCCTCCAGCAACGGGCTTTCGGAACTCGCGTAGCCTCGGTGACGCGTGCAGTACTCCATCGTGATGTGGATCAAAGTGCCTGTTCGATCGAGTCCGTCGACTCCGGCTGGCTCTTCCTGCTCCCCCGCGGGTTGAACGAAGCGGCGACGTTGATCGCCGTCGGCGAGACGCCCGGCGCACTTCTCGGTCAGAGCCGCATCATTGCGGGCTTGATTGGGGTCCTTGAAGGTCCGGCGGCGGAGTTTCCCGCGTATCCGCGTATCGCTGATCCGCTTTGCGTCGACGGATGGCTCGCCTGCGGCGCCGCGGCGGTCGGCTTCGACCCACTCTGCGGCGAGGGCACTGGCAATGCCGCACGCCAGGCCTATCTTGCTACGGCGATCATTGCCGCGATCCGCAAAGGAGAACCGGTGGAAGATCTGCTGGCCCACTATGCGTCGCGGCAGATGCACGGATTTCTTCGCCATCTGCAGATATGCCTCGGGTTTTATCAAAGCGCCGGTTCGGGGGCATTTTGGCAGTCGGAAGTAGCGATGCTCCAGCAGGGAATTGAGTGGGCTGGGCGGGTTTTAAAGGAACAAGCTAAACCACCAACCCATCGCTTGGTGGGAAGACAACTGGAGCCGATCCACACCGGCTAAAGGGAGTTCAAGATTTTATAGGGCGGGGTCGGACCCCATAAGCGCTAACTTATTTGGGATGTTTTCGTCGAAACTCACGCAAAATCGTCATCCTGAGCGGAGCGCCTGACAGATTTATCGCGTGACACAGTGCTTGGCGGCGCGGAGTCGAAGAGCCTGTCCCGAACGTAGCCGAGGGAACCTCGGCGGTGCTTATCTTACCCATGCTGCTCGGAGCTTTTCAACCACCGAAGATCTGCTGCGGCACGCACTTGATGGTCACGGGAACACCTTTTCATGCACTGCTAGCGAGTTCTTGGTTCTCGGCTCATGGAGAGACATTGGCCGGTCCGCCCCGTGCAGGCTTCGGTGGTTGAAAAGCTCAGAGCAGCATGGGTAAGGTAAGCACCGCCGGGGTTCCCTCGGCTACGTTCGGGACAGGCTCTTCGACTCCGCGCTCCAAGCGTTGCGTCACGCGATAAATCTGTCAGGCGCTGCGCTCAGGATGACGATTTTGTGAGAGTTTTGACGAAAAACATACTAAAGTTAGCGCTTATGGGGTCGGACCCCCGACCTGCGCCAGACGGCGAAGGGTGTGGCGCACCCGGGATTCGTTCCGCAGCTAACATCTCTTGCAAAACCTAGCTTCTACCCCTGGACGGGTGCCCCAGGTTCGCCAAAGCGTACCTGGACCGAAAAAACTGGGCGCAGCCCAACCACTGCGTCTGTGCTTGACCGCGAGGACGAATTTCTTTCCGCTGCTTTCTCTTAACAGCGCAGCCCGTACGTCCTTTGAAAAGACAATCGTTGGGGCTGCGCCCCTCTTTTTCAACCCAGGTACGCTCGGGCGAACGTGGGGCACCCGTCCAGGGGGCGAGGTTCACTGGAGGAGTTTAGACGCGTTCGATGACCACCGTCTCAATCGTTACCGGCTTGTTCGGCTTGTCTTGTGAGTTGCGGGGTACCTTGGAGATCTTCTCCACAACGTCGTAACCCTCGACAACCTCACCGAACACAGTGTGCTTTCCCGTAAGCCATTGGGTCGGTGCGACGGTGATAAAGAACTGCGATCCGTTGGTGTTGGGGCCGGCATTGGCCATGGCCAGCTTGCCCTTCGCGTTGAGACTGTGGGGCGAACCCTTGGTCTCATCTGCAAACTTATAACCCGGACCACCCATGCCGTTGCCTGCCGGATCGCCGCCCTGAATCATAAAGTCAGGAATCACACGGTGAAAAATCGTGCCATCGTAAAGCTTGTTGTTGCTCTTCTTGCCGCCGATGGGGTGGGTCCATTCCCGTTTGCCCTCGGCGAGCTCGACAAAGTTTTCTACCGTCTTGGGCGCGTCTTTTTCGAAGAGGCGGCAGACGATCTTACCTTCACTGGTGTTGATGACGGCATAGGTTCCTGGATCACGGGACATGAAGAACTCCTGGTGTTGGTTTAGTTTTAGTTCGGAATGGGGGGCGCTGCGGGAGCGCTCGCAGGCGCTACAGGAGCAGCCACCGCAGGAGCAGGGGGCAAGGGCTGACCCTCCTGCACGATGGTGACCTTGATGAGCGTGACCGGCTGCAGCGGCTTGTCGTCCGCGTCGCGCTGCACCCGCGCGATCGCTGACACTACCGAGAGGCTGGCCTGGTCGCACTGACCAAAGATGGTGTGCTTCTGGTTGAGATGCGTCGTGGGCACCTCAGTGATAAAAAATTGAGATCCGTTCGTGCGTGGACCGGAATTGGCCATCGCCATACGTCCGGGCACATCGAAATTCAGGTTGGGATCGAATTCATCTTCGAACATATATCCCGGGTCGCCGGTTCCGGTGGCGGTGGGATCGCCGCCCTGAATCATGAATTCGGGAATCACGCGATGAAAGGTCGTGCCGTTGTAAAACGGCTTGCCGGTCATCTTCTCCTTGCTTACGGGGTCTGTCCATGGCTTGGTGCCTTGGGCCAGGCCGATAAAGTTGGCGACGGTAATAGGCGCCTGCTTGTCAAAGAGCCTGCAGGTAATGCGACCCATGCTGGTGTCGAGCACGGCCGTGGGACCCGTCGGTTCCACCGTGGGTGGGACCTGACTGATAGGCGTATCTGGCAACTCATTCGCAGGAGTCTGAGGGGGAGGGGTCTGAGCCGGGGGCGTCTGCGTCGGAGTGGACTGCTGAGCGAGTGCAAAGACGGCCGAAAAGAGCAGCAAAACTACGGAGCGGTGTAGGAATTTCATTGATCGTTCCATTCCCAGACTACAGGCGGCAGCTACTTCTTGTCGAAGGGCTGCTTCTCGGTAATGCGCGGGCGGCTCTCGGCCTGGAGCTGCTTGGAAACCTCCTGAACCTTGGCAAAAACCCGCAGAAAGTTCCCGCCCAGGATCTTATGCATATCCTCTGCGCTGTAGCCGCGCGCCATCAGTGCCTGGGTGATCTTGGGCAAATCGGCGGCGGAATCCATCCCCTCCGGGCTCGACGGAATGCCATCAAAGTCTGACCCGAGACCCACGTGGTCGATACCGGCAATCTTGGCGATGTGGTCAATGTGATCGATGAGCACGCTGAGCGGTGGCCGGGGAATCTTTGCCGTATACGATTTCCCAATCTGCTCAGCAAGCTCGTTAGGTACAGGCTTGCCTTCTGCCTGAAGCTTCGCTTTTGCCTCAGCAACGGCCTGGTCAATCGCTGGCTGCTGTGCCTTCGCTGCCAGGCGGTATTCGTTGCTGAGAAAGCTGGAGTAGAAATTCACCATCACCACCCCGCCGTACTGGCCGACGGCGCGAAGCATGTCGTCAGTCATATTGCGCGGCGAGTCGCATAAAGCACGAGCTGAGGAGTGGGAGGCGATCACCGGAGCGCGGCTGATGATGAGCGTGCGATAAAAGGTCTTGTCGGAGACGTGCGAGATATCCACCATCATGCCCAGTCGATTCATCTCGTAGACCACGTCCTTGCCAAAGTCACTGAGGCCGTCTTTGGTGTGGGGAACTTTGGGGTCGTCAATATCTCCCGAGGAGTCGGCCCAACCATTGGAGTTGGCCCAGGTCAGCGTCATGTAGCGCACGCCGAGGCGGTAATAATCCCGCAGCAGGCCGAGGCTATTCTCGATGGAGTGGCCACCCTCAATTCCCATAAGTGCTGCCAGTTTGTGCTCGCGATGGGCGGCAATAATATCTTCGGGAGAGAAGGCCATGCGCATCTGCTGTGGATGTTTGGCTGCCTGCTGGTAGACGGCGTCGATCAACTCCAGCGTGCGCCGCGCGTCGTGGCCCGTGTATGCGGCCGGGTCTACCCAGATGGAGAAGAACTCAGCTCCCAGATTGCCTTCGCGCGCCGACTCAAAGTTGACGTAGCCGCCCTTGAGCGGTTCGCTTAGGTCGTAGCCGTCGTCGAGCATGCGTTGGGTGGTGTCGGCGTGTGTGTCAATGACGATGGCGGACTGGTGTACGGCAAGCGGGTCTGTCTTTTTGGTCACGGCGGGAGTCTTCGAGGTGGTTTGCGCTACGAGCGGGAGAGTGGCGGCGAACAGAATAAAGGCGCGTGAGATCTTCATGGTGGGAGACGCGCTCATAGCATTTTTCCTAATGGTGCAGACCGGATAACTGCACGTGACGCGGCCACTCCGTCGAAACCGGGGCCCCCGGGCATGCGGTCTTTGCGTGCCTGGGGTGGAAAGAATGGCCGCACATAGCCGACCTGACCGGACCATAGTATTAGGAAAAATGCTTTAGTGTAAGCCATTTCGTGGGGACCCACTACTCTTCTGCATTGGTCGAGCTGAACTTCGCTCCCGTGCTCCACTCGGTAAAGGGGTGGATGGTGGTCCCGAGTTCATCGCGGCGATTGATGCTGGCGCGCAGATAATCGCGGTTCATCACCGCAATCACCTCTAACTGGATCTCTTTGGGGCAAACGCCGGTGCACTCGCCGATATTGGTGCAGCTGCCGAAGGCCTCGGCGTTCATTTGCGCAACCATGCCCAGGGCGCGGCGGTCACGTTCGGGCTTGCCTTGGGGCAGGATGCTGAGATGGGCAATCTTGGCTCCGGTGAAGAGTGCGGAGGAGGCATTCGGGCAGGCCGCGACGCAGGCTCCGCAGCCGATGCAGGCGGCGGCATCCATCGCGCGGTCAGCGAGGTCTTTGCCGATCAGATGGGTGTTTCCGTCGGTCGCGTTCCCGGTGGAGACGGAGATGTAGCCGCCGGAGGCGATGATGCGGTCGAAAGAGCGGCGATCGACGACCAGATCCTTGATCAGAGGGAAGGCGGCTGCCCGCCAGGGCTCGATGACCAGTTCCTGTCCGTCTTTGAAGTGGCGCATGGTCAACTGGCAGACGGTGGTGGCGGGCATGGGACCATGCGCGACGCCATTGATCATGAAGCCGCAAGAGCCACAGATGCCTTCGCGGCAATCGTGCTCGAAGGCCACCGGCTCTTCACCCTTTTCGATCAGATTCTCGTTGAGCACGTCAATGACTTCGAGCATCGACATTTCCGCATTTTCAATGTCGACCGGGTAGCTGACGAACTTGCCCGCTTCTTTACGATTCTTTTGGCGCCAGATTTTTAACGTTAGCTTCATTTACTTGTAGCTCCTCTGGCTGGGGTGAACGTAGTGGAATTCCAAGGGCTCCTTGGTCAGTGTGGGCGGGTTGCCGGGCCCGCGGTAATCCCAGGCCGCAACGTAGGAGTAATGCTCGTCGTCACGCTGGGCCTCGCCTTCAGGTGTCTGAAATTCCTCCCGGAAGTGACCGCCACAAGATTCATTGCGGTCGAGGGCATCGATGCACATCAGCTCGGCGAGCTCGAAGAAGTCAGCCACGCGGCCGGCCTTCTCCAAGCTCTGATTCAAATCTTCGCCGCTGCCCGGGACGTTGACATTCTTCCAGTACTCCTCTTGCAGGGCCCGGATCTGGCCGATGGCGAATTGCAGACCCTCGGCGGTGCGCGACATTCCACAGAAGTCCCACACGATCTTGCCCAGCTCGCGGTGGAAGGAGTCCACGGTGCGCTTGCCTTTGATGGAAAGCAGCAACTCGATGGTCTGCTTGACGCAGGCCACGGCTTGCTTGACCTCAGGCGCTGTATCGAGCACCGCGGGGAATTTATTGGTCGCCAAGTAGTTGCCGACGGTGTAGGGAACGATGAAGTAGCCATCGGAAAGCCCTTGCATCAGCGCGCTGGCTCCCAGGCGGTTGGCGCCGTGGTCGGAGAAGTTGGCTTCGCCAATGACAAACAGTCCCGGTATCGTGCTTTGCAGGTTGTAATCCACCCACAATCCACCCATGGTGTAGTGGATGGCGGGATAAATGCGCATGGGGACCTTGTAGGGATCCTCATCGGTGATGCGCTGGTACATCTCGAAGAGGTTGTCGTAGCGGTCGCGGATGGTGGCCTCGCCGAGGCGCCGTATGGCGTCGGTAAAGTCGAGGTAGACACCGAGTCCGGTCTCGCCTACGCCGCGGCCTTCATCGCAGACAGCCTTTGCATTGCGCGAGGCTACGTCGCGCGGCACAAGGTTGCCGAAGCTGGGATAGCGGCGTTCCAGGTAGTAGTCGCGCTCGGCTTCGGGGATCTGATCGGGCGAACGCTTGTCGCCCTTCTTGAGCGGCACCCAGATGCGGCCGTCGTTGCGCAGCGATTCGCTCATGAGCGTGAGCTTGGATTGATACTCGCCGGAGACCGGAATGCAAGTGGGGTGGATCTGGGTGTAGCAAGGGTTGGCAAAGAGCGCTCCCCGCTTGTGCGCGCGCCAGATCGCAGTCACGTTAGAACCCTTGGCGTTGGTGGAGAGATAGTAGACGTTGCCGTAGCCCCCCGTGCCCAAGATGACGGCGTCGGCAAAGTGGGTGGTGATGGCGCCGGTCACCAGGTGACGGGCGACGATGCCGCGAGCCTTGCCATCCACAACGATGAGGTCAAGCATCTCGGTGCGCTCATACATGGTGATGGTGCCGGCATGGATCTGGCGTTCCAGCGCCTGGTAGGCGCCTAGCAGCAATTGTTGGCCGGTCTGCCCGCGGGCATAAAAGGTGCGTGAGACCTGTGCGCCACCGAAGGAGCGGTTGGTGAGCGCGCCGCCGTATTCACGGGCGAAGGGAACTCCCTGGGCTACGCACTGATCGATGATGTTGACGCTGTTTTGCGCCAGGCGATAGACGTTGGCTTCGCGGGCGCGGAAGTCTCCGCCTTTGATGGTGTCGTAGAAGAGGCGGTAGATGCTGTCGCCATCGTTCTGATAATTCTTGGCCGCGTTGATGCCGCCCTGGGCAGCGATGGAGTGCGCGCGGCGGGGCGAATCCTGAAAGCAGAAACACTGGACCTTATAGCCAAGCTCGCCCAGGGTAGCGGCAGCGGAGGCTCCCGCAAGCCCGGATCCGACGACGATGATGGAGTGTTTCCGCTTATTGGCGGGATTAACCAGCTTGACGTCGAAACGAGCCTGTTCCCACGCGTGCTCGATCGGGCCCGTGGGTGATTTGGAATCAAGATTCATCTATTTCACCAGCCCCAGTAAAACGCTTATCGGAATGGAGACATAGCCAAGGACGATCAGCAGCGCGATGACCAACGCCAACTTCTTGTAAGCCGCAGTGTATTTCGGCTGGTGGATGCCGAGGGTCTGGAACATGCTCCACAGGCCGTGGCGCAGGTGCAACCCTAAAAGGCTGATCGCGACAACATAGGAGAGAGAAACCCACCAGACCTGAAAGCCGGAGACCACGTTGTGGTAGACGTCGCCCTCAATGTACGCGGCGCCGGGATGGATATAGCCGGCGGTCAGGTGCAGGAGGTGAAAGATGATGAAGGCCAGGACGATAGGGCCGGACCAGTACATCGTCCTCGAGGCGTAGGAGGAAGCGATGGCTTGTTTGCGCGAATACCCGATCGGGCGTGCTCGCTTCTTGCGCAGAGCCAGTTGCACCGTGGCGACGATGTGCAGCGCGATACAAATCAGCAGGATGATGCGCACCGGCCAGAGCAGTTCTCCAATACTGTGCAGAAAGGCGCCATAGGCATTCAGCTTTGCCGGGCCTTCAAAGACCTGAAGGTTGCCCGCCAGGTGTCCGATCACGAATCCGAAGAGGATGATGCCCGTGACCGCCATTACGATCTTCTTGCCGACGGTCGAGGCCCAGAAGCGGGGCGCCCGATTGTCCCGCGGAACGGTTGCAATTGTGCTCATTTGATTTCTTTCCGATGGCTCAGGAGGTGCCGCAACTGAATCCGACCCAACTCTCTATTATTGGTGCGCGATAGAAGCACCGTCAAGGTTTGGGCATGCGCGAAGGGCTAGTCCGATTTGGCCCATTAGACGATTTAAGGGAGAAGATTTAGGCCAGGAGTTCCAGCAAGGCGCGAAAAGCCTGCCCCCGGTGGCTGAGCGTCCACTTGGTCTGGTCGTCCATTTCGGCCATGGTGCATGCGCGGGCAGGCAGATAAAAGAGGGGATCGTATCCGAAACCGTTACTTCCTCGAGGAGTGGAGAGGATGCGGCCTTCGACCGTGCCCTGCGCGCTCAGCAAAACGGCGCCATCCCGGGCGGCAGCCAGCACACATTGATAGCGAGCGCCGCGCTCACTCTCAGGGACGCGAGCGAGTTCTTGCAACAGGAAGAGATTGTTGTTGCCATCGGTCGTGGCATCGGCGTGGAAGCCGGCATCGGCCGCGTAGCGGGCGGAGCGAACGCCTGGAGCACCATGGAGCGCCGCGACCTCCAGTCCGGAGTCGTCTGCCAATACGATCTCACTGGGCAAAAAACGGCTGTAATAAATCGCCTTGTCACGGGCAATGTCTTCAAAGTTTGGGGCGTCTTCCACAGGGGGCTCAATCGAGGCGAGGCCGGGCAGGGGAAGAATGCGGATGTCATGAGCAGCGGCCGCAACGGCAAAGTCTCGCAGCTTGCCGGGATTGGTGCTGGCGACGTAAAGCGTGCGGGCCATCAGTGGGTCGGGAAAAAGGTGCGCAGCTTGCGTGCTGCAGCAAGCTTAGTCATGGCTTCGGCTTCTGTTGCTGCAAGTGTTTCTTCCAGCCCAGCAGCTTGGCCTGCAAGGCCTCGGCTTCCGCCTCGGGGATCATGCCCTTGTGTTGATACAAGATTGAGAGGCTGGTGTGGGCCAGGACTTCATCAGGGTCCAGTTCGAGCAGTCGCTTGGCTACCTCGATGGCGGCGTCGAGTTCACCCTGCTCCTGCAGCGCGCGGATGAGCCCGTGCATAGCATCGAGCATGCCAGGGTCCACTTCAAGGCAGTCGCGTAGCTTCTGTGCCGCTCCCGCAGCATCTCCTTCCGCGAGCCGGTCGAGGCCCTCGTGGTAGAGATCTTCAGCGCTGGGGGAGTGCGAGGGTGGTGGCATTGGTCCATATTGATGATACCCGGATGTCCTGCACGTTATCCTGTCCAATTCGGCGTGTCCGGCTTTCTGTAAGGAAAGCCGCGTCAATCCCCTGGATCTAAACAAGCTTCACAGGAAATCCGGGGTAGCGGTTAGGATGAACCAAACAAAGCATCTTCCGGAGGCACCACCCGAATGAGCTTCATCTTTGCCGATGGCTGGTTGATCACCATGAACGATCGCCGTGAAATCCTGGAGCGGGCCAGCGTCTGCGTCGAAAAGGATCGCATCGCAGCCGTCGGCAGCCGCCAGCAATTGCAGCGGCAGTATCCCGGGGCGGAGATCGTGGACTGCAGCGGGCGCATCGTGATGCCGGGGATGGTGAATACCCATACGCATCTGTTCCAGACCCTGCTCAAGGGGCTGGGCGATGACATGGTGCTGAAGAAGTGGTTTACCTGCATGACCGGCCCGAGCGCGGTCCACCTTACGGCGCAGGACGCCCACGCGGCCGCAATGCATGGCTGCGTTGAGTCCATCCGCTCCGGGGTGACCACGGTGGTGGACTTCATGTATGTCCACCCCCAGCCGGGGATGATTACCTCCGTCGTCAATGCATTCGACGCCACGGGCATGCGCGGCTTTGTATGCCGGGGGTTCATCTCCGACGGTGTGCAGTATGGCGTTCCTGCAGCGCTGCTCGAGCGGCCGCCAGTTGCCCTGGCCGACGCAAAAGAGCAGATACGGCGCTACAACAAGCCGGGAGGGCGGGTGCAGGTGGGGCTTGCGCCCAACATGATCTGGGCGGTCGATGAGGAGGGCTACCGGCTGACCCGCAAGCTGGCCGATGAGGAGCATGTGCTCATCACCACCCATGTGGCGGAAACCAATTTCGAGCTGGAGACGGCCGCGGCCACTTATGGAATGGACGACACGCAGTTCCTCAGCGACATTGGCTTTCTGGGACCCGATGTGATCGCTGTGCATTGCGTGCATTGCACAACGGAGGATATCCAGATTCTCCGCAAGCACGGTACCAAGGTTTCGCATAATCCGTGCAGCAATATGTACCTCGCGTCAGGCTGCGCGCCGATCCCGGAGATGCTTGCGGCGGGTGTGACGGTGGGTCTGGCTTCCGATGGCCCGGCGAGCAGCAACAATCACAGTCTCTTTCAGGCGATGAAGTTCGCCGCCTTGCAGCAGAAGGGCGTGCATCAGGATGCAACCATCATGACGGCGGAAAAGGTGCTGGAGATGGCCACCCTCGGTGGCGCACGTGCGGTTGGCCTGGAAGCCGAGATCGGTTCGATCGAGGTGGGCAAGAAGGCGGATATTGTCGTGCTGGACTACAACAATGCCTTTATGACGCCGATTCATCATCCTGTCTCAGCGATGGTGTACTCGGCGTTAGGTCATGAGGTGACGACGGTGATGATTGACGGGCGCTTCGTGATGCGTGATGGGATCGTCGGCACGGTGGACGAGAACGCAGTCCGGCGCCAGGCGCAAGTCAGCGCCGATGCACTCACCCAGCGCGCCGGGACGGATGAGTTCAAGAGGCGGCCCTGGCCAAAATAGAAAGAGAAACCGCAGAGCCTGCCCTGAGCGAAGTCGAACGGGTCCCTCCACTCCGCTCCCCCGGATTTACTGTCGAGGTTGGTGGCGTTGGCGAACTTCATGCGGCTTTTTTTACGGAAAGCCGCACACGCGGCCATGTCCAGCGCGGCATGGCAGGAAATCCGGGTGCGCTCCGGTCGGGATGACAATTCTTTTGTTACCGTCTAACAAGCTTCCACATCGACCTCTTTACCACTTCCCAACCTCAAAAAGAAATTGTCATCCCGACCGGAGCGCAGCGTAGTGGAGGGACCTGCTGTTCTCACTCCCAATAACGAATGCCTACTGGCTACACCCATTTACACTTTGTCATCCCGCCTGCCCCGGCGTGCCGTGGGAGGAGCTGACTCGCCTGCGGCAAGTTGAGAGAGAAATGACACTGCAAAATCGCCGTGGATGCGAGGCCCGGAGGGCCGACCGCCAAACGTGAGCCCAGCCCGGAAGGGCTGGGTTCCCGACCCCGATGAGATCTCGAGCGCCGTAGGCGCGGCACCATCGGTGCTCTCCGATCGCAAATATTTGATAGGGATGAGACCGGTGCCGCACCTACGGTGCTCGGCGGTCACGCGATCCATATCCCAGCCCTGCCGGGCTGGGCTGACGTTTAGTGGTCGGCCCTACAGGGCCTTGGCGATTGGAGGAACAGCGGTTTCTCTTCCGGTTCTCACACAGACTCGGAAGGGCTGGGAAATCAATCTCGAAGATGATCCGAGCGCCGTAGGCGCGGCACTAAATCTGGCCCGCCCCGACCTGTGTCATTAGGAGCGCAGCCGAGAGCCTGCCCTGAGCGAAGTCGAACGGGGACCTGCACTGCGCCCCGGCCCTCTCCTCAATCTTTGGAGTAGGGCACCATCAGCGCCGCCGGCTGTATGGCTTTGCCGCCGAACAAGCCCGAAATCGCCAAAATGGTGACGATGTAGGGTAACGACGCCAGTAGCTGCGGCGGAACACTGGCTCCTCCCAATTGCAGCGATAGCTGCAACGCGTCGCACCCGCCGAACACCAGCGCAGCCAGGGCCGCCTTCCCCGGATTCCATCGTCCAAAGATGACGATCCCCAAAGCAATAAACCCCTGCCCCGAGACAATCGATTCGCGAAACAGCCCAATCTGCGCCAGCACCAGATAAGCCCCGGCCATGCCCGCGGTAGCGCCGCCGATCAGCACTCCGATGTAGCGCATGCGAGCTACAGAAATACCCGCGGCATCCGCGGCACTGGGATTTTCTCCTGCAGCACGCAGCGCCAGGCCGAACCGCGTGCGAAACAAGACCACATGTGCCAGCAGTACCAGCCCCAACGTCAGGTAAAGCAGAATCGCCTGGCCAAAAAACACAGGTCCCAGCAAGGGAAGATCACTCAACCACGGAATATGAAGAGCGGGGAACATGGCCACGCTGGTCGGTCCGGCGGATTCGCCCAGCGCCCGGCGATAGACGGTAGCAGCAATGCCGAGCGCGAGCACATTGAACACCAGGCCAACGACGACCTGGCTGGCGCGCACAGTGACATACATCCAGGCCAGCAAGAGATTGAAGAGGATGCCGGTCAGCATCGCAGCCAACAGACTGATCCATACCATGCCGGTTACATAATCGGTGAGGAAGCTGGCCAGCGCACCGAGCAAGATCGTGCCTTCGATGCCCACGTTCAGCACGCCGGAGCACTCGGCGAACGTCTCCCCCAGCGCAGCCAGCAGAACCGGCCCGGAGAGCCGGAGGCTGGCGGCGAGCCAGGTTACCAAAAATGCTGAAGTCATCAACCGATGAAAGTTCACGTGAGCTTCACCCGGTAGCGGCGGAAGATATCGCTCGCCAGCACCATCAACACGATCAGGCTTTGCAGAATAAAAGTAATAGACGAGGGGATGCCGGCCCGGCGCTGCATGGCATTCGCACCCACCGTCATGCCGCCGTACAGCGCGGCTGCGGGGATAACCGCCAGCGGGTTGAGCTTGGCCAGCAATGCGACGATGATGCCGGTGAAGCCTACTCCACCGCTAATCCCGTCCATCAGACGATGCTGCTCACCCAGCACCTCGACTGTTCCGGCCAGAGCACCCAGCCCGCCTGCAAAAAAAGCCGCAAGCACCAGGCGGAGACCCACGTTGATGCCGCCATAGCGAGCGGCGGACGGGCTGAGGCCGCTAACGATCAGCTCATAGCCTAAAGGCGTCTTGCGCAGCAGCACCCACACCAGCAGGGTAGCCAACAGGGCGAGCACGATACCCGCATGCGCGCGTGTTCCAGGCAGGATAAACGGCAGCCAGGTAGCGCGCGGCAGCAGCGCGGTCTCCGGAACTCCGCCGGGCGCGCGCATGGGACCTGAAACAAGGTACTGCACAATCAGGATAGCGATGTAGTTGGTCATCAGCGAGATGAGCACTTCGTTGCCCCCAAACCTCGCTCGTATCAGGGCAACCACGCCCGCCCACACCGCGCCGGCAGCGAAACTTAGCAAGAGCACCAGAGGCAGAAATGCGACAAAGGGAAGCGGGCCCACGCCTCCGCCCGGCGCCGTCGCCAGAGCCAACCAACTCGTGGCTGCAGCGCCAATCACGAAGCATCCTTCGAAGCCCAGGTAGCCAAAGCCGGATCGCCAGCTGACGATGGTGCCCAGCGCAATCAACGTTAACGGCGCGGTGCGCACCAGCGTATAGCCAAACCCGCGCATGGTTGCGAACGGTTCGTGGAAGAGAGCGAAGTATGCCCGCAGCGGGTTCGCGCCATAGAGGACAAAGAGCAGCGAGGTGACGAGCATCGCCGCCACCACGGCGAGGACCATGGCAGTGGTGATGGCGAGCGGAGAGTCAGCCGGAGTGAGACGTCGTTCGAATAGCTTCACCCCGGATTTCCTGTAAAACTTGTTGGCGTTGATGAGCTTCATGCGGCTTTCCTCAAAGAAAGCCGCCTACGCGGGTGTCTCTTAGGCCCGCGTGCAGGAAATCCGGGCGTGCAACTCCGGAGATCATAAGACCCAGCTTTTCCTGGGTAACGCTGGCCGCATCGAGAATGCCGACGATCTGCCCCTCGAACATCACGGCGATCCTGTCGGCCAGATTCATCAGCTCTTCCAACTCCGCGGAGATCAACAGGATCGCCTTGCCCCGCTCGCGTTCGCGCAGTAGCTCGAGCCAGACCGACTCGACCGCGCCCACATCCAGTCCTCGCGTCGGCTGCTCGACCACAATTGCGGCTGCGTCCTGCAGAATCTCCCGCCCCAGAATCAGCTTCTGCAGGTTGCCACCGGAGAGCTTGCCCGCCATTGTGCCGATACCGGAGGCACGCACTCCGAAGCGCGCCACCAGCCTCTCTGCGTACTCGCGGATTTTGCGCCTGTCTAGAAAGAGGCCGCGGGTGCGCTGCCGTTGCGACCCGAGGATTGCATTGTCGGCGACGGACATCTCCGTGACCGCGCCGACATGCCGGCGATCGGCGGGAATATAGGACAGTCCGAGAGCGCGATGTTGCGCGACCGTCAGCCGCGTGACCTCGCGCTCGTCGAGGAAGACCTGTCCTTGTAGAGCCGGCCGCAAATGCATGATTGCCTCGGCAAATTGCGACTGCCCGTTGCCGTCGACACCGGCGATGCCGACGATCTCGCCCGCATGTACATCGAGGCTTACGCCGCGAACCTTCTCTTGGCCCACGTCGTCGCACACGTGAAGCCCGTTGATGCGTAAGACGGCTCGGCCGCGCTCGACCCGAAGCCGATTTGCGCGGAGGTTTACGTCGCGGCCCACCATGAGGCGGGCCAACTCTTGCTCCGTGGTTTGCTGCGTCGTAACAGAGCCCACGACCCGGCCGTCGCGCATCACGGTGACGCGATCGGCAAGCTCCAGGATCTCCTGAAGTTTGTGGGTCACGATAACGATCGAGCGGTCCTGGTCACGCAATCCACGCAGAACCGTGAAGAGCTGGTCCTTCTCGTGCGTGGTGAGGACGGCGGTGGGTTCGTCGAGGATGAGCAGCCTGGCGTCGCGATAGAGCAGCTTGAGAATCTCAACCCGCTGTTGCACTCCGATGGGTAGGTGCTGCACTTGCGCATCCGGGTCAATGGCCAGATGATGCTGGTCGCTCAAACTGCGTAGCCGCCGCGCAGCTGCACGCAGGTCCAGCATCGGCCCGGCATCTTCCTTGAGGCCGAGCACGGTGTTCTCAACTACGGAAAAGCGTCGCACCAGCATGAATTCCTGGTGCACCATGCCGATGCCGAGCGCGATGGCATCTTTGGGGCTGGCGATTTCGACTGCCTCTCCGTCGATCAGGATCGATCCGGAATCCATGGAATGGAATCCGTAGAGGATCTGCATCAGGGTGCTTTTGCCGGCACCGTTTTCCCCCAGCAGAGCGTGGATCTCGCCGCCTTCGATGGTGAGGTCAACGTCGTTATTGGCCACGACTCCGGGGAATCGCTTGACAATCTTCCTCATCGCAAACGTGGGCAAATATCTCTCCTTAAGGAACAGCAGACACTTCACCGAAGGGTACGGGCTTTCCAGGCCGTACGTAAGTTGCTGTAATACGGTCCAGCTTTAGCCGCTGAGGGACGCCTTCACGCAACCTCTTTAGCCGCAAACTCAAAAAAAAGCTTCCGAAGGGAATGAAACTCCAACTGAATTGCATCTATATGTTGACCGAAAATTCAAAAGGGGGGGTCATCTAACGGCCCAGAGGCCAAGATGATCAAATAATTATTTTGATCATCTTGATCATCTTGGCAAAACAAAGGACTTAGCCGCTCAACTTTGAGCATCTTCCAACAACGGCGTGCTTGCTACACCGGCAACAAATGCTGGGTGCCCCACTTGCGCCGATTTCCTGCGAGGGATTGTGGTGTTGACACACTTCGTGCCTTCAAACCCAGGCGGACAGATCGATCTTACCTGCAGAAAGATCGATCCACACTTTTTGAAAAGCGGCCCATTGCGGTGGAGAAACCAGCTGCGGATTGTGGTCTCCGTAGGCGCCCGCCTTCAGCAGCCACATCCAGTCCACGGTCGGCTTCCACTCCTTGCCGCCCGCGAAGGAGTGGTTGGCGGTCGCATGAGCAACCGTCTGCACCATGCCTCCGAGGTTCATCTCGAAGCTGGTCGCCATATTGTTGGGCGCCAAATCTGTCTGATCGGAGTAGCAGCCCAGCACCTTCGCCTTGCCGGCGACCGCACCCTGGATCGCGCCAAGCCCGGTCACGTCCGCCGCGTGCCATATCACATCAGCTCCATTGCCGATCAGGGTTGCGGCAGCTTCGCGGCCTTTTGCGGCGTTGTCGTAATCGCCGGTGATGATGCCCAAGCCCTGGATCCCGGGCACAGTGCTGCGGGCGCCGGCGATGAAACACTTCTGGATCCGCTGCTGCGTAGGATCGTCTTCGCCTCCGACAAAACCAACCGCCTGCTTGTGCTCCGAGATCAAAGCCGCCAAGGCGCCCGCTCCATACGCAGCGCCGAAATAACCCAGATTGATGAAGAGGAGATTCGCGGGCACCGTGGGTTGCGGCAGAAAGCTGGTCACGAAGAATTTTTGGCGGGGGTAATCCGGCGCAATGTCGAGCAGCGCGCTGCTGAATTCGAAGCCATGACCCAGGACCAGATCGAAGCCATCGTCGGAGTAACCTCGCGCCACTTCCTGCATTTGAGCAAGGCCGATGTTTTCCGCATAGGCAGTTTTAAATCCGGGTCCCAGCGCCTTCAGGCCGTTGAAGGCAAGCTGGCTCCAGCCTCCATCGGTGATTACCCCGGTAAGCAGCAGTACGACGCTCGTCTCTTTCGGTTGGGCAAAACTTCTCGACGCCAGTGCCGCCATCGCGAGGGCTGAGAATGCCCTGCGCGAAATCCTGCTCATTTCGATTCCCCGGCGAGGGCCCGCAGATGCGCCGGCAGAAAAGGGCGAACCAGGTATTGGTAGGTGGCACCGCCTACGCAGCCGCCGAGCAAGGGACCAGCGATGGGGATCCACCAGTAATTCTGCGGCGAAGGAAATGCCGCCGGACCCCAGCCAGCCAGGAAGCAAAAGATGCGCGGGCCAAGATCACGCGCCGGGTTGATCGCCCACGCTTCCAGATAGCCCATCGAGGCTCCGATCAACGCCACCAGCAGGCCGATCATGAAGGCGCCCGAATTCGCCTGCGGCGCCATCTCGTTGTATTGCTCGGTGATGGCGAAGATGCCGAAGATGAGAAACGCCGTCAGTATGATTTCGTCGCTGAAGGCATGCATGGGCGTGATGGCCAGGCCGGGATGAGTGAAGAAGACCCCGGCTGCGCCGCCGGCCGCACGCGTTAGCTGCGCAGCCTGGTTGAAGTGGTCGATCACCGGCACATACAACACGTAGACAAGAGCTGCCCCGAGCGCGCCACCCACCACCTGGGCCGCGCAATACGGAATGACTTTGCGCCAGGAGAATTTCCGATAGAGCGCCAGCGCCAGCGTCACAGCTGGATTGGCATGCGTGCCGGAGATGGATCCGGTGGTATAGATGGCCAAGGTCACGGCCAGGCCCCATGCGATACACACTCCCCAATACGCGTTCTGGTATGGACTGGGCGTGTAGAGGCTATACATGGCGGCCACTGAGTCGCCGAAGGCAATGATGATGAAGACCGCCAGGGCCTCCGCAAGGTACTCGCCAAAATCTTGTCTCTTCATCTAACGAACAGTTCCTGTCTTTTGTGTGCCCTTCACGGTAACAGGTATTTTCGCGCCAGTTCATTGAATTGCTGCAACTGCTGGTCGATCCAAACCTGTCCGGCGCCCAACTCCTCCGCCATGAGCTTGGCCACGACCGGCGCCATATCGATGGCCGCCCTCGCATTCAGGAACAACGCGCGCGTTCGCCGCGAGAGCACATCGTCCACGGTGCGCGCCATCTCCTCCCGAACTGCCCAGATCACTTCGGCGGCGATATAGGGCAGCTCAGGATGGAGCCGCTGAGCCAGACGCGGGTCGGCTGCGCCCAGGGCCAGGATTTTCTCCGCATCCGAGCCGTAGACCCCCAGGCTGTTGAGCGATTCGACATCCTCTTTATAGCCATGGATCTTCAGGTTATGTGTTCCGCTCGGTACATCCTTCAGCTCGCCAAGCGTGACGGCGTGATCGACGCAGTCCTCAGCCATATGACGGTAGGTGGTCCATTTACCGCCGACGATGGTTAGCAGCCCGGAGTTGTCGACATGGATGGTGTGGTCCCGCGAGAGCGATGAGGTTTTCATCGACGCGCCGTTGGCCTTGACCAAGGGACGGATGCCGACATACACGCTGAGCACATCGCTGCGATTCGGAGGGCGGCTGAGGTACTGGGCCGCGGTGTCGAGGATGAACTGAATCTCCTCCTCAAAGGGGAGCGGGTTGTACGACGGCTCTTCAATCGGGGTGTCAGTGGTGCCGACCAGCGTGTGCTCATGCCAGGGAATGGCAAAGAGGACGCGGCCGTCACTGGTGTGGGGCACCATGATCGCTGTGTTGCCGCGCAGAAACGCACGCTCGAAGACCAGGTGGATGCCTTGGCTAGGGGCGATCATGCCCGCCAGTTCCGGCTCTGCCAGCCGGCGCACATCGTCGGCGAAGATGCCCGCCGCATTCACCACCACATGGGCCGGGATCTTCATGCGCTGGCCGGATTCGCTGTCGATCGCGACCACGCCATCGGTAAAGCCGTCCGGGCCCCTGGTGATCTCTACCACCGGCGCATAGTTGAGAAGGACAGCGCCCTGGTCGGCAGCCGTGGCGGCCAGATGGATCAGCAGGCGAGTGTCATCAAATTGGCCGTCGTAGTAGATGACCCCGCCACGGAGTCCCTCAGTCTGGATGGTGGGCAGCCGCTCCAGAGTCTCTTCGCGCGAGAGCAGGCGAGACTTACCAAAACCATACTTGCCCGCAAGCAGGTCATAGACCTTCATGCCGATGCCGTAGAAAGGAGCTTCCCACCAGGAATAGTTCGGCACAACGAAGCCCAGGTCGTGGACCAGGTGAGGAGCGTTCTGGCGCAGTAGTCCCCGTTCCTTCAGGGCTTCCATCACCAGCGAAACGTTTCCTTGTTCCAGGTAGCGGACCCCGCCGTGCACGAGCTTGGTGCTCCGGCTGGAAGTAGCCGAGCCGAAGTCCATCCGCTCCAGCAGCAGCACTTCGAAGCCGCGGTTGGCGGCATCGACGGCGACGCCGACGCCGGTGGCTCCGCCTCCGATCACGACAATGTCCCACGGGGTGGAACGAGCCTGTACGCGGGCCAGCATTGCTGGGCGATTCATCTATTCATCTCCTTCATGCCAGTTCCTTGAGCGCTCGACCGCTCTCTTCCATCGTGCGCGCCCGGCGGCGATCTTGTTCTGGCCAGCTTTAGGCTCATAGCGCGTGTCTGCCGCGCGCAGCTTGCGAATCTCTTCCGGGCTATTCCAGAAGCCTACGGCAAGCCCGGCGAGATAAGCCGCGCCGAGCGCGGTGGTTTCGTTGACCGCGGGACGGATCACGGGCACGCCGAGCAGGTCAGCCTGGAATTGCATCAGCAGATCATCCACGGCCGCGCCTCCATCGACGCGCAATTCTCTGAAGGGGCACTTGGTATCCGCATCCATGGCCTCGATCACATCCGCCACTTGGAAGGCAATGCTCTCTTCGGCGGCGCGGGCGATGTGGCCGGGCTTGGTGCCGCGGCGCAGTCCGATCAAGAGGCCGGTGGCATAGGGGTCCCAGTAGGGAGCGCCCAGGCCGACGAATGCAGGCACCAGGACGACTCCATCAGAATCTTCCACCGTAGCCGCCAACGCATTCACCTCGGAGGAACTGCGAATCAGCTGCAGGCTATCGCGCAGCCACTGGACCACTGCTCCGCCAATGAAGATGCTGCCTTCCAAGGCGTATTCCAGTTTCTTATCCAGGCTGCAGATGAGGGTGGTGATCAGCCGCTTCTCTGACAGCACGAACTGGGAGCCGATATTTTGCAGCAGGAAGCAGCCGGTGCCGTAGGTGTTCTTTGCGTCGCCAGGCCGAATGCACAGTTGGCCAAAGAGAGCCGCTTGCTGGTCACCCGCGATGCCAGCGATCTCACCGGTTTCGAGCCCCAGTGACGTGGTCACCGGCCCGATCTTCTCGCTCGACCAGACCACCTCGGGCAGCATGCTTTCGGGAATGCGAAATAGCTTCAGCAGATCCGCATCCCATTTGCCTTCGACGAGGTTGTAGAGCATGGTGCGCGAGGCATTGGTGCGATCGGTGATGTGCCTCTTTCCGCTGGTCAGGTTCCAGATCAACCAGCTATCGACGGTTCCGAAAGCCAATTTGCCGGCCTCGGCCTTTTGCCTTGCTCCATCGACGTTGTCCAGGATCCACGCAATCTTGGTGCTGGAGAAGTAGGGATCGATCAGCAAGCCTGTTTTTTGCCGGACCGTTTCTTCCGCGCCATCGCTCTTCAACTGGTGGCATCGTTCGGCTGTGCGGCGATCCTGCCAGACGATCGCGTTGTAGACCGGCTTACCCGTCTCGCGGTCCCATACGATGGTGGTCTCTCGCTGGTTGGTGATGCCAATCGCAGCCAAGTCACGGGCGCGCACGCCCGCCTTACCGAGAACCTCGACTACCGAGCTCATTTGCGAGGTCAGGATGTCATAGGGATCGTGCTCGACCCAGCCGCCCTGGGGATAGATCTGCTTGAATTCGCGTTGGCCTTGAGCGAGGATGTTGCCATCTTTGCCAAAGAGAATAGAACGAGAGCTGGTGGTTCCCTGATCGAGCGAAAGAATATACGCCATAGCAGCGATGCCTCTTCACGGCGCCGGCCCGCAGGGCGATGCCTGGAGATTTATAGAGTACCGTGCATCGTCCCGTCAAAGCCAAGCGCCCGGCCGTGCTAGACTGGCGCGAATTCACGTGATCAATCGACGCTCCTTTCTCGGTCTCGCTGCAGGCACTGCCTTCTCCGCTGCTTCCCCAAGACTTTGGGGACTTGGGCCGATGCCCATGCCATCCGCAAAGGGTGAGGTGGAGAAAAAGCTGGACACATTCACCGCGGACTACATGCGGGCCATGAATGCCCCGGGGATGACCCAGGCGCTCACCGATACCAAGACAACCATCCGCACCGCGGGCTACGGCTTTGCCAATGTCGACTTGAAGACTCCCGTGACCCCGGAACATCTTTTCCAGATCGGATCGATTACCAAATCATTTGCGGCGCTGATCCTGCTCCAGTTGCGGGATGAGGGCAAAGTGGACCTGCACCGGCCAGTGCTCGAGTACTTGCCCTGGCTTCCAGTGACTATGCCTTACGGGCCCATTACCGCTCATCATCTATTGACGCACACCTCCGGTCTTCCTGATGCCGGCTCCATTTTTCAGAGCGATCCCAGCGCCCGGCATGCGCAGGGATTTGAGCCGGGCACTCACTTCCACTACTGCAATTTGGGCTTCGCCATACTCGGCCAGCTCATCGAGCGGCTGGATGGCAGGCCCTGGTATCAGTGCCTGCAGGCGCGGATGCTTACACCGCTGGGGATGACGGCGACCGCCGCGGTGATCACGATTGAATCGAGCGCGCGCAGCGCCACCGGGTATCAGCCCTTCTTTGATGACCAGCTTTACCCTCGTCAGGGCCGGCTGGTCTCGAGGCCGCCTGAGGTCTTCGCTAACCCTGCAGGCAGCATTGCCTCGCAGCCCGGTGATATGGCGCGCTATCTGCGCGCCCTGCTCAACAGCGGACAGGGAGCGAACGGGCGCATTGTTTCCGCGGAGGGCTTTGCGTTGATGTCGACGCCGTATATCAAGGCGCCGGAATTCAGCCCCAGCGCCTCTTACGGTTACGGCATAGCCGTCGATGTTCTGGACGGTCATAAGATTCTGCGCCACACGGGAGGGATGAGCTGCTTTGCCTCCTCCATCCATGTGGATCTGGATGGAGGGGTTGCCGCCTTCGCTTCGATCAATGCGATGCAGGGCTACCGGCCGACGCCGGTCACGCAATATGCGGTTCAGTTGCTGCGCGCCGAGAAGGAAACCAAGTCCCTGCCTGCGGAGGTAGCGCTCACCGAGGCAACGGAAGTGAACAACGCCAGCGAATACGCGGGTGTCTTTCGCAGCAGTGACGGCAAGGAGTTGGTTTTCAAAGCGGAGGGTACGAGACTCCTGCTGGTGCACGCGGGCGAGCAGATTCTCTTGCAACGCGGGCAGGGAGATTCGTTTGTCTCCACCGTGCAGGGTGGATTTTCTGACTACAGCTTGACCTTTGGGAGAGACCACAGCAAAACGGAGAAACCTGCCGAGAATGACGCTGCGGCCCCGTCGCCTCCCACGCTTGTGGTGGAGGTTGGTTATGGCCCGGATTGGTATACCAACACAGCGTACCGGGGGGATCGGGAGTTTCCTGTCTCGCCGCAATACAGTGCTTTTGCGGGCCGTTATCGAAGCGATGGCGGCGACGATGTGCGCGTCTTTGTGCGCAAGGGCCGGCTGTGGCTGGGGGACGCTCCGTTGAACGAGATTGGCTCGTCACTCTTTCGCGTGGGAGAAGATGCATGGTCTCCCGACACTGCGGAATTCCTGACCGTCGTGGATGGCAGGGCTCGACTGCTGAGAGCCATCGGCGACGATTGCTGGCGGATCGAGGTCGGCTCCTAGCTGCATGAGCGGGGAACTGCTGCCGTAAATTTGCCAGTCGATATCGCCAAAACCGTTGTGGGCTTCGCCCGTCTTTTTCGGCCCAGGTACGCCCCACGGCAAGCCGGGGCAGGTTGGGCGAACGTGGCGCACCCGTCCTGTTCCTATTGGCTTTGGTGGGGGCGAGCTTTTGGGGGCAATATCGATTACACTCAAGACTGCAACACTTTACTGCCTTTGCTTTGATTCAAAATATGCACGCAAGCCCCTCGCGATCAGAGTTTTTGCTACTGCTTTGCCTTTTTCTCAGTGTTTGCTGCGCATCTGCGGGTACCATCCCCGGGGTTTCGAAGGTGAGCGCTCTGCCGTCGGCGCCCACGCCTTCCATCACACCTTCCGCCGCGCGTGCGTCGCTCACGCAGCAGGCCCACGTTGCTATCCCCCGGCTGGATAGTGAGCCGACGTTGAGCGACTTTCTTGTCAGCCCGGTGCACTCGCAGGCGGCGCGCGCCATGCTACGTATCAACAACTTCGTGGAGCGTTACCCCAAAGACGGCGCTCCTGTCACCGAGCCTACCGTCGCTTATCTCGGCTACACGCACGAATACTTCTTCGTAGCTTTTGTTTGTAAGGATAAGAGGCCGGATCTCATTCGGGGGCACATGCTGGCGCGCGATTCGCTGGGCGACGACGATTCTGTCCAGGTAATGCTCGATACCTTCAACGACCAGCGGCGGGCATTCTTGTTTCGCAGTAATGCGCTCGGCATTCAGGCCGACGGTCTTTACAGCGAGCAAAATGGTACCGACTACTCCTTCGACACCGTGTGGGACACCTGGGGTAAACGCACGCCGTCCGGATACGTTGTGCTCCTGCGCATTCCGTTTTCCAGCTTGTATTTTGCCAAGGCCGGTGCGGGCGAGATTCGGACCTGGGGAATCATCCTGCAGCGCAACATCTCTCATGCCAACGAGTCGGCTTACTGGCCGCAGAGCAGGCATAGCATAGCCGGTCTCCTGACCCAGGACATCGCCGCAGACGGTTTCAGCGACGTCGAGCACGGCCAAAACCTTCAATTCGAACCCTATGCTCTCGGCCGCAACCTGCGGCAATTGGACACCGTTAATCCCGACGACCCGTACTTTCAGGACAAAGCTCTACAGGGCTACACCGGCCTGGACGCGAAGTTCATCCTGCATAACAGCCTGGTGCTCGATACCACCGTCAATCCTGACTTCAGCCAGGTGGGCGTGGACAATCCGGCTACGCCGAATCAGCGCTTTCCTCCCTACTTCGCGGAGGTGCGGCCGTTTTTCATCGAAAACAGCAGCTACTTCATGACGCCCGTGAGCTTGTATTACACCAACAACATTGTTAAGCCGCAGTATGGCGCGCGTCTTACCGGCAAACTTGGGCCTTGGGCGCTGGGCCTGCTCGGAGTGGATGACAGAAGCCCCGGAGAGGCCGTGCCGCCCGGTGATCCCGAGTACGACACGCGCGCTCATTACTACGTTGGCCGGGTGAATCGCGATGTTGGCTCTCTGTCGAATGTCGGCATCATTTATGCCGACCGCGAGTATCTCGATTCTTTCAACCGGGTCGGAGGATTCGATTATCGAGCGCCGCTCAAAAATCGCTGGACGTTAACCGGCCAGGCCGTTACCTCGGCAACACAAAACGTGAGCAACGCCACGCAGGGTGAGCAGGAATGCGAGGCGCTTACGTTAACCTGCAGCGGCCAGACCTATTCCCAGCAGTTGAATTATTCCGACCTGCATCGCAACGCGTGGGTGTCCTACAACGATACGTCCGCCGGTTATGTGACCGACACTGGATTTTTTCGACGTCCGGACGTGCGGGAACCCAATGGGTACTACAGCTATACCTTTCGTCCGCGGCAGGGGCCAGTTTTATCCCATGGGCCGAGCATCTACAGCGAACGCATATGGGACCACAATGGTGTTCCGCTGGACTATTACATCAACCCTGCTTACAGCGTTACATTCAAGTACCGAACGAGCATCTCCGCCAATGTCGATCTGGGCCAAGACCGATTGCGGCCGATCGATTACTCGGCGCTGCCGCAGGATGTCGAATATCACAGTCACACCAGCGGAGTAAATTTCTACACTTCTCCCGTGCCTTATATAGCGATCGGCGGCGGGGTTTATACCGGTACGGTGATCAACTACTCGCCGCCGGCCGATGCTGGTCCGGGCCCGGTTAACGTGACTTCACCCAACCTCAACCTGGAAGTGAAGCCTATCAGCTCAGTCGATCTGCAAAACAGCTATGTGTATACGCACTTCACCAACCTGGCCAACGGCGATGTGGTCTACGATAACCACGAACTGATCTCGCGCTGGAATTACCAGATGACGAAGGCGCTTTCCTTCAACCTTATCGGCCAGTACGTGTCCACTCTGCCGAATCCGCAGTACACCAGCCTGGCGAACTCCAAGACACTTTTTGCGGATGCATTACTCACCTACCAGCCGCATCCGGGCACAGCGGTCTACTTCGGCTATATCGGGAACTTTGAAAACGTGGACCGCACCTTGTGCACCCGGGAAGCCGATGGGCTTTGCAACACCGATGATCCGATTTTGCCGCCTACCTACTCCTCGCTTCTGAACACCAGCAAGACGATCTACGTGAAGGTCAGCTATCTGCTGCACTTTTGAGCAGGCAGGGCGAACTAGACAGTAAGCAGTTCCTCGTAAAAGCCGCCGATCTGCCGTTCGCTGTCGACAAAGTGAATCTCCAGGATCCAATGCCGCTGGGCGCCATTCTCATCGAGGGAACGCATCGGCAGGTGGCTGTCAGGATGAACGTAGAGCGTTACTTTATCGTCGGTGTCCACCAGGCGCACCCACACCAGGCCGTAGCGCTCCTGCACTTGAAACATCTGCAGACGCAAGCGGGGCGAAATTACACCATTGGGGTGAGCGGGGATGCAGGTACATCTTCCTTCACGGTCGTAACGCAAGCCGTGATATTTGCAGATGATCTCGTCTCCTTCGACGTGGCCCATGCTGAGTGGGACACCGCGGTGAAAGCAGATGTCTCTGGCTGCCGCCAGGGCGCCGTCGGAGAGACGGTAGACCACGACCCGTTCGTCCAGCAGGCGCGCGGCGTAGGGCTTGTCAATGATCGCGTGCGCGAAGGCGACCGGGTACCAAAACGGGCGAGTGCACGCCAGTCGCTCTCGGAAAAGGTACATCCCCGGGGAAGGCCAGCAGCTCAGAGGCTGGAATGAAGGATGTAGGGTTCGTCATGCATCATTATGAACGCAGGCGAACCCCAGGATCAATTGGCTGCTGGGCTATAGCGGTTTCGCAATTGGTGTAGACCGAAGCGAAAGCTCTCGTCGTGGTTTTCTCCCAAAGAAAACCACACCTCGCGACCTTTATCAGGCCACAGTCATTGCGAAATCGCTTTAAGCCAGCTTTACGAAATGCATGGACGCAGAATTCATGCAGTAACGCAATCCAGTAGGCTGAGGGCCGTCATCGAAGACGTGTCCCAAATGAGCGTCACATAGCCGGCAGGAAACTGCCGTGCGCTCCATGCCTAAGCTTCGATCCGTAATTTCATCCACATTCTCCTTGGCGATCGGCTCCCAGAAGCTGGGCCACCCGGTACCCGATTCGAACTTGGTCTCGGAACTGAAGATAGCCGTGTCGCAGCAGATACAGCGGTAGAGGCCGTGGTCATGCAGATTCCATGTATCCCCCGTATAGGGGCGCTCAGTTCCGGCCTGGCGAGCCACCTGGTAGGAAATCGGGGATAACAGTTTCTGCCATTCGGCGTCCGTCTTGACGACACGTGCGAGCTCTTGCTTTCCAGTCTTCTTGCCGTTCGCACCGAACTCAACAATGGTTACCATGCCCGGCGTCTTGGAACCGCCGCCTGCGGCCGATGCTGCCCTCGGACTTTGCAGAGACCAGAGCGCAATCGCCCCGCATGCGCTCGCCGAGGTGATGAGGAAGGCGCGGCGGCTGGGACGCTGACGATCTGTATTTTCTCGATATTCTTTCATAAAGCTATGCCTCTCTTTCCTTGGACGGTTTCCGTTCCCGAATGTCTTTTAACCGAAGGTGAACGAATACGCCCGCACTCCCGGCGTAAGAAATTCTATGCGCAAGGTGCGGTCGTGAATACTGCCATGCTGGCGAACCAGTTGATACAGCCGATTCTGGGTTACTACGCCATATCCGTTTGCGTCGATGTCCACGCCATGGTCGGCACCCGGGACCTGGCCATCGAGGGTAACGCGGAACCGTACGGGCTTTCCATCCGCTCCCGGCCCTAGAACCAGGTGAAGGTCGCGCGCATGAAAGCGAAACGAGATACTGGACCCCGCGTCAAGCGAGGTTGCGACCTGGTCCTCGTCCTTCCATTTGCCGGCTAGGGCCCATTGGTTGAGGTCCAGTTCAGCCGGGGTTTGATAGAGTTGCGGATCATCCTGATTGAATCCCCCGGGGGAGGCGAAGTTCTGCGCTCTTGCGTATCCGATGTAGGTCTCGGGAGATTGCACATCGTCCGAGTCGGGCGCAGCTTCAACGCCGCTGGCCGCTATCGGGGTCGCGGTTCCGGGTGGAGGGGCATGGTTAGCCTCCGCCAGGAGCGTGCGAATCTGCTGTTCCGACTCCTCGTAAGCGCCCTCGCCAAAGTGGTGGAAGCGGATGCGCCCGGTGGCATCGATAAAGTAATCAGCCGGCCAGTACTCATTGTTAAAACTACGCCAGATGCGGTAGTCGTTATCCATCGCGACCGGGTAGGTAATGCCAAGGTCCTTCACCGCTTTGCGGACGTTCGCTTCATCCTTTTCGAAGGCAAACTCCGGGGTGTGGACGCCGATGATCACCAGGCCGCTGTCCTTGTATTTCTCATTCCAGGCCTTGATATAGGGCAGCGTGCGCAGGCAGTTGATGCAGGAATAGGTCCAGAAATCAACCAGAACCACTTTGCCGCGAAGCGACGCTGGGGTAAGGGGCGGTGAGTTAATCCAGGCGTAGCTCCGGAGAGATCGGGAAGGACAGCCGGTGTCCGTGCCGTGCGCCGATGTCAATCGTCTGATTGACCACGATCCGCTTTGTGCCGGGATGGAAGCGGTCGACCAGACGCTGCTCGAGACCAGAGGTGCTTGCCAGAGAAAGACGAGTGAGCATGCCGCGGTCCAACCCCAAGGCGGCCGCGGCTACAGCAGCCAGAACGGCAACACCGAGAACGCGGCGAATCCACTCCTCCGCACCCAAAGAACGCTTCATCGCGGCGAAGACGCGGCCGCCGGCGAGGAGGGCAACCGCCAAGGAGGTCGCTGCTCCAGCCGCGTAGCTCAGGAGAAGTATGGCGGTATGGGCGCTGGCGCCTTCCAGGGCTGCCCCGGTAAGAATCAGGCCTAGAATCGGCCCGGCGCAGGGCGCCCAGAGTAATCCAGTGCCAACGCCAAGCAGGAAGGAATTCAGGACACTCGCATTTGCATCGGAGTTGCTGGAAAGGCGGTTGCCCAACTGGACGAGCGGACGGGAGATACGGTCCGCGAGGGAAGAGAAGAGCAGGGTAAGGCCAAAGATGGCAAAGAGCACCAGCGCGGCGATACGGCCGAACTGATTGGCTCGAACCGCCCAGCCTCCGCCCACGGTGGCGAGGCTGGCGACGAGGGCGAACGTGACTGACATCCCGGCGAGCAGCGGCAAACCGCTCTTGCGGAAGGGCTGGTCAGAGCGCGCAAAAACAAATGGCAGCACGGGCAGGATGCACGGGCTCAAAATCGTCAGAACGCCACCAAGATAGGCTAAGAACAACAGGAACATTGGCTCACCACGGGCTCTTGTCCAGCTCTTATACAGGCCAGAACGATGGATCCTGTACTGAGATCACGAATGCCCAAAGAAGTTACGAAAACTGGAGTTTTTTAGTTTTCCGTCCGGAAAGCCATAGAACGAGCCTCCGATTTTCTGCGGAGATTGCGCTTTGAAGTCGGATTGTCTCGGAAGCCATGAAGACACGTTACTGGCGGGGTGAACCGCAGGTCCCTCGGCTTCGCTCGGGATGACAAAGGGGAGGGCAGTGTTCCCCTTAGCAGCTGTTACCGAAGGATGGGCAGATGCGCAGTCATCCGCGATTCATGACCTTGGGTGGGCCCAGGCCGGCAACCACTCCGTCGAGAATCACTTCCGGGAGGGCTTTGGGTGGGAAAGAGAACCGCAGGTCCCTCGACTTCTCTTGCACCAGCGGGCTTCAGAATTCGATCCTTCCCTGGAATGCGATCATGCGTGGCGAACTGTCGCCGCCCAAGCCGACCCCCAGCAAGCCGGTCGGTGGGGAGATCGTGCTGGTCAAAGCGCCAAAGCCGGTTTGCGTGGCTGGCTTGCCTGGCGTACCCGCTTGATTGGTGGGCAGAGCAAAGTTGGGGTGGTTGAAGAGGTTGAAGAATTGGGTATCGAAGCGGAAGCTTGCGTGCTCGGTGAGTTTGATTTTTTTTGTCAGGTAGAGTTCGGAATAAGTGAAATGAGGTCCGCGGTAGTTATTGCGGCCTGAATCTCCAAATTGACAGCTGATGGTCGAATCTCCTCCGGCACAGGCCCCGGTGCTGGGATCGACAACGGAGACAAAGGCGTCCGGGTTGAGCCACTGCAGGCTGCCAGGCTGTGTTACCCCAGAGACGGGAGACTTGCGATAGAGCGGGACGCCGGGTACCCGGTTAGCGTATTGCGGACCGCTGCCCTGAAAAATGCCGTTGTTGTTCGCCGTATAAGGTGCGCTCACCACGCTGAATGGCAGACCGCTGTGCAGGAATGCGGTCTCCGATACCTGCCAGCCGCTGAATGCCTGTCTCAACAGTGCGTGGCTGGAATGAAAGGGAATCTCATAGATGCCGAAGGCGGAGAGGTTGTGACGCACGTCGTAGTCGCAGTTGCCGTATTCCTTACGCAGATCGCCGGGTAGTGGATAGAGAATGCCGAGACTGGAAAACGGAAGCAGGCCGCCATTCGATACTTCGTCGAGACAATGGCTGTAGGTGTAGTTTCCACGCAGCGTCAGGCCGCCAAATTGCTTGGTTGCGCTGGTTTGCAGGCCGGTATAGTTACTGCCGGCATCGGTGCGGAATTCGTTCACGTTGCCGAAGCGCTGATCGAGCGGCTGCTTATAGGCAAAGGGCGCGAAGCACCCATCGCAGACCGTCTGATATCCATTCAACTGCACCTGGTATGGCTCGTGCACGGCGCGGGTGCCAACATAGTCGATGCGCAGCGCACCGCGCGCTCCTAACGTCGCGCTCCAGGCCCAGGCTCCATTGCAGAAAGTACGGAGTCTTCAGCGTGCCGCTGGGGAAGGTGTTCAGGTTGACCGCCAGGGGACAGGTAGGAGCACCGGCAGGCAGCCCGATACACGGAGCACCACCCGAACGAAAGACAGCCTGGAAGGATTGGTTGGCCTGCGCGGTTGCATCGACTGCGCTGTCGGCCACTCCCGGTGCGATGCCGACGCCGCCAACCTGTCCGTTGATTCCGCCGACGAATACCGGTGCATACGGAGCGTTGGTGGCGCCGAGGTCAGCAATCTGCGCCGGGATGATGTCATTGAAGACGCCGCCTCCGGCGTGGACCGCTATCGTATCGGACAACTTGTAGGCCACCGAAGCACGCGGCTGCCAACTCAGAAGTGGAGTGGCGGGGAAGAGATTGCGCACATTGGTCTGGATCGCCTGGTTCAAAGGCTGAGTGACGTCGTGGCCCATGTTGAGGAACGATCCTGCCGGCCGCGCAAAAAGGCCATGCTGATTGACTGGATTTCCATTCCAGGTCACTCGCAGCCCGGCTGTCAGGGTCCATCTCTGGCCGGCCTTGAAGGTGTCCATGGCGTACATGTCGAGGTTGCCCAGGGCGATGCGCTCCTTTTGCGTGACCGGAAACCCGGCCGTCGCCGTGGATGCAGCGCCATAGGTGAACTGCGCGAGATCGTTATAGGTCACGCTGGGCACAACCCCTTCGCCGAGATCGTAATCACTCACGTCCAATCGGCGGGAGTTCTCTCCGAACTTGAAGCTATGCCGTCCACGGGTCCAGATGAGATTGTCGTTGATCTGCCATTGGGTAACTTTGCGTCCCTGGGTATACGTCTGGTCGTTTCCGCCCAGGGTGGTGAACGGTGCATTCGAGCTGCCTCCAGCCAGCACGATGGGGAAGATCTGCAGCACCTGCGCGTAGTTGTTGGGCAGAAATAGACTCGAGTACCAACTGGCGCCGGGGTTGAATTGATTGACCAGACTCGGCGTGAAGAGATGCGTGTAGCCAAGCTACAAAGGTCCTTTGCGGCTGCGGCGAGTAGGAGTTGAAGATGGGATTGATGCCATCGGTGTAGGCGGCCTGCAGGCCCGTGTCCTGCTGGAATCGGTACCATACGCTGTTGTTCGCGTTGAGCGTGTGGTCGATCTTAACCACGATCAGATTTTCGCTGTCGCTATTGTTCAGCGACTGAGTGCGTTTGTTTGCGCACCCGGCGCCATTCAAAAGGTTGGCCGGTGTTTGTTTCCCCGGCAGCAATACTCCGTTCTCGTCCAGAGGGCACGTGAGCACGGGCGTCGGTGTGCCTGCGGTGTTGCTGTAGAGCCCGAACATCTTCTGGTAGAACGCTACTTCTTCGGGCTGGGCGGGCAGCATGGTTCCGTTGATCGGATCGGTCCCGCCCTGCGGCAACTGCTGCAACACATATTGCTGATAAGCGGGCGACGGAACGGTGGTGCGAGCGAGCAGGGGAAGGGCGATGCGGATGCCTTCGTAGTGCCCGAAGAAGAAGAGCTTGTCTTTCAGGATGGGTCCGCCAACACTTACACCAAATTCGTTCACCGTCGAGCGTGGCTTTCGGGCAATGTTGCCCGGAGTATCGTTGGCGTGAAGAAAGTAGTCGGTGGCATTGAGCAGGGAACCGTTCCATATTTCGTACAGGTCTCCATGGAAACGGTTGGATCCCGATTTGGTGAAGTAATTGACCTGCGAGGCGCCGTATCGCCCCTGATCGACGGCATAGGAGTTGGTGTTCACGGTCGCTTCCTGCAAAGCGTCGAGCCCAATGACGAGATTGGTGGAGAGGCCAATATTCAATCCCAGGAAAGGATCGTTGGCGTCGAAACCGTCCAGGATGTACCCATTCGAGGTGGCAGGCAGGCCATTGAACTCGACGTTGCCGTAGCCACCGGCGGCCTTGGCATCGTTCGACGATCCCGCCGTGTTCATCAAAGCGCCCTGCGCGAACTGCGCGATATAGGTAAGGTCCTGTCCCGGGTTGGGCAGGCTCTTGATGGTCTTCGCGTCCAGAGTGGTCGATGTATTCGGATTCTCAAGGCTCATCAACGCAGATTGCCCAGTCACTTCCACCGACTGCGAGGCTGCCGCGGGAGACAAGGTGAAATTGACCAGTGCGGTTTGCCCCACAGACACAATCGTAGGCTGCGACCGGCCGAGACCGAATCCCTGCGGCATGCACTTCCATCCGGTAGGTTCCCGGGTTCACTTGTGAGAAGAGGAAGCGTCCCTCCGGGTTGGTCTGGACCTCGCGGACAGAACCGGTGTTTACCTCGGTGGCCTTGACCTGGGCATTCGGGATCACCGCGCCGCTGGGGTCGAGGACGCTCCCGGCGAGGGCGCTGCTGGTTCCGCTCTGCGCCCAGGCATTAACCATGGTTAACAGGAGCAAAAAGGCCAAGGCTGTCCTGGCGATCTTGCCGAGCGTCATGTGGGGCTCCGGTCTGCCGTTGGCGAGGGAAGGCTGGGCCTAGATTTAGGCAAGCCTAATAATTAGGTACGCCTAAAATGGATTCGTGTCAAATTAAGGACTGGAGGTTCAGCCATGGCGGTGCGCCGTCCACCGAACCCGAACAGTGAATCTGTGGACAATTACCTCAAGGCCATCCTGCTTCTGGGCGGACCTGAGGAGAACCGGGTGGCCAGCAATGCGCTGGCGCGCAGGCTGGCCGTGGCACCCGCCTCGGTGACGAATATGCTGCAAAAGCTGGCCGCAGGCTCACCTCCACTGGTCGAATACGAGCGGCATCGCGGTGTTCTGCTATCCTCCGCGGGGAAGAAGCGCGCGGTGGAAGTGGTTCGGCACCACCGGCTCATCGAGACTTTTCTTTATGAAGTACTCGACTACCCCATCGACGAGGTGCATGAAGAGGCTGAGCGCCTGGAACATTTCATCTCCGAACGATTTGAAGAGCGCATCGCGGCCAAGCTTGGGCATCCGAAGATTGATCCGCATGGACATTGCATTCCTGAGATGGACGGCGCGATGCCGCGAGAGAACTCGATCCAACTCACCGATGCTGTGCAGGAAGGGGTCTATATCGTGGACAGTGTCTCCGACCGCAATGCCCGCACCTTGAAACTACTGAAGGAGAACGGCATTGCTCCTGGGGTAAAGCTCCGCTTGAGGGAGAGCCCCTCGATCAACGGCTACGCGGTCTCGGTTGGCCGTTCTTCCAGAATTTTGAACCTGCAGGAAGACGCTGCCGACAGCATTCGGGTGTGCGTCCTAGGTAAACCATGACCTTTCGTTCGAAGTTGCTTGCGACTCTTTTTGCCGTTGTTCATTTTGTCCGCGCCAAGTCTTCCGGCGCAGACTCCGGCTCCGCCATCGCACCCCACCAGCACACCCTATGCCGGCGACCTCAGCATCTTCGAGGAGCCTGGCCGTGACCAGCGCCTGCAGATCGACCGTGTCATGGACCTGCTGCATTTAAAGCCTGGGAGCACCATCGCCGACATCGGCGCAGGGGGCGGCTGGTTCAGCGTCCGCGCCGCCCGCCGCGTCGGACCCAAGGGCCGCGTGATTGCTGAGGACATCAATCCTAAAGCCATCGCCTCCATCCAGCAGCGCGCGCAGCGTGAGCACCTGGCGAATATCGTTACTGTGCTCGGCACACCCGACGATCCGAAGCTCACGCCTGACTCCCTCGACGCTGCGCTCATGCTGAAGGTCTACCATGAGATTGCTCACCCCCTGCTCGTCCTGGCCAACCTGCGCGCGGCGCTCAAGCCCGGCGCTCGCTTCGGCATCATCGATCGCAACGGCAACGGCTCCGACCATGGGCTCAAAGAGTCCATCGTGCGCGAGGAGGTCGAGCACGCCGGCTTCCGCCAGGTGGCGCGCTACGATTTCACCAAGGCCGATGGCCAGGATTACTTCCTCATCTTCGAGAAGCTTTAGGGAGAAGCTATAGAGGGTGAGGTTAGTCGAACCGCTTCGATGCAAATGACTGGAACGCTTCGACCACTATCTTCGGCAACTGATCACGATTTTGTTTGGTAAGGAGTTCGTGTCCTGCGCTAGTGACGGGAAGCAGTTCGGTGGGCGCCTGAATGAGTTTCAACGCCGCTGTCATTTCGTCGATGGAGCCGAAGCCGTCCCGCGTGCCGTGAACGAAGAGTGCCGGGACCTGCAGGCGAGGGAAGTGCGCCGTCCGCAACTCGCCGGGGCGTTGCGGCGGGTGGAGCGGGTAGGAGAGCAGCAGCAGCCGATCAACCAGAGCGGGTTCGTCAGCGGCCAGCATCGAGGCTTGCCGTCCTCCGTAGGAATGACCGCCGAGGAAGACACGGCCCGAAGTCTGCCGCCGCATGGATGCGACTGCCGATCGAAGGCCTTGTTGGTCGCGTTCTGCACTGCCGCGTGGCGGTCCGGAGGGTCGCAGCTGGCGAAAGGCGAGATCGCAGCGGAGCACGATCCAGCCCGAGGCACTGAAAGCATCCGATAGCGCCACCAGAAGCGGAGCGTTGCAGTTGGACCCCGCACCGTGGGTCAAGACAAGGCAATCTTTGCCTGACTCAATCGGGCCATGAATGAACCCTCGAACAGGAACTTCATTCGGCGAATCGTCGCGAAACTCCTGGTAGTTGTTCATAATTGCCGAGCCCGCGCTCGCTCTCCGACGATCAACCTAAAGGTTGATGAAGATCTAGATCCCAAGATGGATGACATCAGGAAGGGCCATGCCATACGCTTCTCTTTATTCTATTTGAGCGCTAAATTTCAGTAAGGTGAGTCTCCATGGCCGCTTCCAGTCAAAGTCTCTCTGCTCTAGATGGTGCGTCTACTCCGGGTCAGAGCTTGTATGACAAACTCAACGGTCCGTGGCATGAACGCGCCCTGCAGCTCTTTATGGTGATCGTGCTGGCTCATTGGGCCGAGCACTTTGCCCAGGCTTACCAGATTTTTGTGATGGGTTGGCCGCGTCCAAAGGCCAACGGCGTCCTGGGTCTATGGTATCCGTGGCTCATCCAGTCCGAGACGCTGCATTATGGTTACGCGCTGGTCATGCTCGTTTGCCTCTGGGTGCTACGCAAGGGATTTACAGGCCGCAGCTATACCTGGTGGATGATCGCGTTCTGGATCCAGTTCTGGCACCATATTGAGCATCTGCTGCTGATTACCCAGGCCACACTCCATCACAATCTAATGGGCAAGCCGGTGCCGTTCAGCGTGCTCCAGTTTTTCTTTCCCCGGGTGGAACTTCATCTCTTCTATAACTCGGTCGTCTTCATTCCCATGGTCATCGCCATGTACTATCACATACTTCCTCCGGAGGAAGAAACCGATCGCGCGGTCTGCACCTGCTCCTGGCACAAGAAGGATGACGAGTTGGAGGCGGCGGCCGCCCGTGCGTAATGCTCCGGGCGATTGAAGATTGCCGCTTGACGTGTTTCTGCAAATGACCGGGCGTTTCCCGCGGAGCCGTTTGGCATCGGGTCTTAAGCTATGTAGGGTTTTCCTGCCTCTTCTTTGCCTGGTCATAACGGCTGTCACGGCCTGCCGTCGATCCTCCGGACGGGAGCCGGGGATTTTCGTGCACTCGCAAATCACCCCGCAACCTGTCCGCGTTGGGCCGGCTACGATCACCATCCAAATGGTGGATGCGGCTGGGAAACCCGTCGCCCGGTCTACCATCGAGGTGGAGGCGGATATGTCTCATCCTGGAATGGCTCCCGTATTTGGCGAGGCGGAAGAAACGGCTCCGGGCAGTTACCAAGCCCACATCGGCTTCAATATGGGAGGCGACTGGGTGGTGCTGCTGCATATCAAACTCCCCGACGGCGGAAAGATCGAACGCCAGGTGGACGTGAGAGGCGTCCAGTCGAACTGAGCCGGATGCCGACAACCTCCTCCAAGTCCCTTGCCCCGGAAGACGATTTTCCCGAGAGCCCGCCTTTCGATCTGCTGCGCGTTCCGGTCCTCGGCCGTTTCTTGAGCTGGCCTCACTCCCGCACGCTCTTGCAGATTCCACTGCTGTTGGTCAGCATCGTCATGATTCTGCATGGACTCTTCGGGCCTACACTCTCGCCCAAGAATCTGGCCACTGTGTTGGCCTGGGTCCATTTTCGCGGAGCGTTGACGCTTGCCTTGCTGTTTGGAGGCAACTTCTTTTGCATGGCGTGCCCGTTTATGCTGCTGCGCAACATGATGCGCCGCTGGATCCATCCGCGCTTCAACTGGCCCCGCAAGCTCCGCAATAAATGGATCCCCACCGGCCTCTTCGCGCTCATTCTTTTCTTCTATGAGCTATTTGGTTTGTGGTCGTCTCCCTGGCTGACGGCATGGGTGATCGTGGGCTACTTCGCCGCCATACTGCTCATCGACGGCCTCTTCAAGCATGCAACCTTCTGTAAGTTCATTTGTCCCATCGGCCAATTCAATTTTGTCGCGGCGACCGTCTCGCCGCTGGAAGTGGAAGTACGAGAGCAGAACGTCTGTACCTCCTGTCAGACCAAGGACTGCATTCGTGGGCGGCGCGCTCCAACTTCCGATCTGGTGATTCTCCAGCGCGGCTGTGAGCTTGCTCTCTTTCTGCCCTCCAAGGCCGGCAACATGGACTGTACGTTTTGCCTTGATTGCGTGCATGCCTGTCCCCACGACAATATCGGCGTTCGCGCCCGTCTCCCGGCCGGCGAGTTGATGACCGATCCGCAGCGGTCTGGCATCGGCTTCTTCTCGCGGCGCAAAGACATCGCTGCCCTAAGCATCGTCTTCATCTTCGGCGCTCTGATGAACGCCTTCGGCATGGTTAGCCCCGTCTATGTGGTCGAGACCTGGCTGGGCCGCTTGATGCACGTCCATAGTCAAGCTCCGGTCCTGGGCCTGCTCTTTGCCATCTTCCTCGTCGTTGAGCCGGCGCTTCTGCTCGGTGTTGCCGCGTGGATTACCCGCGCGTGGGCAGGTGTGAAACGCGGCTGGCTGCCACTCATGGTCCGCTATGCCTATGCGCTGGTACCGCTCGGCTTCGGCATGTGGCTCGCACACTATGGATTCCACTTCTTTACCGGGCTCTATACGATCATCCCCGTGACCCAGAGCGCCCTTGCCGATCTCGGCTGGTCCTTTCTTGGCTCACCGCGCTGGACCCTGGTGGGCATTCCAAAGTATGTGGTGGAGCCGCTGCAATTTGGATTTCTGATACTGGGCATGGCAGGATCACTTCTGGTCGCCTGGCATCTGGCGGAAGAGGACTGCGAGCAACACCCGATACGCGCATTCGCGCCCTGGGCTGCTGTTTGCCTGTTGCTGCTGCTGGCTTCTATCTGGCTCCTGGAGCAACCTATGGATATGCGCGCCACGATGATGGCCGGATAGCGGAGGCGGAAGCGAGGAGCATGAGCAAGAGTCGATTCCTAGTGCCAGGGACCAGGTGCTTCGTGGTGGCGGTGCTGGTGATCTGCGCCGGCGTGCCCGCCTGGGCGCACATCGGACCTCCATATCCCATCATGGAAAATCGCAAAATCGGGAACCTCACGGTTTCGGTCTGGAGCAACCCGGATGTCGGCACGGGAAGCTTCTTTGTCGTGATCGATCCGCCGAAGGGGGCTTCTGTACCCAGCGACATGAAGGTTCAGGTCGTGGTTCAGCCGGTGAGCGGAAGGCTGCCGGAGCAGGGCTATGACGCATGGCGCGAAAAGCTTCGCAACCGGGTCGAGTTCAAAGCTGTCGTTCCCTTCGACAAAGAAGAAACGTGGCGGGTTCGCGTCCTGTTGGCCAGCGCGGAGGTCACCGGCGAAACCGATACCGAGGTGCCCGTAACGCCAACGCTTCTGGGGCGTTGGAGTCTCTTGTTCTTTCTTCTGCCCTTTCTCGCGATCGCGGCGCTCTGGCTAAGAGCGGTAAGTGTAAGGCGGAAGCGCAGAGAGCGGATGCGACTGAAGAAATCTCAGGCAAGCGCTGCTCAGTGAACCACGGTGGCCGCCGTCCGAGGTTAGAGCCATACATCGCTGGGGGCGGTTCGTTCTCCCCCGTGGTTGCCTGTGTTTGGGGTTCCCCGCGGTTCGACCAGGAGCAGCTTGGTCTCAACCATGGCAAACGGCTTGTGCTCTACTCCTTTTGGAACGACGAACATCTCTCCGGGCTTCAAGTCGACCGCGCCATCTCTGAAGTCGATTCTCAGATGCCCGTCGAGGACGATGAAGGTCTCATCTGTATCGGGGTGATGGTGCCAAACGAAATCTCCCTCCAGCCGAGCAACCTTGAATTGGTAGTCGTTCATCTCCGCGATCACTCGCGGAGACCATTGCTCGGAGAGACGGTCAAACTTGTCCGCAAAATTAATCGGAGTGTAAAGGGGCATGCCGGCCTCCATCGTCAGACGCATCGCGTCCCTAAGGACTATCTTATGCGGAAGGGGACGCGAGATCGCGCGCGCCATCGAACCCACACCTAATATCCAGCCATGGGCACTACAATAGGAGTCATCTATGAGCACACCCATTCATCAAATTCCCGTGCGCCGCATCACCGGCGAAGACACCAACCTCGGTGAGTACAGCGGAAAGGTCCTTCTCATCGTCAACGTCGCTTCCAAGTGCGGACTTACGAAGCAATACGAATCTCTGGAAAAGCTTTATCGGGATTACCGCGACCGCGGCCTGGTCGTTGCCGGTTTCCCGGCCAACGATTTCAAGGGTCAGGAACCCGGCAGCAATGCCGACATCCAGAGCTTCTGCACCAGCAACTTTGGCGTCGACTTTCCTTTGTTTGAAAAGATCACTGTGGTTGGGGAAGCCAAACACCCGCTCTACAAGGAATTGATCGCTGCCCAGCCGAAGGCTGTCAGCACGTCGGAGGTCCCATTCAGCGAGAACCTGAAGAAATATGGGATCGAGCCGAATACGGAGCCGGAGATTCTGTGGAATTTCGAGAAATTCATCGTAGACCGCGGGGGGAAGGTAACTGCCCGATTCGCACCCAACACGACTCCCGATGATCCGGCGCTGGTGAAGGCGGTCGAAGCGGAACTCGCTAAGGCGTAAAGATTATGCGCCCTAACAGAACCCGAGGAATGGGACGGGTGCCCCAGGTTCGCCAAGGCGTACCTGGGGCACCCGTCCTGTTCTCAATAGCTTTCCTGAGGAGACAGTAAGGGCCATCGCTTCAAGCCGGTGTTTTTTGACCTGCGGAAAGCTGCACGGCTTTAAGCCGCTCGCTTGTGGGTGACGGGAAAGATATCTACAATCTTCGCGTGTCAACCTTCCGTTCCTGAAAGGACGCCTATGCGTTTCATTCGTGGATTCATCGTGGCAGCCGCCATCGTCTTCCTCATCCCTGTAGTGGTCCCTGCCCAGGATGCTTCTCGCCCCGTTGCAGGCGGTGGCATCTCGATCCCCGGCTGGGTTGGAGCGGTCGACGCCGGAGCGCAGAAGGCGGGACAAACGATCAATGACACCAAGCTGACCCAAGAGGGAGGTGTGCTGCACGTCACCACCGGCCCGGCTGCGGAGTACTGGAATCCAGCCAACAAGGCGACTGGCAACTACACTGTATCTGCCACATTCACTGAGGCAAAATACATGAACCTCAACAGCCATCCGCATCCATACGGCATTTTCATCGCCGGCCATGCCTTGGGGACCGATCAGCACAGTGAGCTCTATTGTGCGGCTTACGGCGATGGAAGATTTATCGTGCGCGGATTTGGACCGGAGCCGTTTCAGATGAACGGTCGCGGAGAAGCGAATCCCGCTGTTCATAAGGCGGCCGGCGCTGGAGAACCTGTGGAGCAGAAAATCGCACTTTCCGTAAAAGACGGAAAGGTGGAGTGCGCTGTCAATGGCGCCGTCGTCGCCAGCTATGACAAGGCGTCGGTGGTGACCGACGGAAAGCTGAAGTCCACCGACGGCATCTATGGGGTTCGGTTCGCCCACAACACCGAAGGGACGGTCGCAGATTTGAAGATGACGAAGCCCTAGGGCTGATTTCGGTGCCCAAGGCGATGAAAGCCGTACCTGAGGTGTTGCTTTCCTGCTTGGTGCCAAATCGTTCCGCAGCCGATAAAGCCGTGTGCTGCTCCCGTCCTCTGCTACTCCCAGCTTAGCTGGAGTTCAACGGGCGACGGCTAATTCCTCTTCCAGCAGCTGCTTTTGGAATAGATCCGCGTAGTAGCCGTTGCGCGCGATCAATTCGTCATGCGTGCCCAGCTCGACGATGCGGCCAGCCACCAGCACGGCAATCTGATCGGCGTGGCGCACAGTCGAAATGCGGTGGGAGATGAAGAGGGTTGTGCGGCCCTGCATCACGCGTTGCAGTTCGCCCAGGATCTGCTCTTCGGTGTAGGTGTCGACGCTGGAGAGGGCGTCGTCGAGGATCAGGATGCGGGGGTTGCGGATGACGGCGCGGGCGATCGCCGTGCGCTGCTTTTGGCCTCCGGAGAGAGTGATCCCGCGCTCGCCGACCGTGGTCGCCAGGCCGGCGGGAAATTCTTCAAATTCACGGCGGATGTGCGCCGCCTCAGCGGCTTGCAGCACTTCGCTATCGGACGCTAAGGGAGCGCCAAAGGCGATGTTTCCGCGAATGGTCTGGCTGAATAAAAAAGTCTCCTGGGGAACGAAGCCGATGTTGGCGCGCAAAACTTCCAGGGGGTAATCGCGGATGGGGCGATCGTCGATCAGAACGCTTCCCGGCGCGGCTTCGTGAAGCCGCGGAATCAGATTCACCAGGGTCGATTTGCCTGAGCCGGTCGGCCCCACGATGGCGAGACTGCTGCCGGCGGAAATCTTGAGCGACAGCGAGTGCAGCACCTCCGAACGGCCGGAGTCTGAGCCGGAATAAGAAAAGCTCAGGTCGCGAAATTCGATATCGCCGTGCAGCGTCAGGTCCGCGGCTATGGAAGGATCTGCTTCCGCATTGTCGATGGCGGGCTTGTCGGACAACAACTCATCGATGCGGATTACCGAAGCGGTGCCCCGCTGCCACAGGTTGACCACCCAGCCGAGAGCGATGACGGGCCAGGTGAGCATGACCATATAGGTGTTAAAGGCGACGAAATCGCCGATGCTGATGCGATGCGAAATCACTTCGTGGCCGCCCACGAGCAGGGTGATGGCCATGGCGAGTCCGAGCACGAACTCGAGCGTGGGCCAAAGCATGCCCATAAGCTGCACCAGGCGGAGGCCGCGGCGGATGTTCTCCTTATTGGACTTCTCAAAGGCGGCGATCTGGGCCTCTTCCTGGGCAAAGGCGCGGACCAGCCGGGCGCCGGAAAAATTCTCCTGGGCTTGCGCTGAAATCTCCGAGTACATGGCCTGGATGCGCTCGAAGCGTTCATGAATCTTTCGTCCCAAGGACTGCACCAGAATGCTGGCCAGGGGCAACGGGACCAATGCCACCAGGGTCAGCCAGGGGCTGATGCGAAGCAGAAAATACAAGGCGCCGATGGAAAACAGGACGGTGTTGGCGCTGTACATGATGGCCGGACCCAGCAGCATGCGCACTGCATTCAGGTCGTTGGTCATGCGGGCCATGATGTCGCCGGTACGATGCTGCTGAAAGTAAGCTGCCGGCTGCCGCTCCAAATGGCGGAAGAGATCGTTGCGCAGATCGAACTCGATCTCCCGGGAAATGCCGATGATGATCCAGCGGGTAAAGAAGAGGAAGACGCCCTTGGCGGCAGAGATCAGGACCAGAAGCCCGGCATAGTAGAAAATCTTTCGCCGGGTGACGCCCTGGTTCAGATCGTCGATGGCGACGCGGATGACCTGGGGGAAGAGGATCCAGATGGCATTTGAGATCACCACGGATAATCCGCCCCAGACGAAGTCGCGGGAATAGCGGCGCAGGTATGGAAAGAGGGGCCGGAGCGGAGCAAGCATGCTGGCTTCTATTCTAAGCTCCGCCTTGCGGCATTTTCACTTGTGGGGCATACCGAGCAACGGCTTGCGATGTATCAGGTTGGTGTGCGCAGCAGCAGATAAGCTCCGGCAAGGGCGAAAAGCAGATCGGGGGACCATGCCGCCAGCAGAGTAGGCAGGAAGTTCACGTTGCCCAGGGCTTCAAAGGTTTGCGTGACCAACAAGTACGCGAAGGCCAGCCCAATGGCGGCAGCTATGCCGGTCAGCGATCCGCGTTTGCCCATCGATAGAGCGAAGGGAATGGCGAGCACCGCCATCACCAGGGTGACCAGCGGATTAGCCAGCTTGAGATTGAGCTGGACACTGAGTTGCTTGGTGTCGAAGCCGCTTTGCCCCAGGTCGCGGATATAGCGCTCCAGTTCACCGAAGGTCATTTCCTGCGACTGCAGGGCTTGTTTGGTGAAGTATTGCGGCTGCTCGGTGATCTCGGGAAAGCTTTCGACGTTGAACTGGCTATAACTGCTTACGGCTTCGCCATCGAACCGCCGCTCCCACCCATGCTCAAAGACCCATTGCTGGATGAGTGGCTCCCAGTGGGCGTTGGAGGCGAAGATGCGGCGGGAAAGAGAAAAGTTCTCAGGGTTGAATTCGAAGACCGTGAGATTGGCAAAGCGATCCTGTTCCGGATCGAAGAACTGGTAATAGAAAATGCGCCCGGGCTTGCCTGGATCCTGACGGCCGAAGATCCATTTCCGGTCGGGGCGAAGGAAGGTTTGCGCCGGTCTGCCCTTGATCACGCTGCGCAGCGCCTCCTGGTGGCGGTTGGCGGTGGGAAGGTAAGACTCGTCAAAAAGGAAGAGGGCAACAGCGAGCACCGCCGATACCACCACGACGGGAACCATCACCCGGTACAGGCTGATGCCGGTAGCCTTCATGGCGGTCAACTCGCTGGTTCGGGTGAGGACGCCGAAGGTGACCAGCACCGCAACCAGAACACCCAGAGGTGTGATGGTGTAGATCATGCTGGGGGTGAGGTAGGCCAGATATTCGCCGACCGTGACCAGCGGCGTGCGATTGCGGATGATGTCGCTCAGCAGCTCAAAGAAGGTGAAGACCAGCATCAACAGAACCAAACTGACCAGCACCATGGCGAAGGTAGTTAAGAACTCGCGCAGCACGTACTCATCGAGAATGAGGGGAAAGCGGCCCCGGTCGTGCGCGTCGCGCTCTCGCTTGCTGCGTTCGCTTCTAGGGGGCAACAGCCGCGCGCTCTTGAATCTGTTGACGATGGAGGCGAATTGGATGCCTGGTCCTCCGCCCACCCCCATCTGGCGCAACAGCAGCAGGCCGGAAAGGGCGAAGAGTATGTTTGCCGCCCACACGCCGGCGAAGACTGGAACCTTACCCTGGCGCGCGAGCGAAACACCGATCAAAGAGAGAAAGTAGTAGATGAAGACCAACGCGATGGTCACCACAAACCCGGCGCTCTTGCCGCCGCGCCGCGACGCAACGCCGAGGGGAATACCGATCAGCATCAAAACCAGGCAGGCCGCGGGGTAGGCGAATCGCTTGTGCAGTTCGATCAGGTAGGTTCGGCCATCGGGACCCTTGGTGTGCTCGTAGAGCACATGGTTGCTCATGGCAAGGATAGGGGTGTCGCTTTTGCCGATGTGGGTATCTTCCTGGGTGCCGATGGCCAGCGGTAGTTCCGATTCCGTAAAGGTAGAGACCTGGTATTGGGTGCTGCCGTCGGCGTTTTTTACCTCTTCGTGCTCGGTGCCATTGCGTAAACGCATCAGCAGCGTGTTGTCGGCGCCGTTGGCCACTACTGCATCCTCGGCGGTGGTGACTTTGGGTGAGACCGGATCGCTCAAGTCGGCGAGGAAGATGCGCTGCCATCGCGAGGCGCCTGCGCCGGCGCGGATATCCTGCACGTAGAGCACGTAGTTCTTGAAGTCTTCGTAAAAGACGCGAGGCTCAACCTCAAACGAGGCCTGTTGGTTCTTGAGCGAATCTTCCAGCTGTAACAGGGCTGCGGTCGCTTTGGGAGCTATGTAGAGCGAAACGGCCAGCGAGACTCCCCAGCAGAGAATTGCGATGACCGAGACCACGCGGACAAAGAACCAGACGCCGATACCCACCGCCCGCATGGCGGTGATCTCGCTGTCAGCGGCGAGGCGGCTGAGGCCGAGCAGCACCCCGACTAGCACGGCCATGGGAATGGTCAGAATCAGGATGTTGGGGAGCATGAACAGGAAAACTTTGGCCACGGTGCCCAGAGAGGCGCTGTTGCGCGCTGCCATCTCCAGCAGTTGGCCAACGTACTTCATGAACAGAATGAAGGTGAAGAGCGCACCCCCGAGGAAGGCATGGGAGAGCACTTCTTTCCAGATATAGCGGGTGAAAATGCGCACAGGCGAGATCCCAATCGACTAGCTACAGTTTAAGACAGTTTCCTGCATGAGGGCATGGCGAGAGGAGCGCCGACGCTAACTCAACACCCTGTAGAGAGAAAAGGCGGGGGATAGAAGGGGTGCGCTTGGTAAAGCCGCCGCGCGTAACGTCCGGGCGATATCTTTCGACGTGGAAAGATGTATCGACTGTGCCGGCGCACCCAAAGGAGGGAGAGCATGCTGCTAGTTGGGAGTCTGCCCTTGGCATGCAAGGGTGACAATGGCGAAAAGGTGTTACTTCGGTGTTACTTCGCGCTCGCCGGACGCATCGGCCGGCACCCGGGGAAGGAAGCGATAGCCGATACCGCGTACCGTCTCCAGAAAGACAGGCTCGGCGGGATTGTCTTCAATATAACGGCGCAGGCGGACCATAAAGTTGTCGATGGCGCGCGTATCGGTGTCCTCGTGGACCCGCCAAACCTGCTCCAGCAACTCCTTGCGGGAGATGATGCGGCCCTGGTTGAGGACAAGATAGCGCAGCAGGTCGGACTCCATCAGGGTAAGGCGGATGGTCTTATCCGGGGTGGTGAGCTGTAGCGAAGCAAAGTGGATAGTGCGCCCGGCAAAGGTGAAGGCGGAGGGCGACCCGGCTCCGCGCGGCGGCTGGGCCGGCTCGGTGGTGAGCGGCGGGCGAAGCCACGCCATGCGGCGGAGAAGACCGTTGAGACGCGCCAGCAGGATGGAAAGATCGAAGGGTTTAGGCAGGTAATCGTCGGCCCCGGCGCTGAATCCGTTGAGCACGTCTTCGGGGCGGCTGCGCGCCGTGAGCATGAGGATGGGCACGAAATTCTGTTGCGCCCGCAGCTCCGCGGCGACGGAGAAACCATCCCGTCCGGGAAGCATGACGTCCAGGATGACGGCATCGATGGAGTCGGCGGCGATCATCTCCAGCGCGGTCTCGCCATCCACCGCCAGCTGCACGGTGTAGCCCTCGGCGCGCAGATTGAACAGAAGGCCCTGCGCCAGGTGAGACTCGTCTTCGACCACCAGGATATTCGCCAGGTCGCTCACTGGAGAGCCTCCTTGGGGGTGCTGGAGAGAGCGCGCGGTAGCTGCAGCCGGATCGTGGCGCCGCGTCCTTCGCCCTCCGATTCAGCGACTACGTCCCCCCCGTGCTGGCGGGCGATGGAGCGGACCAGAAAGAGGCCGAGCCCGGTGCCCTTGATGCGGAAGACATTGCGCGCCGGGACGCGGTAGAAGCGCTTGAAGATTCGCTTCAAGTGCGGAGCGGCAATGCCCAGGCCATGATCGGAGACTGTGAGTATCATCCACGCGTCGCCCTCGAGAGCGAGATGCACTTCGAGTTGCGGCCCTTCGGGCGAATACTTGACCGCGTTGTCGAGCACGTTGAGGACAGCGGTGCGCAGGTCTTCCGGGTTGCCCATTACGGCGAGCTGCTGCGCATCCGGATCCACGTTGAGGCCAATGGTTGACTCCTGCAGGTGGTAGCGCTGGAGCGTGGTGCGGATGCAGTCGCGGACCATGTCATCAAAGAGCAGCCGGAGCCGGACCTGGTTGCGCCCGCGCTGGCCCACTTCTCCCGCCTTAAGCACCTGCTCCACGGTAGCCAGGAGCCGCTCAGTATCGGAGAGCATGATTTCGTAGAATTCCTCCCGCTTGGATTGCGGCAGCTCGTGGCGCTGCAAGGTTTCCAGATAGAGGCGGATGGAGGTAATGGGTGTCTTCAATTCGTGGGTGACGGCATTGAGAAAGCTGTCGTGACGCTCGTTCCGCTTTACCTCTCTCACCAGGAAGATGGTGTTCAGAACCAGCCCGGCGATGAGCAGCAGGAAGAACAGGATGCCAATCACCAGCAGGATGACGCTGCGCGGGCTGATGATGATCCAGCCGACGTTCAGGGCGATGGCAAGGGCGACGAGGCAAGCGCCGAGAGTGATGGAAAGAACGATCGCATTTCTGCGTCTGGTGATGCGCATACCCGGCACGCCCTAGGAAAAGTATAGCGGCGTCTTACTTCCACAAAGGGAAGGGCGCGACCGAAGTCGCGCCCAGATTGGCAACCGGTTGGTCCAAAGGGGTTAGGAGACGCCCGCGGGGCGTGGGTCATGGGGATCGAACTGCGCCACTTTGACGTTGGTGGCTAGTCCGAGCTTCTGCAGGATCCAGATGCCGTAGAAGTTGGGATCGAACTCCCACCAGGTAAGGCCATGCCTGACGGAGACGGGATGGGCATGGTGATTGTTGTGCCAGCCTTCGCCGCCGGTGACCAGAGCCACCCACCAGTTGTTGCGCGATTCGTCGCGGGTGGAAAAGCGCCGGGAGCCCCACATATGGGTGGCGGAGTTGACCAGCCAGGTGGCATGCAGGCCAAGCGTCACGCGCAGGAAGATGCCCCACATCACGCAAGACCATCCGCCGAAGGCAAGCAGGAGCAGTCCGACGGTGACCAGGGGAACGTAATGGTACTTGCTCAGCCAGACCATGAAGCGATCTTTGGCCAGATCGGGTGCGTAGCGGGCCATCAGCGCGGTCTCGTGGTGCAGGGCATCGCCGGAGAGAATCCAACCGGCATGGGACCACCATCCGCCATCGTGAGGGGTGTGCGGGTCACCTTCGCGATCGGTGAGCTGGTGATGAACACGGTGGGTGGCAACCCAGAAGATCGGTCCGCCTTCCAGGGAGAGAGTGCCGCAGATGGCCAGGAAATACTCCAGCCACTTGGGCGTGCGGTAGCCGCGATGCGTAAGCAGGCGATGGTAGCCCATGCCGATGCCCATGTTGATGGCGAGCACCCAGAGCGCAATGAAGCAGAAGAGGCCCTTCCAGGTAAACATGAAGAGAGCTGCCACGGCGAGGATATGAAAGGCCACCATGAAGCCGGTGGTCACCCAGTTGGTCTGATTGGCTTGGGTGTCGCGGCCAAGAACCGGCACGTCATTGTGCTTTTTCGCGGGCCGCGCCACAGCGCCCTTTTCTTCGCAGATTTCGGCTGCCGGGACAAACGATATGGTGGTGGAGGGTTCTATGAGTTCGGTCGACATGATCTGAAGGAGGGCCCTTTCGATGTGCCCCGTAACTTGAACCTAACAGGGCCCCGATTGTCCGTTCGTAAGAGTTTTGTAATGACAATTAGTCATACTTATGACTCAGCTGTTTGCATCGGAATCTGTGCCTTGGGGGATTGATAGTGGCAAACTTTCTACGACTTTCGTCTGCGGTGGCGCGACTGGCTCTGCTAGCCCTGATGGCTGCGTGGCCGGCCCTTCAGGCACAGCTCCCGAGCCGGACCATCGACCTGCCCACCAGCAAGGAACTGGCGGAACCGGCGCCTGGGTCACCGCAGATGCTGAACAGCCTGCCCATGACCGCGGCGGTTTCTCCTGATGGGCGCTACCTGGCGGTGGTGAACGCCGGTTACGGCACCTTCGAATCGCGGTATCAGCAGTCGATTGCGGTGTTGGACATCAAGACCGGCGCGGTGACAGACTTTCCTGAGCCGCGAACCGCGACAAGCCTGCCGCAGACGCTGTATTCGGGGCTGGCCTTCAGCAAGGATGGCACACATCTGTATGCGGTCTTCGACTCGCTCACTGCGCCCGAGGGGAAAGGTAAAGACGAGACCGGCAATGCCATTGCCGTTTACAACTTCAGCGACGGCAAGGTGACGCCGGAGAAACTGCTTCCCGTTCCCTTGCAGCAATTGGCGCCGGGCAAGCTGCAGAATCGGATCGGGGCGGCGCCGCCTGCAGGCTTTGCGATCCCCTCGCCGGCGGGAATTGCGGTGCGCAAGGGACCGGCCGGGACCGATGAATTGCTGGTGGCGGACAACCTCTCCGACGATGTTCTGCTGATGGATGGGGGCACGGGCAAGGTGCTCCGGCGCTTTGACCTTTCCCAGGGCAAGGTCGTGCCCTCGACGTACCCCATCTCCATCACGGTCAACCGGTCGGGAAGCCGGGCGTACGTCGCATTATGGAACGGCTCCGCGGTCGCGGAGCTCGACTTGAACAACGGGAAGGTGCTCAAGAAACTGGTGCTGCTTGCTCCGCAGCAAGCCACTTCGCCCAGTTCCCATCCGGCTGCGTTTGCCTGGAGTCCGGATGAGCGGATTCTTTACGTGGCGCTGGCTAACCGGGATGCCGTGGCTGCGATGCGGGTCGGAGGCGACGAACTTAAGCTTGAGACCCTCTATGACACGCGGTTGCCGGGGCAGAGCTACTTCGGCGCCATGCCGGATGCGGTTGCGGTTTCAAAGGACGGAAAACGGCTGTTTGCCGCCAACACGGGCTCCGATGCAGTTGCGGTGTTTGATCTCAGCGCGCGACAAGCAGCGGGGCCGGAGATCCGCGCCGTGGGTTGGGTCCCGACGGAGTGGTATCCAACGGCGATGGCGGTGGAGGGCAATACGCTCTACGTGGCGACCGCCAAGGGCCAGGGCACGGGGCCAAATAATATGCCGCAGCCGCGGGTCCCTGGGTATGCGCGCAGCGGCAGCTCTACGTACATCGCCACCCTGCTGCATGGGTCGATTGCAGCCATCGATTTGCCGGAGATCGAAGCCAAGCGCGAGCAGATGACGCGCACCGTGATAGAGACGAATATGATGAAGGCCGCGCAAGCGAAGATCGCATTTCGCAGCGGGACCAACCCCATCCGTCATGTGATCTACATCATCAAGGAAAACCGGACCTACGATCAGATCCTCGGGGATCTGGGTGTGGGCAACGGGATGCCCGGGCTCACCATGTACGGCGAGGAGATTACGCCGAATGAACACAAGCTGGCGCGGCAGTTTGGCGTGCTGGACAATTTTTACGATTCAGGTGAGGTTTCGGGCGACGGGCACGTGTGGTCGAATGCCGCGATCTCCAGCGACTACACGGAGAAGACCTGGCAACAGAGCTATCGCGGGCAGCAGCGAGTCTACGATTACGAGGGCGTGGTGGAGAACGGCTTTCCGCTGCGCGAAGGCATTTCGGATGTCAACGAGCCCAACAGCGGATATATCTGGAGCGATCTGGCGCGCAACGGCAAGAGCCTGTATCACTTCGGGGAGTTTATTTCGACCACGTTCTGTGCCAATCCCGATAGCACGCCCAAGGGGGCTTCCCCTACCCAGGGAACGCCCGAACCGGAGCCGGCGCAGTGTGGAGTGCGGGGCGATATCCGGCACGGAGAGGCGCTGCCGCAGAACTACGGTGGTGGCATCAGTCCCTACCCCTGGCCGATTCCGCTGATTAAAGAGAACGTGCCTACCAAGCCCGAGTTGGTGGGTCACTTCGACCCGAAATTTCCTGACTTTGAGCTGAGTTTTCCCGATCAGTTGCGGGTGGAGGAGTTTCTGACTCACTTTCGCCAGTGGGTGCAGGAGCGCGAGCAAGGGCGGGATACCATGCCGCAGTTCATACAGCTTCGGCTACCCAACGATCACACTGCGGGAACCACTCCTGGGATGCCAACGCCCAAGGCTTCGGTCGCGGACAACGACCTGGCGGTGGGACGAGCGGTAGAGGCGATCGCCCACAGCCCTTATTGGGAGAACACGGCGTTTTTCATCCTGGAAGACGACGCCCAGAACGGGGCGGACCACGTGGAGGCCCATCGCAGCGTTGTCCTGGTGGTGAGCAAGTACTCGCCACGGCTCGCGCAGCCTTTGGTGGACAGCACCTTCTACACCACGGTGAGCGTGGTGCGGACGATGGAAGAGCTGTTAGGCTTGCCGCCGATGAATAACAACGACGCCTTCGCCCCACCGATGGCGCCTTTGTTTACGGGCGCCGGCGACCAACCACCCTTTGAAGCGGACTATCGCAATCGGGAGAACGGATTGTTGTACCAAGCGAACGGCCCCAAGGCCCCGGGTGCGCAGGCGTCGAGCCGCATGGATTTCAGCCACGAGGACCGGGCGGATCCGCGGGTCTTGAATGTCATCCTGTGGCGGGATGCTATGGGCAATAAGCCGTTGCCGGCGATGCTGGGTCATCCGCAGAGGGCGCGGGAGCAGGATGATGACGATGACAAGTGACACTTATCCGGTAGCCGGGACGGGTGCCCCTCGAATTTCCTGTCGAGCTTGATGGCGTTGGCGAACCTCATGCGGCTTTCTTTGCTGAAAGCCGCACACGCAGTCATGGATGAAGCCGCGTGAAGGAAATCCGGGTCGCCTTCGCGTACGTGGGCCGAAAACGATGGGGGCATCGCCCCATAAGCGCTAACTTGTTTAGGATGTTTTTTCTCAAAACTCCCACGAAATCGTCATCCTGAGCGGAGCGCCTCACAGATTATCGCGTCACAGAACGCTTAGTGGCGCGGAGTCGAAGGACCTCGGCGGAGCTTATCTTACCCATGCTGCTCGGAGCTTTTCAACCACCGAAGCCCGCACCGGGTGGGCGCGCCAATCCCGGGTTCAAAAAGGTGGCACAGACCTGGGGATGGAAGATGATTACGGTGCATGAAAAGATGTACCCGTGATCATCAAGTGCGTACCGCGCAGATGCTGTTCTCGGGCTTCGGTGGTGGAAAAGCTCCGAGCAGCATGGGTAAGATAAGCTCCGCCGGGGTCCTTCGACTCCGCGCCACAAGCACTGTGTCACGCGATAAATCTGTGAGGCGCTCCGCTCAGGATGACGATTTTGTGGGAGTTTGACGAAAAACATCCTAAACAAGTTAGCGCCGCATGGGCGAAGCCCCCACGATTGCTTTGCCGTCGATAGGAAGACGGTCGCCTCGGGACAACTGTGGTTGAGCTATTTGGTGAAAGCATTCGAAAAAAATCATTTTCGGCCCAGGTACGCTCCCACGGCACGCCGGGGCAGGTTGGCGAACCTGGGCACCCGTCCTAGGCTGAGCAATGTGCTTAGAGCGGCTTATCCGACGAAATCGACGCGGACTGGATTTGGAATGATGCCGCGCTCATGGCCCAGGGTGAGGAGCTTGCGAATGGCTTCTTTCCCGTCTTCGCCGTAGTCGAGGGTGCGCTCGTTCACGTACATGCTGACGAAGCGGTTTGCCATTTGCGGGTCGAGGTCGCGGGCAAACTGCATGGAATACTCAAGCGCGGCTTCGCGGTGGTCGAGCGCGTGCTGGATGCTGTCGCGCAGGGCTTGGGTCACCGTGAGCATGACGTCCTGGCCGAGGCTGCGACGAATGGCGTTGCCGCCCAGTGGCAAGGGGAGCCCGGTTTGTTCCCGCCACCACTGGCCGAGATCGATGACCTTGTGCAAGCCGCTGGCAGCGTAGGTGAGCTGGCCTTCGTGGATGATAAGCCCGGCGTCGAAGTTACCCGCGACCACTTCAGGAATGATCTTGTCAAAAGGAACGGTGGCGGTTTCGATCTCCGGCGCGAACAATTTCAGTGCCAGGTAGGCGGTCGTCAGGGTTCCGGGAATGGCCACGCGCACGCGACCGATCTGATCGGCCGCAATCCGATGGCTGGCGACGATCATGGGGCCGTAGTTTTCTCCCACGCTCCCGCCACAGGCCATCAGCGCGTAGTCCTTCTGCACGTAGGGATAGGCGTGGAAGGAGATTGCGGTTACATCGTAAAAAGCCTCGTCCATCGCCTTGTGATTCAGGGTCTCGATATCGCAAAGAGTATGGGTGAACTTGTAGCCGGGCACGCGAATCTTGCCCGTGGCAAGGCCGTAGAACATGAAGGCATCGTCGGAGTCCGGACTGTGAGCGATCGAGATCTCCCTGACCGCGCCCGGCGCCGTGGTAAGACCTTTGGCGGGGGCATCGGGCGGAAGCGAAATCGGAGTAGTGGTCACAAAATCCTTTCTGAGAACATCGGCAGTTACTTGGACGTAGCGCGGTCAGCGCCGCGACGGGTAAAAGACCTCAAAGGGCTCGATTGGGTGAAACATCGCCAAAGGAAGCCAGGAGACTAACGCAGGCGGTCGCGGCCACCACTTTCACGGCATCGCCGAAAAGGAACGGGGCGATGGATTGGGCGAAGATAACGGAAAATCGCAAGTGGCCGAGCAGGCCAAGCCAGGAGGCGCCCGCAGCAAGGATAAGGATGCTGGCAAGTCCTGCCGCCGCGGCTGCGTCTACGAAGCGGCGCCGGCTACGGTGATAGATCAGGCTGGCCAGCGCGGCGGCCAAGGGATACGAGAGCAGGTATCCGCCGCTGGGGCCGAGCAATTGCGCCAGGCCGCCGGGACCAGCGGGGCTGAACACGGGCAGACCGCAGGCGCCTTCTACCAGGTAGAGCGCCAGGCATGCAAACGCTGCCCCCGGACTGAAGAGCAGCCCCAGCAACAGCACGGCGAAGGTCTGCATGGTGACCGGAATCGGCGTGAAGCCTAGGGGCATGGCGATGTGGGCACAAATGGCCACCAGGGTGGTAGCCAGGACGACGGCGATTACTGTCTTCCAGGCTATGCGGGGCACGGGCAGGGCGCGGAGGCTGTCCTGTTTAAAACCGATCTCTTGCATCATTCACTCTCCCTTTCGAACCAGGCCGGGGGGGTACTAGATCCTGGCGGATGACCGCCGGGAGTTATTTATGTGCGCCGCGCGTCAAGGCCGGCGTGATTCCGAAGGAGCGGGAACGCCCTCCGGCTCAAGCGAAGCGTCGGCGGGGCTTGGCTGTCCATGCCGCCGAATATGGCGGGCGACCGAGAAAGCCACCCACAGTAATGCGCAAAAACTGATTGCGAAAGCCAGGAACAGAAGCCGCATAGGGGACGACCGGGCTCAGGATCATCTTGAAGCATAACAAAAAAACTGCGGAACTAGCGCAGACTCGTCTCCAGCCAGGCAAGATAAGATTCTGAGCCGCCCGAGACCGGGAGTACCAGGAATTCGGGAACTTCGTAGGAGTGAAGGCCGGCGATGGTCGCTTGGACCTCCCGGGTGAGGGTAGAGCGGGTCTTGATCAGCATGAGCACTTCGGCTGCGGATTCGATCGCGCCCTGCCAGCGGTAAATCGATTGCACGCCAGGCAGGATATTGATGCAGGCGGCCAGATGCAGCTCGAGCAGGCGATGGGCTATGCGTTCGGCCTGCTCGCGATCGGCGCAGGTGGAGAGAATGATTTGAAAATCGGTCATAAGAGATCTCCGCGTGGGTTTATCAAGTATGGTTCCTTCTCTCCGAAGCGGGAAAACTTCCACTTGAGCGATGAGGCGAAAGAGACGTTCACTGAGAAGATAGAGCAGACGAACCCGAATTTCCTGTACTTTGCACTGGACACGACCGCGTGTGCCGCTTTCATTAAGGAAAGCCGCATGAAGTGTGCCGAGGCCACCAAGCTGCACAGGAAATTCGGGGATTGCGAGGTGACCGTGAAAATAGAAAACGAAACCCAGCAGCAGAGTTTGCGGGATAGAGCCACATCGTTTTTTTCCCGCTCAGGCCGCCGGGTGGCGACCGCGGTTGCTATTGTCATCGCCGTCTCGCTCGGCTATCACGTGATCTTCGGGGCTAACGGCTTATCGGCTTATCAACAGAAGCGCAATCAGGACCAGACGCTAAAGAAGGAGATCCTGCAATTGCAACAGGAGAATAGCCGCCTGCAGGACCACGTGCAGCATCTGCAATCAGACCCGAACGCCATCGAACACGAGGCGCGGGTGATTCTGCGTTACGCCAAGCCAGGCGAGGTCATTTACGCGCTGAACGATAAGCCCGACGCCAAGCAGGCCGCCAAGTAGGGCTGGTGGCGAAACGCGCGATCTTTCGGTCTGAAGAGAGATGAGCCTTTGGCCCACTCACGGGAATCTTGCACGGACGGCCGAGAGTACCCCGCGCTGCGCTTTGGGGGTAAGGGAACTGCGTTCAGTCCCGCAGGGACGGCTGAGGCACTCGCTGAATACGAATCGGCTATCAGGGTGTATCACGATCAGTCCCTGACGGGACTGTTCCCGGCTGTTGTTGTCTACCCAGGACTGCGTCCTGGGCTATTTTCAGCCGTCCCTTCGGGACTGGATCTAGTTCCTATAGCCTCCCCGGCACCGCGTTCTCGGGCCCGGCTTTGCGCACACCGAAGGAATGACAACCTATTTTTCTTCCGGCGCGGCGTTGAGGATGGAGACCGGGGGGGTGTCGCGGTCTATGGGAAAGAGGAATTTTAGCGGAGAACGAACGATCTGGCGGAGCAGATAGCGGAGCAGCAATAACTGCTCGCGGCGGCTGACGTCGTAGGCGCGCAGGGCCACAAACGAGGCGATGGAAAAGCTGACGCCGAGGTTCAGTACGAAGGTCACACCGATGCCGGCGATGGCGTAGTAGAACCAGTCCTTGCCAAAGGAACTGGTGCCGAAACGCGCGGCGGCCAGCGCCAGGGTGCCGGTCGACAGGGTCACGTGGCGGACATCGAAGGGTATGCCGAAAAAGCGCGCAATCACAGGCACAAACCCTAGCAAATAGCCCAGCGCAATGCTGGTGCTCCAACCGGCAAGATTGTACTCAATCCAGGCCGCCAGCCGTGCCATGCTCGGCTGGCCAACGCGATGGCCAAAGGGATGTTGGGAGACGGCTTCGGTCAGGCGGTGAAAGACGGCGAAATTTTCGCACCAGCCGCCTATGAGCGCCGCAGCCCACAAGATCACGCCCGTTCCCGCCGCGTAGATGATGGTCCCGGAGGCAAAAGGATGAAGCGCCTCGTAGACGTGCCGCGCACTCTCCGCCGGTAGGTAGTGTTCTGCAAACATCACCCGCCACAGGCGTTCCAGCGCAACCGAGCCGATGCAAACCGCGGTCACGTTACCGACGGCCGCCGCCAACTGGGTGCGGCTGATGCGTGCGGTAAAGTCTGAGATCTTGCTCCAGCTGGCGTTGCCCGGATTGTTGCGGACAATGCCGGCAAAGGTAGCGGCCGTGGCAGAAGGCTGTTTGGTGGCCAGCACCAGGCCGAAAACCTGCAGCAAGATGAAGCTGATTGCATAATTGGTGCCGGTCAGAAAGCCCTCGACAAAGAGCGGGAAATGCTGCTCGACGATGCGCATTTTGAAGGCCGCAGTGAGCACGGTCAGCAGCCCGCCACCCACGGCGGCCAGCCACATTTGCCAGTATTCCTTGCGGGTGTGGGCAATGTAGTGCTCGCCACTCCGGCCGGTGCGCTCCACGGTTTTGCGCGCCAGAAGATTCAGGTTCTGCTTGAGCAGGACGGAAACGCGCTTATCTTCGAGACGGCCCTCGATGAGCTGGTTCAGCAGGTTGCGGGCGGCCGCGGAACTATCCGCAACTGTGGGGAGCGGCGCACTGCTGAAGGTAAGAATTCTGGCCAGCCCGTGCATGCGCATCAGGGCCAGTTCAATACTCCGCAGGTCGAGCACCAGGTCGGCGCTCACCCCAGTGGTCTCCATGCCCAACCGCACCTGGCCAAGTTCTTTGCGGCAAGTGGCGACGGCTGCTTTCCAAGCCTCAAAGAGAGGGCCGGCGGAAGCGGCGTCCGGGGCGCGCACCAGATCCTGGGTAGCAAAAATCAGGTGGTAGAAGGGGGAGTTCTGCACTTCCCAGTGGCCGCCCCGTTCGCGCATGGCAGCGGTCACGCCACGGCCCGCGGTGCGGGTGGCAATCAGACACAGCGCCTGGCGCAAATCGCTTTGCAGGCGCGGAGAGGAGCGGGGCCCACCACCCGTGGGCGGTGGCGCGAGCAGGATCAGCAGGCGTTCAAAGAGAGGCTGGGGCAGCTCGACGAAGCGTTCGACATGGCGGGAATGGGCGAAGAGCGAGATCACCAGGCGCGAACTATCCGACACGTCCATCGCCGAAGGCAGGAGGCGATTGAAGATCCGGCGGAGCCCTTCAGAAAATATCTGGTGGTGCCTAGGCAAGCCCGCTTCGGCCAGCAGGCCCACGGAGTCGAGGCCGGCGAGCACGGCTTGAAAGGTCTCCTGAAAATCCAGGCGCAGCAGATCGTCGTGCTCCAGCATCCGGACCCAGCACAGCAGGCGCACGTTGAAAGCCCGTTCGCTGGAACCGGTCCAAATGGTGTGGAAGAGGCGGATGAAGCTGGTGGTCTGCGAATCAAGAGTGGTGGAGGCGGAAAACGCTTTGGTGCGGGCGCGAAGCTCGTCCTTGGCGCGAGCAAAGGCGGGCCGGTGCCGGGAGTGGCGGCGCAGGCGAAAGTACTTCTTGATGGCTCGGCCTAGTTTCACTTTGCGCTTATATCCGATGGTAGAGCATTTTCACCCCAGCCTGGCACAGGCGAGTGTTGCGAAGTGGGACTCTTCCGGGGGGAGAAACCGCGTCGGGATCAGCCGCTCCCTCTATACCAGACGCGAAAATGCCGTAGCGTGCTTTCCGCACCGGTATTTCAAGTGGCATGCGCGGGGCGGAGTTCCTCGACGGCAAGAAACAAAGCTGCTTGGAGCTGCTGCTGGGTCGCCTGGTCGAGCTTGGCACCGCCGATGGTGAGATAGAAGACGTCAATGGCGATCTCCCCCTCGGTATCGATCAGGGCCACCTCGATATTGCAATTGTGCGCGGCCAGGGTCGTGGCGATCTTGCGCAGGAGACCGGGGCCATCCTGGGCGACCACCTGCAGCAGGGTGCTGTGGGTGGAAGCAGTGTTATCGAATTCCAGGCGTGTCCCAACCTTGACCATGATGGGGGCGCGGACGGCCTGGCGCCGTCGCAGCAGGACCTCGATGGGAGTCTTCAGGGAGATCACGTCGCGCAGGCTGTCGCGGAAGCGATCCACCTCAGAAGGATTGAGCTCCAGTGTTCGGAAGGGGTCGGAGAATTGAAAGGTGTCGACGATGATGCCGGCGTCGTTGGAGAACGCCTCCGCCTTGACAATGTTCATGCCCCAGGAGGAGAGCGCACCCGCCATGTCGGCAAAGAGCAGGGGCCGATCCCTGGTAATGACGGTGAGTTCGTAGGACTGGCGCAGGGTACGCAGGTGGATCTGAGCAGACGACTGCGATAGCTCTAACGCCATCTGGAAGTGATCGCGAATCTGCTCCGGCATGCGCGTGTGCAGGTAGCGTTGCGGAAAGCCTTCGAGAAAGCTGCGCAGCTCGGGGGCGCTCTCCGGAGCCAGAGTGAGAATGCGCTTGAGCAGCGAGGGGTCGACATCGGCGCGATAACGCTCCTGGTCGACACTCCGGTCCATGAAGTTCGAGGTGGCGATATATAGCTGCCACAGGCTATCCGCCTTCCACGGGGTCAGGGCATCAGGGTTGACCGCCTTGATGTCGGCGTAGGTCATCAGGCAGAGCATTTTGAGGTGGGTTTGCGAAGCCGCTTTATCGGCGAAGGCGCGAATGGTTTCGGCGTCGAAGATGTCCCGTCGCAAGGTCAAGGACATTTCCAGGTGATTACGGATCAGCCGTCTCACAAGATCGCGTTCTTCGGCATCCAACTCCAGCCGGGCAAGCAGGCTATCGGCTAATTCCACGCTTTGCACCGTGTGTTCTCCGGTGCGGCGAGCCTTGCCGGTGTCATGCATAAGCACCGCCAGGAAGAAGAGGTCGAGGCGGTCGATCTCCGCCAGCAGAGTGGAAAAGCGCCGCTCCCAGGCGAGGTGCGGCTGGCGCAGGGCATGCACATTATCGATGACCAGAAAGGTGTGCTCGTCGACGGTGTAGCGATGATACGAGTCGCGGATGACCAGGGCGTCGATGCCGTGGAACTCGGGGATGAGCAACTCCAGAATGCCCAGCGCATGCATGGTGCGCAACGCGTGCGCGGCGTGGGGCCCGAGCAGAATTTCGCGCAGACTGTTCCACAGGAAGGGTCCTTCGGGGATGTGCACATCGAGTACCGGGAGCGCGTCGGCCAGGCGATCTTCGGCGTTTTGTGTCAGCCGGTAGCCATGCGCCGCAACCATCGCGAAGACGCGGAGAATCCCTTCCGGTCCGGTGAGCAGCGAAGATTCGGAGACATCGATGCGGCCATCCTGGACCATGAAGTCGGTACCTGGAATCGGCGTGCGCTTGCGTCGCTGGGGGCGGTAGAAAGACTGTCGCGCCGGCGGCAGAGCCTCCATGAGCAAGACCGCACGGCGATAGACCGTGCGCGCATGGCGGTAATACGTGCGCATCCAGTAGGCGGGATCTGAGGTGCCTTTGGTTTCGAGGCCGATGCTTTGGGCGGCGGCTTCGTCCTGTGCATGCCAATCGAGGCTGTTGTCGTCGCGGCCGCTGCGGAAGTGCAGGAAGCAGCGCGTAGCGCTGAGAAATTCAAACGCCGCCGCAGCGTCGTTATGCACCGCGTATAGGGAGTTTCCGAAGCTGGTGGGCCAAGCCTTATGTTCGCGAACGTGGTGCATGAGGTTGAGCCAGTGGGCCAGTTGGTGATCGCGCAGACCGCCGGGACACTCTTTGATATTTGGTTCGAGATGAAAGATGGTATTGCCGTATTTCTGATGCCGGGCGCGGGCCAGATCAGCAAGCCGGTGGACAATGCCGCTCCACTCACGCAGCGCGACTTCGGGAAGAATTTGCGTAGTTAGAGACTGGTAGAGGCTGTGGTCGCCGGCGATGAAGCGACGGTCGAGAAGGGAAAGGGTGAACTCTATGTTGTCAGGGTCGTAGCGGTCGCACTCTTTGAGAGTGCGGATCATGGGGCTGGCGCGGAGGCCGAGATCCCACATGCCCTGGTTACAGCCGCGGACGGTCTCGCGCAGCGCATCCTCCACTTTTTCGTCTGCGCAAAGGTAGAGAAGGTCGACGTCGGAGGAAGGGAAGAGCTCCTTGCGGCCAAAGCCGCCGATCGCCACCAGTGCAATCCCGGCGGGTAAGGTCGAGCCGCTCTCGAACTGCCACAGCGGCTCCAACAAGCAATCAACCACCAAGGCGCGGCGGCGGATGCAGAGCACACCGTTGCCGGTACGCTCGAAGGACTGGCGCATGGCGGCCATCTCCGCCTGATAGTGCTCTCGTAGCTGCTGGTGAGACGTGAATGCAGGTTTCATGTCGACCGAAAGCGCAACAAAGAAGGGTGCCCCTAGAGTACCCAAATCAATCTTGTAGTACTTCTCTTCAACCCGGCTAGTAGCCTGTGGTAACGAAACCGTTGGAGCACTATTGAGACGGGTGGCCCACGTCTCTGTTTTGAGGCGTGGGTTCCTCTATGAGTGCCACTAACGCTTCCGCTGCGACAGGCCCCTTAGGAACTGCGGGCTAAAGGGCCGAGGAATTGGTGACGAAGTTGCTCTTCCGGGCAGTTTCGCAATTGAAGTAGACCGAACCCGGATTTCCTGTAGAGCTTATTAGAACCGCCGAACTGCATGCGACTTTCTTCGAAGAAAGTCGCACATCGTTGTTCTCGGCCAGTGCCGCACTGCAGGAAATCCGGGAAGCGATGGGCTTTTTCGTGGTCCCGCCTGCCCCGGCGAGTCGTGGGGCGTGCCGGGACCACACCTCGCGATTTTTATCAGGCCACAGTAATTGCGAAAACTGCCTTAAAGCGCAGCCACGCCGCGGTCGCCATTGCGGATGCGGATGGCTTCATCGATTCCGGAGACGAAGATTTTTCCGTCCCCGATCTTTCCTGTTCTGGTCGCTGTGATGATGGCCTGAACGGCCTTTTCCAGCAGTTCGTCCGCCACCACGGTTTCGATCTTGATCTTGGGCAAAAGATCGACCGTATATTCGCGTCCCCGATAAAACTCGGTATGGCCTTTTTGGCGCCCGTGGCCGCGTGCTTCAAGGATCGTCATGCCCTCTACGCCGATGGCGAGCAGAGCATCTTTGACTGCGTCAAGCTTCGACGGCTGAATGACAGCTTCTATTTTTTGCATATCGCATTCCAGAGTAGCAAGAGTATAGCTGTAGGCGCACGGGAGCGCGCTCATAATTGCCTGATTCCTTAACCTGGACCCCAGGACGAATGGCTTATAGTGTTACTTATGAGCGGAACAGGCAATGACCATTACCTCTTCGGCAGCTTGCAGTCGAGCGGCAAGAACCAGGAAAAAGTTCGCGAAGTAAATTTCGGTCACGAGCAGCCCGAAGGGGTGGTCATGACGACCCTGGATTTTGCGGTGAACTGGGTGCGCAAGAGCTCAGTATGGCCGATGACGTTTGGCTTGGCCTGCTGCGCGATCGAGATGATGTCGATGGGCGGCGCACGTTTCGATATAGCGCGCTTTGGCGCGGAAGTATTTCGCCCTTCGCCGCGGCAATCCGACCTGATGGTGATCGCGGGAAGGGTCTCGCAGAAGATGGCTCCAGTGATTCGCCGGCTTTATGAGCAGATGCCGGAACCAAAGTGGGTAATCTCTATGGGGGCCTGCGCCACTTCCGGCGGAGTCTTCAATAACTACGCGTTGGTGCAAGGGGTGAACCAGATTATCCCCGTGGACGTGTATGTGCCGGGCTGTCCACCGCGTCCGGAACAGTTGATGTACGCAATCACACTTCTCCAGGAAAAGATTCAAAGCGAACGAGGAAGCGCAAAACGCGCATTAAACTTCCAATAATTGTGCAATTGTAATAAGTTTGTTGGGCGGTTCTTTTTTCTGATTTGGTGACGAGGCTGGCTGGCGGTAGAGGTAACTAGACGTTAACTCCCCTCCCGTTGCCGCCGTTAAGATGTTGAAAATTAAGGTAGTCGAGATAAGAAATATGCTGTAGATTACCGGATGTGGATGTTTTGCATCTCACGTCCAGGTTTGTGTGGCGTGAAATCGAGTTTGACTCGAGCCACGTTCTTCGGGCTCGACCGTTTTGTTGAATGACTTCCCAGTTTTGTTTGACTTTCCAGTGGTTGCGGAGGATAGACGCATGCACTCTCGCCCGTTGACTTCACTGGGCCGAATTCTGCTTGTAGCAAGTGCTGTGGGACTCGGTTCTGTGAGTCTCTTAGCCCAGGATTCGTCCAGTACAGCCTCAAAGCCAGTAGCCCCTGCGGAGTCTCCAGCTTCGCGAATCGACATTTTTCTTGGTTACTCGTACCTGGCCCCACACGGCTCGGTTACGATTCCCTCGGGCGACCTAATCGGTGTCAATGGCCCCGTTAGCTACTCGTCTATCAATTACGGCGCGATCGGGAGTGTTAGCTACTTCTTCAACCGCTACGTGGGTGGACAGCTCGAATATGCAAATCACCCGTCCGGGAACAATGACGGAGCGTCTACCGGACAGCTCGGCATGATCTTCCGCTACCCGACTGCTGAGATCACTCCGTTCGTGCACGCGGACGCTGGTTTCGTAAGGTTGGGTGGCCCGTACCATCAGCCCTACACCTACGGTCCGGCACTGACCGTTGGCGGCGGCATGGATTACTCGCTGCCGTTCCTGGGTGGTCACCTAGGGCTGCGGCTGTTCCAGGCCGACTACGAGTACTTTCACGCCAACTTCGGGCCTCAGCCTCCCTATCCTACGGGCGGCCGGGCAAACCTGAAGGTGGCGCGCCTGAGCACCGGTATCATTTATCACATGGGCAGCATCCTACCGCCGCCTCCTGTGACCTACGCCTGCACCGCGGCTCCTTCACCGGCGTTTCCTGGCGACCCCATCACGGTCACCGGCACGGCGACGAATTTGAACCCGAAGAAAACAGCAACTTATAGCTGGACGGGTGCCGAAGGCGTGAAAGTCACCGGCGACAGCACCACCGGCAACGTCGACACTACCGGCTTGAACCCCGGCAACTACACGGTGACCGGCCACGTTTCCGAAGGGCAGAAGGTCGGGCAGTTCGCGGATTGCACAGCGAACTTCACCATCAAGCAGTACGATCCTCCGACGCTCAGCTGCTCGGCGAATCCAACGACCGTTCAGCCTGGCGGTACAGCAACCATTACTGCTCAGGGCGTAAGCCCACAGAACCGGCCACTCACCTACACGTTCAGCGCGTCGTCTGGTCAGATCAGCGGAAGCGGCAACACCGCCACGTTGAGCACGACCGGTGCGCCAGCGGGTACGATCACTATCACTGGCACGGTGCAGGACGACAAGGGTCAGACGGCGACTTGCTCGGCGTCGGTCAATGTCGAGGCACCTCCGCCACCGCCGGCTCCGAAGACCAAGACGCTTTGCTCGATCAGCTTTGATCGGGATAAGAAGCGCCCGGCTCGCGTCGACAACGAGGCTAAGGCTTGCCTTGATGACGTCGCTCTGAACCTGCAACAACAAACTGATGCCACCGCTGTTCTGGTTGGCGAGGCGGCTTCTGATGAGAAGAAGGCCGACACGCTGGCAGCGCAACGGGCTGTCAATACGAAGGACTACCTGGTGAAGGAGAAGGGCATTGATGCTTCCCGGATCTCGGTACGCACCGGAACACAGGGCAACAAGGAAGTAGAGAACTACCTTGTACCTGCCGGCGCGACCTTCGATAGCGACGTGCAAGGCACCACAGCCGTGGACGAAAGCACAGTGAAGGTTCAATCCAGGACCGCACCTGCCCGTCCTCATCGCAAGAAGGCAGCAGCTCCCCCAGCGCAGTAAGCACTGAGGAAGCCAAAAGTGAAAAGGGTGACCAGTTAGTAATGGTCGCCCTTTTCATTGTGCTTGACCATGCCGGTCTTACGGGCGCACGGTTGAATCCGGATAAACTACAAAAGGTTTGTCCGAATTTCAGGCACTCCACAATAGAAAACCAATGACTTCATCCATCGGGCGTATTCTCTCCTCCTCTTTGTTTCTGCTCGCTCTCGCTCCTAACCAACTAGCCCTGGCGCAAACGGCTTCCTGGGTTCCAGTCGGGCCCGACGGAGGCGATGCGCGCAGTTTCGCCGCTGACCCTACCGATGCCAGGCATATCTACCTAGGCACCACCAACAGCTGGGTTTACCAGACTGAAGATGGCGGCGCGAGCTGGCGTAGGCTGGCCAAGCTGGCCAAGGGCGACGACCTGATCCTGGACAACGTGGTGGTGGATCAATCGGATCCCAAGACGCTGCTGGTCGGGGCCTGGATCGTGGATCATCCCGGCGGCGGCCTCTTTATCAGCCATGACGCGGGCAAGACCTGGACCACTGTCGACGCGATGAAGGATCAGTCCATTCGTGCTCTCACCCAGGCGCCTTCCAATCCAAAGATATTGATCGCGGGCACACTCAAGGGTGTCTATCGCAGTGAAGACGGCGGCGTGCAGTGGAACCAGATCTCGCCTCCGGGCAGCATGGATCTTCATGAAGTGGAGTCCATTGCCATCGATCCCAAGGATCCGCACACCGTGTATGCGGGCACCTGGCACCTACCGTGGAAGACCACAGATGGCGGTGCGAACTGGCACAACATCAAGCAGGGCCTGATTGAGGACTCGGATGTGTTTTCGATCATTATTGATCCCACTGAGCCGAACGTCGTCTACACCAGTGCCTGCTCGGGGATTTACCGCAGCAACAGCGGCGGTGAGCTCTATAAAAAGATCCAGGGCATTCCGATGACTGCGCGCCGGACCAGGGTGTTGATGTTGGATCCAACCAACCACAACACGGTTTACGCGGGCACCACCGAAGGCCTGTATAAGACCACGGACGGCGGTGCTACGTTTAAGCGCATGACTGATCCGGAAGTGATCGTCAACGACGTCTACGTGGATCCGAAGAACCCACAACACGTGATGTTGGCGACTGATCGCGGCGGAGTGCTGGAGAGCGAAGATGCGGCGTCGACCTTCAAGGCGTCCAACGCCGGCTTCTCGCAGCGCCAGGTATCCAGTCTGCTGGTGGATGCAAAGTCATCCCAAACCATATTTGCCGGGGTAGTGAACGACAAGACCTATGGGGGAGTCTTCGTTTCTCGTGACGACGGCGCCACCTGGAGCCAGCAGAGCAATGGCCTCCAAGGGCGGGATGTGTTCAGTATGTCGCAGGCTACGGACGGCTCGATTGTGGCCGGGACCAATGCCGGCATTGTCCGTTTTGACGGGACGACCTGGCAGGCAGACGGAAAGATCGTCAAGAGCCAGCAGAAGACCTCCTACGTGGTTCGCAAGGGCAAGCGCACCAAGGTGGAAACAACGGTGATGGTGCCGGGCGGCCAGATGGATGGGAGGGTGAGCCAGGTCGACGCTTCCGGGAGCACATGGTATGCCGCAACGGTGAACGGGGTCTTTGTCAGCAAGGATCAGGGGGCCACCTGGGAAGGTGGGCCGGTGTTGGGCAAGACGGAGTACCGGGCCGTGGCATCCGATGGATTGATGGTCGTGGCAGCGCAGCGGACGGCGCTGGCGTTGTCGCCGGACGAAGGAAAGACCTGGCAGCCGCTGACCATGCCGCAGAAGTTAACCTGGACGCAAGCGATAGCGATCGCCGGCAATGGCAGCCTGTGGCTGGGCGGACGTGAAGGCGTTTTCTACAGCGAGGACCATGGTCAGAACTGGACCGAAATGACGACGCTCCCCATCTCTGATATCAGTGGGCTGGCGTACGACCCGGCGATGAAACGTGTGGTCATCACCTCCTGGTCCTCCAGTTGGGTGCTGGCCGTTAACCCTGCGGACCGTACCTTCAAGTTTTGGGATCCTGGCTGGAAGGTAAGGCATGTGCAATCGGCGGGTGGGCGCCTGTTGGCGGCAACGCCCTACAATGGAGTCGTGATGGAGCCAACAACACCGGCGAAGACGGCCGTTGCCCGGAACCCGTAGAGGATTGTGGGAGTGGTGTAGCCTGGCTGCCCATAGCCAGCGTGACCGCCTCACGGCAACTTTGACTGTGCTTTAGGATGCTGGGCATGATTCGCCTACGCAGCTTCCAAACTCGGGACCTGGCCGGGCTGCATCGGCTTGACCAGGTCTGTTTTCCGCAGGGTATCGCGTACTCCAGGGCCGAGCTGCAGTATTTCCTGACCCATCCCAACTGTTCCTGCTGGATCGCCGAGCAGCCCGAAGACAAGCTGGCCGGCTTCGTTATTTTTGAGCGCGCCAACCGCAAGGGACGCGCTGTCGGCCACATCGTCACCCTCGACATAGATCCGGTCGAGCAGCGCCGCGGGTTGGGCACGCTGCTGATGCAAACCGCGGAAGAGCAGCTGAAGCACGAAGGCGCGGGCGTGTTGAGCCTGGAAGTGGCGGAGAATAATCCTGCCGCGCGGCAGTTTTATCGCAGCCTCGGTTTTGTGGTTAGGGGGCGGATTGCAAAATACTATGGGGGGAGGGTTGATGCCGAGGTTATGGAGAAGGTGATTGACACTGCATAGAGCAGTTTCGCAACTAGTGTGGCCTGATAAGGTCGCGAGGTGTGGTTTTCCTTGGGAGAAAACCACGAAAGGGCCTGTGGCTTCGGTCTACACCCATTGCGAAACTGCTCTAGCTCGGGAAGGAACTTTGCTGTTCTTATCCTGCCCCGAGCCGGCGCCGCATCCATTGCCGGTGCCCGGATTTGTGAAATACGCAAGGGGAAGAGGCGTATTCATGCTTAATCCGGCACACCCGCAGAAGAACTGTCCTACCGTATAAAGAGCTTCCAGCAAACAGCGGCGGCCACTACCAGCGCTGCCTGGAGGGCGAAGGCAAAGAGCACGCCGCGTGCGCAGCCCAATTTGTCTTCGTAATAAAGCTGCTCCGGATCGTCGGAACAAACGTCCGCGACATTGATGGAAACGATGGAAGCCTCTTTGCGCACTATGCGCAACTCCGGCCTCATCGATCGCTCCGTAAAATTTGGAAATGCTTGGATGCCCATGGTGGTGTTCCCCTTTCAGCTACTGAATATAGTCGGAAGAAGGCGAGGTGTCTCAGCTGTTATGTACAACTTTGGTAGTGTAATCAGTGTGTTGCGACCGAAACGGTACCAAGGTTGTTCCGAATTGGGGATGCTTTCGGGCTGCAGGGGCGTGTTTTCGTCCAGAACCATTACCCAGGTAAGCCGGAGAGGTGTGCGAAGGGGTAGACGAAAGATTGGTGTTGTGATGTGACGCTGCAAAATCGTCGTGGACGCTGGGTCCGCAGGGCCGGCCGCCAAATGTGAACTGGGCTCCCACGGCACGCCGGGGCAGGTACGTTTGGCGGCCGGCCGTCCGGGCCTTGGCGATATGAGGGATATGGTGCGTCGGCGGTCCTCGCCCAGCCCGGAAAGGCTAGATGAGTCCTTACGCGCTTGGTTGCAGCGTGATGACCGAGATTTCGGGAGGGCAGCGGAAGCGGAAAGGCAGGTTGACCGCGCCGATGCCCCGGTTGACGTAGAGCTGCGTCCCGTCGCGCAGCCGGAACAGGCCCTCCACGTATTTGGTTCCCATTTCAGGGAGAAGAAGCGGAGGCAGGAACGGGATGCGAATCTGGCCTCCGTGGGTATGTCCGGAGAGAACGAGGTCGATCTGGCGTCCCAGAACCTGGTCGGCGAAATCGGGCTCGTGCGCCAGCAGGATAAGAGGTTCCTGGTCCGGGTTCCGACCGGCGGGGAGGGCGGTGAGGAGGTCGGGCCGCTGCTCGAGAGCATCCTGCATGCCGGCCAGCCACAGGCGCCGGCCATCGCGCTCAAGGGGCACAGAAGTGTTTGTCAGCACCGGAATGCCGTGGGTCTGAAGAGAGTCCGTGACCGCGTGGGCGCTGACCAGGACGTCGTGGTTGCCCAGGATCGCATAGCGCAGTGGGCATTCGATCCGGCTAAGGAGTTCGGCGCATTGGTAGCTCATCCTGACGCCAAAATGCCGCGGCAGCGGCTTGGAGCTGACGAAGTCTCCGGTCATCACGACGAGATCGGGGGCGGCTTCGTTCACACGGCGGACGACCGCCTCAACAAAAGCTGCTTCGGTGTATTCGTGGAAATGAAAATCGCTGATCTGCACGATCTTCAAGCCGGCGAACGGGTCAGGTAAGCGGGGAATAGTGATGGTACGGTAGACGATCTCGAGTTCGTGGCGCGAGATTTCGCCGGCGTAGAAAGCCATGCCGGCAGCGGAGCCGGCGGCCAGCCAGAGAAAATTTCTGCGGGTGAAAGCCGTCTTCCCGAAGGAGGCCGACTGGGCAGATGAGGCATCCAGAGTGGTTTCCGTCAGGGTCACCTTTCAAGTCTACGGTGTAGGCTGCCCCTTTTCGGCGGGGTGGGGATGGCCGGTACCTCAAAAGGGAACAGGAGATCACAGCCTTTTCAGTTTTGGTTGGCGGATTACAGGAGCGCCGCTCACGACGCGTCTTTTCCTCAGGGAAAGATGCTTCGTAAGGCGGGGTAAAGCCGGCGGTAGCTGGCGTACGTTTCCTGCATCACGCGGGAGGCATCCCGGTCGGGGGCGGTGCGCTTGGCCACATGCACTACTTTGTCGCAGGCCGCATCGACCGAAGTCCAAACCCCGGCGCCCACCCCGGCCAGCAGGGCGGCGCCATAGGCGGCGCCTTCCTCGGCCTGCACTGTCTCCACTGGCTGGCCGTAGACATCCGCCTGGATCTGTCGCCACAGGGGTGAGCGTGCGCCGCCGCCGCCCACGCGAATGGCCCGCACGGGAATGCCCAGTTCCTTGAAAATGGTCAGCGTGTCTTTGAGGCTGAAGGCAACACCCTCCAGGATTGCCCGGACGATGTTGGCGCGGGTGTGGTCGGCAGCCAAACCGACCAGGGCGGCGCGGGCGTTGGGGTCCAAATGCGGGGTGCGCTCGCCCATGAGGTAGGGCGCCCAGAGAACTCCCCCTGAGCCCGGAGGAACCTGCGCGGCTTCGGCGCTTAGCTGATCGTAGGGGTCGGCCTGATGGGCACCAGTGCGGCTTGCGGCCACGCCGAAGTTGTCACGAAACCAACGCAGGGAAAGGCCGGCTGCCTGGGTGACTCCCATGACATGCCAGCGGCCCGGGATGGCGTGGCAGAAGGTGTGCAGCCGCCCCAGCGGGTCGGTGACCGGGGCGTCGGAGGCGGCGAAGACCACCCCGGACGTGCCGATGGTCGCGCTCACATCACCGGGACGAACGATGCCCATGCCGGTTGCGCCCGCAGCCTGATCGCCTGCACCAGCGACCACGGGTGTGCCTGCTTTCAGGCCGGTGCTGGCGGCAGCGGCATCCGTCACCTGGCCAACGACGTCCTGTGATTCGTAGAGAGCAGGGAGGCAGTCCGGGTTGAGACCGACGGCATCGAGCATGGCGTCGGACCAGCGGCGGTGGGCCACGTCGAGCAGCAGAGTTCCTGAAGCGTCGGCCACGTCGATGGCCCGCACCCCGGTGAGACAAAGGCGGATGTAATCCTTGGGCAACAGGAAGCTTTGAAATCTGCGCCAGATGCTGGGTTCGTTGGTCCGCACCCACAGCAGCTTGGTGAGGGTGAAGTTGGTAAGCGCGGGATTGGAGGTGAGCTCGACAATGCGGCGTGGGCCGATGGTCTCGTTGAGGTAGCGGCACTCCGCTGCGGTGCGCTGATCGCACCAGATGAGCGCGGGGCGCAGGACCTCACCGTTCCGATCCAACAGCACAGCGCCGTGCATCTGCCCGCTAAGGCCGATGCACGCAATCTCTGACGCGGGGACCTCACTCTCCCGCAGCAGCTTGCGGACGGCGCCCTGGCAGGCCTTCCACCAGTCCTGCGGATCCTGCTCCGCCCACCCGCTACGCGGCGAAGCGAAGGGTTGGTGTTCGTGGATGGCGGAAGCGACGACCGCGCCTGTTTCGTCGATGAGCAGGGCGCGCGTCCCTCCCGTGCCGACATCGATGCCTAGCAGCTTGATGGCTCTATCCCCCGGTCAGCCTAAGTGTAGCTCAGGGCCCTGTCGATACCCGGGCCATGTGGAGTCTCTACAGATTCCTGGCAACCAAAACGCGCAGGCTTAAGAGTCTGGATCTTTTTCGAGCCCGACTGAACAGGCCGCGGAAAAACTCTCTACGACGGGCACGGCTGAACAGCTTGCGGAAAAACTGGTCGAACGAAGGCACGGGTTCAGCCGTGCCACACTGGGCGACGGCTGATGAGGGCTTCAGCCGCTGAGGTACGGCCTTTCCTTGATTCAGCGCGAATGTGATCACCGCATCTATCCTGTTTCAGCTGCCAAAAAGCGTACCTCAGCGGCTAAAGCCGTCTTTCGTGTATGGCTTTTACGGCACGACTGAAGCCGTGCCCTTCGTAGAGAGTTTTTCCGCAGCCCGTGAAGCCGCGCCCTTCGTTCGAAATGTAGAAGCTCCCGAGGGGCCTGTTTTACAGGCCCTCGGCTCAGAACTGGTTCCACAGGAACTGGTTGTAAACATCGTGATGGAACTGGATTTCGGGAACCTTGATCAGGCTTCCGAGCAGACGCGGACAGCGGTCAGCGGAGGCTTGCTTGAGATCGGCGTAGCGGGCTTTCACGTCCGCACCGAGCAGGGTGGTGGTCCACTTGGACCTGCGAAAATCGTCGATCGCTGTGTAGACATTGTCGGGCAGATAACGCTTGGCCTGGCGCAGGTCCTTGATCTTCGAGATCTCGCCTTCGATGCCGGTGCGGAAGATGGAATAGAGAGCCATGTAGGGATTGGCATCAGGACCGACGGAGCGCACTTCCACTCGCGAGCTTTTTTCGTTGCCCAGAGGGACACGCACCATGGATCCGCGGTCGATAGGCGAGGCCTTGATCTGGTTGGGCGCTTCAAAGTGCGGATCGAGACGGCGATAGGCGTTCACGCTGGCGTTCAGCAGCAAGCAAATGTCATTCGCGCTGGAGAGAATGCGGTCGATGAAGGACCACGCCAGCGGGCTGATCTTCTCTTCTCCCTCAGGATCCCAGAAGAGATTCTTGCCGTCTTTGCTGATGGAGACGTTGGTATGCATGCCGTTGCCGTTGACTCCGATCACCGGCTTGGGCAGAAAGGAGGCGGAGAAGCCCATCCTGGTCGCTACCTGGCGGCAGATGAGTTTGTAGAGCTGGATCTGATCGGCGGCGGCGACGACTTCGCCGTAGCTGTAGTTGATTTCAAACTGTGAGGGCGCGACCTCGGGGTGGTCCTTCTCATTCTCGAAGCCCATGGCACGCTGGACTTCGGCCGTGGTGTCGATAAAGGTGCGCAACGGATCGCCGGGCAGCGAGTGATAGTAGCCCCCGGTATTGACGTACTCGAATTTGCCCGTCTCCGCGTAGCGGCGCTCGGCGTCGACGCCGGCAAAGAGAAAGCCTTCGATTTCGTTGGCGGCATTGAGGGTGTAGCCGTTCTTCTCGTTCTGTTCCTGGGCATAGGTTTTGAGCACGCTGCGGATATCGGCGGGATAGACTGCTCCGGTTTTGTCGATGACTTCGCCGAAGACCAACACCTTGCCGGCTCCGAAGAAATCGGCGGGGGCCCAGTAGAAGGCGCTCCAGTCAATGCCCAGCCGCAGGTCGCTCTCCCGCTGGGCGGAAAATCCGCGGATCGAGGAGCCGTCAAAGGTGAGGTTATCCCAGCTCTTGACCAGGAATTTCTTGTCGTAGTCGAGCATGTGCAGGCGGCCTTCCAGGTCGCTGAAGAGAACGGTGACGGCCTTGATGCCCTTCTCGTCGGTGAGGTACTTCAGCCGTTCTTCCTGGATCTGGTGCTGGGGCACCCGATTCTTCCGCTGCTCTTTCGCTTTCACATTCAACGCTTCGAGTTCTTGATAAGGGAGCGTGAGAAAACTACGCAATTCGTTCGACATGGATCTCCTTCAGAGTAGATATAGCCGCCCAAGAGTCATACGGCGATCAAAATCAGAATATCGCGTGGCTAGCATTTTCACTTCTACTTTGTACCGGGTTGAGCGATGTGCGGCTTTTCTTGGGAAAAGCCGCGTCGAAGCGGTTGCCGTTACACCAAGTAAAAGCTTTGCCCGACTAGCCCGGCTCTATGGTAGGATTTGCCCATGCCGGCCGTGGAGAGGATCAGCATCGCTTTGCCTCCGGAGATGGTAGCCAACATCCGCAAAGCCGTCGAGACGGGTGAATATGCCTCCAGCAGCGAGGTGGTGCGCGATGCGTTGCACGAGTGGACGCTGATGCGTGACTTGAGGCAGCAAAGCCTGGGCGAACTGCGCACCTTGTGGCGGCAAGCGCTCGAGGACAAGACTCCAGGGGCTCCGGTGGATGAAATGCTGGAACGCCTGGAGCACAAGTACCAGGCTCTGGCGGATGCTGCCAGATAGTGCGCATAGAAGTTTCCAGCTTTGTTGAAAGCGACCTCGACGCAATCGCCGACTACATCGCGCAAGACAATCCCAGGCGAGCCCTGAGCTTCATCCAGGAAATACGCGCACAAATCCTCGAACTCGGACACCGCCCTTTGCGCTTCCGGTTACGCACCGAGTTGGAAGAAGAGGCGCGCATTGCATGGGTAGGACGCTACGGGATTCTATTCCGCATCCACGACGACGTCGTGAGGGTAGAGCGAGTGGTTTATGGCACCCACGATCTTCTGGCGCTGCTCCCGCCGGACGAATGAGCGGGTGCGAGCGATGGCGGAGTCATCGACGACAAAAGATAACGAGACCGATGTACCATTGCTAGCGTCATTGTAGGAATGCTGTCGTATCGCGCGTAACCCCACCGCTGTAATCACAAAGGAGCCACTACCATGGCAACATCGCCAAGTAGCTTATTAGGGAAAAGTACCGGGTTCCCCGTAGGATGGGCCATTTTGTTGATTATTGTCGGGTTCTTTGCCTTGGCCTTGCCGTTCGAGGCCGGCATCGCGATCGCCATCGTCGTCGCCGTGCTGGTTATCGTGGCCGGCATCGCGCATCTGGCGGGTACCTTTGCGGCGCGCACGACTGGAGGGTTCTTCTGGCGGCTGCTGGTCGGCTGCGCTTACCTGATCGCTGGAGTCTATCTACTGCTCAATCCCAAGTTGAGCCTGGTTTCGCTCACCCTGGCTTTAGCGGTCCTATTCTTCGTGGAAGGCATCTTTCATATCGTGACGTATTTTCAAGTCCGGAGCGTTCCGGGTTCGGGATGGCTTCTGTTTGACGGCATCGTGACGCTGATACTGGCGGTCATGATCTGGCGAAGCTGGCCGGCCAGCGCGGTGTGGGCGCTGGGTACGATCGTCGGTATTAATCTTCTGATGAGCGGCTTTACCCGGCTGATGTACTCGCGGGCAGTGCGCGCCAATCCCTAACAGCTTTTACTTACGGGACCAATCATGACGCTAACGGATACTGAGAAGGCTGCTGCTGCGCGCAAGAGCCTGGAATACGTCAAGGATGGAATGGTGGTCGGGCTCGGCACCGGCTCGACCGCGACCTTTGCCATCCAGTTTCTTGGTGAAATGGTCCGCGACGGGTTGAAGATTCGCGGGATCCCCACCTCGCGAGCCAGCGGCGAGCTGGCGCGCTCGCTGAAGATTCCGCTGACCAGTTTCGATGAAGTGGAATATACAGATGTGACCATTGACGGCGCCGACGAGGTGGCTCCCGGCCTGGCGTTGATCAAAGGGGGCGGGGGCGCGCTGCTGCACGAGAAGATTGTTGCCGCATCTTCGCGGCGACTGGTGATCGTGGCCGATGAACACAAGATCGTCGAGCGGCTCGGCCGCTTCCCGCTTCCGGTGGAGGTGATCCCGTTTTCGGCGTCCCCGGTGAAGAAGAAGCTGGAGGCGATAGGGGCGCACCCGGTGCTGCGTTCCGGCCACGACGGCTCACCCTACATTACCGACGAAGGCAATTTCATCTTCGACTGCCACTATGGAGAGATCGCGGATCCGCCCGCGGTGGCGCACACCATCAAGAGCATGGTGGGCGTGGTCGAGCATGGGCTGTTTCTTGGCTTAGCCTCGTTGGCGATTATCGCGGGTCCGTCGGGCTCGCGGATCATCACGGGGTAGCGGCGGTTAGCCTAAGCCCAGGACTCCATCCTGGGATGTTCTCAGCCGTCCCTGGCGGGACTGTTCCTGCCTCGCATGTCTACCCAGGACTCCGTCCTGGGCTACTTTCAGCCGTCCCTTCGGGACTGCGTCGGTTTCCTCACAAATGACGGGTGGCCCCACATCTCGCTCGTTTTTTTGCGAGATGTGGGATAGCCACCGTTGCTTTCCCTCTGATTCTCGATCCATCCGTACGCACTTGGCGGTAAACACCGGTGGCACCCGACATCTCGCGAAAAACGAGCGATTATGTGGGGCCCACCCGTCCTTTGTTGCCGGTGTGGCAAAAACTGATCTATGGCGGGGTGGAAAAGGGTGCGGTGTCGTGGAAACGCTTCATGTCGATGCCGGCCATTCGGCCTTCCGGGTCATAGATGAAGATGTCGGTAAACTTTGCGTCCCAGATAATTTCGTCGGCGCGGTAAGACGACCGGGCATTGACGACCTGGGAAAAGGTCTCGTCCATCCCAGTGAGCAAGATCAGAAACTCTGCGCCACTGGCGCACAACTCATCTTGCGTAACTCCGTACAGCGGGCTGTCTTTGTCGATGGTGTGAACGATGGTCCAGGAGAGAGGAAAGAAGACCACGCTCTCCCGCTCCAGATTCAAGCGGGTAGTAACGGCGCACCGCGGCTCCGCTCGCATTGGTCTCAAAGCGCGACACCAGAAGCCGGACATGCAGATCGATGATCTGGTTGTTGCGCGTGTTGATGATGCGGAACTCGAAGGCGCGCAGGTTGCCGATCCAGGACATCACCGCCTTCTGACTGAAGAGAATGTCGGCGACCGGCCGGGAGAAACGCGCGAAAACCAATCCCGTAACCACCGCCAGGCCCAGCAGACTGACGACGGACTCGAGCGCGACCAGGATGTTGGTTGCCAGCCCCACCGGCACAGTACTTCCGTAGCCTATGGTCGCCGAGGTGTGAATGCTGAAGAAGAAGGCCTTCAGAAAAGGAGTATTAATTCCGGTGTTGAGGGTGTTGACCAGGCCGCCCGGTCCGCAAGCGTCGTAGAACAAAGCGAAACAGCCATTGAGCGTAAGGTAGACGACGGCGACGAAGAGAAAGAAGCGGCTCCAGGTGGTGCTGACCAGGTTGGAGTAGGCCAGAAACGAACGCAGCCCCCGGCCTCGTCTCTGCACATTGAAGCTGCCGTCCCGATTGAGCAGGCGGAGCTCACGCTGTGACGAGACGACTCTGCCGAATCCCAGATCGCTATTGGGATCGTCGGGAACTTTCGGGGTTACTTGCTTTAGCTCTTGCTCGGTCACCAGAGTATCTTCTCAGAGAGCTAATTTCCGGTGGAGCAGCGCCAACGCCATATTCAGACAAATCGCCGCCAGCTCCGGATCGTAGCGGTAGCCCTCGTCGCGCATGAACGCGTGCGCGCCATTGACTTCGAGCCATTGAAAATTGGCGCCCACCTCATCCAGCCGGGCCTTGATCAGGTTGCGGCCGGCGAGCGGAACATGCGGATCCTGCCGCCCCCAGATGTGCAGCAGCTCGCCCTTGATTTCGCCCGCACGCGCAAGCGAATCATCCTGTTTGCCCAGGCCCAGGCTGTGGCTGTGAATATCGGTGGCGTAGAAACAGACGGTCGCCAGGACATCGGGGTTCATGGCCGCGCGAAAAGCCAGATGACCTCCCATGCAGATGCCGATGGCGCCCAGGCGGCCGGTGCAATCGTTCAAAGCCTTTCAGGTAGTCGAGCAGCGCGCGCGCATCGCTGTCATAGGCCGAAACCGGCTTGCCGTACTTGTCGGCATTGCCTTTGTCGGAGCCGGCCTGATCGTAGGCCAGCACCGTTCCTGCCGGCTCCAACTCGTGATACACCTCAGGAACAGCGACGATGTAGCCATGGCCGGCGATAAAGGCGGCAAAGCGGCGGATCGGGCCGGTGGCCTGGAAGATCTCGGAGAAGAGCACGACGGCGGGATACTTGCCCTCAGCCGCGGGGCGAAACATATAGGTCCGCATGGGGCCGGTCGGTGTGGCGAGATCGACGAATACTTCTTCTTTAAGGATCATGGGCGCTCCCCCCGGATTTCCTGTACGCTGCGCTGGATAGGACCGCGTGTGCGGCTTTCACTAAGGAAAGCCGCATGAAGTTCGTCAACGCCAACCAGCTCCACAGGAAATCCGGGTACACGCCAGATTACCTGATAATGGCAAACTGCCTTAGGAGAGAGAGTCGATGGTGATTGGCTGGTTAACGGGAGAAGCGGAAAGTGGAGGGCCATCGTCGGCCTGGGCGCGGGTAGAAGCGGCGCAACGCGCAGTGCGCCTGCCTTGTCTGCTGGTGCCGCAGCCGGCGCATGCCGTGCTCGCCGGAGAACTGGCCGCTGGGCTCGTGGCCGCGAGCTTCGGTGAATTGCCGCCTGAGATTATTCGGGCCATTCAGATGCACGATACGGGTTGGGCCTCGAGCGATGCACAGCAGATTCAGCGCCTGCGCTCGGGTGGCGCGCAGGCCAGCCACGCAGCTCCGGTTTCTTTTGTCGCCATCCCACCCGGCGGAAGTTGCCGAGGCGTGGACGGCCTCGATCGATAGTGTCGAAGCCTTGTCGAAGATAGGAGCGATCATCGTCAGCCGTCACTTCAGCCTGCTGGCCGAGCATGACCAGGCCCACCACCAAGGGTTTCTGCGGACGGAGAGGTTGCGTCAACAAAAGCTGGAAAGCAGCTCGATGGCAAGCGGCGAAGATTTAGAGCGATGGACGGCAGCGCTGGGCTTTTGCGACCTGGTGTCGCTCTACCTGGTGAGCGGACTCAGCAGTGAAGTGGAGTTCCCGCTCGCCCATCCAGCTTCACCCCAGGCACAAACGGCGCCCCGGGTGAGGATGCAGATCGATGGAAGAAAGCTTCGCTTCACACCGGAAACTGTTCGCGCCGGCTGCACGCTATCGATTCAGGCGCTCAAGCATCCTGTGCCGGCGCAAGGCGCGCGCGCCGAGACACTCACGTGGGAGGTGCAGTGAATGAGCTCGGCAAGCAATCGAGCCGATACCTTCGAGGCGGTGGTGATTGGCGCGGGGGTTGCCGGCCTGGCAGCCGCCCGGATGTTGGCGGAGGCAGGCCGGCGAGTTGCTTTGCTCGAGGCCCGGGACCGCATCGGGGGACGGATTCACACCGTTCAGGCCGTTCAGGGCCAGCTGCCGGTGGAGCTTGGGGCAGAGTTTGTTCATGGCCTGCCGGCGGAGCTAATCGATTTGGTGGACGAGGCGGGTCTCACCCGCTTCGAGCTGGATGGCGATAGCCGCTGTGCCGGTCCGGGCCGGGGTTCAAGCCGGCTGGGACCCTGCGGCGACCAACATGAGGTGCATCAGCTGTTCGAAGAACTGAGCCATGTGCAGCTGTCTCCGAATTCACGCGACCTCAGCTTCAGCGAATTCGTGGGCCAACGCAAAGTTGGAGCAGAGGCCTCCACGTGGGCGACGAACTATGTCGAAGGCTTCAACGCGGCCGATGCGGACCGCATCAGCGTTCGCTCGCTGGCGAAGCAGCAGGTGGCGGAAGATGCCATCTCGGGGGACCGCATCTTCCGCGTGGTCGAGGGGTATGCGCGGGTTCCCGAGTTTCTCTTGGGCAGGTTCCGCGATGCCGGGGGTGAGTTTTTCCGGTCCATGGCGGTACGATCCATCACCTGGGAGCCAGGTGAGGTCGAAATAGCCACAGAAACAGGTCGCGTCCTGTCGGCAAAATCGGCGATCGTGACCTTGCCTTTGGGGGTTCTGCAGGCGAGAAGGGTTGCGTTCTCGCCCCAGCCGACGGAGATTCTCAAAGCGGCCGACAGCCTCGTCATGGGGTCGGCTGCCCGGGTGGTCTACGAGTTCGACAGTGCTTTCTGGAAGGAGTTCACCTCGTTGAAGGGCGTGAGCTTTTTCTTTGCGCCCGACGCCGCTCCTCCAACCTGGTGGACTACTAGCCCCAAGCCCGGCTCGACGCTGACCGGCTGGATCGCCGGCCGCAAAGCGAAGAGATTGGAGATGGACCTTCTGCCGGAGACGGGCCTGGAAACGCTGTCAGTCCTGCTGGGAAGCTCGCTGCATGACGTCAAAAAGCACCTGCTGCGCTGGCATATGCATGATTGGCAGATCGATCCCCACAGCCTGGGGGCTTACTCCTACGTTCCGCGCGGGGCGGTCGACGCTTCTGACCAGATGTCTCTTCCGGTAGAACAGACGCTCTTCTTCGCCGGCGAGCATACCGACACCAGCGGCCACTGGGGTACTGTACATGGAGCGCTACGGTCCGGATATCGCGCAGCGCGGCAGCTTACCCATCCCTAAGTCTTCGTGGATAGGAAACAGGCCATGGGAGCTTTTCCGTAAGGAAAGGCTTCCATGGCCTGTCGCGGAAGGGATAAAGCCACGGTTAGACCAGATCCCCGACCTTATCGGCAATGTTGCTGGCTGCGGAACTGACGTTTTCGGCGACCGAACCGACGCGGGAGGCCACATCGCCGGCTACGTCTCTTGTCTTCTTATAGACGCGGGTGGCGTGTTTGCCGAGGTCGCCGGTGGTGTCCTGGATGTAATCGGTCGCATCTTGCAGATTACGCTTGAGTTGCTTACGGGTCTTTTCCCCGGTCTGCGGAGCATAAATAAGAGCCGCAGCTGCGCCGGCAGCCACCCCCAGAGAGAAAACTGCCCAGTAACGGACTACGCTCATGACCATCCACCTTTCACGAATAGCAAGTAAGTCATCCACTTGGAGTGCATTGAGACCGGATAGGTTGCAGATGATAGTTGGTGAGGCTGCGCGGGTTTTGCCTTGCAGCGACGAGAAGACTTAACTACCTAGCGCTAAATTGCTATTGATTTTTGGAGAAAAAATCCTTAAAATGAGAGCTTTGGCATGTTCGGCGGAGCTGAGCTGGTGCAATTGCAAAGCCGCTGGGTCATGCTTGTTGCTCATCTCCCTAGAGGATAACGGATCAAATGGCAAAACGACGTGGTAATCCAAACTGGGGCAAGCCGGAGCCGATAGGCCCGGTGGTCCCGACTGTCACTTCTTTCGAGCAGGTGGTTAAAGAGTTCAAACTGACTCCCGATCAGTATGTGCGTTCTACAAGGTTGCGCGAATGGGCCCGGCGCAACAAGAATTCGAAGTATATCCCGGAAGCGCTGCTCGAGGCTTGGGGTTTTGAGATCGAATCCACGTTGTAAACGAGCAGCAGTACCGATCGCAAAGAAACGCCGCCGAGAGCGGCGTTTTTTGCGTCTGCGGGAAGCGATGTGACATCAGCAAGGGATTAGGCGGAGAATAAAGCTATGCAGGCAAAGATGCCGTTTACCGATGTACCCGGGGCCCTCGAGGAATTCAAAGCGGGACGCATGATCGTCGTGGTGGACGACGAGGACCGTGAGAACGAGGGAGACCTGACGCTGGCGGCGGAGTTTGTCACTCCGGAAGCCATCAACTTCATGGCCAGGTATGGACGGGGGCTGATCTGCCTCAGTTTGACTGAAGAGCGGGCCGACTACCTGCGCCTGGGCCCGATGTCGCAACAGAATTCGTCGCGCTTCGGTACCGCTTTTACGGAAACGATCGAGGCCCGGGAGGGCGTGACGACCGGCATATCCGCGTACGATCGAGCGCACACGATCCAGGTGGCGATCGATCCGCGGATGACGGCGACGGACCTGGCGCGGCCGGGGCATGTTTTTCCGCTGCGCGCCCGGCGGGGCGGGGTGCTGGTACGCGCCGGGCAGACGGAGGCTTCCGTCGACCTGGCCCGTATGTCGGGGCTGATCCCGGCGGGCGTGATCTGCGAGATCATGAACGATGACGGCACCATGGCGCGGGTGCCGGACCTGGTGGAGTTTTGCAATCAGCACGGCTTGAAAATGCTGACGGTGGCGGAGTTAATCCGCTTCCGGCTGCAGAACGAGCGGTATATCTTCCGCGTGGCGGAGTCGATTTTGCCGACTCGCTTCGGCGACTTCCGCATGATCGCCTATGAGAGCCAGATCGACGGGGGAGAGAGCCATCTGGCTCTGGTTCGCGGCGACGTGAGTTCGGAGCACAACCAGGATCCGGTCCTGGTGCGGGTGCACTCCCATTGCCTGGCGGGCGATGTGTTCGGCACCACGCTGTGTGACTGCCACCAAGTGGTGCAGCGATCGCTGGAGATGATCGCGGAGGCTGGACGAGGCGCCCTGGTTTATCTGCACAATTCAAGTAAAGGTTTCGATATCGACCGCAGCGTGCTGCCGCACCGGTTGTTTTTGCACCGGGGTGGCGAACACGGGGATGACCGGCATCAACGCGTCTTGCGCCAGGTTGGTTTGGGCGGGCAGATCCTTTCGGATTTGAATATCCGCAAGATTCGGCTACTGTCGAACACTCCTACGCATGTGCCGGCGCTGCAGGGGTTTGATCTGGAGATTGTGGACCAGGTGGGGTTGGCGCTTAAGGCTCCGCGTTAGGCCACAGGTTCTAGAACGGGTAAGGGAAATCCCCGGCGAGCTAGATCGGTCTGCAGTTGTTCTACGTTCTGGAAGAGAGCGGCGTGGAGGCCGACGGCCTCGGCGCCGACTATGTTCTTTTCCAGGTTGTCGATGAACAGGGCTTGATCGGGCGCGACGCCTAACTTCTTTACCGTGTGCAGATAAATGGCGGGATCCGGCTTGACGATGCCCAGCTCACAGGACCAGGTGAGGTGGTCGAACTGGGCCAGCCAGGAGAACCGTGGGAGCATATAGCCAAGGACCCCGTATCCCATGTTTGACAGGATGCCGAGGCGATACCCGGCCTGCTTGATCCTGGGGATCCAGGCGAGCATCGCTGGGTTCAGATCCATCCACATCAGGGCGTCCTGCTCCTGGAGCTGCTCGATCTGCTTTGGGGTGAAACTCACGCCGGTCTCACGGGCGACGGTCTGCCAATAAGTCTGGCCGTCCAGAATGTCGGCATCGTAATCAAGACGATGGGCCCAATAGGACTTCTCGAAAGCCTCTTCCTTCACCCCGGCGATAGCCAGCAGATTGCGATGCGCCTGAGGGTCCGGCGGGCCGCTGAGAACCTCACCATAGTCGAAGATCACGGCTTTCAGATCCATGCGCACAAACTCCCTGAAATGAGATGGTAGGGTCTATTACACCATGCTTGATGGAGGAGAGCCGGTGAGGGAGGGTACCGCAAAGAGATCCCCCTGGTCCGCGCGAACGCAGTGGGATATGGCAGAAACGCCCTGGGCCCGCGAGCTTGCTCGATTGCGCGCGGCAGGCAAGCAGCTCTGGGACCTGACCGCCTCCAACCCCACAGCTTGCGGCTTTGCCTACGATGCAGCTTCTATCCTGGGACCGCTCAACGATCCGGAAGCCTTGCATTATGAGCCGAATCCGATGGGCCTTCGCCCAGCGCGGGAGGCGGTCAGCCGCTATTACCGCGACCATGGCGCCAGCGTCGATGCGGAGCAGATCTTTCTCACCACCAGCACCAGCGAGGCCTACAGTTTCCTCTTCCGGTTGCTCTGCGATCCCGGAGACGAGGTGCTGATCGGCCAGCCGGGCTATCCATTGTTCGATTTCCTGGCCCAATTGGACGACGTGCGGCTGGTTCCCTATGAGCTTTTCTACGATCATGGATGGCATCTTGACCTTGACGCACTGCGCCGTCGCGTCACGCCGCGTACCCGGGCGATCGCGGTGGTCCACCCCAACAATCCCACCGGGCACTTCACCCGGGATACCCAGCGGGCTGCGATCGAAGGATTGTGCCTTGAGCACGGGCTGGCGCTGATCGTAGATGAGGTGTTTCTCGACTATGGGCTGGCCGGGTGCGAGACAGGGCAGAGCTTTGCTACGGGGAGCCACCCCGTGCCCACCTTCGTGCTTAGCGGGCTGAGCAAAGTGGCGGCGCTCCCGCAGATGAAGGCGGCCTGGATCGCGTGCTTCGCCGAGCGAGAGGCCCTGCAGCGCCTGGAGGTGATCTGCGACACCTTTCTCTCCATGAGTGCTCCCATACAGCACGCGCTCCCCGCCTGGCTCAGCCAGCGGTCGGCGTTGCAAGGGCAGATCAGGGGGCGCGTGGAGCGTAACCTGGCCACGCTCGACGCCATCCTGCTGCGGCAGAGCCTGGTAAACCGGCTGGAAGTCGAGGCGGGTTGGTATGCCGTGCTTCGGGTTCCCGGGGTGCAGACGGAAGAGGAAACCGCGCTCGATCTCCTGCTAGAGCGGGCGGTGGTTGTACATCCTGGCGGTTTCTTTGGTTTTTCCGGGCAGGGGTGGCTGGTGGTGAGCCTGCTCTCGCCGGAAGGGGAGTTCACTGCAGGAGTAAAAGAAATGGTCGCCCATTTCACCCGGCCGGAAGTTTAGTAGTGTACAGCAAGTTAAGAATCTTTAAGGACGAATATGTGCAAAAGGGAGGACTCAAGCTTGTTACTAATACTTTCGTGTCATTCAACTAAAGCTTTATAGAGGCGCCGCAAGCAACACATTCAAATTGACTTATACGTAAACAATTTCGCAGATTTCCACCCTTGTTGCTCTATTTATGATCACATTTGCGCTACCCTAGCGCGGAGTTAATGTGTCACATGCGGAATTTTGGCTGAAGGAATGGATTCGAATGTCTTTCTTCCCCGATTGTGGTTTCCGGGCCATGACCAGGAACCACGCGCGTGGCATCGGGCAGCACCAGCAGGCGATCACGCAGCGAGCGCAGGATTTGATGACCGTCGCCCCCGGGTAGATCGGTTCTCCCGATCGAACCGGCAAAGAGAGTATCGCCGGCTAACAACAGTTGCTGAGCGGGGAAGAGGAGACAGATGCTCCCCGGAGTGTGCCCTGGAGTGTGTAGCACCTCGGCCGGCAGCGTGGCGAGGCCGATGGCCAAGCCATCCTCGGCACTGGCGTCCGGGGGCGCCACCTCGGGCGTGGGAACACCGATCCAGCCGGCCTGCATCTCCATCATGCCCAGAAGGGGGAGATCCTGCTGGTTCATCAGAACCGGAGCCCCGGTCAACTTGCGTAACTGCGTCGCTCCGCCTACGTGGTCGATATGAGCATGTGTGACAACGATCTGGCGCAGGGTCAGCCCGTGCTTCTGTAGCCGGGAGAGGATTTGCGGAATGTTATCTCCGGGATCGACGACCATGGCTTCGTGCGTAGCCTCGTCGCCCAGGATGGTGCAATTGCAATGCAGCGGACCGACGGGAAAGGTCTCTAGGATCATGCGCTCATTCTAGGAGATTCACTTTAGGAACGGATAACGCTGGTTACAATGCAGCCATGATGCGTATCTCCGCGTTGGTAGGGGCGTTGCTGGGCTGGTTTGCGCTGTTGCTGCAGCTTTACCTAATGCTGGTCCAATCGCCTGGCGGGGCCAGGGCGATGGTGGGGACGGTCATTACCTACTTTAGCTTCTTCACCATTCTGACCAACTTCCTGGTCGCGCTGGTTTTTACCGCCACAGTCTTCTCTTCAGGAACAGGGCGCCCCGCAACTGGATGGCAGGAGTTCTTCTGCCGTCCATCGGTACAGGCCGGCGCTGCGGCTTACATCGCTATCGTGGGAATCATCTACCGCCTGTTGCTTCGGCAATTATGGAATCCGCAGGGCATGCAGTGGGTTGCCGACGTTATTTTGCATGACGTCATTCCGGTGGGCTACGTCCTCTACTGGGTGCTCTTTGCACCGCGGACGGAACTGCGCTGGAAGGATGCAATAGGCTGGCTGGTTTATCCCGCCGTTTACGCGGTGTATGTTCTGGCACGGGGCGCGGTGAGCGGGCTGTATCCCTATCCGTTTATGGACGTGAATGTGCTGGGATACGGCGGCGTTCTGGCCCACGCCGCGGTCTTTTTGCTGGTCTTCCTGGGAATGGGCTTGCTGGTGGTGGCGGTGGGGCGGTGGACACGTGGGCGCTTGCCCGTCTGACAGACTTCGAAAACTCTGCACCATGCAGCGGTGCATGATTCCCCAGGGACCGTCGAGTCTGCGTGAGAATTAGAAGTCACTGCAGACCCGCCCAATTGCCAAGGCCCGGAGGGCCGACCACTAAACGTCAGCCCAGCCCGGGAGGGCTGGGTATCGATCCAGATGAGAATCCCGAGCGCCGTAGGCGCGGCACGTTGTGTGCTCTTCGACCTTAAAATTTTGATGGGATGAGACGGGTGCCGCGCCTACGGCGCTCAGGGTCGCACGATTTCATAACCCCCAGCCCTGCCGGGCTGGGCTGACGTTTAGCGGTCGGCCCTCCGGGCCTTGGCGGTGCTTGCCTTACGGTCCTCACGCAGACTGTAAGACCCTTATTGCTGCGGCTTAGTGCGGCAGGGCTTCAGCCGTGCCGTACGTTTAGAGAGAAAGCCCTACTTGGCTGGGGACGCGGGCTTGGCGGGGAGGGCCGGCTTGGCTGGGGTCGTCTGGGTGGACTTGATGCCGGAAAGCACCGAGCGCGCGCCGCTGCCCCGTTGGATCAAAACTGTGAGTCCGATGGAGGTGAACATGAAGAGGATGGCGGCCCAGGTCGTCACTTTGGTCAGAAGGTTGGCTGCTCCGCGGGGTCCGAACGCGGTCTGCGACCCCTGGCCGCCAAAGGCGCCGGCGAGGTCAGCACTCTTACCCTGCTGGAGAAGAACCACCCCGATCAGGACGATGCAAACGATAACGTGGATGGTACCGACAAACCAGATCATCTGAAGCTGAACCTCATTCTTCTATTGGTGCGGAAGGGGGGACTTGAACCCCCATGCCTCTCGGCGCCACCCCCTCAAGATGGTGTGTCTGCCAATTTCACCACTTCCGCGCTCAAAACTGACTTATTCTAAACAGCTTGCAGGAAACACCGTTTCAAGCTCCAAAGGGTGTACCCGTGGACGGCGCTGGCCCGAGGGAGGACGTAACGCATCGTCGTCTTGATGTTATCGTGCTCCGCCGTGTACTGCAATGTGAACGGGCCGCCCCAGTGCTTACTGCGAAACCTCAGGCAAGGCAAAGGCAACGTAGGCTCCGGGAATGGGAGCATGAGACGCCGGATGACCAGGCACGTCGTGGGTATAAGTCGTCGCTTGCGCCGCCGCACAGAAGACGACGTATTGGCGGCCATTCACTTCATAAACGGCCGGCATCCCTTCCACCGCCGCGTCGAGGGTGGCCTCCCAAAGCAGCTTTCCCGTGCGCGAGTCGATTGCGCGCACCTTGCGATCGCGCGTACCGGTAAAAATCAAACCGCCGGCGGTGACGACCGGACCCGATTTAGAAAAATGCGAACCGGTATTCTTGAAACCCTTTGCCGCCAGCTCGGGCACTTCTCCTAAAGGAATCTGCCACTGAATGGTTCCCGCGTTCAGGTCGTAAGCCGTAAGCGTGGTCCACGGGGGCTTAATCGCTGGTAGTCCGTCCTCGGTAAACATAAAGCCAAAGCCGCTTCTGTACCTGGCATCCGCCGGGGAAGTCATGGCGGTGTGGTTCTCAGTCTCAGCGGACGCCGGTGCGCTCGCTGGATGGAAGAGATAGGCCAACAGGGAATCCAGAGTCGCATCCGGGAGCCTTGCGAACGCCGGCATAGGGCCTTTTCCCTGCTTCACGATCGCACGCACTTCCTCCTGCTTGTGCTGCGCTCCGATATCGACCAACGATGGAATGGCCGGCGGTTGTCCTTCCAAGTCTGCCCCATGACAAAGGCTGCAATTTGCTATGTACGCTGCTCGCCCACGCTCCTCGGGAGAACCGGTTGTCGATGTCTGTCGCGGTTCGTCCAATACCAGTTTGAGCATGGCGGGAAGATCCTTGGACACAACGTAGAGAAGTCCCTGCGTGGGAATTGAGGCGGCTCCGCCAAAGTTGGCTCCACCGTTATTCCCAGGCATTTCAATGGTGTTCTGCAAGGCGGGCGGTGTGAATAGTCCCTGGTTGTGAGCCCCTTGAATCTCTTCGAGCAGATGGGCCTGTTCCTGGGCCGGCATGAAGGGGCTGATGTCCTTTGCGGTGAAGGTTTGACGCGCGAACGGCGGTGGCTTCACGGGAAAGGGTTGCGTGGGCCAGGTCTCCTCCCCAGGCATGTCGGAATGGGGAACGGGGCGCTCGACGATGGGCCAGAGAGGCTTTCCGGTTTCGCGATCGAAGACCCACACAAACCCCTCTTTGCCGACCTGAGCGACCACGTCGACCATCTTGCCGTCGTGACGCACGGTTAAGAGCTGCGGTGCGGTAGCGTTGTCGTAATCCCAGATATCGTGATGCACCATCTGGAAGTACCAGATGAGTTTTCCCGTTTGCGCATTGATCGCGAGCAGGCAATCGCCAAAGAGGTTTGCTCCGGTTCGATTTGCGCCATAGAAGTTATATTTGGGGCTGGCCGTTGGAACGTAGAGGATGCCGCGGCTCTCATCAAGGGACATGCCGCTCCAGGCGTTTGCGCCGCCCACTGTCTTCCATGCATCTTTAGGCCAGGTTTCGTACCCGGGCTCGCCAGGATGCGGAACGGTGTGAAAGGTCCAGACCAACTGCCCGTTGAGAACATCGTAGGCGCGAATGTCACCGGGGCCGGAATCATATTCCTCATTCGTTGCCGAACCGAGGATGATCAGGTTTCCGAAGACACGCCCGGGTGTAGTGGACTGAACCAGCGTGAGACTTTTGGGATCGCGCCCAAGCCCAGCGCGGAGATCCACAACGCCGTCTTGGCCAAATTGCAAAATCGACTTACCCGTACGAGCATCGATTTCCTGTAAGAGGTTGTTGACGGAGAATAACAACCGGCGATCCGATCGGTCCGCACTCTCCCAGTAGTTGATTCCGCGATCGGTGATGAGTGTGCCTTGCACATTTGTCGGGTGGACCCACAACTCCTTACCCGTTGCCGCGTCAAGCGCGATGATGGAATGCTCCTTGGCCAGAACATACATCACGCCGTCGACGACAATCGGATTGAACAAATATTCTTTCCCGTCGGCAGTGGGATATTGCCACGCGATCTTTAGCCGGCTCACATTGGAGCGGTTGATCTGGCTGAGCGCGGAATATTGCGAAGCGTCAGGAGAACCTCCGTAGTTGGTCCAGTTCGCGTGAGTATTGCTTTGCTGTGCTCTGCGCGCATGCGCGCTCCTGGAGGCAGGCTGTCGCGCAAAGCAAACAGGCCAGCGCAAGCCCGGTCAGGCGCATGGATCGGTGCCAGGCCGAGTTCGATTTAGTTTTCATCTTTGGGCTGCGAAAGATTATAGACGGTCGTGGGTTCGCAAAAGTACGCGCAGGCCTTTGCGACTCTCGGTGAATGAGCGGACGATTCACCCACGGTCAGGCGTGTTAGTGTCTTTGTCATGCGGAGAGTCAGGCCCAGTCAAGGCAGACAGGCGAAGGATCGGTGCGGCACTAAAAAAATAGAAGGTAATGGGCATCGAGCAGTTGCTACCGGCATCTCTTCATCACGAACCGCAATCATTGAAGCGCTCCTAGAGAACGGACTGATGTCTCGTTCTGATTTGGCAGACTCCATTGGCCTGAGCCGCTCGGCCCTTACCGAGTTGAGCAGGAGCCTCATCGAGATGGGGTTGGTTGAGGAAACCGCCAGTTCGTATGACAAGCAACAGAAGGGGCGCCCTTCCATCCTGCTCTCGTTGAACGCAGCGCACGGATATTTCGTTGGAGTGGGACTTACCGAGGATCCATCGCTGATGGTCCTGACAGACTGTCATGGAAATTCTCTGGCTCAACATCGTTTGCGTCCGGTTAAGAGCCCTCAAGCAGTGGCAGCAGCGATCGAAAAGGGTCTTCCCGATCTGCTTCGGTCGGGAAGCATCTCACGCAAGAAAGTGCTGGGTATTGGAGTCGCGCTCTCGGGTTACGTCGATCACCGCCAGGGTGTGTGCCTGCACTCCAATATGTTGGAGTGGCACAACGTGTCTTTTGCCGGCATCGTGGAGCGAGTGACGGGAATCCCCACCTACCTCGACAATGATGCGAAGGCGGTTGCTATCGGGCAGAAGCTTTTCGGGCACGCCAGGGAATTCAAGAATTTCAGCATCGTCATGCTGGGCAAAAAGATTGGCGGCGGCAACTATATCAACGGGCGGCTTTATCGCGGGCATAGTGAGGCGGGAGGTGAGATCGGGCACTGTACCGTTGACCCCGGAGGACCACGCTGCGACTGCGGCAAGCAGGGCTGCCTGGATCTTTTCGCCACCAGCTCGGCGCTTTTGCAACGAGCGGCCGAGCTTGGCCTTGGGGTTGAGAATGTCGCGCAGCTCGAGTCCCTCGCGGCAAAGGGAGTGAGGCCGGCAATGGAATTACTCCGCCAGGCGGGAACCCAACTCGGCATCGTGGTTGCCAACGCTATCCAGATCAACAATCCGGAGCTGGTTCTCTTTGCGGACCTGGTTGGCTTCGGGAATGGCCTCTTTACCACCAGTACTCGACAGGCGATCGAGAACAATATCCTTCCCCATCTGATCTCAACCACCTCCATCGAGTTTCGTTACGTAGAGGAAGATTTTCTGGCGCGCAGCGCAGCCAGCATCGCTGCCCACGAGTTTCTTATTGAGCGGGCACGCGATTAAGCTGCTCTTGATCTTTTCTTGACACGTTGGCGGCCCGACGTTTAAAGATGAGTCACCATGCCAGAATTAGATCGCCGTAGCTTTGTCCAGCTTGCGAGCGCTGCCAGCATCGCTTCAGTTTTTACTCGCGGAACGCAGGCCATGCCGTCAAGTGGTTCGCCCATTCAGCTAGGTGTTGTCGTTTGGGTTCCGAATGGACAATCGCCGGATAACACGATCGCGCGCGTTCAGCAGTTGGGCTTTTCCGGTTGTCAGGTGGGGTTTCGCAATCTCACCGCCGCGGATGCTGGTCCGTTGAAAGCCGCTCTTGAGAAGCATCACGTTCAAGCGACTGCAATGCTGGAGCTTGGGCCGGGTCCGAAGGTTTGGAACTTCACCCAGGGACCGCTCACCATCGGTCTTATTCCACCGGCCACTCGCGAGGCTCGCATTGCCGCCCTGAAGCGAGCCGTGGATGTCGCCCAGGCATGTGGGATACCTGCAGTTCATACCCACTGCGGCTTTATCCCGGAGAATCCTAACGACCCGATGTACCCGCAAGCCGTGGCGGCGGTGCGTGAGGTCGCCGTCTACGCAAAACAGCAGGGCCGCATCTTCCTCTGTGAAACCGGGCAGGAGACTCCCATCACCCTGCTACGCATGATTCGGGATACCGGCCAGGACAACGTCTTTGTCAATCTCGATCTTGCCAACCTGATCTTGTATGACAAGGGGAATCCTGTCGATGCCCTGGATGTCATCGGCCCGCTGGTCCGTGGAATGCATGCCAAGGATGGAAAGTTCCCCACCAACCCGCAGAACCTCGGGGAGGAAGTGCCGATCGGCCAAGGGAAAGTGGACTTTCGCGAGGTCCTCAAGAAGCTGAAGGCGTTGAACTATCACGGCCCGATGACTATCGAACGAGAGATCGAGGGAGCGCAGCAGGGAGCCGATATTCTCGCGTCGAAAGCTTACCTCTCCAAGTTGATTGCCGAGACCTACGCCTGAGATTCACCGCTCCACGGAACCCGTGCGGACCCCGGTTACAGGACAGATACGTCTTCCCGCTGGACCAGCGATTGTCTTGCGGCAATCGCCGCGCCGATCACGCCCGCGTCGACTCCGAACTGAGCCGGCAGAATCGTGACGTCGGAAAAACCTTTGGCAAACTTGTTGGCGTACCGCTGGACATGGGTGAAAAAGTAGGGACCAACCGAGGTAACGCCGCCGCCAATGACGAAGACCTCCGGATCCAGCAGTTTCTGCACATCCGCGATCGCCATTCCGAGATAGCGCATCGCGGCATGCACGACCTGCTCGGCGGTCTTATCCTTTGCCTGCGCCAGGCGGAAGACTTCCGCAACCGAGGTCGGCCTGCGGAAGGCGAAGGTGGCGTCGCGCTCGATGGCTGTGCCGCTGGCGACCGCTTCGAGCGCTCCGGCAATGCCGCTGGGCGGGATGGGACCTCCCGGAACCGTTGTGGTGTGACCAATCTCTCCCGCAATGCCGTGGAAGCCTCGCCAGAGCCGCCCATCCACGATGATGCTTCCGCCAATACCGGTGGAGATGGTAATAAACATGCTGGAGGAGGCATGTTTGGCCGCTCCCAGATTGGCTTCCGCGAGCGCCGCCGCGTTGGCATCATTTTCGAGCTCAACCGGCCGGCCAAGATGTTCCGTCAGGTAGGAGACGATGGGCACATTCTCGAACCCGTGAATATTGGGAGCGAAGAGGACCTCGGTGCGCGCCCGGTCGAGGGTTCCCGGGACCCCTACTCCTATTGCCGCCTCGCGCGTTTCCGGGTTGGATTTCTCGAGCAGCCTGATCGTACTGACAATAGAACCGAGGACACTGCGCCAGCCTTCTATCGGAGTGGGAATGGTGATTTTTTCGAGGAGTTGTTCATCCTTCAGTAGACCGAATGCGATTTTTGTTGCGCCAATGTCCACACCGATCGTGGCTCTCATACATCTCCTTCAAACCCGCTCTGTTGCCCGGAATTAGAATCGCACTCTGGGTGGATGCTCTGACAGACTACAGGGCGCGAAAGACAGGCTCAAGGATCGAGGGGAAACCAACCGACTTCACCCTGTAGAATAGCCTTCGCTCAATTCATGCAGCGGCTCGGTCTGTCAGCCCCACCAAAATGAATCTAATATAATTCAGCAGCTAAATTATAGTCAGCCCTTCCAGCGAAGTCATGTAAAGATTGGATGTTAATCCTCGCGATGCGCGAGAGAGTGCACCCCGGCGAATTCACCGCCGCCCACCGTTACATCTGGAGCGTTCATGCGCTTTGCCTTTGGCGGCATTCATATTGAATGCAGCACCTATAGCCGGATCCGAACCCGTATCGATGAATTCAGGGTTTTTACCGGAGAGAGATTAGCGGCCGCGCCGGAGTTCAGCTTTCTGCGCTCGTATCCTCACCACTTTTCGCCCACGCTCTATGCCCGTGCCGTTCCCGGCGGCGCGGTAGAACGGTCCGCGTATGACACGTTCAAGAACCAGTTCATTCAATCCTTGAAGCAACTCCTGCCGCTGGATGGCCTCTACTTGCCCATGCACGGCGCTCTTTATGTGGACGGAATGCAGGACGCCGAGGGAGATTGGATCTCGAGTGCACGGGAGGTCGTGGGCGACGAATGCCTGATCAGCGCGAGCTATGACCTGCACGGCAATCTAAGCCGCCGCGTCGTTGACAACTTAGATATGCTTACCGCCTATCGCACGGCGCCGCATATCGATGTGGAGCAGACGATGCGGCGCGCCTGCGATCTGCTGGTCAGCTGCGCGACGAAGCAGATTCGGCCCACGATGGTCTGGGTCCCGATTCCCGTGCTCCTGCCCGGAGAGAGAACCAGCACCGAAGATCAACCCGCGAAAGGCCTCTACGCGCAACTGCCGGCCATCAACAGCCGAGAGGGTGTTCTGGATGCTTCTCTGCTGGTTGGATACGTGTGGGCGGACGAGCCTCGCGCCACGGCCAGCGCTGTTCTCACTGGAACGGATCCGGCGGTGCTGGAAGAAGAAGCCGCGCGACTCGGCCGGGCATATTGGAATGCCCGCGAAGATTTCAAGTTCGGAGTACCGGTGGGAACCATCGCAGAGCTCATCGATGAGGCGCAGCGCCTTACGACACAGCCGGTGATCCTGGCGGATTCGGGTGATAACCCAACCGGCGGAGGCGTTGGCGACAGGGCAGAGGTACTCGAGGAGCTGTTGAGCCGCCGTTTCAGCAATGCATTGGTGGCCGGCATTGCCGACCTTCCGGCAACCGAACTCTGCTACCAGCACGCGCCGGGAACCAGGCTCCCGTTGCGCATTGGCGCTACACTCGATCCCCAGGGCAGTCGACCGATCGATGTAGACGCGGAGATTCTCTTCCTGCTTGAGGCGGAAAGTCCTCGCGAGCGGCGAGCCGTTATCAAGGTCGATGGAGTCACCGTCGTGCTCACCGCCGCACGCTGCCCCTTCCATGACATCAAGGACTTCACGGCATTGGGGCTGCATCCGGCAAACTTCAAGCTGCTGGCCGTCAAATCCGGTTATCTCTCGCCTGAACTTGCGCCGCTTGCCAATCCGGCTTTGATGGCGCTGTCGGACGGCGCGATCCCACAGGCTCTGGAAAGCCTGCCTCCTAACAGGCTGCGGCCGCCGACCTTCCCGTTCGATCGCTCGTTTGCATGGCAGCCTTCCACCATTGTCTCCGCCAGATCGCCGCGGGTGACGCAATGAAACCTCCCTTGTTGGAGGTATCGGTCGAAGGAGTAGACGGGCTGATCGTTTCCCAGGAAAACGGGGCCGATCGCGTCGAGCTCTGCGCCAGCGTACTGGAAGGCGGTATCACGCCCAGCATCGGAATTGTGCGCCAGGCGCTGCGACGGGCGCGTATTCCCATGTTCGTCATTGTTCGTCCGCGTGGAGGCGACTTTCTCTACTCCGAAGACGAGTATGAAAGCATGCGCCAGGACATCATGATGTGCCAGCAGCTGGGAGTGCCTGGGGTTGTCACCGGTTGCCTGACCCCGGATGCCCAGGTGGATGAGCAGCGAACTGCGGAGTTGCTGCAACTAGCGCGCCCCATGGGGTTCACATTTCATCGGGCCTTCGATATGGTGCGTGATCAGGATGAAGCGCTCGATGTTCTGATACGGCTGGGAGTCGACCGCGTGCTGACCAGCGGACAGCGCGCAACCGCACTTGAGGGGGCAGGCAATCTCAGACGTCTTGGTGAAACGGCGGGGGAACGGATTATCGTGATGCCTTGCGGTTCCATTCGCGCCAGTAACATTGCGCAGGTGATTCGGGAAACAGGTCTATCGGAGTTGCATTTTGCCGGGCACGCGCAGCAGGCCAGCGGGATGACTTACCGTAATTCGCATGTAGCGATGGGAGGCACCTCACAGGACCGCGAGTATCTCAAGACTGTGACGGATGGCGACATAGTTCGAACGACGGTGTCGGCGGCGATGAGTTTTGTTGGGAGATAGGCGACGCTACGCAGTTGCGTTCAGGAAAGGCGCACCGCAGGTCCCTCGGCTTCGCTCGGGATGACAAAGGGTGGGGTGGCGCTTCCATGAGGAATTGGCTAGTGGCTGAAAGAGTCGCAGACGACGGCATTGGCTTGGGGTGAAGTGGAACCGCAGGTCCCTCGGCTTCGCTCGGGATGACAAAGGGTGGGGTGGCGCTTCCATGAGGAATTGGCTAGTGGCTGAAAGGATCGCAGACGACGGCATCGGCTTGGGGTGAAGTGGAACCGCAGGTCCCTCGGCTTCGCTCGGGATGACAAAGGGTGGGGTAGCGCTTCCATGAGGAATTGGCTAGTGGCTGAAAGGATCGCGATGCTAGCCTTGCACTCCTTCTCTAAGCTTGGTGGAAGGCGCGTGGGCGAGGTTGTGTGTCTTGCGGTTTTGTCAGGCAGTTTGCTGGGTTGCCGTAATCCATCCCCACCCGAGAGCCGCATTACGATCATGCAGTTGGAAGCACCGCTCACCATGGATCCCGGTGATCACAATGCGAGCCTGACCCAGGATGTTCTGGATCCGATGTATGAAAGTCTCACCAAGTTTGATCAGAGTCTGCAGATAGTGCCGAGCCTGGCGACGAAGTGGAGCGTCGATGCGAGCGGGACGCGATGGACACTGCAGTTGCGCGCGGGGGTTTATTTCCACGACGGTACTCCATTCGACGCGCCGGCGGTGGTCAGCTCCTTCGAACGGCTCATCGACCCTCATCGCGGTCTCGCTGGAGGCAGTCGACTGCGCCCGATCATTGATGGCGTGCAAGCAATTGACACTCACACTGTGTTGTTTAATCTCAAGACCTCGTACGCATCCTTTCTGAGTGTGCTCGCCGTCACGCCGATTGTTAGCCCGGCGGCGGATAAGGAGGGAATCCTCTCCCGCCATGCGGTGGGAACTGGCCCTTATCGATTCGTTGAGTGGAAGACGGGCGAATACGTTCTCGAGGAGCGAAACGATCAGTATTGGGGCCGCCCGCCTGCGACCAGGCAGCTGAAATGGACCTGGACCACCGAGCCGATGCTGATGAATATGTCTGTGCTTGCGGGAGCGGCGGATGTTGTCAATCCTCTGCCCCCGATCTTCGCCGAGGCCTTGTCGCGCAATCGCAAGGTGATCGTTATTCAGGGACAGGAAGCCCGGGTCTACTGGATAGCCCTCAACACAAAACTAAAGCCCCTGGACGATTTGCGGGTACGCAAGGCATTGAACTATGCGACTGACCGCGAAGCCCTGGTACGAACCCAGCTTCGAGGCTTCGGGACGCCGGCAAATTCTCCGCTGGCTCCGGCGGATTTCGCTTATGATCCGCAAACCAAGGGCTACGGGTATGATCCGCAGCAGGCGAAGGTGCTGCTGGCGCAGGCCGGCTACGGCAACGGCCTGACGCTGAAGATCGCGGTTCAGGAAATCGATGTGGACCTGGTGGAGGCGTTGCAGGGAATGTGGGCCAAGGTCAACCTGAATTTGCAGATCGATCAGATGGAAAGTGGAGTCTTTTCCCAGGCTATCTTTGGCTCTCCGGCACAAAAGGCCGAGCAGGGAATCCAATGTGTCTTCGCTTCCTGGTCCTCGGAGGATCTGGACGCTGACTACCAATTGAGTCCGCTTTACCTAACCAAGGCATGGTCTCCAGCGGGGGCCAATCTCGGCTTCTACAGCAATCCCCGCCTCGATGCATTGCTGGAAAGGGCAGCCGGGGAACTCGATAGCGAAAAGCGCACAGCGCTCTACCACCAGGCGCAACAGATCATCTCGGAGGATGCTCCACAGGTGTTGCTCTACTATTCCCGTGACCTGGCTGCACGCCACCGCTCATCGAGCGCCGAACCGATGTACCTTCTCCCTGGTGGAAGAGTGGAGTTTGACGGCCCGTAGTATACGTTCTGAGATCTTTAAGGATTCAGTTGCATGGCATCCTACTTGACACGAAAGCTTCTCGCGCTGCCGTTGATCCTGCTCATCGTGTCGTTCCTCATCTTCTGGGCTGTCCATCTTTTGCCTGGAGACCCGGCGAGGATCATGGCGGGAATGCAAGCGGATGAGCAGGTGGTCAACAATGTGCGTAACCGTCTTGGTCTCGATAAGCCATTCGCCACGCAGTACAAGATTTTTCTGCTGCATGCCCTGCACGGCGACCTGGGCGTCTCCATCCGTTCGCACAAGCCCGTTACCCAGGAGATTGCCGAGCGCTTTCCGTACACCTTGGCCCTCACTACGGTGAGCTACGCGTTTGCCGTAGTCGTGGGGCTCACAGGAGGCGTTCTGGCGGCTATCTATCGTGGCCGAAGGCTCGATCACCTGGTCATGATAGGCGCGATCTCAGGAGGCTCTATTGCCAACTACTGGCTGGCGCTTATGGCTATGAACTTGTTTGCCGTCCAGCTTGGCTGGCTGCCTCTGATGGGCGCGGATAGTTGGAAAAGCTATATTCTTCCCGCCATCACCTTGGGCCTGCTGCCCGCGGCGGTGATCGCCAGAATGTGCCGGGCGAGCATGCTGGAGGTCATCAACCAGGACTACATCCGAACGGCGCGCGCCAAGGGACTGAGCACGGCCAGCGTTTACCTGAAGCATGCCCTTAGAAACGCCCTGATCCCAATTGTAACCATAGTGGGTATGAACTTCGGGGCGCTCCTGGGAGGCGCGGTGATCACCGAAGCGGTCTTTAACTGGCCGGGAATCGGGCGGCTCATGGTGGATGCCGTGCGCTATCGCGACTACGCCACCATCCAGGGCATCACTCTGCTCACCGTCGCCATCGTCGTCACCACCAATCTTGCCGTCGATCTCTTCATCATGGTGATCGATCCCAGAATCCGATTTGAATGAACTGAGGACTGGCTTGACTGAATACGCCCTGGATTCCGGCATCTCCCAATTCGCGATCTGGCGGAGCCGCGTCTCGTCCTGGCTGCGTTACCGGAACCTTGCGATCGGCGGATGCATCGTGCTGGTTCTGCTGCTCACCGGATTGCTGGCTCCGCTGCTCGCGCCCCATAACCCTTACGAGCAGAACCTCTCCGTTACGTTCCAAGCTCCTGGGGCGGCGCATCTGTTTGGCACGGACGAATATGGGCGTGACATGCTTTCGCGTGTTATTTATGGGGCGCGCCTCTCCTTGCTTGAAATCACGGCCAGCGTCGGAATGTCCCTGGCAATTGGGGTGCCTCTGGGCCTGCTCGCCGGTTACGCCGGCGGCTTTACCGATCAAGCGGTCCTATGGCTGATCGACATTCTTTATGCGTTCCCCGGGATTGTGCTGGCCATCCTGATCGTGGCTATTCTTGGGCCTGGGCTTTTTGACACCCTGGTGGCCATCTCCATCTTTACCATTCCTGTCTACACGAGGCTGGCGCGTAACTTGACGCTTTCGCTCAAGCAGATGGAATACGTTGAGGCCGCGCGCGCCCTCGGCGCAGGTCCCTGGCGCATCGTCTTCAGCCACATCCTCAGGAATGCGGCGGTGCCCTTATTAGTGCAGGCCACGCTGACGGCAGGCGACGTCGTCCTGACCGCGTCCGGGCTTAGCTTCCTTGGCCTGGGCGCCCAGCCGCCCTTGGCGGAGTGGGGAGCCATGATGGCCGAGGGTCGCAACTTTCTTGGAGTGGCCACGTACCTCACGCTCTTTCCGGGGGCCGCGATTACGGTAACAGCGTTAGGGCTGAATCTATTGGGCGATGGCTTGCGGGATCGATTTGATCCTCGGTTCGAGCCCAGGGCCTGAAAAGTGATCGGCCCAAATTAGCGACTAAATCGAGCTTGGCATGAATGCGTTGCGACGCTAAATGGCATTAAAACGATTAACATATTCGTTTAGACTTGACGGATGTCGTATAAATGTTCGAATCTCCCCTTGCGCCGGACCCTGCGCGCTCTGCTTGCCTTTTGCCTGACTGCTGCCGCCCCTCTTGCGATGGGGGCGTTCCCGGCGTGGGCCCAAACGGGAGCGAACCTTTCCGGTGTGGTGACGGACAAAACCGGCGCAGCTCTTCGCGATGTCGCGGTGACAATCAAGAACGTCGACACGGGTGCAACGCGCACGATCGCAACCGATGGCGAGGGGCAGTATCAGGTGTCCGGCCTGCCTCCGGGGCGCTTCGAGGTTCGAGCGGCAAAACAAGGGTTCACCGATGAAACGCGCATGGGAATCGGCTTGGCGGTTGGCCAGGAGGCCACCGTCGACATTAAGATGAGCACCCCCGACGCCTGCGCGAGCGGCCACGAATTTGCGACCACCGATTGCACGCTGACCTGGCACGGCATCACGCTGTACGGTGCGTATGACGTCGGCGTCGGCTGGGTCAGCCACGGCTTACCGGAAAACGGCTATAACTACGAGGGCGCCTCTCTGGTGAACCGAAACGGCTTTCAACATCGGTTCCTCGTCGCACCGAACAGCCTGCAGCAGACTGGTGTGGGCATCAGGGGCAAGGAAGAGTTTCGCCCTGGCTGGTCTGTTGTGTTCAACGCCAACACGGGCATCAATCCGCAGTCCGGCCTGCTCGCCAACGCGTCCGCCACCCAGACCATCAACAACGGCCTTCCCAGGCAAAGCTATTCGTACACCATCGACGGCACGCGCGCGGGCCAACCCTTCAATGACGAATACTATGGCGGTATATCGTCCACGCATTTCGGCACGCTGACCTTCGGTCGTCAGCGCTCTCTCGGCACCGATGCGATGCTCCTTTACGATCCGGCGGGCGGCGGCTATGCCTTTTCGTACATCGGGTATAACGGCACGATGGCCGGCGGCGGCGACACCGAAAACAGCCGTTGGGACTCCGCCGTGAAGTATCGCCTCATCTATGGCCCGGTCCATTTCGGCGCGATGTATAAATTCGCCGATGGTAATGGCGGCTGCTACTCGGCCTCCGCAACCTGGACCGCCGCCAACTGTACGCCGGAATCGGCGCATAACAACGCCTTTGGATTCGACGGCGGGGGAGAACACGGCAAGCTCTCCGCCGACGTGGTCTTCCAACATTACAACCAGGCGATCAGCGTATTGAACCCCTTGCTGGGGCCTCAGAGTCCGACGGCGTCCTATCAGTCGACCACCAACAGCATCAATACAAACCCCATCACCGGGGCCAATCTGATTAACACGAACAACACCGTATATGGCATCGTGACCGACAACAAGGCCATTATGGGGGCTGTCAGGTATACGTGGAATCCGTTCAAGTTCTTTGGCGGCTACGAATACATCTGGCAAAATAACCCGAAGGACCCGTTGGGCGTCGGCGCCTCCGACCAGGGCGGTTACATCATGAGCGGAGTCGAAGACAACAACCTTGATTCTGAAAAGTTGGTGCAGATCTGGTGGACGGGCGTGAAATACGCTTACGACACCAAAACCGACATCACTTTCGCCTGGTATGGGCAGTCGCAGAACACCTTCCGTGTTCCGTCGACCTGCTCGATCGCAGCCGGCTTCCGCAGTTCCTGCGCGGGCGACCTCGAGTTTGGGTCGCTCTATCTCGATCATCACTTCACCAAGCGTTTCGACGGTTTTACCGGACTTGCGTATTCCTTTGTGACCGGCGGTCTGGCCATCGCCATTCCTCACGGCCCCGGCGTCCCCTATCTCCACAACAGCAACTTTGCTCCGACACTCGGTGGTCGTTTCAGCTTCTAACCGGCAGTAATCCGCCCTCGACGAAGGAACGAAGACTTGCCGCCCGAGAATTTACTTGATCAAGTGGCCAAGTCACGCCGGCTGCGGATTCAATGTGTCAACCATGTGTTTGCTCTTACACTTACGTTCAATTCGAGTTTCGTCAAGGGTGGTCCCGATGACGGCAATACAGCAACTTTCGCGACCCCCGGTGTAATCTTCGGGCGCATTCCTTTAGTCCATACTGCCAGGGGTGCGCCGGGACGATTCGGAATTACGTTTGGGGCTGGGGAGCAGATTGCGGTGAGCCATTTTCATCCTTGTAATCACGCTCTCGCCCTGACGGCGCGTCTACCTTTTTAGGAGCGACAGCAAAGTCGGCGCCCGCACGTGACGAGACGGGCGCCTTCGCCGTCTAATGTTGGCATGCATCTGCCTCGAATATTTCCGCTGCTCTGCTTACTTCTTCTGGCCCCGGCGCTCGAGTCCCAGAACTCGAGTGCCGCGCCCCCTGCGGCACAGAGTCCAACGACGCCCACCACGACTCTGTCGGTCGACGTGAAGGTGGTCAACTTGCCGGTGACCGTCCGCGACAAGCACGGCAAGATCGTGCTGAACCTCACCAAAGACAATTTTGCGCTGGAAGAGGATGGCAAGCCGCAGACGATCCGTTACTTCAACCAGGAAAACAACCTTCCTTTGACCGTGGGCCTGTTGGTCGACACCAGCATGAGCGAACGCGACAACCTGGATAAGGAGCGTGCCGCCAGCCGGACCTTTCTTGACCAGATGATCACTCGGCCCACAGACCGGGCGTTCGTGATTCACTTCGATCGCCAGGTTGAGCTGCTGCAGGACCTGACAGCGGATCACGGCAAGCTGGAAAGGGCGGTCGGAGAAATAGATTCCACGTCAGCCGTTCAGAACACGCCAACCAGCGACCAGGGCTCAGGGGGATCCCATGCAAGGCGAGGGGCGGGCACGCTGCTCTACGACGCAATCTTCCTGGCGTGCGATGAAGTGATGAAGAAGCAGACCGGCCGTAAGGCCATTGTGGTCCTGACCGACGGCGAGGATCGCGGCAGCCAGGAGACGCTCAACAGTGCCATCGAATCGGCGCAACGGTCCGAGACCGTCGTCTACACCATCTACTACGGCGGGCACGAGGATCACGATAACGGCGGATTTCAAAATGGGGGCCCAGATGACAACGGTTATCCCGGGGGCCGCTATCCCGGGGGCCGCTATCCCGGCGGGGGCTATCCCGGGGGCTATCCGGGCGGCAGTCGCTACCCTCGAGGCTCACAGCAGACCCGTCCTGACGGCAAGAAGATCCTGCAGCGGGTTGCGCAAGAGACCGGGGGCCGCTACTTCGAGGTGAAAAAGAAGGACAGCGTGGACGATGTCTACGCTGCCATCTCGGAGGAATTGCGCACGCAGTACATGCTGGGTTACACGCCGCCCAAGGACCAGAGCAGTGGATACCATTCCATCCATCTGACGACCAAAGATAAGGACCAGTCGGTGCAGACGCGCGCGGGATACTACTCAGGGCAATAAGGCCGCCTTACACGCGAAAACGCTCTTGTTACTATCGTTCCATGACGGAGATCGGCATCGCAGTCGACCCATCGCCTGCGGAACGGCCGCAGCGCATCGCGCTTCCGGGGCGCGTGGTGACGCTCCGCCCGTTCGATGGGCCATCGCAGGCAGAGGCTCTCTACGTGGCTACCCACGGGCCGGCGCGCGAGGATCTCTGGCGCTACATGGGCGATGGACCGTTCTCCAGCTTTGCTGATTACCAGGCGGCGTTCGAGAAAAAGCAGAAGTCGGATGATCCGCTTTTTTGGGCGATCGTGGATAACGCTACTGGCTTTCCCGTTGGCCAGGCCTCTTATCTGCGAATAGACCCGGCGCAACGCGGCATCGAGGTGGGCAATATTATTTTTGCGCCGGCGTTGCAGCGGAGTCCCGGCGCGACCGAAGCGATGTATCTCATGGCGCGGCACGCTTTTGAGGACTTGGGTTATCGCCGTTATGAGTGGAAATGCAATGCCTTGAACCAGCCCTCCCGCCGTGCCGCGTTGCGCCTCGGCTTCACCTTCGAGGGAGTCTTTCGCCAACACATGATCGTCAAGGGCCGCAATCGCGATACGGCATGGTTCTCCATGCTCGATTCGGAATGGCCCTTGCGCCAGGCGAATTTCCTACGCTGGCTCGCGCCGTCGAATTTCGACGAGGCGGGCCGGCAACGGCTTTCGCTCTCCCACCTGAATGGGCAGTGACTTTTCATCCCGCAGAGGTTCTTGCTTTGTTTCGATCGCCGTGGTTCCGCGTCCTCGTCTGCTGTTGCCTGGCTCCTTCGCTTGCAGCCCAAACTGCTCCAGCCGTAGCCGTACTTGACGGCTACACGCCCCAGAGTTCGGCGGCGGAGTCGGCGTGGGAAGTGAAGTTTCGCGACCTTCCTTCGACAGAAAACCTGCGCAGCGATATGGAGCACCTCACGGCCCGGCCCCATAACGTTGGATCACCCTACGATAAGGAAAACGCGGACTGGCTGTTGGGCAAGTTTCGGGAGTGGGGTTTTGACGCCCAGATCGAGACGTTCTACGTCCTATTCCCAACACCGAAGGAGCGGCAGCTGGAGTTGATTGCCCCGCAGAAGTTCACGGCGACCTTGGTTGAGCCGCCCATTGCGGTCGACCCCACTTCGAATCAGCAGGCGGAGCAGCTACCGACGTATAACGCCTACTCCATCGACGGCGACGTTACCGGCCCGCTGGTCTACGTGAACTACGGCAGGCGCGAAGACTACGACGACTTGCAGCGCATGGGCGTCTCGGTGAAGGGCGCCATCGTCATCGCCCGCTACGGCGAGACCTGGCGCGGCATCAAGCCCAAGGTGGCTGCCGAACATGGAGCCATTGGCTGCATCATCTACTCTGACCCGCAGCAGGACGGGTACGGCGATACAGACACGTATCCTGGCGGAGCGGCGCGGCCGAAGGAGGGCGTACAGCGGGGAGGGGTGAACGATACCAACTTTCCGGGGGACCCGCTGACTCCTGGTGTGCCCGCGACCAAGGACGCCAAGCGCCTGGCGGTAAAGGACTCTCCCATCATTACCAAGATACCGGTGTTGCCCATTTCCTATGCAGATGCGCAGCCGTTCCTGGCTGCTTTGGGCGGGCAGGTTGTTCCGGCGGCGTGGCGAGGTGGTTTGCCGATTACGTACCACGTGGGGCCGGGAGCCTCCAAGGCCCATCTGCGGATGTTTTCCAATTGGGATATCAAGCCGATCTATGACGTCATCGCCAAGATTCCCGGCAACGAAGCCGCGGATGAATGGGTTCTTCGCGGTAACCACCATGATGCGTGGGTGAATGGCGCGGAAGATCCGATTTCCGGGATGGTGGCTGAGCTTGCGGAAGCGCGAGCGCTGGGCGAATTGCGCAAACAAGGGTGGAAACCGCGGCGGACCATTATTTACTGCGCGTGGGATGGCGAGGAGCCGGGCCTGCTGGGTTCCACCGAATGGGTGGAGCAGCATGCCGCTGAGTTGCGGGAACATGCTGTGCTGTACGTCAATTCGGATAACACCGATCGCGGATTTCTCGAGGTGGACGGGGCCCATTCGGTCGAGCACTTCATCAATGACATAACGCGGCAGATTCCCGATCCTGAGACCAAGCTGACGGTGTGGAAGCGGGCCCAGCTGCAGGCCTTGTCTACGGCGGATAGCCCGGATCGCAGGGAAGTGCTGCGTAATCGCACTGACACCAAGATCGAGGCTCTGGGCGATGGCTCGGACTTTGCCCCGTTCATCGACTACCTTGCTATTCCTTCACTCGATCTCAGTTTTGGCGGAGAGGGTGCAGGCACCGCATACCACTCGATCTACGACGATTTCTATTACTACACGCATTTCTCCGATACCAATTTCGTCTATGGCCGAGCCCTGGCCCAGATAGCCGGAACGGCAGTCCTACGCATGGCCGACGCGGAGCTGCTGCCCTATCAATACACGGCAGTCGCCGAAACGATTCAAGGCTATGTGAAGGAGCTGAAAACGCAGCTCAGCAAGACCCAGGAGACGATCAAGGAACGGAATTTGGAGCTGGATGAGGGGGTTTTCCAGGCCATCTCCGATCCGAAGCAGCCAGGGTATCCCCCCAAGCGGGAGGCCGATCCGCCGTACCTGAATTTTGCGCCTCTAGACAACGGAGTCGCCTCCCTTACCCGCGCCGCCAAGCACTACCAGGCTGCTCTGACTGCTGCCCAGGCCCATGGTTTGGCTATGGATGATGCCTCACTGCAAGCGGTCAACCACCTACTGCTGCTGGTCGAACGGACCAATCTGCGGGAGGAGGGCCTGCCGGGCAGGCCGTGGTACAAGAACCAGATCTACGCACCTGGGGCCTACACGGGCTACGGAGTGAAGACCCTGGCGGGGGTACGGGAAGCCATGGACCAGCATCAATGGGGTATTGCCGAGGAAGAGTCACCGATTATTGGTAGCGTGCTGGAATCGGAAAGCCGGGCCATCGATGCCGCGGCCAGCCGGCTGGAGGCAGCGTTTTCCTCAGCAGGCGTAACACAAACGGCACCATCTGCGACGTTTCGGTGATTGCGACCCCCTCCGGTGGGACATAAAGTTGCGTAATCGGAGGGCACTACAGATGAACAGTTCCGGGACGGTGATCGGTAAAGGCATTTGCATTCGCGGGGAAGTGTCGGGTGAGGAGGATTTCTTCCTCGATGGTGTATTGGAAGGCAACATTACCCTGACGGGCAAGCGCCTGACGGTGGGAGCCAACGGTGTTATCCACGCGGACATCGTCGCCGGTGATCTGGTGGTTTTCGGCCGGGTCGAGGGAAGTGTCAAGGCGGCGGGCCGGGCTGAGTTGAAGCACTCGGCGGTTTTCATCGGAGACATCTCGGCAACGCGGTTGTCGATTGAAGATAACGCCACTCTGCAGGGTTATGTGGATCTGACGGAAGCGGCCGGGCCGGCGAAGAAGGAAGCCGCGCCGAAAAAGCAAGCTGTTGCGGAAGTAGAAGAAGCCCCTCAGGAGTATGCCGAGCAGTACAGCGAAGCAGTTTAAGCGACCGGCGTTTAGTCTGTAGCCGTCCCTGTTTTGACCGCCCCATCCTTGCTTAGCAAGGATGGGGCGGTCGTGTTTGTGGGTGCGCTTCCCCATGTACGGGCGGCGTCAGAACGTTGGCCCACCCTCGATCTGTTGGTCGACGTTGTAAAAGCTTTGGGTGGGGGCTGCGTTCCATGAACGCTAGCTTGTTTAGGGTGTCTTTCGTCAAAACTCCCACAAAATCGTCATCCTGAGAGCGGAGCGCGTCACGGATTTTCGCGTGAGAGTGCTTGTGGCGCGGAGTCGAAGGACCCCCGAGGGCGCTTACCTCGCCCATGCTGCTTAGAGCTTTTCAACCAAGCGAAGTCCGAGAACACGATCTGCTGCGGGTTCCTCGGCCCAGGAAAGACCCTAGTTGGTAAGCCCCGTGCGGACTCCGGTGGTTGAAAAGCTCAGAGCAGCATGGGTAAGATAGGCACCGCCGGGGTCCTTCGACTCCGCGCCACCAAGCGTCGTGTCACGCGAAAATCCGTGAGGCGCTCCGCTCAGGATGACGATCTTGTGGCGAGTTGGAGATGCAAAAACCAGCGCATTTAGGAGGTTAGATCGGTGTCTAGTGGGACTGGCGGTCTAGATCCATGTTGAGCAGAAGGACGTTTACTCGCTCTTCTCCTAGAAAACCGAACTGGCGCCCTTGAATGTGGCGTTGCACCAGGTCGCGCACCGTCTCCAGCGGCAGGTGCCGGGCGTTGGCTACAGTGGCCGCCTGAAACATTGCGGCTGCGGGCGAGATGTCAGGGTCGAGACCGGAGGCCGAGGCGGTCACCAGGTCGATAGGCACCGGCTGGGTCTTGTTCTCAGCGGCATAGTGCGTTATGTCACCGTCAATGCGCGTGACCAGCTTCTGGCTCGAGGAAGCAAGGTTGGAACCTCCGGAAGAGGTGGCGTCGTAGCCGTTGCCCGCTTCCGACGGGCGGCCGTGGAAATACTGGTCTCCGGTGAAGTTCTGGCCGATGAGTGGCGAGCCGGTTACCTGGCCGTTGGTGACGATTAACCCTCCATCGGCCTGCGAGCGGAGAAAGAAGTGGCCGAAGACGGTGACCGCCAGCGGATATAGAATGCCGAGCAGCACCGTGGTCAGGAGAGTAAAGCGGATGGCGACCTTTAATTCATTGCGCAGCATAAGAACTCCGATCAGGACAGGCCCAACCCGGTTAGACAAATGTCGATGAGCTTGATTCCGATGAAGGGGACGATCACCCCACCCACTCCGTAGACCAAGAGATTGCGCCGCAAGAGCGCCTGGGCCGATTTGGGTTGATAGCCAACCCCACGCAGAGCCAACGGAATCAGGGCGACAATGATCAACGCATTGAAGATCACCGCGGAAAGAATGGCCGAGTGAGGAGTGCTCAGGTGCATGATGTTCAGCTGACCGAGGACGGGAAAGACGCCGGCGAACATGGCTGGGATGATGGCGAAATATTTGGCCACGTCATTGGCGATGGAGAACGTAGTGAGCGCGCCCCGGGTCATCAGCAGCTGCTTGCCGATTTGCACGATTTCAATCAGCTTGGTTGGGTTGGAGTCCAGATCCACCATGTTGCCGGCTTCCTTGGCGGCCTGGGTGCCTGAATTCATGGCCACTCCTACGTCGGCCTGGGCCAGCGCGGGAGCGTCGTTGGTGCCGTCGCCGGTCATGGCGACCAATTTTCCTTTGGCCTGCTCGCGGCGGATCAGGTCCATCTTGTCTTTGGGCTTGGCTTCGGCGAGAAAGTCATCGACTCCGGCCTCGCGGGCGATCACGGCCGCGGTCAGCGGATTGTCTCCGGTGATCATGATGCTGCGGATGCCCATGGCGCGGAGCCTGGCCAGCCTCTCCTTCAAGCCGCCTTTGACAATGTCTTTGAGGTAAATCACACCCAGGGCGGTCGAGTTTTCGGCAACCACCAGCGGGGTTCCACCCATGCCCGCGATCTCTTCCACGTTCTCGCGTACTTTCTGCGGCAGGTTCGATCCTTGCTCTACGAGAAAGCGCGTGATGGCGTCGACGGAGCCCTTGCGGATGACGTGGCCGGCGAAGTTGACTCCGGACATGCGGGTCTGCGCGCTGAAGGGGACGAACTCCGCATGCAGGGTGGTGAGGTCACGGCCGCGTAAGCCGAAGTTTTCCTTGGCCAGCACTACGATCGAGCGGCCTTCCGGCGTCTCATCAGAAAAAGACGAGAGCTGGGCCGCGTCGGCAAGGCGCTCGGGGCTGATATTGGGCGCGGGAATGAACTCGGTAGCCTGGCGGTTACCCAGGGTGATAGTTCCTGTCTTATCGAGCAACAGGGTATCGACGTCGCCGGCTGCTTCAACGGCGCGGCCAGACATCGCCAGCACGTTGTATTGCACCAGCCGGTCCATGCCCGCGATGCCGATGGCGGAGAGCAAGCCTCCGATGGTGGTGGGGATGAGGCAGACCAGCAGCGATACCAGCACAAAGATGGTTTGGGGGGCCTGGGAGTAGACGGCGATGGGTTGCAGCGTAGCCACGGCCAGTACAAAGATGATGGTGAGCCCGGAGAGCAGGATGCTGAGGGCGATTTCATTGGGCGTCTTCTGCCGCTGCGCGCCTTCGACCAGGGCGATCATGCGGTCGAGAAAGGTCTCGCCGGGATTGGAGGTAATCTTCACCATGATCCAGTCGGAGAGCACCTTCGTTCCCCCGGTCACCGCGGAGCGGTCGCCGCCGGCTTCGCGGATCACCGGCGCGGATTCTCCGGTGATGGCCGATTCGTCCACTGAAGCCACGCCTTCAATGACTTCTCCGTCTCCGGGGATATAAAGGCCGGCTTCGACAAAGATGATGTCTCCCGCGCGCAGGGCGGCGCTTGAAACCTCTTCCCGAGGCGCATCTTTGGACGCGCTCTTGAGGCGAATGGCCATGGTCTCGCCCTTCGCCTTGCGCAGGGTGTCGGCCTGGGCCTTGCCCCGGCCCTCCGCCATGGCTTCAGCGAAGTTGGCGAAGAGAACGGTGAACCATAGCCACAAGGTGATCTGCAGGTTGAAGGCAAAGCTGCCCTGATGACTGATGATTCCCTGGATGAGCAGGACGGTGGTGAGCACGCTGCCGATTTCCACCACCAGCATGACGGGGTTTTTCACCATCACGCGCGGGTCGAGCTTTCTAAATGAGTCCAGCGCCGCCTGACGCATGATCGCGGGATCCCAGAGACTTAGTTTTTCTGCCATATCGTTCTCCCGCTTAAAAGGTTTTTCCTGCTTGAAGCTGCAGGTGTTCAAGGATGGGCCCGAGGCTGAGCGCGGGAAAAAACGTGAGTGCGCCGACGATTAAGATCACGCTCACCAGCAGCACGGTGAACAAGGTGGTGTTGACTGGGAATGTCCCGGACGAAGGGGGCACGCTTTTCTTTTGCGCCAGATTGCCGGCCAGCGCCAGCATGGGGACCATCATGAGAAAGCGGCCGGCCAGCATGTTGAATGCGAGGGTCAGGTTGTACCAGTTGGTGTTGGTAGTGAGGCCGCCAAAGGCGGAACCGTTATTACCGGCAGTGGATACGTAGGCGTAAAGGATCTCGGAAAAGCCATGCGGCCCACTGTTGTTCAGGCCGGCGAGGGCGGTCGGATTGAGCACCGAGACCGCGGCCAGCACCAGGATCAGCAAGGGAAAGATGAGCACATAAAGCATCGCCAGCTTGACGTCGTAGCTTTCGATTTTCTTGCCTAAATACTCCGGGGTTCGCCCCACCATCAAACCGGCGATGAAGACCGAGAGCACGACAAAGACGAGCATTCCATAGAGCCCCGACCCAACCCCGCCAAAGACCACCTCGCCGAGCATGATGTTGACCAAGGGCACCATGCCGCCCAGCGGGGTAAAGGAGTCATGCAAGGAATTGACAGCGCCGCAACTGGTGTCTGTGGTGACTGTGGCGAAGAGTGCCGATTGCGAGATGCCGAAGCGTACTTCCTTGCCTTCCATGTTGCCGCCGGTGTTTACCAGCGTGGTCTTTTGGTCGACGCCATGCAGTAGCGGATGAGGCTGCGATTCTGCCCAATAGCAGACGGAGAAGCCTGCGACGAAGAGGATCGCCATGGCAGCAAAGACCGCCCAGCCGTGCCCGGCAGAGCCGGTCATCTTGCCCAGGGTGATGGTGAGCGCCGCGGGAATGAGAAAGATCAATTCGATCTCAATGAAGTTGCTGAACGGCGTGGGATTTTCAAAGGGGTGCCCACTATTGGCGTTGAAGAAGCCGCCGCCGTTGGTGCCCAGTTCCTTAATCACCTCTTGGGAAGCGACCGGCCCCTGCGCGATGACTTGGGGCGTCTGCCCATGCTGCAAGGTGGTCACGGTGGTATAGGGCTTAAGGTTCTGGATGACTCCCTGGCCGATCAGTACTGGCGCAATGACCAGGCAGATGGGCAGCAGGATCCACAGGACGGTGCGCGTGGTATCGACCCAGAAGTTGCCAATGGTGGCCGATTGCTTGCGCGCGATGCCGCGCACCAGGGCCACGGCGACCGCGATGCCGATGGCCGCGCTGAGAAAGTTGTGATAGGCCAAGCCCGCCATTTGCGTGAAGTAACTCATGGTGGTCTCGGGCGTGTAGACCTGCCAGTTCGTGTTGGTGGTGAACGATGCGGCGGTGTTCAAGGCGGTGGCCGGGGCTACGCCGGCCAGATGCTGCGGGTTCCACGGCAGCAGGGCCTGGGCCCGTTCGATGATGTAGGTCAGCAGCAAGGAGACGAAGCTGAAGATCAGCATCGCGATGGAGTATTGTTGCCAACTCATCTCCTGATCGGCGTGGATGCCGCAGGCGCGGTAGAGTAGCCGCTCGACGGGCCGAAGCACCGGATCGAGAAAGGTCTTTCCCCCTTCGAGCACGCGGGCGATGTAAAGGCCCAGGGGGCGCATGAGGAGCAGCAGCACGGCAAAGAACACAGCGAACTGCAGCCAGCCATTGGCGGTCATATCTAGAATTTCTCCGGGTACAGCAACGTGATCACCAGGTAGATCAGGGTCGCGACGGTAAGGATCAGCACGATCAAGGTGGTATGAGACATGGCTACCTCAACTTCTCACAGCCGCGAACATAGAGCAGCGCGACGGCGAAGAAAACAGTGGTGAACACAATCATCAGTAGATCCTGCATGGCAATGCTCCATCACCTAGTGGACCTTTGGCGCACTAAGGAGGGTGTAAGCGAGAGATAAGGAATTTATAAAGACGGGGTGGGGACGCCCAGGCCGGGGCTTCAGCGTGTCAGCAAGAGTAGCTTCTGCTGGATGCGTGTTTTGGCTTTGTTATCAAGATTGAAAGAGAACTGGACTTTAGAGGGTGCGCGAGAATAGGTGCGTGAAAAAATTAAGGCCCTTCTAATCGCTAAGGCCCGGAGGGCCGACCGCTAAACGTCAGCCCAGCCCGGAAGGGCTGGGATGTCAATCATGCGACCCTGAGCGCCGTAGGCGCGGCACCCGCGTCATCCCATCACATATTTAGGATCGCAGGGCACGGGTAGTGCCGCGCTTACAGCGCTCGGGATTCTCATCTGAATGCTATCCCAGCCCTTCCGGGCTGGGCTGACGTTTAGCGGTCGGCCCTCCGGGCCTTAGAGGAGTGGAGGGACCTGCTGTTCTTTTCCTACTCGGGGACGCCTTCGGGGAGGAAGCGATAGCCGACCCAGGGCTCGGTCTGAATGTACTGCCGCGGACCTTCCGCTTCCAGTTTGCGGCGGAGCTGCCCGATGAAGACGCGTAGATACTCGGGCTGATGCGCAGACTGGCCTCCCCATACGGCCGTCAGCAGGGCGCGATGAGTGAGAGCCTTGCCGGCATTGCGCGCCATGTAGAGCAGCAGGTCGAACTCGGTCGGAGTCAGGTGCAGGCTCTTGCCGCATACGGTTGCGGTGTGAGCGGAGGCATCCACGGCAAAGTCGCCAATCTCGATGGGCGCGTCCACCGTCCGCTCCGGCGCGCGGCGCAAGTGCGCGCGCACCCGAGCCAGCAACTCCTGAATACTGAAAGGCTTGGTCACGTAGTCGTCGGCGCCGGCATCGAGCGCCTCGACCTTGGAGCGCTCCTGATCACGCACCGAGAGCACGATGATGGGGGTCGCCGTCTTGCTGCGTACCCGGCGGCACAACTCTACTCCACTCATGCCCGGCATCATCAGATCGGTGACGATCAGGTCGGGACTCCATTCCTCGAAGAGACGAAGGGCTTCTTCGGGGTCGTTGGCCGCTCGTACGTCGTATCCCTGGGCGGAAAGAGCGGTGCGCAGTACGCGCGTGATCTGGGCCTCATCATCGACCACCAGGACTCGTTCTGCCATTTCCATCCTCTGCCACTACGATATGATCGCCACTGATGCTTCGCACGCGAGCCCCGCTCTGGCAGCTCGTCCTTCGTTACGTGGCGATGACCGCGGCCGCCCTGCTGGTGGTGCTGATCTATCGCAGGATACTCCACGTAAACCAGACTACCGTGGCGCTCACCTTTCTGGTGATGGTGCAGTTTGCGGCGTTCCGCTGGGGATTGGTCTATTCGGTCTGCCTCTCTATTGGCTGCACTCTGCTGTATAACTATTATTTCCTTCCTCCCATCGGCAGCTTCACTATCTCCGACCCGCAAAACTGGATCGCGCTGCTTGGGTTTCTTGCCTCCGCGATTGTGATCAGCAGGATCTCGGAAAGCGAACGGCGGCAGGCCGGGGTGAGCGAAGTCCGGCGCGGCGAAATGGAGCGCCTGTATCAGTTCAGCAACCAGTTGTTGATGGAAGAGAACCTGCGCGATGTGGCTAGTCATGCGCCCCTTGTCGTAGCCTCGATCTTCGGCTTTGACGCAGTGATCCTGTATCTCACCGAGAACGACTCGGCTTACTCCTCCGATCCCCGTCAAAACTTTGTCTCGCTCGAGGAGTTGCGTGCCGCAGCGCGCCTGTCCGACGGACCCCTCCCGCGAATGGACGGACTGCGTATCGTTCCCCTGGTGCTGGGCATGCGCGCGAGTGGATCGATCGCCATGAAAAGAGAGAGCAAAGAGTCCGGCTATTCAGACGGATTGTATGACGCGATCGGCGGCCTGCTGGCTATTGCGCTGGAGCGGTCGACGGCTCTCGATCGTTACAGCCGTGTGGAAGCGGCGCGTGAGGGAGAGCGCCTGCGCAGCGCATTGCTGGATTCGGTGACCCATGAGCTGCGCACGCCGCTCACCGCCATCCGAGCGGCAGCCACCAGCCTGTTGTCGCAGCCCTCGCTGGGAGAAAGCCAGCGACACGAGATGTTCGCCATTCTCGATGAAGAAAGCGCGCGCCTTGACCGTCTCATCGGCCAGGCGGTGGAAATGGCGCAACTGGACACCGATGGCATCGAGGTGCGGCCGAAACCGCAGCCGCTGCAGGAGGTGATCGACATGGCGCTGGAGGATTGCCACGCGCTGCTGCGCGGGCGGCCGGTGACGGTAGAACTGCCCCCCGATATGCCCTCCATCTCGCTGGATAGGGAATTGATTCGCCGTGTGCTGCGTCATCTGCTGGAAAACGCGGCGCGGTATTCTCCCGCGGGTTCGCCGGTGCGTATCAGCGCCACGCTCGAAGCAGATCGACTGCTGGTGAGCATCACTGATCAAGGGCAGGGAATCGATGACGCCGAGCAAGCCTATATCTTCGACAAGTTCTACCGCGGCAGCCGGCAGCGCCTGCTGCATGGCACAGGCATGGGGCTGGCCATCGCCAAGGCGATTCTTCGCGCGCACGGCGGTGGAATTGGCGTCGTCAGTCACCGTGACGAGGGAGCGACCTTTACCTTTTGGGTGCCGCTCGACCTGGTAACACGCGGCCCATCTTAACAGCAATAGCTACTTATCGACCTGGCGGTATTTATCGCATCAAAGCAGACGTAATGGGCCCACATTAATGAGCGTAGGCGCTCGTCGCGCAACCCATCGAAGACATCAACAACAAAGCGGCTGAAAAGTTGCGTAGCGAGTAGATTTTCCTGCCCCGGCAGTAATCTCCCGATTCTGAATTTACGTCTGTGATTCCAGGTAAATTGTAAGGTATTGTCGAGGCGTTACCATGCCTAGCTGATAACTTGTACAGCGACACGTCGATGAGAGACACTGTCACTGCATGAATATCTCAGTTCTCGCATGACGTTTTTGACGTGATGCGTCTAACGGTTAACGGCGGCTCCCTGTAGCGCCCCGACGATTCGAATGAAGATTTGAACCTGGGAGCTCAGGTGCTTGAGCTTCGACCCCGAGGAGAAGGCCCTTGCGTAAACTCTGCACGTTTCTCTCTGCCCCCTTTCTTGTCATGCTCGCTTTCAGTGCCCTTCCCCAAGGTACTCAGGCTCAGGCGTTGCTTCAGAACAGGATCGCTCAGCCCATCGAGAGCGCAAATGCTGTGCCGTTGACCGGAACGTTGCATCCGCTGGCGAAACCCGAATACGAAGCGGGCCTGGTGGACAATGCGAAGGTCCTGCAGGGCATGACTATCGACTTCAAGCGCTCTGAGGCACAGGAAGCGAGCCTGAAGGCGCTGCTGGCGGCGCAGCAGGAGCCGTCTTCTCCGAGCTATCACCAGTGGCTCACCCCGGCGCAGTTTGGCCAACAATTTGGCATGAGCGCGGCCGACCTTGCCCAAGTCTCGGCGTGGTTGCAGCAAGAAGGATTCACCATCACCTCGGTCTCCCAGAGTAGCAATTCCATCAGCTTCAACGGGAGCGTCGCGTCGGTGGAGAAAGCGTTCCAGACGCAGATTCACAACTACAACGTGAATGGCGAGACCCACTTTGCCAACTCGACCCAGATCTCGATTCCCAGTGCCCTGGGCGGCCTGGTGAACAACGTGCACGGGCTGAACGACTTCAAGTTGAAGCCGAAGCTGGTGAAGAAAAGGTTCACCTCGGGGCTCACCGGCAGCCACTATCTCGCCCCTGGAGATCTTGCGGTTATTTATGACATCAACCCGCTGACTGAGGGCCACCGACTGGAGCGGCCGTCTACCGGGAAAGGGGTGACCATTGCGGTCATCGGTCAAACCGATATCGTTCCGGCCGACATCACCGATTTCCGCGCGGCGGCGGGCCTTCCGGTCAATAACCCGACAGTGTTCACGGTACCGGGCACGACGCCTTCGTCCGTCGCTACCGGAGCGGCTTCCAACGACCTGTCAGAAACCGATCTGGACCTCGAGTACTCGGGCGGTGTAGCGACCGGGGCGTCGATCATCCTGGTGAATTCGGGCGATGTCGGGACTTCGCTGCAGTATGCAATCCAGAACACGATCAACGGCATCACCGTTCCCATCATCAGCCAAAGCTACGGCGCTTGTGAGGCGAGCTATCAGACGGCAGCGATCACCGCGACGGAGAGCCTCCTGGAGCAGGCAAACAGCCAGGGGCAGACCGTTGTCCTGGCGTCCGGAGATACAGGCGCGGCAGACTGCGACGACAGCGCCACGCAGACAATTCAGTCGGCGACCCAGGGGCTGGCTGTGGATTATCCGGGAAGCAGTGCCTTCGCTACCGATGCAGGTGGCAGCGAATTCATGGGTGACGGCACAGCCGCCGCCCCGCAGACCGGCGCCGGAACCTATTGGAGTGCAAACGGCAGTGGCAGCGTTTCCGACGACGTGGTCACGTCCGCCAAGTCGTATATTCCCGAGATGGCGTGGAACGATACCGCGTTCGCCATCACTCAGAATGGAGGCCTTTCCGCGGGCGGCGGCGGCGCGAGTGCGTTGTTTGACAAGCCCAGCTGGCAGACCGGCGTGCCGAACATTCCGGCCGATGGCCATCGCGATGTGCCGGATATTTCGCTCGATGCTTCCCCGGACCACGACAGCTATCTCTATTGCACGCAGGTGACTACGGTTGGAAGCCCGAATGCCTACGTCTCCAGCTGCCAGGCGACTAGTTTTCGCCTATCGGATCCAGGCCAGTCGGATAATGACGACTTCCTCGCTCTGGCCGGCGGGACTTCCTTTGCTGCCCCGGAGTTTGCCGGTCTTCTGGCGGTCATTGAGCAGAAGCTGGCTACCGGCGGTGGTGGGCTAGGAAACATCAATCCAACCCTCTACAAATTGGCATCGAATGCGACTACCTATGCGTCGGCCTTTCACGACATCACAACCGGGAACAACCAGGTGCCCTGCACGTCTGGTACGCCCAATTGCCCGACGGGTTCCAACCCGGTCATTGGTTACGTAGCCGGTACGGGGTATGATCAAGCGACTGGCATCGGAACGGTCGATGCCAACAACCTGGCGACGGCGTTTGCCGCCCTGGTGCAGGCGACCGGCACCAAGACGGCAGTCACCGTAGCTCCTGGGACCTCTGTAGCGATCGGGGAGACAGTCACTTTCACCGCGACGGTCACACCGAACACAGCCGGAGCGACAGGACCAACCGGGACGGTGACGTTTACTGTAAACGGCGTCGCGCAGACGCCGGTCACCCTTTCCGCCGCGTCGCCTTACACTGCCACGTATGCGCCCACGAGTGGTTTCGCCAGCGCAGGTACCTATGTCGTCTCGGCTACCTACTCGGGAGATTCCAACTACACGGCGTCCACCAGCTCCGGCGTTACGGTGACGGTCGTGGCCTCAGGAACACAGGCGACCACGACTGCGGTGGTGGCGAGTCCTACATCGTTCGCAATTGGAGCCAGCCTGACTCTGACGGCTACGGTGACCGGGAAGACGGCGGGGACGCTCACCGGGCCGGTGACGTTTACGACGGCAGGGGTCACGATCGGCACCGTCAAGCAGGTGACTCTGGCGTCCGGTAACACCGCGACTGCGACCCTGACTGTGACCACCGCGGCATCGCTCGGCTTCGTAGCCGGTACAGATACGATTACGGCTACCTATGGTGGAGACAGCTACAACGCCACCTCCTCAGGCACGACAACCGTGGCCGTCACTAACCCGGGTATCACGGTCGCGGCCACAAACATGACCATCTCGTCACCGTCGCCGGGGCAACACCGGCACCTCGACGATCACGCTTACGTCTACCGGCGGGTACGCGGGAACGGTTGCCTTGGTCGCCTCAGGGCCCAGTACGCTGAATGTGGATGGTACGTTCGGCAGCTCAAGTGTGCCATTGGCGGCGGGTGGAACCGCGACCACTACGTTGACGATTACCACGGTCGCTGCCGGCGGAAACCTCCGCAAGGGTCCAGCAGGTAACGTGCGCAAGACGTCAGCCCAGCGTGGCAGGCGGTACCGTGGCGGGCTGCCTGCTGTTGCTTCTCATACCGGGTATCCGAAGAAAGAGATGGCCGGTAGCCTTGGTGATGCTGGTGTTCCTGAGCGTCGGAGCGGGACTCGGTTGCGGTGGAGGAACGGGCGGGGGTACGCCGGCCGGGACCTATACTGTTACCGTCACTGCGACGGACAGCAGCAATGCGAACATCACCGGCTCTACAACATTTACCTTAACCATCAATTAAAGTGTGAAGGGCTGCCTCTTACCGAGGCAGCCCTTTTTTGATCCTCACTCGCCAGGCGATTGCTCAATCAGCGACCCGCTACCTCACAACGATGACAGCATGGCGATGGTGGTAGTAGTGGTGGTGATGGTGATGACGGCGATGGTGGTAGTACGGCTGTGCATATGCAGAGGCCGTAAAGAGGGCGATGAAAGTGCATAGCAGTAGCTTCTTCATGTCTCGGTTAGATGCCGACGATGCCTGCCTGCGCGAGGGTTTCTGCTTTTCCTGCTCATTAAATTGATAGTTACTGTTGTTACTTAGGTACCTTCCAGCGCCCATTCCCCTCTAAAAAGAGATTTTCCCGGGCAACCTTCGGCCATGTGCTATGGCCGGACGATGGTTCCATCGAGCATGCGGTCATTTCCGCGATCTTCGAAATCCTTGGTGTAGGGATAGCGCGCAGCGGCTTTCTCGTCGATGTCGATACCGAAGCCCGGCTTGTCGTTGGAGTAGATGTAGCCCTTGCGGATCTCGGGGGTTCCAGGAAACACCTCGCGGGTCTTCTCGTCGAAGAAGGTCTCTTCCTGAATGCCGAAGTTGGGGGTGACGAGGTTCAGGTGCAAATTGTAACAGTGACCGACCGGATCTACGTTGTTCGGCCCGTGCCATGCCGTGCGCACATCGAAGAACTCGCAGCAGTGCGCCACCTTGCGGCACATGTTCAGGCCGCCCACCGAGGACTGGTGGATGCGGATGAAGTCGATCCACCGGTTGGCGACCAGGCTCAGCCACTCATTGCGGTTCACAAATAGTTCTCCCATGGCCAATGGCGCCGACGTTTCCTGGCGAAAGATCTGGAACCAACCTACATCTTCCGGCGAAAGCGGATCTTCCATGTAGAAGGGCCGGTACTGCTCGACGGCTCTGCACAACTCGATCGATTGATTGGGCGCCGGCCGCTCGTGAATGTCGTGCACCAGCCCGACATCGAATCCGAACTTGGCGCGTACGGCCTCGAACATGCCAATGGTGGTGGTGAGGTAGCGTCCGGCATCGAAGACCGGGGAAGGGGTTACGCCATCCGGCCGCAGAGCCTGCACGGCGGCGGAGGTTTTGGCGCCGCCCACGCCATAACCGGACCATCCGGGAACCGCCAATTGCACCCGCACCACCTGATAGCCTTTTTCGATGTAGGCCTGCACCTGGTCGTTCAGTTCGCTCTGCGTCAAGGCGGCGGCGTGGCCATAAAGCGGCACGGCGGCGCGCACCTTCCCTCCAAGCAGTTGATACACGGGAACGCCGAGACGCTTACCCAGGATGTCCCACAGCGCGCCATCGATGCCGCTCAGAGCGTCGTTGCCTTCCGGGCCCGAGCGGAAGTATTCCTGCAAGTACGCGGACTGCCAGATGTCTTCGATCTCGTCGCAGTTCTTGCCAATCACGAAGGGCTTCAAGCGCTTTTCAATGTAGGCCTGCGCGGCCTGCGGAATCTCCTGGTGGGTGGCTGCGCCCAGGCCGTAGAGGCCGGGCTCGCTGGTCTCCACTTTGACGATGGTCCAGTTGGAGCCGGAGGGTGCGGTGGCGATGATCTTGACGTCGGTGATTTTCAGCGGCGGCATTCCCCGGCGAGCCGCGTCTTTGGCCTGAGCCAGCGGACCTCCATTTCCCATCGTCTGGACGATGCCCGAAGCCGCTTCGGCGGAGAGGGTGCGTCCGCCGCCAAGGCTGGTGACTGCGCCCACAGCAGCGGCGGTAGAAAGAGTCTTCAGCAGACTGCGACGTTCCATGAATTCCTTCCTTTCCTTCGACAAAGAGGCAATGGTATGTCATTGGCGACGGTAACAGGATCGTGATCCGATGCGCCAGTGGACTTCATTCAGTGACTGCGAACGTTTCCGGGTCGAGATATTCAGCTCGTCTGGTATGTGCATACCAGGCGCAGGCGAGTGAGAAGGCTGCGCCGGCGGCGTAGGCAAGGGTGAAGTCAGGCGCGACCCACCACCCGATTCGGCTTTCCACGCCGTTGGGGGAGAGCGTATAGGCATGGATGATGCCGATTGCGGAAAGGCCCGCGGCCGCTGCCAACCAGGCGGCTGCGGGCACAAAGCGGCGCTGAATGATGAACGCCAGCGCCGCGGACCAGAGCATCGAGGTCAGTAGCGATCCCTGGCCCAGCGCGATCAATCCTCCCATGGCTAAATCGCCGCCCATGCGGGGTGCAACTTCCATGAGGCTGCTGCCAGCTTTGCGCGCGACCGTGTCAGCAATGCCTGTGGCCCACTGTGCCAGGGCGGGAATGAGTCCGATGATGACGGCGATGGCCTGATGGGCTGGCACTTCGACCACGGCTTGCGCGACCGTGATCAGGCCGAACCAGATGATCACCGGCGCAGCCACTTCCAGAGGTACAAAGCGGAGCACCACGGGCAGGATTCCCGTGGTGCAAAGCAGCAGCGTGACCAGACCATTGAGCACTGAATAACCTGAGCGGGCGCCGTTGGCCTTGTGCGCGGCGTGGCCGAGGTAGAGCGTCGTGGGGAAGGGACTGCCCAGGCAAGCGGCAGTCAGCGTGCCCAGGCCATTCATCAGGAGAGAGGGCCTGGTTGCGTAGTCGTCGCCGGCAACTTTGACGCTTTCCAAAATCATCAGCGACCCCAGAGTATCCAGCGCTGCCAGCGGAATAATGATGGCGAGATAAGGCCAGTAGGCACGCTGGCTGAAGAGCGCAAATATATTTACCGCGTGCGGTAGATAGAGTTTCACCGCCGGCACCGTGGGCATAGGAACGGTGTAGATGTGGATCCAGCGCAGCACCGCCACCAACACCGCGCCGAGGGCGATGGCGAAGAGAGCCGGCGGCACACGATAGGGGAGCCTGAGACGCGAGCCATAAAGGGTGAATAGGACGAGCATGGGCAGCAGAGCAATGGCTGCTTGCTGAAAGACTCCAAAGATGAAGCCCAGGCAAAGGTAGGCAAGCGCCAGGCCGGCTAGCGGGGACAGCAAGGCGGCGCGCGGTGTGTTGCGGCGCAGCCAATCGGTGCATGAGGCTCCCACAGTCTGCACCATGCCGCTCACCAGGCTGGCAAAGATGCCGGCGTGCCAAGCGAGGTTTGCATCGTGTGTCCGGGTATAGATGGGGCCCATGATGAGGAAGACGTAGGCGAAGATGGTGGGCGTATTGATGCCGAAGGGGATGGCGGTGACATTGCTGCGGTTTTCTCTTCGCGCCAGGCGGCGTGCCTGCCATGCGTAGAAGAGGTTTCCTGCCAGAACGGAGATCGCCGCACCGGGCAGGATACGGCTGGCGACGAAGCCTAGGGGAAAGCCGCAGACGGGGGCGAGGCCCACGATCAAGAGAAGATCAGGAAAGCCGCTGAAGAAGAGGCCGAAGAAGCCGTCCACGTCTCCGGCTGTGAACCAGGCAGCCTCCGTGGCAGTTGCCATCAGGCGGGTTTCCTCCGGGTTCATTCTACGATGCGGGTTGATGGGTTGACGGGGATTAGGACTGGACGGGCGCACCTCAATTAGCCACAAAGGACAGGTGCCCCACATCCCCGGATCTGGCAGTCGATAACGTAAAAGCGTTCGAGGGGCGAAGCCCCATAAGCGCTAACTTGTTTAGGATGTTTTCGTCAAAACTCCCACAAAATCGTCATCCTGAGCGGAGCGCCTCACAGATTTATCGCGTGACACGAAGCTTGGTGGCGCGGAGTCGAAGGACCCCGGCGGTGCCTATCTTACCCATGCTTTTCGGAGCTTTTCAACCACCGAAGCCCGCACCGGGCGGACCCGCCACGATCTTTCCCTGGGGAAATTCAAGAACTTCCTAGCATCTTGCTGTGTCCGGCGGCTACATCTACATTTCTGGCAGCCATGCACGCACGCCTTACATTGCAGCAGATCCTGTTCTCGGGGGTTCGGTGGTTGAAAAGCTCCGAAAAGCATGGGTAAGATAGGCAGCGCCGGGGTCCTTCGACTCCGCGCCACCAAGCTTCGTGTCACGCGATAAATCTGTGAGGCGCACCGCTCAGAGCCTGTGACTTTTTTGGCTACTTTAGACAAGTTCTAACTCTAACTCGTTTGTTTTGAGAACTGGATTTTTCAAAAATCAATAAAGTTACAAACTCTCAGGATGACGATTTTGCGGCGAGTTGGAGATGCAAAAAACCAGCGTCTTCTCCGATTGCTATTGTCTGGAAAATAAGTTAGCGCTTATGGGGCTTCGCCCGGATTTCCTGTTGAGTTTGGTGGCGTTGGCGAACTTCATGCGGCTTTCCTTAATGAAAGCCGCACACGCGGTACTGTCCAGCGCAGCGTACAGGAAATCCGGGTCGCCCCGTCTTTTTCGGCCCAGGTACGCTCCCACGGCACGCCGGGGCAGGTTGGCGAACGTGGGGCACCCGTCCAGTGGGATGGGCTTGACTGCCTAATCAACTGCAGCCTGAGTCTCGGCCTTTTGGGTGGATGGTATTCTCTCCTCACTCGTCTCATAGGTGCTCCATGTCTGTCACCGAGCCGCTGATGCCCGCCCGTGCGTCCCTGCCAATGGACGATGCGGTTGGGCGCGTGGCGCTACGCAAGGCCGGTTGGCGGCTGATCCCGCTGCTCGCTTTGGGCTATGGGATCGCGTACATGGACCGCGTGAACATCAGCTTCGCTGCACTTCAGATGAATCGCGATCTGCACTTCAGCGCATCGGTCTATGGCTTCGGCGCCGGCCTGTTTTTCGTGAGCTATGCCGCTTGCGAGATTCCGTCTAACCTGCTGCTCTATCGCGTGGGCGCGCGACGCTGGTTCGCTCGCATCATGCTCACGTGGGGACTGCTGGCGATGGGCATGATGTTTGTGAAGACGCCAATGCAGTTCTATGTCATGCGCTTCCTGCTGGGTATGGCGGAGGCGGGGTTTTTCCCGGGCGTGATCTTCTATCTCGCGCAATGGTTCCCGGTGCACATGCGGGCTCGCGCCATAAGCCGCTTTTACGTCTCACTTCCTCTGGCCTCAGTGCTCACCGGGGCGATCGCCGGAGCCCTTCTTGATCTTCAGGGCAAGGCCGGACTGGCCGGATGGCAGTGGCTGTTCCTGGCCGAAGGCCTGCCTGCCGTCGTGCTGAGTATCGTCTTCGTGATCTACCTGCCGGGCGGTCCCGCTCAGGCCAAGTGGCTCACGGAGGATGAGCGGGAGTGGATTATCCATCATTTAAGCAAGAGCGCAACTGGCGATGGACACGGAGTCCATTTCGGGCGTGCGCTGCTCGATCACCGCGTGTGGCAGGTAAGCCTTGTCTTCCTGTGCACGCTTACCTGCAGCTATGCCTACACTTTTTCTGCTCCATTGATCCTCAAGACGATCACTGCTCTCAACAATCGCGATGTCGGTTTCCTGGTGGCTGTGATGAATGTGCTGGGAGCTCCCAGCATGATTCTCAATGCCGTGCACTCTGACCGCACCAAGGAACGCTACTTCCATGTCGCCGTCCCACTTCTGATCATGTGCGTGTGCTACCTGATCGGCGGACTGTCGATAGCCCCATTTCTGGCAGTTCCTGCGCTGGCTATTGCATCGATCAGTTACTACGCGCTGCAAGGCCCGGTCCTGGCGTTGGCTACCAGCTTCCTCCATGGCAGATCTGCCGCTGCTGGAATTGCGGCGATGAACACCATCGGAATTCTCGGAGGCTTCGTTGGCCCCTTCGGGATGGGCCTGGCCAAGGACTATACCGGAGCGTACCAGCCCGGCCTGTTGATGCTCGTCATCCCCAGCCTGGTTGCAGCGGCTACCATTTACATGATGCGATTTCAAGCGAGAGCAGCGAGAGGGCCTTCGGCAGCGTAAATGAAAAAGAGCTTGGCACTAATCGCGGCTTTGATGTTGAGTACGCTTTGCCGCGCGGAGAGCAGTCCCGCGCAGCGGTGGGGCGCAGAGGCGAAGAACGTCACCATTGTCCGGGACGATTGGGGAGTCGCGCATGTGTACGGCAAGAGCGACGCGGATGCCGTCTTTGGCATGATCTACGCGCAGTGTGAAGACGACTTCAACCGGGTGGAGACCAACTACTTGAATGCCATGGGACGGCTTTCAGAGGCGGAGGGCGAACGCAAGGTCTATCAGGATCTGCGCATGAAGTTGTTCATCGATCCCGAAGTCTTGAAGAAGGATTATGCGGAGAGCCCGGAGTGGCTGAGGAAGCTGATGGATGCGTTTGCCGATGGGGCCAACTTCTATCTCGCGAAACATCCCCAGGTGAAGCCGCGGGTCATTCACCATTTCGAGCCCTGGATGGCGCTTTCATTTTCTGAAGGCAGCATTGGAGGCGACTTCGAGCGAGTGGATCTTAAGAAATTGGAAGCGTTTTACGGAGGTCGTAAGAGCATCGCGGCCCTGCAAGAAGAGCCGGACCCGGAGCCAGGTGGATCGAATGGGATTGGCATTGCTCCCTCCAACACGGTGCAGCATCATGCGCTGCTGCTGATCAATCCGCATACTTCGTTTTTCTTTCGGTCAGAGTTACAGATGGTCAGCGGAGAAGGGCTCGATGCCTACGGAGCGGTGACGTGGGGCCAGTTCTTTATCTACCAGGGCTTCAACGATCGGGTGGGCTGGATGCATACCTCGAGCGGGGTGGACGCGGTCGATGAGTATCTGGAGATGGTGAGCAGCAAAGATGGACATTACTACTACAAGTACGGAGATGAGGAACGGCCGGTGGTTGAGAAGCAGATCACCGTGCCCTACCGCACCGAGCATGGCATGGCGGAGAAAAAGTTCACCGCGTACTACACCCATCACGGTCCGGTGATTCGGGAACAGGATGGCAAGTGGGTGACGATCCGGCTTATGCAGGAACCGGTGAAGGCTCTGACGCAGTCCTACTTGAGGACCAAGGCAAAGAATTACCAGGATTACCTGCAGACGATGGCGCTGGAGGCGAACTCGTCCAACAACACCGTCTACGCCGACGCGGATGGGCACATTGCCTACTTTCACGGCAACTTCATTCCCCGCAGAGACACGAAGTTCGACTTCACCAAGCCGGTGGATGGGAGCGACCCGGCAACGGAGTGGCAAGGGTTGCTGACTGTCGAGGAGACTCCACATCTGCTGGACCCGGCGAGCGGATACGTCTTTAACGTGAACGATTCTCCCTGGTCCGGGGCGGGGGAGAGCAGCCTGCGCAAGCAGGATTATCCGGCTTATGTGGAAACGGGCAGGGAATCGGCGCGGGGCCTGCACGCGATGCGTCTGCTGCAAGGCAAGAAAGATTTCACCCTGGACTCCCTGATGGCCGCGGCTTATGACAGCTATCTGCCATGGTTTATCAAGCCGCTGTCTGGGCTCATGAGGGCTTGGGCGAATCTGCCGGCGAATTCGGAAACCAAGACGGCGTTGGCCGATCAGATTGGCGTGCTCCAGCGATGGGATCTGCGCTGGGGCGTGGATTCGGTGGCGACTTCGCTGGCTGTCTTCTGGGGGCAGGAAATCGCTAAGGCGGCAGGAGCAAGTGGGGGCCATCCAACGTCTAATGAAGACGACTTTGCTGCGCCATCGGTGCCCGACGATGTGGCTCTGAAGGCGTTGGCTACGGCCTCAGACAGGCTGACCGCGGATTTCGGGAAGTGGCAGACGCCGTGGGGTGAGATCAATCGCTTTCAGCGCCTGAACGGGGACATCGTGCAGCGCTTCGACGATGCCCAGCCAAGCAGCCCGGTGGGGTTCACTTATTCCGGCTGGGGCTCGCTGGCTTCGTTCAGCGCCAGGCCCTACACCGCGGCGGAAACGGGCAGGGCCACCGGAACGAAGAAGTGGTACGGGACCGGCGGGAATAGTTTTGTCGCGGTAGTGGAGTTCGGGGATAAGGTACACGCGAAGGCGGTGACAGCCGGTGGGGAAAGCGGGCATCCGCAGTCGCCCCACTTCAAGGATCAGGTGGAGCGGTACAGCACTGGGAATTTGCGCGAGGTCTACTTCTACCGCGATCAATTGAAGGGCCACACGGAGCGGGAATACCATCCGGGAGGCTCGTGAGGCATGCATGTCAGGTTGGGTTACGCGATTATTGTTGATCGGAGCGCTGCTGCCGGCGATTCCTGCTTCGGCACAGCAGCAAGCAACGCCGGCGAAGACGATGCGTGCGCTCGACCCGAAGCTGATGGATACCAGTGTCGACCCCTGCGTGAACTTCTACCAGTACTCGTGCGGCGGATGGCTAAAGCAGAATCCTATTCCGGAGGACGAATCCTCTTATGGCCGGTTCAGCGAACTCATCGACGAAAACCAACTGGTGCTGAAGGCGATCCTGGAAAAGGCCGCGGCGGGCGGTCCGGGACGATCGCCCAATGAACAAAAGATCGGCGACTACTATGCCAGCTGCATGAATGTGGATGCGGTGAACGAGGCGGGACTCAAGCCACTGCAACCGCTGCTGGATCGCATCGCAGCCCTCACGTCTAAAGATGAGTTGCCGAAGTTGACGGCGTACCTGGATGGGATAGGAGTGACTTCACTTTTCTCCTTCGGTTCCGAGCAGAACTACAAAGACGCCACGCAACAGATTGCGATGGTGGACCAAACAGATCTAGGATTGCCGGAAAAGGGGTACTACGAGCGCAAGGATGACAAGTCCGTTGAGCTGCGCAAGCAATATATGGCGCACGTGGCGCGGATCTTTGCATTGCTGGGGGAAACGAAAGAGCAGGCGGCGAAGGATGCGGAGACTGTGCTGAAAGTGGAGACGGCGCTTGCCGGCTACTCGCTCAGCAATGTCGAGCGGCGCGATCCCGCGAGCCTATACCACATGACGAATCTGGCGAAACTTGACAGCAGCACACCGGCTTTCCACTTCGTTCGATTTCTGCGTGCCGTACAAGCGCCCCCGGTGGAGTCGCTGAATGTGGCCGTGCCCGCCTACTTCGCCGGATTGAATGAGCTGCTGGAAAGCACCAGCCTGGATGAATGGAAGACCTATCTGCGCTGGGCCCTGATCCGCCATCTGCCCAGCACTGCTTTGCCACAGGCCCTGGATAAGGAGTCGTTCGATTTCTATGGCAAGGTGCTGGATGGCCAACCGCAGCAAAAGCCCAGGTGGAAGCGTTGTGTCTCCGAGACAGACGACGCGCTGGGAGAGGCATTAGGGCAGGTGTATGTGGCGCAGCGGTTCAGTCCTGAAGACAAAGAGCGCGCGCTCAAGTTGACGCAGGATGTGGAAGCGGCGATGGGGCGGGATATCGAACAACTGGACTGGATGAGCGCGGCCACCAAGGCGCGCGCGGAAGAGAAGCTGCATGCGGTCGCCAACAAGATCGGCTATCCCGATAAGTGGCGGGATTACTCCACCCTGACTGTTACCCGCGGCGATGCGTTGGGCAACGCGCTACGTGCGGCTACGTTCGAACAGAAGCGCGACATTGCCAAGATCGGCAAACCGGTGGACCGCGGCGAATTTGATATGAGCCCACCCACGGTCAATGCCTATTACAGTTCGCAGATGAACGACATCAACTTTCCTGCCGGGATCCTGCAGCCGCCATTTTTTGATCGCAGCCAGAATGATGCGGTGAACTTCGGAAGCGTGGGCAGTATTATCGGTCACGAATTGACGCACGGGTTTGACGATGAGGGGCGGCAGTTTGATGGCAAGGGCAATTTCGAAGATTGGTGGTCAGCGGCGGACAGCAAGCAATTTATCGAGCGCGCCGATTGCGTGGTGAACGAGTTCAACGGCTTTGTGGCTGTGGACGATCTGCACGTCAACGGAAAACTTACCCTGGGCGAGAACCTCGCCGATCTTGGTGGCCTGAAGCTGGCGTTTCTCGCATATCTCGACCGTGCGCAAAAGGCCGGCGTGGATCTCAAACAGAAGGGGACTGCGGAGCACGGGGGCTTCACTCCCGATCAGCAGTTCTTTGTCGCGTTTGGACAGCACTGGTGTGAGAATATTCGCCCGGAGGACCTGCGATTGGGGATAGAGACCGATCCGCACTCGCCGGCGATGTTCCGTGTTAATGGAGTGGTGTTGAATCTTCCCGAGTTCCAGAAGGCCTTTGCTTGTAAGACTGGCCAGCCGATGGCGCCAGTTAACCGGTGCACTATCTGGTGAGGCACAGGGAGCTTCTAATGTTTTGTATCAGGGCACGACTTTAGTCGGGCCGTTGACGTGCAAAAAAAATCTGGGCTTTAGCCCCTAGGCACTGCATTTTTGTGCGGATGCGTTAACCAGGGGCTGAAGCCCAAATTCTCTTTCAGTCCTGTACGGCCCGACTAAAGTCGTGCCCTGATACAAAACCAAAACTCTGCGGATCGATCAGGTGAGGCTCGTTTGGAGAAGAACGGGTGCCCCTCGATCGCCCTGGCGTACCTGGGCCGAAAATGATTTTCTTCAAATGCTTTTAGCGGATTGCCTCTCTGAGCTAAAGGACAAAAACGATCGAAGGGGCTTCGCCCCGTCTTTTTCGGCCCACGTACGCTGGGGCGAACGTGGGGCACCCGTCCCTACCTTAAGCCGTCGTTACGAGGACAGGCTTGTATCGCAGCATGAGGAGATAGTAGATGGTTGCCGAGAGGAAGAAGCCGACGAACCAGGCGTAGTCGTACAGGAAGCGAAGTGATGGCACCGCAAGACCGATGAGCGCCACAAAGACTCCCGCCACCAAGGCCACGACGGCGCGGGGATTGAAGCCGCGGGAGTATTCGTAGGGGCCTCCGCGATGATAGAGGGAGGCGACGTCGAGATGCGTGTTCCGGATCAGGAAGTAGTCCGCCACCATGATGCCGGCCACCGGGCCAAGTAGGCCGGAGTAGCCGACCAGCCAGCCGAAAATGTAAGTACCGAAGGTGCTCATCAGTTTCCAGGGCATCATGGCCAAACCGAGAAAGCCGGTGATGAGACCGCCGGTGCGAAAGCTAATCAAGCGCGGCGCGAGATTGGAGAAATCATTCGAGGGTGAGACCACATTGGCGCCGATGTTTACGTTGAGCGTCGCCACCAACACGGCGACCAACGCCAGCACCGCCGCCACCGGCTGATGAAAGCGTCCCAACAGGGTGATGGGGGACCATATCGGCTCGCCGAAGATAGTTTCCGAGGCCGAGGTGCAGGCGATGCCGATGAACGAATACAGAGTCATCGCAACCGGCAAGCCAAAGGCCTGGCCGACTATCTGCGAGTCCTGCGACTTGGCATAACGGGTGAAGTCGGGAATGTTCAGCGAGAGCGTCGCCCAGTAGCCAACCATCGCCGTCAACGACGGAAAGAAAAAATGCAGAAAGCTGCCGGTCGAGTGGAAGTGGCTGGGCGCTGAGAGCATGGGCCCAAAGCCGCCGGCTTTATGCAGCATCCAGAAGAGCAGGGTGAGCGACATCACCAGCATGAAGGGCGCGGAGAAGCTCTGCAGGAAGCGGATCGATTCAACCCCACTCCACACGACAAACATGTTGAGCAGCCAGAAGCCGAGAAAGCTCGACCACAGGACGACGGGCATGTGCTCCGTTGCCGGCCAGACGACGTGGATCATGGCGGCGATCGCCTGGCCACCCAACCAGGACTGAATGCCAAACCATCCGCAGGCCACCAGAGCGCGGAGCATCGCGGGAATGTTCGCTCCCAAGGCGCCAAAGCTGGCGCGCACGAAGACCGGGAAGGGAATGCCATACTTGGCGCCGGCATGCGCGTTCAGCAGCATGGGCACGAGCACGATCAGATTGCCCATAAGGATGGTGAAGATCGCCTGCTTCCAATTCATGCCGCCGGCAATCAGCGACGAGGCCAGCATGTAGGTGGTGACCTCCATCGACATGGAGAACCACAGAGCGATGTAGTTGTAAGTACCCCAGGTGCGGTTGGCGGCCGTGGTGGGTGCAAGGTCGGCGTTCGAAAGGCTCGGGTCCCCAACTGTGGCGCTGGGAGTGAGCATCAGGCGAAGCCCCCGGCATTGGCTTCACGTTTGAGAAACCGCCCGCGGCCCGTCTTGCCAATCCACTTGCCGTTTTTCACTACCAGCTCGCCGCGGGAGAAGACGTGCCGGGCGTTGCCTGAAACCTTCCAGCCTTCGAACATGGAGTAGTCCGTGGCCATGCACTGGGTGGCAGCGGAGATGGTGTATGCGGCGTTGGGATCCCAGAGCAAAATATCGGCGTCCTTGCCGGGAGCGATCGCGCCTTTTTGCGGCATGCCAAAGATGCGGGCGGGCGCGGTGCAACAGAGCTCGACAAACCTCTGCGGGGTGAGTTGGCCCAGGACCACGCCGAAGTGCCAGAGGATCTGCAGGCGGTTCTCGATGCCCGGGCCGCCATTGGGAATTTTGCTGAAGTCGTTTTTGCCCAGAGACTTCTGGTCGGCAAAACGGAAGGGGCAATGGTCGGTGGAGACGACGGACAGCGAGCCGTCCTCGAGCGCCTTCCACAGCGCAGGCTGGTTATGTTTTTTGCGCAGGGGAGGCGTGAAGACGTACTTGGCCTCTTCCCAGCTCTTGCCGGGCATATGCTCTTCGAGCGAGAGCACCAGGTACTGCGGGCAAGTCTCCGCCAAAGCGTGCAGGCCACGTTGCTGTGCGTGCTTGAGCTCGCGCAGAGAGTCCTCATTGGAGAGATGGACGATGTACACCGCGGCGCCGGCTATGTGCGCGATCGCGATGGCGCGGTGCGTGGCTTCAGCCTCCGCATGGGCCGAACGGCTGTGCGCGTGATGGTGGGGCTCGGTCTTGCCCTCGGCGAGCATGCGCGCCACCACGACGTCAATCACGCTGCCGTTCTCGGCGTGCACGCAGCAGAGCGCGTTCAGCAGTCCGGCTTTGTGCATGACCTTGAACATCAGCCCGTCGTCGATCATGAGGACGTTGGGATAGGCCATGAAGAGCTTGAAGGACGAGATGCCTTTCTGCACCATGGTTTCCATCTCGGCCAGGCCCTGCGCGCCATCTCCTGGCCCAAGGTCGGTGACGGCCATATGCAGTCCGAAGTCGATGCACGCTTTGCCGTCGCTCTTGGCCAGCCAGGTTTCCAGAGCCTCGGCCATGGTGTGGCCGCGAGACTGAAGGACGAAGTCGATGACGGTCGTTGTTCCGCCGACGGCTGCGGCGATGGTGCCGGTGCGGTAATCGTCAGCGGATACGGTGCCGCCGAAGGGCATATCGAGATGGGTATGTACGTCGACTCCACCGGGCATAACGAGGAGGCCAGTCGCATCGACCACCGTGTGGCCAGCAGTGGGAATGTTGGGGGCGACCTGCTTGATCGTCTCTCCATCGCAGAGGACGTCGGATTTGTGTTGTCCGTCGGCGTTGACGACGGTGCCATTCTGGATCAGGGTGGCCATAAAGCGTTTGTGTTTCTCCGGGTCTATGCTTTTGCTTGCGCAACTTCCGCGGTGCGTTCGGCCCAGGTCTGCGGGGGGAGCCCGTTGTCGACGCGCTCCATGGTGATGCAGCCATCCACCGGGCAGACCAGCGAGCAGAGATTGCAACCGACACAGTGATGTTCATCCACCCGCGGAATCCGCTCCAGTGGAGTGATTGCGTTGGTGTGGCCTGGACCGCCTGCATCCAGCTTGGGAATAGGCGTGGTGGTGATGCGGCGCGCTGCTTCCGCTGTGACCATGGCCGGCGTGCGCGTGGTATCGGGTGCGGGCGCGGTGCGATCGAGGTGGATGCATTGATGGGCGCCGTCCCAGCAGGCGGTGTAGCAAAGCTGGCAGCCGATGCACAGGTCCTCGTGAATGCGGGCCACGATCTGGTAATTCAGGTTGAGCTGGTTCCAGTCGGTTACGGTGTTGAGCGAGCGGCCGCGGAAGTCGTCGATGGTGGCGAAGCCTTTCTCCGCCATCCAGGCCAGCAGGCCATCCTGCATATCTTCGACGATGCGGTAGCCGTAATGCATAGCCGCGGTACACACCTGCACCGTCCCACAACCCAGCAGAATGAACTCCGCTGCGTCTTGCCAGCTGCCGATCCCGCCGATGCCGGAGACCGGCAAAGCACCCTGCGGGTCAGACAGCACCTCGTGCACCATGTTGAGCGCGATGGGCTTGACCGCGGGGCCGCAGTAGCCTCCGTGGGAGCTTTTGCCGTCGACGTTGGGGTTGGGCTGGAAGGTGTTGAGGTCGATTCCCGTAATCGAGTTGATGGTGTTGATGGCGGAGAGGGCATCGGCTCCGCCGCGCTTGGCTGCGCGCGCGGGCATGCGAATGTCGGAGATGTTCGGCGTAAGCTTCACGATCACCGGGGTGCGCGCCTTCTCCTTCACCCAACCGGTGATCTGCTGGCAGTACTCGGGGACTTGGCCGACCGCCGAGCCCATCCCGCGCTCGCTCATGCCGTGGGGGCAGCCGAAGTTAAGCTCCAGGCCATCGGCTCCGGCGTCTTCCGAGCGCTGCACGATGTCGTGCCAGACCTCGCGCTTGCTCTCAACCATCAGCGAAGCGATCACCACATGCTTTGGGTAGCGGCGCTTGACTTCGGCCATCTCCTGCAGGTTGATCTCGATGGAGCGGTCGGAGATGAGCTCGATGTTGTTGAAGCCCATAATGCGCCGGCCCTCCCAATCGATGGAGGAGTAGCGGGAGCTGACATTGGTGATGGGCTCGCCGATGGTCTTCCACACGGCGCCGCCCCATCCCGCATCGAAGGCGCGCATGATCTGCTCGCCGCAGTTGGTCGGCGGGGCGGAGGCGAGCCAGAAAGGATTGAGGCAGGGAATGCCACAGAAGGTGGTTTCGAGCGTTGGTTTAAGCTCGGGCAAGTTTGGCCTCCAGCCACGCGGCAATGCCGATGCCCGCGCGTTTTCCGTCTGCTACCGCATCCACTACTTCGCGGCCGCCATTGGTGCAGTCGCCGCCGGAGAAGAACTTGGGGTGCGAGGTCTGGCCTGTGGCGCGGTCGATCACGATTTGTCCGCGTTGGAGTTGCAGTTTCGCCGCTCCGCTGGCCAGTGCTTCGAGCAGGCTGCTTTGCGTCCCTTGCCCAATGGCCAGGACGACCAGATCCACAGGCAGGCGGAACTCCGAGCCCGGTTGCTGGATGATCGAGCCATCGGCGGTGGGCGCCAGTTGGATCAGCTCAATGCCTTCCACGCCTTCGCGGCCGAGTATGCTCGTGGGCTGCACATGCCACAGGAACTTCACTCCCTCGAGCCGGGCGTGCTCGTATTCAAACGTAAAGGCCGACATCTGCTCTTCGCCGCGGCGATAGACGATGTGCACATCGGTGGCGCCTAGCCGGACCGAGGCAATGGCGGCGTCGATGGCGGTGTTTCCCGCTCCCACGACGACGACGCGCGGCGGCACTCGCGTGAGCTTTCCGGACTTGTAGCCGGCTATGAGATCGAGGGCGTTGGTCACGCCCGGCAATTGTTCGCCCGGCACGCCTAGGTGGTGGATCGCGCCCAGGCCAATGCCCAGGAAGATGGCATCGTGGGTGCGCTCGAGGTCAGCCAGCACTTGGGCGTCGATCATAGTCTCGAAGTGAAACTCCACCCCGAGCTGGGAGAGCATTTCGATCTCGCGCAGGCTTTCTTTCAGGGGCAGTTTGTATTCGGCTACGCCGTAGGTGTTCAGGCCTCCGGGTAGCGGGCGCGCGTCGTAGAGGTTGGCACGGATGCCGCGTCGGCGCAGTTCGGCGGCGCAGGCAAGCGAGGCCGGCCCGGCGCCGACGAGGGCAACCGAGAGGCCGGTGTCTGGCGCAGGAGTGAAGGGCAGGGGAGCGCCGCTCGAGTGGAGCGAATCCATGGCGTAGCGCTGGAGGCGGGCGATCTGGATCGGTTGCTTGTTGAAGCGATGCAGCACACAGGCGCCTTCGCACAAGACATCCACCGGGCAGGCTCGGGCACAGCTGGCGCCTAGGATGTTGGCGTCGAGGATGGTGCGCGCGGAGCCGGAAAGATTACCGCTGGCGATTTTCTTGATGAAGCGCGGAACGTCGATGTGGGTGGGGCAGGCGGTGGTGCAGGGGGCATCGAAGCAGTAGAGACAACGATTGGCCTCGGGTATCGCTGCTTGCCGGTCGAAGGGCGGATGCAGATCGCCGAAACGCGCGGAGGTCTCCGGAGGGTGTGGGGCCTGCTGCAAAAAGGACGTTGGGCCACTCATTCGGGCGGTTCCCTTTCTCTGCGTCGCTGGTCGTTCGGGCGTGGAAACCATCATTATGCACTATCCGAGGGCAAGATACACAAGCTCTCCACCCCTTGGGATTTTTCCCTACCACCAATGACGGGTGCCCCACATCTCGCTCGTTTTTCGCGAGATGTGGGATTCCACGAGCGCTAACCGTTAAGTGCATCGGATGAATCGAGAGTCAGAGGGAGAAAGCAGTGAATTCCCACATCTCGCGAAAAACGAGCGAGATACCCGGATTTCCTGTCCGCGGCAGCAAGCAACAGCCACGAGTGCGGCTTTCATCGAGGAAAGCCGCATGAAGTTCATCAACGCCAACAAACTTCACAGGAAATCCGGGGTGTGGGGCACCCGTCCTTGGTTGCTAGGAAGGGACGGATGAAGCTTGGCTCAGCTATCTGTTAAAGCTTTCGAAAGGGCTCCGACGCAGAGAGTTTATCGGCGGGCTCGTTTTCTTTGCAGCGTTACTTTCGGGTCCGCGAAGCATTCATTACGTTTTCTGAGCGTTGGTGTATCAGCGCGGCTACCTTTTCGGAGACCGGATGCACGATCTTGATTGCGGGGAGAGCGGTCATCACGATTTCGGCAAGCTCGGGCACGCGTCGCTTGACTAACGCCGGCGCGAGCCCCGCCTCCCTAGCCATCTTTTCGAAGTCTTCCGCATGAACCCTCTCCGATGAGTACTCTCGGCCAATTTTCATGGCCATATCCCGGTTTAGCTCCGGATAGAAAACCGTGCTCACGATGTCATAGAGTGGCGCGAGCCGGATTTCCAGGTTTTTTGTGCCAATCCCACGGTAGAGCAGCGAGAAATTCTTGCCATGGGCATCGTTGTTGCCGACAAGATAGTTGAAGATCACAGCGTCGAGCAGCAGCGCAAGATCGATGACCGGAGCACTCGAAACGTCGCGCAGCAGCGCGAAGCATTGCTTTAGAGAGGGTCCGCCTTCTTTTTGATATTTGTGTTCGGACACGATGCCTTGCGCCTGGCAGAAATCCTCCTGATGCAGCCGTTCGACCATGGGCTCGCCGCCCTCTCCCTTTCGGTGGTAGCGGTCATAGCGCTCCACGAGCAGATAATCCGTGCCGGACGCGCTTCGTGCTTCGACGGCGGCCGCCGGCAGCCCGATCGCGGAGGCGAGCTGCATGCACAGGGCTTCGTTGAACACGACGCCTTCGAAACGCTCCGGCGCAGGCTTGAAGATATGTGTGCTCGGCGCGCCGCCAAGAGGGACGCACACTTCGCCGGCTTCGATACGCAGCGCTACCTTATCTTGCGCGCCGGCGAGGGATAACCGTATCCCCTCCTCACCCGCCATAAGCGGCCGCTGCGGCAACTGCTTGAGGATTCCTGCAAGTTCGCCCTCGGAGAGCTTGCGATAGCGGTAATCGGCCTCCGGCAAGGCGTGCCCGGTTGGTAGGAAAGTGACCGCGCCCGCGCATTCTCCACCGATCCGCTCCAGCATGGCGTAGTCGTTCCGCGCGCTTATACCAAGATTGTGCGCGATGATATCGCGATTGGTCTGCTCTGGCAGAATGCCGGCGAAGAACCCGCGGCACTCATTGCGATTGAACGGTTCCGTTCGTAACGGGAGCGATCGCGAAATGGACGTCGCGTCAGGCTTCACCAGCCAGCCTTCCGAATACGCGAATGACATCTGTCCGCCGTTGTCCTGGACGAGGTGGCCGACGAGATCACTATTAAGGTAGACATCCAGTGTTCTGGCCATGGGTTAGTCTTCTTTCGCCGGGGGTGACGGTGGTGTCAGCGTCAGCTTGATCCCCAGAGTCTGCAGGACTGTCAGCGCTTTGCCGATCTCGCAAGTCTCCTTGCCCTTCTCAAGATCGATAACGAACCGGAGGCCGGTTCCCGAAGTAAGGGCCAGGCCCTTCTGCGTGACACCGAGACTCTTTCGGGTTTCGCGGATGATCTTCCCAAGCTGTTCAGTGGTGTATTTCATGTAGATGTTCCCGTACGGGAATATTATAGGTGTTTTCGAGCCAAAAGCATACAAATATTCCCGTACGGGAACATTGAACGTCAAATTGGACGAGACGACGTAAATATTACCGTACGGGAACATTTATGAAGGTGAGAGCGTGACTGCGTGCTATGCTTGCGCGCATGCGCCTTTGGCCGCCCGTAAGATTGCTCTCCCTGGGTCTGCTGCTTAGTGTTCTCCCTCTCCAGGCGCGGGTGCTTCGGGTGGAGGTGGCTTCCCGCTCCAGCGTTCTTGATGGCAAGGTGTTTGGTGATACGGGAGCCTACGAGCGCATCAGCGGACGGGTCTACTTCTCGCTGCCGGTGGCCAATCCGCACAACGCGCGCATCGTTGACCTTGCTAATGCGGTGAACCTCAAGAATGGCGAGGTCGAGTTCTCCGCGGACTTCGTTGCCGTTCGTCCCAAAGATGCTCATAAAGGGAATGGCTCCTTGCTTCTGGAGGTTCCCAACCGGGGGAATGCGCGCATCCTTTCACTGGTTGACGGCGGGGATGAGGATCTGGCCCACGACGCGGGGGACGCGTGGCTACTGCGCAACGGTTTCACGGTCGTTGCCTTGGGATGGCAATGGGACGCTACGGGGCCAAACGCCCTGCGATTCTTTGCGCCGGTCGCGAAAGAAAACGGAAAGACCATCACCGGCCTGCTGCGCGGCGATGTGATGCTCGCAGAGGCGCTGCCGGAGATTCCCCTGGGGCACTTTACCGACCCAGGTATTGGTGGAAACGAATACCCGGTGGCTTCGCCGGATGATCCGCGCAATGTGCTTACCGTGCGCAGCTCGCGCGAGGCGCAACGCTCCATCATTCCCCGCGCCGACTGGCAGTTCGCACATACTGTCCAGGGCAAGCTCGTTCCCTCCGACCGGTATATCCACCTGAAGGGCGGCTTCCAGCCCGGGAAGATTTACGAATACGTCTACGTGGCCGCCGACCCGGTCGTGGCCGGGGGCGGCTTCGCCGCCATTCGCGACTTTGCCTCGTATGCCAAGCACGATCCTGAGGCCATCACTCCGGCAGAGCGGGTTTACGGGGAAGGCATCTCGCAGAACGGGCGCTTCTTGCGCGACTTTCTCTATCAAGGCTTCAATGCGGATGAAGAGGGAAGGATGGCGCTCGACGGGGTTCTGGCCCATGTTGCGGGAGCGGGCCGGGGCAGCTTCAACTATCGTTTCGCCCAGCCTTCGCGCGACGCGCGACCCACCTCGTCGGTTTTCTTTCCTACCGATATCTTTCCCTTTACCGATCAACGGGAGACAGATCCGATCACAGGGAGTGACTGCAGGTTTACTCGACCAGGCGGTCGCTGACAAAGTGGTGCCCAGGATCTTTTTCTCCAACACGTCCTATGAATACTGGGGACGGGTGGCGGCCCTGATTCACAGCAGCGCCGATGGAAAGCATGACGCTTCGATCTCAGACGACGTCCGCATCTATCACTTCACCGGGCTGCAGCATTTTTCCGTTCCCTTCCCGCCGCAGAAGGGAACGGGGGACGGGCTGGGGCAGGAACCGCAATCCCCGCTCCCGATCCGATACTTCTGGCGCTCCATGATCGCCAACATGGATGCGTGGGTGCGCAGCGACACCCTTCCGCCCGTCAGCAGCTACCCCAAGATTGCAGACGGAAACCTGGTTCCGCTGGAGAAATACGCGCTGCCCGCAATCCCTGGGGTGAACCGGCCGCACGAGGCGACCCAGGCCTATCGTCTCGATTTCGGGCCAAACTGGCAGCAGGGAATTCTGAGCATCCAGCCGCCTAAGGTCGGTCCCGCATTCCCTGTGCTTGTTCCCCAGGTCGATGCCGACGGAAACGAACGCGACGGCGTGCGGCTGCCGGAAATTACCGTGCCGCTAGCCACCTACACGGGTTGGAACCTTCGCGATCCTTCGATTGGCGCGCCCGATCAACGGGTTTCCTTCGAGGCGTCGTATCTACCGTTTCCCAGAACGGCTGCTGACCGTCAGAAGAGCGGCGACCCACGCAAGTCGATTGCGGAACGTTACTCTGATCGTGAGGACTATCTCACCCAGTACACAAAGGCAGTGGACGCTCTGGTGGAGCAACGCTGGGTTCTGCCCGAAGACCGCGCCTCGTTGATCCATCGCGGGGAGCAGGAATGGGCCGGGACCACGAAGTAAGCGGTTGCGCAAATGCATCTTGATTCAGATACATCTCCAGGCTAATCTCAGGTAGATATGTTTTTGCTTAGCTCCATGACCGCGCAGCAACAAGGCCAAAGGTTTGTAGTGTCTTGCGCGCGGGATCGTCGGAGACGGAAAGCGGAATAAGCCTTTCTTTGAACTGAGCACCGATCAACCCGCCACCCACCCGGCGGGTTTTTTCATGTCTCCCGTCGGGCAATACACCTGGAGCCTGATATGAGTACCTTCGTTCCCTTTACCTCGGATGAAAAAGTTCTGGAAATCGGTCGCGGCTTGATCGATCGGACACTGCCTAAGTCTGCATGGACACACGCCGCGCACTTTGCGTCGGCTGTGTGGCTGATCAGTCATCACGGCAGGATTTTCGCCGCGCGCGAGTTACCCGGCTTCATACGCGCGTACAACGAAGCCACCGGAGTTGTTAACAGCGAGACCAGCGGTTATCACGAGACAATCACCCAGGCTTCGATCCGTGCGGCCGATGCGTTTTTGGCCGGCAGTCCTCCACGTCCTCTGTTTGCGACTTGCAACGCATTGATGGCCTCTCCGCTGGGCAAATCGGAATGGCTGCTTGCTTATTGGTCGCGCGCACGGTTGTTCTCGGCCGAGGCTCGCCGCATTTGGGTTGATCCCGACATGCAGATATTTCCTTTCTGAGGTATGGCGTGGATGGTTGCCATCGTTCGGTTAAGATCAGACCGACGTTATTTTGGGGAAATGATCGAGGAGATGATTGATGCGCAGCAAGGTAGCCACTGTTTGTGCTCCTGATGGCAGTACAGGTGGCGTACGCGTTTGATTCGGTTCCTATGGCGGAGTATCACCAGCGCCGGGTGAAACTTGCGGCAGAGCTGCACGGCGGCTCGGCGGCGATCTTCGCCGCGCACGAACCGCTGGCGGAGTACCAGGAGTTTCGCCAGGACGAAGACTTCTATTACCTGACGGGCTCGAACGAGCCGGGCGGAGCGCTGCTGATTATCGGAGACGGCCCGGCGACGACGACGCGCCTGGGAACGGTCGTCCCCGCGCACAAATACCGCGAGATTCTCTTCCTCCCCATGCGCAATCCGGTGCGCGAAAAATACACCGGGGCGAAGACCGATGCTGCTACTCCGGGCGCTCGAGAATTGCTGGGCGTGGATGAGGTGATGCCGCTGGCGTCGATGCCGGGATTTTTCGCGGAATACCTGGGCGCAGATATCCGGCGCGCCAAAGAGGTTTGGACGCAGCAGGATATGGGTGTTGCGAGTGCGGCTCTGGGTTTTACCGCGACCGTTCTGGGCACGGACGATCCGCCCCCAACGCACGATGTCCGCGCGTTGACGGAGCAGTTGCGCATGGTGAAGAGCCCGGCGGAGATCGCGCTGATCCAAAAGGCAACGGACGCGTCCATCGCGGGCCAACTCGCCGGCATGCGCGCCATTAAGCCAGGAGTGCGGGAAAGAGCCGTCGCCGCCACGGAAGTGGCCACCATGCTGACCGAAGGATGCGAACGCGCCAGTTATCCGCCCATTGTTGGCTCCGGCATCAATTCGACTACGCTTCACTACTCCACCAACAGCAAGACGATGGAGAAGGGGGACGTGGTGGTGATCGACGCTGCCGGTGAGTACTCCATGTATGCCAGCGACCTGACCCGTACCATGCCGGTCGATGGCCACTTCACCGCCCGACAGAAAGAGATCTATAACATCGTGCTCGGTGCGCAGCACGCAGCGCGCGATGCCTTTGTCGCCGGCAAATCAACGATGGGTTCCATCGACCATCGCGCAGACCCTGCAGGTCACACTCGACAAGGTCGCCTACGACTACATCAACAGCCATGGCAAAGACCTCCACGGGCAGCCCCTGGGGAAGTATTTTCTGCATACGCTCGGGCACTCAGTCGGCATCGATGTGCACGATCCGTATGACTACGACAAGCCTTTCGTGATCGGTTCTGTCTTCACCATTGAACCGGGAGTCTATATTCCCGAAGAGAAGATAGGCGTTCGCATCGAAGACACCTTCTACGTCGACGCTTCAGGAAAGCTGATCGACTTCGCCGAAAAGCTGCCCCACACGGCGGAAGAGGTGGAAGCGGCCATGCAGGCAAAATAATCCCGCGGCTGAAGCCGGAGGAGATGAATCCTACGACGATCCGCTCGGTTTGAAAGCCGCGCTCCCCCGCATGAATGCGGGGGCTCCCACCCAGGTCCTTCGGAGCAATGCATCAGCGTTGCGGAAAGGATCGCAATTTCGTCGATCGCGCTTTAGCAGCCCGCTAGAGTCCGTGAGAACGCCACAGGCAAACTCAGTCCCGTAGGGACGGCTGAGAGTCGGCTGCAAGTAGCCCAGGACGGAAGTCCTGGGTTTGACGGTGAGAATCGGAACAGTCCCGCTAGGGACGGCTGAGAATGTTCGAGAATGCCCCAGGACGGCAGTCCTGGGTGAGCCTGGACTTTGGAGAATGATTAAGGGCGCCCAGGACTACATCCTGGGTTATTTTCAGCCGTCCCTAGCGGGACTTTTCGGGCTCTCATGTCTACCCAGGACTTTCGTCCTGGGCTACTCTCAGCCGTCCCTTCGGGACTGAGTTTTGTCTGTGGCGTTCTCACAGACTCTGCAGGGCTGGGTTTCGATCCAGATGAGAATCCCGCCTGCCCCGGCCTGCCGTGGGAGCGCCGGAGGCGCGGCACCATGGGTGCCCAGCGATCCTGAATATGTGATGAGACGAAACGGGTGCCGCACCTACGGTGCTCGTCATCGCATGAATGCTATCCCAGCCCTGCCGGGCTGGGCTGACGTTTAGCGGCGGCCCTCCGGGCCTTGGCGATCAGATGGACTGCATTCTAGTTCTCACGCAGGCTCTTTAGCCCCAGTCGCCCTTGGCCGGTGGAAGATTTCTTCTACGCGCCGTCATCCACATCTGCTTTGGTGCGCAGACCGCGAATCAGCAGGGGCATCACAAACAGGATTGCCAGGACGGTGGTGAACATTCCACCCACCACGACACGAGCCAGCGGCTGTTGCGCCTGGGCGCCAATACCGTTGGCGAAGGCAGCGGGACACAGGCCGAGGCCCGCTGCCATACAGGCCATCACGACCGGCCGCATCTCATCACTGCACCCGGTTTTCAGCCCCGCCTCGAAGCCTTCCACGTATTGCGCGCGACGGATGCCCGACAAAAAGACGACGGCCCCCAGGGTGGCGACGCCGGTAAGGGAAGTGAACCCAACCGCGGCGGAAATGCTGAAGGGCGTGTGGGTGAGGAACAATGCCAGGACGCCGCCAATGGCCCCGAAGGGCAGCGTGGCCAGCACAATGAGCGCATCCTTCCAGGTTCGGAACTGGATGTAGAGCAGGACGAGGATGGCCACCAGGCTCACCGGGATGATGAAGGCAAGCCGGCGCTGTTCCTTGCGTAAGCTATCGAATTCACCGGCCCAGGTGTAGTTGTAGCCTGACGGCAACTTGACCTTGTTGATCAATTGCTGTTGCAGATCCTGAATGGTGGTGGCGAGATCACGGCCGCGTACGCTGAACTTGATGGGTATGTAGCGGCGGCCGTTCTCGCGATAGATCATGAACGCGCCATCGCGCGTTTCCACATCGGCAATCTGGCCAATGGGCAGCCGGCTACCGTCTGGCGTTGGCAGCAGGATACTGCGAATGGCCTCGGGGCCATTGCGAAAGCGTTCGGGAAAACGGACGGTTAGATCGAACCTGCGATCGCCCTCAATGACCTGAGTGAGGGCTGCGCCGCCGACCGCCGCCTGGATCGTGGCATTGACGTCAGCCGCTGCAAGGCCGTATCGAGCAGCCTTGGCGCGGTCGATGCGGATGAGCAGGCTGGGCTGGCCGCCGACGCGAAAGACACCGACGTCGGTAACGCCTTTTACGGATTGCATGACCTGCGAGATCTGGTCGGCGATATGCGACAGCGTGTCAAAATCGTCACCGAATAGCTTGAGGGAATTTTCTCCCTTGACGCCAGACATGGCTTCCTCAACGTTGTCCTGGATGTTCTGTGAAAAATTCAAGTCCATGCCAGGGATTTGTGAGAGCCGATGGCTCATCTCATCGATCAGCTTGTCCTTGGTCAAGCCCGGGCGCCACTCGTCAGGCGGCTTGAGCGCGACCGAGAGTTCCACGTCGTTGAAGGTTACGACGTCGGTTCCGTCATCGGGACGGCCCATTTGCGAGACGGTCTGCGTGACTTCGGGGGACTTTCCGATCTGGGCCCGCAAGTCGTCGGCGATGTTTGCCGCCGCCTGGAAAGAGATATCCTGCGGCAGCGTGGCCCGGATCCAGAGATTTCCCTCTTCCAGGGGAGGCATGAATTCACCGCCCACGAAGGTGAAGAGGATGCCGGCGGCAACGAGGCCTCCCAGGGCCACAACCCAGGAGAGTCCGCGATGGGCGAGGACGCGGGGAAGACGATGGTCATAGCGGCGGCGCAGGAAGCCTCCGAGCAGCGTCTCGTGTTTCTCCTGGGTCGGTTGCGCGGGAGTCGACCATGTAGGCCAGCACAGGGGCGAAAATAAGCGAGAAGAGCAGAGCGCCGCACAGCGCAAACCCATAGGTGACCGACATGGGCGCGAAGATCTTGCCCGGAACCCCTTGCATGGTGAAGAGAGGAATGAATGCCACGAGGATGATGAGCGTGGCAAAGAGCACGGGCTTTGCCGCGTTGCTTGCTCCCTCAACGATCAGATCGCTATTTATTTCGCCCGGTGCGCGCCGCGAGAGCTTGCGGTAGATGCTTTCCAGCACCACGATGGACGCGTCCACAAGAATGCCGAAGTCGATGGCGCCGATGGAGATGAGATTGGCAGACTGCCCGGTGAGCACCATCAAGGAAAAAGCGAAGAGCACGGCAAACGGGATGGTGGCCGCGGCGATGAAGCTGATGCGCAAGTCGCCCAGCATCACGATCAGCACCAGTGTCACCAGAAAGAGGCCGGTGAAGACAACGTGCCGGACGGTGCGAGTGGTGGTATTGATGAGGTTGGTGCGGTCATAGACGGTGCTGATGTGCATGCCAGGAGGCAGCAGGCCGCCGTGGTTCAACTCGTGGATTTTCTTTTTCAGACCCTCCAGCGCGGGAAGGGATTTTTCTTCCTTTTGCAGCAAAACGATGCCCAGCACGACGTCCGGCTCGCCGTTGCGGCCAACCTTGCCCATCCGGGGCTGGAAGCCCTCTTTCACCTCGCCTATATCGCGCACCAGCACCGGGGCGCCGTTCTGTTCGGCGACCACGACCGAGCCGATGTCATCGGTATTTTTTAGCAGGCCGAGGGCGCGCACGTTGATGCTTTGATCGCCGAGCGTGAGATAGTTGCCGCCGGCGTTGGCATTGCTGTTCTGAATGGCGTTCAGCACCTGGGGCAGCGTGACATTCATGGCCAGCAATTTGTTGGGATCGGCTTCGACCTGGTACTGGCGGGTTGTGCCACCGAAGGTGGTGATATCGATGATGCCGGGAACCTGTTTCAACTCGCGGCGGACAAGAAAGTCCTGTGTGGCCTTGAGTTCATTGAGCGAATAGCTGGGGCCGGTGAGCTGGTAGCGGTAGATTTCGCCAATGGGCGACCAGGGCGAGAGCTGGGGCTGTAAGCCATTGGGCAAGGCCAGCGTCTGCAGGCGGTTCAGAACTTCCTGCTTGTCGCGAAAGTAGTCGCTGTCGAAGTTGAAATATAGCTTCACGTCGCTGAGGCCGAAGATGCTGATGGAGCGCACCTGGTCGAGGCGCGGGGTGCCATTCAGCGTCGTTTCGACCGGGACGGTCACCTGCTGTTCCATCTCTTCGGCCGACCACGAGGGGTTCTGGGTGATGACCTCGACCAAGGGAGGTGAAGGGTCGGGGTAGGCCTCGATGTCGAGTTTGATAAACGCGTAGACGCCGACCTCAAGGGAGACGACGAATGCGATGAGCACGATGGCGCGGTACTCCAGCAATGTGCGGATTAATGCTTTCATGCTCAGTCTCCGGAGGGCGGACGCAGCAGCGCCGCTCCCGCGGTGACGATCTGATCACCGTCCTTGAGCCCGGCTGTCACCACCACTGTCTTGTCGTGGATGGTTCCGGTGGTTACCTGGCGGTGCTCGTACTTTCCCGGAGCAGTCTGCACGAAAACGTAGCTGGAGGAACCTTCGTGGAGGACCGCGGCTGTGGGCACGATGAACTGCTGCGCCGTGGTGCGGGCGATCGAGAGCGTGGCAAACATTTCGGGCTTGAGGAGATGATGGGGGTTGGGCACGACCACGCGCACCTTGAGCGTTCGGCTGGTGGGATCCATGGCGTCGGCAATGTTGGAAATCCTGCCGTGCAGGGTTTCGCCGGGATAGGCAGGGAGGGTCACATCGACAGACTGCGCGGAGCGGAGCGTGCCCAGGTCGCGCTCAAACACGTCTCCCAGTATCCAGACTGAATCCAGGTTCGCGATGGTGGCGATGGGAGTCGCGTTATCCAGCGAGCGCTGCATTTCGCCACTGGCGGTTCCTATTTCGAGTACCGCACCGCTGATAGGCGCGCGCAGGGCCACGGTGTCTGATGACCCTTCGGGGGAGAAGCCCAGCATATGAATCCGCTGGATGGTGCGCGTGAGCTCTGCGTGCGCTGCCTGATTCGCGGCTTCGATATCGTCGTAATCGCGTTGCGCCATCACCTCGTGCTGCAGCAGAAGCTTGGCGCGATTGAGTTGGTGGTCGGAACGGGCTACTTCAATTTTGGCCTTGTCGTAATCGGCGCGTGCCTCGGCAATCTCGCTGCTTTGGATGAGGCCAATGGTCTCGTCCTTTTTTACCTCCTGCCCCGGCCGAACGTACAATTCGACCAGCCGCCCAGTGACTTGAGAGTAGATATGGACCACGCGCGTGGGATCGGGTTCAACCCGCGCGGCGAGCTCCAGGCGATCCGTAACAGCCTGCCCATGAACGGCCGTGACCTCGATGGGAGATTTCTGTGGAGTATCTCCGCCATCGGCTGAAGTGGGCGGCTTGTCCTGGCAGCCAAGGCACGATAGGAAAAGAAGAGCAGCGATCGACAGGGCGGTCCGGCGCGCACGGGCCATGACAGCAACGGGGGTCATGGCAGCATCTCCGATGCGGTGACGAAGCTGAGCTGGTGGAGAGCAAGCCAGACTTGCGCGTTGGCGTTCAAGGTGTCCAGGTTGGTCTGACGATAATCGCGAAGAGCATCGAGGTAGTCGAGCAGAGTGCTGCCTCCGTTGCGATAGCTGAACTCAAGGTTGTCGCGGACCCGTGATGCTTCCCCGAGATAGTGCCGGTTGTAGCGCTGTGCCTGCGCCAGCGCGGTCTGGTAGGCAGCCCATGCCTGATCCACGTCGTTGATCACCTGGTTGCGGGCGGCAATCTCCGCGAAGTGGCTGGACTGGGCCTCATAGCGGGTCCGTTCCTTTTCCCCCTGATTGCGATCGAAGATCCTTAGCGGGATGCTGATACCAAAGCCGGCCGAGCTGTAGGTGCCCGACCGGTCATACTCTCCACCCAGCGTCGGATCGGTAGTCCCGGTGGCTTGCGCCAGCTTCACGTTTGCTTCGGCGAGACGAAGGGACTGCTGCGCGGCGCGATAATCGGGACGCTCAGCCAGCGCCCGCTGTTCCACTTCCGCCAACGTCATATTGATTTGCGGTGGATCGAGCGTGCCCGTGATGTCAAACGGGGCCGCCGGGGTGTCGATCCCGAGCAGCATCTTCAATTGATCCCCGGATTGTTCCAGGTTCAAGTGCGCGGCATCGTAATCGGCCTCAAATTCGGCCAGTTGCAGGTCAATGCGGTCGAAGTCGGTGGGGCTTACATCGCCCGCGTCGAGACGCACTTTGCTCAACTCTACCGTCTTGCGGTAGCCCTGCACGTTGTCATCGGCAACTTTCAGCCCGGCCTTGGCGGCCAGCATCTGGGTAAAGGCCTGTTTCACGGCCAGGATTGTCTGCCGCTCGGTATCGTTGTACTGACTTTGCGTAACATCGGTAGTGGCGTGGGCTAGATCGAGACGCCAGCGGCGCTTTTGTCCTCGTTCGAAGAGGCGCGAGACGTTTGCCGAATAATAGTAGGGATTGCCGGGGTTGTCGGCCGCCAGCGTCACATTCTCGCCACTGAAGGTAAAGGTCGGGTTCTGGCGCAGTCCGGCGGTCACTTCGCCGGCCTTGGTGGCGGTGACATGCTGTTGGCCAGAAAGAAGAGTCGGATTCTTCTTACGTGCCAGGTCAATGGCTTGTTGGAGTGTTAACGGAACCCCGACGGTCTGCGCCATTAAGAAGGATCCCGCAGACTGCAAAACCATCAGGAAGGCCAAATGTCTCACATGCATTGATAAAATCCTATATCGTGAATCCTTTCGTGTCGCATGGGAGGAAGCCACCAATCACCCGCGCGCTTCGATCATGATGAGTGGGACACGGCGTTCCGTTTCGTCCCGGAGGGCATTCAGGCTGCGCCGGAACGAGCTGTCGACAGTGCAAATGGTCAGGATGTCGGGCTCAGCGGCGGGGTTGCCAAAATGAGGCAGTGTCTTTGTGCCGGATCTGTCGACGAGATGCATATCGCTGTTTCGCCAGTCCTGGTCGGCTCCGGCGAACGCCTGTTGACTCGATTCTAATACTTGTTTAGTCTATGCCTGTAGTGAACAGGTCTATGACAAAATCCATGCCCCGTGATTTGTTCCCTGGCGCACTCGAAATGATGATCCTTGAGTCGCTGCGCCGTCAGCCAGCCCACGGCTATGCGCTGGTGCAACACATCCAGCAGCGATCGAATCATCTCCTCCAGGTAGAGGAAGGCTCACTCTACCCGGCGCTCCAACGGCTGCTCAAGGCGAACCTGGTGAAGGCCAAGTGGGGCGTCTCCTCCACGAATCGCCGGGTGAGAACCTACCAGATCACTCCTGCCGGGCTGCAGCATCTGGAGAAGGAGATTTCCAGCTTTGAACGAATGTTCGAAGGCATCTCCTTAGTCCTCTACCCAGGAGAATCCCCGGCTACTTAGCTTACTTCTTCTTGAGCACGGCGCTACTGTTTTCGTCTGCCGAAATGGTGCCCATCAGCTTGCTCACATCTGCGGATTTCTCCGGCGCTAGATCGAGTGCCCGAACAACATACTCGCGGGAGTAGTGCAGAACGTTTCCATTGGCCTTCACGTCGCTTTTATAACTGGCAAAGCCAACATCCAGGTCTACGGGCGCGGGCATGTCATCGACTACGTAGTCTGCCGGCAACGTGACGTCGATGCTGTCGCGCCAGGTTCCGGTCTCTCCCAGATCGATGGGATAAATGCGCGGCTTGTCATCGTAAGGCCGCGCGTTGTGGCCCAGAACGCGGGGACGAATCAGCAGCAGATCGCCGGTCGGTTGGCCATATCCATTGGCGGTGAGCGAGTATTGCAGCACCACGCTCTTGTCCATATCGCGGGCGTTCTGAGCGCTATTCGCATCGACGGTGACACTGGAGAAGTCTCTCTGCAGGCGTCTCTCAAGGTCTTCATGCTGCTGCTTCTCGCCCTCTTCGTTATAGAGCCGGCGAAAATGGCGAGCCGCCTCACCAGAACGTGTCTCCGTGACTGTTCCTTTAAGAGTGCCATCTGCGTTCAGCGCAAAGGAGGCCGTGCGATCCAGGGTGTCGGCATCGGGCGCGAGCGTTGGCAACTGAATCACCTGGCTGTCGTTGCCCGCAACCAGAATCCCGTAACTGCCCTGCAATGAGAAACCCAGCAGGCCAATGGGCGTATAGGTGTCGGTGGGGTCGAAGATCAGATAATGCTTACCGGTGCGGGCAGTCACCACTGCGCGCAGTTCCGGATCACTATAGCCAACAGGCATCTCGATGGCGGCAATCGCGTGATTGCCCTCAATCGAAGGAAGCGCGGGATCGATGAAGCCCCGATGCGTGTCCACCAGCACCCAGGTCGCGCGCACACCAACTGCGTTGAGCATGGCGATCAGTAGCGTCGCTTTGTCTTTGCAGTCGCCATAGCGGTACTTGAAAACGTCGGCCGCCGGATGCGGCTGCAATCCGCCGATACCGATCTCTATGCCTACGTAGCGGATCTCTCGCTGCATAAAGCCGGCAACGCCCTGGATCTTCGTCTTGAATTCCGCCCCACCGCCGACTTCCCGGGACTTGGCGGCAATTTCCTGTTGAGCTTCGGTGCGGCTCGAAGCGAGCGTGTCGTACCAATTGCCGATCTCCGTCCAGCGCTGGTCACCGGTGGGCAAAGCGGTTGCGGAGTAATGGACAACCATGCGGGCAGCCAGCGCATAGGGCGAGGGAGCCATGGGCACGTCGGTGAGGTCAATGGCGGGTATGTCATTGACCTCCCAGCGCCAGTGGTTGGGCGCTACCTCGCTGGGGGAAACCGGTGCGTGATGCAGCCAAGCCACGTAGTGGTTCCAGTTCGGCGGAAGATCAACTTCGAGAATCCAGTGCACTCCGGGTATGTCTCGTTGAAACCCCCAGGTTTGCTCCTCGGCGCCATAGGTGGCTACATGCCGCTCGACCTCGTAAGCGACGATCCCACCTGGATCGGTTGCTGGTGGTGTGACCGTTTTAGCGCGAAGGTCGTCGTAGAGGATGCCCCACTGCCCCAGCGCCTCGTCATGTACTTCCTGATCCTTGACCGTGTATTGGTGGCCGTCGGGACCAATGCTCCAGGCGTGAAAGAAATTCAGCTTTTCGTCTTTGGAGTAGCCGGCAACGATCTCTGCGTACTCGCGGCCCCTTGGGCGCAGGATCTTAAGCACCCGCCGTTGCCGCTCCGTAGCGCTGCCATCCGGCGCCACAGTCACCAAGCGGTCATCGAGCAGCACCACCGCCCCGGTGTTTGACGGGTAGGGCGGAAGCTTGGTCGCCGCGGCCTGAACGACCCAGTCAGGAAAAACGTTGCCCGCAACGGCCGCGCGCGGCGCCATGACGGGGAGGCAAATAAGAAGCAGAGCCAGCTGGTGACAGTTTTGGCGAAACCTCATTGGGCCTTTCCCGCTGGCCCGCTTCCCGCTGCCCCGCTTCCCGCCGCGGATGCCGCCTGGGTGAACTCTAGCACTGCCGGCTCCTTGTCCTTGGCGTTCACCTTTTGGTAGAAGGCCTTCAGTTCTGGATATTCCTCCGCCTTGTAGACGACATTGCCCATGACGAAGACGCGCACGCATTTCACGGCGCCGGGCTCGCGGGTAAATTTGGCCCGGTAGTAGGCGTTTTGCGGATACGTGACTTCTGTGTCCTTAGGCAGGCTCTCTATATCGAAAGCCGCTGGCAGTTTGATATCCGCGGTGTCCTGCATGGTTAGGGGATAATCGAGCGCGATCGGCATCGTCCTCTTATCCACGGCGAAGAGCGGATGGCTGGTCGCCTCGAAGAAGCTAGCGGGCAGGAAGACACGCTTTGCCGTCGTCGTGCCCATGGACCCGGTAACATTCAGGACGCACAGCAAGGTGTGGTCCCAGTCCGTCAGGCCGAGAAAGTGATCGAACTTCACGTGGATGCCAGGCGGCATCTCCCTCTGCACCGTGTCTTCAAATTGCTCTTTAAGCGCATCCTCATCGTTGCGCAGAGCAAACTCGCGCCAGTACAGGGCCCGGTTGCCGGTGAGACTGATACGAATGGAGCCGGTTACTTTGCCGTCGGGCTGGATCTCGAGATACGCATTCCGGATCTGGTTGGTCGATTGGTAACCCGGAACGGGGGTCGCGAAGATCACCGCACCTCTATCGGTCTGGCGAACTCCCTGGGTTCCGGTGTGCTTCCAATGCAATGCGCCGAACTCGGCATAACGTTCGCCGGGGTCGAAAAACTGTTCCTTACCATCCACCTGGACGATGGCGATATCGTCATCCAACTGGCTCCAGTCAAGATAATCGGGGAGGAAAAGATTACGATCGCGGTTGGTTACGACCCCGACGTACGCCTTGAACCCCGCAGCGCGGGCGAGGCCTACGAAAAGCCGGGTGAGGTCATCCCGATTCCCGCGCTTCTGTTCCCAGATATCCGCGGCGGTCTTGACTTTAATGCCTTCTGCTTTGTTTTCTGCCCCAGTGTGCTCGCGCGTGAAGCTGGTGTTTTCGAGCTTCATGACGGCGTCATAAAGTTTCTGCAGCTTTTGTGCGGGCGTGTCCGCCGGGCTGACAATCTGGTTCGCTATGGCGGAGAGCTTGCCTGCGTCGATAAACCTGTCTACATTTTTCGACCAGTATTTGCCCTCGTTGCCCCAGTATTCGTCCTCGGTCCTGGCGATGGTGTAGTAGAAGAGCGCGCGGAAGGAGTAGTTGTGCAACGGAGGCATGAACTCTTCCTCCGCAAATGGCGGGATCTTCTCCACGTCGAGGGTGTAGTATTTCCCGGCCTGAGAGTAGGCAACCGAGCGGCCCGGGGGTAGATAGGCCGAATAGGCCACGTGGCCCTGCAACACGCCACCATGGCCGTCTTCGAGAACCCGGTCGCTGGGGATGAAGATGAAATGCGCTTTGCGTACGTAGAGAGGGCCCTGTAAATACCAGCGCGGCGAGACGACCCAATTGCTCTCGTAGCTCAACACGTAACGGTATTCGAGAATGCTGCCCACTTGAACGTCTGGCAGGGTGAACACGGTGGCTTTGTACTTCTCCTTCCCACCCTTTTCCAGCACCTTCTCGTAGGGTTTTCCGGTAAACGGAATCACCGTGCCGTCGCTGTGAATGGTGCGGCCCTCGACCCCAAAGATTTTGAATTTTGCCCCCTCGTAGGAGATCTCCTGGTCAGCGTACTCCTTGCCCTTGTCGGTGAGGATCTTGAGACGAACGTAGGTCATGTGGACGTGCAGCTTGTCATCTGCCCGTTCGTCACGCAACAGATAAATCGCCGCCGCACCGGGTGCGGCCGGGTCAGCGGTCATCTGCAGTTCTTCCGGAGTCGGTTTGGTCCATGAATCCGCCAGGGCGTGGGCACTGGTCAGGACCATCATGGAAGTGAAGACAATGGGCAGGAAACGACGCAAAGCAGCGGGCACAGGAAAATCCTCCGGCACAAAAAGACCGTAAGTGCAGCAGTGAATGACCTGCTGAAGGCGGGGGATAAAGGTTTCTTTGCCCTCTTGTACGACGAAACGGGGGTGGTTTACAAGGAGATTCTCACCCTATCCCTATCCCTAACGTCACTTGCAGAGTGGGGGCATGATCGGCGCGGAATGTTCCGCAGATCTTCATCTCCCGTGCAGTGACTCACTGTGACAGCTGCGTTCAGGAAAGGCAGCAGGTCCCACGGCTTACTCCTAATGACACAGTTGCGAGCGGGCCCAGGTTTAGTGCCGCACCTACGGCGCTCACGTCGTCTTCGGGATTGATCCCTCAGCCCGGAAGAGTCTGTGTGAGAACCGTGGAAAGAAACCGCAGGTCCCTCCACTACGCTTCGCTCCGGTCGGGATGACAATTCATTCGTAGGTATTGACCTTGGCTTCGGTTAACGGAGCTCGCAGCCGATGGCGCAACAAAATTGTCATCCCGACCGGAGCGAAGCGTAGTGGAGGGACCTGCGGTTTCTTTCCACGGTTCTCACACGCTCTCGGAAGGGCTGGGCACGCCGGGGCACGGCGGGGAGGCAAAACAGAGCTTGAATGGGGCACCCCGTTTGTTACCGACCCGCTCGCGGTCTCCGCTCTTGACGAGATACCAATACCTATTTACTCTATGCCTGTAGCTAACAAGCCTACGGCGACCCAATCCTCGCCCCGTGATTTGTGCAAGGGGGAATTCTCATGAACTGGCTACCTGGTATCTTCGGTCGCAATAAACTCTATGGCGATCTTGCCGAGGAAATGCGTCTTCACCTCGAGGAAAAGACGGAGCAGTTTATGGCCGAAGGCATGAGCCGGACAGAGGCGAAGCAAGCCGCCCGCCGCGCTTTCGGAAATGCCACGGTGCTGGAAGAGCGCAGCCGTGAGGTGTGGCACTTACCCTGGGTGGAATCGCTCGGGACGGACTTGAAACTGGTGTTGCGGCGACTGGGAAAATCGCCGGGCTTTGCCGCCACGGTCATCCTGACCCTGGCCATAGGAATCGGCGCTAACACCGCAGTCTTTAGCGTAGTCAACAGCATTCTGTTCAAGCCTCTGCCCTATCCCAATGCAGAGCAATTGGTAGCAGTCCGGCTGATCGCTCCTGGGGCGGCGGGGCTGGCCGACTTCTCCAGTGGTCTCCGCCTCTCGTCCTCCATGTATTTCACCTTCGCCGAGCAGAACCGCAGCTTTCAATCCTTCGGCGTGTGGAACACGGGCACCGCCAATGTCACTGGCGTCGAGCAGCCGCATGAAGTGCACACTGCCTTCGTCAGCGACGGCGTGCTGCAGGCGATCAGTGTACCGCCTATGATTGGCCGCTGGCTCCTGCCGGCTGATCAAGATCCGCATGGCGCGAAACCGGTCATGCTCAGTTACGGTTACTGGCAGCGCCGCTTTGGCGGAGATCGATCTGTCCTTGGCCGCAACATTGCCATCGATGGGCAGCCCCGGGAAATCGTCGGAGTCATGCCGAAGGGGTTCGAAGTGGTGAATGCCGAGTTCGATGTGATTACCCCCTTCGCCTTTGATCGCAGCAAGCAACAACTGGCTGGCTTCGGTCTGCAGGGAATCGCCCGGCTCAGGCCGGGAGTTTCTATTGCGCAAGCGGACGACGATATAAAGCGGATGCTGCCTATATGGGAGGACGCCTGGCCGTCGGGCGTCAAGGGTTTCGATCCTCACTCTTACGAGAGCAGCTGGAAAATGGCAGGCGCGATTCGTCCGCTCAAACAAGACGTCATTGGCAGTGTCGGCAATGTGCTGTGGGTGGTGATGGCGACCATCGGCGTGGTGATGCTGATTGCCTGCACCAATGTGGCGAATCTGCTGCTGGTGAGATCAGACAGCCGGCAGCAGGAGCTTGCCGTCCGGGCGGCGCTGGGAGCCTCGCGAGGACGCATTGCATGGGAACTGCTGCTGGAGAGTGTGGTCCTCGGACTCATCGGCGGGGTGCTGGGCATCGGGGTCGCCTATGGGGGTCTGCGGCTCCTGGCGGCCATCGGTCCCGCGAATCTTCCACGTCTGGGCGAAATCTCCCTGGATGGCCGGTCGCTGTGGTTCACTCTGGCGCTTTCCATCCTATCCGGCCTGTTATTCGGATCGATTCCGGTTCTGAGATATGTGGGCCGGCGCATGCCCACGGCTTTGCGGGGCACGGGAAGAACGGCGAGCGTAAGCCGGGAACGGCAACGCTCCCGCGATCTGCTGGTGGTGGCCCAGGTGGCAATGGCCCTGGTGTTGCTGGTGAGCGCCATGCTGATGATTCGCACCTTCCAGGCGCTGCGCCACGTCGAGCCCGGGTTCTCGCAGCCGGAACATCTGCAGACCTTGCGTATCTCGATCCCGGAGTCCCTGGTAGCGGAGCCGCAAATGGTGACCCGCATGCAAAACAACATTGTCGACAAGTTGGCGGCGATCCCGGGCGTGACCTCGGTGGGCTTCGCGGACGGAATGCCGATGGAAGGAATCGTATCCAGCTGGAACGGCATTCATATTGAGGGGAAGACCTCAACTGAGGCCCCTCCCATGCGGCTGTTCCGATATGTCTCCCCCGGTTTCTTCCATACTTCCGGGACCAGGATGATAGCCGGCCGCGAGCTGACCTGGACGGAAGTTTACGAGCAAAGGCCGGTGGTGATCGTTTCCGAGAATCTTGCCCGCGAATCGTGGGGCTCCGCCTCGGCTGCGCTACACAAGCGATTGCAGGACCTTCCGGACACACCGTGGTTTGAAGTGGTCGGTGTGGTCGAGGACGTCCACGAGAACGGCGTGCAGGAGAAGCCGCCCGCCATGGTGTATTGGCCTTCGATGGGGGTGGGTATTTATGGGCCCCATACCTTTGGCGCCACACGCGCGGTGACCTTCGCGGTGCGCAGTGATCGCGCCGGGACCGAGGCTTTCCTCAGCGAGATTCAGCAAGCCGTTTGGTCAGTGAATCCGAGCCTGCCGCTGGCGTCGGTGCGAACGATGCAGGAGATTTACAGCCAGTCGCTGGCAAGAACCTCGTTCACGCTAGTCATGCTGGGCATTGCCGGCTCCATGGCATTGGTACTTGGGATCATCGGCATCTATGGAGTGATTTCCTACGCGGTGTCACAACGCACGCGCGAGATCGGAATCCGGCTGGCGCTGGGAGAGCAAAGAGGGCGGCTCAGGTGGATGTTCGTCCGCTCCGCGTTGGTGCTGACGGGATGCGGCTTGGCCATCGGTCTGGCCGCGGCAGCCGGGTTGGCGGGCCTCATGAAATCGTTGTTGTATGGGGTCAGTCCGATGGACCCTGTTACCTATGTCTCGGTACTGATGGTTTTGGCTGCGTCCGCGGCGCTGGCCAGCTATCTGCCGGCTCGGCGTGCGGCGGCGGTGAATCCTGTGGAAGCTCTGAGAGCTGAGTGAACCGGTAGACCGGTTCTCACGCAAACACTTTAGGCCCTCAGCCACTGCATCGTCTTGCGCGCCAAGCGGTCGAAGGCTTGGACGGCCAGCTCGAGATGCTCGATGCGGGTGTTTTCCGCGGGATTGTGGCTGAGACCGGCGAGCGATTGAGTAAACATCATCACCACCGGGATGCCCGCTCGCGCCACCTCGGCCGCATCGTGCAACGGGCCTGAGGGCAGCTTGTGGGAGCTGCCTGCGATCTCCCGAACCGCCTGGTCGCAGAGTTCGATCAGTTGCGGGTTAAACGGTATGGGCTCGATGCTCCAGATCCGGGACCATTCCACCGTGCAACCCTCTTCGGCCGCGAAGCGCTCACTGGCTGCGCGAGCCTCGGCCAGCATCGAGGCCAGCACGCCTGCGTCGAGATCCCGCATATCCAGGGTGGTTTCGCAGCGGCCGACCACGGCGGTCACGATGCCGGGAAAGGTCTTCACGCTGCCCATGGTCGCGACCGCGTCAGGATGCCTGCGGGCGATCGGCCGGATCTCCAGCGCGAGCTTGGCCGCGGCGGCGAGAGCATCCCGGCGCACCGCCATCGGGGTCGAACCGGAATGCGCCTCCTGTCCATGAAAGGTGATCGCGTGGCGCTCGACGCCCTTGGTTCCCAGGACCACGCCTAAGGGGAGCTTCATCCCTTCAAGCACCGGCCCCTGCTCGATATGCAGTTCCAGGTAGGCGCCGGCTTTCCCGCGTTCTGAGGCCGCATCCCCGATGCGGTCGACGTCGATCTGGCATCGCCGCAGGGCATCTTCAAGGCGGATTCCATCGCGGTCGGTACGGCCGCGGTCGGCCTGGATGCTGTGCGTGCCGGCAAACGCGGATGACCCGAAGAGGCTGCGGCCGAAGCGCGCGCCCTCCTCGTCGGCCCAGTCCACCAGGCGAATGGTGACGGGCGGCTTGCCGTGGAAGTCCTCAGCCAGTGCGCGCAACACTTCGAAGCTGGCGAGGACGCCTAGTGCGCCATCGAGCCAGCCGCCGTTGGGTACCGAGTCAAGATGGCTGCCCAGGATGAGGGTCTTGTCTGACTCACCGGGTAGCGTCGTCCAGGAGTTGCCGGCTGCGTCGAGGTGGTGTTCCACGGGAAGCTCCGCCAGCCTGTTCTGAAACCAGGCGCGCGCCTTGAGCCAGGTGGGGGTCCAGGCAATGCGTTGCGCTCCGTGATCGTCCGCGGTTAGCGCGCGCAGCTCCTGCAGGTTGGCGATGGCCTTGCGTGGGTCTACTGGCATGGTGCTCCTGGGTCGCACTTGTAGACGACGCCGCTCTTCATCACGAAGTCCACGTGTTGCAGCACACGCACATCCTGGAGCGGGTTCTCTTTCACGGCGATGATGTCGGCCCAATGGCCGGGCTCGATGCTGCCTGTTTTGGCGCTCCAGCCCATCAGATCGGCGGCGTTCACGGTTGCCGACTGCAGGGCCGCGAGTGGGGTCATGCCCATCTGGTTGACATACACATCGAGCTCATGGGCGTTCAGCCCGTGAGGATACACTGCGGCATCGGTTCCCAATGCTATCTTCACCCCGGACTCGATCGCATGCTTTATGTTCTTCTTGGCCACCACAATCGTATCCAACATCTTCTGATGGTAGATCGGCGGCAGATTGCCTTTTTCGACTATCCAGTCTTGGAGGTAGAGAGTAGGCACGAGGTAGGTTCCGTTTTTCTTCATCGCGGCGATGGCTTCATCGTCGATGTAGCTGCCATGTTCGATCGAGTCGACGCCGGCCTGGGTTGCCCACAGAATGCCCTGGGCGCCATGGGCGTGCGCAGCCACCTTGCGGCCTAGCCGGTGGGCATCGGCAACGATGGCACGCATCTCCTCTATCGTGTACTGCGAGGCCTGGGTATCATCGCCTTTCGACAATACACCCCCGGTGGCACAGATCTTGATCACGTCGACCCCGTATTTGATATTCTGCCGCACTTTCTGCTGGACTGCGGCAATGCCGTCGGCTACGCCTTCTCCGGTTACGTGGTATTTGATGGGCAGCAGATTCTCATCGCAGTGGCCGCCGGTGATGCCGAGCGCAGGCCCGCTCACCTGCATGTGAGGCCCCGGAACCTCGCCCTCATTGATGGCATCGCGGAGGTCGACATCGGTGTACCCGCCGGCGCCGACATTGCGAATCGTTGTGAAGCCGGCGAGCAAGGTGGTACGGGCATTGGCGACGCCCTGGATGGCCTCCTTCGCGTCCGTCTGGGTCAACTCGAAGTAGGGGTCGAAGTTGGGGACCCCAGTGATGTGCGTGTGCACGTCGATCAAGCCCGGCATCACCGTCATGCCGCCGAGATCAATCACTTTGTCTCCCGGTTGGGCCGTAACCGAGGAGCTGGGCGCCACCGACGAGATGGTGTCGCCCGTGACCACGATGGTCTGCGCGTCGAGCAGCTTGCCCGTTTTTACGTCGAGCAGATGTCCGGCACGGACCAGTGTGCGTGAGGCGCTAGCCGCCCCTTGCGCAAATGCAATCGAAGAGCCGAGAGCAAGGCAGAGCGCTGCTGCCAGTTTCCGTCGCGAGAACATGTGTTTCTCCTGCCGATAAGTGACAGAAGTCTAGCAGACGGATTTCGGATTGTTGGCTTGGTAGCGGGTTGCACCTCGGGGGCTAAAGCGGCTGCGTGAGAACTGGGAAAGAAACCGCAGGTCCCTCCACTACGCTACCCCGGATTTCCTGTCGAACTTGATGGCGTTGGCGAAGTTCATGCGGCTTTCCTTACTGAAAGCCGCACACGTGGCCGTTGGTGAGTGCCGCGCAGCAGGAAATCCGGGTTCGCTCCGGTCGGGATGACAATTCTGTGGGACCATCGACAGCCATTCCGTTGACCGCTTCTAAAGCCATTTTCTGCAACGGAATTGTCATCCCGACCGGAGCGAAGCGTAGTGGAGGGACCTGCGGTTTCTTTCCCAGTTCTCACGTGGACTCTGCAGCTGGACGATGCTAAAGCAGGCGGCGCAGGATGCGGCGCACGAACTCCGTCGTCGCCCCATAGATAATGTGGGCGGCGAAGGGTGTGGCCAGTGCCGATGCGGGCTGATCGCTGGGAGAAGGCCCGAAGTTGAGCACGGGCACGGCGAGCAAGTCCGCGGTGCTGAAGAGGACGCCGCCAAAGCTGGTGCCAAAACCAGAGGTCACCTTACTGGAATACTCGGCCAAACCGCCGTACAGTCCACCGGTCAGCGCGCTAAAGGCATAGTGCACGATGGGGCCGCCTTTTTCCTTCTCAGCGCGCGATAGATGGTCGCCAGTGGTTGTATGCACGATGGCGTCCGCTGCTTTCATGGTTGCGTCATCTTGGGGCTCGGCGCTGTGTGCCTGCTGCTCCCGGTTCTCGTCGTCACTTTGCACTGCCTGCTGCAGCGTTTGGCCTGGGCCTGCCATAAACTGGTTCATCACCCAGGCCGCGGCCAAGCCCCCTGCCATGCCCGCCAATATTCCACGCACCACACTCTTCCGACTCGCCATCTCTATGCCCCTTTGCTCAAATGCGTATGCTCTCGTTGTTGATAGATGCGGCCGGAAGGAAGGCCGTGAATATTCGGCGTCAGTCTAAGCACCGATGGCTGTTTATGTCACCATAAGCCAGAGGCATTTATGCAAGCATCCGCCACTATCGAGGAACTGAACCAGCGCTTTGCCATTGCCGGGGTGGTGCAGATCACCGCCGGCAGCGGCGGCTTGCCGCGGGTAAGCGTGAGCACGCCGTTGGCCACAGCGGAGATTTACCTGCACGGTGCGCATCTTACCTCCTGGCGCCCGGCGGGCTCCGAAGAGGTGATCTTTTTAAGCAAGCAATCCCAGTTTGAGCCGGGACGCGCGATCCGCGGGGGGATTCCCGTCTGCTTTCCCTGGTTTCGCAATAAAGTGGATGACCCCAAAGCACCTTCGCACGGATTCGTGCGTACCAAGGACTGGCAACTGGACTCCGTAGCCCTGAACGGTGACGCGGTAACGGTCACCCTGTCGACCGCGAGCGAGGAGGCGACGCGCGCCTGGTGGCCGCACGATTTCCGCCTTGTACACCGGTTGAGCATTGGAGCAGTGCTGGTCCAGGAGCTGGTCGTGAGCAACACCGGCTCAACGCCCCTGCGCTCTGAAGAGGCCCTGCACATCTACTACCGTGTGGGTGGGGCGGAGGCCGTTCGGATAAGCGGGCTCGATGGCGTGGACTACCTGGACAACACCGATGGCAACCGCGAGAAGCGGCAGGAGGGCGACATTGTTTTTACCGCGCCCACCGATCGCGCCTACGTAAACACCACCCACCCGGTTGAGATTCTGGACCCTACATTGCGCCGGCGCATCCGCCTGGACAAGGAAAACTCCCGCACCACCGTGGTTTGGAATCCTTGGATCGAGGGCGCCAAAGCATTCCCGGACATGGCGGACGACGAGTGGCGAGCGATGGCGTGTGTCGAGGCCAGTAACATTCGCGCCTTTGCCGTCGAGCTTGCGCCTGGGGAGCAGCACGCCATGAAGACCAGCATCCGTGTCGCCGCCGCGCCGGGTGATAGCTTTTAAACGGCTCGAGAAAGTCGTCGTCTTGCCTTGGTCGATGAACGCGATGCGAAGTGTTTCGATACTTGCAGTCCTTGTCTCCTCTTGCCTGTTGCCTGCAGCAGCGCAGGCGACGCGTAGCGCGATCGATCCGCTGCTGAAGCAGCCCCTGCAGAGCCCGGTACTGGTGTCGGAAGAGTTGCGGCACTTTATGCTCAAGCGCGTACCCGAGCTGCCGGCGACAAGCAATCGAGCCGATTGGCAGAAAGAGGCTGAGCGGCTGCGGGAGCACGAGCTGTCGGTGATCTACCATGGCTGGCCGCGGGAGTGGGTGGAAGCGAAGCCGAACTTCGAAAAGGTGGCGGAGATCGCTCGGCCGGGTTATCGCATCGTGAAGCTGCGTTATGAGATTGTCCCCGGGTTTAGCTCCACTGCGCTGCTGTATGAACCCGAGCATATGACGGGGAAGATGCCTGCGATTCTGGATGTCAACGGTCATGGCGCGGGCGGAAAGGCCGTGGAACACAAGCAGAAGCGGTGCATCAACCAGGCGCGCCGCGGCATCCTGGCGCTCAGCCTGGAATGGATTGGCATGGGCGAGTTAAGCAGTCCAGATAACCAGCACGACCAGATTGGTTTGCTCGATCTAGCTGGAATGAACGGAGTCGGCTTGTTTTACCTGGCGATGCGCCGCGGCCTCGACTATCTCTATGACGATCCGCGGGTGGACAGAACGCGCATCGGCATGACCGGCCTGTCGGGCGGCGGGTGGCAGACGATGTTGCTGAGCTCTCTCGATACCCGGATCGGTCCTTCCGTGCCGGTGGCTGGTTTTAGCTCGCTGACCACGGCCATCGAACATCCGGAATATGCGGGCGATGCGGAGCAGAATGGCGCGGACATGCGCGCGGTTGCCGACTACGCTCACTTAATGGCTTTGCGCGCGGCGCGGCCGACTCTGCTGATCTACAACGCGATGGATGACTGCTGCTTTCGGGCAGATGTGGTCAAGCAGGGCGTCTACACCGATATACAACCCTTCCTTGCCTTGATGGGCAGCCCGGGAAACCTGGAGTGGTACGAGAACGAGAATCCGGGGACGCACAATTACCAAATTGACAGCCGGGAGCAGTCCTACCGCTTCTTCAATCGCGCCTTTGATCTCCGGGCCAGCGATAAGGAGGACGTGGACACGGATACCGAGGTGCAGACGGCCGCGGATCTTGCCGTCGGCATACCGGCAAATAATCTCACCATCGTCGGCCTGGCACGTCAGCTAGCCCAGTCGATCCATCACGAGCCCCCGGCGCAGGCGGGTGCTTCCTGGGTGGAGAAGCAGCGGCAGCAACTGCGCGAGGTGGTGCGATTTGCTCCAGTCACGGTAACCCATGCGTGGCCGGTGACGGAGACGCACGAAAGAGGTCTGGACAGCCGCGGGTATCGCTTTGAGTTCAGCAACGGACTATCCGCACCCGGGGTGCTTCTTCAGTCCGCGGTGAGGCCGCAGAACGGAGGCACGACTCTGCTGATCTCCGACTCAGGGAGAGCGTCGATGCTGGTCGAGGCCGCCAACGACGTTGGCCGGGGACAGCGTGTGCTGGTCTTCGACCCTTTGTTGTTGGGCGAGAACATTCCGGGCACGGGCGATGACTATTCGAGTCTTGCGCAGATGTTGAACACCGTTGGAGAAAGGCCCTTGGGGCTGGCCGCGGCGCAGGTAGCCGCGATTGCCCAGTGGCTGCAGACGGACTCGATCGATGGCAGTGGAACACCCGGCGCCCGCATCGTGCCCCCGAGCCACGCTGCGCCGCCCGTGCGCATGGTCACGAACGGCTCACGCGCGGAGACGGTAGCTATCGTGTCCGCAGCGATCGTGCCCGCGCTGTACTCCTCCATCGAGGCGCGGCACGCGATTGCAAGCTTGGGCGATTTATTCACGCACCCGCTTGATTATCACGAGGCGCAAGAGGTGATGTGTCTCGATCTCTATCGTTACTTCGACTTCAATACCTTGAGCCTGATGGCTGCGCCGGTCAACATCGACCTGGCCGGCAAAGATGCGGAGCCGATCTTCTGGTAAACCGCTTTAGGGTTCGGCGCAAGTCAGATCGAGGGCCTCAATCAGAGGGGCTTCCCAGCGGCGGCTGGAAAACATGTAAGGCTGTCTGCCGGTAGTGAGCCGCACGTCTGCGCTATCCAGTTCTTCGGCAGTGGCAAATCCAAAGAGCCGCAAATGGTCGCGAAGAAATTTCCAGGAGGAAAAGGAAAAGATCTGGTCTGCGTCCTCGACCGCCGGAGGCTTCAGCACCAGGACGACGCCTGGTGAAGACCGTGAACTGGTGCGCGTCACTCTGGGTTTAATGATTGCCGTGTAGTTGCCGGCGGGAATTTTGATGGCGGTGGGGATGGATGGGCGAGTCAAGGGGGTATTCATGGGACTGGTCTCTTCACAGCTATCGGCGGCAGAGACAATCGAAATGAATGCGAGCCGCAGCTGTCCTGAGTTGAGACAGTCCGTTAGTTTTGCGCAGGGGCGCGCTCCAGCCGGGAGACGATGGCGTCGACGTCGTAGACGCATCCGGCCCAGACACCCCCACTGGCCTGCACCAGCGCAGCCCACAGGCGCGTGTCATCGGGAAGCGCGGGATGCGGCCTGAGATCAGCACGGGAACTTCGCGCGGCCAGCCGGCGTGCGCCTTCTTCCGGACCAAAATTTTCCTGTGCATCGCCTACCAGGTTTACGGAGCCGGTCAGCTTCTGCCGGTCGATGATGATCTCGATCTGGTCGCCGTCCTGGACCTTGCCGATCGCGCCTCCGGCTAACGCTTCGGGCGAGATATGCCCGATGCAGGCGCCGGTGGAGACGCCGCTGAAGCGGGCGTCGGTGAGCAGGGCCACGTGCTTGCCCGCAGGCAGCCACTTGAGGGCGGAGGTGATCTGATAGATCTCCTCCATGCCCGCGCCCGCAGGGCCGCAGCATACCAGCACCATGACGTCGTGCTCCCGGATCTCGCCGTTCTTGATGGCGTGGATGGCTGCCTCTTCGGAGACGAAGACGCGGGCCGGGCCTTGATGGCGAAAGACTCCATCGGCATCGATGAGCGAGGGATCGATGGCCGTGCTCTTGACCACGGAGCCCTCGGGGGTGAGGTTGCCCACGGGGAAACAGACGGTGGGGGTGAGCCCGCTGGAGCGGGCGCGATCGGGATCCATGATGACGTCATCGGGATCGATGCCGTCGCGGGCACGCAGGTTCTTGCGCAGCTCCTGGCGGCGCGGGGAGTTCTCCCACCAGTCGAGACAGCTATCGAGCGTCTCCCCGGAGACGGTCTTCACCTGGGTATTGAGCAGGCCTGCCCGGCGCAGGTGGAGCATGACTTCGGGCAGTCCGCCGGCTAGAAAAACTTGAACGGTCGCGAAGTTGCGCGGGCCGTTGGGCAGGGCGTCCACCAGGCGGGGGATTTCGCGGTTGATGTGGGCCCAGTCGGCTGCCACCGGGCGTTTGAGCCCTGCGGAGTAGGCGATCGCGGGCAGGTGGAGGAGCAGGTTGGTGGATCCGCCGAAGGCAGCGTGGGCCACCATGGCATTTTCGATCGATGCCTGGGTGAGGATGTCGCGGGTCCCCAACTTCAGTTGATGCAGGCGGAGGATGGCGCTGGCGGAACGGCGGGCGGCATCGAGCCAGATGGGTGCGCCCGAGGGGGCGAGCGCGGTGTGGGGCAGGGATAGACCCAGGGCTTCCCCGATGACTTGCGCGGTGGCAGCCGTTCCCAGAAACTGGCAGCCGCCTCCGGGAGTGGCGCAGGCGCGGCAGCCCATCTCCGCTGCGGTTTCGAGGGTGATCTGGTTCTGGGCGTAGCGTGCGCCGATGGTTTGTACCTTGCCTGCATCTTCGCCCGATTCGGGCAGCAGCGTGACTCCGCCGGGGATGAGGATGGTGGGCAATGGGCCGGCCGAGGCCAGCGCCATCATCATGGCGGGGAGTCCTTTGTCGCAGGTGGCGATGCCGATCACGCCCATCCTGGTGGGCAGGGAACGCATCAGGCGGCGGAGCACGATGGCCGCATCATTGCGAAAGGGAAGCGAGTCGAGCATGCCGGTGGTGCCCTGGGTTCGGCCGTCGCAGGGATCAGTGCAGGCTCCAGCGAAGGGAATAGCATCGAGGGCTTTCAAGGTGATGGCCGCTTCGGCCACCAGCGCGCCCAGCTCCCAGTGCCCGGTATGAAAGCCGAGGGCGATGGGGGTTCCATCGGGGGCGCGGAGACCTCCGTGGGTGCTGAGGATGAGGACTTCCGAGCCCAGCAGCTTTTGCGGTTCCCAGCCCATGCCCGCGTTCTGGCTTAAGCCGAAGAGATTGCCTGAGGGCGCGGTGAGCAGCATTTCCGGGGTGATGGGCAGCAGGCCGCGCGGGCCTGGCGCGTGGGTGGCCACGTCATCCAGTTTGAGGGTGCTGGTTTCCAGGACCGAGGTTAGGGAAATGGTGGGAATGGGGGTCTCCTGTCAGGGTCAATTGTAAGATGCCGGGATGGTTGAGGGGCTGGAGCGGCGTCAGCAGGACGGGGACCTGCATTTTGTCACGTTCAGCTGCTTTCACCGGCTTGGGCATCTCCAACTCGCCGCAAAACCGTCATCCTGAGAGCCTGTGACTTTATAGATCTTTCGCGTGAAGTCCTCGACTTTAAACAAAATCGTCATCCTGAGAGTTTGTGACTTTATTCATTGCACACAAAAGCCGACGCTGAAAACAAAAAGGTTAGGTGCTGCCAAACGCGTAAAAAATCAATAAAGTCACAACCTCTGAGCGGAGCGCCTCACAGATTTGGTGCGCGGGCTGAGGGGTTAGAGGGGCGCCAGCAGGAGGAGGACTTGCATTGGTGACGTTCAGCTGCTTTCACCGGCTTGGGTATCTCCAACTCGCCGCAAGACCGTCATCCTGAGCGGAGCGCCTCACAAATTTAGTGCGTGACAGGGAGTTTGGTGGCGCGGAGTCGAAGGACCTCGAGGGTGCTTATCTTACCCATGCCGCTCGGAGCTTTTCAACCACGGAAGCTCGCACCAGGCGGACCCGCCACGGTCTTTCCACTGTTGCTGTGAACCAAGAACTTGCTAGCATCTTGCTATGTCCGGCGGCCACATCTACATTCTCGGCAGCCATACCGGGACGCTTTACATTGGCGTCACCAGCAACCTGTATCAGCGCGTCTTAGAACATAAGGAGGGGACGCTGGAAGGTTTCACTGCGACCTATGGCTGCAAGCGCCTACTCTATCTTGAGTTCTACGAAAGCATTCGCGGAGCCATCGCTCGGGAAAAACAACTCAAAGGCTGGAGGCGCGAAAAGAAGCTCAACCTCATTCGCACGGTCAATCCCGAGTTCAAAGATCTGGCAGAAACCTGGGGATGGAAGATGATTACTGCACATGAAAAAATGTACCCATGACCAGCAAGAGCGTCCCGCAGTAGATCCTGTTCTCGGGCTTCGGCGGTCGAAAAGCTCCGAGCAGCATGGGTAAGATAAGTATGTCGGGGTCCTTCGACTCCGCGCTACAAGCGCTGTGTCACGCGATAAGTCTGTGAGGCGCTCCGCTCAGAGGTTGTGACTTTATTGATTTTTTACGCGTTTGGCAGCACCTAACCTTTTTGTTTTCAGCGTCGGCTTTTGTGTGCAATGAATAAAGTCACAAACTCTCAGGATGACGGTTTTGTTTGGGAGTTGAAAAAAAGATCCCAAAGGTAGAGCTTCTGGGGGAAGCGCACTATTTTCGGCCAAGCTACGCTGAGGCGAGGGGCACCCGTCCGGTTACCTCGAACGCGGTGGGGTATCCGACTATGTCGGTTTGTTATTGCAAGATCGTGTGACTATCCGATCAAGCCTATGACACTAACGTCTGTCTGAGGTACGGCACCTTGGGTTCGTACGTGAGGGAAAATACTTTATGGAAAAACCAGATCCGATGGGGCTGGTTTGTGAGCTTCCGGAGGGCGATCGGGCGCAACGACGGGTTGAGGTACAGACGCTGTTACATAAGCGGACGACGTTCACCCGCCACCCCGATGGGGTGGAATTGGTGTGGGGTTTCTCTGAGGAAATTGCCCGCAGCTTGATCGAGTTCGTTCTCTTCGAGCGCACTTGCTGCAAGAGTTTCAGTTACGAACTCGGGTTTGCGCCACCACACAACCAAGTCACTCTGCGGATGCGGGCATCCGCAGAGCAGGTGGAGGCGCTGCAGGCACTCTACTGCTGAATCTTGGTGTCGGCCTTGCTGGGCGCCGCGGTTACTTGCGCAGGTGTTGGTAGTTGCGAAGCATCCCAACCGCCGCCTAAGGCCTGGACCAGTTGTACCGCACCAGTCATCTCCTCAATCTGCAGACTGGCCAACTGCTGCTGGTTGGTCAAGACCGTGTTTTGCAACGTGACCACATCGAGATAAGGATCAATCCCGGTCTGATACCTGCCCATCTCCAGATCGAGGGCCGTTTGAGACGAGGCAACCGCCCCGCGCTGCTGTTGGATCTGCTGCGAAAGGATACGTGTCTGCGATAGAGAGTCCTCTACCTGCTGGAAGGCGGTGAGGACCGTCTGCCGATAGCTGGCAACGTCCGCGTTGTAAATGGCGACGTACTGGTGGAGTTCCGGCTTTAGGGCAGCGTTGAAAATGGGTTCCGAGAAGGATGGACCTACCGACCAGAAGCGGCTGGGCCAGTCCACGAGATGCTTGAAGAGATAGCTATCAAAACCTCCACTCGCGGAAAGCGTCAACGTGGGGAAGAAGGCGGTATAGGCAACGCCGAGTTCGGCGTTGGCGGCGGCCATGGTTCGCTCGGCCGCGGCTACGTCGGGTCGGCGCTGCAGCAGCAGAGACGGCATGCCGATGGGAACCGGTGGAGGCGCGGTCAGGATTGGGCGCGGAGGCAAGGAGAACCCCGAAGCCGGTTTGCCAATCAGGACCGCGATCGCGTGCTCATACTGCGCCCGTAAAATCCCAAGATTGGTCAATGAGGACTGGGCCGCTTGCAGCGTGGCGCGGGCTTCTACCACCGAGAGCTGGTCGCCGACGCCGGTGTCGTATTGGGCCTGGTTGTAATCCAATGCTTTCTGGTCGGCAGCCACCGTTTGCGTGTAAATCTGGATCAGGGCGTCCTGGCCGCGGATTTCGAAGAAGAATTCGGCCAAATCGGCCTGCTCGACCAGCCGCTCGTTCTCCAGATCCGCGGCACTGACCTGCGCGGTGTATTGCGCATTGCGCACCTGTTGGCGGATTCTGCCAAAGAGGTCGGGTGTCCAGGAAACATCCAAAGGCAGCGCATAGATCTGTGACGTCTTGCCTGGATTGGCCGTGGTGCTGGTCGGACCCAGATTGCTGGAGGAACGCTGACGGTTGTAAGACGGGCCGAACGACACCGTGGGAAAGTACTGGGCCCGCGCCTCGCGCACCAGCGCCCGGGATTCCATGAAGTTCTCGAAATATAGCTTGAGATTCTGGTTGTCGATGTTGAGCTGGCTTTCCAGGTCATTCAACTCGGGATCGTTGAAAATGGTCCACCAGTCGCCGCGAATTTTTGCGTCGGCGGGTTGAGCGGGGGCCCAGTTGACGTTGTCTGCATTGTTCTGCGGCTGGGTTGTGTCCGCCGGGGGCGTAGCCGGGGGTGCTTCTTTGAAGGCCGGGGGCGGCTGCATCGCGGGCGGGTGATAGGCCGGACCCACGTGACAGCCGGTCACGCCCACGGACAGAAGCACTGTTGCGAGCCAACCAGTTTGCGTTCGTCTTGTTCTCTTCATAAGAAGCTTTCTACCAACACTTACAGTTAAACGGCTCCTTCAGGATTGGCCGAGAAGGTGTCGTGATGTTTCCCCATGGCCCGCAACCGCAGGCGATCCATGTACAGATAGATGACTGGCGTGGTGTAGAGCGTAAGCATCTGGCTTACGATCAACCCACCCACAATGGTAATGCCCAGCGGTTGCCGCAGCTCCGAACCGGTCCCGGTGCCGAACGCCAGCGGGATGGCGCCAAAGAGCGCAGCCAGGGTGGTCATCATGATGGGCCGGAAGCGCAGCATGCAGGCCTCGAAAATGGCGTCGGTCGTGCTCTTGCCGTGTTCCCGCTCGGCAACCAGCGCGAAGTCGATCATCATAATGGCATTCTTCTTCACCAGGCCGATGAGCAGCACAATGCCGATGATGGAAATGACGTTGAGGTCATTATGGAACAGCAGCAGAGCCAGCATCGCTCCCACGCTGGCCGGAGGCAAGGTGGAGATGATGGTCAGCGGGTGCACCAGGCTCTCATACAAAATACCCAGCACGATGTACACCGCCAGCAGAGCCGTAGTGACCAGGATCGGCTCCGTGGCCAGGGACTGCTGATAAGCCTGGAGGGTGCCGGCGAAGAATCCGGTGATAGTCGAGGGCATCCCGAGTTTGGTCTGCAACTCGTTGATGGCAAGGGTGGCATCACTGAGAGACAGGCCAGGCGCCAGGTTGAAGGATACCGTCACCGAAGGGAACACGCCGGTATGGTTCACTTGCAGCGGTGTGGTGCTGGGATGGAACGTACTGACCGCGCTAATGGGGGTCACCCCGTTGGCCGCCCTGGGATACGTAAAGTTCAGCCCCTCAGGAGACTGGAAGAAACGGGGCGCCACTTCCAACACCACGTAATACTGATTCAGCTGGGTATAGATCACCGACGCTTCGGACTGGCCAAAGGCGCTGTAAAGCGCGCTGTCGAGCGTCTGCGGAGTGAGGCCGAGGCGGGCGGCCGCGGTCCGGTCGTAAGTCAAATATTCATCCAGACCGCCATTTTGCTGATCGCTGTTCACATCCTGGAAGCCGGGAAGTTTCTTGATATCCGCCAACAGGATCGGTCCCCAGTGGGCCAGATCGTTCACATTGTCCGCCTGCAGCGTGTACTGATAGAGGGCGTTGCTGCCCCGGCCGCCGATGCGCAGATCCTGTGCGGCTTGCAGGAATACCGAGGCGACGGGCAAGCGGTTCAGCTTGGGCCGCAGGCGGTTGATGATTTCCGGCGCACCGATGTTGCGCTCGTCCAGCGGCTTGAGAGCGACATACACGAATCCGCCGTTGCTGGCGCCGTTGCCGCCGGTATAGCAAATCACATTGGCCACAGCGGGGTCGGACTTGACGGTTTTGACGATCGCCCGGGCCGAGGCTTCCATCACCGGAAAGGAGGCGTCCTGAGGTCCCTGGATGCCGCCGACCAGCGCGCCGGTGTCCTGCTGCGGGAAGAAGCCCTTGGGAATCTTGATGATCAGAACCACGTTCAGGGCGATGGTTAACAACAGCACCACCAGCATCAAGCCTGAATTGTCCAGCACCCATGACAGGGAGTGCTTGTAAATGTTCAGCATCCCGTCGAAAAAGCGTTCGGTGGCGCGATAAATGCGGCCGTGCTCCTCTGCTTTGTGCTGTTTGAGCAAGTGGGCGCACATCATCGGCGTGGTGGTTAAAGAAATCACCATGGAGACCAGGATGGCGGTGGAGAGCGTAACAGCGAACTCACGGAAGAGCCGGCCGACGATACCGCCCATCATCAGCAGGGGGATGAATACGGCGATCAGCGATGTGCTCATGGTCAGCACGGTAAAGCCGATCTCCTTTGCGCCTCGCAGCGCGGCCACTGCTGGGGGCAGGCCCATTTCCAGGTAGCGGGAGATATTCTCCATGACCACGATGGCGTCATCCACTACGAACCCGGTGGAGATGGTAAGGGCCATCAGGGAAAGATTGTCCAGGCTGTAGTCCAGCAGATACATCACGGCGAAGGTGCCGATCAGCGAGACCGGCACCGCGACGCTGGGAATCAGGGTGGCGCGCGCATTGCGCAGGAACACAAAAACCACCAGGATCACCAGGATGACCGAAATGATCAGCGACGATTCCACATCGTGCAGCGATGCCTTGATGGTGGTGGTGCGGTCCAGAATGACCGTGGCCTTGATGCCCTGGGGCATCACCGCCTGCAGAAAGGGGAGCTGGTCGCGGATGCGCTGGTTGGTCTGGATGATATTGGCGCCCGGCTGGCGGAAGATGATGACGCCAATCGACGGAATTCCATTGGTAAAACCAGCGGTGCGGATGCTCTGGGCTGCATCGGTAACATCCGCGACATCGGAAAGATGCACCGCCAGCCCGTTGTGCTGGCCCACGATCAACGGCTTATATTCGTCGGCCCTGGATATCTGGCCGTTGGTGACAATATCCGCAGTCACCACGCCGTTGGAGACTTGGCCGCGCGCCAGGTCGGAGTTCTGCAGGCCCAGCGCCGACTGGATATTCGCCAGCGTCAATCCATAACGGTTTAGCTGAACAGGATTCACATCGACGCGCACCGACGGGTAGGCGCCGCCTCCAACCCCTACCTGTCCCACACCCTGAATCTGCGACAGCTTCTGCTCCATGATGGTGGAGGCTGCGTTAAACATGGTTTGCCGGTCATACTTGTCCGAGGTGAGCGACATAATCATGATGGGCGCGTCAGCCGGGTTGACCTTGCGGTAGCTGGGATTGGAGGGCAGGTTGGCGGGGAGATAGGTCCTGGCTGCATTGATGCCCGCTTCCACATCGCGCGCCGCCGCATCGATGTTGCGGCTCAGGTCGAACTGCAGAGTCACGTTGGTGCTGCCCAGCGAGCTCGACGAGGTCATCTCGGTGACGCCGGCGATGTGGCCGAACTGCCGCTCCAGTGGAGTGGCGACGGACGACGCCATGATCTGCGCGCTGGCGCCAGGCAGGCTGGCCGAGACCGAAATCGTAGGGAAATCTACCTGCGGCAGCGGTGAGACCGGCAGCACATTAAAAGCAATGCCCCCGGCAATGGCGATCGCCGCCGTCAGCAGGGTGGTGGCTACCGGCCGGCGAATAAAAGGACTGGACAGGCTCATGCTTCACCTGCGGGCGCTGGCTCCGGGCCTCCACCATGCCTGCTACCTTCGCCCGCGAATCGTTGCGCCAGGTTGTCAAAGAAGATGTAGATCACCGGCGTGGTGTAGAGGGTGAGCACTTGGCTCAATAACAAACCTCCCACCATGGCGATGCCCAGAGGGCGGCGGAGCTCGGAGCCAATGCCTGTTCCCACGGCCAGCGGGATGCCGCCCAGCAGGGCAGCCATGGTGGTCATCATGATGGGGCGGAAACGCAGCAGGCTGGCCTCATAAATCGCGTCGGTCGAACTCAGGCCTCGCTGCCGTTCGCCCTCCAGGGCAAAGTCCACCATCATGATGCCGTTCTTTTTCACGATGCCGATCAGCAGGATGATGCCGATGATTGCCACCACGCTCAAATTTTGATGAAACAAAATAAGTGAGAGCAGAGCACCCACTCCGGCCGAGGGCAAAGTGGAAAGGATCGTGATGGGGTGAATGAAGCTTTCGTACAGCACACCGAGCACGATGTATACGGTGACCAGGGCGGCGAGGATCAGCAGTGCTTCATTATCCAGGGAATTCTCAAAAGCGGCGGCGGTGCCCTGGAAGCCAGTCTGCACGCTGGCCGGGAAGTTCATGTTCTTCGCAGTTTTGTTGATGGCGTCGATGGCCTCGCCCAGGGAGGCGTTGTTTGCAAGGTTAAACGAGACGGTGACCGAGGGGAACTGGCCCTGGTGGTTAATCGACAACGATTCCGTGCCCGTTTCCATGTGGGTGAAGGCGCCCAGGGGAACGGCATTGCTGGGGGTGGAACTGGTATTGGTATTGGGGGAACTCGACCCGGTGCCGGTGGTCGCCAACACACTCGCAGGCGGCGTCAGTATGCCGGATGAGGGCGTATAGAGGGCGGATTCGCTGGTGGCATTGGTCCCGGCCGTGGCCGAGGCGGAGGCGGAGAAGGAGGTGCTGGCCGCCGCTCCGGAGGCCCCCGAGGATGCGTTGCCCTGGATGTAAATCTTGTTCAGCTTCTGCGGATCGTTGGCGAAGTTCGGCTGCGCCTCCATGATCACGTGGTATTGGTTCAGCTGGGTGTACATGGTGTTGATCTGGCGCTGGCCGAAGGCGTCGTAGAGCGTTTGATCGACGGTCGAGGGCGCGATGCCCAGGCGGGATGCGGAGACCCGATCAATGGCCAGCGACACCGTCAGGCCCCCGGTCTGCTGATCGGTAGCAACGTCTTCCAGTTGGGGTAGCTGTTGCAGCTTGGCCACGAAGCGGTTGGACCAGCTATCCAGCTCATTTATGTCGGGATCTTCCAGGGTGTACTGATATTGCGTCCGGCTCACGCGGTCATCGACGGTGATGTTCTGCACCGGCTGCATGAACAGCTTGATGCCGTTCACCTGGGCCAGGCTGTTGTTCAGGCGGCGAATCACGTCGGAGGCGCTGAGATCGCGCTGGTCGAGCGGTTTTAGATTAATCGACATGCGACCGCTGTTCAGCGTGGTGTTGGTGCCGTCCGCCCCGATGAACGATGAGAGGCTTTCCACCGCCGGGTCTTTCAGAATGATATTGGCCAGATCCTGCTGCGCCTTGGTCATGGCGGTAAAAGAGATGGAAGCGGGCGCCTGCGAGATGCCTTGGATCACGCCGGTATCCTGTACCGGAAAGAATCCTTTGGGAATGACGATGTAGAGAAAGATGGTAAGAACCAGCGTGCCCAGCGCAACCAGTAGCGTGAGCCCCTGGAAGCGCAGGACCACCTTGAGCGTGCGGCCATAAAAGCCGATCATGCTCTCGAAGACACGTTCCGACGCCTTGTAGAAGCGTCCCTGGGTGGCCGCCGGGTTGTGACGCAGAATGCGCGAGCACATCATCGGCGTCAAGGTCAGCGAAACCACGGCGGAGATGATGATGGTGACTGCCAGGGTCACGGCGAACTCGCGGAAGAGGCGGCCCACAACATCGCCCATGAAGAGCAAGGGAATGAGCACGGCGATCAGCGAGACGGTCAGCGAAACAATGGTGAAGCCGATCTGCTCCGCCCCCACCAGCGCCGCCTGCATCGGCGTATAGCCTTCTTCCAAATAACGGGAGATGTTCTCGATCATGACGATGGCATCGTCCACCACGAAGCCGGTGGAGATCGTCAGCGCCATCAGGGAAAGGTTGTCGAGGCTATAGCCCAACGCGTACATGGCCGCGAAGGTGCCGACAATCGATAGAGGCACGGCGACGCTGGGAATGATGGTGGCGTACAGGTTGCGCAGGAAAAGGAAGATCACCATCACCACCAGGGCAATGGTCAGCATCAACTCGAATTCGACGTCCGCGACCGAGGCCTTGATGCTGGTTGTCAGGTCGGTAAGCGTAGTGATGTCGATGCCGGACGGCAGATTGGCCTGCAATTGCGGCATCAGCAACTGGATACTCTTGACCACGCTGATGGTGTTGGCGCCCGGCTGCCGCTGCACGTTGAGAATCACTGCCGGCGTTTGGTTCATCCAGGCCGCTTGCTTGGTGTTCTCCACCCCGTCGACAATGTTGGCCACGTCGTGCAGAAAGACCGGAGCATTGTTGCGATAGGCGACCACCACATTCTTGTAATCGGCGCTGGTGATCAGCTGATCGTTAGCGTCGATCTGGTAGTCCTGGCGGGGACCGTCAAAGTTGCCCTTGGCCTGGTTGACGCTGGCAGAAACCAGGGCGGTTCGTACTGCTTCCAGGTCGATGCCGTAGGACTGCAGCTGGGCCGGATTCACCTGGATGCGCACGGCCGGCTTCTGGCCGCCGCTGATGCTGACCAGGCCCACCCCGTTGAGCTGTGAGATCTTGGGCGCCAGGCGGGTGTCGACGTAGTTCTCCACCTGCGACAGGGGCATGGTCTTGGAGGTGATACCCAGCGTCAGAACGGGCGCGTCGGCCGGGTTGGTCTTGCTGTAAATCGGAGGCGCGGGCAGGTTCGCGGGCAGGAAGCTCTGCGAGGCGTTAATCGCCGATTGGACCTCTTCCTCAGCGATGTCAATGTTGAGCGCGAGATTGAATTGCAGCACCACCACCGAAGTGGCCCCGGAGCTGGTGGAGGTCATCTGGCTGAGGCCCTGCATTTCGCCAAATTGCCGTTCCAACGGGGCGGTCACGGTGGTGGCCACCACGTCCGGACTAGCTCCGGGATAGAAAGTGAGTACCTGGATGGTCGGGTAGTCGACCTCAGGCAGGGCGGAGACCGGCAACTGCGTGTAGGCGACGATCCCTACCAGCATGATCGCGGCCATCAGCAACGAGGTTGCGACCGGCCGCAGAATAAATGGGCGAGACGGGCTCACGGGGCATCGCTCTCATTATTCGAAGGCAGAAGCACTTGTTTGGTGATGGTGACCTTGGCGCCGTCCTGCAGTTTTTCGAAGCTGCTGTCGGCGACCACATCTCCCTCGTTGAGTCCTTGGACCTCGGTCACGCTGGCCTCGCTCACTCCCGGCTTGATGTTATGAATATGCGCGACGTTATTTTGAATCAGGAAGACATAAGTTTCGTCGCCGTTGTGCTGGATCGCCGAGGAGGGGATCAGGATTACATTCTCCAGTGTTTGCAGCAGCAAACGGGCATTCACGAACTGGTTGGGAAAGAGCGCGTTGTCCTTGTTGTCGAAGATGGCGCGCAGTTTCAGGGTTCCGGTCGTGGTATCGATCTGGTTGTCGGTCGCTTCCAGCTTTCCTGAGGCCAGATTGGACGAGTTGGAGCGGTCCAGAGCGTCGACAGTGAGCTGCTTGCCCTTGCGCATCTGCTGCTCTAATTGACTTACGTTGTCTTCCGGAATGGTGAAAACCACGGTAATGGGCTGCAATTGGGTGACGACCGCCAAGGGCGTGCTGCTGGAAGCCACGGCGAGATTACCGGGATCGACCAGGCGGAGTCCGACGCGGCCGCTGATGGGTGAGGTGATGTTGGTGTAAGCCAGTTGCACCTGGTCGAACTTCAGGGTTCCCTGGTCCGATTTGACGAGGCCCTGGTCTTGCAGGACCAGCTTTTCCTGGTCTTCCAGGGTCTGTTTCGGGATGGCATTGCGCGCCCAGGCATCCTGGTAGCGCTTCAGGTCCATTTCGGCTTGTGCCAGCAGGTTCGTGTCCCGGTCCAGGTTCCCCTGGGCGGTGAGCACGTTGGCCTCGTACTGCCGTGGATCGATCTGGATCATGGTCTGGCCGCGGCGGACCAATTGCCCTTCACGGTAGCTCACTTGGCTGAGAACACCGGTTACCTGGCTGATCAGGGTGGTGGTATAGACCGGGGTGACGGTGCCGATGGCGTCCAGGTAGACACCGATATTACCTTTTTTCGCGGTTCTGACGTTCAGGGTTACGGTGCCACCAAGGGCGCCGCGGCGACCGCCGCCACCGGCTGCCGCCGGGGCTTGCTTGCGGTGCATGACCCACCAGAAGAGCAGGCCAAAGAGTGCCAGGATGATGACCCAGACCAGGATGCGAACCCCCGTGGAGCGACGCGGCGGAGGCAGTTGGTGGTCGGATCCGATGAACGGATCGGTAGTGCGCGGCTCCGGTTTCTCTTGCTTGTCTCGGGTGTCGCGAATGTCGTCTTGCATCAGTTAACCTGGTGTCCTCTTTCCTGGTGTTGCTGCCTCCCGTTTGCGTTATCGACGGTGGGAGGAACGGCCTCTACTCGCGTCGGTTTGCCGGCGAGCAAGGCCGGGCAAGAGCAATTCATTGGGCGGGCGACGGCACACCCCGCGGCGAACCAGGGCAGGCGGGGCAGTGTTGTCAAAATCGTTCATGGCATAGCGAACCAAGGAGCTGATCCGTACTCAACCGTGCTGACCAACCCCTGAAGAGCCCCCTGGCCTGGAGGCGGAAACCGGAATATTCTCTGGCACGATCAAAAGGTTAGACGGTCTACCCCCCGTCATGAGACGCAACGCGGCCTTCTCCGTGCTCTGTGATGAGGATAACGCAGGCCGCGTCTCCCAGGAAAATTCAAAGATGATCGATATCTTACTTTGCGCTGGGTTATTTCTTGCCTGCGGGCGCCGGTAGGGCAGCCTTCTTCTGTCTTTTTACTTTGGCCCAACGCTTGTGCTGAGCGTCGGCGATGGCCTTGCGCGCCTTGGCGCTCAGTTTTCTGCGCGGCTTTTTATGGGTAACAGCGGCGGTGGGGGTTTTGCGGACAGGGGCGTTGCCGCTCTCCGCCAGGATGGCCCGCGCCTGGCGAAGCTTCGCAATCTCTTCATCGATGGCGTTCAGGATTTGGTCGTTCACGTTCGTTCCTTTCGCTCCAGGGCAAGAATAACAGGTTAGCCGGCAACGATTCCCGGTTGTGGTAGACACCGCTCTCTTTCACGTGCCTATATCTCATCGCGGTATCCCAAAACGAAATTGACCGGAATAGAGACCAAACACCAGGGCCGAAGTTGCGACCGATCGCAGATATCTCACGTATCCGTGAAGCTAGGGCAAAACTGTTCAAGATCCATGCATAGCCGGCAGGCATGCCCTGTGTATTTGGCACCATGATTGTTCCATTAGAGGTGTTACCCGAACGTCACCACTTGGGGTGATTACCCTTGTGCGGCGCAGTAATGGCGCTTAAGTGACACCGCTCGTTCGCTGCGCTACACGTTTCGTAAGCTGGCGGTTTTTCCAATCTCGATTAATCTCACTCATGTAGTCAGTTGCTGTGACGCGAGGGAGACCATGAAGGGCTATACCAAGGTAGTGAAGATGGCAATGCTGGCGGCGGCGAGTGCGGTGTTGGCAGCCGGTTGCGCTGATTCCAGAGTGGCGAGCAAAACGAGTCTTGCCGACGCACTCAACCACGATTATTCGGCTAGTCAAGATTGTCTTTTCACCAAGCCGATGCCTTTTCCTTATCAAGTGTCGGTGAATGACAAGCTGCTGTCAGAGACGCGGCACCGCCTGGATGCACTGGCCGAGGCTGGGCTGCTGGAACGGGAGCAGACCGCTGAAGGTGCGGATACCATCAACCGCTATGTATTGACCGCCGCAGGCAGCCGGACCGAGGGTGCTGGCCGCTTCTGCTACGGACGCCGCCAGATCACCAGCGTGGAGAACTTCACTGCGCCGGTCGATTACGACGGCAAGCCGCTGACCAAAGTGGAATACCACTTTGTGCTCAAGAACCCGCCCAGCTGGGCCAAGAAAGATGAAGTGCGTAACGCCTTTCCGATGGTAGCCAAGTCCATGTCGGACGAGCCGGTCGATGAGGCCACACTGATGCTGACGCACGATGGCTGGGTTTTAACCTACTAACCACCTCCCTAAGCGTTTTCACTTCTTGGCTGCTTGGGGGAAGGGCAACAAGGTGCGGCTTTTCTTGGGGGGAAAGCCGAATCTGGAGCGGTTGCTCTGCAAGCAGCAGAAGTGAAAATGCTATAACGCCCATATCTGGCACGCTTTTTGGTGGCAGATATGGGCGCCTTTTTTTTGGGGTACGGGGATTTGCGGCTGATGCAGTTTTCTAATTGCTGAGCAGAATTCTCAGGTCGCGCAGGTTGTTGTGCGTGGGGCCGGTGACCAGCGTGTCGCCCAGCGCGGTGAAGAGCGGGTATGCATCGAAGCGAGCAAGGGCAGAAGCCGCATCGATTCCCAGGGCTTGGGCCCGGCCCACGGTAGTTGCATCGGCAATGGCGCCGGCAGCGTCGCTGGTGCCGTCGATGCCATCGCTGCCGGCGCTCAGCACGACCACGGGCGAAGCCGCGCCGGCCAGCGCAAGGGCACAGGCCAACGCGAATTGCTGGTTGCGGCCTCCGGCGCCATGCTCGCGTCCCAGGCGCACGGTCACTTCGCCGCCCGAGAGGAGACACAGCTTGGCATGCTCACGTCGCAGCTGTTGAAAGCGATCGAGCAGGTAGCGGGCCGCGTCGGCGTAATCCCAATCGTCACAGCTGTTGTCGATCACTACTTCATAACCTAAGCTCAGGGCCTTCGTCCGGGCAGCATTGATCAGGTCGTCGCTGGAGAGCAGGGTCTCGATTGGCGCATCGATCAGCGCCGGCGCCTCGAGAAGATCGGGGTCATCGAAGAAGGCCCGCACCGCCGGGGTGAAGCGCTCGCGCAGATGGTAGCGGTCGATGATCTCGCGGCATTCCGCCACAGTTGACGAGTCGGGAAGCGTGGGCCCGGAGGCCAGCGCATCCAGGTAGCGGGGCGCTACGTCCGATAGCAGCAAGGAGAATCTCCCGGCGCGGCCTGCGGCTGCCGCCAGGCGTCCACCCTTGACCGCGGAGAAGTGTTTGCGCACGGTGTTGATCTCAGCGATGGTTGCGCCCGAACCTACTAGTGCCTTGTAGAGCGCTCGCGTCTCTTCGAGCGAGATGCGCTCGTCCAACGGCAGCTCGACCATGGCGGAGCCGCCGCCGCTAATCAGAAAAAAGACGAAATCCCGCTCGCCCATCTGCCGCAACAGCCGCAGCGCGGCGCGGGCGGAGGCGAAGGAATCCTCATTGGGCAAGGGATGGCCGCCGGTGTAGTACTCCACCCCAGGATCACGATTCGACGGCGGCACCGGCCCGCAGCACACGCCGCCATCCAGAGGTTTCGGCAGACGGGCGCGCAGCGCTTCCAGCATGGGCAGAGCCGCCTTGCCCAGGGCCACGGCGTAGATCCGCTGGTACTCGGCGAAGGGAAACGCGCTGGGAAAGCGGCGGTCGAAGGCCGCGGCAATGCTCGAGCAACTGAGCGCCTGGTGAAAGATGCTGCGCGCTTGCGTATGCATGGTGCGCAGCATAGCTTCCGTCATTTCGCCATCTCCGGGGACAGAAAGTTGGCTTCGAGCCAGGCGGTCAGAGCCTGCTGCATCTGCTCCAACTTGCCGGCGAAGAAATGATCGGCGCCCGGGACCATGACCAAAGTGGCCGGTGGCGCCGCGCTAGCCACCACGGCTTCCACTGCCGCCTGGGGCCCAAATTCGTCGTTGTTACCGCTGATAAAGAGCTTGGGCCCAGCGCATGTGGCGAGAAAGTTGTAGTCATAGTCACGTCCTCCGGCTTGCACGGGAAGCCCGAGCGCCACCAGGCCCTTGACCCGCTCATCACCGCAGCAGGCGCGCATACCAACGCTGGACCCGAAGGAGAAGCCGGCGAAGAGTACAGGCAGCTGATACTCCTGTTCCAGCCAGTCGAGCGCGGCGCGCACATCGCCCACCTCGCCGCGGCCGTTGTCGTGCGTGCCCTCGCTCAAGCCTGCGCCGCGAAAATTGAAGCGCAGCACCGGCAGCCCGTAAGCCTGAAAGGCCTTCATGGCGTGATAGACGACCTTGTTGTGCATGGTTCCGCCGAAGAGCGGGTGAGGATGGCAAACCATGGCCGCGTAGGGGGCATCGGGCCGCCCCATATTCAGCAGAGCTTCGAGCCGGCCGTCCGGGCCGCGCAGATCGTCCACGCTGCGCAGCAACCCGAAGGCGGACGAGGTGGGGTTCTGATGCATCGCTTGTATCCTAAAGGATCGCCGGGGAAGGATGACCGCGACGCTGCTCAGGTATGCTGAAAAACGATGACTCCCCTTGATCCGATTGCCCTGACCCGCCGGCTGGTGGATATCGAATCTGTTACCTACAACGAGGGGGCGGTGGGCGCGTATCTCGACACCTTCCTGCGGGAGCGGGGCTTTGCCGTGGAACGGACGGCGGTGGCCCAGCCGCCCAACAGCCGCTACACCGGAGAACGCTTCAATGTGTACGCCGGCAGCGGAGAGCGGCCGGATATAGTGCTATCCACGCACATGGATACCGTGCCACCCTTTGTCCCCAGCAGCGAGGATGACCTTTATCTCTACGGCCGGGGCTCCTGCGACGCCAAGGGAATCATAGCCGCGCAAGTGGGGGCTGCGGAGCGGCTGCGCGAGGCCGGGGTAGCGGCCGCTCTGCTGTTCGTGGTGGGCGAGGAGCGAGATTCGGCGGGAGCGCGGGAGGCCAATCTGCATCCCAAGGGAAGCCGTTTTCTGATCAACGGCGAGCCTACCGACAACCGCCTGGCGTTGGCCTCGAAAGGAGTGCTACGGGTGGAGGTCAGAGCCCGTGGCACCATGGCCCATTCCGCCTATCCGGAATTGGGCGATAGCGCGGTGCATAAGCTGGTGCAGGTCCTCGAGCGGCTGCGGACGTTGCCGTTACCCAGCGTGGAGGGGGTGGGCCCCAGCACATTGAACATTGGCGTAATCGAGGGTGGCCGGGCTCCGAATGTGATCGCCGATGCCGCCACGGCCCAGGTGCTGATCCGCCTGGTGGGCCCTTCGGCGGAGATCCGCAAGGCGGTGGAGCAGGCCGCCGCAGGCCTGGCGGAGGTGGAGTTTACCCTGGAAATTCCCTTCATCCGCATGCGCCGGATAGAGGGGCTGGATACCATGGTGGCGGCCTTCACCACCGATATTCCCGCGCTCAACCAGTGGGGGGAGCCGCTGTTGTTGGGGCCGGGCTCGATCCATGTGGCACACACGCCATTTGAGAAGATTGCCAAGCGCGAACTTCTGGAGGCGGTGGACCTGTACTTCGAAGTGGCGCAGCGGCTCGCGGGTTCCCTGTAGACCATGTGACGATGACATTCACCTGGCGGACACGGCTGAAGTACGCATTGCTGGCTTTTCTCGCAGGTTGGTTGGCAGGCTGGCTGATGACTGTCCCCTTCGTGGTGAGTATGGCCTGGCGCTATGTCGATGCCCACGCCAGCCAGCTGCCCAACACCGTGGCTGAAGGGCTGGTGATTTGGGGGGCCTTCAGCCTCTCCATGTCGATGGCCGGATTCGCGGTCCTGGCGCTGCCGCTGCTGCTATGCGTTTCTCCGCGCTGGATCGTGCGCTGGCGCAGCCTTCTGATCCCGTTAGTAACGTTGGTCGCGATCCTGCTTTTCTTTTACCGCATGGGGTTGTTGAGCGGCTACTACTTCCTGCACCCGCGGATTCTGTATGACATGTTCATCAGCGCGCCCAATGTGTACCTCATTGTCTTCGCCCCGGTGATGATGTGGGTGTATACCGTGCTGGCGAAACGACGGCTCTCCGCGTCTGCTGGGCTTGCTGATCCGAGAAGGGCCGACCCGAGATAGGTGCTCCGGATAGGGTGATCCAGGTAGGCGACCGGGATACGCGATCCTGGAGCATGTTCACCTCAACATCACACGGATCAAAGGCCTGGAGGGCCGACACCAAATGTGAGCCCAGCCCGTAAGGGCTGGGTTATCAATCGTGTGATCCCCGAGCACCGTAGGTGGGGCACCCGTCTCATTCCACCATACGTCGTGGGATTGGTGTGCGTGCAGAGTGCCGCGCCTACGGCGCTCGGGTAGGTTGCATCTGCAACCCAGCCCTTACGGGCTGGGCTGACGTTTGGTGTCGGCCCTCCGGGCCTTTGGTTGGCGCCACGGAGCGGACGGGTATCTGTCGGCAGAGCCGCGTATCGGAAGGGCTGTGCATCGGAAGGGCTGGGTAGCTGGGTCACGGCTGTCGGGGAGATGACTCTGCCCCGACGGCGTCAATCGTGCAATTGATCAAAGGTGAATCTATCCCAGGCACGCCCCTAGGTAGACTTGGGAGAGATGACAGAGCCTACCAACTCCCTCGCCGAAGCCTCCTCTGCGTATCTCCGATCCGCCATGCACCAGCCGGTCCAGTGGCATGAATGGGGAGCGGAAGCCTTCGCCCGCGCAGCCGGGGAAGACAAGCCCATCTTGCTGGATATCGGCGCCGTGTGGTGCCACTGGTGTCACGTGATGGACCGCGAGAGCTATGAAGATCCCGGGCTGGCCGCGGTTATCAACGAAAACTTTGTCGCGGTTAAGGTCGACCGCGACGAGCGTCCGGATGTGGATTCGCGCTACCAGGCCGCAGTTGCCGCCATCAGTAGCCAGAACGGATGGCCCCTGACCGCGGTGCTGACCCCCCAGGGCCAGCCGTTTTTCGGGGGAACTTATTTTCCCCGCGACGACCGCTACGGGCGGCCCGGCTTCGAGCGCGTGCTGCGCAGCATGGTGGACGCCTGGAAGACGCGCCGTGACGAGGTGTTGGAATCGGCCGGCAGCGTGGTCGCGGCGATCGAACACAACGAGAACTTTGCCGGCCGCTCAGACAGCCTGAGCATGAGCATCGTGGACAAGATGGTGGACTCGGCGCTGGAGAAGTTTGATCGCCACCACGGGGGCTTCGGCGCCCAGCCCAAGTTTGCCCATCCCTCGGCCATCGATCTGCTGCTGGATGTTTCGGGACGCACCGGCAACGAGGCGGCGAGAGAGGCGGCCGTTGTGACCCTGGAGAAGATGGCGCTGGGCGGCGTCTACGACCACCTGGGCGGGGGGTTCCATCGCTACTCCGTCGATGAAGCGTGGGTGGTGCCGCACTTTGAAAAGATGCTGTACGACAACGCCGAGCTGCTGAAGAACTACGTGCATGCCTTTCAAAGCTACGTGGGCGTGGAGTCGGCGCGGGTGGCCAAAGACATCATCCGCTGGATGGACACATGGCTTACGGACCGTGAGCGGGGCGGCTTCTACGCTTCGCAAGATGCGGATATCGACCTGGACGACGACGGAGATTACTTCACCTGGACGAAGGCCGAAGCCGCCGCAGTGCTTACGCCGGAGGAGATGGAGATTGCCGCCGCCTACTACGACATCGGCGACCTGGGGGACATGCACGACAATCCCGCCAAGAACGTGCTCCATGTGAAGCAGACGCTCGATGCTGTGGCGGCCCGCGCGGGCAAGGGGCGCGAGGAGGCGCAGGCACTGCTGGGTAGAGCCCATGCGCGGCTGTATGCGGCGCGGGGAGAGCGGCCCACGCCGTTCATTGACACCACGGTTTACACCAACTGGAATGCCCTGGCGGTCTCTGCGTACTTCGCGGCGGCGCAGGTGCTGCGGCTGCCCGAGGTAAAAGCGTTCGCGCTGTTGACCCTGGATCGGCTGTTGGGGGAGGGCCTCCATCCGGAACGCGGACTGGCCCACGTGATCTCCTACACGATCTCCGACACTGGGGGCACGTCGACCGGGACGAAATGGATAGCGGGCATGCTGGACGATTATGCCTTTCTCACTCACGCCTGCCTGGATGGCTGGCTGGCGACCGGCTCGACGAAGTATTACCGCGCGGCCCTGGACCTGGCCGAGCGCATGATTGCGGAGTTCTACGACACCGTCGGCGGGGGCTTTTTCGACGCCAAGGCCAAGGGTCCGGAGCTGCTGGGCGTACTGACGGCGCGGCGCAAGCCGCTGCAGGATTCGCCCACGCCGGCGGGAAACCCGGCCGCCGCGGGGGCTCTTCTGCGCCTGGAGGCGCTGAATGGGCGGGTCGATCTACGGGAAAAAGCGGAGGATACGCTGGAGGCCTTTGCCGGCGTGGTGACCCACTTCGGGCTTTACGCGGGAACCTATGGCCTGGCCCTTGAGCGGCTGCTGTTGCCGCCGGTGCAGGTGGTGGTGATTGGAGAGGACGGCGCCGCCGATAAGCTGGAGGCAGCGGCCACCATGGGCTACTCAGTGAACAAGAGCGTGATCCGTTTGACCCGGGCGCAGGTTGCTCAAGAACTGCCGCCCTTGTTGGCCGAAACGCTGCCTCTGCTTCCGGACCTCAAGGCGACGCACAGCTTCGCCGTGGTTTGCCGGGGAACCTCCTGCCTTCCGCCAACCACCAGCCCGGAGCATCTGCTGGCTTTGCTACAGGGTTAGGGCGAGAAGGTTCAGGTACCCATCCGGGGGTAGTTAAGGCTTATCGGCTTATATGTTACGGACATGGTTACTAATCCGTTGAACGTATCATCAGCTCCGGATGATTGTCTTACAACCATGTTGCGACAGTTTGTTGCAGCTCATTCGCAACCTTGATGGCTTGGTCAAGATCCTGTTGCGAAACATTGCCGGCTGCATCGTAGCTCGCCACATTCCGCTTCTTCGAGAAGACCAGCAGCTTCTGAATCAGTTTGGGATCGGCTTTGACCGTGAATTCCAGGGTTTCAACAATCTTCTGATGATGTCCTACTTGCACTCTGGTTCGATAGCCGCTCGCTCGCAGTGCGGTATTGGCCGCAGCGAGCGCGGCGCTGAAGGCTGCTTGAAAGCGGCGATCGTCGGAAATGGCGTCTACTTTCGCGTCCCTAAGATCGCGCGCGACGATACCAAACAAGCCTCTGATTTCCTCTGGGCTGATTGGTTCCGCTTTGAGCCAACCGTACTCAACCCATTTTTCTAAGCTCATCTTCGTCTCCGACTACAAGAACCTTTTTGCCGCGCGTCACCGACTTCAGGAAATGGTTTCCGTCTTTCATTTTGGACTTGAATTCCTTCAGCGAAAACACAGTGGGATTGATCGAGCGTCCGAGGTCACGCTCAGCGGAAGTTAATTGTGCCAGTAGTTCATCCAGGCTCACGTCGCCGATGACCATTAGATCCACATCGCTCCCGGCATTCTCGTCGCCTCGCGCCATCGACCCGTAGACGAAAGCAAAGGCGATTTTTTTTGCGAGGGGCGCGAGGGCGGAACGAAGGATATGAAAGGCGCCTGCGGTCTTGGCGACCAAAGAATGGAGTTCCGCGTATGCAGGATGGTCCCTGTTGGCTTGATAGAAGACCTGCATCCCGGTGGCGGACCGCTCGATCAATCCAATTTGAGAGAGAGTCTCCAACTCCCGTTGCACGGTTCCAGCACTCGTGCCTACGTGACGCGCAATCTGGCGCGTAAAAAATGCCTGGTCAGGCATCCCGTAAAGGAGCGCCAGAATGCGGCCTCGGGTCTGGCCGAAGAGGAGATCGCCCAGGGTGTTGGAGTCTGTTCTCATAATGAGAACAATTGTACTCGTTTTGAGAACAGTTGGCGGGCTTCAAACGCCGGCTGGCAGGCTAGATGCCCCGAGGTTACTCTCCGGTAAATGGATTGGTCTCGTTGGGCTTAGCCGTAGTGGGGTCAGGGGCCGGCGCCGCCTCGCCCTCAGCCTTCGCTGCGTGCGGGGAGCCGCTGAGGACGCGATAGGGGCTGCCGGGCAGCATCTGGTGCTCCTCCAGCGCCAGGCGGATACGGCGCTGCATCTCGCGCATGGCTTCAAATTGCTTGCGCGGAAGGGTCCTGATCTGAATGGGGTAGATGACCTCGGTTCCCTTGATGGAGTCCACACCGAAGACCTGCGGGTCGGCGACAAAAACGTCCTTGAAGGCCGGTTCATTGCGCACTTCCAAGGCGATCGTCTTCAGCAAGGGGATCACCTGGTCGGGATTAGCGGAGAAGTCGACCGAGACGTTCAGCGTGGCGACGGAGTAGTCGCGGCTTTGGTTGGCCACATTGGTGATCTGGCTGTTGGGAATGATGTAGATGGTGCCGTCAAAGCCGCGGAGCGTGGTATGGCGTAGGGTCATGGTATCGACAGTACCGGTCATGCCCGCCAGGGTGACGACGTCGCCCACGTTGTACTGGTCCTCGATCAGGATCAGGATGCCGTTTAGCACGTCTTTTACAATGGTTTGTGCCGCCAGGCCGATAGCCACGCCCGCGACCCCCGCGCTGGCCAAGAGCGGTCCCAGGTTGAAATGGAGAACATTCTCCATAATCTGCAAAAAGGCCAGAAGCGCTACGATGACTATGCCCGTAGCGCGGATGACCGTGGCCAGCGTGCGCAACTGGGCGCCGCGCACGACGCCCAGGGCGTCGCGGCGCTCGGCGACTTTCATCACCCGGCCGGTGATGAAGTTGACCACCAGGATGAGCGCCCAGGCATAGAGGGCGATAAAGATCAGTTTGGGCAGTCCCGTGTGCAGGAATTCCTGCACATCGGAGAGCCATTCCTGGTTCAGACCGCGCAGAAACGAAGGTGTTGGCTCGCGACGGTCGAAGAGGGAGACGAGGGAGAAAAGGGAGGCGTACACTGGCACCCTATGATGGTACTTGAGCGGTGGATGGTTGCGGTCATCCTGGGTGTGGGACTGGTCTCGACGACGGGCGCGGCCCCCGGCCAGTCGCCCTCCGCCAAGAGCCAGACAGCGAAACCGAAAGCGACGCCAACTCCGCCGGATCAGGCAACATCAGACCAAACTACAGCGGATCAAGCAGCGTCAGACAAGCCCGTGGTGGATGAGACTCCTGCAGATCAGGCAATGCGGGACAAGCCCGTGGCGGATGAGACTCCTGCAGATCAGGCAATGTGGGACAAGCCGGTGGCGGATGAGACTCCTGCAGATCAGGCAGCGTGGGACAAGCCGGTGGCGGATGAGACTCCTGCAGATCAAGCAACGTCAGACAAGCCCGCGGCGGATGAGACTCCTGCGGATCAAGCAACGTCAGACAAGCCCGCGGCGGATGAGACTCCTGCAGATCAAGCAACGTCAGACAAGCCCGCGGCGGATGAGACTCCTGCAGATCAAGCAACGTCAGGCAAGCCCGCGGCGGATGAGACTCCGGCAGGTCAGGCAATGTCAGACAAACCCGCGGCGGATGAGACTCCTGCAGTTCAAGCAACGTCGGACAAGCCCGTGGCGGACCAGACTCCTGCAGTTCAAGCAACGCCGGCCAAGCTTGCGGCGGACCAGACTCCTGCAGCCCAGGCAACGCCGGCCAAGCTTGCACCAGACAGGCCTGCGGCGGATCAAGCTAAGGCACCTGCGCCGCCCGCGCCCGGTACCCCTGAGGAGCAACAACTTCGGAAAGACTCAGCCTACCTGTTGCAGTTGGTCCAGGAGTTGAAAGCTGAGGTAGAAAAAGCCGGAAACGACACGTTGTCGTTGGCCGCCCTGCGCAAGGCCGACGAGATCCAGAAACTGAGCAAGAGCCTCAAGGAAAGAATGAAAGAATGGGGGCTAGTCTCTCAAGGCAAAGGACAGTGAGGGCCCAGTGAGCGATTTATCGCGAACCCGGTTGGGGGCAGTGATCGTGATCCTGGTGGCAGCTTTGGCGGTGGCGGCCCACCTGGGGAAAGCGCGCGCGCAGTATGCGCCGATCAGCACGACGCTCCCGCAATCGGGTGGACCGATTGGAAATGCTGACCGCCGCATACCGGATACCGAGCCCTACGCGACCCGGGAGATACAAGAGCGGCAGATGAAACGGCTGCGGCTCGAGCATCAGCATGAGCTGATCGACGACACCACCCGCCTGGTGAGTCTGGCGACCGCGTTGAAGGCAGAAGTGGACAAGGGAACTCAACCCACCACCTTGCCGACGGATGCGCTGAAGCAGGCGGACGAGATTACCAAACTGGCCAAGAGGGTCAGCGAACGCATCAAGACCCAGTAGGTGGAACCCCACGGTTATGAAGCTTACCGGCTGGACACCTAAGTCCCTGGTCGCCTTACGAGATTACAGCGGCAAGAAATTCGCGGCTGACCTGGCAGCCGGCGTCACCGTGGGACTGGTCGCCTTGCCGCTCTCGATGGCGTTTGCCATCGCCTCGGGGGCGCCGCCAGAGGCTGGTCTCTATACGGCGGTGGTCGCCGGGTTCGCCATTTCTGCCCTGGGCGGCTCGCGTAACCAGATTGGCGGCCCCACCGGCGCATTTGTCGTCATCATATCCGGCATTCTGGCGCGCTATGGCTTCAATGGCCTGCTGATCTGCACCATCATGGCCGGCGTTCTGCTCATCCTGCTGGGCGCCACCGGCCTGGGTGCGGCGGTCAAGTTCATCCCTCGTCCGGTGATTGTGGGCTTTACGAATGGCATTGCCATCCTCATCGCCAGTACCCAGATCAAGGACTTTTTCGGATTACACACCGGGCCGGTGCCAGGGGATTTTGTGGGGCGCATGCGGGTGGTGCTGGGGAATGCGCATACCGTCTCGCTGACCACCACGCTGCTGGCCGGCGCGTCGCTGCTGCTGCTGATCGTGGTGATCCGCTGGCTGCAGCCGCGGGTGCCCGGCTACATCGTGGCGCTGGTTGCGGCCACCGTCGCCGTCTACTTCCTGCACCTGCCGGTGGTGACAGTGGGCACGCGCTTCGGGGGCATCCCTTCCGGCTTTCCGCATTTCCATGTTCCGGTTTTCGAGTACAGCACGGTCAGGATGCTGATCTCCCCCGCCATTACCGTTGCGCTGCTGGGAGCCATCGAGTCATTGATGTCCGCGGTGGTTGCAGATCGCATGAGCGGAGATCAGCACAATCCTAATGTCGAGCTCACGGCGCAGGGCATCGCCAATATCCTGTCCCCACTCTTCGGAGGCCTGCCCGCCACCGGCGCCATTGCCCGCACCGCGACCAGCATACGCTGCGGAGCGGTGAGCCCGGTGGCCGGTATAGTCCACTCCCTTACCGTGCTCGCGGTGCTGCTCTTCGCTGCTGGATTGGCCAAGTTCATTCCCCTGGCAGCACTCTCCGCCATCCTGATGGTGGTCTGCTACAACATGGGTGAGTGGCATGAGATACCGCAGATTTTGAAGCTTTCCAAACTGGAGATTGGGGTATGGTTGACGACCCTGCTGCTGACCGTCTTTGCCGATCTGACTGTCGCCGTCGAGGGTGGCATGATTCTGGCGGCGCTGGTCTTCATCCGCAAGGTTACTCTTACCACCACCGTGACCCGGGTGACCGAAGACGATGTGGAAGACGGACGAGTGCACGTGCTGCAGGGGAAGGATATCCCGCCGTTCGTGGCGATTTATCGTATCCACGGGCCGTTTCTTTTCGGGGCCACGGAGAAGATCGACGAGATTCGCCGCGAACTGCCCACGCTGCCGCCGATTGTGGTGCTGCGCTTGCGTAATATGACGGCCATTGACTCGACCGGGCTGCAGGCGCTCGAACGGCTGGCTCTCGAGGTGCGCAGTTCGGGGCGAACCCTGCTCTTGTGCGGCGCGCGGGAGCAACCCGCACGCTTGATGGCGCAGGCGGTGTTTGCGCAGCATGTAGGGAAGGAGAATATCTGTGCTCACGTAACCGCGGCCCTGCTGCGCGCCAATGCCCTTCACGACCAGGCGGCCAACGGAGTGCTTTCTATCTAGACATGCAGAAAATCTATCTCGGCGTTGACGTGGGTGGTACCAAGACCGCGGTCGTGCTTTCTGCGCGTCCTCCGGAAACTCTGGGACGCGTGGAGTTCGCAACCATGCCGGAACGGGGGCCGCAGCATGCTCTCGATCACATCGTGGAGTCTGCGCGCAGCTTGCTGGCGCAGCACGGCCTTGGCGAGGAATCGATCGCGGCCATCGGCGTTAGCTGTGGCAGTCCGCTCGATCGCGTGAAAGGAATTGTTCAGGCGCCGCCTAATCTTCCTACGTGGGTGGATGTGCCTATTTGCCGCTTGCTGGGCGAGGCCTTCCACGCCACTTGCCGGCTGGAGAACGATGCTAACGCGGGCGCGGTGGCGGAACATCGATTCGGCGCCGGCATGGGCACCGAGCACATGATTTTTCTTACCCTGGGCACGGGCCTGGGTGCTGGCATCATCGCCGCCGGCAGCTTGTACCTGGGAGCTAATGGGGATGCGGGCGAGATAGGTCACGTGCGGCTCAGCCCGACGGGACCGATCGGTTACCACAAAGCGGGGTCTATCGAAGGCTGGGCCAGCGGCGGCGGCATTGCGCAACTCGCCGTGCGCATGTTGGCGCAGGCAGAAAAGCGCGGCCGCTCCAGCGTGTTGCACGCGCAGATGGCTAAGGGTGGGTTGACGGCGCGCGACGTGGGCAAAGCAGCGCAGGCGGGCGATGCGGTTGCGCTTAGCGTTCTGCGCAGCTCCGGAACGCGGCTGGGCCAGGCGCTTGCCATGTTGATCGATGTGCTGAACCCGCAGCGCATTGTGCTCGGAGGATTGGCTTGGCGCATGGGTGAGAACTTGCTCGCACCCATGCGCAGAACGATCGAACGGGAGGCCTTGCCGCAAACGTTGCGCGCCTGTGAGATTGTCCCCGCCGCCTTAGGAGAGCAGATTGGCGATGTGGCTGCACTCTGTGTAGCGATGGGACTGGAAGGAAAAGGGGAGTAAAACTCCATCCCCCTCTGCTCCGCTAGAGGACTAGGACGGGTGCCCCATGTTCGCCTCAGCGTACATGGGCCGAAAATGAAATTTTTCGATTGTTTTATTCAATCGCCAAACCGAGGCCTCGGTCGTAAAAAAGCAATGGTTGGGCTTCCCCCGATTTCCTGTGCAGCGTGTCGGCTTCGGTGCACCTCATGCGGCTTTCCTCAATGAAAGCCGCACACGCGGTCCTATCCAGTGCAGCGTACAGGAAATCGGGGTCGCCCATCTTCTTCGGCCCATGTACGCTGTGGCGAACAGGGGCACCCGTCCCAATCATCCGCCGTTCGCTGATGGTTAAAAGTTCGGGATTTGGATTTCTTCATTACCCCTAGCGGAGTGGCGGGATATGCAGCTTTAGGTACAGGTTAGAATCGAAAGTTGCTGTCATGGGGGAACCGGATGAGTGGACGACTGGCTGGAAAGACCGCGGTGGTCACGGCCGCTGGACAGGGAATTGGACGGGCGACGGCGATTGCCTTTGCCCGCGAAGGCGCCATCGTTTGGGCGACAGATATCAACCGCGCGGCACTCGATACTCTCTCCGCGGAGCAGCCGCAGATGATTTGCCGGGAGCTCAATGTGCGCAACCCCGCGGAGATTGAACAGCTCGCGGCCCAGCTGCCGGAGCCTCACATTTTGTTTAACTGCGCCGGCTACGTGCATAACGGCACCATCCTCGACTGCAAGGAAGAGGATTGGGAGTTCTCCTTCGACCTGAACGTCCGCTCCATGTATCGCACTTGTCGCGCGTTTCTACCCGGCATGGTACGCGCGGGGCGGGGAAGCATTGTCAATATGGCTTCGATTGCGTCCAGTGTCCGGGGTGTGCCGAATAGGTTTGTCTATACCAGTTCCAAGGCCGCGGTGGTGGGCTTGACCAAGGCAATTGCCATCGACTTTGTACGCCAAGGTATCCGCTGCAATGCCATTTGTCCGGGCACGGTGCAGTCGCCTTCGCTCGACGGACGGATTGCCGCGCAGGGCGACGTGGAGCAGGTGCGCCGTGAATTTATCGCGCGCCAACCCATGGGCCGGTTAGGCCGCCCGGAAGAGATCGCCGAGTTGGCGGTCTATCTGGCATCCGATGAGTCCAGCTTCACCACCGGGCAGACACACGTGATCGACGGGGGCTGGAACATCTGAATTGTGTTGATTGGAAGGTAATGGTACCGTCACGCAAAACCATCGCCGGGATAACTTCGTTTACAACCTAATGCGGTTTCACAGTAGTCGCGATGAGTGATCAGGCGTAGCCACTGTGAAACCGCATTCATGACCCGGTAACATTCTTTCCGTTAAAGCTGAGCTTTTCTTGCTTTCGCCCAGCGCTTCCGTTGTGCGGCCGCGATCTTCTTACGAGCTTCCACGCTCAGTACGCGCTTGCCTTTGACCTTAGGCGCTGCCGAACCATTGACGGAGCCTGCAGAAGCACTCCGGCTATGACCATTGGTCGTACCCTGCAACAAAGCCTTCACTTGCTGCAGTCGTGAAATTTCGCTGTTGATGTGTTCTAAGATCTCATTTGTATTCAAGGGGGATTCTCCGGACGCAAAAAGTCGTCCCAGCTAGCATAGCAAATCTGACTCATCGGAGATACCTTGAGCCTAATACCGGAAGCTGATGGAACGGATAAACGCGCTCCTAAGTGGAATTTGGGACGCAACTGATCGAAACGGGATGGGTCCCTCGGCGCGTGTATGGAGAGCACGATGTTCCCGCAGAAAGCTACACTTGCCCATGCAAAGTAGAAGGAAAGATGCTTTAAAGAAGGTGCCTGCTTGTTCATGAAAGCTTCACTCAACCGGCTTCGCGGCAGGTCTATTCTCGACCTCAAGGCTAGCTCCGCGGAGCAACTATTTCTTGCGCCGCCCTTTACCAAAGAAGTGGTAGCTGCGATTCGTCTTATTTCCACCCGCCTGCCGCTCAAGGCCGATGAAGCTTCCCGGCTGCTCTGGCAAAGGGAAAGCAACGCCGCCTCCGAAGCGGAGTACGAAGCGCTGGTGCCGCTCTTTGCAGAAGTCGATAAACCGAAACGCGTTCTCGAGATCGGTCCAGGCTTTGGCCGATCGGTTGTCTTCTTCAACAAGAAGGGCCTTTTGCCGGGCAGCGAGATAAGTCTCTACGATGCCAACGGTACCAGCACCAAATACAAACAAAAATATTACGAGCATCCGCCGCAGTGGCCGGACACGTCGTCATTCTGCGGGAACCTTTCGCTCTTACAGTCCATGCTGGACTACAACGGAATCACTTCCTATAAGATCTTCGATGCTGAGCAACTGCCGCTTGCCGCATTGCCCGGACCCTATGACTTGATCTATGGGTTTTACAGTATCGGCTTCCACTGGTCGCTGGAGTATTACCTGGAGGACCTTGCACCGTTGTTGCATGAACGCACCCTGTTGGTTTGTACCCTGAACAAGAATTTTCGCCCCTTTCCCCGGCTGGAACAATTCTCCACGCGCGTTCTTGAATGCCGCGAAGTGAAGAAGAACGCATCTCCACTTCGCCTGCTGGTTTTGAGCAAAGGACCATTGCCCAGCGTGGGCCGCTCTCTGGCCGAAGCTTTTCCTCAATGAGACCCCACTTACGAACGCTCATTTCCTCAGTGAGAGAACTAGAAGCACCGGTCACGTCCGCGACACCCGAGTTGCTATCATCAAAGCTATGTGCGGCCGTTATGTGCGTAAGTCAACCCGGAGAGAGATCGCTGCCTGGTTCGGCGCCGAAGATGACGATGCTCTGGAATGGGGCGCGAGCTACAATGTCGCCCCGCAGACCTTCCAACCCGTTGTGCGCCTGAACCGCGATACGGGAATGCGTGAGATCGTCCTCATGCGCTGGGGTTTGATTCCGTACTGGTCGAAGGACGCGCAGATCGGCTACTCCACCATCAACGCCAAAGCCGAGACAGTGGCCACTGCTCCGGCCTTTCGTGAGGCCTTTAAGCGTCGCCGCTGCCTGGTGCCCGCGGACGCATTCTATGAGTGGCAGAAGTTGGACCCAAAACACAAGCAACCCTTTGCCATCGCACTTTCCAGCCGCGAACCCTATGGCTTCGCTGGTTTGTGGGAGCGATGGAAAAATCCTGCTGGCGGGGAGTGGGTGGAGAGCTTCTCCGTCATCACCACCGATCCCAACCAGATCGTCGCCCCGCTGCATAATCGGATGCCGGTCATTATCGAGCGCAAGGATTATGCCCGCTGGCTGGGCGGCGGCGATCCGGCGCAGCCTCCCTTAGACCTGCTGCGGCCTTTTCCGGCGGAGCAAATGATTGCCTGGAAGGTGGACAAGGCGGTGGGGAACGTCCGCAACGACACCGCGCAGTTGCTGGAGCAGCCTGACGCCACCGAGGAGTTTCGCTTGAGGTAGAATAGCTGCTGCATGGAGAGAGCGAACCTGATTCAGGTGCTGTCTCTGATCCGCAACAGCGTGAATTTCGCTCCGGGCATCTTCTTCCCGTCGAGCGAGTCCCACAAATAACTGATTTAACACCGCCTTTGTCCGTCGGCCATTGGGCGGTGTTTCCGATACGCAACAAGGCCGCATCGTCGAGCCAGCAAAAATCCCCTCAGGGCAGAATAGATAACACCTAAGGTTACGTAAACAAAAGCCAGTAAATATTACCCGCCGCGCTACTTACGCCGTAACAGAAATACTGCATATGATCCTTGCGCGGTGCCCAATATTGATGCATACTTGGACTTAGTTAAGTCGTAACTATGACAGAAATAGTTATGTGTTTGAAGGGTACCCTCCTCCCCGGCTGACCCTTCATTTTTGCCCTTGGTTTCTCCCCCAAGAATATTGGAGATAGCTATGAGTCCTCTTAGGAGACATGGCGGTGGACGTCCTCGCTCCGCCCATTCCATCCTGGATATTGCAGAGCGTTGGGGTATATCGGAGAAAACGGCGCGCCGTTTGGCTGCACTCAGACCGGCCGACGACCTCATGGCCATATTGGTGTACGAGAGCAAGCGTCATGCGGCGGTGCAACGCCGTGAGGTTCCAGTCCGGGGAAGATACAGCGGCGGTATGAGGGCTCTGGGCATGCGCAGCCGCATTCCCGCGGGGCGTGCATGAGCCAGGGCAAGAAGCGGAACTCCCCCATCCTGTTGCCTCGCGGGCGCCCCCCGGATCTCCTGCTGCGCGGGCAAAAACCCGCGGACGGACGGGAACGCGGGAACGCCGCTCACGGGAGCAAGCCGGACAGGAAAGCAGGGCGCCAGCAGGTGAAAGATTGCGCCTTGTCGCGGTTCGGTCTGGAGGTGGGGAAGTTAGCGCGGCAGACCCTGATCCGGCGGGTGCAGAAGGGCGATGTTAAGTACGCCCGGAGACTTACTAACTCACGTACTGTAATTGTGATCGATTACGCGGATGGTGAGATGGCATTTCTCTATAGCAGCGCGACCAAGGAAATTGTCTGCTTTCTGCCGCTAGATGCGCCGGATATAGCAGATTGGCGCCGCTCGCAAGTGGAGCTGGCAGTATTTCGCCGCGGACCGGACGGGACACACACATGAGCGCGCACACTAACGGACGGGGTGCGAAAAGTAGCGGCGACCTGCCCGCTAGCATGGCTGCGGAGACGGCGATCCTGGGCGCCATTCTGCTCAACAACGGCCATTACCAGGAGGCGGCAGGCCGTATCGCCGCCGCCGACTTCTGCCTCGATTCCCATCGCCGCGTGTTCCTGCGCATGGGCGAGTTGATGACCGAAGGCAAGAGCGTCGACCTTGTAACTCTGGCCGAGCAGTTACAGCGTAACAAGGAGCTGTCGGTGATCGGCGGAGTGGCCTATCTCGCCAGCCTTACCGAGGGCTTGCCGCGGCGGCTATCGATCGAAGAGTATGTGCGCATCGTCAAGGATAAGTCTCTTCTGCGGCAAGCCATCGCCGAGAGCGACCGGGTAGGAGCGCTGGCCGGCGACCAATCCGGCTCCGCCGAAGAGGTTCTGGCCGAGGCCGAGTCTGCCTTCCGCAGGATTGCCGGCCAGGCGATTACCTCCGGCCTGACCTCGGTGGGGGAGTATGTCAAGAGCCACTATCCCCGCATTGACGAAATCTTTGAACATAGCGCGCGGCTCACCGGCATCCAATCCGGCTTCTGGTGTCTGGACCATCTTACTGCCGGGTTTCAACCGAAGGAGTTGACTATCCTGGGTGCCCGGCCGTCGATCGGCAAGACCGCGGTGGCCGGCAACATCGCCGTATATGCGGCAATGTCGGGTAAGACAGTGGCCTTCTTCAGTTTGGAGATGCCCAGCAAGGCGCTCATTGACCGCATGTGTTGTGCGCGCGGGCAGGTGGACTTACAAGCGCATCGCCACGGAAGGCTAAGTGAGGTGCAGAAACAATACTACCTACGCGCGCTGGCAGAGATTATCGACGCGCCGTTATATATCGATGACCAGCCGGCGCAGACCGCGGTATCGATTGAGGCCAAGGCGGCGCGGCTGCAAGCGAGTGCCGGTCTCGACCTGGTGGTAGTCGACTACCTGGGTTTGATGGCGGCTGAGCGCAAGGGCATGGAAAACCGCGAGCAGGTGGTTGCAGCCATCAGCCGCGCGATGAAGGGACTGGCCAAGCGGCTCAACGTGCCGGTGATTCTGTTGTCACAATTGAACCGTGAACTCTCTAAGCGGGTAGACAAGCGGCCCGTTCTCTCCGACCTGCGCGAATCCGGAGCCATTGAGCAGGATGCGGACATGGTCCTCTTCCTGCATCGCGAGGAATACTACAACCGCGAAGACCCATCGCTGGCGGGAAAGGGCGAGTTGATTATCGCCAAGGCGCGCAACGGTCCGTTGGGGACAGTGCACCTGCACTACGACGCACGCACTTGCAGATTTTCGAGTGAGCGGGAGTGAGGCCTCAGGTTCCTACGTTAACTACGCAATTACCCTCGGATCGGGCTCCCGGATCGCCGACTTCACCCGAGTAAGACACGCCTCAGCATGGGCCAGATCGTCCAACCTGATTCCGTTCACTTCGTGCCTTGCGGCTTCACTTGAATCCTGCATTTCACGATAGTCCTGGTAAATGGTCTTAAGCCCAGCATCACGCGCTATTGCTGTAGCTCGATTGGTGTGCAGCTTGAAGGTGACGTTCTGGGTTGCAAAATAGGCTTGCACGTAATGGAGCGCCGCGTAAAAGTTGGCGGTAATGGACCATTCAAGAGCGCAGATAGTTGGCGCGCCTAAAGAGCGAGCGAACTCCTCGTTGTCTCGAGCTTTTCCCACGTGTTCAGACGGAGTGAAGGCCAAAGAAGACGGCACTCTTTATCGAGTGAATGCCAGGTACATATCGGGATCTTGCACGACCGCGCGCGGCTCTCGACCGTGGCTGGCGAGGACGGAAAACGAAAAATCGAAGTCCTGGTAGCGGTCTATGATCTGCTGCTCGACGGCGTATACCTGTCGTAACACCGACCGCTCTCGCTCGCGAACGATGGTAAGGACGGTGAACCGCTTCTCCTTTTCGGCGAAGGCCAGGAAGACTGCTTGCACGTCCTCCACGGCTTTTCCGATCTCCAAAGCAACAACAAGCGGTGGGGCAACTGACGAATTACTCATGGAATTCCCTTTGTAGCTCTATGGGTACACCATTGGGGTGCTGCTTGGGAAGAGAAAACCTACAGTAAGCTTGAACTTGCCGCTAGTTGCTTACTGACACAAACGCGCCTCAATATCAGGCTCTCGACTCAAAAGCGCCGTCCTTGGCGCGGCCCTAATCCCATGCGGCCTGTAGTTCTTATCGGCGCTTCTTCACGATCCAGCTCCTCTTCTTTCTGCTGCCAACGTATCGCTGCCGAGCCCATATCCAGGCCGCGTACCGCGTACTGTAGCGTCAACTGCCGCGGCTGCGTTGCTTGCTGGATAAACGTGTACAAGGCATAGCGCGTCTCATCGGCAACGTCATCCAGCGGATCGCCGGCTATCTTGCGAATGTCTCCCGGCTTGGCATCGTCATGCATGCGCGTGCGCAGGGCCTCGAAGCTGCGCGGGCATACGTCGGTGATCTCGAACTCGCCTGTGCGCAACATGCGGTAGAGTAACTGCCAGCCGCCCAGCCGATCGTTCGACGCGCGCTCGCAGACGATGTCCCACGGCTCAAAGACTTCGTTGATCTGGTCGGCAATGGTGTGGCCGTCGCCGATCTCCTTGAAGTTGGCGGGGTCAAGATAGGCAGCCACAATGCGCCGCCGCTCTCCGTTTTCATCCGGGCTAATGAAAGTATCCACCACCATCTGCGCCAGCTCATAGGCCGGCACGTGCGGCACCACCAGTTCACCGATCTTGCGGATGCGTCCTTGGGGAAACTCCGGGCCATCGTCTTGATGCAATCGTTGTGACTCGATGCCGGGAATTGTTGTACTCTGCCGCACTTCAGCCGGACCGCGGACGTAAAGCCCCACCGATGAAGACGATTTGCCATAACCGTAATCGATAGAGAGGAAGTGATTGTGCCACCACTCCACGCCCACCTCGGCAAGCGGGCGCACCATACCTGCATGCATGAAAGGGAAGTAGGCGCCCTCCAGCGTGCACCAGCAGCCCTTCTCCATAGCGGCTGCTGCGCCGCCAGACATCATGTGCAGGCGCTTGGAGTAATTCGCGTCCAATAAATTGTGATCGGAAAGCTTGCCGGGGATAAAGGCAACAGAGAAGGGAATGGCTTCGCCATCAGAGGGCCAGCAGCGATCGCGGTAAAGTTGGCCGGGTTGGGCCGCGTCCCGCGCGTTGTGCACCGGGCAGTGGCCGCGTAGAAAAAGCGTCTGGTGCCAGGCGGCGCCGACGTTGCCCGGGTTGGATGTTAGCCGCATGCGCAGCCGCAGGCTGGAATCGGTCGAGCTCAACCGGCCCAGAATATTGCGCACCTGCCTTTCGGTGTGCAGCGTCGACTCATCAAAGCCGATGAAGGAATAGCGCGGCCCCAGGTACTTCCATACGTCGTCGTCCGTCTTCATGTAAGCAAAACGGATGGTGGCTCCGGAAGGAAAACTCCAGGTCCATTTAGGGGAACCCACGAAGACGCCGCCCAGGGGCCCATAGAGCCGCCGGGTCTTGTCAAGAAGATCTGTCATCTCCACGAAGGAGGAGCGGAAGATAATGGCCCTCAGGTTAGGGTTCTCATGCTCCTGCACCGCGTCCACCAACATGGTCTCGGTCTTGAGCGACCCGGCGGATCCGCCGAAGAGCAGGATGTCCGCTTCTGAATCGAGTGCAGCCTGCTGCGCGGTGGTCGCCGGCATCCAGCGATAAGGAGCCTCCTCATCGGTCTCGGTCATGATGCCTCAGTGGACGGGTCAATTGGGTCGTGGCGAGCCGGCCATCCATGCCGACCGGTAAATCTCTTGTGCAGGACGAGGTTTGACCGCATCTTTATTCGGCATAAGACGCAACTCGTCGCAGAGGGCATCGAGTGCCTTCAGTTGCCCGGTGATGTTTCCTTTGGTTTCCTCCGGGGTGAGGTTGGCCAGCTCCCAATATTTGGCCAGTATCTGGTCGCGGTCGATCTTAAACCCGGTTGCCGTCGAATTGCTCAGGGTGAAAGCGCCTACAGGGTGTTTACGGATCATGATTTTTTTCTCCTTTTGCGGCCTGGCTGCATCTCGCTTTGCAAGGCCATTCGTGTAATATTTGGTTCCATGGGAAGCAAAGATAAAGGCAAGAAGGAAACGAAGAAAGCACCCAAACCCAAGCCCAAAGTAGAGCCCGGGCGCAAACGTGGGGAAGATACCCGCCTCGGTGGCCCGCCCAAGAGCTGATCACAAGCTAACGGGCTGCGGAAAGGTGTCTGCCACGAAAGACACGGCGTTGAGCGTTCCGCACTGGGTGCTGCTAATGAGGGCTTTCGCGTCTGGGTGAGAGCCGGAAAACTCAGTAGATCGCTCTAATTGCTAAGGCCCGGAGAGCCTGCCCTGAGCTTGTCGAAGGGGCCGACCGCTAAACGTCAGCCCAGCCCGGAAGGGCTGGGATAGCATTCATTGCGATGACGAGCACCGTAGGTGCGTCACCCGTCTCATCCCATCACATATCCAGGATCGTAGGGCATGCATTGTGCCGCGCCTACGGCGCTCCTCCTCATCGGGATCGATAACCCCAGCCCTGCCGGGCTGGGCTGACGTTTAGCGGTCGGCCCCTTCGACAAGCTCAGGGCGGCTCTCCGGGCCTAAGCGATCAGAGGAACCTACTGCGTCCTTTGGTTCTCACTCTCGCTCTTTAGACCCCTGAGGTACTTCTTTTCAACGGCATTTACGGTACGGCACAGGCTGTGCGCTTCGCTCAAGGACTTTTTCTACAGCACAGTTAAGAGCTACGCAGATCTTTTTGCCGCACGGTAATGTTCCTTCCGTCTTCGGTGCGTACGCGCACGATGCGCATATTCGGATCCACATAGAGAACTCTCGCCAGCGCGCCGCCGGCTAACCTTACCCTGGCCCCTTTAACCACCGGACCCTTCACTACTCGTTCCGCCGGCGGAATGGCAACTCTATTTCTAGAGTTGAACCGCTCCATGGCCGAGTCGTTCATGGCCCTCGCTGCTGCACGCGCCTGGTCTTCATTCCTTCCTGCGAGCTCAGCGTTGCGCACTTTCTTGTAGTCGTGGTGCTCCTGCCGGTTTGCCTCCAACACTTCTTTGGGGACGATCTGCAGCTCCTCCGACGATCCATTCGGCATCTGCAGCTGGACAGAGTAGCTGCGGTAGCGATACTCCGGATCGCCGAAGGTGAAGTTGTCCTGTTGACGCAACACTGGGAAATGCCGTTTCACGGCGGCCACTACCGCATCTTTTGCCTCCAGTGAGGAGACCGCGATCTGCGCCGCTCCGTAGTCGCTCACCGTCTCTGCGGGCTGGCCCTGGCCAACTATCTTCTCCGCGAGACGTGCCGGATTTTTGGCATCGCGGCTCGCCGCCAGCCTGGCCCCAGGAATGTGCCTGATCGCTTGCAGCAGACGGGCCTTGTAGGCGGGCATTGCTTCGGTGGCCAGAGCCTGGTTGATGGCAGGATTATCCGTTGGCTGCACGATCTTGCGGCCGGAAGCGAGGTCCATGGCGCCCACCGCCTGCGGACGCGCAACGGTATGCGTTACTGTTTCAAATCCAAGGTCGGCAAGCGAGCGAGGGTTTCTTGGCGCCGGGGAAGCAACGGGTTCAAAGCCAAGCGTATCGAGGGGATGCGCAGCCATAGGTAACATGCACCAAAGGGTTGCCTGAAATACAACTAGTTAACGGCAAAAGGAAGTCCGAAACCTCTCGCGCGGAGTAGGGTTACATCCTATGAGCGGTTGTTGTAAGGGAGAAAGACAATGAAAACGAAATGGATTGCTAGCTTAATCTTGGCTTCGGCACTTGCGGCTCCGGCCTTTGCCCAAGTCGGTATATACGTCCGCACTGCTCCGCCGCCGCTGCGCTATGAGGTTCGGGGTCCTATGCCGGGTCCAGGCTATGCCTGGGTCGATGGCTATTGGTTCTGGGGCGGCGGAAGGTATGAGTGGAGGCATGGAGTGTGGCAGAGGCCGCCCTATGCTGGTGCGTACTGGAGCCACCCTCACTATGACCACTACGACCGGGGCTGGGCATACCACGAGGGTCACTGGGATCATGAAGACCACGGCGACCACCATGACTGGGGACATCGCTAAAGCGATTCCTCGAGTACGATGCCCCATCCGGGCTCGGCGTGGTGGGTCTTTTCTTGAGGAAAAGCCCCGTCTGAATCATCTTCACCAGTTACACCTATCGTGGAATCGCTAAGCCCGCATTTGCTGTACCCAGGCCCGGCTGAAAGGCTGGGCCTGGGGTGCATGACCAGGTTCATTTTTCGTTACGCCTCATCCAACACTTTAAGATTTCCGTCGATCTGCCTTGCGGCCTGAAGGTTCGCTTTGGGCAGATAACCAACCTGACCCTTCGAGGAAACCTTGATGTACAGGGGATCTCCACTTCGGTCGGGCGCTCCTTCCTTGGCAGAGGTTGCGGCCGCGAAGTATCCTGCCAGCCCGCGGCGGACCGGCGTGCCGTCATCACCGGCGGGAGACCGCGAGGGGGTCGCCTGCGAGGGCGGGTTTGCCAGGTTACCTGTTAACGGAGTCGATTCTCCCGGTCCGCTCTGTGGAGCATGATCGGGTGGTGGCAGCACCAGGCTCTGCGCCTCGGCCGGCGACAGAATCTTCCTGAGCAGCCTGCTGGCCTCATCATCACCCTCCCGCTCGGTACTGTAATCCCGATCCTCTGCCATGATTAGATCTTTCCCACCTTGCCTAGATTGCCGGCAACGCCGTTGCCAACCTCATCCCAGAAGCTGGGCGTCTTGGCTGCTTGCGTCTCATTGCCCAGAGTGCTATCGGCTGCATTCGAAGACCCACCGTAGAGGGACTCGTTGGCGCTGATTGGCTCGGCCGATGCGCCCAGAGCCGCTTGATTGTAGCCAGCTTCGCTCGAGATGCGCTGCTGCTGTGCTTTGGCCAGGTCGCTCGATAGGTCGCGGGTGTTTTGCTGCGCCGCGGCCGCCGCGTCGCCGCATCGGCTGCGCTGTTTTGGCCCGTCCGCAGGGCCTGGGATTGCAGCGCGCCTTGAAGCGAGTTCGAGCCTGCGTCAGATACGTTGGCCAGGCCGGTGTTGATGGTCTGATCGTATTCGCCGCCCGGGGTGTACGGGTTGCCAGAGACAAACTTTGCCAGTTGATTGTTGTAGTTGCCGATAGCGTTTTCCGTCGAGCCAAAGGCCGACTGCGCGTTGCCAAAGTCGGTAGCGTTTTCGTTCGACGCGGTGTTGAATGCTTGCGTGGATTGGCCTCTACTCATTTTTTTCCTCTCAGGTCTTTAGCGAAGTGGGCGAGCTCGCGATCGACACAAGCGAAGCCCGCTCGCCGCAATGGTTTCTGGATCATCTTCTTGAGTGGACGAGGTACAAAACACTCCAGCCAGCGAAAGCCCTGGAGCTTGAGTACGTAGGTAAGCCCTTCTATCTCCCGGCGGCCGAATGCCGTGGCCTTGGGATCGCAACCCACAAAGCGCAACTCCGCGATGGTTTCCACGTAGATGCAGTTCCTGATGGCCCCGCCACCTGTCCCGCCCGCCCCGTGCTGGCCGGGGTGCGCGCCGGGATCTTCCACGCCGACCAGGGCGATGGCAATCGCGGGACCGAACAGGTTGGGCAGCTCATAATTGGTACCCTGCGCGGCCTGATGCTCCCGATGGAGTCGCTGAATCGCCGACCAGTCCTGCACGGTTGCCTGGCGGAGCGTGATGCGCCTCATCGCACGGTCAGCCCGTGCTTGCCGGCATAGTTAAGCATCTGACGCTGTGACGTATTCAACGCCTCATTCACTTGATGAACGGCGGCGGCAGGGTCCAGGCTGTCCAGGTTGTCTTTGGGGTGAACCGCTCCGCACGCAGGACACGAGTCGTGGCCGACGGCCAGTTGTATCAGGTGACGATTGCCGCGTTCGTCGCGCAGCTCGATCACATGAAAGCCGCTCGCCATATCCAGATACTGCTGGTGCAGGCTATACATCGGCGTAGAGCCTTCCCCCGTTGTTGCCGGTGGCTCCGCCACCGCCGGCGACTCCACCGCTCACACCACCGGAAGCCGTGACCGTGGGCGCGCCGGAGTAGCCAGTACCCGCGCTCCCAGGAGTGACCTGGGTGACCGCACCGGCCGCCACCACGGCTGTCGCCGTAGCGCCGCTGCCAGAGCTATCCGTAATGGTCAGCGTAGGCGGCGCGGTGAGCCCGTTGCCTGGGTTGATGATCTGGTAAGCGACAATCGCTCCCCCCGTCACGATGGCATGAATCACGGGCAGCACCAGTCCGCTTGCATTCGCGATGACCGATACCTTGCCCACCGGCACCCAGGTGTCAGGAAAGGTCTGGGCCAGTTGCGGCTTGAGCTGATATTTTTGCCCGTCCCAGACCACGAAGCCATTGGTGGCGTAAGCGACATTCAGGATGGTTCCTGATGCTATTACTTTAGAACCGTTACCAAGGATTGAGGTCCACGCAGTGCCGACGCCCCCCGAGCCGTAGACCCGTACCGTGGCCGTGCTGCCATTGGCGACCGAGTCTACCGTCGCATAGTTTGACTGGTTGAGCGACAGATTGCTTGCGGTCGCCGCCGAGCTCATCAGGCCGGAGCTGACCGCGCCCGGCTGGGCGATATAGCTGCTCCAGTTCTGTTGGTTATAACTCGATCGCAGCCGCCAGTACAGAGTCACGCCGGGATTGGGCAGGACATAGCTCGTGTTGGTGCTTACGGGGTAAGTCGTTACTCCGGAGACAAAGTTGGCTACCGGAGAGCTCGATAGTTCCTGATAAATAGGGGCGTTGGTTGCATTGCGCGGCGCCGTGGCCCCTGAAGCGTTCTGCGGTGTGGTGATGGAAACCGCGAAGCTGCCATTCGCTCCAGTTACCGCAAGCTGCGAAGGCGCCGGCGGCGACGTGAAGCCCGCGGCAACAGCGTCTATCTTGGTCAGTGGCGTTGTGCCCGTCTGCGCGTAAAGAGACTGTAGCGCGAGATGCATGCCGGTCAGCGTCTCCCGCAGATCGCTGTTCCCCTTGGCAGCGGAGTTGATCTGAGCCAGGTTAACGCTAAGCGCCATTGCTGCTGCTCCTGCCAGTAAATAGCGCGCGCGTGAACAGGCTGCAATACTTAAGCGCAAACCAGGCATTGGCGATCGCCCCGTTGGTAAAGCGCATGCGGAAGCGCTCATTTTGCCCTCTCGCGCCGCCGTCGTAGCCTCTCCAATTTTCCGGGGTCAGCGGAAAGGGCGCGAGCTTGATCTCGTTGGTACCGTTACCAGGCGAGTCCTGCTGCGAGTCGGCATACGTTCTTGCCACCATCACCGATACGGTCATCGAGCCCTCGCCCAGGGCATTGATGCTGACGCCCCCCAGCATGGATACATCCATCAGGTCCTGGGTGCTGGTGGTTTCGTATTGGCAGGCGATCCCAGCTCCGTTGTCGTTGTAAATACCGGTGGCGATCATCTGCACCGTGCCATCGGGCGAAGAGGATCCGATCAGCACCTGGGATTGCCGGCACCGGTTCCATTTGCATCATGTTCTGCGCATCGCAACCCAGGTCCTTGTGGCCCCAGCGCGTATCCCGGATTACATGTATGGTGTAGGGTTTGCCTGGAGGACAGGGGGCAATCTCCTCCGGGAAAAAGACACCGCCATTGATCTTTAGCGGAAAGGGGTTCAGGTTGAGGATAGTGACCGGCTTGTCGGCCTCCGCCTGGTTGAGCAGCCGCTGAATCTCGGCATACCGCTTGGCGGTCCAGCGCTGGCCCGGGTCACGGAACTTGCCGGGATCCTTGCCCAGCAGCGCCTCCGCGTTGGCTCGCTGCATCTCAGGTGTAATAACGACTGTTGCCATGAATGAAGCTCCTTTATATCTATAAAGTTAGGGGAACGGAAATCCGAGAGGGCGAGGGTTTTTAGCATCTGGAACTCGCCGCAAAAATCGTCATCCTGAGCGGAGCGCGTCACAGATCTATCGCGTGGCAGAGCGCTTGGTGGCGCGGAGTCGAAGGACCCCGAGGGGCTTATCTTACCCATGCCGCTCGAAGCTTTTCAATCACTGAAGCCCGTACCGACCGGACCCACCACGGTATTTCCCTGGGCCCAAAAACCAAGAACTTGCTAGCATCTTGCCAGTGCCACGAAAAGATGTACCCGTGACCATCAAGTGCGTACTGATGCAGATCCTGTTTACGGACTTCGGTGGTTGAAAAGCCCCGAGCGGCATGAGTGAGATAAGTTCCTCGGGGTCCTTCGACTCCGCGCCACAAGCGCTGTGTCACGCGATAGATCTGTGAGGCGCTTCGCTCAGGATGACGGTTTTGCGGGAGTTCTCACGAAAAACCTCTGAAACCAGTTAACGCTTATGGGGCACCCGTCCCTCACCTTTGAAGCTTAGAGAATCCCAATATGCTCATTAGCATTCCCAGTGCGACGGGCTAAATCCTGCCTCCAACGGCTAGCGGCGAGGCTACTGCTGTGCAAGGGCGAGATGTGATCGCGCATCATCGCGTCGTACTCGATCTTGCGTTTCGCCTCTGCCTGTTCTTCTTCGTACTGAAAGCGCAATAAGTACTCCTGTGCGCGAGATTCAGCACTACCGCGCCGGCTATTGATGCCAAAGCTATACTGCGCGATTAAGCCTTGCAGCGTGTCGGTCGTGGGGACCTTGGGCCACGGGCCGAAGACCATCTCGTAATCACCACATTCGGGATAAGGCCCTAACATGGGCGTGAACCCATCGATCGCCTTGTACGAATACCACTCCGCCTGAGTGCCATAACTCGAGGCAGGGAACCACTTCTCCAGAATCCATCCCTCTGCATGGGGATACTTTTTTACCTCGCGCATCTCCGTGACCACGCGGATAGGCCGGTTGTCATGGCGAGAGAAGTTACAACCCGGGGCATCCGGGTTGGGCTGGAAATTCAACCCACCCTTCTCCGCCGTCGACAACCCTGGAGCCCAATCACGATAAACACCCGATTCCTTTACCAGACGATCGCTGCCCACCAGCAATCTCCACTGCGGCTTGCCGAAAGGATTCTTACCGCCATAGCTGGTAAGAAAGCGTTGCGTGGCGCTGGGTACGATATGACCCATCACTGATCGCCCTTGTGGGTGAATGGCGCTGTCTTTCGGCCATACCAGTTAGCGGACATGGAGGCATCGGTGCTCTCCAGGTGATAACCCACCACCTCAGGGATAAGAGCACGCCTCGCTCGTGGCCACTTTTTGGCAAACGCCATATCACCACGTCCCGCATCGGTGTGTGCAACCGGGTACTCGCAAACACCGGACACGCTAGGACACCACATCTGAAAGAACCCGATGGGAATATAACCTCCGCCATCTTTGCTGATGACGCGTGTGCCCAGGGGAAAAGCGTTCAAGTGGACGTAAGCATCGCATTCATGCTGCAGCACAGGCATCTCGAGAAAGCGGTCCCACTGCACATAACCCTTAACGCAGAACCTGTCGATGCCGTAGATCATGCACGGGTCGAGGCGCGCATTCTGCAGCAGTAGCCGGGTCTGGGGCGGCAGCGCGATGTCCGCGTCCAGATGCACCACCCATCCATTCCGATCGAGCCGGCTTAGGCCCTCATTAATCCCTGCCCCCTTGCAGAACTTGTTCCAGCGGGAATTCAGCGCATCGGTCTGCACGCACTCAGCGTGATGAAACTCGCAGATGCGCTGCGTATCGCGATCTTCCGCCGAGGTGACCACCACGATGCGGTCGAAGAGATGTTTATTGGCTGGGAGCGTACAGCGTAAGAAATCGGAGTAGCGGTCACATACCACCACTGCTTCTATCTTGAAGTCAGGGTCTGGCATGTTCCCAGAGCCTCCGGGGCAAGGGCATTCATAAGACATTCCTGCGCTCTCCATATGTTGACGCGTACGGTGCTAATAGGCTGCCGAAATGACCAATGGCATCACCTGTGATACCATTGACTCGTGAGGGTGGTCCTTGATACCTCGGTACTCATTGCGGCACTTCGTTCCAGTACAGGGGCCGCAGCGGAAGTTGTGCGCTTGACGTTGCTGCAAGGATTGACCATTTTAATGGACTACAAATTGGCTTGTGAGTATCGAGCCGTCGCTCTGCGTGCAGAACACCTGGTTACCTCAGGCAAGACGCGAGAAGAGACGGAACTGCTTCTGGATATGCTGGAAGCGGTTGCCGAACCTGTCGTGGTGATTGTTAGGCACCGGCCATTTTCGTCAGATGCAAATGATGACATGGTATTGGACGTAGCCGTCAACGGGAACGCGGACGCAATTGTCAGCAACAATACAAAACATTTTCGAGAACCGGCGAAGCGTTTCCAACTGGATCTGCTGAGACCCGCAGAACTGCTGAGCGAATACCGGAAGAGGAGCTAGAAAGTTATGCCCGCCAACCAGAAGAAAGTTACCGTGAACAAGTTTCCACTTCGGCTCATGCCATCGGTGCGTAAAGTGGCGGAAGACTTCTCTCAAAAGGAAGGCGTCTCGCTCAACCAGTTCATCAATGTCGCGGTAGCCGAAAAGCTCGCTCATCTTCAGCACGATGAGTGGCTAGCTCGTCGCCCCAAAGCGTCGAACGGTTCCATCGCGAAGGCCCTCCAAATTCTGGACCGTCCAACAAGCCACGCTCCTGAGGAAGTAGACAAACTCCCGAAAGGCTATGTGTCAGCCCGCCGCAAGTACTCCGGTACGAAAGCGCCAGGAAAGGGATAAGTCAATCCGTGCCAGCCCCGGACTTTAGTCTGATATGGCCCTTTGCCAACCACAAAACAGAGGGCTGAGAGGGTTGTCTCAGCCCTTCAAAGAATGCGACTGAACTACGGGTTAGTTGTAGACAGGCACCTTCAGGCCGGTAACAGAAGAGATAGCCTGAGGATTGTCGACCGCATACTGCCGTGCATCCACGTAGTAGCAGCCTTCGTTCGCCGTCGGGTTACCCGAAGCCGGATCGTAGATCTGAAACACCCACTGTCCGCTGCGGTTCTTGAACCAGAACGGCGCCTTGCCCCACACCACCTTGAGCCAGGAGCCGAACTCCATGAAGTCGATGCGCGAGTTATCCGCGTGGATATTCCGCACCACCTCACGTCCGGCGATGGTGAACTGGCCTACGTTTGCGGTGAGCCCGTCGAACCCCGGCATCTTGCCGTTGGTCATCAGGATCTCCTGCTTGGCGAAGCCCATCTCCTCGTACGCTTGGATTTGAGCGGGATGCGCATGCCATACCTGCGACTTCAGCGCATCCGTGCCCAGGCTCTGTTCTACGCGGCTGAGCGCCGCGCGCAACATGGGGAGCGACAACGGAGCGCCGCCCGCAGCCACGCCGTTCGCAACTACATAATTCTGCGTCCGGTTGATGCCGAGATACGTACCCGTGGTTGCGGTGTTATGGAAATAAGGTATGCCGTACAGGAACACCGGGGTGGTCGCTGCAACGCCCGCGACCATGATGAAGTCGCCGGCGACTGTGCCCGCGGGCACTGCGTCCACGGTTATGGACTGCACCGACCCGAGCTTGTTGTTGACGTTGTTGACGTAGCAAGTGCCGCGCAGAGTGTAGGTGTTGCTCATCACCTGCAACTGCTGACCTTGCGACACGAGCCTGGCGCCCCAGGGGGACGAGGCGAGCACAATCGGATTAGCTCCGCCGCCGGCGTAGCTGGTATCCACTTGGGCGATCTTGCCGTCACCCGCCTGCTGCAGGAATTGGTCCCGGTTCTTCGCCATCTGAACCGCCACATCGGCCAGAGTTTTGGTGACCGGGTTCTCGGAAACGACCTTGGGTCCGCCCTCGCCGATGATGTCGACCAACCGCGAATATTCAACCGGGATGACAGTGGCCAGCGGGGTCAAGGTTCCCTGGTCCCAGGCGCTGAAGTTGCCGGCCGGTAGAATGCCGCCGTCCAGGTTGAACAGGGCGACGTTGCCGGGAAATGCGGTCTGGAAGCGCAAACGAAAACTGCGCAGGGAAACTGGAGTAATCGACCCGCGCTCGGAGATGCGGGCATCCAGTTTGGCCTCCTTTTCGATAAGCAACTTGATGACCTCGTTCAAGGCCTCGAGCTGCAGCTGCTGTGTAGTTGATGCGGTGCCGATTACGTTCGACATGAGATTCCTTATCTGCGGCGGGAGCGCCGCGTTGCGCTACGAATTCTTCACCGAGATGTCATCAGTTGCAGAACGCGAGGAAGAATCAACTCCCTCGCCACCTTGTCGAAGGGCTTACCCGGATTGGCTCGTTGCCACTCCGCCTGCGCGTGGTCGAAGGCTGCGCTTGAGGTCATCGTTGCGCTACCCGCGCCGGCTGGCCCGGTCGATCCCTTGGGCTCGGTCTTTCTGGTGCTGTCGATCTGGGCGTCTACCTTGGCGCGTCTCGCTGCGGAGGCATTAGCAATCTGCACCCCTGCCTCGCGAAGTTCTTCGCGCGCCACATCGGGAAGATACTGCTGCACGGCCCGGTCAATGGCCGCGAGTCTGCGTTGGCGCGATGCATCGCCAATGGGCAGGCGCTGGAGAGAATGCATCTGGTTCTGCAGCGCTGGGTTCGCCTGAATCTTGCGGATCAGCTTGGCGCCGATAGCTTTGGGGAGAATGTTCTTCAAGTAAGGACTGACGACGCCGCCCTGCTTTTCCACGTTGGCAATGATCCTGCTGATGCCATCGTGGATGCGTGTCTGGGCCTCCGCCTGCAATCCGCTTTCGAACGATCGTCTCTCCTCCACCTTCTCGCCGTGCTGGCGCAAATTGAGTGCCCGCTCTCGCCGGTCAAGCTCATCAGACTTGCGCCGCAGTGCGTCTGGCTGCGCCTCTATCGCGGGGGAAGTGGCCGCGGATTCTTCCCTGAGGGTGTCCAGTGCATCTTTCACGCGTTGGTCGCGATTGCGTTCCTCCTCGGAGCGATAGCTATTCGCCTTGAGGCGTGCGTTTACATCCTGTGCGCGGTGTTCGAGATCGAGTCCCACCACGTTGTCGACAAATCCAAAAAAATCTTCGCCGATGACCGGCTTGCCATTCTGCATCACCACGTTGCCGTCAGCATCGCGCTCGTAAGACAGCTCGGCAATCTTACTCAGCGAAGCCATGGTGCCTTCGCGCGTGGTTGAGCCGAGGAAAGTCTCGCGCACGTCAATCCATGTGGACGAATGGTCAAGTGCCGCCTTCGCCGAATCCAGGTCGGGAAAGATCTCGCGGTAAGGCTTCAGCTCCGCCGCTTCGCGCGCCGTCTTATACAGCTGTCCTTTCAGCCGGGAGTCGGCCTCCAGCAACTTACCGAACTCAGGATTGTCCGTGACCATCTGGCTAAGAACTTCAGGCGTAACAACTGCCTCCAACTCAAGCTGAAAATCCTCTTCGAGAGGCGTGTCGTTAGGCACTGCAACAGTTTCGTCGCCCGAAACCTCAAGCGCCAGCGACGGAGGCTCGACCACGGCGAGGGGCTCATCAGCGGGAACCGGTTGCTCCTCGGAGGTAGGAAGTGCCGCTAACTTCTCTTTAAGCAGAGCCGCAGCATAATCCTCGCGAATAGGAAACTTGCCTGGGTCGACCGTGGAGGACGGAGCCGAACTGCCCCCGCCGATCGAAGGGGCAGGGGCGGCGGCCGGAGCCGGAGAGGCGGTAGGCGTAGAAACAGGACCGGCTCCCGGAGCGGGAGCCGCAATAGTAGCTTCAGTCATAAGTCTTCTTTCTAGTCTGTGAATCTGCAACGAATGACGGGTGCCCCACACCCCGGATTTCCTTCGAAGGTGTGGTGGCGTTGATGCACTTCATGCGGCTTTCCTCAATGAAAGCCGCACACGTGGCCGTCTCTTAGGGGCCGCGTACAGGAAATCCGGGCATCTCGCTCGTCTTTCGCGAGATTTGGGATACCAATGCGTTCGACTCGAAGCTTATCGGTGTCTACGATAAGGTGGGTTAAGAGGACGGGTGCCCCTCGCACCAGCGTACCTGGGATAAATTAGGATAGTTTCCTTTGCTTTCAGCTTGTCTGCAACTTATCTGCTAACTTGATGAGCGTATTAGCCGCCTGCACCTGGCCCTGAATATTCCCAGCCGTCGCAGACGGAGAAGTATGCATGAGCCCACCCACGGTGTTAACCACATCATCGATCTCATGTGGCGGAATCTGCGGCGTCGCTGGCTTCGGCGAACCCGCCTGCGCCACTACAGCCTTCTGCTGCGCAATCTCCACCATCTGCCGGGTCTCCATAGCAACCGCCGCGGTAAAGTACGCCAGCAGATTCTGCCAACCCGCGGGATTCTCATCCGGAATGTCCGAGTTCTCCTGGCAGTACTGCCGCACAACCTGCTTCAGCACCGTGAAGTCGTCGATCGCCTCGTCCGGCATGATCGTCGGCCTCACTTGTCCGGTAGGCCGTCCCGTCCGCGCGTCAATTACCGGGACGGCCTCGGCCTCCAGCAGCCGCTCAATAATCTGCAACACCTTCGACCGCATCGCCGCACCGGGAACCACCATATTCGGCACCCCGAGAGCCGTCGCCGCCTGCTCCTGGTTCGTAGGGTCATCGAAGATTGCCTGAGCCAGCGGATTGCTCGCCGCTGCCTGCATTAAATCCATCCAACGCTGCCGCAGCTCAGCGGCGGTCACCGGCAGGCCCTGGTCGGTATCCGCGTATGCATGCACGCTGCCCTGCAGGTCATCCAGACGGATGTAATCATTGCGAAACTCAGAGCCCCGCTCCAGAATGACCTGCCGCATATCGCCCGTCAGATTATCCTTGGCGCAATTCACCGCCAGCTCGTCGGCTTTCGCGTGCTCCTCTTTCAAGTTCTCCCAATAGATGTTCAGCTTGCCCAGTGCGGAGTTCAGCTGCTGTTGCTGGCCGCCAAACGTTTCGACCGACGGGTCACCTGCGCCTCCGTACACCTGCGGAGGAATGCCCGCGAACATCTGCGCGTTGTAAGCCAGCTTATCCAGGTAGCTGAAGGCCTCTTCATGCATCTGAAACTGAAACTGGTACAGAGCATCGGCCATGCGGATCGCGCCCGGAGCACCCGTGCGCTTCAACTTCACCAGGTTCAGAACCCCGGGCAGCATCGGCTTGCCTTGCATCGACTTGGTATCGATCAAGTCTGCATTGGCCAGCGTTACTCCCGAGGAGCAGCGGTCCATGAACTCATGCAGGATGTTGGCCATGTCGTTGTAGCGCTTTTGAAAGGGAACAACAATATCGCCAATCGACGGCGGATACAGGCCGAAGCCTTCATGCGTACCCGCCCACGTCCACTCCTTAGTCAGCGATGCGTCGCGTGCCGAGAGGAAAGTAGCGCCGGTGCTCACCAGCAGCAATCCATTCGGATACGTCGCCCGCATCCGCTCGCCGAATTCCTGATCATCCTCCAGATCGAAGGCCCAGGGCTGAATCCACGTCCGCGAAAGCGTTGGCCGCTGGTCTTGCAGGATGCTCGAATACGCGCCCGTCTGCGAGTACACCTGCTGCCTGGCAATGCGGTCGATGCTTCCGTTGGCGGAGAGTTCACTGGTCGCGCTCGCCGCGATCTGGTCATACATATCCGGATACGCCGCCCGCAGCGCGCCCACGTGCACCTCGACCTCCAGGTTGAGGATAGGCGTCTGCCGCAGGTTGTTCGCTGCCGGGTCGCAATCCACCTCCAGCGGAGAATAGAGGTTCTGCGCCACCATCCCGTTGGGCACTTCCTCTTCGCCCACTTGTCTGACCACGGGCCCATACTCAGCGGGGAAGAAGGAGTCCTCCGCCAGCGGCCGGTGGCAATGCTGGCAATGCCGCGCCAGCATACCCATCGTGTCCGCCGGTGAAGTCGCTCCGCAATGGAAGCAATGGTAACGATCCGGCGCCAGCTGGGTCTCCGTCTCGTTGAAGACCGGTTCTCGCGAGGTGCCGGCGCGCTCCGCATCCACCACATAGCGGGTATGCCGGAAGACCGCTCCCGTGGTGTAGAGATACAGCAACTGTTGCTTGAGCAGCGACTGCTCCCGGTTCTGCCGCTCAATGATGTCGATCAGCGTCTGCGCCGCCTTCGCCGTCGTTACATCGGAGAGCTGCTCCGCATCCTCCGGCATCCATTTGGATTTCGGGACCTGCGGGGCCAGCGCCGCCACAAAGCCGGTCGCCAGCATCTGGTAAAAATTGTTGCAGTACTGATACAGATCCTTATCGTCCGCGTCCTGCGCATGCTCCCCCTGGTGCATCCAGTCGACCGCATTGAAAAAATCGGAGTCACCGGGACCGAAGGAAATAAATTGGTTGCCTTTGAAAAACTCCAGGTTCTCCAGGCACCGTTGCATCAACACCATGCGGTCCTGCGACCATTGGTCTTTATAACTCCGCACTAGCGCAATCAACCGCTGCTGGTCTTCGTCGCTAAGCTGGGCGCTATTTTGCGGTTCATCGGCCGTGCCCTGCATCGGGTCCGACGGCGTATGCTCCATCCCTCGCTGAGGGTAGGGAACTTGTGTCCGCGAAGTCTGGGTGATGCCAACGCCGGGGTATGTGGCCATTTAAGCCTGTTTCTTTCCTGATGCTTCGGCTTCGTCGAGCGCCGCGGTCATGCTGTCGGCCTTCGCTATCCACTTGACGCTGGGACCAGCCTGCACCTTGTTGTAATCCCGATAGGCCTTGCGGGTGAGTGCGTCGGCCAACTTCGATGGGCGGCGGCGAAGATTCATCAACTTCTCTGCCTCTTCCGCATCCGGATCAATTGCCTCCGCCTCGGTGGCGGATGCATCCGGCCAGGAAGGAGAGCTGAAGAGAGGTCCACCCAACCCAAGCGTCGCAAGCCGGTCGAGTAACACCTTGCGTTCCTGGATGAGTGATTCCACTTGGGTGGTTACCAGGGCCATCATCTCCGCGTGCGAAGAGCGGGATATCCATGGCAGTCTCATGGTTCTATTGGGTGCACGTGTAGCCCCAGATATAAAGTGTGCTAGCCGCCAGGGCAGTGGCCCCCGCAGAGATAGCGAACGACGTATTGGAACCCACTGGAATAAACGCCTTGCCCGCTCCGGTTAGAGCCGAAGAAGCAGCATTCGCTGGCCAGAGCACACACTTGGCCAGCGTCGCGTAAGCCGTACCAAACGTCGCCGTGGCGATGGTCGCCGAAGCTGCCGGCGAGGTGCCGGTGGTTACGGTGAGGTAGCCGGAGAGATCATTCGAATTTGCGTTCGCCGCCAGCGTGGGGCTGGTCCCAGCACCGCTTCCGGCAACAAAGGTGGGCACCGACAAATAAGTACCCGACGCGTACCCGCTGAAGTGCTGCGCGCTCGAGGTGCCCGTGCTCGAGGTTTGCGGTTCGAGCACGGATGCCGCGGCCGTCATGTCAATAACGATCGGAAAGCCACAGCCGCCGAAATGGTTAAAGGAAAAGCTCTCCGTGGAGAGCGTGGGATATTGGTCCAGCCAGCCGACCGATTCCGTCTGCTGCGCTCCACTTGCCCAACATTTCGACTGGTAATAGAGCACCGCACCGTTGACGTACTGGGTCGGGGTCGCGCCGGCGGTGGGTAGAAAGTAATAATTTGGGGGCACAAAACTCTGGATCATGCCACCGTTGCGGAACACCATTGAATGGCCTGCGTCCGAATACGTGTAGGTGGTCTGTCCGTTCGCGCTGGTTGGACCCGTTGGCGTCTGAATACCGGTTGACCAGATATTCCAAAGAGAGTGGTTACCCGAAGGACTGGCATCGTAGATCGAACTTGAATAAACCGATGGGTTGGTGTCATTCACGGAGATATTCGTGAGGTTCACCAGACCGGTCGCTGTCGTGGACAGGTAGATCGCGTTTGTTCCCGATATCTGGGAGACGCCCGAAAAGTTAAGCCCTGTGCCCGTCAGGCGCACGGTGTTGGTATCGTAGAGGCCATAGGTGCCTACGTTGGTGCAGTACACCGCATTAAGGTTCACCTGGTTGCCTTCGGTTTGCAGGCATCCGGTCGTGTTGCCATTGCCAACGTCGTAAAACTGCAGGTTGCTCAGGTTTACGTCGTCGTTCTGGAACTCGGCCATTTGCAAGCCCCAGCTCGACACGTGAGACGCGGTAATGTTGGCGAAAGTCAGATGCGAGATCGGCCCCGACGGATTCGTTCCGACGTTCACATAGAGGGCTTGCGCCGCGGCGGAGTTGAGCGGGTTGGTTCCATACCCTGAGCCGTAGATGGTGCCATCCGAGATATTTACCCGATCTGGCCAGTGGGCCGTGGTGGTGGTCGGGTCCTGACCCACGAAAACGCTCTCCTTGGCCGAGCCCATCACGGCAAAGCCATTCACCGTGACGTTATTGCATGCATTCACCAGCACCCCTTCCAGATCGTTCAAACTGGTGATATTCGTCGCCGTGATGTTTTGGCAGGGCACTGCGTGCGCCGAGTACTCTGAATCAAACCACGAAGTCTCGAAGCAAGCGTCCTGGTTGTTCTGGCAGGCCAGGCCATCCAGGCGCAGGTCCTGGTTGTTAATCATGAACGCGCCGTTGGCGTAGAAGTTCGAGATTTTTAAGTTATGAATCGACGTGTGCGTCGAACTTGCCAAACGCAGCCCGGATAGATCGCCATTATTGAGCGATACGTTTTCGAGTAAGCAGCCCGTGCAGGTCTCGATGTCGACCGCGTAGCCGCTGGAGCGGGTGGTGGCCGCCGGCCCGAAGGAGATAGATAGGTTAGAGAGTCCGAACCCCGTCGCACCGGTGGATGCGATGCAGTCCGGGCCGCCCGTCGTTTCGCAAGTAAGGTTGGAACCTGGCCCATCCCCCCAGATAAGTACCCCGGTGCTTCCAGACAGAGCAGGCCCTGAAGAATTGTTCAGCAGATAGTTTCCAGCCGGAACATAGACGGATCTCCCCTGTGCAGCCGCGGCGGCCACTGCATTCTGCAATCCGGCCGTGTCCGCGGCCATGTGAGCTCCATCGCCCACGGCGCCGAAATCTTTGACGCTGATACTCTGTTGCAATCTAGCCGTGACGGTCTGCGTCACCGCGCCCGCGGATCCCTGGTTATAGTTGCCGGATGCAGCCGCGACCATGGTGTACTGCGATCCATTCCACTGGTAAGACGTGTAAGGGCTGGTAGTAACGTCTTGCAGCCCCAGGTCAGGGATGCCTTGAACAGAAGCGATGATGCTGGCCGCATTCCCCGGGGCGATCAGCTTGTACCACTCCGCGTTCAGCAGGATCGTGTTCGGCCCGTTCGTGGTTTGGTTGGCATTGATCGCCTCCTGCAGGCCGCCCGTTCCCGAAGTCAAGTAGAAGGGCGGCACATGGCTATAAGCCGTTGCCATGTTAACGCTGCAGGCGCCGATATAAACCGAGCTCGGCGTTGCCACTTCGGTCAGGTTTGGGTTGCTATCGACAATCTTGATCGGCGTGCCGGCCGAAAAGGCGGGAAAGTTTTGCCCACCGCCGCTCACCTGGCAGGTTGCTGGTGGAAAAGAAAACCCTCCGATCGTCGAACCCGTTACCCTGAATTCCCCGTACTGCGCTGCGATGATCTGGCCGGCGCTCTGCGCCTGGGCGCGGGGAAAGCAGGAAGCGAGGGTGAAAACGATCAATAAAATTTTCTTCATAAACTGTCTACGTGCATAGCAGTTACCTAACCAGGGGTTGTCCGAGCCTAATCGAATTCCGTGACGCGCACAATGGTAGTGTTCGTGCTTGCCGACCTTAGGTTGATAAGCAGCGTCGCCGCAAGAGCATACCCTCCCGAGTTATCCGGCGGCGTACCAATGGTTAGCGCATATCCTCCACCTTGCGGGATGGGCGAGCCCAGCACAATTGGCTCAGACTGTGGCTCAATCGTATAGGTAGTCGTGAACGGCGTGGCGGAGCCATCGTTGAACTGGTACGCGACACCCTGCCCAGTCCCGCCATTCGCGCTGCCGTCTTCGATGACCTCGACCCGCCGGGTCACCTGGGTTGCGGAGACGGCGACAAATGCGCCGGCACTGCCGTTTAGGGTTATGAGTCGTGTGTGAGCCATCAGTTAGCCTTTCTCTTTCCGCATCTTCAGCAGCAACTCTGCCAGCCTCGCGCGCCTGCCGGTCTTACCACGTGGCGTCCTCGTGTTCGCTCGACGAATTCCGCCGTGCTCTCGCCGGCGCGTTGGGCCTGGGCCTTGAAGCTTCCAGGTTTCTTGATTGCCTTTTCGATCCAATGTTTGCTGCTCATATGAGCGACTCCTTCTTCAGCATCTCGTCCAGCGCAACCAGCGCATCCCAGTCATCGTGCAGCTTGGTCACATCATCCAGGAGCGGGCCTTTTTCTTCATCCTGCTGGGCCATGGCAATATCGGCCTTGACTGTGGCGATCTCCACCCGCTCATACCTGGAGATAGCATCCGCATCCCACAGGGGCATCTTATCCGCCACCGCCCCTACGAACTCTTTGGCATCTGAAATCTCAGGATCGGGAACAGCGACCGCGGCGACCGGTCGATGCGCGCTACATCCCGCGACAAGCAGCAGCAAGCCGTGGATCACGCACGAGGCGCGGATGGCCATGGAGTTAGGAGCTTTTAGCAAACGCTGCCTCGACCTGGGCGACGATCTCGGGAAAGTCGGCGATAAGCTTCCTCACTTCCGCCACAACGGAAGCATCGAACGCTACATTGATGCCGTTCGCGCCGGCTGCCGTTTCGGTTGCCTGCACCGCCGCGACCAGCCCGCCCAGGGCTCCGAAGGCGATCTGCTCCACCGCCGCCGCCTGGGGACTTACCAGCGACGTGAGTGACTCGATTAGCTTCTCCTCATTCTGCAACTCGCCGAGGGCGATGATCACCTTCTTCGAAACCGTGACTACATCTTTAAACAGGGACGCGAAAGCGTGCCCAGCCGACTGCCAGGTGAATGCCATAGAAAATCTCCTTATGTATGCCAGGTTATTCTGAAACTCTTTACCGACTGCGAAGACGGGTGCCCCACACCCCGGATTTCCTGTGAAGCCTGGTGGTGTTGATGCACTTTATGCGGCTTTCCTCAATGAAAGCCGCACACGTCGCCGTCTCTCAAGCTCGCGAACGGGAAATCCGGGCATCTCGCTCGTTTTTCGCGAGATGTGGGATACCACGGCTCTCAATCAAGACTTCTCAGCGCTCAAGACAATCTGGTTAAAAACAGGACGGGTGCCCCAGGTTCGCCAACCTGCCCCGGTGTGCCGTGGGAGCGTACCTGGGCCGAAAAAGATGGGGGAAGCCCACCAATGCTTTTACTCCTACTTGCCCACAACGCTACCGGTCGACCCAAGCGCCGGAACCGGACTACTCTTCAAGTAAGCAAACACAGCAAGCAACGCCGGAACCGTGGCCAGCTTGACCATATTCAAAAAACCCGCCCGGTCAAACGTGAACACACTAGGTAAAGCAATCGCACCGCTGGCAGCCGAGGCAAACGCAGAGATAGCCGCCGCCGCCAAGCCATGAATCCAGATCTTGAGACTATTCATGATTCCGTCCTTAGGAGTCTCACCGCGCAGTTGCCCGCTGAAAGTCGATATAATCGACAGCCATGGTCACCGAGGTTGCATTCAGAGCAGTGGCCGACCATGATGCTGGGTACTGTGCGCTTGAGGGCATACTTCCTACAGCGGTCTTGCAAGCAGTGGCCTCCGTGCCGTTGATATACCAATGCACGTAGGTGCCATCGTTCACCATCGTCAGCCGGGTCCAGGTGGCCGCCACTGCGGCAATGGTGGAATCGGTACTGGTTGAGCTATACCGGCAGTACCAATCGTTCGTGACCGAGTTAGCCGAGCTGAGATAGAACTGGATCCCCGTGGTCCAGGGGTTCGCGGTAGCACCGTTGGTCAATCCACCCTGGAAGCTGCCAGCTGTGGTGCCGGGCAGCACGGGCACGTACACCGCCGTCTCCCATGTCCAACCAAGCGAGGAGCTGTTCGGCGAGATAACGGAAGGGAACTCCGATTGGTATCCGCAGGTGATTCCTGTGCCGGTGCCCCCTGTGCCGGCAGTCAGCAACAGGTTACCGGGGTGGTTGATATCGGTGTAAGTGGTATTCACTGCACAGCTAGCTCCGGTGGGAGAGCCGATGCTGTTGGATGCGTTATTTGCTCCCGAGTAGTAATCGTCAAATAAGACAGAGTACGGGCCCGAGGCCTTCGCTTGAGGGAAGAACCCAGGAGCCGTCTGCGCTGCCGAGAAGGTGTTGGCTAAATTGGTAGCCGCCTGGTTTGCCGTGGCAGTCGCCACAAACGCAGTGGAAGCTGCCTGCGTAGTGTTCGTTCCCGCCGTTGCCGTGGGCACCGTGGGCGTGCCGGTAAACGCAGGCGAAGCAAGGGGAGCATAGCTGGCGCTAGTGAAACTCTCCGCATTGGACTGCGCCGTTGACGCGGCTCCCGAACCGTCATAAACTCCCGATCCAATTGCAGTCTGCACCTGCGAGGAAGTGCACGCTCCAGAGGCCGTGGTCGAAGTATTGCAGACCACCCCGGTGGTGGAGGAGAAGGGCGTGCTCGCGCCTGTGCCTTGTATATAGCCTCCAAGACCATTCAAGAGAATGGACGGGCTCGTTCCGCCAGTCTGTGCTGTTCCAATCACATACCCGCCATTTGTTCCAGCACCTGCGCCGTGTCCTGAAGCTGCGGCAACAATCACGTTTCCCGGAGTCGCCGATCCAGGCACGGAGAGAACGTAAGGAGACTGCAAGGTCCCCTTATTCATATAGGCGAGGCAGAGGCCGCTGGCACCATTGGTGAGCGACTGAGCGGCAATGCCAATCACCGGCCCTGTGCCGGTGGCAATTCCTGCATTACCGTCGGAAAGCATCTGGAGTGCCTGACCGGAAGTGACCGAGCTGACCGTGGAATCGAGGAAGATTTCGCCACCCGTCCATTGCCCAGGCGAGTTTAGAGTGACCGGGCTACAGTAACCGCCATATCGGGTGTTTCCTACGAGAGGCATGGTCGCGTAATTGCTATAAAGAGTGTCCGTCAAGTCGCCATCGATCTCGATACCACCACCCGACCCCGAATACTGCGCTAGGATTCCGGCCAGTTGCCCTGATCCCCCATTGTCAAAACTTCCGCAACAGGAGAATGGGTTCTTGAGCGTGAATCCTGCAATGTTCCCGGCACCTATCCATGCATATTGATTACGACCACCGGTAGTGATAGGCGTACCCCATATAGCAAATAGGGAGTTGATTGAAACGTCTTGGATACCCGTCTCTCCCAGCGAAACGCCTCCGCCGCTCTGGGTCATATTGTCGTCCCACATCACAGCGTTACCGATCTCCTCCGCCTGAATCTGGTCGAATGACCCTCCCGCGAAGAAGGGGAAGTATCCACTTCCGAGATAGCTATCGACCGTACCAGGGAACTTGATCCACCCGTACGGCTGGTATCCGATGTAAAGCTCTCCAGATTGGTACAAGTTAAACTGGGCATCCTTATCGACGCAGAACCCGCCTAGGGTGTTTCCATTGACAAAGTTGTGGCCCTGCATCACGATATCGCCCTGCAAATAGGTGCTTTCCGGCGCCCAATACATCCCGCAGAAATTCTGCGATCCGTAGACCTGATCCCATGTCATGTGATCGCCGGTCACGTTGAAGCCCATACGGAAGCCCCAAGCGCCCACGCGACGCATATACATTCTTCCGCCCATCACAACGCCATCCATTTGTACCGGATTGCCCGAGGCATTGGACTGTGGAGCGGGAACGTTGATGACTCCTCTGGCGTAAGATGTGGACGTAACATTCACGGTGCCCGAAGTGTAGGGATTATAAAAGGTAAGATCGACGAGCCCACCGTAGCATCCCCCAATATTGCCGTATCGTCCGCTTCCAGTGCCTCCGTTGTCGGAGTAAGAGGCTGTGGGAAGTCCGCAGGAGATCATGGCGCTATTGACCCCAAAGTCTGGCACCGATGGGATGATGAGTGTTCCGCCTTCGCCGTCTCCGGCAACATAAACTCCCGTGGCATTACCGCAGCACGCGTCCTGCATGAGCGGCAGAATGACTGGCTGGTCCCAGACATAGGTGCCTCCAGACAGCTTGACTGTTCCGCCCACCCCAGTGAGTTTGTTGACCCCGTACTGCGTGGCCAGCCAGTCCATCTGGTTATTGCACGAGGTAGCAAAGGAATAGATACCGCCGTTGTAGGCTTGGAGCCCAGCGAGGTTAGATAATCCCAGGTAGGTGCAGGCCGGATGCGAGCTTCCATTTCCCACGGCGCCATATTGCTTAACGTTGACGGCGATCAGGTTTGAGGGAAGGTAAGCAGGCGCCAGGCCTGGGTCAGCATAGGTCCCACTCAGCGCACCGGTGGCTGGCGTGCTGGGAGCAACATAATCCGTCCCCGGCGTACAAGCCCGCGCCGAACCGGAGGCATTTGTCCCGCACAGCGCATTCTCCGTCGCTGGAATCGCCGCCCCGGTGCCGCCGGACACATACTGCGAACCGTTCCAGTTATAGGCCGTGTAAGGGCTCGTCGTAACATCGATCAAGCTTAGAGTGCTATTGCCGTGAACCGACGCGATCACCGTGGCTGAATTCGAGGGAGCCACCAATGCATACCAATCGGCATTCAAGATAACCGTATTCGGCTCGCCCGTATGTTGGTTGCCGTTATTAAGTGCCTCCTGCAGTCCGCCGGTGCCGGATGTCAAATAGAACGACGTGTGCGTGTAGCTGGTAGTCAGGCTGACTGCGCAGACGCCGCTATTCACAATCACTGCCACTGGCGTGACCACTTCGGTGTGTGCAGGATTCGTGTCCACGATCTTGATTGGGACACCCGACGTGAACGCAGGGAAGTTTCTGTTGCCCCCATTAACCTGGCATGAATCCGGAGGAAGGAGAAGCCGTTGCCTACCGTGGGTACCTGATACTCGCCGAACTGGCTCGCAACAATCTGGCCCTCGATGTTCTGCGCCTCGAGATGCGTCCACGGCGCGCCGGGACAGAATGCCGTGAACGCGAGGATCAGCGATGCCGGCAGCCAGCGCAACAACTTAATCAAATTCGGTCCCGGGTAAGCGTCGAGTTGGATCATGCTGCCGCCCTCCGCAGCCATCCCGCACGATACACCGCGAGGTGAGGATGCTTGGCGATCAAGGCATCGTAGTAGCTCTCCGCTTCCGCACGCAGGTCCTCTAACACCTTGTCTGGTTCCGCCAGTTCAAGTGCATGCAAGGTCAGCGGACCAATGCGGCCATCGCCCACCACCGTCACTGCATCCTGCAACATCGCTGCCGCGTTTACCACTCCCACATTCACCCCCAGCGACAGCAGCTTGTTGGCTATCTCCTGGTTTGCGATCTCGGCGATGCACAGCGGTTCGCAATAATTGGTCTCGTAAATCCCGCGCGCAATCTGCAGTGCAGCAACTTGGCCCATGGAGCCGAAGTACAGGCAGTTGGTCAGCTCCGGATGCCAGTGCTCATCAATCCCGAAGCGGGTCCGCTTTCCGTCCGGGGCAGTGGTAATCACACCCGAGAGCGTTGCGTCTTCCCATCCCAGCACGTAGTCGATCGCCGCCTCCACGTTTGCCATTACCCCGATCTCCTGTGTGTATTGCGATCAGTCCCGTAGAGCCTGCCCTGAGCTTGTCGAAGGGGACGGCTGAGAATAGCCCAGGACGTTAGTCCTGGGTATACAAACTCACTGAGACGAGTCCCGCAGGGACGACTGAGAATGTCCCAGGACGTTAGTCCTGGGTGACGCTGAACGCACGCGAATGCAATAGGCAATCATCCAAACCAACCGGATCACTTCACAATTGACCGGGTCCATGGATCAACGGATCACCTGCACACCAAACCCCGGCCGCTCGCTAATGTGAACAGCTCTGGCTGAAATCGGGACGTCAGTCCTGGGTGTACCTTGACCGCACGCGAATGCTGACAGGCGGGCAGGAGCATCCTGGTCAGTGCACTCCAAGCAGATGCGCCAGCAGCGCAATCAACGCACCGCCGGCGCCCCCGCCCAGCAGCGCAAGTGAGGTGGCGACGAGCTTTGCTTTGCCATTCGCCTCGCTATAACTTGTTTCCAGTTTGTCTATGCGCGAGTCGCACTTTTCCATGCGTGCCTCGTGCCTTATCAGCGTTGTTTCCATGATGGGTAATCGTCCATGCTGGCCATCCAGTCCAAGTTCCCGGCGGAGCATCTTCAATTCGTTTCCGTTTTCACGCCCTTGCTCCAGGCTCTCCTCCACCTTGCTCTTGACCTCCGTGAGTTGTTCCAGAATCTGGGCTTGGATGGTGGCGGAGCCACTGGGCTTGCCCCGGGCTGTCATCAGAAATGCACCGTTCCGGAGAGTGTCACTGGCCCGGTGATGGTGATGGTATAAGTGCCGCTGGGTATGGTAAGTACACTCAGCGCAAGTGGGGAACTGGTAAAGCTACCCGCTTGGGCCGTTAGGTTGGTCGTGCCCGCCGCCACCGCGGTTACTAATCCCGTGCTCGCGCCCACCGTGGCATGCGAACTACTCGAGCTCGCGTAGCTGCCGGCCACATTGCCGTGGCTGTCCGTCGTGGTGCAGTTGGTCGTCGACCCATCTGAGTAAGTACACGTGGCCAATAACTGGTTGGTATAACCCACAAACAACCCGGTCACTCCTCCCGTGGTGGCTAGCGACAATCCAGTGAGCGTTACCGGTGGGTTGCTGATGTACAGCACCCATTCGTTCAAGTGGACAGTGCCCACATACGCCTGGATATTCGGTGACCCGGCTGCGACTGCAGTGGCCAGGCCCGGGCTGGCCGAGCCCACAGCGCCGACCGTCACCTCGGCAGTATTCGACGACAACCATTGCGTGACCCCATTGCCGTAGATATCGGGCACGCTGCAGTTGGTCGTGGTGCTATTCGAGTACTGGCAATAGGCTGAGAACTGCAGCGTACCACCCACATACATGGTGTTGGCGCTTCCCGGTGTGCCCAGGTATCCGCCCTGCAGCGTGGGGGGCGCCGCCGTGACCGTGAGCGTCACCAGTGGACTGGACGTAATCCCAGCTGCCACCGCGCTCAGGTTGGTTGACCCTGCGGCCACTCCAGTTACCAGGCCGCCCGAGCTTACTGTAGCTATGGTGGTTGCCGAGCTGGTCCAGGTGGAAGCTGCGTTGCCATGGGAATCGGTGGTGGTGCACACGGTGGTTGACCCATCCGAGTAGTGGCACGTGGCGATGAGTTGATTGGTGCTGCCGGCAACTATGCTGGTGATCCCACCCGTGGTGGCCAGCGTTACCGAGCTCAGGGTCACGCTGGGTGCGGTAACGCTAAGCGAGAAGGCTGCATTGGTGACACCGGCGGCCACCGCCGTCAGGTTCGCCGTGCCGATCGCTACGCCCCCCGCCAGACCCGAGGAACTAAGACTTACAATCCCGGCGTTGCTGGTGTTCCATGTGGAGACAGAATTGCCGTAAGCGTCGGTCGTATTGCAGCCCGTCGTGGTGCCGTTGTTGTAGTGGCAGGCAGCGCTTATCTGCACGCTGGCGCCCACCGCAATCGAGGTCACTGAACCCGCCGCCGTCAGGCTCACACTGTTGAGCGTCGGCGGCGCCCCCGCGGTATAGGTCGCCGAAACCACCCCGCTCGGGACAAACCCCAGCCCACTCCCATAGCTCGTGTTTTGGTTCTCCGCGCCCCACATGCCCACCGCCTTGACGGTGGTGGTCACAGAAACCGCAATCGTCCCCCCGCTCGCAATATAAGTCCCATGTGTTCCGGCCACCGGCGTGCTTCCGTCCGTCGTGTACCAGATGCCGGTATTGCCCAAGGGCTGCGGACCCGACGTATACCCTGGATCCGTAAATGTGACTGTTTGCGACGTGGAGAAACTACCGCTCGCGGGCGAGATCGTCGGCGCAACGCTGGTGACAGCCGTGCACGCGTTGGGCGTGAAATTGTTGCCCGTCTGCACGGTTGGCGTGATCGATTGGGAAACTTCCTTAACGCTATACTGGTATCCACCCCAACTGGCGCCATTGCACACCGTATTGTTGCTAACGGAGTAGAGGCCTGCTGAGGGAGCTGCGCCATCCCAGCCCCAAGTGATCGCCGCGGCTGCCGGGTAGTTGCTGGCAATACCCAGCCAGTTGTTGTTGTAGTTTCCCTGGTTACCCCACGCCTCAATGCCGTACCCGTAGCGATTGCCCGACGCGGGCGGCAAATTCCAGGCGATCACGTTATTCGCCAGGTTAATCTCCGGGCTGGTAGAGCCCACGATGCAGCAGGCCATCGAAAAGCCAAAGCTGAAGCCAGGCGTATTCAGTTTGTCGTGCAGCGAGTTCCACTGCATGACGACGCCGGAAGTCGTCTGCGGCTGCTCTTCCCAATCCATGCGGTGCGTCTGGCTGAAATCGTTGTATTCCACGACTAGATTGTGCGTGGTCGCGCCGTTCGAGGAAGGCTCGCAGGGCGACGCGCCTTGGCCCGGGTTATTGCCACCCGGGCAGTTGATGTGCGTCCCTTCCGAGACGTGCAAGAAATTGTTGTGGAGGTAGGAAACGCCGTTCAGCGACGAGTTGATGATGGTCCCATTGCAGCCGCCGGCGTTTCCATCGCCATCTGGCGACGAGACATCGGCATAGGCATTTGTAGGACTCAGGCACGAGTTAGTGTCGCCGATCCTGTTCCATTGAATCGTAATGTTGGTAAAGGTTTGGGCCGTGTTGCTGCCTTGATTGCCCCCATCGAGATAGATGCCTGTGCTGTCCGGGTAAGGGCCGGTATCTCCGGGAATGTTCCCAAAATTGTTGTACTGAAGGGTCACGTTCGTGTAGGAGGCCTGCATATAGATGCCGCCCGAGTTCATGAAGCTCAGGTACTGGACGACGGTTGGCTGTGAGCAGGGGTTAGCCCACGAGCCGCCATTATAAAAATTAAGAATCGCCCCGCCCGTCCCAAAGGTTGAAGAGAGAATGGCAGTCTGCCCGTAATAGCCCCAATAAGTTTTGCCGTCTCCGGCCGTGTACTGAGATATGGGGATCGCCGGCCCTGTGTACGTAATGCCGCATTTCCCTGTGAGTCCCGAGTCGAGCGAGTACGTGCCGGCAGCAAACGAGATCGTGTCTCCGGCGGACGCGCCATTAATCACGCTCTGCAGGTTCGACGAAGGAGTTACATTCCAAGTCGTCGCCTGCGCGCCAGCGCAAAACAGCAACGCCATGACGACAACCGCAACCTGACAGAGCTGTCGTCCACTAGCAGTGCTCCATAAAACGGCACAACTCCTAGATTTGTCGCCCTGTCGTCCGCTAGCACCACTCAATAAAACGGCACCACCCAACGACTTGTCATCCTGTCGTGCGCTAGCACCACTCAATAAAACGGCGCACATCACAGATTTGTCATCCCGAGCGTAGCCGAATTTCCTGCCACGCTGCTCCGGTACACGTCCGCGTCTGCGGTTTTCCGTAGGAGAAAACCGCATGCACTCTATCAACGCCACGAAGATCAACAGGAAATTCGGCAAGCCGAGGGACCTGCTGTGCGCCCTTCCCCCTAGAAAACGCCTACAGGCGCAAGTAGCGCGAAGCAATATGCGCATCATGGGATCGTCACCGCCGTCCAAGTCGTCCCCGCGCACGAGTACACAGAAGTGCTCACCCCGCCATCCGTCCGGAGCCAGAGTGAACCGCTACCGATCGGAGCCGTCCCACACGTCGAAGTCGGCGCACCCGCGCCCGTCGAAATATTCGTCGGCCCCAGCTGCATCGAAGGCGTCCCCGTTCCAGCTACGGAGATATGCGGGTTCGAGCTATTCGACGCCGGCGGCGTGCCTCCCGAGGACGATCCCCCGAAGTCACTGAAGGTGAAACCTGGTCCGGACCCGCTACCCATTAGGCCCTGGTTCGGTCCGCCGGCCGTGCGATAGATCTGGTATGTGTTTACCCCCGCTGTCCAGGGGCACACCACCTCATAGCCCACTGGGAATGCCCACGAGGCCGCGCCATTTGTAATCGTGGCGGTCGTTCCATTGATCAGGTTGCCGTCGAAGTCCGTGCCCGCGCAAACGTAGCTGATGGTGCTCGAGCCAGGCGTGGCTGAGACGGTAATGGTGGGCGCGGCAATGGTCGGGGTGGTGATAACATTCAGCGATCCTGCATGCCCTCCGCCCAGCGTCAATGGCTGGTAAGCCGTGTTCGGTCCATTGATCTGCAGCAGGTAGCCCGTATAGGCCAGGTCCGGCTGGTAAACGTTGGGCCCCACTGTGATCGAGCCACCGAAGTTGCTCTGCACCCCGGTATTGGTCTGGTGGATCGCGCCCCCGGTATCCACCCAGGTCTCGTTGCCCCCGTTGTTGATCGAGAGCACGCTCGACCCGCCATGGTTAAACGGAGTCGGGTTGTTCACCGAGAGGACCACAGGCGAAACCCCGCCATAGGCGAGAATGGACGATGGCGCCTGCTGGACAGATCCCAGCACCAGGTTCACCGAGACAGCCGAAGCCCCGCTGTTGTGGGTGGCCGGCGTCGTGAGGTAGGCTCCGCGCGTCAGCCCGGTGAGCGTGCTCCCGCTAATGCCGGTGTAACACTGATACTCGCCGTCCACAAAGAAGCAGCCCGCCGGCGAAAGCCCCGCGGCCGAAGCAATCGCAATACTCGTTTGCGACGAGGTCTCGTTGGCCGTGAGGGTGCTCGACCAGCCCTTAGCCGGGCAAGTGTACCCGTCATTGATGCCAACCACCGGCGATTGCGCGCAACCGCTCGGCCCGCCCCCAGTCGTTCCGCCAGGCAGGTTGATGGTCGTCGCATTGATCGTCTGCGCGTTCAACTGCTCCGCCACTGGCGCGAAGGCAAAATACCCAATCTGGATCTGGTCGGCCGTCGTCGCCCCAAAGAAGGCAACTCCCAGATAGCAGGTCGATCCCCCGGTCACCGAGGTGAAGTCGACGGGAAGCGTAAACACCGCGGCCGCGGTGGTCGGCCACGCATTGGTCAGCGGCACGGGAAATTCATTACTGTAGCCGCCGCAGTTCGAATAAAGCTTGATGTACGCGGTGTTTGACGCGGTCACCGCATCCTTGGCCGAAATGTAAAGCGTGTACTTGCCCGGAACCAGCCGCTGCCCCGCCCCTATCGGCAGCGCCTGCTGATTGAACGCATAGGTGTTGCAGTAGGTCGACGAGGTGTTGTTTCCCAGGTTGCAGCCCACGTAAGCATTGGTGATCGGCGACGTCGCGTCGTAGGTCCAGCCCTGCGACATGGCCGTCGACTCAATCTGGAAGTTGGCGTTGAACTCCTCCGGCGAGATAAACCCGCCCTCCATGCTGGTGTAGGGCTGCGTCAGGTTGCCGGTGAAGAAAGTGTCTGCCGTCTGCCCGCGGATCGGCACCCGGCTGTTGCCGCTCTGCAGGTACCCATAAGGCCCGGTGGGCGTCGAAAACGACTGCGACGTGGTGCCGTTGAAATCGCTGCCCCACCCATAATTGATCAGCGCGTTCACGCTGTAGACGTTGCCCTTCGGCTCCTGCCCCAGCGTGGTCACATGCTCCGCGGTGTTCTGGCTGCCGAAATTGATCGCCGGGGCGACCGGGCCGTTGTTGAAGTTGCCGCCAATCCAGTGCTGCTGCGCCCCTCCGATGTAAACCTCGCCACCGCCACCCATGTGCATGTCTTCGATCTCGGAGTTGAGCGTGTCCCACTCCCAAATCGGCATCTGCACATCGTGTGCGCCCGCCCTCGTTCTCGCAGTACAGGTTCTTGAAGTGGTCGAGCGACATCACGTCGCCATAGCCGCCCGTCTGGTCGTTGTAAAGCGCGGTGAAGTAGTAGCAGGTGTCCGCGCCCAGCGAGCCGCCCGACGGTCGTCCCTTCCGACGAGTACACGTTGAAATTCGAGAAGGTATTCTGGTTGCCCAGCGGGATGTTGACCGGGTTGGCGGCGTAGATGGTGACCCCGTCCCAGTGGCTTCCATCGGCCGTGGGCTGGCCCGCGAAATAGTTTCCGTTCTCGACCCCCGGCGCGCCGATGGCGACGCCGTAGAACAGATAAAGCGTGTACAGGTTCGAAAAGGTGGTGGCATACGACGGCTGGACCATGTAGATCGCAGCGTTGTGGTTGACCTCGTCCCACGCCTCGCCGTTGATCTCATTCGGCCACGCCCAGAAGGAAAGGTTCTCGATCTTCGAGTTCGGACCCCATGACCCAGTCCCATGGCCCCCAGCGCCGCTGGCCAGTGGGAACGCAAACGCCGCGTTGCCCACATTCCAGCCTGGGAAATATCCAGCATTGCCGCTGGGCGTGGTGTCGCCGCTGTTGAGCGTCGGCGTCACCGGCCATGGATAGCTGGGCTTGAAGTCGTTTAGCGGAACCACGGTTGCGCCTACCGAATGCGCCGCGCGCGTGGTCCCGTTCTGCGCGCACTGGATGTTGTAAAACGTATTGGCCGGCGTCGTGTTGCCGGCATTCGATCGGCGCGAAGTAGCTGAACTGCTCGCCATCAATCTGCAGCAGCCCGAACGGCGCCACATTCGCTTCAAAGCCCGGCACCGGGTTGATGCTGTTCGACGAGCGTGATCGACGTGGGGCACGTCCCCGAGGTGATCGCCGTCGCCAGAGTTCTGCGGGGAGCTGCCGGCGAACCATTCCGCCTGGGCATTCGTGCTCCCCGTCGGAAGCGCCGCCGACAGCGTCCGTGGAGTCGCTCCGCCCGAGCAACTCCCCGCGGTCGAGCTCACCGTTGCGGTGAAAACCGAAGCCAGGTAGGGAAACACCATCGTCTCTCCGACCGTCGGCGCCGTCTCCGTCGAGGGGATGCAAATCGCCGCGCTCGAGGCCGTGATGCTCGCCACCCCGTTGTAAGCGCCGCTATGATTCGGTCCCGGCCCCTGGAACCATCCCGGCGCGACCGGGTTGTTGGTGATGCCGGTCCGCATCGCAATCGGCCGGTACATCGCCGCGTGCGCCGTGGTGCCTGAATCGTTGATCGTCTGCCACGGCTGCGTGGCGTCGATGCGGCCGTCCACAAAAAAGCGTCAGGTCGTGAATGTGCGCCAGGCCTTGCGATCCGCCGGAGCCCTGGCTGGCGTCCACGGCGGCGAAGATGTCCTCGCCCGGGAAGCCCATGATCGACGACTGGAAGCCCAGGCCGATCGGACTCTGCCCGGCCAGCGTCTGCGTGTGCGTCAAGCAACCGCCCTCGGGAAATACTAAGGTCCCTCCTGCGCCCACCACGCTCATGGTGTGCGCGATCGCAGCCGTATCGTCATGCGCCAGGTCCATCTCGTGCGCGGTCGCCTGGGTGAATGGCGACGGCGTGGTCAGCACGCCATGTAGCGGAATCCGTAATCGAAACAATCGCGGACTCAAATTGCGTCGGTAAGTCCACTCACGGAGCCCACGGCCACGATCACCCGGCCCACATCCGCCGCGGTCAGCGTTCCGATGGTGAGCGCGAAAGTGGTGGAACCCGAGGTGAGCGTCCCATAGACCTCGCGCACATCGCAAACCGCTCCATCCTCGGTAACGCTGCGCGCCGTCGCCGGCACATCCGCCCGGTTATCCTGCACCCGGTAATTGCCCGGGTTGGTGAAGGGTGTTCGTCCTGCGCCGGGCTGGATAATGACCGATCCATTGTTGGCCGCGGCGGCGTTGATCGCTGCCTGCGGACTGTAAGTCGACGCTCCCGAAGTGGGCGCCGTGGCTACAAAGTCATAAAGGTCGACTGTGGCCGTGTTGGTCTGGTTATTCGCCACCAGGTCGCTTTGCAGCGTGCCCAGATCGCCCGCGGTGCCGGTAAGCGACACCTTGACATACTGCGAGCCGTTCCACTGATACCAGGCCGTTGGCACCTGGGTCACGTCCACCAGGCCGAGATTGGCGCTGCCCTGAACCGTAGCAATGATGGTTGCCGGGTTGGCGCCCGCCGCGGCCACCTGCTGATACCAGGCGTTGTCCAGGATGATGGTGTTGGTTGCCGGCGTCGTCAGATTTTGGCTGAGTGCTTCCTGCAATCCCCCGGTGGCTGAGGTGAAGTGGAAGGGCAGCTGGTGGGAATTGACCGGCGCGATCGAAATAGCGCAGGTCACATTGGTATCGACATACGAGCTCGGCGTGACCGTCTCCGAGAGCGCCGGCGTGCTGTCGACGATGCGGACCGGTGTGCCGGTGTTGAAGGCGAAGAAGAAGCTGGCCCCGCCCTGCACCCGGCAGGATCCCGGCGCGAAGGAATACGTGTTCGACGTATACCCGGGCACAGTCCACGTGCCGTATTGAGACGCGATGATCTGGCCCTCGATATTCTGCGCCTGGGTACGGGCTTAGCCCGTACGTTACGGCCAGCAAAACCACGAGAGCTAGAGCTTCGGAGCATACAGCCACGTTACAGCCGCGAAAGCAGAAGCGGGTTCAGCGTACGTCATGTTTGTTAGAGACACGGTTTCTAGGGATGCATTCCGATGCAGTCGATCTCGATCTCGTGTGACCGCGCCGGCGCCGGAGGTATCCCCGTTCTGCAGCGTGATCTCAAATCCGGTGGTGGTCTTGTTGTTCACAAATACGCCCGTGAGCACCGCGGAGGAACCCATGCCCGGCTGCGAAGTGCAGGTCACCGCATAATTCGTATCCGCGAACGCACTCGGCCACGTCACCGTGAAGTTGCATGTGGCCCAGGCCGCGTTGGCCGTAGTGCAGATTCCCGAGTTGATCACCAGCGGCTTGATCACCGGGATGGCCGTCCCATTGGTCGCCGCGGTCACCCGCCCATAGCCGTCCACCGTGATATTCGAGCTGGCTGTATGACCCAGCCGTGACCCCGGAATTCTGCAGGTAGACATCGGTGCGCGACGAGCTGGGATTGTCCGCCGCGGCCAACGGTGCCGCAAAGTTGATGTAAGGCTCCTGCGGCTGGAATGCAGCACTCGATTGCACGTGCTGGTAGTACAGCGTGGGCGCGCTCCCGCAGGATCCCGGCCCGAAGTAGCTTCCATTCGATACCAGGCACTGGCCATTGGTGCCCGCGCCCCCCGCCACCAGGTAGCCCAGATTGGTGTTGATGTAGCCGTTCTCCACATCGAGCGGAAACGCCGGCGTCGACGTGCCGACACCCAGCGCGCCTAAATTGATCAGGTTGTACCCGGTCATATTCACCAGACCCGATATGCTTTGCGGCCCATGGTTCAGTGGCTGTGCCAGAATCGGCTGCGGGTAAATAATGGTGCCATTCCACAGCGGCGCGCCGTTCGAGATATTAACCGTGCCGCTCAGGCCGCCATTCAGCTGCCAGGCCTGTGGCCAGCCGGGGTATGCATTGCCGCTCGAAGAAAGCAGCGAAACGTTATACCCCGAGTAGGGAATGATCGTGTCATTGAACGCGATGGTGCAAGGAACATCGTTGACCGTAGGAATGGTTTCCCCCGTGGTCACCGGCGTCTCATTCTGCACGAACGTGCCTGTCGCTCCCACGGAGTTGCCCTGGGCCGTCTCCGCCCCGCTGATCGTGCCCACGTAGACCCGCATGCCGGCAGCGCCCGCGGGGAAGCTAATCGGAGGCGAGATAATCAGCGAGCCGGTGCTCGTCAGCTGCACCTTCAACTCCGGCGAGGCCAGCGTCTCCAGATTGCTGTTGGTGTAGAACGTGAACACCACGTAGTAGATCCCGGCCGCCATCGTGCCCGAGCCGTAGGTGATCGAAGTGTTGGGCAAAGTCAACGGGTTAGGCATGCCGACCACCGAGCCGTCGTTCGAAGTGAAGCACTGTGCCGTTGTCGGCACCACGCCGCCTGTACCCACGATCAGACCCGCCTGCTGTAGCCCGAAGTTCAGCGTGCCGTTCTTGATCGGCAGGCCCGAAGGTCCTAGCAGTGTTCCGGTGATAGTCCCACCGTACGCTGTGGACGTGCCCAACATCAGGATCAGCAGAGCTCTTATTGTTGACATGTAAGGTCTATTTCGAAAGGAGCGTCAAAACCCGCCGCCGCCTGCGCACTAATTGCATCCCGCAAGTAATCACTTCGCCATACTGGTTACGGCTATAGGTCTTGATCCACGAGCGTGCATTCTTGAAAGTGGCAATCTTCTTATGTTTGCCCAGCCACACCAGTTCACCGGCCTCGACCAAAGCATCCGCTTTGCTCTTCGAGTAATGGTGGTGGCGCCTGCTAGAGCACTTATGGGCAATACCCCCAGAGGTGAAAGATTTGGCATCCTCCTCACTGAGGATGCAAACCTTTGGGCCCGCGGCTGAGCAGGCAACTCTGTGGCTTGAGCACAGTCATAGCTTCCTCCGTTACGAGGCATAGCACGGCCGTACGCCTCGTCGCTTAGTCCCAAGGTCGCACGCGCTGGGAGCGCAATTAGAAGTAAGCGTACGAGAGCTTGTCTTCTATTCGGGTAATCGGTATGTGAGAGTCACCAATTAGATTCGGGATAACTCTAAAAAGTTCCCTCTCTCGTGTATTTTTCGCACCTGCCGCTTGGCGCGGTGTATCGTCCTCTTCACGCAAGAGGGCTCTACGCCCAATACCTCCGCGATCTCCTGTTCCGGCATGTCTTCGAGGTATGCCATCTCCAGAACCCGCCGTTTAAAGGGCTTTAGCACGCGCAGCAATCTGTCCAGGTCCAACCGCGCCGGCACGCCTTCGAGGTGTTTGTCCGCGCTCGCAAAGATGCATTGCTCGCGAACATCATCGGCAAGTCGCTCCGTATCCACCTGTATAAGATTTGAATCTCCGTTACTTGTCTGCCGTTCCCTGCGCAAAGTCATTAAGCATTGGTTCACCGCGATGCGAGTAATCCACGTACGAAACTGCGAGTTACCTTCAAAGCTATCCAACCGTGTAAAAGCCAACAGAAACGTATCCTGGCAAATATCATCCAGATCGTTCTTGCGAAGAATGGCACGGCCTACTGCCTTCACGTAACCAAGATGCTGTTGATAGAGCTCCGTGAACGCGTCTTCATCGCCCGAGCGCGCCGCAGCGATCAATTCGGTCTCATCCATGCTTGCTCCCCGCTGAAACCGTTAAGACCGCAATCTGTCACTTAAGATAATGAATCGGCGAAAGTACCCTTCTGAACGCCACGTAGCGAATGTCCACTGAGCACGCCACCCTCACCTTGTCATCCCGCCTGCCCCGGCGCGCCGTGGGACTGCAGCGACCAGTCCCGGCGTGCCGTGGAAGCGGAGGGGAGGGACCTGCAGTTCCACTCTCTCCGCAACCAAACTCAATCCACATCCTCGTCATACAACTCCCTGCGAAGTGTTCCGCCGCGGCCACACGGACGAACTCAATCATGCCCAGCGTATCGGCGGCGATCTGTCCGCAGCTGTCGTAGCTGATCTCGCCCTCATCGGTGCGTGTCACGATCAGAACCTGGGTAACATCGTCCATGCCTTCCATCTTGGAAATAAGAAACTCACTAGGGCTCGGTTCATCGCTCATCCACGCTCTCCCCAACATCGATTCTCTTCAAAGGCTCCTGGCTATCAACGCCGCCCGTGCGCCCAGAATATTCGAGCGCATCCACGTAGTCCTCGTAGTACGGTCTTCGCACCGGCCGCACTCCCTCCAGTGTTGCCATCACCAGCACATGTTCATAAGCCCGGCGCAACATCACCAGCCCGTGCACTGCACGCCTCGCCCGCCGGCTGAAAAGAAGGGTGAGCACTTCGCCTACGTTCGTGGGCACAAGCGGCCCGTCCGAGTGAATCCGTTCACCGCATTGCTCTTCATTGGCTCTATTCCTCTCCGCTCTCCGCGTCTCCCGTGCTATTCGTTCAGCGCGTTGCCCATCCCACTTACCCCTAAACCTGTCCAGCGCTTCCCGCAGCCATGCCGGGTTCATTCCTTCGGCTAACTCCACCGCCCAGTCGTAGTGCTCCTGCCACTTGCGTGTTTGCGGGTAAAGAAATCGTTTCGCGCTGTTGTGCTCTTGTTCATCCGTGCCGCGGTAATCTGCGATCGCAGCCAGGAAAATCGCTCCGCCTAAGTTCCGCTTCTTCGTCTGTGACGGCTTATAGTTCGTGCCCACCGTGGAGATCTCCCTCTCAGCAAGCTCCATTTCGTTGATCATTGCGTCCTCCGTAGTGGGGGAGGATTTGAATAAACTTTTGCCCCGAGCCCATCCGCATCGCACGCAGGTAACAACGAATCCATTGCCCCTCTATGCGCTCTGCGCTCCTTGAGGCCGCGTCACCGGTAAAGTTGTCCCACCCTTTCACCGCGGGATGTTGACTCACATAGCGCAACCCCTGCTTGGTCGATCCGCTGCCTAACAACGCGAGCGCTGCTTCTATCTCCGCCGGTAGAGCCGGAGCTGCGACGATCGCCTCTCTTTCCAGCAGAACTCTCCGTCCGCTCTCGTCTTCGCCAAACCTCACTCCGCCGCCTTGGGCGCGTCCCTCGCAGCCGTGCTTTTCCAGGTAACGGAAGACCCACTCGAGCGCAGCCCCGCCCCTGCTTTCTTCCGACCATCCGGCCAGCTCCCGTATCTGTCCCGGGCTGGGCCAGTAGGTACAGGTCTTCTCCGCCATCGCGTAGGCCACCGCCAGTGCCGCAGGATCGATATCCGCCAGGTTGCGTACGTGGGCCGCGGTCACAGCGCAGTTGTCCTCTTTCTCCATCGCCTCGCGCAGTTGTCGAACTGCTCGTGCAATCGCGCCCCGCACATCGGATGGATTCCTGACCTCGGCAAAGATCCGCTCGTAAATGTCCCGCTCTTCAGGGTTGTCCATCTTCATCTCGCTCACGATGCGCTCACCTCCCATTCAAATCGCAAGCTCTCCTCTCCGTCTGTGATCCCTCCAGCTGCAGAAGATTCGCTTGCAGCCGCAGTTGACGGACTGTAGGGAAGCGGTCCATCTGTTCCGGTCTGCCCATCCGTAGCGTGCCCCGTCTCCATCCCGTGATCGCCATCTCCAGGTATTGCCAGGGCACATCGTGCAGGTCCTCGGCCATCAGCAAAAGACATTCCGGGGTCAGCGAAAGCTGCCTGCTCAGCGCCAGCTTGCCCAGCGCGATCAGTGTGCTCTCGAGCCAGGGCCAGTGCCCGGTCAACGGCGCTGACGACGCTGTTGCGATTGATTTCCGCTCTGCTTGCATTGCCTCCCCCCGCCGATGCCGGCTTGTTGTAGACAGTGATCTCCTCCTGGAAGCGTGTGAGGTTCGCAATCCACAAGAAAACGCGGTCGCCGTGAGCGACAGCCGACTTAGCCCGGTTCTCCAGCATCGTGCGGAACTGTATTTCGCTTAAGTTGGGGCTGGCTGCGAGAAAGTCACTCAGCGCCTTGGCATCGCGTCCCTGCCACGGCATCTCAGGAGACGCATGATTCTTAGCGCTCCAGTACTCTCCCAGAATCAGGCGAAAGGGTACATGACGCTCATCGACAGCACGTTTCTCGCTCACCCTGCTCGAGGAAGGTAATGTTTTTAATAACTGTGGTTGTGGTTGTGACTGTGATTTGGCATCGTCAAGCATGCCGTTGAGAATGCTTGAAGCATTGCTTGCGGAGAGTGCTTTCCGCATCCTCCAGCACAGGCCGCGCCTTGCCCCACCTGGTGGAGGCGCCTAATTTGGCTCTGCTGGCATTGAATTTCTGCTTGGCCGCGGTCCGGCTTCTTTCCCGTTCTACGCGTCCATGGTGCCACTGCCCATCGTGGATTTCGAAGAACTCCGCCAGCACTGCTCGGGAGATGGTCCACGCACTTATCGGAAGGCCCGTAATCTGCGCCAGTACCGCATCGTCGTCTTGCAGCACCCCGCGGCGCCACAAGTGGAAGAGGAGTAAGAGGTAAGCGCCATGCTGTTCCGTACTTAGGTGCATGGTGTCGGCAAGGTAGTCACCGATGTACACCGGCATCCAAATATCGGTCTTACCTGCGCTCAAAGTCTCGGAAATGTCGTGCTATGCCCGCAACGCCTCATAGATTCCTCTCGCTTGGTCTCATTTCTTGCGGCAGCTCATCATTTGCCCGGCTGTCATGCTCAACCGTAGTAACGATCCGTCTGCTTGCAGACAACCCGGCAACGCTAAGATGCCATGCGTCGCTCGCAGCCCGCAAGAGTCGCAGAAAAAAAATCTAGAGGGAAAAGGGGTAGTTAACTAAAAGTTACTGCCCCGGTTACGGGTATCCACTCTAAAAAGCAACACAAGAAACACTGTGATAGTTACTATTAGTTTACCTCCCGGCATCCTCATCATTGTTGCCGTCATCTCTTGACGGCGCGCTCTCTAGGCAGCAAGCTCACAGGTAGTAAGCAGCGGATCGAGGTTCGCTCCTTACTCTCCCCCCTTTGCATCCGGTCATGGAGAAAAAACATGCATCCCCGAATGATTGGCACTCCAGGGCAGGAGCGTCTCCTCACGGTGGACGAGATCGTCGCCGAGCTCGCCCGCTTTACCGATGAACAGCGCTCCCTCGCCTGGTCTCCCGAGCCGCCCTTCGAAAGTGCCGGTGCGAGTGACTGCCGCGTGGGTGGGAGCTGCGGTCTCGAGTTCAACCGGGAAACCGCCCGTGCGCGATGGATTCAGGCCCGTCATCGCTGGAACAGGGAACAGAAGAAGCTGCACGATACTTCACCTTCGCGAGGTTAGACCCTATGCCGTTTGAATCAGAAGATGGGATGAGCCTTACCCAAATCCTCAACATCGTGCTTCCTCGCTACGGCCTGGCTGCGGAGCCGGCCTGTCGATGCGCTGTGTGTGAGTCGCATCGCGCGACTCGCCTGGCCCTGGCGCTGCACGACAGATTCGGTCATCGTGTTGCCCCTATCGGGAGAATCCGTGAGCCTTACACCACATCGACCAACACCGGCGCCGGCACTTCATCGAGGGCCTTCGCGCAGTGGCCGGTTTCTACGAGCAAAATCCTGACGCCTATTACGACGGCATGCCCATCACCTTGAACATGTATGGCGCGGCACGCCACAGCGAGTGCCGGGTATGGCCCATGCAACACGTATGACGACCGAACCTACTGTTTCCAGGCAGTTTAATGAGCAGATAACCGTGGCCGTCTTGGTCCCCCGTGCCCAGGTGCCGGCGCGTGGTACACGTGTGCACATGCTACCGGCAGCTACCCACTGGCCGCCACCCTCGATGGTCACGCCTGTCCCGACTGCGCAGCGGTCGAGATCATCGACATGGAAAGCGACCCGCTACTGCCTGACGATGTCCGTATTTCCTGAACGCTGCACTGGACGCGACGCGTGTGCGGCTTTCGTAAAGGAAAGCCGCATGAAGTGTACCGGAGCCACCTAGCAGCACAGGAAATCCGGGTGTCCGTTCCTGACCGTCTTATCCCGTTCCTTGTCGTCTTTGCCCTTGACTCTTGTTGGCGGCCTGAAAATTCTCCATCCTTTCCTTAGCGCATGTTGCGCTACGTGGCGTATGTTGAGTTACACTTAATGGCGATGACGATCGAAGAGATACTCCTCCATATAGATGCCGAAATTAGCCGTTTAACAGAAGCCCGCGACCTCGTGGCCGGAACCGCCGTGTCCAAGGTCTCTCGCAGTCCGCGTAAGAGCGGATTGGCGGCTCCTAAGCCAAGGGCCGTGCGCACCAAGCGGGTTATCTCGCCCGAAGGCCGCGCCAGAATCGCCGCCGCGCAGAAGCTTCGCTGGGCTAAGCAGAAGCGTGCCAAAGAAAAGAAGTAAGGTTCATTCACGCATGGCTGGCTGGGCGAATGGCCATTCCCCCCGCCGGTGTGCGCGAATCAGGTAAGTAGCCGTTCCGGTCAGCACGACTGCCAAGGCGAAAAAGATTTCTCGCGCAAAGTTTGGCCGCGAGAACAGGATGTAAAGAAATCCCGCAATCGCCACCAGCGGCGGCAGAGGATACAGCCAAATCCGGAACGGCCGCTCCAGGTCCGGCTGCGTGCGGCGCAATACCATTACGCCAACCTGCTGCAGAAGAAACTGCAATAGGATCCGTATCACCACCAGCGCCGCCACCAGATCGGCCAGTTGCAGCATGCAGAACACCATCGAGACCCCGGCCAGCATCAGCAACGAGACGTTGGGGATGCGATGGCGCGGGTGCACGCGCGCGAAGATGCGGAAGTAGTTGTCATCCAGCGCCGCCGCATAGGGTACTCGCGAATAGCCCAGTAGCAGGGCATATACCGACGAGAACGCCGTCCACACCACCAGCAGCGCAACCACCCGTCCTGCCACCACTCCATACACTCGCTGCACCACCACCGCCGCCACTGACAGCCGCGCATTCGCGCCCGCCTGGCTGGTAAGTTCCTGCCACGGGATCGTCCCCAGCACACTCGTATTCAGCAGGAGATACAAGGCCGCCACCAGTCCCACCGACCACACAATGGCTCGTGGAATGGTCCGTCCTGGGTCGCGTACCTCCGCGCCCAAAAAGCATATGTTGTAGGCTCCCCAGTAATCGTAAGTCGCAATCAGCAGCGCCGCTCCCAGGCCGGTGAAGAATCCGCCCGAGAGCTGGAACGCGCCGGCAGGGAAGCCGAAGGCCAGGTTGGCGTGAAAGTGCAGCAGCCCGGTGAGGATCACCGCCAGCATCGTGCCCATCACTCCCATCCACAGCAGGCCGGAGAACCGGGTCACGCTCTGTATGTTGCGATACAGCAATGCCGCGGCGATCACGCAACAGAGCATCGCTGCCAAAGTGCCTGGTCCAAGCCGGATCGCCAGCGGCAACGTGTGCACAAACGGAACCGGGATAGGCAATTGATAGGAAAAATAAACTCTGCGCAAGGCCGGCCAAAGGTAGCCCGCATATTGCGCCAGGCCCACGCATCCTGAGGCGATCGACAGCGGCGCACTGAAACTCAGTTGCCAGATATACAGGAAAGAGAGATATCGCCCCGTGGTCCGCGGCCCATAGATGGTGCGCAGATACTCATAGGATCCGCCGGCCTTCGGCATAGCCGCGCCCAGCTCTGCCCACACCAGCCCGTCGCATGCCGCCAGCACCGCTCCCAGGACCCAACCCAGAATCGCTTGGGGTCCATGCATCGCCAGCACGATCAGTGGCAGGGTCACGAACGGCCCCACCCCAATCATATTGATCATGTTGAGCGAAATCGCGCCCGGCAGGGTGATACCGCGTACCAGCCCCTCGTCCTTCTTCATCCTCTGGATCTCTCCCCGCTACCGATCAATGGGATCAATGGGTCCCTAGTTCCCGGCCCACCAGCATACGTGGGACGGTTTTGATGCTTTGTATCGCCACGACTTTACAGGCTGCTGAAAAACTCATGTTTTGTATCAGGGCACGACTCCACAGGCTGCGGAAAAACTCATGCTTTGTGTCAGGGCACGACTTTAGTCGGGCCGTTGAGGTCTCGCAAAAATCTGGGCTTTAGCCCCTGGGCAATTAATATTTTTCGAATCTTTTTCCCTCCATTCAGCAATCGCTCCCATTCCTGAGTCCTAAGCGACTTTGATCCTGTCATATGCTATAGCTAACAAACTGCCTATGACATGCTGCAAGACTCCGTCCCAAGCCCTAGCCCTCATCGCCGCCATCTTCGTCGCCGCGGCCCCTCTCTCGGCCCAGACCCCGATCGCCTCCGCCATTGCCGCTACGCCCGACTACCAGCCTCTCCGCGTTGACCGCGGCACCGCTGCGCTGCAGCAGTCGCTGCGCAAGCTGGGCACCCGCGCCAGCGTCATGATGATCGTCGCCCACCCCGACGATGAGGATGGAGGCATGCTCACCTACGAATCCCGCGGCCAGGGTGCGCGCGTGGCTCTGCTCACCCTGAACCGTGGCGAGGGTGGTCAAAACATCATGTCCAACGACCTATGGGATCAGCTCGCGCTGGTGCGCACCCAAGAGCTATTGGCTGCCGGTCGCCGCTACGGAGTCGATCAATACTTCACCCGCGTCGCCGACTTCGGCTTCTCCAAGACCCTCGAAGAAGCCCTCGCCGTCTGGGGACACGAACGCGTTCTCTACGACGTCGTCCGCGCCGTCCGCCTCAATCGTCCCCTGGTCCTCACCGCCGTCTTCGTGGGCGGCATCACCGACGGCCACGGTCAGCACCAGGTCTCCGGTGAAATGGCGCAGGAAGTCTTCAAGGCCGCCGGAGACCCCAAGGTCTTTCCCGATCAGATCAAGGCCGGCCTCCTCCCCTGGACGCCGCTCAAGGTCTATGCCCGCGTGCCTTCCTTCTCCATCTCCCCCAAGGGAATGTACGACTACGCCACCGGCAAGTGGGCTCCGGTGCGCTTCTATGACTACGTGGCCGGCAAATGGACCGACGCCGTGCCCACCACCAACGTCACCATCCATGAAGGCGCCTATGACCCCGCACTCGGCGCCTCCTATATCCAGCTCGGCCGCGAGGGCCTCGGCCAGCAAAAATCCCAGAACGGCGGCACCGGCATCCCCCTCCCGGGAGCCTTTGACGTTCCCTATCATCGCTACGGATCGCGCGTCCCCACCTCGGATGCGGAGCACTCCTATTTCGATGGCATCGACACTTCGATTGCCGGCATAGCCTCGCTCGCCCCGGGCCAACACCCATTCCTCACCGCCGGCCTGCAACAAATTGCCGCCACCGTCAACCAGGCCACCCACTCCTTCTCCCCGTCGCAGCCGGCAAAGCTGGTCCCACTGCTGGCCGCCGGTTTGAAACAAACACAGTTACTGATGCAAAAGGTAACCGCCTCCGATCTCTCCGCCGAAGCAAAATACAATGTCCTGCATGAGCTCTCTGTAAAGGAGGCGCAATTCAACAGCGCCATCGTGGAGGCGCTCGGGGTCACGCTCACCGCCGTCGTATCTCCTCCCAACCCCGATCGTGGCCGCTCCGGCTTTGCCGTCGACGCGCAGGATACCTTCACCACCGCCGTCCCCGGCCAGTCCTTCGGGGTCACCGCCTTCCTCACCAATGCCAGTGACGTTCCCGTGCAGATAAAGAACGTCTCCGTGCGCTCCACCGGTACCGGCGACTGGCACATAACCGCCTCCTCACCTGCCTCGGGCAGCCTTGCAGGCCAACCAGCGCCTCAGCGCGGATTTCAAGCTCACGGCGCCCCTTGACGCCGAGTTAACCAAGGCATGTTTTCACCGCAAAGATGTAGAGCAGCCCTACTACGACCTCGACTCCGTCGACTGCCTCAACCACCCACTCCCTCCGTATCCGTTGGAGGCCTGGCTCGAGTTCACCGTCGATGGTGTCTCTGTCCGTTCCGCCCAGGCGGTGCAAACCGTTCAGCACGTGGTCGGTCGCGGCGGCGTATACCAGCCGCTGGTGATAGCGCCGGCCGTCTCCGTGGCCGCCACCGCCACCGCAGGCATCATTCCTCTGGATGGGGAAAAGGACAAGACTGCCAGCGTCAACGTTCGTGTCCGCAGCAATGTCAAGGGCTCAACGCCCGGCGATGTGCACCTCGATCTGCCCTCGGGCTGGCAGTCCTCGCCTCAATCGGTGCCCTTTACCGCCCACAAAGAGGGTGACGAGCAGACCCTCACCTTCACCGTCACGCCCCAGAACCTCGCTCGCCACCAGCTATTCCGTCACTCCCATCGCTGAGTACCAGGGCCATCAGTACGCGCAAGGATATGAGACCGTCGGCTATCCCGGCCTGCGTCCTTACAACTACTACCAGCCCGGCCCCTACAAATTGGTCGGCGTCGACGTCAAGCTGGCTCCTGGTCTCAAGGTGGGCTACGTCATGGGCACTGGCGACGAAGTTCCCCAGGCCCTCGAAAGCATGGGAGTCGCCGTCCATTTGTTACAGGCAGCGGATATCAACGATGGCAATCTGTCCGCCTATGACGTCATTGTGCTCGGCATCCGAGCCTACGCCGCGCGTCCTGAGCTGGCCGCCTCCAACGGCCGCCTGCTTGACTACGTAAAGAAGGGCGGTGTGCTCATCGTCCAATACAACACCCGCGAGTACGACCACAACTACGGTCCCTACCCGCTCAGTCTTACCGGGGATCCGGAGAAGGTGGTGGATGAGAATGGTCCCGTCGCAGCTACTGGAGCCCAAGAATCCTTTGCTCTCCTGGCCCAACAAAATCACCAGCGCCGACTTTCAGGGCTGGGTGGAGGAGCGCGGTCATTCCTTCATGCACTCCTGGGATTCGCATTATCAGGCGTTGACCGAAACCAAAGACCCCGGTCAGGATGAGCAAAAGGGTGGCTTGCTCTACACACGTTACGGCAAGGGCGCCTACGTCTACATCGCCTACGCTCTCTACCGCCAGTTGCCCGAGGGCGTTCCCGGAGCCTACCGCATCTTCGCCAATCTGCTAAGTCTCCCCAAAGCCCCCTCGTCCGCCCCGTAGTTCGGACCACTCTGAATTTGTGTGATACGAGTTTGGAGTCTTCGCGTGAATCGCGCAGTCGAATTGTCATTCGAACCCGAGAGCCCCCTCAGCAAGTACTTACGATGCCCTGCCTATCGAGTCCGTTATGCTCGTGGCGCTTCAACTCCTCCAGGGTCAACTCCAGCTCCGCCACCAAATCCGGCGCCAGGATCCGCAACTCCTCCAACAGCCGGTCTCGCCGCCGTGTGAGCAGGCGAAAGGAAACTCTAGCCCGGTTGCGGTCCATAGTTCTCTCCCAAGAACCCGAGATAGGGATCAGGCGTTCTCTAACCACTGGCGCGGCCAGGGTAAGGCGCAAAACGCCGTGTTCGTGTACTTTCCATGTCGTTAGTAACTGCGCGAGGAGGGAGCACCGGGCAAGCCGGAAAAACGACTCGGCGTCCGCCACGACTTGGGACGTGATCAGACGCTTGAAATTCCGCCGAGTGTTAGCGCCATATGACGCCAGCTGCTGATTTCTGACCTACCAATGCCACCGAGGACGCGCTCGTTGTGCGTGCGACTACCGATACTCCGCGCAAAACCCTGGAGCGCCCTGGCCAATCAGCGCGCAACCTCGCTTGATCTCGTCCACGATCAGCGAGCACGCATTCTGCGCATTGCATGGCGGGTGAGTCGCGGGCGAAACCTGAATGCATTCGTTCACCAGCTGCCGTGACCGCTCGATACCCACAGCATTGAGACACGTTCCCGTAGTGCTGAGGGCCGCAGAAGCGTTCCCTGGCGGTGGCGCCAGGTAAGGTTCCGGTATGCCATAGGCCTGCGCGATCTGGTGCAGCTCTGTGCGCAGTCTCTCCCACCGCGATCTGGTCTGCGGGTTCAGCTGCAGGCTATAGACCAGGGGATCGATCTGCGCCGCGGTATGCACCAGATCGACCACCTCCTGGTCCGCCTTCTGCTGGTGCTTGAAGGTCTCGAGCGCGGTGTTTGCCTGTTTGGCGAAGGTGTCCGCCAGCGCCTTGGCATCCTTCTCCTGGCTGGTCCCACGGATCGTGCTTTTCTTCAGCGCGTTGGCGAAGTTCTGCCGGAAAGGTCCTGCGTCATCCTTCAAATTTTGCATCAGTTGCTGCAGATCTTTGTCACTCAGCCGGCCCTCGGCCATCGCCAACCTATCCGCGCCCACCAAACCCAACAAGAGAATCAAACTAAGAGAACGTACCCACCTCTGCACGCTTTTCCTCCAGCATCCCTTGCTCAAGCAAGGCAGCACGTGATGAAGTCAAAATGCTCTTGTATCCTATCGGCGTTCCTGCCAAGCGGCAACAAAACCCCCTCTGAACTCCACTAGCAAATGCCCACTGGACACGCCACCCTCACCTTGTCATCCCGATTTGTCATCCCGAGCTGTCATCCCGAGGAACTGACTTGCCTGCGGCAAGTTAAGACTGAAATAAACGCTGGAAATCGAGATTGATTCTATTGGCTTTATTTTTTTGTTCATTAGGAGCTGTCATCCCGAGCGTTAGCCGAGGGACGAGGGACGAGGGACCTGCGGTTCCACTCCACTTGCAACGAACGCTGGCAGAGTTACCCCTGACCGGCTGGGCCATGCAACGGGCTTCGCCCACCCGGCAAATGCTCTAATATCGCTTAAGCCGTCGCGGCGTTAGAGAGAGCCGCCTCACAGATGTCAGCACAGCCGACTGCGTCCACCGCCCCTTTCCTCACCGATAGCATCGTCTTCGATTGGAAAGCGCAGTCCTTCCGTGCCGATCTCATCTTTGTTCTTCCCGTAGCCATCTGTCTTATCCTCGGCATCTGCCTTGGACGGCCGGGTGCCGGATTGATCACTGCCGGCGGAGCCTTCACCGTCGGCTTTGGCGCCAAGCAGCATATCGACGACTCCCGCCTCCTTCCCATGATCCTGGTCTCGTTGGGAATCGGCGCGGCCACCTTCGTTGGCATGGTGGCCGGCCACACCAACTTCATCCTGGTGCTCATCGCCGGGGGAGCCGGTTTCGCCTATGGAATGCTTTCCTTGCGTCAGCCGGGAGTCAGTTGGGTAGGGCAGCAGTGCATCGTCTTTCTTCTCGTTGCTTCCGCTTTTCCCTTTTCCCCTCGCGCTGCGGCGGTCCGCTCGGGACTGGTCATGGCCGGAGGCGCCTTACAGATCCTCACCTCGAGTATCCTGCTGCGCCTCTTGCAACAGCTACGCACGGATCTGCTCTCCGTCGCGCGCTATCTCAAGGCCGAGCACCAGGCCCTGCGTTCCTCCGTGGAAGAGGCCGCCCGTTCGCTCATGAAGCGGAATCCCGCCCCCAGCGCAGTGCCTTACGCCCTTCGCCTCGCTGTCTTGCTAATGGTAAGCACAGAAATCTACCGCCACTTCGGCTTTGCCAACGGATACTGGATACCCATGACCGCCTTGCTCGTCCTCAGGCCCGGACTGAGCGACACGGCAAGCCGGGCCATTGCCCGCACCATCGGTACTCTTGCCGGAGCAGTCTTTGCCAGCTTCTTTCTGGCCCATCTAACCCCTGCGCCGCCTACGCTGGCATTCCTGACCCTATGCTTCGCCTGGTTCTCGTACTCGCTCAACAACGTGAACTACGGTCTCTTTACCCTCTGTCTCACCGCATACATTGTCTGTTTGCTGGCTCTTAACAGTCTGCCAGGCAAGGATGTCGCCTACCACCGCGCCGTAAGCACCGTAATTGGAGGAGGACTCGCTCTGACTGTGAGGTTATTGGTGATTCGCTATCGCCAGAAGCACTCGACGCCGGCCACCCCGTAGGGGTGTCCCGGAAGCAATGATGATCGTGTCACATTCGGCCGGCTACGAGTTCTGCTCCCACTCGGGCAGTGAAAGCACCCAGTCCTCGCCCTTGCCAGTATCGGCGATATTCACCATCCGGCCCTGCTCGACTTCTCTTTTACCGCCGTCCCAGATCGATCTTCCATCGAAGCGGCTTACCGGCGACGCCACTGCATCGCGTATCTCTCGCAGCTCCGAGGGCCGGCCCACCTTGAGTAGGTACTTGCGAATCACTGCCGGACGGTCGAGTCCTTCATACTCGCCGCGCTCTGGTTGCTGCTCGTGGAGCGCCTCAAGGGTTTGTTCCAGCTTCTTCACCAAATCCGGTGCCAGGACACGCAACTCCCCCAGGAGCTCGTCTCGTCGCTGCATAAGCAGGCGGACCGTTAGTGTCGACTTGGATTTGGGCCCCATCTTTCGCTCCAAGTACGCCTAATTTGGTGGTAGCCTTCTGACGCTACCGGTGCGGCCAAAAACTATATATTTTCCGTAGCGTAATTAAACGCCAAAATCTACGGCAGCGATAGCGCCAAATGACGCCTAGCTAGCCTTAATCCCGAATCCACGGGAAAGCCCGTTCTTTTTCGGGAAAACGTCGCCTCAACCACAGGATCAACCCGCAAAAAAACCGAGACATCCCGAACCACCCGCAGAGCGCTGGGCAATTCCAGGTTTACTCCGCAGTGCAAAACTCCACTCCTGAAGGTCATTCTTGAATATCATAGGAACATGAAACCACGCTGAGAGCTTCTTGCTTGAGTTCCAACCTCTTGTTGTCTGCGTCTTTGTCATCCCGACCGTAGCGGAGGGACTGCGCTAACCACCCCCGGAAACCTTCGTCAACGAGATAGCTTTTTGGAACTTGAGGGTCCTTCATGAAGAAATCAGAAGTGTTGAACGCCTGGGCCAGCATCCTCGCCGGCCAGAAGCCGAGCCTTTCCATCGAGATCACCCGCGAGTGCCCCCTGCGTTGCCCTGGCTGCTACGCCTACGAGCCTGAGCATCTCGGAACCGGCGGCGTTACGCTGCGTCAATTGTCCGATTACAAAGGAGACGACCTCGTCCGGAGGCTGCTGGAAATCGTCGATCGCGAGCGGCCCATCCATCTCTCCCTGGTGGGCGGTGACCCCTTGGTTCGCTACCGCGAACTGGAAGTTCTTCTGCCCCAGCTGGAAAGCCGCGGCGTTCACGTGCAATTGGTCACCAGTGCCTTTCGCCCGCTGCCCAAAGCCTGGAGCGCTCTCTCTAAGCTGAGCCTCGTGGTTTCGATCGACGGTTTGCAACCGGAGCACGATGAGCGCCGCAAACCCGCTACCTACGAGCGCATACTCAGCTCCATTCGTGACAGCTTTGTAACCATCCACTGCACCGTTACTGGCCAGATTGCAGACCGTCCCGGTTACATGGAAGAGTTTCTACGCTTCTGGAGCGCCCGTCCGGAGGTAAAGCGCATCTGGGTCAGTCTTTTCACGCCGCAGCAGGGTGCGGAGGGCCCGGAGCTTATTTCTCCCCCCGTGCGCCGTCGGCTCCTTGACGAGCTGGAGCGTCTCTTTCCCCTTTATCCCAAGTTCCAGATGAACCGGAAGATGATCGAAGAGCTTCGTCATCCGCCGCAATCGCCGGAGGAGTGCATTTTTGCGCGCACGACCAAGTCTCTCTCCGCGGATCTGGAAACCCGCATCGGGCCTTGCCAGTTCGGCGGCAAGCCTGACTGCACGCAATGCGGCTGTGTTGCTTCCATGGCGCTGGCAGCGGTAGGCCATCATCAAGTTTTGCCAGGTCTCACGGCCGGCCACCTCATGTTTGCCTCCGAGCGGATTGGCGTGGGCGTCGGCAGGGTCCGTTCGCTGGGCAATCGCCTTCGCGGCAAACCCGAAGTGCTGCCTCCGCCTCCGCCCCAGGCCCCACTCACCGTAATCTCCAACGCAAAATAAAAAGGGGAGAGGCCACTTCAGCCTCTCCCTAGTACTTAAATCCACCCAAAAGATGTCACCAGCAAATCGTTTAACCGAAGCCAAGCGTACCTGGGCCGAAAACGATGGGCGAATCCCTTGGAACGATGTCTCTAGATGACCGGCCGTCCTCTCAGCCACTAGCGGACGCCGACTGGGAGCGCCACGGTTGGATTTGTCATCCCGACTGGAGCGTAGCGGAGGGGAGGGACCTGCAGTGTCCGCGATCTAAACTACGCCGACACCCCCAACCCCTACCCCCCACCCCTAGAAGCTGATCCGCCCCGTGACCTCCACATTCCGCGGACCCGCCCCTTCCGCGCTCTGCAACCCGGAAATCGTACCGAACGCCTGATCATCCAGAATCTGATCCGGCACATCGAAGTTCCGATGATTCAGGGCATTGGCCGCCTGCGCGCCAAATTGGAACTGTAACCGTTCCGTTAGCTTGATCGACTTGATCAGCGAAAGAGAAACCGAGTCCGTGCCCGGGCCGACTACACTGCCCACCGCACTATCTCCAAACCGCCCCGCATTCGCTGGCGGAAACGTGAACGCCGCAGGATTGATAAATACTGGCCCGGCAGAATTAGTCAGGCCCGCCGTTGCTTTAGGAGCGACCCCGGGAACCACATCGGCCCGCTCCGCGCCCAGCGTATTGAGAATGCCGGTATTCGCCGAATCCACCGACTGTTCCGAAATGGTGAGGAACGCGCCCGTCTGGAAGACCGTCACGCCACCCAATTGCCAGCCGCCGACCAACGTATCCACCAGTCGATTGCTGTTGGGCAGGAACGTCTGCCCCTTGCCAAACGGAAGCTGGTACAGGAAGGTGGCAAGTACCCGATGGCGACGGTCGAACATCACGTTGCCATAATCCAACATCGGGTTATTCTTGTCCGAAACCCAGTTACCGCCCGCTCCCGAAAACTCCGTCGGCACCGCGCCCCCGGAGTCCGATAGATCCCGGGTAAGCACATAGCTCGCCTGGAACTGCAGCCCATGCGACATCCGCTTTTCCATGACCGCTGTCCAGCTGTTGTAATTGCTGACCGCCTGGTTGACCACGCTCTGAATAATGCCCCAGATGGGATACACCAACGGAGCCGCCACACCGGTGTTGGCGGGTACCTGGTTCAGATCGTTGAAGTTTTCCAGGTTCGTGCCGTGGCTCCCGGTGTAGGAGAGCCGCATCCCGATATCGTGACCCCAGTCATGCTCGAAGGTCAGGTTCCACTGCTGTACGGAGGGATCCTTGTAGTGGATGGGAAAGGCATATTCGAAGCTTGCTGTTCCCGGCTGATCCAGGTTTGCTGGAAAGGGAGAAGGGAAGCTGAGGTTCTGCCCGCTGCCATCGGCTGGGTTGTACGTATTCTGGTACAGAGGAACAAAGCTGGCACTTACGGCCCAGCCAGAAACCAGGGAGAAGCCCAGCGGCGACTCGATAAACCGTCCCCACCCGCCGCGGATCACTGTGGTGTTGTTGTGGGCTGGCCGCCACGCGAAGCCGATACGTGGCCCATAGTCGCTCTTGTAGGTGTAGCGCAATTTTTCCGGAAGGCCGGCCTGCGCCGCGGTCAGGATAGGTGTGGGCGCAATCGATGAAGCGAAACCGGGATTGGTGTACGTAAGTCCCTGGGCATTCGGTACCGCGACTCCTCCATGAATGCCGTCCACGTCATAGTCCGGCAAGAAGGCAGCCGTGTTGTAGTGCGTGTCCTTCAACGGAGGGTGGATTTCGTACCGGAAACCTGCATTGATCGTCAGGTATGGCGTCGCCTTCCAATCATCCTGCCCAAAGAACGCATAGGAGTAGCCCAGGCCATTCATCGCCGGGTTGGTCACCTGCGCCAGGGTAGTGTTATCCGGGTACCCAAGCAAAAACGCTGTATAGGGATCGCCAATCGTCGTTCCCACAGTGCTCGTTCCGTTGAACACATATTGCCCCGCCCGGTAATTGCCGAATACATTTTCGTCGTGGTCGGTCAGACGGCGAACATCCCCGCCGAATTTGAATGTGCTCTTCCCCTTCACCCAGGTCAAGTCGTCCAGCAACTGGATGATCTTGCTCTGCGTCCTGGTGGTATTGAGCCCACCGGTCCTCTGCAGCCCGGCAATCTCAATATCGGGAACCGTGGGCACCGTGGCGATGTCTGGGATACCGGTAATGCCGACCTGCCCGATGAGCGATGCCGAGTCCACGTCAGCATCGAGGGAGGAGCGGATGGCGTTGAAGCCGCCGCGAAACTCGTTGATCACGTTGGGAGTGATGGTGTAGTTGTAGGCCACCGTCAATCCGCGATCCTGCTCCGGCTGCGAAACGCCGCCCAGCAACGGCGACAAGCTGGTTCCGCAGAAACCTAGGCAGTTTGCCTCGGGAGCCGTCGTTACCGAGCGGTTCTTGAAGGTGTACCGGCCATAAATGGATTGGTTCGTCGTAATGTTTTGATCGATGCGCACGTCGAACTGGTTGCTCGAAATAGGCGCAGGAAAATTGGTGACATAGTTGTTTTGGAAAGAGTCGGCGCCCCCGCTGTTCGGGAGCGGCATCAGGTACTTGATGGTATTCGCAGCCACAGGAGATATAGGAACCGAGCAATTCGAGGGGCCGGTGCAGGGAATCGGCGTACCATCGTAGTTGTTGATCGTCGGCGTCTGCGTGCCTTGCGTAGCCACCAGGTAATTCCACATGTTCCCATTGCGCATATCCAGGCTGGGAAAGCTTTCTACCAGCGGAAATTCACGCGGCAACCGCAGACCCTCGTAGCTGCCGAAGAAAAACGTCTTATCATGCCCGTTGTAAAGATGGGGAATTCTCACTGGACCCCCGGCGAACCCACCAAAATTGTTCATGTGCAGCGACGGCTTGCCGGTGAACGGATTGCCCGCGGTCAAGTCCGTATTCTCCAGATTCTCGAACACCCCGCCGTGGTAGTCATTGGTGCCCGCGCGCGACGTGGTCGTCACGTCCGCTACCCCGCTATACTCCGCGTTGTTGTTGGTCTCGCTTACCCGGATCTCGGAGATCGAGTTGAACGACGGAAACAGTTCGGCGATCGGTCCGCTATTCTCCACGTCCACGCTGCTGATGCCATCGATGGTGAACGACATCAGCGCCGGCGTAGTTCCGGCAATTACCAGGTTTGAGTTATCGTCCACCTGCACCCCTGGTTCAGTGGTCAACGTTAACAACGGGCTCGTCGAACCATTCGATCGCGAGTAGACGGCCACCGGCAGATCCACCAGTTCATGGGTCGTCTTGGTTGTCGCCAGGCTTGACGTATCGGTCGTGATCACGTCGCCGGCGGCTTGCACCTCAATCGTTTGCGCCGCCGAGCCTACGGTCAGGCTGGCATCGATACGTTGGGTATCACGGGCCTGCAGCACCAGGTGATCGAAGACCTGGTCCTTGAAGCCGCTGGCCGCGACAGTCACCTGGTAGGTTCCGGCATCGAGGTTAAGGAACTCGTAATTCCCCGAAGCGCTGCTCGTCGTCGTGTGCGTGGCGGAGCTGCCCACGTTGACCAGGGTCACGATAGCTCCCGGCACCACGGACCCCGATTGATCCTTCACCGTGCCCACAATCGATCCGAAGGTGGACTGGCCCATTGCTTGTAAGCCGGACGAAACAACGCAGGCTGTCAGGATTAGCAGCAGCCACTTGCCAACATGGGAACGAGCCATAGCTCACCTCCAGAATTTTGTAACTGTAGCTGTTCTATACTCGCACGCCGAAAGAACCAGGAAGGTCAATTTGTTCAAACAAACAAAGCAACAGATAGGTCCACTAGCAAATGCCGACTGAAAACGCCGCCCTCACCTTGTCTTCCCGAGCGTTAGCCGAGGGACGAGGGACCTGCAGTTCCACTCGACCTGCAACGAACGCCGGCGGAAGCACACCCTGGACACTTACTAAGGCTGCATCGGTAAATCCATAAGCGGGCTTTTCGAATAAAAATCAAAAGGACGGATGCTGAAGTCATGCCACATCGTCGGCATCTGTGGCCAGTCTTCCGGCCGCGGCACATGGTGAAACGCCATGGTGTACCAGGCCACAATGTCCGTGTTCTCGATGCTGCGCTTCTGTTTCACCCAAACCGGCAACCCATCCGTGCCCTTGCTCCCCGAAACATAAACGCCGGCCGCATACCGCTCCTTTGCGTCGTAGGGAGTGACCCACAGCTGGTGATCCGAGAATCCGGCGCGCTTCTGCGGCCAGTCGTCCAGTGACAGAAGCGAAGCCCCAGTCAATCCGGGCATGATCTCGAAACTCGTCGGGTAACCCAGCTCGTTATGCTCCGCCGGGTTGACGAATCGCCACATCGCCGGGTGTTCCAGGCTGATGTTCTGCATGGCCGTGCTTTCGTTATCCATGGTCTTGGGCGCCATCGCCCAAATTGTTTTGCGCGCACTGGACGCAGGCAGCTTGTACTGCACCAGCTTGTCCACTTCGAAGTTGTTCTTCTGTCCATCCACATCGATATCCAGCCGGAAGGAGAAGAAGTGGTCGTGATCCACTCCATCGGTGTTCGGCGCTACCAGGTGGCCGAACTCCACGGGATTGCCTTCGGGATCCTTCCCCATCATGTCCATCTTGTCTTTGACTGGCTTCACTTCCAACTCGCCGGTCGCGCCCACCGCGATCGTGATCGCGCCCTCCTGTTCAAAACGCCAGTCGAGAATGTAGTCGTAGTTGCCCACTACCGCAACGGTGCGGAAGACCAACTCCCGTCCCGGTCTGCCGGCAACCCCTTCCTGCTCCCAATGCCGCCACGACGGATCGCCCAGCGTGCGTTCGAACATGCACGCCACTTCGGGCCGAACGAAGGGTGTCCCGTTCTCATGGAAGTAGGTCGCGCTGAAGTAGGTGGCATAGTCCGGGCAATCCGTCCCTTTCTGCAACGGCTTCAGCATGCCCAGCCCGGTGTTCATGAAGTATTCGCCCGCGTCCAGAAACACGTGAGAATTCCACGTCTCATCCGGATCCATGTAGGGCACATACATCTCCGAAAGTGAGCCCTCATACAACACCGAGCGCCGTTTTCCCTGGTAATCGAGCGAGGCCGTGTTGATGACCGGACCGCTGCGCGGGTCAAGCCGGAAACGGAAGTGCCAGTTCTGCCAACTCACCTCTCCGTCCTTAATCGTGAAGCTGGGGCCATCGGGCTGCGACACCACGATGGGCTTCGTCCCCGGCATGGCAGGTCCGCCATCCGAGTCGTAGAGCTCGCTGACCGGCGGCATGGGCGCAACCCCGTAATCGGTAAAGCGCGTTACCTTCTTGGTCGCCATGTCGACGGTGAAGAAAATCCCCCCGACTTCGCGGTCTTCCATTCCGTTCTCGGAATCGATGTTGTACTCACAGCCGCCCCATCCGATGCGCCGCCCATCCTGCTCCGGCAACGCGATGTACCCTCCCGGCGTCGCATAGCAGGTCACCAGGTTCAGGTCGGTGATGCCGCGTTTCTTCAGCGCGTCCACGATCCGGGGATCGTGCTTGATAGCGTTGTTCACTTCCTCCTCCTCGGTGGTCGTGAACGGCGCTTGCATTCCCTTCAGCTCTTCGTACGATTCCACCTTGGCGGTCGAGATATTCACCAGCGCGCCGTAGGAGTGGCCCTGGTAGTACAGCACCACATCCGCCTTGCGCTCGATCGGCGAGCCCGGCGTCCACGCCAGAACGGTTGACTTCTCCGGCTCGTGCAGCAGCACGCTGGTGAACAAAAGCTTTTCCTCGTTGTGGCCGGCAGCCCGAATCGCTTTGTAAACCACCCAATATTCCGCCGGAGTCAACGCATCCAGGGGGTGGTGAACGGCAGGGGCGAGCGCTGTAGCGGGAAGCGAAAAAAGGAGAGAGCTAAGGCATGTGAATACAGAGAAACGAAGAAGGGATCGACAAAAAGACACTTCGGAAAAACCTCCGGAAAAAGGGGGGCAGGGAACACTCCCGCCAGATACACAGCGTCCTTCTCGTTGGAAGGAACGATGAACAGATAGGACCTGAGCTGAAACAATTTCAGACAGCGGGCCGAGGTAAGACTGGGGAAACCTGACTGCTTTGAGTTATGCCAGGCCCACGCGGTTACATTGCGCGAGGGTAAGTCCGGGCACGTTCCTCTACTGGGGTTTCAGTATTTGGAACAGCGAGTTAGCGACAGGGCTATCGCGAGGTTGAACTCACGATAGCGAAGCAGGCAAGCAAAGTCAACGTCTATTCAAATCCACGCTAGCCACCGCAGCAGGAAGCTGATGACTCTCCATGCCGCACGCTATGTCTATTGGCTTCCCCGGGCAAATCCATCGCCGGATTAGCCACAAAGAAGTTGTTTGGCTTAAGCATAAAGCCCGCGTATTCCACAGGCATGATGGGAAAGTCCTCGGGCTTGCAAACGTGGCTGTGACCAAAGCTGTGCCACACCACGATGTCCTCATTCTCAATTGGCCGATTCTGCTGCACCCACGCCGGCAGGCCATCGCCCCCTGCGTGCTGGTTGGGATAATTTCCGGTGGCGTAGCGTTCGTCTTCCGCATAGGGCGTCACCCACAGGTGCTTGCTGGCGAAGCCTCCGCGGCGATCGATGCTGCTGCCCGCTTGCGCCAGCAGCACCGGGCTTGGTTGGGCCACCAATTTGTAGCCCGGATGTTTGCCCACCGCATTGCGCCGGTTGGGATTGATGACCTTCCAAAACCGCCCTGTCCGCCCATCGGCCTCGCGGCAGGCGTCCAGCTCGCGGCTCAGCGCCCGGGCCGTCACGTCGAATACATTGCCGTAAGGATTGTCCTTCCCCCAGGGCCGCGGCTGATACTCGTGTTCAGTCACACTATTCTGTTCGCCGTCGACCATCATGTGCAGTCGCGCGCAGAAAAAATGCTGATGGTTGGGGCCGCCCAGTCCCTCGGCCACCATCCCGCCGTAGGGATACTCCGCGCCCGGCGCGATCGCCGCGGTCTGGATAATCCCCGTGAGCTTCACCTCCAACTGGATCGTCCCATCCTGGTACAGGTACCAGTAGAAGCCGTAATCGTAGTTGCCCACAGTCGCGAAGAAGCTGATCACCAGCCGTCGTGAGCGGCGCACCTGGTGTAACCCGGTGCGAAAGTCGAAGTGTTTCCAAAGAATGCCGTAGTCTTCCTCGTGCATGCAGACGGCGTTCTTCATCAGTGTGGCCGCTCCGAAGTCGTCCACCATGGGCACATCGAAATAGTGGATCAGGCCCAGGCAATCGCAGCCCAGTTCGAGCGAGTTGGCCAGCTTACCCAGCCCATACTCGCCGCAATCGAATGCATTCTTCCAGAAGTGGCTGGTATTGGGGTCGCCATAGGGAACCACCATCTCCGTAACGCTGGCCCGATACACCACCGGGCGCACGCCTGCCCCATCGTCAAAGCCGAGCTGGTGCAGCACCAGGCCCTCGCGCGAGGTAAACCCGACCCGGAAGCTCCACTTCTGCCACTTCACCTGCCAACCGTCCACGGAGAAACTAGGTCCCTCAGGCTGCGAGATATGCAGCGGCTTCAGATCTCCGCGCGGCGTGCCCAGCGACTCCGGATCGTAGTTATGTTTCTGCTTGGGGATCGGCACCACCACTTCATCATCCACCAGTTGCAGCACGCGTTTGCCGATCAGGTCGACCACGGCAACTACGCCTTCGATCGGATGAGAGTATGCATTGTCTTTGAGGCTTTCGCGGTAGTAGCTCACCGCCCGTACCACCCGCTTGCCTGCTTCGAGCGGAAAGCCAAAGTTACCCGCGGAAAACGGATCCACCTGCACCAACTTGATGTCTTCATCGGTCAGGCCCCGCCGCTTGACCGCATGACGCCAGCCCTCATCCGCCTTCACGATCTTGTCGCAATTGAAGAAGTCTTCGACCAGCACCGGCGGCTGACCATAAGGAGCGACGTCGGTAACGTGTTGCACCCACGAAACCAGCGTCCCACGCGTCAGGTTGACCACCGCCTCGTGCGTGGCCCCCGTCTTAGCGTCGAACACCATGAGAAACGCCGACCGCTCCATGGGCTCCCCAGCCTTATAGACCAGCACCTCCGCCTTAGGTGGTTCGTGCAGATGGACCATCGCAAAGCGCAGCTCCGCGCCGAGCTTCTTGATTGCCTTCAGCAACTCGCAAGCGCTAAGAATCTCCGCGCTGCTCAAAGGATCCAGCGGGTGAGCCTGGTTTCCCAACGGCATCTGCGAACCATTCACAGCCGGTGTAGCCACAGTAATGCTCATAACCATCCTCCGTCTTACCACTCCGTCCCGGCAACAAATCGACGGGTGCCCCACACCCCGGATTTCCTGTGAAACTTGTTGGCGTTGATGAACTTCATGCGGCTTTCCTCAATGAAAGCCGCACACGTGGCTCTTGCTTGGTGCCGCGTACAGGAAATCCGGGCATCTCGCTTTTGAGATGTGGGATACCACAAACCTCAACCTCTAAGCCTCATCCGCAACCGGAGCCATAGGTACTCCCACACCCCGTCGCGCAACCCCCAACGAAACCCCCACACCCAACAGCATCACGGCCAACATAATCCAGGGAAAACTGCGCACGAATCCATCATCGCTACCGCTCAGCGCCGGCAGATTCGTAATCAGCAGGAACAGCGCGTAACCCAATCCCGCCATACCCAGCACGGGCGCCACAATGGTATTCCAAACCCGCTTATCCAGCCCATTCCGCCAAAAGAACACGATTACCGCCGCGCTCACCAGGAACTGCAGCCCCACGATGCCAATGGTGGCAAACGCAGAAGTCCAACTGAACACCACCGTCAGTGGATCGGCCCTGCTCATCACCGAGGCCGCGACCCCGGCCACGGCGCACCCAGTCTGCACATAACTGGCCTTATAAGGAGACTGGAATCGAGGATGCACATGGGCCAGAAATCCCCACAGCAAACGTTCCCGTCCCAGCGCATACAAGTACCGTGTGATGGTGTTATGAAAAGCCAGTACGCAGGCAAAGATGCTGCTCAACAGCAGCGCCCGCATAATCCCTGTGCCGATGCGGCCAAGATACGCATCGCTCTTGGCAAACCAGAAATTCCCCGGGTCCGCGAAGGCCGCCGCGACCACGTGATCCACACCATAGGAGCTGATAATCGCCCACGTGACAAACGCGAAGAAAATCATGATGATGGAAACCGCGGCATAGGTCGCCAGTGGAACCGTCCGCGTCGGGTTTCTGCTTTCTTCCCCGTAGATCGCCGTAGCCTCAAAGCCCACAAACGACGCCAGTGCGAACATGATGGCGATGCCCGGATGTCCGCTAGCCACCTCTCGCCACGCAAACGGACGCAAATTAAATCCCTGGGGTCCGCCACCGTGCAACACAATAGACAGGCTAAGCGCCAGCAGGATACCCATCTCCAGCGTGATGAATAAGCCCAGTAGAAATCCGCTCAGGTCGAGTTTGCGCATCCCCAGAAACTGAACCAGCGCGATAGCCACTGCGCTGTACGCGTACCACGGCACCGCCCGAGAAAGCAGCGGGTTGAGGATCACCGTGGCAAAGAATCCAAACAGCGCATACACCCCCACCTGCATAGTGGTGTAGGAAACCACTGCTACGAAAGCACCGCCCACGCCGAAGCTGCGTCCCAATCCCTGCGCCAGGTAGGCATAGAAGGCGCCTGCGTTCACCACGTGCCGGCTCATCGCTGCATAACCCACGCTGAAAACCAGCAGAATCAAACCCGCCGCTACGAAGGCGCCGGGCACGCCCGCGCCATTGCCCAACCGGATCGCCACCGGAATAATTCCCAGCATGCCGGTCAACGGCGCGGCAGCAGCGATCACGAAAAACACAATCTGCCACATCCCGATGGCGTTCTTCTTCAGTGCGGGCGCAGAAGCTGCCACTCATCCCCTCAAATGCAGGTCTGTTTCCTCATCCTCGCCCCATCCGGCAATTTTTGTCATTGCTATCGATGCCAGTTTGTTGATAACTTACGCCAACGGCCAAGTCGCCCGACTTCCAGGACATGCACCAATTTCCTGCGCACTGCGTTCAAGGCAGCAGCGGCGCCGTCTTTCAATCGCAACAGGCAATAACCGTGAGGTATTCGATCATGCAGCCGTCCCCAATGATCCGGGCGAATCTATTGGCGCCCATCCTCGACGCCTTAACTGCGCAAGGCCACGACACCGTTTCCTTGCTACGCCGCCACGCTCTCCCCTTCGTGCACCCTATTGACCCCTATCAACTCATACCCCTCGCCAGCTATGTCGCCCTATTCGAGCAAGCCGCAATTGTATTAAGCGACCCATTCCTAGGCCTCCGGTTAGGCCAGGGCTTTAAGCCGGAGCTACTGGGCCCCCTGGGGTTCATGTTTCAAGCCTCCACCGATCTGCGCGCTGCTCTGCAGCAGTTATCGTCTTACGTCAGCGTCTGGCAGAGCGGAACCCACATGGAGTTGGTCACCGGAGACATCACCGCCGACTACATCTACCAGATAGATGACCCAACGCTGCGCCCCCGTCGTCAGGATGCCGAATATTCGATCTCTTCCATCTGCAGTCTCATACGCAACCTTCTGGGCGACAAATGGGCGCCCCTCGAAATCCACCTCGAGCACGCCGATCCAGCTGCGGACCACCGCGCCGCGAGGGCGTACGCGCAAGCCTTCCACGCGCCTGTCTTCTTCGGCCAGAATCTCAACCGGTTGGTGATCAGGAAATCCGATCTATGTCGCGCAGCCATCTCCTCGGATCGTGCGATGTTGCCCTTCATGGAGCGTCATCTCCACGATCTAGCGCGCGAGAGCAGGGAACCGGAAAGCCTTTCCCGTCATGTGAGCCATCTCATCGCCCGCCGCATCGGCCACGGCCCCATCAGCCTTCCGGCCATTGCCGCGGAGCTCGGGTTACCGCCCCGTTCCTTTCAGCGCCGTCTCTCTGAGGAGCGAACCAGCTTTCGCCGCCTGGTCCGAGACCAGCGTCGCTCCCTCGCCGAATCACTGATAAAGAACCACACCACCACCGTCACCTCAGTAGCCCACACCTTAGGCTACGCAGAGACAGCAGTGCTCTCGCGAGCCTTCAAGAACTGGACCGGCAAGTCGCCAAGAACCTTCGCCCGAGCGACCAGAGCAGTAAGCTAGAAGGCTGAAAGACTCAACAAATCTACAGGGTGTGGGACGGGTGCCTCAAGGTTCGCCCAAGCGTAACTGGGCCGATAAAGACGGGCGAAGCCCACCAAAGAATTCTGTAAGTTGGGGATAGAAAATATAAGGGAAGGACCACAGTGGCGAGACCCATCCCAACAGGCAAGAAAAAGCCCGGCCTCGATCGCGTCCTCGGTCGCCGCGATCTCGTATTGCTCTTCGTGGTAGCCGTAGCCAACCTCAACCTGATCCCAGCGGTATCCGCCTCAGGCCCGGTGACCCTCTGGCTCTGGCTAATAGCCCTCTCCTGTTTCTTCTGGCCCCAAGGCGCAGCGGTCACAGAGCTGGCGCAGAAGTGGCCGGGCGAAGGCGGCATCTACCTCTGGGCTAAGCGTAGCTTCGGTGAAGAGCACGGCTTCCTCGCCGGCTGGTGCTACTGGCTTTCGAACGTGGTCTACTTACCCACCGTCGTACTCTCCTGCGTCGGCGTCGGTGTATACGTCGCCGGACCCAGGATCCAGAAGCTCGCTGACAGCCAGGCCTTCACCGGCATCGCCTCCTTGCTCATCATCGTATTTCTCCTGGTGCTCAACGTCCGCGGTCTCTCGTTAGGCAAATGGATCAGCAATCTCGGTGCCCTCGGAACCATCGGCGGCGCCGCCATGATCTGTCTACTCGCCATCCTCACCCTCCACCATCACGGCAGCGCGCTCCACGTAACCGATCTTCATCCTGGCTTCCATGACTGGCGTCTCTTCGCCGCCTTTGGCACCATCTGCTATAGCCTGATCGGCCTCGACCTCGCCTCCATCATGGGCGATGAAATCCGCGACCCGAAACGCAATCTCCCCATCTCCATTCTGATCGGCGGCGTCATCGCCGGCTTGATCTACTTCGGCACCACGCTCTCCATGCTCATCGCCATGCCCCAGAAGGAGATCGGTGTCCTCTCCGGCATTCTCCAGGCCATCAACGTCATGAGCATGCGCACCGGCCTGATCGGTGTCGTCGCCCCGCTCGCGTTGTTGGAATGCATCGCCATCCTGGGTACCGCCTCAGCCTGGTTCAGTGGTGCCGCCCGCCTCCCCTTTGTCGCCGGAGTGGACCGCTATCTGCCTCCCATCATCGGTCGCGTCCATCCCCGCTACCATACCCCCTACATCAGCCTGATCCTCTTCGCCATACTGTCATCGTTACTAATCGCCACCAGCTTCCTCGGCGTCTCGGTGGGCGAAGCCTACCTCACTATGCTTGACCTGGCCGTCATCCTCCAGCTCGTGCCCTCAACCTATATGTTCCTGGCTCTACTCAAGCACACCTGGAGCAAGAACAGCGAACTCAATGCCAACAAGTATTACCTCACCGCCAACGCCGGCGCTGGCCTGGCGGCTACCGGTGTAGGCATTGTCGTGGCCTTTATCCCCTCGCGCCAGGTCAACTCCGTTTGGATCTTCGAGGCCAAACTGGTTGCCGCCTGCCTGATCGTCTTTGGCGCCGCCTTATTCTTCTATCAACGAGCGTTGCGCAAAGCGCGCACCAGCCCTGCCGACGAGCTGGTTCCAGGCGTAGAATACGGCTCTTAACCCATGTCCCATCGCCTCCTCCCTCGCCCGCTTCTGCTCGCAATCCTCTTCACCCTTTGCCTCTCCGCCGCCGTTGCGCAAACCAAGAGCAATTACCGGGTGCAGGAATTCATGGTGCCCATGCGCGATGGTGTCCACCTGCAAACCGTCGTAATCAGCAAAGCCAATCAGTCGGAGCCGCTGCCCATCCTTATGACCCGCACGCCCTACGGCGTTCCCACCCAGGAGACCTACGACAAGAACGCAGCCAAAGACGGCGCGGACTGGGTACCCGACAGTTGGAAGGAGTTGGCCGCCGACGGGTACATCTTCGTGGTGCAGAATCTCCGCGGCCGTTTCAAATCCGAGGGCGTCTTTCTGCTTACCTCGCAATACGACCCCAAGGATCCCAAGCAAGCCAACGAAACCAACGACGCCTACGACACCGTGGACTGGCTCATCAAGAACGTCCCCAACAACAACGGTAAGGTGGGCATCTACGGAATCTCCTATGACGGGCTCACCGCAGGTCTAACCCTTCTTCATCCTCATCCCGCCCTCAAGGCCATCAGCGAGCAGGCCTCGCCCGTAGATCAATGGATGAACGACGACGATCACCGCTATGGAGCATTGCGTGAGAGTTACGCCTTCGAATATGCAGTGATGGAGCAGGCGGATAAGAATCAGAACACCCACTTCGACTTCGATAAGTACGACACCTATGATTGGTATCTCAACGCGGGTCCCCTCACCAACTTGAACGACCGCTACGTGCACGGGGCTATTCCTTACTGGAACGATGTCATGAAGCACCCTGACTACGACGAGTTCTGGAGAAAGGAAGCCTGGGTCAACCAGCTGCACAGCTCCACCGTGCCCAATTTGAATGTCGCCGGATTCTGGGACCAGGAAGACCCCTGGGGACCCTGGCAGATCTTCCGCCACGCCCAGCAGCACGACCCTGACAACACCAACTTCATGGTTGCCGGACCCTGGTATCACGGAGGGTGGGCGGCCAAAGTCGGCGACAGCATCGGCCCCGTTTCCTTCGGCGGACACCAGACCGCGCTCGAGTTCCGGCAAAACATCGAAGCCCCGTTCTTTCGTTATTACCTTCACGGAGAAGGCAACAAGCCGGCGTGGAAGGTCAGCACCTTTCAGTCCGGATCAAACACCTGGCACACCTACGACGACTGGCCCCCGAAACAATCGAAGCCGACCAACCTCTATCTACACGCCGACGGAACCCTGTCGTTCTCGCCCCCTGTGGCGGGTACGCCGGAGTATCGCCAATACACCTCTGATCCAGCCAACCCGGTACCTTACCGTGCGCGGCCCATCTCCCCCACCTACCCGTTTCTGGAGTGGAGGTTCTGGGAGGTGGCCGATCAGCGCTTCGTCGACCACCGGCCGGATCTGTTGACCTTCATCAGCGACCCGCTCGACCACGACGTCGTAATCACCGGAGAGATCGCAGCCACCCTCTTCGCCTCCACCTCCGGTACCGACTCGGACTTCATCGTCAAGTTAATCGATGTCTACCCGGAGACAGGACAAAAAAGCGCCATCGACACGAATACCAACGGCTCCTATGCCAATTCCATGAATGGATACGAGCTACCCATCGCCATGGAAGTGCGCCGCGGCCGCTATCTCCGCAGCTACGAACATCCCAAGCCGTTGACCGCGAATCAGCCAGCGCCGTGGCAGATCCCCTTGCGCGATCACGATCACGCATTTCTCAAGGGCCACCGCCTGATGGTGCAGGTGCAATCCACCTGGTTCCCGGTCATCGATCGCAACCCACAGAAATTTGTCCCCAGCATCTACCAGGCGGGAGCGGCAGATTACGTCCCGGCAACGCAGCGCATCTTCTGTACACCCGCCATGCCTTCCCATCTGGTGCTGCCCGTAATGCCGTAGGTACCAACCAAGTACCACCGAGGTCGTAAGAGTCATCGTTCCCCCCGCTTTCGGCTATCCTTGCAAAGTTGTCGAGGTACTCCTTCCTGATGTCCTGGATGTTGGCCACTGCGTGGCCTCTCGACCTCGGCTGGAACAGACGCCTTGCTCCCATGGTTGTGCGGCGTCACTCATGCGTGTGAATTTATAAAGGGAGATCCACCTTGAAATCGAAAAAGTTTTTGCTTTGCGCCATGGCCGCACTGGTCACCGCACCGTATTCGACAGTGATGGCGCTGGGCCAGCAACCTGCATACGATGTAATCAACCTCGGGACACCCCTCGGTGGAAGTTTTGCTATCTCTGCAGGCATTAGCTCGGCGGGGTTTCTGGGCGGCTATGCCAATGTGACGGGCGACGCCAGTCAGCACGCAGTTCTTTGGTACATAAATAAGACCAAGGACTTGGGTACGCTCGGTGGACCGAACAGCGCCCTGCTCAACCAATTCTCCGGCTTCTCTGAGACCGCCACCAAAGATCCTCTGGGGCAGGATTGGTGTGAGACCGGCACCGGCCTTACCTGCCTGCCGATTACGGTGAAAAACGGCCAGGCAGTTTCGTTACCCCTGCTCGGGGGCAACAACGGTGCTGGTTTCGGCAACAACGACCTGGGCCAGGTGGCGGGATCTTCTCAGACCAAGACGCTCGATCCCAGTTGCCTGGTCGGTGGCGAGCCGGTTTCGCCAGGCTTTCAAACCCAGCAGGCCGTGCCCGTCGTATGGACCAAAGGACGCGCTCGCCAGCTTCCGCTCCCTACCGGCGACAGTCAAGGCAGCGCCAACGCCATCAACAACCTTGGTCAGGCCACAGGCTCTACAGGCGATTGCCTCACCACTCCTGCTGCGCACGCCGTGCTCTGGAAGAATGGCAAGACGATCGATCTCGGCAACCTGGGCGGCGTATACAACAATCCTTTCGCCATCAACGATCTCACCCAGGTGACCGGAACTTCCGATATCGCCGGCGACTTAACCAGTCACGCATTCCTATGGCAGAACGGGGTCATGAAGGATCTGGGCACGCTTCCTGGGGATTACTACAGCGTTGGCTATTCGGTGAATAATCGCGGCCAGGTGGTCGGCCAGTCCTGCGATGTGAACTTCAACTGCCGCGGCTTCCTTTGGCAAAACGGAAAAATGACCGACCTCAATACCCTCATCGCCTCCTCCTCACCCTTGTACATTTACCTTGCGGCGACCATCGACGATGTCGGCGTAATCGTAGGCTATGCTTCCGATCAAACCGCCAACAACTCACCAGCCTTCGTGGCCATTCCCAAATTCACCTGGAGCGCTTCGGAAGCATCCGCGTCCACAGCGCACAGCGACGCCGCCCCCAAGGTTGCGCTGCCCGAAGCTCTGCGTGCGCAGATCCAGCAAAACATGAAAAAGAGGGCAGCACGACGGATCGGACAGCAGAAGAAGGAAGATTGACGCCACTGACAAACACAGTCCCGCAGGCCGGCCGAGGATCATTCTTGTCTTAAATCAGTTTCCCGCCCAGCTGATTTGGACAGCAGTCGCTCAAGAGAAATCAGCTATCAGGGTTGTATCGGAACCAGTCCCGAAGAGCCTGCCCTGCCTGCCCCGGCGTGCCGTGGGAGCTTGTCGAAGGGGACGGGGGGACGGCTGAGAATGCCCCAGGACGTCAGTCCTGGGTGAACTGGGATTGCTCGCGGATGCAATTCATGAGTCAACGAGAAATTTCGTTGGGATTACCCGGTTTTGAACCTCTACTCCGCTTTGCCACGTCGAAGGCCGTTCCGTCTGCCCGCACCTCGTCCGCCAATGGCAATTCCCATTACTTCAGTCGAGCACCTATCGCTTTATATAAAGGGGTTGACGGCATCCCCGGACTATTCTTCAATAAGCAAATCACGGATGGGTGCCAGCCATCCCTGATCTCAGGTCATCTTCACCGGGCCTGGCACGTACACATTCCTGAGCCAAATCGAAACACGAGGGTGTCCCGGTGACCCAATCCTACGAAGAGACTGATGCCAGTCACGTCCTGACCATGGAAGAGATTACGAACCTTACCGAAGAGGGCGGCAAGCCTGCCGATACCCTCATGAACGTGGTTGCCTTGATCGCCACGCGCTTCCGAACCGACGTCTGCTCCGCCTATTTACTGGAGCCGGATCGATCCAACCTGGTCCTGGCCGCCACCCTTGGCCTTCACCCGCGCTGCATCGGCACCCTCCGCATGCCCATCAACGAGGGCCTTTCTGGCCTGGTCGCGGAGCAGGTGTTGCCGGTTGCTGTGGAGGATGTCAGTAAACATCCACGTTTTAAGTATTTCAAAGAGTCTGGAGAAGAGGTATACCACTCCTTTCTGGGAGTGCCGCTGATCGACCGCGGCATTCTGCAGGGGGTCCTCGTCGTGCAGACAAAAGAACCAAGGAAATTCCGGGAAAACGATATCCGCACGTTGGCCGAAGCAGCCAACCAGGTCGCACCCGTGGTCAGCGAGGCGCGCACTCTGGACCGCTTTATAGTCCCCACGCAGGAGCGTCTTTGGTCCGTCGCCCACAACCTTTCCTGGTGTTGGGACTACGACTGCATCAGCCTGTTTCGCGATCTCAATCCCACCCGCTGGTGGCAGCTGAATCAAAACCCCATCGCGCTACTCAACGAGATCCCGTTGGGAGAGCTGGAACGCCGCGCCACCGAGTTGGGTCTGCACAGCCGCATCAACTATGTCTACCGCCGCCAGCAGGAGTATCTGAAGGCAGACCGCACCTGGGGGTCAATGAACGCAGGCGTGCTCCGGCCTCGGCCCGTCGCCTACTTTTCCGCTGAGTTCGGCCTGCACGAGTCCCTGCCCATCTACTCCGGCGGCCTGGGCGTGTTAGCCGGAGACCACATCAAGAGCGCCTCCGACCTCGGCATTCCCCTCATCGGCATCGGCCTGTTCTATGGCCAGGGCTACTTCCGGCAATACCTGGACGAGAAAGGCTGGCAGCAAGAGGAGTACCTCCGCACCGACGTCGATCAACTCCCCATGGAACTCGCCATTGGCAAAAAAGGCGAACCGGTGGTGGTGGAAATCCAAACCCGCGGCGGCTCCATACGCGCCAAGGTCTGGCGAGTTCAGGTGGGCCGTTGCACCCTCCTGCTGCTCGACTCAAATGTGGCCGGCAATGCGCCTGAGGATGTCGACCTTACCTCTCGCCTCTATGGCGGCGACGGACGCACCCGCATTCGGCAGGAGCTGCTTCTCGGCGTCGGCGGCTTTCGTGCCCTGAAGGCCATGGGCATTTCGCCTGGAGTGCTCCATCTCAACGAAGGGCACAGCGGTTTTGCCGTGCTGGAGGCCATCCGCGATCGCATGCAGGAAGAAGGCCTGGACTTCGACACCGCTGCCCATGAGATACCGCGGGAAGTGATCTTCACCACCCACACCCCGGTACCCGCTGGTCACGACCGCTTCCACGGCGATCTCATTGAGGAGCACCTGGGCCCCCTGCGCGAGCAACTGGGCATCTCGCACGAGAGACTCATGGGCTTTGGCCGCGAGCGTCCCAGCGATCCTCATGAGCCCTTCTGTATGACCGTTCTTGGGCTCTTGCTCTCCCGCCGCGCCAACGCGGTTTCTTCTCTGCACGGCGAGGTTTCCCGAGCCATGTGGAAGGGCCTGTACCCCGCCAAGCCGGAAGACGCAGTGCCCATCGGGCATATCACCAATGGCGTCCATGTCCCATCCTGGCTCGCGCCGCAGATGTCTCGCCTCTACGATCGCCATCTCGGCGTCGGATGGCAGGGCAAGAGCTCCTGGCTGCGCACCTGGGAGCCCATCGAAAACGTGGACGATGGCGAACTATGGGAAACTCATCTCAGCCTCAAAGCACAGCTCATCGACTTCGTGCGCCGTCGCGCCCGCGAGCAGGCCGAACGGCGAGATGAGCCGGAGGAGACCCTGCACCGGCTCGGCAAAGTGCTCTCTCCCGATGCCTTGACCATCGGCTTCGCACGCCGCTTTGCCACCTACAAACGAGCCAACCTGATCCTGGCCGATCTCCAGAGGCTGGCCTCCATGGTCAACGATCCCAAGCGTCCCGTGCAGTTCCTCTTTGCCGGCAAGGCCCATCCCCACGACGAACCCGGAAAGCTGGTGCTGCAGCAGATCGCCGAGATGATGCGCGACTCCAAATTTGGAGACAAGTTTGTCTTTATCGAGAATTACGACATCAATGTCGGCCGTTATCTGGTGCAGGGTGTGGACGTCTGGCTAAACAATCCGCGCCGGCCCCTCGAGGCCTCTGGCACCAGCGGCCAAAAAGTGGTCTTGAACGGGGGCTTGAATTTATCGGTGCTGGACGGTTGGTGGGCAGAAGCCTACGACGGCCTCAACGGCTTCGCCATCGGGAACGGCCGAACTCATTCGAATATGGATGTGCATGACACCCGCGACGGGGAAGACCTCTATCGGGTTCTGCAAGAGGAATTGATTCCTCTCTACTATCATCGTGACCGGGACGGTCTGCCGCGGGGATGGATCACCCGCATGAAGCGCACCATCCGCACCCTGGGCTGGCGCTTCAGCGCCGACCGCATGGTGATGGACTACACCCGAAACTGTTACGTCCCCGCCGCCGGCGGCACATCGAGCGAAATGAAGCCGCATTCCTAGCCTCTCCGCGCCGTCTTCGTTGACTGCAGGCGTAATTTTGGCATGCGGCGGCTGATTCGGTTGCGTTGTAATCGTTTTTCGCAGAAAATGCCACCTGTAACCGTTTTTCACGATAAATAATCGTTTTTCACATATAATCTCGCTAGAAACCAAATTTCACGTCCCCACACGGGTTTTCAGCGAGATGGCCTCTCAAAATCAATTTTCAGGCCCCATAACCAATTTTCATGGGCTTGCCCTGCCAGAAAAGGCTACCCCCGTCGGCTACGCCGCCCTCATCGACGCCTATCGCCTGCTGGTCCCTCTACCCCGCACCCTCTTCGCAACCAGTGAACACCATCGCACACGGAATGAAGGGGGATGGCGAATCCTCACCCCTCGGCATACCCCTTCGCCGGATCTTGAAGGGCATCTCACCTTTGCCTTAAAAAACGAAGGCCTGGACCTCGCCATCCTCAAGCGTTTGTTTGCTGCCGTCACCCCGGCGGAGATCGAAGTGATCGTTCGCGCCAAGCCAACCGGGGGGTATGCTAGGCGGCTCTGGTTCCTCTACGAATGGCTCCTTGATCGGAGACTCGATTTGCCCGATGCGCGCCTAGGCAACTATGAGCCGGTCGTGAACCCGCAACAGCAATGGGCGATTCCGGGTGAAAACTCGCCTCGCCACCGTGTGCGCAATAACCTGCCCGGCACACCTGCCTTCTGCCCCTTAGTGTTTCGCACTGAGACAACCGAAGCATTTGCCGCCATGGATCTTATCCAGCGCGCGCAAAAAGCGGTTGCTGCGGTGCCCAAGGATCTGCTCGTGCGCACCGCGGCTTTCCTGCTGCTGAAGGACTCTCGCTCGAGTTTCGCAATCGAAGGAGAGCGCCCTTCGCAAGATAGGGTCCGGCGCTGGGGTCAAGCCATCGCTGAGGCTGGACGGCGGCCGGTCGATCTTGAAGAACTCCTGCGGCTGCAGGCCATCGTGATCGGCGACGCGCGCTTCGTCAAGCTTGGGCTCAGGGAGGAAGGCGGTTTTGTCGGCGAACACGACCGCGATACACGCATGCCGATCCCTGACCATATCAGTGCACGTCCCGACGATCTGCGGTCCTTGATCGACGGTATGGTTGCCTTTGACCGCGGACCAGCGCAAGGTCTTGATCCCATGATCGCTGCCGCCGCTCTGGCCTTCGGGTTTGTCTACGTCCATCCCTTTGTGGATGGCAACGGCCGCATCCACCGTTACCTCATTCATCATGTTCTGGCGCAACGAGGTTTCAATCCGTCGGGAATCGTCTTCCCCATCTCCGCGGCCATCTTGGAGAGGCTCGATGCATATCGCGCCGTGCTCGAGGATTATTCCAGGCGAATGCTGCCTGTGATCGACTGGCGGCCGACCGGCGACGGCAATGTCGAGGTCCTGAATGAAACGGCAGATTTCTACCGTTTCTTCGACGCAACCCCACACGCCGAGTTTCTTTACGCCTGTGTCCGCAAGACGATCGAAGACGACTTGCCCCGGGAGACCAAATTTCTCCTGCATTACGATCAATTTCGCAGCCGCGTAGAATCGATCGCGGACATGCCCGATCGAACCATCGATCTGTTGTTCCGCCTTCTCCACCAAAATGGCGGGCAGTTGTCGAAACGCGCTCGCGAACACGAGTTCGCCCAACTCGCGGAAGCGGAAGCAGCAGCCGCCGAGGATGCTTACAAAATGGCATTCGGATTGGAATAAGCGCGGGAATGAAACGTGAGATACGGAGGAACAAGATGAAGACGCTTCTACTCTTCGTGCTCTTGAGCACAGCCACCGTCCACGCTCAGAACGAGGGCATTTGGGAAGGCTATGACGGCGAATGGAGCCACGTCTCCCGGCAATTGCTGGCGCTTGCCGAGGCCACTCCGGCCGAAAAATTCTCCTGGCGTCCCGCGCCGGGAGTTCGGTCGATTGGCGAAGTCTACATGCACATCGCCATCGCCAATTTCTATCTATTGAGCGTGACCGGTCCCAAGGAACCGGCAGTGGAGGTCAGCATGGAAAAGACCGTGACCACCAAGGCCGACGTCGTCGACTGGTTGAAGCGTTCACTCGACGCGGTAGCCACAGCTCGCGCCGCACTTGAAGCCGGCAGACTATCAGCGCAAGGTCAGCATCTACGGCAAAGTGGTCACCGTCGATGGCATGTACCTGCGCATCATCGTTCACGCCAACGAACACATGGGCCAATCCATTGCCTACGCCCGCATGAACGGCATCGTGCCCCCGTGGTCAAAGCCAGGGCCGTGACCGAAATACCTAGCGCGGACCCCGTTGACCATTCCCGCCTTGCTGCGGTGGTCTCTGTTGCTGCGGTGGTCGACTCTGGTTTGACGGCGGCCTGTTCTGCGGCGCAGGTCGCGTCGATGCCGGCCTGTTCTGCGGAGCAGGTCTGGTCTGTGGCGGCCTCTGCACCGGCGGCCTTTGCTGTGGCGGCCTCTGCGGAGCGGGCTTGGTCGTTGGCAGCCGGTTAGGCGGTCGCCCGGGTTGGGTTGTGGGCGGTCTGTTCTGCGGCGGACGGTAGCCCGGCGTCCCCGGCTTCACCGGTTGAATCGTCGGCCGGCCGCCATTGGGAGGAGGACGATAGCCCGGCTGATTGATCGGCCGATTATACCCGGGCCGTGTTCCTGGGCGGGTGTAAACCGGGTTGCGAATAGGCGTGGGCGGGCGGTAGTTCGGTGGCCGGTAGCCCCAGTTGCCGCCATATCCCGGTCGGTGGTTATACGGCACCGGGCGCGGCCGATACCACGGATGTGGCGGACGGTAGCCGCCTCCCCAACCACCCCATGGGCCACGGTTGTAATAAATCCGGCGCGCTCCCCAATTCCATCCCCAACCACCCCATCCCCAGGGCTGGCTCACCAGCAGCGCGGTAATGCCGATGCCAATGCCGAAGGTGATCAACCCCGCGTTCAGGCCGCTCCCCGCATAAACCACCGTAGGGTTGTATTGCGGCACGTACACCACCTGCGGATTGACCGGCTGGATCACGTAGATGGGCTGGCCCCCACCCTGCTGCACCTCGACTTGTTGCTGCGGGGTGCTGCGCAGCGAGCCCGCTGCGTAGGCTTGCGCCCGCAACCGTTGAATCGATGCCGACACCTCATCCTGATTCGCCGATGACCGCCGCCCCGATGGCGGCATAGTCGTCAATATTCTCCGCCATCATCCCCAGCACTTGGGGAAAGCCGACCAAAGCAATGAATGCCGGGTCGAAGCCCTGTTGCTGGGCAGCGGCGGTCAACTGGGAGAGGGTCAGGTTATGGTTCTGCGCCAGCCAGTTGTTCACATCCAGAATCTCCTGGGGATTGGTGGAGGCGGTGGTGATCTGGGCCAGAAGAGAGTCGGGGTAGAGAGCAATCGGAGCCAGCAGCTGATCCAACTGTTGCGGCGTCGGCGGCGGCGGCAGCCTGCGCTTGAAGATCGGGAGCAAGACCCTGAAAGAGGAGAAGGACGACGAGCAGAACAACTGCGGACAAGCTCGGTTTGCGCTGCATCTCGATTACTCCCGGAGGCGTCGAATAGCTCCACTTTACTTACACCGTTGGATGCCCTTCGAAAGGGTACAGCAATAGCAAAAATCCTCCTAGGTCTTCCCCGCCAGTGGAGTCTCGCCGATAGCCGCCGACCGCTGCATGTGGGTATAGCGAAATGACTCGGGAAACTTCAGCCCGTACCCAAGGCACCGGTCGAAACTGATGTGCGACAACCATATGAGTGCGAGTTGACCGCCCAGGACAGAACCCCGCTCCCAGGCAACCAGGCCCAGCCCGAACGGGAGCACATAGCTATGGACGAGGTTGTAAAAGGCGGCCGATGCTTTGTTGGCAGAGCGTAGATAGCCGAGAAGTGAGATATCGGGCACCAGAAACAACAGGGCAAACACGCCCCAGTGGTGTGGATAGAGACGTTGATAAGCGATGCATGCAACCATCAGCTCCAGGAGTCCCTCCAGTCTGAGCAGGACATCGGGGCGAGTAAGGTAAATAGAGCCAGAGGAAGCATTCATTGCCTACAGCCTACATTTCAGCCGTTGCCATTGAATACCGCACTCGCTCTTTAGAGCAGGGAATTGAGTGCTTTCGATGAATGCAGCAACCAATGCGCGACCCGGATTTCCTGCGCGAGGCTCCAAACAGGTTCGCGTGTGCGGCTTTCAGTGAGGAAAGCCGCATGAAGTTCGCCAACGCCAACAAGCTCGACAGGAAATCCGCGGGAGTGGCGGCCATCATCTTGGCCGCAGGCAAGTCCACGCGCATGGGGGAAGCAAAACAGCTGCTCCGCCTGGGCGAGAGCACCGTGCTCGGCCAGACGATCGAGAACGTTCGCCGCGCTGCCGTCGATGAGATCGTCCTGGTTCTCGGCGCTTCCGCGGAAGCCATCCGCCGCCAGCTCCCGGCCTCCTTGCTTGGAGGTCTCAAGATCGTGGTCAACCCCAACTACGAGCAGGGAATGGCGAGTTCGTTGCGAGCCGGGCTCTCCGCGCTCGATCCGCAAATAGACGCCGCCCTCATCGTCCTGGCGGACCAGCCATTCGTTCGCCCCGAAACCCTCGACTCAGCTCGCCGATCACTATCGTCGCTCGAAGGCGCAAATTGTCATCCCCTCGTACCACGGTGTCCGCGGCAACCCGGTCCTGCTCGACCGCTCTGTCTTTGCCGAGGTCATGGCGCTCGAAGGAGACATAGGCTGCCGTGCCATCTTCGGGAGCCACACCGAGGGGACAGCAAAGCTTGAAGTAGAAGATGAAGGAATTCTGCTCGACATCGACAACCAGGAGGATTACGAGCGGCTTAGGGAAGAATCTCCGCCTCGCACCGGCGAATGACGGCATCCACCTCAAACTCGCGCCCGGAGAGGCTCGTTTCTTCGAGATGCTGGACGAGGCCGCCCCGGCGCAGCGCCACCATCTGGCTCATCACGCTCAGGGCAATCTCCTCCGGTGTGGACGCGCCGAGATGAAGGCCGGCGGGCGCATAAACGGTAGCGATCTTCTCTTCGGAAACACCCCCGGCGCGAAGATAATCGAGCACCAGCTTGGCCCGATGATGGCTGGCAATCAGGGCCACATAGGCGGCGTTGCCTTCCAACGCCTTTTCCAGCCACAGATGGTCCCTCTTGTGCTGCGTGGCAATCACCACGAAGGACTTTGGTCCGATAGGGGTTTCCGTGAGATCGAAGTCTTCGGTGACCAGTCTCTCTGCCTGCGGAAAGGCGCTGCGATCGGCGGCCGGATCGTTGACCGTGATGGTAAATCCCATAAGGTCGCCCAGCACGGCCAGCGTTTCTGCGATGCGGCCGTGGCCCACGATCAGCAGTTCCGGCTTGGGCAGAACGGGCTCGATAAAGATATCCATGGTCCCTCCGCAAGGCATGCCCACGCCCAGTTGCTCATCGCTCATATCCACGGTAATCATCCGCGGCCTTTCGGTTTCGATGCAACTGATGGCTTCGCTGCGTACGGCGCTCTCCGCGCAGCCGCCGCCCACCCATCCCAGCAGCAGTTTCCCAAAGGGATCGATAATGGCCTTGGAGCCGCGCCGGGCCGAAGAAGAGCCCTCCACCCGAACCACCGTAGCGATGGCGAAAGGTTGGCCCTGGGAGGCGAGTTCGGCCGCTTTGGTATAGAGGTCTGAGAACATCTATAAGGGGTTATCATAAGCTTTTGCTGCTTCACGCTTCAACCACGGGGATAAGCCTTGTATAGCGAGCAGGTACGCGCCCATTACGCCAATCCGCGCAATGTAGGGAGCGTCACCGAGCCTTCCGGCAAGGCCATGGTCAAGAGCGCGCTCGATAGCGACACCGTGCTGATCTCCTTGCGCATCGACAACAACATCATTCAGGAAGCAAAATTCAAGTGCATGGGATGCGCCGTGGCCATCGCCTGTTCCTCCATGGCCACGGAGATGGTGTTAGGCAAAACCGTCGACGAGGCGTACGCCATCACCGAGCAGGCCGTAGCCGAAGCCCTGGGTGGTATTCCCGAATACAAGATGCGCTGCAGCAACCTGGCCCCCGCCGCCATCCGCAACGCCATAGACGACTGGAGAAACCGCGCCAGCCAAGAAACACTGGCGCCTTAACGACATGTCTGTAGCATCCGGTAGGGAAGAACCCATAATTCCAACCCTCCCGTAGACCCACTGCTCGTCCGGCACAAGCTATTTGTCTTAATTTTCCCATTGTCCATTGCTACTGGACACCACCATGGCGCCAGTGGGAAGATGGCCATCAATCGACGCGCGCGAACCAGGGCCAAGATGACGGCGCGAATGCTCTGGAGGCTGCATTGGCAACCACGACAGGAGTGGGTTCAGGACCGGTGGACAATGGCGGTATCGCGCCCGGGGCTGCCGAGGAGCTCGCCGGACCGCCCCATATCGAGTTGAATCCCCTACAGCCCGTCTCCCGGGCGGAGCGCATCAGCAGCATGGATGTGCTGCGCGGCTTCTCGCTGATGGGCATCCTGGTGATGAACATCACCGATTTCGCCTACGGATTTACGAATTACGCCTTTCCCCTCAGCACCGTGAAGCCGGTCTTCGATGGACCGCACTGGAAGATCAATACCGCCGTCTGGTTCATGCGCTGGATCTTTGCCGAGGGCAAGATGCGCGCGCATCTTTTCCATGCTGTTTGGGGCGGGCGTGATCCTGCTGACCGAGCGGGCACTGGCCCGCGGTGCAGGCATACGCGCCGCCGATATCTACACCCGGCGCAACATGTGGCTGGTGCTCTTTGGCATGCTGCACGGATACCTGATCTGGAGCGGCGACATCCTCTTCTATTACGGCTTGGCCGCGCTCCTCTTTCTCTTTCCCTTTCGCAATGTTCGTGTCGAAGCGCCTGATGTGGGTGGCGGGAATCCTGCTGCTGATCAATTCGCGCTGTTGGGGGTGCGCACAGTATCACATGTGGTCTAGCGCCAAGGGAGGATGCGGCCAAGGCCAACGCCAAGCTCGCGCAACACCAGCCACTGACCGAGGATGACCAGGATGCCCTGAAGCAGTGGACCGATGTCGCAGGAACAGTGGCGGATGACTCCGAAGAAGAGGGACAAGGACATTGCCGCCATGCAAAAGGGGTACTGGAAGGCGCAGGGGCATGAGGCGCACGACGTCTTGATGGGCGAACTCAAAGGCTCCTACTTCGGCTTCGGCGACTGGGTGGGCATGATGCTTCTCGGCATGGCGCTGTACAAGAATGGGTTTTTGCCCGGCCGGTTGAGTAGGAAGACCTACGTATGGACTGCGGTGATCGGGCTTTCGCTAGTCGTGGGGCGTAAGCGGCCTCGGCGTCTGGAAGGCCTGGGCCGGACACTTCGACATGTTCCAAACGTTGCTCTGGACTGCAGGCGCCTTATGACCTGGCGCGGGTTGCGGGCGCGCTGGGAACCGCCGCGTTGCTCTTGATTCTGTTGAAGGCAGGAGCCCTGAAGTGGCTACTGCAACGGGTCGCCGCGGTGGGACAGATGGCGCTGTCGAATTATCTGCTGACCAGCATCACCATGAAGGTGATCTACGTCTGGGGACCTTGGCACTGGTACGGTTACGTGGAGTACTACAAGATCTACTATGCCGTGGCCGGGATGTGGCTTTTCAATCTGGCCTTCAGCTCGATCTGGTTGCGCTACTTCGAGTTTGGGCCGGTCGAGTGGCTGTGGCGTTCCTTGACCTATTGGAAGCGGCAGCCCATGCGGATTCGCGTGGCGGTTCCAGCATCGGCGTAAAAAAATCAGCCAACAAACTTCATCCGTTCCGCTTCCGACGGTACAGGGCAAACCTCATACTGGCCTGTCAGCCGATAGCGATTCCGCGCGAACATGCGATACGCAGCATTGCGCACAAACAACGGCACCGCGCGCAGCATTTTTCCCAATACCCGCCAGCGGCCGCCCAAGAGCAACAGCATGTTCACCGTGACGTCCGACTGCGTCAACAACCTCTCGTCTTCCGAGCCGGCATCGAGCACCAGGTAAACGCTATTGCTCTCGAGCATCGCCTCGCGGTCGATCCCGTGCCGGGAGAGTATGGCATGCGGCCACCGCAGACTGCTGAGGAGCGAAGCGAAATCGATCGGCGTGATCGCGTTTGATCACCCATTGCACGGCGCTGTTGCACACGCCGCACAGCCCGTCATAGAGCATCAACGCGCGTCCTTCCATCTCATCGCTCATCACGGCTTCGCTCATCGTTGGCCCCGCCGGTCATTATCTAGCCTACTGATCAAAATGATCAAAGGAAAAACCCCTGCGTTCATTACCCGGGTTTGGCGGTCGTGATTACCTGCGCGCCCTGCTCGAGCTCGAAAATTCTCGCGTAGACCTTCTCATACGCCTCCACCATGGTTACGAGAGAGAATCGTTCCTGCACTCTGCGCCGGCAGGCATCGTCTTGAATCGAAGGCACGCCGTCCAGCGCTTTGACCGCCTCGGCCACATCGTTCACCAGAAATCCCGTAACTCCCTGCTCGATCACCTCGCGGCAGGAGCCAAGATCCATCGCAATCACCGGAACCCCCGCTGCGTTAGCCTCCGCCAGCACCAGCCCAAAGCGTTCCGGGATGGTGTTCAGGTGAAGCAGGGCAAACGCGCGCGCGAACAAGGCATTCTTCTCCTCCACGCCCACTGGCCCCACGTACTCGATCTGATCACTGAGATGCGGCTGAATCTCATCCCGGAAGTAATTCGTATCCTGCACAATCCCGGCGATGAGCAATCGCCGCCCACTCTGGCGGGCGGTCTCGATCGCCAGGTGGACCCCTTTGTCCGGATGGATCCGGCCAATAAAGACCAGCTCCTCCCCTCTGCTGCTTCGTTGCGGGTAGAGCGTGAGGTCGATTCCGTTGTAGACCGTGGCCAGGTAATTCAATCCCGGCGCGCGATCCGAATCGCTGATGGAAACGAAATATCCATCCCTGTACTTCTGGTAAACCGGCATGATGCGCGGTGAGGAGAAGCCGTGAATCGTGGTCAGCACCGGCGTCTTCACCAGCCGCGTGTAGGCCAGCGCCATAAAGTCATAGTGGCTGTGGATCAGGTCAAACTCCGCGGCGTGCTCAAAGACCTCCGCGATGTGCAGGTACTCCGCTACCTTGGGATCGATGGAGCGATCCTCTTCATAGCCCTTGGCCACGACTGCATGGAGCTTGGCGCGGGTGAGGGAATCCCCGCTGGCGAACAGCGTTACATCCCATCCCCGAGCCACCAGCCCTTCGGCGACATTGCTGGCCACCGTCTCCCACGCGCCATACTGCCGTGGCGGCGTGCGCCACGCGACCGGCGACAAGAATCGCAACTCTCTTCTTCGACCCCATCCAGCCCTCGCTGGCGACGAACGTTGGGTGCCCCGTTCAAGCCCTGTTTCGGGCCTGAGTGGGATACGCACTCCACTCTCAGGCGTTAACTGTGGAGGGACCTGCGGTTCCATCACCTACTCCATCGCAGCCAGCACATCATCCAGAGCCACCGTGGCAAAGCCGCTGGCGTGATCCGCCAGCCCATAAGGAATAATCAATTGCCCCTGGTGCAGCAACGCGCCACAGGAATAAACCACATTCGGCACATACCCTTCGCGCTCGCTCGGCTCCGGTGTCATCATCGGTTCACGCAGCCGGCCAAGCACTTTGGACGGATCCTGCAAGTCCAGCAGGAACGCCCCAATGCAGTACTGGCGCATCGGTCCCACTCCGTGGCTCAGCACCAGCCACCCCGCCTCGGTCTCGATGGGCGATCCGCAATTCCCAATCTGCACCAGCTCCCACGGAAACCTGGGCTTCAGCAGTAACTGGCGTTCGTTCCAGAAGTGCACATTGTCCGAACGCATCAGGAAGATATTCTCGTTGTCCTGGCGCGAGATCATGGCATAGGCCCCATTCACCTTCCGCGGAAACAGCGCCATGCCCTTGTTCTCCGCCTCCGGGCCATTCAATGAAATAAACCGGAAGCGCAGAAAATCAGAGGTCTCGAGCAGCTCCGGCATAATCACCCTGCCGTCGTAGGCAGTAAAGGTCGCGTAGTACACATGCGAGCCATCGTCCTTGCGAAAGCGCACAAACCGCGCGTCCTCAATGCCGTTCTTTTGCGAGGGCGTGGAAGGAAAAATGATCCGCTCCGAAAGATCCTGCTCCGGCTCGAACTGCACCTCGTAGTTGGACCGGGCCAGCATCCAGATACTCTGTGCCCGCAGCTGATCCTCCCCGGCTTCTCCATGCGCCTGGCCGGAGTGTTCCAGCTCTGCGGACAGAGCGTCGCGCAGCGTCGTCAGCCCAAAAGAGTCTCCCAACCTCTCCAGCACCCGGTTGGTAAAGTCGCTCTCCAACCCGAGTTCCTGAAGCTTTCGCTGGAACAGCGGTCCTTCGTACACCGTGTTGGCGATCTGCCGCGGCTCGGTGAGCAGCCTGCCCGCTGGATCCACCTCGATCCGCAGATCGCGATGGACAACGCCGCTGCGAAAGGTGATGGAGGAGATATGTCCTTCCCCGGTCGCGCGCAGGCTGAGAACGAAGCGCACCGCGCCCTCCGGCAAGCCCGTCTGGTCGGGATGCTGCACCATCGAGGGGCTGAACAGCGCCGCCGATTCCAGCGCGTACTCGGCCAGAAAGTAGGCGCCGATCAGAAGCTTCCGCTGCGTAGAGAACTCGGCATGTGCCGGCACCAGTTCCCGCAGCTGCTCAAAGCGATCCAGGAAGCGTTGCCGCAGATGAAGGTGGCGCTGCGCGAAGTCGGCTGAGACTTGCTCCAGCAGCGGGCCAACCATCGCCTCCGGCACGGCCATGATTCGTTCGATGATCCCGATAATTCGTCGCGCATCCCCAGGCTCAAACTGCCGCAGAAGCACCCGTGACGGATCTGGCTTCAGGACGGTCTTGGAACGTTTCAGAGCAAGTGTCAGGGCGGTCCCGTTTTCCAGTGCAGTCGCATTTCCCATTGGGGGGTCTCGTTTCTTGTCGCCTGCCTCTATAGTCGTTTCCGCGGGCATTCTTGTGCAGCTTTTTCACGGGAAATCCGCACAAACGTGCTCTCCCGGCATACATCTTTAAGGGAATCGAACCAGAATGCGTCTAGTGCATGGAGACCGGCAACGGAGGATACTCCTCCGCCGTGATCGGCTGCTGGAAGCTGGTGAGCATATTCTGCGCCTGGCGCATCTCCACCAGCGACAGCAGAAAGGCCAGCGTGGACTCGGCGCCCTGGTTTCCGTTCACCCGGTCGATGTGCAATCCATCGCGGCAACCGCCGGTTTCGGGTACGTAGAGCTCGAGACCAAGGTCATTGCCTCCGATGAACCAGTCGAAGGCATGTTGCGCCTGCTCATACCAGCGCACATCCGCCGTGGCCCGATAGGCTTCGAGGCAGGCTGCGACTGTGGCCTGGGCCTCGATCGGCTGCTGGTCGAAGTTAGCCCGCGCGCCGCCGCGGTGATAGAAGCCGTTGCTGCCAATCGGGCGCAGGTGGCCCTTCTCCGTGGTCTGCTGCTCTGTCAGCCAGCGCAGGGTCTCGAGCCCGCGCTGCAAAACCGCTTCCTGTCCCGTGGCCCGTCCACTCACAATCAAAGCATGCGAGAGCCGCGCGTTGTCGTAGGACAGTTCCTCCTCAAACCAGTTCCAGTCGGGGTGCGCGTGCCGGTCGTAGAGCTCCATCAAGCGCGCCGTCAGCGTCTCGCGCGTTTGGTTCACCAGGCTGTCCCCGCCCAACCGGCGCAGGTACTCATGGATGCCCAACAGCCCGAAGGCCCACGCTCGCGGTGAGCTGAACTCGGTCAACGCCGGCAAGGCCCGCGCAAACAGCTGCCCGGCCATCATCTGAAAATTGCGCAGCGTCGATCGTCCTACGCCGACTCCCAGCGCCCACAGCGCCCGCCCATGACTGTCCTCCGATCCCTGCTCGTCCAGCCACCGGCGATCGAAACTCATGTGGTTATGAAATCGTCCGCTCGCCGGGTCGAAGGCGTGATGCAGAAAAGCAGCGCTGGTGCTGGCCAGGCTCCGCTCCTGCTCCGTATCGTCGGCTAACTCCGCGATCAGCACCGCCAGGATAAAGGCCCGGGCATTGTCATCGGTGCAGTAGCCTTCGCTGAAATTGGGCACGCTGAAGATGGCATGTTGAAAGACGCCGGTGGAGTCCGTCATCCGCGCAAGATGCGTCAGCTTCAGCTCCGGCAGCTCACGATGCTTCTTGTCCAGCGTCTTGATGGCGAGTGATTTTCGCGATAGGGGCTTGCCTTCCAGGCGAGCGAGTTCGAAGCTGTGCATATATAGCTGGGCCACGTTCGACCAGATCATCTCCCGCCCCAGCCGGTAGGCGTTCTTGCGCATCGCATTCCGTCGCGTGTCATCGCGCAGCAGCCCGAGAATCGCCTCCCCCATGGCCGCCGAATCGGCAAACGGCACCAGCGCGCCCCGGTCGTCCGCGAGTAAATCCGCCGCGTGCCAATACGGTGTCGAAATGATCGCTTTGCCGGAACCGAAGGCAAACGAGAGCGTGCCCGAGGTGATCTGCGCTGCATTCAGGTAGGGAGTGATGTATAGATCCGCGGCGCCCATGAACTCCTTCAAGTTCTCCGGGTCCACGAACTGGTTGCAGAAGATAACGTGTTTCTCCAGCTTGTTCTTGGTGGCCAGAATCTCCAGGCTCAGCCGGTAAGCTTCCCCATGATTGCGTATCTCATTCGGATGGGTCGCGCCCAGCACGATGTACACCACATCGGGAAACTCAGCCAGAACCGCGGGCAGGGCATTGAGCACATATTCGATGCCCTTATTCGGCGAGAGCAAGCCGAAGGTAAGCAGCACCGTGCGGCCTTCCACCTGGAACTGGTCTTTGAAATAGGTTGGGTCCACAAATCCGACATCGAGAATGCCGTGCGGAATCAGGTCAATTTTGCTCAGCGGCGCGCCATAGATTTCGTGTAACATCTGCCGTCCGCGATCCGCCATGACCACCAGCCGCGTGGAGAGCGCGATCAGCTCTTCCATGGCGCGTCGCTGGTCGGGCTTGGGATCGCGCAGAACCGTATGCAGCGTGGTCACCACGGGCATTTTCAACTCCCGCAGCATGGCCAGAACGTGGCCTCCAGCCGGGCCGCCGAATATGCCGAACTCATGCTGCAGGCACACGATGTCGACATCGCTGATGTTCAGAAAATCCGCAGCGCGCAGGTAAGACGGCAAATCCTGCTCTTCGATCTCGAAGCGCACCACTTCCGGATAGTCATATCCGTCCTCGATATCATTGACGGACACGCACAGGCACTGGCTCTGCGGATACGCGCTCTGCACCGCCGACAGCAGATCGGTGGTGAACGTGGCGATGCCGCACTTGCGCGGCAGAGTGGTCGCCCACGAAGGCGATCTTGCGGATCTTCGCTGTCTCTTTTAAGAGGATTCCGTTTGCCACCATGCTTCTGGACCTCTTCCGTATTCGATTGTGTGGTGCGCTGAAGTGCGTAGAGGAGAGGGTAGTGACAGTAAAGGAGGGCTGCCTCTATGATATCAAGCCCGGATGCAGCGCGCGCGAATTCCCGTAAGTCACACTTATGGCATGCTTTCTCTTGTAACTTGGAAACGGAGTTCATCGCCATGAAACTAGCCATCATCACAGGAGCGGCCCAGGGCATCGGCCGCCGTACCGCTGAGATCTTCGCCGTCGCCGGCTATTCACTCGCCCTGCTGGATCTGCAACCGTGCACCGCAACGCTGGCCAGCATCCGCGCCATCGGCTGCGACGCGGCGGACTTTCCCGGCGACATCTCCGACGAATCAGTGGTCGAAGCCGCTGCCGAAGCGATACGTGAGCGCTGGAACCGGGCCGACGTTCTGGTCAACAACGCCGGCATCAGTTCGATTGCCCGGGCGGAGACGGTAGACGTGAAAACCTTTCGTCGCGTTCTGGAAGTAAACCTGGTCGCGCCCTTTCTTCTCGCCCGCACCTTCGGGAAGGTGATGTTGCAGCAGCGTTCCGGCTGCATCGTGAACGTGGCCTCGATCGCCGGACTTGCCGGCATAGCCGACCGCGCCGCTTACAACGCATCCAAGCACGGGCTGATCGGGCTCACCCGCACCTTAGCATCGGAGTGGGGAGGCCGCGGTGTGCGTTGCAACGCCGTCTGTCCCGGCTGGGTCAAGACAGAGATGGATCAAGCCGATCAGGCACGGGAAGCTACACCGATGAAGACATCATCGGAGTCAATCCGATGGGCCGCTTTGCCTCGCCGGACGACATCGCCCGCGCCATCCTCTTCCTCTCCGATCCCGGAGCAAAGCGGATTCATCAACGGCCAGGCTCTTCCCATCGACGGAGGCTGGACCACCGACGCCAGCTGGCAAAGCCTACGCCTGAGCCACCGCTAGCCGCGGATTCTCGACCTGCCGAGACACTCTCGGAAACGGGACGGGTGCCCCTCGATCCCTGGATTTCCTGTTGAGTTTGGCGCCATTGACGAACTGCATGCGGCTTTCCTCAACGAAAGCCGCACACGCGGTCCTATCTGGCGCTGCGTAACAGCGAAATCCAGGTCGCCGAACCTGCCCCGCCTGTCCTGGCTCGCCGTGGAGCTTGCCGTGGGAGCGTACCTGGGACGAAAAGACGGGCGAAGCCCTATAAGCGCAAACTTGTTTAGGATGTTTTTCCTCAAAACTCCTCCAAAATCGTCATCCTGAGCGGAGCGCCTCACAGACTTTATCGCCTGACAGAGCCGACTTGCAGCGCGGAGTCGAAGGACCCCGCCGAGCTTATCCTACCCATGCTCGCTCGGAGCTTTTCGACGACCGAGGCCCAAACAAGTGAGCGTATGGTGATAGCCACCAATCCTTTATTCCGAACAGTATCAGTAACAGTTACAAATACAATCCTCACTCCACCAGCCGAAGCACCTTCTCCACCTGCGCCCGCAACTCCGCCACTTCCTCCCGCAGCGCAGCGATCTCCGCTTCCATCTGGGCCATACCAGACCCCGTCCCCGAAGACTCAGCAACCTCACTGTTCCCAACCACCTCGACCGGTTCACCCGAGAACAAATGCGCGTAACGAGCTTCCTTGGTGCCCGGCTGCCGGGGAAGCACCTTCACCAGCGGAGGCTCCCTCTGCATCAACCTCTGCAGCGTCGACTGCACATCGCTCAGCTCCTCAAAGCGGTGCATGCGTTCGCCCCGGCCGCGCAGCTCGCCCGGGGTCTGCGGCCCGCGCAGCAGCAGAACGCACACCACGGCGATCTCCCCGCGGGTAAAATTGAACACCTCCTGCACCCGGTGCTCGTACTTGGCAACCCGGCTGTCGATGCCCCGCGCCGCGCCGGCCAGCCCATCGTCTTCCAGTTGATGCAGCGCCTGCCGGATCTGGTCCTCATCCAGGTTCATCACCGGCTCGCGGTTATTCTTCTGGTTGCACGCATTGGCCAGCGCATTCAGAGAGAGCGGGTAATACTCGGGCGTAGTAATTTCCTTTTCCACCAGCGATCCGAGCACGCGAGCGGCAACGGTCGAAATTACAATGAGTCACGGCGAAAACCTCGCGAAAGCAGGCTTCATAGTAAAGGGTCATTGCTTGTTCACCGTGATGTAGTAAAGATCGGTAGCGACCTCAAACCCGTCCTTCGTCAGAGTAGTCGGCATCGTCTGCCAGGTCGTCGTGGGATGAATCATCTGCCAGTGATCCTGGCTGCCCACCAGGACCGGCATGGCAAACGCCGGCTCATCGGCCTCCCACCGGTAGCGGACGCTTCCCGGGCTCCACTGCAAATCCAGAACCGGCAGCTGCCGCGTGACGCAGGTACTGATCGAAGATCGGCGTCAGGTTCATCCCCGTTTGCTGGTTGAAGTACTCGACCACATCCTCCGTCATGATGGTCTGATACTTGAAGTGCTGATAGAAACCATGCAGCAGCGCCCACCACCGCGCATCGTCGTTCACCACGCTGCGCAGGGTATTGATAAACAACGCCCCCTTGAAGTACTGGTCCTCCGGCGGCGTGCTGTTCACACCGCGCGCCGAGACAATCGGTTGCAGGTTCTTGACCTTGGCCTTTAATCCATTCATGTACTTCAGCGCATCGGCTCGCCCCCACCGCGATTCCACGTAGAGACTCTCCAGGTAAGTGGCCCAGCCTTCATGAATCCACATGTCCGATCGGTCGGCGGCGGTGATGCTGTTGCCGAACCACTCGTGCGCGCTCTCGTGGATGATGATGAAATCGAATCGCAGGCTGAGGCCGCTGCCCACCCAATCGCGCCCCAGGTAGCCATTGGTGAAGTGGTTGCCATAGGTCACTGCGCTCTGGTGCTCCATCCCGGAGTAGGGCACTTCGATCAGCTTGTAGCCGTCCAGAGGAAAAGGATAGTCACCGAAATAGTGTCCAAATATCTCCAGCATCCCCTTCGCCTGGGTAAATTGCTTTTCCGCCTTGGCCTTGTCTTCCGGCAGCACGTAGAAGTCGAGTGGCAGGTCGCCCAGCCGGTCGGCGAAGTGCACATAATTGCCGATATTCAGGGAGACGTCGTAGTTGTTGATGGGGTAGTGCACCAGCCAATCCCAGCGCGTATACCCGTCGCCCAGGTCAGTCTTGCCCATGAACTTTCCGTTCGAGACATCGACCAGGCCGTTGGGAACAGACACGCTGATCTCCATGCTCTCCACCTCGTCGCGCCACTGGTCCTTGTTCGGCCACCACACGCTGGCGCCGGTCTCTTCGCACGCAGTGTTGATCCAGGGATGGCCGGCCGGGTCTTTGCGGAAGGTGATGGCGCCGAACCTTCCCGTCTCCACCGGATGGCCCGAGTAGTAGAAGTCGATGGTGTAAACCTGGCCCGCCTGCAGGGTCTGGGGAAAGTCGACGAAGACGGCTCCTTCCTCGCGCCTGTACTTAAGCCGGACCGTCCCCAAAAGTATCTTGTCGACATGCAGTGCGCGGTGCAGATCGAGTTGGATCCGCCTGCCGTCCTTGAGCATCCTGAAGCGAATCGTGTTCTTGCCCTGCAGGAATTTCGTCTCCGGGTCGACCCGAACATCGAGGTGATAAAACAGCAGGTCGTTATTGGCGCGATAAGGTCCATACGCCCCGCGCAGAAGGTCCGCGCGCGTTTGCCCCCGCGCGCCCGCCAGAATCGCCGCAAACGCCAGCAGCACCAGCGCTGTTCGGGGCCTGTGTCGCAAGCCCCTCAACCGCGAACTCGCAGCCCGACCACCGTCATGTCGTCATACTGTTCTGCGCCGGCGGTCCACGCGTCGGCGTGGTGTGCAGAGTGCAGCGGGCAAGCTCTTCATCGGCGAATTCCGATGCTGGCGGACGATGAACGGCACCTCCTTATCATTCCAGAAGACGCCGTCCGGATTGCGTGCCTCCATGATACCGTCGGAAACCACCACCAGCAGATCCCCCGGCTGCAACTCCACCGTGAATTGTTGGTATTCCCAGTCGGGGATCAGGGCCACCGGCATGCCTCCGCCTTCGAGCGTGGTGAGTCTGCCGTCCGCGTGCAGCAAGAGGGGTGGTACGTGCCCAGCATTGACGTAGGTGAGCGATTTGCGGTCGGGAGAGATCAAACCGCAGAACAGGGTAGAGTAGCGATCCGGCACCGAACAGCCGAAGAGCGTACGGTTCAAATCGCTGACCACAGCAGCCACCTCTACCGGCTCGCGCTGCAGCAGGTTATGCAACAGTGTCTGGATGCTGGCCATCATCACTGCGGCCGGTATCCCTTTGCCCGAGACATCGCCCAGCGTGAAGGCGAAGCTGCCGCTGGGCAAAGGAAGCATATCGTAGTAGTCGCCACCCACCGACTTCGCCGGACGGCAGAAGCCCACACATTCCAGCCCTGGCACGCATTCCTGCTCCTGGGGCAGCAGGTGCTGCTGTACATCCATCGCCAGGCTCAGCTCATGCTGCATCATCCGGGCGTGCATAGCCTCCTGCCGCAGCCGCTTGCTCTCCACCGCGTTGGCCGCAAAGTGGGCCAACAATCCGAGTAATTCAGCATCCGCCTCGGTAAAGCCGCTCGGCTTGTTCAGCACTTCCAGTGCCCCGATCACCCGGCCTTCGACCCGCAACGGCACGCAAAGCATCTGCTGGGTCGCGAAGCCGGTGATCCAATGGGTGCTGCTTACATCCCCATCCAGCGCATCATTCACCAGCAGCACCTTGCCTTCGCCGACGCATCTTCCCACGGCTCCTTCACCCAACGGGATCCGGATCGGCGCGGTTCCGCGCGCAACCTCGGTCCAGAGCTGTCCTTTGCCTTCGTCCACCAGCCATAGGCTGCAATGCTGCGCCTGCGCCAGATCGCGCGCAAACTCGGCGTTCAGGCGCATCAGCTCTTCCAGCTGCTGCTCGCGGCTGATCAGCGCAGCATGCTCGAAAATGGCGCGCGTAATCCGGTCGGTCTCCCCGGCGTAGCTGCCTTGCGGATGTGCTCATAGGGCTGTCCCTGATCTCGTTTGCCTACGCCGGCAGAACCGCGAAAAAAAGCCTGAAGCCAGCCAAAAAGTAATCTAACGTCCAGGCTTCCCCAGGGCAAGACTCGGCGTGCAACTTCGATAAACTAGGAAGGTCGTTCGCAATTGGCCAGCTTCTAAACCCGAACCGCTGATCTGTCCCGCTAAGGATCACTTCCATGACCCTGTTGTTGACCCAGATGGCGATCGTGTTGCTGATCACGGTGGCTTGTGGCTGGCTGGCGCTGAAAGTCGGCCAGGCTCGTGTCATCGGTGAGATCATCGGCGGCATTCTCGTGGGACCGTCGGTTTTTGGCCGCTTTGCCCCCCACCTCTCCGCCAGCCTCTTCCCGCCCAGTTCGCTGGGGCCCTTCGAAACCCTCTCCACCGTCGGCCTGGTGCTCTTCCTCTTTCTGATCGGAATGGAACTTGATTACGAGCATCTCGCTCGCCAGCGCGCCACCGCGGTCATGGCCAGCGGAATGAGCATCCTGCTGCCCTTCGGGATGGCAGCTCTGCTGGCCCATTCTCTGCGCATCCGCTTCGCGCCTCACGGCATCGGCAGCATTCCCTTTCGTGCTTTTTCTGGGCATCGCCATGAGCATCACCGCCTTCCCGGTGCTGGCCCGCATCCTCGAAGAGCGCAATCTGCAGGGAACTGCCCTGGGCACCACCGCCATCCTTTGTGCGGCAGTGGATGACGTGGTGGCCTGGAGCCTGCTGGCCTTCGCCCTGGCCTTCATCGGCGGCGAGGATGGGCCCTCCTCGCTGCTCTTCCGGCTCATCGGATTGGTTGTCTACCTGGTGCTCATGATCGGCGTCATTCGCCCGCTGGGTGCGTATCTTGTCCGCCGCCACAGAAAGCCGGAGTTGACCCTGGAGCTGCTGGGAGTGGTCGTCGCCGGCGCGCTTCTCTCCGCCGCGGCCACCGACAAGATCGGCGTCCATCCGCTCTTCGGCGCCTTTCTCGCCGGCGTCTGCTTCCCACGCGTACCTCACTGGCAGCTCGCCCTGCGCGAGCGTCTCGACATGCTGGTCTCTGTGTCTGTTGCTGCCGCTCTTCTTTGCCCTCACCGGCATGCGTACCCGGTTGGACCTGCTCAACGATGGAGCCATGTGGCTTTGGGCGGGGTTGGTCCTCTTAGCCGCGGTCTTTGGCAAAATGGGCGGCGCCGCGCTCGCTGCCCGCTGGACCGGTCAATCCTGGAGAGACGCCATAGCCCTGGGAGCCCTGCTCAACACCCGCGGCCTGGTAGAGCTGATCGTCCTCAACATCGCTTACACCGTAGGTGCCTTCACTCCCACGCTCTTCACCATGCTAGTGGTCATGGCGCTGGTCACCACCATGCTCACCGCGCCGATCCTCACCCTCCTCGGCATTCGCGGCACCGCCAAGAAGCACCCCGGCTCCGTGCCCGTCTCAGTGAGCTGACCCTACTCTTGCCCTCACTGCGGGATTTGTGAAGGGTACGGGATTCACAGGCTACGGAAAAGCTCATGTTTGTATCGGGGCACGACTTTACAGCTTGCGGAAAAACTCTGTTTCTTGAGGGTATTGGCTTCAGCCCGTCCGTAAGTAGTTGTAAACAGGTCCGGCTTTAGCCGCTGAGGGGACTCATTTCATCCCCCTTCCGGCTTTTTCCGCAAGCTGTTTAGTCGGGCCGTTGAAATCAAGCAAAATCCGGGCTTTAGCCCCTGGGCTTTTTCTTTGCGTCGTGGCGAGAAAACGCCGCGCGCCGCTGAAAATTATCCGCGGACAAGCACCTCGGGATCCGCCGTAGCAGGCTACCTGAGGTGTTGCTTCCTGCACGGTGCAGACTTTTTTCCGCAGCCGGTGCAGCCGCCGATAACTTCACCCGATCAGAAATGGATTGCGGATGGTGATCGCTCCGACCCTTTGACCGTTTTGCATATCTTCGGTGTATAGGGTGTCGCAATCCGCGTCCAGAGCCGCGGCGAGAATCAATGCGTCATAGATGTGATAGCCATACTGCTCAGCAATCTCCAGTGCAGCCTCATGAGTTTCGACTGAGAGAGGAACGGGAGCCTCGCACAAAGTCCGGACGGCAGACAACGCATCATGAACCTCGTGCCATGGCATCTTCAGCTTGCGGCGAGCAACAGCGGCGAACTCATTCAAGACCTGCACGCTGATATACCCGCCGTCCGCCAGAAGTTCTTCTGCCTTAGTTGCGCGAGCATCCCCCATCGAAATTACGTAGATCAAGATGCTGGTGTCGAGGAAGGATCTACCGCTCATTCGCGTCCACCCGGTCGAAGGTGAAACCGGAGGGTAGACGGCGGCGAAGTTTCCGCAATCGCTCGATTGCCGCGTCTCGGCTGCGGTCACGGCTAATCTCGAACTCGCGAGGACCGGCGATCCTCACTTCGATCTGGTCGCCTTCCTTAAGCTCCAGAACCTCGACTACCGCAGCTGGCAAGCGAACGGCTAGACTGTTTCCCCATTTAGATACCTGCACAGCAGTACCCTCTGATTCAGGATATACATTAAGCCAAGTATATCCAAGCGCAGTCTTGAGCTGCCAGCGAAATCCGGAAGATTTCCTGAATCAATCTCGTCCAAATTGGCCTTTTTCGATCGGGCGATTCGTACAGCATTTGCTGGAAGAGAAATCAGCTATCACGGTCTATCGCGATCAGTCCCGCAGAGCCTGCCCTGGGCTTGCTCTATGGCGCTCACGACCCCGCGCGAGAACCACAACCCTCGTGATAGAAAAGGTATGCTGCGCCAGTTCTCCGGGAGCCGGCCCGGCATAGCCAGGCTGGCTCCTCAGGGAAACTACAGCCGCTGTCCGGTGCCCGCCGTCGCGATGCCGGCCTGGCTCGCCGCCAGCGCGCCAATCACCGGCAGTTGGAAGGTCTTGCCCTGGTAAGCCGAGTACATCAGGTAGGCCCACAGGCAAAAACCACCGACCGTGATCAGCAGGTTGATGGGCAACTGAATAATGAAGAACAACCCATGCGAAATAGCGCCCAGCATCACCCCGACGATCATCCAGACGATCCAGAAGCCAATCCACAGCAGGTTGAAGAAGATCGACTGAAACGCGTGAAAGCGCACAAAGCGGTCGGCTTTGAAGGGGTCGATCACCAGGAACAGAATTCCCGTGATCGCCCCGACCAGGTAGGCCAGTGCTCCGGCTACGTTCGGGGTAAGGCCCGATCCGGCAGCGGGCATGGGAGCAGCCGCAGGCATCGTTCCAGGAATGGGACCGGGAATTGAACCAGGCACCGGGCCCGGCGTAGCGCTGGCAGCGGCTGCACCCTGAGGAGCTCCGCACGCAGTGCAGGTCGGACTCCCGTCGGGCAAGCTGGTTCCACAGGTTTGGCAAAAGCTCATAGTCTTCTCTCCTTGACAGTTCTATTAGCAGGCCGATGGTCGCGCAGCTCGCCGGCAACGTTCGCCGCCACCGCCTGCAGCAGGGGTTGCCGGCACGTCCTTGTTGCCTGGGCATGCAGTGTACACGATGCCAGAGACACTGTCTCTCTTTCTGTGCAATGGCCCCGTGCTGAGGAAGGCAACTCCCCCAGGTCATCTCTAAGCGCTCTGAAACAGGAATACCAGGACACCGAAGCATCGCTTTCGGGCCAAAGCACGATAGCATGCCTCTTGGCTTGTACTTTTTGACCGGTCGATTGTCTCGCAACCAGTCCAGTCTTCCAAGCACTTTCTAAAGAATTGAGTTAAGCCCTTTTGACCCTTGGCAACAAGTTAGTCCTCGCAGTCATTGTCTCGATAACTCTTTGCCTTCCGCTCTACGCCCAGCAGCCGGTCACCGGTGGCGCAGATTGGAGAGGCGTCCTGCGCAATGCAGCAGGGAACCCGCTGAGCGGTGCGACCATAGAACTCGTCGCAACCTCCGGCCAGAAAGCTAAGTCAGTCACGCAGACCGATGGCGCCTTTCTTCTAAGCCACCTACCGCCCGGTAGTCTTTCCCTCTTTGTCACTGTGGACGGCCATCGCATCGCCTACCCGCAGCCCATCGATCTCGCAACCAGCGACGTCGTCCTCACCCTCACCGACCAAGGAGCTCTGTTGCTGCAAGCAGTGGTGACGGAATCGGAAACCACTGGGGGCGTTGCGCTCTCCAGTCACGCAGTCAGTGGGCTTCCTCTGAACAAGCGTGACTTCAGCCAACTGTTACTCTTGGCGGCAGGCACCATGACTGATGCCAATGGAGCCACCAACTTCACCCAGCAGTTCGCCATCAACGGCCAGCGCGGCGTCGAAGCCACCTTCGCCATGGACGGAGCCGATATCAGCGACCCCGAGATGGGCGGTTCCACCTTCAGCAACTTCAACGTCGACGCGGTCGAGGAAATTCAATCCCAATCCGGGTGGATGCCGGCCGAGATCGGTCGCGGAGCCTCCGGTCTCACCAACATCGTTACCCGCTCCGGCCGCAGCGGCTTCCACGGCTCCTTCTTTGAGTTCCTGCGCAATTCGGCCCTGGACGCCAGAAACTACTTTGACTACTCCTCCATCGCCAATCCCGGCCGTCTCCCGCCCTTCCGGCGCAACGAGTTCGGCTTCACCAACGGCGGTCCCGTTATCCTTCCCCATATCTATAACGGTTCCGGCAAAACCTTCTACTTTGGCCAATACCAGGGCTTTCGCCAGGACCTGGGAACGACCCAGGTCTTTCCCGTCCCCACCGCCCAGGAACGCGCCGGCCAAGACACCTCGGCCTTCCCCGGCGACACCCTGCTGGTCCCGGTCGATCCCGGCATAGCCCGTGTGCTGGCCCGCTATCCGTTGCCCAACGATCCGCTGGGTCCATACGGAGCGCACACCTACGCGTCTTCCTCCCCAGTGGTGACCAACGCGAACCAATTTTCCCTGCGCCTCGACCACCAGATCTCCGATCGGTCTCAGTTCTTCGCCCGCTTCAACTTCAACAACCTGTACGGTCCGACGACCAACCCCGATCAGACCACGATCGATCCCGCCTTCGGCATTCGCTACATCGACCACCAGCGCAACCTGGTTTTAACCTTCACCCACACCGTCTCCCCACGCCTGGTTCTGGAATCCTCAGCCAGTGTCACCCGCGCCACACCCTCTTTCCCCACCACCGACCTCACCGATCCTGCCGTGAAGTTCAACGATGGCTCCTACGAGCCTTTCAACCAGCCCGCGGGAACGGTCATCAGCATCTACGGCAATCTCTTCCAGCTGCGCCAGAATCTTTCCTTCACCACCGCCAGTCACTCCTTCAAGGCAGGCGCCGAGATGCGCCTCAACCGCGATACCACCTACTTCGGTATCAGCCCTGATGGCGAATATGACTTCGGCGGAGGCACCGCCTATTCCCCCATCAACATTCCCTCGCAAAGCGGCCAGCACAACATCCGCATCGGCGATCCATTGCCCGACACGCTTTCCAGCCTGCTCAGCGGAAGCCCCTTCGTCTACACCGTTGCCGTTGCGCCTCCCTACTTTTCCGGGGGCGACCACATAGGAGCAGCGGCCATCAACCGCAATGCCTTCGCTTTTTTTGCCCAGGACACGTGGAAGATCTCGGCCCGTCTGGTGCTCGACTACGGTTTGCGCTACGAACTCTATACGCCTGTCACCGAGCGCGCCAAGAGAACCTCCGGCCTCGCTTTTTCCAACACCCCCTCTGGCGTTGAGCAACAGTTCGTCGTCAATCCCCAGCCTGGGTATCGCTTCAATCTCGATGGCCTGGGACCGCGCGTCCAGCTCGATTGGCTGGCCGGCGCGCAGATCCACGTCCGCGCCGGCGGCGCAATTACCACCATCCCCCCCAATCTCTTCCAGGACAATTCGCTCACCGGCTCGATTCCATTTGCCGTTGATCCCCGCCTCACTTCCGCGGCCGCAGCGCCTATTCCGTATGGCTTCCAGATCACGTCGAACGAGTTGCCCCTCGCCTACACGCCCCAGGGGCAGAACATTTTTGCCAACGGCACCAAGGCTGTCCATGCCAACACCGTTATGGACTTAAACCGCTATCAGCGAGATCTTGCCGCGCTCTCGCCCGCCCACCTGATCACTCCGCTGACCATCAATTGCGTCGATCCCAAATTCGGCAACGCCTACCTGCAAACCTGGACTCTCGGCTTGGAGCGCCATTTCGGAAACCTGGTAGCCGACGCGACCTACATAGGAACGGCCGCCGCCAAGCTGCCGCGGATGAGCTTCTTCAACGGCTACGCAGGCGCGGGCCCAAGCTTCGCTCCCTATACCCAATTCGATCAAGCGGGAAACATCACTGGCGGCTTTGGCACGGAGAACGTTATCACCAATACCGCCCACTCTACTTACAACGCCTTACAAACCTCGCTGCAGGGAACTATCCCCCGCGGCGGCCCTGGGGTTCAGGCCAGCTACACCTGGTCAAAATCGCTAGATGAAACCAGTTCCGTCATCGGGGGATTCATTACTGGAGGTTCAGGCGCAATCTCCCAGACCGCGCCTCAGGATCCCTTCAACACGCATCCGGAAAAAGGGCCATCCACCTTCGACGTGGCTCATGTATTCACTCTGAGCCTGGCGCAGGACCTTCACGGGGAAAGCATCGGGTTTCTGCAGCCGCTTGGCAGGACCGTCACTGGTGGCTGGGAGCTACTCAGCATCTCCACCATCACCAGTGGATCGCCCTTCACCATCTACTCCGGCGTGCAGCAGACGGATGCTGGAACCATCGGTGCAGATCGCCCTGACCAGGTTGGCATTCCGCACCTTTCCACCGCCCGCAAGGTCCGCGAGGACTATTTCGGCTTAGGCGCGAACAACGGCTCGTATTTCTCCATCCCCATCAATGTGCCTGGGGGCACGGGCCCGAACCACGGGCTCTTCGGCACTTTAGGACGCAACACCTTCCGCGGGCCGGCCTACTACGACTACGACTTCGCCTTGATCAAGAGCACGCCCATTGGTCACCGCTCGAGTGGCATCGAGCGAACGGATCTGCAATTTCGCGCCGAGTTCTTCAACCTCTTCAACATCGTCAACATGGGCTTGCCGGCCAACACCCTGCTCGGCTCCGGCTTCGGCGAAATCAGCCGCACCGCCGGCACCTCCCGCCAAATCCAATTCTCCCTGAAGCTCATCTACTAATTTCGAACGCACAACACGTCAACGAATTTCGAACCTGTTCTAGAGCCGTTCTACTTCCTCAGCGTCGTCATCTCTTCCGTAACCAATTCTCGCAAGTGAGATCTTCGATGCGGACGAACTCTTTTTGATTGTCGGTAACAAGGATGTAGCCTAGTGCGATGGCCTGAGCAGCTATGAGCAGGTCGTTACCGCCAATTGGTGTGCCAGCCTGTTCAAGGCGAGCGCGGATCAATCCGTAGGCTGCGTCGGCGGGCGTCTCGAATGGGAGAACGTCCATTGCGCCAAGCACCGCTTCGACCTGGTTAGTGAGATGTGGCGAAGCTTTCCTGGTGGCGCCATAGCGCAATTCCGCAGCAACGATGATGCTGGTACAGACCTTCTGTTCGCCAATTCTTCTTATAAATTCCGCTACTCCGCCCTGTGGATTGCGGATGAGATCGGAGACAATGTTGGTGTCGAGCAAGTAGCGCATTACAAGTCGACAGGATCAGGTGCGTGATCAGGAATTGGCGGAAACTCTTCATCGAGCGGCTTGAGGGTTGCCAACAGAGCTAGCAGAGATCTAGGCGGGGCAGGTTCGATGATCAGTCTTTCTCCCTCCTTGCGCATGACCGCGTCCTCGCCAGGAAACTCGAACTCACGAGGAATTCGAACCGCTTGGTTGCGCCCGTTCCTGAAAAGTCTAACGTGCCGCTCATGGGTCATCGTGAGGCCTATGCCTAAGCATATGTCAGTCGGTAGCGTCGTGTCCAGAGCATTGCGTAACCCTTAACGGCCAACGATGGCCAGGCAACGCGGCGGTCTTTGCTGCAATTGCTGGGTCAACTTGGTCACGGTGGGATGGCTCAGACCGTCCCGCTTCATCTGAGCCAGGACCGCCGCCGCATGATCGGGCAGCGCCGAGGCCATGATCCGGATGTCTTCGATGAGCGACTCCGGCCGCAGATGCAGTTGCGCTGCCACCCGCTGCCAATGCCTGAGTGCGATGTTGCGCACCAGGTATTCGCCTCCCATCTTCATGGCCAGATTCACGCGCCTCAGCTCCAGCGTGCTGTAGGGCAGCATACTGGCCAGGTCATAGAACGGCGCCAGACGGACGGCACCGCGCGCTCCCAGCAAGAGCGAGTAGTTCTTGGCATGGGCATCGGTTCCGGCGATGAGCCAGTTAAACACCAGGGCCTGGGCAAAGGAGGCAACATCTTCCCCGGCGCTGCTCGATTGGTTGCTCAACACTTCGCCGATCGCGCGCACGCCCGGCCCACCGTCGGCTTCATACTTGCGGTCGGGATGGAGGCCAAGCGCCTGGCACAAATCTTCCTGGTGAATGCGCGACCATGTCTGGCCGTGGCGGCGGCGATCATACCGTTCCACCACAATGGCAATTTCTTCACCAAAGTGCTCGATGTGAGAGTTGGGTACAGTCATTCCCAGGGCCCGGGCCAGCTGAAGACAGTAGTGTTCATTCTCCGCGTGGCCGGCGAACGCTCCGGTCGGCGGCTTCAGAATATGGGTTGTCGGCGTACGGCCCGAAGGAACACCCCAGCGCTTCCGTTCGTAGAGAAAAGCCGTCTTCGGCTGTGCCCCGGCGAGCGAGAACTGGCCTGTGTCCCCTGCCGTCCTCCCTGCCGACGGATCGGTGCGGAGCACTCTGAGTCGCTCGGCAATGTCTTCCTCGCTCAGCCATTCGACGTCCTTCGGAGTGTCCGGATCGCTCAGCTCTTCCAGCCGTTCAGGTCGAACCAACTGAATGGCCCCGGCGCAATCTTCCCCGACATGGCTGAGCAGTCGAAAGACATTTTTGGCTGACACCTGATACCGCTGCGCGAGCCTTTCGAGCACTCGGGCGTTGTCGGCTAACAGTCCCCACAGGAAGGGCTCGATGCTGGATTGACCATGAAGGACCGCGGTCAGCGGCATAGAAAGCGAGAGCGGGTAGGCCTCCGGATCCTCAGTCCATTGTTCCGTGTAGCTGAAGGAGAGGCGGCCACTCTGGAAAGCGACCGTCCCCACCACTCGGCCATTGAGCAACACCACCAGTTCATTGTTCAGCGGATTCTTCATCGCAGCGACTTCACCGTCGCGTGACGGCTTTCTTCAACGCGTGAAGAACCTCGTCGATATCTTCAGCCGGATCGTGCCGCCTGGGGACGCGGCGGGGCCTCTTTGCCGGCTTGATCGCCGCTGCTTTGCCGGCCTTAGGCTTCAGGATCTTCGCAGGCCTGCTGACCGGGACGTCGGCAGAGAGATCGACAACTACGTCGAGGGCACGGAGGGTGCGCAGCACCAGGCCCAATTCGGCGCCCGGCTTGCCATTCTCTACCTCGATCAGCCATTTCCGGCTGGTCCTGGCTTTCCCGGCGAGCGTGGCCTGATCCATCCTCAGCTCGATGCGGCGCGCCCGCAGGTAGGCGCCTAACTCCTTGATATTCCTTATCCTCATCTTACAAATTGTAACCGCTCGGTGACATTCCGTAAAGACACCGTTCGGTTACATTTCACTTTGTAACCGAACGGTTACATTGCGTGTTTCTGGCGAGGAGCAAAATTTTCCCTTCCCCGATTTCCTTCCCTGACTTCGTTTCTGATCCCTCCCCCTGGCCGGCGGCCTTGCCGCCTTCGCTGCGCAGCAAGGCCGCCTTCGGCTGCCAGGCATGGGACCCGATTGACCCGATTGACCCGCCATGGCCGGCCCTCCAGGGGCACACTGCTAGCCGAGCGAACGCCGGTGGCGTGCTTCGAACGAAGCTATTGCTCGTCGTCCTCCTGCAGTTCGCTGGTAACCGGCGTCAGCGTTCCAAACAAGCCGTTGGTCTCATTGTCAGGACCCGCGGTAAAGAACAAAGTACTTCCCGGTCCGGAAGCGCCGCCATTGCCGAATGCGAGTGCCCAAAGCCCGTCGATGTTCACCGTCGCGCCGCCGGCATTCAGGACGTTCCCCATAAACCGGCCGGTCCGTGGATTGAATGCCGCAATCGTGCCGCCACGGAAATTGCCAACCAACAAGGCATGGCTGAACTCACCGAAGTCTGCCGGAGCCAGCACTACTCCCCATGGCGCATTCAACCAGTCTCCATGCTCAAGGTGTGCAATGTTTTTGCCATGGCCATCGAAGACCACCACATAACCTAAGCCCGCGCCCCCGACCGGATCGTGTTTTGCCGAGTCTTGCTGGGCGAAGGTTACGTAAATGTTGGGCCCGATGCCCTGCACGTTGAAGGGCGCAAAGCCGGGCGGGATCCCATCATCGTGAAAGGCTTCCCGGGGAACGCTTACTGGTTTGAAGTTGGAATCGAAAACGTCAACCCTGCCGCTGCGGAAGTTGGCGGCCAGAATGTATTCGCTGCCGTCAATCTCGGCGATGGTCGCTCCCTTGTAAACAGCTCCATTGTTTTTGCTTGGGACTTGGGAATTGTCAACCTCGATGACCGCAGTAGTTGCATTCACCGCCGAGTTCCAGCCTTGAAGTGTGCCGTCCTCGGTTACAAATAAGAAGGCTGCCGGCTTGCCCGGGGCAACCAGGAAATCAGTCGTGCTGCCGTTGAACATTACAGCGGTGGGAGACCCGGGAGGTTGCTGGCTTGGGGCGTTGGGAATCTTGACTCCATTTCCCGGCATGCCTCCAGGGGCGTTCAGCGCCACGATCGTTACTGGCACCAGCACCGGTGGCGGGGTCTGCCCTGAGGGATTAGCAGGATTTAAACCAGAAGTGTTGTATAGCGTAGAAGTACCGCCGGCATTGTTTGAAATCCACCAGGGGGTAGTTGGCCCATGCACCAGTCCCCACGCGTTCAGAAGATTGGGATCGGTGACTGAGGCCGCGGGAGTCATGGGCACATTGGACACGAGATTTGTCTGTTGGTAGTGTTGCGCCAACGCAAGCGTAGGGAACAGCGATAAGGCGAAGACGCGAACCAGTACTGGCTTCCATGAGGGGCCGGCGAATTTCATATAGCTTCTCCTTTAGATGGCCGCAATTGTTCGTTTTGAGCCTTCCTCCCCGCGAAAGCTGCGTTTCAGTCACGTCGAGGCAGCCGCAAGTCGCGGTGCCCTCTCGAGTGGTCGTACGGCTTGTTTTTCTTGATTGGCACGGCGGCCTTCATTGGGGTTCCTATTCCACACCCAATGGCTGGGGAGAACCTCGCCAGCTCGGAATCCTATTCCGCTTGTCCGTCCAAGTTGTCACAGTCTTGTCAAAGTTCCTGGGGCATCAGGACGTTAAGGAAGGGCAGACGGGAAGATCACTGCTCCTTAAGAGAAATTGCGTCGCATCAAGCCTGATGCAATCACCACCCACTTTTGTCATCCCGCCTGCCCCGCCTGCCCCGCCTGCCCCGCCTGCCCCGGCGTGCCGTGGGGCCTGCCGTGGGAGCCCAGCCTCAAGGAACAATAACGGCCGACCCATCTTCGGTTTCATTCTTAACCGCGAGCAGCGCCTTATTTGCATCCTGCAAAGGAAACACCACGGCCCGTGGATGAATATTCAGATCTCTGGCCAGCGCAAGAAAATCCCGCGCATCCTGACGCGTCATATTGGCCACGCTGCGGATTTGCCGCTCGCCCCAAAGCAGCTTGTCATAGTCAAACGCGGGCATCTGGTCGAGGTGGATGGCATTGATCGCAACCGCTCCACCTTTGCGCAGAGCAGCCAGGGCACTGACGACCACTTTTCCACTGGGCGCGAATGTGATCGCGCGGTCCAACTCCACGGGCGGCTTCTCGTCCTCGTTGCCGACCCAGGTTGCGCCCAGCGCGGCCGCACGCCGGCGATGGCTTTCTCCCCTCGTCACCACATAAACCTGGCACTTCCAGGATTGCAGAATGGTGATCGCCAAACTTGCCGAGCTGCCAAAGCCAAAAAGTCCCACCCGCTCGCCCTGCGCGACGCCCGCGACTCGCAGGCTGCGGAAGCCGATAATCCCGGCGCACAGCAACGGAGCGACGTGGACGTCATCCAAACCCGCCGGCAGCGGAAAGCAGAAATCCGCGCGCGCCAGGGCGTACTCGGCATAACCGCCATTGACCGTGTACCCGGTAAACGTAGGCTGATCGCAGAGGTTCTCCATTCCGTGATGGCAGTACCAGCACTCGCCATCGACGCCTCCAATCCAGGAAACACCGGCCCGGCTGCCCAGCGGCAGCTCGGCCGTCGCGCCTCCCGCCACCTCCCCCACAATCTGATGGCCCGGGATCAGCTTCGCAAGAAGCGGTGGCAGATCTCCTTCCGCGATGTGCAGGTCGGTACGGCAAACCCCGCATGCCAGCACGCGCAGCAATACGTAACCCGCTTGCGCTTCCGGACGGGGAACTTCTTCGATCTGCAGCAAGGACCCTGGCGCCGTATGGCCGGCAATAAGAACGGCGGCTTTCATGCTCCTCCTACGCCTTACCCGCCTTCAGGGCGAGTTCTTCGCTAAGCTTGTGGGCGTTGACGGAGTGCTCGTGCGCCTGCATCGACAGCTCGTGAGCAGTGAGGTGATCTCCTTTGCCGTGGGCGGTTGCAGCGGCAGAGTGGGCATGGGCGGCAAGGTTATGGAGCTCGGCGACTCGATCGTGCGTGCTTTGTGGCATGGTCTTCTCCTGAGTTCTTTCGAGATGATAAGAGCCCCTCAAGGGTAAGTCTTCCACCATGGCTGGCTCAGCGATGTGCAATTCGATACAGCAATCGACCCGCTGACCATGTAATCCTCCATGAAGTATGAGAGCACTGAAGGATGCGCATGGTCGCACCGGGAGACTCGAAAAAACGGGCCCGGCACGCAACAGAGAGTGTGAGCCCCATGCCGCGCAACCACGTGGATTCTGACCCCTCGGTTTACCTAGTCGGCGGCGGCATCGCCTCGCTTGCCGCTGCCGCTTTCTTCATTCGCGACGGAGACATCCTCGGCCACAACATCATGATCATCGAGGAATCGGCAAAGATCGGGGGCAGTCTCGACGCCGCCGGAACCCCTGAAGACGGCTATGTCATGCGCGGCGGCCGCATGCTGGAAGGCAAGTACCTCTGCACCTACGATCTCTTTTCCTCGATCCCCACTCTCGATGAGCGCATGACGGTTACCCAGGAGATCGTCGCCTGGAATGAAACCATGAAAACCTCCTCCAAGTGCCGTCTCTTCCGCGCCGGTCACCGCATAGACGCTCCCAACTTCGGTCTCAGCGAGAACCATATCCTGACCATCGAGCGTCTGGCGCTCGAGCCGGAGGGCATGCTCGGACGAAGCAGCATCTCCGATCACTTCGATTCATCATTCTTCACCACCGACTTCTGGCTCATGTGGTGTACCACCTTTGCCTTTCAACCCTGGCACAGCGCGGTGGAATTCAAGCGTTATCTGGTGCGCTTCACGCATATGGTCTCCGGTTTCAACACCCTCAGCGGTATCATGCGCACCGTCTACAACCAATATGATTCCCTGGTGAGGCCGCTGGAGAAATGGCTTCGCCAGCACGGCGTCCAATTCAGATTCAACACCCGCGTCACCGCTCTCGATCTCGATTACCAGGCCGATGGCTACATCGTGCGCGGCATCCATTGCGAACGGGACGAACTGGGCGAAGACATTAAAGTAAATGCCTTGGATAAGGTACTCGTCACCCTGGGTTCCATGACCGAAGCCTCCAGCCTGGGCTCCATGGACGAGCCCGCACCGCTGAGGGGACAACCGGATGGCGGTGCCTGGGCTCTTTGGGAGGCAATCGCCGCTTTCCAGCCACAATTTGGCCGTCCTTCCAACTTCACCGGCCGTATCGCGGAATCGAAATGGATGTCCTTTACCACCACGCTCCACGACCCAACCTTCTTCGATCGCGTCCGGGATCTCACCGGAAACCTCCCCGGAGAGGGTGGCCTCATTACCTTCCCCGAGTCGCGATGGTTAGCCTCGATCGTATTACCCCACCAGCCTCATTTCATCGGCCAGCCCGCGGACGTGAATGTTTTTTGGGGTTACGGTCTGTTCGTCGATAAATCCGGCGACTTCGTAAACAAGCCGATGTCGGCCTGTACCGGCCGGGAGATCATGACCGAGATCTTGGGCCATCTGCGGTTAGAGGCGGATGCCACAAAGATATTGGAGACATGCACTTGCATTCCCTGCATGATGCCCTTTATCACCAGCCAGTTTCTATGCCGGAGCAAGGGCGATCGCCCGCAGGTGGTTCCCAAAGGTTCAAAGAACCTCGCCTTCATCGGGCAATTCTGCGAACTTCCGGACGACGTCGTCTTTACCGTGGAATATTCGATCCGCTCTGCGCAAACCGCCGTTTACTCCCTGCTCTCGCTCCGCCGCACACCACTGCCGGTATATAAAGGCGATCATGATCCGCGCGTTTTGCTCCGGACCTTTCTTACGCTTCATGACAAAACCGTCCAGGAAGCGTTTGCCTTCTAACTTGTATCGAAAGGGACAGACTCCGCTCTCCTGATGGCTCATGCTAGAGCATGGTCACTTCTACGCTGTGCAGTCAGGTTTAGCGAGGTGCGGCTTTTTTGGGGAATACGCGCGTCGAGAGCGGTTGCCTTGTATAGACCAGAAGTGAACATGCTATTCGTTGCCGCCACTTGTGTGGCTTGGCGAGGAGATCATCATGTCCCAGCGGCTTGCCCCGTATTCCGTCCCCACCAAAATTCTTTTGCCCATCGACTTCAGTTCTTCATCCGACGCTGCATTGATGATGGCCACCGACCTCGCCCAGCATTTTCATGCGGAACTCTGCCTGCTGCACGTCGTTCCTATATTCTCCCTTGACACCGGAACTGAGTACATTCCGGATACCAGGTTCCTTCAGGACGCAAGGGACCGCAGCGAGCAGCGGTTGGCCGCATGTGTAGCCGTTCTGGTTGCCAAAGGCCTCAGCGCTCGTTCCGTCATCGAGATTGGCAACGATGTGGTGGGTAACATTATGTCGGTGGTGGAACGCGAGCGTATTGACATGATGGTGCTTTCCACTCACGGAACGTCGGGTTGGCGCGCCGTCGTCTTCGGCTCGATCGCGGAGAAGGTAGTCAGGCTGGTGCAATGTCCTCTGCTGCTTCTCCACTCGCCAAAAACAGCGGTTGCTACGGAATCATTCACTTCTATGGCTACAGCATTCCCATTGACGACACCGATCCATACGTCTTGAAAAATGCCGGGCAGGCTCTTTCCAATTCGTCACAAAAAGTTGTCTTTGGCTTGCACTCCCCGTGCACGAAACCAATTGCATCTACTGTAACAGCGCATTCGATTATGCAATCGTCCAGCCGGCGGGGCCAGTGCTTCGCAGGGGACGCAGGCAAAACCAGGCGATCCTGCCTCCACTGATACCACCGGAGCGTCAACGACCAGAAGATTCACCGTGGTATCGGGTATCTTGGACCTTTTTCAGCGCATCAAATTTTGCATGTTGCCATACTCCCCCACTCCAGCCAGCTCTCGGTCTGTTCAATTCTGCTCAATATTTTGACCCCTCCCGGCCGATTCCGATTTGGCGCCACCGTTTCCGAATCGCGCCCAGCGGCCAACACGCCTACCACCAGGCATTTGTTGAATATTTTTCAGAAGATGCTGACCGGCCAACCTCTCATGCGAGACAATGGCATGTCCGAATATTGGACATCGTGAAGGTTGAGGTGCGGAACGTTGAATACCGTTAATCCCAGAGCCGGACAACTAGCCAAGCCGAGTGACTTGGTCGACGTACCGAAGCTAATCACCGCCTATTATGAGGAGCGGCCCGATCCTCATGTTCCAGAGCAGCGGGTTGCCTTTGGCACCTCGGGCCACCGCGGCTCCTCCTTCGATCGCTCCTTTAACGAGTGGCACATCCTGGCCATCACCCAGGCCATTTGCCTCTACCGCGCTCAGCAAAAAACCGACGGTCCGCTCTTCCTGGGTATCGACACGCACCCGCTCTCCCAGCCGGCCCTGGCAAGTGCGCTCGAGGTTCTCGCCGCCAACGGGGTCGATGTCATGCTGGCGAAGGACGATGACTACACCCCGACCCCGGCGATCTCGCATGCCATCCTCACCTACAACCGCGGCCGCAAGACCGGGCTGGCCGACGGCATTGTGGTCACGCCCTCGCACAATCCCCCTGAATCCGGCGGCTTCAAGTACAACCCCACTCATGGCGGCCCGGCCTCATCGGAAGCCACCTCCTGGATTCAATCCAAGGCCAATGAGTTTCTCACCGCCAAGCTCGAGGGCGTCCAACGCGTATCTCTCGACACAGCGCTGAAGTCCTCTACCACGCACCGCCACGACTATGTCTCCGCTTACGTCGAGGATCTCGGCAACATCATCGATATGGAGGCCATCCGCGCCTCGGGCATCAACTTCGGTGTTCAGCCCCTGGGTGGGGCAGGCGTGCATTACTGGGCGCCCATCGCAGAACGCTACAAGCTGAATATGACCCTGGTCAGCGATGTGGTCGATTACACCTTCCGTTTTATGACCCTGGACTGGGATGGCAAGATCCGTATGGATCCCTCCTCGAAGTATGCGATGCAATCGCTGATTGCGTTGAAAGACAAGTTCGATGTGGCCGTTGCCTGCGACACCGACCATGACCGCCACGGCATCGTGACCAGGAGCAGGGGATTGCTGCCTCCCAATCACTATCTCTCGGTGTGCGTCCACTATCTCTTCGGGCATCGCCCATGGGGCAAGCATGTCGCCGTCGGTAAGACCGCGGTCAGCAGCAGCATGATCGATCGCGTCACTGCCGGGTTGGGCAGAAATCTCTTCGAAGTTCCCGTAGGCTTCAAGTACTTCGTTGACGGACTGCTCGAAGGCAAGCTTGGGTTCGGGGGCGAAGAGAGTGCCGGCGCCTCCTTCCTGCGCCGTGACGGTACCGTGTGGACCACCGACAAGGACGGCATCATCGCAGCCTTGCTGGCGGTCGAGATCACCGCCACGATGAAGAAGGATCCAGGCGAAATTTACCAGGATCTCACCAAGCAATATGGCGACCCGTTCTATGACCGGACCGACGCCCCCGCAACCACCCAGCAAAAGGCCATGCTGGCCAAGATGAGCAAAGAGAGCATCCAGAGTGGGACCCTGGCTGGGGAGAAGATCCAATCCATCCTCACCCACGCGCCCGGGGATGGTCAGGCAATCGGCGGCGTCAAGGTAATTGCGGAAAATGGTTGGTTTGCGGCGCGCCCATCCGGCACCGAAGAAATCTACAAGATCTACGCCGAAAGCTTTCGCGACCAAAAGCACCTGGAACAGATCGAGTCCGAGGCCCAATCCATCGTGAGCGAAGCCTTCAGCGCAGCCCTGGCCCGCTAACCAAACTACTTAAAACAGGACGGGTGCCCCAGGTTCGCCAACCTGCCCCGGCTTGCCGTGGGAGCGTACCTGGGCCGAAAAAGATGGGCGAAGCCCTATCCAGAGCTTTCGCTATCTCGCTCCTCGGTCGGCAATCGTCTCACGAAAACCTGAATAATTGTTGCGCCGTAAGCCCGCGTATCTTCGCGCGCTCACCTTCCGGCGCAAAATCGAACATCAAATCAAACAACTTCACCTCCCGCGTAAACTCCGCCATGTTCGTGCCCAATCCTCCCCACATCATCCGGTCCGCGCCAAATGCTTCATACACGCGCTTGACCACCGGCTTCGCATCCGCGTGAGGATACGGCTCCTTTGACACCGTCTCCACTCCCGTCGACGAGTACTTCATATACACCTGCGGCATCTGTGCCAGCCTGAGCACCTGATCGAACTCCTCCGGAGTGCCCTGTCCCGCGCGAGCAAGGTGATCCAAAATCACTGGCGTCTTGGGAAATTTCGCCGCCAGCTCACCGATCTCGACCGCATAGTGCGGAATGCAGTGGATCTGAATCGCCAGTCCTAAGTCGTGCGCTGACCGCCAGGTCACAGCCATTTGCGGGTTTCGCAAATCCCTGTCGCGGATTAATCCGCTGGTCGTCGAAGGCGTTCCCGCCGGATGAATCTCATGGATTCTGACCGCCACAATCCGTCCCGGATTTCCTTTGACCAGCGCCTGCATGCGCTTCGGCGTCTCCGGGTCGATGGGATCGAACAGGCAGGTAGCTTTAAAGAAGCCCGGAGAAGGCTCGTACGCTAAGCAATATTCCAGGTAGCGATGGTCATCCTGGTAGGGCTCCGGATGAACGATCACCGCATGATTGATACCGGCCTCGCGGACAAACCGGACATAGTCTTCCACAGGTTCCCGCTGGGGCTTATAGGATGCGCTGTTATACGGAAACCGGACCGGGTCGTCGGCGAACAAATGGATATGCGATTCGATCAAGACTCCCGCGGGTCGCGCAGGCCCGGAGTCCGCTCCAAGCGTCATCATTCTCAACCCCTGTGTTCGAGCGGCCCACGCATGGGCCACTGCTACTGTCCCCACGAGCCAATCTCGCCGCGAAATCATCGTCGACCTCGTAGAATTACGTCCGGACCGGGAGTAGCGGTAAACTGCACTAAAACTGTTCGGGGCAGTTGGGAGGACCATCCATGAATCGAAGAAAGTTTATTACGTCTACCGGTGCAGCGGGACTATTCGCCGCGAGTGGTCTCAACCCGCCTCCTGCCTCAGCGAAGACTCCCGTCAAACCAGCGCTCATGAAAGTCGGGGATCAAACGGCTCCCACCAACGAAACCCACCTCAAATACCTGGCCCGCTACAGCGTACGCAATATCTGCGGCTATCCGGAGATCGAGGGCGACCGCCTCTACGCCACTGTAGAAGAGCTGAACCGCATGGTCGACCTCGCGTCCAAGTGCGGCATCAGCATCGACTGCACCGCGCCCCCATTTCTGGAGTCCAGCTACATCGATAAGGAAAAGCATCCGGCCATCATGTTGGCGCAAAGTCCGGAGCGCGACCGCGACATCGAATCCCTCCAGACCATGATTAAAAACTGCGCCCAGGCAGGCATCCCCTCCATTAAATACAACATGAGCATCCTGGGTGTGGTCCGCTCCGGGCGCACACCGGGACGCGGCGATGCCATGTACAGCACCTGGAAGCTCTCCGAATCCCATCCCCCCACGGCGCTCACCAAGGCTGGGGTGGTGAATGCCGATCAGTTCTGGGAGCGCATCACCTACTTCCTCGACCGCATCATCCCCGTGGCCAATGAGTACAAGATCCGCATGGCCTGTCATCCCCACGACCCTGGCATGCCGCCCGAAGGTTATCAGAGAGTGAATCGCGTGCTGGGGACCGTCGATGGCCTGAAAAAATTCATTACCATCCAGGAGAGCCCCTACCATGGGTTGAACTTCTGCCAGGGAACCGTCTCCGAAATGCTCGCGGATCCAGGTAAGGAAATCTACGACGTCATCCGCTACTTCGGGACCCGCAACAAGATCTTCAACGTGCACTTCCGTAACATTCGCGGCCATCGCAACGATTTTCTGGAGGTTTATCCCGATGAGGGGGACGTTAACTTCGTAAAAGCGATTCAGGTCTACAAAGAAGTCGGTTATCCCTATATGCTGATGCCGGACCATGTTCCCCAAGCGCCTAATGACCCCAACGGATTGCAGTCCTTTGCTTTCTGCTACGGCTACATTCGCGCCCTCATTCAATCCGTGGATTCCATGTGCTCGACCACCGCGTGACATCGGGTATGGGAGATCAATTGTGCGCAAGACCCGTTATGCATTGCTGCCGCTGCTCATCCTGCTGCTTCAAACCGTGCTTCACGCGGCCGCTACGGTGAAGAGCGAATTCTTCGCAACTAGCGATGGCGTCAAGCTGCATTACCTGGAAAGCGGCGCTGGGCCCACCATCCTCTTCGTTCCCGGATGGACGATGCCGGCCGAAATCTGGCAGCCCCAGATCGACTACTTCAGCAAAAATTACCACGTGGTGGCCATCGACCCGCGCTCCCAGGGAGACTCCGAAAAGACGCCCGATGGAAACTATCCCGGCAGGCGCGCGCAGGATTACAAAGAGCTGATCGATCACCTCGGCGGTTCACCGGTGGTCATGGTCGGCTGGTCGCTTGGCGTGCAGGAGTCGTTGACCTATGTCCAACTGTTTGGAACCTATAAGCTGAGCGGCCTGGTCTTAGTGGATTTGAGCCTCTACACCATACCGACCCCGGAAGAAAACAACCGCCGTTACGAACAGTCCCACACCTTTCAGTCCAGCCGGCAAAAATACACGGAGACCTTCGTGCGCGGCATGTACCACAAGCCCCAGTCAGAGGAGTACCTCAAGAGCGTAATCGAAGCATCGCTCAAAACCCCCACCAGCGCGGGAATCGCGCTGATCAGCGAGCTCGCTCTCAAGTATGACGAACGTCCCGTGCTGCCTAAGCTCAATATCCCGGTGCTTGCCGTCATGACCACAAACAATCGTGAGGCAGCGCAGCTGATTGCCTCCACGGTGCCCGGCGGGCAGGGAGAAGTCTTTGAAGACGCCGGCCATTGCCTCTTCGTCGATGACGCCGACCGGTTCAACACTCTGCTCGAAACATTCGTGAAGAAGGCGTCTCCGCGATGATGACACCCGAGGAAATGGCAAAAAAGGTGGGAGCAGGCCTGCTCTCTTTTCCCGTCACGCATTTCAATGATCAATTCGATTTCCAGCCCAAGCCCTACCAGGAACACATTGCCTGGCTGCTCTCGCACCAGCCCGCAGGGTTGTTCGTTGCCGGCGGCACCGGCGAGTTCTTCTCGCTCACGCCCACTGAGTTTTCCGCGGTCGTGCGCGCCGGGGTAGCCCAGACCGCGCAGCAAGTGCCGGTCATTGCCGGTTGCGGATACGGCACCGCCATGGCCAAGGAACTCGCCCAGGCTGCGGAGAAGGCGGGTGCCGACGGAATCCTGCTCCTACCGCCCTACCTGGTCGGCGCGGAGCAGTCCGGTCTGGCTGCCCATGTCGAGGCCGTATGCGCCACAACCAAACTCGGCGTGATTATGTACAACCGCGACAACGCTGTTCTCGATGACACAACGCTGGAACAGCTATGTCAGCGCTGTCCGAACCTCGTCGGCTTCAAAGATGGTGTCGGCGACATCGAGCGCATGACCAGGATTTACGCCAGATTGGGCGACCGCCTTACCTATATCGGTGGCCTGCCGACCGCGGAGACCTTCGCCCTTCCCTATCTGGAGATGGGTGTCACCACCTACTCGTCTGCCATCTTTAACTTCCTGCCCAACTTTGCGCTCGACTTTTACTCCGCCGTACGCAAACGCGATCACGCAACAGTGTTCTCTAGCTTGCGCGAGTTTGTTCTGCCTTATATCCAGATACGAAATCGCCGCAAAGGCTATGCCGTATCTATTGTGAAAGCAGGTATGAAGGCCGTAGGCCGTCCCGCGGGGCCGGTGCGCCCTCCGCTGACCGACCTGTCGGAAGCCGAACTGCAAGATTTGACCAAGCTCATCGCGGGGCGCTCTTGATCTTGGCCGAAGCCAAACAGACCCACGTCCGCTATCTGATCGTCTCCATCCTCTTTGCCGTTAGCTGTTTCAGTTACGGAGACCGGGTGGCCCTTTCCATCGCAGGAACCGCGCTGGCCAAAGACATCTCCTTAGACCCGCTGAAGATGGGCTACCTCTTCTCCGGATTCAGTTGGGCCTATGTGCTGGGACAGTTGCCCTCGGGAGTATTGCTCGACCGTTTCGGCTCCAAGCTGGTCTACGGTCTCGGCATCGTGGTGTGGTCAGTCTGCGCCCTGCTCACGGGCTTTGCCGGATACCTTGCCGCGGGCGCCGCCTTCACGATGATCTTTCTTTTGCGGCTTGTATCTGGATTTGCCCAGGCCCCTGTCTTTCCCGGAAATGGCCGCATCGTAGCCTCCTGGTTTCCCGCAAACGAGCGCGGCCGGGCTTCCGCGATCTTCAACTCTTCGCAGTATTTCGCGTTGATGATCTTCGCTCCTATCCTGGGCTGGATTATCCACTCCACTGGCTGGAAGAGCTGCTTTTGGTTCATGGGTGTGCTGGGCTTCGTCTTTGCTCTGATCTGGGTCAAGAATATCTACGATGTCAGAGACCACCCCCGCATCTCTGCCGCGGAGATTGACACCATCGCGCGGGGCGGCGGTTTGGTCAGTGCCGGCACGGGCAAGGGAAGTCTGCTCACCTGGGCTGCGATCAAGCAGTTGCTCAGTCATCGCATGTTGGTCGGTATCTACCTCGGCCAATACTGCATCACCACGTTGACCTGGTTTTTCCTCACCTGGTTTCCGGTCTATCTGTCTCAGGCACGGCATCTGTCGATCATGAAGGTAGGCTTTGCGGCGGCATTGCCCGCGCTGTGCGGGGGAACAGGCGGGATTCTCGGCGGCGTAGTTTCTGACCGGCTGTTGCGTGCCGGGCATTCGCTCAGTTTTGCGCGCAAGACGCCGATCATCGCCGGCATGTTGCTATCGGTAACCATGATTGGATGCAACTATGCCCCCGCCCAGGCGGTGATGTTGCTCTTGATGTCCTTATCCTTTTTCGGCAAAGGCTTCGGCTCATTGGGCTGGACCGTCATCTCCGACACCTCGCCCAAGGGCATGGTCGGCCTGAACGGAGCACTCTTCAACCTCATCGGCAACCTGGCCGGTATCACCACGCCCATCATCATCGGCTATCTGGTCAAGAAGACCGGCTCCTTCGACGAAGTCCTCATCTTTGTGGGCATGACTGCCCTCTGCGCCGTAGTGAGCTACGGCCCAATCGTAGGCGAAATCAAGCGCCTCGATCTGAAACCTTCCTGAATAAGAAGGAAACGAGGTCCTCCACTACGTCCGGTCCCACGGAGGCTGGGACGCGGCTTGTCTTCGCTATCCGCTCCCGTTAAAACTTATTCCAAAGGTACTGGTTATAAACGTCGTGGTGAAACTGCACTTCCTGCGCCTTCACAATCGTCCCCAGCAACCGCGGGCAGCGGTCAGCGGAGGCTCTTTTGAGGTCGACGTAGCGCTCTTTCACGTCGGCCCCAAGTAGAGTGTCGTTCCACCCCGCCCCGTGGAAATTGTCCAGTGCGGTGTAGATATTGTCCGGCAGAAACCGTTTAGCCTTGCGAAGATTGTCGATATTCGCGGTCTGCCCCTCGATACCCGTTCTGAACACTGAATAGAGCACCAGGTAAGGATTGGCGTCGGGGCTGACCGAACGGACTTCCACCCGCATGCTCCTCTCGTTGCCGATAGGGATCCGTACCATCGCCCCGCGATCAATGGCGGAAGCTATCAGCTGGTTGGGCGCTTCAAAGTGGGGATCGAGACGGCGATAGGCGTTCACGCTCGCATTCAGCAGCACGCAGATGTCATTCCCGTGGGTGAGAATGCGATCGATAAACTCCCAGCCCATCTTGCTCAGCTTCTCTTCACCCTTCTCATCCCAAAAAAGGTTTTTACCTTTCTCGCTGATGGATACATTGGTATGCATACCGCTACCATTCACGCCGACCACCGGTTTGGGTAGAAACGAAGCAGTACAGCCCATCTTTGTGGCCACTTGCCGGCAGATGAGCTTGTAGAGCTGGATCTGGTCAGCGGCCGTCACCACATCGCTGTAGCTGTAGTTAATCTCAAACTGAGATGGCGCAACTTCCGGGTGGTCCTTCTCGTTTTCGAATCCCATCGCTCGCTGTACCTCAGCGCTGGTATCGATGAAGGTGCGCAGCGGATCGCCAGGCAGCGAGTGATAGTAGCCGCCGGTGTTGACGTACTCGAAGCTTTGCGTCTCGGGGTAGTGCCGCTCCGCATCGGTGCCCTTGAAGAGAAATCCTTCAATTTCGTTAGCCGCGTTCAGGGTGTAGCCCTTTTGATCGTAAAGTCCGTCGGCGTAGTTCTTGAGCACACCACGAATGTCGGCCGAATAGGCCTTGCCGTCCTTCGCGATCACCTCGCCGAAGACCAGCACCTTACCCGCGCCGAAGAAGTCGGACGGTACCCAATAGAACGATCCCCAGTCGATCCCCAGGCGAAGATCGCTCTCTCTCTGCGCGGTAAACCCGCGGATCGAGCTGCCGTCGAACGTAAGGTTATCGTCGCTCTTGACGATGAACTTCTTGTCGTAGTCCAGCATATGCAGCCGGCCTTCGAGGTCGCTAAAGAGCACCGTGACCGCCTTGATGTGTTTTTCGTCGGTGAGGTACTTCAGCCGCTCTTCGCGGATTTGCTCCGGAGGCACGTGGCGCTTGCGTTGATCCTTCGCCGCCAGGTTGCGCTCTTCCAGCTCGGCGTAGGGCATTTCAATGAAATTGCGAAGTGCGTCTGACATGCGTCTCCTCGGGGAATCGTCTTCCCGGCAAATCGTTTGTACCGCAAAGCACGTAAAGAAACCATCAAGATGCGGGCCCGAGATTAGGTGGCGAAGTCATATCCTTCCTCATCGTGCTGCGACAAGTCGAGTCCCGTGCGCTCCTCCTCTTCGCTCACCCGCAGCCCGATCACCTTATCCACCACAAACAGGATGACCAGCGTCCCCACAATCGAAAGGCACCAGGCAATCACCACCCCCATCGCCTGGTTCAGTATCTGACCCTTATTGCCTTCCAACATGCCCGTTGCCTTACCCGTCCCGAAGATCGGATTGATCGCGCTGTTGGCAAAAACCCCGGTCAGCAAAGCCCCCAGCGTCCCTCCGGCTCCGTGGACGCCGAACGCGTCCAGCGAATCGTCGTACCCGAACACCGACTTAACCTTCACCACCATCAGGAAGCAGAATATCCCCGCGAGCAGGCCAATCCACAGGGCAGAGATAGGCGTAACAAAGCCGGAAGCCGGCGTAATCGCCACCAGTCCCGCCACCGCGCCCGAGATCGCGCCCAGCGCTGTGCATCGTCCATTCCTTATCCACTCCGCCGCGCTCCAGCCCACCGCCGCCGCCGCCGCGCCAAAATGGGTGGCAACAAATGCCGACGTCGCCAGGGTGCCCGCGCTTAAAGCAGAGCCGGCATTGAATCCAAACCATCCCACCCACAACAGGCAGGCCCCAACAAAGCTCAACACCACGGAATGCGGCGCCATGGACTCATGAGGGTATCCCACCCGCTTGCCGAGGTATAACGCGGTCACCAGCGCGGACACGCCCGACGTTACGTGCACCACTGTGCCTCCGGCAAAATCCAGGCAGGGAAACCGGCCTCCCAGCGAAGCGTTCAGCAATCCCCCTTTGCCCCACACCATATGCGCCATCGGGCTGTAGACCAATATTGCCCAGAGCACCATAAATGCCAGCATCGCCGAGAACTTCATCCGCTCCGCGAACGCTCCCGTGATCAGCGCCGGCGTAATGATGGCAAACATCAGCTGGAAGACCATGAATGTCTGCAGGGGTATCGTCGCCGCATATTTCGGATCCGGCGCCAAACCAACCCCGCGTAAGAACACGTTGTGCAGGCCGCCGATGAACGCATTCCCCTCCCCGAAGGCCAGCGAGTAGGTCACCAGCGCCCACAGCACGGTGATCACCGCCATCATGCCGAAGGTCTGCATCATGGTGCCCAACACGTTCTTCCTGCGCACCAGGCCGCCATAAAACAACGCCAGCCCCGGCCCACTCATCAACAAAACCAGCGCCGAACTGGTCAACATCCAGGCGTTATCGCCAGACGTTTGCGCTGCGGCAATCGCCGCCCCCTGGGCCGCGGAGCTCTTCTCCAGCGCCGCCAGGCGGTCCGCCGCTGCAGGATCCGCTTGGCTCAGAGGTTGCGCCGTGGCCAATCCCCCCGCGAACCATGCCGCCGCGAGTAGCACGATGACACGAACCAGCACACTTATCCGACCAAACCGTCTCATCAGTCCCCCACCCTCCGTAATATCCAGAAATCCATCCCGGAACAGTCTTGCTCATATGTCTGTTTGCTTACTTTACACAAGACCCGAAAGCGAATCCCGCCCGAGTAGGCGAGAAGCGCAAAATGGCGTGGCGCAAAAGATCAACATCATCCGATACTGCTACGTTCTTTCTTCATACCGTCAGACGCGCGTTCGGCCCGATGGATAAGTCGCTCTAGCTTCGCCAGAATGCAATGATGATACCGCCCACGGAAATCAGCGAGCCGCCCACGTAGATAGGCATGGTCGGCGGCTGGTTAAATCGGACCTTGGCCAGGATCTGGGCGACCAGGAAAAACAACACCACATAGACTCCCAGCAGCTTGCCAAAATCCCAATGGGGAATATTGACCGTGAATCCATAAAGCGCCAGGACGATTGCGCCGGAGACGAAAAAAATGCCGCGCGCCGCGCCGGCGGAGCGGTAGATGCCACTTTGAAACAGCGAGTCTCCGAAAGCCTCAAGAAAAGCGGCCACAATGAGCAGGGCAAACGCGCCCGCAGGGTGGGCGACTACGGGGTCCAGAAAGTTCTTCACCGCCAACTGCTCCTTTGCGCCAAGGCTGAAAATTTCATCGGAAGTTCGATGGTAACAGCACGCGCTTTTACCGCTTCGCCTTGCGACGAAACACACAAGGCGCCGGGTTCCGATTATCCTTGCATTCACCTATGGGTTACCGGAGTGCTCTGTCCAAGCCAGGTGGGGGTTGCGCATGAAGCTTGCGGGCATGCTATTGCTGCTGGCGGGGTGGGGAATCGTCGTCTCCCCGGCCCGTGTCACGGGCTCTCTTCGTCCTCGCCGGCGTGTGTGTGCAGGGGCTGGGGCTCACCCTGTCCTCTCGCGGCGGCACTAAGTTGCCGGAGGTGGAAAAATGACGCCATCCAACCGAGCCTACGACCTGTCGTTGTTGGCCTGCATGGTCCTGGTCGCCATGGTCCCGCTTGCTTTGGCCGGGCTGGTGCTGATGAATACCGGCCTCGGCAGGACCCGGAGCGCCGCCCACTCCATGCTCGCGTCGATGGCTGCGATCGCGGTCGCTGCACTGGTCTACTGCATGGTTGGCTTCTCCTGGGAGGGCATTGCCGGTGGCCCCGCCCACAGTCTTCATGTCGCCGGGAGGAATTGGGACTTGCTCGCCGCAGCGCCGTTCTGCCTGCGTGGCCTTGCCCCGGGTGCCACTCGGGCAAACTTGCAAGTGCTGCTGCAAGTCTTCGCTGTCGGCTTGGCCGCGTTGATCCCGTTGAGTGCCGGTGCCGATCGATGGCGGATCAGCGCCAGCTGCTTCTCGACCGCTCTCTTGGCGGGCTGGATCTATCCTCTCTTTGCCCACTGGGTTTGGGGCGGGGGATGGCTGGAGCAGTTGGGAAATAACTACGATTTGGGGCGGGGCTTTCTCGACAGCGGCGGCGCGAGCACCATCCAGGTGGTCGGCGGCCTCACCGCTCTGAGCGTGGTTTGGATCATTGGACCCCGCCGGGGGAAGTACGCAACTGATGGCATCGGACCCGCGATTCCCGGGCACAACATCGTCTACGTTCTTTTCGGCGCCTTGCTCGTCGTGCCTGGATGGATCGCTCTGAACTCCGCCGGAGCCCTTCTCTTTGCCGGCGCCGCGCCCGCACAAACCCCGCTGATCGCGATCAACACCATGCTCTCCGCGGCAGCAGCCTCTCTGGCTGCGTTGACCATCACCCGCATCCGCTTCGGTAAGCCGGACGCCTCACTCTGCGCCAACGGATGGGTGGGCGGCCTGGTAGCCAGCAGTGCGGTCTGCGCTCTTGTAAGCCCGCTGGTGGCGATCGGGGTAGGTCTCATCGCCGGCGGCCTGGTAACGGCCGCTGTCGAACTTCTGGAACTGCGCCTCTCCGTTGACGATCCTGGCGGAGCGATCTCCGTCCATGCCGTCGCCGGCATTTGGGGGTTGCTGGCAGTGGGCGTCCTTGTCCCCGGGCAGATGCGGTCTTTCATCAAGAAAAGCCGCGCCTCGCTGAACATATGTAGAGTAGAAGTGAAAATGCCTTAGAAGTGATAAATGACGTCCCCGGCCAGCGTGAGCTGGCTCTTCTTAGTTGGAGCGCCGCTAACGCCATCAACGGAGGGCGAATCGTAGGCCGGCACATCATACGAATGCTCGAACCGCAGTTCGGGCCGGAAGGTGACCGAACTGCCCAGCCAGAAGTTGAACCCTACCAGGTGCTCGCTGTATCTCGTCTTGTTTCCCGTACGCTGCCCCCGCAGGTCATCGACGAACTCATTGCGGATATTGAGCGAAGCATGGTGGTGGTCAAACTCGTGTTCCAAGTAGTTAAGAATGGCATAATCCGGTGCGTAGCAATGGGTCGCCAACGGATTGCACTGCGCCCCGTTGGCCCCGGTAATTAATGACGGTCCCGTGATCTCACCGGCATTGGCGCCAATGTTTGCATTAGAACCGTAGCTGATGCACGGATCCAAACCGTAACATAAGTTCGGAACATCTCTCTCGTACTGATACCAGGCCTCCGTGTCGGTGTGCCAGGTAGCATTGATCTTGTGATAGTAGGTCAGGTAGTAACCCGACAGGTTATTATAAGCATACTTACCTGAATTGATGGAGTTAGCGCAGGCGTATAGATTATCGCCGCCATCTTTCCAGGTATACGATGCACAGACATCCCCCGTGAGTTTGGCGTTGGAAATCCAGGGTGCCGACTCACACCCGCCAGACACTCCTGCCTGGACCGTCCAATGGTCACTCAGCTTGGTCGTGGCGTTGACTCCATGCTGGGTATAGCAGTCATAGGTATAGAGGATGGAATGGCTATAGGTGTAGTTATTCGGCGCTAACTGTGCTTCAATATCGGGTAAAGAGATATATCTCCCTATACGGATATCCGTACCCTGGCCGATATGCGGGACATAGAGGTCTACGTAATACATCACTGGGTCGTAGCCGTAGACGTTGTTGTTGGTGAGCAACTGCTGGCTGAAGATGCCTTTGGCTGTGGTATATCGATAATCCAGCCCGTAGAGGTTGGTTAAGCGGAATCCCCAATCGAAGTGGTCGGTCTGGACGGTGTTCGGGAGACGCTCGATATAAAGCGCCACCTGGTTAAGTTGGATAGAGTTTGGAATAACATCGTAGGCGGTCTCGTTGTTAGCGTACCTGCCCTTGTTCGAAGTGCTGGCATTTCCCCCAATATCGAACCATCCATACATCTTTATGCGGCTCTTGTTCTCGTTGATCGCCTGCATCAAAATATAGGTGCTGTAATCCGGCGCCCCGATCACAACGGTTCCGCCCATCGGCCAGTCTGCCGAAGGAAATGGCGGCGAGTTCAGGGGCGGGGGAGTGCCACGCCGGACAGGCGTAGGAGCGGCTGGAGAGCCGTTGGAATCCACCGTCCAATCATCCAGGTAGGCGTGCCCTAGGCGGGTGAAGAAGCCCCTTTGTGCAGGAACCGCAGCAGGCGCCGGTACAGCTGCTGCCTGAGGGGAATCGGAAGCACTGCCACGCGGATCGATATCGCCGCCGATGCTGGTGGCCGGTGCGACGCTGGGAGGATTCTCTGCATAGCTCGTCAAGGTCACCGTACTTAATATGAGCAATAAAGGAAAATAATAGATTCCAAAGGACTGCCGGGCGTGTGGCAAGTCGGGCCTCTTCGCGTTACCAACGTTCCATCGTTAGTAGATTGCAGGCCGTGTAAAGAAAGCATAAAGATTCCGCCCTCCGGAACCGGACAGCTACCATAATGGATATGAATCTTTATGACTTCCTTACGAATCGCGTCGTGGCAGACTTCGGCGACGCCGCAGCAGAGCCGCGGCATCTGCGCTAATCAATGAAATCTCTCCTGGGGCTGCTCGGCTTGGCCATCGTTCTATTTGTCTCGACCAATGTCGACGACCTTGTCGTGCTGGTCGGTTTTTTTGCCCATCCGAGGTTCCGGGCGCGTGACATCGTGGCTGGCCAGTATGCGGGGTTGGCCGTCTTGTTTACGCTGAGTGTGGCTGCGGCTCTGCTCTCACTGGTGATTCCCAAAGCCTATCTAGGTTTGCTGGGCATTTTCCCCATCCTGGTTGGCATCAGAAAACTCTTGGAGTTGCGCCATGATCCCGCGAAGCCGGCCTCAACCAAAGCCCTCGCCGCTACAACCGGCAGTTTTGGAAACGTCGCCAGCGTAGCGCTCGTGACCGTAGCGAATGGGGGCGACAACATCGGCGTTTATACGCCTTCCTTTGCCGTCCATTCCCGCGGCCAGGTCGCGATCATCGCCCTGGTATTCGTGGTGATGACCGGCCTGCTTTGCATGTTGGCGCATCGGATGGTAAGTCTTCCGAGACTCGGAACGCTTCTGCGGCGCTACGGCCATGTCTTTGCCCCGCTGGTCTTGATCGGACTCGGTATCCTGATCATCCGCAACGGAGGTAGCATCCCATCCTTGCTTGGAGCTATCTTTCGACGACACCCTCCGGTCTAGAACTTCACCATAAGATCGACATCGATAAAGGACTCATCTCTTCTCAGATCAGGGAACCATGTTCCGCCATTTTTTCCGCAGCCGTTGATCGTTGCCGAGGCGGTACCGTCGAAGCAAGCGTATTCCGTGGGGAAGCCGTTGTTCGTACCCACAGCGCTACCCAAAAATGCCGGTGGCGTTATGCCCCCATGGCCGCTCCAATAGGGAACGCTCGCATGGCGGTAGTCATACTCCCACCGGAATGTGATCCATTGCTTCGGCATGTAGTCAAAGGTGATGGAGCTATCCCACGCTTTGAATGGATTTCCAGGATTCTCGGTGAAGTATGGCGAATTGATCGCCGCACTGGCAGCCGTCTCCCCGTTAATGGGCGGCAGCAGCACCAGATAACGGCCAGGATTGTTGATTTGGCCACCGCCGATGGTTAGCCCATACAAGTCCCTTTTGAACCAGGTCCGGTCATAGAGCATGTAGCCGAGAAAACTCTGTTTCGGACCTCCCGCCTTGTCCCCGTGGCAGCTAACACCGTTGCCGAATTCGCATCCCACGTCACCCGTGAATGAGAAAGCCATCTTGTCAATGGTTTTCTCGGGGTGATCAAAGTACTTGATTTCGATGCTATCGTCGGTGTGAAGACGGCCGCGGTTTGGTAGGTACAGATCATCGTGGCCCAGACCGTAGTTATTGGAGATGATGTTCATCCAGGATGTCGGAGTGTACTTGATCTGGCCGCCCACGCCTTTTCGCGAGTTGGCGGAAGCGTACGATTGCCAGCCGTTGATGATCCACGGCTCAATCTTCAAATGGGCTGTCGGAAATATCTGAATACGAACGCCCTGGAAGAACCAGGGTGTATTCGATGAGACAAACGATGGCTGGTACGCCCAGTTATCGAAGTTGTAGTAGCTGAAGAGGCCGATGTAAGACATGAATATGCCGGCATCGATGTTGATTCCGTGCAGCGTATCGATATGGTATCCGCCATACGCTTCAGACAGGATGCGATCCGCTTCCGAAAGATTCCACTGTCCCTTGGCGTAACTGGGATCGTTGCGTACCGTGGCTGTGGAGTAGGCGCCGAACTGGGTCATAAACCTGGCGCGAACATTCTCAAAGTGAAAGTCGCCACCGACGCCTAGTTGCTCCAGCTGCACTTCGTTTGCCCGAAAGATTTCGCTCGACCCGCCTATGGAGTCGTCGATTGGCTTGTTGAAGTCGTAGTTATAGGTGATGTCCGCTCGGATCTCGGGAGTAAAGAACTTGGAGTCATATGCCGTGTCCTTGTTGCGCGGATTGCCGTTCAGCCAGGTCCAGTCCGCATCCGAAAAAGGTGCTGTCTTCTCTGGAACAGGCGGGGGCGGGGTGACAGGGGATTCTGCCTGGGAAACTGCCGCTGGGGGCGCTGCACCTCGTAGCAAAGCTGGGGGCGCCGCACTCAGATCCAGCTTTTCCTTCTCCCCTTCCAAGGCCTTCGCCGCGTCTGATGCGCTAGCTCCGCTGCCGGCGGCCAGTTCCGCTTCCAATTCCGCGATACGCTGCTTCATCGCCTCCAGTTCTTTCATGATGGCCGGCCTGAGCTCCGTCCCTGATTCAGCTGTAGGAGCTATCTCTGTTGTTACCGCCGGCGCTGCTGCCGGAACTGGGGCTCCTGGCGCAGCGCTGTTCCCGCTGCCATCTGCCGTGGTAGAGGCATACTCTGCATTACTTGTAAGTGCCGGCTTTTGTGCGCTCTTCCCGTAGGCTTGTGCGATGCATGTCGGACTCATCGAAGCGCAACCTAACGCAACCAACAGCGTGCCCACTTTGCTGACCTTGCCGTCCATAAACGCCTCTCATCTGCAATCTAAGATTCCTTTGCCGTACCCTTGGATTTCAGTGGTGAGAAGAAAATCACCCGAGGCTCGGTCGTAACCTCTATTAGGTGCGCAAGACCCTAAGGAACGCGTAAGGGGAAAATAAAGGATCCGTAAACGCAGGTTGGGACTTCATGCGGAGCGCAGAACCGCTAGGTACACCGCTCCAGCAATCTGCATCCCCGAAGGTGCGCTCGATGAAGGTGAACCATTTCAGAGGTCAGATCAGGATTACAGGATGATTTAGGAATTTTGGAAGCTTAATTTATCGGGAGAGTACAATTTCTCCGGAGGTGACCTATGCTAAAGCCAAAGAACATCATGTGTTTGCTTTTCGCAGTGTCGATCGCCCCCGGGGTTGTACCAAGAAGGACTGCGGTCGCACAAACAAAAGCATCAATTCCAAAGCCGCAGGACAAGTTGCAGATCGCAGAGAACGAGTTCAAACAGTTGCTGCTTCTTATGGATGCCAACAAAAATGGCAAGATCTCAAAGGCGGAGTATATGAGGTTTATGGAAGCAGCGTTTGACCGGTTCGATAAAAACCATAACGGAGAGCTGGACGTCAAAGAAGTGACGCAATCTAAGTTGAGCGTCACTCACTTCACAGCAGTGGGGAAATGACGCCACCTCTGTTGCCGGGAGGCCAACCGTCTATGCAATCACCGGTTTGCTATCCTCCTAGCTGCGGGCCACCTGTTCTTGATTTCCAAGGGATGCAGGGGTGTTCTCGCCGGAGGGTGCCTGATGCCTTTGGTTGTCGCCGGAGCCGGATGGCTCCGCCTCCTCACCTGTTGCCTTCTTCTGTCCGCCTCAACCCTTCCCGCCCTGGCGCAGCTCGACCCGCAAACCAGGAAGCTCTCGCGCGATATCTTCCAACAGCTCATTGAAATCAACACCACCGATTCCGTGGGCAGTACAACCCTCGCCGCAAACGCCATGGCGCAGCGCTTGCTCGACGCCGGCTTTGCAAAGGAAGATGTGCTCGTCCTCGGGCCGAACGATCGTAAAGGCAACCTGGTCGTGCGCTTTCACGGTACGGACCGGGCCAAGCCGATTCTCTTTATCGGTCACCTCGACGTGGTCGAGGCGCTGCGTTCCGATTGGACCACCGACCCCTTTCAATTTGTCGAAAAGGATGGCTACTTCTACGGACGTGGCGCACAGGATATGAAGGAAAGCGTCGCCATCCTGGTCACCACCTTCATTCGACTGAAGAAGGAGGGCTATCAGCCCGATCGCGATCTCATCTTGGCGCTCACCGCCGACGAGGAAAGCGGTAAGTCAAACGGAGTCGACTGGCTGCTGAAGAACCATCGCGATCTGATCGACGCAGCGTTCGTTCTCAACTCCGATGGCGGAGGCATCGACCTGGAACACGGCAAAGCCATCACCTTTAACGTGCAGGCGAGCGAGAAGCTCTATGGCGATTATCAGCTCACCGCCGTCAACCCAGGCGGCCACAGCTCTCTCCCCGTGCCCGACAACGCCATCTATCACATCGCTGACTCTCTCACGCGCCTGCAGGCCTACACCTTTCCCTTTGAGCTGAACCCCGTGACCCGTGCCTATTTCACCAGCTTGAGCAAGCTGGAGTCCGGCCAGACCGCAACGGATATCGCGGCGATCCTTGAGGAGCCGCCTTCCGCCGAGGCCATCGCGCGCCTGTCCCTGGTCCCCAAGTACAACGCCACCATGCGCACTACCTGCGTCGCCACCCGCCTCTCGGGAGGCGCTGCCAACAACGCCTTGCCGCAAACCGCGGGAGCGAACGTCAACTGCCGCATCCTCCCCGGGCATTCGCAGGAAGAGATTCGCCGGCAGCTTATCAAGATCTTCGACGATCCCAAGGTCGTCGTCCGCTACGTGAGTGACACCGGTGAAGTAATGGACACTGCCGAAGAATCCAAAGGAATCCCACCCACCACTCTGCAGCCGGAAGTGATGCAGCCCCTGCAGAAGGCAGTCGCTCAGATGTGGCCGGGCGTCCCGGTGATTCCCGTGATGGAAACGGGAGCATCGGACGGCAAAATCACCAGCGAGGCGGGTCTGCCCACCTATGGCATCAACGGCATCGCGATAGATATCGATGATGTGCGCATGCACGGCAAAGACGAGCGGGTGGCTGTCGATTCGTATTACCACGGGGTAGAGTTCTACTATCGCTACGTGACCCTGCTCAGTGGCGGCAAGTAAGATCGGTAACGGATGGTGGCAAGTTGACCTTAACCATGGGAAGAGTAAGTATTTCAGCCTCCCCGCGCTGGTTTTCTGCAGCAGTACTGGCTGTGATCTCAATCGCCATGGCCGCACCCGCCCGGGCACAAAAGACTACCCAACACCCATGGATGAACACCAGCCTCTCGCCCGACGAGCGTGCCACCCTGGTGCTCAAGGAAATGACCCTGGACGAGAAGATCCAGCTCATGCACGGCCAGGGCATGCCGGGCTGGAGCCGCCCTATGCCCAGGACCTATCTCGGCAACCAGGGCGCCGGCTTCGTGCTTGGCATCCCGCGCCTGGGCATTCCCCAGATCGAGATGAGCGACGCCGCCTATGGAGTTCGGATGAGCGCCCAGAACGGCCGCTACTCCACGGCCCTCCCGTCCAACATAGCGTCGGCGGCCAGCTGGGATCCTGAAGCGGCCTGTGACTATGGTGCCTTGATTGGCCGCGAGCTGCGCGCCCAAGGCTACAACATGACACTCGGCGGCGGCGTCAACCTGACCCGCGAACCCCGCAATGGAAGAACCTTTGAGTATCAGGGCGAAGACCCGCTGCTGGCCGGGACGCTGGTAGGCAACAGGATCAAATGCGAGCAGGCCCAGCATGTCATCGGCGACATCAAGCACTACGTCATGAACGACCAGGAGAACGGCCGTGACGAAGTCGACGTGATCATCAGCAAGCGGGCCATGCAAGAGACCGATCTGCTGGCCTTCCATATTGGCATCGATATCGGAGATCCGGGCGCGGTGATGTGCTCCTATAACGCAATCAACGGAGACTACGCCTGCCAGAACAAATACACGCTTACCGACGTGCTCAAGAAAGACTGGGCCTTCAAAGGCTTCGTGGTCTCTGACTGGGGTGGAACGCACAGCACGGTCAAAGCTTCAGCGGCCGGCCTCGATAATGAGCAGCCGATGGACGACTTCTACGGCGAAAAGCTCAAACAGGCGGTCGAGGCGGGCAAAGTCCCCATGCCGCAGCTGGATGACCACGTGCGCCGCATCCTGCGTTCCATGTTTCTCTCCGGGCTCTTCGATTTCCCGACCCAGAAGAGCGTGGTCGATGTCGAGGGCGGATTTGCCACCGCGCGCCACATTGCCGAGCAGAGCATCGTTCTTTTGAAGAACAAAGATGGAGTCCTACCGATCGATCGCTCCACCGTACACTCCATTGCCATCATCGGGCCGCACGCCGACACGGGCATGATCTCCGGCGGCGGATCGGCGCAGGTGGATCCGCAAGGACAGCCGGCCGCCCCCTGGCAGTCGCAGGTGTGGTTTCCCACCTCGCCCTTGAAGGCCGTGAGCGCTGCAGATCCGGCGGCCCAGGTAACCTTTGATTCCGGCGCCGATCCGGCCGCAGCCGCGGCCGTGGCCCGAAAAGCGGATGTGGCGATCGTCTTCGTCTATCGCTGGATGAGCGAAGGAACCGATCTCCCCAATCTTTCGCTGCCCGGCAACCAGGATGCCCTCATAGAGCAAGTGGCCGATGCGAATCCCCGAACCGTCGTGGTGCTCGAGACCGGCACCGCCCTCGTGATGCCGTGGATCGACAAGGTAGCCGGAGTGATGGAGGCGTGGTACGCCGGCAGCAAGGGAGCGGACGCGGTGGCCAACGTGCTCTTTGGCAGCGTGAACCCGAGTGCCAAGCTGCCCATGACCTTTCCGCTCAGCGTGGCCGATCTCCCCCATCCGGATCTGATGAAACCGCCTCCGGGACATAACGCCGGCGCAGGTGCCGTATTAGCGCCCGAAGACGCCAAGCCGACCTTCAGCGTGCATTACAGCGAAGGATTGAAGGTGGGGTACAAGTGGTACGACGCGGAAAACAAGCCAGTCCTTTTCCCCTTTGGATTTGGCCTTTCCTACACCACCTACCGGTACTCTGATCTGAAGGTCACCGAGGGCAAGGAGCCGACGGTTCGGTTCACGATAAAGAACACTGGTACGCGCGCCGGATCCGAAGTGGCCGAGGTCTATGTAGCCTTGCCGGCCAGCGCAGACGAACCTCCCAAGCGGCTGGCAGGCTGGAGCAAGGTGCAACTGAACCCGGGAGAGAGCAGGGAAGTCAGCCTGTCGATCAATCCCCGCGAGTTGTCTATCTACGACGTGAGCACCGACGCCTGGAAGCAGCTGCCCGGTCGCTACACCTTCATGGTAGGGGGCTCCTCCAAAGACCTGCCCCTCCATCAGGAGATCAACCTTCCTTAGCCAAAAGCCGGGACGAGCTCAGCCCCCAAAGCGTCAGTGTCATAGCAGAAAGCTAATCGGAACAGGACAGGTGCCCGCGTTAACCCCATAAGCGCTAACTTGTTTAGGATGTTTTTAAGCCCCACAAATCGTCATCCTGAGCGAAGCGCCTCACAACTTTATCGCGCCACCGAACTCTCTGTCACGCGATAAAGTTGTGAGGCGCTTCGCTCAGGATGACGACTTTGTGCGGGGAGTTGAAGATGTGAAAACCCAGCGTTTTCTCGGATTTCTATTATCTGCCAGACGGTTTAGCGCTTGTAGAGCGCAGCCCCATGATCGCATTTACTGAATTCCGAGAATCGGGCGTCGGATAGTCAAAACTAAACCCAGCAATTCCCATCAGCTTGCAACCAGAAGCCGCTTCTCGTTATCGTGGTCAAGTCCGGCGAAAGGTTCAACCACATGTCTCAATCACGCCGTCAATTCCTAGGATCGCTCACCGCACTGGGCGCAATGGCTCCACTAAGCAGGGCCGCGCACGCTTTTTCCGCAACCTGCCCCTTTCACCTCTCCGTAATCAACGACGAAATAACGCCGGACTTTGGCCGCGCCTGTGAGATTGCCACCAAGGACTTCGGCCTCCACTGGATCGAGCTGCGCTCCATGTGGAACAAGAACATCACCGATCTCGACGCCAAGGAGATCGCCGAATCCAAGCGGATTCTCGAAAAATACCAGCTCCGGGTGACCGATATAGCCAGCCCGCTCTTCAAGGTCGACTGGCCCGGAGCGCCACTCTCCAAGAGCAGCCCCAAGCGCGACCAGTTCCACGCCGACTTCGATTTCAAGCAGCAGGATCCATTGCTGGAACACTGCATCGAGCTGGCAAAGCAATTCCAAACCGACCGCATCCGCTGCTTCGACTTCTGGCGCCTGGATGACCAGGCCCCCTACCGCGCCGCCATCAACGACAAGCTGCGTAAGGCCGCGGAGACCTGCGCGAAAAGCGACCTCATCCTGCTGCTCGAGAATGAGATGGCCTGCAATACCGCCACGGGAGAAGAATCAGCTGCGGTTCTTAAAGCGATCCCCAACAAAAACTTCATGCTCAACTGGGATCCGGGAAATGCAGCCGCCCTGGGAAGCACACCCTACCCCGACGGATACCGCCTCTTACCCCACGACCGCATCGGTCATTGCCACGCGAAAGATGTAACCCACGAGCCCGGCAAGAAATACGAATGGGCGCCGGTAGGAGCGGGAGTCGTCGACTGGGTCGGTCAGTTTCGCGCCTTTGCCAAGGATGGCTACCACCACGCCGTGAGCCTGGAAACGCATTGGCGCGGTGCCGGCACTCCGGAGGCCTCCACTCGCGTCAGCATGAAAGGGTTAAAGGAAACACTCAGCAAAGCCGGCCTAAATTGCTGAAATGATTCTTATTTCTGAGGGCTCGCATGAAAACTCACATCCCATCGCACGGGTTGCTGTTGCCCTTGAAAGCTGACCATCAGCGCGTTACCGGTTAGCGAATGCTTCTCCGGAATTTCCGCGCTTCCGTCGCCAACCACGCGAAGATGTTCGACGGCAAAACCTTTGGGGACGTAGAACGAGAGAGAATACGGCTCGCCGGGCACCGTCTCAGACGTTCCAGACAGCCTGCTTTTTGATTGATCCCACTCCTGATCAAGGATGGAATAAGCGCCCGTGATGTGGCGCGAATTCCCAACCAGCTGCGGTCGTGCCAGCACCGGATGGATTGCCAACACCCGCGTGTCGTGCGGTTCAATGTCGATCGCGATCTCATCGGAGAACACACCGAACACCTTCTGATTCCAGAAATCGAAGGCGACATAGCTGGCGGTTGGGTCGAGCCCCAGCTTATCCCGCATTGAAATTTTCCGGTTTACGGCTTCGGAACGCCAGTTGGTGAAGCCCACAACATCGTACGTTCCCGACTTCTCATTCACTTTCAGATCAAGGATCTCAGGATAATTGTGAATATAGGAGTCAGCGCGCATCTGGCGAAAGGTCGTGTCCCGCGAGTCAGTTCCGCGGCTGAAAAGATCCAGCGGAATGATCGGCATGGTAGGCATCGTCTGCTGCAGGAGCTTGAGCCGTTCCTGCGGTAGATCCGCCATCACATTCCCCACCGGGTAGGCCACGCCGGTAAGGGAGATGAAGCTGACGATTGTGCGGGCTTCCTGCTCCGTTACCCCCACCCCGGTAACAGGATCTTCCCGGCTGACAATCTCGTGCAGTACATCCGGCAGCCGCTTTGTCCTGGCTTCCTCCATAGTCATGGGTTTGCCAAGTTCCACCCCTTCGCCCGGCATCACGTAGGCGAAGATGTGATTCGAGAAGGCGTTTCCGTTGATGGAACTGAAGAGGGCATACATTCCCTGCCAGTTGTTGTAAACGTCGTGACCGTTGAAGAAGGAATTGAAGTAGCCGACCCCATTGAGTGGCATGCCGGCCGGACATCCTTCGAGGAACACCTGCGGTCCAATGGTGTCGCGGATGACTTTCATCCGCTTGCGATAGACAGCGACAGGGTCCGACGACTTGTCGTAGAGCTTGTCCTTGTCGAGCTCCGGGAGAGCCTGCGGAATCGAACCCTCCCCGTCAAACTTGTAATACTCGAAACCCCATTTATCCAAAGTGGTAAATAGTTCCCGAAGAAAATTCACCACCTCGGGATTGCTGGAGTCAAGGACAGGAGTGTGGTAATCGGGAATATGGTCGCCTTCGACGCTGCGCAGGTACCACTCCGGATGTTTCGTAAGGGCGCCCGCATAAACATTAGGCACAATCCACAGCCCCGCGCGGAACCCCTTGGACTTTATGTAATTTGTGAGCCACTCGGGGCCATGCGGGAACTTCGTTTTGTCCCAGTTCTCAATCCAGTAGTGCTCTCCATCCTTCCCGCGGTCAAACCCGTCGTCCAACTGCACAAACTGAAATCCGTAGGGTTTGAGGTTTTTTGCCAGCCAGTCCGTATTCTCGACGATGTCCTTCTCGGTGACATCTTTGTAGTAGCCGGTCCAACTCGACCACACCATGGGAGCCGTCCTGAAGTAGCTGTCATCAAACGGTACGTAAAAAGGTACACCGAGAGTCTTGGTGTAGTAGTCGGGGACAAGGCGGATGTAGGTGTTCCCGGGAACGGGCATACGTACATCCATCAAACTCGGATCCTGATCTGCGCGGCGTAATGTTGTCTGATCCGAGAATTGAATCACGGCATCCTGCTTACGGTCGAAGAGGCTGTGAAACGCCGATCCCGAGACCAGCCCCAGCGAAAAATACATAACCTCGGGATTCTTGAGAGGAAGATAGGACTGGTTGCGTGTCTCCGTCCCCCCGTACTCGAGCGGCGCTTCATCGGTCCCGATCCAATCGACGGGAAATCCCTGCGGATCTAAAACGCGCGCAGGTATGCGGTTGGAAGGAGCGGGAGCCTCCGCTGTGAGCACAGCGTTTGTCGCTGTACTCGAGATCTTGAGCATGTTGCCGCTGATGTCAAAGTTCCAGGCAGTGATGGGGTGAACCGTATGGATGGTCAGTTGCGATTGATTCGTTTGCTCGGCCGACCACCCGGTCAGGGGAAGAATCGCTTTCTGGTCTCCGAGGTTAATCCGGACATCCTGCAGAACAATGCCCAGCTCCTGCTGCGAAATGCTGAGTACGCTTCGTTCTTGATCGGCGGTAATTGTCCAGCCCTGGTTATGGATGGCGAGCGGCTCTGCAGCATTGGCATTGCTGGCCCCAACGATAAAGAAAGCCGACACAGCAATCGGCAACAATCTCTGCATTTTTCCTCCGCGCGGTTCTTTGCGTCGTCGCCGAACGGTACCAGCAACGCCGTCGCCGAGCCAGGATAATTTAGAGTGAGGCTACAAGGGGAGTGAAATGAAACCAAGCTTCGCATTTCTGGCTCTCTTAGTCTTTACTGCGAATGTATTCGCGGCTGAGACCTATACCCCACCCCCTGAGTCCGCTGGTGGCTGGCGGACATGCCAGAATGACGAGCAGGTCCGTTCTCTGGCGGGAATGGATCCGCAACGACTCAATCTGATTCGAGATCAGCAGCTACAGATCTTTCAAGGACCCTGGTCCATCGTGATCGTCCGCCATGGCTATCTTGTAGCGGAGTGGTTCGGGGTTCCAACCATGCCGCACACCACCTTCGACGTTTGGTCCTGTACCAAGTCGGCAACGGGAGTCGCCTTCGGCTTGCTCTTGGATGATAGCCGTCACCACAAGCTTCCCAACGATGCACAGATCACTCTGGATACCCCCGTCTATGATTTTGTGCCCGAGGGCCATCCACTCTCCGATCCGGAGAAGCAGCAAATCACACTGCGGAACACACTCACCATGACCTCAGGCATCCCCGGCGAATCGCGCGGGTTGATCGGTCTAGCCGTTGCCCCTGGAAGCGGCGAATACGAGCTTGCTCTGGGCAAGGAGCCGAATCGCTTCGGAATATCGGCAGCGAAGTTAACCGGCGAGCCCGGTACTGTGTGGGATTACTCGGACGCCGCCTTTGCTCATCTCTCGCTCTTTTTTGCAGATGCCACGGGCCGGGAGATAGCTGATTACATGAAGGAGCGAGTCTTCGACCCGATCGGCATCGAAGATGTTAGCTGGGATCGGCAAGGCGGCTCGGGACATATTGGCCCACACACCAATGCGCATAGCGGCTTGCATCTTTCGGCTCGCGACTTTGCCCGCCTGGGCTACCTGCTGGCGCATGACGGCCAGTGGCAAGACAAGCAGATCGTCCCTCAAGGGTGGATTCAAACGGCAACGCGAAGTTCCCAGCAGCTGAATCCCAGTTACGGTTACACCTTCTGGGTCAATACGAATGGCGTGCTCTGGTCTACAGCACCACGGGATGCCTTCGCCTTCAGAGGCTACGGCGCCAATCGATGCTACGTCGTTCCCTCGCTTGATCTGGTGGTGGTCAGGATAGGAGATGCACCGCCAAATTGGGGAGAGGAATCGTTGCTTCCGGCGGTGCTGGCGGCCATCACCGATTCGCCTGCCATCAGGAAATCAGGAAACTAGTCTCGCCCGATTAATCTCCCAAGCTAGGTTTCGCTTGCGGATCACTGACCTCTTTGGCATAGAACATATGCGAAATCCGGGGTGGCTCATTGCCGCGGTGGAAGCTGAGGACGCGCTCCCGTGTTGCCAGATCCGAGGCCGTGAAGCGCTCCCGCTGCCGCAGGTACTCGAGCCATGATTCGGTGACGAACGTCTCGTTGAGATGTCCTGGGTCCGCCGCGTCCTGGTACACGCCCCAGCGAATCGCTCCGTCGCGCAGCCGCACATCCCGCAGTTGATGAATGGCTTTGGTAAACGCCCCATAGTCGCTGGGGTCGATGTGGTAATCGATCGACACCCGAACCGGCCCGTCGCTGTCTTCCCGTTCCGACGCCAGCTGAGGCGCCGGCAGAGCGTAGCGATGGGGACTGAAATCGGGCTGCACTCCACGCAGCACGTGGAAGCGCCGCGACAAAGGAAGAGTGACCGCCAGGCCAACGGATGCGCACATCAGCGACTTTGAGGTGGAAACGTGTTCTGCGATAAAGCCCCAGATCACTCCGCCCAGGGCCATGCCTCCGGCGAAGATCATCTGGTAGGCGCCTAGGGCCCGCGCCTGCACCCATGCAGGAACCGACACCTGCACCGCAAGGTTCAGCGTTGACATCGCGCTGGTCCAGGCAAACCCGCCGGCGATCAACATAGCGATAATGATCAGCGGCACCTTCACCAGTGCCAGTACCGCCAGCGTGGCCACAAAGACACCGGTCGACCAGGCGATAATGGCGTCCGCCGATAGCACCCTGCGGACCCGCGGTAGATTCGTGGCGCCGATGACCGCGCCGAAGCCCATGCTGCCATTCAGGATGCCGTATCCCATCGCGCCCTGGTGCAGATCGTTGCGGGCCACGACGGCGAGCAAGGCCCAGACGGCGCTCACGAAGAGCGTGAAGATGAGCGTCCGCATAAAGGCCGCCTGCAACATCGGAGCGTAGCGAAGATAGCGGATGCCGGCGCGGACCGAACCGCGGATACGTTCGGCCGGCAGCGCGCTTTTGTACGGCGGGTTGCGCTGCCAGCGATACAAAACCAGGATCACTCCCACAAAGGAAAGGGAATTGAGGAAGAACACGGATGCCGCGCCGGTGGTGGCATGCGCGTACAGCGCGATGGCCAGGCCACCCAGGGCGGGTCCCAGGGCACGGGCGAGGTTAAACCCAGCGCTGTTCAGGGAGATGGCGTCCGGCAGCTGCGCCCGCGGGACCACCTCCGGCACAATCGCCTGCCACGCCGGACTGTTCATGGCCGCCCCGATGTTCAGCAGGAAGGTCAGAATCAGCAGGATCCAGGGCGAAATAATGTCGAAGAACGTGAGCACGCTCAGGAAGGCGACCGCCACCAGCATCCAGGCCTGCCAGAAGATGAGCAACCGGCGGCGATCGAAAATATCGGCCGTCGCCCCTGCCAACAGTCCCAGGATGACCACCGGCAGGCTAGCTGCGGTCTGCATCAGGGCGATGAGCAAGGGAGACGGGGTAAGCACCGTCATCAACCAGGTGCCGGCCGTATCCTGCATCCATCCGCCCAGGTTGGACACAATCGAGGCCAGCCACAGATCGCGAAAAAGCGGAATAGCAAGCGGTTCAAAGCCGCTGAGCTTTTTCTCCGTCTCCAATTGATCTGTCTTGAGAGTCGTCATGGGGGACAAAGGGCTGGTGGCTCCATTATCCCAGAGTGCCGGGGCTTACTTGCCCGGATGTGCCGCATGTGCAACACCAATCTCCCGAAAAAGACGCGGAAGACTTTCTTTGTATTCCCCCGTCTTTATGTGCAGGCGGGAGGGACACAAAATGAGTACAGACCTTGTAGTCGCCCGCGGGCAACAGATCGTAGGCCTCTTGTTGTCGACCGTTCCCCTAGCCGAGCGGATGTTGCTCTACAACGTGGTCCTGGCAGCCTGGCTCATGCTTCCCGAGCGCGCCCTGCTGCAAAAATCCCTTCAGTCCTGCCGAGGCCGGCTCCGCCTCACCAGAACCGCCAGCTAACAAAATCTTTCCCTGTCACCAATGACGGGCGCCCCACACCCCCGAATTTCCTGTGGGGCCTGTTGGAGCCAACGAACTCAATGCGGCTTTCCGTGAAGAAAGCCGCACACGCGGCTTTGGTTGGGGCCTCTAGCAGGAAATTCGGGCATCTCGCTGGTTTTTCGCGAGATGTGGGATTCCACAAATCTTCACCTCACTTGCCGTAAGTGGGACTGAACGTGACGGGAATAACAGCGAAACCCCACATCCCTTAAAAAATCACCGAGATCTCGGGCGCCCTTCTGGCAGGCCAAACGGAACATCGGTGCAACGGACCGTCGGTCACCAAGGGGGGTCGTTAGCCAGGGCGCTGGGTCAATGGGGACGGGTGCCTCTCGCCAACCTGCCCCGGCTTGCCGTGGGAGCGTACCTGGGCCGAAAAAGACGGGGCGTAGCCCCTTCGGCCGCTCTCAGTTGAGCGTGATCAGCGTATCCTGGACTTGTCGTGAACCTGTCTTCGCAAGCGCGCAGCACTCTAGCCATGAAGATCGCGCTCCCGGTGCTGTTGCTCGTCCTACTCCTGACCCAAGCCGCGTCCACTGTATGCGGGGCGCAGTGTGTGCAACACCAGTTTCCCAATCACCCCCCCCACACGATGGCTCATTGCCATTCCATGCAGCAGCCCGAGTCCAACGGTCCCGTACTAGACACCTGCCAAACCGGAACACACGCCATCTGTGTGGTCGATCTAGTAGCCAACACCCAGGGCAAGGCCGCGCCAACGCTCGTACTCCACGCAAATCTCCGCCCGCAGGCCTTTCTCCCGCACCAAAATTCCCCTCACTTCGAGGCCTCTTCCCGCCAGCTTCGAAGTAGCGCTAACCCCACGCCCCTGATCACCGCTCTGCGCGTATAGACGCGCCCCCCCGGCCTTCCCAAGTAGAGGGAGAGTCTCGCACTCACCCCTTCGTCTTCCCGCACTTGATCCTTCCGGAGTCAATATGAGTAACCGACGCACCTTTCTCCATCGCGCCTTCGCATCCGGCGCAGCCCTCTTCGCGGCCCGCGGTCTATCCGCGCAAACCATGCAAATGAACATGCCGATGCCGAAGCCAACGCCCAAGCCGGAGGAACCGGCTGCAGCCGCCGTCCCACACACCCAATCTCCAAGGGCACCCAAGCCATTCCCCACCTCCTCCGTACCGGTAGTAACTACGGACGTCGGCGACCTCGCCTACACCATGGACGGCGACACCAAGGTCTTCCATCTCGTAGCCGAAGTCCTAAAGCAAAAAATCCACCCCGATAAGACCATCGACGCCTGGGGATTCAACGGCAGCGCACCCGGCCCGACCATCCAGGTCAACCAGGGCGATCACGTCCGCGTCATCTTCGACAACCACTTGCCCGAGCCAAGCTCCATCCACTGGCACGGCTTCGAAGACGCGGTTGGTTACGACGGCATGCCCGGCATCAGTCAGGAGCCAGTAAAGCCAGGCGCCCGCTTCGTCTACGAATTCGACATCCACCAGGCAGGGACCTACTTCTACCACTCCCACATGGCGATGCAGGAGATGGCAGGAATGCTGGGCGGCTTCATCATGCATCCGCGCACGCCCTACCATGCCCACTGCGACAAGGATTTTCTCCTGCACTTGCAGGAGTACCAGGTGCTGCCCAACAACACCGTCCCCAACACCATGAACATGGAATACAACTGGCTCCTGCTGAACGGCAAGGCGGGCCCGGCAGCCACGCCGTTGATTATTCGCCAGGGGGATCGGGTACGCATTCGCTTTGTCAACCTCGGCATGGATCACCACCCCATGCATCTTCATGGATATACCTTCCAGGTAACCGGAACCGAAGGCGGCCGCATCCCCGAGACCGCATGGTGGCCGGGAAACACAGTACTGGTAGGCGTAGCCCAGGCGCGCGACGTGGAGTTTATGGCCGATCGCCCCGGCGACTGGATGCTGCACTGCCACCTGCCGCACCACATGATGAACCAGATGTCGTCGAATGTGGGCGGCATGAACCGGATGGGAAACACTTCAGACACCGAGACCATCAACGGACCGCTCTCCCAAAAGGCGATGCCCGGCATGGCCGCGCCCGGTGACATTGCGGACAACGCAGATACGGTTCCGGGCTTCCCTCAGGACGCCTACATGGAAGGGCCGGCTATGGCCATGGACTCCACGGTGGAGAAGCCGGAGAACTACTTGCTTCGCCCCGGTTGGAGCGGTTTCATGATGGGCATGATGAACTTCGTCAGGGTGCTGCCGCCGGAGAAATACGACCAGGTGACTGCCCGTATGAAGCAGGCGCAAAGGCCGAACGATCCCTACGGATCGCTACTCGAGCGCGTTTCCTAACCTTTCCCGGAGAACACCATGAAGAAACTCGCGCTCCTGTTGTGCTTGGTTACCCCACCGCTTTTCGCACAGAGTGGGCAGCAGCCGCCAATGGCAGGTATGAACATGGATCATTCGTCGCCGCCACAGTTGTCGGCGCCTGCGCCGGAGCTGTTGCAGGGAATCGCCGGCCGCCCTCCGCTCAAGTTGGAAGCCTTTCTCGCCATGGCCGATCAAAACAATCCGACCCTGCGACAGGCCGCAGCTATCATCCGCCGCTCGGAAGCGGAAGCGAGGCAGGCTGCGCTCTACCCCAACCCCACCGTCGGCTATGAGGGCGACCAGATTCGCGGTGGCTCCTACGGTGGCGGCGAACAGGGTGGCTTTGTGGCGCAGACCGTCGTGCTGGGCGGCAAGCTCGGCCTTCGCCGCAATATCTACCAGCAGCAAAAGCAGTCCGATACGATTGCGGCCGAAGCCCAGCTCATGCGCGTGCACAACGACGTCACCCAGATGTTCTATAGCGCACTGAGCGCACAGCGCACGGTGGAGGTGCGCGGGCGGCTTACGGCTCTAGCCCGCGATGCCGCCCAAACCGCCCACCGGTTGGCCAATGTCGGCCAAGCGGATGCACCCGACGTTCTGCAGGCCGAGGTCGAGGCGGAGCAAGCCGAGATCGACTACACCGTCGCGCAGCGAATGTTTATTCAAAAATTCAAGAGTCTCTCCGCCCTGGCCGGCAATCCAACCGCAGAGATCGCTTCTCTCGACGCGGCGTTCGACACCCCGCCTGAGATCGATCCATCTCACATCGTGGACACCATCGTGCAGCAGAGCCCGTCGGTCAAGCAGGCGCAACAGCAAGTGGTGATCGCCGAGGCGCGGCTGAAGGATGCCAAGCGTGAAGTGGTGCCCGATCTGCAGTTGAGGGCAGGGGAGCAAGCTAATCTGGAGCAGCTTCCAGAAGCTCCGGGAAAAAAGACGGGAGCGCAAAGTTTCGCCAGCGCGGGCATCGAGCTGCCGCTTTGGAACCGCAACCAGGGCAACACGCGCGCGGCGGAAGCAGAGCTCGAGCAGGCACGGCAGGAGGTAACACGAACCCAACTATCCCTGCGGCAACAGGCCGAGGTGCTGGCGCAGAACTATCTATCCGCGAAGGGGGAAGCGGAGCGCTACCGCACAGCTCTCCTCCCCCGCGCCCGTCGCGCCTACGAGCTTTATCTCGATAAGTATCAAAGTATGGCGCAGGCGTATCCTCAGGTGATCGTGTCGCAGCGCACTCTCTTCGAGCTTGAGGTGCATTACATCGACTCCCTCGATCGCATCTGGCAGAACGCCATTGCGCTCCAAAACTTCACTCTGCAGGGCGGCCTCGAAAAGCCTGCCGAAGCGCGATGAAAGGAAGACAGCATTGAATCTGCAACTGTGGTTGATCCGTCACGGAGAAACGGAATGGAGTCTCTCCGGCGCCCATACCAGCCGAACCGATATCCCGCTCACTGCGCGTGGGGAGGAGCGCGCCGAAAAAATCAGGGACTATCTCGCGCATCGCAAGTTCAGCCTGGTATTGAGCAGTCCGCTGCAGCGCGCCCGGGAAACCTGCCGTGTCGCCGGTTATGCCGATGTCGCGCAGATCGACGAGAACCTCCGCGAATGGGATTACGGCATCTTCGAGGGACATACCACGGCAGAGATCCGCAAGGACCGTCCTAACTGGTCCATCTGGGACTCTCCTATACCTGAAGGGGAGCCCGTCGAGCACGTCGCTGCCCGGACGCAGCAAGTCATCGATCGCGCCGTTAAGGCTGGCGGCCAGGTCGCCTTGTTCGCCCATGCCCATGTCCTCAGGATTCTTGCTGCCACCTGGCTAAGTCTGCCACCGCGGGCGGGCAGCCTGCTGGCGCTGGGCACAGGCTCGGTGAGCACATTGGGCTTCGAGCGCGAAACCCGGGTGATCGACACTTGGAATCGGTCCTTTGAAATCGAGGATTGAGGTGTTCAGAATGCGATCCGCGCCAGCAATACCCCCAGCCACACCGCGATCAGTCCCAGCAGAACGCTGAGCGTTACATAGAGGGTAACCAGCAGGAACGCGCCCGTTTGCAGAGCGGTGAACGCCTCCCATTCGAAGGTGGAGAAGGTACTGTAAGCCCCGATGAAGCCGATCGGGATCAGGAACCTCCACGCCGGATTGACATCCGTGTGTCGCCCGAGCCACGTCAGCGAGAAGCCAATGATCAGGCAAGCCGTCATGTTGACCAGGAACGTGCCATAAAAAAATCGCGTGCCCATGCGGCTGGCGACCGCCGAACCTACCGCGTAGCGTGCCAGCGAGCCCAGTGCGCCCCCGACTGCGATAAGAAGGTATTTCTGCAAATGCGGCCTCCACAAAAATGCACCCACCAACGCTCCGGAGTACACGAGCAGGTGACTCCCCACGTGGGTGAAACTCAGTTTGGACAGGGAAGTCGTCGAGGACATGACTCCGCGACGGGCGTCCCGTCAGGAGTCATCATCTGTCGAGCCGAAGAGGCAGAACAGCGGTTAAAGCGGTTTCACAACTCTCGTGCCCTCACCAAGATCGCGAGGAGTGGTTTTCCTCGGAAGAAAACCACCAAGAGATCTCTGCTTCGGTCTGCACCAAGTGTGAAACCGCTAAAGGTGAACTCCTTCACCTCAGCATACTTATCTACATAAGCCGCCCAGCGCCACTTGTCAATCCCTTAGTCCTTCTTCCCGCTGCCCGATGAACCATGAATGCTGGACCATTGGACTATCCGCTCTTAACAAACTCCTATACACTTGTCGGGCATCAGGACGTCTATGACAAGCACCGCCACCGTAAGCAAGGCTCAGCAGGATCCCCGCGTAACTGCCAGATTGATCGCGCGCATCAAGCGGCTGATTGCGGATGGCTCCGTCTCACCCGGCTCCAAATTTCCCCCCGAGCGCGAGATGGCGAAGGAATTCGGAGCCAATCGCGCATCTGTGCGCCAGGCGCTCAAAGTACTGGAAATGATGGGCGTTCTTTCGCAGCGGGTCGGTGACGGCACCTATCTCTCAGAGAGCGCGGAGACCATCCTCAACGAGCCCATCGATTTCCTCGTGCTGCTGGACGACCTCTCCCACCATGAGCTCTTTGAAACCCGGCTCATCGTCGAGCCGGAACTTGCCGCCCGAGCCGCGGAGCGCGCTACCGCCGAAGATATTTCCACGCTGCGCAACGCCGTGCTCGCTCTCGAGCGCAGCAAAGTCACACGCGATCGCCTTGAGGCCGACATGGCTTTCCACAACGCCATTTTCCGGGCCAGCGGAAACCGCATCTGCCAGCTGCTCTTCAAGGGAATTCACCGCACCGTGCTCACCAGCATGAGCCAGCTGTCCGAACGTGTTTCGGTCGAACAGCCGCTCAAGTTCCACCGCAAAATCTACGCCGCGATCCGCGCCCGCGATGCGGAAGCCGCCCGCTGCGCGATGCGCGATCATATTCTCGATGCGCGCTCCCTGCTCACCAGGAAATCCTAAGCGGACCAGCCTCTTACGGGTTGTGAAAAATCTCTTGCATCTTTGTCCAACCGGTCGCACCAGGCAGAGGAATCTGCATAGCGTCTGTCTGGCTGAGCCACTTGATATTACGAGGCTCTTTGGCCATTGCTTCCGCGTCGCCCTTAGGGTCGCTTCCGGTGTACTCATAGTAGGCGAACTCGTAATAGTGATTCTCATCCATCTTCTGGATGTAAATCGAAAAGTTGTGCATGTGATATTTGTCGAGCAAGTCACGAACGCCCGGGTTGGACGCCGCGTGCAGTGCCTCGTAGGCGGAGATCCGATCGGGCTTGATGCCGATCAACATCCCGGTTCGAGCCGGCCGGCCCTGTTGACCATGGCCATAGAATCCGATCCCCAGTGCCGCAACCAGACCAAGAAATGCGCCCAGAACAATTCTCTTCATCCTTACCTCCCTTTACTAGCGCACCCATGATTGCATTTCTCACCCAAAGGAGAGAAGGGAAGAATGGATCAACCAAACCGGTTTTTCCACCCTTTCAACCACTAGCGAATTCCTCTGGAAGCACCACCGTCCCCTTTGTCATCCCGCCTGCCCCGGCTTGCCGTGGGGTGTGTCGTGGGAGCGAAGGCGAGGGATCTGCGACTCTTTCAGCCACTAGCGAATTCCTCATGGAAGCACCGCCCTCCCCTTTTGTCATCCCGAGCGAACTCCGGATTTCCTACCAAGCAGCACTAATCAACGGTAACGTTTGCGGCTTTCTCTAAGGAAAGCCGCATGAGCTTAACCGAAACGACGAAGTCCGATAGGAAATCCGGAGGAAGCCGAGGGACCTGCAGTTTCACTCGCCCTCTCACCAATGTTCGCTGAGAAGAACCCCGGCCCCCCGGCACCCAACCCTTGCCAACTACCAACGCAATGGTTCATCATTTCAGAACTCATGCGCCTTGATTCCCACCAGCACTTCTGGCATTACAGCCCCACCGAGCACACCTGGATGACGGATCAGATGTCCATCCTGAAGCGCGCCTTTCTCCCCCAGGATCTACAGCCATTGCTAGCCAGCCTTCACTTCGACGGCTGTGTCGCCGTGCAAGCACGGCAAAATCTAGAGGAGACCCGCTGGTTGCTGGAACTCGCTGACCAGTACGACTTCATCAAGGGCGTAGTCGGTTGGGTGGACCTGTGTTCAGACGACCTGCGCAACCAGCTGGAGAGGTTCGCCCCCCATCCCAAGCTCGTAGGCGTGCGCCATATCGTGCACGACGAACCCGACGACAATTTCATGCTGCGCCCGGACTTCCGCCGTGGCATCTCGCAGCTGCGAGACTTCGAACTGACCTATGATCTGCTGCTCTTTCCCCAGCACCTGAAGGTTGCCGTGAAGCTGGTGGAAGAATTCCCCGAGCAGCCATTTGTCCTCGATCACCTCGCCAAGCCGAGAATTGCTCGAGCAACTCTTCTCTCCCTGGCAAGAGGATCTGCACCAACTAGCCAAGCTCCCCAACGTTACCTGCAAGCTCTCTGCCATGGTGACGGAGGCCAAATGGAATCAGTGGCGCCCCGAAGACTTCCACCGTTACCTGGACATCACCTACGCGGCATTTGGCTGGAGCCGTCTCATGATCGGTTCCGATTGGCCGGTGTGCACGCTCGCCGGTGCGTACGAGCCGGTGATGAAGATCGTGCTGGATTACATCCAGCAATTTCCGCCAGAAACGCAATCCGCGATCCTTGGCGAAAATTGCGCTCGCTTCTACCACATCGATGCTTTTAACCGAGGACTTCGGCCATAGCCGCTCATCCATGGCCATCTCTCCGATCGATGTCATCGTCATCGCCGTCTACCTGGTTGGGATCACCGCCTTCGGTATCAAGATGGGCTACCGGCGGAACGCCTCTTCCCAGCAATATTTTCTGGCCAACAAATCGCTCGGCTGGTTCACCGTCGGCGCCGCCGTCTTCACTTCCAACATTTCCACCATCCACCTCGTGGGCTACGCGGCAGGCGGTGCAAGAGACGGCCTGGTCATCGGCAATTTCGAGTGGATGGCATGTTTCATTCTCATCCTGCTGGCGCTGATGTTCGCCCCCTTCTACATCAATTCCGGTGTGGCCACGCTGCCGGAGTTCATGGAGCGCCGCTATTGTCCTGAGGCGCGCACCTTCCTCGCCGTCATCGGGATCCTTGGCGCATTGCTGATACACATCGGCATCAGCCTCTTCGCCGCTGCGAAGGTCTTCGAGAGTCTGCTCGGCGTGCCCATGTTTGCCACCATCGTTGTACTCTCGCTGTTTACCGTTACCTACGCGGCTCTTGGAGGACTCAAAGCAGTAGTGATGACGGAAAATATCCAGGTCGTGCTGCTGCTAGGCGGCGCAATCCTGATGACCGTCCTCGGCATACGCGCCCTACCGGGCGTGGGGGTGCATAATATAGCCGCCTTCCAGCACGCCGTCGCGCCCGGACACCTGCACATGCTGCAGCCGGTCATCAACGCCCAGGGGCATCTCAATGAGTTTTCCTGGCTGGCCGTTGTGCTTGGCTATCCCATCCTCGGTATCTGGTATTGGTGTGCGGATCAGACTCACGTACAGCGCGTGCTGGGCGCGCATAGCTTGAAGGAGGGACAGAACGGCGTGCTCTTTGCCGGTTTCCTGAAAATCACGCCCGTCTTTCTCATGGTGTTCCCCGGCGTGATCGGTTACGTACTCTGGCAGAGAGGCGCGATCCATCTCACGAATGTGCCTGGGACGGCTCATCCGGACTACAACACCATGCTACCGTCGTTGATTGCTTATCTCATCCCGGTCGGCGTGCGCGGTTTGATCGCTGCCAGTCTGGCCGCCGCGCTCATGAGCTGCATGGCGGCAGCGCTTAATAGCTGCGCAACCCTTATCTCCATCGACGTGGTCAAGCGCCTGCACCCGGAAGCCACCGATGCTCGCGTGGTGCGCGTAGGGCGCATCACCACCGGCGTGATTATGGTGCTGGCCATGTTGTGGTCCACGCAGGGCGACCAGTTCGGCACCATCTTCGAAGCGGTCAACAAGATTCCCATGACCTTCGCGCCGGCGGTAACCACGGTCTTTGTGCTCGGCGTCCTATGGAAGCGAGGGACCAGGCAAGCAGCCATGGCGACCCTCTATTTCGGCTCTCTCATCGGCGTGATTTACTTCCTGGTCGACTTGCCCAGCACCGGCCGATGGTTCCTGCCCTCCAGCCGCCTCACGGACTTCGGTGGTTTCGTCACCGATCCCGTGCAGGGTTTAGGCATTCCATTTATGCTCGCGGGGCCAATCATTGCCGTGGCCTGCGTGGCCATCTACGTAGTCACCAGCCTGCTGACCCCCGCCATGGATCAGGCTCAGGTAGCAAAAGTCTGTTGGGATCATCCGTTGGCATTTCTCCAGGGACCCGTCAAAGCAGTAAGTGACCCCCGCATCATATCCGTCTTGTTATTGGCAACCGTCGGTGTGTTTTATTACCTGCTCCGGTGAGGGCCCGTCAAAATCAATCCTCCAACGACTTCATGGCCTGTTGCGGAAAACTCTACGAAGGGCACGGCTTCAGTCGTGCCGTAAAAAAGCCACGCTAGAGACGGCTTTAGCCGCTGAGGTACGCTTTTCAAGACGCCTCGGCCGAGATCACCCGCCTTGGCGCCGAAACAGCATAGATACGGAGGTCACATTCGCCTTGAATCGTTGGAAGCCGTACCTCAGAGGCTAAAGCCGTCTCTAGCGTACCGCTTTTACGGCACGACTGAAGCCGTGCCCTTCGTAGAGACTTTTTTCCTCGCCCCTTCAGGTCCCAAGATAAGCATTTCCCTTAATGCAACACGCAAATTCATGGAAAGGCATAACTCGGTGCCCTAAGGTCAATGGATTTCGATCACCGGGCTATGCGCCCAACCTACTTCTTGGCAGGCATCCAGAAGTCAGGATCCGCTTTCACCCAGGCTTCCGGCGGGTAGCTCATCTTGGGGTCGATGAAGAACAGATTCGTTTGTCTCGATTCCACGCAGGCGGCCTCGAGTTCATCTAACTTCTTCATACCTTCTGCTCCCAGCGCCTCCTCGAATTGCTTTCCCTGGCCCTCCTCGGCGTCAAGGTCGGCGGCGGACTTGACCGTGATCAGGACCAGGAAGCCGCTGCCCGGCGAACCGTAAGCCTCCTCATAGGTTCCAAAGTGGGAGCCGGGAACACCCTTCTTGTAGCCGTCGATCACCAGCTTAACCAGCTCTTCCCATTCTCTGTAATGTCCGGGACGAATCTTGAACTGCATGATCTCTTGGTAGCGGGCTCCGACGCGAAAACCGGGGTCGAGACTTAAATCGTCCCGCTTGGTCCACACACTGTAATCCTTGGACGAGAGCAAATCGCCGTCGGCGGCATTGGTGCGGTCGAGGGTAGCAGAAAGTGCTGAGTCGCTGGTGGCGTTCTTCTGCGCCGCAGCCATGTCGGCAAAGGAAGAGTAACCATGAAAGAACAGGGCTCGCGACGGCCCTGACAGCGATACCATGGCATAGTAGTGGTTCGGAATCTTGCTTGCAGCCAGGGCGCGGGGATAAGCGCTTTCGACCATCTGATGAGGAGCGCCGTCCTTACCTGGTTTGGTGTACTCCCGGGAGATGACTAGTATCTTCGAGGTGGGGAGAACATCCTGGGCGAAAAGCGCGAACGGTGCGCTACACGATAGCGTCATAAGCAGTGGAAGCGCGGCGCTGCTCTGGAATCGAAACTTCATAGGTCTTTCTCCTGAAGCTTGAATGGTGAATGAAGCAGGAACGGTTGAACAGGCGGCAAAGTTCTGCGGTGGGCCTGACGAGAGAAGTACGGGTGCGAGCAAAGAGGGGCCCCGAAAAAATCCGAGCGTGGCCGACAGACCCAGAGGGAAATCCAGTGAAAAGGGAAGTTGCGCGGAGTATAAGTGTCAGGACTTGGCGAGGCAACACAATTCGCTGTATTGCCTCAAAAACTGACAAAACGCCTCAATGACGTCGCCCGATCGGCTCACTTAGCCTTCGGCTTCAATTGGTGGATGTGCGATACGCCACGACTTCCGATTGGGAGGCACTTCCGTTCATGCTGTTCGATTGCAGCAGCAGCTCAAAGTAAGGCAGGACGCCATTCTCGCTCTTGATCTGCTGGAGGAAGGGCAGAAGACGCGTATCGTCGAAGACAAAATCCGCCGCCGACTCAGTCCCTGCCATGGAAGTTCCTTCCAGGATGAGTACGTCTCCAAAACCCTCCAGATTCGGGCGCAGGGCAATCAACCCGTACACCTTCTGCTGTGGGTCTACGCTATCCGCTTCATAGCGGGAAAGCTCGGTCCCGCGTGGTGAGCGATTGAGCACCACGAATGAGTGGCGTTGATGATCATGCAGTAAGACGAAGTTCATGTGATGCTCGAATAATTCGACCCACGGTGTTCCTTCCTGCGCACCCAGCAGGATGACGGGGCCGCTCTTCAGATCGTTTAGGCGAAGGTCCCTGGCGTAGCGAATCTGCGGGCGCCCCAAGGTTATCCCTGGAATCTGATAGAGCTTGCTGACAATGTCAAGATCGACGATCGACGTATAACGTCGCGACCCTAATGTGCTGACTACCTCAGCCGTTGTACCGGCAGGAGCAATGATATGAGCCCGGTAGTCGCCGTTCAAATATTCTGCCAGGGATACCTTCTTCCCGGTGAGCGTCTGGAGACTGGTCAAACCAGTATCCGATGCAACTACCAGCGTGGGGTGATCCGGGCCAAAGAGTTTGCCCCACAGCGGATGTTTGATCGCCGCCACCTGCGTCCCCGCGCTGCCCCGAACCAGTAGATAGACGATGGCCACACAGGCCAAGACAAGCGCCACGCTGAGAATCCAGAGTGAACGGAAGTTTCTGTCGGTTTGAGTGAGCGGCTCATGCTTCACCGGCGGGGCGACGGGATCCGCGCCGCGCGCAAAGGTGAGGGTCTCCGGAAGCGGCCTTGACAGCGTGCGCGGTTCGAAGACCGGCATGTAGCCACCCTTCGGAATCAGCAGACGAATTGGCTCCTGCGCACCCTCTTCGCTGAAGTACTGGTCGAGGCGTTGTCGCAGGCGGCTGGCATGAGAACGCACAATCCCGTCGGCCGAGGGATCATAGTTGGCCGGACGGTCGAAGAGTGCCTCGCCAATATTCAGTTCATTGATCTCGTCGGCGCGCCCCCGCAGGAAAAGGTCACAAATATAGATCAGAAAACTGCAAAGCCGAGGCGATTTCACGAAGCAGGGCGAGGCAACGATGCGCTCTACCAACTCCCAGCGTGGGTCCCCTGCCATCCCCACGTTCCTTTCGAGTTGAGCGGTGCTTTCGCGCATGCGGTTAGCCGTACCCATCGGCTATACACCAGTACACACGCGCTGCATGAAAATCTCGTAAACGAAAATCTCCGCCTTTTCACTGTTAAATCAACGCTACTGTAATGATTCACACCTATAAAAATTGCTGAAAACAGGAGACATACAGCCTTAACCCCGGTGTTGCTGCGAATTGACTGCGCTTCCGCCACGCACATTGTTAGTGTTCGGGCATCCAGCGGGATTGCCTACAGCAGTTTCGCAATTGGTTTAAACCGAAGAGATAGGCCTGTTCGTGGTCCCGGCGCGCCGGGACCACACCTCGCGATCTTTATCAGGCCACGTAATTGCAAAACTGCTCGACACATTGCAGAAATCTTGAAGGAGCCAATCGCATGCGCACCATGCCTGTCCGTGGAAAGAACCCTCAGGCTTCGATTTCCTCTATCTTGAAAATCGTTTCCAGCGCAACCAACGTGCTGCGCCTCTTGCTCGCGCTCGCCCTCCTCGCAGCTCCGTGTGCCCAGGCGCAGTTTGATACAGCAAGCGTGCTGGGAACTGTCAAAGACCCCAGCGGAGCAGGAATTGCCTCGGCTTCGGTTACGCTGTTGAGCCCGGCAAAGGGAGTGAGCGTCATTCGACAGACAGACGCCAACGGCAACTACGAATTCACCAACGTCCAGCCCGGGGAGTATTCGATCACTGTGACGTCGGCGAATTTTGAAAAAGAAGACACCGGCCGGTTCACAGTCACCGTGGGCGCCAGGCAGCGCGTCGACCTCACGCTGAGGATTGGCACGGACGCGCAGACCGTCCAGGTAACCGGAGCAGCGAGCCTGCTGGAAACAGACACGAGCGATCGCGGCGAGACGGTGGGCACCCAGGAGGCAGTCAATCTGCCCCTGAACGGCCGCGCATATGCCGATCTCTCGACACTGGTTCCGGGCGTGCGTGAGTCGTTGCTGGAAGTGCTCTCTCTGCCCAGCCGCGACGCCTCCTACAATGTCAACGGCCTGAATTCGATGGTCAACAACTTTCAGCTCGACGGCATCGACAACAACGCCTACCAGAGCGCCAACCAGGGCTATTCGAACGAGGCCATCATTCCTTCGCCCGACGCCATCCAGGAGTTCAAGGTCGAGACTGACAACTACAGTGCCGAGTACGGACGAGCCGGCGGCGCCATCATCAATGCCACCATCCGCAGCGGCACCAACCAATTTCATGGCGTTGCCTACGACTATCTGCGCAACACCGTGCTGAACGCCTATGGCCCATTTATCGGCACCGGTGTAAAGCCGACGCTGGTGCAGAACCAGTTCGGCGGCACGTTTGGCGGCCCGGTCAAGCGCGATAAGCTCTTCTTCTTTGGTGACTACGAAGGTTTAAGGAATGTGAATCGCGCGATTCAGACTGCGGTGGTTCCGACCGCGGCGCAGGCCAAGGGAATCTTTACCGATGCGGAAGGGAACCCAATCCCGCTGCAGAACCCGGTTACCGGCGCACAGTATCCTAACGGTGTGATTCCGGTCTCCGACCAGAGCCCGTTTGCGGCTAACGTGTTGAGCATCCTGCAGGCGGATGCCACGCCCAACCAGAATGTTGCGGCAGGCGGAAGCAATTTCGTCTCAGCCCCTGCCAATACGGTCACAGTGAACAAGGGCGATGGCCGCATGGATGCGTACATCAGCCCGCGGTCGACGGCCTTTGGGCGTTACAGCCAGGCCTCCTGGGTCTACTTCCTGGCGCCGAACATTCCCGGGCTGGCTGGAGGCAATAGCAACGGCACGCTCTATGCCTATACCAAGCAAGTCGCCGTGGGCTATAACTTCACCCCTACACCGAATTCCATTCTGCAGCTTCGGCTGGGCCTTACATGGACCAGGAGCGGCAAGGCGCCGGTTAATATTGGCGCCACCAACCTGCTCGCGGAGTACGACATTCCAAACATCCCAACCAATCCCACCATCACCGGCGGCCTGAACAGCCAGGCTGTCACCGGGTATTCACAATTCGGCCGGCAGACCACCAATCCCCAGTTCACCGATCCCTACGACGCCAATCCCAAGGTCAACTACAGCATTTTGAAAGGCCGCAACAGTTTCAAGATGGGAGGCGAATACGGCTACTTCAACATGGCCATCTCCGACTTCCACCCCCAATTCGGTGAGGATATCTATGGCGGGCAGTTCAGCCGCACCACCAAGACCCAGGCGACGGACGCCGCACATATACAGGCGTACAACCTCGCCGACTTTCTGGTCGGTGCGCGCAACAGCTATCAGCTAAACAATCTCGCGACGATCCAATACGAGCGCCGTTGGTACATGGGCTACTTCCAGGATGACTACAAGTTCAGCAACCGGCTGACGTTCAACTCTAGGGCTGCGCTACGAACTGGTGACGCCGAACTGGGAGCAGAATAACCACCTGGCGAACTTCGATCCCGACACCAACCTGCTGGTGCAGGCCTCGGGTGGATCGCTGTACAACCGGTCCCTGGTCAATATAGACAAGAAGGACCTGGCGCCGCGCTTTGGCTTTGCCTTCCAGTTGGATCCCAAGACGGTGATTCGGGGCGGCTATGGAATCGGGTTCATGCACTACTTCCGTTTTGGCGGCGAGAGCACGCTGGGCTACAACGGTCCGTACATCGTGGATGCGACGATCAACCAGACCCCTCCAGAGCAGGTCAGCGGCGCCACACAACCGCTATGCTCATCGCTGACCGAGAACCCTGCTACCTGTTTCCGCACCACGCAGTCGGGCTATGAGACGAATTTCGCTACCGCGCAGAACTTCTCCACCCTGGCGGCACAGACGCGATACATCCCCAGGAACTTCCCCGCGGCCTACGTGCAAGCATTTCATCTGACGGTGCAGCGGGAGTTGATGAAGAACACCACCCTCGAGGCCTCCTACGTCGGTAACCACGCCGTGCGCGTTCCTGTTCTGACCGACTTCAACCAGGCCGCAACCGAGCCAGTGAGCTGCGACGCCGGCATTGGCTGCCTCACCCAGCAGCAACGGCGGCCCATCTCCACCTTCACCAACATCCTGACCGTGTTACCCAAGGGATTTCTCATCTACAACTCGTTGCAGACCAAGGTAGAGCGCCGATACAGCAACGGGATCTACCTGATCAACTCATTCACCTGGTCCAAGGCGATCAACAATGCCTCGGCTGATCTGGAGACCTACGGTGGCGATGGGGCACTGGTTAATTTCTACAATCCACAAGGAGACCGCGGCCTTTCCAGCTACAACCAGCCGCTGAACGACACGTTGTCCGTCATCGCGGCGCTGCCCTTTGGAAAAGGAAGAATGTTCGGAGACAGTGCTCCAGCGTGGCAACAGGCGGTCTTGGGAGGCTGGGTCCTGACGGGGATTAATACGGTCACCAGCGGCTTGCCCATCAACCTTACCTACACTCCTTCAGCTCAGTATGTCGTGTCGAGTACCAGCGAGGTGTACTCGGTCCGCCCTAATCTGGTCAGCACGCCACAGGCTGTGTATGCGCCAAAGTCCAACTATGTGAAAACCAAGAGCGCCCTCAGCGGTACTCTGCTCTCGAGCGAGGTAAGTGTTCCTACACCCAGCCAGTACTTTGGCAATGCGGGACGCAACGACCTGCACGGTCCCGCCTTTGGGCAGCTCACGCTGGCCCTGCACAAGTCGGTTCCACTAGGTTGGGAGGACAGCAACCTCGAGTTCCGTTTGGAGGCGTTCAACGTCTTGAATTCGACGAATTTCCAGTATCCGGATACCGCAGTCACCGATGGTGCAAGCTTCGGTACTTACACGGCATCGAATGCTTATCCCGCTCGTGAAGTGCAGGTGGCCCTGCGCTTATCCTTTTAGTACGGTTGATCATTGAGGGGACACTCGAGTGGTTAAGAATCGCTGCGTTACTGTATGTGTCGCTCTTATCTCCATCGCTCTGCCATCAATTGCGGTGGGAAAAACAGCCGGCAATGATTCTGTGAGGATGAATCAGATTCAAGTGATCGGCAGTCATAACAGCTATCACGCGGGGCTTGCGCCAAGCGAGGCAAAGCTTATGCAGGCCAGGAATCCCAAGTTGTATCAAGGATTGGAATATCGGCATCGCCCCCTGGATCAGCAGTTCAGCTCCGGGATACGGCAAATAGAGCTGGACATCTTCGCCGATAGCCAGGGTGGCCGGTATGCTCATCCCGCCGGCCCGGACGCAGTGGCAGCGGCGGGCCTGGCAAAAGATCCGGAGTTTGACCCGCAAGGAGTCATGAACAAGCCCGGATTCAAAGTCATGCACGTTCAAGACTTTGACTACCGCAGTACCTGCCAGCCACTCACTGCATGTCTCACCATCATTCGCGAGTGGTCTCGGTCCCATCCGCAGCATCTGCCTATCTATGTTCTTCTGGAGACCAAGCAGACTGACCTGCCGGCCCAATACCACGCAACCATTCCGGAGAAATTTACCTCCGCCACATTCGACGCCCTGGATGCGGAGATTCGTTCCGTCTTTCTACCGAACGAAATGATTACGCCGGATCAGGTGCGCGGAGAATACGAGACGCTGGAGGAGGCCGTCCTGCATAACAACTGGCCAACGCTCGCGACCGCGCGCGGCAAGGTTGTGTTTCTCATGGATCAGCGGCCAGTTGGACCCGTTTACCTTGAGGGCCATCCGTCCCTCCGCGGACGCGTCATCTTCACCAATGCCGAACCGGGCCAACCCGATTGCGCCTTCACCGAGGAGAACGAGGGAAGCCGGGAAGCAATCGCGGCCCTGGTTCACAAAGGCTATCTTGTGCGCACACGCACCGATGAAGATACAAAACAAGCGCGTACCAACGACACATCTCGCCGGGAGGTTGCCCTGGCCAGTGGGGCACAGTTGCTAAGCACAGACTACCCGTCGGCAGAGCCCTCACAGTGGACAAAATATTCGGTTGGTTTGCCCAACGGAGCGGTCGCCAGGTGCAATCCGGTCAACGCACCACCCTCATGCTCGAACGCGCAATTCGCCACCGATCAGGCGGCGCCGCCGCTGTCGGCCGCTATTGCGGCGCCTTAGCGAGGTCAGCTGGGCGGTTCATCGCCGCGGCTAAAGCCGGAGGAGAACAGTCCTACGCGAGCCGCTCGGCTTGAAAGCCGAGCTCCCCCGCATGAATGCGGGGGCTCCCACCATTGCGCTCTTTCCAAGCCACGGTTCCAAACAGGCTGCGAAGTTCCTCGCTGCCCTAAGAAGTAAATTCAGTCAAAGGGACTCGTCTCGATCGTTCTCCTGCGAACCCCGGTGGGAGCCCCCTGCTTCAGCAGGGGGAGCGACGCTTCAGCGTCGCGGAAAGAGTCGCATTTTCTTCACCTCGTTTGCAACGGTCTGTCCAGGGCGTTTGCCGTTCCCGGCGTATCGGCACGAAACCCGATGCGTTCCAGCGCCGGCCGGACCTCGGGGTTGGCCATGAAGTTCTTCCACACCAGGCCGCTGCGGTAATTTTCGATCATCACTACCATCGGCGCCTGATTAAGGCCCATGGTTATACCGGAATACCAGTTCTGCTGAAGATTGAAGGCATCGCGGAAGCCGTAGATCGACCAGACCTGAGCGCCCAGGTCGCGGTAGAAGTGTTTTAGCGCGGCCATGGACGGTTGCGGCGTGTAGGCGAAGGCACTGATAGCCCCGGTGGGGGCGATGGTGCCGTCATCGAGATCGAATGTGGGCTCATAAGGAACATAACCCTGTGGACCATCAACCGCGGTAAGACCCCAGGTGTCCTCCCCGTAGCCCTGCCAGTGGTGTGCATTGTGGATGCAATACTGCTGGTTAATGAGCGCCTGGGCACGGTTGTTGTCGAAGTAGTCGGTGAAGCGGTCATGAATGCCGCGGGGATCAAAGCCCATGAACGAGTAGTCAGTGAAGAAAAGCGGGCCTCCGGTGTTTTCTCCTACGTCAAGTTTGATGCCAAAATATGATTTGCCATTGGCATAGTGGTTGCCAATGGCTTCGCCTACCCATCCACTGTAATAGTCGCTGGCGGGGATGCCGTGTCTGGGAGAAGCGATGGCCTCCAGATAAGTGATCATGACCTCATTCCATCCCGTAAGTCGATTGGCGATATGGAAGGAGTACTCCGGCGACCAATGCCAATAGAGTGCGTCCTGTTGGGGCGTTGCTCGAAACCAGTTCCAATCCACCGCTTGCCAAAGTCTCGTGATGCGCTGGTACAGCGCCTGACCCGATGGGCCGTCTTGCTTGAAGTATTGCCGCGCCGCAAGCAACCCTTCCATCATGAAGGAAGTCTCGACCAGGTCCGCGCCATTGTCGTACAGGTCGAAGACCGGTAATCTGCGTCCCGTACTGCCGCTGAGGAAGTGCGGCCACACACCGTGATAATGGTCTGCGGTTGCGAGGAATGCTGTGACCCGTAATAGCCGATCGATCGCCTGCTGGTGAGTGATGAAGCCGCGATCGGCAGCCACAATGGTTGCCATAACGCCAAAACCACTCGCTCCCACGGCAACGATGTCATCATTGCCAGGTGTGTTTTCGCGAGTCATGCCCGAGTGCGGTTCGGCTGCTTCCCAGTAATAGCGAAACCCAGCCTCCTGCACCATGGTGAGCAGTTCATCGTCGGTCATCGCATGCGTGGTTGCACTCACCGTCGCCGATGGGGCCGATTCGCGCAGCGATGAGGTTCGCGCGGTAACCCGATACGAAGCCGTCAGCGGAGGATTTCCGGTGTAATCGCAGAATCGGTTTACCCCCGGCCGCTGCACGCCGATGGGTCGGAACGGCTCCCCGCCCACCGACCGGTAGATCACATACTGTGCCAGTGACGGATCTTCCACCGGGCTCCAGGTAATATCCACGTGCCGTTCGTATCCCTTTGCCTGCACGCGCGATGGGGTGGGTGGTGCAGCCTGTCCTGGGGGCGAGTCGTTCTCGATGCGGATGTCATCCAGCAACAGCGTGTGCTGCGCTGCATCGGCTCTCCCCTGGACAAAAATCAAAGTGCTCACCTGATGCGGTTGAAAGGGATTAACTGAGGCAGTCGGGAAGGACGCGAGAGGAATTCCTATACGTATCCAACTGCGTGGCTTTACATCTCGCGTGTAAGCACCCAGATCGAGCGGCCGGGTAAAATTACCGCCAGCATCTCGCAACGCCAGTTGCGGAAGGTCAACGGCGCGGATGCCGTCCGCGGCGTTGACCCAGAGGAAAAGCTTAGCTCCAGGAAAAAGCCGCACCCGGTTGCGCCATTCGTATAGCCTCACCTCGGCGGACCAGCCTCCGTCCTCAACCGACTCCCATTGAAGTTTTAGCGCGTTCGGGGCACTGATAAAAACGCCGCTTTCCACCGGGAGCTTTCCGTCCATGAGTTCAAGGGTGCTGGGCGCACTTACCTTGCCACTGCTGTAAAAGTAATTCCCGGGCGAAAGGCTATTCTCGAAGAAAACCTGATCGGAGTAATTGTGGTCTGCGCGAGCGTGCGTGCCGGCGATGAGAAAGGCCAGCAGAACCAACCACGCAGTTACAACCTTTCCTCTGAAATCGATCATCTAACTACTTTCGCTCGGCTCTATGGAATGAGAGCAGGAGATGAAATCCGCGGCAGAAGGAGGATGCATGACTGTTCGAATCCGGCGAATCCTGGGGAGGCCTTTGCTTGACAGCCCCAATACTCGCTGGTAACAATTCTAGCCGAGCGCAACCGATTGCGCATCGGTGAATGAAACCGCCAGATGAAGAGCGGACCGTTCACTGCCGAGGAGTCATGTAAGACCATGATCGGTTGACCAGATCGGATGAAGGCGTCTTATTCGCGCCCAGCGGTCGCCGGAACGAAAGACAATTTGTAACCTTAGGAGAGCCAATATGCGCACTATCGATCGTTATCAGGAGAAGTTGCGTTCGCCGCTCAAGTCGTCCGCATTTCTCGTAGGCCTGGTTGCGCTGTCGTTGCTGAGTCCCGCGCTGCATGCCCAGTACCGCACCTCTATCCAGGGCGTGGTAACCGATCCTTCAGGCGCCGTGATTCCCGGCGCCACGCTGACCCTCACCAACAACGGAACCGGCGAAAAGCAGGTCCGTACCAGCGATGCCAGCGGCGTTTACAACTTCAATGCGTTGCCCGCCGATAAGTTTAGCCTGGTCGTTACCAAGGACGGATTCCAGGAAAAGGATCTTCTCCAGCTGCAATTGATTCCAGAGCAGCCAAACGCAATCAACGTGCAGCTCGACGTTGGACCGGCAACTCAGACGGTGACCGTCGACGCCTCGACCGCGCCTGCAATTGATACAGAGACGGCTAACAATCAGCGAACAATTTCGGACAATGAAGTACAACACATGCCGGTCTATGAACGCGACGTGACCAGCCTCATTCAGCTGGCGCCTGGAGTTCTGGCCGATGGGGCGCAGCAAGGCGGAGGCGGGGGATTCCAGGCTCCAGGTACGCAAACCGGGGCCTCATCCAATGGCGGCGGCAACTTAGGACATTCGAGCAGTATTTTTGCCACGGAAAATGGCGCTTCAGCAAATGCCAATGGCGGCCAGTTTGAAACCAACGGATACACCATCGACGGTATCAGCACGGCGAGCGCCGTCTGGGGCGGAGCGACCATCATCACTCCCAGTGAAGATTCGGTCGGCAACCTCAAAATCGTCACCAACGCCTACGATGCTGAAAACGGCCGCTTCTCAGGAGCGCTGACCGAAATCACATCGAAGAGCGGGACGAACGATCTCCACGGTAGCTTTTTCATCCAGATCACTCGCCCTGGACTGAATGCGTATCAGCGTTGGAACGGCCCTTCTTCGGTGCAGGCATTTGATCCGACGACTGGCGCCAGGCTGACAGCCGACGAGCGTGGCCTGCTGCGGGATGAAGATCGTTACAACCAACTGGGCGGCAGCATCGGTGGACCCATCTGGAAGAACCGGGTCTTTGCCTTCTTCGCCTACGAGGGACAAAGCCAGAGCGTGGCCACGACCAGCACGCAATGGTTCCCCACCTCGGCCCTTGCGGCCTTGGCGCCGGCAAACAGCATCGCCTCCACCTACCTCAACTTCAAGGGAGCAGCAGTCACTGGCACCGTCATTGCCTCCGCAACCTGCGCGGATGCCGGGCTCAGCGAAGGCGTAAACTGCAGTACCATCCCGGGTCAAGGCTTGAACATTGGTTCGCCGCTGACCACCGGCCTGGGCACGCAGGACCTCACCTACGTGAACAATAGCTCACCCGGCGTCGGCAGTGGACTCTCCAACGTCCCGGATATCACCCAGTACAGCATAAAAAACCCGACCAGCAGCGATTTCAAACAGTACAACGGACGTCTCGACGCCGACGTGACCAGCAAGGACCATGCCAGCTTCGCGATCTACTGGGTTCCCGCGAGCACGACCACGCTCAACGGCGGCCTGGGTTATCAGCTCTTCAATCACTCTCAGACCAACAATGCGTTCTCGGTCATCTGGAACCACACCTTCTCGCCCACTTTCCTGAATGAAGCCCGAGCCAACGCTGCGGGCTGGCGCTACAACGAGCTTGGTAGCAACCCTCAGGCCCCTTTCGGTCTGCCCCAGGCCCAGCTATATAACCCAACCGGCAATGGGCAGATTGGCAGTATCTCCCTCGGTTCTCTCGGCGTGCCGGCGCCTGGCCATCTGGATCAATGGACCTACGGCTACAAGGACGTAGCCACCAAAGTGCTACGCAACCAAACGATGAAATTTGGCTTCGATTTTACCCGGCTTTACTACCTGAATGATCCGATCGGGGCGCCGCTTTACACCTTTTACAATCTGTGGGACTTCCTGAATGATGCCCCAGAGGGGGAAGGCGGTCCGTTTCAGGCGAAGACCGGTATTCCCGGCGGCTACCGCAACGATAACCGCGAGAATATGTACGGCATCTTCTTTCAAGACGACTGGAAGGCTCGACCCAACCTTACTTTAAGCGCCGGTCTCCGCTATTCCTACTTCGGGCCGCTCACGGATAAGAACAACAATATGGGAGTACTCACGTTCGGCAGCGGCGCCGACCTTTTGACCGGCATCACCATACGCTCGGGAATCGCCGCTTGGACAGCGCAAAAGCTCAACTTCGGACCTCAGATCGGCTTCAACTGGAGTCCGACTCACTCCAACGGTAAGGTGGTTTTCCGCGGCGGTTACGGCCTGAACTACAACCAGCAGCAAATTGCAACTGCCAACAATTACGATGGCAACCCGCCGGGAACCAGCTCTGTTCCGGGCACCAGCAAGAGTCCGACGCAGATCAATCCGAATATCCTCTACGCGATTTCGAGCAGCCCAACTAATATTTTCGGTTTTCCGGCGAACCCAAACGCCATTTCGACGTTTAACTCTGCCGGTCTGCCGACAGCAGGCGGCGCAAACCTCGGCGCCTTACCTGGTCACATGCCTACCGAGTACACACATCACTACTCGCTCGACATGGAGATGGATCTGGGGCACGCCTGGGTCGCGAATCTTGGCTATGTGGGCAGTTCCAGTCATCACACCTTGTACAACTATGACGCAAACGCTTTCGGAGACATTGTTGGAGCGCCACTGAACCCCCTGGTCAATAGCATCAACACCTTCGGCAGCCAGGGTAAGTCGAACAACAACATGATGCTCGCCGGGATCAAGCACCAGTTCTCGCATACCTTCTCCGCGGAAGCGCAGTATACCTGGGCCCACAGCATGGATACCAATTCGGGCCCATACTATCGCGATCCCTATCTATACGATACGAAGTACTCCTACGGAAGATCGAACTTCGACATCAATCAATCTTTCAAGGTTTTTGGTATCTGGCAGCCAGTTATCTTTCACGGCAGCCATAACTGGGCAGAGAAGATCGCTGGTGGATGGTCACTCGGCGGCATCGCGACCTTCCACACTGGCTATGGGTGGACTCCGGTCTATACTGCGCCACACCAGATCTACTGCAATACCTGCAACTACGGATTCCAGAACCTGCGCCCGACTTATCTCGGCGGAGCCGGCAATAGCACCAGCAACAACGCCTTCAAAACAGGAAACAATTTTCCCACCCCAGGCTCCGCAACTACAGGCACGAATCAAAATGAGTTCCTGAATAACTATTTCGAGGTTCCGGACTACACGAATGCGATCGCGGATAACCCCGGACAATCGGCAACGAATTTCATCCCTCCGCCGGGAATCGATCGCAACTCCTTTCCCGGTCCCGACTATCGTGATGTGGATCTCAACATCGCCAAATCGTTCGGACTCCCCAACATGCGGGTAATTGGTGAGAACGCCAGGTTCGAAATCAAAGCCAACCTGATTAACGCGTTCAATTTATTGAATATCAACCCCAACGAGCTTTCGACCAATGTCGCAAACTCCAACCTCGGTCAGGCATCAGCCGCACTGGGATCGAGAATCATCGACTTCCAGGCGCGGTTCAGCTTCTAACCGGCAATGGCTTAAGGAGACCAACGCGAGTACAGCTCATTCCGCTTGCCGAAGATCGATTCCAAGCTGCTGACACTTCTTGTATAGGTGGCTTCGCTCGAGGCCCAGCGCCTTGGCGGTATTGGTTACGTGGTGATGATTGCGTTCCAATTCCGCCAAGACTGTTTCGCGTTCAAAACGGGCCACGCGCTCTGACAAGGGCCCGCGCAAAAAGAATGAGGACGCCGCGGCGCCGGCTACACCTTTTGCGTTCGGCAACGCCAGCTCAACCGCACCCCGGTCCACCTCCCCTTCCGCCAGCAGGAGAAGCCTTTCCACGACATTACGTAATTCGCGGATGTTGCCCGGCCATGCATACTGCTGCAAAGCCTCGATCGCTTCGGGAGCAAACCGCAGCGGCTTCCAGCCGTTTTGTGCGCATACCTGAGGCGCAAAATGCTCTACCAGCACCGGGATATCTTCCTGGCGCTCGCGAAGTGCGGGAAGCACAATCGGGAAGACATAAATGCGATGGTATAAGTCACGACGGAAGGCGCCCTGCTTTGCCAGCTCCTCAAGGTCTCGGTGCGTCGCCACCACAACGCGAACGTCCACGGTGATCGGTTTGTCCCCGCCAATGCGTTCGACCTCTGATTCCTCCAGCACGCGCAGCAGTTTGGCTTGCATTGCCAGGGGCATGTCGCCGATTTCGTCAAGAAAAAGCGTGCCGCGGTGAGCCTGTTCGAACTTACCCAGGTGCCTCAGTGCAGCACCTGTGAAAGACCCCTTCTCGTGGCCAAAAAGCTCCGATTCGATCAGCTCCGTTGGAACAGCTGCACAGTTCAACGTAACGAAAGCGCCACCAGCGCGAGGGCTCTGCTCGTGCAGCGTGCGCGCAACCAGTTCCTTGCCCGTCCCGGTTTCGCCATAGATGCAAACCCGCGTTTCGCTGGCAGCAACCCGTTCAATTTGTGCCATTACACGCTGCATAGTCTTACCAGAGGAAACGATCTCGTGTTTGCCGATGCGGCGGCGCAGTTCAGTATTCTCAACTTCGAGGCGTTTCAGCTTCAACGCATTCTCGACCGTCAACAGAAGCCTTTCCGTAGAGAGCGGCTTTTCAAGAAAATCGAGTGCGCCCAGCCGCGTGGCCTGCACCGCCATCTCTATGTGCGCCTGCCCTGACATCATGACGACTGGTGTCGTCACGCTGTTGGCTTTCAAGTCCTGCAGCAGGGCAATTCCGTCGCGTTTGGGCATCACAACGTCAGAAAGGATCAGATCGAAAGCTCGCGATTTTGCCAGCGCCAGCGCCTTGACCGCATTGTCGCAAACGGTCGCTTCATGCCCGGCGAGGCGGAACGCACGCGACAATGAGGCTAGCGTGTTCGCTTCATCATCCACGATGAGGATGTCGGCCTTCGAGTTCATGTATGCGCCTCGCTCGCGATCGGCAGTGCAGGCAGCTCGATAACAAATGTCGCGCCGCTGCCCTGGATGCTCTCTACTGTAATGGTTCCATGATGATCGGCAACAACGGATTGCACAATCGCCAGGCCAAGGCCGGTGCCATGCTGCTTGGTCGTGTAATAGGGAGTAAACAAACGCTGGCACTCCTCCGGAGTGAGCCCGGTGCCGGTATCGGAGATTCTGATCTGAACGACATCGCTTTTCCTTAACGCAACCGCCGTCAGGGTACCGCCTTCCGGCATGGCGTCGATTGCATTCAGTACCAGGTTTGAAAGCGCCCGGTGCAATAACTCAGCGTCCGCTGACACCATCAATGGCTCCGGTGCGGTCTCGGCCTTCAACGCAATCGACGGCTCTCGCTGGTCGAGTGTGGGTGCAAATAACGTTAAAACGCGTTGCATCACTTCCCGCACGTCAAGGTTCGACTCCTGAGGTTTTGGCATTTTTGAGAAGTCGCTGAAACGGGCAACGATGGTCTTCAAATTCGCGATCTCCGCCATCAGAGTCGCAGTACTCTCCTCAAAAACCTCGTCACACTGCTCTTGAGGAAGGTGCCTGGCACGCACCATGTTTTCCACCGTGAGCTGCAGTGGGAAAAGCGGATTATTCAACTCGTGGGCCAGCCTCCGGGCCAGTTCTCGCCATGCAGCAACACGCTCTGCCTGAACCAGGCGATCGCGCTGCTCGACCAGCTGCGACGTCATACGATTAAAGCTGTCTGCCAATAAACCGACCTCGTCGCGGGAACCTACCCTTACTCGCGTCTCCCAACGCCCATTCGCAACCTCGCCCGCCGCCCGGGCAAGCTGTTCAATTGGCCGCGACACGCGCGCAGCGATCCATAGGCTGGCTGCGATGGCGAACAGAATACCAACCCCGGCAACTCCATAAGCGATCGCCTTGATGTGTTGCTGAACCTCCACCATGCCTCGCCTTGAGTTGGCGATGATCAGCACCGCCATCACGTTGCCATCCTCTGCCTTCAGGGGAATCGCGGTCACATCCATGCTGTCTTCGAGATTTCCGCTCGGGTAGACGACAGCATTCGAATCCTGACCGCCCGCCCGCGACTGATCGATCAGCGACTTGTAGGGCGTTGCGTTGTCCACATCACCGTTCACGCCGGCCAGGCCGTGGGGGTTGAAACCTGCGTTGAAGTTTCTATAGAGAAAGATCTGTGTTCCTACCAGAGCGGGCAGACTCATAAGGAATTCGCGGTCAAGCCTGGTTCCGCCAACCAGATATACCGCCTTTTCACCGCCGCGCACCGAGCGAACGGCAAACAATCCAATCTGCGAAGATCCATCCGGAAGGCTTTCCTCTTTGAGAAAGGGCTTACGGTTCGCGCCATTGACAGCCGTCTCCTTGTAGCCGAATCGTGCCGGCCATTGTGCCGAAGACACAATACTGCCGTCAGGTGACACAATTTCCAGAAAATCCAATTGGTATTCCTGTGCCAGGGCTGCGGCACGGTTGAGATATGGCGCAGGATCACCTCCGTGCCCCAGCTCGAATGCGATGCGTGTCACCGGCTCGCTTCCGGCCATTCGATCGAGCGATAGAGCAACCGAATCCGCCCGTCGTTGATATTCTCGTCGAAACTGGCCGACAAAGTCAGCTGTTCGTTCTCTGTCAATCTTCTCGAACACACGGCGCACCCGGAGTGAAACCGTCCAACCGACGGCTGCCACCGTGACCATGACAGTCACCGCAATCATGGCCAGCATCTTTTGCCGCAAATTCACTTTGCACCATCGATCGAGACATCAGCGATCATCGGTGTGCCGTCCCCGGTCAATCGTAAATCCCGAACCCGCTCACTGAAGGCAAGCGCGCGCGGAAGATACAGCAGCGGGATGGCTTGGTAGGTCTTGAGAAAATCACGCTCTGCCTGGTAAAGCGCCTCGGGATCGCCTGTCTGTTCTGGTATTTTTTGATTGAAGTCTTCCAACATTTCATCCAAGCCGGCAGCTGCATCTCCCGCTTCCAGGTGGATGCGCTTCAACAGCAGGTCTGCAGTTGCTTGACTTGAAGCAGGCCTGACCTGTGCGTTCAATCCTGCCTCGCGCAAATTCAACACGATTCGCTCCGCAACAAGCTGCGTGCTCGCATCCGGATTGTCGATGGTGAGAACCAGAGGCGACGTGCTCACTCCAGCCCGATAGTTCCGCGCACGCGTTATATCGCGCTCCGTGGGAAAGAGAAAACCATACCCGGTAAGGTCAGCAGGCAGCAGGCTTCCAGTAGGCTCTCCTTCTTTCTGAAAAATTACATTGAAGAGTGCGCTTCGATCCACCGCCAGTGCGATCGCCTGTCTTAGCTGTTCGTCGTGCAGAGCGCCTTTCGAGGAGACGCTCAAGACCAGCAGATCAGTGGGTCGAGAAGCAAGGAACGTCAAACGATCCTGCACTGCCTGATGAAGCAATTCAGCCGGAACCTCAACAATGTCCGCCCGCCCCACGCTCAGGCCCAGCCATTGGTCCCGCAGGCCTCGCTTGCCCTCCACCTGAACCGTGTCTACAAATGGCCTTCCTTGCCAGTAGTCATTATTTGCGGCGAGAGACACCACCCCATTGGTAACCTTGGTGACGCGAAATGGCCCCGTACCCGATGGCTCTGCGGCATCATGCTGGCGTGCAATGAGGTACACACTGCGCGCAAGCTCGGCAGGCAGCTGCGGCATGGCTGAATCGCCGATGAAGACAAGAGAATTGCCGATAGCAGACAATCCGGTCCACGGGCATTGCTTTCCGCACGATTGCGACAGCGAAACTGCCACTGCCGCGGGTGTCAGCGCCGCTCCATCGTGAAACCTTAACCCCGGACGCAGCCAAAACTGCCAACGATGATTGTCATTTTGCGATTCCCATCGAATGGCCAGCTGAGGCAGTACAACGCCTGAATCATCTAAGCGGGTCAGGCCGTCGAACACAAGTTTACGAGCAATGCCGTCTGGAACCCGCCACGGATCGCTCTGCGTTTCAATCCGGAGAGTCCCGCCGTAGCGCGAACGCGTGCGCGCGCCCGCGCTTAGTGCCAGGCACACGACAAGACACATAACAAGGCTGCTAATTGCAAACGGCCGAAACATTGTAGGCTTCATATTGCACTGGCTGCTCCTTCCGGATTACTACTGTTGCCGCGGTGCCGTCATTCGTCGGCCACATTGCCATGACCGAGCCATCCAAAGGCATCGGACTGCTCACCGGGATCGCCTCTCTCCCTGGAATTTCGTACGCTCTCACGCTGTCGGTCGGAGCAGCGCCAGCCGCCGATACAAGCAAGAGCGATCCCTCCCCGCACGTGGAATGGATGCCGGCGATGTCGCTTCCCCAGTCTCTCGTGCCCGTGATCGTTCGCGGAACGCCCTTATCGTAGAGGACCACCTGGCCAGTGGTTTGGCTGAAGAGGGTTACTGTCCCGCCGGATCGCGCATATTCCGCGGCGTCATAGAACGGACCCGGCTCCGTACTGTAGCCCGGCTCCAGCAACCCGGTGAAGTAATTTCGAGTGGGGTTATAAAAGGCTTTCTGCGAAGCGATCGGCCATGGGGCATCGCTGTCAGCGCAGGAAAGTGCCAATTGTCCGTTACTCTCCGATCCACTGCAGACCACCCCGGGAACGTACGTATCGAACAAATGCCCTGAAGCGGCGCCAGTCCCCAGAACAATTCGCCCCCGTGGATCGCGCGGCAGTGGCCGTGAATGCACAATGTCGAAAGATTGATCCTTCACCCAGGTCCCGGCATTCTGACGATACGCGGTAACCCGCTCCGGCTCCAGGATAACCATCCGCCGCTCGTCGCCGACGGGAACAAAATCCACGTCCAGAATAGGCACCTCCTGCGCCACCAGCAACGCTTTGCGGAGGGTGACACCCGCGCCCGATGACGGCGTCGCAGTCGCCGGAAGATCGGTGTTCACCATGACGACTTTCACCTCCGTGCCTTCCTGCACTTCAGCAATCCATAATTCATGTTTCAAATTCTGTGAAAGCGTCACTCGGATCACTGTTGCAGCCTCTGCGCTGCCCGATGCAGTGACGCCGTAGGACTGCAGGTCGCGCTCCAGTGTCCGTCGAATCGCCGAAACCTGATCTGCGGGAATGGAAGAACGATTCTTGATGGTGAGCTTTGCCGGTCCAGGTCCGGCAATCGCGGCGATTTGCTTCGCCAACTCATCCGCAGGGTTGTCCCAGCTAATCGAAGCGCACGCCGGGACAAGCAGGACCAGAGCAAATACCAATAGAAGTGGCCGTCTATGAGAGATCATTGGCTGCCGCGGATTATAACCTGCGACTGGCATCCGGACTTGCATCTGGGCCCTCATTTGGAGGCCGGCGCGGCCGTACGGAGAGGCCGGCCGCCACCTCTCAGTGCGAATGCCCGCGGCTGCCTTCTGCCTGCGAGCCTATGTCTTCCTTGACCGCCGCATTCGCGCCAAAGCCCTTGAACACGTCGTTGGCGAAGAAGAACTTGCCGTCTCCCGGCACCATCATCACCTGAATTTTGTCTGAAAGCCGCTCGGCAATGATCTTGTTGATCAGCAGCGGCGCCTGGTTCAACAGCCTGGCTTCGCCTTGCATCCGCTCAGCATCCGCCACAGCCGTTACGCGAATCCGGTTCGCCTCCGCTTCAGCTAACAGATTGCGGCGCTGGAACTCTGCCTTGCTATCGATGATCTTAGCTTCACCCTCGGCTTCCGCATTCTTGATCGTGGCTTCTTTGCGTGCTTGCGCCTCCAGCCGCGATTGCTCAATCTGCTTCTCTTTGAGCGGCAGCGTAAACTGCATGGCATCCGCCTCTCCTTTCGCTTCCATCACTCTGGCTTTGGCATCGCCTTCCGCTTGTTTGACCTTCCGTGCCGCTTCCGCCTCCGCTTCGAGTTCAGCAATGCGTACCTCTTTCTGCTGAATGTCCGTTTGAACGGTGAGCCGGTCGTCTTGTTGTTCTTTCAACAACAGGTCTTCCAGGCCCTTCGCGTACTCCCTCGGCAGTTGAATGTTGCGCAGCATCACCTCTTCTACAATCACTCCATCTGCACTGAGCTTTTTTGTGATAACAGCAGCGGCGCGCTGCCGTACCTCTTCCCGCCTGGTGCTGAAGATCTCACGTACCGTGTAATTCGGCGCCAGCTCGCGCCACGCGCTGGCTACAACCGGCGGAACAATTTCAGACTCGACTGGCTGCGGAAGGTGCAACTGGATGTAATCAAGTTTGCGCGGATCGAGGCGGTATCGCACCGTGATCGCCAGCCCCATGCTGAGCCCTTCCTTCGACTGCACATCCAGGCTGTCAGGCCGCGATGTCACATTGACCTTGGCCCCGTCCTCGACCATCCCCGTAGTGAACAACTTATCGCGCAGGTCAAAAGTCTGCAGCTGTTCCGCGAGTGGTGTTACAAAGTGGACACCGGAGTAGAGCGTACCCGGCAAGGTGCCACGCGTCTGGCTCACGCGAACACCGCCCATACCGCTCGGCACAACCATAATGCTGTTGGCGGTAAGCAGCGAAACGCATCCGATTGCGGTCATCCCGCCTGCCCCGGCCAGCCGTCGGAGAAAAAACCGCCAACGGAACGGGCCTGGCTGCAACCTTCCGGCTTCGAGCTCAATCGGCGCCGCCGCACCATCCACACCTCGTGCCAGGTTGCGACGGAACTGGATCACCAGCCAGAGATGGTATCCCATCATGATCACGGTGGCGGCTATCGACACAACTGCAACCAACATCAGTATGTATTTCAAGGCAAGCATGTGCGTTCTCCCTTCTCTTCTTGCGCCGGGTCGGGTTTGTCACCGGTGCCCGGCCGCGGAGGGATGAACCGTACCAGCCCTCCGAACAGCAACTCTTCACACAACAGCCCGCAGGCCACTGTCAGCACCACCGCTGCAATCGCACTCAATAACTCGGCAAATAGCTCCACCTTGCACCATCCTCTCGATTGTTCATTGACCGGAAGCGGAATTGACCACAGCCGGAGGGGAGGTCGTCCCAAACGCAACGACCGCATCGGAAGTTCCGAAGACTTGCGCCGTCAGGTCGTCCCGCTCCCCAAGAATCAGGACTACGTCACCCACCCTCGTGTGAGAAAACAGTTCTTCGAGATCGGACCGCGTCATGCGAATGCAGCCGTGCGATGCGGCTTTGCCGATTGATTTTGGAGCGTTGGTTCCGTGAATCCCGTAGCCCTTCTCGCTCAAACCCATCCAGCGCGTTCCCAGAGGATTGTGCGGTCCCGGCGGCACGACCACGTTCCTGTGGTAGTAAGTGGGATCGGTAATGCGGTCAACGATAAGAAAGCTGCCCGTCGGACTCGGAGTCGAGTGCTTACCCACGGCGATCGGGTAAATCCTCTGGACAGCGCCGTTTTCGATGACTGCCAGCTTGCGATCGGCAATGCTGATCAAGAGCGTGCGTCTCGGCTGTGTCTGCGCGTAACAGGAACTGTTCACAAGAAGAAAAACGGTCAGGAACCACGCTGCGGAGAAATTTCGTATGTGTAGGCTCTTTGTCATCGCTCACCACGCTCAACTGCATGCGCGATGACACAATGCACCACAACGCCCGTTCCTGAGAGATTGAAAATAAACAGCTTAGGCGGGAAGGAGCCGGTTAAGGCGTGTCACGAAGAACACGCTGTGTGTTAACGGTGACACAAGAAAGGGACCTCAGCCATTTTCGCGCCATGGCGATTGGTGGCTCTCGCGTTGTCCTCACCGTCTGCGGAGTGTTGGGCGCGGCGTGACGCGTGGACGCCGTGGACGCACAATCGAGCAGGGGATAGGGCGACGGCAGCGGGGGAGCGAGACCGCGCCATTGTTGGCGCGGTCTCTCCTTATGTGATCATGCTCAGGACAAAGGTTCTACTGCTCCAAACTACCTAGGTAACCGCTGTCTTCGCCCGAGAGCAAGACTGCTTTCGTAGGAGAAACGACATAGAAGATTCTCGTTGCCCCGTCAGCCGCCGTGACAACCGTTCTTCCGCTCGAGCCCACGGTGTAAGTGCCGGTGGTACTACCGTTCGACACCAGACCCTTAGGCCCACTATTTTCGTAGGCGATCGCTACTTTGCCGTTTCCGTCAGCCGCAGCTAAAGCCACTTCATTGATGACAGATGGGCTGCTGAGCGCGATGCTGCCGCCAAGGTAATTCCCCTTGAAGGAGCCGTTACTAAAGCCGGTGCCCGTCTGCGGTTCCAAAATTCCGGCACTCGCCGACGCATCCCCGCCGAGAACGAACGCCTGGTTATTGTCCAACAGATAGAGAAAAGCTGGGGTGCCCGCTGACGTGAGGGTGACGCGCCCGCTGGTCGCATTGACCGAGTACGTGCCGCTGAAAGTCTGCGGAGTCAGCAACTGGCCCTTGTACTCGTCGTAAGCGATGCTCAGGTTGCCATTTCCATCCCCCGTTGCGAGGCCCAGGGTAACGTCGGGAAGCAGAGCCCCACTCAGTGCGGCCAGCCCATTCAGCTCCACCACGCCAACGCCTTTCAGCGATGCCGTGCTAAACGTCCCCGTCTGTTGATAGATCAATCCGCTGACCAGCGGTACATTCGCCGACAAGGTATCGAGCGAGATGGCCAGTAATTCGTGCGCGGATACCTGGTAGAAACTGTAATTGTAGCTATTTCCGCTGAACTTGAGTTGCATGGTTCCGCGGAGATCGTCGAGCGAGTAAGTTCCGGTGAATGCAGTTTCACTGGTAATAACGCCATTGTCGTTCACGTCGCGGGCGAAGCCGGTGATATTGCCCGCCCCGTCCGCGTCGAACGAGCCGGCCATCGCGATCGGATTCTTGGAGGAATCGACGCCCGTGAAGGCGAAGGCGTAATTATTTATGATAGCCGACCCTGCACCTGGGTTCGCGCTCTTGAGGACCCCCGAACCACGTGTGCCCGATCCAGTCTTGTCGTCAAACTCGACAATCCTGACGTCTGTGTCATTACCTATCGTCGAGATGGAAGGGGGTGCGGCTAGTGCAAACGTCACCGTATCGCCGCTAGCGAGGATCAGAGTGAGCTGCCCCAATCCGTTGGCGCCGATCGTCACCGCTCCTCCGGGCATCAACTCCTGATTCGTCTTCGATCCTGCCGTGGCCGTATTTTCGTCATAGACTCCAGTCCCGACTATCTGGCTTTGCAGAAGGAAGCTGCCATCGATAGCCACTGCACCATTCGGGCCCGTGCCGCTAAACGAGAACGTATAGCCGCCGTCTGGCAGCGACGATCCCGCCGCGCCGATGGTTACGGAAACATTCTGAGAGAGCGAAGTATTGTTAGAGTCAGTGACCTGGAGTTGAAAACTGTAATTCCCCGCCGTGGTTGGCGTTCCTGAAAGCGATCCGCTGGAGCTAAGAGTCAGCCCTGGAGGTGGGGAGGTGTTATCGATAAGCGCCCAGCTATACGAGGGAACCCCTCCCGTAGCGGAGAACCCAACGCTATAGCTCACCCCGACTTGGCCGGCCGTCGTCGTCGGCATAACAATCTTCAGAGTGCCACCACTAATCGCCAGCTTGAGGGGTGCACTGCTCGTCTGGGGGGTGGTCTCCGAGTCCGCAACATCCACCGTGAAGCTGGCCAGGCCGGCCGTTGTGGGCGTTCCGGAGATTACGCCGGCGGCGCTTAACGATAATCCCGCCGGCAGACTGCTGCCACTGGCTACGGACCAGGTATACGTTCCCGAGCCGCCGGTTGCAGCCAGCGTCGCACTATAGGCAGCGTTGGTCGTGCCGCCGGTGAGGGTTGAGGTGGTGATGGTGATGGGCGTAGGCGGAGGAGTGTTCCCACCTCCGCTACAACCCATCATCCATTGAGAGAGTACCAATCCGCAGACAAGGCCCAGTGAACGTAATCTCATCTCTACTCCTATTCCTCTGGTCGACTTTTTCGTTTTTATGGATCGTTCTGCCAGGTAAAGCGCAGATGAGCGAGGATTGGGATCATCGAGAGCAAAAAAAGTTTGCCCGGGTTCCAAAGGTGTTAATCGAGGGAAGCAGAAGGGAACTGGGCTGGCCGGCCCGTCAGCCACCCAGCTCGATACGGAAGGTGGCGATTCTCAGTGTCTCTCGATCAGCCAGGCGTTTGCAGCAACAATGGAGTTTACAAAAGCAAGGCGATGTCCATCGCGTGACGGGACTGCAAAACCAGCGACGTCACCCAGAGAGCGGAAGCTGCCATTCAGATAAACATAAAACAGGCGCCTTCCCACCGGCATATCCAGCACCACAAACCAGCCGCGCCCGCTTGCAGACCACGTTACGTCACTGATATCGGTGAGTCCCGGGAGCACCACATCGCGTTCTTTGGAGGGAGTCGAGTCCGGCTGCAATTCGACCACCCGGACGCGCGCTTCGCGATAGTCTTGGATGGGAATTGCGACTTCTTTGCCATCGGGTGAGATGTCCCAGACCCCCGTTACCGTAGGAAACCATTTCGTGCGCGCTAGTTCGCGGCCCTTACCTCGGAAGGGATCGAGCTCATAGAACACATAAAACTCATGGCCCACCGGAACTCTCAGGACGCACCGGCCGGTCGTGTCCAGCGAACAGCGAAATTCGTCCACGGGAAATCCATTGGGAACCTTCTCCGGGGTTCCTCCTTCGGCCGGGATACGCATCAGCGTGTAGGCTTCCGATGCGCTCATTGGACGTGCGGCGTATAAAATCCAGCGGCCATCTGGCGTAAGTTGCGGCAACACCTCCATCAAAGGCGTGGCCACGAGCGTCTTGGGGTCATGCCGGTCGAAATCTTGAATGAAAAGATCCCAGGTGCCGTTACGGATCGATTCGAAAATAACTCTGCGGCTGTCCGCCGTCCAGGCATGCGGATAGCTCGTTCGCTCATCCAGCGTCAAGCGGCGAATATTCGAAATCCGCGGCGACGCTTCATCAAAATCACCGACAAACACGGCATTCTGATCGGATCGTTTCAGTACTAACGCCAGCTTTCCGTCCGCCGAGGCGCTTATCTCTGAGATATGCGTTTCAAACTGATCGACCAGGTTCATGACCTTGTGCGGGTCGCCGGTGATCGCGCCGGTTGCGGGGTCCGTTCGCATCTCCCAAAGCTGGTCGAACTGCTCGGCAGGCTCCGTCGATGAGGAGAGGTAGCGCAAGAAGAGGATGCGGCCGTCCGGCAAAGCGGCAGCCGAACTCATCTCCACGTCAGGAACTTTGATCGTAACTCTTCCGGTGTCGACCTCAAGCGACTCGTAACTTCGGCTATAGAGCTGCTCCAGTTCCTGGGTCTGGATTTGCGGCCTCTGTACGAAATGCAAGCGTTGGAAACCCAACCGTCTGCCATCCGGTGACCAGAACACCACCGGAAACATATCCTGGTTGGGCCCGCGGATGATCTGCTTGGGATCGTTGCCTTGGGTTGCGATGACCCAAATCGCTGACCGGTCCTGGCTAACCATCGCAATGTGACTTCCGTCGGGCGAAGGTGTCGCAGATCTGAAATGCTGGCTCACCGTGCGCGGCGGCTGCCCGGCAATTGAGATGATCCATACGCTGGGGACGTTCGTCGTGGTCGAGAATCCGCTCGCTACCAACTGCGTCCCGTCAGCGAACCAGGCTAGATGGTCCACAAGAAAATCGGGGGGCGCGGAGAGCGGCCTGGTATCGCCGTTCTGAATGCTTCGAAGAAAGATCCCATCGACATTGGCGTACGCCGCCAGCTTGCCGTCTGGAGAGATCGCCGCGGCAGTCGCCCGATTTTCCGGAATTAGCGTCGTAAGCTGGCGAAAGGTAGGAGCGTCGCGTGCGATGCGAGCTTGCTTCCAGCGCCACCCTGCCAGGCATGCCACGGCCAACACTACTGCTGCTACCCTCCACTTCCAGACGGCGGGCACTGAACCCAGCAGAGCCTTGCGGGGCTCGCTCAATTCGCTCAGTGTCCGCACAACTTCCGCCGCGGTGGGACGTGGCGAAGGCTCCTTGGCCAGCATGGACCGAACTAGGGAATCCAGTCGCGCCGGCACGCGAGCATTGAAGGAGGAAGGAGAAGGTGCGTCTTTCGTGAGGATGCCTTGCGCGGTATCGAGAGGAGAGCTCGCTGGAAAAGCATGCCGTCCCGCGAGCAGCTCATAGAGGACCAAACCAAGGGAGAACACATCGCTCGCCGGGCTCAAAGGTTCCGCGCGAGCCTGTTCCGGAGACATATAGCGTAGCGTGCCCAGCGCGGGGCTGCTGCCCAGCGCAATCGTTTCCGTTGTCACTTTGCGGGCCAAGCCGAAATCAAGCAATTTCACGTAATGGTCGGGCCGCAGGAATATGTTCTCAGGCTTGATATCACCGTGAATCACGCCACCGGCGTGGGCGGCGGCCAAGGCTTCGGCTATTTGCAGACTGATGGCCAGCACTTCAGAGATTGGCATTGGCTGGCCGCACACCTCGCGGAGCGGCTTGCCCTCCACCAATTCCATGACCAGCGCAGTGGTCGATCCGGACTGCAACAGCTCGTGAATGGTCACGATGCCGTGGTGGTTCAAGGCAGACGCGGCCTTGGCCTCGCGGGTGATCTGCTGCGGATCCAAGCCCGCCAGCATTTCAGATGCTAGAAATTTCAGCGCAACCCATCGGTCCAGATCGGTGTCTTGTGCAGACCAGACTTCCCCCATGCCCCCGCGCCCGATCAGGGCCACGGTTACATAGCGTCCCAGCCGCTGGCCGGGAACAATTCGGCTTGGAGGGGGTTCGCCACGCAGCGAGCTGAACAGTGGCTCGCTTAAAAAGCCCTCTGCGGCTTCATCCTCTCTCAGAAGCTCTTCGACGGCTTTGCGGAGCATCGTATTCTCGCCACAAGCCGCATCGAGCACCATTACCCGTTCGCCTCCGGACTTTTCCCGGGCGGCATGAAACAGGTCGAAGAGCCGGTTCCATTCTTCCGATGTCATGCAAAGTTGCTAGCCGTACCCTCGGGACGTAATTGCCCCTTCAGCCACGCTCTGGCGGCCACCCAGTCCCGTTTTATGGTGATCGGAGAGACTTTCAGGACCTCTGCGGTTTCCTCTGTGGAGAGGCCGCCGAAGTAACGCAGCTCGACCACCTGCCGCTGGCGCGAGCTCATCTTCTCCAGCCGGTCGAGAGCGACGTTGAGCGCCAGGAGCTCTTCGGCCTGCTCCAGGGAGAAGCCGGCATAATCTTCCGCTCCAGACAGGGACTGGATCTCCGAGCCTCGCTTAAGCGCCTGCTTGCGGCGCGCATGATCGATGAGGATTCGCTTCATCACAGAGACGCTTACGCCGATGAAATGAGCGCGATTTTGCCAGTCCCTGGCCTGGTCGCCCACCAGGCGCATATATGCTTCGTTTACCAGAGCGGTGGGTTGGAGGGTGTGACCGGGCCGCTCATCTCGCAACTGCAGACGGGCGAGACGGCGTAGTTCGTCGACGACCAGAGGAATGAGCTTATCGGCGGCCTGTGAATCGCCCGCCCTGATTTGCTGCAAGAGCGTTGTAACTTCCCCGATTGGTGGCTCCTGCACGGCCTGCCCTCATCCCTAGGCCCCGGAGTATACCAAAAAAAGATCGCAGATTCATGATCCTTTTTGTTCTCCGTCTGCGCTTTGGTTTTAAGGGAGTTGTAGCCTCAGATACCGTTTGCGAGGTCAGCCGGACGGCATGAGCCGATGTCGCAACGAGCGCAATGTCTCGGACTCAACTCAAGGCAATCGTCACCGTTTGCGGAGTAGCCGGCACCGCGTGATGTGCCACATCGTGGAACCCGGCACGTGTGCACATGGACTCAATCTCGCGTTGCGAGTAGGCGTCGCCGGTTGGAGTGGTGGTGAGCATGGTCATGGCGAACATGCCCGCCCCTGGAGGCGTAACGCGATCATCATTCACCGCCATCTCTACGATCGCCATCTTGCCCCCTGGTTTCATGGCGGCGCGAATCTTCTCGAACAAACCAATATTGGTTGGGACATCGAAGTGATGGATGAAGTTGGTGACCAGCACCGCATCGTAGCCGGACCCGTAATCGGTAGCGAAGGCGCTGCCTTCGATCGCATGCCAGCGGTCCGCCACCCCGAGTTTCACGGCGTTCTCGCGGGCGACCGCTAGCACATTCTTCCAATCCAGCGCGTGTATTTCGGCTGCCGGATTGCGTCCCGCTATGGTGAGGCCGTACATCCCATGTCCGGCGGCAATATCGAGCACCCGCACCGGCCCGGAGCCGCTCGCGTGTTCCGCCACCACTCCGGCGGATGGCACCGTGAGGGCCGCCATCCCACGCGCAAACTCCACCCATACCGGGTTGTCGTCGCTTACCGAGCCTTCGGCAGGCAGGATCGTTCCGCCCTTGCGCACCGCCCCGGTCATGCTTCCCAGGCCCTTCTCCATGAATGGATGGAAGAGGAACGACGCCATGCCGCCCATGTAAGCGGGTGAGCCTTCGACCAGGAAAAGCTCTGAATCCTGGGTCAACCCGTAGCCGGCCTCGTCCTTGGTGAGGAACCCAATGATGGTGAGAAAGTCACATAGGACGCGCATGCCTTTCGCCGACGTGCCGCACGCGGACGCAAGGGCCTCCGGCGTGCGCGCGCCGTTGGCGATAGCGGTGAAGAGCTTCAGTTCAATGCCGGCTCGCAGCGCGCTAGTTCGCTGGTGTGCCTGCAGCGTATCGAAAACAAGCATCGGAGAAGGCGGTTGAGGAGTCATCGGCGAATTGTACACGTTCAGCGCCGGCTCAGTTAGGAGCAATGAGGGGCAGCTTAGGGAAGTATGTACGATAGCGGGTCGCGTCGCGCGTTAATAAGCTGTATCCGGCAACGGACGCGTGAGCACCGATGAAGAAGTCTGGAAGCGTAGATCGCTTTGTCCCCCCACGCCGTCGGTAAACACGGAACGCCTTCCCCGCGAGGAAGGCGGCATCATAAGGAATTGGTTCCCGGTCGATCATGGCCTTGGGAAGAGCCGCGTTTAGATCCTCGATTTGTGAATAGCGGATCGAGACCTCGGCATAGATGATGGGGTTGATTACGAGGCGCAAGGTTCCTGCTGCGCTCGCCAGGGCCTTCGCGGACCACGAGAACCACCGCGGATCCTCGGTCATAAGATCGAGCAGAACATTGCTGTCGATCAATACGGCCGTCATCTACTTATCACGGGTCAGCGACATGATCTCATCGGTGCTCAGCGCAACGTCTCCACGTCCTCGCAAGTGGGCGATAAGCCGCGTACCTCTACCACCGTTGGTGCCGTTGGGGGCGCGGACGATCCGCACAGCCTTGCCGTCGAATTCGAAATTGACCTCGGTGTGAGGAAGAAGACCCGCCTGCTCGCGAATTTCGGCGGGAATGGTCACCTGGCCTTTGGACGTGATGCGCATCGATTGGCTCCTTACTCTTACATGTAAGAGTAATACCCTTATTCAAGTTAGACAAGCGAGTGGAGTACTCCCAATGATCTTGTTACGCCTCCGCTGCCTTGGACGGCAAGGACTCCACCGCCCAATGACGGTCGGACGCTGTGGCCACTATTGGTAGCCCATTCGCAGGCTGCAGCGATCGGCGGGGATGCGACCCTTCCTCATTTCATCCCAACCCGTGAATCTCTAGAAGCTGATGCGGGCCGTGATCTCAATGTTCCGCGGGCCGGCGCCTTCCGCAGTCTGCAGCGCGGTGATGATGCCGAAGCCGGTGGGACCGTCATCGACATTCATATCCGGTGTCTCATAGTTGCGATGGTTGAAGACGTTCGACGCTTCAGCACCGAAGTGAAACGTTCCGCCCTCCCAAATGGGAGTCGATTTGATCAGCGACATGGACCAGCCTTCTGTTCCCGGTCCTACCACATTGCCGACGCCGGCATTCCCGAAGCTGGCGCTATTGTTTGGCGGATCAGTGAAGGCGTTTACATTGAGGAAAGTCGGGTCTCCCGCGGCCGAGGGCAGGCCGTGCAGATAAATTGGAACACCGGCAACCCTGTCAGCCCGGGTGGATCCCGCGTTGGAGAGTAGGTTGGTCCCCCCAGGATCGGTGGTCACCTGATAGGGCGTCAGAAAGGCTCCGCTCTGCAGAACAACCACGCCGCCCAGCTGCCATCCGCCAACGACCGTGTTGACCGCGCCCCCGGTATTCAGGAACCGCTTGGTCTTTCCAAAGGGCAATTCATAAAGGTACGTGGCCAGGAATCGATGGCGGCGGTCAAAAGATGTGTTGCCATAATCGAGACCCAGGTTGAAGCGGTCTGACGAGATGCTGTCGCCCTCGGTCGTGATGCTCGTGGGTGCGTATCCCTGAGCGTCGGAAAGATCGCGTGTCCACATGTAACTGGCCTGAAATTGCAGCCCATTGACGAAACGCTTATTCAAGGCCGCGCTCATGCTGTTGTAGTTGCTCTGTGCCCCGTTGACGATGCTTTGGATATATCCCCAGGTTTGAAAGGGTGCATAGAGCGGGAAGGCATTCGCCCATCCGATGGTATTGGGTGGTACTTGGTTGACGTCAACAAACGTTTCCAGGTTCGAGCCGTGACTGCCGATGTACGAAAGCCGCATGCCGATGTCATGGCCGAGGTCCTGTTCCAGGGTAAGGTTCCACTGCTGCACGGAGGGATCGACGTAGTGGATAGGGAAGGCGTACTCAAAGGCTGCGCCCCCGGGCACAACCGTGGTCGAGAAGGGGCTGGGGAAAGAGATGGTTGGACTACCCCCAGGAGCAGTTTGTGATTGACCGGTGTAGTTGACGAAGCTGGAACTGACAGCCCAGCCAGAGACCAGCGAGAAGCCAAGAGGCTGTTCGATGAAGCGTCCCCATCCCCCGCGAAGCACCGTCTTATCCGTGCCGGCCAACCGCCAGGCGAAGCCTAAACGGGGACCGAAATCCTTCTTGTAGGTATAGCGCAAAGCAGCCGGTATTCCGGCCTGGGCTGCGGTAAGGATCGGCGAGGGAGCGATCGACGTGGCAAAGTCCGACGAGGTGTAACCCAATGCAGTCTGATTTGGCACGACGACCGCGCCGGTCACTCCACCTACGTCATAAGTGGGCAGGAAAGCGGCGGTGTTGTAATCGGCGTCTTTCAGCGGCGGATGCAATTCGTAACGCAGGCCCAGATTCAGTGTGAGCCGGGGAGTAATTTTCCAGTCATCCTGGCCAAAGAAACCGTAGCCATAGCCCCGCCCATTCATAGCCGGGTGAGTGATCTGCTCGGAATTGTAAGTGTAATCGGGATAACCCAGCAGAAATGCGGTGTATGGGTCTCCGATGTAAACAGGATTTCCGTTTATGTCCGAATATTGGGTTGAGTTGTTGAAGTAATACTGCCCGGCGGAGTAATTACCGAAGACGTTATCGTCGTGATCGCTCATGTGACGAATGTCGGCGCCAAACTTGAAGGTATGTTTGCCCTTGCTCCAGGTGAAGTTGTCGAGCACCTGGACAATATTGCTGTGCTGCACCGATGGATTACCACCGCCGGTGATCATAAAGCCGGTGATATTCATATCCGGCGCCGTGGGGACAGGATTGGGAGTAATGCCCTGAATGCCGGATTGGGCGAGATAGCCGGCCGTGGTTCCCTCAAGCATCGCGTAGGTCTGGTGGATGCCATTAAAACCGGCGCGAAACTCATTCACCAGGGAATTGGAAATAGCGTAATTATGAGAGAAGGTAACACCCTGATCGGCCTCCGGGTATCCAAAGGCGCCGGTGATGGGAGAACCTGCGTTAATGCAATAGCCGGGGCAATTTGGGTTCGGCGGAGTGATAACAGACCTCGTCTTATAAGTCCCGCGCACGAACATGGACTGCTTGGAGGTAAGGGCATAATCCAGCCGCACATCAGCCTGGTCGCTGGAGATGGGCGCGGAGTAATTCACGCGATAGTTGTTCTGGTAGTCCGTCGATGAACCGGAATTCGGCTGCGGATAGAAGTACTTCAGCATATTTGCGGACACTTGTGATATCGGCACGTTGGCCGGGTCAATCGACGTGCCATCCGGGTTGAAAATGGGCGTGCCGTTCAGGTAGTCGACCAGGTTTCCGTTGCGCATGTCGCTGGACGGTACGTTGGTGATCAGCGGCACCTGGCGAGGCAGGCGCAGACCTTCGTAGCTCATAAAGAAGAAGGCCTTGTCTTTGCCGCTGTAGAGGTGCGGAATACTGATCGGACCGCCAAGAAATCCACCGAAGTCATTCATGATGATGGTCGGCGTGGAATGCGTAAACGGATTGCCCGCCGTAAGCACCGTGTTCTGCAGGTTCTCGAAGACACCGCCATGGAATACGTTGGTCCCGCTCTTCGACGTAGTCGTAACGTCAGAGACGCCGCTGAATTCGGCGTTGTTATTGCTCCCGCTAATGCGTATTTCGGAGATGGAGTTGAAGGAAGGGAAGAGTTCATTGATAGGGCCGCTGTTCTCGACGTCAACGCTGCTGATGCCGTCGATGGTGTAAGACATGAGTGCAGGCGTAGTGCCATCGATGACCAGGTCGTTGTTGTCATCCACCTGCACACCGGGCTCGGTGCTGAGGGTATCGATGGGGCTGGTCGAACCCGTGGAGCGCGAGTAGACGGCGACTGGAAGCTCAGTGAGCTCCCGTCCAGTTTTAGTCTCGGAGAGGTTGGAGACATCGGTAGTAATAACCCCGGCGGATGAGCCTTGTACCATTACAGTTTCCGAAGCTGCGCCGAGTTTGAGGGCTGCATCGACGCGCTTGGTTTCGCGCGACTGTAGATCCAGATCAGAGAAGTCTGTGCTCTCAAAGCCACTCGCTGTGACCGAGACCTGATATCTTCCTGGATTCAGGTTGAGGAAACTATAGTCTCCATGTTGGTCCGTAATAACCGTCCGTTCCGCCCCTGTACCGCTATTGGTTAATCTGACCGAAGCTCCAGGCACCAGCGCCCCAGAGCTATCCTTAACCGTGCCCACAATCGATCCGAAGGTGGATTGCGCGAGGGTGCATGCCGGCGACAGGAAAAAAAGCAGTGCCAACGCGGCTCTCCCGCTGCGTTTTCTTTTCCAGGATTTTTCAGGTTGGTGTTCCTTCGGTCTACCGGTGGAGGAGAGCTGCTCTAATGACGTTAAGAACTCCGCAAGGAATCGACGATCCCGTAACATTGAATGTCCCCCTGAAATGTGTTTCTCGCACCTATTTCCACTGAGAGCTTGCTCGGTGTGAGTACTCTGATATAAGAGACAACTTGCCCTTGAACTGCCAGGTCGTCCACTGTTCAAAGGACTTCCCGCGACGGTATGTAGGGCGCCGTCTGGATACTCTACAGCGGGATCTCCTATGCCACGTGCTGCATCGCGGGAGATCCATGCCAGGCACTTGCTAACTGGCTCTAAGGAATGAGTGAGAAAACGTTTCGGTACAGAGGGACTACGGGGTCCTGAACCAAGCTTGGACGATACTGTAGCAAGGCTTTCTAGCAAGATCAAGATCGAGAGCAGGACCGGAGTGATGCCGTTAAGCTGCGGTAATTGTTTTAAACCACTACTGGACGACGCTGCCCGATATGTGTGGCCTGTTCGAATGCGTAACCAAGTTGCAGTACGCCCCAGTCGTCATGATGGCGGCCAACAATCTGGAGACCTATCGGAAGCCCACTCGAAGAGAATGCGCAGGGAACTGACATCGCCGGATTTCCGGCCGCCGAGATGTAATAGGCGGACTTCATCCACGCCAGATAATTTTCCATCGTAACGCCGGCAATTTCCGTCGGATAGTGTGTGTTCACATCAAAGGGAAGCACTTGATTCACGGGCAAAACGAAGAAGTCATACTCTCCCTTGAACCCGCACAACCGCTGGTATAACGCAGTGCGTTTAGCCTCGATACGAGATAGTTGAGGTCCGGTGAGCTTCCGTCCTTCCTCCACGTGCCAGTGGATGTACTCGTTGAGCTGATCGCCATGCGTAGCCAGTAAATCTCCAAAGCCCAGTTCGATCGACCAATGCCGCCACGCCAGAAAAGCCTCATTGGCATCGGAAAAATCGGGCTCGGCGTCTTCGACAATGCATCCCAGCGATTCAAACACCTTGCGCTGCGCCTGCACCGCGCTTTTCACCTCCGGGTCCCAGGGCAAACCCATGTCCTTGAACATGGCCACGCGCACTCCTTTAAAGCTTCGGCTTCCCAGTGGCTGGGCAAACTGCGCTCCTGGTTGTTCAATCGAGATAGGGGAGTGGCGATCGTAGCCGGCAAGCACGCTCAGGAAATAAGCGCAGTCGGTCACATTGCGAGCGACGGGTCCGGGCACGGAGAGGGTGAACCAACCTAAGTTGGTAGGCACATTCGACACGCGTCCGGGCGAGGTGCGGATGCCCACCACGTTGCAGAAGTTAGGAGGATTGCGCAGGGAGCCTCCCATATCGCTGCCGTCGGCTAGGGGAGCCATTCCACATGCGATCGCAACCGCGCCCCCGCCGGTACTTCCGCCGCATGTCTTCGTAATATCATAAGGATTGTGGGTAGGTCCGAAGACTGGATTGAAGGTCTGCGAACCGAGACCGAACTCAGGCACGTTGGTCTTGCCCAGCACGATCGCTCCCGCCTCTTTCTCCCGCTGTACCACACGGCAATCAAAATCCGGCAGATAGTTCTTGTGCAACGGAGAGCCGAAGGTGGTGCGGATGCCGGTGGTTTCGTGCAGGTCTTTGACGGCCACGGGTAAACCATGTAGAGGACCGAGCCATTTGCCGTGGGCCAGCGCTTCATCTGCCGCTGCGGCTTGTGCCATGAGCTGCTCTTCGGGAACCATGGTGACCATCGCATTCACCTTCGTATTCACCCGCTGAATCTGTTGCAGGTGCGCTTGCATCACTTCGCGTGAAGAGAGCTTCTTGCTGCGGATCGCCTCCACCATATCGACCGCGCGCATGAAACAGATCTCGTCCCCCGATATTGGAGTCGCGGTATTAGCCTCTATGGCAGTTCCAGATGGTCCGAGAGCCGCCGAAAGCGCGGTGCCGGTTCCCAGTTTAAGAGCGTCGCGACGTGTCATCGTGCTCCTCATGATTCCTCTCTGGTCCAGAAGGGCCGTCAACGCTGGTGGACATCGGTCCCGGAGACAGCCAGCTCAGTGTTTCATGGAGTGGTCTGCCAGACAATGTTCTGTTGTCCTGGCAGCCAGCCCGGATTGGCAGAAGATCGGACCGCGGGAGGATCCCGCGCCGGACCGGAAGCGGCCTGTAAATGGTATGCTCACCAGCGAAGGTGGGATGACTCCTATTCTGTTTTCTGGTCAAAGGGCAGGGAAATCATGATGGCGGCGGGAGCAACCAGAGAACTCGCGCGTACTGTTCTCGCAATTGCGCTGGCCCCGTGTTGCGCAGCCACGGCGCATGCCGCGACCATTTGCGATCCCGGCCCCTATGGCGCAAAGGCTGACGGAACGACGAAAGATACCGTAGCGCTGCAGAAGGCCATCGACGACTGCGCCGGCAAAGGCGGTGGGACCGTCCGCCTGGCCAGGGGAACCTTTCTCAGCGGGCCGATCGTGTTAAAGAGTCACATCGCCCTCGAAATCGACCCAGGAGCAACTCTGCTGGGGAGCCAGGACAAGGGCGATTATCCCCCGATACGGGAGATGCGTGAGGATGCTGTACAGCCGTTGATCAGCGCTACCAATGCCCAGGAGGTCGCAATCCGCGGCGGCGGCACCATCGATGGCGCAGGTCAGCCCTGGTGGGCACAGGTATACGCCCATAAAGACTCTCCAGACTATGTGGCGGCCAAGCGTCCGCGGCTCATTTTCTTCGACCACTCCAGGCAGGTCTTGATCGAGGGAGTCACGATCCAGAATTCAGCCTCCTGGCAGGTAACGCTCTACTACTCCGGCGATGTGACCATCCGCAATGCAAAAATCCTTGCGCCGGAGCACTCCCCAAACACCGATGGCGTCGATCCTTTCTCCTCTCACCACGTCGTCATCTCACATATGACCATTGACATCGGCGACGACAATGTAGCCATCAAGTCAGGCCAGCCCGGTTCCACGGGACCCGATGATCCCAGTACCGGCATCACCGTCACCGACTGCACCTTTCTTCACGGGCACGGCATGTCGATTGGTAGCGAAGTCTCCGGTGGCGTCGAAAACGTTCATGTAGCCCGGGTACACTTCAAAGGAACCGCCAATGGAGTGCGGGTAAAGTCGAATCGCGATCCTGGCAGTGATATCGGCCATCTGGATTTTCGTGATGTGACCATGGAAGACGTGGCCACGCCCGTCCTTATCACCGAATACTACCCGCACATTCCAGACCACGATTTCGCACAGCCGGTGACCCGGCTCACTCCCCATTTCCACGACATCAGCATCACAAATCTGAGCGCGACCGGCGCGAACACCGCCGGGTTTATTGTTGGTCTGCCGGAAAGTCCGATCACGTCGATCACCCTGAGCAATGTGCATATCAGCGCGGAGAAGGGATTGACGATCAGCGATGCGACCGTCACCGCGCATGACTTTGCCGTCAAAGCAGCCAATGGCGCGGGTTTCATCATGCTTGAACATGCCAGCGTGCGGCAGCAATGAGAAACGGAGGTAGCGTGTCGGGCAACGGTCATCCCCTCTGCATCCAGGTCCATGCGCAAGACAATGTGGCGATTGTCGCCAATGAAGGGGGTCTGCCGTCCGGCGCGCAATTTGATTCCGGCCTCACGCTCCTGGAGGCGATCCCGGAGGCGCACAAGGTTGCCTTGACGGACATTTCGCAAGGCGCTCCCATTCTGCGCTATGGCGTTGTCATCGGATATGCGGAAGGGCCCATCAAGAGGGGTAGCTGGGTACACGAAGAGCTCATGAGCCTGCCAGCGGCCCCTCCGCTCGACCAAGTCCCCTGGGCGACCGCCGTGCCTGATGCGCAGGCGCCGCTTGAGGGCTATACCTTCGACGGCTTCCTTAACGACGATGGCTCGGTCGGAACCAAAAACATTCTCGGCATTGCAACCACTGTGCAGTGTGTCTCGGCCACGGTAGAATTCGCGGTCAGGCGTATCCGCTCGGAGATTCTGCCCCGCTATCCCAACGTCGATGACGTGATTGCCATCACCCATCCCTACGGATGCGGAGTTGCGATCAACGCTCCCGGCTCCGAAATTCCCATTCGCACGCTGCGCAACCTGAGCCTCAATCCGAACCTTGGCGGAGCGCCCATGGTGGTCAGCCTGGGCTGCGAAAAACTCCAGCCCGCGCAAATGTTGCCCGCAAGCAGCCTACCCATGCTATCCAGCGGGCCCTATATCATTCGCCTGCAGGACGAGCAGCACCGCAGCTTTGGTGACATGGTCGCGGCCATCATGGAGATGGCGGAAAAGCGCCTGATCCGCCTCAATGCGCGCACACGCGTTCAACGTCCGGCAGCCGATCTAGTTGTTGGGCTGCAATGTGGGGGAAGCGACGCCTTCTCCGGCGTGACCGCCAATCCTGCTGTGGGCTATGCCACGGACTTACTGGTGCGCGCCGGTGCAACCGTGATGTTTTCCGAAGTGACCGAGGTCCGCGACGTCATTCATCTGCTGACTGCGCGCGCAGCCAACCGGGAGGTCGCGCGCGGATTGATTCGTGAAATGGCCTGGTACGACGCTTATCTCGAACGCGGCGGAGCTGATCGCAGTGCTAACCCAACCCCGGGAAACAAGACCGGCGGCTTGACCAATATTGTCGAGAAGGCACTAGGCTCCGCTGCCAAAGCAGGCAGCAGCGCGCTGGCCGGCGTTTTCGGTCCTGGCGAACGCGTCACCACTAAAGGACTCATCTTTGCCGCCACACCAGCGAGTGACTTTGTCTGCGGAACCCTCCAGCTAGCCGCGGGGATGAACATGCACGTCTTTACCACCGGCCGTGGAACTCCTTACGGGCTTGCCATGGCTCCAGTGATCAAGGTTGCTTCTCGCAGCGCGCTAGCAGACAGGTGGTCCGACCTGATCGATATCAATGCCGGGCGCATCGCCACCGGTGAGGCAACCATTCAGCAAGTCGGCGAGCAGATCTTCCACCTGATTCTCGACGTGGCCAGCGGCCGCAAACAAACCTGGGCCGATCGCTGGGGTCTGCATAATGAGTTTGCTCTGTTCAACCCCGCTCCAATTACGTAAGCAGGGAATTTGCGAGATTTATACCTGCGCAAAGCCTCCGTCGACAAACAGCTCAATACCGGTTACAAAACTGCTGTCATCCGAAGCGAGAAAGACCGCGGCCTTGGCAATCTCATCGGGCAAGCCCAGCCGGCCCAACGGCACCGTTGCGCTTACGTTCTTCAAGCGCTCCTGTCCAACCGGAGAGGAGCCGAATAACTCACGCAGGCCTTCGGTGTCGATGGGGCCAGGACTGATGGCATTCACCCGTATGCGACGGGCCTTGAGATCCGTCGTCCAGGTCCGGGCGAACGAACGTATGGCCGCCTTGGTTGCGGCATACACGCTGTTAGACGGCATTCCTTTACTGCCCACCACCGACGCATTGAGGATGATCGACCCGCCGTCCGGCATCAACGGCAATGCCTTCTGGACGGTAAAGAGCATGCCCTTTACATTGCCATCGAAGATGCTGTCGTAGTGCTCTTCATCGATGGTGCCGAGCTGGGCATATTTGGCGACGCCCGCGTTGGCAAAGACAATATCCAACTTGCCTTTCTCTTTCTTGATCTGCGCGAATAGCCGATCCAGGTCCGCGAGCTTGGCCACATCCCCTTGGACTCCCGTTACCTGGGAGCCAACCTGCTTCACCGCCTCGTCTAGCTTCGTCTGGGTGCGGCCGGTGATAAAGACGTAAGCCCCTTCCTGCACGAACCGTTTCGCCGTAGCCAACCCGATACCGCTATTACCGCCGGTAATCAGTGCAACTTTCCCGTCAAGCTTTCCCATAAAACCTTCCCGATAAATTCACACCACACGTCATAGATGCAATGAGGTTCGCTACAGACTCTCTTCCGAGTAGAGCAATCGAGGCTCGCCCATCCAGAAACGATTGCTCTTCCGCGTGAGCGCGCCGGGTAAATGGCCGCGCAGCCGGGCATCTGCTTCATGAAAAGGTCCAACGAAGCGCAGCATTTCGGGGATCCGCGGGTAGAGGCGCGGGAGCCAGCGGGCAACCCGGTCCACGGCTTGTTGCTCCCGAGTGCTGAACGGCAGGGAAAAGCCGGTGCGGAGGCGCGGTGGCATCCAGAATGCCGTCAGAGAAAGATACCAGTGTGGAGGACGAAACCACGTACCCGCCCCGGACAAGACGCTACGGCCGAGCGCCAAGGCATTATCATCGACGCCGAGCTGCGGCGAATCGAACATCTCCGCGGTGTAACGCGAAAAGGCTGCCCAATCCTGGGGCAGGTCCTCCGCCCGGATGCCGAAGAGGGCCGCCATTCGCTTGCTCTCCAGGTAGTACTGCTCCCGTTGGCCGGGTGAGAGCGCCGGCAACACAAAGTCGTAAGCCAAGATCGCGCTTTCCACCAGCGTGGCATACACCCAGCGCAGGGCGGCGATCTCGTTCGCCTCGTAGTGCTCGCCCTGCACATAGCTTCCAATCGCGTGCGGCAGTTCGCCGCGGATACCGGTGTGGCGTTGATACAGTCGCTTCGACGCTTCGATTGCCTGGGCGCGGGTGCCGAAGAGCATGGTGTAGATGATGCGAAACGTGGAATGAAAGCGGCCGATCGCATCGTTCAGCAGGTTGGAATGATGGGCCAGCGCGACCGCGACCCAAGGGTGAGCCAATTGCAGCAATGCCGCGCGCCCGGCACCAAGAAAGACGGCGGACTCGCGATTCACACGCCAGGTTACGGACCCGGGCCCAAAGAAACCAATGCCTGCCGCCCCGGGCAGGCTTTCCAACGAAGAAAGGAGTCCCCGGCTATCTTCACTGGAGACATACCGCCGGGGTTCAGTCATCTTTTTAACGCATTTCCACTTCTACTCTGCATAAGCAAGTTTAGCGAAGTGCGTCTTTTCTTGAGGAAAAGCCGCGCCCGGGAGTCGTTGCTCTGTACACACCAGAAGTGAAATGCTTTGGCCACACAAAACCGCTTGATCCTAACCCTCTCAGTTTAGATGTACAGTCATTGGTGGCGTTGAACAACAAGGAGGAATGAACAGTGAAATATTTCCTGGTATTGGCAGGCTTGCTGGTGGCTCTTGGTTCTGCCTCGGCGCAAACGAGCCCCCCGGAAACGGCGAGCGGCAAGATCGGTCCCGCAATGCTGCAGATCAAATATTGCGCTCCGTCGGTTCGAGGTCGCCAGATCTTTGGCGAGGGTGGACGGGTCATGAAGGATCCAACAGCTCCGTTCTGGCGTGCCGGCGCAAATGACGCCACAGCCTTCCACACCAGCGCGGATTTGACTATCGCCGGTCTGGCAGTGCCGAAGGGCGACTACACGCTTTATGTCAATGTGAAAGATCCGGATGCGTGGGAGCTCGTCATCAACAAACAGACCGGGCAGTGGGGCACATCCTACGATGCGTCCCAGGACCTGGGCCGGGTAAAGATGCAGATGAGCAAGCCTCCGGCTCCCATTGAAGTGCTTAAGTACACGATCAGCAGCACCGGCGGCAACAAGGGCACGATCCAACTAGCGTGGGAGAAACACATTGCATCGGTAGCCGTCACGGCTAAGTAGTCCCTTGCGTGGGCAGCTCACTTTTATTATTGAGGGTGAGCTGCCATCAACGCAGGCAGAATGATCTTCGCCATAATGGTGTTGGGAGGAGTGGACTCCGCGTTGTAGCCGCCCGCGGTAAAGACCGCAACCAGATCGTACTGCGGCACAAGATAGATCTTCTGCCCACCATTGCCTTGCGCCGCGACCACATCCACGTGTTGCGCGCCGGCTGTTGTTTCGACATTCAACCAGGGACGCCACCAGAAATAACCGTAGCTGACATTGTCCACATGACTCTGTTCCGCCAGCGACGCCCGTACCCATGAGGCGGAGACCACCTGACGGCCGTGCCATCGGCCGCCATCGGCGAAGAGGATTCCGAGCTTGAGCATATCGCGGGGGCGAAGGTGGATCTGCGAGTATTCCTTGTCGACACTGGTCAGGTCGTAGTTCCACTGCCACTGCGCGCGCGAAATTCCTAACGGAGCGAACAGGTTGGCTTGTGCGAATTCCGGAAGGCTCGTGTGGACGACATTCTCGATGAGCCGGCCTACTACGGCCACGCCGCCGGAGCAGTAGTAACCCTTGGTTCCGGGGTCGTTGATCATGGGCAAATCGAGTGTCGCCTTCACCCAGTCCGGGGTGTCATCAATCACCGTTTCACGCCCCGGGGAGGTTCCACTATGGTCATTGCAGTCCAGGCCCGAAGTCATGGATAGGAAGTTGCCCAGCGTGATCGTTGCCTTGCGCGGGTCGGGATGGGTATAGCCGCTGTAGCTCATATGCGGTAGCACAACCTCGCCCGGTCCGCTGAGTGCGCCGCGGTCGACAGCGATCCCTGCCAGTGCGGCCACGACTGACTTCGTTGCCGAGCGGAGTTGGTGGGGCCGCTGCACATCGTAGCCGTAGAAGTACTCCTCCATCACCAGCCTTCCGTGCTGGTAGAGCAGAACGCCATGCACATCTTTGTAGGTGCCGTCGAGGATGCCGCGCATGATCGCATCTGCTGTGGTTGTTCCCAGGCCGGAGCGCGCAATGTCTCCGACGGCAATGCCGTCGTGCAGATCGGCAGGCGGATGATAGCGATAGTCCTTATCCTGCCCTTTGGGGCGCGGGTAAGCCAGCGCGGCGGCCTCGGGCGTAACGGCGGCGGAGACGCGCGGGTGGAACTTGCCATTCTCATGGTATCCGGTCACGTTGCCGTGCGCATCGCGGAGGAAGGGAATCGTTTGCCCGGTGAGGGTGGTGAACTGATCGACAGCCGAGGCGCGGAGCGGGTACTTGGCTTCATCCAACACGGCAAAAAGCCCGTCGCCGTCTATGATTTCGAGCGTATGACCTGGGGCATCGGCATAGGTGCCAACATAGTCTGACAGATGGAGAGCGGAAGATGTTTGCGCCCTTGCGCTACCCGGCACCACAAAAACCATGAGCACAAAACACAACGAACGCATCAGTTGCCAGTGTAGAGCATGATGGTCCTACAAACTCAACTATCGCTCGAAGGATCACCAGTGGGCAGTATGCCTTTGTTCTCAAACATGAGAATGACGGTGCGATGCGGGGCGCGCGTGCGATGGACGACTCCCTGGGGAACGACGAAGCCTTGTCCAGGCTCGAGCGCGACGGTACGCTCTTCGAGATCGATAAGCAATTGGCCCTCGACCACGTAGAAGAACTCGTCGTCCGCGTCGTGCCGGTGCCAGTGGTACGCACCCTCGACGACGCCTAGGCGTACGACGGATTCGTTTACCTGGCAGAGTGTCTGGTTATACCACTTGAAGTTGCAGGCGTCCGCGAGGGCCTTGGTGTCGACGATTTCCAGTGGTTTGTACAAAACATTCAGGCGAGTCTCGTACGAATACTGCGTAACATCGCTCATGAGAAAGCACCTCGACGCCTATGCTAATCGCTATCGTTAGCGCCTGCACAATTTCCTATGGGGGCCAGGCGTCACCATGGGTCGGGACCGTTCCGGTTGAAGACGCCGCCCGTGGGGCCGTCGTCATCAAGCAGGGCGAGTCGTAGAGCCTCCATTGCGCCCTCTTCCACAGTTTGGTATCCACGGTGCCCGTTCAAGTCGGTTGCAGTAAAACCTGGATTGGCCGAGTTTACCTTGATCTTTGTATCCCTTAGCTCAAAGGCCAATTGAACTGTCAGCATATTGAGTGCCGCTTTGGACGAGTTGTAGCCGAGCCGCTTGACCGCGGCAAATTCCCATGCGGGATCGCCATTCAATGTGAGGGAGCCCAGGCCGCTGGAGACGTTCATGATACGCCCTGCGGGAGCCTTCCGAACCAGCGGCAACATCGCCTGGGTGACCGCGAGCGTACCGAAGAGATTGGTCTCAAAGACACGCCGCACAGCCTCAAGGCTGGCCGTGCTTGGTGGTCCGTCTGCCCCTTCGGCTATTCCTGCGTTGTTGATTAATACATCCAGCCGCCCGTACTCCGCTTCAATTAGCTTCGCAGCCTCCTGGATGCTCTCCAGTTGGTTGAGATCGATGTGCAAGGCATGCGCATCCAGCCCCTCGCTCGTTAGCTTGCGTGCGGCATCTTCGCCCAGCTTCGTATTTCGGGCGCCTAGCAGTACGCTCATTCCGCGGCGCCCCAGCTGGCGCGCCAGCTCAAACCCGATGCCCTTGTTGGCCCCGGTCACCAGGGCCACCTTTTCCGTCTGTGGCATATTTCTTTGCTCCTTCTTCATGGATTAGATGAAGAAGGTTTCAGTTTTTCATTCGCATTTCACAGCCCTAACGCGAACCTGGCCGAAGCCAGGAAAGACGCCTGTCCGAGCGAATTCGGCGCGTGCCGTATGTGCGCTCTACGGGGCTACCATTCAGGTTTGCGGTGACTCAGCTCTCATTTGCCTGCGCCAGGCAGGAGGCCATAGACGTCTATCTCCTGCCTGGCGCCTACGTATACATGCCCATTCACCACCGTCGGGATATTGAATCGAAGGGCCGCGCCAGCGTGGTCACGTGCGACATTCTGATTGCTATCGTAGAGCTCGTGAGAAACGTCATTCGCGTCGTAGGCATACAGAACCGCGGACCTGTCGGGCGTGTTCCAGCCCTTGGAGCGGAGTATCCACACAACGCCATCCTTGGCTCCGTTGGCAGAGACGATGGGGGTCGCGGAAACGCCAGGGAAAGTATTGGCGCTTTTTGCTTTGAGTGAGAGCGTTCCGTCCTTGACTTCGAACTCCCTTAACGCATCACTGTCGCTCAGCACGTAGAGATAGTGGTTCCAATAAGTCATGGCGCCGAATACGCCACCAGGGAGCGGCATCGTTTGCACAGCGTTGCTGTCTTTGCCCGGCTGCCAATGGCCCAAGTGGTCGCGGTCCAACAGGTAGAGCACGCCTCCTTTGCCCTCCACCACCACCAGGTGCGGATGCGCTCCCGGCTGGTCCGGCAGGAGCGTGGGGCCGCCGGAGCCCAGATCGCTGTCGCTCGCGTCCAGCTCATCGACGTTGAAGGGTGCGAAATAATCGCTCACTTTCAGGCTCTGCCCATCCAGCTTGAGCAGACTATCGCCATAGTCACGCCCGCCTTTGGCCGCATCGAAATGGCCATTACCTATGGAGACAAATACGTTCCCACTGTTATCTGCCGCCGGGCCAGTGTCACCACCCCAGATACCGCTGTCATCCCCGTCCGGGGAGGCATTGAAGACTGCCTTTTGCTTAAGGCTGCGTGCGTCATAAGCCATGACCCAGCCATGGTAGGCGCCCACATCGCAGGACGAGGCCCAGGTGAGATAAACCACGTCATTGTTCAACAGCATCGCTGCCCGGGGGTTATCGCGCAGTGGGTTGAAGACCAACCTGCCGTTGCTGCTGCCTCGGCCGCTGCCGCTCATGCTGGCTTGAATCTCCATCGGGCCACCGAATTTCTCCGCGCCCGTGGCGATGGCGAGCGCATGCAGACGCTGGTAATAAGTATTCGCCAGCAGGACTCGCGGGCCTCTGGTCCGGGCCAGCACATAGAGGGTCCCGGTGTTCGGGTCGATGACCGGGGTCGAGGTGATGCCAATGTCGGGCGCGATGAAGGGGCACTGCGCATCATCCGCCAGAACCGCGGTTTCACCGTCCTTGAGGAAGCTCACCTGCCACAGGGGAGGGCCGTCACTGTAGGCATCGAAGGCGTATACGCTGTCGTGTTCGGTCGCGACGAAGAGCACATCGTGCCGCCCCTTACCTGGAATCTCCACCCCGCTGACGAAGAGCGGTTGTGCATAGACCTCTCCATCTACGTGCAAAGTGAAAATCTTGCCCAGCTGCTGAACATTCACATTGTGCGGCGTCAACCGAGTCTCATGGAGATTCGCGCCGGTGCGCGCGTTATCGTATTGCGAAGTGATGACTTTCTGCGCCTCCACCCGGAGGCCTAGGGTAAGGGCGAAGATTACGATTGCGCAGAGGGGTGTGTTGGGTCTCGGCAGCTTTCTCTCATGATTCAGCATGGGCTGTTACTCCGTCGCCGAAATCATATATCCATAGCGCCTATTCAAGGTCGATTTTCGGCGGCTTTCTTGAGATTGTTGAGCCCGCTTTCGAAGTGCTTCCCCATGACGCGATTCATGTTCACACAGATACTCATCACCTTCATGACATAGAGATTGGAGCCCTGCATGGTCCAGGTGACTTTGGTCGCCGCCTCCGGTCCTAACATCGGTTCCAAAATGAATTCATTGAGGTTATGCGCGGCGAACGGTTTGACGAAATCAACTTTGACCACCACCCTGGTGGGCGGCGTGGATTCTATGATCGACATTCGCCCCTTGCCCGCGTTGCCGCCGCTATCCCAATCGGATACAGCGCCTGCCCCGAACGCCGCTCCGCTATAGGTCCTCTTCATGCTGGGATCTTCTTTGTCCCTGGGGCGCCCAGCCGGGCCAATTGTGAAAGTCATCGATCAGAGGAAAGATCTTTTCCGGGGCAGCCTCGATCGTCACCGAGCGTTGCACCCGGAACGTGTCGGGCCTGGTGGCCGCGAAGATAACCACGAAAGCTAGAACTGCCGCGATAGCTACAGCAACGATGATGACGACTCTGAGAATCACGGGACCTCCGTGCGCCAGGGAAATAGTTGTACACTGCTGTTCTCGAAACACAGGAGCCGCATCTTGATAACGACTCAGACCCTGAACCCCAAAGTGGACGCATACCTGGCTAAGGCGCAGCCGTTTGCGCGGCCGATCATAGAGCACTTGCGCGAGCTTGTGCACCAAGCCTGCCCCGATATCGAGGAAACAATCAAGTGGAGCCGGCCGTTTTTTGAGTATCGCGGCGTGATCCTCTGCAACATGTCGGCCTTCAAAGAGCACTGTAGCTTCGGGTTCTGGGGCGAGGAGATCGCGGCCGTGCTGCGCGAGGCCAAAGTGGTGGCTGGGGACGGCATGGGTTCGCTCGGCCGCATTACCAGTTTAAAGGATTTGCCGCCCGACAAGCGGATGCTCGGCTGGATCCGCCAGGCCGCAGCCTTCGTGGACAATGGCCAATATACCAGCCCGATTGCCGCCAGACGCAAAGTCGTGAAGCCGCAAAAGCCGTCTGTCGATGCGCCGGCGGAGTTCTCCGCCGCCTTGCGCAAAAATAAGCGAGCCGCTTCTGTCTTTGCGGCCTTTAGCCCAAGCTGCAAACGTGAGTATGTGGAGTGGATCGCCGAAGCAAAACGCCCGGAGACGCGGGACAAGCGGATCGCGTCCGCGATCGAATGGATCGCCGAGGGCAAGCAGCGCAACTGGAAATATCAGAACTGGTGATGGCGTTCAAAGCGTAAGCAGGGCGAGAACCGCCAACAAGGCCACCGTTGCCGAATGTAAGATCACGTGCAGCGTGTTGGGTAGTATTCCGTGGCGCGCAGGCAGAAAACTGTGCGTGCCGCCAAACATGGCTTGGTAGCGCGATGCACGCTCGGGTTTCGCGCCAAAGAAGTATGGAATCCACCACGCTTCTAATTCGCCCACAAAAAGAAACGTGTAGCTAACCCACAGATATATATAGAGCCAGCTCGGAAATCTTTTGCCGGCATAGAAAAAGCTTGCAGCCAGTCCAAAAGCAAAGGGGATGGTGCTGATGACTGTGCCGGCAAGAAGCTTTTTAGCCGGGTTGGCTGCGCGCACTGCCTTCACATCGTTCAGCTTGCCCAGCGGAACCCAGTCGTGCAAAGCCAGGAAGAGCACGTGGAAGATCTGCAGGAGCAGCAACACGTTGAGCATAACCGCAGATTACCGGTACTCGCGTTCGTCTGGGAAGTAAAGGGTTGGCGTTCTCAGTTGCCTAGCCTCCAGCATTGACCTTGGATCGGGTTGCCAACGTCTCTTCCTGCTGATCACGAGTCCTTTGGACTCGGCCATTCCGTGGCTGCAGATTCAAAAGGACGAGGCCGGCAATGGTGATGGCAACGCCGAGGCAGGTGAGCAGGCGGATGGACTCATGTGCGAATAGGCCCCAGAAGAGACCCCAGATGGGAAGCAGATACGTTACTGAGGCGACATGCGTGGCCGAGACCTGCGAGAGCAGGCGATAGTAGAGCAGATAAGCAAAGCCGCTGCCGGCAAAGCCAAGAACTGCGATGGCGAGCACCGGAGCCAGGCGCAGGGCGGAGGGGTGAGGACCGGCAAGCGCAATGGGCAGGATCATGAGACCGGCCAGACTAAGCTGGGTGGTCGCAAGCCCGATGGGGTCGAGCCCCTGTAACTTGGCCTTGGCCAGGACGGTGGCGACGGCATAGCCGAGGGCGGCGAGCGCAATCACGATCGTGCCCCGAAGAAGTCCACCGCGGACCGGGTCCGCAGCCGGATCGCTGGCGTGGCTGACCACCACCACCAGAACGCCGCCGAAGCCGAGAAGAACCCCGCCGATGGTCAGCAGCGCAGCCCGGGTGCGATCAATAGCCATGGAGAGAAGCAGCGTCCAGATAGGCGTGGTGGCATTGATCACGGCGGCGACGTTGCTGGGTACGGTTCGTTCGCCCCAGGCAAAGAAAGTGAAGGGCATGGCGTTATTGAACAGGGCGACGGTTAACAGCCAAGGCAGCAAGCGGCGCGGCGGCAACTGGTTACCGCCGACCTTAAGGACAGTCCACAGCAGGGCCGCTCCCAACGAACAGCGCAGCAGCGCGACCCAGAGCGGCGGAAAGGAATCGCCGGCGATGCGGATCATGAGGAACGACACTCCCCACACCGCGGACAGCAGAAGTATCTGAAGGACGGATTTCGTCTTCATTTCCTAACCATGTCACTGGCATCGTATCGCGTCCAATCAATAGATATGATTCGATGAGCCGAAATCAATGATGGCCGGAGGCCTGTCATCGTTGAAGAACTTTACCGGTGGACTTATCCAGGATGTACGGCCGCGCATCCGGATGCGCAAAGTCGAACATCGCGTTGATGGTGCCGGCGATAGCGTCGAACGATCCGCCGCCCACGCGCTCTCCGTTGAGCCAATTGTCTTCGATGAAGCGCAAGACGGAAGTCTGATCCGTCAGGCTGTGGTCAACGTAATTGCGCCGGGCATAGGGAGAGATCACCAGCAGCGGTAGCCGCGGACCATATCCGCACCGGCCTTGCGCATGGTCCACAGCGGGGCCGGGCAGCCCAGTGCTTCCATCGCCGCATTGCCCCGGTCCGGTTAGCCCGTCCGCTTTGCTCGTCGACTGGTTCGCGATCGGCCCCATCTGGTGGTCGTACCAGCCATCCGAGTCGTCGTAGGCCACAATCACCGCGGTATTCTTCCACTCCGGTTGGCGCTCCAGGAAGTTGATCACGGTAACCACCCATGTCTGCTCATCCAGCGGATCAGAATAGCCGGCGTGCGCATCCTGGTAGGCCGGAGCCTTGACGAAACTGACCGCCGGGAAATTGCCCGCGCGGACCGCGGCGAAGAAATCGTCCGTGTCGTACTGGTGATTTGCGCCGTCACCTTCTTTGCCGATTATCTGCACTGAGGAGGGCCGGGTGTGGAGCAGATTTGCTGTGGGGGTGTAGTACTGAAAGGGCTCGTGATGCGGAATGTAATCCGCAGACAATACCTGGGTGACCTTTGACAGCGTGCTGCGCTGGCAGCCGGTGCTTCCCTTGGGATTTGTTTTGGTTAAATCGAAGCCGGCTTCGAACCAGCCCCAGGTTACGTGTCGTTTGCTCAGCATCTGGCCGATGTTATTTCCAGTGTAGTGCAATTGCCCCCATGTAGTGCTCGAGCACTTGTCCCCGATAGGATCCCCATCATCGACCTCGGTAAAGGTGCCGTTCCCACCATCGACCAAAAAACTTGCCGCGTTGATCTGGTCTGTCACGCCGTTCGTCTGACCGGAGATCAGCTCGATCGCCCCCTGGGTCGATTGTCCAAAGGTCGATGCGTACGAGTTGTCGTTCAAGGCATAGCGTTGCGCGTAGTTCCACAACGCGGTCACTGTATTCCCGTCGAAGTAGGCCATCACCAATCCCTTGGTTTGGTGCACATACTCCGGTGCCGCGTCCACCAGGCTTTCCGGATGCAGTTTCTGGGTTGCAAGCGCAGGCAGGCCAGTAAACTGCGGAAACGAATCCATCAGGCCGCTGTGGAAGGCAAGCTGCTCTTCGGTGTATCCGTGATTCTGGTCGGCGGTGGCCGCCTGCGCAGGGCCCAGGCGAAAGGGATTCACAGCGAAACTCCGATTTACTTTTACGTTCAGAAAATTTGGGTTGCGCTGCAGCAGCGGTTCCGTCAAGCCATTTACCCGGGGTGTTCCCGCAAGCGCCTTGAACGGCGTCTCGTGGGGCGGGTTGAGCGCATTGGGATAAGTTGCGAAGTAGTGATCGAAGGAGACATTCTCGTCAAAGATCACCACCAGATGCTTGATTGGGGTTGCCGTCGGGCTGCTCACGTTATTGGCAGTCTTCTGTTGTGCCAGGCCCGGCATCAAACCACCGGTCAATGTCTCAGCCAGGGTCGCAGCCAGGCACGCTGCGGCAAGCATTCTCATGCGCTTTCCTTAAGTAGGGGCAACCGCATACTTCGTCCGCTTCTCACATTACCACGCAGGTTAGCCGGGACACGCTAGATGCTGGCGCGGTGACGCACTTCGCGGGGTGGGCTCGAGTACAGGGTCTTCCAAGCTCTTCTCAGCTGTCGTGTTGACCCGAATCCGGCACGCTGCGATACGCTCTCCATGTCCATACTGGTTTGAGAAAGCAGTTCACGGGCAATGGCAACGCGTACGCGGTTGCGATAATCCGTAATGCTCATCCCAGTGTTTTCGTGGAACAATCGCGTCAGGTGACGGCTGCTGACTCCGGAACTGCGGGCGAGGGATCTCAGCGTCGCTGCTCTTGCGGGGTTCCCAGCAATCACGTCTTGCAATCGGTGTAATCCCCATCGGCATTTAGAAAACCAACCGGACACTCGTGATGCTGTCACCGCATTGCCCTACAAACATCACCCAAGAGAGGAGTATTATTTTTATGTCGCGATGTTCTACGGGTCCTCCCTGTCGCGCTTTGAGACAGCTTGTGCCCGTTGGGTCTTTTCATCGGGAGTGGAGCGCTGTCCCTCCCAGCAAGGAAACGCACAGCGCATCGTCAGGTTCTCTTCGCTGCAATGGCGATCTCCGGGAACTTAATCGCACCCCGCTCCGTCACTGAAGAGGAGGAAAGCATGTCAGACCAAAAGCTACCGCCAAAAGGGCAGGAGGAACCCAAATCCGCGTCCCCGGCCGGGGGCGGCATCACCCGCCGCGGCTTTCTCAAAGGCGCTGGTGTCACCGCCGCCGGAACCGCGCTGCTCGAGGGCGTGCAGTCCTTTCACAGCCAGGCACTAGCCGCCACGCGCAGCGATGTGAAGGAATACGGCACTGAACCTGTGGCGATTAAATTGCACATCAATGGCAAGGAGCACACGTTATCTGTCGAACCGCGCACCACCCTGGCGGATGCCCTGCGTATCCAGGCGGGCATGACCGGCACCAAAGTCAGTTGCGACCGTGGCGCCTGCTCCAGCTGTACCGTATGGCTCGATAAGGTGCCCGTCAACAGCTGCATGACGCTGGCCCTCGACGCGGTCGGTCACCACGTCACCACCATCGAAGGCCTCTCGTCCGGCGACCAGTTGCATCCCGTACAGGCTGCCTTCGTCCGTCATGACGCCATGCAGTGCGGTTTCTGTACGCCGGGTATGGTCATGAGCTGCGCCTCGCTGCTCGAGAACAACCCCCATCCCACTGAAGCCGACGTGCGCTACGCCGTCTCCGGCAACATTTGCCGCTGCGGCACTTACCCCAAAGTTTTCGCCGCCACCCTCGACGCAGCCAACCAGATGACCAGCAAGGCGTAGGAGAAACCACCATGGCGACCGACACCACACGTCTCGTTCCTGACACACTGTTCGCGGCTGCTGCTGACGCTTCCGGCGCGGCGGAGAAGACTGTCAGTATGCCCATTGGCGTCCCCGGCTATACCCTGCATGAGGAGCAGCGCACGATACCGGCCTCTCAGCCGCCGGTGCTGCCAATCAACAAAGATCTCGACTACATCGGCAAGTCGCCCGAGCGTTGGGATGGCCATGCCAAGGTCACCGGCCGAGCCCGCTATACCGCTGACGTGCAGCTGCCGGGGATGCTCTACGCCAGCTTCGTCAACGCTACAGTGCCGCACGCGAAGATACTCTCCATCGACACTTCCGCGGCCGAAAGCTTTCCCGGGGTGAAAGGCGTGTATGTGATCGAAACGCTGCTCGGCGCCGCCGTACTGCGCAACCCGGCGCTCGATGCTTCGAAATACCCCATCGTGCGCTATGCCGGGCAGCCGGTTGCCGCTGTCGCCGCCGCCACTCCCCAGGCAGCGGAAGAAGCCGCAGCCAAGGTTAAGGTGCAGTACGAAGCCATGCCTTTCGTTGTCGATATGGACAAGGCTCGGGAAGCCAACGCACCTCAGGTCTTCCCCGGACCGGCCGATCAGGCCGCAACCGCGGGAGGAGGAGGAAGCGCGCATGGTATTCCCCAAACAGGCAATGTTCACGGGCCTTCGGTACGCAAACACGGCGACGCCGAGCAGGGATTCAAAGACGCCCACGTGGTGGTGGATACGCGTCACTACACCCAGGTGCAGACCCATTCGGCGCTGGAAACGCACGGCGTGGTCGCCGACTGGAAGCCCGAGCTGCTCACCGTATACGCCTCCACCCAGGGAATCGCCAGCGTCCGCGAGGAATTGGCCGCCTATTTCTGTTTGCCCAAATCGCAGGTGCGGGTCATCACCGAATTCATGGGGGGTGGTTTCGGCGCCAAGTTCGGAGCCGGCAATCCCGGAGTGGTCGCAGCAGCCCTGTCTCGCAAAACCGGAGCGCCGGTGCGGCTTATGCTCAACCGCCAGGAGGAGCACCTTTCTGTCGGCAACCGCCCCAGCTCCGATCAGCGCCTGCGCATCGGCGCAACCAAAGAAGGCGACCTCACTGCCGTTCAGCTCATCAGCTACGGCACGGCCGGTTGTGGCACGGGAGCGGGCTGTGCCGGTCCAGCCACGAACCTATATAAGTATGCCGCTCTCCACACTGAGGAGAACGACGTCTTCACCAATGCTGGACCCGCCGCCGCTTTTCGCGCGCCAGGTCATCCCCAGGGGGCCTTCGCTCTGGAGCAGACCATCGATGATCTTGCCGACCGGCTCAGCATGGATCCCCTTGTTCTGCGCGACCGTATCGACGAGAACCCCGTTCGCCGGGTGCAACGCCAGATCATCCGCGAAAGCGCTATCTGGAAGTCACGTAGTGGCCGCCCTAACGCGGATGCGGGCCCCACCAAGCGGGGCATCGGTCTCTCCCAGTCCGTCTGGTACCGCCACCTCACCATGAATTGCGGCGCGGAGGTTCGCGTTCACAAAGACGGCTCAGTCGAAGTGCTCTCCGCAGTGCAAGACATCGGCAGCGGCATTAAAACAGTTCTGGCGCAGATCCTTGCCGAGCAGTTCGGAGTGCCTCCGGCCAAAGTCTCGGTCAAGGTCGGCGACAGCAACTACCCGGTAGGCCCTAACTCCGGCGGCAGCGTCACCACCGCTTCGCTCACGCCGGCAGTGCGCGACGCCGCCTGGCAGGCCTCGCAGAAGTTCCTCGCCAGCATCGCCCCAGCCCTGGGAACCTCATCCTCCGATCTCACACTCAGCCATGGCATGGTGAACAGCGCCTCGGGCAAGTTCAAACCCATTTCCTTCCGCCTCGCCGCAGCCAAAATGAATATCGACGAGGTTTCAGCCCAGGTCATGCGCACCCCCGACTACGATCCGAGCAAATACGACACGTATGGAGGCGTCGATGTCGCCGAGGTGGCCGTCGATACCGAGACCGGACGCATCCACGTAAAGCGCGTTCTGGCCGTCCATGATTGCGGCCGCCCCATGAACCCTAACCAGGTCATCAGCCAGATCTGCGGCGGTGTCATCCAGGGCATCTCCTACACGCTCTTCGAGCGCCGGCTCCTCGACCCCAACCATGGCCTCATGGTCAACCCCGACCTTGATCGCTACAAGATTGCCGGTGCCTACGAAGTGCCAGAGATCGAAGTCCAGCTCACCGAGTCATATATCGGGCAGAGTTCAACCGATGCCTCAGGCATTGGTGAAGCCGCCGGCATTATCTCCGCCGGCGCCGCAATCGGCAATGCCTTCTACAACGCAACCGGAGTTCGCATCCGCCAACTGCCCATGACCCCCGCCGTTGTGCTTGCAGCCCTTAACCAGCCCCAACAGTCGATGGAGGCAATATGAATTCCTTCAGTCTTGCAGATTGCACTACCGTCGAAGCCGCTCTTTCGCAGTTGAAAGACGGCGCTGCGGTCAAGGCCGGCGGCGTTGACCTGCTCGATCGCATGAAGAATGGCACCGATACGCCGACGCGCCTGGTGAACATCCGCAATATCCCATCGCTGCGCGGCATCCAGGTCACGCAGCAGGGACTGACCATCGGTCCCCTGACCACGCTCACAGAAGTCAGCGACCACCCCATCGTTCGCGCGCAGTACGCGGTGCTTTCCGATGCTTGCGGGCACGCCGCAACCCCCCACATCCGCAACATGGCCACGCTCGGCGGCAACCTGCTGCAGCGGCTGCAGTGCTGGTACTTCCGCTCCGCCGAATTTGAATGCCTGCGCAAAGGCAAGGAGATTTGTTTTGCCTTCTCCGGCCTGAACCAATACCACGCCATTATGGATTACGGCGGTTGTCCGTCGGTCGCACCTTCTTCGGGAGCGGTGGCTCTCCTCGCTCTGGACGCCAACCTCGAGCTCACGTCCGCCGCCAAAGGTAAACGGCTGGTCCCCATCCGCGAGTTCTATGTCCACCCGGACGCCAATCCGCAACGCTACAACGTGATGGGCCCGGACGAGCTGCTCACCGCTATCTACGTTCCCAAGCCAGCGGCAGGCACCCGCTCCGCGTACCAGAAATATGGAGAAAAAGAGAGCAACGACTGGGCCATTGCGGATGCCGGCATCGTGCTCGAAATGGACGGCAACCTGTGCCGCCACGCCGTTGTTACCATGGGCGCGGCCTCGCCGGTCGTTCGCCGCTCCCCGGAAGCGGAAGCTGTTTTGACCGGCAAGACCATCACCCCCGAGCTTGCCCGTGCGGCCGGACAGGCCTCCATGCATGGCGCCATGCCGCTCTCGATGAATGCCTACAAAGTGCAACTGTTTCCGGTTGCCATCTACCGCACGGTTTTACTGGCGGCCGGCCAAATGGGCCGCGACGCCAGCGCTGCCAGTTAACCACCCGCGGGCGCTCGCCAGAAGGCGCGCGCCGCAGAAAGGAAGCGAGCATGAGCGCCACCCAACATCACACGCAGCCCTGCCAATGCCTCCGTACCAAGAATCCTTACGGCACCACTCCGCAAAACGCTGCATCGTGGCTCCCCGGCGTCGACACCTCCTCCAGTTACTGGTGCCTGCGCACGATGGGGCCGGCCGGCCCGGACGAACACTACGTACACCTCTCCCGCTGCACGCCCGCGCGCACTTGCTACGAAGCCGTCGAGGAGTAGCCGCGGGGGAGATAAGCGGACACAATACCTATCCCCCCCAAAATGCCGTAATAGGTATGTCCCTTTATCGCCGCTGCGGATACCGGTGATCCGCCCTCTGAAAAGATGCGGTTTTGATGATCTGATTATCGCCCGATCGGAAGCGTTGCCACCTGGCCTTTCGGCGTGCGCCAACTCTGATAAGCCACCAGCATCGGAGCGGCGACTGCAATCGATGAATACGTCCCGATCAAAATCCCCACTGCAAGGGCGAATGAAAATCCATTGAGCGCAGCTCCCCCAAAAAGAAAAAGACCGAGCACCGTCAGCAGCGTCAGTCCTGACGTCAGCACGGTCCTGCTCAACGTCTGGTTAATTGACTTATTCACTACTTCAACAAGCACACGCTTTCGATAGATAGGCAAATTTTCGCGAATTCGATCGAAGACGACTATGGTATCGTTCATCGAGTAGCCGATCAAAGTCAGGATTGCCGCAATCACTGTGAGATCTATTTCCTTGTTGGCTAGAGAAAACGCACCGACCGTAATCACAGTGTCATGTAGCACCGCCACAACAGCGGCGACCCCGTAGATCAACTCAAACCGAAACCAAAGATAGATCAACATGCCGAGCAAGGAGAATGCCGTGGCAAGCCAAGCCTGTTTTTGGAGCTCCTTTCCCGCGGTTGGTCCTACAACATCCACCTTCAAAACATGGAATCCGGATTCGTGATAGTTAGCGGTCAATCCCTTCTTGATGGCTAGGCGACCTTGGTCTTCCGTCATTTCAGGCCCCGACTGTGGTAGGGATATCACCACTTCGTTGTCTGCCGTGTTCATCGGATCGAAAATGCGTTGAACCTGAGCCCCTTTCACGCCGTTTTGTGCCAACGCCGAACGAATTATCTCGTCGTCCGGTTGAGAATCGAACTTCACCATGACCTGTGTGCCTCCACGGAAGTCGATGCCTAGTGGGACATGATGCCAGAACAGGATCGAGAACAATCCTGCGATGGAGAACACCAAAGAGATACCGAGAAAGAACCACTTTCGCCTCAGCCAATCGATACGTGGGTCACGAAACATTTCCATGCTCATATCCTTTTCATTCCGTGGGACCGCCGCCCGGTATTGCTGCGAAGCCACGCGGCGCCGAGTGCACTGCCTAGATAGAAAGCCTCGCCGTTCTGCCCTTCTTCTGGAGGATGGCGTCGAAGATCAATCTGGAAACGAATACAGCTGTGAAGAGATTTCCTATCAACCCCATCGTTAGGGTCAGGGCAAACCCCTGTATGGGACCTGTGCCGAATAGAAAGAGGATCGCCGCCGAAACCACGGTCGTAACATGCGTATCCAGAATCGTCTTCCATGCATGCGCGAATCCTTCCTTCACCGCCGTTGCGGCCGGCTTGCCGGTTCGCAATTCTTCCCGAATTCGCTCGAAGATGAGAACGTTCGAATCCACGCCCATGCCGACCGTTAGGATCACCCCGGCGATCCCTGGAAGCGTCAACGTTGCCTTTAGGAAACCCATGAAGCCAAGAAGCACCAGCAGATTAAGCAGCAGAGCCAGAACGGCGTTTATGCCAGCGCCGCGATAGTAGAGCAGCATGAAAGCCATCACTAACAGCAGCCCAGCCACCGCAGCCTGCACTCCCCGACGGATTGAAGTGGCACCTAGGCTGGGTCCGACTGTTCTTGTCTCCAGATAGGAAATCGAAGCTGGAAGAGCGCCCGTTCGCAACATCAATGACAGATCAGCGGCTTGCTGCTTGGTAAATCCCCCCTCAATTTCGCCACGATCGCGAATTGCGGAATCGATTCCCATAACCTCTTGCACGCGGTTCTCCAGCACGATTGCCATTGTTCCTGGAGTGGCGCTAGTAGAACTGTGCTCGCTTGTGTACTTATAGAAGCGGTCACCAGCATCTGACGTCAGAGTGAACAGAATATTAGGCCTGCCATTCATATCCTCCGAAGGTTGAGCGTCGCGGAGGTCTGTCCCCTCCACCTCACTGCTCCTCTTAAGGAGGTACCAGCGTACCGGAGCACCGGCCGAAGCCACACCCTGCATCAGCAATGAGTCGAAAGGAATGACACCGTTGTTCGCTTGCAGAGCCGCCGCCTCATCCGCATAAGGTCCTCCGCCCACTGCATGAATCTCCAACTTTGCTGTGGATTTGATGACCTCCTCAACTCTGGTTGGATCCTCAAGGCCCGGCAACTCCACCAAGATTTGGTTCTCCCCGAGTCCATACTTCTGAACGGTTGCCTCTGTAACACCAAGGCTATTGACGCGTCTTCGAATGGTCTCAATCGATCTAACCAGTGTCTTTGCTTCTAAGCTTTCAATAGCAGAGTGGTTCATTGTCAGTATGAAGGCCCCATCTGGCTGGGTAGCAACGTCATAAATCGAGTAATCAGACCCTTCCAGCAGGCTTCTTACATCGCCCATCTTCGCTATCGGAACCCCCGTAGTGGATATTGTCTCGAGGTGTGATGAATCGGCTCGCCCTACCGTCACCCCTGTTAGCCCGGAAGCCTCCAGGGCAGCTTCGAGCTTTGCCGCATCTCGATCCGTGGCGGACCTGAGGGCATCGGACATTTGAACCGCGAGCACTAAATGAATGCCACCCTTCAGGTCCAGGCCTAGGTTGATGCGTTCTGAAATTGACTGCTTGAGGCTGCCGCGTGGGATACCAACAATGCCGTAGCAAAATAAGATCAGCACAGCAATGACAAACGCAGTTCTACCACCGAGACTAGTGAGCATATGCACCTATGCAGGCTTATTCGCAGAACCCCGAGCTGAGGTCTTGGAACACAAGCGTCATGTAAATGCGAACCGAGAGGTTTGTAGTTGTGATTGCCAAAGAAGGAACAGCATCTGTAAGCCGGGCGAAAGTTGAACCCACGTAAGAGATCCTCGTTACGAATGTCCGCAACGCTCCAACGCACGGCTAGCCCGCTGTTCTCATAGGCTCTGTTGAAGAGCTTTCTACAAAGACCCTTGGACGGAAGTCACGAAGATAGACAGACAAAGCAAAAACATTTGTCCGGCTTCCCGCCTTCAGATAAAGGTCCTTCCAGAATATGAGGCGCAACCTGGCTCAGAAAGCGCGATTGGCACGAATCACGACACTTAGATGTGGGATGAGAGCGGCGGGGGACGCTGAAATAGCGCGGGGCGCGCTTGCAGCCGAAACAAACGAGCGTCAGCCTCCCTAGCTCGAGGCCTAGGGCTAAGTCGCAGAGACACAACTCCAGAGAGGAACACCAGGGATGATAAGCCCTGGGAGCCTGCGCTGCTCTGAAGATTGATCGTTCGAGTACAGTCGGCGATAACAGTCGGCCCTGGATGGTAGGCGCAATCTGTATGGCCACCTGAAGCAGGTGCTGCTGTTGGCAGTGCGCTGACCGGAACAAACAATGTGAGAAGAAGCGCCACAGTTGTGAGCACGATCAGCACGGCAATCCGGAATGTAGGCTGCTGTTGCCTATACGTCACGGTTCCGCCAGTATACACATATTCACTGCTGTCCGGGGAAAACTGAGTGAGTTCTTCGTAAGCAGAATGGTGAAGAGATAAGTGGCTTTGTGGTGGGGAACGATTTGAAATTGGTGATGGGCAAAATCGGCTTGGCAGTTACGTCTTCCGACCATCACCACTTCCGGTATCGCTCTTCCCGAAGCCACAAACCATCTGTCGCTACGGAAGCAACGTGATGTTGGTATCGTCGAGTACCTTCTGAGTGCGCTTGACGATGCGGTTGATCTACTGCGCCAAACTCACGCGGTAGGGTGAGATGCCGAGCTCACGCGTGGGCTGCGGAGGCACAAAACTTCTACGCAGTGATCGGTGCTGCACACACTCTTTTCGTCAT
>CAWEZM010000011.1:0-802932 GCA_963813475.1 uncultured Acidobacteriaceae bacterium | reverse complement strand
GCACGCGCGAGTGTGTGGGAGAGTAGGACGTTGCCCGATTAAACACGAGCGCACAGCGAAAGCGTTGTGCGCGACAAAAAGAAAGCCCCGGCCGGTGCAAACCGAGTCCGGGGCTTTTCGCATGGTTTCCCCCATACTGAGGTACTCCAATGGACCCCTCCGTTCTTCTTGCGATGGCAGAACTCGCGCAGATCAATATCGAGGAGTTTGCAGGTCCTTATCCTGATCTGTTGGCTGAATTTCGGCTCTTGAATGCAGTTCAAACTTCGGCCACTTTCGCAGGGCTCCTTACGATGCCGGGTTTACAGGCGAATTGTCTGAGGCTCGAGGCGCTGGTACACTTCGCTACGTTGTACTGCAATGGCGCCTCAGTTCCGTCTGCGGAATTCGCTGAGCGCGCATTCAACGCTTTAAGCGAGGGCTATTGCGGAATGCAGGAGGATCCTGCTGAGGACATGTTTGCCGCTTTGGTCAACACGCCAAAAGGAAATTTTAGGATTTTCGAAGGAATTCGAGAAGGCAACGCATTTCACCTGCAAAGGATTCTCAGTGTTCTCGAAAGCATGCCCGACGGCGCTCCGTACGACCGGCTTCGAGGCTCAGTCGAGAGCCTACTCAGGATTTCCGATGCAGTTGCGGAGCGAGCAGGCGTACGCGAGAACGTCCTTGGAAGCGAGTTGCCACTTCAAAGCCTACCCGCTGAGCTGCTATCACTTTAGAGACACGCAGAAATGGGCGAGCCGCTGCAGTCAGCCAGTTCGAGTTTGCTGAGGGTTGGCGAGATCGCTGCAACTCAAAGTTGAGGAGATCGAATCTTCAGGACGCTCGCGAATGCGTGCCCTGCTGATGGGAGGGTTCCTGGTGAATTGGATGCCGATTGATGCTCGGGCGTTCTGGCCCTTCCGGCGGACGCTCTGGGGGGCGAAGCCGTGGATAAGCGCCATGAAGGCCCTTTGAAAGACGGTCACTCTGGACAAATCCAATCTCGTCGGATGATGATCGCTTTCTGATGCCTGGAGGGCGATTGCGTTGTCACGGTCGGCTATCGACGGCCTCCGTGACGCATTCGTCGCGATGATCGTCAACTGGCAGTTCACCAGTCAGATGATAAGACGCCAGGCGAAGTCGCGGAGCAACTCCACGATTTTCGAGGTGAGCTTTAGCCAAACGGGAAACCTAATCTGCTACGGCGGCACTTGGAACGGCTTGAAGTCCGGCCCGCGAACGTTCAGTCCGTTGCGAAGAGATTCAAGGTGAGGCTTCCCATTTGCATCGAGGGCCACTTGGTCTTCCGAGACCGGGTACCGATGCGATTCGCTTGGGACCATCTGGCAGCCAGAATTCGTCTGTCGACCCTCGCCGAGCTTGATCGGCTGTAGAGAAGCGCGAAACCTTCCTCGGAGGCGAAGCCTGCTCGACATTGAGCGGCTGCTGGAATCGTATCCAATTTTGAAAACGCGGGCACCTGAAGAAATTCTCACACAGCTAGGATAGTTCCGTCTTCTCCGCCAACTGCTGCAGCTCCCAAATGTCCCGGCGGCTTTGCCCCAGCAGCGGAGCCAGCGCCATCTTCCCGGCGCGGCCGATCTGCGACTCCAGAAATCTCAGCTCCTTCAATTGCCCGGCAAGTTCCGGATCGGGCTCGACCGGGAAACCCATCTCGCGGCGCAACAGATCGCCTTTGGCGCGCGCGCTCAGCTCGAGCGACAGGTGCAGATACGAGAGCATGTCGCCCAGAATCACCGGCGTGAACGTGCTTTCGAGCGACCGCATATATTTGCCCACCGGCGACTTGCTGAAGGTGCCCGTCGCGATCATCTGCAGCAGATCGATGTCTTTATCGAGCTTCATGCCCAGCCATTTTTCGAGCACTTTTTCGCTGCGCCAGAAGATGAACGCGATCACGACCGGCAAAGTCACCAGCACAACCACCGCCGCCATCACCGGCCGCCACAGCGGCTGATTGTAGAGTTCGTGAATCACGATGGCCATCGCGAGCCCGGGCAGAAACGTCAGCAGCGACCGCGAGCCGCGGATTTCGCTCAGATTGGCCGAGACGGTTCCGAAGATGGCCGTCGCGCCGCCGTGCATCATGGCGGTTCCGAGGCCGCGGATGGCGCTCGCAACCAGGCCGCTGGCCGAAAGATCGGGAATGTAAGTCAGGTTTTCGAGCACCGCGAACCCGGCGCCGACGGCGAATCCCGAGATCGCGGTGTCCACCATGAAGCCCACGCGATTGGATCGCAAGCAGCCAGGCGACATACAACGCTTTTGCGATCTCTTCGATCACCGGCGCGCCCGATCGCGCCCAGATGGCAGGCGGCACCAGCCCCGCCGCATAGACCGCCGTGTTCAGTCCGTAGCAGACCGCCGCAACCGCGCATCCCACAGCACCGATCGCAGCACGCGGCCGAGCGTCAGCAATTTGTAGGTATCGATCAACTCCAGCGCGAACAGAAACACCAGCACCGGCAGCACGCTCGCGCTCACCTGCGCGAGAATCATCCGGAGGGCGGTTGAGAACATCAGAGAATCCGCAGCGAGACCATGTATTCGGTGGTGATGTGGCCGTTACGATCGGCCGCCGCGGCGTAGCCGCCGGAGAGTGTCGCGTTCAAGTAAGTAAACAGCACCACGCGAAGATCGAGTTGCGTTCCGAGATTCGCAAAATAACCGCGGCTGGGATCGCTGGTGAAGTTGGTCAGCAGGCCGGACGAAAACAAGGTCAGCCGCGCCCAGTTGACGTAGGCCCAGGTGGTTCCGACTTCGCGGAATCGCATGGGCGGCAGATTGTATTCGCCCAGCAGTTTGCCGAAGCTGCGCGCGCCGATCGCGTCGATGCCCACGCCCGGGAAACTGTAATACTCGCGGTACCGGTCGATGGAAAGATGATCGATGTAATTGTTGCCGAACGCGCCGAAGTAGAAGCTGGCGAAGGGGCTGGTGAAATCGCCGAACGATTTTCCGGTGGAAGCCCGCAGCCAGAACGCGCTGTTGCGCGGCAGCAGGAATCCACGATCGTAATTTCCCCACACGCTCGGGAAGGCGCCATGCGTGTAATACAGGCGCGTGTGAATACCCCAAGTGCGTGCCTTTTTCGTCATCCACCGCGCCTTGCGCCCTTTGCAGATTCGAATACTTCAGCCCCAGGTTCGCGTCCAGCAGATTTCCTATGTTGTTGGTGGACACGTTCTGATATTCCGGCAGCGCGTTCAGATCGGAGTAACCGGCCACGCTCCAATCGAGCGACAGCGTGCGCGGCGTATCGTAAATCAAGTATTGCGAATGCGCCAGCTTCAGCGATTCGCCTTTGCGGCTCAGCTTGGTGGGGCCGAACAGATCGTAGAAATCGGCGTAATTGTAATAGCCGGTCAGCTTCCAATCCCACAGGTGCGCGTCGAACGAAAGGTGCAGTGCGCTCGTTCGTCGGGCAGATTTGGATCGGGCGAATAGCTGGCATCCACATTCACGCCCACCAGACGCAACCGATCGGCAAACTCGGCGCGCATTCCCACCGCGGCCGTGTTCTTGTAGCCTTGCACGATCGGATAGGCCGAAATCAGCTGAACGTTGCGCAGCGGATCGTAGGAGCCCGCGCGCGTAATCAGATTCTCCGAGTTGATGGACGACGGCGGCGGCAGCTTCCATTTGCGCAGCTCCGGGATATTTGTTGAGCGTCACCTGGCCAAAATACTTCACCGCGCTCACGTCGTTCAGCGGCTTCACCGGCACGCGCGCCGGCACGAATCCCTTGCTGGTATATTCGAACGCGATGAGCGATCCGTCGGCCAGCGGCAAGGGACGGAACAGGCCGGTCTCGGCGTTGCTGATCACGTCCATCTTCTTGGTCTCGATATCGTAGCGAAACAGATTGGAAGCGCCGGTGTAATAGGACGAGCCGAACAGGTAGCGCCCATCCGGGCGAATAGACGAAATTGCCGGGCGAGTTGTATTCGAAATCGTAGAGAACCTCAAACGGCGCGTCGTCACTCTTGCGCAAATCGTCAATTCGAAATCGAACCAGCTTCTGCTTGCCGCTCACATCGGAGATGGCGCCGGTCAGATACTGGCCGTCGGGCGAGACGTCGATGTCGAAGATGTCGTTGCCGTAGTCGAACTCGCGCCGGATTGTCACCTCCTTGTAGGGCGCCTGAAACTCCACCAGCGCCGACAAACCGTTGTTGTGCCGGACGCCCCAAATGGAGCTGTCCGCGGCATCGAACGCCAGGTCCCCGGTGCGAACATCCTTCAACAATCGTTCGCGAGTGATGCGTTTCCACGTCGTAGACATTCAAGTCGCGCATATCGTTGTTGTCGGTGGTGTAGTAGAGCTTGCGGCCGCGCGGGTCCCAGGTGAGAGACGTCACGTAATACAGCGCCGGTCCCTTGATGTCCTTCAACTCGTCGATTTTACCGGTGTCCACGTGAATCGCGGCGATGCTGGCCATGTGCGCCGGATAGCGAATGGCGGCGTAGATCACGTTGTCTTTGGAATCGAAATAGGAGCGCGACACCGAACCGAGCGTCTTTTGCGTGAGCCTTTGCGGCATCGTGACCGGATACTTGCGAATGTCGGCGAGGTTCGCTTCCTGAAACTTCCGCTCCTCGGCGATCCACATTTTCCAGGCCTCGTTCATCCCGATTCCGTAGACCTGCTTGAAGCGCGACGCGAAATAGCGCTTGGTATTCTCGCCGCGCGTAATCCATTGGAGCAGTTTGTCGGGGCCGTAGGTGTAGCACAGCCAGGTCATGAAGCGCGTGCCGTAAAGATACGAATTGGCGCCGGTCTGAAAGTCGGCGGAGGTTCCTTCCGATTCCAGGCCCACCACATCGTAAATATAGGCGTCGTCGCGGACCATGGTGCGAAACACCATTTCATCCCAGCCGCCCATGGCGCGGCCGAGTCCGCCGGCCATCCAGGTTTCCATGAAGGTCGCGATGCCTTCGTGAAACCAGCGCGTGGCGTAATGTCGGGGGCTGGTCAGCGAGCTGTAGAGAATCGAAACCGGATCTTCGTCGGTGGGCACCACCTTGCCGAAGAACAGCGACGCGAAAACGGCGGTCGACTGGAATTGGCATTGTCGCCCATCACGATGTGGATGGACTCGTGATTCATGATCCAGGTCATGCGCTCGTTGGCGGGCAATGTCTCGTAGGTGTAGCTGAAGGGCGCGATGCCGACGTCGATGAAGTTGGACGGGACGGTTCCGGCGGCGCCGTGGCCGTAGTCGCCAAAATCCTCGAGCAGAACGCTCAGCTTCTGCGAAGGCGTGTAATGAAATAAGATTGTGCTCGAAATTGAGCGCATTTTCGTAGGACCGGATGAGATGCGTGACCAGGTATTCGTGCGCGGGGCTGTAATAGAGAACTTCGATGTGCGCGGAGGACTGGATGAAGATTTTGGGATGGGCGAGCGGAGAAGGCGGGGGCGCAGAACAGGCCGCAAAACAAAACGAGTCCCGCGATCCAACGCGGGACTCGTGTGAAAATTGCGTTTACCAATGGTTCCTGGTTGCTCGCGTTGCCGTAGGTCGCCTTACCTGACGGCTGCTGCCGAATGTGAGCCGCGCCATGCTGCCACTTGTCAAGCATGCTCCTGGAAGGCCGGCATCGGAAACAAGTCTCGCGAAGGCTAGTCGCTTCGTATCATGTTCTGGAAGGAACCTGTGGAGACCAGGCTGGCAAAGGCTTCGTCCGAGCCAAGCTCGCAGAACGACTCATCCTTCAGCAAGCGTCTGAATGCTTCGTTGCGTGCACCAGCCCGGAGAATTGCGACTCGCTCGAATCAACTCGCGAGTTCATGCGACTTTGCAGATCCAGCCGCAGGCCTGCTGGAACGAGTCTGAGTTGCACCAGCTCCGCAAACATCTGTTGTCTTGCATCAGCTCCGGAAATTCGAGTTGTCGGCAGCAACCGGCGCGAACGATCTGTCCTTGGAAAGCTGCGCTGAACGCATTGATTCTTCATCAGCTCCTGGAACGCCGGATTCTTGGCTAGCGACTTGAATTCGCTGCTTTCCAGGATGGCCTGGGTGGCCACTGGCGCCGAGCCGGGCGTGGCCACGTCGGCCGAGTTGACTTGCCCGTCGCGATAAACGTCGCGCTTGCCGATTGCGCCCTGCGTCTTGTCGGAGCTGACGTGCGTCTTCGAAAAATAAAACAGGACACCGGCGGCGATCAGGCCGCTCCCAATCAGTATCGGAAATCTCCATTTGCGTAAAGAAGTCATCGAATCTTCTCTTCCCTTCTGCGCTCCGTTTCGTTTCGCTTACGTTATAGAGTGACACAGTTCGCAGCGGATGTTGCAGATCGGCAAAAAAAGTTTGCAACTTTCAAGTACCAGTGGTTCTAGCTGCCGCTTGGGCTGCCGTCCACCGGAAACGTGAAGGACAGAATGTTCCGGTCCTGGCCTCGCGGCGATAGTCGATGGAATCCACCATGCTCCTGACCAGGAATACGCCCAAGCCGCCGATCGGCCGATCCGCCAAGCCGCGCGAAAGGTCGGGCGGATCGGCTTCTAACGGATTGAAAACACGGCCGAAATCGGCAATCTCCACGCGCAGCTTGTCGAGTCCCTGCCGGTGCGTACGTCAACCTCCACCGATCCCGGTTTCCGGAGTGTAGGCGTAGCGGGCCACATTAATGAGGATCTCCTCCAGCACCAGATCCAGCTTTTCGAATTCGTTCGAGGCGATGCCGGCCGCAATCGCGCCGCCTCGCACAAACTCGCTAAAGGCCGAAATCGACGCGCTGCGCTGGCGGGCAGAGATCAGAGCCGTTTGACTGGGGTGGCCATCACAGCGTGTCATCCATCAGAGCGTGGCGAGGGCTTGCTGGGTGGTTTCGAAAACCGGAAAAAGGCCGATCAGCCGCGTCATTTCAAACACCTGGCGTGGCAATCCATGCAGCCCGCAAAGAATCAGCGATCCGGAGACGGATTGCAGCTTTTGGGCCACCGCAAGAAAACAGCGCAGCCCCATGCTGCTGACGTATTGCAGTCCGTCCAGATCCGCGATCAAGTGCTTTGTGCCGTTGGTGATCCAGCGCTCACAGGCCTGCTCGAACTCGTGGGCGTTCTCGGCATCCATGCGGCCCGTTACCTTGAGCAGCACCGCTTTTTCGAGTTCCGTGGGTTCGATATTCATAAAGGTCCCAGCTTAGCCGAGGGCAGAGAGCGGAAAGCAACGCGAATTCGCGCCGGCTATCCCGGCATGTCATGTAGCGCATATGTACAGTATGTTACGATAGCGCAATCGGTGGGCACCGAAGCTCCTCAATTCAGGCGTTTGATGAATTTTTCCGATGAGGACTTAGAGAAGCTTCGACCGAGGCTACGATTCAAGGTGTGCTACGAGGTGGGCTTCTATTGCCCCGATGTGGATGATATCGTTCAGGAAACCCTGGCGCGCTTCATGCTGGCCACGCGGGCGGAGAAGATCCAGAACCCCGAGGCGGTGGGCGCCTTCCTCAACGGCATCTGCCGGAACGTGATCTCGGAATATCGCCGCCGGAATATGCGCGATGAGCCGATGCCGGAGGTGGTGCCCGAGCCGCCCGGCAAGGGGATCCCCGAAGCCGACCTGTTCGAACTTCGCGAAGCCATCGCCCAGGGCCTGGAGCAGCTCTCCGAGCGCGATCGCCGTGTCCTGCGCGGCTTCTATCTGGAAGAAAAATCGAAAGAAGAGATCCTGGAGCAGACCGGCATGAGCGACGAGAACTTTCGCGTGGTGCTGTGCCGGGCTAAGGAAAGATTTCGCGCAATTTATGTGGAGCAGACGAAACATCGGGGGCCTTCGCGTCACTAAGTAGTATGAGCATGGAATTCCATGGCGATCCGGTCCTTCGCGAACAGCTCATCGCGCGCTATCTGCAGCGCCGTCTGAGCGCCGAGTTGGCTGAGCGAATGGGAAAGCCATTACCTGGCGTGCGACGATTGCTTCGAGGAGATCCGTGCCACCGAGTTGTTGATTCGCGGTCTGGGCGAGCCGATCGTCGAACGCAAGCGCATCAACGACGTCACCGTCCTGAAATTCGCGCGAGGGCACGCAACTGCTGGCGGCGTCGCTGGAGTTGACGGAACTGTCCAAGGCCGTCCGTTTGGAGAGCGACACCAAGGTTCTGATCGATCTGAGCAGGGTCAGCCGGATCGACAGCACGGGTTTAGGCGTGCTGATGAACTGCTACTGCCACGCCGTGAAGAACGCCGGCGTGCTGAAGCTGCTGAATCCGGATGCGCCGGTGCGGCGGGTACTGAGCATGACCAAGATCGATTCGGTGCTGCAGACATTCGAAGACGAAGCCGCGGCGATCGAGAGTTTTGGGCGCGCGTAGGCCTGAGGGAAGACAACTCTCGCGTTTCGGGTTCTGCGCCATATATGGTACCCTATATGGCGTGACGAAGACCACGGTCTATCTCGATTCCGACACCGTGCTGGCGCTACGCCAGATGGCGGAAACGCAGGGCCGCAGCCAGGCGGAACTCATTCGTGACGCGTCTGACAGCCTATACTCGCACCGTGAAGCGTCCCAAATTCCCGCGGGATAGGGGAGTTTGATAGCGGCCACACGGATACATCCGAGCGTGCGGAAGATCTTCTCAAGCGTGCCGCCAAACGCGGGCGATGGCGCTGATCGCCGATTCGGGCGCCATCTACGCTTTGTATGACGCTCGCGATCGTTATCACTCCGCCGTCGCGCGCGTGATCAACGAAGAAAGCGGAGTCATCGTTATACCCATGGCCATCCTGGCGGAGATCGACTACCTTCTCCGCGTTCGGCTAGGCAGCCGCGCACTGTTCCGATTTCTCGAAGGCATCACGGTGGGCGGATTTAGTTTGGAGCCATTCACTTCGCAGGATCTGGCTACCTGTCACGCGCTGCTGAAAAATTACGCCGATCTCGATCTCGGCCTGGCCGACGCAGCGGTGATTGCCGCGGCCGAGCGCCTGGGCACTCGACGGATACTCACTGTTGACGAAAGGCACTTTCGCGTGGTTCGCGCTGCTGACGGCAAAGCATTCACTCTGCTTCCCGCCGACGCCTGAGTAACGGGGTATCTTTACAGGTATGCGCGCAGCCGTTCTGCTACTTCTCGGCGTTGCTGCGCTCGTGCGCAACATACTGCGACGGTCGCTCCTTGCGCAAGAGAGCAACGAGCCGCACCCGCGATGGGCGCCGCTCGCGTTCCTCATCGGCGAGTGGGTTGGCGAAGGCGGTGGAACGCCGGGGCAGGGCAGCGGCGGATTCTCGTTTCTGCCGGATCAAGAGGGCCGCATTCTGATTCGGAAGAATTACGCGAATTATCCGGCCACCCAGGACAAGCCGGCGTATTCACATACGGATTTGACGATCATCTATGAAGAACCCGGCCAGACCAAGCTGCGCGCTATTTACTTTGATAACGAGGGCCACACGATCCACTACACGGTAGAACCGTCGGCGAATGGAAACAGCGTGCAGTTTGTGAGTGATGCCGTGGCGTCGCAACCGAGTTACCGGCTCACTTATTCCAAAGCCGGGGACGATGGGGTTGCCATCCGATTTGAAATTGCACCTCCCGGCGCGGCGGGAAAGTTTTCGACATACATCGAAGCGAAGGCGCGACGAAAGCGCTAATCGCCCTTAACAGTCGCGGTTCAGAACAGTCGCGGTTCAGAACTGTTGCTGAACCGCCATGCGTAGCCCAACTGCAGCAGCCGCTCGGCTTCCGCCGCCAGATTCTCCACCTGCGGCAGAATCTCGTTCTCGAGCTGCGGATTGTAGCCGACCCAGGTATCGAGCGCGCCCACGCGGCCCACCGGCGCATCCAGACGATCGAACAGCTCGTTCGCGATGCGCGCCGCGATTTCCGCGCCATAGCCCCACGACAGGCAGTCCTCGTGCGCCACCATCACGCGATTGGTCTTCTCCACCGACGTGCGGATCGTCTCCCAATCGTAAGGCGAAAGCGTGCGCAGATCGATCACCTCGATCGTCTTGTCGGGATTGCGCTGCTCCACCTGCAGCGCCGCCTGCAACATCTTTTGCACCACCGCGCCGTAGGTGACCACGGTCAGGCTTTGCCCGCTCTTCACCACGCTCGCTTTGCCGAACGGAATGGTGTAATCGGGGCCCGGATGCTGCGAGCGATTATAGGGCTCGCGATACAGCCTCTTATGTTCCAGAAACAGCACCGGATCGTCGGAGCGGATGGCGGTCCGCAACAGCCCGCACGCGTCCAGCGCATTCGACGGCATCACCACGCGCAGTCCGGGAATGTGCGTGAAAATCACTTCGCCGCACTGGCTGTGATAAATCGCGCCGCCGTTCAGATATCCGCCGATCGCCACGCGCACCACCACCGGCGCGCTGAACGCATTGTTCGATCGCCAGCGCAGCGTGGCCAGTTCATCGCGCAACTGCATCATGGCCGGCCAGATGTAGTCGAAGAACTGAATCTCGACCACCGGCTTCAGCCCGCGCTCGGCCAGCCCGATGGCGCGGCCGATGATGCCCGCCTCGGCCAGCGGACTGTTGAAGCAGCGGTCGCTGCCGAACTTGATCTGCAGCCCGGCGGTGGCTTTGAAGACGCCGCCCTTGCCTTTCACTTCCGCCAGGTTCGCTTCCCGGCTGCAATCCGCCACGTCTTCGCCGAACACGATGATGCGCGAGTTTCGCCGCATCTCTTCATGCAGCGTGAGATTGATCTCGTCCACCATGGTGCGCGATTCGCCGCTAAATTGCGGCTCGGCTTCGAACTCCGCCGACGTCGGGTCGATCTTGTCGGAATAAAGATACTGCGAGCGCCGAACCCTTGGGCGGGCGGATCGGCGCGCAGCACGCGATCGGTGGCCTGCTGGATCTCCTGATCCACCTCGTGCATGATCACCTGCAGTCCCTGCCGGTCCAGAATGCCTTCCGAGATCAGCCATTCGGGAAAGCGCAGCAGCGGATCGCGCAATTCCTCGGCTTCGCGCTCGGCTTTGGTCTTATAAACGCGCTCGTCGTCGGAAAGCGAATGCGAATAAGGACGCGTCACCTGGCATGCACCAGCGCCGGACCCTGCCGCGCCCGCGCATACGCCGCGGCTTCGCTCAGCGCCTGATAGGACGCGATGAAATCCGTGCCGTCCACTTCGATGCGCTTCAGATTCGGGAATCCGGACACCAGTTGCGAGACGTTGCCGCCCGCGGTCTGCTTCTCCACCGGCACCGAGATGGCGTAGCCGTTGTCTTCGATCAGGAAAACCAGCGGCAGATTCTCCAGGCTGGCCGCGTTCATCGCTTCCCAAAACTCGCCTTCGCTGGTGGCGCCTTCGCCGCTCGAAACCAGCGTCACTTCGTCGGAATCGGGATCCAGATAGCGGTAGGCCTGGGCGCATCCGGCGGCCTGCAGGAACTGCGTGCCGGTGGCCGACGACCGCGAGGCGATGTGCAGCGCGGCATCGGTCCAGTGCGAAGGCATCTGCCGGCCGCCCGACGCCGGATCCAGCGCCGCGCCCACCGCGGCCAGCAGCATCTGCTCGGCCGTCACGCCCAGCGTCAGCGCCAAGCGCGCGGTCGCGATAATAAAGATAAAACCAGTCGTGCGCGGGCCGGAAAACCAGCCCCGCCGCCGCTTGCACCGCTTCGTGTCCCGCGCCGCTGATCTGAAAGAAGATACGGTTCTGCCGCTTCAGCAGGATCTCGCGGTCGTCCAGCCGCCGCGCCATATACATAGCGCGATAGGCCCGAACCAGCTGCTCGTGCGAGAGCGAGGTATCGACCGGAGTTTGTACGCGGGTGGGCGTTGCCATCGCTTATTAGATGCTTTCCCCGCCTTCTAGTTTATCGTTTCTTGAGCGGAGCGCCAGAGGGGTTTGGGTTAAGGGCGCTGGCGTCATTTTTCGCTAGACAGGCCGGAGGTCCCTAGCAGCCTGCGAACATGCCGGAGGTCTCTAAAGCGCGGATTAGGATCGGCATTAGGGTTGTCTCAACCACAGGCCGCGCCCTTTCGTCCATAATGGAGAGTATGAAGTTGTTTGTGCCCCTCCTGGTGCTCGGATCCAGCTGTGTGTGCGCCCTCAGTTTAGTGGCGGCCGACACGGCCGTCGTGGAAGAGATTGTCGCCAAATGTAACGGCGACATCGTCACCCGGGGCGATCTCGATCGCTCCCGCCGCGAACTCATGGAGACCCTGCGCGAAAGCGGCGTAGTGGGCGACGAACTGGAAAAGCAGTTGGCCGAACGCGAGAAAGACCTGCTGCGCGACCGCATCGATCAGTTGATCCTGGCCCAGAAGGCCAAGGACCTCAACATCAATGTCGACAGCGAAGTCAGCAAGCAGATGAGCGCCATCCAATCCGATTCCAAAATTGCCGACCCCGAAAAGTTCCAGGCGTACATCAAGGAACGAAGCGGCATGTCGTACGAAGACTTCAAACAGGAGATGAAGAACCGGTTTCTCACCCAACGCGTGATTCGCGAGGAAGTCAGCGAGAAGATGTCGGTGAAGCACGAGGATGTGGAAAAGTACTACAACGAGCACAAAACGGAATTCGTACGCGATGAGCAGATCACTTTGCAGGAGATTCTGATCTCCACCGAAGGCAAGGACGCCGCGGGTGTGGCGGCTGCCGAAAAGAAAGCCAAGGACCTGGTGGCGCGCGCGCGCAAGGGTGAGCGGTTCGCCGAAATGGCTCGCGACAATTCCGACTCCGTCACCGCCAAAGGCATGGGCGAGCTTCCGCCCTACAAGAAGGGCATGCTGAGCAGCAACCTGGAAGATGCGGTCTGGAATCAGCCCAAGGGCTACATCACCGATCCGATTCGGACCGACAACGGGTTTCTTGATTCTGCGCGTCGAAGATCACCAGAAGGCCGGCCAAGCCGAGCTGTCCGAAGTGGAGAACCGAATCAACGAGATACTGCTCGCGCCCAAGCTGGACGCCGCCGTTCGCGAATACCTCACCAAGCTGCGCAAGGACGCTTTCCTCGAGATCAAGGCCGATTACATCGATACCGGCGCGGCGGGCGGCAAGGACACTGCGTGGGTGGATCCCGCGCAGCTCAAACCCGAAACAGTGAAGAAGGAAGAGGTTGTGAGCACCACTCGGCACAAGAGGCTGCTGTGGAGCATCCCGGTTCCCGGGACCCAAACCACGGCTATCAGTTCGTCGCAGTAGGGGGCGTCCGGTTTCCATGAAATCGCCCTATCTTAGCGATCTAAAGCCGAACCAGGTTTTCACCACTACTTTTCTCGTTCACGGCAAAGACGTTCGACAGAAGAAGTCGGGCGAACCGTATCTTTCGCTGCTGCTGGGCGACCGCACCGGCGAAGTGGACGCCAAAATGTGGGACAACGTCGTCGAAGTGGTGGACACCTTCGAGCGCGACGATTTCGTCAAGGTGAAAGGCCTGCTGCAGATCTTCCAGAACCGGCTGCAGATGACCGTCCACAAGATGGCGCGCGTTCTGGATGCGGACGTCGACTTCGCCGATTTTTTTCCAGCCTCCACGCGCGATCCTCTGGAAATGTTCGCGGAGCTGCGTGCCTTGGTGGCGGCCATGCGCAATCCGCACCTGCGCGCGCTTCTGGAAGCGTTTCTCGACGACGAACCGCTGGCGCGCATGTATCGCACCGCGCCGGCCGCGAAACACGTGCATCATGCTTACCTGGGCGGATTGATCGAACATGTGCTTTCCGTCTGCCGGTTGTGCCACCTTACTTCTTCGCATTACGGCAACCTGGATCCGGACTTGTTGCTCACCGGAGCCGATTCTTCACGACGTCGGAAAGGTGGCCGAATTAACGTACGAGCGCAGCTTCGGGTATAGCTCCGAAGGCCAACTGCTCGGCCACATCGTGATCGGCCTGCGCCTGTTGCACGACAAGCTCCAACAGGTCCCCGATTTTCCGCCCAAGCTCCGGGTTTTGGTGGAGCACCTGATTGTCAGCCACCACGGCGAGCTGGAGTATGGCTCTCCGAAAGTGCCGCTGTTTCCCGAAGCGATGCTGCTGCATCATCTGGATAATCTCGATTCAAAGATGGAGTGCATGCGGGCGCTGGCGGAAAAGGACCGCCACATCGAAGGTTTCTGGACCGGCTACAGCCCGTCGCTGGAGCGTTCCATTCTCAAGAAAGCGAAGTATCTGGAGGATGCGCCGGCGCGTGAGGCGCCTGGCCGTCGTTCCTGCCGGCCGAAGCCGCGTCCTCCGAATCAGTTCCAGCCGCAACGCCGGAGCTAACGCCCGTCGAGCATCAGCACAACGGTTCACGCCCAGTAGCTCTCCTTTCGCGGAAAAACTGCAACAAGCATGGCGCAAGGATCCTTGACCCAGCCCGCTCCTACCAGCACTCCGCGCCGGCAGAGGCAACCTCTTCTGCCGATCCTGGCCGGCGCTGTTCATCGCGTGCTTTTTCCTGTTCTTCACCTGGCGCGGGCTGCTCCTCTATTACACCGGCGACGACCTGATGAATCTTTACGGCTATTGGAGCAAGCCGGTCAGCGCGCTGGTGAAGGCGAACATTTTCTTCTGGACGCCGTACTATCGTCCCTTCGGCGGCATCATTTATCGAACGTCTGTTCGCAATCTTCGGCTTTAATCCATACTCCGCTCTACGTGGTGTTCTTCGCGGCGATGCTGCTGAATCTGTGGCTCGCCTATCTGGTGTTCACGAGGATCGGCGGGATCGCGGGAAATTGGCGCGATCGCGACGCTGCTGTACTGCTTCCACGGCAAGCTGGACTATCTGTACTACAACGCCGGATCGATGTACGACGTTTTTTGCTTCCTGTTCTACTTCCTGGCGTTGCTGATCTATCTAAGAGCCCGCGCTGCAGGACCGGTTCCTGGGTCGTCTGGGGGACGCTCGGGTTTCTGGCGTGCCTGGTCTGTTCCGCTGAACTCGAAGGAGATGGGCGCCACGCTGCCGGTGATGGTTCTGGTGTACGAGCTGATTTTTCATCCGCCCGATTTCCGCAGCCTTCGCGCACTCCTGCGCTGGTGCTTCCGGGAAGGAAGAATGGCGCTGCTGGGCGCGCTGTGCGTATTGATCTACATTCCCGCCAAGCTGGGCGCCGACGGCATTGCGCCAGGACGATTGCCTACATTCCGAGCTACACGCTGGCGCGCTGGCTGGAGGACACCGGAAACGTATCTCGGCGATTTGCTGTATCGCAACAATTCCGCGCTGCCGCTCGGCGTCGACGCCGTTGAGTCCCTCTCGGGTGGCCGGCTTTTACGCGACGCTGATCGCCATCGCTCTTTGGATGCGATCTCGCGTGATGTGGTTCGGACTGCTGTTCTTCGTCATTACGCTGCTGCCGGTATCGTTCATCCCGGCGCGTCTGGGCTTCGTGCTTTATCTGCCGCTGGCGGGCATGGCGCTTGTACGCGGCGGTTTGCCTGGTGCGTTTCAAAGACAGTCTGTTCAGGCTCATCGCGGAGGCGCTGCGACCGGCCGTGTCTACGCCGCGCTGGAGTGATTCCACTTCGGTGGCGCTGTTCCTAGCCACGGCTTTGGTGATCGGAACGATTGACTACCGGAACTGGCCGCCCGCGCCCGATCCGCAGTATTCGCCTTACAAAAACACGATCGCCGAATTCTCGCGGCTCTATCCCACCTTGCCGCACGGCAGCAGGCTCTTATTTGTCCATAGCGCCGTGGATTATAACTGGGACCTGGTGTTTCTTCTGCGGTTGTACTACCGCGACACCGACCTTTGGCTCACGCGAACTGAATGGTCCGGAGGCGCAACGCATCCCTCTCAATCGCCTGCCGCATTACGATCACATCTTCGATTATGCCAACGGCCACTATGTGGAGCTCGACAACGCCGACGCGTCCCTGAGCGTGCAACTTCATTTGCTGAAGGTGTCCAATCCGAGATTACGCGTTCGGCGAAACCATGACCATCGGGAAGCCGGGAGCCGCTCAGTATGTGGTGAAGGGCGTGCTGGTGGGCGACCCGAAGTCGGACGGTTTTTGGACGCTGGATGAACCCGAGTTCCGGTTCCGGCTTTCGTCCGTTCAGCATCACGTGTTCCGGGAGCGCTTCCTTCTTCCGCGGGAGACGCTCAAGCAGACCGGCCCGCTGATGGTCGACTTTTATGTGAACGGCCATCTGCTCGATCAGGCCACGTTTCGCCAAGGACGGCGACGTGATTTACCAGCACGAGGTGCCGGTGGAGTGGCTGAAAACCGACAGCCTCACCACCGTGCGAATGCAGGTGCACAATCCGTACATTGCTCCGCGCGATGGCGCCAGGCTGGGCGTCCTGCTGAGGTCCGCAGCGTTTAGCCCCATTGCGGTCACGCTGTAGCCTGGCCTGACTTCAAGCGCCGGCGAGCGCGCTCAAACACCGCGCGAAACATCGCTTCGGTGAGTTTGCCGGTGGACGTGTTCTGCTGGCTGGGATGGTAGGAACTGATCAGCAGCGGCTGGCCCTCCGCCGGTGTGATGCTCCACGTTGTGACCGAACACGAAGCCGGATCGCCGCGCGATCTTGCCCTGATCGCGCAGGATTCCAAGGTAAACATCGAACGCCAGGCGGCCCAGCGCCACCACCACCTGAACGTTTTTCAGCAGCTCCAGCTCGCGCTCCAGATACGGGCGGCAGGTGCGAATCTCTTCGACGGTTGGCTTGTTGTCCGGCGGAGCGCAACGGACGGCCGCGCTGATGTAGGCGTCGATCAGCTTCAGCCCGTCGTCTCGCGAAGTGCTGGTGGGCTGTGAGGCAAAGCCGGTAGCGAACAAAACCTTGTACAGAAAATCCCCGGAGCTGTCGCCGGTGAACATGCGTCCGGTGCGATTGGCGCCGTGCGCTCCGGGCGCCAGGCCGATCAGAAGCAGCCGGGCGTGCGGATCGCCAAAGCCCGGCACCGGCTTGGCCCAATAATCCCAATCGCGATACGCGCGGCGCTTGACGCGCCCCACCTCGGCGCGATACGCCACCAGGCGCGGGCATTGTTCGCACGAACGATCTTGCGCTGCAGGATTTCGAGAGTTGTCAACTTACCAAGAGCGGCCAACTTTTAAGGTTACCGGGAAACGGCGGTGCGCATGTTTTCGAGCGAAGCTTCGAGCGACGTCAGGTCCGCGCTGGGATTGGTTTGAATGGTGCTGGCGAACAGCGGGACCAGTTCCGGATCGCGCCATCCACGCCGAACCTCTTCCTCCATGACCGCAAACGCTTCCTCGGGCGATAGCGCCGTCTTGTAGGGGCGCTCACTGGTCAAGGCATCGTAGATATCGGAGACCTGCAGAATCCGCGCCAGCAGCGGAATATCCTCGCCCGCCAATCCGTCCGGATAGCCCGATCCATCCCAGCGCTCGTGATGGCCGCGAATAATCGGCAGCACCGGCGCCAGGCTGCGCATGGGACGGCAGATCTCTTCGCCGCGCACCGGATGGCTCCGCATCACTTCCCATTCCTCGGTCGTGAGCTCGCCTTGTTTGAAGAGAATCGCGTCTGGAATGCCGATCTTGCCGATGTCGTGGAGATAGCCGCCGCGATAGAGCGCCGTAAGATCCTGGCTCGGGAAGACCCAAGCGCCTCGCCCAGCATCACCGATGCCACCGCCAGCCGCTGGCAATGCTTTCCGGTGTATTGATCGCGATGCTCCACGGTTTGCGCCAACGCCAGCAGAATGGTCTCGGCCTCTTCGAGTGAATCGATCAGCGATTTATTGCGCAACATCGCGCGCACCCGCGTCCGCACCACGGCCGGATGCAGGGGTTTGATCAGAAACTCGTCGGCGCCGGAGGAGATTCCGACAATCTCGTTCTCCACGCCCTGCAGATTGGTGATCATCAGGACCGGGATCAACTGCGTGGACCGGCGGGCTTTCATCCAGCGGCATAGCTCCGGGCCGCTCATCTCCGGCAGCATCAGGTCCAGAATCACCAGGTCGATCTTTTCCGAATTCAGCAGCGCCGTGGCTTCCGACGCCCGATGCGCCTCCAGGATTTTGTATGGCGTGGTTTTGAAGATGGCTTTCAACAACCGGCGGTTGATCTCCTCGCTATCGACCATCAGAATTGTGGCTGGAATTTGCGCATTATCGTCCGCTTCAAAGAACGGAATGGGAGCAATTAGCGGCGCGGAAGGCAGCCGAACCGAATTAGTGAGACGCTTTGGTGCGGATTGGCATGGCATCGCGGGATTGACCGGGGATAACAGAGCTCCCTAAATGGAGCTATCGTCGGGACAAAGCCAAAAGTTTAAGGGGAGGACCTCGCGGGATGAGTCGTAATTATGAAAATAAAGCGAAGCCGGGCGATTATTTCTTGGGCAGCTTGGACTGAATGTCGGTCACGTAGTTCTGAGTTTCTTGAATTTGCGGCACGCCGCCGTCCTTATCCACCCGCCCCTCGCCGGCGTTATAGGCCGCCAGCGCCAGACTGACGTCATTGTTGTACTTTGTTAGCAACTGCTTGAGCAGCTTGGTGCCAGCCTCAACGTTCTGGCGGGGATCAAACGGGTCCTTCACGCCGAATTGCTCCGACGTAGCCGGCATCAACTGCATTAACCCCTGCGCGCCTTTCCACGACACCGCGCAGGGATGCGCGCCGGACTCCTGCAGTGATCACCCCGCGGATTAAATCCGCCTTCACGCCTTCCTGTTGCGCGCTCTGCCTGTACCAGCTTGTCCAAGTCGGCCGCGGGCATGGGATCGCAGGGCGGGGAACTGAACGGAACTGGAGTTTCCACCCAGGGAACAGTAAAGAAGGACGCCGCGGGCGTAGGCGCTTTGCCCATTACGCCAGCCACTTGCTGGAGTACCGAGGCGCGCTGCAATGCCAGCGCCGCCGCCATGCCGGATTCCGCCGCTGTTTGATCCGGCTGTTGGCTGCTCGGCGCTGCTGCGCGGCAGGCGGAGCTTGCGTAGGGTCCTTCTGTGCCGGAGCCTGCTGCCCTAGAGGCTGTTGTGCGGGAGCCGACTGGCCGGGAGACTGATTTGGCTGCTTTTGCGGCGTTGTCGGAGAAGCAGCCGGCACGGGCGCGGCGGGTTTCGTTTGTGCCCACGCGATGGCCGCAAGAATCACCCCGACGAACAAAACGCGCCGCATCTTTATTTCTATCGGCGGAATGGGCAGATTCCCGATATCACCAGCGGTATAGTAAAGCTTCTGCATGAGAATCATCGCCGAGGCGCCTTGCCGCGTTGACCTGGCCGGCGGCACCCTCGATATCTGGCCTCTCTATCTCTTTCATCCGGGCGCGGTTACCGTCAACTTCGCCATCAATCGGTTCACGCGCTGCGCCGTCCAGACGCTGGACTCGCCGGAGATCCGGCTACGCTCCAGCGATCTGAAGTCGGCCGAAAGCTACCGATCGCTTGCGGAGCTCGAACGGATCGGTTCGGCCCGGCCTGTCACTAGCGGCTTATCTGTTGCGTTTCTTTCGTCCGCGTATCGGCCTCGCGATACAAACGCATTCCGAATCGCCCGCCGGCGCCGGAATTGCCGGATCGTCGGCGCTGATGATCGCCACTGCCAGCGCGCTCAACCGCTTCACCGGCTCCGGCCATGGCCTGGAGAAGATTCGCGAGATTGCGCAGAACGTGGAAGCGCAAATTATTCGCGTGCCCACCGGCGTGCAAGATTACTACCCGGCGCTCTACGGCGGCGTCAGCGCCATCGAACTTCGGGCGGACGGCGTGCGGCGCGTCGCGATTCCGGTGGATCTTGACGACTTCAATCACCGCATCGTGCTCTGCTACACTGGCGCACCCCGCAATTCGGGCATCAATAATTGGGAAGTGACCAAGGCCTACATCAACGGCGACCGCAAAGTGCAGCGCAACTTCGGCCACATTGCTTCGATCGCAGCCAGTATGCGCGCCGCCGTCGGAAGAGCCGACTGGAGCGAATGCGGCCGCTTGCTGCGCGAGGATTGGTCGCATCGCCGGGGCAACGTGCCGGGTATTTCCACGCCGGCGATCGATCGTTTGATCACGCCGGCCAGGCGCGCGGGCTCACTGGGCGCCAAGGTCTGCGGGGCGGGCGGGGGCGGTTGTGTCTTTTTTCTGGTGGAGCGCGGCGCACAAGAGCGCGTGGCGCGTGCGATTGCGAACGCCGGCGCTGAAATCCTGCCCGTGCAAGTGGCCGCGCGCGGTGTCACAATTCGAAAGGGATCCAAGACGTAAATGGAAGCGTTGCGAGCGGCAATTCAGGACCAGCCGGAGGGCAGGCTCGACGTGGCGGCGCTCGAAATCGCTTCCATCGAGACGCCGGATCTGGATCCCGAGCCGTTCCTGGGCGTCCTGGATAGAATTGCATCGGGAATCGCAGCGCGGCTTCCCGCCTCCGCCAATGGCCGCGAATTTGTCCGCGTGGCGAACGACTACCTGTTCGGCGATCTTGGCTTCCACGGCAACGAAATCGACTACAACGATCCGCGCAATAGCTGCCTCAACTATGTTTTGGATCGCCGCACCGGAATCCCGATCGCGCTTTCGGTGGTTTACATCGAGGTGGCGCGGCGGCTGGGCCAGCCGGTTTCAGGAGTTGGGCTTCCCGGACACTTCGTCGTCGAATATAACGACGGGGAATTCGCGACGTATATCGATCCGTTTCACTCCGGAAGACTGCTTAGCGTGGAAGATTGCCGGCAACTGGCGCGGGACCGCACCGGCGCCGACGCCGATGCCACCGCTCTTGCGCCGGTAGGCGCGCGCTACATCCTGGTGCGCATGTTGAACAATTTGCGTTCGGCCTACTTTCGCGGCAAGCAATTCGACAAGATGGTGGCGGTGACCGATCTGCTGATTGAAGCCTTCCCGCGGAACGCGGAATACTACAAGGCGCGCGGCGTGGCCCGCTTCGGATGCGCCAATTCCGCAATGCTCAAAAAGATCTGGAGCTCTACCTGCAATACTCGCCGAATGCCGAGGATCGCGCGCAGATCACGCAGCAACTGGGGTCGATTCATCGGTGGCTGGGGAGATTGAATTAAAGAAGAATTCAGAATTCAAGAATTCAGAATTTCGGAGTGGCGTTGCGCCGGTTCGGCACGTTCATTCTGATTTCTGGATTCTGACTTCTGGATTCTGCTTCTAAAACAGCCGTACTCCGCGGCGATCCGGCTTGCCCGTCAAATGCACCGCATCGCGGAAGCTGACGGTGTTCGGCTCCGACGTCATGATCAGCGAGTGAGTCCGATGGCCGGTGCCGAAGAAGCGCACGCCTTGCAACAGATTTCCGGGTGTGACGCCGCAGGCCGCGAAAATGATCTTCTTGCCGGGCGCCAGGTCTTCGGCGCGATAGATCTTGTGCGGATCGGTGATCCCCATCTTTTCCATGCGCCGTTCCATCTCCTGGTTCAGAACCACCAGCCGGCCCAGCATCTCGCCGTGCAGGCAGCGCATGGCGGCCGCGGTGATTACACCTTCCGGAGCGCCGCCGATTCCCATCACCGCGTGGACGCCGGCGCCGCTGACCGCCGCTGCGATGCCGGCCGACAAGTCGCCATCGCTGATCAATCGGATGCGGGCGCCCGCCTTGCGAATCCTCGCGATCAAGTCTTCATGCCGTGGCCGGTCCAGCACCATCACCACCAGATCCTCCACGTCGCGATCCAAGCGCTTCGCGATGGCCTTGAGATTGTCTTCGGGAGGCGCATCCAGGTCCAACGCTCCCTGGCATCCGGGACCCGCGATGATCTTCTCCATGTAGCAATCCGGCGCGTGCAACAGACCGCCGGCTTCGGAAGCCGCCAGCACCGCGATGGAGTTGGCCGCGCCGGTGGAGCACAGATTGGTGCCTTCGAGCGGATCCACGGCGATGTCGACCGCCGGATATTCCAGGCCCGGAGGCGGCGTGGCGCCCACGCGCTCGCCGATATACAACATCGGCGCTTCATCGCGCTCGCCTTCGCCGATCACGATGGTTCCGGCGATGGGCACCTCTTCAAAAGCGTGGCGCATGGCTTGCACCGCGGCATGATCGGAACCCGGGCTGTCGCCTTGCCCCATGGTGCGCGCGGACGCGATGGCGGCTTCCTCCACCACGCGCGCCATCTCAAACGCCAAATGCGCTGCTAAGTGCTGTTCTCCGTCCGCCGAATTGCGTGATTTATTCTCGGTATAGATTTGTCGCTTGAACTGCCATTGCGGCCCCTCCGAAGGGTGCTTTCCTCGCGTGATTCCGCGAGAAGCCCGATCATAGCACGGCCCGCGCCGGGTCCAAGAACCGCTCTGGAAACGCTTGGTGGTGAAACAACCGCAGGATCTGGGCGTGGTGACGGTCGAGGTGAAACCGAAGGAACTCCAGCCGCTGCCTGGCGTCCAGGGGTTGCGGGCCGTGGTCCGCCAACGGCAATCCACTCCCGCTTCTTGATATGCTGATACATTCCAAGGAGAAACACTCATGAGAATACTCACTGTAGGAGCCATGTTCTTGGCGGCGAGCCTCGGCTCGGCCTTCGGGCAGGGAAAAGGCCCGCAAGGTCCCGGTCTCACGCTCACTTCGCCCGACTTTGAAGACGGCGGCGTCATTCCGAACAAGTTCACGCAAACCGATCCGAACCCGATTTCGCCGAAGCTGGAGTGGACGCACGTACCGCCGGGCACCGTCAGTTTCGCGCTCATCCTGCACGATCCCGATGTGGCCATCCAACGCAAGAACGACGACGTTCTGCACTGGATGATCTTCAATATTCCCGGCACCGCGACGGGACTTCCCCAAGGCGTTCCCACCACGCGAAACTGGACGGACGGCGCCATCAACGCCAAGAATCTGCGCGGCGGCGTGGGCTTCATGGGACCGGGCATGGGAGCGGCCGGCCCGTATCATCACTACACGTTTGAACTCTTCGCGCTCGACACCAAGCTCGATCTCGGACCGGACGCCACGCGCGCCGACGTGCTGGCCGCGATGCAAGGTCACATCCTGGCGAAAGGCGTGCTGGAAGGCCGTTTTCACAAATAGGCGGGTGTAAGGAGAAGGGCGGCGAGTGAACAAGTTTGCTGTCGGCCTGATCGCCGCCCTTAGTCTGCTTTCGCCACGCGCCCGAGCGGCCGATCTCCCCGACGGTAAGGGCAAGGAACTAATCCTGCGCGCCTGCGTCGGCTGCCACAAGGCGGAAGAGATCGCGGTCTATCGTTTCACCAAGGACGAATACCAGACCATTGTTTACCGCATGCGCGATCGTGGCGCGCAGGCCAGCACCGCCGAGCTCGACGTCATCGCCGAGTATCTGTTCGCGAATTTCCCGAAGGTGGAAGACCCGGCCAAAATCAACGTGAACAAAGCCACGCGCGCAAGCAGATCGCAACCGGGCTTGGTCTGACGAACGAAGAGGCCGAGGCCGTGGTGAAATATCGCGAGCGCCACGGCGACTTTCATGCCTGGGGCGATCTGCTGATCATCTACGGCGTGGACGGCAAGAAGATCGCCGCGGCCAAGGACAAGATCAGCTTTTAGAAGATTAGTTCTTAGCGCGTTTGTCGTTGGCCGAAAGGGCGCTCACCTCCGGCAATTGCGACGTGTCCCATCCGCCGCCCAGCGCCTGCCACCAGCAGGACGCTCGATACCATGCGGCGCGTCAGCAGATTCACCAGGGCTTCCTGCTCGGCGAACAAAGCCGTCTGCTGCGTCTCCACCTGCAGGTAAGTGGCGGTTCCGGCCTTGTATTGCGCCACCGTGATGTCGAGCGCCGTTTGGGCGGCCTTCACGGTTTCGTTGGTCGCACCGGTTTCCTGCTCCAGAATCCGCAGAGCGGACCAGATTGTCCTCCACCTGCTGGAACGCGGTGAGCACCGTCTGACGGTAACTGGCCATGCCCGCATCGAAATTGGCCTCGGCGATAGTTCACTTGCCCGCGCCGCTTTCCGGCGTCGTACAAAGTTTCCGAGAGGCTGGCGTCCGGCGGTCCAGAAACGGCCCGCCCAGGTAAACAGATTCACGAAGCTGGAGCTGGCAAGACCCGCGCCCGCGCTGAGCGTCAGCGACGGATAATAGGCTGCTCCGCGATCCCGACCTGCTCGTTCAACGCGGCCATCTGGCGCTCCGACGCGGCAATGTCCGGCCGCCGTTCCAGCAACGTGGATGGAAAGGCAACGGGAACCTGGGGCGGCTGCATTCTTGATCGGCTCCGCCGCGATGGTCAGTTCGGACGGTGGCTTGCCGATCAGAATCGCGATGGCGTGCTCGTATTGCGTACGCGCCACACCGAAGTCGATCAATTGTTCCTTGGCCGAATCCAACTGGGTTTGCGCTTGCGCCACATCGGCGCCGGACGCGATACCGGCGGTATGCCGGGCTTGGGTGAGCTTCAGATACCCGGTGTACGAATCGACGGTGGATTGCAGCAGGGCGACATCGCCATCGGTGCCATGCAACTGAAAATAGTCTTGCGCCAGGTCCGCCTGGTAGGTGAGCTTTATGTTCTCGAGCTGAGCTTCGGTGGCCTGAGCGGTCTCCGCGTTGGCTCGCACATTCCGCCGGATAGCGCCCCACAGGTCCACCTGGTAGGATGCGTCGAAAGGAATTTGATAGGTGGTGTGAACACCATTGGCGGCCGCTACCTGATTAGCCGAGACTCCACCGGAGCCTTGACTGACCCCCAACGTGGGGCCCACCGTAAGCGTCGGATACAAAGCCGACCGCGCCACCTGGACCGCCGCTCGCGCCGCGCGGTATTGAGCTTCGGCCTGCAATACGTTCTGATTCGAAATATCCACCTGCTCTTCCAGCGCGTTGAGCCTCGGGTCATTGTAAATCTCCCACCATTTGCCTTTGAGCAAGGCATCGCTCGGCTGCGCTTCCTTCCAGCCCTCCGGAGGCTTCTCCTTGAAGGCGGTTGGCACGGGGGCAGGCGGGAGTTTGTAGTTCGGGCCTACCATACGGCATCCACTGGACACGAGCAGCGCTCCCAGCGCCGCTCCCACCAATACTTTATTGGGCCACATCCTATTGTTCCGGGTCGTCATTCGCATCTCTCACAATTCTAGTGAACAAACACTCGTAGTATGCATTGTCGTCACCTCCACGTTTAGCAGGATGCTGAAAAAAGCAATCTGGCCGCCGATTAACGCCGATGAACACCGATAATGCAAACTCAAGTTCATTGTTTTCCATCTGTTTTGATCGGCGTTCATCCGTGGCCACCGACGCTTTGGACTTTTTCATCGGCCTGTTAGACCTCCGAACCCACGGGCTGGTCGTTTCCGGAAAGCTTGCGCCGCTGCGCTCGCTGGCGTTCACGCCATTGCTGCAAGCGGTCGAAGTACAGATAAACCACCGGCGTCGTATAAAGGGTTAGCATCTGGCTGAAGAGCAAGCCGCCGATGATGGTGATCCCGAGCGGCCGCCGCAGTTCCGATCCGGTGCCTCCGCCGATGGCCAGCGGCAACGCGCCCAACAAGGCGGCCATGGTGGTCATCAGAATGGGCCGGAAGCGCAGCAGGCACGCCTCGAAAATGGCGTCGCGCGAGGATTTTCCCTCGTTGCGCTCGGCAGCGATGGCGAAATCAATCATCAGAATCGCGTTCTTCTTCACGATGCCGATCAGCAAAATGATGCCGATGATCGCGATCACGCTCAGATCGGTCCGCGTCAGTTCTAACGCGAGCAGTGCGCCCACGCCGGCGGATGGAAGCGTCGACAGAATGGTTATCGGATGGATATAGCTCTCGTACAACATGCCGAGCACGATATAGACCGTCGCCAGCGCGGTTGCGATCAACAGCGGCTCACTGCCGAGAGAGTCCTGATAAGCCTGTGCCGTTCCGGCGAATCCGGTCTGGATAGTGGCGGGCAGCCCGACTTTAGCGGCCGAGGCGTTGATGGCGTTCACCGCCGTGCCCAAAGCCACGCCGGGCCGCAGGTTGAACGATAGGGTAATCGCGGGAAACAGACCCTGGTGATTCACCGACAGCGGCGCGGTGGCGGTGGCCGTCTTCGCGATTGCGCTCAGCGGAACTTCCATTCCACTGGGCGAAGCGACGTACACCTGATGCAGTGTATTCGGATTCTGCCAGTACTTCGGCGCCGCTTCCATCACCACGTGATACTGATTCAGCGACGTATACATGGTGGACACCTGGCGCTGGCCGAAAGCGTCGTACAGCACGTCGTCGATCAGCTCCGGCGAAATGTTGAATCGGGCCGCGGTCTTGCGATCGTATTCCACCATCGCTTGCAAACCACGGTCCTGCTGATCGCTGTTGACGTCGGTGATGATGTGGATAGTTTTCAGCTCGTTCAGCATGCGGGGAGCGTAGGTGGTCAGATCGTTCAGGTTGTCGCCGCGCATGGTGTACTGATACTGCGCGTTGCTGGATCGGCCGCCCACGCGCACATCCTGCACGGCCTGCAAATACAGCGTGGCGCCGGGCACCTTCGCCAGCTTGGGCCGCAGGCGCTGCGATGATCTGGTCGGCGCTGACGTTGCGTTCATCGAGCGGCTTCAGGGAAATAAACATCCGCGCCGTATTGGTGGTGGTGCCGCCGCCTCCGCCGGAGAAGGCGTTCACCGTATCGATGGCCGGATCCTGGTCGATGATGTCCACCATGGTCAGCAGCGTCTTGTCCATGGTCTGGAACGAGGTGTCCTGATCGGCCTGAATTTGCCCGCTCAGCCGGCCGGTGTCCTGCTGCGGAAAGAATCCCTTGGGCACCTGGATGTACAGGTAGATGGTGAGAGCCAGGTGGCCAGCAGGCTGGCGAGCGTCAGCGCCGGATGCCGCAACACGATGGACAGTGTGCGGCCGTAGAGATTTACCACCCAGGTGAAGAACTGCTCGCTTTTCCGGTACAACCAGCCGTGCTGCTCCTGTTCGCGCAACAGATGCGCGCACATCATGGGCGTGGTGGTGAGCGAAATCACCATCGAAACCAGAATCGCCACCGACAGCGTGACGGCGAACTCGCGGAACAGCCGTCCCACGATGCCGCCCATCATCAGCAGCGGAATGAAGACCGCGATCAGCGAGAAGCTGATGGTGAGCACCGTGAACCCGATCTCCTGCGCGCCCTTCAACGCGGCCTGGAACGGCTGCCATTCCGTGCTCGAGGTAGCGCGTGATGTTTTCGATGACGACGATGGCGTCGTCCACCACAAATCCGGTGGAAATGGTCAGCGCCATCAGCGAAAGATTGTCGATGCTGAAGCCCGCCAGATACATCACGCCGAACGTTCCGAGCAGCGAAACCGGAACGGCGACGCTGGGGATGAAGGTGGTCCGCACGCTTCCGCAGGAAAGCGAACACCACCAGGATCACCAGCACGATCGAGATCAGCAGCGTGATCTCCACGTCGTTCACCGAGGCGCGGATGGTGATGGTCTGATCCATGGCCACGCGCAGGTTGATGGCGCGCGGGATGGACGCCTCCAGCTGCGGCAGCATGGCGCGGATCTGGTCGACGGTGTCGATGATGTTGGCGCCGGGCTGGCGGAACACGATCACCAGCACCGATGGCTTGCCGTTGGCGTAGCCGGCGTTGCGCAGGTCTTCCACCGAATCCACCGCCTCGCCGACATCGGAGATGTGAACGGCGGAGCCGTTGCGATAGGCGATCACCAGCGGCTCGTAATCGATGGCTTTGAAGATTTGATCGTTGGCGCCGACCTCCCAGCGCCTGGTCGCCGTTCTGGAAATCCCCTTTGGGCGTGTTGGCGTTCGCGCCGGCCAGAACGGTGCGCACCTGTTCGAAGCCGATCCCGTATTTGTTCAACTGCGACAGGATTCAACTCGACGCGCACGCCGGGCAGCGCGCTTCCGCCCACCACCACCTGGCCCACGCCGGTTACCTGCGACAGCTTCTGCGCCATGATGGTGGAGGCGGCGTCGTACATCTGGCCCTTGGTCAACTGGTCCGAGGTGAGCGCCAGCATGAAGATGGGCGAATCGGCCGGATTCACCTTGCGGTAGGTCGGATTGCTGGGCAGATTGGCCGGCAAATATCCGCGCGCGGCATTGATGGCCGCCTGCACGTCGCGCGCCGCCGCGTCGATATTGCGGTTCAGATCGAACTGCAGCGTGATGCTGGTGGCTCCGAGCGTGCTCGACGAAGTCATCTCGGTCACCGAGGCGATGTGTCCGAACTGCCGCTCGAGCGGCGTGGCCACCGACGACGCCATGGTCTCCGGGCTCGCGCCGGGCAGAGCGGCCGCCCACCGAGATGGTGGGGAAGTCCACTTGCGGCAGCGGCGAAACGGGCAAGAGCCGGAACGCGACGGCGCCCGCAAGCGCGACCGCCGCGGTCAGCAGCGTGGTCGCGATGGGCCGGCGGATGAATGGTTCCGAGATATTCATGGCTAGTGCGCCGGGCTTGGCTCCGGAGTCGCGCCGGCGGCGCCTGCCCTCATCTCACGATGCCGGCGCGAGAATCGAATCGCGAGACGATCGAAGAACAGATAAATCACCGGCGTGGTGTAAAGCGTCAGCATCTGGCTGAAGATCAATCCGCCGACGATGGTGATGCCGAGCGGGCGCCGCAGCTCCGAGCCCACGCCCGTGCCGAGCGCCAGCGGAACGCCGCCCAGCAGCGCCGCCATGGTGGTCATCATGATGGGCCGGAAGCGCAGCAGGCAAGCCTGGTAGATGGCGTCGAGCGGCGCCTTACCTTCGTGGCGCTCCGCTTCCAGGGCGAAATCGATCATCATGATCGCGTTCTTCTTGACGATGCCGATCAGCAGCACGATGCCGATCAGCGCAATGACGCTGAAGTCGCTGCGCGTGATGAACAGCGCCAGCAGCGCGCCCACGCCGGCCGACGGCAGCGTGGAGAGAATCGTGATGGGATGGATGTAGCTTTCGTACAGCACGCCCAGCACGATGTAGACCGTCACCAGCGCGGCCAGAATCAGCACCGGCTCGTTGGCGAGCGACGCCTGGAACGCCTCGGCCGTACCTTGATAAGCGGCTTGAATGCTGGCCGGCATGCCGATGTCTTCCTTGGCCTTGTTTACGGCGTCCACCGCGTCTCCGAGCGATGCGTTGGGAGCCAGATTGAAGGAAAGCGTCACCACCGGGAACTGGCCCTGATGGTTGATCGTGATGGGCGCGGTGCGAGTCTCCATGGTGCTGAAGGCGGCCAGCGGCACTTGGCCGCCGTTCGGAAATGCGGAGGTGGACTGCGATGGCCGACGATCCGGTTGGCGCCGCTGGATCCGGTGGAATTCAGGCTGGCCTGGGATGCGGTGGCGGAGCTGGTGGGTCCGCTGGTAACCGCCGTGCCCGTGCCTCCGGCGATCACCGAACTGCTGATGGGCGTAGCGCCGGTTCGAACGAACAGAGAGCGCAGATCGATCGGCGTGTCTGGAAGTGCGGCTTTACTTCCAGAATCACGTGGTACTGATTGAGCTGCGTAAACATGGTGGAGACCTGGCGCTGGCCGTAGGCGTCATACAGCGTCTGATCGATGGCGGAGGGCGTGATTCCCAGCCGCGAAGCCGTCTCGCGATCGTACACCAGGCGCGTTTGCAGCCCCAGCACCTGCTGATCGCTGGCCACGTCGCGCAGTTCGGGAAGCTGCTGCAGCCTGGCGAGCAGCTTGGGCGCATAGACGTTCAGTTCATCCGCGCTCGGGATCTTCCAGCGTGTATTGAAACTCCGTCCGGCTGACGCGATCCTCGACGGTCAGATCCTGCACCGGCTGCATGAACAACGTAATGCCGCGATATCTGCGCGAGCTTGGGCTGCAGGCGCGTGATCACGTCGGTGGCGCTGATCTTGCGCACGTCCAGCGGCTTCAGATTGATCAGAATGCGGCCGCTGTTCAGCGTGGTATTGGTTCCATCCACTCCGATGAACGAAGAGAGGCTCTCCACCGCCGGGTCCTTCAGGATTACCTGCGCCAATTGCTGCTGCTCGCGCGACATTTCGTCGAACGATACGGTTTGCGCGCCTTCGGAAATTCCCTGGATCACGCCCGTGTCCTGAATGGGGAAGAATCCCTTGGGGATGGCGATGAAGAGCAGAATGGTGACGGCCAGAGTGGCGACGGCCACCAGCAGGGTGAAGGTTTGCCGCTCCAGCACCCACTGCAAGGTCTTTTCGTAGAACCCGATAACCCAGTTCCAGCCCTTCTCCGACGCGCGGTAGAAGCGCCCTTGCTCCGCTTCCGGCGTGTGCTTCAGCAGCTTCGAACACATCATCGGCGTCAGCGTGAGCGAGACCACGGCCGACATCAGAATGGTGACGGACAGCGTGACGGCGAACTCGCGGAACAGACGGCCCACGATATCGCCCATGAACAGCAGCGGGATCAGAACGGCGATCAGCGAAACGGTGAGCGAGATGATGGTGAAGCCGATTTGTTCGGCGCCCTTGAGCGCGGCGCGCAGCGGATGCTCGCCCTCCTCGATGTAGCGGACGATATTCTCGATCATCACGATGGCGTCGTCCACCACGAAGCCGGTGGAGATGGTCAGCGCCATCAGCGTCAGATTGTTCAGGCTGTAGCCCAGCAGATACATCACGCCGAAGGTGCCCACCAGCGACAGCGGCACCGCGACGCTCGGGATAATGGTGGCCGCAAGATTTCGCAGGAACAGAAAGATGACCATCACCACCAGGCCGATGGTCAGCATCAGTTCGAACTCCACGTCGCTCACCGACGCCCGGATGGTGGTGGTGCGGTCGGTCAGAATCTTCACTTGGACGGCTTCCGGCAGCGTGGAGGTAAGCTGCGGCAGCAGCGCCTTGATGCGATCCACCACCGAGATGATGTTGGCGCCCGGCTGCCGCTGAATGTTCACGATCACGGCGGGCGTCTCGTTCATCCAGGCGGCTTCGTGGATGTTCTCGACGCTGTCGATGACGTCGGCCACCTCCGTCATCTGCACCGGCGCGCCGTTCTTGTAGGCCACCACCAGGGCCGCGTAATCGGCGCTGGAGAGCAGCTGATCGTTGGCGCCGATCTGATAGGACTGGCGCGGTCCATCGAAGTTTCCCTTGGCCTGATTGACGTTGGCGGCGATGATCGCGCTGCGCAGATCCTCCAGGTTGAGGCCGTAGGAGGCCAGCGCCGTCGGATTCGCCTGGATGCGCACCGCGGGCTTCTGTCCGCCGCTGATGCTCACCAGGCCGACGCCCGGCAACTGCGAAATCTTGGGCGCCAGGCGCGTGTCGGCGAGATCCTCCACTTTCGAAAGCGGCAAGGTAGTGGACGAGAGCGCCAGCGTCAGAATCGGCGTGTCGGCCGGATTGGTCTTGCTGTAGATCGGCGGCGTGGGAAGATCGGCGGGCAGGTAAGTTCCCGACGCGTTGATGGACTGCTGCACTTCCTGCTCGGCCACATCGATATTCAGGCTGAGATTGAACTCGCAGCGTGATGACCGACCTTCCGTCGGAGCTGGTGGAAGTCATCTGCTGCAGGCCGGGCACCTGGCCGAACTGCCGTTCGAGCGGCGCGGTGACGGAGGACGCCATCACGTCCGGACTCGCGCCGGGATAAGAGGTGGTCACCTGGATGGTGGGGTAATCCACTTCGGGCAACGCGGAAACCGGCAGCTCTTTGTAAGCCACCGCGCCCGCCAGCAGAATGCCCACCATCAGCAGCGTGGTGGCCACCGGCCGCAGAATAAATGTTCGCGACGGGCTCACTGGGACTGCTTGCTCCCGGCCTGCTTTCCGGTCTGAAGCGTCCTCCATGTGCACCGTGACTTTGCTGCCTTCCTGCAGCTTGTCGACGCCGGTCAGCACCACGACGTCGCCCTGCTTCACGCCCGAAGTGATCTCGGTATTGTCGTCGTCGCTCGTGCCCAGCTTGACTTGGCGCACCGTGACCGTGGAATCCGGCTTTACCACATACACGTAGGTACTTGATGAATTGCGCTGCACGGCGGCGGACGGCACCAGCACCACGCCGCGTTTTTCCTGCTGCAGCAAGCGCGCGTTCACGAACTGATTGGGGAAAAGCTCAGTTGTGGGAATTGTCGAAAGTGGCGCGCAGTTTGACGGTGCCGGTGGTCTGATCGATCTCGTTATCGATGGTGGTCAGCGTGCCGGATGCAAGCTTCTTCGTCATCTCGCGGTCAAACGCATCCACCGGCAGCTTCTGTCCGGCGCTCTGCTTCTGGTAGATCACCGGCAATTGATCTTCGGCAATGGTGAAAATGACGCTGATCGGCTGGATCTGAGTGATGACCAGCAGCCCGGTGGCGTCCGTGGTCTGAACGATGTTGCCCGGATCCACCAGGCGCAGGCCGATGCGGCCGGTGATGGGCGCCGTGATGTGGCAGTAGATCAGATTCACCTTTACCGCGTCGATCAGGCCTTGATCGTTCTTCACGATTCCTTCGTCTTGCTTGACCAGCGCGACTTGGGTGGCGAGTTGCTGCTCGGGAATCGCGTTTTGCTTGAGGAGCGTTTCATAGCGCGCCTGATCGATGCGCGCGTTGTCGAGCAGCGCCTGATCGCGGAGGAGCTGTCCTTCGTACTGCGTCAACTGGGCTTGATAGGGGCGCGGATCGATTTCGGCCAGCGTGTCGCCCTTCTTCACCATGTCGCCCTCTTTGTAGAGGACCTGCATCAATTGGCCGTTCACCTGAGTCTTGACGGTGACGGTGTAGATGGGCGTCACCGCGCCAAGGCCGGTGACGTACACGCCGATATTGCCCTTGAGACGCCTTGGCTGCGTCCACGGGGGCCGCACGCTGCGTTGCCGCCTTGCCCTCTTCGCCGGCTTTTCCGGCGGCCTCGCCAGTCGCTGGCGGCGTTCTTTTCGACCAATAGTAATAGCCGCCCGCACCCAACAGTGCGAGCATCAGGATCCAGATCCAGACCGGTGGCGCCGTGGCGGGGGAGCGCTGGGTGGCCGGCTTTTCTCCCGGAGCCTGGGGCGCCGGTAGGGTTGGGCGCGAGTGGCGTCATGGTTTCCGCGGGAGCTGGGACGCTCGTCGGTTGATCCATGGTTTATTTCATTTCCATTAGGTATGAGGCGAACCGGATCCACGTTCCGTGACGACCGGAAGAACGTGCTGCCGCTACGCGTCTCGGCGGGAGAAGAAAAGGCGGAGCGAAGCTCTGGAGAGCCGCAGGCATTGGAGAATCCGGGAACTTACTAATTATAGTGCTCCGCCTCGGTGAATTGATGTTGGGAGCCTATTGGTGGCGTTTGCCGCGCTTACGATAGCTGGCTCCTCGATCCCGGACCTGCTTACGCAATATCTCCAGAAAGGAATTGGCGTCGCGCCGTGCGTGCAAGTTACGGATGGCACTAAAGGGCTACGCCCAGCCGCCCGCTGGATCTTTCGGCTATGCGCAGGGCGTGAGAATCTGGCTCACGGCATCCGGATGATGTTCTCGCCGTAAACTTCCAGCACGGACCAGACATTCGTGATGCGGAACAGGTCGCGAACACGCTGGCTCAGGTTGATCAAGATGAGCGTGGAGCCGGCCGCTTTGGCGGAAACGTACAGGCCCACGATTGTTCCCAGCCCCAGGCTGTCCATCTGGGTTAGTTCCGTCAAGTCCAGGACGATCTTCTTGGATTGCGGGATCACCCGCTTCACTTCGTCACGCAAAACGCCCGTAAGACCGGCGGTCAGCTTGCCAGTGCACTGGATGACGGTGGCGTCGCCTTCGACATGAGTCCGAAGGGTTAAGGAAGGAGCCGCGGCGTCGGGCGGGCCTGCTGGCATGGTGATACTCCTCTGGCCCACCATTGTAGCCGAGATGCGCCGCCTACTTTGTGGCTGGGGCGATCGCTTCGCGACCACGTCGTAAGGGCGCTGCTGAACGCAGATTCGATGCGCGTGCCTTGCGCTGGCCGAGGAACTCGCGATATCCTGCCGTTGTCCGGAGGTCCCTCATGAAGACGTCGTCCGTCAGAGCTGTATCGTTTGCTTCTTTGGTGCTCGGCCTGGCGCTGGGCGCGTGCCTGTCCTGCCCAATTCCACTGCGGCCCATCATTCTTTCGCCGCCGAGTATGACGACACCAAACCGGTGAAGTTCTCGGGCGTGGTAACGAAGGTGGAGTGGATGAATCCGCACATCTGGTTTTACGTCGACGAGAAGAAGGCGGATGGCACGGTGACGCATTGGGCGATTTCCGGCGGCGCTCCCGGCCAGCTGATGCGGCGCGGGATCAATAAGGATGTGATCCAGCCCGGAATGATGATCGTGGTCGAAGGTTTCCGCGCTAAAGACGGTTCCGACAATGCCAACGGATCGAAGGTGACGTTCCCGGACGGCCGCCAGGTGTTCACTTCCAGCCAGGAACCGGATTCCAAGAAGAACTGAAGCCGGAGGACCATCATGACAAGAACATCTGCCGAATCGGATCGGACGCCGCACTGGCGTTTGGGGCGCTGCTGGCGGGCTTGGTTCTGTCGCCCGCGCGTTTGCAGCCGCAAACCAGCAGCCTTCGGGCAGCAAGGGAACGCCGCGCACCGCCGACGGCAAGCCGGATTTCAGCGGTGTATATGAGTGGCCGAAATCGGACGGGGGCGATCGTTGCCGGTGCTCCGCCACGGTTTTCGATCACAAGAAAATGGCTCCGTTCAAGCCCGGAGGCATGCCGTTCTTTGAGCCGCCCACCGGCGATCCGCGCCACGATGAGCCGCGCGAGTTTTGCATGCCGGCCGGTTTTCCATCGGGAATGCTGTCGGCCAACGCCGTGCAGTTCGTGCAGAACAAGAACTATCTGGTGATCGTGCACGAATTCCAGCGCATGACGCGCATCATTCCGCTGGACGGGCGTCCGCATCGCACGGGGATCGAGCCGACGTATTTCGGCGATCCGGTGGGACATTGGGAAGGCGACACGCTGGTGGTGGAGAGCACCAACTTCAAGCGCTGGGGGTTGGACGATTACTATTACACGGACAAAAATCAGTACCGCATGCACAGCGACGCGCTGCGCACGGTGGAGCACATCCGCTGGCTGGACGCCAAGACGCTGTCCTATCAGCTCACCATCGACGATCCGAAAGTTTTCACCGCGCCGTGGACGCAGGACTTCACCATGGCCTTGCATCCGGATTGGGATGCAGGCGGGATTGTACGAATACGTCTGCGAAGAGAACAACCGCTGTCCGGGCGGGAAATGCAAATCCGAATAACCGAGCATAAGGAGCATATCACATTATAAATGAAGACCCGTAAGCTGGGAGGGTCGGGACTGGAAGTCTCTCCCATTTGCCTGGGCGGCAACGTGTTTGGCTGGACCGCCGACGAGCCAACTTCGTTCGCCATTCTGGACGAGTTTGTGGACGCGGGGTTCAATTTCGTCGACACCGCCGACGTGTACTCGCGCTGGGTTCCGGGCCACAAAGGCGGCGAATCGGAGACCGTGCTCGGCAACTGGTTCAAGCGCAGCGGCAACCGGAAGAAAGTGATTCTGGCCACCAAGGTCGGCATCGAGATGGCGCCCGGCAAGAAAGGGCTTTCGAAAGCCTACATCCTGAGCGAGGTCGAAGACTCGCTGCAGCGCCTGCAGACGGATTACATCGATCTTTATCAATCCCACATCGACGACGCGACCGTGCCGCTGGAAGAAACGCTCGGGGCTTACGATCAATTGATCAAGCAAGGTAAGGTTCGGGCCATTGGCGCGTCGAACTATAGCGCGGAGCGGCTGGCCGAGGCCTTGAAGGTGAGCAAGCAGCACGGGCTGCCGCGATATGAATGCCTACAGCCGCACTACAACCTTTACGAGCGCGCCGGCTACGAAAAGGAACTGGAGCCGGTGTGCTTGAAAGAAGGCATCGGCGTGATTCCGTACTTCGCGCTGGCCAGCGGATTTCTGACGGGCAAGTACCGGTCGGAGAACGATCTCGCCAAAGGACCCGCGCGGGCAGATGGTGAAGAAGTATCTGGACGAGCGCGGGTTCCGGATTCTGGCGGCGCTGGATGAAGTGGCGGCGAAGCTCCATTCCACGCCGGGGAAAGTGGCGATCGCGTGGCTGATCGCGGAGCCCAGCATTACGGCGCCCATCGCGAGCGCCACCAGCGTGGAGCAGTTGAAGGATCTGGTGGATGCCGCGAATCTTCAACTTGGATTCAGATTCGATCGAAACGTTGAACGAAGCCAGCGCTTACTAAATCCACCATGACGCCGCCGGAGCTGCGATTCGCCTTTGAGATCGACGTCGACGGTGGCCGCGCCGCTCGATTTTGGCGAGACGCAGAACGGCCATCGGCGAGTGATCGCGATTCGGGGCGGGCGCGTCGCGGGGCCACGTTTGCAGGGCCGCGTTTTGGAGGGCGGGGCGGACTGGCAGATCCTGCGCCCGGATGGCACGGCGGATCTGGATGCGCGCTACACCATCCAGGCGGATGACGGAGCGCTGATCTACGTGGTGAATCGTGGCGTGCGGCACGGACCCGCGGAGGTGCTGGCGCGATTGAACCGGGGCGAGCGCGTCGATCCGGCGTCATATTATTTCCGCAGCGCCGCGACGTTCGAGACCAGCGCGCCGCAGCATGCCTGGCTGACTCGCGCGGTCATTGTGGGCGCCGGCGAGCGATATCCCGACAAGGTGGTGATTCGTTTCTGGGAAGCTTCTGTGAGCCGTGTCGCGCTTGGTGACCGGAGCGGGCAGCGGTATTGGCCGCGCGGTGAGCCTGGCGCTGCATTCGGCCGGATATTCGCGTGGTGCTGGCCGGACGCCGCGCTTCGGAACTGGAGCGAACTTCCATGATGTCCGCGCGCGGCGACGCGCCGATGCTGGTGGTTCCCACCGATGTCACGCAGCCCGACGCGGTAGCCGCGCTGTTCGATCGAGCGAAGGAAGCATTCGGACGGCTGGATGTTCTGTTCAACAACGCCGGCACCGGCGCGCCCGCCGTTCCGATGGAAGATCTCACCTTCGAGCAGTGGAGCGCGGTGGTGGCCGTCAACCTGACCGGCGCGTTTCTGTGCGCGCAGCACGCCATCCGGCATCATGAAGTCGCAGCAGCCGCGCGGCGGGCGCATCATCAATAACGGATCGATTTCCGCGCACGCGCCGCGGCCCAATTCCGCGCCCTACACCGCGACCAAGCACGCCATCACCGGGCTGACCAAGAGCATTTCGCTCGACGGCCGAAAGTACGACATCGCGTGCGGGCAGATCGATATCGGCAACGCGGCCACGGAGATGACCGAGCGCATGACCGCGGGCGTCGCTCAAGCCGACGGACGCAAAGCGCCGAGCCGCGCATGGACGTGAAGCTGGTGGCCGACGCGGTCCTTTATATGGCGAACCTGCCGCTGGAGGCGAATGTGCAGTTCATGACGGTGATGGCGACGAAGATGCCGTTTGTGGGACGGGGATGAAGGTCGAGTCTTAACGCTGCAACGACACCGGAGGATCCAGCGAAAAAGCGCGCCGCAGGACCTCAGCAAGTGCGGCGTGGTCGCTCGGCGCGAGTTCGCCGAGGCGCCGTATTACCTCATCTTTCGCCAACACGGTGAGCTTGTGAACTCGGATCGTCGAGGCCACGTTCAGACCAGCCTCCCGCCAATGTGAAGGGCGAGATCGAAATCCGTTTCTCTTGGCTGCGACGTGATGGGCGCCGCGACGAAATCGTCATCTCTCGTGTCGAGGAGAACTACGGCCGGGCGCACTTTGCCGCCGGCCCTCTGATGAAAGTCAATCCGTATCAGGACGACTTCACCGGGCCGAGGGTCATGGATCAGCTGTTCGTAGACGGAGTCGTCAGGAGCGTAAGCCGATTCGAACCGGCGCCGACCGCCTCGCGCCAGGCATTTTCTTCCTCAGACACGCCCCAGGTTATTACCACCGCAACCTTCTCCCCGGGAGGGACCTGCGATGCGATTTCGGGGGGAACCGAAATCTGACCGTTGGGTGTGATCTCGCCGCGAAAATCAGCAATCTTCATACGGTTCTTTCCTTTGGCTTTATCATCTCACGTCAACGCCGACCCTTAAGTGATATATCAAAAACGTCTGCAGGAGCCCGCATTCGCCGTCGTCGGTCTTCAAATAAACCAGGCGATGTTTCGCCCAAAAACTCAACGGAATCTGAGACATCAGAAACTTGACAGCGCCGTTCGCCGCCTGTCATACTGCCTTTGCAATGAGCGCACAAGCGGTAACGGGTACAGCTACGTCCGTGTCGGACGCAGCGTGGAAGGCGATTGAAGGCGGCTACGATTTACAGGTTCATGTCGCGCCGGACGTCATCGAGCGGCGCATTGACGACATCGACCTGGCGCATGAATTTTTGAAGCGCGGCCTCAAGGGATTCGTTCTCAAGTCGCACTACCTTCCTACCGCGGAACGCGCCAAAGTGGTCACCAAAGCCGTGCCCGGCATACAAGCTTTCGGCGCCATCACGCTGAATCACAGCGTGGGCGGATTGAATCCGGTGGCTGTGGAACTGTCCGGCCGTTCCGGCGCGAAGATCGTCTGGATGCCCACCGTGGATGCCGCCAACGAAACCGCCGGCCGCGTGGATGGCCCCAACACCAAGTTGCCGTTCTGGGCCAAGATCCAGCGCGAGCTGGCCGCCACGGGAATCTCGCCGCCGCCGCTGACGGTGCTGGACGACAAGGGCAATCTGAACGAAGCCGCGCGCCGATGTCTCGAAATCATCGGCAATCACAATATGATCATGGCCACCGGGCCATCTGGGCCGCAAAGAGATTTTCGCCCTGGTGCGCGGCGCGCGCGAGATGAAGCTGAAGCGCGTGCTGGTGACGCACGCCGAGTTTCCGTCGCAAAGTTTGACGGCCGACGAGCAGGCCGAACTGGCGAACGAAGGCGCGTTCATCGAACATTGCTTTACCACCATGCACACCGGCAAAGCGCCCTGGGAAGAAGTGATGGTGAGCATCCGCAAAGCGGGTCCGGAGCACTGCGTTCTTTCCACCGATCTGGGCCAGACCATCAATCCGCCGGTGTCCGAAGGCTTTGCGATGTTCGCGCAGACTCTGATGGACGGCGGATTCTCGGCCGCCGATATCAAGCGCATGGCGGTGACGAATCCGAGCGCGCTGGTGAACTAAGGTTTCGATCTCATTATGGATTCTCAAAAAAGCGTTCTGGTGGTGAGCGCCCACGCGGCCGATTTCGTGTGGCGCGCGGGCGGGGCAATCGCGTTATACGCGCAGAAGGGCTATCGCGTACGGATTCTGTGCCTGTCGTTCGGCGAGCGCGGCGAATCCGAGCGGCTGTGGAAGATGGAAGGCATGACGGTGGAGTGCGTGAAGGAGGAGCGGCAGAAGGAATCCGAACGCGCGGCGGGGATTTTGGGCGCCGAGATCCGCTTCTTCGATTCCGGCGACTATCCTATTAAAGCTTCCGAAGAGACCATTCACGAAATGGTGGTGGAGTATCGCAAGCTGCAGCCCGAAGTGATTCTGACGCATTCCTACGAAGATCCTTACAACCCCGATCATCCCTACGCCAATATGCTGACGCTGCAAACGCGCGTGTATGCGCAGGCGGCGGGTTATCCGGCCGAAGGCAAGCAGCTGGGCGCGCCGCCGGTGTTCATCTTTGAGCCGCATCAGCCCGAGCAGTGCGAATTCAAGCCGCAAGTGCTGCTCGACATCACGCCGGTGTACGAGATCAAAGAGAAGGCCATGGAATCGATGGAAGCGCAGGAGCACCTGTGGAATTACTATCGCGATCTGGCCAAGCGGCGCGGCGTGCAAGCCGTGCGCAATTCCGGCAAAAAGGGAATCAAGTACGCCGAGGCGTATCAGCGCATCTATCCGCAAGTGGCCAGCGAATTCTCCTGAGGGATCATAGGATGTCCCACAAGATTGTCCGCAGTATCCCGCGTCCCGATGCCCAAGCCGTCAAGCTGCTGGGTGAACTGGGCGTCGCCACCATCCATGAAGCGCAGGGCCGCACGGGCGCGATGTTGCCGTACATGCGTCCGATCTATCCGTCGGCGCGGGTGTCGGGTGCCGGCGGTCACGGTGTCCTGCCATCCCGGCGACAATCTGATGATCCACGCGGCCATCGAGGTCTGCAAACCGGGCGACGTTTTGGTGGTGGTCACAACTTCGGAATCCACCGACGGCATGTTCGGCGACTTGCTGGGCACGTCGTGCCAGGCGCACGGCGTGGTGGGATTGATCATCGACGCAGGCGTTCGCGATACCACCGAACTCACCGAGATGAAATTTCCGGTGTGGGCCAAGGCCATCTCCGCGCAAGGCACGGTGAAGGCGACCCCGGGTCGGTGAACGTTCCGGTGGTGTGCGCCGGCATGCTGGTGAATCCGGGCGACGTGATCGTGGGCGATGCCGACGGCGTAGTGGTGGTGCCGCGCGCTGACGCGGCCGAGGTGCCAAAGCCGGCCAGCAACGGATCGCCAAGGAAGAAAAAACCCGCGAGCGCCTGGCCAAAGGCGAGCTGGGTCTCGATTTTTACGGTCTCCGCGCCAAACTGAAGGAACTGGGAGTCGAGTATGTGGACGAACTGGTCGAAGAGTCTTCCGCGGATGGCCGGAGTGTTGTAAGGAGTTAACACCATGGGAGAAATCGTATTTGCAGCGGCCACGGTTCACGCGCCGCAGCTATTCACCTATCCGCCGAGCGAGGACAAAGCGCAGCTGGACGCCGACATCGCCGCGATGCGCGAGCTGGGCAAGAACCTGGATGAAATCAAGCCCGACGCGGTGATGGTCATCGGCAGCGATCACCTGGAAACATTTTTCCTCTCCGCCGTTCCCACCTTCGCCATCGTCGGAGGCGAAAAATCCAAAGCCGCTTTCGCCCGCAAGAGCTACGCGCTGCCCATTCACCCCTTCACCGAAGAACTGGTGAACGATCTGGTGACCGACGGCTTCGATATGACGTATTCGCAGGACGCCGAGCTGGGCCACGCGTTCGCCGCCGTGTACGAATGGGTGATCGAGGGCCGCTCGCTGCCGGTGATTCCGCTTTTCGTCAATACGTACCTGCCTCCGCTGCCCACGGCTCGCCGTTGCGCGCAGCTGGGCGCCGCTATCCGCGACGCCATCCTGAAGTCGCCATACCGGATCGCGATCGTCGCCAGCGGCGGCATGTCGCACTATCCGGGCGCGTGGAAATATCCGCAGCCCGCGTTCGATTTCGACTGGTGGGCCATCGCGCACATGGAGCGCGGCAACAACAACGCGCTGCTGGAACTGAACAACGAACAGCTGGACGAAGTGGGCAACACCGAGATGCTGCCCTGGATGATTCTGTTCGGCGCCATCGGCCAGCAGCCGGGCGAACTGATCACCTATCAGCCCACCTGGCATCACGGCCACGCAGTGATGCGCTTCATCCCCAACAAGAAGGGCGTTCCCACCACGCCCGAGCCCGCGCCCAAGTTCGCCTTCGGCAGCGCGGAAGGGTATCAGTTCTACCGGCATCCCGATCCTTCGGTGTATCCGCTGAACAAGCTGCTCTACGATCTGCGGTTCAGCCAGCCGCTGCGCCGGCGGTTGTTTGAGAACACGCCCGCTTTGGCCGCCGAGTACGGGCTCACGCCGGAGCAGGCCGTGGTGCTCGAGACCATGAAGGACGAAAGCATCGACGCCGTGCGATCGCTCAAGCCGCATCCGCTGGTGGATGCCGGCGCGCATCCGCTCGGCATGTGGATGTCCATCATCACGGTGCAAGCCGAACAGCGCCGCATGCGCGCGGAACAAGCGCAGACAACAGCAGTCAAATAGGATTTTCTCATGGCGACCGCGATTGCTCCGCCGCCTGCAACAACCGCCGCGACCCGCGTGAAGTGGGTGCCGCTGCTGCTGGCGATCGCCATCGGCCTCGCGCTTTTCTTCATGCCCGCCCAGCACGGCTTAACGCGCGCCGGGCAAACCGCGCTCGCCATCACGGCCTTCACCATCGTGCTGTGGGCTTTCGGCGTGATGAACAACGGCGTGGCGTCCGTTCTGATGATGGCGCTGCTGATTCCGGCCGGCGCCAGACCAGCGCTGGCATTGAGCGGATTTTCCAGCGGATCGTGGTGGATTCTGCTGGCAGTGCTCTACTATGGCTTCGCGATGCAGAAGACCGGACTCGCGGCGCGCACCTCGTACTACATTTTGTCGTTGTTTCCGGCATCGTATTCCGGGATCCTGGCCGCGTTCTTCGTCATCGGCACGGTGCTCTCCCTAGGAATTCCTTCCATGACCGTCCGTACGGCCATCATGGTTCCCATCGCCTGGGCGCTGGTCCAGTCCCTCGGTTTGAAGGCGCGCAGCAAAGGTTCGGCGCTCATCATGCTGACCACCATCGAAATGGCCGTGGTGCCTGGCCTGGGACTGCTGTACGGTTCTCTGGATGGTCCTGTGGTGGCGTCTGTGTTCGAGTTAAAGCATCTTCCCATCAGCTATCTCTCCTACGCGCGCGTGCTGTATCTGCCTGTACTGGTGCTGTGCGCGCTCATCATCTTCGGCAATCAATGGGTGCTGAAGCCCGAGAGCGCTTTGGGTGCGACGCCGGAATTCGTCCGCAACAAGCTGCGTGAGCTGGGATCGTTCAAGCGCGACGAAATGATCACGGCGTTCATCGTGATTTGCTCCATCGTGTTTTGGTCCACCGATCGCTGGCATCATTTGCCGAGCTTTTTCGTCGGCATGGTGGGATTGTCAATTTTCGCGCTGGCCGGGATCGTCCGGAATGCCGACATCGCGGGCGGCATTTCCTGGACTTTGCTGCTGTTCATGGGTGGCATATTCAGCCTGCAAAACGTGCTCACCGAATACAAGATCACCGATTGGCTGGCCGGCTACTTCGTCCCCATCGCGGAGCATCTGACGTTTAGCCCGGTGGTTTTGCTGGTGGTGGTTGGGATCGCAACTCTTGCGGTGCGGTTCCTCGATCCTAGCGGCTTCATCGCCATCGTTGTGCTGTTCGTTCCCATTGTCGACACCACCAGCGCGGCCGGGATTCCGCCGATGATTCTCACCGCCGCTTTGTTGATTCCTTCCGTGCCATTCTGGGCAACCTATCAGAACATCTGGGTCGCAATGGGCGAGGGTATTACGGAGGGCATGGCGTTCAGCGGCGCTGAGCGCGTGCGGCTGGCGAACATGTACGCCATCATCTCCCTCCTTACGGTAGCCGCCTCCACCGTTTATTGGAGGCTGATCGGCGCGCTATGACAGCACTTGGACTTAACATCGGATTCGTCGGCTTCGGTGAAGCGGCCTATCATATCGCCAAGGGCCTGTGGCAACCCGGCATTTCTTCGATTTGCACTTTCGATATCAATGTGACCGCCAAGGTACGCGAACGCGCGGCGGAAACCCAGACCCGGCTGGTGAATTCCAATGGGGAACTGGCTGAATCGTGCCATCTTATAATGTCGGCGGTCACGGCGGATCAAGCTTTGAGCGCGGCGCATCAAAACGCGCCGTATCTGACGCCGCGGCACATCTACGCCGATCTCAATTCCGTTTCGCCGGGTGTGAAACAATCGATCGCCCGTGCAATTGAATCCATGGGCGCGCGCTTCGCCGAGATCGCGATGATGGCTCCGGTTCCGCCTTACGGCCATAAGGTGCCGATGCTCGCCGGAGGCGATGGCGCGCAGGATTTCGTCGCAGCACTCGCACCCTTCGGTATCTCGGCCGAGATTGTATCGCGCGAAGTGGGCACCGCGGCGGCTACCAAAATGTTCCGCAGCATCATCGTGAAAGGCCTGGAAGCTCTGCTCACCGAGTGCGTGCTGGGCGCCAGCCGCTACAACGCCGATGAACGCGTGTTTGCGTCGCTGGCCGAAACCTTCCCCGCCATCAATTGGAAAGAGCTCGCCGATTATATGGTCGGCCGCGTGGTGGTGCACGGCGAACGCCGCGCCCGCGAGATGGAAGAAGTGGCCGCCACGCTACGTGAAATCGACATTGAACCTATCATGGCCGAAGCCATCGTACGCCGCATGGACTGGAGCGTCGAACTCGGCCTAAAACAAATCTTTCAGGGAGAAGCACCCAAGAGCTATCGTCACGTCGTAGACGCAGCCACCAAGAAACCGGTTGGAGCTGACTGAAACTGTCGCGGCTCCTTCGCATTGTTGCTGCGCTGTCCTCCTGTGCCGCGGCTTGTCTCGCAGTTGATCTGAAACCGGAAACCATCGAAGCCTTCGATCAGTACATCGCGAGCGCCGAAGCAAGATTGCAGCCGCGCTGGAGCGGCCAGCATTTCCTGTGGTTTGACGATTCGCCTGCAATTCGCCTCAGCCTGCTGGCCGGCGCGGTGGTGGTGCAGCCCATCCAAGGCAATGGCGTCGTTGCGCTCCCGGGCGGCCTGGTTCAGGATTGGATTGGAGCGGTTTTCGTCCCACACACGACGCTCAAAGAGGCCCTCAGCGTTGTTCAGGACTATCCGCAACATCCCCAAATCTACAAGCCGGACGTTACGGAGGTGAAAGTTCTTTCGCATAGCGGTAACGACTATGCCGTTCGAACGCGCGTGGTCAAATCGAAGTTCTTCATTTCCGATGTGGTGGATATCGACAACCAGATTCACTTCGTTCCGCTCGATGCCAAGCGAGTCTACAGCCGGTCTGCGAGCCAGAGAATAGTGGAAATCAGCAATGCAGGCAAGAAGAACGAGCGGGAACTGCCGGTGGGGCACGATCGTGGGCTGGTGTGGCGCGTGAATGGCTATTGGTTTTTTGAGGAGAGCGACGGCGGCGTGTTCATCACTTGCGAGTCCATTACGCTGACGCGCGACATTCCCTTCCTGCTCGCCAAGGTGCTCAGCCCCATCGTGCATGAGCTACCAGCCGAAGCGTTGAAAACCAGTTTGGAACAGACGCGAAGAGCGATTGTGAATCAGCCTCGGCTGACCGCTCCGTGAAGAAAGTTCCCGAGCGATCCGCTCAGGCTTCCGCCGGCGACGTTTGGGTCTCGTCCTTGATATCGGTTGCCGGGGGAAGCTCGATAAAAAACTGCTTGCGCGAATAAGTCTTGCCTTGTGCCTTGCGCGCGCGGAAGTAAGGCTCCAAACGTTCCAGCGCCCGCTGCATGCTGCTGATCACATGCTCACGCATGGCCGTCGCGGAGGCGTCGCGATCTCTTCCCACCAGCACTTCCATCAGGTCCTGATGGCGCCGCGAAGGCGTCCCGTAGAAGGCCCTTCCAACGCATAGCCAGGTGGACGATAGCGCGCGCGTTCTTTCGATAGCGTCGCACAGCGCCGGGCAGCGTGTACACTCGGAAATGCGGCGATGCAGCTTCTCGTGAAGGTTCAGATAATAGAAGCGATTGGTCTCCGCCTGCGAACGCATGGCATCCACGCGCACACCCAGCTTCAGCAGTTCGGACCGTTCCTCGGGAGTCGCCATTTCGGTGAAGAGCCGCGCGGCTTCCACCTCCAGCGCCTCGCGCACCAGATAGTGCCCGCGCACGTCTTCGCGGCTGGGAATGCGCACTCGTGTTCCGGCACGCGGCCGGCTTTCGAGCAAGCCCTCGAATTCTAATCGGAGAAATGCTTCGGAAACGGGCAAAAAACTCATGCCCAGTTCGGCTGCGATTTTTCGCCGCGAGATCACTTGCCCAATGGCTACTTCGCCACGGAGAATTCGTTCGCGAATAATAACGTAAGCTTCACCCGCGAGGTCTGAGGCCCCGGAAGAGCGGTCTTTCATAAGTCCCCAATATTCAAGTCCGCAAATTGGTAAATCTGAACTATCCTAGCACAGCCTGCATGCAAGCATACGGTTTGCTCGGATGGACCTAACGGGCAGAAGCCGTCATGATAGACCCGCGGACGAAGCTGTCACGGGACAGGAAAATTCCCGGCTTCCCGAATGCCGACGGTGTCCATAGGTTAGGCCGGGATCGCTGTGCGTCTGCTTCAGAAGGGTAGGAAGACTGCATCCACGCCGGGGTGTAAGGCTCCGGGGTTTGCAATTGGGCCCATTCGCTCATAAGCCGGCCGTCCTCGGAGTGCCACGACATTTTAATGGGGGACATTTCGATCTCTCCCTCAACTAACTATACGCAATTAACTGGACGTACCTAGCTAGTCTCCCGTCCCGTAGATTCATGCAATAAGTCACGGGGTGGGGCGGCCCCCCCGGCTGCCAGGCGCAGTGACCGCGGCCGACGCACCCGTCGGCCTTCGTTTGGAGTGTGCTGGAAGGAGCCGGACCATGTGGTCCGGCGCGGGCGAGGGCGCCCACCCCACTCAGATTCATGTGGCGACTAGATGCAACCGTCCAGACGTAACTCAGCGGTTGTCCGGTACACTGGGCGGGGATCGCCATGCAGAACAAACGTAGTCGCGAATGGTTTCAAGCTCCGGAATACTACGGCTTTGGACGCCGTGCCTGGCTTCGCTCGGAAGGCTTTCCGGCGGACGTGTTCGATGGCAAGCCGGTAATCGGGATCTGCAATTCGTGGAGCGAACTCAACAATTGCAATGCGCACCTGCGCGACGTGGCCGTGGCGGTAAAACGCGGAGTGTGGGCGGCGGGTGGAGTACCACTCGAATTTCCCACCATTTCGCTGGGCGAAATGTTCATGCGCCCAACCACCATGATGTATCGCAACCTGATGGCGATGGACGTGGAAGAATCCATCCGCGCCAATCCTCTGGATGGCGTCGTGCTGCTGTGCGGCTGCGACAAAACCACGCCCGCGCAACTGATGGGAGCGGCCAGCGCCGACATTCCCGCCATTGTCGTGCCGGGTGGCCCGATGCTGGCAGGCGAGTGGCGCGGCCAGCGGTTGGGCTCCGGCACAGACGGGAAGAAGCTGTTTGATCAATTCCGAACCGGGCGCATTACCGAAGAGGAATGGTGCGAGATAGAAAGCTGCATCGCGCGCACGGCCGGCCACTGTACCGTGATGGGCACGGCGTCCACCATGACCAGCCTGGCGGAAGCGCTGGGCATGACGTTGCCGGGCAGCGCCAACATTCCCGCGCCCGATTCGCGGCGGATGGCGATTGCCGAACTCAGCGGGAGGGCCGTAGTTGGGATGATCGAGCCGGGACTGAAGCCCTCGCGCATCCTGACCCGGGACGCCTTTGAGAACGCCATCACCGTTTTGATGGCGCTGGGCGGATCGACAAACGCGGTGATTCACCTGGTGGCCATCGCCGGACGTCTGGGTATCCGGCTCACACTCGAGGATTTCGATCGCATCTCCCGGCGCACGGCTTGCATCGTGGACGTGAAACCGTCGGGCCAGTATCTGATGGAGGATTTGTTTCACGCCGGCGGAGTTCCCGCCGTCATGAACCGGATTCAGGACCTGCTGCATGTCGATTGCGAAACCGTCAACGGCAAAACCATCGGTGAGAACGTCAGCGGCGCCGTCCCACTGAATGACACCGTCATCCGCCCGCGGGATCGAGCGTTATATCCCGAAGGTGGAATCGCCGTATTGCATGGCAATCTTGCCCCGAACGGTGCTGTGATCAAGCAGACCGCTGCGTCGGAGCATTTGTTGCGGCATCGCGGGCGAGCCTTCGTGTTCGAGACTCGCGACGAGATGCTCGCTCAGATCGACCGCGACGATCTGCCGGTGGATCGTGACACCGTGCTGGTGATGCGCAACTGTGGACCCAAGGGCGCGCCGGGCTTTCCCGAATGGGGCCACATCCCGATGCCGCGAAAATTGCTGAACGAAGGCGTTACCGACATGCTGCGGATCTCCGATGCACGTATGAGTGGCACTTCGTATGGGACCGTCGTGCTCCATGTGGCGCCGGAGTCCGCTATTGGCGGCCCACTAGCTCTGGTTCATAGCGGCGACGAAATCCTGCTGGATGTTCCAGCGCGCAAGCTGGAGCTTCTGGTTCCGGCAGACGAGCTGGAGCGGCGTGCGCGTTTGTTCGAACCGCCACCGCCCCATTATCGTCGCGGCTATGGCCGAATGTTTCTGGACCACGTAACCCAAGCCGATCTGGGCTGCGACTTCGACTTCCTCGCGCCTTAACGTGTTAATTGCCTCAAGGCGCGAGCCCGCCCGCAGGAACTCGGCCCACTCCAAAATCGCGGCGCCGCGTACCAGGCGGCGCACTCGAATGTCGAAGCCCGGGAGCGACTTTTCAGACGCTCGCGATAGAGGTAAGCTGATAGAGCCACTTTCGCAAAACGTGGCCGTTGATTCAGATGCCTACCATGAAAACTTTGGTCCATACCGTTGCGGCGGCGCTCATCTTCCTCGCGATCCCGGTCGCCATTCCAGTCACACTTTCGGCGCAGTGGCCGCCTTTCCCGAGTCCGGGCGTTCCTAAACTCCCGGACGGCAAACCGAATATGGATGGACCCACGCCGCACACAGCCGACGGCAAGCCCGACTTGTCTGGCATCTGGCAATTCGACGACGCGTTTCGCGGGCGGCGCCGCCAGGCAGCGCCCGGTACCGTTGCCGGATCGGGTTCCGCTCCAGCTCCAGCGGCGGGAACAACTTCCGCGACGCCTGCTCCACCGACGGCCGGAGGCACGGGTCTTGGTCCAGGGCCGCTCGGACCGAACCAGTTTTTTAATATCGGCTCAACCTTGAAAGACGGACTGCCGTTCACGCCCTGGGCCATCGCGCTGCGGAAGGAGCGCAAGGAGAATAACAACAAGGACAATCCCGATGCGCACTGTCTGCCGCTGGGGCTGATGCAGTTACATACGCATCCGCAGCCCAGAAAAATCATCCAGACGCCCAGCTTGATGGTGATCTTGTACGAAGCGCAGGCCGGGGTCCGTCAGATTTTCATGGATGGCCGGTCGCTGCCAAATAACGATCCGGATCCGTGGTGGTACGGTTATTCGATTGGCCATTGGGACGGCGACACGCTGGTGGTGGAGACTACCGGCTTCCGCGACGACGTGTGGCTGGACGTTGAGGGCAGCCCGCTGACGAACACTGGAAAGATGACCGAGCGGTTTCGCCGGGTCAACTTCGGGCATCTCGAGATTCAGATCACGGTGGAAGATCCGAAAGCCTATACCAAGCCGTGGACCATCCTGATCAAGCAGCACCTGCTGCTGGACACGAACCTGATCGAATTCATTTGCAACGAAAACGAAAGGTCCGACGCTCATCTGGTGGGCAAATAAAACTAGCCCTGCGGCATGGATAACGAAGATAACGAACAACGCAAATCGGTCGCGCTCGAATATCTTAAGGCGCTCGACAACGGCGGCGTTACGTCATCCGGCGCGTCCATCTTGGATCTGTTCGCTCCCAGCGCTCAGGTCTACTTCCCCAAGTGGGGCGTGGCAAACGGCAGGGAACAGATCGAGAAGCTGTTCGGAGACCTGGGCGGCAAGCTCAAGTCGATCACACACCACTATTCCGGATTGAATTGGATCTTTTCGGGCGGCGACACGATTGTGTGCGAGGGCACCAGCCACGGCGAGCACATAGATGGACCGTGGCGCGCCGGTGATCCCGATTGGGGCGCGGGCCGCTGGTGCGACGTGTTCGAGATCCGCGACGGGCTGATCCAGCGCTGCTTCATTTATCTGGATCCGGACTACGCGGGCAAGGATACGGATCGGTATCCCTGGATCAAGAAATAACCCAAGCGATTTCGCTTCTACTGAGTGGCGCCCTGCAATGGCGTGCCGTCCAGAACGAACGTCAACAATCGGGGCAAGCCAGGCGCTGTCGTGGAAGGCGGAGGCGGAGGGAGGCCTACCGATGGGGTGACGCTGCCCGTACCGCCCGCTAAAGAAATGTACTGTTTACCGTCCAGCATGTAAGTGATCGGCGGGCCCATTCCGCCGTGAAGCCCGGTCTTGACATCCAGAAGTTTCTCTCCGGTATCGGCGCGATAAGCAAGCAGGCGCCCATCCGGAATGACCTGCAAAACCAAATTCCCTGCAGTGGAAACCGTCCCGCCACCGAGAGCGCCGCCGCCAATGGCATGCCAGCGTTCCTTTTGAGTCACCGGATCCCAAGCGACCAGAATATTGCGCTGCCCTTCGGGAGGAGCGGGTCCAATGGTCGGCAAAGAGGGCGGGGTTTTCAAAGCTGCCTTTTGCGCCGTGGCCATGCCCGCTGTATCCGCGGTCGCAGGCTGTGCTTTCGGCCGAATAATACCCAGGTTTTTTTCGCCTGGCTTGAAGACGAAGTTTTCATCCGCCATGTAGGAGTTCACGCCGCCAGTGGAACTGGGAACATAGACCAGGCCGGTGCTCGGATTAAACGACATGGGGGACCAGTTGTGTCCGCCGCCCGGTCCAGGTGTCAACATCACCGCCTCGGCGCCGTAGTGAGCTTCATCGTTTACGATCGGCCGTCCCGTGGCCTCATCCAGGCCTTTGGCCCAGGAGACTTGCACAAAGGGCTGGCCGGAGATGAACTGTCCGGTCACGCGATCCAGCACATAGTAAAAGCCGTCCTTATTGGCTTGCATCAGGACTTTGCGCTGTTGTCCCTGAATAGTCAAATCTGCAAGCATCAACTGCTGCACGCTGTCGTAGTCCCAGGAATCGCCGGGAACCATCTGGAAATACCATTTCAACTCGCCCGTCTCCGGCCGCACCGCCAGAACCGAGCAGGCATACAAATTATCCTTGCCTTTCGATTTACGAAGCTGCTCGGGCCACGGCCCGGCATTGCCCGTGCCGACATAAATCAAATCCGACTCGGGATCATAAGCCATCCCATCCCAAACCGTGCCGCCGCCACCCATCTTCCAAGCTTCCGGCGACCACGTTTCGGCAGCCTTTTTCATGGCGGCATTCTCAAAAGGCTTGGATGGATCGCCAGGCACCGTATAAAATTTCCACGCGAAATGGCCGGTGCTCGCATCAAAGGCCGCGAAAAATCCGCGCACGGGATACTCCGAACCACTCACGCCCACAATTACTTTTCCCTTCGCGATGCGCGGAGCCATCGTGATGGTGTAGTTGTCCTGAGGATACGCCACCCGCGATTCCCAAACCGGCCTTCCGGTCTCAGCATCCAGCGCCTCCAGCCGTCCATCGATGATGGGCGCGATGATCAAGTTTTGATATATCGCCAAGCCGCGGTTCACAACGCCGCAGCAGATCTTCGGGAACACCGCGGCCTGGTTCACCTCCGGATCCCAACGCCAACGCTCTTTGCCGGTGCGAGCATCCAGGGCGTAAACCACGCTCCAATTCGTAATGGAAAAAAGCGTGCCATTCCAGACCAGCGGAGTCGCCTCCTGATTGCCGCCTCCCTTGCCAATGTCGTACGACCAAGCCAGCCCCAGGCGCGCGACGTTCTTCGCGTCAATTTGTGCAAGCGGGCTATAGCGGGTCTCCCCGGGATTCTGGCCATATGTCAGCCATTCTTCCCCAGTTTTTGCGGCGTTTTTCAGAACGCTATCGTCTACGTGGCGGGCTGGTTGTCCCGCGAGCGTCCATGCCCAGGCCATTAAAAACGGCAACCAGATCGTTTTGCGCATAGGCATATCTTATACCTCGGTTGGGCATAATCAAGGGCTTCTTCGCAGTAAATCCGGTGCTCCTTTATTCCGCGGGCGGTTTCGCCCGGGCAGGGTGTTCGGAACAGGTGCCAGTCAGGGTTTTATGGCCGATTTCCGACGCAGTACAACTGCCGCTTCCGTACTGTGCAGGCCCGCCATCGGCGCTGTATACAGCACCACTTAAGCTCGCTGAGACAACACTGAAATTTCACTTTGCACTTGACGGGAGGGTTGAAATCTAATATGCTCTACGAAGTTCAGGTTTAATGACAGCCTCGCGGTTTATTGCGACCGAACGGGGCTAGGGGTTAGTTACTCAAAGTTCGAGGAGATCTGTACATGCGCTCAGTGTTTGTAGCCGCTGGTTCATTCCTAACAGCGTTGTTGTTTTTGACCTTTGCGCCCTTGGCATTCGGCCAGGGCGGCACTGGAACCATCACCGGTACAGTTACCGATCCAACAGGCTTGGCAGTCGCCGGAGCTACCGTGCAGGCCACCAACGCCGCGACGGGTGGCGTCTATACCGCGGCAACAACCGCCGCAGGAAATTACACCGTCCCCAATTTGCCGGTCGGCACCTACGGATTGTCCGTGATGGTGCAAGGCTTCAAGACTTACACCCACACCAACCTCACGATCACGGCGGCTCAAACGCTGAGAGAGGACATTCCCCTGCAGGTTGGCGCGGCATCAGAGTCCATAACCGTGGCAGCCGAAGCTTCACTGCTGCAAGCGGAGACGGGCGATCTTACTCACAACGTCACGGTCGAGCAAATGGATAATCTGCCTTTGTTGGGCATTGGAACCGTTAATTCCGGAACCTCTGGATATCGAAATCCATACAACACGCTTCTGACCCTTCCTGGTGTGAGTGATTATGCCACCAGCGGACTATTCGTCGTTAACGGATTGGGCGGATCGATACCGGGCAACCCCTTCGTTGCGTCTCTGACTGAAACAATGCGCATCGAGGGTCAGGATGCGACTTCTCGTATCTTCGGGAACTACGATTACACGCAGATGGCGCAGCCGAACGCGGATGCCATTCAGGAAATAGCGTATCAGACCAGCAACTACGCCCCCGAGTATGGGCAGGCTGGCAGCGTGGTCATTAACATGACTATGAAGTCCGGAACCAATCAATACCACGGCACTGGCTTCGACTATTTCGTGAACGAAGACCTGAACGCGGGCGACCCCTTCAGCAGCAATGGTGAAGGAGCAAAGGAACGGCCCCGCAACCGCCGCAACGATTTTGGCGGCACACTGGGTGGTCCGGTGATCATCCCCAAACTCTACAACGGCAAAAACAAGACCTTTTTCTTCTTTGCGTATGAGCAGTATCTCGAAGGATCGCAGTACAACTTCGTGGACACTGTCCCAACCACCGCGATGCGGAGCGGCGATTTCTCCGCCATCTCCGCGAATGGAACCTGCAGCTTGTGCGCACAGTACGGCATTCCGACGGCGCCATTGGGCACCGACGCTTTGGGTCGGCCGATCTACGCCAATGAAATTTATGATCCCAGCACGCGTGCCATCAATCCCGCGAATGGCCTGGGGTACGCCAATCCGTTTCCCGGCAACAAGATTCCCGCGAGCGAACTGAGCGCTAGCTCTCTGGCGTTTCTGGCTTTGTACCCCCAACCGCAGAACGGTAATCTCGTTGGCAACTACAACGGGAGCATCGCGGGCGGAAGATACTCAGCCATCCCATCCATCAAGGTGGATGAAATTCTCTCCGAGAAGGACAAGCTGTCGTTTTTCTGGTCGAGGAACAACACCGAAAGTCAGATTTCTTCTCCTTTGGGTAACGCGGATGGTCTGCCAACGGAGATCGGCGGTTACCGCGGCACATTCATTCCTACCTGGACAACGCGGCTGAACTATGACCGCACCATTTCGCCGACTATCCTGTTGCACTTGGGCGTGGGCTACTTTCACACCAGTTTCAACGACCACGCGCCGTTCCTCGATTTCAACCCCTCCGCATTCGATCTCTCCGGCTTTCTGAATGACCGCCAGTTTCCGAGTGTAATCGGAGGTTGCGGGCAACTCATCGGCCCCCCCGGTACCCCTACGAGTTGCATCCAGGGTGCTATCGGCGGAGTTTCCGGGTTTGGCGGCATGCAGAACGTAGGAACCTCCGGTCAAATCCAATCACAAAACTACGAAGAAAAGCCCAGCTTCAACGCGAATCTGACTTGGGTCAAGAGTGCCCACACCTTCAAGTTCGGCGCGGAGATGTACCTCGAGCAAGCTTATACAGGAGCCTTTTCGGGAGTTACTCTAGATGCTGTGAACGGAGCTGGCATCGCAACCGCGACTGCCCAACCATACACTCCGACCACGAATTTCAACGGATACAACATGGGCTTTGGCTTCGCCAGCTTCCTGCTAGGCGACTACTCCTCCATTACGCAGACCCCAGCCGAGTTTACCCGTGAGGGAAGCCAGGAGTGGGGAGTGTTTGCGCAAGATTCCTGGAAGGTACGCCGTAATCTGACCGTGACCTACGGTGGCCGGTGGGATTACGCCACTCCGGAACATGAGCAATATGGTCGCTTGGGACAGCTGGACCCAACCTTACCGAACGCCAACGCCGGCGGCGCGCTGGGGGCGGTACAGTTCGCCAACACCTGCAACTGCAACTTCTACAAGTCCGCATATCCTTTCGCGATTGGACCACGTGTAGGCGTGGCCTATCAGCTCAGGCCCAAGACGGTGTTGCGCGGTGGATGGGGATTCACTTACCAGTTCGTTGCGAACCCTGCCGGAGCGACGATCGGCACGAACGGGGTTTATCCTCTCTCGGGTATCAACCCCTACGTAAACGTCGCCGCTCCGAACTCAATCGTGCAGCCGGTTTGGCCCGTCACCAATCCGTATGTCTATCCGCCCGCGGGAACCGTTGGAATCCCGGGTGTCTCGGACCCCTATGTCCCGGACGGGAACGAAAACCGGCCGCCCCGCATCAACCAATTCAGCTTCGGCATCCAGCAAGAGATCTCGCCGAATTTCATCATAGAAGCCTCCTACGTGGGTAACCGCGCTGTCTGGTTGGGAAGCGGACCTCTTGGATCCGTGGACGGCACAGGCCCCTATAATACCGCCGCCGGCCCCGCTGCTCAAATTTCGGCGTCAACTTACGCGCAATATGGCTTCTACCCTTACCCTGGAACGGGCCCCGCAGGCACCAACAACTATCAAGATTACCTGTTGACGATTCAGCCACTCAACAGCAATGCTGTGCAGGCTAGGCTGGCTTCAGTCTGGACAAGCCGGCTTTACGCCCTATGCCGGCTTCCCGGCCACCAACTCGCTGCAGAGCGCGCTTTACCCATTTGCACAGTACGGCGGTATTCTGGATGCGAATTCCCCGACCGGGCGCTCCAAGTACGATTCCTTGCAGATCAAGTTGACCAAGCGCTTCTCGCACGGTTTGCAGGCTGGTGGCACCTACACCTGGGGCCAGGGCTTCGTGGAGCCGGACCGCCAGAACTTCTTCAATGCCCAGAGCGCTGTTTGGCAACTGCAGCAAATCCCGCCGCAGGATCTGAACTTCAACGCCATCTACACCGTACCCGGGGCGTCGTTCATTCCAACCAAAGGCGGCCTGCATTACCTAGCCAAGGATTGGCAGATCGGCTGGTTCGCGAATTACCAGAGCGGCCAGTTCCTGGCGCCTCCGGTCAGCACCACGCCGAATTTCTTCGAGAGCGAGGACATTCGGGTTGCGGGTCAGCCCCTGTATACGCAGGGTGTGAACATCAACGACCACGGCACCTTTAATCCGGCTACCACTCAGGTGCTCAATCCAGCCGCGTGGGCTCCCTGTCCCGCGGGTGGGGTTTGTGCGTCAACCTCGGTGTATTACAAGGATTTCCGCGGTCCTCGCACACCGACCGAAAACGCCAACATCGGCCGCAATTTCCGGTTTGGGCCGGAGGGTAAATTCAACCTCTTTATCCGAGCCGAATTCGTCAACATCTTCAACCGAACCTTGTTGCCGAATCCGACCACGGGGAATCCGCAGAACGCGCCGGGCGCATCGAGCGGAATCTATAGCAGTGGCTTCGGAGTCATCAACACCTACCTGCCGACGGGCAGCATCTACGGCACGGCGCCCTACCTTTTGGGCCGCACCGGTACGCTGGTCGCTCGGTTCTCGTTCTGATGTACTGATGTACTGATGTAGTGCAATTGAAGTTTTCGGTTGTCTTCTTCACAACGCTCGGCTTGCTCGCTGCAGGCCGGGCGTTTACTTTTTATAGCGACGTTAAGCCGATACTGGATGCGCAGCGCGACGGGTTGCCCGCCGAACTCAGGAACGCAAATCAGGCCAAGTGGCTCGCTTGGGCGCGCCAGCAGGACAAATCCATTCGCGCGCGTCTTCACCAAGGCGAACTGGACTCCATGGTGAATCTTCTGTTGTACGGCACCTCCTTCACCAGGCAGCCACGCATCAGGATGGAGGGCCTCACCGAGGCGTCCAAGTCCGGAGTCTTACGGGCCAGGGTGGACGATCTGGTTTCGGGCTTGCGCAGCCCTGGCGACAACGAGCGTCTCATTTTTCTCCAGCGTCTTCTGCGAACCCAGGGCGTCGACCCGGGAACCCCCGATGGTCCCAAAGAGACGGGTGTCTTCATCCTCCAGAATCTCCAACGGGTAGTTCAAGAGAGCCGGACTCTGGCGCAGCGCGCGGCCGCCGACCAGAAACTAACTCATCCGGAGGACCCATCATCGCTTTTGGACCGCTTGTCACTGTTCCGCGATCGGGGAGTTTCGCTTGACACCAGCATCTTGCCTGATTTCTCAATCGAGCAGACCCTCCGAGATCTGAAAGAGCGCGGGATACTGCGGGAAGGTCAGGTCACTCGCGTGGCCGTCGTCGGGCCAGGCCTCGACTTCATCGACAAAAACGAAGCGTCCGCCTACGACTACTATCCTCAGCAGACTTTGCAACCGTTCGCCTTATACGATTCGCTGGTCCGGCTAAAGCTGGCCAAAGCCAACCACCTTTCGATGTCGATTCTGGACATCAGCTCCCCAGTGATCGAGCACATCCAGCGCGCGCGCGAACGCGCCAGCCAGAACATCGGCTATGACATACAGTTGCCGCGCGACCTTGCGCGTCCCTGGCCGCCGGACCTTGTCGGCTACTGGAGCTCGCTCGGAGATCAGGTAGGAACGGCAATCGAGCCGATCCCGCCACCGCAGATCTTTGAAGGCTTACGGACGCGAGCCGTGCGAATCCGTCCCGACGTCGTTCTCGCTTGTGAACCGATCGACCTCAATATCGTTCTCGAACGCCTCAATCTGCCAGCGGCCGATCGCTTCGACCTCATAGTGGGCACCAACATTTTCGTCTACTACGATGCTTTCGAACAGGCTCTAGCCCTGGAGAACGCGGGCGCCATGCTGAAGTCCGGCGGTCTCTTGCTGACGAATGACCGCCTGCCCACGACGCCCGGCAGTTCCATGCAACTGGCCGGCATCACCATCGTTCCATTCGACGCTCCCGGTGCCAGTGCCCGTCAAGCCGTTGGCTGGTATCGAAAGCAGTAACGCCCTCCCCGCCTGATTACAATTTTTGACAACTTATTCGGGGTAACCAGGTAACCCAATCGTGAGGAAACGGAAATTTCCTAGGGTGAGTCTCCCCTGTGTACGAGTGAGGCAGCGCGCATGGTGCTTCACGGGGTCCGCTAGTTGTCGACTTATGTCCGATGCAGCGGCCACGGATCATGCGGCGTCCAATTAATGTGTTTGGGAGGGCGGAAAAGGGCAATGAATGGGCGAAAACGATAAAGACGTCCAACCAGACCCAGAGAACTCATCCTTTCTTGAGAACTCTTCCTTTCTTGAGGACTCTTCTGAGCCGCAGAAGCTACTGGCACCGCCCGCAGTCCCGCCGGAGCAGAGGCAATTGCCTCCCCCGGACAACGCCCCGGCGAAGAACAACAGGCCCCGGCGGCGCCGATGGCCCTGGGTGGTGGCCGCACTGCTGGCACTGCTGGCGATTATTGTCTTCTATCGTTTGCACGATGGAGTTTCGACTGCAGCAAAGAACGGCGCACCGGCGAAAGAGCAAGCATCGGCAGCGGTCACCGTTGGTCAATCGAAAACCGGCAACATCAACATCTATGTCGATGCTCTGGGCACGGTAACTCCCGTTTACACAGTCACTCTCTACAGCCAGATTACGGGGCGAGTCATTGCCGTCCATTACACGGAGGGACAGATGGTGAAGAAGGGAGACCCGCTGATCGATATCGACCCGCGCCCGTACGAAACCACCCTGACGCAGGCGGAAGGAACCTTGGAACACGATCAAGGATTGCTGGCCGAAGCGGCTATGGATTTGAACCGGTACAAAGCGGCGGTCGACAGAAACGCCATCGCCAGACAGCAATACGAAGATCAGCAACAGATCGTAGTCCAGGACCAAGGCACCGTCAAGGCAGATGAGGGGACGGTGGCTTACGATAAGGTGCAGCTTTCCTACTGCCACATCGTCTCGCCCATCACCGGGCGCGTCGGGCTGCGGCTGGTGGACCCTGGAAACACCGTTTTTGCGGGCAGCGGTTCCACGCTGGTTGTCATCACGCAGCTCCAGCCAATCACGGTTGTGTTCAACGTCTCAGAGGACGATCTGCCACAGGTGCAGGCGCAGCTCAAGGGCGGACGCACCCTGGAGGTGGATGCTTTCGACCGCGCCTACGATAAGAAGATCGAAGCCGGGAAGCTCACTTCCCTGGACAACGAGGTAGACACCACCACGGGCACCGTCAAATTTCGTGCCGAGTTCTCCAACCAGACGCTCTCGCTTTATCCCAACCAATTCGTTAATGCGCGACTGCTGGTGAAGACCTTGCGAAAGGTGACCCTGGTTCCTTCCGCGGCAGTCCAGCAAAACGGCACCAACGCGTTCGTATACATTGTCAATTCCAACGATACGGTTACCGTGCAGCAGATCAAGGTTCTGGCCACGAGTAATGAGGAAACCGCGGTGCAGGGATTGAATGCGGGAGTGGACGTGGCGACCAGCGGGTTCGATCGTCTGGAGAATGGCGTCACCGTGACGGTGCGTGGCCAGCCTAGCCAAACGAACAATCAAGGTCACGGCAGCAATGGTTCCGCTGGCGGGACTGACAGCAGCAGTACAGCTCCATGAATCCTTCGCGGCCATTCATTCTTCGTCCCGTCGCGACGGCTCTGCTGATGGTGGCGCTGTTTCTGGCGGGCGGAGTCGCATTTTTCCAACTACCGATATCGGCGCTTCCCGAGGTGGATTATCCGACCATTCAGGTGCTGACGTTTTATCCCGGCGCCAGCCCCGATGTGGTGGCCTCCGCCGTAACCGCGCCTCTGGAGCGGCAGTTCGGCGAAGTGGCCGGACTGAGCCAGATGACGTCCACCAGCGCCGGCGGCGTATCGGTGATCGTGATGGAGTTCCAGCTCAGCCTCGACATCGACGTCGCCGAGCAGGAGGTGCAGGCGGCCATCAACGCGGCGCAAAGCTATCTTGCCGGCCAATCTGCCGACCCCTCCGGTCTACAGCAAATCCAATCCCGCCGACGCGCCGGTTCTGACATCTGGCGCTCACCTCCAACGAGATGCCGCTGTCGCAGGTGGAGGACCTGGCGGATACGCGGCTTGTCTCCCAAGATCTCGCAGATTTCCGGAGTCGGCCTGGTGAGCATCTCCGGCGGCCAGAAGCCCGCCGTCCGCATTCAGGCGAATCCGACCGCTCTGTCGTCCTACGGCATCAATCTGGAAGACCTGCGCAATGCGCTCACCGGCAACAGCCTCAATTCCGCCAAGGGAAACTTCGACGGCCCGTCGCAGGATTACACCATCAACGCCAACGATCAGTTGCTGACCAGCGGCGACTACAAATCGGTGGTGGTGGCCTATCGCAATGGCGCTCCGGTGATGCTCAGCGACGTAGCGCACGTCGTCGACGGCGTGGAGAACAGCAAGCTGGCCGCCTGGATGAACTACACGCCGGCGGTGATCCTGAACATTCAGCGGCAGCCCGGCGCGAACACCATCACGGTGGTCGACAGCATCGAGAAGCTCTTGCCGCAGCTCGAGAGCACGCTGCCGACGAGCCGTACACGTGCAAGTGGTGACAGACCGCACCGTATCGATTCGCGCCTCGGTGAGCGACGTCGAGTTCGAGCTGCTCCTCACCATCGGGCTGGTGGTGATGGTGATCTTTCTGTTTCTGCGCAGCCTACCCGGCCACCATCATCCCGAGCATCGCGGTGCCGCTCTCGCTGGTTGGCACTTTCGGCGTGATGTACCTGGTGGGCTACAGCCTGAACAATCTCACCATGATGGCGCTCACCATCTCCACCGGCTTTGTGGTGGACGACGCGATCGTGATGATCGAAAACATCTCGCGCTACATCGAGGAGGGCGAAACGCCGCTGAAGGCGGCTCTGAAGGGCGCCGAGCAGATCGGCTTTACCATTCTGTCTCTGACGGTCTCGCTGATCGCCGTGCTGATTCCGCTGCTGTTCATGGGCGATATCGCCGGCCGTCTGTTCCGCCAGTTCGCCGTTACCCTGGCGGTGACCATCATCCTGTCGGCATTCGTTTCTCTGACGCTCACGCCGATGATGTCCGCGCGCCTGCTGCGCTACACGCCGCCGGAAAGGCAGGGCCGCTTCTATCGAGTGTCCGAGCGGGCATTCGAGAACATTATCGCCTTCTACGGGCGCACGCTGAGGGTGGTCTTGCGCTTTCAGACCATCACCCTGCTGGTGGCCGCGGGCACCCTGGTGCTGACAGTGTTCCTATATATCATCGTTCCGAAAGGCTTTTTCCCCACGCAGGATACCGGCATCATCCAGGGCATTTCGCAGGCTTCCGCGTCCACCAGTTTCCAAGCCATGACCCGGATGCAGCAGGAACTGGCGAAAGTGCTGCTGGCCGATCCGGCGGTCCAGAATATCTCGTCGTTCATCGGAGCCGACGGAACCAACACCACCCTGAACAGCGGACGCATCCAAATCAATCTGAAGCCGCTCGACCAGCGCCATATTTCCGCAACCCAAGTGATCCAGCGGCTGGGACCAAAGCTGGCGCAGGTGCAGGGCATCAGGCTGTACATGCAGCCGGTGCAGGATCTGACGGTGGACGACACGCGTGAGCCGCACCGAGTATCAATACACTCTCGAGGATCCGAACCAGGCTGAGCTGGATTCCGTGGTGCACCAACTGATGTCCCGGCTCAAGCAGCTTCCGCAGCTAGCCGACGTGGTAACCGATCAACAACTGGGAGGTTTGGCGACGGCGATTTCGATCGATCGCGCCACGGCCTCGCGCTTCGGCATCACGCCATCCACCATCGACAACACGCTCTACGACGCCTTCGGGCAGCGGCAGATCAACACGCTTTACACCCAGTTGAATCAGTATCACGTCATTCTGGAAACGGACCCGCAGTTTCAGCGCAGCCCGAAAAAGCTGCACGATATCTACATCCAGTCTTCTTTGACTAGCAGCACGGCTTCTGAAACTACGGCCAACACGGCGGGCTCGTCGTCGGGAGCCGGATCGGGAATAACGCCGTCATCGGGGAACGCACTATTGACCCCTTCCTCGACGGCCGGCGTTTCCTCACCTGCTTCCTCCACGTCGGCGCTCAGTTCCAGCGCCACGGCCACGACGTCGGCTACCACGCCCATCACTTCGACTTCGGCTCTGTCACCGGCATCCACGGCTGCTTCCAGCTCAACTGTTTTGACCCCCGCCGTGACCTCCAACAGCGTGTCCTCCAGCGCAACCACATCGCTGGCCGGAACCTCGCGCTCGTCCTCCACCACGAATGCCAGCGAAGGCTCTTCCGGCGCCGCGGGGGGATCCAGTGCAACGGCTCTGCAGACGCCGGTTCCATTAAGCGCTTTCACTCATGTGAAGACTCAGAGCGAGTCTCTCTCCATTGCTCACCAGGGCCAGTTCCCGGCCGTTACCATTTCCTTCAATCTCGGCGATGGCTATTCGCTAGGACAAGCTCTGGACGCCATGAACAAAGTCATCACGCAGACTAAGTTGCCTGCCAGCGTGATCGCCAATTATCAAGGAACCGCAGCGGCATTCGAGGGATCGCTATCGAACGAAGGGCTGTTGATTCTCGCGGCTCTGGTCACCGTCTATATCGTGCTGGGCGTGCTGTACGAAAGCTTCGTGCATCCGATCACCATTCTTTCCACGCTGCCGTCCGCCGGCGTAGGCGCTCTGCTCGCGCTGCTGTTATTCCATCTGGACCTCGACATCGTCGCCATCATCGGCATCATCCTGCTGATCGGCATCGTGAAGAAGAACGGAATCATGATGGTCGATTTCGCCCTGGAGGCTGAGCGAACCGGCGGGAAGAACGCCACGGACGCAATCTATCAGGCGTCGCTGCTGCGCTTCCGGCCCATCATGATGACCACCATGGCGGCGTTGCTCAGCGGCCTCCCGCTGGCCTTCGGCTCGGGCATCGGTTCCGAACTGCAGGCGGCCGCTGGGTGTCGCGATGGTGGGCGGACTGATCTTCAGCCAGGTGCTGACCCTTTACACCACGCCGGTGATCTACATCTTCTTCGACAATCTGGGGGCGCGATTCTCGCCGGCAGCGTCCGGGCAGAGCTACGCCCCCGCGAAGCGGAGACGAAGCCGGCATGAACCCGTCGCGCATCTTCATCGAACGGCCGGTGGCCACCACGCTGCTGACGGTGGCCGTGGCGATTGCCGGAGCAATTGCGTTTACCGTGCTGCCTGTCTCCCCGCTGCCGCAGGTGGATTTTCCGACCATCACGGTGGCGGCGTCGCTGCCAGGCGCGAGCCCGGACATCATGGCCTCATCGATCGCCACGCCGCTGGAGCGCCAGTTCGGCCACATCGCCGGGATCACGGAGATGACGTCTTCGAGCACGCTCGGCACCACCGGCGTGACGCTACAGTTCGATCTCAGCCGTGATATTAACGGAGCGGCGCGCGACGTGGAGGCCGGCATCAATGCCGCGCGCACCTATCTTCCCGCGAATCTTCCGGCTAATCCCACCTATCGCAAGGTGAACCCGGCCGATTCGCCGATCATGGTGCTGGGCCTGCAGTCGGACATCTACGACGTTCCCGACCTCTACGACGAAGCATCCACGGTGATGGAGCAGCGCATATCGCAGATCTCGGGCGTGGGCGAAGTGCTGGTAGTGGGAGCGTCCTTGCCCGCCGTACGCATTGAGCTCAACCCCACCCAGCTTGCCAGCTACGGGATCAGCCTGCCCGCCGTGCAGCAGGTGGTGGCCGGACAAAATTCGGATTTGGCGAAAGGCCAGTTCTTCAACGGCAGTCAGACGTCCGACATTGTGGCCAACGATCAGATCTCCAAGGCCGCCGATTACAAGCCGCTGGTGGTCGGGTATCACAACGGCGGCGCGGTTCGGCTGCAGGACATTGCGGAGGTGATCGATTCGCAGCAATCGGTGCGCCAGGCCGGGTTCCTCAACGGCAAACCATCGGTCAACATGATCATCTTCCGGCAGCCGGGAGCGAACATCATTACCACCGTGGACGCTGTCAAGGCGGCGATTCCATCGCTTCAGGCCACCATCAAGCGCGGACGAGCATCTGATCACGATTCTGGACCGGACCCTCACCATTCGGGCATCCGTCTCCGATATCGAGCGAACGCTCATCATCTCGGTGTTCCTCGTTATCGCGGTGGTGTTTGTTTTTCTGCGAAACGTACGTGCCACTTTGATGCCCGCCGTAGCCGTGCCGGTCTCGCTGATCGGAACCTGCGCCATCATGTACCTGGCCGGCTTTTCGCTCGACAACCTGTCGCTGATGGCGCTGGCGATCGCGAGCGGTTTTGTGGTGGACGATGCCATCGTCGTGATGGAAAACATCACCCGACACCTGGAAGCGGGCCTGCCTCCCATTCAGGCCGCTCTGAGAGGCGCGAAGGAAATTGGCTTTACCGTCTTCTCCATCAGCGTCTCCCTGATCGCGGTCTTCATTCCCCTACTTCTCATGGGCGGCATCATCGGGCGTCTATTTCGCGAGTTCGCCATTACGCTGTCCGCCGCCATTCTGGTGTCCATGCTGATCTCGCTGACCACCACCCCGATGATGTGCGGGCGCGTTTTGGTTCCCGAGCGGGACATGAAGCACGGCAAGATCTACCAACTCGAGTGAGCGCAGCTTCAACCGCGTCCTGAGCGGCTACAAGCGCAGCCTCAACTGGGTGCTGGATCATACCGCTTTGATCCTGATCATTTTTGTGGCGACGCTGGCGTTGAATGTGTTTCTGATCGACAAAATTCCCAAAGGATTCTTCCCGCTGCAGGACACCGGGGTGATTCAGGGCGGAATGCAGGGGCCGCAGGACAGTTCCTTTTATGCCATGGAGAAAGCCGTGAAGCAGTCCGTGGATATCGTCAAAGCCGACCCCGGCGTCCAGAACGTGATGGGCTTCACCGGCGGGCAAGGCGCCACCAATACGGGCAACGAGTTTATCGCGCTCAAGCCGCTGAACGAGCGCAAGGTGAGCGCGGAACAAATCATCAACCGGCTGCGGCCGAAGCTGGCGCGCATCCCCGGCGCGGCGACGTTTCTGCAGCCCGTTCAGGACATCCGCATCGGCGGCCGGCAGTCGAACGCCGGATATCAATACACGCTGCAGGCCGAGACTACTCAGGATCTCCAGAAATATGGCCCGCTGCTTCTCGCGCAGTTGCGTCACGCTCCGGGCTTCCAGGACGTGAATACAGATCAGCAGAACAACGGCCTGCAGGCTTTGCTGACATACGATCGTCCGACCGCGGCACGCCTGGGCATTACGCCGCAGTTGCTCGACAACACGCTGTACGATGCGTTCGGCCAAGCCGAAGTCTCGACCATCTACACGCAGCTGAACCAATACTACGTCGTGATGGAAGTGGCTCCGAAGTACTGGCAGTCGCCGCAGGGGCTGAAAGATACCTACCTGATTCAGAACGCGGGCGGAGGCGCGGTCCCGCTCGATTCAGTCGCCAAATATGCTCCGTCCACCTCACCGCTGGCCGTCAACCATACCGGGCTTTTTCCTTCGGTGACCGTGTCGTTCAATCTGGCGCCAGGAGTCTCGCTCGGGCAGGCGACGAATGAAATTCAGTCCATTCAGCAGAAGCTCAACATGCCCGCCACGATCCATGGCGAGTTCGCTGGAACGTTGCAGGCCTTTCAGCAGTCCCTGACCACGGAACCATACCTGATTCTGACCGCGCTGGCTGCCGTTTATATCGTGCTTGGAATTTTGTACGAAAGCCTGGTGCATCCCATCACCATTCTTTCCACGCTCCCGCCGGCCAGCGTGGGAGCCATTCTCGCTCTGCTGCTCACGAAATCGGAACTGGACGTGATGTCGATTATCGGCATCATCCTGCTGATCGGAATCGTCAAAAAGAACGCCATCATGATGATCGACTTCGCCCTGAACGCGGAGCGCGTCGAGGGCAAGAACACCAGAGACTCGATTTTCGAAGCTTCGATTCTGCGGTTCCGCCCGATCCTGATGACCACCATGGCGGCGCTATTCGGCGCCGTTCCGCTGGCGATCGGGACCGGCATGGGATCGGAACTGCGCCGGCCGCTGGGAATCTCCATCATCGGCGGGCTGATCGTCAGCCAGATTCTTACGCTCTACACCACGCCGGTCATTTATGTGTTCATGGATACCATGCGCCTGAAGCTGCAAGGCCATAAACATGCGAATATGCTCAGGCCGGAGGAGGCCACTCAATGAGGCATCCAGGATTGCGAGAGCTATGCGTGGCGGTCTTCATTGTCCTGCTCAGCGGGTGCCGCGTCGGGCCGAAATATACAACGCCCAGCGTTCCCGCGCCGCCGGCCTTTAAAGAGTCGTCCCCCGCCGCCTACAAATCGGCGCCGCCGGGTACATGGCAGCCCGCGCGTCCGCAGGACGCGGTGCTGAAGGGCAAATGGTGGGAGATGTTCAACGAGCCCGAACTCAACACGCTCGAAGATCAATTGAATATTAATAACCAGAACATCGCGCAGTATTTTCAGAACTTCATGGCGGCGCGTGCGCAGGTGAGTGAGGCTCGTTCGCCAATACTTTCCGACAGTGACGGCGAATCCCACTGTGACCAAGGGCGGGACGGGCGGCGGCTCATCGCTTGTTTCCAATTCCGGAACCGGAACCACCACCACGCAGACGGTCAGTGCGACCAACTATACCGGGATCACGCTGCCGATCGATGTCTCCTGGGAACCGGATCTGTGGGGCCGCGTCCGCAACACGGTGCGCCAATATCAATATGCCGCTCAGGTGAGCGCCGCCGATCTGGAAAACGAGCGCTTGACCGAACAGGCCGATCTGGCCGAGTATTACTTCCAACTGCGCGGCCAGGACGCGTTGCAGGATCTATATAACCGCACCATTGAGGCCGACAAAGTTTCGCTGAATCTGACGCGCGCTCTGTTTGAGACCGGCATTGACAGTGACGAAGACGTGGCGCAGGCGGACGTCACGCTGAAGAATGCCGAAGAGGCGGGAGCGGGCATTGCCACCAACCGTGCCATCTACGAGCACGCCATCGCGATGCTGATCGGCAAACCGGCGTCGGAGTTTTCCATGGCGGTGAAGAATCTGAGCACTCCGCTTCCGGCCATCCCGGTAGGCGTACCTTCGGAGCTGCTGCAGCGGCGTCCGGACATCGCGGCGGCGGAACGCACCATGGCGGAGGCGAACGCGCTGATCGGCGTCGAGAAGGCCGCCTACTATCCCACTGTCAGCCTTACTGGAAGCGGCGGCCTGGAAGGGTCCGCGCTGAAAAGTTTATTCGCGTTACCGGCACTGTTCTGGTCGCTCGGGGCGTCCGCGTCAGAGACTATCTTCGACGCCGGTCTACGCAGAGCCACGATGGCGCAGTACACCGCCCAATACAATGGCGACGTCGCTTCGTACAAGCAAGCGGTATTGACGGCGTTCCAACAGGTGGAGGATTACATTGCCACGTTGCGTGTAACTTCCGATCAGATCGAGCGTGAAAATGCGGCCATTGAGGCTGCGCAGAGATACCTGAATATCGCCACCGTGCGATACGAGACCGGCCTGGATCCTTACCTGAACGTGATGACGGCCCAGCTCACGCTGTTGAGCAATCAGCAGACGCAGGTGACCCTGCGCGTGAACGAGATGACGGCCGCGGTGGAACTGGTTCAGGCGCTGGGCGGGGGTTGGAATGCCACTGAGTTGCCAGCGGCAGCCAAGGTGACAAGCAAGGAAGCGGCGCAAAAGGTGAACGAAGTTCCGCAGGCGGGATCAGCGCCAGAATCTACTTCCACGCAGCAGTAAAAATATTGAACTCGTACGGCGTCTTGGCGCCTTTGTCGGACGCGAAAACAATCGTCTTCCCATCCGGCGCGAACTCGGGAAACGCCGTGAATCCGCCGAAATCCGTCACCTGCTCCAGATCCGTGCCATCTGTGTTGATCAGGTACAGCTCAAATTTTCGCCCGTCGCAGTTGTGCTTGTTGGACGCGAAAAGAATCTTCTTCCCGTCCGGAGTGAAGGTGGGAGCAAAACTTGCGCAGCCGAAATTCGTGATCTGCTTCACGTTCTTCCCCTGGCCGTCCGATACGAACAATTCCATCTTCATCGGCGAGGTGAGATTATCTTTCAGCAAATCGTGATAGCGCTTCTCGGTTTCAGGCGTCTGCGGATGATTCGCGCGCCACACCACCTGCTTGCCATCGCGCGAAAACACGGGGCCGCCATCGTACCCATCGGTTTTAGTGAGTTGCTTTTTGTCGGACCCGTCCGGTTTCATGGTCCATAGATCTAAATCGCCAGATTGCATCGACGTGTAAACAATCCGGCCAGTCTTGAAATTCACCGTGCCTTCGGCGTTGTAGCCAGGCGCCCCCGCCAGCGTCTTCAGAATTTTGCCATCGTCGGTGGCGAGATAGATTCTATACGTCGGATAGACGGCCCACACGTAACCTTTGCTTCGATCGGCGGCGGGCGGGCACGCGTCCCCAGCCTCATGCGTCGAAGCATAGAGAATGTGCTTGTTATCCGGCAGAAAATAGCCGCAGGTGGTGCGGCCCTTGCCGGTGGAAACCATGTGCGGGTTCGATCCGTCACGATTCATGATGAATATCTGATCGCAGCCCAGCTTATCGCGCGTCGATTGGAATATGATCCGCTGCCCATCGGGCGACCAATACGCCTCGGCATTCTCGCCGCCGTTGGTGAGCTGCCGGATTTCGCCGAGATGAGCCGGCGCTTGAGCCAGGAGACCTTGCCCTAGCCCGCCAGTCACCAGGAGAATGTATAGTAAGTGTCTATGCAAGCCACTATCCTACCCCATGTTTCGGCCGGGGGTTTGGAGGCTACGCACAAACCGCGATGGGACGAGAACCTCGGTCCGGCCAAGTCCGTCCAACGGTGACCGTGGTTGTTCCTACGTTGGCGGCGGATGAGACTCTGGATGAGTGTCTGGCCTCTTTGGAACGCCAGACGTTCTCCGATTTTGAAGTGATCATAGTAGACAACAGCGCGCGGCAAGCGGCGCGACGCGCGGGGGAAGCGGGCGGCCGGATTCGAGTGATCGCGAACGATCGGAATGTCGGCTTTGGAGCAGCCGTGAATCAGGCGTTCCGTGAATCGGAGGCTCCCTACATTGCGGTTTTGAATGACGACGCCACGGCGCATCCCGGATGGTTGGAGGCGCTAGTTGCCGCGATCGAGCCACGTCCCGACGTCGGCATGGGCGCATCGCAGGTCCGGCACGCAAGCGACGGTTGCCTGGACTCCGCCGGCATGTTGCTTTGCCTGGACGGGAGCAGCAAACAGCGTGGGCATCTGGAATCCCCCGCGTCCTACACGCGCCAGGAAGAAGCGCTCTTGCCTAGCGGCTCCGCGGCCTTATACCGCCGCGAAATGCTGGACGAAATCGGGCTCTTCGACGAGAGCTTCTTCTTATATTGCGAGGACACCGATCTTGGCCTCCGCGCGCGCTGGGCCGGCTGGGAATGCCTATACGTTCCCGAGGCCGTCGTGGAACACCGCTATTCGCATTCGTCCGGCAAAGCTTCCGCGCTCAAAGCCTACTATGTGGAGCGCAATCGCCTCTACGTGATTTTCAAAAACTTTCCGCTGCTGGATCTGCTGCTGGTGCCTTACTACGCTATGTCGCGCTACTTCTGGCACTTCGCGTATGCGCTGCGCGGGCGCGGCAAGGCAGCCGAATTCCAGCGCGAGGGCGGTAGCTTCTTGCGTCTCCCTTGGTACGTCATTCGCGGTCATCTCGAATTGCTCGCCCGATTCCCGAAAATCTGGAGCCAGCGCCGCGGAATGAAACGCCGGCTTACATCGAAGCAATTCCACCGCTTGATCCGGCGCCACTCCATAAGCTCACGCCAGGTGGCTGCTCTGTGAAGGCGGCGCGTGGACCCAATCAGCTTTTGATTTTGATCCCGGCCTTCAATGAAGTGGGCGCGATCGCCGGCGTCATCCGCGAAGTCCGCAGCGTGATGAGCGAAGCCCCCATTCTGGTTGTCGACGACGCGTCCACGGACGGGACTGACAGGATCGCGCGATCCGCCGGCGCTGATGTGCTCCGCTTACCGTATCATCTGGGCCTGGGCGGCGGTGTGCAGGCCGGCTACAAACTGGCCTACGAACTCGGCTACGACTACGTGATTCGCGTGGATGGCGACGGCCAGCACGATCCCAAATACATCCCGGATTTGCTCAGGACCCTCCGCGAAACCGGATGTCACATGGTGATCGGCTCGCGTTTTCAGAACGGCAACGGCGCCTACACCAACTCTGTTCGCGCCATAGGAATTTGGTTTTTTCGCCTGGTGCTGCGGCCCATTCTGGGGAAGCCGGTACGCGATCCTACCTCGGGTTACGTCGGTGTGAATCGCCAGGCACTGCAGGTCTTCACCGGCAGTTTTCCGCTGGAATATCCCGAAATTGAGGCGCTGGTGGTTTTGCAGCGCAAGCGCTTTCAGTTCCAGGAAGTCCCCTGCCGCATGCGTCCCCGCAAGACTGGCCGCAGCACCATCACCGCGGTAAAATCGCTGTATTACATCTTCCACGTTCTGCTGGGTGTATTTATCAACGTTCTGAAGTTCGAGCGCCGCCGAAGAAAGGATCCCCCGCCAGGAAAGGAATAAAGCATGGAACGCTTACTGAACGTCACCACAATTTTGAGCGTTCTTTTGATGGCCCTGGTTCTGTTCTCAGTCCGCCGTTCGCACATCCGTGTGGAGTACTCGGTGAGCTGGCTGGCCGCCGCCGTCATATTGTTTTTGCTTTCGCGGTCTTCCTTCGCGCTCAACTGGATCTCCCGCCAACTGGGTCTCGCCGACCCTCCGCTCGCTCTCATGCTCCTGGTCTTTTGCGTGTTCGTGATCGTGATCTATCGTCTTTCGGTGGTTATATCGGACTTAAAGGACGCCAACGTCGCGATGGCGCAGCGGCTGGCGATCGTCGAGTTTCAACTGCAGAATCGAGATGAAGAATAGCAAGTCCAGGAAGTCGAAGCATACCGCGCCAGTGGTGTTGGCGGTGGAGCCCCGCACGAATCCTTGGATCTGGATCTACTCGGCGGCCTTAGTGGTCGCGCTATTCGCCGCGTTTGAAGTTTATTGGCCCGCCATCCACGGCCCATTTCTACTGGATGACACGTACCTGACGTATATGCGTCCGGGCGCTGCGTACATCAGTTTGAGAGATTGGCTTCAGCAGACACGCCCACTGCTCATGCTCACCTTCTGGCTGAACTACCAGCAATCCGGCGTGGATACGTTCGGTTATCACGCAGTCAATCTGATTCTGCACTTCTCTAACGCTATCTTCACTTTCTTCGCGGTTCGCAAGGTGCTGAGTTGGGCTGGTGTGGACGAGTGGCGCACCCGCATTTTGTCTTTCTTCGCCGCTGGTCTGTTCCTGCTGCACCCCGTGCAGACCGAATCGGTGGCTTACGTCGCCAGCCGGTCGGAAACACTGAGCGTGTTTTTCGTTCTTGCGGCTCTCACCGTCTACCTCTATCGCAAGTCGGCAACCATTTCGATCCCGAGAATCCTCGCGATCCTGGCTCTCTTTGCGGCGGCCGCTTTGTCGAAAGAACACACTATCGTTCTTCCGGCTTTGTTCATTCTGACCGATTACTATTGGAACTTTGAATTTTCTCCCGCCGTCATCTGGCGGAATTGGAAATTGTACGTTCCCATTGCGGCCGGCGCGGCTCTCGCTGTGGTGGAGATCCTGCGCATCCTGCGTGGCAATCAAACCGCAGGCTTCCAGATTCAGGGTCTGACATGGTATCAATACTTCTTCACCCAATGCCGCGTGATCTGGGATTACATTCGCTTGTTCGTATTGCCGGTCGGCCAGAACCTTGACCCGGACATAGACATCTCGCGAAGTCTCATTGCTCACGGCGCGATCGTCGGTCTGGCTGGATTGCTGGCGGTGAGTGTTTTGGCTTGGATCTACCGCCGGAGCTTTCCAATCGCCTCCTACGGCTGGTTCGTGTTCCTGATTCTGCTGGCGCCCACATCGTCCTTCGCGCCGATCCGCGATCCCATGGCCGAACGCCGCATGTACCTCCCGTTCATCGGACTCTTGTTCATCACTGTGGAATTTCTGCGGCGCTGGAAAACATCCCGGAACGCGCTCATCGGCACGCTCGCGCTGGTTTTGGTTGTCGAAGGAGCCCTCACTTACCAGCGGAATCTGCTGTGGGGCAGCGCAATCGATATTTGGAAAGACACTGTCGCTAAATCGCCACAGAAACTGCGGCCGCGCTTCCAACTGGCCTTCGTTGAATTTCAGTCAGGCGCCTGCGCCGACTCGGTCAACGATTTCCAGAAGGCCGCCACGCTAGAGCCTCCAACATACGACCTGCTGCTCGATTGGGGGCTGGCCTACGATTGCGCCGGGAACCAGCAGCAGGCCATCGCGAAGTTTCAGCAAGCGGCGGCGCTGAATCCGAACGGGCAAACGTATTCGCAAATCGGCATGGAATACGGAAAAGCAGGCAAGTACCCGGAGGCCTTGGAAGCGCTCGGGACAGCCCAACGTCTGGACCCCGGCTTCGCCATGACCTATTACTATCTCGGGAACATCCATGCCATCCAAGGCAATCAGGCGCAAGCCCGCGAAGATTATCGAGCGTGTGCTGGCGCTAGATCCGCACAACGCACCCGCGACCGAAGCTCTGGCTCGCATGGGCCGTTAATGATCCGCATCGGCGTGAACGCCCTCTACCTCATTCCGGGAGGCGTGGGCGGCACCGAGATTTATCTTCGCAACCTGCTGCGGGCGCTGGCCGATATCGATTCCAAGGAACCAATACGTTGTGTTTACCAATCGGGAGACCGGCGCCGATCTGGTGCCGGATCGCCCGAACTTCGTGCACGCGCCACAGCCGGTCCGCGCCAGTTTCCGTCCCGCGCGCATCCTCTGGGAGCAGTTCGCACTGCCGTTCGCGGCGCGCAAACATCGGCTCAACGTTCTGTTCAATCCCGGATTTACCGCGCCGCTGCTGTGCGCCTGCCCGATGGTCACCGTGTTTCACGATCTGCAGCACAAACGGCATCCGGAATATTTTCGCTGGTTCGATCTGCCGTTCTGGAATTTCTTCGTATGGGCCTCGGCGCGGCGGTCGCGCGGCGCGATCGCGGTCTCCCTAGCGACGCCGACGATCTGGAACGTTTCTACGGCCGCTCCGCCGCAGGTGATCCATCACGGCGTGGAGCGCGAGTTCATCGAAATCGCGCATCGCCGCCACCCCAAGGATTATCTGCTGTGCGTTTCCACCACGCATCCGCACAAAAACCTGGAGCGGCTGTTGCGGGTGCATGCTCAAATGAAGAACGCGCCGAAATTGATCCTGACCGGCGTGCGCGGATTCGCCGCCAAAGAGATCGAGAGCTTAGCGGGCGACTCGGTCGAAATCACAGGCTGGATTCCGCGCGAGCAGCTTTACGAGCTGTACCGGGGAGCGCTGGGATTCATTTATCCGTCCACTTTCGAAGGCTTCGGCATGCCCGTGCTCGAAGCGATGGCCGCTGGAGTGCCCGTGGCGTGCTCCGATATTCCGCCGCTGCGTGAGATTGCGCGATCGACCGTTCATTTTTTCGATCCCGGCGAGTGATCGCGAAATGCGAGACGCCCTGCTCTTGCTCGCTTCGGGCAAAATTTCGACCGACGCCTCGCAACACCGCGCCGCTCAATTCACCTGGGAGAAAACGGCGCGCGCCACGCTCGATTATCTGAGTAAATGTTCCAGTTGAATCTTGGTGTCGGTCTTCGAATCGCGATACTTCACGATCACCGGCGTGTACAGCGACATGCCCCAATCCTGGCCCGGTCCCGACGTGATGGCGCGCGAGCCCGCCACCACCACCGCGTCTTCGGGAATCACCAGCGGATCGTCGTCGGTGGCGCGATAGATCTGGCCGCGCACGACGTCGTACACCGGCGTCGAGCGATTCAAAATGACTCCCGCTGCCGAGCACCGCGCGCCGCTTCACGACGGTGCCTTCGTAGACGCCGCAATTGCCGCCCACCAGCACGTCGTCTTCGATGATCACCGGCAGCGCGCCCACCGGCTCCAGCACTCCGCCGATCTGCGCCGCGGCGGAAATGTGGCAATTCGTTCCCACCTGCGCGCAGCTTCCCACCAGCGCGTGCGAATCGATCATGGTGCCGTCGCCGACCCATGCTCCCGGTATTGATGTACATCGGCGGCATGCAGGTGACGCCCTTGCCGATGTAGCAGCCGTCGCGAATGCTGGAGCCGCCGGGAACGATGCGCACGCCGCGGTCGGCGCGTGAATGTGCTGCACCGGGAACGTGGCTTTATCGAACAAGGCTGCCGCGCGGAGTCGATCGACATGTCCACCACCGTGCCCATGCGGAATCCGAGCAGGATTCCCTTTTTCACCCAGGCGTTCACGCGCCAGCCGCTTTTCGCGGACGCGTCGGGCTCGGCCGAGCGAATCTCGCCCGCGTTCAGCGCCTGCTTGAAGCGCTGGAAGAGATGGAAATGATCGTCGGTGTAAGAGGCGGGTGGTTGGTCGAACAGCTTCTCGATCTCAGCCTGCATGCACGCTCCGGCCGGCCAGCAGACCGAACGCTTCGAGCACCTCTTCGATCTTCGCGAGATTGGCCGGATTCGGCGGGCATAGCGGCAGCCGCCACACCGGCTCCAGCAATCCCATCATCGCCATCGCGGCCTTCACCGGAATCGGATTCGACTCCACGAAATTCACTTCCATCAGCGGCAGCCATTGCCGCTGCAACGCGCGCGCGCCCGCGAAATCGTCCGCCAGTGCGCGCTGGGTGAGCTGCGTCATCTCGCGCGGAATTTCGTTCGAGACCACCGAAATCACGCCGTGGCCGCCCAGCGCGATCAGCGGAATAGCTGATGGAATCGTCGCCGCACAGCACGGCGAAGCTGTACGGGACCTGTTGCACCACTTGCGCCATCTGGCTGATGTTGCCGGAGGCTTCCTTCACGCCGACGATGTATTCGATCTCCGCAAGCCGCTTCAGCGTCGCCGGCTCGACGTTCACGCCGGTGCGGCCCTGCACGCTATACACGATGATCGGCAGCGGCACCGCCGACGCGATGGCCTTGTAGTGCTGGTACAGGCCTTCCTGCGTCGGCTTGTTGTAGTACGGCGTGACGGACAGAATGCCGTCGACGCCCATCGCTTTGCAGTTCCTTGGCGAGCTCGATCACTTCCGCGGTGTTGTAGCCGCCCGCGCCGCCAGCACCGGAACCGTGCCCTTGGCTTCTTCGAGCGTGATCTCCACCACGCGCAGATGTTCGTCGCGCGTGAGCGTGGGACTCTCGCCGGTGGTGCCGCAGGGCACCAGAAAATTGATGCCGTCGTCGATCTGCCGCCGCACCAGCGACCGAAGCGTCGTGTTCATCGAGCGAGCCGTCCTTGCGGAACGGAGTGACTAAGGCGGTGCCGCATCCTTGAAATAACATGCTCAACCTCCAAAACAGAACGTCGCTGAACTCGAAAAATCCTTTGCGCCCGACAATCCATTGTGCCGCTTTCAGAGCGCCGCGGGCGAATCCTTCCCGGCTGCGCGCGGTGTGGCGCAGCGTGATGGTGTCGGCGGCCGAATCGAAGCCGATCTCATGCGTGCCCGGATGCGCGCCCGCGCGGCTGGAGCTGGCGTCGATGTTGCGCGCGTAGCCCGCGGCCTTCATTTCGTCCACCAGCTTGATCAGCGTTCCGGAAGGCGCGTCCTTCTTGGTGTGTGATGAATCTCCCAAGCCCAGCGCCATATTCCGGTTCATTCGCGAGCAGCGGGCGGCCTCGCGAACCAGGCGCAGAACACGTTCACGCCGATCGAAAAATTGGGACTCCAGACCAGCGCGCTGTTGTTTGTTTCGATCGACGCTTTGGCTTCCGCCAGATGTTCCAGCCAGCCGGTGGTGCCGATCACGATCGGCATGTGCAGCGCGGATACCTTCTCGATGTTGCCGAGCACGGCCGCCGGCACCGAGAACTCGATCGCGACATCGGCGCCGGCGAGCGATTCTTCGCGGTCCACGTCCACGCGCGCGTGACGGTGAAGCCGTACTCCGGCGCGAGCTGCTCGATCAGCGTCCCATCTTGCCGTAACCGACGATGGCGAGTTTGGCATCTGGTTTACTCAATTCAAAGACCGCCGGATCGAGATCGCTGAAAAATTCCGGGTGCAGCGATTCTACCGCGGCGGACAGATCGGCGGCAGCCACCACGAACTGATATTCAACGCGGACGCGCCTTGCGAAACCATGCGGACGTTGATGCCGCCGAGCGCCTTGAACACGCGCGCCGCAACGCCGGGAGTGTGGCGGATATTTTCGCCCACCAGGCACACGATGGCCTGATTCTCTTCCACCGTAACTTCCGCGAATTCTCGCAATCTCCGCGCGATCGCATCCACGCGCCGGGCTGTCGATGGTCAGCGAGACGCTGACCTCGGAGGTCGCCAGCATGTCCACCGACGTCTCGATAGCGGTCGAAGATCTCGAAAATGCGCCGCAGGAATCCGTGCGCCATCAGCATGCGCGTGGAAACGATGTTCACCAGCGTGATATTGCGCTTGCAGGCGATGGAGTGGACGACATTGTTGCTGCGGACGGCTCGGAGACAATCAGCGTGCCTTCCACCTCCGGCCGGCGCGAATTGAGAATCGCACCGGAATATTCTTTTCGATGGCCGGCAGCACCGTGGCCGGATGCAGCACCTTCGCGCCGAAATAGGCCAGCTCCGCCGCTTCCGCGAAGGAGACACCTTGACGCGATGCGCGCCGGGAAAAATGGTGGGATCGGCGGTGAGCATGCCGTCGACGTCGGTCCAGATCTGAATCTCCTCCGCGCCGATACCCGCGCCGACGATCGAGGCCGTGTAAGTCGGACCCGCCGCGGCCGAGCGTGGTGGTGACGCCGTCTTCGGTCGATGCGATGAAGCCGCCCATCACCACCACATGCTGTTTGCGCCAGCGGCGGAATGGCCGCCGCCAGCCTGGCGTTGGTTTCGTCGAAACAGCGGAGCGGCCTGCGTATGGCGGCGATCGGTGACGATCACGTTGCGCGAATCGACGTGTACCGCGTTCGAGTCCGTGATGCTTGAAATAGCGCGTGACGATCAGGCTGGAAAGGCGCTCGCCGAAGCGGAGATCGCGTCGGTAGCGCGCGGCGTCAACTCGCCCATGACGGCCAGGCCCTTCACCAACTCCGCGAGTTCCTGAAATGCTCGTCCACCGTCGACGCCCAAGCCTGCGATTCGCGCAGGTGAAAATCGCGCAGCGAGATCGAGTTCGCGCAGCGCTTCATCGCGATCGCCCGAGACCGCCGCGATCAGCGATCGCCAGCAGCTTGTTGGTGGTCTTGCCCATCGCCGACACCACCACCACGGGACGCCGGTCGAGCCGTCGCCGACGATGCCGGCGACGCGCTCGATGGCTTCCGCCGATTCGACGGAGGTGCCGCCGAACTTCATCACGATCATTAGTCGAGCCGGCCCTCCGAGTTCATCACCTCCGCATTCAACACCGCCGCGCCCGCCGCGCCGCGAACGGTGTTGTGGCCCAGCGCGACGAATTTGTAATCGAGCACCGGGCATTCGCGCAGACGGCCGACGAACACGGCCATGCCGTTCTCGCGTTCCACGTCGCGGCGCGGCTGCGGACGATCCGGCTCTTCCATGTAAGATCACCGGGCAGGGAGGCGCGCTCGGCAGCTTGCGTTCCTGCGGAACGCCGCGCCAGCTCGTCAACGCCCGGAGGATCTCGTCCTTGCTGGGCTTCTTCTCGAACTCGACCGACACCGTGATGGTGTGGCCGTCCACCACCGGCACGCGATTGCAGTGCGCGCTGACCTTGGCCGCCAGCGGCTCGGATGCTGTCACCCGCGAAGTCGCCCAGGATCTTCTGCGTCTCCTGCTGCATCTTCTCTTCTTCGCCGCCGATGAACGGAATCACGTTGGCGTTGATGTCCATCGAAGCGACGCCCGGATAACCCGCGCCGGAAATCGCCTGCATGGTGGTCACGATCACGCGCGTGATGCCGAACTGCTTCAGCGGCGCGAGCGCCATGGCCAGCACGATGGTGGAGCAATTGGGATTGGTGACGATCTGCCCTTTCCAGCCGCGCTGGCGCTGCTGGTGCGGAATCAGCTTCAGATGATCGGCGTTGATCTCCGGGATCAGCAGCGGAACGTCCGGCTCCATGCGATGATTGCGCGAATTCGAAACGATGACGTGTCCGGCCTTGGCGAACGCCTGCTCGATCTCGGTGGCGACCGACGCGTCCATCGCGGAGAACATCAGCCTCGGTGCGGCCCCGGTCTTACTGTCTCGGGCTTGCACTCCGACACCGACGATGTCGCACACTCGCAGGCGTGACGCCGCCCAGCCGCCAGGTGGTGGCCTCGCGATAAGGCTTGCCGGCCGAGCGATCGCTCGCGCCCAGCCAGGTCGATTCGAACCAGGGATGATTCTGAAGAAACTTCACGAAGTCCTGGCCCACCATGCCGGTGGCGCCCAGAATTCCGACGGGGATTCTGTTCATTCGTTCATTAAGAGTTGCCTCACCATTCGCTTGTAAATTTGAACTGCTTCCAAAATCTCCGCTTTGGGGATGCGCTCCTCGATCGTGTGCGCGACGTGAATGCTGCCGGGGCCGATCAAGAACGGCTTGCCCCAGGCGTCGCCGAACGCGGGAATATCGGTGGTGTAGGAGACCACGGTGGTTTCAAAGCCCGCCAGCGATCCCAAATGCAGCGCGGGAATGCACAGGACTTCGCGGACCGCGACTCTGCCGTTCGACGGCTTGCGCATCGCCTCGCGCGTCGCGTCGCCGTCGTCCACCAGGCGGATGAAAATCTCCGCCTGCGCGTGATCGGGAATCACGTTGGGCGCGCGGCCGCCTGGAATGGTCCCGATGTTGAGCGTGCTTGGGCCCAGGATGTTCGTCCACGGGAAGCGGCATGCGGCGCACGCGCCTGCAGCGCGTCCAGCAGTTTCTCGATGGCCGATTCGCCCAAGTGCGGATACGCCGAATGCGCCATGCGGCCGCTGCGCGACCATCTCCAGAGCGCAGCGCGCCTTTCGATCCGAGCGCGAGTTTGTTTTCGGTGGGCTCGCCGTTGATCAGAAACTTTGAGCCGCGCGGTGATTTTGCTGCAACGAGCGCGCCGGCGCTATTGCGCTCCTCGCCGACCACGAACAGCAAAGCGAGATTCGTATGGCCGTCGTCGAGCAGCATCGCGCACGGCGAAAATCATGGACGCGATGATGCCCTTGGTGTCGCACGCGCCGCGGCCCCAGATATATTCGTCATCTTCGCGCGACGGAAAAAACGGCGGCACCGTGTCCATGTGCGTGGAAAGCGTGACCATCGGCTCGCCCCAACAAACGAGAGATGTTGTTGCGCCGGGGTTCGACCGGCATCAGTTCGGCGTGGCCGCCATGCTTCGCAGCCAGTTCCGAGAGATGAGCAAACAGCACATCGCCCATCTGCTCTTCATTCCCGGTGATCGATTCAATGTCTACCAGCGCGCGCGTGAGTTCGAAAACGTTCATTCCATTCCAATCAAGATTAAGTATGAGGGATGGAGGGAAGGAAGGACACGCGGACGGCCTGCGTGCTTCCCGGTAGCGCTCCATCCGATCTCAAATCTTCAAGATCCAGATGACAGTGGGCAGGTGTTAGCCTGGCCCCCCAACCGTGCCGGACGGAAATTGCCGCAGCCGATTTCGGCGGATGATGGTGCTAACCCCTTTCGCCAGCGCTCCGAAGATCCCGGAACCGCGCGGCTGGCTACTGATGGTCTCCGCGCCTCTACGAGGACAAATTCAAGGATAGCAGGTTTTGGTCATCGGCACTAGTGGCGGAGCGGGAGGGCAACAGCTAACCTGTTGAAACGACAGGAAGCAGCAGGATCGTGCGGAGATTAGGGACGATATTCACCGCATAAAATGCGGTGAATATCCTTGTGGGATGCGGAGATTGAGCGGTATAATCAACGCAGAAGATGCGGAGATTATATATCCACGATCTGTCTGGCTGGCCCCGGTTCGAGTGGGACCGTGATCGCCTAGCGGAGCCTTTGGCAGCGGTGCGCCTCCGGCAGGGTCGGTTGATCGGGCATATGGAGGCGCTCGGGTTTCCTCTTCGGACCGAGGCGGTGCTCCAGACCCTGACCTCCGATGTGATCAAGAGCAGTGAGATCGAAGGCGAGCGGCTGGACGCCGAGCAGGTCCGTTCATCGATTGCGCGTAGGCTGGGCGTGGACATCGGCGCACTGAAACCGGCGGACCGCAATGTGGAAGGCGTGGTGGAAATGATGCTGGACGCCACGCGCCAGTATGATCAACCGCTAACGGCCGCCCGGCTGTTCCGTTGGCAGGCGTGGCTTTTCCCCACCGGCCGGAGCGGCTTGCACAAAATCAAAACCGGCCGCTGGCGCGATGACAGCACCGGACCCATGCAGGTGGTTTCGGGGCCGTTGCAACATGAGAAGGTTCACTTTGAAGCGCCGGCGGCCACACGGCTCCCTCAGGAAACGAAGGCGTTTCTCAAGTGGTTCAACACCAGCACGCAGGGAGACGCAGTGATGAAGGCCGCGCTCGCGCATCTGTGGTTCGTGACCGTTCATCCTTTTGATGATGGAAACGGGCGAGTGGCACGAGCGATCGCCGACATGGCGCTGGCGCGATCGGAAGGCAGCCCGCAGCGCTTCTACAGCATGTCTGCGCAGATCCGGCAGGAGCGCAACGCCTATTACGACATTCTGGAACGGACACAGCACGGTTCGCTGGATATAACTCCATCGCTCGATGTAACTCCATGGATGAGCTGGTTTCTCGGATGCCTGGGCCGCGCGATTGACGGCGCGCAGACCGCGCTTCGGGGGGTGCTGGCGAAGGCCCGCTTCTGGGAGACATTCGCTACGACGCCGTTAAACGATCGTCAGCGCGAAGTGGTGAATCGGCTGCTCGACGGATTCGAGGGGAAACTGACGACGTCGAAGTACGCCAAGCTGACCAAGTGCTCGCAGGACACGGCGTTGCGGGATATTCTTACTTTGGTGGAGCGAGGAATGTTAGTACAAAGCGAGGCCGGTGGGCGAAGCACAAGCTACGCACTTGCAGAGTTCGAAAACGCCGCGTGACCCATCTGGCGCCTACTACGCGCGTTCCTGGTAGGTGCCTTCCGCCGTACTGATGCGCACCTTTTCGCCTTCATTGATGAAGGGCGGCACCTGCACCACCAGTCCGGTCTCGAGCTTGGCCGCTTTGGTGACGTTCGACACCGAGCGCCCTTTGAGACCCGGCTCGGTTTCAACCACGGTGAGATCGACGGTCGGCGGCAACTCCACGCTCATCGCTTTGCCTTCATAGAACTCGACGTTCACTTTGAGCTGCGGGACCAGATATTCCACTGCGTCGCCCAGGATGTCGCGCGTCAGGTGCATCTGCTCGAAGTTCTCGGTGTTCATGAAGTAATAGTATTCGCCGTCGTCGTACAGATACTCCATTTCGATCTCTTCGAGTGCGGCGCGGTCCACGCGATCTTCCGAAGAGAAGCGGTGCTCCGTCATGGTGCCGCTGCGCAGGCTGCGCATTTTTACCTGGACAAAGCCGCGAAGATTGCCCGGCGTGCGGTGTTCCATCTTGAAGATGGAGTACAGTTCGTTGTTGAACTTGATCACCATGCCCGGGCGTAGCTGTGTTGCGGAAATCATCTCGAGTGTTAACCTTTCGTTGGCTCGGACGACGGCCAGAGCGCGGTCGCGAGCGAAACTTCAGTTTAACAGGCTGGAAGGGAAAGCTGCCCGGCGAGTATAATGGGTAAAGTTCGCGGATGGCGCTATCGTCTAACGGTTAGGACGGAGCCCTCTCAAGGCTTAAATAAGGGTTCGATTCCCTTTAGCGCTACCAATTCGCGCCGCGGTCCACGCCACTTTCCGTGGCCTACTGAGCCATAATTGATTTCATGCTGATCGATCAACCTCTCGGGCTAGCCGAGCAGAAGCAGCCGGTTCGCCGGCGCGTAGCGAAACAAACGGAGAATGCATGAAAAAGTGGTGGCTGTGTGTCCTGGTGGTTGGAACGTTCGCCATTACTCTGAGTGCGCAGGATGCCACGCGCGGTGGGACACTCTACAAGCAGCAGTGCGCCTCGTGTCATGGTGATGGTCTGGAAGGACGCAGTGGCCCCCCGCTGGCGGGCGGCGACTTCCGATCCAGATGGCCCACTTCCGATCTCATCAATAAAATCAAGAACACAATGCCGGAGGACAATCCCGGCAAGCTCACTGCCGAGCAGGCGACGGATCTCGCGGCTTATATTCAACAGGCTGGCAAGGGAGCGGCAAACGCCCAGCCTGCCGCGGCTTCCGCCACCGGATCGCAGGCCGCTTTCCCGCCGGCGGGTAATCTCGATCAACTGATGCGCGGAATCATGTTTCCGAATTCCAACATCATCTTTACCGTTCAGACGCATGATCCCGCGGAAAAGAAAAAGGTTGGCGATGCCGCTTCTGCCGGCGGTTTTAACTGGAGCATGTGGGGCAGCGATCTCTATTCCGGATGGGAAGTCGTCGACTATGCGGGGATCGCGCTGGCCGAGTCAGCGCCCCTGATGCTGACGCCCGGGCGTCGCTGTGAAAACGGCAAGCTGGTTCCGGTGGACGATCCCGATTGGATTCGATACACCAAAGAAATGGCAGAAGTGGGAAGAGCGGCTTACCGTGCATCCCAAACCAGAAACCAGGAAAAGGTGAGCGACATCAGCAGCGATGTTGCCGATGCCTGTCTCCACTGCCATCAGGTGTTTCGCGACAAAGCGCGGGCGCGAACCGGCACCGACCCTTCAAACAAAGAGCTGCGTTGCACGAAAAACTAGTCTCCAGTCCCTGAAGTTTATCGACGAAGTCCTCCAGGTGGAGCGGTCCCGCGGACCGCAGTCGACGCCCATGCCGGCCTCTCGTTCTGGTATGTTGCCAGGGCCGGACCAGGGGCCGCAGCGATCGCGGGTCCAGCGCGGACGAAAGGGCGTCCGCCCCACCGCGACCTACATCACGAACCATTGGGACGGGAGACTGGCGGTGCGATAGCGCTACCAATTCCTCAGCAATCGTGCCGGCCCCCCGACGGTCCTCAAAAACAGAACTTTTCGGTCCCTGCTGACGTAGCAAAGAGGGTAGAAGCTATGAATCAACTCAGGCAGTTGCTGCGAAGGCTGGGACGGGCGCCGCTTTTTACCGCCGTCACTCTCATAACGCTTGCCGTTGGCGTGGGGGCGAACACCGCGATTTTCAGCGTGATTGAAGGGGTGTTACTCAAGCCCCTGCCCTATCCCCATGCCGAGCAACTGATCGGCGTGTGGCATACCGCGCCCGGCATTGGCTTGAAAGAAGTGAACATGCCGCCGTCCTTCTACTTTATCGATCGTGAGCAAGGCACGACCCTGCAGGATATCGGAGCTTACGACGACGATTCGTTCAACATCACTGGCGCGGGAGAACCGGAGCATGTACGCGGGCTGGACGTGACCGACGGTACGCTGTCAATTCTGGGCGTAGTTCCGGCGGCCGGGCGTTTGTTTACTCGCCAAGACGATTCGCCGGGAGCTACGGCGACGGTGCTTTTGTCTTACGATTACTGGCAAAAGAGATTCGGCGGCGCTTCCAGCGCGATTGGGCGCTCTATTACGGTGGATGGCAAAACCCGGGAAATTATCGGCGTCTTGCCCAGAGGATTTCATTTTCTCGACAGGGAGGATGCGGCCCTGGTGATCCCCTTCCAGTGGGACCGCGGCAAAACAAATCTCGGGAACTTCAGTTACGAAGCTCTTGCCCGGTTGAAGCCGGGAGTAACGATCACCCAAGCCAGTACGGACATCGCACGCCTGCTTCCCATTGCCCTGCGAAGTTTTCCCGCGCCTGAGGGTTTCAGCGTCAAGCTCTTCGACAATGCGCACCTGGCTCCGAACCTTCGCCCTTTGAAGCAGGATGTGATCGGAGATGTGGGCAGCGTCTTATGGATTTTAATGGGATCCATCGCGATCGTATTGTTGGTGGCTTGCGCCAATGTCGCGAACCTGCTGCTGGTGCGTGTGGAAGGGCGGCGTCAGGAATTGGCCGTTCGGGCCGCTCTCGGAGCGGGATGGAGGCGTATCGCGGCGGATCTGATGTTGGAGAGCGCGGTCCTGGGAGTGCTGGGGAGCCTGCTCGGATTGATCTTCGCCGACCAGGCATTACGCGTCTTGATTGCGCTGGCGCCCACTGGCCTTCCGCGCGTTCATGAGATCGGCATCAATACCCCGGTGTTGCTCTTCACGCTCGCGCTAGCCGTTTTCATCAGCCTTCTGATCGGGGCACTCCCGCTGGTGAAATATGCAGGCGGACATGTGAACGCCAGCCTGCGCGAGGGAGGCCGCGGTCTTAGCCAAAGCCGCGAACGGCATCGGGCACGCAACGCGCTAGTCATTTTGCAAGTTGCGCTGGCGCTGGTTTTGCTGATTTGTTCCGGATTGATGATTCGCACTTTTCGCGCCCTGATGCATGTGCCGCCAGGATTCGCGGCCCCGGAGACGCTACAAACATTTCGTATTTATGTGCCGGAGACGCGGATACCGGACTCCGCAGCGCGAGCGCCTGGTCCGCATGGAACAAGGCATGCTCGACAAAATCGCGGCCATCAACGGCGTGTCCTCGGTGAGCTTTTCGAGCGCCATTCCCATGGACGGACGGAGCTCGAACGATCTGGTAATAGCGCAGGATCGTACCTACAAAGAGGGCGAATTTCCGCCAGTTCGCCGTTTCAAATTTATTTCGCCTGGATTCTTCGCAACGCTCGGCACTCCCCTCATCGCCGGCCGCGATTTGACCTGGAGCGACATTTACCAGAAAATTCCAGTGGCTATCGTGTCTGAGAATTTTGCGCGAGAGTACTGGCATAACGCATCCGGCGCGCTCGGCAAGCGAATCCGCGCGAGCAACACGGACGATTGGCGCGAGATCGTCGGCGTGGCCGGAGACATGCACGACGATGGCGTGAACAAGCCGGCGCCCACGTCCGTGTATTGGCCCGTCATGATGGACCGCTTTGAAGGTCAGAAAGAGACGGTGCGCCGCGACATAGCGATCGCCATTCGTAGTCCGCGGGCCGGCTCGGAAGCTTTCCTGAAGGAAATCCAGCAGGCGGTATGGTCGGTCGATCCGAATCTGCCGCTAGCGGATGCTCACACGCTCGGCTACTTCTACACGAAATCATTGGCGCGGACTTCCTTCACGTTGATCATGCTGGGAGTTGCGGGAGGCATGGCTCTGCTACTCGGAATCGTGGGAATTTACGGTGTCATCTCCTATTCGGTATCGCAGCGAACGCGCGAAATCGGCATTCGTATGGCGCTTGGCGCAGAACGGCCGGCGATCACGGCCATGTTCGTGCGCGATGGATTGCGGCTGACCGGGATCGGCATTGCGTGCGGCCTTCTGGTCGCCTTTGGGACCATGCGTTTGGTGTCGTCGTTGCTGTTCAACGTGAGCCCGGTCGATCCGGTTACCTACGTCACGATCACGGTTGCGGTTCTCGCAGCTGCCTATCTCGCCTGTTATCTGCCCTCGCGACGCGCCGCGGCAATTGATCCGGTGAACACCTTGCGCGCGGAGTAGGCATCGATTACCCTGTCCCCATGGACCGCGAATACACGGATCGATTGCTTCGGACAACGAGCGGCGCCGCTACGCCGGACCGGAAGGACCCTCAGACGGTTCTTCACGCAGCCTTCGATGCCATCATCCAAGGCAACTACGAAGTGTTTGGCGAATCGGTCACCGACGACGTTGAGCTGAGCATTCGTGGATTTAGCGGCATGGAGGGAACCTGGCGCGGCCGCGACGAAGTAGTAGCAGCTGCGCGGAAGAACTTCGAGATGCTGGGTCAGCAAAAGCCCGAGATTGAGAGCATGATCGCCGATGGCGATCGCATCGCCCTTCTGTTGCGGGAAAACGGGATCCTCAAATCGAACGGACAAGCTTATAGCGTTCGCGGTGTCCAGTGGTTTACATTCGCAGGCGGCAAAATCAGCAAGATCGACGAGATTGTCGCCAGTATCTAACGCGGATTGATCAATCTCCCTGACGCAAATACTTTACGGTATTCACGTATCTCCGGGCTAGCTCTTCAATCCACTCCGCTTCGCGAATGGCGATGGCGCGCGGCGGGATCAGGTCCGCGCCAATACCCACGGCTACGGCTCCGGCCGCCAGGTATTTTCCCGCGGATTGCTGGTTGATTCCACCCGCCGCAATAAACGACACGTGGGGGAACGGAGCTTTCAAGGCGTGCAGATAATCCACTCCGCCAACCTGAGAGCACGGAAATACTTTGACGAAGTCGGCGCCTGCTTTCACCGCCGCGATGATTTCGCTCGGTGTCAGAACGCCGGGCATCACGGTAACGCCGGCTTTGACGCAGAATTCGACAATCTCCAGATCCAGTCCGGGACTAGTAATGAATTTGGCGCCGGCAGCCAGACAAGCGCGGGCAGTTTCCAGATCTAACACCGTCCCGGCGCCCACCACCATGCGCGGATGCTTCTTCACCAGGCGAGCGATCAACTCAGTGGCATTGGGAACCGTCATGGTGAGTTCCACAATCGGCAGCCCGCCCCGCGAGACCGCCTCGGCGGCGAACAGAGCGTCCTCGGGATTCGCGGCACGAACCGCCGGCATGATCGCAAGTTCCGCAATTCGTGCGCGAACTTCTTCCTTCGTCATCGATCCGATCTCCTCCGATATTTCAGTGGACCACTCAGCAGCGCAAACAAGCAAACTGGCTCTACGTTCCGGGATTCATCTTATAACTAACCCCTAAACTGCGCGTCAATCAGGAGGATGCTCAACAGCGATCCCGAGATGCTTCCGCTGCCGCTTCTTCGAAGGAATGGCCGCGCGCGCCTTTGAGGACTCCGGCATGATTACCCCGGTTTGTAGTGAGACGCCGAACAATGTCTGAGGATACGCTGAAGCCGCGTGCGTGATTGGCCGTTGGCTTTTGACTATTGGGCTACTGCTCCACGGTAGATTGAAGGACGAGAGCGTTGGTGATCACCTGCTGGCCAGGTTTGATTCCGGAGGCGACCATCCGGGGAGTAAATGCAACCGCGATCATGCAGGTGCAAAATGGCAGTGGCCGGTACGGTAGCGTGCATTTCCTTCTGCATCCCGTGGAACGTGGCGGCCACGAACATTCCGAAGCGCGGCAATCCCGGATCATCCACTTCCAACCTCGCTTTGGCGGTGCGGCTATTGGGATCCAAGGTCGGAGCGATGTTTTGGATTTGCCCCTTCATGATGACATTCGGGTAAGGATTCCGATGAATGCCGGCGTACTCGCCCACGTGCACGAACGACATCACCTGGAACTGCCGGGCGTGGAGTTCGTTGATTTGTTCGATGCTAAACATGACTGATGCGGCCTTCGATACCAACCATCGTTGCTCAGGCCTTTCCCCGCCAATGGTACACACGGGTCATGATTCGTGAGCTTCGGCCAGGGCGACGGAATGTGTATATGACGCGCGAGTTCCGCGAAGAATAAGCCACATGAATGACGGGGCCGGGCGATTCTGGGGAAGCATGGGCCCTAGCTCGCTCACGCGTCCTTCGGCTTGTTCTTGCCTCCGAGTGGCCTGCCGCGGCCCGCAGCGGGCCGTTCGAAGATGAGGATCGCTTCGTCGATCTGGTCCCATTCCGCCCTGTTCGGCGAGCATCTTGTTCATGTGCATGTTCTGTAAGATAGCCCGAGTTGGCGGCTTAGTAAGTCCAAACCGAACGCCCCGTGTGGCCACTGTAATAAGCTAGGTATCGATGGCAACACGCAAGAAAGCTGAACACGAGGGGAAAACGGGCGTCGGGGAGGTTTTGCAAGGAGCCGCAAAGGCAATTGGGTCTGCGCTGGGCACATTCGCCAGAAAGACAGGGATTGCGAGCGCTGAGGCGCCACCAAAGGCGAGTGCGAGGCTTGTCAAGAAGGTGAAGAAGCGAGCGCCGCGCAAAAAGACGAAGCAAGCAAGAAAACGGGCGGTGACCCGTCAGCCTGAAAAATCCTAATGGGCCAGTGAACGCCTCTCAAGGTCTGTCATCCGTCACAAACGGGCCGCGCTCAACGGAACGAAGTGCGACGGATGCCGGAACCTGTCGCGAGCGAGATCAAAATCAGCCTTAGGTACACGAACATCACCGCCTCTTCGCCTTGTCGATCTCCTGGCGGGCGTGGCGATCTATTTCCGAGCGGCCCCTTGAGGCGTTCAGATGATTCAACCCAATCTCATTCCGCGCCGCACGGTGCCAGAAACAAAAGTCTCGGTCCCGCGCATTCCGGCGGGATCAGTGAGGCAACCGTAACACCGGGCCCACGTCGTAGTACTCCGGAGGATACCCGAACGTGGTCTTGTTATAGAAATCCCGTTCCGCCCGAAACCAATCCTCCGCAGCCGAGCCCTCGGGGCAGCCTCGTTCCTGCCAATACCTATGGGCAAGGGCAGTGATCGCTTCGTGTTCCAAAGCTGCGTATAAGGAGCCGAGGTCACGCCCACTGGCACGCTCCCGATTGGAGGTTGACTGAATGGTTGCATTCCGATCCGTGTCGGTAGCTTCAACAGTGGCGCTACCACGAAGGGAAAAATTGCTTTGTTGTGAGTCCATGACTCCCTCCTCACGCCCTACCGACTTAGTCAAGCGCTTTGTTGGCCAGATTCTCAAGTAATTAGATCCAGAAATGCCAAGAGGGTTACTGCGGGGCGCGAAGGGCTAGCGAGGTACATGGAAGTCTGCTGGAAATACCGCCTTTCTTCACACACCGCGTAACGAACCGGTAACGGTTGGGCCCGGTCGTATTTCTTCCTTGTTTGGGAAGGTTCATTCCAAGAAAGAATCGATAGAACCTGTGGACGCGGCCGTCGTGTTCCATTAGATTGTGCGTTCAGGCGGCTGGCCCCTCCATTGCTCTTTGCACTTGCGTGATTGCCGACGCAGACGAGACAGTATTACGGTTGCGCACAGGTTTTCTAAGAAGAGCTGTGGTACAGGTGCGGGAAATGGCAGCGCATGGCGATATGGTAGAAGCGCTAAATGGGAGCAGCGAGCTTCGGCGCTATTTCGAGTGGATTAAGGAGGGTCTGGCTCCCGATCAGAGGGATCTCCTTTCCGAACAGATCCAGACCCTCCCAAAATCGACTGAAAATCAGAGATGATTTCTAAGTCGTTCCTTGTTGAGCGGGTATCCCATCCGGGCCCGCCTATCGCGCGCTGTTTCTGTGGACCTGTCCAAAAACAATCAGTAAACTCAACTTGTAATTCGAAGCTCGGAGTGGGTTACAAAAAGCGGTACGATGGCTAGGCGAGCGATAACTTCAAGTTCGAGGTGGTCCCGCGCTTTTGCACGATCCTGACATTTTTCCCTGGCTCTGGTGGCGATCTTCTACCTGTTGCTTCAGATCAGCACTCGCAGTGGCCCCAATTGGCCGAACCAGGCTGTGTCAGGGCTTTGATTCAGCGGCATGCATCAGGAAAGAGATGTCGTCCACCTTGTATGTGACTTTTCCAGGTGATGCAGGAATCGCACGAATCTTGCCGGAACGAACGGCCTCGAAGGCAGCTACGAGCTGGGGAAGTACCGACGGCGGCGCAACGGGAATGTTGTGCGCACCGAGAACCATTTTGATCCGCGGCGCCAGCGCGGCAAGTCGCCGGATCGAGGCGCTATAGGCTTCAAGATCAGTTTCCGGGCGGTAGAGCCAGATGGTGCCGGGATAATAGGTGTCGCCGGTAAAGAGCAGGCCGTGATCGCCATCGAGAAGAGAGATCGCATCTGGCGTGTGGCCTGGCGTGGCGATGATCTCCAATGACCGGCCGCCCAAATCGATGCGATCACCGTCATGCCTATAGGCCGTGATCTTCCAGGGCCGGGTGGCGTAGGTCTTTCGGTCAAATCCCTTCGGCAACTCACCACAAATCTGATCGGGCGCGACTTCGGCTTGCGCGTCTTCGCGCGAACCCCGAGCGTTCGCACGTGTGAAGTCGGTATCCATGGCGTAGATGGTGTCGAACTGCCAGTTGCCACCGACATGATCGTTATGGGTATGCGAGTTCAGCACGACGATCGGCAATCTCGTCAACTCGGCGGTGACTTGCCGGATGTCACTAATTCCCATGCCGGTATCAAAGAGCACGGCCTGTTTGTCGCCTACGATCAGGTAACCGATGGTCTCTTCGGCCTGATGCGGCTCATAGAGAGCGAAAACGGCAGGTGCAACCTCGAAGACCTCAAACCAGGAATCGCTGACAGGCACTCGGTGCAGGCGTTTGTATTCCAGCCGTGGAAGGGCGCGGCACCAATCGGGAACTTGCCCCTGTGCGAAGAAAACTGGCGCCGAGACAGCCACGCAGAGGACTAACGCGATGTGCACCTTCTTGAACCACTTGATAGAGGGCATCCGGTTCGGACCGTTTGTTGTGCTGGAGGTCTGGAACCGCCAGCACAGCAATGCCATGATCTCACACGGGTAGGCCAAGAGCTTTGCCCCAACGCTGGAAAGGCGGGATTAACGGGCAGCGGAACCACCACACCTCTCACAACAACTTAGACCGGCCCCCCTATGGAACCGCACTGGAACCGGATGGATTCGATCTCGAACGGGACCGGGCGCGGGTTCCGTTCGGTTCTGGTTCCGTCGTCGTTCCGAGGGAGGTGAGCCATATGAGAGACTAGTTCCGCTGGCTACGCTATTCTCCAGCGTTGGGCTAAGCCGCATGGAAGCAGTCCTTCTATCAGCGCTTGCACGTTGGCCGAATTTCTACGTCATCGTCGGCTCGTCGGCGGGAGCGCTGACGGGTTTGCAATTTGTCGTGGTCGCGCTCATTGCACAATCCGGCGGAACAACCAGTAAGCGCGAGATCCGCGCATTTGGCACACCGACCGTGATTCACTTCTGCGCTACGCTGGTGATTTCAGTCGTCATGAACGTCCCGTGGCTGGCGGTTTCGCCTCTTGCCGTGTGTCTTGCCGTGCTCGCAATCGTTGGCTTAATCTACTCGCTCACTGTAATCGCGCACGCGGGAAGATCTACTGGCTACCAGCCTGACGCTGAGGACTGGTTTTGGTATGCCGGGCTTCCTGTGCTCGCTTACGTGATGCTTGGCGTCGCGGCGACCCTTGCGTGGATGCTCGCGGTCTGGTCGCTGTTCCTGATCGCGGCCATTAGCGTGTTGTTCTTGTTTATGGGCATTCGCAACTCGTGGGACACGGTCACCTACGTAGCCTTGAAGCACACACAGCGATCCGGCCATCGCGGCGAATAGGTTTGGCGCAGTTGTTATCGGCCGGCCAGTGCTGCAATTGCCGCCCATTCAGCGCGCCTATGTGACTTGTGACAAATTCGGGCCCGAAATTGACAATTGCCTATAGCGGAAACTTTTGCAAAAACTGGCCTCGGATTTGTCACACAAGCCGAACAGGGCTGCGATTTCTCAGCCCCGTGCTACCGGTAGCCTACCGCCCGGACACTCGCGTGGCGACGATCGTCGTCTTATTCTCGGTCACCACATACTTGCTGGGCCGGTCGGCGTGCTTACGGCTGTGGGTCTTCACCGTCGGGGACTGCGATCGCAACGCGATCCGCGCGTCCTCCGATAAATGTCCCTGCTGCTGCCCCGGCTCGACTGGCTGGTAAGTGTAAGTAACCTCCTGGGCCATCAAAAATCCGCCTGCACATATAAATCCGATAAGAAGCTTTTTCATGTTCGTTCCTCGCCATTTAGACGTGCAATTAACCGGCCAACGTCACATAGTTACAATCTGTAACAGCTCTGTCCGTGCCGCTCCAACACCCTTCAGAGTGTGGTCCTGCTGGGAAGCGACGGCGACGATGGTGTCTGAGCGGCGGAAGAGGCGTCAGTATCGCTCGCGGCGGGAGTCTGCGAGACTTTGTCGGCTGGTGGCGGATCTTCGAGCGCTTGGTCAAAAGTCTTTTTCACACCTTGCCAAAAACTCTTCGTGAAGACTTCCTTCATACGGCTCCTTGCGTGTCCATGGTATCTCCTCGGGGGACAATCTTGCGTGCTTGCCGACTCGGTATGGCTTCCGGCTGGGCCCTGGTGCGCAGAATGCGCCTGCGCTCAATTGGATCGACCGGGCTGCGGGTGTCTCGATCGCGATGTCCAGCGCGCCTACGCCCGTTTGACAGACCTCGTGACGGCCGGGTTTCGACTCCTTGAGCAACTCCTCCAAATACTGCTCCCATAAGACCGCGCGAGAGTTGGGTTCCGTGGCCGCGTGTTTCATCGCCGGTAGGGATCTGGATATATCGGCCTCGCGATCTAGGAGACCCAGTTCTGGAGGATTTACTTCGTCATCGGCAGCATTGACGGCGTAAAGTGGTGCTTTGATCGTCTCCAGCAATGGTGATGGGTTGTAGTCCATCGAAGCTTCAAACTGATAAAGCATGTCGTTTGCGTCGGTCGCGAGAGCACGCTTCCGAAGGGCTTCCACCGCCGCCTCCGCCTTCTCGCGTATTGGGTTATTCTTGTGCAGCAGAAGGGGACTACGCCGGGTGTTGATCGAAAAGCACGTCCTGCCGACGCTCGCGGACCCGAATCCAAGCAGTTCGTATTCACTTTAGCTCCGCATCCAATCGTGAGACATGTTTGATCTACCGGCATAGGCATACGACGTGAAGTCCGAATCAATGATCCATCATCTTGCGGCACAATCGGCGGCCTTAGACGCATGCGCGAGCAATCTTGGACGGCACTCCCCAAACCCGCGATGAGCTGAACTATTATCGTTTTCGAACCACCATTTGTGGGCGGCCAGATCAAATAGCGATCTTCGACAGCCACGGGCACTGCACCAAGTGGCGGGCGTACCCGAGAGCACTATGCTTGATATCATGGGACACGTGAGCACGGCCATGCTGAGGCGTATTCGCACATCCGGGCGCAGGCCCGCAGGGATGCTATCGATGCGCTCGAATCGCGTCAGATCTCGAATGGGGTCCCCAAGGATTCCCCCAAGGTGGACGATTCCGTCGTAGCAAAATCAGTCGTAACTCACTGAAGGGGCGTTTAGCTCAGTTGGTTAGAGCGTCTGGTTTACACCCAGAAGGTCCACAGTTCGAGTCTGTGAACGCCCACCACAATCGGCCGAATCAGAGCCAACCTGAATCAGGGCGAGCGCGCAAAAGTGAACTCGGGTTATGCCGACGGCAGGCACATTTGGAAGATGCAGCCGGCTCCAGGCTCCGAAATGAGTTGGATTCTGCCGCCGTGCACTCGAACCGCCCATTGCGCAATGGAGAGGCCCAGCCCCGCGCCGCCGCCTTCTCGCGATCGCGAATCGTCCGCTCGATAGAACCGATCGAAGATTCTTTCGGAGTGCTCCGGCGCAATGCCCGGACCGCTGTCGGCGACTTCCAATCGAACGCCCCCCGCAGGCTCAGGACGGACATCCACTGAAATCTCGCCCCCTGCCGGCGAGTGTTTCAAGGCATTATGAATGATGTTTACCAGCGCCTGCCGGAGAAACACGCGATCGCCCTTTACGTTGATCCGCTCGTCACCTTGAACCGTAATCCGCTGGCCCTTCTCTTCCGCCAGGACGTCGAAAAGTCCGGCTGCCTCGCGCGCCAGATCCATCGCGGAGAATATGGTGGCGTGCAGTGGAATTCGGCCGGCATCGGCGCGTGCGATGGTTAAAAGGTTGTCCACCAGGGACGTGAGACGATTCACTTCCTCCAGCATGCTTCCGATGGTGTCGCGATATTCTTCACGCGTGCCGTTTTTCTGTAGCGCAACCTCGCCCACGCTGCGGATGGCCGCGAGCGGCGTACGCAATTCGTGCGAGGCGTCGGAGGTGAAGCGCCGGAGTTGCTCGAAAGATTGCTCCAGGCGCGCAAGCAGGCCGTTGAACACTGTCGCCAGGTGGTCCATCTCGTCACCCGCTTCACCCGCTGGAAGCCTTTCGTTGAGGCGCTCCGAGGTGATCGCCTCAGCCTGGCACGCCATCTCCTCCAAAGGTGTCAGCGCGCGCTTCGCCAACAGATAACTTCCAAGGCCAACCAACGCTACTACAATCGGCAGAGCCAGCAAGGATGCCAATCCGAATTCGCCTAACCTGCCTCGAATCGGCTCCTCGCTATAGGCCAAGCGGAGCAGTAGTTGATGACCGTCCAACGTGTGGCGCCGGCTTACCATTCGCAGGGGTGTTCCATCAGCGAGACGCGCGGATCGGGCCGAGTAACCGCCTTCGCCTTCGTCTGCCAATCGCCTGCCGCCCAGAACTTGGCCTGCCAGCCGTTCATTGCGGTAAAGCACGGCCCCTTGCGGCGACAAAACTTCCAGATATCTCTCCAGAACCTCTTTGGAAGCTACATGGTTGTGGTAATCCTCACGCAAGCTCAGCGCGCCCAGGCTATTGAAGTAGAGCAATCCCTCCACGGTTTCGATGTCCTGAATGGCGTAGTGATCCAACTGGCTGCGCAATTGAAGGAACAAGAAAGACGCCGTGAGAACCCACGACAGTACCAGAACGCTGGCCAGCACAAAAACGTACCAGAGCGTCAAGCGGCTTCGGACGCGCCGCACGCCAAATCTTCGAGAAAATGATCCTCGCATCTCTTCCTGTTTATAGTGTCGCTCCGACGCCGGCGCAAGTGCCAATTTCCGAATTGTTTCTGAATAGCGCGTTCAGAAAAACGTCAGGAAATCTTAAGGCGCAAACCGGTGTTTTCGATGCTAAAAACAAGCGTGCGAATTCGAAGTTCAGTTCTCTTTTTAGCGTCTTTAACGATGCTCGCGTCTTTCGGGAGCGCCAAAAACAAAAAGGCCAAGGCCGATCCAAAGGATCAAATCGAAGTGGTGGGACACATCGCGCTCACCGATGGCGCTGTGAATCGTTTCATTTCCACCCAACATTACAGCAGCCATTACCTCTACGCGGAGCACCCCGACGGAAAGCTGACCTTGATTGACGTGACGAATTCCAGCCAGCCTGCGGTTCTGGCCGATGTCGCGTATGCGCCCGGTGCTGGTTCCGGCAGCTTGTCGGTTGTGGTGGGAACCGCGGCTCTGATCAGTAGCCAGCCGGCCGCCGCGTCTGTCGCGGCTGCTCCGCAGACCATCAAGATCATGGATCTGTCGGACCCGAAGAATCCGAAAGTTGCACGCGAGTTCGCGGGCGTCACCGCTGTGGCAAAGGACGGCGGCCGAGGTCTGATCTTTCTCGCTAATCCGGAGGGCGTCTGGATCCTGCAGCAACACTTCGCCGAAGATCCGGAAGTGCAGAGAGCTTACGAAGACTACGTGATCTACGGGTCCAGCATGTACTCCCCGCGCAGATAGTGCACCGGGGCCTCGGGCTTGTTCTACTCTTGCTCTTCGCGTACCACGAAGCCTACGCCACGCACGGTTTGAACAAGCTTTTGCGGGAACTGATCGTCCACCTTGCGGCGCAACCGGGCGACATGCACATCGATGACGTTGTCGAGCGGCGTGTGGCGCCCGGGCTCCTTCCACACGTCGCGCGTCAACATCTCGCGCGAGACCACGTGACCCTGGTGGCGAACCAGATACTCCAGAAGCTCGAACTCGCGCGCGGTAAGGTCCAGCGTTTGTCCGGCGCGCGCAACCGATCGGCCAATGACGTCGAGTTCCAGATCCGCGATTCGCAATCTCCCGTTGCTGCTCTCCGGGCCGCCCCTGCGGCTAAGCGCCCGGATACGCGCCAGCAGCTCGGGAAAGGCAAAAGGCTTCACCAAATAGTCGTCCGCGCCGCTATCCAGGCCGCGTACGCGATCTTCTATGGCATCGCGCGCCGTCAGCATCAGCACCGGTGTTTTCAATCCGTGCTTCCGCATGGCATTCAGGATCTCAATGCCGCTTCGGCCCGGAAGCATGACATCCAGGATCACCAGATCGAAGGATTCGGTCTCAACCAGGTAAAAGCCTTCTTCGCCGGTATGAGCAAGCGCCACGTCGTACTGCTCGGCTTGGAGCCCTTCCCGCAACGCCCGGCCGAGCTTTTGTTCGTCTTCAATGACCAGAATGCGCACGAGTTTCCTTCTTCTTTATAGGCGAGCGGCCGCGGGCCGTCTACTGACGAGTTCCTGAAGATTCTCTGACTGGCCCGTAAGGAAAACTTCAGGAACTCTTCAGTGGTAAACGTCCGAAGCAGCCGGTATATCTAGACTGTAGCCCCATTAAGGAACGTGAGTGCGTGCTCGTCCCTGGCCCCGCAAAGAAGATCACAATTCATCTGAACGAAGACACGAGTTCCCGAACGGACTATCTGAGCCACGAGGTTCTCGCTTTGCTTCTCAGGCAGGGCGTGGCCGGCGCCACCGTGCTCCGTCCGGAAGCGGGCTTCGGAGTTCACCATCGCGTTCACACTCAGGAAGGCGGCATCGATACCAACCAGCACATGCCGCTGCGTATCGAGTTCATCGACACGGAGCAAAACATCAACGCGCTATTGCCGCTGCTCCGAGAACTGGTGACGGATGGTTTGATCGAAGCGCAGGACACGATGGTGCTTCTGGCGGCTGTCGGAACGGGCCGATGAGGTTTCGCTGGACGTTAGTGGGAAGCGCTCTTGGATATGCGGGCATCTCAGCGGCGCTATGGGCCCAGAATCCGCCCGTCGTCTCGCTCTCTCGGGCCCAGCAGATCGCGTTGCAGAATCATCCCAGGGTTGCTTCCGCGGAACTGGTTGCACAGGCCAGCGGTTTTGCCGAAAAGCAGGTTCGATCGGCCTATTATCCGACGGTTTCCGGCAACATCACCGGGGTCGGCACCGAGCACGGATCGGTTCTGTCGGCGGGCGCCGTAACTACGTCGAGCATTTACAGCCGCCAGGCGTCAGGCGTAGTTGCGAATCAGCTAATAACCGATTTCGGACGCACTTCCAACCTGACGAAAAGCGCGAAGCTGCGTAACGAGTCGCAGAATGAGAATGTCACGAACACCCGGGCGCAGGTTTTGCTCGGGGTGCAACAGGCGTATTATCGGGCGCTGGCCGCGCAGTCCGTGCTCAAGGTGGCGCGGGCAACCCTGGATCTCCGCCGCGTTACGCTTCGTCAGGTAACGGCGCTGGCTCAGAGCGCGCTGCGCTCCACGGTGGACGTCAGCTTTGCGCAGGTGAACGAATCTCAGGCGGAGCTGGATTTGTTCCGCGCCGAGAACGACGCTACCGCCAGCCATTCTGAATTGGCGGCAGCGATGGGTTACGATCATGACCAGCCGTTTACGTTAGCCGATGAGACGCTTCCTCCGTCGCTCGATCCGAACGTGGATGGTCTGATCCAGCAGGCAGAACGAGAGCGGCCGGACCTGGCCGCACTGCGGCTCAATCAGGAAGCGCTGGACCGCTACGCCGATGCCGAGAAGGACCTGCGAAACCCAACCATCAGCGCCGCGGCGGTTGCCGGAGTGGCCCCGGTTCGAGATCCGCGGCTGCCGGAATCCTACAGTGCCGCGGGCATCAACGTCAATATTCCGATTTTGAACGGCGGATTGTTCAAAGCACGGCGCGAAGAAGCCGATGCGCGCGCGGCCGCGGCTGGCAAGGACGTTCAGGATTTGTTAGTACAGGTGGCTCGCGATGTTCGCGTGGCGTGGCTGAATGCCAACGATACCTTCCGCCGGCTGGACGTAACCGCGCGCATGGTTGCGCAAGCCAACGAAGCCTTGCGGCTGGCGCAGGCACGTTACGACGCGGCTCTTGGCAGCATCGTGGAATTGAACACCGCGCAATTGAATCAGACCTCGGCCGAAATCGCCGGATCCACGGCGAAGTACGATTACCTGAGCGCGCGGGCTGCGCTCAACTACACGATGGGGATTCTACGATGAACCGTTCTGGCGGCGTCTGCGGCCGTCCTGTGTGCAATCGTGCTGATAACGTCGTGCGCCCGTGGCGGGAGAGCTGAAGCATCGGCGACCACGTCCATGGAGGCGCCTACCGTCGCCGTAGTCAAAGCAAGCCGCGCCGATTTATCGAATGATCTGCTTTTGACCGCCGAGTTCGAACCGTTCCAGGAAGTGGATGTGATGGCCAAGGTCTCCGGCTACATCAAGCAAATCAACGTCGACATCGGCGACCGCGTTCAAGAAGGCCAACTGCTCGCCACGCTTGAGATCCCCGAGATGCAGGACGATCTTACTCGCGCCGCGGCGGCCATCGACGAAGCCAATGCCGACTTGACTACGGCTCGCGACGAATTGACCAGGGCCGAGTCGGCGCGTGACATTGCGCACCTGTCTTATTCGCGTGTTCTGGACGTTTCCAAGCGCGAGCCCGGGTCTGGTGCCCCAGCAGGATGTTGACGAGGCGCATTCGCGCGACCTGATGGCTGATGCGCAGGTCTCCGCCGCCAAGTCGAGGATTAACGCTTCGGAGCAACGTATTCGCGTTTCTCAGGCCGACCAGGCCCGCGTCAAAACCCTGTTTCAGTATGCAGTGATCACGGCGCCGTTTACCGGCGTGATCACGAAACGATATGCCAATAGCGGCTCGTTGATCCAGGCGGGGACCGCTTCCCAAACGCAGGCCATGCCGGTGGTGCGGCTTTCCGAAAACGGCTTGCTGCGCCTGGCGCTCCCGGTGCCCGAATCGGCGGTCCCGCTAATTCATCTCGGCGGAATGGTGAACGTGCGGGTATCGGCGCTGAATCGAAGCTTTCCGGGGCGGGTGGCGCGGTTCGCGGACAAGGTGGACGAGTCCACGCGAACTATGAAAACCGAAGTCGACGTTCCCAACGCATCGCTGTTGCTGGTTCCCGGAATGTATGCCGAGGTGGATCTGGTGACCGAGCAGCGCAAGAACGTGCTCTCGGTTCCGGTGGAAGCAGTGGATGGATCGGGAAGCGCGGCTCGCGTCTTCGCCGTTGAGCCAACCGGCAAGATTCAGATCATTCCAGTTACTCTTGGCATCGAAACGGCCCGCGAAGTCGAAATTCTATCCGGCGATCTGAAGGACGGCGACGACGTGGTGGTCGGCTCGCGGTCCGCGCTCAAACAAGGCAGCAAAGTTCACCCGAAAGTAATCAGTCTGCAAACCGATTTAGGGGCCAAGTCTTAAACCAACCATGTCGCGATTCGCAATCAACACTCCGTATCTGATCCTGGTGGTGTGCGCGATCATCGCGATTCTTGGAGTGGTGGGTGTCGCACAAATGCCGGTGGATATGTTCCCGTCGATGAACATCCCGGTAGTGGTTGTGGCGACGTTTTACGCGGGGATGCCTCCCGAGCAGATTGAAGGCGATATTACCTATCACCTGGAGCGGTTCTTCACGCTCGCCAGCGGGATCGATCATATTGAGTCGCGATCGCTCAACGGCGTCAGTATCATTCGCGTCTACTTTCAAACCGACACCAATGCCGACATAGACGCGGCGACCATTGCCAATCTCGCGGTTTCCGACATGAAGGACCTGCCGCCGGGCACGCTGCCGCCGGTGGTGCTCAAGTCCGATGCGTCCAGTCTGCCGGTTTGTCTGGTAACGATGAACGGTGAAGGAATGACGGACGGCAATCTCAAGGACATTGCGCAGAATTTCGTGCGAAACCAACTTGGCGGGCGTCCACGGCGCATCCATACCGCAACCCTTCGGCGGCCCGTGGCGGCAAATCCAGTTCTATGTCGATCCCTACAAGCTGGAGGCCCGCCAGATCAGCCCCATGGACGTTGTGCGATCGCTGGGCCAAGCCAACGTCATTCTTCCCGCGGGCGATGTGCAGATCGGGAATCTTGACTACAACATCTATTCGAACGCGCAATTCAATCTGAAGGACGCCGGCCAATACCCGGTCAAGATGAATGGCGAAAACCCGGTGTTGATGTCGGACATCGGGCAACTGAAGGATGCGCACGCGCTGCAGTACAACGTGGTTCACGTGAACGGGCAGCGGTCGGTTTATCTTCCGGTGATGAAGCAGGGCGGCAATTCGAACACTATCGCCGTGGTGGATGGCGTTCGCAAAACAGTGAGCCATCTGGTGGATGTCCCTTCCGCGATGAAGACGGATGTGGTGTTCGATCAGTCCCGCTTCGTGCGGACGGCCATTGAAACACTGCTGCACGAGGGAGGGATCGGCCTTTTTCTAACGTGTCTGATGATTCTGGTGTTTCTCGGCAGCCTGCGTGCGACGCTGGCGGTATTCTTCTCGATTCCGCTCTCGGTATGCGCTACGTTTTTCGTTCTGCAACTGGGAGGGTCCTCCGTCAACAGCATGGTGCTCGGCGGATTGGCGCTGGCGTTGTCGCGGCTGATCGATAACTCCGTGGTCGTGCTCGAAAACATCTACCGGCATCTCGAGTTGGGCGAACCGCCCAGGGTCGCCGCGGAAACCGGTGGAAAGGAAGTGGCGCTGCCCGTGCTCGCTTCCACGCTGACCACGGCCGTAGTGTTTTTCCCGGTGACTCTGCTGGCGGGCGTAAGCAAGTTCCTTTTCTCGGCGATGGCTCTGGCGGTGGTGGTGTCGCTTTTTGCGTCTTACTTTGTCGCCATGACGGTTGTGCCGCTATTCTGCGCGCGATATTTGAAGGCGCAACATTCGGGCCCAGCGGCTGGTTGGGGCGCGCAATTCAACGCCGCTTTCAACGGATCGTTCAACCGAATGCTCGCCCTTTATGAAGCTCTGGTCCAGCGGGCGTTAAAGATTCCGGTTACGGTGCTGGTGGTGTTCTTCATCGCGTTCGCGGCCAGCCTTCTGCTGTACACGCGACTTGGGTTCGCTTATTTCCCACAAACAGACGCGGGACAGTTTGTCATTACATTTAAGGCCCCATCCGGGACCAAGCTCACGGTCACGGAACGAGAAGCCGCTAATCTGGAGGCCCTGATCAAGCGGATCGTCCGGCCCGACGATCTTGGAATTATCGTCGACAACATTGGTGTGGACAACGGCTTCTCCGCTGTCTACACGTCCAACGCCGCGATGCACACCGGCTTCATTCAGGTTGGGTTGAAACCCGATCATCGCATCGGGAGCTACGAGTATATCCGGCAAATCAAGAAGCGCATGGCCGACGAGATGCCCGAGATCACTCCGTTTTTCTCCACCGGCAGTCTGGTGGACGCCGTGGTCAGCATGGGTGCGCCGGCCCCGATCGATGTGCAGGTGGTTGGGGCGAACCTCGAAGCGGATAACAATGTCGCTCAAGACATCGCGAGCAAGATGCGGCTCTCCCCCGCCATCGCCGATGTTTTCATGCCACAGGATCTCGATTACCCTTCTTTGCGCGTGGATATCGATCGGCTGCACGCTGCCAAGCTTGGTTTAACGGAACGCGAGGTCCTTACCAACGTCATCACCTCGCTCACGTCCAACCAGATGATCGCGCCCAATCTCTGGATCGATCCGCGCAACGGAAATAATTATTTTCTGACCGTGCAATATCCGGAGGCGCAGATCCGGTCAATCCAGGATCTCAGGGCCATTCCGCTGCACGCCGATGGAGTCGCGCAGCCAACTCGTCTGGACATGATCGCCGACATCGAACGCATCAAAGCGCCCACCGAAGTGGATCATTACCAGATCCGGCGCAAACTGGATATCTATGCTCGTCCATCCAGCGAGAACCTTGGCGCGGCAGCCGATTATGTCAGCAGCGTGGTGGCGCGGGAAAATATCCCGAGTAACGTCAATGTTGCGGTTCGGGGCAGCGCTGAGGCGATGCATGCGTCCTTCAAGAGTTTTGCGATCGGCCTGACTCTCTCGGTGGTACTGCTCTATTTGATCCTGGTGGCGCAGTTCCGGTCTTTCATCGATCCGTTCATCATCCTGCTGGCGCTGCCGCCCGGCATTTCCGGAGTCTTGCTGGTGCTCGTGCTCACCGGCACCACACTGAACGTCATGTCGCTCATGGGCGTAGTGATGCTCGCGGGCATCGCCATGTCGAATAGTATCTTGATCGTCGAGTTTGCTCACCATCTGAAGATGGAAGGCCGCGGAGTGGGTGAGGCGATCGTTGAATCGTGCCGGGTGCGGCTGCGCCCGATTCTGATGACGTCGCTTGCTACGATTATTGGTCTTATGCCAATGGCCATGAAACTCGGCGAGGGCAGCGAGTCCTACGCACCGTTGGCGCGCGCCCTCATCGGCGGCCTGCTTGTCTCGGTGGTCTTTACGGTGTTCCTGGTCCCTGCCGGATTCTCGCTCGCATATCGTAAGAGCGTTTCGAGCCAATCCTAAAATTGTTGAGCGTCGTCCATCAGGCCCCGCCTCGCACCTTGCGTGCGGATTCAGCGCCAAAGACCGGCAGCGCCGGGTCCGTCAGTAATCCAATCTGCTTGAGGACGGACGCCTGATCCCAGTAGATGTGTTCGTGCGCCAGCTTGCCATCGCGAAAGCGCACGATCGCCACCAGCGCCACTTCCACATAGCGATTGGTGGGAGAAACACCCGGCAGCATCCATGGCATTTCCTGGGTGTGTGTGAACGAGAAGATCATTTCGTCCACCAGCTGCTCCTCACCCACCGTGCGGGATATCGGCGTGAGTTTGGTGTCGGGAGGCATGCTGGGAATGAAGTCCCGCGAATAGAAAATGCGCAGCGCGTTTTTCCCCGCGCCACCGGTCAACACCGGAACATGGTTGACGTATGCGTCTTCCACCATGGTGGCCAGCGTGGATTCCGTGTCGCGCGTCGAGAATTCGTGATTGGTGTGTTCTTCCCACAACCGGGCGAGATCTGCTTGGGGCATGCAGCAATTTTAGCCCACGATAACGCTGGTCTCAGCGCGTTTGGCGCCGTCTGGTAAGGAAATATGCGGCGGTCAGCAGACCCAGCCACGGCAACCCGGCGATGAGCGTCACATGCATTCCTTCAACCCACCAGGTGGTGACGATAATGGCGACGATCGCGGCCATTCCGAGCAGTGAGGTGTATGGGTACCCGATCATTCGAACCGGCAAGCGCGGGCGGCCTGACGCGTCCCACTTGGGACGGAAGTAAAGATGAGTGAGGAAGATCATCAGCCAGACGAATAATCCGCCGAATAGGGAAATCCCGAATAGATAAACGTAAGCGCCATCGGGATCAAGCAGCGCCACCACCAGTGCGAGCGCCAACCCGACGGTTGAAACGAACAACGCGACCACCGGAGTGCCCGCGCGACGAAACGCGGCCAAACGAAGCCGGAGCATACCCGCCGCGGGCAAGCGAAAACATCATGCGGCTCACCAGATACAGATTGCAGTTCATGCTGGACGCCGCGGCGGTGATCACCACGAAGTTCACGATGGCCGCCGCAGCCGGCACGCCGATCAACTGAAACACCTTCACGAAGGGACTGGCGGTGACGTCCGATCCAGGTTGAATCTGGTTCCAGGGAACGATCGCGATCAGCACCACAATCGCGCCCACATAGAACAGGATCAGACGGCCGACCATCGACCGCATGGCGCGCGGCACCGCTGTTTTGGGATCCTTCGCCTCGCCAGCGGTAACCGCGACCACTTCGGTTCCGATGTAGCTGAAGATCACGAACACCATCGCCATCCACACGCCGCGCCAGCCGGTGGCGAGAAATCCGCCGTGCGCGGTGAAGTTCGAGAAACCTATGGCGGGCATGGGACCGAGCCCGGCGACCAGCGCCAGACCGAAACCGATGAACAGAACGATGGCCACCACCTTGATCATCGCGAACCAATATTCAAAGCTGCCGAAACTCCCGACGCTGCGGGCGTTGATGTACAGCAGCGCGAGGGAGAATCCGAGAATCCAGAACCATTTCGGAGTATGCGGGAACCACCACTGGCAATAGATCGCGATGGCAACCGCTTCGCCGCCGATGGCAATGCATTGTGCCGCCCAATATGTGTATCGGACCACGAAGCCCGCCCAGGCGTTCACATAAATTTCGGCGTAAACGCCAAAAGATCCCGCCGTTGGATGAGCCACTGCCATTTCCGACAGCGCACTCATGAACAGCAGGGCGATCACCGCTCCGATCAGATAGCTGATGATGACGCCTGGTCCCGCGATGCGCACGGCGAGCGAACTTCCGAGGAAGAGACCGGTACCGATCGCGCCCCCGATGGCGATCATGCTGAGCTGACTTGCGGTGAGCTGCCGCGATAGCTGCTCGCCCTTTTCGACGCCGCCAGGAGCCGAGTCAGTCATCATTCGGTGTGCCGGCTTCATAGGCTTCGCCGGGACTGCCCGACGGATAGAACGCGCCCAGCAGCTTGATAGTGGAAGTCCCCGGATTCTCCACGCAGTGGCGGACGCCTATGGGAAAGTAAATACTGCAGCCCGCCTCGAACTCGCATGAAGCATCGTCGGTGTGCACAATCCCGTGGCCTTCCAGGATGAAAATCCCTTCTTCATACGTGTGATAGTGCACCGGCGCCTTGCTCGGCGGAATCCATCCAGCGAACTGCGTGATCTGCTTGCAGCCGACATCGGTATTGACGAGATAGCGGAATAGACGATCCTGGCCGGCCCGAATGTCTTCCCGAACGTTTTCATGTACCGTCAACCGCAGCGGTTCGCCGGAACCGTCTGGCACTGGATCATCGACGATGTGCCGCTGCGGATCCTCGGGGCAGCATGAGCTGACAATACGGATTGTCTCCGAGCTGGTGTTCTCGATGTTGTAAACCGCGCCCGGCGGAATAAAAATCGCCGACGCCTGGACTCAGCTCGTATTCGAATCCGTTGACGCGGCATTTGCCCTGGCCGCTGGCGACATAGAGCACCTCTTCAGCATTCGGATTCACCACCGCCGGCGACGATCCCGGAGCGTAATCGTTGATCGACTGGGTGATGTGGCGGGCTCCGCTGTCGTGGGAAATCACAGTCCGGGCCGTCCAGTTGCCGAGAGTGGAAACCCGCCCGTCATCGCCGGAATAAATGCGGCAACCGCCAGTGAGAATCTTCACGATCGCGCCATTAGGTGGAGGTTGTCTTCAAGCGCCGTCAAAGCAATGTTGACATCCTCCAGAGTATTGTAGACGTGGAACGCAAAACGTACCCCGTCGCGACGCGTCGAAACGGCGATCCCGCGCTCGGTGAAATTAGCGAGCGCCGCGGCCGGATCTTTGGCGCGTAGCACCACTAGCGGCCCCACACTTGTTGGCGGGGTTTTGGACTCGATCCGCAAATCGTGAACGCCCTTCAGGAATACCTTCGTCAGCCGTTCGATCTGCGCGTCGACATTGTCCATACCGATTCCCATGAGTAGATCGAGCGCCGGCTGCGCGAGATAGATATTGGGTATGGGCGGCGAGCCGCCTTCGAAGCGCCGGGCGTCGGGCGACGGATCGAGGCACTTCGGATCAAACGTGAACGGATCGCGCTGGGCCATCCAACTGGTCATGGTCGGCGTGAGCGTTTCGATCAGTTCGCGCCGCACGTAAAGGAAGCCCAGCCCCGGCGGTCCGAGCAGATACTTCAGCGCGCCGGTTACATAGAAATCAACGTCCAGCGCTTTCACGTCGATCGGGCGAGTCCCGCAATCCTGATAGCCATCGAGAAAAAGAAGAGCGCCTTGGGCGTGGGCGATCTTCGTGATCGCCGCCACATCGGACCGGAACCCGTTGACGAAGGACACGTGCGTCAGCGGTACGATTCGCGTCTTCTTGTCGATGGCGCGTTCATAACATTCGGTGGGAACGGCGTTGTTGACGCCGTCCAGAAAGTGAATCTCGGCACCCCGCGGGCGCTGGGCCAGCCAGATCTGGCCCATGGTGGGAAATTCGTACTCGCTCATCACCACCTTATTACGTTCGTCGAACTGCAGCGCGTTTGCGATCGGATTGATTCCCGCGGAAGCGCTGGTGACGATGGCAACCTCCTCCGGTTGAGCGTTGATGAATTGCGCGAATGCGCCGCGGAGCGCGCCATACGCACCCATCCACTCGTCCCAGGGCGCCGTCGAGGTCCGCCAACTGGCTGCATATTTCTGCATGCCCGCTTCCACAGCATCGCTGAGGGCGCCTTGGGAGCAGTTATAAAGGTAGGTTTTCTCGCGCAGAATCGGGAAGTGCGATCTCAATTCCGAGATTTGTTCATCGGTCAGCATGCTTAGGTGGGATTCAGCTAGTGTAGCCGATCAAGCGGCGGCTAGGGAGCGCGCAGCGAATCTGTTGGTGCAAATCTGTGCGATTCTGACTAACATGCGATTCGCCCCGGTGTCCTGCTTCTTTGCCGCTGCCGTGCTCTTCGCCAGCGACGCCTACCCGCCGCCGCGCTTTACCGATCCCGAGAGAGTCCAGAAGCTCGAATCCGCGCTTCCGCAGGTCGATCAGATCTTCCGCCGTTACGCCGTCGAGAAGAAGATTCCGGGCATGGTGTGGGGCGTCGTGATCGATGGACGGCTGGCGCACGTCGAATCGGCCGGCGTCCGGGATCGCTCCTCCAACGCTCCTGTCACGGCTGCCACGGAGTTTCGCATCGCTTCGATGACCAAAAGTTTCACCGTGCTGGCTATTCTCAAGCTGCGCGATGAGGGGAAGCTGTCGCTGGAAGATCCCGTGTCCAAGTGGCTTCCCGAATTCGCGCACATGCCGCTGCCTACTCGTGACAGCGCACCTCTCACACTCCGGCAACTTCTCAGTCACAATGCGGGCTTCCCGGAGGATAATCCCTGGGGCGATCAGCAATTGGCCGCCAGCGATGCGGATCTTACGCAGTGGCTCCAACACGGCATTCCTTTTTCCACGCCTCCCGGCACGCGCTATGAATACTCCAACTACGCTTTCGGCCTTCTGGGCCGCGTGGTGACTAAGGCGTCGGGGATGCCGTACGAGAAGTACGTCGACACGCAGATTCTGGCGAAGTTGCACATGGATGCGTCCACTTTCGAATTCTCTCAGGTGCCCGCCGGCGATCGTGCGGTGGGTTATCGCCTGAAGCCGGATGGAACTTACGCCGAAGAGCCGCCGCTGCCGCAAGGAGCGTTCGGATCGGCGGGCGGTCTGATTACCACGGCCACCGATCTCGGCAAGTACGTCGCGTTCCACCTTTCGGCGTGGCCCCCGCGCGATGACCCGGAGACCGGCCCGGTGCGACGTTCTTCGGTGCGCGAAATGGATCACATGTGGACGCCTTCGAACCTGACCGTGGAACGCTCGGGCGGCGTCCTGCAGGCGGCTGAAACCGGCTATGGCTACGGCTTGCGCATTACCACCGATTGCCGCTTCGAGCACATTGTCGGACACGGCGGTGGGCTTCCTGGATTTGGTTCTTACATGGCGTGGCTGCCCGATTACGGTGTCGGAATGTTTGCCATGGCCGACCTGACGTACGTCGGGCCGTCCGAGCCGATCAGCCAGGCGTGGGACGTCCTGCTGAAAACCGGCGGACTTCAGAAACGCGAGTTGCCCGCTTCACCGATCCTCGCCGAGATGCGTGCCCACATCGTGAATCTCTGGAACAAGTGGGACGACGCAGAAGCGAAGCAGATCGCGTCCATGAATCTGTTCCTGGATGCTCCAGTGGCCCAGCGGCGCGCCGAGATTCAGAAGCTGAAGGAGGAAGTTGGGGTATGCAGCGCCGCCGGGCCTGTCATCCCGGAGAACTGGCTGAGAGGCCAGTTCAATATGACATGCGATAGAGGCATCGTCGGTGTTTTCTTCACACTCTCGCCGACGCAGCCACCTGCTGTGCAGTCTCTCACCTTCCGCAAGATCGATTCAGACCGCGTCCGAATGGTCTCTTCTACCGGCGCTCCGGCGGGCGTCGCTTGCTCCGAGTAACCCGCCGCTATTGCGCTTCGGGTTTGAGCAGCGTGGGGAGGTGTTCGGTGGCGTGGCCCAACTCGCGCGCCAGGCTCAATTTCGCAAGATTGTGGGCGAAGACGCTGTTGATCAGGTCCAACTGGGCGCCCGAGACGGTCTGCTGCGCCTGCACAACTTCCACCGTGTTGATCACGCCGGCTTGCATGCGCGCACGGGCCATCTCCAGAGTCTCCTGCGCCACCTGTACGTTCTTGCGCGCTACTTCCACTTGCCCGGCCGCCGCTTCCAGATCAAGATACACTTCGCGGATTTCGGCTTCGATCTGCCCGCGGGTATCGTCCAGTTCGGCCTGGCGTTGCGCCAGCACCGCCGCGGCTTGTGCGATATCGGCTTCCACCTTGCCGCCTTGCCAGATCGGAATATTGAGCGTACCCACCACGTTGAAGGCTCCGTGCGATTCGGCTGGGTTGGTGCCGATCGCTTCGTAATAGCCGCTCACCGAAGCGGACGGAATGCGCTCGGCACGTGCGGCCGCAAGGGATCTCTCGGCTGCCTCCACTTGCGATTGGGCGGCCTTCAAGTCGGCCCGTTGTTGTTCGGCGTGCGTCACGGCATCGTTCACGCTTTGGACCGGCGCCGGGCTGAACGGAAATCGATCGGTGAGCTGGTAAGCGGCGTTGGGCGGCAGCCCGGTGATGCGAGCCAGATTAATCTTCTGTTTCGCCAGCTCGTTGCGCAGCGTAATGATCTGCTGCTGCTGAGCGAGAGTCTGCAGCTGGCTTTGATCGACGTTGAGTCTTCCCAACACACCCTCCTGATGCTGTTCGCTGGACTGATGAAAGACCGCATTGGCCGTATCGAGTTGGGTTTGCGCGGACTCCACGCGCGCTTGCGCTGCCAATACTTGCAGATAAGCGCCGCCCACCGCGAGAGTGACCAGATCGCGAGCATCCTGCAGGCTGTATTGGCTGGCGCGGGCAGTGGCTCTCGCGGCGCGGTAGTTATCCACGGCCGTGAGATTCGCGACGGCTTGGCTGAGACTGGCTTGCAGGGCAAAGTAGTTGTACGGACCCACCACCGTGGCAATATGAAAGCCGGGCACACTGAAGCGCAACCCGAAGGCGGCGAGGTCGGTCTGCTCCACGGTTTCGCTGAGAGAACCATTGATGTTCGGCAGCAGAGCGCTACGCGCGACCCTTACCTGCGCGCTATTTTGGCGCACAGTCTGCTTTATCCCGACCGCGCCCAGATTGTAGGCGAGCCCGCGATTCAGCGCTTCCTCGAGTGACAGCTTACCTGAGAACGGAATGGCCTGGGTGCTGCGCACGCTGCCGCTGTAAGGTCCGGAAATCGCCACGGTGGGGTTCAACGTGTTCACGCTGGTGGTGGTCCCGGGCACAGGCTGCTCTGCCGCGGAGACCGAGCCTCCCTGATTGTTGCGGCCGGATGCCGGCAGAATGGTTGCCGCCGTACCACTGCCGGACGATTGCGTGGCGCCGGGAGCTTGCGCGAAACAAGCTCCAACACAGCTCAAGATCAAAATGATGCCGAATGGTCTCATGGGTTGTCTCGTCATTTCGAAATGCTGATCAATTTGCGCATGGCGGCTACCAACTGGCGTTGATCGGCTGCGGTAAGCGCCGCCAACTGCTGCGCTTCAGCGCGTTGCGCGAGTGGCAGAGCGCGCGCGAACAGGCGGTCGCCTTCCTCTGTGCGCCGCACCCATTGCACGCGGCGATCGTTGGGATTGCGCTGCCGGTGCAGCAGGCCGCGCTGCTCCATGCTGTCGAGCACGGCCACCAAAGAGCTGGGGTCAAGACCGCACAGTTGGGCCATCTCATGCTGGGAGACATTGCCGCCACCGGCAATGACCAGCAGCCAGAACTCTCTCGATCGCAGCCCGAGCGGCTCAAGAGCGCAATCCAATCGCCGGCGCGCGTCCAGCCAGATCTTCCAATTGCAAAACCACAACCCGTGTGGAGAAGGGTCATCGGCGGCGATGGCCTTCGGCGCGGCAGTTTTGCCTGGGGCGGTTTTGAGAGCGGCTCGCGGCATGTTTACAAGGTCCGCCGGAACAGCAGAGTTGCGCCAGAGAGCACCACCACCGAGGTCAAGGTGAGCGCGAAAATGTCGGTGGTGACCGCGCTGACTCCAACGTCCTTCAACAGAAGCGAGCGAAATCCGTGGACAGCGTAGGTGAACGGATCGCACTGCGAGAGGACGCGCAGCCACTTAGGGAATCCGGCAATGGGATAGACCGCTCCGCTAGGGAAAAACAGCAGCGTGTTTAAGACGCCGAAAATGGCACGCGGCACCAAAGGATCGCTGATGCGCGCCATGATGAAAAACATCAGGCCGATCAGCGCTATCGAAGTCAGAATTACCATCAGGGTCAGTTCCACCAGGCGCACCGGCTCAAAAAAATTGGGAACGCCCGCGATCACGGCGCCCACCACCAGGACGGTCTCTCCCGCCAGCACCGCCTTGATCACACCGGACAAGTTAAAGCCCAAAATCAGCTCCCACTTGGTGATGGGCGTGACCATGTAGCCTTCGTGCAAACCGCGCGACTTGTCGTCGATGAAGAGCATGCCCCCGCCGATCATGGCCGTAACGAAAATCGCCAGCGCGACGGAGCCAGGCAGCAAATACTTGATGTAGTCGATGTAGGGATAAACCTCCACTACATCGAGCAAGGCCTGCTGCGGCTCACGCGGCGTCACTTGCGGCGCGTTGATGGAGGTGACGAGCGACGACATCTGATCGCCTATCGCTCCCGCCACCGAGCGATCCGTATTATCGGTAATCAGCGCCAGGTGAGGTTGATGCTGTTCCAGCAGATCGCGGGAGTAATGCTGGGGGATGACTAAAACTCCGCCCAGCACGCCCTTGCGCAGGTCTCCAATGGCTGTGCTCTCGTCGGAGTAATCGGTGGGCAGGAAGGTGCGTGCATTCGCGCCTACTGCGCGGACACGCTCCAGAACATCCACCGATTGGGGCCCGCGGTCCAGGTTCACCACGCCGAGAATGACGTTCTTGATGTTGCCCCCGAACGCGTTGCCCAGGATAACCAATTGCACCAGCGGCAGCACCAGCGATGCAAAAATCAACGCCGGGCTGCGGCGGAACTTGCGCATATCGCGCTCGACTAAAGCTAACGCTCGTCTCATCAGTGGCCTCCCTGCCTGCCGCTCGCAACGGGAGCGGCCGTCTCGGGCATCTCCATCAGGCCGTGCCCGGTGTAATGCAGGAACACGTCATCCAAAGTAGTGGATTGCACCGAGAGTGCTTTTAATTCCAGCTTGAGATCGTGCGCCAGTTGGATCAGCTCCTGTGCCGAAGCTGGTCCCCGGTCGCTTGACACACGATAGGTGGCTGAGCCCAGCGCGCGTACGGACTTGACCGCCGGCAGACGCTCCAGGTCAGCCGCGCCGTGCGGGAGATCGGGCTCAAATTGCAATTCGATACGGCTGGCTCCCGGCACAGAAGACTTCAACGAGACTGGTGTGTCCATCGCGACCACCTTGCCCTTGTCGACAATCGCCAGGCGGTCGCACAGGCGATCCGCTTCGTCCATGTAGTGCGTGGTCAGAAAGAGCGTGCGCCCTTCCTGAACTCGAAGATGCGTGATCATTTCCCATACGGATATTCGCGACACCGGATCCAGGCCCGTAGTGGGCTCGTCGAGGAAGAGAATTTGCGGATTGTGGACCAGGCCGCGCGCTATTTCCAGGCGCCTTCGCATACCACCCGAGAGCGTGGAAGCAAGCGCGTCGGCGCGGTCTGCCAGGCCCACGGCTTCGAGAAGTTCCTGAGTACGCTTACGGCGCGGCGCACCGGTGATGCCGAACAGCCGCGCATGGATCCCGATATTTTCAGCGCAGGTGAGCTCAGGGTCGCTGGTCAGATTCTGCGGAATCACACCGATGTTGCTGCGCACGGCGTTGGGATCGCGGATGATGTCGTACCCGGCCACCATCGCCGTGCCGCTGGTGGGTGGCACCAACGTGGTCAGCATGCGAATCAGCGTGCTTTTGCCCGCGCCGTTCGGACCCAGCAAGCCGAAGATCTCGCCGCTCTGCACCGTGAAGCTGACCTTATCGACAGCCAGCAGCGCGCCAAAGCGCTTACTAATGTCTTCCACATTGATCGCGACCTGTTTTTGAACCTCCATGCCGGCTATTCCTTCGCCGTGTTCGGTTCCGGGCGTGGCGGCAAAGCCGGCACCGGCAGGATCACCCAGGCAGTCATGCCCAGCGGGAGTTTGCCATCCGGATTCGCTACGCGTACTCGTATGGCGACGGTTTTGATATCGCGCTTGGTGCGGCTCACGTCTCGCTGCGTGGCAAAGTCGGCCTCCACCGCCTTGTAAATCACCGGACCGGTGATCTCCGTGCCAGAGGGCAGGCGCACGCGCAGAGTCTGTCCCATGGAGATGAGATCCGCGTAAGTTTCTTCCACGTCCGCGTCCACCCATGTGGAGCTCAAGTCGAACAGCGTGACGATCGGATTACCGGGGTTCACCACTTCACCCTGACGCGCCGCACGCAACGTCACGATTCCGCTGGCCGGTGCGAAAATCCTGGTCTGTCCAAAACGTGCGTCGGCAGCAGCGGCGTTCGATACGGCCTGAGCTTCGGCTGCGCGCATGGCATCGGTTTGCCGCTGTTGCACCGTTACCTGCCGTTCCTCTTCGCGAGCCTCCGCCAGCGACGCTCGCGCCGCAGCCACGGCACGCTGGGTGGCCTCCGCTCCGGCTTGTGCCGAAGTCACGGCGCGTCGCGATGCCTCCGCTCCAGCCTCCGCCGCCTGTACGTTGGCCTTGGCGGAATCCAGATCGGACCGCGCCGACACCAGATCTTGCGGCGGGTTGATGTCCCGCTCCACCAGCGGCCGGATGCGATTGAAATTGTCCTGGGCCTTGGCCAGCGCAGCCCGCGTTTGCGCAACCTGCGCCTCTGATTGCTGTAATTGAGCCTGAGCCTGCGCTACTTGCGCCTGGTTCTGCTGCTGTTGTGCTTGGGTTTGTTCCACCTGCGCGCTGGCCTGCTGCACTTTGGTGGGCAGCGTACTTTCCAGCAGTTCTGTCTGTGCCGCGGCCTGTTGAGCACTGGCGCGGGCCTGCGCGATGGCATGAGTGGCCGCGCCCTGGTCGGCCCGCAATTCATCCTCATCCAGCACGGCAATCAGGTCGCCGGCATTCACCCGCTGACCGTCGTCCACCGCCAGCTTCACGATGCGGCCCGTGATCTTGCTGCCCACTACCACTTCGTTGCCATCCACGGTGCCGGTGAGGACGATGGTCTGCGGCCGCGGGCGCTCCTCCCACCAGATGGCCAAGCCGATGACAACCAGCAGCGTGAGAAGGATCACCCGGCGTTTCATTCTGAAGACCTCGGAATTAGATTGTAAACCAAATTATTGCATATCCAAACAATCTTGCGGCGCGACGATCGCAGCAGATCAAATTTAGACCCGGGCGGTTACCAAATGAGCGAGTCCTGGCGCGAACCGCAATCCATCGGATCGAGCGCTGAAATAGCGTTGATCAATTTCCAAGGGTCCAAGATCCTCCACCTGGTGGAATCCGGCGGATCTCAGCAGTCGATTCAGCGCACGAGAATCGACCAGCAGTTCCAGGGGCTCGCCTGGTTCAACCAGGCGGCTGGCAAGCGGGTCCATAGCAGTTTCTTCCATCTCATCAATCGAAGACCGACGGACCGCATAGTCAAACGCCACGCCACTTCCATTGGGCAGCGATCCGATAAAGGCCAGAGTTGATAGCGTGGCTGGGGCGCTGGGATAAAGAGAAGGCCCGAGCCAGCAAAAGAAGCTGACTTCGCCGGTTTGAAATCCCGCGGCCTGGAGAGCCGGAAGGCTCCGCTCTTCGGATTCTTCCGGCACGAAAGCGAGCGAAGGCGGAATTGCAATTCCAGCCGCCTCCAACCGGGTTCGCTTCCAGGCTTGCGTGGCAGGATGGTCGACCTCGAAAACCCTCAAATTTATATGCGGATTGCGATACGCATAAGTATCCAGCCCGGCGCCCAGGATCACGTATTGCGTCGCACCGCGTGCGACCGCGGCATTCAGCGCATCCTCCGCATACCGGCTCCGCGCTGCCAGGAGAGCGCGACGGTTGCGCATCTCAGCGCTTCGTGATCCCGGCGTTATGCCGATAGATCCGCCGGCGATGGCGGTTGCCAGCGGATCGTCGAACACTCGCGGAAGGTCCAACAGTTGGTGCAGGGCGCGGTCCTCGGCGGCTCTCTGGATGTTGAAACTCGGTGCTGCCGCTGTCATGCCCTTTCGCCCTCATGTCTTAGTTCCTCCGGACGATTTCTCAGTTCCTCCGCAGCCACGCCACCAAAACCGCATCGGTGCCGCATGCCCTCTCTGAATTTTTCGCGTTCTTCAGGAGTCATACCTGCCCAGCGACCTCGCATCCGATCTCTCCAATGACCGCGATGTCCTGGCCGGCCAAATCCGCCGAACAGGATCTTGCTCAGGACCAGGATTCCGAGCGCCTGCCAGAAAGTGATGGTCCGCGCTCCAAATATCGCCGGCCCCAGCCAATTCCACAAACTCATCAAGATGAATCCGAAAACGGTGACCGCCACGATCGCGATGGCCGCGATTTTCAGTCCTCTGAATACCCATCGTGCTCTCATATTTCTACCCTCATGTCCTTAGGAACTCTTCGTAAATTGCTTTGAGCCGCCGCCGTAGATGGAGAATCGCGTAGCGTTTGCGCGACAACAGTGTATTGATGTTCAGCCCCGTTTCGTCGGCGATCTCCTTAAAACTGCGGCCCTGCAACTCGTGGGCGATAAATACGCTGCGCTGTTCTTCTGGAAGATCGTCGATCGCCGCCTCCAGTTCTTCCTCCAGCACGCCGCGCGCATACTCGGCTTCCGGCCCCGCGTCGCGTGACGGAAGCAAATCCTCAAGCAGTAACTCGTCCTCGTTCGTCACCGCACGAATCTCCTGCCCCCCGCTCAGCCTTTGCCTGCGAAAGCGATCGATAATACGGTTTCTCGCCACACGATAGAGCCAGGCGCCCACCTGTTCAATCGGTTGCATCAACCGGTACGCCTCAATCAATTCGGAGAAAACATCCTGCAGGATGTCTTCCGCGTCGCCCTGATCATCCACTCGTGTTCGAATGAATTGGAATAGACGGCGGTACTCCTTTTGAATGACATCGGAGAGGCGCTGATTCTGCTCGCCGCGCCGCTGTCCGGGTTGCTCCACGGGTTGCTCCAGGTGCTCGATCCCGACGCTCAGCACATCCTCCATCACTTCGGAAGACGAACCAGCAGCCTGGATATTGTATTGGCGCGCGCGATTTTTATTACTGGGCCATTCAAGCGCGCCTTTACGAGAGTGCTCCACCCAAGGAATACGGGCTTTCCCGGCAAATGGTTCCCGCTAGCTCTTCGTCCGCAAAAATTCGCGATTCGGCCCGGAAGGGGGATTGAACTCCGCGTGAAGATCTATTCAACGGCCCTGCGCAGCGATCAGTGTCGGCTTATTCGAACGGACTGCGCGCACGGACACTGAGAACCTTCGCGCGGCTAGTCTCCCGTCCCGTAGATTCATGCAATAAGTCGCGAGGTGGGGCGGGGTCCCCTGGCTGCCCGGCGCAGTGACCGCGGCCGACGCCCCCGTCGGCCTTCGTTTGGAGTGTGTTGGAAGGAGCCGGACCAGGTGGTCCGGCGCGGGCGAGGGCGCCCACCCCACTCAGATTTATGTGACGAATCACTGGGGCAGGAGGCTAGAAACAAAACAGGCAAAGTTGTTCGAACAGCAGATTTGCGGCCAGTAGGGACGTGATTTCCGCCGAGTCATATTGCGGAGAAACTTCCACCAGATCGCAACCCACCAGATTCAATCCCTTCAGGGCTCTGACGAGTCTAAGAATCTGGTCGCTCGATAGCCCTCCAACTTGCGGTGTTCCCGTTCCCGGCGCAAAGGCTGGATCCACCACGTCGATATCCAGCGTCAGGTAAGTCTTCACGTCGCCGAAGCTCTTCAATTTCTCGCGCACCAGATCCAGGCCCTGCTCGTGAAATTCCTCGGCGGTGATCATCTGGATGTTGTGCTCGTTGGAAAAATCCATATCGTCGGCGCTGTAAAGTTGTCCGCGCAGTCCAATTTGCAGCACATGAGACTCGTCCAGAAGATTCTCTTCGATGGCTCGTCTGACGGGTGTTCCATGCGAATACTTCATCCCCCAATACTGATCCCAAGTGTCGGAGTGAGCATCGAGCTGAATTAATGCCACCGGTCCGTGAGCGGCATGGACCGCGCGCAGTATCGGAAGCAGGATGGAATGATCTCCTCCCACGCACATGGGAATCGTCCCGGCAGCCAGGACCGGCTTCAGGCCCTTGGTAATCCTGTCGTAGGTGTCCTCAATCGCGATCGGATTCACGGAAAGATCGCCAAAGTCGGCCACCCGCAGATGCGAGAAAGGACTTACTTGCAGCACCGGGTTGTAGGGCCGGATGATAGCGGATTGATCGCGCACGTGGCGCGGGCCCATGCGCGGTCCTGTGCGATAACTTGTCCCTCCATCGAAGGGAATGCCGATGAGCGCGACATCCAAACGATTTGGGTCAGGAATGTTCGGCAGGCGAAAGAAAGTTGAAATACCTGCGAATCGCGGGACCTGCAGCGCATCCACCGGCATCGGGTGCGGCTCCGAAAGATTTTTCAAGCGCCGGGCACGTAGGGACTCCTGGGTAATCATATCTGACTGCTTCCTTTCAAACTGCTGGGGAGAGTTTAGCCACTTTGTCGAATAGGTGTCAACGGAGATCTAGAGATAAGCTTTAGAAGATGCCCCGGTCTAAAACTCTCTGCGTCATGCTGACGATCGTAGGGACGGCGATGGCTCAAACGCCCTCGAGCGAGGCGCCTAAATATCCTCCGGGGCTGTACGCCTTGATCGACACTTCGGCTGGCGTGATCACCGCGCAGTTGTTCGAAAAGGAGACGCCCGTGACCGTTCGCGCCTTCATCGGCCTGGCACGCGGCACGCAGCCTTGGCGGGACCCGAAGACCAGGAAGGCGGCCACTCATCCGTTGTATGAAAATCTGATTTTCCACCGCGTCATCCCGGACTTCATGATTCAAACCGGAGATCCCACGGAAACCGGTTCGTATGACTGCGGATTCACGCTTCCCGATGAGTTTGTCGCGGGCCTTAAGTTCGACCGTCCCGGCCGCCTGGCGATGGCCAATGCGGGTCCCCGAACTGCCGCCTGCCAGTTCTTCATTACGGAAGACACCTATTCAGCCGGAAATGGCCACTACGCGATCTTCGGCCAGGTGGTGGATGGCCAACCCGTGGTGGCGAAAATTTCCCACGTGATCCGCGACAATCATGACCGTCCAAGAATACCCACCAAACTGCTCAAGATCACTTTCATGCGCGTGGTCGGCGCCTCCACTCCGAGCAAGTGAAATCGTGGCCGGCTTAGGGCGTGGATAGTCTGCTAATGTTGTGGATTATTATTCATGACAGTGATCCCTAGCGGTGCGGCGCTCGGCGCTGAAATCCAGAACGTCGACTTGAAGAACCTGAGCGATCAGGATTTCAGCGAGATCCATCACGCATGGCTCGATCATCTTGTCATCCTGTTTCGCCGACAGCAACTCGCGCTCGAAGATCTGATCGCATTCAGCCGCCGATTCGGCGATCTGGATTGGGCTCCTATCCAGGAGACGGGACGCCGCTTTGTCGAGGGCCATCCGGAAATCTACGTGGTTTCGAACGTGATTGAAAACGGAGTGCCAATCGGCAGCTTGGGCGCCGGCGAAGCTGTGTGGCACACCGATATGTCTTATCTGGAGCATCCTCCTAAGGCGAGCATGCTGTATGCGCTGGAGATTCCTCCGGCCGGAGGCGACACGCATTTCTGCAACATGTATCGCGCGTTTGACTCCTTGCCGGATGCGCTGCGTCAACGGGCCGCGTGCCTCACGCTCAAACACGATGGCACTTATAACAGCGGCGGCTATGTGCGCCAGGGAGTGGCCGCCACCGACGATCCGGTGTCGTCTTCGGGCGTGTATCATCCGTTAGTCCCAACTCATCCCGAGACCGGCCGCCGCGCGCTGTATCTGGGCCGCCGGCGCAACGCCTACATCGGTGGGCTCCCGCTGGCGGAGTCTGAGTCGCTGCTCGACGAACTATGGTCCTACGCCACGCGCGATGACATCACTTGGCACAATGAGTGGCAGCCGGGCGACGTGGTCTTGTGGGACAACCGTTGCACCATGCACAGGCGCGACGCATTTGATCCAAACTCCCGCCGCATCCTGTACCGCACGCAAATCAAAAGTACGCCCAGCGAGCGGGTGTGACCAAAACGTCCGACGACGGGGCAGGGAAGCTGCGCCATCTCGGAGCTCCGCGAGTGGTTCTCTCTCTGCTGTGTTTGCTGTACCTGATCCTATTTGTGGACCGCGTGAACATCGCAACCGCGGCTCCTTTGATCAAAGCGGATCTCGGGCTCAGCAACACGCAACTCGGGCTGGCATTTTCGGCTTTCGCGATTCCCTATGCGCTGTTTCAGCTCATCGGCGGCTGGATCGGCGATAAGTGGGGGCCGCGCCTGACACTCACGGCGTGCTGCGCGATGGTGGGTCTCGCGACGATGCTCACGGGCGCGGCGGGCGGATTCGCGTCGCTCTTCGCCGTACGCCTGGCTCTCGGCTTCGCCCAGGGTGCTGCCTTTCCTACGGCCACTCGAGCGATGTCGGCTTGGATCCCAGTTCGCGATTGGGGGTTTGCGCAAGGGATCACGCACTCATTTGGACGAATCGGGAATGCAGCGACGCCGGCCGCTGATGGCCGCGATGTTTCTGTTGGTATCCTGGCGCCGCTCCTTCGTCATACTCGGATTGGCGAGCCTGCTCTGGCTTTTCGTTTGGGTCGGGTATTTTCGGAACGATCCGCGTGAGCATCCTGGCATAACGGAAGCGGACCTGGCAGCGCTCCCTAAGCCCGTTGGCCGCGACCGGCCGGCAATTCCCTGGCTGCGGCTGGCGCGGCGCATCTTGCCAGTGACGATAGTCGACTTCTGCTACGGCTGGACGCTGTGGTTGTTCTTAAGCTGGATTCCCGCGTTTTTCTTCGAGAACTATCATCTGAACTTGCAGTCTTCCGCGATGTTCTCAACCGGTGTGCTGCTTGCCGGTGTGATCGGCGATACGGCGGGCGGCGTGATTACCGATCGCTTGCTCCGCAGGACCGGCAGTTTGGTGGTGGCGCGCCGCTCTGTGATCGTCGCCGGATTCGTGGGCGCGCTCATCTTCTTGTGTCCCGTGGTGCTGTTTCACAACCTGGCGCTGGCTGCCGTATGCCTGTCACTGGCATTCTTTTTCGCGGAGCTGATCGTGGCGCCCATCTGGGCGCTGCCCATGGATATCGCGCCCCGTTACGCAGGTTCCGCTAGCGGCATGATGAATTTCGGATTTGGAGTGGCAGGCCTGGTGTCGCCTTCCAGTTTTGGTTACCTGGTGGACCGCACCGGCAGTTGGGTCTTCCCGTTCCTCTGCTCGATAATATTGCTGTTGGTCGGCGCGGTGCTGGCCGCGCGCCTCCGGCCAGACCAAGCCTTTAGCGATGCGTAGTTGCGGCCGCGCCCCTTACTCCCCTAGCCCGAAAACGAAGATCGAATTGCCCGAAGCGATCGCTACCTGCTGCTTGCCCGCGCTCAGATAACTGATCGGATTTGCGCCAATCATCGCGCCCGTCTGGAAGTGCCAAAGCGGGCGGCCCGCCGGGGCATCGAGAGCGAAGAAGTCGCCTTCATTCGTGCCGGCGAATACCAGATCGCCCGCCGTGGTAAGTATCCCTGCCCCGGCATCCGAGTGCAGTTTGAACTCCCACCTCAGCTCCCCGGTATCGGGTGTAAGTGCGCGAATGGCGCCAATCGGATCCTCGCCGACGATCGGGCTTTGTCCGCCGCCATTGAATTGCGCGCCTTCCTTATACTCCGCGTTGCCTTTCAGATAAATGCCGCCCACATCCCGCGCGGCGACATAAAACATATTGGTGTGGGGACTGTAGGACGGGCTGAACCAGTTGGTGCCGCCGCTCAAATCCGGGTAGATCTTGGCTCCTTCAGTGGTGGGCGTCGAATTTGGAAGCACGATCGGCTTGCCTGCGTCGTCCAGGCCTTTGGCCCAGCTCTGTCTGGCGAAGGGCCTGCCTGCCAGGAATTTGCCACTATTGCGATCCAGAACATAGTAGAAGGCGTTGCGATTGCCGAACAGGACGGCCTTGTGCTTTTCGCCGCGCACCACGGCGTCCGCCAGCACCGGGACTTCGGTGGAGTCCCAATCGTGCGTGTCATGCGGAGTGAATTGGAAATGCCACTTGAGTTTGCCCGTATCGCCATCCAGCGCGACCAGGCAATCGGAATAGAGATTGTCGCCGGCGCGAGCATCGCCATTCCAGTCCGGCCCCGGATTGCCGGTGCCCCAGAAGACGGTATTCTGATCCGGATCGAAAGCGCCAGTCACCCAGGTTGTCACTGCCCCGGTTTTCATTGAGTTGCCAGCCCAGGTATCGCTTCCGGGCTCGCCCGCCGCCGGCACGGTCCAAAAGCGCCACGCCCTCTGGCCGGTTTTGGCATCGTAAGCATCGATGAGGCCGCGCACACCGTATTCGCCACCCGCGATGCCGACCACAATCTTGTCCTTGAGCGCCAGCGGCGCTCCAGTGATGGAGTAACCCAACTTCGGGTCGGCCACCTCGGAATCCCAGCGCACGATTCCCGATTTGATATCAAGCGCCACCAGGTGCGAATCGAAGGTGCCGACATAAACCATATCGTTCAGAATCGCCACGCCGCGGTTCACCTGGCCGCAGCAGCCGCGCGCACCTTTCGCGATGGTTCGCACGTACTTCCACAACGGACGTCCGGTGAGAGTATCCAGCGCCGTGACGCTGCCGCCGGGTTCGCTCAAATACATGATGCCGTCGGCTACCAGCGGGGAAGTCTCGATTCTCTCCATGGTCTGCATTTGATAAACCCAGACGGGCCGCAATTGGCGGACGTTCGCGGCGGTGATCTGATTCAGGCCCGAGTATCGCTGCGCGCTGTAGTTGCCTGAGTAAGTGAGCCAGTTGCCGGGTTCGGAGTCGGACTGGCGCAAACGGTCGAATGAAATCTGCGCGGCCAGGGGCAGGACGCACGCGAACAAACAAATCGCACCTCTCACTGATCACCTCGCAGGGAATAAAGATACGCGACTAAGTCGTCCACTTCCGGCGCTGAAAGCGATTTTCGAAAACTCGGCATGGGAGATTTGCCGGTGTCCCTCTGCAACTCTTTCAGTTCTTCTTTGAAGAAGGAGTGAAGGCCCCCGGTCAGATCGACGATCTGGATGGTAAACGTATCCTCGTTGAGACGCACGCCCGTGATGCGCCTGCCGTCCTTGGTTACCAGGCGGACCTCTAAGAAACCATCCGGCAAAGTGGATTCCGGATCGAGAATTGCCGCGTGCAAATGAGCGACGCTTCGGCGCGAGCCAATATCAGTGAGTTCCGGTCCCAGACTTCCGCCCTGGCCGCTGACGATGTGACATTGCGAGCAATGTCCTTTGCTTCGGTACAATTCCTGCCCACGTTTCGGGTCGCCCGGCAACGCCTCGGAAGCCATGTGCCCCAGACTGCGAACATAGGCCGCCAGTTGCCAGGTCTCGCGAGTGTCCACGGCGTAGCCGGCCGGCATCTCCGTTCCTTTGATGCCGTCGCGGATCACGATGAAAAGCGCTTCGTCGTCCGGAGCATGGGACAATTTAGGCCGCGCCAGAACCGCGCCTCTGCCTCCCTCGCCCTTCGGTCCATGGCATCGCGCGCATTGTCCCATGAACAACTGCTGGCCGTTCTTCAGATCCGCGGGCGTTGTGTCCGGATTTTCCCTGGGGATCACGTATTCGGGATCGAAAGGTACCTGCTGTGCCGCCGCCGCCAACGCAAAAGAGAAAATGATCCCGACGAGACGCATCCGGGCCTCCTTTTTTTTGGAGTCGAGTATAGCATAGGGCCGGAATTTCACGGTCGTCCGCACATGGTCGCACCACCGAGGCTGTGTTCCGGAACAAAAAGGTGCTAAAATGGAACCAATGCAACATCACCATCACGCCGATATCACTGATTCTTTTCACTGTAAGCGTTCCCACTCCGGCGAAGTTGTTCATGTCTACAATTCCAACAACTACCTGATGGCCGAGTACACCATTCGGACCGGGCGCACCAGCTGGCAACGGGTAGCCGCAGTTACACAGAGAGAATCCGTGGAAAAGTGGTTGCGAAACAACTATCCTGCTGTTATCGCCCCTGAAGCACCACCGGCGGGCAAACAAAAGGCAAAAACCGCAAGATCATAGGCGGTTTCTCCGATCATGGCTCTTGCCCAGCAAGAGTAAGGACCCGGCTGTTCCGGCGAGAAGCGACGCCGTGAAGATGCCGAGCTTTGCTGTGCTCAGCAGCGCATCATTTGTAAGCGCGAGTCCGGCGACAAAGATAGACATCGTAAAGCCGATTCCACCCAGCCATCCCGCCGCGTTGAGTTGAAGCCAAGTGACCCCTTCCGGCAGCGCGCCGATCCGCGTGCGGACCGCTAGCCATGAGGCGAGCGTGATACCGATTGGCTTGCCCAGAAAAAGTCCCAGCACGACGCCGAGCGGAACCGGTTGCAGCAGGCTTTTGAAAACACTTCCGTCGAAAACAATACCTGCGTTTGCAAGAGCGAAGAGGGGCATGACAAGAAAAGTCGTCCAGGGATGCAGTCCGCGCTCCCAACGGAGCAGCGGCGATTGCGTCTTTGTGACGGTGACCTGCGGTTCCGTTCCACAAGGAACGGTCATGGCCAGTAGCACTCCGGCGATGGTGGGATGAACGCCGGAGTGCAGAATCGCGCCCCATAAGAAAATACCGAGCAGCGCATAGGGCAGGGGATGGCGCACCGCCAGGCGATTGAGTCCGAGCAATGCAACCAGGCAGATTGCCGCTATGCCCAGCGCACCCCATGCAATGTTCGCTGTGTAGAAGAGAGCAATCACGGCCACAGCCGCGATGTCGTCAACAATGGCCAAGGCCATCATGAACACCTTGAGGCTCATGGGCACCCGGCGTCCCAAAAGCGCCATGACTCCCATGACAAACGCGATATCGGTTGCCATCGGAATGCCCCAACCCGCAGCGCCCTGCCCGCTGAAATTGAGGGCCGAGTAAATCAGCGCGGGCACCACGACACCACCGATCGCCGCGACAATGGGGAGCGCTGCCTGTCGGATTGACGCGAGTTCTCCCGCCAGCAGTTCGCGTTTGATCTCAAGACCAACCACAAAAAAGAATAGCGCCATCAGTCCGTCGTTGACCCAGAAGTGCAATTCGCGGCTGAGAGTAGATGCGCCAATCCCGATGGTTAGCGTGGTATGCCAGACCGCAAAATAACTCGCCGCCCACGGTGAGTTCACCCACGCGAGCGCGGCCAGCGTAGCGGTCAGCAGCAAGATGCCGCCAGATGCCTCTTTTGCCGCAAACTCCTGGAACGGACGAATCAGCCGTTCGATCGGTCTTCTGTCGGCGGCATCTTGGCCTAAAGTTGATATCGCTGTCATGGACATTGTTTTGCCTCTGTCATCACTTCTCCTCTGATCACACCAGGCGGACCAGAATTGGGCCCGCTACCGCCAGCAGCAATACATAGGCCGCGGCCAGCGGCCCCAACTGTGGTTCGGCGACGGCGCCGAAGCCCGCGATGATGATCGAAAATTCGCCGCGCGCGATCAGCGAGACACCAGCGCGCCAGCGGCCATGTCCCTCAATTCCGGCGCGCCTGGCGGCGAAATAACCGGTTGCCACCTTGGTGAGGCTGGTCGCGAGTCCAAGCCCGATGGCTTGCATGGCGACGGGCGGAAGGCTCGCTGGCGCAATCTCCAGTCCGAAAAAGAAAAAGAAGATTGCGGCGAACAGATCTCTGAGCGGAGAAAGCAGTTTGCGGGAGCGCTCGGCAATCGGACCCGACAAAGCTACTCCGGCCAGGAACGCCGCCACGGCCGCGGATACTTGAACACGCTGTGCCAATCCGGCCAGCAGCAGCACGATGGCGAGGGTTGTAAGAAGCACCACCTCATCGGATTCATGTTCCACCCATTTGCTGAACTTGCGCCCATAACGCAAGGTTGCGAACAATGCAGCGGCTACCACGGCCAGCGCGATAGACACAGATACTGTCAGCTGAACCGCAGTGCCGCCGGCCAACAGGGCCGTGATCAGAGGAAGATAGATGGCCATCGCCAGGTCTTCGAGCACGAGCACCGTAAGTATCGTGGGAGTTTCCGGATTGCCCAGCCGCTTCAGTTCGCCGAGCACTTTGGCGATCACTCCCGATGACGACACCCAGGTGACGCCTCCCAAAACTACCGACGGCAGCCAGGCCCATCCGAATATCCTCCCGGCGGCTACGCCAGGAAGAAAATTGACCAGGAAATCCACGCTGCCCGCAGGCAGCCCTTTGTGCAGGTGTTCCCTGAGTTCGTCGCCTGTATATTCCAGTCCGAGTGTGAACAGCAGAAGGAGCACGCCGATCTCCCCGCCGATGTGGATGAAGCTTTGACTTAAATTGAGCGGCAGCAAACCGCCGTTGCCGAAGGCGAGCCCGCCCAGCAGATAGAGCGGGACGGATGAAAACCCCCACCGGCTGGCCAATCGCGCGAGGATCCCTAAGCCGCCGATCGCGGCGCCCAGTTCAATAAACACCAGCGAAAGGTCGTGCGGTACACTCTGCATGTGCTAATACAAGCCGACGATCGAAAAGCACTTGTAACGCCAACCGGTAGCGCAGGACTGCCCGGCTTAAGTCGGTCAAATACCTCAACGAGTTTGCAATGGAGCGCGGATCGCGCAGATCAAATATAGACGCCGGCTGGAGACGGCATGTCGAATATTTACGACTCGAATGACCGCAATCGTGAATGTTTCCAGGCGTCGACCAGCTGTAGTAATCGCCAGTTCCTGCTTGCAACTCTTGACGAGTAACAACACCGGCCCCAAGCAACGCCGCCCCAGCCTAGCGAGAGCCTTGGACGAAAGGTGCAGCCGTGCGCGCGCTGCCCGACGCGGGCTTGAGCCGCAATCCCTAGCAGCGCCGTTTCACTGTTTCTGCTGAACAAGCTGGATAGGATTGCCGTCGGGATCGGCGATCCAGGCAGCGCGCAGCTTGCCATCGAGAAAGTCATGCACGGCAGAGAGCAGAGGCGCGCCCTTGGCCACTAAGGCCGTTCAACGCGGCGTCGGTATCGTCGGTCCAAAAGACGATTTCGATCCAGCGCCCTTCTCCCTCCGGTCGAATGCTGTGGTGTTCTTTGGCTGCCTCTATTGTCGCGATCCCGAGAGTGAACCCATCCAAGGTCATTTCGATATGAACTGGTTGGCCCAAGTCCGGAGTGCGAAAAGAGTCCACGAAGCCTAGCTCCGAATAGAAAGCTGCGGCTCGCGCAAGATCGCGCGAGTAGAGATTGATCATGGGAGCTCGAAAGGTGGGCATCGTAATCCTTCAAATATCATTCAACCGGGCATCGAGTTCGGACCGTTGCGCCCAATGAATTCGGCGGACTACCCCCTTGCGCTGCATTGCTTGAATTCTGGTACCATCAGTACAATGCTAAGTATTCGTCTCAATATCGGCGGCATGGCTTCCCACACCGCCCTCGCCTTTCAATGATTCCATCCAGAAACTACCCGCCCCGCCGTCCCAGGGTTCGGGAAAACGTAAATGAGGCCATCCGCGTGCGTGAAGTGCGCGCCGTATTTCCGGACGGATCCGTCGAGATCATGCCGACGCTGGCCGCCGTGCGCAAGGCGCAGGAGATGGGCCTGGACCTGATCCTGATCGCGCCCACCGCCGAGCCGCCGGTCGCCAAGGCCATGGACTACGGCCAGTGGCAATACGAAAACAAAAAGAAGCAGCACGAGGCCAAGAAGAAACAGCACGTGATCCAGGTGAAGGAGCTGAAGTTCCGCCCCAACACCGACGATCACGACTACGAGTTCAAGAAGAACCACGCCATTCGTTTCCTGAACGAAGGCAATCGCGTGAAAGCCGTGGTGCAGTTCCGCGGCCGCGAAATCGCGCACGTCGATCTGGGCAAGAAGCTGCTGCTGCGTTTTGCGCAGGATCTTTCGGGGCACGGGCAGGTGGAAGGTCAGCCGCGGCTGGAAGGGCGCAACGCGCACGTGATCATCAGCCCGGTGAAAGCCGCCACTCCCGCGAAGGAAAAGCCCAAGGAACCCGGGCAAGCGCCCGCCACAGCGCCAACTCATTAATTCTGAATTCTGGCTTCTGAATTCTTCTTCTCGAATTCCGTCTTCGGGATTCTGAATTCTTGAATTCTGACTTCTGAGTTCTTCTTAGTAAAACAGATACTTCCGCCACTGATCGTCGCTCTTGGCCAGCAGACGCATCAGGTGGCGGCTGGTGTGCAGGCTGAACGGGACGCGGCGCGCGCGCCAGCTTCATTCCCGCTTCTTCGGGAGTGCGGCTGCCTTTGCGATTGTTGCAGGGATGGCAGCACGCCACCAGATTTTCCCACGTGGTCTCCCCGGCGCGCGATCGCGGAACCACGTGATCGAGCGTCAGCTCGCCGGATGGCATGGTGCGATGGCAATACTGGCAGGTATAACGGTCGCGCATCAAAATGTTCTTGCGCGAAAGCGCCCGGGTCTGATGCGGGATGCGGCGGTATTCGAGCAACCGGATCACGGACGGCACGCGAATGGAATGGCGCGGCGAATGGACGTGCGCCTGCGACTCCTCCTCGGCCGACGCCACGCCCTTCAGCACCAGCACCAGCGCCCGGCGCGCGGCGCAGATGTTGATGGGCTCGTAGCTGGCGTTCAGCACTAAGACCGGTCTATGTAATCGATCAAGACTGGGCATCTTCGGTTCTCCCGGAGAAATTCGAGTCAAGCTTTAATTCAGATACTAAGAGCGGGTCGAACATCAATCGGCGGTCGGCCCGCGCCAGGGTCAGCAAAGTCACTTGCCGCGCGCCGCCCCGCTTCAAAGCGCGCGCGCAGGACGCGGCCGTGGCGCCGGTGGTCATCACGTCGTCAATCAGCAGCACGCGCCGGCCTTCGAGCGCGGCTCGATTCTTCGCGCGGCGCGAGGCTTGAAACGCGCCTGAAACATTTTCGCGGCGCTTGGCGCTGGTCAAGCCGGCTTGCGATTGCGTGTTGCGCACGCGGCGCAGAGCTTTTCGCACCGGCAGATTGGTGCGCCGGCCGATTTCGCGCGCCAGCAGTTCCGCCTGATTGAACCCGCGCTGCCAGCGCTTGCGCCAATGCAGCGGCATGGGAACGATGACATCGAAACTTTGTTCGCGCGGCAGAGCGCGCGCCAGCAGCCGGCCCAGCGGCGCCGACAATGTCTGCACGCGGCCGTACTTGAACAGATGAATCAGCTTGCGCAGCTCGTCTTCGTAGAATCCGAAGGAGTACGCAGCGTCGAACCCGCGGACTCCGCGCCGGCACAGCGCGCAGCGGCCCTGGTCATCCAGCGGGAAGCGGCTCAGAAACGGCGCGCGGCATTGGACGCAATAATAATCCGCCGCCAGGGGCGCAGGCTTGGCAAGGCAGGCGCGGCACACCGGTACGCGCGAAAAATCCTTTAAGGGCTGATCGCAGAGGCGGCAATCATCGGGGAAGAGAAGGGAAAAAAAGGCAGCGGGGATCTTTTGAGCAGGCGCGCGAGCAGGAGAAATCGCTAGCTCACGAGAGGTACTTCGTGCGAGCCAACTACTGCTGAAGACGCACCCCCTTCAAACAACTAGTTTACACGATGTAGTGCCCCGCCTGTGCAGAGGATTCTCTTGCGACCCGCTCGCTCCTCCGCGCCCAACGTGAGTACAATGGAATCGAAAGCCGAAGCATGCAGACCTTCTATATCGAGACCTTCGGATGCCAGATGAACGCGCACGATTCCGAAAAGGTCATCGGCACGTTGTTGTCGCAAGGATACCACAGGTGGCTAAGCCGGACGAAGCCGACCTGGTTCTTTACAACACCTGCAGCATCCGCGACAAGGCCGAGCAAAAAGTGTTCCACCGGCTTGGACGAATTCAAGCGCCACGGCAAAGGCAAGGTGTTTGGAGTTCTGGGCTGCGTGGCGCAACAGGAAGGCGAACGCATCTTCGAGCGCGCGCCGCACGTCAGCCTGGTTGCCGGATCGGCCAGCTACGCCAGGCTGCCGGAAATGCTGGTGCAGCTGGAAACCGGAAACCGCCGCGTCACCGGCCTGAGCCTGGATAACGATCAGGCGTTCGAAACGCCGTTCACCCGGCGCGACAATCCGCACCGCGCCTACATCACCATCATCGAAGGCTGCGACAAATCGTGCGCCTATTGCGTGGTGCCGTTCACGCGCGGGCCGGAGCGCAGCCGCACCAGCGAGAGCGTGCTGAACGAAGCGCGCGAGCTGGCTCGCATGGGCTACGTCGAAATCCAGTTGCTGGGCCAGAACGTAAACAGCTATCGCGATCCGTCGCCCGCCGGTTGGGATTTCGCGCGCTTGCTGCGAGCCATGGGCGAAGTGGATGGCATCCGGCGCGTGCGCTTCACCACGTCGCACCCGCGCGATTTCGTCAAGGAAATCATCGACGCCATCGACGACAATCCGGTGCTCTGCAATCACGTGCATCTTCCCGTGCAGTCCGGATCTTCCGAGCGTGCTGGCTCGCATGCAGCGCCTCTACACGCGCGACGAATATATGCGCCGCATCGATTGGATGAAGCAGGCGCGCCGCAACATCTCCATCACCACCGACATCATCGTGGGCTTTCCGGGCGAGACCGAAGAAGATTTCGAGCAGACGCTCGCGCTGTTGGACGAAGTGGAATACGATTCGCTGTTCGGCTTCAAGTACTCGCGCCGTCCCAACACCGCCGCGCTCGATCTGGACGACCACATCAGCGAAGAGGAAAAGACTCGCCGCCTGGCCATCGTCCAGGAAAAGCAGCGAGCCATCCAGATCCGGCGCAACTCGGAATTGGTGGGCACGGTCGAGGAAGCCTTCGTGGAAGGTTATAATCAGGCCACGGGGCAGTGGATTGGACGCACTACGCAAAATCGCACGCTCAATTTCGTTCATCCCCAATTTGCGGCGCCGCGGTGAGGGCTTCACTCTGCACCGGCACGTCCTGGAATGTTCGCGTCACTCGCGCGGGTCCGAATTCTTTAGCGGGTGAGGTGGTGATTTGAGTTTAGGAGCGTATAATGCGGGGTGCGCTCCGATGGCCGGACCATTATCGCGGCCCGCTGTGTTGTGCGCGATACTCGCTTGGAAGGAAGGGGGAGCCTTATGGAAGTCGAAATGAAAATCCGCGGATTGATGATGGATCCCGTCACCAACATGCCCATCGTGGTGCTGAAGGATCTGAATGGGAATACCATCTTGCCAATCTGGGTCGGCATCTACGAGGCCAATGCAATTGCCCTCGAGATCGAGAAAGTTTCGACGCCGCGGCCCATGACGCACGATCTGATCAAGACGCTGCTGCTCGGTCTGGGAACCGGTATTCGCAAGGTAGTGGTCAGCGAACTGAAGGACGACACCTTCTATGCCGTGATCTGGCTGGACAAGGATGGCGACTTGATCAGCGTGGACTCGCGGCCGAGCGACGCGCTGGCTCTGGCGCTGCGCCTGGATTGCCCCATCTACGTCGATGAGTCCGTGCTGAAAAGCTCCAAGCGATCCAACGCCGCCGCCGACAAGGTGAGCGACGAGGAACAGCGGCGCTGGCTGGAGAGCCTGGACGACGAGGATCTCGGCCGCTACAAGATGTGAGCCCGGAGTCTGATCGAAACCCTCGAGAAGCTGGCGGCGGCGGGGATTCAGATCATCCCGTCTGAGATCACTTCGCATTTCATCCTGGAGCGCGACGGCTTTGTCGCGTTTGTCGAGCGCCGCGAACAGCATTCGGGAACATCGGTGCCCCGGCCTCATGACCGAACAGGGCTTTGCGGCGCTCATCTGGCGCGGCGATCAAGCGTTCTTCGTCGGGAAGGGCTTCGAGCAACCGGCCTCGCCGGAGCAAGTGCAAAAGATCCGGGCATTCGCCGCGGATTTGACGAACGCCGTCTGCAAGAACGTTATCTGGCGGTCAGCTCGACCGGTATCAGTTGCTGCGCCGACGCTTTCTTGTGAGGCGCCGCTGGCCGGGGCGTTCTTGCCCGTCCAGCCATGCAATTTGTCGGGGTCCACGTTGAAGACCACCATGTATGGGCTGGCCGTGTAGCTGGCCGGCACTCCTTCAAACGATAGTTCCGTGCCCGGTTCCACCTTGCCGGCCAGCGGCATTTCGAATTTCAACGTGGCGTCGGGCGTGGTGCCGTCTTCGAGCGCCAGCACCACCGTCTTGGGCTTCACCTCAGGTTCCAGACTTCACCACTTTTCCCTTGAGCGTGGGCAATTGCGCGTCCTTCATGCTCGAACTGAAGTAGTTGGCGCCGTCGGCCCGGTGAGCTGCGTCTTGATGTTCTTCCACAGCACCAGCTCGGGATGGCTGGCCGCCTCCGCCGCGTCGTTCTTCTCTTGCTCCTGTTGCTTGCGCCAGCGCGATTTCTCCGGCCGTCTTGATGCGATAATCCGCCGCCGGCGTGGCCTGCGACTTTCGCCGGCCGTCAGCAGATCGTTGAAGCCATCGTCGCTGCCGTGATAACCCTTGTAAGCGCGCTTCACGTAGTCCATCACCTGCTGGCGTCCGGCAGGCGCCAACCCGCCCGTTCCGTTCATAGGTAGCGGCTCGCGCGAAGTAGAACAGCGCCGCCGACATTTTCTGCGGATTCTTCTCCGACGCAATCACGGTGCCCATGAAGTAGTCCACTTCACCATTGTTGGGATCGAGTTGCAGCGATTTTTGGAATTCGCCCTCGGCTGCGTCCCAGCTCTTGCGCTGCATCGCGATCCATCCCAGCGTCGAGTGTCCCAGCGCCTCCACCGGCGAACGCGCGGCTTTCCATTTGTCCGCGGTCACGTTCGGCGGAGGCGTGTCGATATTCGCCAGAAGCGCGGTCGTGGCTTTCTCGCCTTGGTCCAGCACGTCCGGCGTGGGATTGTTGCCCGCCAGCGCGCGAGTGAAAGACATCGTGTAGTAGAGCGACGTGAAGTCCTTCGGATTATCGGCCAGGATCTGCTTCGCCTCGGCCACCGCATCCTTCGGCTGGTTCAGCTGCGACGTAGGTATTCAGAAAAAGCTGCTTGCGCGGCTTCTCAAACTCGGTGGTGGGATACTTGGTCTGCCATTCCTGCAGCTTGTCCAGTTTGGTCTTTGGGATTGGTATCCGCCAGGATCGAAGAGTAGAGCGTGTACTCCGCCGGATCCTTATACTGCGGTTGCGCCGCTGCGGGCTTATCTTGTCCCGCCAGCCAAGCCGGCGCCAGCAGCCCAACAAAAGCGGCGCAAATCCCAAGCTTGCGGCGGAAACGCCTGTGACACAAATCCTTTGAGGATTGATTGAACATTCCGGGCCTCCAGTTCTCTATCTTTGTAGAGCCTATTCCGATTTCCGTCTTCCAAGCGGAAATGTCGTTAGATGGAATAGTAACAGAGTCCGAAAACGAACGCGCAGCAGAGTCCTCGGGGCCGCAAACAAATTACGGCGTGGACGAACTAATTGCTCGCCGCCGGCCGCCGATGATGCACTGGCGCGGCCTCATTCTTGCCCGTCCAGCCATGCAGCTTGTCTTTGTCCACCGTGAAGACCACCATGAAGGGATTTGCCGTGTAGCTCTCCGGGACACCTTCGAATGTCAGCTCCGTGCCTTCGTCCACTTTGCCCGCAAGCGGCATTTCAAACTTCAAGGTAGCGTCCGCGGTGGTGGTGTTGTTGGTTTTGTCTTCCATCGCCAGCAGAATCGTCTTCGGCTTCACGGCCGGCTCCAGTTTGATTACACGACCCTTCAGCGTGGGCACCTCGGTTCCCTTCATGTTCATGTTGAAATACGTCTCGCCGTCAGCACCCGTCAGAGCCGTCTTTAGACTGTTCCACAGCACCTCGGAGGGGTGACTCTTGTTGTATTCTTCTTCGTTGGCAGCCGTCGCTTGAGCAATCTCGTTGGCGTTCTTGATGGAGAACCCCGCCGGCGGCATAGGATTGGCCTTCGCCGCCGCTACCAGATCGTTGAACCCTTCGTCACTGCCGTGGAAATTCTTGTACTGCTTCTGCACATAGGTGAGAGCGGTCTGCTGGGCGGCGGGAGTTAGCGCGCCTTGGCCGGCGTAGGTGGCTGCGCGGGCAAAATAAAACATAGCGGCCGGCAACTGATCCAGCTTCTTTTGCGAAGCGATCACCGTGCCCATCCAGTAGTCTGTTTCCGCGTCGTTCGGATTCATCATCAAGGTCTTCTGGAACTCGGCCTGGGCGGCATCCCAGCTTCATCTGCTGCATCGCGATCCATCCCAGATTCCTATGCGCCAGCAATTCCACTTGCGGCCGCAGCTTGGCCCAATCCGCTTCTTTGACGTTGGGTGGCGGCGTGTCGATGCTGGCCAGAATCGCCTTCGCAGCCTTCTCGCCATCATCCAGCACTTCCGGCGATTGGTTCTGCGCCGTACAAAGCCTGCGTGAAATACATGATGTAGTACTGCGCCGTAAAATCCTTCGGGGATGTCCGCCAGGATTTCCTTGGCCGCTTCCACCGCGTCCTTGGGATCGTTGAGCGCGGCGTAGGTGGTCAGGAACGCCGTGCGGCGTGCGTCGTCCAATCCGTCTTGGGATAGTTCTTCTCCCATTGCTGGAGCTTTTCCAGACGCGTCTTTGGATTCGGTGTCCTGCCCGATCGAGACGTACAGATCGTACTCTGCCCGATCCTTCCAGTTCTTCTGCGGCGCCGCGGACGACGGCGCCGCCGTCTGTCCGAACATCCGCGCGGGCACCGGCCCCAGCATTCCAGTCAATGCAAGTGCGAACAAGAATTTAGATGATTGAACCGACACTCCCCGCCTCCCAGCGATCCGAATTTCATGGGCGATGGCCCCGCAGCTACTGGCCTTCGACCGTGGCACAACTCTTAATTACTAGAGTCCGTGCAATTGCGGAGTATACCGAATCGCGAACCTTGGTCGCAACCTTCGCCTAACGCGCCTCGCCTAAACTTAGATGCGTGCCAGCGCCATGATGTTCCGTTTTTGGTATTTTTTGGAGGAGCCGAACGTGCGTTCGGCCTAAACGACGCCAGATGAGTACCAAAAGAACCATGCCGGGCGGGTGGGCCGACCCGCAGAGCCTTCCCAAAGGCCCAACTGGCCGCAATCTCTGCCGCTGGTGCAATCTGGAAGTTCCTAAGGGCCGCGTGACCTTTTGTTCGGACTGGTGCGTGGAAGAATGGCGCTTGCGCAGTGATCCGGGCTACCTTCGCGAAAAGGTTTTCGAGCGCGATCGGGGCGTCTGCGCCGGTTGCGGAATCGACTGCTTGCATGCAGAACGGCAACTGAAACGTCTTCGCGGCGCGGCGCGGCTGAAGGCTCTTCTTGATTGGGGATTCGGCGCCGGGTCTCGCGCTGGCTCGCGAAAATCCCTCTGGGACGCCGACCATATCCTTCCGGTGGTGGAAGGCGGCGGCGAATGCGATCTCGAAAACATTCGCACCTTTGCCTGAAGTGCCACCGCGCGGCCACCGCCGAATTGCGTGCCAGGCGTGGGAAGGCCGGCGCAGCGCCCGCTAACGCAAAAGGGGCTTCAAATAGCGCATAACCGTTTTCGCCACAATCTCGTTGCCCTGCGCCGTGGGATGGATCCCGTCCTGCTGCATCAGACCGGGACGAAGCGCAACGTCGGAGAGCAGAAACGGAATACGCGGCATCTTGTATTTCGTCGCTAAATCGACGTAGATCTGCCCGAAGCGTGTGATGTAATCGCCCCCGTAGTTGGGCGGCAAAGTCATTCCCGCGAGCAGCACCTTCGATCCGGCGGCCTGAAGCATCTGGATAATCTGCTCCAGATTGGCGCGTCGTGGTTTCCAGCGGAAAGCCTCGCAAACCGTCGTTGCCGCCGAATTCGACGATCGTGATGCGCGGCTTGTATGCAAGTACCTCGCTGATGCGATCCAGACCGTCGGTGGTGGTGTTGCCGCTAACGCCCGCATTCACGACGCGCCAGTTGAGGCCGGCGGCGTCCAGATCCTTTTGTAGAAAATCAGGGAAACTTTTTCCCGGGTCGGCACCGAACCCGGCGCGACAGACTATCGCCGAACGCCACGATCACCGGGCGCGTATCTACGGGTGTGGAAGGCACTCCGGCACGCGCAGATTGCACTAAACCAAGCGCCAGCGCGAAACATCCAACCAATTGAAGCCGATCAAACGACATGCATGCCACCCAATGCCATAATAAAGAATTGCAGGGAGATCCGACTCGAGCACTCGTTCCAGCCCCCGCCATTCAGGTCTTGGCCCTTACCAAGAGCATACCCACGGCCACGCATCGAGTGGATATCCTGCGGGGAATCGATCTGGAAATTGCGCGCGGCGAATTCGTCGCCATCATGGGGCCTTCGGGCAGCGGCAAGAGCACGCTGCTTGGCCTGCTCGCCGGCCTGGACACGCCTACTTCGGGCCGGATTGTGCTGGATGGCGATGACATCACGGGTCTGAATGAGGACCGCATGGCGTTGCTGCGCGGGCGCAAGATCGGGTTTGTGTTTCAGTCCTACCATCTGATGCCCACGCTGACCGCGGAAGAAAATGTTCTGCTGCCGTATGAACTAACCGGCGGCAACGGTATCGAGGGTCCGAAGCGCGCCCGAGAACTGCTCGAAAGCGTCGGCTTGCTCGACCGCCGCGATCATTATCCGATGCAGCTTTCCGGCGGCGAGCAGCAGCGAGTGGCGTTGGCGCGCGCGTTCATGGTGCGGCCGCCCATCCTGCTGGCCGACGAACCGACCGGTAATCTGGATACGCAGAACGGCCAGCACGTGCTGGAGCTGCTGATCTCGCTCAATCAGCGCGAGGCAACCACGCTGGTGCTGGTGACGCACGACGCGGCGCTGTCGGCTCGTGCCTCCCGGCGCATCACGCTGCGCGACGGCCGCATTGTTAGCGACGAGCGAGCGGCATAGGCATGCGATTCTCCTGGAAAACGGCCTGCAAGATCGCGTGGCGCGAATCGCGCTCGTCCGCCTACAAGTTTCTGTTCGTGATTCTGGCGGTCGCGGTGGGCGTCGGCTCGCTCACCGGCGTGCGTGGATTCAGCCGCGCTTTTCACGACATGCTGCTGAGCCAGGCCCGCACGCTGATGGCGGCCGACCTATCGCTGCGCGTGTTCGAACTGCCTACAACTCAGCAAAGCGCTGAAATGGACGCTCTGGCGAAGTCCGGTGTCGATCACACCTGGATCACCGAAACCGTCACCATGGCATCGGCCGGATCGAAGCCGCCCATGCTGGTGTCGGTGAAGGCCGTCGATCCCAGGAAATATCCGTTCTACGGTGAAATTCGCCTGTCGCCTCCGGCTAAGCTGTCACAAGCGCTGACCGCGGATACCGTGGCCGTTTCCGACGACGTGCTCCTGCGCCTGAACCTGAAGGTTGGCGACAGTATTCGCTTGGGCGGACAACCGTTCCGGATCGTGGGTGAAGTGACCTATGAGCCGGATCGCATGCTGGGCAGTCTGAACGTTGGCCCGCGCGTGATGATCACCCGCGACGGCCTGGAGCGTACCGGACTGATTTTACCCGGCAGCCGCGCCGCTGAACGGTTTCTGTTCCGGCTTGCACCGGTATCATCGCCCGGTTCACCAAACATCGAACAAGCGCGCGCGCTGCTGAAGGCCTCGTTTCCCGATGCCTTAATTGCCGACTATCGCGAGTCGCACCCCATCGTCACGCACGGCTTGAACCGCGCCACCACGTTTCTGAGCCTGGTCAGTCTGATCACGCTGATTATCGGCGCCATCGGCGTGGGCACCGCCATGCGCGCGCACATCCAGCAGCGCATGGATTCCATCGCGATCATGAAGTGCCTCGGCGCGCGCTCCAGGCACGTCATGCGGATCTACTTGCTCCAGACCGTTGCGCTTGGTCTGGCCGGCGGCTTGCTGGGCGTGGCATTCGGACTGGTCGTGCAGCGCGCCTTCCCTGCCTTTCTCGCTCGCTATTTCGAGCTGGAGCCAACGTCGCATTGGGACTTCCTTACCGCCGCGCAAGGCATTGGAATTGCGATCCTGGCGTCGCTGCTCTTCACGCTGCCGCCTTTGATCGGTATCCGGCACATCCGTCCCAGCCTGATTTTGCGGCGCGAAATGGAAGGCGCGAAACCCGGCTGGAGGACGCGGTTGGCCGAAGCGCGCGCGTCCATCTTCGCAGGCGCTGTGATCCTGGCGGGATTCGCGGGCATCGCCATGTCCTTCGCTACCGGAACGCCCCGGGACATTTGGAAAACCGGCGAATACTTTGCCGGCGCGCTCGTCATCAGCTTCGCGGCGCTGTCGGCGGTGGCGTGGCTGATGCTGCGCGTCTTGAAGATCTTGAGCCGGGCGAAACTCCCTTCCAGCGTTCGCCACGGAATCGCGAATCTGTATCGTCCCGGCGCTCACGCGCAATCGGTGTTGGTGGCCCTGGGCGTTGGCGTGATGTTCACGCTGACGGTTTATCTGGTGCAGCACGGCCTGATCGCTGAAATGAATCGGACCTCGCCGCCTGGCATGCCCAATGTCTTTTTGATCGACATCGCACCCAAGGATCGCGATGCGGTTCTCGATCTGATCAAGCAGCAGCCGGGGGTGGAAGGGACGCCGGAGCTGATCGGTACGGTGGCAGCCAAGCTGATCGACGTCGACGGCCAGGACGTTGCCACTATGGCGCTGAAAGGCTTCGGCCGCCGCTATCGATCGCCACGCTCGGTTACCTCCGCTGGCGCCATGCCGGATTACGTGGACCTGGTACGCGGCGATTGGTGGAGTTCTCCCACCGGCGGTCCTCAGGTCTGCGTGGATGAAGACGCGGCCCGAATTCTCCGCGTCGAGCCGGGATCGCAATTGCGCTGGAGCATTTCGGGCAAGGAAGTGCAAACCCGCGTCGCTTGTATCCAGAATATCGATTCGGTCCATCTTTCCAGCCGCGTGGAATTCATCTTCAACACCAGCGCGCTCGCCGGTTTCCCGATAATTTATTACAGTAGCCTGCGTGCTCAGCCGTCCGCCGTGCCCGCCCTCCAAGAGGCGCTCTACAAGCGCTTTCCTACCGTCACCGTGATCAACGTGGCCGACGTGCTGCAGATCGTCCAAGGCGTGGTGGATCGCATCTCGCAGGTAGTCCGCTTCATTTCGATGTTCGCCATTCTGGCCGGTGCGGTGATTCTTTCTTCCAGCGTGGCGGGCACGCGCTTCCGCCGCATGCGTGAGGTAGTGATTCTCAAAACGCTGGGCGCCACGCGCTGGCGCGTCAGCCGCATCTTCTCCGTCGAATTTCTGGTGCTCGGCGCCGTGGCCGGACTCATGGGCAGCCTGCTGGCAGGCGGCTTCGCAAATCTCTTGCTGAAGCGCATGCTGGATGCGCGGACTTCGATTCCCGTGATCCCGATCCTGCTCTCGGTGCTGGCTACTGCTCTGATCGCCAACGCTGCGGGCTGGATGGCCAGCTTCCCGATTCTGGGCCAGAAGCCGCTCGAGATCCTGCGCGAAGAGTAGTCTTTACTGGCTGTTTTGCACAGTGATGAATGCATCCGCGGGCGAGGCTACTCCGCCTACGGTGATCACCAGCGGCTGATTCCCATCGGCGATCCCCGCTGGAACCTTGATGTCTACCTGATAGAGCCCCGCGAATTGCGAGAGACCCACGTACAATATGTCGGACTGAGCCAGCGTCACGCCGCCAAACGTGATCGATACCGGCGCTGTCACCGACGGAGTGCCGCTCGGCAGCACTCCTGGAGCGAACGATGGATTGGTCGCCCCGAAGCCTGTCGCAAACAGCGTGAGATAGTCGCCCGGCGCGGCTGGAGTAAATGTCGCACCGCTAATCAACCCTGGCGCGCCCACGTACCCTCCGGTCACCGCGTTGACCGCGGCAATCGGATTTACGCCGTTCGAACTGTTCGTGAAGTAGAAAAACTCTGGTGCCGTGGCTTGCGCCGCAACGCTCACGGGTGGGCTGGCCACCGCCTGCGGCGTATCACACCCCGTGATCACTTGCACGGGGACATTCCCAGGCGTCACCGCCGGAACCTGAACGTTCACCTGGCTTGGATAGACGGCGAAAATCGGCGCTCGCACATTTGCGAACTCCACGCACACGTCATCCAAATTCGTTGGAAGCTGCCCATTTACCAGACCCGCCTGGGTTGCGGTTCCGGCCGGCGCGAAATTCGTACCGAAGACGGTCACAATCGCATTGGGCGAAAGCACCTTCACCGGAGGATTGCTCAGGCCGGCGCTGGTGATCCCGCCGGCCGAGATGGTTGGGGAGTCCGACGCAAGCGCGGTCAACGAAAACGTCACGCTCGGAAGCGCATAAGTTGACGCCGTGATCGTGATTGGGCCGGGGTTATTGCCCAGCGTGACGGTGGCCGAGACCGTGCCGTCGTTCAATGTGAGGGCGGGAGTTGGATTCACCGTGGCCGCGCTTTCCGGGCTCACCGTAAAAGTCACCACCGCGCCGGGAACGCCAGCGCCTGTACTGTCGGCGATCTTCAAGACCAAAGGCGACGGTAATCCTGTGTCGACTATTGAGCTTTGGCCGCTGCCGCTCACAATAGTCATGCTCGCCGGTTCCACGGCTTGCGGCGTCAGCATCCGCACATGATCGTTGAAGGAGTCCGCTACGTAGACGTTGCCCGCGGCATCCACGGTCAAGCCGTAAGGATCAAGCTGCGCTGCGGCAGCTGGCCCGCCATCGCCCGTGCTCGGAGTCCAGGTCCCGTTACCGGCAATGGTTGTGATCAGGCCGCCAGTTGTCACGCGGCGCACCACCGAATTGCCGCCATCGGAGATGTAGAGGTTGCCGGAACCATCCAACGCGATGCCGGTTGGAAGGTTCAACTGGGCTTGTAGGGAGGGTCCACCGTCGCCCGCATACCCCGCCACGCCCGTGCCAACCACTGTCGTGATGGTGCCGTCCGGTGCAATCTTTCGAATGCGACTATTGTACTGATCCACCACCAGAAGGTCTCCGGCGCTGTCCAGCGCGAGATCGAACGGATCGATTCCGGCAGCCGCGGCCGGCCCGTTGTCCCCGGAGAATTGAACCTTGCCGTTTCCGGCGATCGTGTTGATGGTCCCCGTGGTGTCGATCTTGCGAACACGGTGATTGCCATAGTCGGCGACATAAATATTGCCGGCTGGGTCGATGGCGAGACCCTGCGGTGAATTGAGAACGGCCAGGGTCGCCGGGCCGCCATCTCCCGAAAAACCATCGGGTCCATTGCCTGCGATGACTGACGTAGTTCCGTCCACGCCTAGTTTCAAGATATGCGGCGTGGCGCCCGTATAGTTAAATTCCTCATCGGTAAGATAAAAGTTGCCCGCTCGATCCACCGCCATGCCGAAGGGTTCTCCTCCTTCCAATTCCCCAACACTGTTGATATTGCCTCCCGCCTTGAACTTCCGTGCCTCCAGGTTGTCGGTGTCGGCCACCACAATGTCCCCTGTTCCGTCGATGGCGATGCCCTCGGGGAAGTTGAGAAACGCGTTCGTCGCTGGTCCATTGTCCCGGACGCCGGTGCCCGCTACCGTGGTGATGACAGCGTTGGCCACCTTGCGAACCCGTCCGTTGTTTACGTCCGCGAAATAGATGGCGCCGCCGGCTGCGACGATTCCAGCGGGATAGTCGAGTTCCGCAAACAGCGCTGGTCCGCCGTCGCCCAGAAAACCCGTCACGCCGGACCCGGCCGCGGTATAGATCAATCCAGTGGAAAGGTCCATGCGATGGATTACGGTGTTGTACCCGTTCTCATCCGAAATGTACAAGTTGCCGGAACCGTCTACTGCTACGCCATCCGGAACCATTACGGCCGTCGTTGCCGGCACGCCATCGGCGACGCTACCGTATTGCACGCCTCCTGCGATGACTGTGATTATGCCGGCGGCACTTATTTCCGACACCTCCACGTTGCTGACATCGGCCAGGTATATGTTTCCCGAGGCGTCGACGGTCAGATCGGCGATGAGCCCGATCTGCGTATTCACCGCCGGATAAGTGCTGAGCGTAGCTCCGTACTGGCCCGTGCCTGCCACGGTGGTAATGATCCCGTTCGTGTCCACTTTGCGGATGCGATAGTTGGGGCCGTCTGCGATGTACAGGTTGTCCTTGCCATCCAACGCCACTGCCACGGGATCCAATTGAGCGGAGGTAGCGGGCCCATTGTCCCCTCCATATCTGGGATTTCCGTTGCCTGCGACGGTATTGATGGTGCCATCTACCGCAATGCGCCGAACCACGGCATTACCCTCGTCCGCAATATACAAGTTTCCCGCCGCGTCCAGCGCGATACCGGTGGGGTAGTTGATCTGCGCGCTGGCCGCCTGACCGCGGTCCCCGCTATATCCGGGAATGCCCGTGCCCGCGTAAGTGCTGATGACGCCGGCCGCGTTCACCTTGCGAATTCGATTATCGATGTCGTCCGCGATGTAAAGATTCCCATTTGCGTCCAATGCAACCGCCATCGGCTCCCGAAGCGGCACCGTGGCTGCGGGGCTTCCATCCAACAATCGGGAAGTTCCCGCAAGTGTGCTGATTACATAACGCTGGGACCAGGCATTGTTCGAAAAAAATGAACACAATAAGAGCAGCAGGCAAGTTGTTCGCATGAAATAGACAAGATTCTACCACAAGGCGAAAACTTCAACTGGTAATCGGGGGATTATTCGAGCGCTTAGGCCTTCCAGGTGCCTAGCAAACGCCGCAACAGCACCATTTGTCCCAGATGATACGAATTATGATCGGCGGCGACCAGCGCTTCGCGCAGAATGGTCTGTCCGGAGCCGTGAGGGATCTTTGCGAACAGGTCGGTCTTCTTGTCCGCAACCAGCTTGGCCATGGCTTTCAAATCGGCGCGAAAGCTGCGCAGGCTATTATTCCAGGAGGCTGCGTTCGGCGGCGCTTCCGTCTTTGGCCAATAGCCCTCCGGCCACGGCGGCGACTTATGTTTCCCGTCGCGGCTGAATTCCAGAATGTCGGACTGCGCGATGCGCATATGTTCCAGCAATTGCCAGGCAGTGTGCGGCGCTCCGGGCGGCTTTACGCCACGCAGCCGGGAAGGGAGGTCGGCCACCACGGCGTCGAAGTCGGCATGTGCATTGCGACCCCGCAAAAGATCCAGAAGATGCTGGCGCAGAGCGTCGGATTCAGCCATGACTTAGAGAAGCACAAGCTCCGATGAATTTCAACACGCTTCGCTATTCCCACTCCACCCGATCGCCCGGCAGCAGCGGTAAGCGCAACGCATTCGGATCGGCGGCATCCATTTCCACGGGCGTGAGCCTGCCGTCGTGCAGGCGCGACACCCGCAGCTTCCGCGGATGCGTCGCGACGCTATCTAACAGGCTGCCCCAGGCAACGCTGCGCGCGCTGCCATTGACCATAATCTCGATTTCCAGCGCCACAGTGCAGGCCTCCGGAAACGCGGCGCAGTGCGGCGATTGCTCCGCGCACACCGCATCCGGGTCCGTCATCAGCCGCGATGCCAGCCGGTCCAGCTCGCCGATCGATCCCGCTCCCAGAAGAACGGCTCCACGCACCCCGGCCATTCGCCGGAACACGATCTGGTAGAAATACCGATAGTAGCGGTAATGCAATTGCGCGGGCCGGATGAGATCCTGGACCGGCGGCTGGTCCGCCGGCCGTCGCGCCAAGCCCGATTGCACCGACATCAGGCGCAGGCTACTGACGCGAACTTGATAGACCGCCTTTTCGGTGCCTACGAAATTGGCGATGCCATGCTTCGGCGCGCCCTCCCGGTAATATGCGTTTTCGATGTGCAACTCGGTGTTCGGGTGCAGCAGCCAGCCTTGGCTTGGGCCAACGTCGCCGTAGCGGCTGAGTACCTCTGGAAAAGGTGTTTCCATCGCATCGGGTGAGCGCAGCACGTAGTAGGGCTCGGCGGGTAGCACCCGGAAGGAACCACGCGCGCGTGGGGTTACGCAAGAACAGAGGAGGGGCAGCACGGCACAGCGCCAATGCCAGAGCTGCGCAACCTCGCCGTCCGACAGACATTATGGTGTTTAGACACCGAGTGGGAAATGGCGGTTCCGGGGCCCGCGTGTGCTATGATCCCGATTAGTACTCTCCCATCTCCTAAGTGACGGCCCGCAAAACGGAGCCTGGGTCGCCACCGGGTACCAAGCTGTTGCTTGCGGGAATTGAGGGCCGCGACCGGCCCTTTGCGGGCTGGCTAGCCGTGCAACACGACGCTCGAAAGATCCCGATAGTGTTGGATTTTGAGGGCATTTGGCCGATCTATTTAATGTGCAAAGCTTGGGGTAGGGCAATAACATGATCACCCTGCGGCGCATCCGGCTTCCTATGCTGCTGGTGGCGGTATTGTGCCCGGTTTGGGCTCAAGTCGGCGCGACCGGGCAGACCAAACCGACGCCGTTAGGCCAACCCGCTTCGCGATCGATCGCGTCACCCCAGATCACTACCCCGGTTCAGAGCAGTGCCCCGGTTCCGAACAAAGCCCCGGTTCCAACCAAGGCTTCGCTCCAGAGTAAGGTTCCCCCACCGGCGCGCATCACACTGGAACAGGCCGGTTCGCGCACCGGCCGGGATCGCGTTCCGGCCTACGAAGGCCGCGACGTGGTGGTCACCGGCCAAGTCTCCGCCAAGCCGATCTGGATCACCGATTCTTATTACGTCGCCATTCAAGACGAAGCCCTTTTTGGTCTGCTTCTGCGCCCGGAGATCCCCCAGTTGCCGGACCTGACCCCCGGCGATTGGGTGGAAGCGCAGGGAACCATTTCCAAAAGGGCGGGCTTGCCGATTCTTTTGCCGCGAGCTTTGCGGCGATTGCGTCATCTCGCCGCCGCCTGCCGCGAAAGCAGTAACGCCGCTCGACCTGGCGTCTTTTCGCTACATGGGCGTGCTGGTGACACTGGAAAGCGTCGTCACCGGCGAGAACCAGAATGGCGGCGGAGATCTGCTCTCCATCGGCCAGGGAAACAACGAACTGAACGTGTTCCTGCCCCGGACGCGACGCGACGCCGGCCCTAAGCTAAGCGGCTTTCGCGCGGGCGATCGCATCCGCGTCACCGGGATCGCCAGCCAATACTGCACGCTGCCGCCTTATGATCGATACTTCCAGATCCTGATCCCGAGCCCGGCTTCGGTGGCGGTGCTCGAGCGAGGCTGGGCGATTCAGCCTCCGGTGCTGCTGGCCTCGCTCATTCTGGCCTCCGCGCTGGCGTCCATCTGGTGGTTCCGCGAACGCCGCATGGCGGAGCTGCGAAAGCAGATGCGGCTGCTCAATTCGCTGGGCGAGCAGGTGATCGGCGCCACCTCTTCCACCGAGATTCTGCGGCGGCTGATGCTGAATCTTCCCGCGTTGTCGCATGCCACCGGCGTCGGCCTGTACATTCACAATCGCGCCACGAAAATGCTGGAAGGCGTCCACTCCAACAACACCGCGGTGGAATCCATCGATCCGGAAGCCCCTTCCGGATCCATGGCGTCCGCTATCGCGGCGTGCTTCCGCAGCCATTCGCTGATCGCCATTCCCGACGTTCGCCGCAGCGCGCACTTCAAGAAGGAAGATACGGTGCTGGCGCCGCGTTCGGTTTTGCTGGTTCCGATGTTCGCGCAAACCGAAGTGATGGGAGTGCTGGAGATTCATCACTCCGGCCGCTTCCATTATTTCAGCGAGGGCGAGCAGGCGGCCATGCAGCACCTGGCCAACCAGATCGCCACCGCGCTGAAGCTGCAGGAACAGCACTCCATGCGCGAACAGTTGTTCCGCAGCGAGAAGCTGGCCGCCGCCGGCCAGTTGATCTCCGACGTGGCCAACGAGCTTCGTTCTCCGCTGCAATCCATCTCATCGCTCGCCGCCATGCTGCTTTCGCGCAACGGCGATGCCATACCACACTGAGCTCCAGTCCATCACCACGGAGGCTAGCCGGGCGTCGGAGATCGTCTCGCGCCTGGTTTCTTTCGCCAACATGGAGCAGGCGCAGGCCGAGCCTCTGGATCTGAATGCAATTCTTTCCGGGCTGTTGAAGTTTCGCGCTCCTGAGTGGAAGGCCAAGGGCGTGGAAATCAAATCTCAGCTCGCCGTGAAGCGCGCCATCGTGCTCGGCTCGCCGGGCCAGCTGGAACAGGTGCTGCTCAATCTTCTAGTGGACGCCGAAAAATCCGCGGCCGAAGCGCGCGACAAAGTCATCACTGTTTCGAGCAGCCTGCTGGCCAAGCGCGTGCTAGTGGAGATTTCCTATCCGCTGCGCTCGCCCGACATCCGGGGCGATTCCACCGACGGCGACCACACCGGATCGGGCGCTCTCGGGCTGGGCGTTTGCCGCGGCATTATTGAGAGCCATGGCGGCGAATTCCGCGTGGTCCGCACGTCGCCCGCGCAGGCTCGCTTTGACATTGAACTGCCCGTGATCGAAGCCCGTCAGTCCGGCTCGGGTGCCTCTGAACTGTCCGAGGCCATCCGCCAGCTCACCGTTCTGGTGGTGGAGCCGGACGCCAAAGTGCAGCGCCAATTAGTGCAGATGCTCGGCAATCGGGGCGACCGCGTGGTGCCGGTTTCGAGCGCCGAAGAAGGCCTCGACATTGTCGAGACGGCTGCGGTTCGACATGGTCATCTGCGCCGTCCGGCTGCCCAGTCTTAACTGGGTGACGTTTTGCGAGCGCGTCCGCCTGCGCGTGGGCGGTTTCGTTCTGCTCACCGACGCCTTCAATAGCGATGTCGGCCGCGCGTTTCGCAACAGCGAAGGATACGTGCTCAGCAAGCCGATCGACGAAACGGACTTGCACCGCATTTGCCGCGCGGTGGAAGATCGGACCAGCCTGCTGATCCGGGAGTAAGCATGCCGTTTCCGGCTTCGTATGATCGGACCGCGAAGATCATTTCCGGCATCGTGTGTTTCGGCCTGCTCGCCGTCGTTTTCGCCATTCACAGTTTCATTGTTGACGTGCTTGCGCTCTTGGTTCTCCTGTCTGCTCTGGCATACTCGCCGCGCGGGTATGTGGTGGAGGGCCGATCGATTTTGGTGAGACGTCTGGCAGGTACGGTCCGCATTGCGCTCGATGGTGTTCGCGAAGCTAGAAAGACTACCGCGGAGGACTGGCGCGGCTGCATTCGCCTGTGGGGCAGCGGTGGACTCTTCGGATACTACGGACTGTTTCGCACCGCGAAACTCGGCAAGTCCACTTGGTACGTAACCAATCGAAGCCACACGGTGGTGGTGGTCACAGACGAAAAAACCGTGCTCTTCAGCCCGGATGATCCGGATTCATTTCTGTCCGCGGTTCGTGCGGTAGCGCCGCAGATCGCTACGCAGATCGCGTACGAGGATGGCGTACGAACGCCCGTTCCCGCCCGGCGCCAATCGAGCCTGGGAACGATCGTCGCCATTAGCGTGGCGCTTGCCGCGCTTGGATTGGCGGCGGCCGCCCTCGCGTATTCCCCCGGCCCTCCCTCCTACACCTTGACCCCGGAATCGCTCACCATCCATGACCGTTTCTACCCGGTAACCCTGCGTGCCTCCGATGTCGACGTCAATGAGATTCGAATTGTCGATCTCAGCCAGAACGCCGCATGGCGTCCCATCCAGCGAACCAACGGATTCGCGAACTGGCATTACCAGGCGGGATGGTTTCAGATCGCCGGCGGGCGGAAAGTACGCCTGTACCGCGCCGATAGCACCCGCGTAGTGTTGCTTCCGTCCAAAGGCGATGGTGCGCCGGTGCTCTATCAAGCCGCGGACCCGGAAAAGTTCGTCGACGAAATTCGCACCGAGTGGAGTGCCTCAGCACGAAGCTCAACACACAGCCCGGCAAACGCGGGAAAATGGATTTACTATGCGCTTTAAGACCGCCCTCGCTTTCACCATCGCGGGCTGCCTGTTCGCCGCCGCCGAAAAATACGACGGCCCGGTGCCCCCCAAACCTGACATACCCTACCTGCTGCACGCGTCCTCTCTGGTTGAAACCGAAGTGGCCGACGCCCGGCAGGGCAAAAAGAACGACACGTACATCATCTCCGGCGCCTCTTCTCCCGCCCGTACCCCTCTGGCCGAACCGATCTTCATCATTGATGCGCGGCAGATCCAGCCCGAGACCTTCGAGTTGTACCGGTTGGACGTCAAAGGCGGCAATCGCGAAGTCTCATTGGGCGGTGGCGGCCGTCGGCGCGGCGGATCGCACGCGTTTCATCTCGCCGTCAGGCCTCTCGGCGGCCATCTCTACCGTGTCGAAGCGGACGAAGCGCTCGATGACGGGGAGTACGCGCTCTCGCCCAGCGGGGACAATCACGCTTACTGTTTTGAGATCTACTGAGCCGCTTTGAGCTCTGACGACCGCGTTCCCTTTCTCGTAACGCTAGCGGCCGCGCCCTATGAGGGCCTGCGTCCGGTGCCCGTTTCCATTCTGCTCCACAACGTCCGCAGCCTGTATAACGTCGGTGCATTTTTTCGCTCGGCCGATGCCGCCGGCTGCGAGAAGCTGTATTTATCGGGAATCACGGCCCGGCCGCCGCACGCCGGGATCGCCAAGACCGCGCTCGGCGCCGAGGAAACCGTTCCCTGGGAGCATCACGCGGATCCCGCAGCGTTGATCCTGGGCCTCCGCCAGCAAGGCCAGGAGATAGCCGCGGTGGAAACCAGCGTTCACGCCACGGACCTGTACGATTGGCAGCCGCGTTTTCCGGTGTGCGTTTTATTCGGTCACGAGGTGGACGGCCTGGCCGAACCGCTGCTGGCCTTATGCGACACGTACGTGCGCATCCCCATGCTGGGCCGCAAACATTCACTGAACGTCGCCACCGCGGGCGGCGTGGTGATCTATGAACTGCTGCGAAAATACCGGGTCATGCTGGACCACGCCAAAGCGCGGCCCTGACAGCCGGGCGGTGAAGCCAGGGATGCTCAGCGGCTGTGCAAATCGCCGTGTAGATCAATGCCGCGCCCGGCTTTCTTGGGAGTACTAGGCCGGGCGCTTGAACTAGAGGATGGCGCCACCGATGCCACCACCGGAATGGTCACGATGTTACTCGTAAATACGTTTTGGGCGATGTACAACTGGGTGAGGGTATTGGTTGGCAGCGAGCTGTCGATTTGCAAGTGCACCTCATAAACTCCCGGCAGCATGCCGACGGCCAGGCCCGCGGACATCACGTTTGCAGTGGTCCCGCCCACCTGCGCATTGTCGACATTGGTAATTGGCACATTCAGAGCCGGTCCCGGATAAACTTGGCCAGTGATGCTGGCCGGAGTCAATCCATCTGCCAGGGTAGTGGGTCCGATGCCCGTAGCGTAAATGGTAATCACCTCGCCTGGAACAACCGGATTTTCAGGCGTGACGGGGGAGCCGGCGATGTTCGCGCAGCAGGTGGCTCCGCTGTCCAGGGGAGAGATCGTTTCGGTCGCGTTCGTACTGGTGCTGCCGGTTATCGCGATGCCATTGCCGGCCGGACCTCCCACCTTGGCCGTCAGGATAATGCGAGCGAACTCACCCGCGGCCGAGGCGGTTACCCTCTCATTCGAATTCGAGTTGATCAAGACAACGAAACCGTCGCGAATGGATTGCAAAGTGTCGGTGGACTGGACTGTATAGTTGTAGGTATTGCTCCCAATGGTGATGGTGTCGACGTCGCCCGCAGTCGCCGATCCATCGACGTCCACCAAGGCTATCGCGTTGCCACTGTAGTGGTATGCGACCGCAACACGAGGATCGGTCCCAGGGAACGCGAAGATGCCGGGATTCCCGTAGCCGGAAATAACTGGAACCGCGATGGCGTTGGTAGCGGTAATGGTCCCATCGTTATGAACCGTTCGCACAAACGCGCTGACACCATTTGCCCCGTATACTTCAAATGGAAGTTGGGTATTGATCTGTCCGGGCGACACCGACAAAATCGGCGATCGAATTCCGTCGAAGTATACTTCGACACCATTGAAATTTGTTGTGGGGTAGAAGCCCTGCGAGTTCGGGGTGGCGGTTGCCGTGGTATCGGCCAGATTCTGTCCGAAGATGCTCACCAGGGTCCCCGGCGCCAGTTCGGCCGCGGCCGCGCCACCCGCCAGCGTGGATCCATTGGCGGTAGCCACTTCGGTAGCCGTCCCGCCGCTGGTAACAGAAGTGGCGGTCGCCGTGTATCCAATGTTGTTACCGTTCAAACCCGGCACGCGCGCAACCAAATTCACCACGAAAAGACTTCCCGCCACCACGTTGGCTGATGCAATGACATTCGGGTCTGGCCCGGCGTTGATCAGGTTTGCCAAGGCAATGGCGATGCTCGCTAACGTGTCCGTGCTCTTTATCGTGTAGGTGTAGCATTCCAATCCTGTCGACGGGCAGGTGGTGGCAGAAACTCCCGGCGAGCTGACATCGATGGTTATCGTATCGCCCGCGGTGATGGTCCCCGTCAGGCTGACCGTGCCCACCGCAAAAGTGCTCAAACTGGCTCCGTTGGTAAATCCGGTAACGGGAATGTTGGGCGAGCCCGGCGTGAACACCAAGACGCGAACATCGTACGGATCGGCGACATAGAGATTCGTGCCGTCCCAAGCCAGGCCATACGGCGTGGGAATGGTGTTGGCGGCCGACTGCAGAATATTGGCGTCCGGGCGGAAGGTGTCGCTGCTGGTAGTCACCTGATCGCTGAATTCGTCCGTCTGCCCGAGGTTCCGATCGTACTTCACGCCATTGGTGGTTGGAATGGTCTCGTACACCAGCACGCGATCGTTGCCGCTGTCGGCAATGAACAGGCGCTTTCCGTCCGACAATGCGTATCTGGGGGAGCTCAAAGTGTACCCGCAGCGGCCGGGATAGAGCACAGTGCCGTCGCTGTCGGTGCCGGTAGAAGGGCAGAAGCTCTTGGCAACCCGCGGGATAGGTCGGATATCCGTACGCTATCCGTGCCGTTCGTCACGCAGCTGCCAAGGGAGTTGTTATCGCCTTCGCTGGTCATGTTTGGCTGGCCCACCACCACGTCGGCGGGTTGCCCATTCTGCGTCGGAATAGAATTCCAAATCAACACGCGGCTGTGCCCCAGGTCGGCGACGTAAACGTGCTGTCCATCGGAGGTCACCGAGACCGGCGAGAACAAGTTGCTGGCCGTGGGCGGAAGATCGCTGGTAGTGGAAGCTGGAGCGGTGGTGAAATTCGGCTCGCCCAGCACCACGTCGGCGGCCTGATTGTTCGAGGTGGGGATGCTGTTCCAGATCATTACCCGATGATTCTGCGTGTCGGCCACGAAAAGCTGCGTGCCCTGGATCCACACGCCTTCGGGGCCTCGAAATGAGGAGCTGGTGAGTCCAATCGCCGCAGTGACGAAGTTGGGTTGCCCGAGCACAATGTCGGCCGGCTGATCGATGGTGCTGGGAATCGTGTTCCAGATCAGAACCCGGTTATTGTCGGTATCGGAAACAACCAGAATCTTGCCATTGGTTGCGACGTAAGTGGGGTTCCGGAAGCCGCTCTGAGTGAGATATGGATTTGTTGTCGTGGTGAAATCCGGCTGGCCCAGCACTAAGCTGGCCTGGCCCGATGGTGGGGGTTCCAACGCAGACCGGGCACCGGCCACCCTGCGGAATTTCGGCCGTGGGGTTGTAGACGAAATTCGAAATGTTGTCAAAGATCAGTACGCGATTGTTGTTCGGCGGTCAGCAGCCCGTGAAGATTGGAATCCACCACGAACAAGGTGTTGTTCGCGTAGGCCACTCCCTGTATCGCGCCCAATTGGTAGGCCGACGGTTGCCCTACGCCCTGATAAGTGAATGTGGGTTGACCGATAATCTGCCGGGCCGCCTGCCCCGTCAGAAAGTCCGCTGACGGACTGCGCGAAAAGTGTCGACAGGGACAGAAATAGAATGCTAAGACGCTTCATGATAATTGAATTTAAGAAAGTACCGCCCCAGTATAACAACCACGGACGAATTGAAGCCTCAGCCGGTTTCAGCTTTCACTCTCTCCCGGACGTTGAACTCCAGCTTCCACCGCCGGCCGTCGCGAGCCACGGACCAAAGCTGCAACATGCCTGTCTCCGTCACAACCGTTTCCAGAGTGACCGGGACAAACTCACCGGCCTGGCCTGCGGCGTCCCCGTTTGGCTAACGGCGGCTCCTGTTTGGCTAACGGCTCCGAGAGTGACCTCCACCGGCGAAAGCTCTTCCAGTTCTTCGTCCACCTCGTCCAGCATCGTACCCGCGGCGTCATTCTTGCGAACCGCCGATTGAAAGAAGCGGAACTCCGCCGGCTCGCCGACAATCAATCCGAATTCGCGGCCGCGCAGGTCGATGGAACTGCCTTCCTCCATCCCAAACGGGCGCCACGGTAAGCGCCTTCACCGGTGCGCGCATGCCGGGAACCGCGGGCAGCGAGCTTTCGATGCCGACATAGTAAGTGCGCGGCACGCCGCCGCGAATCCGCACGCCGCGACCGGTGCGAGCCAATCCGTAGTAGGCCGCGCCGCGCGCCACGGCGTGCATCAAGTCCTCGCCGAGCAACGGCGCGGCCGGAGCCAGGCCTTCCTCGGCAAGCCAGCCGTTGAGCACATCCGAGAATTCGTTGCCGCACCAGACCGGAGCGCAACACTCCGCCGTTGAACAACACGTGCGTGGGCGCCGCCAGTCCGCTGGCGCCACGGCGTACGTCCATGTTCGGACTGCGCCGCCTGCTGCCGCAGGAAACGCGCCAGATGACGCGTGATGGCCGCGTCGGCGGCATAGGGCAGCCCAATCTCCGCCAAAGCCCATCCTGCGGCGCTGCGGCATGTCGTGGCTGGAGACCGCGGGCAGAAAGCCCTGTTCCAGGAGACGCTCCACGTCTTCGGCCGCAAGCTTGGTCTTGATGGTTCCGCCCACCAGTCCTGTCCCGCGCCCGAGAATGGTGACCGGCTCTTCGCGCTTTTTGTTGTCTTTGGCGAGCAGACGCTCCTTGGCCAACCGGCACTGCTGCCAGAGCGCATGCAATTGCATTGCCTCCAGCTTGGTTCCTTTAGCGCTAAGCTGCTGCTCGACATGCCGGGCCAGCGCCAGATCGATATTGTCGCCACCCAGCAACAGGTGTTCACCCACGGCCACGCGCTCGAGCGCCAGTTCTCCGGCCTGCTCGGTCACCGCGATCAGCGTGAAATCGGTGGTGCCGCCGCCGATATCCACTACCAGAATCAAATCGCCCACCGTCACCCGCTCGCGCCAGTCCGGATGCCGCTCGATCCAGGCGTAAAACGCGGCTTGCGGCTCCTCCAGCAACAGCAGGTTCTTGTAGCCGGCCTCCTCGGCGGCCTTGAGCGTCAGCTCGCGCGCCACCGCGTCGAACGACGCGGGCACCGTCACCAGCACCTGCTGCTCGACGAATGGTGCGTCCTGCATTTTCGAATCCCACGCCTCGCGCAGATGCTCCAGGTACCGGCGCGACGCTTCCACCGGCGAAACTTTGGCTACGCCTTCGGGCGCGTTGAGCGGCAGTATCGGCGCCGTGCGATCGACGCCGGCGTGCGACAGCCAGGATTTCGCGGAAGCCACCAGCCGGCTGGCCACTTCCGCGCCGCGTTTCTGCGCCAGCGTCCCGGCCACGTACTCCGGCGATTCGTCCCAGGGCAGCGCAATCGAGCCGGCCGGAAAATCCGACGGTCCCGGCAAGTACAAGAACGACGGCAGCAAGCGGCTCGTCCCGCACTTCACCTGGATTCACCAATTGCGGGACTTCGAACAAAGCACACGGGAGGCTGCTCGCGCGGATCTCCGCCCTCGGGCGCATAAGCGAGCGCGCAATTCGTGGTTCCCAGGTCGATTCCGATGACGTATTGGCTTGGCAAAGCTTGTTGTGACAACTGTTTTGACAAAGGCTGTTTAGAAAAAGACTGTTCTGATAAAAGACAGGCAGCGCTGCGATTCGCGGGGCCCGTAAAGTCTCGGCCTCTAGTGTAACGCGCGGGTGCGCGCTATGTACCGGAGAGCTAGGTGGCACGGATGTTACAATGATATTTTTGGCACCGACCGACACGTTCATCGAAGCCGCCGGCCGCTGGTTTTTGAAATCCGGAATCCAGGAAGCAGGCGGAGGTGTGGCTCGATATTACCGATCAGATCAGCGCCAAAACGCCCGTGTTTCCACTGAGATAACCGGCTACGCGGTCAGCGCTCTGTTGTTCCTTCTACCAGCGGACCGGCGACGCTGCTTATTTGGAGGCGGGCCTGCGCGCGGCACGATTTCTTACACGAGCCGCCTGGGACGCGAGGCTGGGTACGTTTCCGTTCGAACACCCGGTGAACGGCGCAGCCGGCTTTCGCGTACTTTTTTGATTGCGGCATCATCGTGCGCGGGCTGTTGTCCGCTTGGCGCGTGACCGAAGACACTGAATTCCTGGACGCGGCGATCGCGGTAGGGCACGCGATGCTGTCCGATTTTCCCGCGCGCGAGGGCATCCATCCGATTCTCGCATTGCCCGAAAAGCGCGCCTCTTGTCTGGGAGCCGCGCTGGTCAGCCAGCCCGGGATGCTATCAGTTAAAATCCGCGATGGCCTGGCACGAGCTTTTCGAAGTCACCGGCGACACCGCATTTCAGCGCGGCTACGAATCGGCGCTTCAGGCCGCGCTCGAAAACGATGCCGAGTTCCTGCCGGGCGATCCGGACCAGCACCGCGTCATGGACCGGCTTCACCCCTACACGTATTTCCTGGAAGGCCTGCTGCCGGTGCTGGACAGGCCGGAGTGCGCCGCGGCCTTTCGAAACGGGGTGGATCGTGCCGCCCGGTATTTGCGTGAGATCGCTCCGGTGTTTGTTCGCTCGGATGTTTACGCGCAAGTGCTGCGCGCGCGCCTGCTGGGCGCGGCTCGTGGCGTCGTGACTCTGGATGAGACGGCGGCCGCGCATGAGGCCGAACAAGCGGCCACCTTTCAGGTTAACGAAGACCAGAGTGGGGGAGACCCGCGCATCTCCGGCGGATTTCTGTTCGGGACGTAAGCACGGCCAGGACATGCCGTTCGTAAATCCGGTTTCCACCGCATTTTGCGTCCAGGCGCTGGCGATTTGGGACGACCGCCTAACTAAGCCTGGTTCCAAATACGACGTAATCTAAGCTACCGAAAAACTCTTTTCGGAACGCCTCCGGCAATTCGCCCAGCGACGGCATGCTTTCAATCGCGGGCGACAACCGCTCGATCTCGATCAGCCCGAAGCCCGCTTCTTCCAGGTAAAAGCTCGCCAGCGCCGGTGGAATGGGATGCCGATGCGTGGGGTCGATGTAAAAATGCGTGGCGAAAATCGCGAGGCATTCCGGATTGGGAGTCTCGATCGCCAGCAAGCCTCCCGTGCGCAGCTTGGCGTGGACCAGCCGGATCATCTCCGGCAGTCGCGCTTGCGGCAAATGCTCCACCACCTGGCAGCAGATAACGCCGCCCAGCGATGCATCCGGCAGCGCGCTTAAATACGCGAACAGATCCGCCTTCTCGGCGTCCAGCCCGTTGGCTTGGCAGCAGCGCGATGGAATCGTCGTTCGAATCGATGCCGCGCGCCGCGATGCCCGCCTCGCGAAACACCTGCAGCATTTCGCCGCGTCCGCAGCCTATGTCGAGCACCGGCGCGTGCTTGGCGAAAACGCGACGCATACATCCGCTGACGAGCGCGAATGTCGTCTTCCGAGCCGCGAAACTTCTCCGCGAACTTGAGCCAATCGACGTTCGCAAATTCGGGCGGTGCGCTTTGCGATACCTGCTCCACGGCGTGCGCCAGCGAAGCCCTCTGCCGCACCAGCCGCAGCTCGGAATGAATGAGGCGCTCGTATTCGGCCCGCGCGCGAACCACCTCGTCCCAGAACCGCTGCTGGATCTCCTCGGACTGGCGCTTTACGGTTTGCTCGAAACCGGCATGCTGGCGCTCCATGGCCCGCTCGAAATCGGCGTGCTGGGCCTTCACCTGCTCGCGATAGTTGGCGTCCATCAAAGTCACGCGATGCTGAAAAGCGGCCTGCAGCTCGGAAACGCTCCGCAAGAACTGAATTTCCGTATGCGTCAGCTTTTGCTCCCAGCCCGCGCGCCACTCGGCCCAATGATCGCGAATATCCTTCAACTCGCGCGCCTCCTCGCGCGAACTCGCGCCTGCACAGCATTGCGACAAGCGCCTGCTTGCATTCGTTCAACGCTTCAATGGTGGATTGCACGCACGCCATCACGCCCCGATTGAACTCCACCTGCTCGCGCACGTGCCAGTCCAGCGCGCGCGCCACCATGCGCTTGGCGCGCTGAATGATGGAATTCTTCAGGCCGCCCGCGCGGGGGTTCACCGTGCCGATGCTGGCCACCTTGGCTTCCGCGGCGTCACGCGCGTGCAGCAGCGGCGTCAGGTCCGGGCAGCGGGATGTTGCCGGGAGCCGCGCCGTTGGGATTACGCGCGCGCACGCGCTGCCGGATTTCGGCGATCACCGCCGCGAGTTCTTCACCCTTGGGATCCATTTGCTAACTTCGCTTCGGTTTCTTCTTGTTCCAACTCGCCGTGATCTTGGTGATACACGCCACCGCGCGGCGTGAATTCGCCCGTAAGCGTCGCCTCCATCGGCTGGCACGCCTTCACCACGTCGCGCAGAAAACGGTTGACCACATTTTCCTGAAAGATTCCCAGATTGCGATACGCCAGCATGTACATCTTCAGCGACTTCAGTTCCAGGCACAACTTGTCCGGCACGTAGCGCAGCGTCAGCTCGCCATGATCCGGCAGGCCCGTCTTGGGACAAACCGAAGTGAACTCCGGCAAGACGATTTCGATCTCGTAGCCCGGATATTGGTTCGGCCACGTCTCGATCTCGGGCAGCGGCGCGCGCACGCCGGCGGAGGCGTGTTCATCGGTGTATTGGCGCTTCATTTCGCGGGCGTCATTTCGCTGGGATCAGGGTGCGCGACAACAGATCCAGGAACAGGCCGACGTCGGTGACCACGCCCACCATCTGCCCGGTGCCGCGATCGCTCACCTTGGTGGCCACCGCCGGATTGATATCGATGCAGACGATCTTCACCCAGCTCGGCAGCATGTTTCCCACCGCGATGGAGTGCAGCATGGAGCCCAGGCACAGCACCAGTCCGGCGCCCTTCAACTGCTCGGCGTAAGCGTCCTGCGCGCGATTCATGTCGGTGATGGTTTCCGGCAGCGGCCCGTCGTCGCGCAGGCTTCCGGCCAGCACGAACGGCACGTTGTTCTTGACGCATTCATACATGATGCCGCTGCGCAATCGCCCGCTCTCCACCGCGCCGCGAATGCCGCCGGCATTGTAGATGGCGTTGATGGCGCGCATGTGATTGCGATGCCCGTGTTCTTCCTGACGCCCGTCGCTCTGCCGGATTCCGAGCGACGTTCCCAGCAGCGCCGATTCGATGTCATGCACGCCCAGCGCGTTGCCGCTAAGCAGCGCGGTAATGTAGCCTTCGCGAATCAGGCGCGAGAGCGGCCCCGCGCCGCCGGTGTGAACCACAACGGGTCCCGCCACGGCGACGATTCCCTGGCCGGCCGAGCGCGCCTGCTCGATCAGCGCCGCGGTTTGCTTGACGGCCGTCTCCACCTGGCGCTCCGACGAAATGTCGTTGCTCATGAATGCGAACGCCAGCCGGTCGCGTTCCTTGGATTCGGGAACCACTCGAATGCCGCGCATCCCGGTAACCACCCGGTCTCCCGCCTTGATGTCGCGCAGGCGGCGGCACATCGCTTGAGATTCCTGCGCTGGATCGTCCCGCACCACGATCAACGCGTCCATGCGCTGATTCTGCACTTCCAGCCACTGGCCGCCGTGACGCACGTAGGTCTTGTGGTTGCTGGTGGAATAGAAATCCTCCGGCGCGCAGCAATTTTGCTCCACCGTGAACAGCTCGGCGTCTCCGGACTCCACCATCGAGCAGCCCAAGCCGAGCAACTGCGAGAGAATCTTCTCCATCGCCTCGGCGTCGTCAGTATCGACCTTCAGCCGCAGGTAGGACCCGTCGCTGTTGGTGCGGCCGATGCTAAATTGTTCCACCTCAAAACGGCCGCCGAACTCGACCACCGTGTCGAAGATCTGCTCCATGATATGGGAGTCGATGAGGTGCCCCTGGGCCTCCACGCGCTCCTGCAGTGGAAGCGGCTTGGCATTTGCTTGCATGACGTGGGCTTTGGTTTCCAAATTACTGATTTCCAACTTATAGAATACCTGCTATTGCAGAGGGAACTCGACTTTGAGGCCGGGGAACCGCAGGAAGTCGCGATCGTTGGTGCAAAGCGTAGCGCCGTGCTCGATGGCAAGGGCGGCAAGGTGCGCGTCCATAATGAAGGAGCCACGGGGGCGGGACCTTGGAAGCAGGCCAATTAGAATTCGCCAATGCTCACTGTGAGGATCGACGGTCACCACGTTGTCCCTGGCAAGCCAAACTTCGATCATTCCGACAGCTTCGTCAAACTCGAGTGGCCTTGCAAACAGTTTCGGTGTGGTTGATAAGCGATAGAAAGCCTAGAATCGTTTCCCATGAAAACCCGACGGTTTCACTGCCGGCAAGTGCATCTCTCAGCCAGGGAGCCGCGCGTTCATGTTCTTTGGCGCCCGCATTATGCGCATACAGGAGAAGATTGACATCAAGAAGTATCACTTATAGTCGGGGCCCTCAAGTTCCTCGATTAATTCCCAGGTCTTGTCGAGGTTATAGCCCGGTTTCAGGCCCATATCTCTCGCCTTGATCTCGAAGGGCTTGGAGGCGCCGATTCTTTGAAGTGAAGACAGCCCAAGACGCAAAGTCTCGTTCACTGTTTCCTTGAAGGACTTGCCGGATTTCCGAACCTCTGCTTCCAGCTTCTCCCGAACGTCGTCTTCCAACGTGATGGTAGTTCTGGTGGGCACACCTTGATGCTAGGCCGGTAGCAACATGATGTCAAACCTTAGCGCTCGGCCAGCCATGCCAGGAAAAGTCCATCCGGCGCGACATCTTCCCAATACGAAATCGGCCGGCTGGAAACCTTTGCGCAATGCCGCGCGAGCAACTTTTCCAGCTCTTTTCGGCCGAACCATTTCTCCCACTCGGGAGTTTTCAGCCGTCCCCACTGCGCGCGTTCTTGTCGATGATGACGATGCGCCCGCCGGGCCGGACCACGCGGCAAATCTCGGCCACGGCTACGTCGATTTCGACGGCATGTTCCAGTGACTCGGTGGCATAAACGCAATCGAAGGCGCCAGTGGGGAACGGCAGCGCGGTCATCGATCCGGCGCAGGCGCTCACGCCCGCCGGAAGATGCCGCAGCATGGCCTCCGCCAGATCGAAACCGACCATCGACGCCCGCGGAAATCGCTCGGCCAGGACGCGCGCGAACCGGCCCTTGCCGCATCCGACGTCCAGAACACGCTTCCCGTTCAGATCGCCGAAGTATTCGAGGATCAACTGGACGTGATAAATGCGCGGATCGATGGTCGATGGGAAATTCTCCTCGTCGGCCGCCGCTTCGTTGAAGTGCCGCACGATCTCGTGCAACGGCACCGCAGCCGGCTTCGGCTTCTTCCAGAACATCAACCGCGTGTAAGGAAGATCGGCAGCCCGGTCTTGTTGGCGTAATTCGGACGATAGCGCTCGGTGTTATACATGGTCGCGACGTCCACGTGGCGAGGACCATGAGCCGGATCGGGAATCGGCGCCATGGCATATTTTCCGTCCACCAGAGCCGCCATTAAGCCGCTCTGATTATCGAGCACCGCTTCGAGCGCCATGGTTCCGAACGTGGATGCCACCAGTTTGTCCACGAAATCGGGAACGCCGCTGCGCAGGTCATAGGTCAAATCGCTGACGATAGTCTCTTCCGAGGTGCGCCGCTGGATCTCCTCGGCCAGCGCCTCGGCGACGCTCTCCTTGTGGCGATGGCCGAACGCGTCGGGCTCGCCATATTCGCGCACTTGATAGCCTTCCCACTCCGCGCCCTCCGACAGGATCACCAGACAATAATTGCTGGGATTGTGCTTCTTGTCGGTCAATCAACAGATCGATCAGCTTGTCGAGATTGACCTTGAACTCCGGGATGCAGCAGCGAATGGACGCAACGTAAGCCGTATAAAGCGACGTGAAGCCCGCGTCGCGGCCGAACACGCGAAAAATCCCGATGCGTTCGTGGGAACCCACTGTTGTCCGCTGGCGGGCGATGGCATCCGTAGCGCGCGTGATGGCGGTAGAGAAGCCGATGCAATATTCGGTGTTGCGAACATCGTTGTCCATCGTCTTCGGGAACGGCAATCACCTTCACACCCATGCCGTGCAGCTTCGCGGCATAACTGAGGGTGTCGTCGCCACCGATCGCAATCAACGACGTAAGACCCAGCTGTCTCGATATTTTTCAGAACCTGCGAGCTGATGTCGTAGACAGTCGACGTTTTGCCGCCCTTGGTGACTTCCTTCTGCGGGAAAGTTTTGATCCTTCAGGAAATCCGGAAGTTTCGACTTGGACATCTTGGCTGGATTCGTACGGCTGCTATGAAGGACGGTGCCGCCGTAACGATCGATGGTGCGCGTGTTTTCGCGCGTGAGAGGAAGGATATATCGTGTTCTACTGGGCTCGTCGTCCAATCGGACATGCGTGAGCCCTTCCCATCCGCGCCGGATGCCCACAACTTCGCAGCAATTTTCGGTTGCCCGGTAGGTGACTTCTTTGATTACTGAATTCAGACCAGGGACGTCGCCCCCGCCGGTTAGAATGCCGATACGCTGAGTCGCCATGGCCCATTTTACTCTAGGGTCATTGCCTGGACCCAGTGCCCATCCGCTCCCCTCCGGGGGAGGCTAAGTCCCGAGAGAAGGAGCGGATGAGGGAACTCGATCTAGTTAGCGGTGTCCGCCGCCACCACGGGCTGCGCCACCGCCGTGGAATCCGCCGCCACCGTGGAATCCGCCGCCACCACGAACGCGCACCACCACGGAATCCGCCTAGCCACCGTAGCCGCGTCCACCGCCATAGTAGCCGCGTCCACATCGTATCCGCGGCCGCCAACCACCCCAGTATCCGCCGTAGATTCCTAGACCGCCTATACGGATAACCATAGCCGTAAGCTAAGGAGTACGCATACGGATAATAGCCTGGGTAACCGTAAGCATACGGATACGGCCGGGTAAGAATAACCGTAAGGCACGCCGATCCCGATACCGAAGCGCACTGCAGCGTCAGCCTTTGGTGCGCCGACAAACATCATCATCCCCGCTAGCGCGAGAATCGGGAGTCCAAGCTTTTTGAATAGTTTTCTTTAACATATTAACCTTCCCGGAAGGCTTACTCCCGTTGCCTTCCACTATATTGGATGAGCTCAGGGCATGTCTCGGTTGCAGTCTACCTCACTACTTTTGGCACAGGTCTTGACTTTCGCCCTATCTTCGCCTACGATTGCCTGAGCAGTTGATTCTCCCCAACAAGGATCTTAGATGAAAATCAGCGAAACTATGTTACCTGAATTTGACCAGGAGATGGCGAACACGCGCAAGGTGCTGGAGCGCGTTCCTGCCGCCAAGTTTTCCTGGAAACCACACCCCAAATCGTTCGAATTCGGCGCGCTCGCTGCTCACGTCGCCAACATGGCCGATTGGGCCGAGCTTACGCTCAACAGCGACTCCTTCGACTATGCACCTCCCGGCGCTCCGCCCTACGAAACGCCCAAATTCGCCAGCACCGAAGACCTGGTGGCGGCTTTCGACAAGAGTATCGCGAAGGCACGAACGGCTCTGGCTGGCGGCCGACGACAGCCAGATGATGGCGCCCTGGAGCCTGATGGCGGGAGGAAACGTCGTGATGACGATGCCGAGGGCTGCAGTGGTCCGGACATTCGTGATGAACCACACTATTCATCATCGCGCCCAGTTGACAGTTTACCTGCGGCTGAACGATATCCCGGTTCCCGGACTTTACGGGCCATCGGCCGACGAGCAATAGGCGAAATCTCCTGCGAGGTGGGGCCGTCGGTCCCTGGCTGCCGGGCGCAGTGACTGCAGCCGACGGCCTCGTCGGCTTTCATTTGTCGTGCGTTGAAATGGCCGGACCAGGGGCCGCAGCGATCGCGGGTCCGGCGCAGGCGAGGGCGCCCGCCCCACTCAGATGTCCAGTCTAAAGCACGTCCGCGAAGCCGCGCTTCAAATGCCGGAAGAATAACCCGCCGGCGACGAACGCGGTGACGGCATAGGCGGTGATGATCGCAAGGTCGTGCAGGCTGGGGATGCGGTAGGAAAGCAGCCGGTCGCGATAGGCTTGCGACAACGAACGCCAGTGGGTTCAGATGCAAGGCGAATCGAAAGCGCTGCGGGATCTGTTGCTCGGTGATGAAGATCGGCGTCACCCAGAACCAGAAGACCAGGATCACCGAAAGTACCTGCGCCGTGTCGCGCAAGTACACTTGCAAACTGGCCACGATCCAGCCGACGCCGATCGCGAACAGCCCGACCAGCAGCATGTAGACCGGCAGCACCAGCATCCACATACTGAAGTGGCCCTCGATGACGCCGATCCCGGTGATCACCAGCGCCACGACCATCAAGTGGCTTGCGAGCGAAGACAGGAAGATCGAAACCGGCACAATCTCGGCCGGAAACACGGTCTTGGTGATCAGGTTGGCATTGTCGAGCATCGAGTTCGCCGAGCGAGTCACGGTGTCCTGGAACAGCAGCCAAGGAAGGAATCCGCAGAACAGGAACAGCGGATAACTCTGCGTCGGCTGGTTGGGCGGAACTGTTTGGTGCAGGCAAACTTCAAAGACGAAGACCCAGCTCACCAACTGCACCAGCGGCAGAATCAGCCCCCACATCCATCCGGCGGTGGACCCGATGAAGCGCTGCTCGAAATCGCGCCGGACCATTTGCAGCAGCAGCGTGCGCCGATGAATCAGATTGCGCGCGAAGTGCGTGCCCGGGAAGCGTCATGCATCTAGCTACGATTCTCAGGTTACTATGGGTGACGGAAGACGATGAAAGCCTGCGTTCTTCGCCACCCCGCGCCAATTGAGAGCAACCCGCTCGAATACACCGACGTTCCCAAGCCCGTGCCCTCGGGAACTCAAGTGCTGGTGCGCGTGAACGCTTGCGCAGTTTGCCGGACGGATCTGCACGTGATCGAAGGCGAACTCGCGCCGCGCAAATCGCCGATTACGCCGGGGCATCAGGTGGTGGGCGTGATCGAAGCCGTGGGCGAGCAGCGCGAAGCAGCACGACATTGGGACGCGGGTCGGCATCGCCTGGCTGCACTCCACCGACGGCACGTGCGAATATTGCCGGGCGGCGAAAGAAAATCTCTGCGACAATCCCACCTTCACCGGCTGGACCGTGGACGGCGGTTACGCCGAGTACGCCCTGGCGGAAGAGAGCTTCGTCTATCCGATTCCGGAAGGCTTCGACGATCTCAAGGCCGCGCCGCTGCTGTGCGCGGGCATCATCGGATTCCGGGCGCTGCGGCTTTCGGGCATAGAGCGCGGCGGCCGGCTGGGCCTGTACGGATTTGGCGCCGCGGCCCACGTCGCCATTCAAGTGGCGCGGCATTGGGGCGCTGAAGTTTACGCGGCTACGCGCGATGAGCGGCATCAGAAACTCGCGCTTGGAATTGGGCGCGGTGTGGGCCGGTGGAACCGTGGCCGAGCCGCCGGTGAAGCTGGACAGCGCGATCATCTTCGCGCCCGCGGGCGAAATCGTGCCCGCGGCATTGAAAGCTCTGAAGAAAGGTGGAACGCTTGCGCTGGGCGGCATCCACATGAGCGACGATTCCACCGCTCGATTACGATCTGCTGTATCAGGAGCGCGTGGTTCGCAGCGTCGCCAACAACACTCGTCAGGACGGGCACGATTTCCTGAAAGTGGCCGCCGAGATTCCGGTACATATCTCGACGGAAGTTTTTCCGCTGGAAGAAGCGAACCGCGCGCTGAATGCGCTGAAGAACGACGCGATTCGCGGTGCGGCGGTTTTGAAGGTTCGCTAGTTCTTGGCCACTGCCAGCTTTCTGGCCGTAGAGCTTGCGATACACTTCGGCGTTGCGCAGCACGCTCTGCACGTAAGCGCGCGTTTCGTTGAAAGGAATGCTCTCGACGAATTCGGCGGGCTCGCGATAATTTGCCGCCGCCAGCCACGTGGTGACGTGCGACTTGCCCGCGTTATACGACGCCAGCGCCGCTTCCCACTTACCTTGCAGCTCATCGGAAAGCTGTTTCAAATAGTAAGTGCCCAACTTCAGATTCGTATCCGGCGTGAACAGCATCGCGGTGCTGAAGCGCGGGATTCCGAGCTTTCGGCTGAGCTGGCGTCCGGTGGCCGGCATCACTTGCGCCAGGCCTCGCGCGTTGGCGCGCGAGACCGCATTCGGATTAAACTCGGATTCCTGACGAATCAGCGCGGCCATCAAATAAGGATCCAGCATCTGCGCGCGGCAGTATTCTTCCAGCGATTTGCGATAAGGCAGCGGGAAAGCCAGGCGCCAGAACTTGTCGGGCGCCGCATCGAGCGACATGCGATAGATAGCCGGGCGCGTAGTGTTTGATGTAGCGGATGGCCTGGTCGGGAGCGTCGCGCTGGGTGGCAAGATCGGCCAATTCGATGGCGATCACCTGCGGCTGGCCATCCACCTTGGCGCCGAAGCGAAGCTCGGCTTCCGACAGATCGTCCAGGCCGGCGACGTCCAGCAAATGCGCCCGCGCGATGCGCTGCTTGGTGAGCGGCGTTGGATCGAAGCTTTCCGGAGCACGGCGATTCACGATTTGAATCGCGCCCAAGAACTGCGCGGTGGTCGGCGATGCCGAGGCGGTCAGAAGCGACGGCAGTCTCCAGCCGCTCGCGCGCGAGAATCGCGTAGTAATAGTTCGGGTAGGCGTTGCTCACCGCGTCATAGTAGGCGCGCGCCGTGGGCCAATCCGATTTCGATTCCGCGATGCGTCCCAGGTAATAAAGCGCCGGGCTGGTTTGATCGGAAGCCGCATAACGCGTCAAATGCTCGCGCAGCATGCCCTCGGCCTGCGCGGGATCGCGCAGATAAGTGGACCAGGTGACCTTCCAGTGGCAGGCCGCCGATTCCGAATCGTTGGGAAACGACTCGAAACAGGTCCGATACAGCGGCTGCGCGGCATCCGGCTGATCGTGAGCCGGCGTAGTAGTTGGCGACCGAGATCAGCGCTTCCAGCCGCCACTGGGACTGCGGATACGATTGCGTCAGCTTTTCGAGCGTGGCGTTCATTTCGTCCAGCCGGTTCAAACGGCGCTGGCATTCCAGCAGATAGTAGAGCCGCTCGGCTTCCGCGTCCGGCGCGGTGGCCTGGAAGGAGATCAGATACTTGTAAGCGGCCTCGTTGTCCCGTGCCAGATAAGCCGCGGCGCCGATGCGCACGCGCGCCAGATCGAAGCTCTCGCCGCTCAGCCGCGGGAAGCAGATCCGGTGAGCTCCTTGCCGGCTCGCGTGTAGTCCCCGCCAGCTTCCAGCTTCAGGCCGCGAGCAAACAAAGCGTCGGGCGGAATGCCGGGATAGTGGGTGAGTGCCGCTTCGGCGTCCGATGCTTCTTTCGAGAGCGGATACTCGACGTAGATCTTTTGATAATGCTGCGCGGCCACGTTCCGTATTGTTCTGCGCCTCGTAGGCGCGAGCGAGCAGCAGTTCGGCTTGCGGCGTGGAGAGGTCCGCCAGATGCTGCTGGACCAGCGTGACGGCGGCTGCCGGATTGCCGCCTTGGAGGTACGAATCGGCCTGCAACAGAACCGCTTTCGTCACCAGCGGCGACGCGGGCGTCGATTGCCACACCGGCTGCAAAGCCGGCTCGGTGTCGTTGAATTGCCTCAACCCGGAATCGGCCACGGCGCTCAGGTAGGCCACGTAATCGGCCAGTTCCGGCAAGCGTTTCGCGGCCGCCTTCAAATGGGTGAGCGCGTCTCCAAACTGGCGCTGATCGTCTTCGGTGGCGCCCAGCAGCAGCAGAGCCAGCGCGCCGTTCTTGTCGGCTGCGATGGGCTTCGGCATAGCGCAGCACGGCCGCGCGCGTGGCTGGCGTTGGGCGTTTTGCGATAGCGATCGGCGACCGCTTCGAGCGACTGCGCGATGACACAACCGCGCAAGCGCATGCCACCGCCGCCAATCGCCAAAGCGACAGCCCGGCTCTAGACCATTGGCCCGGGATAATCCTTGCCCAAAACTTCAGCGTCATCGTTTGCCAGCGTTCTCACCAGCTCGAGATGGAGATAATCCACCATCGAGTCCGATGCATTCAAAAACTCAGCGCGAAAAGCCTCGCGCGCGGAATCGATCTCTTCTTGAAGAGACGTATATAGATCGTGCGCGGCGCGTCCATTCTTCACTTTTTCTGATTGATAAAGCCTAATCTCGGCCACCTGGACCCGCGCGAAGCGCTGGGCGCGTAGGTGAAGTTCCCTATCTTCGCGGCTAAGGGAAAACCATGAGAGGATCTCAGGCTTTTGTGCGGACCGCTGGCGTGGTAGGGCGCGGCAGACGGAGCCGTGATCGTCACCAGCCCGTCCACGGGCGCCACTGCCGCACAGGCTGCGCAGCAGGCTGGGGATTCAAGACCGCGCCCGCCGTCGCCACCAGAAGCTCTATGGCGTCGACATCCACGTCGCCCGAGTCCACGTAGAGCACCGCCGGAACATCTTGCCGCGTGAGCACCGGAAACAGATAGCACTTGGCGTTCCCCGGCGTCGGCACTTCACCCAGATAGCGCCGCGACTGGCTCCGACAATTCGCTGCTCGACCGCATGGCAACCAGCGTGTCCCGAGTCTCGATGGCGGTGGCAAACGCCGGCGCGTGCATCGAGCGGCACTTCCTCGGCCAGATCGGCGTCGTCGAAATTGCGCGTGGTTTCCAGGTACAGCTTGCGATCGCGAATCAGAAACAGCGCCGCGCGCCCGCAAAATCCCCGCGTGGCGTCCACCAGCGTGTTGCTCCACTGGCGTTCGTCTTCAAAACCGCGCAGCCGGCGCGTGATCTGGTTCAGCTTCTGGATCAGCTCCCGGCGCGACGTCTCGGCCGAGCGATTGGCTTGTTGGACCCGGGCTTCGAGCGCGTCCTGGTGTTCCTCATCCAGGCGCGCGGCCAATCCGGCGACGGTCTCTTCGAGCACGCGCTCCATGCGCTCGGGCCACTGCGCTTCCAGCATGTCCCGGACGCGCTCGATATGCTCGGCCCAGGCAAGCGCCAACTGCTCCCGAACGATATCGTTCGCATCGGCGAGCAGCTCGCTGGTGGCTTCATTCATGGAAAAACGCAGCCACTACCATTGTATCGCGACGCTCTATGCCGCTACCTGCCGGCGCGGGCTCCGGATGCACCGGCAGCAGCATGCCCGTCAGCCGGACTTGCTTCCGGCCGCTGGCCAGTTCCAACACGATGTGGCCGTCCGGCTGGCTGGCGCCCTGGCCCACCAGCGTCTCGGCGCCCTGTAAAACCTGAACGTTCGACAGCAGAAGCTTGGTCCCGAGCTGGTGCTGCCCCAGGATCAGCACGTTCGGCTCTCTACCATTGCGGCCAATCTCACCCACGACACTCGCGACAATCCTCTGGATGCGCATAAAGGTACTTATCAAACGATTGAGCTCGACTTCAATACAACCAAGCTTGGCTCCAGCGTCAACTTCGCAAAGTTGACTGGCCAGGCCGCATACTATCGGCCTATGTTTCACAACATCGTGTGGGCCAACAAAATTAGCATCGGCCTGGCCCAGCCCTTCTCCAACAGCCGTGTTCCCGTGAGCCAGGCGTTCTTCACCGGAGGCGGCAATTCCTTGCGCGGTTTCCCTTTGTTGAGCGCTGGACCCCAGCGGCAGGTCCAGGTGTGCAGCTCAGGGTCTTCCACAGACTGTTCCTACATCCAGGTTCCGACCGGCGGCAATGAGCAGTTGATTCTCAATACCGAAGCTCGTATTCCGCTACCCATCAAGCAAGGCCTCGGCTTGGTTGTCTTCTACGACGGAGGCAATGTCTTTCCCTCCGTCGGCTTCCACGACTTCACCTCGCTGTACTCCAATAACGTAGGGCTCGGCTTGCGTTATGCAACGCCTGTCGGCCCTGTAAGAATCGATCTTGGTCATAACCTCAACCCGGTGCCGGGCATTAAGTCCACCCAATATTTCGTTAGCATCGGCCAGGCATTTTAATGGGGGTAATCTCGTGAGCACCATGACGGCATCCTCTGATCCCAGACTTACGCCGGAACCTGGGCGGCACGGGCAGTTGGGGAGATTTGCTGCCTGGATCGCCGTTGGCCTGTTCGCTCTCCTGGTCATAGCGGCGATTGCCGTCACGGTCGTGCTGCATAGTGCACGCTTCCATAACTACCTTCTTGCCACTGTGCAAAAGAAAGCCAGCGAAAGCATCGGGACCCAGGTACAGTTACAAAACTTTGCTTTGAATCTATCGAACCTGAGCCTTGATCTCTACGGCTTGACAGTTCACGGTGCCGCTCCCTATCCTGACCCGCCCCTGCTGCAGGTGGCACACGCCGAGGTGGGCGTGCGCATCGTTTCCGTCCTCCATCAGAAGTGGTATCTCGACAGCTTTGTGGTCGACAGCCCCGTGGTGAAGATCTTTACCGACGCCCACGGCGTGACCAACATCCCGGTGATCAAGAGCAGCAGCTCCAGCAGCAGTAACACCAGCCTCTTCGATCTGGGAATCCGCCACGCGGTGCTCGACCACGGCGAGGTCTACTACAACGATCGCCAGAGTGTGCTCTCGGCCGACCTGCACAACGTAGACTTCCGCGCCGGCTTCGATAGCCTTCTGCAGAAGTACTCTGGGAAGTTGAGCTACACGGACGGCCACCTTGTCTCAGGAAGCTTCAAGCCGATTCCGCACGACCTGGATGCAACGTTCGATGCCACACCCACTACCTTCCACTTGACGCAAGCAAAATTGACAAGCGATACCTCACAGCTTCTCCTGACCGCGACCGTGCAAGACTACAGTCATCCCCGCGTCCAGGCGCACTATGACGCGACCCTCGACGCCAGCCAATTTCGAAAAATCCTGGAGAATCCATCTCTCCCCGTCGGCTTCATTCGCGCCACTGGAACCGTCGACTATCAAGAGATCGCGAATCGCTCCTTGCTGGACACAGTAGTGGTGAAGGGCGATCTGAACAGCCAGCAGCTAAACGTACAAACGCCCGACCTTCGCTCGCAGATCAGGGATATTGCTGCCCACTACACCCTCGAAAACGGGGATGCAACGCTGACGGATTTCCGCGCCGGTCTTCTCGGCGGCCTCCTCACCAGCACCGGCAAGATGAGCAATATCGGCGGCACTCCGCACTCCAAATTCAATGCCTCCTTGCGCGGCATCCGGCTGGCGGATGTGAACCACGCCATGAAATCGTCGGCTGTGCCGAAGAACATTACATTGGGGGGCGTGCTGAACGCAGACGCGGATGCCGCCTGGGGAAAGACCTTTGACGATGTCGTAGCCCACGCTGATGCGTCCATGCACGCGTCGGTATCCAAGAGTAGTTCCCAGGTTATTCCGGTGGAGAGCTCGATTCACGGCGCCTATACCGGCGGCAAGCAGGAACTCGCACTGAGGCAGAGCTATCTGCGCACACCGCAAAGCACCTTAACCATGAATGGGAACGTGAGCCAGCGCTCGAGCCTTGATTTGAAGTTTCAATCCAACAATCTCACCGAGCTCGAAACCATCGCGGATCTCTTCACCACCTCAACTCAGCCGCTGGGGCTTGGCGGCACCGCGCTCTTTGAGGGAACGGTGCGCGGATCTACCAGCGCTCCTCATTTGACCGGCCAGTTAACCGCCTCTCAATTCAAAGTCAACGGAACCGAGTGGAAGGTGCTGCGAACCAATGTCGATGTGAATCCATCGCTGGCCAGTCTGCAGCACGCTGACCTGGAGCCAGCCTCTCATGGAAAGATCACCTTCGACGCCAGCGCCGGCCTGCACAAGTGGGCTTTCACGGAAAATAGTCCCTTGCAGGTCGACCTCAACGCCGCGCAGTTGGATGTCCAGGACCTGGTAAAGCTTTCGGGACAGCAGGTGCCGGTGACGGGCACTCTGGCCGCGAACATGCAAGTGCATGGCACCGAACTAAGTCCCATCGGGCAAGGGAACCTCTCCCTAACTAATGTCACTGCATACGATCAGCCGATCACGTCGGCGACGTTGAAATTCGCAGGCACGGGAGACGAGGTACACGGCGACCTCGGCGTGAAGCTTCCCGCGGGTGACGTGCAGAGCAAGGTGAGTGTTCGTCCGCGGCAGAAGAGTTATGATGCCCAGCTTACGGCCTCGGGCATTCGCCTCGATCGATTGCAGGCGTTGCAGGCGCAGAAGATTGACGCCAAGGGAGTGGTGAATATCCAGGCAAAGGGAGCGGGAACCTTCGACAACCCGCAACTCGACGCCACCCTGCAGATCCCGCAGATCGACATACAGAATCAGAAGATCGCGGATGTCAACTTGCAAATGAATGTAGCCAATCATCTGGCTACCGCCAACCTGACTTCCGCGGCCGTGGGCACGCAAATCAAGGCCAACGCGAAGGTCAATCTAACCGGCGACTATCTCGCCGATGCCACCCTCGACACGCAGACGATTCCGTTACAGCCCATCTTCGCGATCTACGCTCCCGATCAGGCGGACGATCTGAACGGACAGACCGAGATCCACGGCACCCTCCACGGGCCGCTCAAGAACAAGAAGTTACTCGAAGCGCACATCACAATTCCAACCCTGAAGCTGGCCTATAGCAACACGATCCAGCTAGCGGAGACCGCTCCCATCCGCGTCGACTACAAGGACACCGTAGTTACCTTGCAGCGCTCCGGTCTCAAGGGCACGGATACCGACCTTCAATTTTCCGGGTCCATGTCCACAGCAAACGATGGACCCGTCTCCCTGCTGTTGTTGGGCACGGTCAATCTGCGGATCGCGCAGCTATTTGAACCGGATATCAGAAGCTCCGGAGAGCTCAAGTTCAATATCAATACCAACGGAGCAACGAACAGTCCCAACTTCGCCGGCGAGGTCGATATCGTCGATGTAAACTTTGCCAGCGGAGATCTGCCCGTCGGCTTGCAGCATGGAAACGGCGTGCTCTCCTTAACCAAGGACCGGCTCAACATCACAAAATTTCAAGGCACCGTAGGTGGGGGTACGCTCACAGCCCAGGGTGGAGTCGCCTACCGTCCCGCGATCCAGTTTGACCTGGGGCTATCTGCCAACGGTGTACGGGCGTTGTATCCGGACGGCGTCCGTGAAACTGTAAACGCCAACCTTCGCTTGGCCGGCACCACCGATAATGCGGTAGTTGGGAGGGCAGGTCAACCTCGCCGATCTCTCCTTCACTCCGGCCTTCGATCTGAACAGCTTCATTAACCAGTTTTCGGGCGGGGTTTCTCCACCGCCGACGCCGGGAATCAGTCAGAATATTCAGCTGAACCTGGGCGTGAACTCCGAAAACAACATCAACCTGGTGAGTAGAACACTCAGCATCAATGGCTCAGCGAACCTGCGGGTCCGGGGTACCGCGGCGCAACCGGTGATCCTGGGCCGCGTGAATCTTAGCGGCGGCGACATCATTCTCAATGGAGATAGATTCGTTCTCAACGGCGGCACCATTGAGTTCGTCAATCCTTCCGAGACACAGCCGGTGGTCAACCTCTCTTTGAACACGACTATCCAGCAGTACAACATCTCCATGCGCTTTAACGGACCGATCGATCAGTTGGGCACCACCTACTCTTCTGATCCCTCGCTGCCTGCTGCCGACATCATCAACCTGCTCGCATTCGGTACCACCACCGAGGCCGACGCCGCCACTTCGACGCCGGCGAACCAGGCAGCGGAGTCGCTGGTGGCATCGCAGGTAAGCAGCCAGGTGACCAGCCGTGTCTCGAAGGTCGCCGGCATCTCCCAGCTTTCCATCAATCCGGTGCTTGCGGGCGGGACGAGCCAGGGACCCCCGGGCGCGAACATCACCATTCAGCAGCGGGTCACCGGGAATCTCTTCGTCACCTTCTCGAGCAATGTAGCCTCGACGCAGAACCAGACCATTCAGGGCCAATATCAGGTTTCGCCTCGCTTTGCAGTCAGCGCTACTCGCGATCAAAGCGGTGGCGTCGCGGTCGATACGCAGTTCAAGAAGACTTGGTAGAGGCCTGAGGTAAGAGGATTTCCACCGCGAGGCCGTGCGGTTCGGCGTTTCGCGCGCGGATCGTCCCGCCGTGAATGCGGATCACGCGGCCGGCGATAGCCAGACCCAGCCCGGCTCCTCCTGATTCGCGGTTGCGGTCATCGGCGATGCGATAGAACGGCTGAAAGATATTGGCCAGCTCCGATTCGGGAACGCCGGGCCCGTGATCGCGAACGACGATGAGGGCAGAAGATGGCTTCTGCGTTGTCACGCCCACTTCCACAGGATTGCCGATTCCCGTATAGCGAATCGCATTGCGCACGACGTTTTCAATCGCGCTGTGCAGCAGCTCGGCGTTGCCATGTACGAAGAGCTGTTCTGGCAATGTGAGCTGCACGGCAGCATCGTTCTTGCGCAATTCCAAATCGCCGCTGCGCGCGATTTGCGAGATCAGCTCGGTTAGATCCACCTGTGACATGGCCGGGGGAATCGCTGACGAGTCCAGCCTCGCCACGGTGAGGAGGCGTCCAATCATCTCGTTCAGCCGTTCGAGGTCCTGCTCCATGTAATCGAAGGCCGGCTCGTTGCCCTTCCGCTCGCGCGCCAGATCAAGCGCTACATTTAATCGGGCCAGCGGCGATCGAAGCTCGTGGGAGATGTCATAGATGAGCTGGCGCTGTCCCGAGACAAGCTCCTCGATGCGCGCCGCCATGGCATTGAAGTCCTGTACCAGGGCTCCAAGTTCATCGCGCCGGCCCTCCATCCCCGCGGCGGCGCGAGTGCTTAGATCGCCCTGCGCCAGGTGCTGCGAAGCCTCTCGCAATCGCAGGATAGGAGCGGTGAGATACCGGGTAAGAACATAGCAGATGAGCCCCGAAACCAGAAGGCTGACACTCCAACGCAGCGCGACACCCAGCGGACCGATGCCTGCGGGCGGACCCCGGCGTTCGGCGGCTTCCACGGCATAAATGTACGCGCGGCCACTCTTTCCCTGCAGCGTCACGGCCACGCGGGAGAAGCCGTGCCTGTAAGAGAAGCCTGCATCGCCGGAGGCTGGAGCGTGTGCAACCATACCGTCGAAGATGGCGCAGTCACTCCCGGAAATAGTCTGTCCGGATGTATCGAAGAGACAGCTCTTCAGGTGGGACTTCTGGCTGAACTCCTGCATGTAGGCAGTTGCTGCGGACGGCCCCTCCCGTTCGAGCGCATCGACAGCAACGGTCCCGGAAGCCAACGCAGTATTCGCCAGAAGTGTCTGTATCTGTGACTGTACGTTCTTCGGTTGAAGGATGATCCACGTCACAACCAGTGCAATTCCGGTCGCAATGACCGTGATCCAGAACCACAAAAAGATCTTCAGAAACAGGCTGCGCATGTTCAGGATCATTTCGCCGTCTCTGAACGCAACGCGAATAAGTACCCGCTGCCGCGCACCGCTTTGATCCGGTCATCCGTGTAGGCCACGCTGAGCTTCTTTCGCAGGTTGCTTATGTGTACATCGATGACTCGATCGAACGATCCAAGAGGGCGGCCCAACACCGTCTCGGTCAGAGCTTCGCGTGTCACGACGTGTCCCGCGTCGCGCAACAGAGTCTCCAGCAGTGTGAATTCCACGCTGGTGAGATCGAGTTGCTTGCCGTCAATCCATGCTTCGCGTGCGGCCGGATCGAGCCGGATGCCACTCACCGTCAGCGCAGCAGCCCTCTCCGGCGGAGGGGAGGTACGCCGCAAAATTGCGCGGATACGCGCGATCAATTCTCGCGGGTTAAAAGGCTTGGGCAAGTAGTCATCCGCCCCGATCTCCAGGCCAAGGATGCGATCCACGTCCTCACCCCGGGCAGTAAGAATCAACACTGGTACGGGAGACTGCGCCCGCACACGGCGAAGGACGTCGAGTCCCCCCATGCCGGGCAACATCAGGTCGAGGATTACGAATGCGTGCTCCCGCGAGAGAACGCGCTCTAACCCGCGCAATCCGTCATGAACCGCTTCCAGCGCGAAGCCCTCTGTACTGAGGCGTTCGCCAAGAAGCCGGCAGAGTTCTACGTCGTCATCGACGATGAGCACACGATCCATCTGTTCCTTCACTTCCGATTCCCATAGTAGTGCAGCAGCCGCGAGCTACAGCCGTCTTTACAAAACTTTATGTCGCTTAACCAATCTTTATCGCATGAGCCGCGGCCCAATGTTCGAATCCAAATTGTGGCAGAGAGAGTGGGTGTATGAAACGAATCGTCATTTGGTCGTCGGTAGCAGTGCTGTTGGTTGCATGTGGAGTGGGTATTGCGGTGGCGGGTGCGCGGGGATGTCACCGCTGGAGTGGTCGAGGATGGGGTCGACCCGTTCCGCTTCGATACCTGGTCCGTGAGTTGGACCTGACCAGGGAACAACGGCAACAGATTCGCTCCATGTGGCAAATGGAGCGGCCGGCAATTCTTGCGCTGGTTCACGAATTCGCCGCCGAGAGCAAGGAGATGGATGCGGCCACCGCAAAGGGAAATCTCGACGAGGGCAAAGTGCAGGAAATTGCCGCGCGCCAGGGCACAACGGTAGCCAGGTTTCTGGTAGAGAAGGAGCACTTCAAAGCCAAGATCTACGCGGCCGTGCTAAGTCCCGAGCAACGCACCAAGGCGGATGAGTTGCAGTCGCGCTGGCACGAGCGGCTGGGCAAACTATGAACCGAGCTGAACGATTACGAGAGGGAAGGGAAGTGTGGAGATGAAAACGAAGCTAACGTTTCTAACCAAGCTGACGGCGGGTGGACTGGTTGCCATGGCCATTGCGTTGTGGATGCAGTGGCTCTCTGGTGATCCGGCGTTTCCCAAGTTTCCTCCTGGGCCGGTTATATTTATCGGCGTCGCGGCCATCGTTATCTACGGAGCGCGCTGGTGGTGGACGCCCATGCTGGGCTCGCTCATCGCACTGCTCGTCACAGCCGGATGGTTTGCCCGGCTACCTCAGGCGATGCTGCGGCTGAATCATCCCAATGAAGTTGGCAAGTTCGCCGCCGGCATCTTCATCGGCTCCGTACTGCAGATCAGCTCGCTCCTGTTGACAGATATCGCAGGATTGGCTGCGACGGTGCAGAACTTTCGCCGAGCGGGGAGCGTCGCGGACAGCGCCAGGATGGCGTGCCGCTTCTTTGGCGGAATCTTCGTGGTGATGGGCGTCCTGGTCGCTGCTGGCGGCCTTGGCGACAAATACCACAACCTGATGCATCTGGTGTGGGGCGCTTTAGCTCTGGGCGTCAGCTTCCTTGGGACAACGGTAGCGAGGCGCTTCTGCATCGCATCCGGCGCCTTCTATCTGACGCTGGCGACTCTCGGGCTGACGATTGGGAACCCGGCGATGAACAGGGCGTGGTACTTCGGTCCCATGCTTCTGCACACCGGCGACCACATCTTCCATCTGGTGCTCGGCTCCATCTTTCTCGCCATGGGGTTGGTCTCGGGACGCCAGTGGGTCCGTCATCCGAGTCAGGCCTGAAAAATTGTGGAAAGACCTTTGCGTCTCGCGTGCTCACCCGCGACTCTTGTGGCGCCGCACTTTAGTCCATTCGTAAGGCTTGAATCGGGTCTACGCTTGCCGCTCGCCTTGCTGGTAAGAGCGCGGCTAACGTGCAGAATAACAGAAGTACGACGGGACCGAGGGTCAGTATCCACGGATCGTGCTTGCTAACACCGTAGAGGAAGCTTTGTAAGAAACGGCTGGTCCAGAGAGTCAACGCGAGGCCGATAGCAATTCCCGTAACCATCAAAACGAACGCCTGCCGCAAGATCATGCCAATCACTTGGCCGCGATCTGCACCCAGGGCCATGCGAACGCCGATCTCTCGTGTCCTCGTGGTCACGGTATAGGTCAGCAGACCGTAAAGCCCGACTACTGTTATCAGCAAAGCGAGGGCGCCGAAGGTTCCAATCAGACCCGCCGCCAGCCGTTGAGTTCCCATCGAGTCTGCGACCGATTGATCCATCGTGCTCACACTGCCGAGGACCAAGTGTGGAGCTTGTTCGCGGATGGCTTGACTCAATTCAGGAATGATCGCACCCGGACTGGTTTGAGTACGAACAGCAAGCTGCATGGAGTGACCGGTCAAAGGAAGGTACAAGGCGTCCACTGGCTTGAGCTGTGCCATGCTGATATAGAGTTCTGCGCGACTGGGCGTTGAGACTGCATCCTGCCGGATGTCTTCGATTACGCCGACGATAGTAGCTTGGAGCGGAATACGGCCGAACCGAATCTGTTTTCCCAGTGCATCTCGCCCGCCGAGGTACTGATGGACGAAGGTCTGGTTGACGACCGCTACACGCATGGAACCCTTAATGTCTTGCGTCCCAACGAAGCGGCCTTGCACCAGTCGCACCCCCAGAACCTGCAGTAGATCGGGTGAGGCGGCCCGCACCTCCGCCGAAACGTTGCCCTTTGTCCAGCCTGTTGCGTAGACCAGGGTGAGCCACTCAATAGAGTGGCCGATAGGGAGTACGGTTGATAGTGCAGCGGCACGCACACCAGGCAGACGCTGCACCCTCTCTACTAACGGTTGCCAGGCAGTCGTAGTCACGTCACTATCTTTGTAAAGATGGCCGGGAAGCGTTAGATCAGTAAGGACGATGTGGTCCGTTCGAAAGCCAAGAGGCGCATGTTGCAAGGAGTGGAGTGTTCGTAGCATGAGACCGGCGGCGATCAGCAACGTGACCGACACTGCTACTTCGCATATCAACAGAAGACTGCGCAAAGTGCTCTGAGTACGATCGGAGCCGCTGCCGTGGCTTCCGCTTCTTAGCCCCTCCGCAAAGCCCAACTGGGTCGCCAGGGCGGCTGGGACCACTCCAAATCCAACCCCGGTAACCAGGCTGAAGCCAAAGAGTACCGCCAGGATGTGCCAGTTCAGGCTCAAACTCACTGACAGCGGCAATGCCTGTTGGAGTATGTGGTGAAAGACGCGCAACGTCAAGACTGCCAGCGCCAGACCAGCGAGAGCCCCTGCGAAACTCAGCATAAGACTTTCGGTCAGAAACTGTCTTACGATACGCATGCTGCCGGCCCCCAGTGCGCCGCGTACTGCAATCTCCGTACGCCGTGCTGCCAGTCGGGCGAGGAGTAAGCCGGCCACATTCGAGCAGGCGATTAGCCATACCAGCAGCACCGCAATCTGCAGCGCTCGCAGTGCCGGCCGGATATCGCCGACCAAAGTATCACGCAAGGGGGCAAGGCGGATGTGGGTTTCCGGCTCTTCGCCAGGGGCGGCGGCCGCCTTGGCAATCTGGCTTTGAGCGCTGGACAATGCCGTTTGTACGGTAAGAGGATCGATGCCTGCCCCAAGCCGCAGCACAGGGTCGAACCTATTGTAAGGATTGCTTGCGCGCGTGGCGAGCAGCCTGTTGTTTTCTAAAGGCGTCCAAACTTCTGCTCGCGTTCTGTTCAGGGGGAACTGAAACCGCGGAGGCATAACGCCAATCACAACAAAGGGTACTCCGTCGATGAATACCCTCCGGCCCAAGATGCGACCGTCTGCGGAGAATGCCTCATGCCAAATGGGATAGCTGAGGACGACTACGTGAGACTTACCTGCTTCCGCTTCTTCAGCAACGAAGCCCCGGCCCAGTATCGGCTGAACTCCAAGAGTGGATAAAAGGTTTGCACTGCTCGCGACGTTGTTAATCACTTGTGCTCCCGAGGGCGTATCGAGTACGCTCACTGGATTTGTCGTCAAAGCTATCTCGGCAGACTTGGTGGTTACGTCTCGCCAGCGCTCGATCGCGTTATACGGGGCCGACTCATTCTCCTCGCCGTGTGCATCTACTCCGATAGGTTGATAGAGGCGCTGCGCATCTGGGAACGGCAGCGGCTGCAATAGGACTCCGTAGACAACGACAAACATGGCCGTTGCAGCTCCGATTCCCAGAGCAAGCGTGAGCACGGCGGTGATGGTAAAAGCAGGCGCCTTGCGCAAGTACCTTAGCGCGAAACGAGCATCGGAAACGGTGGCTTCAAAGAAACGATGGCTGCTCATCATCGGTGCTACCCTGTTTAGGGTATCAGGCTGGCGTGAATGACCACCCTCAACCGGATGATCCGGCTGCTTCCGTCGTTGGTGCTTACGATGGCCGCAACCATCTGCATCAGCCAGGTGAGCGAAGGACCGCAGACAACATCCAAATCGCACACGGTCAGCGGACAGGTCGTCAACAGCGTTACCGGCGAGCCGATCGCGCGCGCACGGGTGCAGGTGGGCACTCAGCAAGCAGCGCTTACTGATCATGATGGCCGTTTTGAGTTTGACAACGTCAGCGAAGAATCCGCTTACGCGTCTGCGTCTAAACCAGGCTACTTTGCAGAAGATAAACTAGTGCTCGCGCAAGGCCAGTCCGTCACTCTGCAGCTTATCCCTGAGGCCATCCTTTTCGGAACCATCATCGATGAGAATGGCCAGCCGCTCCAGGATCTGAGAGTAGAGTTAACGATGCTGCAAGTGCACAACGGGCTCAGGCGTTGGCAACCAATGCAGACAACCGCGACCGGCGTAGAGGGCAACTTTCGCTTTGCCGAGCTCCAGGCCGGCCAATACTCGCTGACCACGGGCTTCCAGGTCGAAGGCTTGGCGGAGGCAGCGTCCTCAGTCGCGTTCATGCCCGTCGCCTTTCCTCCGCTGACAGGAGACGGAATCCGCGGCGCTCTCACGCTGGCGCCCGGCGATCACATCGAAGCAAACGCGAGCCCTGCCACGGAGAAGCTCTATCCAGTCTCGGGCACGATCAAGGGAATGGCCGGCCAAGGCGCAGTGTTCGTCATAGAGACCAAAGATGGCGAACTGATCGACCAACCCGTCATCATCGATCCAGGCGGCGCCTTTCACTTGAGGCTACCCAGCGGCTCCTATCGCTTTAAAGTGCATTCCGCTGCGGAACGTGAGCAACCGCTTGCGGCCACACGTGAGATTTCTATCGCTGAGGCTCCGCTCGAAGGGATCTCGATCAATCTCCAACCTCCGGTCTTCCTGCCCATCGAAGTGGAGTACCAGGCGGTGACCACCGCCACCCAAAACGCGCCACCCGCCCCGCCGCCCTATTTGAATGCCTCGTTGGAGGACGAGGATCCTCGAGGTCCAGCGCACGCGTTTTCCGCGCAGCCTCTCAAACTGCCGGGACGGGCGCAGGTACTGGAGCCAGGCGGCCCCATGGTCTTCCGGGATGTTCAGCCAGGCCGCTATGTGCTGCAAACCCAGCCGCAACCGCCATGGTATGCGGCGTCGGCCTCGTGCGGCAATCTGGACCTCACACGCGATCCACTAATGATCACAGCCGGCACAGCCGCCTGCACGGTGCGCATGGTGTACCGGGATGATTCCGCTTCGCTGAAGTGGTCGGCCTCTCCGGGCGAAGCAGGCAATGACGCCAGCAACGAGGTATTTGTCATTGCCATCCCGCTGGATAATTTGACCCAGTCGGCGAGGAACTTCAGCGCCTTCTCGGATCATCAGGTGTCGTCGGATTCGCCGGCAGAGGGATCGTTCGAAGGTCTTGCTCCAGGCCGCTATCTGGTGATGGCGCTGTCACACCGGCAGGAGCTTCCTTACCGCGATAATGAGGCGCTGCAACGGTATCTGTCTCTCGGCCAGGAAGTCACGCTCACACGCGGTGGCAAGTCGGAGGTCCAGCTCAAGATAGTGACCGGAGAACCGTAGATGTACTGTTCCCATGACAAGCTTGTCCGCCCACCGAACTGCATCGCGCTCTTGCTTACGCTGCTGCTTGCGCTTGCGTTCCATCCCGGTGCTGCGGCAGCACAGCAGCCGGATTCATCAACAGCTCAGGCGTGGCACATCAGCGGCAAAGTCGTCGATGCGCGCAGCGGCCGGCCCCTTGCTCGCTGTGCGGTGGAGATCAACCCAACCGACAATCGCGGCCAGTCTCTCTCGCTCGAAACCGGAGACGATGGACAGTTTGACTTCAGCGGCCTACGGCCAGGAAAGTATGCTCTAAGCGCCGCCAAGCGCGGCTATCTCACCCAGTCCTACCAACAGCACGAAAGCTTCTCTACCGCCATCGCCGTAGGCCCGGAACTGGAATCCGAAAACCTGCTTTTCAATCTCACGCCCCAGGCGATCTTCTATGGCACGGTCACCGATGAAGCCGGCGAGCCGATCCGCAGGGCGCAAGTGCGCCTATTATGAGGATCGAGACCTTGATGGGATTCGGTCCACACAGGAACAACAGACAGTCATCACCGACGACCGCGGAATGTATGAGATACCCAACATCGCCCCAGCCAACTATTTCCTCAGCGTATCGGCTCAACCCTGGTACGCTGCGGCGGTCAACGGCGCGCCTTCGCTTTCGCCGATGCAGGTCAATGGCCCGCAACCAGGCACGGTGAACCCCGCTCTCGATGTCGCTTACCCCACCATCTTCTATCCCGACGCGACCGACTCCGACGATGCGATACCGATCCCGATCAGGGGCGGCGAGCGGATCGAGGCCAACATGACCCTCACTGCCCAGCACGCCGTCCACCTTCAACTAGCTCTTGCTCGCGGCCAGGAGGGGGGCGCCGGCGTTTCCATTGCGCGCAACATCTTTGGTCAGCTGGAGCCGATGCCCATGACCGTGCAGACAAATAACGAAGGGGTCATGGAAATCAGCGGCGTGCTCCCGGGGCGATACGAGGTTACGGTTAGCCGCTCTGATGGCCAGTCTCCACCAGAGTCGACCCATTTCACTGCAGACATTGCCGAGGGAGCAACGCAGTTAAACGCTGACAGCGGTGCAGGCGAAGTCACCGTGTCGGGCAAGGTGACTTCGCCCGATAGCAAGATCCGATTCGCGGCATCTCCCTGGTCGCGTCGCATCCGCGGCGTGACTATATCGCCCCGGTGAACGACGCCGGGGAGTTCAGCGTGCAGGTAGTTCCAGGTGAATACCAGGTCATGGGCCAGATTCCGCAGATGTACGTTGCCAGCATCTCATCCACGAACGCGCCTGGTGAAGGGTCACCTGCTGCAGGTGAGCGCAGGCGCCGCTCCAAGGCTCGAGATCGTGGCCGGCACCGGCTACGGGCAAATCGAAGGCATGGCCGAACGCGCCGGCCATCCGACGAGCGGAGTCATGGTCCTGCTCGCGCCCGAGGATGCAAAAGACAACCAGACCCTCTTCCGCCGCGACCAGAGCGATTCCGACGGCACCTTCTTGTTGTCCGATATCATTCCCGGGCGCTACCGGCTGCTGGCTATCGATGAAGGCTGGGAACTGAACTGGGCCGACCCGAACGTGCTTGCTGCTTACCTGAAGAAGAGTATTGCGGTCCAGGTCCGCGCCCACGACAAACTCAAGCAAACGGTGGAAGTGCAGTCCCGCTAGTGTAGAGCCCTGCAATCAACCTCAGCTCCAGTAGCTGCTGTCGCCAGCGAAGACGTGCGGCCGCTCGGTGGCTAACCTCATCGTCAGCTCGCCGAAGAGAGTGTTGGCCCAGGCGAACCACGGCCGCGTAAATACCTTCGGATCGTCCTTCTGGAAGGACTCGTGCATAAAGCCGGTGCCGGCTGTCGTGTTGCGCAGCCAGCGAAGGCATTGACGGATTTCCGAGTCATCGGCGGAGGTGAGGGCGCGCATGATGATCGACATCGGCCAAATCATATTCAGTCCCGCGTGCGGGCCGCCCACACCCTCCGCCGCTGTGCCGCGGAAGAAATACGGATTGGCTTCGCTCTGCACGAATTGCCGGGTGCGGCGATAGATCGGATCATCGATCCGGCAACAGCCGAGGTAGGGAAGACTCAACAGTCCCGGCGCATTGGCATCGTCCATCGTCAGCACGTTTCCGTAGCCGTCGACTTCATAGGCCCAGATCTCGCCGTATTGCGCGTGCTGCGTTTTGCCATATCGGTTGTACCGCCGTTTCCACTTCCGCAGCGAGAGCCTGCGCTTCTTGGGCCAGCTTCCCATCCTTGAGGACCTGATTAGCCAGCGTCGCCAGCTGGCGAAGACTCACCACCGCGAAGAGATTTGCGGGAACAAAGAGAGGATAAGTGCAGGCATCGTCCGATGGGCGAAACATGGAGAAGATCATGCCTACCGGGATCGCAGGATTCCCAAATCCATCGAGCGCTAACGTATCGGTCGGCGTCTCCGATGCACGCTGAAAGGAATAGGGGCCCGGCCCCTGCTTACGCTGTTGCGTGCGGAACGTCCGCACAATCGTCCACGCCGCCTCTTTCCACTGCGCATCGAGAGGTCCCGTGTCCCCCGTTCGCTGCCAGTAGCCGTAGGCCAGGCGGATGGGATAGCAAAGCGAATCAATTTCCCACTTGCGCTCGCCCACCCCCGGATAGTGTTTCGTCTTATCGTTCACTGCCCACGGAAGCGGCGGCGCCGTCGTATCGCGCATGAATCCGTTGGCATAGGAGTCGATCAGGATCATGCGCGCCTGGCGGCGAATGACCCCTTCCAGCAGCTCGCGTAGTCGATTGTCCTGCTTTGCCAGGGCGAGGTACGGCATTACCTGCGCAGAGGAATCGCGCAGCCACATGGCGTCGATGTCGCCGGTCACGACATAGGTATCCGGCTTGCCATCGTAGCTGCCCGGGAAGACGGTTGTGTCCAGCGTATTGGGAAAGCAGTTCTCGAAGATCGTGGCCAGCGGCACATCAGGAATTTTGCTCTTTTACCTGTTGGATGGCTGCCTCGACGGCTTCACTGGTGAAATGGCGTGCCCCCACGGCTGGCCGCGCGTGAGGCAGCTCCAGCGTAGTAGAATCGGCCCACGTACGCGATGTAAGCGCCAGAGCAGCCGCTCCTTGCAGCCATGCCCGCCGGGTGATTGCAACCATCCCTATCTCCTCCGTGCGTTCGTCATCGATTCGATGGGATTCCGCTGCGGCCATCTCTTACTTCTTAGGTCGAGTCGCCGCAACCATTGTCAATCCCGTATCGTAGTCCAGTTCGCGCGGAAGATAGCCGTCGTCCTCGCGTTGCCGGGTGTACCCGGCATTCGCCCAGGTCACCGGGAAATTTGCTCGCCACGCACGCCGTCCCCAGTAATAACCGCGGAAGGCATCGCGGGAATTGTTCATCCAGTCCAGCAGCCGGTCATGCAGTTGGTCGCGCACCACTGCATGCTCACCGGAGTCGATGAGGTTGTCCATCTCCGACGGATCCGCTCGAAGATCATACAACTCGTCCGTGGTCATCAGATTGATGATCAGCTTATATCGCCCGTCGCAAACGCAGCGGATCGGCTGGAAGGCTCCAAAGCCGTCATGATCCACTTCGTACCGACTCCACTCGATGAAGACGTCTTCCTGAACCGTCGTAGTGGGGTCCTGGAAAAGGGAGAGGGCGCTGCAACCCTCCAGCGTCTTGGGCGTATCAAAGCCGAAGTACTCCATCATAGTGGCGCTCAGGTTGATGTGCGAGAGCAGGCTCTTGGAGCGCGTATGGGCAGGCGCGTGCGCCGGCCAACGGACAAGGAAGGGAACTCGCGTGATCTCGTCATACATCGCCGGCCCCTTGTCGGTGAGCCGGTGCGATTCAAGAAAGACTCCGTGGTCGCTGGTATAGAGCAACAAAGCCTTTGGGGCATGGGCTTCCACACTGTCCAGCACGCGTCCAATCTCGTGATCAATAAAGGTATGTGCGCCGAAAAATTGGGGAGCCTTAATGGGTGGCTGCGTCAGTTTAAGCCGCGGCCCAGCCCAGACGCGCTGTTCCACAGGCTTGTCTGCGAGTGAATCATTTACATTCACGTTGGTGGGAAAGGTAAAGTCCTCATACATACGCGAATATTCAATCGGGCATAGCGCCGGCCCGTGCGGCTCGTCATAAGAGATTACCAGCAGAAAGTCTTCGTCCTTATGTTTCTCCAGGAAATCCAAAGCACGTTGGGTGCAGCGGTACCCGTAGCATTTGTCCGCGGTCCAGGTGGGATCGTTGCCGGTCTCCGGGTTGCGCGAACGCACGCGTTCGTCCGGTGTGAGCTCGTCTAAATACGTTCGCATGTCGTACCAATAGTGCGCATCCCATCCTGGCGCGGGTATTCCGGTATCAAAGTAATCCGTACCGCTCAGATGCCACTTACCGATAAACGCGCAGTGGATGCCCTGGTCGGTAAGCCGCTGGCCGATGGTGTGCACTGTATTTCCGAGCGCCATGCTGTTGCCCAGGACGCCAGTGCTATGCGGATAGAGCCCGGTCCAGATCGCCGACCGCGAGGGCGCGCAGACAGGCTGGCAGTTGTAGGCCCGCTCGAAACTGATACCGCCCGCGGCGATGCGGTCGAAGTTTGGCGTCTTCAAGCCTGTCTGCCGATTACAGTTCAACATGTCGTAGCGAACAGACTCGCCCAGAATGATGATCGCTTGTCTAGGGGATTCTCGCTGTTTATGCGGAAGTACTAGGGGTGCAGGCTGCGAGGCACAATCCACGCCGGCAGCTCCAAAAAGTCTCAGAAAGTCTCTGCGGTTGATCACGAACGAGCCTTCGTCATGTCACAAATTCTAATGGCTGGAGACCGATGGTGAAACTGAAGCTTTGCCGGTGAGTGTACTAAGCCCCATGAATCCCAACCGAGGGAGTAAATAGGCGTCGTCGCAACCTCTTTCCAGTGACTCGGGTCTTCATAGATGTAGTGGATGTCGATGACAAAAGATCCAAAGGAGTCTCTTCTATGCGTCGTTTCTTACCCTCATTCGCTATTGGTTCTCTATTAATGGCTGGATTTTCAGGCGGCATCCTGCTGGCTCAGGACCAGAGTACGCCACCGGCCGTCTCGTCTCAGGCGCCTGCGGCGTCGCCAACTCAGCGACCCGTTCATGTCCCCAACCCCCAGCACCACGCAAAGAAGATGGCGAAGGAACTCGGTCTCACGCCGGAGCAGGTTTCAAGGATCGAGCCCATACTGGCCGATCGCGATCAGCAAGTGCAGGGCGTACGGTCCGATAGCACGCTCGCTCCCAAGGATATGAAGAAGCGTGTACATGGTATACGCCGGGATAGCGACAGCAAGATCGAGGCCATCCTGAACGACAGCCAAAAGCAACAGTACGAGCAAATCAAGCAAAGCCGCAAGGCCAACAGGCAGCAGCAAGCCGGCGCTCCAGCCAACAGTTAAGAAGGCGAAACTGCAATTGTGACATATGCCCGTGGGCCAGCCGCGCGGGCATAACCATCGAGGTCTACGGTAGCCGTGCAGGGCATGCCTCTGGCACGCCCCACGGCAAGCCGGAGCGGCGCCCTCGGTACGGCATCTGTCACGAGCTTCAGTTCGTCTTCTTCACCAATCCCGTCAGTCGTTGCTTATCGATCTTCAAAACCACTCCGGAATTTCGGTCAGCGACTTCGCTCACCTTGTACTCCGCGGCCGTCCCCAGCAACTGTGCGGTCTCTGAGGGCGTCAGCTTGTAGTCTTCATTGAGCCACTCGGACATTCCACCGGTCGCGCCTTTCAGCGCGTCGTCCAGCGATGCCGATAAGCCCATGGTGATAATGTGTGTTGGCGTCTCAATGCGCCGTCCGTGAAGATGCGTTGCAGGAATCACGTCGACTGAAAACTCCACGTCCATGGAAGTCTCGAGCGCGTTACCGTTCAACTCTCCGTCACCCTGCTCCGCGTGACCATCGCCCAAGTACAACAGGGCTCCCGGGTTCGCGACCGGCAGATAGAGGGTTGTGCCTTCGCCGATCTCGTTGAAGTCCATGTTCCCGCCCCACCCACCGGAGTCCCCCGTCGGTGGCGGCGCTTGGGCGGGACCTACCGCAGTAGCGATACATCCTAGCATCGGCTTCAGCGGGACACGGTAATTGGCCATGTCCGGTCCTGCTTTCTCCGGGTACGCAACCCCCTTGGCGGTGTCGATATGCCACCGTACCGTCTTGCCCGCGTCCTTCATCGTTACCGCAAGTCGGCTATTCATCGCGCTCTCATCGATAGAGTCGTCGCTCACCGCGTAGTCGCGGTTCAGACGCAGTTTCAGGAGGTGCACAACCAGGGTATCGCCCGGTTGGGCGCCCTCGACGTAGAAAGGGCCCGTTTCCGGATTGCCGCCCAGCACTCGCTTTACGCCCTTTTCGTCACTGCCCCCGGCATCCACTGTCGTAGTGTGCACGGTGTCTCCGGGGGCAATTGTCAGCACTGGCTTATTGGCGGGTGAGAACTGGCGGTAGAACACCGTCGGTGTGAATTCGTGCCGCAGTGGCGTCCCATGCGGTGGCGCTACTACCCGCGTCGCCGTAAACGCGTACTTCGACGTGTGATCCTTGTCACTCGGGTCGGTTTCGACCACGTTTCCCATGATGGCTCCATTTGTAAGCGTCCCATTGACTTCAGAGGTGGTGCCGTCGTCGCTGGTCGCGAGGAGATGAATGGAATCCCCGCTCATGGTGCCGGTGGTGATCTTGTCACCCGTATACTTACCGCTCAACTTTTCGCCATCCTGCTTCAGGTCCATGCGCAGGTACACTGTGGTCCCAAATAGATCCGCGGAAAGGATCCAGTCCCCACTGAGGTTGTTTTCCGGCGTAGGCTGTTGGCCCAGCCCAAGGCCCGACACGGTGCAGGCGCACAGGGTGAAGAGTACGATCAATCTCAAGTGCATGTGGAAGTCCGCCTTCGCGGGAATGGGTAACGGCTTCGGGCTTGATTATAGGTTAGCCACGCGATGGCGCCGGCCTCTTAAGTACCGTGCGGTTGAATCACCCAAGGCCGGCCGGGGGCGGCGGTCAGCTAGCCAATGCATCCGTCTGGTCGATGGAAAGAGAGGGTGGAGCGAGGTGGGCTAACAAGTCCGCTTGGGCTGGCTGGGAGGCGATCATTAGGAGGCGGTCACCTGGTTGTAAGACGGTGTCGGGCCTGGCGCGCAAGACTGTTTTGCCACGCAATATCGCGGCAACCTTTGCATCTGCGATTGTGCCGCTAAGAACGCGCGATTGCAGGGGCTTACCTACCCATGGGCTCTCCGGCCGAAGCGCCCCAATCATCAGCTGGGAGCCGTCGGGAAGGTCCAGCGCAACCCCGGACTTCAATAGAGCGGCGAGATGAAGATGGGTAATTGGTTCCGGCAGTGAGATCTTGCCGTGCTCCAGGAGCCGCAGTGCGATCTGAACGTGCTCGGCGATATGCGCGGGTGAATCGGAGCGCGCCGCTACCTGGGCCTCATAAAGGCTGCTGTATTTGAAGAACGACGAGAGATTGATTTGAATCACAAAGCTCAGCATGACCGCCAGCCCGGCAGGAACCAGCAACTGGTAATCGCCCGTCATTTCGACAACCATCAGCAAGGTGGCGATGGGAACCCGGGCCGCACCGGCGAAGACTGCGGCCATGCCAACGATCACGAAGCCCGCGGGAGGGACGTGTGCGATGGATGCGAAGACCCCGCCCAGCATGGCGCCGACAAACAGGCTGGGAGCAAAGATGCCTCCCGATCCGCCAGAGGCGACGGTCAAGGACAACGCCACCATCTTAGCGACGACCAACACAAGGAGTAGCCCCAACGCCAGCCGCCCATCGATCGCTTCCTGGATCCAACCGTATCCACCGCCCAGCACCTGGGGCAAACGGAGGGCCATTATGCCGAGCAGCAGACCGCCGACCCCGGGCTTGGTCCACGCGGGAATGGGTAAAGCTGCAAACAGATCTCGAACACGATAAAACAACTCGGGCAATAGGGAAGCGAGGAGGCCGCTGGCGCAGCCAAGAGCAACGTACCAACCGTAGTCCGAGATACCTGCGGCGTACAGATGGGAGGGGACCTGAAAAAGTGCCTGCCATCCGACGAACCACCCGTTGACGGCATAGGCGATGATTGCGGCCAGCATGCAGTAGATGAGCGCGCCAGCCTCGAAGTCCATGCCGCCGTACAGCACTTCGACGGCGAAGATAGCAGTGCCGATCGGGGAGCGGAAAATTGCCGAAAGCCCAGCAGCCATGCCCATCAAGACGACCAATCGCCGTTCATGCTCGGAGCGGTGGAGCAGCTTTGCGTAGAACGAGCCAAAACCGGCAGCGATCAGTGCGGTGGGGCCTTCGCGCCCGGCGGATCCTCCGGAACCGATGGTAATTGCGGAGGCCAGCATCTTTACCGGGGCTACGCGAGCCCTGATTGCTCCTCCGGTCCAGTGAAGGGCCTTTACGACCGTGTCTGTGCCGTGACCCTCTGTCTCGGGTGCGAGACCGTAAACCAGCGCTCCCGAGAGCAACCCCCCGACGGTTGTGGCGAGAGGTATCAGCCACAACCCATGAGGACCGACGACCTGACGAAGAACGCCACCCTCTTCTTGAAGTCCCGGAGGGTGATAGCCGGAGAGGGAGAAGAGGAAAATCTTCGCCGAGAGCCGGAGGGTCCACAAAAATAACTGCGCGCTCAGCCCGCCGATGACTCCGAGCACAACCGAATCGAGAAGGAGTCGCGGCCTGTCTGCGGTCTTCACGAGGTTTGCACCATCCTTCCAATGGATCGACAGGCAACTACAGAACGCGATGCAACGCGCAAGAAGGCCAGGCACTCCGGTCCACACTCCATTGGATTCGGCCGGGAGTAAAATAGTCTAGTCGGCATGAGTTGCGAATATTCTGCCGAGCGGCAAAACAGAGCCATGCGGCTGCGCAGAACAAAGGATCTCCACGGCTACACCATCGGAGCAATCGATACAGATATCGGGTCGGTCAGCGATTTCTATTTCGACGATCATCACTGGACCATCCGCTATATCGTGGTTGCGACCGGCATCATCTTTTCCGGACGGAAAGTCTTAATTTCCCCCGTGGCCTTGCGGCGTCCGGCTTTGAGCCCGTTGCACATCTATGTGAACCTGACGCGGGAGCAAGTTCAAAATAGTCCCAGCATTGAACTCCATCGACCCATATCCCGCCAGCACGAGTCCGAGCACCATCGGCATTTTGGATGGCCCTTCTACTGGGAGGGAAGCAACGTATGGGGTTCGTGGCCTACTCCGCATGCGCTCGCAGATGCTCCGCGAAGCGGGTCAAAAGCTGAGATAAAAGAGGTGTCGCCTGACCCCCATCTACGGAGTACGAACAAAGTCTCCGGGTATCATATCGAGACGGTGGATGGTGAAATTGGACATCTCGAAGATTTTCTACTCGACGACGAAAGTTGGCAAATCCGGTATTTGATCGTTGACACGAAGAACTGGTGGCCAGGTAAAAAGGTCTTGCTAAGACCGCAGTGGATCAAAAGCGTGCGTTGGGCCAAGCGGGAGATTCGCGCAAATATATCCCGCGAGGCTATTTACGCGAGCCCCGAATGGAACCCCGATTCACCGGTGAGCCGCGAATACGAGTTGCGTCTGCATCAACACTACGGCTACGCACCCTACTGGACGACGGACAACAACCAGAAACTGGCTGGCTGAGACTTAGAAAGTACGGAGCCGGACAATGCTTCCCTGACTACCGTTGGCCGAGCGCCGAGGGGATGCCGGTGCCGTGGCTATCCGTAATTGGGTAACGCGATCGCATCGGCGAGATCGCGCCCGACAGCGAAATCCGCAATCCCGGGTATAGCCATCAGCCGGAAGACCTGGTTGCGCAGGAACAACGCGAAGTTCGACTTGGGTGCAAATGTTCCGGCAAAGCGGAGAGCCGCTTTCTGCTTTTTGAGAATGAACGGCGCAAAGAGATCCTGGTATCGTGTAAGTGCCGCCACACAAAATCTCCACACCACCAAGCGGCAAGCACCCGATGGGCCGCGGCAGTCCGCTAGACAAAAAGAGGGCAAGCCCCTGCTATCAGAAGGAAACGGGTAAAGCGTTCTCCATCGCTTCCGCGCTGCTCACTTTTACTGGCTGCGTATAAACAGGGCCTCCTGGTTGCCATTCGCGAGTGTGGAGGTCACACGAACCTCAGAACCTTTCTGGGGATCGAACCGCGCACCTTCCACTACACCGAAATCGGTCTCCACAACGGTTTTGGAATCAATACGGAATGCCTCGGTGACGCCGGCGCCGTCTTTGATGGTGAGCAGATGTTGATGCCTATCGAGCTTGGAAACCTCCCCGCTCATCTTCTTAAGCGGTCCGCCGAGGTACTGCAATGCGACCGCCCTGCGCTCATTGCCCTCGCCGAAATAATAGACGATCGCATGAGCGCCCTTTTGAGTGAAAGCGTCTACAGGGGTTGTATCGGCTCGGAGGTTCTTTTCAAAAGTGAGTGAGATATCGGATTTTGTCATATCTTTGAAGACTTCTTGGGAGCCGTCGTCGGTGTTAATGGTGATTGTTTTTTGCGTTGGATTGATGAACGTAACGATTCCTGCCAAGGCATGAACGACCTCTTGAGCATTTGCGGCAAAGGAAGCGAACGAGAGCAATCCAACGAAGCAAAACGCTAAGGAAAATGCTCTCAACATAGATTTCTCCTCTCTTTCTGGAGCGCGGCTAGTATAACTCCCGAGACATGCATAATGGCCAGCGTTTTGCCGAGCTCTGGGCGATGTATGCTAAAGAGGGAATGGGGGCGGAAGAGAGAGCCGCATGTGCATTACGAGCGGTTGCTGAAGATCTAAGCAGCCGCAGCACCGTAGGTCCACGGCCTTAAGAGATGGCCCTTTCCAGCGTCGTGAGTTACAGCAATCGGCGCATAGATGCTCTTTTCTTTTATTTTGGAGGCAACTCGAAATTGATTTTTGGCATCGGGAGATCGCCTATGGAATCCTCTGCTCGCGAGCAGCTGTCCCTCGGAACATCTTATAAGTCTAGTGATCGCGCGTTGCGGCGCTTCGGTGAGACGGGTAAGTGCCTAGCATTTCCCAAAAGGGCCATGATTTTCCAACAGAGCGAATGCTCGAATCGAGTGTTTCTCATCCGCCAGGGGTGGGTGAAGCTTTTCAGCACCTCTAGAGAGGGACGCCGAATGATTATCAGGATCGCAGGTCCGGGAGATATCCTGGGTCTGAACGCGGCACTCAATGACCTGCCTTATGAAGTGACCGCACAAACGCTGGAACCTGCGCAACTGATAGGCGTGCCGCGTCCGGAATTGCTGTGGCTATTGGAAACATTTCCGGAGGTAGCGCGCAAGGCGGCGCAAGTGCTGGCTAACCAATATCGCGAACTGTTCTTAGATACCCGGCGACTTGCGCTGTGTGGTTCGGCCTCGGGACGGCTGGCGCGCTTGCTGCTGGACTGGGCGGCCACCGCCACGCGAGGTAGGATTCCGCGTCGCTTCACTCTGGTGTTCACCCATGAGGAGCTGGCTCATATGGCCGGCACCTCCCGCGAAACGGTAACCCGGTTGCTCAATCAGTTTGAGCGCAATCATATCGTCGAGCGGCAGGGCGCGTCCTTGATAATACTGGACCCGGCCAGGCTCGATAAGCTTGCAGAATAGCCTTTGTCGCCGGCTCAAGCGAAAGCTTACATTTTTCTCGAGCCGGCGATCATCGCATATCAAGCCGCTTTCACTTCGATGGTTCTTGGTGGTGCGGCTTTGGGCAGGGTGATCTCCAACACCCCGCTCGTCAACCTGGCCGTAATCTTCTCCGGATCAATGGAGCTTGGCAGTGCAATACGACGGCAGAGCTCGGTGGCGGAGAATTCGCTGTATTTGAGCTCGCTACCTTTTTTCTCTTCTCTCTTTTGCTCATTTTTTCCGCGAATGTAGATGGCACCCGAATCGGCTTGAATACTCGAGATGCCTGGCATCGAAGCCGGGGACCTCGGCACGGATCATGAGGCTGTCCTCTGATTCGCTCATTTCGATAGGAACGGGCCGCAGGAGCTCTGCTTCTGCACGAAGCCAGTCGTCTAGATCCAAGCCATCCGCGCGCCCACGCTGTTGAAAAAGGTTAAAAGCGCGCCTGGCTGTTTCGCGGCTGAGTGCTTCCAGTTCGTCGAGGAAGTTGACGGTTTGGGGAAACTGGATGGTTGTTTTGCTGGACATATTGGGTTTGGTTGCAAGAACACTAGACATAGGTACTCCTTTGTTGGGATTCGCTTGCGTAAAGCCGCACGAGTATCGATCACATCGGCGGTGACGGACCCACGCTGTTTCAACGGTCAGAAGACTTTTGCAGGAGAATATAACGGAATCCAGTGGAGCGTTCGATTCAGCTGGTTCTCATGCAAAGCATGCTGTAACGATCAAGGATCCAAATCAATTGTCTAGCGAAACACGGCAGGTTGTCTGTGACGGGGATCACCAACAAAGAAGAAAACCGGCCGCGCTCTTGGCGACGATTGGGTGCTTTCATGCGGGCCTAAGCTACACTTTCCACCAGGGCTTCTTGAGGAGCTTAGGGGAAGGTTCGCTATGCTGGAAACAATCGCCTGGATATCCCTCTCCGTCGCATTTCTCTGCGCGCTCATTGTTGCGGGAGATGAGTTTCGCCATCCTCAGAAGATGTGGGTCATGAACATCGTCTGGCCTGTGACAGCACTCTACTTTAGCGTGGTTGCGCTATGGGGCTATTACCGGATCGGCAGAAAGATGGCAAAGGATGGCATGCAGGGCATGCCACGGGACCACATGAGAGGCGAGCAGAAGGCGCAAGACTCACGGAGGCGCCCAGACCCGACATGGGAACAGACGGTAGTGTCAGACAGTCATTGCGGCGCCGGGTGCACCTTAGGCGACATCATTGCAGAGTTCGTGATTGCAGGCCTCGGGCTCACCCTCTGGGGAAGCCCGCTTTATACAGCGTTCGCAGGCGATTTGTTACTCGCATGGCTGCTCGGCATCGCCTTCCAGTATTTCGCCATCAAACCGATGCGTAATTTGTCTCCAGGCCAAGGATTGATTGCCGCAGTGAAAGCTGACACGCTCTCAATCTTAACTTTTGAAATCGGTCTGTTCGCTTGGATGGCGTTGGCATATTTCGTTTTCTTTCCGTCACCCCACTTGAAGCCGACCGAAGCGACTTATTGGTTCATGATGCAGGCCGGTATGGTGATTGGCTTCTTCACTTCCTATCCAATGAACCGATTGCTGATGACCTGGGGCATCAAGGAAGTTATGGGGTAAATCGGTGGCATCGCTGAGGGGCGAGACCTTCTACGATGAATATTCGGGCCTTTGCCGCGTTTTGCCTGATTGGCCTGATCGCCGCATAGGCCGGCGAGTCGTACCACTCACGCGCCTTCTCCACGCTGTCGAAAGCGATGATCACGACCCTGCTCTTTGGCGCGTCGCCCTCCAGAGCCTGAATCTTGCTGGTACGAACGACATAGTGGTGGTTGAAAGGCGCCAGCGTTTCCGCGAGCTTCTCCCCATACGTCTGTAACGCAGCGGGGTCGGTTATCTCGGCTTCGGTGATCAAGTAGCCAGGCGGCGTCTTGACCTGCTGCCCTCGGATAGATAGGCCGCTTATCATTCCGGCCAAGACGCCAACCAGCAATACAAATATCAGTTTCGGGTTTGTTTTCATGAGGTCATGACCTATACCGGCACATACTGGTTGAGATAGCGTTTAGCCATGCGGAATCCGACCTTATAAGGTTCGCTAAAATCCGGGCCCGGATTGTCTGATGCGCCGTAGAGATCGTCTTCGTGCTCAATGCTCATCGCACCCTCATAGCCGACGCTTTGCAAAACGCCGAAGAACCCGCGCCAATCGATGCTGCCCATGCCAGGAATGCGGAATTGCCACCAACGGGCTTGATCCACGGGCACGATTCCCCCTCGGCGCACGATGTCCCAATGAATTTGCGTATCCTTCAGATGGACGTCGTAGATCTTGTCAACGAAGTCTTTCGCAGTTTGAATGGGATCCATCATCTGCCACAGCAGATGAGAGGGATCGTATTGCAGGCCGACATAGGGGGAATCCTTGAAGGCGTTGAAGAGCGCTTCGAATCCCACAGGGCTGGTGGCAATGTTGGGGCCGCCCTGCCAGGGCTCCCACAAAATGCGCACCTTGTACTGCTGGCAAGCAGCGAAATACTTTTCGTGGTAGACGCGCACGATCTCGTCCACTTGCGCTTCAAATGTTTTGGAGGCATCTTTGCCGGACTGCGTGCCTATATAGGGGACGCCTAGCTTACCGGCCAGTTCGATGGTCTTCACGAAGTCGCTGTTTTGCCGCTCGCGCTCTGCTGGATCTGCGGCGATGTGATTTGCATTTACCTGAAGGGCCGAAACGTGCATGGCTTTCGATGACAGATGATTCTTGATGCTTCCGATTTCTTCGTCCGTGAGCGTCGCCGTATTCAATCCCTGGGCCCCTGCTCCAGCATTGAGGATCATGTTGTTGAATCCTTCCTGGATGGCGAAGTCAACGTTAGCTTCGGTATATTTGGCCTAGAATGCCAAGACGCGGCTTCCATTCCTTCGTGCGCGCTCCCGCTTTGGGCAAGGCCGCCAAACACGCTGCTGCAGTTGCGGATCCGAGTAAAGCACGCCGGGTCATATTTCCGTTTGGCATGAGGGTTCTTCCGTAGGGAGCCACAGTTTTCTCTCTTTCTTCCAATCCAAGCGCCAAGGGCGCGTTCTCGAAGATCGTCCAATTCACGTCAAACAATGGGCGAGTGACACGTTCGTTCTCCAGCATTATAGTTGTCCACGCGGGCGCCGAGGTTGCTGTCCCTCAGAGTGAACAAGGCGGAATAGGGAGCATGGTATGGCAAAGCTGGATTTGGTCGCACTTTGGGAGGATCACTGCCGCTACGAGTTCGAGACAAGGGATGTGGATGCCACGATGGCTACCATGGTTTCGCAGCCTTATGTCAATCACATCCCAACCATGACGGGCGGAGTGGGACACGAACAGTTGAAGCGTTTCTATGCCTTCCATTTCATACCCGGTCAATCCGCCTGACTTTCGTCTGACGCCGATCAGCCGCACGGTTGGCACGGACACGATCGTGGACGAATTCATCGTCCACTTTACGCATACCACGGTGATAGATTGGCTGCTGCCGGGAATTCCGCCGACCGGTCGGCCCGTGGAAATCCCCACGGTGGCCATCGTCAAGTTCGAAGGCGACAAGTTGGTACACGAGCATATCTACTGGGACCAGGCTTCGGTGCTGGTTCAGCTTGGCCTGCTCGACCCTCGCGGATTGCCCGTGGCGGGGGCCGAGACCGCTCATAAAGTCATGGATAAATCACTTCCCAGCAATGGCCTGATGGAGCGTTGGCAGGAAAGCGAAGGCAAGCGAGCGTGACCTGGAAGCTCGTGGGTAGAGGAGAAGTAACCATAACAGCGTCTAATGCGTGGCACGTTTGAGAGGTTTCTGGTGCTTAAGATAACCCGCCGCAAATTTATCGGTTCCGCCATCGCAGCCGGCGTCTGCTCTCGGTTGGCCATCGCCCGAGAGCAGACGCTGCGCATTGGTGTGACTGACTGGAACCTGAACCTGGGCGCAAACACAGAGGCTGTGCCGCTGGCCGCGAAGCTCGGATTTGAGGGGGTGCAAATATCCTTCGGGCGAAAGCTCGTGGATGACAAGATGCCGGCTGACGATCCGGAAGTGATTGCCCGCTACCTCAGCCTTTCCCAGCAATATAAGATTCCGATCGATGGAACGTGCGTCGATCGGCTGCATGACAATGGCCTGAAGAGCGACCCGCTGGCCCGGAAGTGGGTACTCGACTCCATTCGGTTGACCAAGGCCCTGGACACGAAGGTACTTCTGCTGCCCTTCTTCTCCCGCTGGGCTCTACAGACGAAAGCGGAAATGGATTATGTGGGTGATGCGCTGCGCGACCTGGCGCCGGAGGCAACCAAAGCGGGAGTCATCCTGGGCCTCGAGAACACCATTTCCGCGGAGGATAACGTGCGCATCATGGAGCGGTCGCGCTCCGCGAGCGTGCTGGTGTACTACGACGTGGGGAACTCGACGGAGGCGGGATTCGATCCGGTGAAGGAGATCCGCTGGCTCGGGAAAGACCGGATTTGCCAATTCCATCTTAAGGATAATCCGCACTACCTCGGTGAGGGGAGCATTCAGTTTGGGCCCATCATGCGAGCGATTCGGGATATCCAGTTCTCCGGGTATGCCAACCTGGAGACGGATGTGCCTTCGAAGCAATTGGACTCCGACTTGCGTAAGAATCTGGCCTACATTCGCAATGTCATGGCGCGGTCTTGACGGACAACGGCGAGGTCCTTCATTTCATCTTGGACGTGAACGTACTCGCCGATCTCCGTTTCCACTTGATGGTTGGCTACCACGGATGTCCCCGAACGACCCCCAAAGTCCCATTCATAGTGGTTGCGCCCGATGGAAGACTGGCGCGAGTTGGTCGAAAGTGAGCCCATCGCGTCCACACAGGTCAGTTGGCTGACCAGGCTTCGGTATCAACCCATAGGCGTCTTGTCCGCCGGTCGCGATGCACTGCTTCCTGATGAGGTGAAACGCTCGGATCGGCCCTTCCAGTTGGCTTTGCGCGGCGGCTGCTCCGGTCTTGCAGTAGGGCAGATCGTTTGGCGCGCGTGGCTGCCATGGCCTCAAGCAGAGATCTGGAGGTGCTACGACGATACGGTCGTCGACGAATCGTAAGCCGGAGGCCAAATCAGCAGCGGTCGGAACAACGATCGCGCTCATGATCGCCACGCTGCTGTGATATTCCTGGGCAGGTTTGCGCGGCAGTCCGACGATCGATCCGATGTAGGGTAGCTCGACACCCGGCAGGACAAGAGGGATCGGCGGCCGGGAAAGTGTCAGCTTTGCACTCACCGCGCTTACCTCGAAGAGTTTGAGCGAATCCACTCGAATGTGGGTGACGGTGTCGTGCGTCGCCACCCGCGACAGATTGAACTTATCACTCGACGTTCCCGTGTAACGCGTGGGAGTGCCTTGCTCGTCGATATTGAGAGTGACGTCCATTTCGGCCGAAGACGCGCCGCTCAAGGAGCGCGGGGTCACCTTTAGATTGATCGCGCGCCCGATTTGCGCCTGGCTGCTTTGGAAACTCTTCAGCGCGCCGGTGAGCGCCTGGGCTTCAATGGGAGTAAGGTTTGCAAGCACTCCGCTGCCTGACTTGGCGCCTGCGATATTGCCGGCCAGGGTTGCAAGATCGGGGAAACTGCTGGCATCCAGAAAGCTTTGGGTGGTTGAAGACACCTTGGTCGTGTTGGACGAAACCGTGCGGACCGATACCAGCCCACTATTCGTAAACGTGACATTGCGATTGGGCTTGCAATCCTCGGCCATGCTGACTACGTTATTGAGATATTCCTGGTACGAGGCGACGTCACGGTTGAAGGCGTCGGTGAACGGGCCCAGGGCGGTGTTGAAGGTGTCCGCACTCATGGCAAGGTCGTAAGTCGAGAACTCGCTCGGGTACTGCTGGCTGTTCTTGTAGTTGAAAAGGAAGTCGGCTAACGCGGCGCGTGCCAATGCCTGGGCGCGGGAGACCTTCTCACCAGAAGTCTTACTGACCTGCTCATCAGAAATGTAAGTCATGTCCTCGATGGCCTGCCGGAAGCACTCCAATTGAAGCTGCGGCGGGTGGCCGTTGAGGAACTGATCGCCGGCACTGTCGATGAGCCGATTAAGATCTCTTACCCCGCATGCCGAAGGGGGCGTGTCGATCGCGGTGGTTCCATTGCTACCGCTGCCAGATTTGCAGTTGGCCTTGCAGTATGGGAGCTTGAGTCCGAGGCGCCCGCGAAGTTCCTCGCATTGCGCAGAATTGCAGCGGTTGTATTGGGGAATGGGAGGATAGTGGACCCCATCGAAGCGAGCGCGGGTGGGTGAGTCCGGGGTAGGGGGATTTTCGGCCATATTGATCGCGGCCTTGCTTGCCTCTGGATCCCGCGATGCGATCATGGCCAGCAGCAGGTCAGTCAGGCGCGGCTGCAGTGGGTTGAACAGTGTCGTGTAGCCAAGGCAATACTGGCCTTTGGGACAGATGCCCCTGTTCTCTCGATTATGCTGTTCATCGGTATTGGCCGGCTGCTGAGGCGTGCCGGAGACATCTCCTACGTCTGCGATGTAGCGCTTGGTCAGGTAAGTGTAGTAGTCCGGGTCGAAATAGCCTCCCTGGTCGATCCCGCTGCGTAGGTATTCCCATCCAGCTTGGATACCTCTCTGCAGCACATCATTGTTTTGCGCGACAAACTTGCGCGCGATCTGGTCAAATTCGCCGACCTGATCCGCGTTGTTGGTTGACATCTGCAGAACCCAGGCGTTGATGATCATCTCCGGGCGAGGCAGATCGAGCATGGCTAGCACTTGCTTGGCTGCTCTTATCTTTTTTTCGTCATCGCCGCCAAAAATCAGCATATCCGGCTCCAGGCTCTGTACGGAGAAGTTTCCGCCTGCGGCATCCGTGTCTTTGCTGGTGGCTTTCGCCGGTTGTTTGGGACTGGATGAGTCCGCGGTTGCGGCGGAGGTAGACGGATCGGATGGAGTCTTTTTACTCGTCTTCTTCGCCGCCGAGTCAGCCTTACCGGGATCCGGCGGGTCATCGCTACCTTTTGCAGAATCGTCGCTCGTGTCTCCCTGTGCCGCTTTCGTCGCGTCACTGCCGGCGTCAGATTTCTTCTGCGCGTCTTTGCCTTGGGGATTTCCCGTCCCTGAGCCGGAACCTCCGATCGCTGTTGCTGTTTCGGCGGCTGGTTGCAGGTAGAACAGCCGCGACACTCGCGGCTCTTTCCCCGCGCCGATGGATGAACTGCCGACGCTATCAAGCATCGCCAGCCAATCGCCGCAGCTGAGCTGAGAATCCCCGGCAATCTGCAGCTTGCCCGGGTACTCGAGCGTTACAGTGAATTTCTTGTCAAGACTGGAGAACGTATTCGCCGTTGCGCTTAACGGCACAGCGATCTCGATCTTGCGCACGTTCTTGGCCGGCGTTGGTTCGGTCGCGGGCAGCTTCTTGACCCACTCAGTCACCTTGTTCAGGGCGGGTCGGTAGAGTCTAGTATCCAGGGTGGAGGAGTACACCAGGATGTCGGATTTACCGCTCGCCTTGAGTGTCAGGGGAGACGGATTCCCCAGGAGTTCAACGGCGCGATCCGCATCGGATTTAGGCTGATCAGCACCATCCTGAGGTGGCGTTGCCGCTTTGGGGCTGCCTGCGGTCAAGGCTGTGTCGAGTGCGGCGCAGGCCGCGGTAGGTTTAATAGATGGCGATGCCTTCGGTTTGGGCGCAGGCGTGTTGTGTTTGGCTGGGGCCTTTGTGGCCGGCTTCGGAACAGAGATCAGCGCGATGAGGAACGAGGTATCCTTTGTATCGTCCTTGGAATCGTCTGAGCAGGCCGCGGTGCAGCAAACAACGGCGCCCCCGGCCGGCGGGGATTTGGGGCATGGAGCTGCGGCAGCTAGAGTCGCAAGAGCGAAGATCGCGTTAAGCATCAGGCCTCCAGGTGCTCATCAGGCGCATTGCGGCGGAGAGTACGTCGAAAAGACTGTTCCGGGTAGGCCCGGAGAGCGGGGCACGGATTAACAACCTAAAACTATCCGGCTATCTCCCCATCCTGTCAATTAGAGCTTGGCCTGTCGACCGGGAAACGCATTCCCGTCGAGGATTGTGATCCAGCGGCTTCTGCCGTTACACGAAGCGACGACAGGACTTCTGACGTCATCTCCAGTCGTATGCATGTTCACATGTCGCAGCGTTCTGCCTGACCTAAGTGAACAGCATGTCCATCATGGCCCGGAATCCTGGGAAGTCCAGCGATTGCTTTCCGTCTGACAAGGCATTGGCGGGGTCCGGATGCACTTCGACGATCAGGCCATCGGCGCCTGCCGCCAGCGCTGCTCGGGACATGGCGGGAATCAGGTCGCGTCTGCCGGTTGCATGCGAAGGATCTGCGATCACCGGCAAATGACTGAGTTGGCGTGCGAGCGCCATGCCGGCCAAATCGAGCGTATTGCGCAACTCCGGGTCATAGGATCGGATACCCCGCTCGCAGAGCACGACTTGGCTATTGCCTCCGGCCAGCAGATATTCCGCAGCGAGTAACCACTCCTTTACCGTGGCTGCCGGGTTGCGCTTGAGCAGGATGGGCTTTCTTAGTTGTCCAAGACGCCGAAGCAAAGCGAAATTCTGCATATTGCGCGCACCCACCTGCAACATATCTACGTGCTCTGCGACCACCTCAATGTCGTCGGTGCTCAGGATCTCCGAGACAATGGGCAGACCCGTTTCTTCGCGAACCCTGGCCAGAATCTGCAGCGCCTCCACGCCCAGCCCCTGGAAATCGTAGGGAGAGGTTCTCGGCTTATAAGCCCCGCCACGCAAGATCAGAGCGCCTGCAGACTTGACCGCTTCCGCAGTGGCCAGGGTCTGCTCATAGGATTCAACGGAGCAGGGCCCGGCCATGATGACGGGCTGGCCAACTCCGATCTCCACCGTCCCTATCCGGACAACCGATCTTCGGTTACCGGTGGTAGTCATTCCCTTGAGGTTTGTATCCCCTTCGACAGTAAGGCTGTGCATAGTCCGAGTCCTCGCTTTGGTTAGAAATGCAAAAGGGCCGCGACTTGGTCGCGGCCCTCGATGGTGAATGCGCTCTTTAGATCAGAGAATCAGAGTCGTAGATGCGCAGACGCCGCCGGAGCCGCTACTGGATACCAGTAGCGGTAGGTAAAGAAAAAGGACTGGGCCTGCGGTGTCTGCATACTGCTGATTAGGTTAACCTGAATTCCGGTATTTGTGAAGGCAAAGCCTCCCAGACATCTCACCGGGCATCGAGCCGGCGGATTCTTTACCCGGTGCGTGAATGGCTATCCTATTCTTGAGTTGGAGGGATTTTGGCGAATCGAGGTGATGGCGAGGCGATGGCCGCGATACTGCCTTCCGAACCGGAAGTCCCGATCCGGCTGGCGAGCTTCGATCAATATCGCAGCCTGCTCTTCTCCATTGCCTACCGCATGTTGGGAAGCGTGGCGGACGCCGAGGACATGCTGCAAGAGACGTTTATCCGCTGGCAACAGGCGCCTGAACAAGAGATTCGATCCCCGCGCGCATTCCTGATTACCATCATCAGCCGCTTGTGCATCAACTATCTGCAATCGGCGCGGGCACAACGCGAGCAATACGTGGGTCAGTGGCTGCCCGAACCGATCGTCACCGCTCCAGGAAGCGATCCGTTGGAGAACATCCGTTTGGATGAATCGCTCTCCATGGCTTTTCTTCTCATGTTGGAACGCCTGACACCGGTGGAGCGGGCGGTGTTTGTGCTGCGCGAGGTGTTCGAGTACGAGTACGCTGAGCTGGCCACGATCTTAGGTGAAAGCGAGGCGAATTGCCGGCAGATTCTGCATCGCGCCAGGCAGCACGTGACCGCGATGCGTCCACGGTTCAAGGCTTCTCAGCGGCAGAAGAGCGACCTGCTGGAACGCTTTCTGCAAGCGACGAAGAGCGGCGACTTGGAGGGATTGGTCGCGTCGCTGGCCGATGATGTGGTGCTTCACTCCGATGGCGGCGGCAAGGCGGTGAGCGCACCCAATCTGATTCGCGGCGCAAAGAATGTGGCCCGCGGCGCACTGGGCACCCTGCAAAAGCTGATGCCGAAGAATCTGGTCTTCCGCCTGGTCCAGGTCAATGGGGAACCTGGGATCGTCAGTTATCTCGCAGGGAAGCCGTACTCCGTGCTCACCCTGGTGGCCGGCGAAGAACACATCCAGGCGATTTATGTGGTAACCAACCCTGACAAGCTCGCACACTTGCCTGATTTGCTCCCGGATCAGCGTTAAAGGATTTTGTTAGAGAATTTGTCACAGATCGCGATCGCCTACGGTCTTCTATCCGGAAGCACTGGGAGAAAAGCGATCATGCAAACACAAGCGAGTCATGCGGCGACAATTGTGGCCGGCTCAGCGGAGACATTTCTTGCGCCCATCGAAAAACCCGAAGGGCTGTTGATGAAGTTGGTTTATTCCATGAGCCGCCGGAAGTTTGGTAGAGTGCTCACGCCTATAAAGGTGCACTCCGTACGATTGCCGGCCGCATTCGGCATGTTTGCGGGGAAGATCGCTCAGCTGGATAAGAAGTTGCAGCTCCCGCGAGAGACCGTTTTTCTAATTCGCGAACAGGTGGCGCGTGTGAATGTTTGCCTCTTCTGCATGGATATTGGCAGGTCGTTCGCGATCAAAGAGTCGATGAACGAGGCCAAATTCGATGCGCTTGAGCAATACTGCACAAGTCCTCTTTTCACCGAGGCGGAACGCTCCGCGTTGGACTATGTGACGGAGCTGACCAGGGATAAGAAGGTGAATCCGAAGACGTTTGCGCGCATGTCCACCTTTTACTCCGAACGCGCGATTTGCGAGATCGTGTGGCTCGTGGCCAGCGAACATTTCTACAACATGACCAATATTGGTTTGAATATCCATTCCGACATGCTCTGTGACTTCACACGAAAGAAGAACTAGCGAATCCCGCGGGGGTGAAGGCTTGAGTGGTCTACCCAAGGCGCACTAGAAGCAGCTGAGTGGTTATATCAGGCTTCCATTGAGTGGATATTGTGGCCAGACCGGCTTCAAATTACCCTCAGGTAGCCGTAGTTGCGCTCAAGGACAAGCCATGAAAAAGCAAACTATACTCACTGCAGCGCTTTTTGTCTCGTTATTGTTGCTGGCGTGTATCCCTTCGCCCGCCGGCTCTAAGACCCCGAAGCAAAACAAGGGCGATGTCGTGTACGTCTGTGCGTGCCTGAACACAAAGTCCTGTTCTTGCATGACCGAAGCCAAGACCGAGGGGCCTTGCGCCTGCGGGACGCAAGGCGGCCCACCATTGAAGGCAGTGCCGCGAGATAGCGACTGGGCGAAGGATAATCGCGACGCGCTGGCGAAGTAATGGCGACGAGAAATTTCCACTTCTCGTAACGTCATTTCCACAACAGAAAATTACCAAGAGCACTAGCATTGCCGTCGCTTCAGCGTAGTATTGCTTTCAGCGGAAGAGCGATCTTCCAGAGGAGAGAGTGGACTAACAGTCGTCTTCGAGACTCGGCAACGAGACTCAGTCCAGGCAACTGGAAACGGACGGCGGCGGGAAAGCTCTTGCAGCGAGTGTGATCACAAGAAGAGTGAGGTAAAAACACGGGCAGTCGCTCGTGGGTGCCGAATGATTCCGGGGTAACAAGCGTTGTGATCTGGAACCCGAACCAGATCTCTGAAAGTCGGAATAGAGAGGGCGAGATCTCGCGAGAGAAATCGCCCTTTCGCTTTTGTGCGTGTCTTATTGAAGACGGCCCCGGCTCAGTAGGGAAGCGGAGGCGCCGGACGTACCCCACCGCGGGAGTTTTTCGCTACACCGATCGGAGCACACCTAGTTGAAGCCGCGCCGCAACGGATAGTCGACAATGATGACACGTCCGTCGGTAAGGGCCTTGACCGAATGGCGGGCATTCGCTGGGACGATCGCGACTAAACCAGGTCGAGCTACCTGGGCTACATCGTTAATGGTCATATCGAGCTCGCCCTCGATCACCTCGTAGACCTCTTCCTGAGGGTGGGAGTGCTCGTGAATGGAGGACCCGCGCACAAAGTCGTAGTGCGCGAATGTCATGCTCGGCGAGTGGAAATAACGTCCATGCCAGCCCGGCAAGCGCTCAATCACTTCAAGACTACTGGTGTCGATAAAGGGCATAGGCTCTCCTTGGCCGAAATGCTAGCACGAAAGTACTGGGTGGTAATGGGCGGACTAAGACAACCGTTTGCCTGGCAAAGGAGACTCCTGTGGGTTGAGTCTACTGGGGGGATGGCTAAGAGCGCTTGATTCGCGTTTCCCTGATAGTCTGACCATGCTAGATAGACCGGATTCGGAGATTTAGGACGGATGGTAAACGTGTTGCCTAAGGCTCGGATGCAAGATGTGGCGAGATTGGCTGGTGTCGGGTTGATGACCGTTTCGCGCGCGCTCAACAAGAGCGGGCCCGTATCGGAAGAAGCACGGCGGAAGGTTTACCAGGCAGTAGCGCAGCTAAATTATCGACCGAATGATGCTGCGCGCTCCCTCCGGGAGGGCCGGTCGCGGTCGATCGGGCTCATCGTGCCCAACTTCTACGACCCCTTTTATGCGATATGCGCGCATGCCATCACGGTTGTCGCCAATGAGCATGCTTATTCGGTGATCGTTACTACTTCCGACGACGACCCAGAGGTCGAATACCGTTTGGCCGGTTCCATGTTGCAACGGCACGTGGAGGGGAATGCTGGTCATTCCCGCGGGAGCGGGCAAAACCAAACTTGACCGTGAGGAATTTAGATCGACGCCAATTGTCGCCCTCGATCAACCGATTCGCGGCGGCCAATTTAGTAGCGTAGTCGTAGCCAACAGGGTTGGCGCGAGGATGGGGACCGCACATCTTATCGAGCATAAGCACAAGCGCATTTGCTTCCTGGGTCTAACGCGCACTTCCTTTACTCACAGAGCGCGGTATGAGGGCTATCGACAAGCCATGTTAAAGGCGGGGTTAGTTCCGGAGGGCTACTTCAAAGCTGATGACTTGTGCGCAGGGAATTCAACAGGATCTGAGCTATCCGCCACGATTCCGGCAAGAAGAGATGATCGATCTGTATCGGGGGAGGTCTGGTAAACAGGGGCGTGGCTGCGGTATCCCAGGATGCGATTGCCGGACACGCGATAAGGCACATTAGTACCGCGCGCAACGGCCTTGGGCCTCTTGGAAGATGGGCCAGAGAATCGGCCGTGAGCTTCTTTGTTGCGCGTGGAATTTTCCACTTCTTGTAACGTCATTTCCACAACAGAAAATTACTAGAACCACTAGCATTCCCATCGCTGAAGCGTAGTATTGCTTTCAGCGGAAGAGCGATCTTCCAGAGGAGAGAGCGGACTAACAGTCGTCTTCGAGATTCGGCAACGAGGCTCGGTCCAGGCAACTGGAGACGGACGGCGGTGGGAAAGTTCTTGCAGCGAGTGTGATCATAGAAGAGTGAGGCAAACGCGGGCGTCAGTTCGTGGGTGCCGAATGATTCCGGGGTAACAAGCGTTGTGATCTGGAACCCGAACCAGATCTCTGAAAAGTCGGAATAGAGAGGGCGAGATCTCGCGAGAGAAATCGCCCTTTCGCTTTTGTGCGTGTCGTAAGTGACATGCACGGGGACGCCGCTCGGTCGTCGCTTCTTGCAGGTTGCGGAAAACTCATGTGTTGTGTCAGGGCGCGACTTTCAACCCCTCGCTTTTTCTTGCGTCAATTCCAGCCACAGCAGATGAGCGGTTCGCGCCGCATCGCGTCCTCGACCGAACAGCCGGACTTCCCTACGTATTGGCTCTCGATAGTCGAGCGTCTACCCTCGACGCCAGGTTGAGGGTAGAATCTCTTCTATGGCGAAGCAAGCACAATAATGTGCCGGGCTTCTGCAGGGAACGCTTCACCTGACCATCTTGAAGATCCTCCTCGAGGAGAACTGACATGAAGTGGTGGCAGATCAAGAAGAGAGATGCGGACCTGGAGCGCGAGCTGCGCTCCGACCTGGAACTGGAAGAAGAGGAGCGGCGGGAAGCTGGCCTGCAAGGAGAAGAGGCTCGCGACGCAGCCTTGCGCGCCTTTGGCAATCCTACTGTTATTCGTGAACAGACTCGCGCCGTTTGGTCCTGGAATTGGTTTGAATCCCTCGCGCGCGATCTGCGCTATAGCCTGCGCACGCTTGGCCGCACCCCCCGTTTTACCATCATCGCCATCCTGGTGATGGCATTGGGTATTGGCGCTAACGTCGCGCTGTTCACGGTGGTGCGTGGCGTTCTGCTCAAGCCTTTGCCGTTCCAGGATCCGGATCGTCTCGTGATGCTCTATGAGGCGGGCCTGCGTGAAGACGACACGACCGGTTCCACCGTGGTCTCCGGCGGCATGTATGCCGAGTGGAAGAAGCAGAACCGCAGCTACAGCAGTCTTGCGCTCGCGCAGGGTATCCGGGTCGGGCTTTCCGGTTCGAGCGGGCAATTGCCGGAGAAGCTGAATAGTGCGTTGTTTTCCTGGGACATGCTCCCCACGCTGGGCGTGCAGCCAGCACTAGGACGCAATTTCTCGCAGGCCGATGACAGCCCCGCAGCCAACGGCACGGTGTTACTGAGCTGGGGTCTGTGGAAGCGCCGGTTCGGGAGCAATCCTGCCATCCTGAACCAGACGATTGAGCTGGACTCCAGGCCGTTTACCGTTATCGGCGTTATGCCCGCCTGGTTCGATTTCCCTGATCCCTCCACACAGCTATGGACACCGGTTTACTCCGACAAGCCCGAAGAAACGATGACCTCGTTCAGCGATCACATGTTTCGCGTTGTGGGGCGACTGAGGCCGGGATTCAGTGCGGCGCAAGGCGTGGCCGATCTGAGCGTCATCTCCCAGCGCATCCACAATGCGCACCTCAACGACCCTTTCGTATTTCGAAGCGCCAGGAGCCGTCCGCTGCTGGAGCACATGGTAGGCGACATCAAGAAGCCACTCTATTTGCTGCTGGAGGCGACCTGCTGCCTGCTGCTGATTGCTTGCCTCAATGTGGCCAATCTGCTGGTGGCACGCGCGGCGGCACGGCGCAAAGAGCTGGCTATCCGCACCGCACTGGGCGGGGGCTGGCTACGTCTCATTCGCGAGCGGCTAATGGAGTGCCTGATGCTTTCGGCCGCCGGCGGCGCGCTGGGACTTTTGCTCGCCTTGGGCGCACTTCATTGGCTGATGCAAACGCGTCAGGACATGAATCGCGTGGAATCTATCCACATCGACGGCGTGGTGGCCGCATTTACGGTCGGCGTCATCGTGCTGTGCGCGCTTTTTTCGGGACTCATCGCTGCGTTCAGCACCACCGACAGGCGTAATCTCAGTGCGCTGCGTGAGACATCGCGCTCGGTGAGTGGGGGCAGCGCGGGGGCCATGCTGCGCAAGATGCTGCTTTCCGTCGAAGTCGGACTGACTGTGATCTTGCTGATTGGCGCCGGGCTGCTGCTCAAGAGCTATGAACTACTGCGCTCCGCCGACATGGGCTGCCTGACGCAAAACGTGATCACCATGCATCTGGGCCTTCCTGATGCCCGCTATGCAACGCCCGCACTGCGAGCGAATTTCTACGACAGGCTGCTGGACCGGGTGCGCACTCTGCCCGGAGTGGACGCGGCGGGCTTTGTGACGGCTGTCCCCGGACAGGGCTATGGGATGGATTGGGCCTTCAACATCGTGGAGCATCCCCCCTTGCCGCAAGGCAGCGGCCTGGCTTCCTTAGGCCGCTGGGCCGATCCAAAATACTTCAGTGCGATGGGCATTCCGATCTTGCACGGACGAACATTTGATAGCGGAAAGCGATTGGACGCTGCCAATGAGGCGATCGTCAGCCAATCGTTCGCCAGCCAGTACTTTCCCAACGAAGATCCGCTGGGCAAGCACCTCCGTGTTCGCGGGCAAAATGCCGTCATTGTCGGGATTGTGGGCGATACCCGCTACGCAATCGGCGAAACGCCGCGGCCGGTACAGTACTACCCGCTGGATGCCGGCATCGAGAATGTCGGCACGCTCGTGATTCGCTCCAGCCTCTACCTGGGGCAGTTCGCTCTTCCGGTACAGCGCATCGTCTCGGAGATGGACCCCGACCTGCCCGTCTCCGACGTGCTCACCATGAACCAATTGCTTGGCAAATCGACCCAGGACCAGAGCTTCAACGCGACGCTGCTCGTCGCTTTTGCCGCGCTGTCGCTGGTCCTTGCCGCGGTGGGCCTGTTCGGCGTGATGTCCTACGTCGCAGCCCAGCGGACGACCGAAATCGGCATCCGCATCGCGCTGGGCGCAAAGCGCGAAGACGTGATGCGGAAGATGTTGCTGGATGGAATGTGGCCAGCGATATTCGGTCTTGTTGCCGGGCTCGCAGGAAGCCTGGCGATGGGCCGGCTGATGCGCGACCTGCTGTATGAGATTAAGCCGCTCGATCCGACGGTTTTTGCCACAGTTGCCGCAACGCTGCTCGTAGTGGCCGCGTTCGCATGTATCGTTCCAGCGTGGCGTGCATCGCGCCTCGATCCGATGCAGGCATTGAGAGCCGAATAGGCTGATATTCCGGCAAGCTCCCAGAGGGCTTTCATTTGGCACATGATGAGAGCCGTGTGAGGTGAGACTCCCACGCACGGTTGTGCGAGCGGCTGGGGTGAAATCCCCAGCCTACTCACCACCGCGGTAAACGGCCATGGGCCTCGTAGAAAATGAGCGCCAAAAAATGGCCGCGAGCTTCTTCGTTGTGCGTCGAATTTCCACTTTTTGTAACGCCATTTCCACAACGGAAAATTTTAAGAACCACTAGCATTCCCGTTGCCTGAGAGTAGTATTGCTTTCAGCGGAAGAGCCATCTTCCAGAGGAGAGAGTGGACTAGCAGTCGTCTTCGAGAATCGGCAACGAAACTCATCCAGGCAACTGGAGACGGATGGCAGTGTGAAAGCTCTTGCAACGAGTGTGATTATAGGAGAGTGAGGTAAACGCGGGCGTCAGTTCGTGGGTGCCGCATGATTCCGGGTAGCAAGCGTTGTGATCTGGAACCAGAACCAGATCTCTGAAAATCGGAATAGAGAGGGCGAGATCTCGCGAGAGAAATCGCCCTTTCACTTTTGTGTGTGCGCCACAGCGGCTTCCTGTAGATGCGTACTGCGCGTCGCGGAGTTATGTGGCTGGTACACTTGTGCGCAACCCACGGAGGTGATTATGTCGGGGGAAACTTCGCCTGAAATAGTGGTTCGGACTGCTGTACCGGAGGACGCCCCTGCGTGCGGGCAAATCTGCTAGAAGCCTTTGCTGCGATCCGCACGGCGCACGGATTCCCTTGCGATTTTCCGGGCCCCGAAGCTACGACCGGGCTGCTTTCCATGATGTTCTCGAGCCCGGGCGTCTATTGAGTGGTTGCGGAAAGCGGTGGCCGGATCGTTGGCAGCAATGTCCGCATCGCCAGAGTTGAACATTAAAGCCATCCCTTATTACGAGCAATCCGGGCTGCTTCAAACCGGCTGGAAGCGTGCAGCTTGGAGATGGCATCGGAGAGATAGTTTCGTACGGTCCCCTCTGTCAGTCGCAGCGAACGCGCCAGTTCAGCGGTAGTTTCACCGTCGCCGGCGCGGCGCAGGATCAAACGTTCTCTATCGGTGAGCGGGTCTTTTTCCGTGCTCCATATCTGCGAGGCCAGTTGAGGATCAACGACGCGAGCCCCGCGACTGACGCGCCGGACCGCGTCTGCGAGTTCTTCAGAGGGACGGTCCTTGAGAAGATAACCAGATGCTCCAGCTTCCAGTGCTCGCCGCAAATATCCCGGACGCCCGAAAGTCGTCAGGATGAGGACGCGTGTGTCCGGGTAAAGCTCTCTTACACGGGCGGTGAGTTCGAGTCCGCTCATCTTCGGCATCTCAATGTCTGTTACCAAAAGCTCCGGCCGGTGCTTTCCGACGGCCCGAAGGGCCTGCTCCCCATCGGAAAAAGATCCGAGCACCTCAATATCGGGTTCGATCGAGAGCAGCGCTGCGAGCGCTCCGCGCAACATGCTTTGGTCCTCCGCCAGCACCACGCGTATCTTCTGTGTCAAAAGCTATCCGCCTCTCCCACAATTCGCGAAGGCGATTGTGCCTGAGACTCACTCTCCAGCGGCAAGGTTATCTCAAGGCTTGTTCCTCCGCTTGCCGGGTCTGTCAGCTTCATGGCCCCGGCCATGGATTGAAGCCGCTCTCGCATACCACGCAGGCCATTGCCTTCACGAATCTGCCCGCCCAGACCATTATCCTCAATCGTGAAATGAATAGTCCTGTCCTTTTCGACGAGCGCCACGTGGCAGACGGTTGCATGAGCATGGCGAACGATGTTCGTTACGGCCTCGCGCAGAGCAAGGCAAAGCACGTTAACCTGGCTCGATGAGAGATTCACGGGAGCGAGCGTCGTGGTCAGTTTGACATCGGCGGAAAGCAGGCTTCGCCGGGCGCGACTGATCTCTGCGTCAAGTCCTTCGGTGCGGTATCCGGAGACGGCTTCCCTAACCTCGGCGAGGGCCTTCCGAGCAGTCTGCTCTGCTTCCACGATCTCGGTTCGCGCGCGGTCCGAGTCGTAGGACAGCAGCCGCCGGGCGAGATCGAGCTTCACCGTAATCACGGTTAGCGTATGGCCAAGCAGGTCGTGCAGATCGCGCGCGATGCGCTCGCGCTCCGCTTCCTGGGAGAGACGTTCGATCTCGGAATTTGCACGCTCCAAAAGAACATTGGTTCGTACCTGCTGGGCGAAGGCAAAGTTACTGAGCCCAAAGATCACGCAGTAGAAGAGGACGCTTTCGGCAGTGGCAAAAGGGCGACCGAGGTATCGAGTCTCCGCCACGACTCCGGCCATCATTGTAATTAGCACCAGAAATAGGGTGCGCAAGCGACTGAGGAAGAGGCAAAGTATCGCGAACGGGTAGACAAATATTACGTAGCCTTCGTGGTTGAACGGGTAATAGAGAAAGGCGAAAAGAAAAAACAACACAAACGCTACTGTCTGCCGGCGTCCCGTAAGCTCAGTGACGAGAAAATAAAGAATGAGGAAGGCCGAGTAAAAAACCGCGAATTCCATCCAGACCGCAAATGAGTGCCGATAAGCCGGCATGACAAAGAAATACGCGGCATAGAGCAATGCCACCCAGCGCACGATCGAGCGGCCACGGAGAAACAGCCGCTTCGACTCGGTGATGTGCGTACCCGCGGCTGCCGCGTTTTGTTCTGGCGCGTGCGACTGCCTGTCGCTCATACCTTCATCATCCCACACACAAAACGGTCCTGGTATCCCGCAGCTGTCATATGGAACGCATGACAGGTGTCATAGTGATAGTTGTCACCTCTCATCGATGACAGCTGCTACTGTTTTTCCCTGCTCGTCCAGCGCATTCTTCTCTTACGGTCAGGCGAGAGAGAAAAGAATAATGTTTGATCTCGAACGTTGACCAGCCACGGCTAGAGGAGGGATTGATGGTGACCTTAGTTGCATTGGGAAAGGCGCTCTATTTGAGCTGGGTTCTATCCGAGATCGGAATACTCATCGTGACCAGGACGAGGTCAGGCGGAGGCGAAATTAAGGATCGAGGTTCACTCCTCATTCTCTGGATCACGATGATTGCTTCCATTAACTTGGGGACCCGCTTTGGGGACTCTCACACGCCCACGATGTTTGGCGGAGCCCAGTGGATTCGCTTCGCCGGCCTCGCATGTATGGCTTTCGGCCTGGCGATTCGCTGGACAGCGGTCGTGTCGCTGGGCAGGTCATTCAGTGCCAATGTTGCCATTCACGCCGAGCAGCGCCTCCAAACCGCCGGCCTCTACAGGTTTGTACGGCATCCTTCGTATTTTGGGCTTCTGCTTGTGCTTGTTGCCATCGGGCTGCACACGCGTAACTGGATAGGCTTTGCCACCGTCGTGATTCCGTCGATGGCAGCTTTGAGTTACCGGATCCATGTCGAAGAGCAGGCTCTTAGAGCGGCATTTGGGGATGTCTATGCGGTCTATACCAGCAGAACGAAGCGGCTGCTTCCGGGTGTCTATTGAGGTTCTTGCGATAAATTGCGCCAAGTGACCCACTTGCTGCCGGCACCCTTCGTGCTCTTTCGTGTGATGGGCTTTTACCATGACCTTATCGGCGTAGGGACTGCGCCGGAGAAGGGAGTCTCCGGCGCATAGCTCAGTTAGGCGCATCTGCCTCAACTTCGAGGCTGCGGATGTAATCGACAACTGCCTCGCTCCAGCCATCGATGTGCGTCCAGGCGCCGTAGCCCACGCCGTTCCGGGCACTCGCGACGTTGACCACGTAGCCGCGTCCGTGCGGGGCAGGGACACGGTCGTGCGACTGCTCATCGGTGATAACGATGACGCGGTCATACGCCTCGCGCAGCCTGCTTAGAGCATGGCCTAGCTGCGTTCCAGCGTGGGGCTGACTGGACACAATCGCGTCGCGCAAAGCAAAGCCACGACGCGACGGTACCCGCACCAGCTTGTCGGAGAAGCTGTAGACCTCGACTGCGTCGCAGACTTCGCGCAGCAGCACAGCTAATCCGCACGCCGCGTCCATGCGCAGCATCTCCGAACGGCGAGCCAGGGGAGCGTCCATGCTGCCGGAAGTATCGATCAGCAGGACAGTTCGGCCGGCAAGCTTCTCCCGGCCTGCAATGGACCTGTACATGGCCTGCTCCAACGCCTCCTCCCACTGAGGCGCATACCGGGCTGCAGCAAGGAAACGGAAGGGCAGAACACGCTCGGTCTTCATCGCAGACAGTGCGTGGATGACAGCCTCTTCACTCACGCCGGCATCCTTCATGTTGCGAAGATTGCGCAGTAGCGCGAGTGCACCCAGCTTGCGCTCTGCGAGCAGCCGCTCCCAGTGCGCACGCTTGTCTCCACCCCCAGACAGAGCCACTTCCCAGGTGTCTGGAATGAAGAGAGTGCCTTCAATCAGACGCCTCCACAAGCCTGCCTGGTCTGCGTCGTTCGGCTTGGCGTGGCACAGGAAGAGTACGTCGCGCAGACGGACCACACCCGCACGATCGTACTTAGCCAATGCATACTCGTCGAACTTGGTGAACGCTGCTGCCAGACCCTTCTTCACCTGGCCTGAGAGCGGAGCCCGACCGTCCGCCCAGTAGATCGCCATGAACTCCGACAGTTCGTCCGCACGCTGAATCACCCGCGCAAGGGTCTGCGCGACCAGGCTGCGATGGGTCGCATGACGGGCCATCTCGCGCACCAGAAGCAGCGGTACGTGACGGAGCTTCATGGCCTCGCGCGCCTCGATAGCCAGGGCGGCGACCTTCGTCGCATCGACTTTCGGGACGAGCTCGCGAATACGGCCTGCGATCTGCACGCCGTCTTCGTAGAACTCGTCCTCCCAGAGCATGCAGGCGAGCACGGAACGCCGCAGAGCTTGCTCTGGTGCAATTGCCTTTGCCGGGCCGCCCTCGTGCGTCCTGACCGGGGCGAGATGACTCAACTTCAAGATGTTCAACTTTGCCATGGACTGCCTCCTTCTTAAAAACATTCCGCCGGGGAACAAGCGACTACGGATGAGCTACATGGACTTGCGTCCACGGCGGGAATCGAACCCGCGACCTCCGCTCATGCGAGCGGCGCTCTACCGGCTGAGAAGTATCCGTTGTCTACGCCACCGGCGACAATTTGGCACCTAGGGAGAGTTTCTATTTCCTTCTCTTCCACAATCTCTACCTTGGCGCGAAAGCCAACCGGCTTCAGCGAGCTCGAGGGCTCGACATGAATGGCCAGCTTGGTCATCGCGTCGTAGTTGGGACGATTGCGATCGAGGTCTTTGCATCACCGGGGAATCAGCGAAGAGAGTTCAAAGCGCGCGCCTCACGGTACCTGATGCTTCGGGACTACGCCCCCGTCCCGTAAGGCCGCCACTCTGGCGGGGTCTTCCGGCCCCGCTTTCTATGTCGAGGAAGTAACTCTCTTCTTCGCCACCGGTGAATCAAGATTTCGGTCAGGGAATCAGCGCACGCGGAATAGAGGGGAGTCGAACCCCACTCTTTGCAGAGTTGCCAGATGTATCCGCGTACTTCGCCACTGACCATTCATTTCAACATCCGGGGAAAAAGCGTTTGCGATACTTTCCGATTAACAGTCGATGCAATCGACAGACTACGCCACCGGATGCGAAAAACTTAATTGCGCGAGGAGCTTGCGCCGTATCCCGGGAGCCCAGTGACCGGGAGGACTAGACGAATCGGAGCGATGCGCCTGGGGTCCAGAAGCCATTCTTCGCGCGTAGATAGTCAGGCCGAGTGACCAGCATGACCTGCGCTTCGAATTGGATGAAATGGTTCATCGTGTTTGCTCTGGGCCTTAAGAACTCTGTGAGAATGCCATACTTCGCTTCTGATTGCAATACTGAATCACAAATTTAATCACTTCGCCGGGAAGCTACACGAACACCTCGTGCCGCAAGCTCCCAAAAATTTACTTCCGCGACCATGTAGAGAAATCCGCGACAGCTCCGACTACTCCACAAAGGCAGATGCACACTCAGCCTGCGGAGCCTTTCAGACAAGGAGCAAGACCATGCCCAGAGCCAACGACTTCTCTCGCCGCGTATTCGCCGCATCCGCACTTTCCACTTTGGCGGTGACGGTCCTACCGTCTCATTCCAAAGCCGACACTACAACCCAGAAACTCAAAGGAGATGCAATGACAACCTTGACGCCCTACCTTTTGTTCGACGGGAATTGCCATGAGGCCATGGAGTTTTACCGATCCTGCTTTGGCGGAGAGCTGATGATTATGAAAGTGAAGGATTCTCCGGCGAAGAATCAGATGCCGGCAGTCCAACTCGAAAAGACCATCAATGCTCAGCTAAGGAGCGGGAAGCTGGAGATTTCTGCTTCAGACTGGCTGATGCTCGACCGTACTCGGATTCCCGGCAACACCGTTTGTCTTTACCTGAGCGGAGGGAAGTTACCGGAGCTGAAGGCTCTCTTCGAAAAACTCTCCCAGGAAGCGGAAGTCACCGACCCCTTACAAGAACTATTCTTCGGTGTTTATGGAGCATTGAATGACAAATTCGGGGTGCGATGGATGTTTCAAGCGGCCAAACATAGTGAGTAGCGCGCTTGCCCAAACCAGGTCCCCAATGGGGACCTGGTGATCCTTCTTCTCAAGCATGGCATCGGGTTGCACGGGAAGCAATGAGTGATCGCACTCTCTCCTGAGATTAAGGAATCACAGGCGGAGGCGGGGGAAGCTCCCAGGCCGTCTGCGGCGTGGTGCGTGTAAAGGTCAGGGGCAGCGAGGTTGTTCCCTGGTTCGATCTACCCACAATCGTCTTTCCGTCCGCACTCAGCTTGCCTTCGTACGTGAGGTCGAAGGCCTTAATGCTGTACTTCACGGTGTTGCCTTCCAGAGTAATATTCGTCACCGGAAAGGGCGCGCCACCCTGATCGATGCTGTAAAAGGCAGCTTTGTATCCGCCGCTGTTCGCTTTGGTAATCTTGATAACCGCCCGCAGGTCTTTGCCTGCATGCAGGGTACCTTGCCAGGTGTCAGCGATGTCCTGCGCCTGAGATATGGAAATCATTGCGCGGGAAGCAGTCCCCGGGCGCGGTTGTCCCACGGGGATCGGAGCCTGGCCGCGCTCCGCAACACTGTGCGTATTGGGACTACCTTTCCGCACCTCTGCTGTCAGTGCATTTGCGAACTTTTGCCCGTTAGCGCTAAAAACTGTCTGCTTATCACTTTTCTGCATTTGAGGTGTGAGGACTTGATTTCGCTCGCCGGTCGGAATCGCGATCTCCGACGATGACGGTGGAGTGTTCGGAATTGACGCGCCTGGCGCGGATGACTGGGGCTGTTGTGCGCTCATTTGCGATGATGCGGGCGCGGCGGAGTCGGGAGGGCTGCTCGCGGGCGAATCAGGCGTCGGGGGTTGATTGAGGTGTTGCATGACAGCTTCGATCGGAGACAGCCGTCCATTCGAACCCGAGATCGGCCGGAAGGCAACCTGCCGGCTTAACAACAATGCAAAGCCAGCGAGCAGGATCAGCGATATCGTGCCGCCGACCAGAATCGAACCGCGCCCCAGGGGCTCCTCGTCCAGGATTTTGAAGGAGGGGACCCCCGCAGCATTGAACGAAAGGGACGCCGCTTCTGTAACGGCGTAGGAATTCCGGTAGGCGGATGGGAGCCCAGCCAAAACATCGGTCACGAGGTCCCACCATAGACGGGCTCTCTTGAAGAAACCTCTCTCGTCGCGGAGGCGGTCCCGGATGAGTTGCAGGGCCTCGTCCTCGTATTCCTTGCGGAAACGCGAAGGATAGAGGCGAAGCAGGCGAGTGTATATCCTTTCAGACATAATCCCCCCTCAAGATTTTGCGGGCTCGAGCAACACGCAAGATGTCGGCCATCTTCTCGGCCTCCGATCGCGCTAGTTTACGTCCGGCAACGGTCAACCTGTAGTAGCGGCGACGTTCCTGCCGGTCTTCGGGTTCCTCGGACCGATAAACCTCCTCGATCAGCTTTCCTTCAAGGAGCGCCTGGATCGAAGCGTACAAAGTTCCAGGCCCAAGGCGCAGGCGTCCATTGGTCTGCTCTTCAACCTGCCGCATAATGGCGTATCCGTGAAGGTCGCCATCGGCGAGAGAAAGCATGATTTGGAAAGCGACGGCCGGTAACGGATCAAGTTTTCGCTTTGGCATAATTGCTCGATAATCAGTATATCGATAAACGACTGTAGTTCCCATGACATTGGATTTGTCAAACCCGGTGCTCCGGGACGATCAGGCGCCCCAGGCTGGGACAGTCCGCACCATGTTCCACATCATTTGATCGAGGGCGGTGTCGATTTCGTTGGAGGGTTGGGTGCGAGTGTTGGTGAGGGCGGCCCAGCACATGCCGGTTGCGGTGCGGACCATGATGGTGGTGGAACCGGGCAGGCTGCCGCTGTGCCACCAGTTTCCGGCTCCGTTGTTGCGGACCATCCAGCCGCGGGCGTAGCGTGCCGGCGCCTGGTGGATAGGCGGGCGCGGGGGTGGTCATGGCCTGGATGGTCGCGGGCTTGAGGAGCGCGGGGATGCCGGGCGCTCCGGCGACGTGGTTGAGGAACTGGACGAGTTCGGTGGAGGAGGCGATCCATCCGCCGTGCGAGTCCATGCGGGTGACGTTGAGCTTGTAGGGGTCTTCGCTGTACTGGCCGTAGTAGACGACCTCGTTGGGGGCGCGCTGGCTCTCTTTGTTGGCGGCGATCTGCATGGTGGAGATGCCGCAGGGCGCGAGGATGTTGGCCTGACGTAGGCGTCGTAGGGCTGGCCGGTGACCTGCTCGATGACGCGGCCGAGGACGCAGTAGCCGAAGTTGGAGTAGGCCCAGTGGGTGCCGGGCGGGTTGGTGAGGGGCATGTTGGCGATGGTTTCGGTGATGAGTTTGGTGTGGTCCCAGCAGTGGTTGTGCATCATGGGGTCGGTGGAGTCGTTGGGCCAGCCGCCGGCAGGTGTGGGTGAGGAGATGGTCGACGGTGATGTCGGTGACGCACTGCTTGTAGGGGGGCTTGCCGTACTTGTTGCCGAAGATGGCGGAGGGGCCGAAGACTTTGTCGGTGAGGTTGAGCTTGCCTTGTTCGATGAGGGAGAAGATGGTGACGGAGGTGATGGGCTTGGTGACGGAGGCGATGCGGAAGAGGCTGAGTCCTGCTGGGCCTGGACGAGATGCTGGCGGTCGGCCATGCCGACGGCCTGGTCGTAGACGAACTGGCCGTTGCGGGAGATGGCGATGGAGGTGGCGGGGACGGAGAATTGCCGGCGGAAGGCCGCGGCGATGCGGCCCATCTCGCCGCGCTGCTGGCCGTTGGAGCCGCCGTATTGTGGTTGCGCGAGGGCTTTTAAGATGGGGACGGGGATGGTGGTTGCAGCGGCAGAGGTGAGAAGGTTTTGGAGGAGAGAGCGGCGAGTGAGGGAGCGGTCTGGCATAGGCGCGAGATGTGTCCTTTTCAGAAGTCGCGAGCGAGCTTGGCTGGAGAATGCAAGATTCTACCTTGTCCCCAGAAGAGGTGAAAGACCTTGACGATTGCTGTAGATTTTCTCAAACGAGTGCATTGGATCGGAGGACGTCGTGAAGAGGTATTCTTATGCGATTTTTTTCTTTTGTTTTGGGTTGATGGTCTTCGTGGCGAGTGCGGCGTTTGCGCAGCAACCACCCGCACAACAGCTGCCTGCGAATGTTGCCGGCAAGTGGACCTTGTACTGCAAGGATCCGAACGGAACAACCTCGGCGAAGTACCTGGACCTTCAGCAAGAGGGGTCGGTGATCAAAGGTCATTTCAAAGGACCGAATCAGTCGGGCGGCGTGGAAGGCACGATCGACTGAACAACATCTCGTGGTTCGAACGAAGACGCGGAACGTGCTGACGTTTCGAGGGAGGGTCGAGGGACCGCGCGTTGAGGGCGTGGTTCAGGGAAATACGTTCAACGGCACCTTTCACGATCGCGGAGGCACGGGATCGTTTCAGGGACAGCGATCGAATTGATGGGTCGTCATGGAAGGCGTAATAGCGAGCCTCACCTAGTCTTCCGACGTTTGTGGGCTGTGCGGAGCTGGTTGATCTCGTGCTCAATCTCCTCGTCGTTCATCTGGTCCAAGCCAGACGCCTTGGCATGGAGCCAACTCTCGCGCAGGCTCGCCTTTGCCATCGCCCTGCGCAATTCCCGATCTTCCATGGCGACACCTCCGAGCACTCGAACCAAAAAGTAGGTTTGAGCCTCCCCAGCAGCGTAGCTGAAACCGCTACGGTCAACAAGGAATGGCTCGTCTGATACTCCATTGACAGCCTTAGATGCCAGGTTTGCCAACCAGCAAAAAAACGTGATGTAGATCGAGTGCCGACTGCTCATTGAGTGGATCTACGGCTTAAAATCGGATCGGCCGCTCGAACGAGAGACGGACCGTAGGCCTCTTCTCTCTTCGTCGATCCATATTGCATCCCCATAGGAACTGGGCCACCCGCTTGACACGTTATACGGAAATAGCGCTGGAGGGGAGTTCGATGCGTCATTGGACTGTTTCTTTTCTTGTGTTGGGAATCTTTGCGGTGAGTGTGCAGGCGCAGACGCCGGCGAACTTTACCAATACGCTGATGCCGCAACCGGCGCATCTATCGGTAGAAGCAGGAGAGCTGAAACTGACGCCGGCTTTTACGGCGGTTACCGACCGGTTTCACGACGCGCGGCTGGATGAGGCGATCGGGCGAAGCTTGCTTCGGCTTCAGTTTCAAACCGGACTGCAGATAGCCACTGCACCGGCACGGGGATCGGCCGGGACATTGACAATCACCGTCGATGGTCCAGGCGAGACGGTCCAGTCTCTCGATGAAGATGAGAGCTATTCACTCGCAGGTAACCGGGAACGGCGCACACCTGCAAGCGGCCACCGATGTAGGCGCAATGCGGGGACTGGAAACATTTCTGCAACTGGTGCAGGCAGGTGGTTCCGGCTTCTTTGTGCCCGGCATGTCGATCCATGACACGCCGCGATTCCGCTGGCGCGGGCTGATGGTCGACTGCAGCCGCCACTTCGAGCCGGTCGAGGTAATCAAGCGCACGTTAGACGGCATGGCCGCCGTCAAGTTGAATGTCTTCCATTGGCACCTCACCGACGATCAAGGGTTCCGCATCGAGAGCAAAATATTTCCCAAGCTCACCGGCATGGGTTCCGACGGGCTGTTCTACACCCAGGAACAAGCGCGGGAGATCGTCGTCTATGCGCGCGCCCGAGGCATTCGCGTGGTGCCGGAGTTTGATATACCCGGTCATGCGCAATCCTGGTTTGTGGGCTATCCCGAGCTGGCTAGCGGGCCGGGACCTTATTCGATCGAGCGCGAGTTTGGGATCTTCGATCCAGTCATGGATCCCACACGCCGGAGCACCTACGAATTTATCGACCGGTTCCTTGGTGAGATGGCCGGGATCTTTCCCGATCCCTACATGCACATCGGCGGCGACGAAAATAACGGGGTTCAGTGGAGCCACAACCCGCGCATTCAGGAATTCATGAAGGCGCACAACCTGAAAGACACGGCAGCGCTGCAGACTTATTTCAATCAGCAGCTGTTGCCGATTCTCAAGAAACATGGCAAGCACATGGTTGGCTGGGATGAGATTTTTGCGCCCGGCCTGCCCAAGGATGTGGTGATCCAGTCGTGGCAAGGCTTCGATTCACTGGCGGCGAGCGCCAAGCAGGGGTACCAGGGGATTTTGTCCGCAGGATTTTATCTTGACTTCACCGATGAGCATTACCTGGTTGACCCTATTCCCGCCAACAGCGACCTTACGCCGGCGCAGCGGGCGCTTATCCTCGGCGGCGAAGCGTGTTTGTGGGCGGAGCACAACGTGCCGACCAATATCGACTCGCGACTATGGCCACGCACGGCGGCCATAGCGGAGCGGCTCTGGTCCCCGCAGAACGTGAACAACCTCGACGATATGTACCGCCGCCTGCGCGTCGAGTCGCTGCGGTTAGAGGCCCTGGGGCTGAGCCATCTTTCAGCAGAGGATCTTGGCCTGCGGCAGCTTGCGGGAACAGCGGCCATTGGGCCTTTGCGTACTTTGGCCAGTGTTCTGGAACCGGTTCGATGGCAGGAGCAGGGCGAATTGCAGCACACGACGCAGTTGACACCCATGGATCACCTGGTCGACGCTTTAATTCCAGACCCTCCTTCGCGGCATGATATGCAGGTGCTGGTGCGGGAGTATCTGGCGCACCGCGACGCGGAGACGCGAGACAGACTGGATGCCATCTTCGCAGCCTGGATCGAGGCCGGTCCACAGGCACAGAAGCTGATGGCCGCGTCTCCTCTCATGATGGACGAAGCGCCCCGCGCGCAGCAGGTGGTGGAATTGGGAACAACGGGCCGGCAAGCGCTCGCCTACCTGGACAAACACGAAGCGGCTCCTGCGGGATGGACACAGACCAAGCTCACGCTCATCGACCAGGCGGAAAAGCCAGTCGGGCTGGTGCGGTTCACCATGCTCCAACCGCTGGGAGACCTGGTAAAGGCAGTACAGAACTAACAGGACGGCGATTATGGCGTTGCCACCGCAAGCAAGATGGGCGCGATGGGGAGCGGTATACTGCCCGGGGGTAATCGGAGGCAGTTCCATCCGAAGTGTAGGCCATGGATACGTCGCACCGGCTTGGCTTGGCATTCGTTCTGTATTCGCTTGTTTTTCTTTGTGCGCACCAGGCCAATACACAGGCGAGAGCCGCTACGCAGTCGCAAGCGAATACCGCGCCCGCACCTCCGGCCCAAACGCCCACCCAAGGTTCTCAGACACATCCGACATAGGCGCGGGCCTGATCAAGCTTGATGTGGTGGCGACGGATACCGCCGGAAAGGTGGTAGCCGGCCTGCAACCCAGGGACTTTACTTTGCTGGATAATGGCCAGCCGCGAAGGATTCTCTCCTTTCAGGCATTTGATGGAACTGCAGTCAAGCCCGAACCTCCGGTTGAAGTGATTCTGGTTATCGATACCCTCGAGATACCAGCTGACTTGATTTCGAATGAGCGAAATTCGGTGGAGGCGTTCCTGCGAGAGGATGGCGGGCATCTGGCGCAGCCAGTCTCCATCCTCACGCTCGCCGAAACTGGCCTATGGCAAGTGGCCGAGACCTCCAGCGACGGGAATGCATTGGCCGCGCAGGTAGCCCACAACCGCCAGCTCGCCTTGATTCGAGAGCTCTCGTGGAAGGCCCGGGGCCCCTCTTTATGAGCCCCCCTTCCTCGACGGCATGAAGGCATTGGGAGAGATTGCCACAGCGGAAAGACGGAAGCCGGGCAGAAAGCTGCTGCTTTGGGTCGGACCCGGCTGGGGTGTGGGAAGCGGAGCATACGTTGAAGGCACAGGACCGCAAAGAGCAAGCCTTCTATACGATCGGTTGGTTTTCTACCCTCTTGCGTGAAGCCCGGATTGCTCTCTACAGCTTTTCGGTTGGGGAAACAGATCCGCGCTCTCGATTTTATATGGGGTTACCTGCAGGGAGTGGAATCGGCTCAAAACGCCAGCTATATGAATGTGTACAGAAAAGTGCTTGCCGTGCAAAGCGGCGGCCGTGTGCTGGATCAAAGTTACGACCTGGTCCGGGAGATGGAGAGCTGTGTCAGGGAGGCCGGCGTGTTCTATACATTGTCATTCGATCCTCCGCATGCGGATCATCCTGACGAGTATCACGAACTGAAAGTGCAGATCGGCAAGCCGGGCCTGACGGCTCGCACCAATACCGGATATTACGATCAACCGTACTACTCCGACCAACCGAACCCTGCGACCAGGCGAGTTACGGTTGAGCAGTTGGAGCAATTGCTGGACGCGGTTCATAGTCAGGGGGATGGGGAAGTGGCAAGGCAACTTTCCGCCCTGCAACTAACCGAACGAGTGAGCGACACAAGGCTTGCTTCCTGGACCGCGGCCACGCACGGCAAGAAGACCCAGCAGGCGTTGAAGACTTTGGCCGATGCGTCGGCCTTCATGCCGTCCTCCACCTGCAGAGGTGGCTTGCTGATGCGCCGCCGGATGCGGCTGCGCAACTGCGCATGATTTCTTTGGCTGCCGATTATCTGAAGGAGACAATGCCCAAGTTGCCCAATTTTTTTGCCGCTCGAACGACGGTCCATTACGAAGAAACCGCGGAATTTCATGGAGCAAGTTCCAGGGTCGACTATGAGCCTTTGCATGCTACGCAAGATTTCAAGGAAACCGTACTCTATCGCAACGGCTCCGAGGTCGCAGATCCAGGGACGACGAAACGCAGGAAGCGGAGAGCGAAAGATCCGTACCTGATCACCTACGGAACCTTCGGTCCCATTCTTGGTTTTGTCCGGGATGCGATTGCTGTACCCAGCGCTTTGACCTGGAGCCGGTGGGAGCGCGGCCCAAACGGCACTCGTGCGGTATTCCGCTATGTAGTTCCGGCGAAGAGATCTCTTTATCGCATTTCGGGCTGCTGTCTTCCCGGGGGAGCCGGAACGACTGGCTTTCAAGCATTGGCTGGGTATCACGGGGAGATCACACTCGATCCGGCGAGCGGAGCCATTCTTCGCCTCGAAGCGGACGCCGACATGCAAGGCTTCACACCCGTTGACAGCTCCAACATCATGATCACCTACGGCCCGGTGGACATCGGAGGAAAGACCTTCATCTGCCCGCTGAGAAGTGTCTCCACGATGAGAACGCGGTCCGTGACCACGAAGATGGAATGGGATGAAGGCTTCAGAACGTACGGACCCTACCTGACCATGCTGAACGATATCAGCTATGAGGACTATCACATGTTTCGCGGAGAATCGCGCATGATGCCTGGCTTCGATCCAAAGCCGGATGACAGCTGCGCCACCGCGATTGATCTTCGGAGAGCCGCGGCAATGCGCGCGGACACATTAAGAACCTGGACAAGTCCCCGATTCGCCATGTTTAGGCCGATTAGAGCCGGCCCGCCAAAGCTAAGTCTCGCAGATCGTGCGTAGGAGAAGCGATGAGCCTTAGGTGTCTCCGTGAGAACCGGAAAACACGGCGGATCCGTCCAATCGCTAAGGCCCGGTACAAAGGAGCTCAGTCGACAGTCTATGGAACCAGCGGACCTTTAGCGCATCCACCTTGGAGAACTACTCTCAGGCGAATTGGTTCAGGTCCATGCCCAGCTTGTAGCTTTCGCCGTGGGCCAGGAGCTCTTCCCACGTGACCTCGCGTTTCTCATAGCCCGCCATGCGCCCGAGCATGCAGCTGAGCGCGGTCTCCACCCCGGCGGCTATCTGGTTATGGCATTGGCCGGAGGTGATGCTGTCGATGAAGGTGCGCTCCTTGTCGCGGTCGGCGAAGGCGAGATTGTCCTCAAAGCTGCCGTTGGCGGCAAATTTAGCCGGGGCCGCGGTGGTGTTCATCGAATCCTTCCAAACCCAGGGTTGCGCGCCGGTGACCTCCACCGCTCCGGAATAGGGAACCGTCGCTGATCCATTACCTCCGTACAGGCTGAGCCCAGCGTTGAAGCCCGGGTTGCCAAACTGGGTGGAAGCAAAGGCGAAGTGGACCTCATCAGGATAAGTAAAGTCGACCTGGTAGTTATCCCAGCAGTCGCCGGCGTGGGTCAGGATATTGCGGCCTCCGGTGGCCGCGGCCTTCAGCGGATGAGCGCCCAGCATCCAGTTGGCGAGATCGATGATGTGGATGTTCTGCTCCACCAGGATGTCTCCGGAGAGCGCGCGATACCAGAGCCAGTTGCGCAGGCGGTACTCGTCGGGCCCGGCGCCAGGATGAACCTTTTCCTCCGCGGCTGGAGCGTTGTAGTAGCCGGCGACGGAGCCGATTTTGCCCAGAGCGCCGCCCTTGATCTTCTCCGCGATGGCAGCGATGGGCGGCGCGCTGCGGCACTGGAAGCCGACATCGACGCTTTGCGTGGGCTTCACGCGTTTCGCGATCTCAAGCGCCTGCTTGGCCTGAACGACGTCTACGCCGACAGGCTTCTCGCAGTAGACGTGCTTGCCCGCAGCGACCGCAGCTTCCAGGTGCTGCACGTGGAAGAACGGCGGCGTGGAGATCTGAACCAGGTCAACATCCTTTGAGGCAAAAAGCTGTTCATACGCGTGCGGGCCGTGAAAGAGCAGCTTGCTGTCGATGGGTGCGCGGCCCAGGCTGGCATTGAGCTGGTCGAAATGGCTGCGGCCGAGCGCCAGCTTATCGGGAAAGATGTCAGCCAGCGCCACCACCTGGGCCGTGGTGTTTTTGGAAAACGAAGTGGAAACGGTCGTGCCGCGATTGCCGCAGCCGAGCAGGCCGAGCCGTACAGCGGAGTTGGCCTGGTAGCTAAATGCAGTGCTGGGCTTAAGAAGAAGCAGGCCACAAGCACTTCCGGTTTGGAGAAACTCACGACGATTCATCATGCCATTACCTCCCGCAATACGCGCTCGAGAAAGATCTTTTCCTGACGCACATCCGCAATCTGTTGCGCGCCCGTGGTTTCGCGCTCGATGGAGAGGACGCCGGTGTATCCGCGACGATGGAGCTTGGTGAAGACCGCGTGGAAGTCGACCACCCCTTTGCCCATCAAAACTTCTTTGCCCAGCTGGCTGGGGTCGGTTGGCCAGAGGCCGTCTTTGGCATGGACATTGCGGATATAGGGACCGAGGATGTCGACTGCATCGACCGGATTGGCCTTGCCATAAAGGACGAGGTTGGCGATGTCTAAGCCGACGCCCAGGTTGGGCATGGCGACGTCGCGGATGGCGCGCAACATGGTAATCGGCGTCTCCTGGCCTGTCTCCATCAGGAAGGCTTGACCATTGCCCTGGCAATGCTTGGCGACGGTGCGGATGGCTTCGACGGCTGCCGGATAGAGCGGGTCAGCCGGATCCTCGGGAATAAAACCGCAATGCGTCTGCACCTGGAGAATGCCAACCTGTTTGGCGAAATCGGACGCCTGGCGCAAGGCATCGATGCGGGCGGCGCGGGTTTTGGGAGGCACCAGGCCGATGGTGGAAGGTCCACGGGTAAAGTTCCATTCCAGGGGACCTGGGCCCACTACCTCGACGGCGGTGGCCGTGAGCTGGTACTTCGCCAGCAGATCGCGGAATTGGGTGGCCAGGGCCGGAGTAAAGCTGCCGATGTATTGGTCGAGAGATAGAAAGCAGGTGGAAAAGCCCAGGTCGTGCACGGCCCGGAAGTGTTCCTCCGGCGAGCCGAAGGGAGTGATGACCCAACCGAGAGCGAAAGGCTTGATGGGAGCGGGCGGCGCGGCGCCGAAAGCCGATGCCGGTTGTAGTCCATGGTGAAGTACGGTGCCGGCGACAAGGCCGGCGAAATGTCTTCGATTCATTGAGATAACTATAGGACAAGAGCGGTAGGCGCGTCCGAAAAATCTCTGCCTGGTGCGCCGATGCACCGGGTTTCCGGAGAACTCCCTGCAAAAATCCCACGGCTCCCTGCATAGGCGTGGAATGCGAGCAGATAAGCGCCCAAGCTCAAGCGCATGAGAGTTCCCAGCCTGCTTCTGGCCGCCTTAGCGGTGACTCTTTCTCATGTCCCGATGCATGCGCAGGGATCTGCATTCGATCAGATCGTGGCGGCCGATGGGTTGAGGTACCAAGGAGAACCGAAGGCAGCGGTTGCGATTCTCGAGCGCATGGTGCAAACCCAGGCAAGCAGTATGGCGGAAAGCGACCTGGGCTTGGCCTGGAATGTTCTGGGGTCGTCCTACGAGGACCTGCATATGCCGGGCAAGGCAAAGTCGTGTTACGAAACCGCGATTGAGAAACTGCGGCCGATCCCGTCCGCGCAGGCCAAGTATGCGGCGGCCATCGCCAATTTGGCCGCATTGGAAGGCTCTGAGGGACAGATGGACTCCGCGATGGTGCTCTACGAAAAGTCGAACCGTATCTACGAAGGAATCGGTGATTCCGGAGGCGTCACCGTCACCTCCACCGATCTGGCCACACTCATGTTCGCGAAAAAGGACTTCAAGGCTGCGCGCCGCTATCTGGACCAGAGCCTTTGCGGCGTCGGAGCGCACCAGCGGATTGAGAGATGACGATATCGCGGGCCTGTACAGCGTGAAGAGCGCGCTGGCACTGCATGAGCAAAAAAACGCGGAGGCGACTCTCCGACAGCCAGCAGGCGATTGATCGCTGGACGCATGCTCATGGGCCCGGCTATTACATGCTCGCCGTTGGATATGATCTGCGTGCGCAAGCGGCTGCGAACACTGGAGACTATGGGCATGCCCTTACCGACGCGCAGCATGCGCTGGCCATCCTCGAAGGGGCAAACGGCAAGGATACGGCGGCCTACTTGAAAGCTGAGATCGTGTATGCGCAGGTCCTGCAGGCCTCAGGAGCAAAGGAGCAAGCGTCACGCCTGAGAAAGGAAGCCAGCAGCGCGCTGGCCAACCTGGAGTCGCGGCAGTGCCGCGGATGTACGATAGATGCCAACGGTTTCAGGTGACCGGATCGCCGGTTGGCAACAAGAGCAATAAGAAAGGATGCCAATGAATTCGCAAACAGCCAACATCGAATCCTGGGTAGCTCTGCCTGCCATTGAGAGCACCCCCTCCACGCGTGCGCCCAGGGGCCGGAAGCTTTGGTGGAATGGGCATGTAGCCATATTTTCGCTTGCGCTCGCCCTTGCCCTGGTCACCGCAAGCGAGTGTCATTCGATCACCCATATTCCGTCGCTGCTCTATGGTTTGGCCCTTTGGGGATGGTGGGCTTGCGTCGCCAGCGCTCTTTGGAAGATCGGTGAGCGCGTACCTCTCATGTCGAGCTTGACGCCGATGACCGCCGCCACTCACGTGCTGGCGGCAACGGCGCTGGGCGTGGTGCATCTTCTCGTGATTGGGAGTGTCGGCTTTAGCGTAGAGGGGTGGCAGGCGAAAGTAAGCGCGCTCTCCGTATGGACCAGCCAGTTCGGCATCAATCGTTTTGGCATGGAGCTGCTGATGTACGGCTTCGTTTTCGGGCTGACTGCCATGATCCAGTTGCAGATTCGAGCCCAGCGCGAGGCCATGCGATCGCTGGAATTGCAAAGGCAGCTCTCTGCCGCGCACCTGCGCGCGTTACAGATGCAACTGGAACCACATTTCCTCTTCAATACGCTGAATGCGATCACGACGCTGGTGGAGCTGGGAAGACAGCAGGCCGCGGCCGAGATGCTTGGGCATCTGAACGCACTTCTGAAGACGACGTTGGCCAGGACAACTCCAGAAAAAGTTCCTTTGTCGCAGGAGTTGGAGTTTGTGGGCAACTACCTGGCCATCGAACAGGTCCGCTTTGCCGACCGGCTGCGGGTGGAAATGAACGTTGACCCGAGCGCGGTCGACGGCCTGGTCCCAAGCTTTCTGCTGCAGCCGATTGTGGAGAATGCGATCCGGCACGGGATTGCACGGTGCGAGCACTACGGGCTGGTGGAGGCATCGGCCATACGCGAGGGGGATGAGCTGCATCTGCGGGTACGCGACACCGGAGCTGGCACGATGTACACGCAACAGAACGGACATGGCATAGGGCTGAGCAATACCCGCGAGCGCCTCGACCACTTTTATCACGATGGTTACAAGATGCAGGCGCAGCCGCTCAGTACAGGCGGCTTTGAAGTGGCCATCACCATCCCGTACGAATGCCAGGGTGTATGAAGATCAAGGCCCTTATCGCGGATGACGAGCCCCTGGCGCGGGAGCGGCTGAGGTTTCTGCTGTCCGGGCAGGAAGAGGTGGAGGTGGCCGGGGAGTGCCGCAACGGAAAGGAAGTGATTGCTGCGCTGAAGAAAAGCCGCTTTGATGTTCTGTTTCTCGACATACAAATGCCGGGGAGAGACGGCTTCGAGGTAATCGAGCAGATTGGTCCGGCGCACATGCCGGTGACTGTATTTGTGACCGCCCACAACGAATACGCGGTGCAGGCATTTGAGGTGCATGCGCTCGACTATCTGACCAAGCCGGTCGAACCCGAGCGCCTGAAGGCAACCCTGGTTCGGGTCAAGGAGCGAATTGCTTCACAAGCAGCATTGATGACTCACGAGCAAATGAAGTCGGTGCTCCACAGCCTGGAGAACGGCGGTGTGCCGCGGCAGGATTTTCCCAAGCGCCTGCTGGTTCATAACGGCGCGCGGGATTCGTTCGTTAATGTCAACGAGATCGATTGGATTGAAGCGGCGGATTATTATGCGTGCCTGCACGTGGGCACTAAGTCTTTTATGCTGCGCGAGACGATCAAGGAACTATCCAGTACGCTGGACCCGGGAAAATTCGTACGCATCCATCGCTCCGTCATTGTCAATGTAGAGCAGGTGAGTGAGATCTTCCGCGAAGGACAAAGCGAAGGGTCGGTAGTGCTGAAGACTGGTCAGCGGCTTAGAATGAGCAAAGCTGGTTGGCAGAGTTTGCTTGCGGTGAGCCAGCGCTAGCTACTTTGGAGGCCGGCATTGCAACGGCGAACCTTTCTCTCTGGCGCAGCGATGGCACTCGCGTCGCGTATTGTCCCCTCCCAACGGGCGTTCTCCTTAGACAACGCCGCCGTGGAGAATCCCGAGCATCGGCTGCCGCCGAGTGATCCTCACTACCGCCGGGTGCGGTCCTACATAGAAGAGGTACCCCAGCCGGGATACCATTGGGCTTCGCCGGCCGCCTACGAAGCCTTTCTTGACATGAAGTATGGCGTGCGTATTCACTGGGGCCTTTATTCCGTTGCCGGCCTGGCTCATGAGTCCTGGCCCTTTCTCGATCTGAGCTACGCTGAACGCGCCCGCTACAACGAACTGTACAAGAGCTGGAACCCGGCCGGCTTTGACGCGGATGCATGGACGTCTCTCTTCGCCGACAACGGCATGCGGATGTTTGCCTTCACCACCAAGCATCACGAGGGCTTCTCCATGTTCGACACGCGCACGCGCGTCCGCAAGCGGATTCGCTGGGACGCGCCCGGCGGGCCTGCCCTGGAGGATAGCGATCTGGCGTATTCGATCATGGAGACGCCCTTCCGCCGGGACACTGTGAAGGAGCTTTGCGCTGCCGGGCGAAAACGAGGTTTGCGGATCGCTTTGTATTTTTCGCACCCCGACTGGTACGACGCGGATTTTCGGCCTTATGCCGATCATCCAGCGCAAGTTCCTTCCTCCGCGGTTCTCGACCCGGAATGGATGGACTCCCGAAAGCGCTTAGGGAAGCTGATTTGGATGGCCCCTGATCCTACACCGGACGAGGTGAGCCGCATGATGGCGCGGCACCGGGCGCAGATCGAAGAGCTGTTGAGCAACTACGGCGAGATTCAGATGCTCTCGCTGGATCAATGGCTGGGGCCAACGGTGTGGCCGCAGCTAAGGCAGACCTTGTTCCGCATCCGCGAACTGCAGCCGAATGTGATGATTCGCGCCCGTGGAATCGGCAACTACGGCGATTACTATACGCCGGAGGGATTTATTCCCGGGGACAAGTCGAACACGGGCGTGCCCTGGATGGTGATCTATCCGCTGGCCGGCGGCTTCTCCTATGACCCGGACGCCGCGCACTATAAGGGCGCGAAATGGATTGTGGACAACATCATTGACACTGCGGCCAAGGGCGGAAGTTTTCAGGTGGGCATCGGGCCGGATGCGACCGGCCGCTTCCATGCGGCGGCTATCGAGCAGGTGAAGCAGGTCGGGGGCTGGCTCAGGACCTGTGGTCCAGGGATATACGCCACGCGACCGCGGGAAGGCGACCTCTGGCGCGAGGGAGAAACGATCCGCTTCACAAGGGCGAAGGACAACCGGACCATTTACTGCTTTGCGCTCGAATGGCCGGGCAAGGTTCTCCAACTCCGCTCCGTGCGCCCCCAGCCTGGCAGCCGAATCTCCATGTTCGGGTATCCGGATGCTTTGCGATGGAAGTTCGATTCTGCTACGGGCTTGGAGATTGAGATTCCGGAGTCGATGGCGGCGGAGGCTCGCAGGCCCAGCGAATATGCTTGGGGCTGGACGATTCAGGTCTGAGGGGGGAACTCGGCAGATCAAAAAGCATGGGAGGCCTCCCCGGACTTCATCCGGGTCGTGCATCTTTTTCGGCCCATGCACGCTTGTCAGAACATGGAGCACCCGTCCGCAATGGTAGGGCTTCGCCACGGCTCGGGGAAAAGTAGGAGTCGTCCCAAAGGATTACCGGACGAGATAGATGACAAGCCCAGGTAGGCGAATGATGGACGGCGAGGCGAGTTGCGGATGGTTCCACCTAGTTCTTGTTGTTGGGAAACCGGCTACCGGCGGCAAGCCGTGCCGTCGATGCGCGAGGGACCAGATGCGGCTCGAGCACGATGCTTTTCGGACGCGACCGGACGTTCTTAGAGCTAAGCATGGCGAGCAGTAGCTTGCCTGCCGCCTCTCCGACTTGAGCATTCTGTTGATCGACACTGGAAAGCGGCACACGAAGAGCGTCATCATAATGGAGATTGCCGCAACCTATGATGGCAATGTCCCCGGGAATACTTAAACCCGCAGCCAGGATTGTATCCATAGCGCCGATTGCCAGGGGATCGTTATAACAGAAGACCCCATCCGGCTTTGGGTTCAGGGCCAGAAGCGACTGCATCGCTATGGCTCCTTGTTGCCGGCTTTGGATGTCTACAGTTTCCCTCTGGATTACATACTGTTTAGAAAAAGAGTGAGCTCGCTTCGAGAGAGCTTGCCTGTAACCTTCTAATCGTTGCAAGCCAGTGCTGTTATTGCGTCCGCGGATGTGGGCGATCCGTTTGCATCCGACATCGATAAGGTGTTCGGTGGCAAGCCGGCCGACTGCTACGTCGTCTGTGCCAACAAAATTTGCTGAAAATTGTGCGAACTTCCGGTCGATCAGCACATAGGGTTGCTTCGCCTCTTGAAGACGACGAAAGGGTTCCTGGGAACTGCCAGAGCTGGCCACGATCAGTCCATCGAGCCGCCGGGCCATCATTTGTTCGATCTCCCGTTCCTCGACCAGGGGGTTCTCCTCACTCGAGGCGATGATCAGTGAATAACCTTTTTTCTGGATGACCCTGGAAAGGGCCTTAGCTATCTCGGCGAAGAAGGGATGAATCAGATCGGGAACAACGAGCCCGATCAAGTAACTGCGCCCCGTCACCAAGCTGCGCGCCGTCGCATTTGGCTGATAGCGAAGTTCCTTTACGCGTTTCAGAACACGTTCACGCGTCTCCTTCCCAATATCCGGATGATCGCGCAAGACCTTCGAGATAGTGACCACCGAGACACCAAGGTCTTCGGCAAGATCTTTCATCCGTATAGGCATAGACAGAATATACAACCCGGAGACGGCACATATAGTAGCGAAAACACACGTAAGCCTGGTGCTTAGTTTAGAAAGACTAGTTAAACCGTCGCAATCTTCCACCACTTATGTATAAGTTCCCTTGTACTAAGCCGCCGCCGCTGCCGTCGTGCCCATGCAAGACATTAGACCGTCTAAGCCCCACTTCTCGGCAACAGCGTCGCAGTCGTCCGCGAACAAACCTACCAGCGCACGCGATTGTCATTGGAGGGATCGGGCACTCCTCGAGGTAGCCCCCCGCCGGCCCCGTTGTCCGTCCGTCTTTCGAGCCAGAGATGCGGACGCACTTCTCCTTGACATCGACCGAGTAGCGAGAGTATCTTCTGGCCTTACTAGATTTACGTTTACTTTAACGTTAAAGGAAAACGTATTACGAAAAGCCTGCGCCTGCATATGAGAGGTGCCTGACCCGGTCAGAGCTGGCTAGCTCGAACAGTTTTGAAACATTTTGGAGGCACTTTATGCAGATTTTCACGAGCGGTAAAGAGAACACACCCAGGAGATTACGCCGCCTTCAAAGATGTTTAGCATTTCCCGTTCTGCTCGCTCTCCTCATCCTTACTGCGAGACTCCAGGGGAATGCGCAGCTTCTTTATGGCTCGATCGTCGGCACGGTAACAGATAACACCACCGCTGTGGTCCCAGCAGCAACGGTCACCGTGAAGCAGATGCAGACCGGGGAAACAAGGTCCGCCGTCACCAACGACAGCGGCGCCTATATTATTTCGACCGTTCCGGCAGGGACCTACGATGTGTCGATTTCGAAAGCCGGGTTCAAAGTTTTCGATGCGAGTGACGTCACTGTACTCATCAATACGACCGTCCGTGTCGACGCCAACCTTACGGTTGGTACCGAGACCCAGACTGTCAACGTTTCGGCAGAGGCTGCCGCGCTGCAGACCGATCGCCCCGATGTTCACGGTGAAGTCACCGCGGAAGATCTTGAGCAGTTACCGCAGCCGACAAGATCGTACCAGGGATTGGTCGCGTTGTTGCCCGGCGTGTTGCCCCCGAGCGCCAGTTCAGGTGGCACCAACAATCCCATCCGGTCCATGATTGTTCAGGCCAACGGCACGAGTGCCAGCGGGACTAATGTGAGCATCGATGGGGTCAGCGCCACGAACCCATGGGTTCAGTTTTTTTCTACCGCCGTTCCGTCGACCGAAGCAGTGGAAACAGTAAACGTAGTGACGGCCAGCTCGGGCGCCGATCAGGGCGCGGTGAATGGTGCTGGGATCCACGTGCAGATCAAGAGTGGAACCAATTCTTTTCATGGTGAGGGCTATGAGTACTTTGAGAACAACACCCTCCAGGCGAAGCCTTTCTTCCAGCCCGCTGGAACCCGCAATCCTAAGTACATCGATAATGACTTCGGGGGCACGGTGGGTGGGCCGATCATGAAGGACAAGCTCTTCTTCTTTGCCAGCTATGAGGGGGATCGCCTACGGCAGGCCGCCGGAGCCTTCTATACGCTGCCCACTCCGCAAATGGTCCAGGGTATTTTGTCCTCATCCACTCCGATTTTCGATCCCACTACGGGCAACGCGGATGGCAGCTTCAGGACACCATTTCCAAGGGATGCTAGCGGGAACTACATCATCCCCGCCGGCCGCTTCGATGCAGTTTCACAGAAACTTCTAGCGGAGGTCCCCAGCGGCGTGCCCAACGGAGTGTATTCCAACAACGTTTACATCAACACGCCATACTCGTATAACTTGCAAAAGATCGACTCCAAGGTGGACTGGAATACGACTTCCAAGCTAAGAATTACCGGCCGCTTCAGCGACTATCCATACAGCCAACTGCAGGCGCCCGCGTTTGGCAACGTGTTGGGCGGAGGCGGATACAACACCAACCAGAACGGCAATATCTACGCGTTCTCCGGCTCAGGAACGTATGTTGCGAACCCCAACCTGGTGATTGACGCAACTTTTGGTCTTACTCACACCACGCAATATCTGTATGCTCCGCTGTACAACCAGCGCTACGCTTCCGATGTTCTCGGCATTCCCAACACCAATCTGGGACCTCTTCCCACTGCAGGCGGCGTACCCCAATTTAATTTTTCCGGTGGGCTATCAGGGTGGGGATATGGCTATCCGTCTCTTGTCTATGCTGATCCTGTCTTTCAGTACACGGGCAACGTGACCTGGATTAAGGGAAACCACAATATTCGATTCGGCATCGACGTTAGCCAGCAGCACATGAATCACAAGGAAGTGGGTCCCACAGCGTTTAATTTCACCGGCGGCCTCACCGGATTGTATTGTCCTTCCGGATCGACGGATCCTAATTGCGCTAACGGAAGTCCCACCACCGGCCAATTCAATTCTTTTGCAGACTTTCTGCTCGGCTTGCCGCAGAATTCGCAAAACAACGAGCTCACAGTCAATTGGGTAACCCTGCGCACCTGGCAGTTTGCTCCCTATGTTTCCGACACTTGGCAGGCGAGTCCCAAACTAACGCTGTACGCCGGAACGGGCTGGGACTACTTCCCGGTTCCATATCGTGAGAACCATGGCATCGAGTACTACAACCCTTCTACCAATGTCTACGATATCTGCGGCGAGGGAGGAAACTCCAAAAACTGCGGAATTAGCGTACAAAAAATTCTTTTCGCCCCGCGTGCAGGCGCGGCCTACAGAATCCAGCAGAGGACTGTCATAAGAGCCGGGTATTCGCTGGCCCCGGAGCAGATCAATATGTATCGCGACGGACTCTACAATTATCCGTTGACGCTGGCCCAGAGCCTGCAGGGAACCAACAGCTATACCTCGCCGGCGACACTCGACGAGGGTTTCCCAACGCTGCCCATTCCAGATATCAGCTCCGGTACGGTGCCGCTGCCGACAACCGTTACCATCAACTCCTCCCCCAAGCACTTTACCCGCGGGTATACCGAGTCTTATAACTTATCCCTGCAGCAGGAAGTGGGCTGGAACGTGCTCGCGCAAATCGGATATGTCGGTACGCAAACGGTCCACCAACATACCCGCTACAACATTAATTATGGTCTGCCCGGAGGCGGTCAAGCGAGTCAACAGCTTTATCAGCCTTTCGGAATCACCGCAAATGAAACCATCATCGAGCCTTTTGAGCACCAGAACTACAACTCGTTGCAGGCCCAACTGGAGAAGCGGATGAGCAACGGTTTACAACTCCACGCCGCCTACACCTGGTCCAGGTTCATGGGAACGTGTTGCGATGACCGCGGGGACGGGGCGCCGGAAATTCCCATTCCGCAATACGCGTACCTTAACTATGCAGTGATGCCAAACGACCGTACCAACGTTTTTCAGTTGAGTTCCGTGTATCGACTTCCATTCGGAAAGGACAAGAATTTTTTGACTAGCGGGATAGGAGCAGCACTTGCCGGCGGCTGGCAAGCGAATGCGATCCTCTCCTTCTACTCCGGCACACCGTTCTCCGTCACCGATCCCGGCACTTCTCTGAACGCGCCGGGAAGCACGCAACGGGCAAACCAGGTCAAGCCCCAGGTGGCCATCTACGGCCCTCATGGTTTGGCCTCGCCTTACTTTGACACCACCGCCTTCGCGCCGGTGACCACGGCGACGTTTGGAACCGCCAGTTACGACTCCCTGCGCGGGCCGGGATTTGGAAATATGGATTTCGGCCTCTTTCGCAGCTTCAAGCTCAAGGAGGCACTGAACATGCAGTTCCGCGCCGAGGTGTTTAACCTGACCAATACGCCGCATTTTTCCAACCCAGACAACGGAGATACCGATGCGCAGTTTGGTCTCATCAGTTCCACGAACCCTGGAAGCCGACTGATTGATCAGCGGTATTTCAGGATGGGCCTCAAGCTGCTCTTCTAATCAAGCGGTCCACTGCTTCTCCAGGAGCCGTTAGATTGCAAGGGGATGCGGCCAGCGCAACGATGGCTGCACCCCCTTGGCCGACCTTGCAATCGCCATCCATTCGAGGTTTTCCAGACCGTTTCCAACTATGGGCACAAGCAGACGGGAGTTCTTGAAATCGACCCTAACGGCGGCAGCCATTGCTGCACTGCCGGCAAGTTCAACCGGGGAAAGCGAACCCGCCTCCGCAAGCTCCAGCACTCTGATGTTTTATCAAAAGCCGGCCGCCCACTGGATGGAAGCTCTTCCCATCGGCAACGGCACTTTAGGTGCGATGGTCTTTGGGGGCGTTGAGTCCGAACGCCTGTTACTCAACGACGATACCTTGTGGAGTGGTCCGCCGCAGAGGGACTGGAACAATCCTGAAGCCCGGCAATATCTTCCGGAGATTCGCCGGCTCCTGCTCAGCCAGCACGACTACCCAGCGGCCGACGAACTTACCAGGAAAATGCAGGGGCCTTACAACGAATCCTATCAACCATTGGGAACCTTGCAACTCAACTTCGCAAAAACCGAGAGCGCCGCCACCTCCTATCGGCGCGAGCTCGATCTTGCCACCGGAGTGGTCAAGGTTACCTACAAGGCCGATGGGGCGCAATTTGTGCGTACTATTTTTTCCAGCGCTCCGGGTGGCGTTCTCGTAATGCGCCTGACGTGTGACCGCCCCGGGAGGCTTACCTTTACCGTCGCTCTTGACAGCCTGCTACGCGCGGCCGCAAAAGCGTCCGCGCCTGATCAAGTTGTGCTCCGCGGTAAGGCCCCGGTTCATGTGGAACCGAACTACCAGATCCATGCTGTTCACCCGGTGGTGTACGACGATGCCCCGGGTAAAGGTATGTACTTCGAAGCGTTAGTCAAAGTGATCGTCGACGGTGGCGCCACGACGACCAACCTTGACAGTCTCAGCGTGAAAGGGGCGAACTCGGTAACCCTGCTGCTGGCCACCGGTACTGGCTACAAAGGCTTCGGGAGAGCGCCTGACGCCACTCCGGAGGAGATTTCAGCGATTTGCCAGCGGCGAATTGCGGCTGCTGCGGGCAAGCAATTTAATGACTTGCTGGAAAGTCATGTCACTGATCACCGGCAGCTGTTTGGCCGCGTTTCGCTGAACCTGGAAACTACGCCGGCGTCTCTTCGACCGACAGACGAGAGATTGCTGAAGTTTCGGGAGCAGGACGAACCTCAACTGGCAGCGCTGTATTTTCAGTTCGCGCGTTATCTCCTGATCGCCAGCTCGCGACAGGGCACACAACCCGCCAATCTACAAGGTATCTGGAATCAGGATATCCGCCCTCCATGGAGCGCGAACTGGACGTTGAACATCAACGCACAGATGAATTACTGGCTGGCGGAGCCGGCAGCGTTGGGCGATTGTCATGCCCCGCTCTTCGATCTGATAAGCCATCTCTCAGTTACTGGTGTGCCGACTGCGCAGGTCTACTACGGATTAAAGGGATGGACAGCCCACCACAACACCGACCTATGGGCGCAGGCACCGCCCGTAGGCGAAGGTGCTGGAGATCCCACTTGGGCCAATTGGCCGATGGGCGGTGCGTGGTTGTGCCAGCATCTCTGGCAGCATTACGAATTTTCTCAAGATCATGCGTGGCTGCGCCAGACTGCGTATCCGCTCATGAAGGAGTCTGCCCAGTTCATGCAGGGATGGCTCATCGGAGACAAGGATAGACTGGTTACGGCCCCATCCGTTTCGCCTGAAAATCACTTCATCGGTTCAGACGGTAAGCCGATCGCGGTCAGCATCGCGTCGACCATGGATATGGCGATCATCTGGGATCTTTTCACCAATTGTATCGAGGCGTCGACGATTCTGAATGAGGATGCAGCATTCCGCGCCCAGTTGGAAGAGGCTCGCGGCCGCCTCTTTCCCTTCCAGATCGGGAAATATGGTCAACTGCAGGAGTGGTCAGAGGACTTTACCGAAGCCACTCCTGGCATGGGCCACGTATCGCACCTCTTTCCCGTTTACCCGGGGCATCAAATCACTCCCCATGCATCGCCTGCATTTGCCTCCGCTGCCGGGGTCTCTCTTGACCGCCGGATACAGGCTGGTTCGGGCACTGCCGCTTGGCCTTGCGCCTGGTACGTGTGCCTATGGGCGAGACTGGGAGAAAGCGAAAAGGCTCGGCAAGGAGTCTCGAATATGCTGAGCAATAGTGCCACACCCAATCTCTTCAACGGCGATTACAAGTTGTTTCAGATCGACGGTAACTTTGGCACAGCCGCCGGCATTGCCGAAATGCTGCTGCAAAGTCATGACAGCGTTATCAGGTTTCTACCCGCTCTGCCTGCTTCGTGGTCGAAAGGCACTGTTACTGGACTTCGCGCTCGTGGAGCGATCGAAGTCGATCTGGAATGGAGGGCAGGGAAGGCAGTCTCTGCAGCCCTGCTGCCTGCTATCGACGGCCAGCGGCATCTGCTGACCCCCCGCGGGCAGAAGATCTCCACCCTTCGGTCGGCCGGCAAGGCCGTAGCTTTTTCTCGAGCGGAGGACGGTACCGTCTCTGCGATGATGCAGAGCGGGCAACGATACCAGGTAAGTTTCTCTCAGTAATCTCGTGATAAGGCGGGACCCCATGATGCCGGTAAAGTTATCCGAGTTCAGCCACTGGAGACTCGGGGAGGGATCATGAGTTCCTATCGAGTATTTGGTTTGCTGCTGCTCGCGCCCTTTTTCCCTTTCATGTCTCTCGCTCAACAAGCAGATTCCGCGAGCGCTGGCATCGTGGCTCGGCAGACGCTGGTAATGACCAAACCGCCGGAGCATGTTCCGAGCGGTACCGTAGTCGACGGGCCGATCATGGGCAACGGTGATGTAGGTGTCGCGCTTGGCGGTCCTCCCGAACAACAACGGTTTTACATGGGAAAGAACGATTTCTGGAGCAAACAGGCATCCCCGATGACAGTGGGCGGCGTTCAGCTAACCATCCCCGGTCTTCGCGACGCAAGTTACCGGGAGGAAGAGGATCTTTTCCATGCCGAGGTTCGCGGAACGTTTAGGAGTGCGAATACAACCGTTCACACAACCTCATGGGTGGCGGCCACCGAGAATCTGTTCGTAACAAAACTTGAGGCGGACGACGGTCTCGGTGTAGAGGTAAGCGCGGAGCTGTTCCCGGCTGGAGCGGCCATCCGCAACGACGACAAGACGGTGAATATCGGCCGAGAACAACATGGGCAGGGACGTTGGTACTTCAGTGGCATGATCGATGAGGTCCACTTGTATGATCGTGCACTCGATCAAGACGAAGTTTCTCAACTGGTGAATCTTGAAGAACCTGCAAAGGGTCTGATTCGGCGTTGGGCATTTGACGCGCAAGAAGGAACCACTCCCCAGGACACCGTGGCCAAGTTGGTGACCGGTCCTGCTTGCCCGCTACCGCCCTCCGTCTACCGGCCCAACGAGCGTCCCGTAGACGAGACTGGATGCAAGCCAGATGGTTACCATCTCGACTATCAGCCTTACGGGGTTGGCAAACGGGGAAGAGCAGTTAAACTCATGCACGGCTGGAGCTACATCGAAGCCGGGCAGGTTCCACCCGTGAAGCACGTCAGTGTGGCGGCATGGATCTATATCTTTTCTGCCGGAGACGCCAACTTTATCCTGAGCAAAGGGGATTGGAATGATAGTTACAGCCTGGCTCTGGATAATGGACGACTGCGCTTTAACGTGGGGGAGTTGTTTGTTCGTTCAAAAGATGCTCTACCGACAAACCAATGGGTCCATGTTGCCGGCACGTTTGATGGTTCGATGCTTCGCGCTTATGTCGACGGCCGGGAGGTGATGCCGGGGGCCCGTCTTCTTGTCAGTGGAAATACTGCAGACACGCTTTGGGTGTCACGGAATGCAGACGGTCCACTCGACGAGCAGTACGCGTGGCCTAACCCCCTCGGTCCCACGACGACGGTAACAACAAAGGGCCGGGAAGTATCGTTTGCAGCTCGGTTGGTTGGCGAGCCAAGCTCCATTCAGAATGGCAGCATTCACTTTACGCTCGAACCCGGCAAACCGGTCTACCTGGTTGAGGCGATACTTAGCGACTTAGACGCACCCAATCATCGAGCGTTGGCGCAGATGCGCGCCGGCGAGATGACCGTTTCCGAAATCAACCGGGTTCTGGAACTACACCGCGAATGGTGGCGGAATTACTGGTCACAGTCCTTTGTTCAAATTGGCGATCCGGTGCTTGAGAGATTTTATTATGCGTCTCAGTACATCACCGCCTCTGCCAGCAGGACTGGTAAGGTTGCTCCAGGGCTGTATGGTCCATGGGTCACCACAGATCACCCGTCGTGGAATGGGGATTATACCCTGGACTACAACCTTCAGACTCCATTCCTGGGCTTGTACTCGTCAAACCATATCGCCACTTCAGATTCTTACGACCCGCCGGTTCTGGCATTCGTCAACCGCGCCAAAACATACGCCAGGACGATGTTAGGTGTCCGGGGCGTTTACTACCCGGGCCACATTGGGCCCTGGGGTCTTGAGCGCGAATTCGACTATGACCCGTTCATGGGGATGAAAAGCAACGCGGGGTTTCTGGTTATGCCGATGCTGATGCGTTTCTATAGCACTTACGACGACAGCTATGCCGTCAAGGTCTATCCATTCATCAGAGAAGTCGGAGACTTCTGGGAAGACTTTTTGATAAAGGACCACGCTCAATACATCATCCGCGGGGACTGCGCAGATGAAGTTGGCCCGTGGCGCTCGGGACCGAACTGGGCAAAGTGTGCGGAAAGTCAAAACCCCATGAACGAGCTTGCGTTCCTTCGGGCGACTTTCAAGGGCCTCATTGATATGAGTGAGGAGCTTGGGCTGGATTCATCGCGCCGCCCCGCGTGGCGGAACATTATCGATCACTTGGCGCCCTATCCAACTGGCGTGCGCCAGGGAGAGAAGGTCTTCCTGACAGCCGATGCGGGGGACGATGGCAAGCCGACCACTACGATTCCCGCCTGGGGCACTCTGGCAGTCTGGCCAGCGAATCAAATTGGTCTAGGCGAGGATTCACAGCTCCTGAAGATCGCCCTCGATACTATCGATCAGCGCGGGTTTAACGACCATCCTCTTGTTCCGCCAGCCATGGCCAGGGTGGGATACGATCCGAATAAACTGTTGGCCGGCCTGCGAAAAGATGCCCTCGAAAATGGCTATCCAAACGGGTATATCTTCTTCTTCGGTGGGGGAGTTGAATCCGCCAGCACTATTCCCGCGACGATTAACGAGATGATGCTGCAGAGCTTCTCAGGCGTCTTGCGACTCTTTCCTGTGTGGCCCAAAGATCATGACGCATCCTTCGGCAATCTTCGTGCTTACGGCGCGTTCCTGGTTTCAAGCGAATTGAATCAAGCCGAGGTGAAGAATCTGGTGATCGAAAGTGAAAAGGGCCGCGACTTGGCCCTCCAGAACCCCTGGCCGGGCAGAGCTTTGCAGGTATACCGCAACCGTCACGAAGCCGAGCACGCTACCGGCGAGATAGTAAAGCTGAAGACTAGCCCAGGAGAACGCATCGAGGTGCGACCGCAGTGAGCCACGGCGAGCGAGGATGATGGGTTGGAGAATCCTAACTCGGGAGCACGTTTTCGAAATTAGCATGGATATAGAAACAAGAACCGCAAAGATGAGCCGCCGCTCGGCCATCAAAGGCCTCGCAATGGGCGCGGCCTTTCCGTTTCTTTCCTCCGTGGTTGAGAATCGGATTGCGGCTGCGACCTCAAAGGATGGCCCGATCGTCACAACCAACGTGGGTCGGCTTCGCGGTTTCATTGACAATGACATTCAGGTCTTCAAGGGCATTCCCTACGGAGCTGATACTGCGCCACGCCGATTTATGGCGCCAATCCCCCCTGAACCGTGGACTGGAATACGGCAGGCGTCCCAGTTTGGCCCGCGTGCTCCGCAGATCAGGCCGCCGGCGCGGGTCTCCGCGGCCGGATCAGTCGCGGATCCCGGAGGCCCGGTCAGCGAAGATTGTCTCTACCTCAATGTGTGGACGCCCGGCTTGCGCGACCACGCCAAGCGGCCGGTCATGGTCTACATACACGGTGGTGGCTATGTCGCTCACGCAGCCAATTTTCCTATCTACGACGGGGTAAATCTCTGCCGCCGCGGGAATGTAGTAGTCGTTACCCTTAACCACCGGCTCAATGCTTTCGGCTATTTGTATCTTGCTGAGCTTGGCGGTCCGGAGTTCGCGGACTCGGGCAACCTCGGTCAACTGGATTTGATTTTGGCATTGCGGTGGGTCCGCGACAACATCGCGGAATTTGGAGGTAATCCGAACCGGGTGTTGATCTTCGGGGAATCCGGCGGAGGCGGCAAAGTTGCTACCCTGATGGCAATGCCCTCAGCTGTGCCTCTCTTCCAGCGGGCGGCTACCTCGAGTGGCGAGGCGGTTACGGCCTTGAGCACAGATCACGCGACGTGGCAGGCTGAGGCGGTGATGAATGCATTGGGGCTGCCGCTGGATCAGATCGACCGGATCAGGACGGTCTCTCTTGACAACCTGATCTCAGCTTCGCGCGCGAGCGACTCTTATGGCCCGGTTGTGGATGGGCACACGCTGTTGCGTATACCCTTTGGCCCGGATGCTCCCCAGATATCTGCGCATGTTCCCTTCATGGTGGGCACGAACCATGACGAGTCTCGCGCCCTGATCGGGGAGAACAACCAGGCCTTATTCAGTCTCACCTGGGAGAGCCTGAAGAAGAACCTGGCGCCGTATTCCGAAAGGATGGGTAACCTGGATCGAATGATCTATATGTATCGGCGGCTTCATCCGGATTATTCCGCCAGTGACGTATTTTTCGCCGCCACGACAGATTCGCACGACTGGCGTGCGGCGGTCATAGAGATAGAGCATCGCGCGACCTTGCCTCCTGGATCGGCGCCGACGTATTCTTACGAACTTCGCTGGGGTTCACCCGTCGATCATGGAAAATACAAGGCCTGTCATGGACTCGACCTCGCGTTGATGTTTGATAACGTTGCGCTTTCTCACCGCATGACGGGCACGGATCCCGAGGCATTTGAGCTGGCTAGACAGATGAGTGACGCGTACATAGCATTCGCGCGAAGCGGGAACCCTAACTACCCTGAACTCCCTTACTGGCCGCCTTATGATTTGGCCCACCGGGCTACGCTCGCGTTCGATGTTGTTTCCAGGGTGATCGAGGATCCGCGTGGGGAGGAGCGAAGATTCTTTGCCTCGGTACCCTATTCCGCTCCATGAGGGTGGGAGGGAATGCAATGGGGTTTCTTGCTTCCACAGAAGTAGATTAATCAAGGACAGCGCAGACTTTATCCCCTGGCGGAGGCGAATCCTACCTGGACCGCAAAGGCTTGGGGAACTGCTCCCTCGATTGCAGGCGCTTTTCATCGCCTTGGTGGGCGGCAGGCCATCAATAACTGCGGTCAGGACGAAGCGGAGAATTGCTTACAACTGCGCCATTAACGTTGGCTGCTGGCGGACATCGCGGTTGGGTTGGCGGGGCTTCCGGGTATGTTGGCGAATGTGGCCGCTCCGGCCTGGGCCATGGAGAGAATCTTGCTAGGAAAGATGCCCAGGATCAAGGTGGCGGCGACCGTGAGCAGCACGGCAACAATAAGCGAGCTCTTCAGCCGGGGCACCAACTGCACCGGCGCATCGTCGGCGGGCTTGCCATAAATAGAAGTAAGCAGGCGCAGATAGTAGTAGCAGGCAATACCGCTGTTTACCAGGCCGATGATTGCGAGCCATACTTCGCCGGCGTGCAGGGCCGCGGTAAAGACGTAGAACTTGCCGAAGAAGCCGCCGGTGAAGGGAATCCCAATCAGCGAAAGCAGAAAGAAGGCCAGCGCGCCGCCCAGCAGCGGCGACCGGTAGGCCAACCCGCGGTAGTCCACGACGGAGAGCAGCCTATCGTCAAAGCCGCCGGCGTGGCTGACAATGGCGAAAGCGCCGACATTCATTGCCGCATACGTCGCGGTATAGAACATCGCGGCGGCGATGCCCTCGCTGGAGAGGGCGGTAAACGCGACCAGCGTGTAGCCGGCGTGGGCAATCGAGGAATATGCCAGCAGGCGCTTCACATTGTGCTGCCGCAGGGCGCCAAGATTGCCCACCGTCATGGAGAGAGCAGCCATGATCCAGGCAAGCAACAGCCAATGAGCATGCAGGGCTGGATAGGCTCCGTAGAGGATACGCAAAAGCACGGCGAAGGCGGCGACCTTGGGAGCGGTGGACATCAATGCAACCACCGGAGACGGGGCTCCTTCGTACACATCGGGCGTCCAGACCTGAAAGGGCGCGGCAGAAACTTTAAAGCCAATGCCGATCAGGATCATGGCCACGGCCAACGTAGCGAAGCCCGGCGTCGGGCTCTGGGAAAGACCTGCGGCTATCCCGGCAATGTTGGTGGTTCCCGTAGCGCCAAAGCTCAGGGCGATGCCGTAGAGGAAGAAAGCGGTGGCAAACGAGCCGAGCAGAAAGTATTTCAATCCAGCTTCAGGGCTCTTGCCGCTTTTCTTGCGAATGGCAGCCAGGATGTAGGTGGAGATGGAAGAGATTTCCAGGCTGATGAAAACCAGCAGCAGCTCCACCGCGCTCGACATCAGGCACATGCCCATGGCGCCAAAGAGGACCAGGGAGTAGTACTCGGCCGGCCTTTCCTTGCTGCCATCGAAGACGTCAAAAGCGATCAGCAATGCGACCAACACTATGCCGCAAATCAAGACGTGGAAGAAGACGCTGAAGGCATCGGTCTGCACGGTGCCGTAGTAAGCCGTTCCCGGCGGCAGCCCCAATTGCCAGACGCTGGCCAGCAAGGCGCCAATGACGCCGACCAGGGCGAGCACACCGATGGGCTTACGGGTCATGCCAGGAGGCATCAAGGGCTCGATCAGCATGATGAGCACGCCGGTGACGGTGAGCCATAGCTCGGGCAGAATGCGATAGGCCTGAGGCACAACCTGCGTTGCTTGCATCACTGTGTCACCGCAATACCCAGGGTGGGCGCGCGCCGGCGATGCCAGCTTTACCACTGCGCCATCGATGGCGCGGATCCAGATGGGGGAAGCGACGCCCATCACCAACATGAGGACAGCCATCGGCCAAAGCGCTATATGTTCGCGCCCGCCCATATCCGCTACGTTCAATTCTGTAACCATCTTTGATACGTCGCCGTAGAAGACGCGCTGGATCATCCACAGCATATAGGACGCGCTGAGAATGACGCCTGCCGTGGCCGCTGAGACCCAGGCAACATGGCCGGGGAAACTGCCGCTGAGGATGAGAAACTCACCCACAAATCCGTTCAGCAGCGGAAGGCCGACCAGCGAGAGCGAGGTAAACACAAACAAGGTGGCGAGGCGGGGCATGCGCTTGGCCAAGCCGCCGTAAGGGGCGATTTCGTAAGTCCCATAACGTTCGTACATGAAGCCCAGCAGAATGAGCAGCGCGCCGACGGAGATGCCCTCATTCATGGTCTGGTAGACCGCGCCGTCCAGGCCCGAGACCGCAAAGCCAAAGATGCCCAATATGCAAAAGCTGAGTGAGCTGACGGTGGAGAAGGCGACCAGCCTCTTCATATCGGTCTGCACCAGCGCTACCAGTGCGCCGTAAAGAATTCCTATAACCGCCAGGGCAATCATCCACGGCGCCACCTGGCGGGCCTGGGCCGGGAAGAGGCCGAGATTGAAGCGCAGGATGGAATAAAGACCCAGCTTGCCCGCGACCACCATGGCCAGCGCCGCGGGCGCTTCGCTGAAGACGTCCCCTAGCCAGCCATGCAGGGGAAAGACCGGGACCTTGACCGCGAAGGCGACGAGAAAGGCCAGCGAGGCCCAGAAGAGCGCCTTGGGTGGAAAGTTCCCAGTATCCTGCGCCAGGATCGACTGTAGGCGAACAAAGTCAAAGGTACCGGTCTTGGCATACAGCCAGATAATCCCTACCAGCAGCAGCGCCGAAGGCAGAAAGGTATAGATGAAAAACTTGATGGCCGCCTCGGTCCCGCGATCCCGGCCGAACATGGAGATAATGATCGCCATGGGTACCAGCGTCAGTTCCCAAAAGGCGTAGTAGAGGAACATGTCGAGGGAGACGAAGACACCAATCATCGCCGTCTGCTGCAGCAGGAAGAAGACGTAGAACTCCTTAGTGCGGTGATTGATGGCCTTCCAGGAGGAGAGCACACCGAGCGGGGCGAGAAAGCCGGTCAGCACCACCAGCCAGACCGAGATGCCGTCCACACCCAGGTGATAGCGAATGGCAGGGCTGGCGATCCAGGCGTGGTCGACTTCAAATTGAAAGCCCGATTGACCATAGGCGTAATGGAAAGGCAATTGAAGGGTCAGCCCAAAGGTGACCAGCGTCACCGCCAGCGTGAACCATTGAATAATGCGGCCTTGCCGCGGGAGCAATGCCACGACCACCGCTCCTGCAGCGGGGACAAAGGTCGTAAGCGTCAATATCGAATCGTTCAGCACAAATCGTCCTTGCCAGCCTTTAGAGTTGCATGGAGTAGCCGAAGTAGGTAATCAGGAGCAGAGCCGCGGCGCCAATTGCCAGCCACCCAGCGTAAGAACGGATGTTCCCCGACTGCACCCGCTGGACCAGAGCCCCCACTCCACGCACACCGCCTGCCGCCAGGCTGCTGCCACCGTCAACGATTCCGCGATCGGCTACGCCCCACAACAAGTAGCGGGTAACGAAGAGCAGGGGAGTCACGATGACCCCGGTGTAGATCTGGTCGATCCAGTACTTGTGGACCAGCAATGAATAAAGACCCTGAACGCGCTCGACCAGCTGATCGGCCAACCCGGGCTTGCGGCGATAAAGCAGATCGGCAAAGAACCAGCCGATTCCGGCCATGACCACAGAAATGAAGCTAAAAACGCGCTCCTGATTCTCGGTGCCCTGGCGCGGCGTTTGCGGCGTGGAAATGGCGGCTGCGCGCTGAACGCCTTGCTCGTCCATGGCGATGCGCACCTGCTCGTAGCTGGGCCTGGGGCTGATCACCGGCGCGAGGAAGTGCGCGAACTGGTCACCGCCGCCGAGTGCTTTGGGAATGCCAATCCAGCCGCCGGCGACCGACAGCACAGCCAGCAGAATTAGCGGCACCAGCATCGACCAGGGACTCTCATGGGGATGCGCATCGTGCGTCCGGCTCTCGCCAAAGAAGGTGAGGTACCACAGCCGGAACATGTAGAACGCGGTGAGCAGAACGGTCACGAGACCGACAAACCAGAGGATCGGCCCCGCCGTCGGGGAGAGAAACGCCTGGTAGAGAATCGCGTCCTTGCTGAAGAAGCCGGAGAACGGCGGGATGCCGGAGATGGCGAAGACCGCGGCGCTCATGGTCCAGAAGGTGATGGGCACTGTTTTGCGCAGGCCGCCCATGGCGCGCATATCCTGCTGACCGCCCAGGCCGTGGATGACGGAGCCGGCCGCCAGGAAGAGCAGGCCCTTGAAGAAGGCATGCGTCACCAGGTGGAAGATGGCCGCGGAGTAAGCGGCGGCTCCGCAGGCCAGGAACATGTAGCCGAGCTGCGAGATGGTGGAGTAGGCCAGCACGCGCTTGATATCCGTCTGCACCATGCCGACGGTAGCCGCAAACAAGGCCGTGGCGGCGCCGATCACCGCGACCACGCCTAGGGCGAACGGCGAGCGGTCAAAGAGCGCGTGGGAACGCACGATCATGTAGACGCCGGCGGTCACCATGGTGGCAGCATGAATCAGGGCGGAGACGGGAGTGGGGCCTTCCATGGCGTCCGGCAGCCAGACGTACAGGGGAATCTGTGCTGACTTGCCGGTAGCGCCGAGCACCAGCAGCAGCGCAATGGCGGTGAGGAAGCCGCCTTGCATCTCGGGATGTTGCGCGATCGCGACGAAGACGTGGCTGAAACTGAGCGAGCCAAAGTGGGCGATCATGAGGAACATGGCGAGGAGAAAGCCAAAATCGCCGATGCGGTTAAGGATGAACGCCTTCTTGCCCGCATCCACAGCGGACTCCTTCAAGTAGTAAAAGCCGACCAGCAGGTAGGAGGCGAGACCTACGCCCTCCCAGCCAACGAACATCAGCAGGAAGTTCTCCGCCAGTACCAGCGTCAGCATGAAAAACATGAACAGGTTGAGGTAGGCGAAGAAGCGCCAGTATCCCTCCTCGTGCGCCATGTAGCCGACGGAGTAGATGTGGATGAGGAAACCCACGCCGGTGACGATCAGCAGCATGACCAGCGTCAGCTGGTCGAGCAGAAAGACGATGTCGACGCGGAAGGCCGAGGTTTCGATCCAAGGGAAGGCCAACTGCTCGAAATGAGGCAAGGTGAGACTGCCGAAGTGGAAGGCGATGCCGAGGACCAGCGCCAGCGGAGCCGCGGTAAAGAGCAGGGCAATGGTCGAGACCAGAGCCTTGCTCAAGAAACGGCCCAGCAATCCATTCAGCAGAAAGCCGATGAATGGCAACAGCGGGATCAACCACAGATGGAGGGATGGATTTCCGTTCATAGTTTCATCAGGTTGATTTGATCGACGTCGAGCGTACTCCGCGAGCGGAAGATGGCGATGATGATGGCCAGGCCTACTGCGGCCTCGGCGGCAGCGACGACCATCACGAAGAAGACAAATATCTGGCCCTGCACCCGGTGCCATTGATAGGCGAAGGCGACAAAGGTCAGGTTCACTGCGTTCAGCATCAGCTCAATCGACATGAAGATGGTGATGATATTGCGCTTGATGAGGAAGGCGCCCACCCCGATCGAAAAGAGGATGGCGCTAAGCACCAGGTAGTAAGCAATGGGAATAGTCATGTCAGTGCTCCTTGCTGGCCAGCGCAACCGCGCCCAGGATGGCAATGAGAATCAGGACCGACGTTACTTCGAAGGGAAGGAGCAGGTCGCGGAAAAGAACCTTGCTGAGGTCGCTGGTCGAGACCACGTAGTCTCCCAGCCGGGCCTTCGCCAGGTGGGTGTGTGGAGAAAGGAAGATGAATCCCAACAGGCAGACCAGCACCGCAACCCCAGGGACGCCGACGATGTAGGCGGCATGGCTGCCATGGGTACGCTCCTCCGTCCCGGCATTGAGCAACATGATGACGAAGGTAAACAGAACCATGATGGCGCCGGCATAGACGATCACCTGGGCGGCAGCCAGGAACTCCGCACCGAGCAGGAGATAGAGCACGGCCAGCGAGCTCATCACGACAATCAGCGAGAGGGCGCTGTTGATCGGATGGCGCTGGAAGAGGAGGTTCAGGGCTCCTGCTACACAAAGGCCGGCAAAAAAGATGAAGAGAACCAGATACATGCTAGTGCTTTTCTCCTAGATCGGGCCCGAAGGTGATTGTAGAACACCTTTGTGCACCCATGTTCCGTGGCGGCTAGATCCCAAAGTGAATTCTCGTCATGCATCTCAGGGCGCGTAGGCGAGCCATAGGCTGGTGACGAGAATATTGGCGATGGCCAAGGGCATCAGGAACCTCCAGCCAAAGCCCATCAGTTGGTCGTAGCGGAACCGGGGTAGCGTTCCGCGCACCCAGATATAGAGAAAGAGGAAACAGAAGACCTTGAAGACGAACCAGAAGACCGGCAGGAGGGCCTCAAGAAAAACTCCGCCGAACTCGGGAATCAGCGACCCGAAGGGGCTGGTCCATCCGCCGAAGAAGAGCAGCGTCGCTACGCAGCCCACGGTGATCATGTTGGCGTACTCGGCCATGAAGAACATGGCAAACTTCATCGAGCTGTATTCCGTGTGATAGCCGGCCGTCAGCTCGGTCTCTGCCTCAGGCAGATCGAACGGGGCACGGTTGGTCTCGGCATAGGCCGCCATCAGATAGATGAAGAAAGCGATGAATTGGTATCCGCCAAAAACGTTCCATGATAAGAAGCCATGGGCCGACTGGCTATCCACGATGGTGCGCAGGTTCAACGATCCGGCGCGCAGCACCACGCCCACCAGAGAAAGCCCCAGGGCAAGCTCGTAGCTGATCACCTGGGCGCTGGCGCGCAGGGCTCCCAGGAGCGAGTATTTGTTGTTGGACGACCAGCCGGCGAGGGCGATTCCGTAAACGCCGACTGAGGTAACGCCAAGAATGACCAGTAAACCGATATTCACATCGGCGATCTGGAACATATCGACGCCATGCCAGGTGATGCGTCGCCCGAAGGGCACGACAGCAATCGAGATCAAGGCGCAGCCAAGGGCGATCATCGGCGCCAGGATGTAAAGCGGGCGATCCACGTTGGTGGGCAACAGATCTTCTTTCAGGAAGAGCTTGAGGCCGTCCGCCATGGGCTGCATCATGCCGAAGGGGCCAACGCGGCTGGGACCCCAACGATTTTGAATGCGGCCAACCAATTTGCGCTCAAGCAGCACGGTGTAGGCGACCGCTCCGAGAAAGATCGCCAGCACGACGGCGATCTTCAGACAGCTCAGAAGAAAAAAGATCAGGAAGCTCACAGGTTTCTTTCGCTTTCTGGCCCCTCGGGGGCTAAAGAAACTGCGGAAAAAGAAATCATTTCGCCCTACAGGTTTGGAACAGCGTACCCCAGCGGCTAAAGCCGTGTAGCGCCTGCGAAATCTACGGCACGACTGAAGCCGTGCCCTTCGTTTAAACGCGCAACTCCAATCTTACCTCTAGTCTGCAGCCGTTTCTGTCGGTTTGGTGGTGTGCGATTCCATGACTGAGTGCAAGATGTTGCTGTAACGGCCTAAGGTGCCGGAGGTGAACAGAGTGTCTTCCGCAGGCAGTATGAGTGCGTGCCGCTCAGGCCCCGCCTCGATTTGCACCAGCGATGATTGCACATGGACGTCGTTTCCGGCCAACAGCTCCAAACGCGAGACCTGGTAGCCGGGCACCAGGCGCTGGATCTCGTCAAGAATGGCGAAGGGATCGAAGGGACTCAGCTTCGGCTCCAGGTTTTGCGCCGCCAGCCACACGCTGTGACGGTCCGCTTCACCGGATTGCGCTCCCCGAGTCTGCCCCATATCGGCGTGGACTCCGCGGCCGAAGGGAACCAGCTTTTTGGGGTCTGCGCCCATGGTGTCGGCGAGCCGCACCATCAACTCGAAGTCGCTGCGCACGCCGGCCCGGTCGCCTGCCTTCTTGACCAGCTGCTGATCGCCATAGGTGTTGGTAACCGTCCCTGACTTCTCATAGAGATTGGAGGTGGGCAATACCACGTCCGCCAGCAGGGCTGTCTCGGTCAGGAACATATCCTGGACGACAACAAAGGTGTCTTTCAGCGCGGCGGGGTCAATGCCGTAGCGGGCAATCGGATTCGCGCCCACGACGTAGAGCGCGCCCAGGTCACCGCGTTCCGCGGCATCGAACATCTCCACCAGGTCCATGCCCGGAGTCTTGGGCAGCGCATCGCCATACTCCTCTGCAAAAGGTCCACCGTGCTCCACGGGCACATAACCGGGCAGCAGGCCTGGGAGTAAGCCCATGTCCGCGGCGCCGCGGGAGTTGACGTAGTCGCCCAGGCAGGCAAAGCGAGCGTTGGCCAACCAGACGCCGAAATTCACCAGTGCGTCGATGTCCCGGCCGCGGTACTCAGAACCAAAGATGATTAGCAGGTTGGGCTCAGCGCGCAACGCCTCACGGAACTTTTTCGCCTCGTCTCCCAATTGAGTTCCAGGAAGAGCTTCATCCGCGCCCGCCAGGAAACGTACAGCGTTGGCGTAGCCGTCTTGAGGAATGATTAACGATTGGTGCGCCTGCCGCTCCAGCTTGATGCCGGCATGGTTCACGAGGTAGATGCGGGCATTGTTGTGGCGCAGGTTGGTGCGCAGGTTCCAGGCCAGGAGAGGGTGCTGCTCCGTAGGATCATTGCCCAGCAGCAGGATCGCCGGCGCGGTCATGGAGTCGCGCAGCGACGCAGCGCGGTCCTTCTGTCCCGAGATGGCGCGGGCAAAGGCGGTGTAGTCGGCGGTGCGGTGATGATCGATATTGTTGGTTCCCAGCACCGTCCGGGCCAGCTTCTGCAGCAGGTAGTTTTCCTCGTTGGTAGTGCGGTTGGAGCCGATTACGCCGATGGCCTTGCCGCCCCGGCTATCGCGGATTTCGCGCAGCTTGCTGCCGGCGTGCGCCAGCGCCTGCTCCCAGCTCACTTCTGCGAACTTGCCGTCCGCTTGGCGAACCAAAGGCTTGGTCAACCGGTCGGTGTGGTTGGCAAAGTCGAAGGCGTAGCGCCCCTTGATGCACAAGAACTCGCCGTTGATGCCGCTCTTGTCGCGGTTGTCACCGCGCAAAATCTCCGAGCCGTTGGTTACACTGCGCACGCCCAGGGTGGTCTTGCATCCATCCGCGCAGTGAGTGCAGACGGTGGAAACGTGGTTCATTTCCCAGGGCCGGGTTTTATAACGATAGGCACCCGAGGTGAGCGCTCCCACCGGGCAGACGTCGATGCACATGCCGCATTCTTCGCAGTCCAGGTGATCGCCCTTATTGGGGGCAATGATGCTACTGGCGCCGCGATTTTGCACCCCCAGTGCCCAGACATCCATGCCCTCTCCACAGGTGCGCACGCAACGATAGCAAAGGATGCAGCGCGGCCGGTCGAAAAACACCACCGGGGACCACTGCTGTTCTTCACGGTGCTGCTTGACCTCGGTGTAGAGCGACTCCGGCGGCCCGTACTTGAAGGTCATATCCTGCAGTTCGCACTCGCCGCCGGCATCGCACACCGGGCAATCCAGGGGGTGGTTGCCGAGCAGCAACTCGATGGTGGCTTTGCGTGCTTGCGTGATCTCATCGTTATCGGTGTGGACCACCATACCTTCCGCTACCGGCGTGGTGCAGGCGGTTTGCAGCTTGGGCACCTTTTCCAGGCGCACCAGGCACATGCGGCAAGCTCCACACAGCGAAAGGCCGGGGTAGTAACAGAAAGAGGGAACTGCGATACTCGCGGCACGGCAGGCCTCAATCAACAGTGTGCCTGCGGGTGCGGTGACCTTCTTGCCATCGATGGTAAAGGTTACGTCAGCCATGGGTTCCTATCTTTATCGTGGGCGGGCGTCATACGCCGGCCAAGGCCGCTTCCGGCTGATGGGCGTACGGGCACGGTTTGCCGTCCAGGTGGTCTTCGAACTCTTTGCGGAACTTGTCCACGAAGGCGATGGTGGGCATGGCCGCAGCGTCGCCCAACGGACAGAAGGTACGGCCCAACATGTTCTGCGCCAGGTAGCGGATATTGTCGATGTCTTTGGCCACGCCGCCGCCGGCATGAACGCGCGTCAGCGTCTTCTTCAGCCAGTCGGTGCCTTCGCGGCAGGGAATACACCATCCGCAGCTCTCGTGCTGGTAGAACTTCATGGTGCGCAGGGCGAACTCCACCATGCAGACGGTGTCGTCCAGAACCACCACGCCGCCGGAACCAAGCATGCTGCCCGCCTTGCTTACCTGGTCGAAGTCCATGCCGATATCGATCTCGTTGGGCCGAAGTGACAGGACAGGAGGATCCCCCGGGACTACAGCTTTCAACGAGCGGCCATTGGGGATGCCACCGCCCACCTCGTAGATCATCTTCTTGAGGTTGTAGCCCATGGGCAATTCGTAGACGCCGGGCTTGGCCACGTCTCCGCTAAGACAGAAGAGGCGGGTGCCGCCGTTACGGTCGGTGCCGATCTTGGCGTACTCTGCGCCCCCGATACGGAAGATGTGGGGGACGCTGGCCAACGTTTCAGCATTGTTGATGACGGTGGGCCCACCGTAGAGCCCTACCACTGCGGGAAAAGGAGGACGAATGCGAGGAATGCCGCGCTTGCCTTCGAGCGATTCCATCAAGGCGGATTCTTCGCCTACTTCGTAGGCGCCCGCTCCGGTATGAGAGATCACGTCGAAATCGACGTTGCTGCCAAAGATCCCCTTGCCCAGAAAGCCCTTGGCGTAGGCGTCTTCGATGGCTTTCTCCATGATCTTGAGCAGGTAGCGATACTCACCACGGAGGTAGATAAAGCCCATCTTGGCGCCGATGGCCAAGCCGGCAATGATCACACCCTCGATCACCGAGTGGGGGTCGTGTTCGAAGATCAGGCGGTCTTTGCAGGTGCCGGGCTCGCTCTCATCTCCATTGACCAGGACGTATTTGGGTTTGGCGGATTGCTTGGGAACGAAGGACCACTTCATGCCGGTAGGGAAGCCGGCGCCCCCGCGGCCACGCAGGTTCGACGCCTTCATCTCGGCGATGATCCCTTCCGGACCCAGGGTGATGGCCTTGCGTGCAGCAGTGTAACCATCCAGCTCGAGATACTTGTCGATGTCGGTCGCTCCCTTGCCGAAGCGGAACGAGATCACCTTCACTTCATCTGGATGGGATACGAGATAGGCCATGCTTTCTCCGAGTGCGCGTTCCTACGTTCTGGAGCGGTAATCTTCGAGAATCTTGTCCATCGATTCCGGGGTTAAATTCTCGTGAAAGTCGTAGTTTACCTGCGCGGCGGGAGCCCAACTGCAGGCCCCGATGCACTCCACTTCTTCCAGGGAAAAAAGCTTATCGGGCGTGGTTTCCTTGTTGCCGATGCCTAAGCGCTGTTTGCAATGGGCCAACATCTCGTTGCCACCGCGCAGCATGCAACTGATGTTGGTGCATACCTGTACATGATACTTGCCCACGGGAGCGGTGCGCATAAGAGAGTAATAAGTGATGACGTCGCGCACATCCAGCTCGGTAATACCGATGCGCGCAGCCACTTCGCTGATCACCGCCTCGGAAAGATAGCCCACCTCATCCTGGGCATAGAGCAGCATGGGGATCAGGGCCGACCGGCGCAGAGGGTAAAGCGTCACCATGCGGTCAAAGCGCGCGGCCAGTTCGGGACTGAAGATGGTGTTTATCTGTGTGCTCATATTTGTCGTCAGCTGCACCCGGGACTGACATCCTGGGTTATTCTCAGTCGTCCTTCGGGACTGGTCGTTGTTGTTGGACCTACCCAGGACTCAGGTCCTGGGCTACTCTCAGCCGTCCCCTTCGACAAGCTCAGGGCAGGCGCTTCGGGACTGTGTCGTCGTTGTACCCACTCCGCTTTCCGGCGCGAAACAGGCTGCGAAAAAACTCATGTTTTGTACCAGGCCGCGCTTTACGGATTCCCAAAAACTCATGTTTTGTGTCAGGGCACGACTTTAGTCGGGCCGTAAACGATCCAAAATACATTGGGCTTTAGCCCCTGAGGTCTTTGCTATCCTGCCTGGTACCCTTCGCAGCCGAAGTTCGTTTCTCTTTGGTGGACGCGATGACAAATTTGCTGCACAACCTACATGGTCATGGATGAACCGTGGGAGCTAATGTGCTCATCGGTTCGTCGATTACCTTGTCTCGCCCCAGATAGCCGATCCAATCGATGGCTGCCTGGTCGATTTCTTTCGGGCCCGCCGGGAAGGTTAGCGTGCCGTCCTCTTCGATCCGAAATGCACCGCACTCCTCCCGTTCCGGGTGGGTGACGCACCAGTTTCCCTCGCCAGTGTCGGGACCAAAGTTAAGGCTCAGCACGGAATCCTCATGCTTGACCGTCGCCTCGCTCGAGCCACTGGTCACTATGTATGGACTGCCGTTAAGGCTGGCTGCATGCGCATAGACACGCAGCATGCTCACCAGCGATTCCCAAACGTGCGAGCGAACATCGATAGGATCGCTCACCGGTCGATTTCTCCCAGCACGATGTCGATGGACCCGATCACCGCAACCACGTCCGCCAACAATCTCCCGACGCACATGGTTTCCAGAGCCTGCAGGGAAGCAAACGTCGGATTGCGCATGTGCACGCGATAGGGCTTGGCCGTGCCGTCGCTGACCACAAAGTAGCCCATCTCCCCGCGCGGCGATTCGATCCCCTGGTAGACCTGGCCGGCGGGCACCGCAAAGCCTTCGGTCACGATCTTGAAGTGGTAGATCAGCGACTCCATCTGGGTCTTCATCTTTTCCCGGTCGGGCAGCACCACCTTGGGCGCGTCGGCCTTTATCGGTCCTTGGGGCATGCCGTCGAGCGCCTGCTGGCAGATCTTGACCGACTCCCGCATCTCCTGAACGCGCAGCGTGTAGCGCGTCCACACGTCGCCTACGTCAGAGACCGGCACCTTGAATTGGAACTTCTCGTAGCCGGAGTAGGGCATGTCGCGGCGCAGGTCCCAGTCGACTCCGCTGGCGCGCAACGGCGGCCCGGTCACTCCCAGGGCGATGGCGTCGGCGGCGCTGAGATAGCCGACGCCCTGCAGACGGCGCACCCAGATGGGATTGCCGTTGAGCAGGTTCTCATATTCATCGATCTTTTCCGGCATCATCGTGAGCAGGCCCTGCACCCGCTGGTAGAAATCGACCGGCGGCTCCAGCGCAATGCCCCCAACGCGGAAGTAAGAACCCATCATGCGCTGGCCGCTGACGTCCTCAAAGATCTTCAGGATCTCTTCGCGCTCGCGGAAGGTGTAGAGAAAGAGCGTCAGCGCGCCGATGTCCATGGCGTGGGTGCCCAGCCAGACCAGGTGAGACTGGAGGCGGGTGAGCTCGTTGAGCAGCACGCGCAGAAACTGCGCCCGGGGCGGAATCTCCAACTGCAGCAGCTTCTCGACCGCCAGGCAGTAACAGAGATTGTTGGACATGGGGCTGAGATAGTCGATGCGGTCGGTGAGCGGGACCACCTGCTGGTAGAACTTCGCCTCGCAGGTTTTTTCGATGCCGGTGTGCAGGAAGCCGATGTCGGGCACCAGGCGGAGCACGGTTTCGCCGTCGATCTCCAGCACCAGGCGCAGCACGCCGTGGGTCGAGGGATGCTGCGGCCCCATGTTGAGGACCATGGTGCGGTCCTTGGAGCCCTCCTCGACGCGCGGTTCGATCAGCGGGGCAATGACGTAATCGGCGGCATCCATCAGCGGTAGCCCTCCACCGGGTAGTCCTTGCGTAAGGGATGACCTTCCCACTGATCAGGCAACATGATGCGGCGCAGGTTGGGGTGTCCGCCGAAGCGCACGCCGAAGAGGTCCCAGACCTCGCGCTCGTAGAAATTGGCCGACGGCCATTCCGGAGTGATGCTGGCTACTTCGGGATCCAGGCTATCGACCAGGACGCAGAGCCGGAGACGTTCCTTCAAGCTGTGGGAAAGAATGTGGTAGGTGACTTGAAAGCGCGGTTCGCTGGGGTACCAGTCCACGCAGGTGACGTCGACGAGGAAGTTGTAGCCCGCCTTCTGCAGCGTGCGGCAGACGGGGCGGATGTCGTCACGCTCGATCCAGAGATTCAGTTCGCCGCGATCGAAGCGGGCGTTGGTAATGCAGGAGGGCTTGGCGGCCAACAGGGCAGCGATGGCGTGATTCTCGGCGTGGGCTTGGAGAACGGCGTCTTTCTCGTTGACGGCGTCCATTAGAGGTCCGCCTTGTCGGAGGACCAGTCGAGAATTCCCTTATTCCGAACGTAGAGGAGCCCGACCAGCACGAAGCCGATGTAGACCACCATCTCCCAGAAGCCAAACATGCGCGAGCCAACCAGCTTGGGCAGATCGCGGTAGACCACGGCCCAGGGGAGCATGAAGACAGCCTCCACGTCGAAGAGGATGAAGAGCATGGCGACCATGTAGAAGCGAACGGAGAAGCGGCCGCGGGCATCGCCTTCCGCCTCGATGCCGCACTCATAGGTGGCGAGCTTGGTAGCGGTGTTGCGGTGCTTCCCGATGAACCAGGAGGCGGTGACGATTCCGGCCCCAAAACCCACGGCGACAAGGATTTGTAGCAGCAGCGGGAGGTAGTTCCAAAAGTAATCGTGCGTCTGCATTTGAACTCGCGGGGTACGAGGTTAGCCTCAGTCTCGACTGTAAGTTTTCGCCCTCTCAGAGTCAAGCTAGGCTTGCGTTGAGGTGGTATGGAGATGCACCTCAGGGCTCAGAGGGATTTCGGGGCAACCGTGCTTCAGATTTCGTCGGCGCACGCATCTCAGGAAGTCCCGCCTTTTGGCCGATAGGTCCGCCATGAGGTGGAATCATGCTCAAGTTTCGTCGCGCCCCATCCCCGGAGGACTCTGCTCGCTCCGCAAACTACGATCCTTATTTCGGCCCGATTGGGCCGGTAAGACCGCGCGACCGCGCGCAGTTCGGCCACATCGGGTTCGTCCGCTCAACCTCGGCCCTTTCGTCCGCCGCCGGCTCTCCCCGGAAGGTGGCCGTGCCCTGGAAATCCTGGGCCACGCGATTGAATACCTCGCCGACGAGTATGCAAATGACCTTGCAGACAAGGGACCGCTGGGAAACGCCGACCCGCGCGTCGCAGCCATCCAGATTCTTAAGGGACTCAACCGCGCTATCTATTATTCCGGCACCGAGGTAGAGCCGGCCTTCGGCCGCGTGAAGCGCTGGCTGGGTTCGCGGATTATGGGTTAAATCAGGGTCGTAGCGGGAGTGAGCTTAACGTCGGGCCGGTGATACTCTCCCTGTATGCATTTTGTCCTCAACGGTCAATCGCGGGAATTTCCGCAATTGACGGTCCCGGCCCATCTCCTGGACCTGATCACTGACCTGGGTCTCCAAGGCGACCGGGTGGCGATCGAGCATAACGGCAACATCGTTCCCCGCGCAGAGTGGGCCAACACTGGCCTGGAGGACGGGGACCGCCTGGAGATTGTTCACTTTGTTGGCGGCGGCTGCGCCTGATGAGCCGTTTGCGCAAAGCAGCAAGCTTCCTGCTTGCCACTGCCTGCATCGCCGGCACGGCGTTGGCGCAGCAACCTTCGCCGCCACCGCGCGCAAGGCAGCGACGAAGACAGCCGCCCTACCTTTACCGTTTCTGATTTACCGGTGGGCCGGCCACTGCGCATCGTCGTCTACGGCGATATGCGCTTTACCGATCCTTCCAATACTTCTGACACCCAGCCAGGAGTGCGCAAATGGCTGGCGCAAAAAGTCGGCGAAGAGAAGCCCGACATCCTGCTGCTCACCGGCGATATGCCCTTTCACGGCAGCAGCGAGGACGACTGGAAAGTCTATTTCCAGGAAACCGCCCTGTGGACTCAGGAACGGCTGCGCATCTATCCCACCATCGGCAACCATGAAGGGCTTCCTGATCCTCGCAGCGGCATGAAAAATTACTTTGCTGCCTATCCGCAGATCGACAACCACAGGTGGTACTCGGTGCAGATGGGAAATATCTATCTCATCACGCTGGACAGCACTAACTTTCTCAGCGCCGGCTGGGTGCAACGTCGATGGCTGGAGTCACAGCTCGCCCATCTTCCCCCGTCAGTGGACTTCGTTTTCTTACTCTTTCACGTACCACTGGTTTCGGATCTGCAAACCGCCTTCATGCTTGGTATTCCCGACGATGACACACTAGAGTTGCGCCACTATCTCGAAGCCCGGGCTGCCGCATCCCACGCTAAATTCGTTGTCTTCAACGGCCATATTCATAACTACGAGCGCTTCGAAACGAATGGCATCACCCACGTGATCACCGGCGGAGGGGGCGCGCGACCTTATCCCGTCTTTATCCGTGGCGACCAAGACCTCTATCACGCCCGCACCTATCCTAACTTTCACTATCTCGTGATCACGCTGCAGGGTAAGCATGCCGATGTGAAGATGTACCGCGTAGTGGACCCGGATGCGGCACAGAAGTCGGTTGAAGTGAAGGATACCTTCACGCTGGACGCTAAGTAGATGCTTTTAGGGGGAAGGGAACTCAGGTCCCTCCACAGCAAGACCAAAGTTTATTGAGGAACGGGAGCTGGGTTGAGCGCGGCGAATTGCCGCTGGTGCCAGTACGGGTAGGGAGCATTCATTTTGCTGGCCGCATCGAGCTTGGCTACTTGCGCAGGAGTCAGGTTCCATCCTGCTGCGGCCAGGTTCTGACGCAGCTGGCTCTCATTGCGCGCGCCGATGATGACCGTGGCCACCGTGGGCCGTTGCAGCAACCAGTTCAGCGCCACCTGCGGCACGGGTTTGCCGGTCTCTTTCGCCACCTCATCCAATGCGTCAACAACCTTGTAGAGATATTCATCGTCGACCTGGGGGCCCTGCGCCGCGGTTTTGTGCAGACGGCTCTCTGCCGGCAAGGGATGTCCGCGCCGGATCTTTCCTGTCAGCCGTCCCCAGCCTAGAGGACTCCATATGATCGCGCCCACTCCCTGATCGATTCCCAACGGCATCAATTCCTGCTCGTAGTCACGGCCGATCACGGAGTAGTAGACCTGATGACCTACGTAGCGCGACCATCCGTACCTGTCCGAGACAGCCAGCGACTTCATCAGATGCCAGCCGGAGAAATTGGAACAGGCAATGTAGCGAACCTTGCCGCTGCGCACCAGTGTGTTCAAGGTATCGAGCGTCTCCTCGACCGGCGTCAGCGCGTCAAATCCGTGGAGATGGTAGATGTCGATGTAGTCGGTTCCCAGGCGCTTGAGGCTGGCCTCACAGGCATGCACCAGGTGCAGCCGTCCGGAGCCGATATCGTTGGGCCCGTCGCCCATGGGAAAAGTGGCCTTGGTCGATATCAAGACTTTGTCGCGCCGGCCGGCGATCGCCTGACCCAGGATCTCTTCCGACATCCCCTGCGAATAAACATTGGCGGTATCGAAGAGGTTCACGCCCGCTTCCAGACAGATGTCCACCAGGCGCGTTGCCTCGGCGACATCCGTCGCTCCCCATGCTTTGAAAAATTCACCTGCTCCGCCAAAAGTCGCTGCGCCGAAGCAGAGCACCGGCACCTTCAATCCCGAATGTCCAAGCCGTCTGAATTCCATAGTGCAAGAATAAACGAGACGTGCGATCTGGAGGAGCGCCATGATCTGCCGCTTGGGAGCTGGTTTGTGGTTGTGTTGCTTTCAGTTTTTTGTGGGCGAACAGATTGCCCGATTGGGTTGGACGGGGCACTACAGCATGGCGCGCAATTACATTAGCGACCTGGGCGCAGTGCGCTGTGAAGGCCCCGCAGCATGTTCGTCGCTGCACTGGGTCATGAACGGTTCGTTCGTGCTGCAGGGATTGCTGATCGTCTTCGGCGCCGTCCTGGTGCGTGGATTTTTCCCTGCCAGACTCGTCTATCGGATCGCGCTGGCCCTATTGGTGATTGCGGGCATCGGCGTGCTGGAGGTCGGCGTGGCGCCGGAGGACGTTAACTTCCGCTTGCACCTGCTGGGCGCGGTTGCCCATTTTGTGGGAGGCAACCTGGCCATGATCCTGCTGGGCCTGGTGATGATTCGCCGATCCGTCTGCGAGGCGCTGCCGTCGCGTTTTAGAAGCTGGATCACCTTCGCGCTCGGATCCGTTGGATTGCTTGCGACACTCGCCCTGGCCTTCCGCGGAACTCCATCGTGGGTCGCACTGGGATGGAATACAGGCACAGTGGAACGGCTGGCAGCCTATCCACTGCCTCTGTGGCTTACGTGGACCGGATTTCTAATTTCAAGAGAACTCGCTTAATAGGCTAGGGAAGGGCAGGAAAGCAAAACCTCAGGGGCTAAAGCCCTCATCAGCCCATTCTTTACGGCCCGACTAAAGTCGTGCCCTGACACAAAACATGAGTCTTTTCGCAACCTGTATACGCCCCTGAGGTACAGCTCTCTAGTCGCCAAGATGTGTCCCGTAGAGCCTGCCCTGAGCTTGTCGAAGGGGACGGCTGAAAGTCAGTCTTGTCCAAATTAGGGTTTTTAGCAGAAGGCGAAAGCCTGCTAGGTTGAGGTTGGGATTCTTGCCGGAAAACCGATCTCAGCTAGGAGGCTTCCACCATGAGTGGAGTATGCAGTATTTTTTCGCAGATTTTGGGGGTATTTTCTCGGGCCGAGTTTGAGCAGGCAGTTCGCCAGCACGGGGCGGAGCGTCACGCTCGTGGATTTAGCAGTTGGAGCCAGATGGTGGCGATGTTGTTCTGTCATCTGGGGCGAGCGCAGTCGTTGCGAGAGATCTGCGGCGGTCTGGCGGCTTGTGAAGGCAAGTTGAGACATCTGGGGGTGGATCAGAGCCCTAAACGATCGACGTTGGCCTACGCGAATGAACATCGGCCGTGGCAGCTGTACCAGAAGGTATTTGAGCAGTTGCTGGAGAAGTGCCAGCGAGAAGTACGCGGAGGGAAGAAATTCCGGTTCAAGAATAAGCTGCTGAGCTTGGATGGCAGTGTGATTGACCTCAGCGCGAGCATGTATGACTGGGCCAAATTTCGCCGCACCAAAGGTGGAGTGAAGTTGCATTTGCTGCTGGATCACGACGGCTATTTGCCCAAGTATGCAGTGATCGAGCCGGCCATCAAGGCGGAGATTCAGGTAGCGCGCAAGCTGCCCTTAGAACCGGGCACGATTGTAGTGTTCGATCGTGGATATACCGACTACAAGTGGTTCGCCAGCTTGACCGAGCAAGGGGTGTACTTCGTAACCCGGCAGCGATGGAACGGCCATTACAAAGTGGTCAAGGAGTTGCCCTTAGCTGCCGGGGGCAACATCCTGGCCGACCAGATGGTGATGTTGGGCCACCGCGGTTATCGCACCGGCGTGGCGGTCAGGCGGGTGGTGGTGCGTGATCCGGAGACGGGCGAGGAGTTCACGTTTCTGACCAATCAGCTGAAGTTTGCCGCCAGCACGATTGCGAAAATCTATCGCGATCGCTGGCAGATCGAGACTTTTTTCAAGGCGCTCAAACAGTCCTTGCGGGTCAAGACCTTCGTGGGCACCAGTGCCAATGCTTTAAAGACGCAGATCTGGACCGCCCTGATCGTCATGTTGATTTTGAAATACTTGAAGCTGAAATCAACCTTCGATTGGTCGCTCTCCAATTTGGTGGCCTTACTGCGCCAGCAGTTGTTCCTATACCGCGACCTGTGGGCTTGGTTGAATAGTCCCTTTGAACCACCGCCTGCTCTGGCCGCCATGCAGGATCAACTTCGGCTGGCGCTTTAGTTTTCCTGCCCTTATTTAGGACAGCTGAAACCTATCCCACCCATTCATCGGGCCTACATCAGGAGTTTTATCGCCAACACATTGGACAGCACATCCCTAAATCTGGCCTCCGAAACACCCAACCTGGTTTCGACATACCCAGTTGCAACACAAGCTTGTCCAACAGAATCAACGCTACAGTATCGACCATCCCGCTAATTTGGACAGCTCTGGCTGAAAGTAGCCCAGGACGTAGTCCTGGGCATCCCGCAGTCGCCCTAGGATCGCTCGAGAGCAGCGCGGTCCCACTTGGCAAGCGTGGCTCCCGCTTCGTAGGTGCTTTCGAGGAAAGTGAGCAGGGCCTCGTCGGGCGAAGGCTCCTGGCGCAGATCTTCATAAAGGTAGATGAACTCACCAAGAGTGTTGTTGTAGCCGGCCTTGGCAGGCTTGATCGATGCGGCCGCGAGACCCTTGGGCGCGGGCGCGGCATAGCAATAGAAGGCAGCGTCGCCAAAGCCACCGTTGCCAGGCCAGAAGCCTGCGCTGATCACTTCATGCGAATAAGCCTCGCGGGTGATTGCGTCGGCACCCTCGCGCGGCGGCGCCGGTCTCCCGGAAAAGCGCGTGACCGCCAGATCGAAGCTTCCCCAGAAGAAATGCACCGGGCTGACCTTGCCCACAAAGCGCGAGGAAAACTGCTGAAAGACCTTGTCCGCATGCATCAAGACCCGCCAGAAGCGGTGAGCTGCTTCCCGGTCGTAGGAGGCGTGCTCAAAGTCCTCAGCGAAGGGAATAGGATGCTGCAGTTCTACCGGCACCGCATGGATCTCTACGCTGACGCCGAGTGCAGAGAGACTGCGCTGGTACTCAAGGTAGAACTCCGCCACCGACTGGGCGCGCAGGGGAGTCGACAGGCTGGCGCCGGTGCTCATCACGAACTTCAGCTCATGGCTGACGAAGTCGAAGGCGACCTCAAGAAATTCTGATCCATACGGCATCGCGGAGGTGTTCAGTCCGCGCGCGCTCACGTAGAGCGGCACATTCCACCAGTGGGCCTGCAGAGGGCTGAGCGCGAGCCGCGTCTTGCCCACGATCTGCGTCCACATGTGCAAGGTGTCCGCAGTCTTCTGCCAGTCTGTCCATTTCAGTTGAGGCCAGATGTCCACACCACCGCTTTATTGGCAAAAGACCAGCATGCCGAAGAGGAAGATCCAGAAGACGCCCATGGTGTGCCAGTACCAGGCGGTACAGTCCACCACCACCTGGCGCAGCTCGACACGGCGCAGAAAGATAAGCGCCAACATCGCGCCCCCCAGTGCCAGCACGCCGATGAGCAAGTGGAGGCCGTGGGTGCCGGTGATCAAATAGAAAAAGTGGCTGCTCGGGTTGGAGGCAAAGAAGACGCCCTGTTCGACCAGTTGTTTCCAGGCAATCCACTGGCCGGCCAGAAACAGTCCGCCCAGCACAACCGTTGCCGCTAGCCAGGGAGCGGCGCGGCGGATGGTCGGGCGGCCCAGTCCTAGCCACTCCTCCATCACGTCAATCTCAAGGAAAAAATGCCTGCGGCCGATCTCCATGGTCAGGCTGCTGAGCACAATCAGCGCGGTGTTGATCCACAGAATGGGCGGCAGTGCGATCGGATGCCAGTCCAGAACCCAATTATTGTTGACCGTGAAATGGCCGCTGCTCTGGCGGGCAAAAAAAGCACTGACTAATGCAACGAAAAACATCAGGTCGCTGGCCAAGGCAAAAAACAACACCATGCGGTAGCGGCTCAGCAGATCACGGGGTCCACGCCGCCCAGGAGGCCGATTGTCCCAGTTCTCACCGTCTCCACCCCCGCCTGTAGGCCTGCGGGCAACCGGCGGTTTGCCGCCAAATCCGGGATCCTTGCGCTCTGTCTCAACAGGGGTGCGAGTGAAGGTAGCAGGCATAGATCAACTCCGACATTCGAAGATTACTCCTGTTTGGCCCCCGGCTCCCACTGCATTTTGAAAACTGCTTCGTTGCGGTGAACTCCGTAGTCATACCCTTTGACGGATTGGATGCTGCAGAAGTACCCTCGTCGCGCATCGCGTAGGAAAAAGGCCTATAGCGGCCGGTTTTGCTGCTCGCGCACCATCTCGACGAAGAGCTGGTGAACCCGGCGATCGGCGGAAAGTTCAGGGTGGAAGGTGGCCGCTAGTAACCTGCCTTGCCGCACCAGCACCGGAAACCCGTCCCGTTCCGCCATGATTTCCACACCCGGGCCCACGCTGGCTATGCGAGGGGCGCGGATGTAGACCATCTCCAGCGGGCCGCCGGGCAGCTTGGTGGGCCCCGTTTGGATGGCGCTATCGATCTGCCGTCCGTAGGCATTCCGCTCCACGCTGATGTCCATCAGCGCCAGGCTTTGCTGCGGTGGGTGGGTAACATGCGTGGCCAGCAAGATACAACCGGCGCAGGTGCCGAAGGCCGGCTTTTCGGTCAGGAAGCGCTGCAGGGACTCAAGCAAGCCATCCCGCTCGAGAAACTTTAGAAATGTAGTCGATTCGCCCCCGGGCAGGACCAGACCGTCGAGTCCGGCCAGCTCCTCCGGTTTTCGGACTTCCACCGCATCGGCGCCCGCGTCTTCGAGCGCCTGGGCGTGCGCGGCAAAATCTCCCTGGATGGCGAGCACGCCAATGCGCGGACGTTCTTGCCCCATGCCTACCAGCCGCGGGTCTGCAGCAGATCAGCCTCTTGAAGCCCACCCACAGCCAAGCCGTGCATGGAGCCCGTCATCTGCTCGCTCACTTCGGCCAGAATCTTGGGATCGTTGTAATGCGCGGTTGCAATCACGATGGCTTTGGCCCGCGATTCCGCTTCCTCGCGCTCCTTAGGATTGCGAACGGCGCCGGTTTTCTCATCCAGCTCCACATCCAGCGGGGTTGCGCCTTCCTTCATGAAAATCCCCGACCCAACAAAGACGGCCTCTGCGCCCAGTTGCATCATCAACGCCGCGTCGGCCGGCGTGGCGATGCCGCCGGCAGAGAAGTTGGGCACCGGCAGCTTGCCGGTCTTGGCAACCATGCGCACCAGCTCGTAGGGAGCACGATGCTCCTTGGCCGCGGCGTAGAGCTCCTCGTCGCGGAGCACGGTCAGGGCCTTCATCTCTTTTACGATTTGCCGCATGTGCTTGACGGCATGCACCACGTCGCCGGTACCGGCTTCGCCCTTGGTGCGAATCATGGCCGCGCCTTCAGCGATGCGCCGCAGGGCTTCGCCCAGATCGCGCGCTCCGCAGACAAAGGGCGTGGTGAAGGCATGCTTGTCGATGTGGTGGAGCTCATCGGCCGGGGTGAGGACTTCGCTCTCGTCGATGAAGTCGACTCCCAAGTGCTGTAGGATCTGGGCTTCGGCAAAGTGCCCGATACGCGCCTTGGCCATGACCGGGATGGAGACCGCGCCGATAATCTGCTTAATCAGGCTGGGCTTGGCCATCCGGGCCACTCCGCCCTGGGCGCGGATCATCGCGGGCACCCGCTCCAGTGCCATAACCGCAGTGGCGCCGGCGCGCTCGGCGATGACGGCCTGCTCGGTGCTCATCACGTCCATGATGACGCCGCCCTTGAGCATCTCGGCCAGGCCCAGCTTCAGCCTCAATGCTGTTCCGCCCGGGTAGGTTCCGTTTGTCTCTGCCATCTTTTCGCCTCCAGCGTGTGCGCGAACACGCTCGCTTCCACGTATGTTTCTGAATCTCAAGTTTAGCAGGCTAATAGCCCTTGAGCGCCGCGCCGACGGCGCTCGCATCATCGGAATTGATACCCCACCCCCTGCCAGCTGGGTCCCTTGTTAGGGAACAAGAGGCAGACCCCTGCGGGATGCGGCACGCTTCAGGACTCATCGGAGCTCTTCCATTCGAAGCTCTCTGTCACTCCCCACTCCACCCGTAGCACGCTCTTACTGCGGTATACTCGGTCTCAATATGGCGCCTGAAAAAACGTTTTATCTCGAGACTTTCGGTTGCCAGATGAATGTGCATGACTCGGAGAAAGTCATCGGCACGCTTCGCCATGAGGGCTACCAACAGGTAGATACCGAGATCGCCGCCGACCTGATCCTCTACAACACCTGCTCCATCCGCGACAAAGCCGAACAGAAGGTCTTCAACCGCCTGAACGACTACAAGAAGCTCTACGCCCAAGGCAAGCGCTTCGTAGTCCTGGGGTGCGTGGCGCAGCAGGAAGGCGAGAAAATCTTCGAGCGCGCTCCTTATGTTTCCATGGTCTCGGGATCGGCCTCATACCGCAAACTGCCGGAGATGCTGGTTCGCCTGGAGGCAGGGGAGTCGCGTATCACCGGCCTGGATGACCGTCAAACCGAAGAAACCTTCGAGACCGAGTTTACGGCGCGCACCAATCCTCACCGCGGCTACATCACCATCATTGAAGGATGCGACAAGTTCTGCGCCTACTGCGTGGTTCCGTACACGCGAGGCAAGGAGCGCAGCCGGACCTCCACTTCGGTCCTCGCCGAGGCTCGTAGACTGGCCGAGGCCGGCTACACCGAGATCCAGCTGCTGGGGCAAAACGTCAATTCGTACCATGACCGCGAAGGCAAGCTCTCCTTCGCCGAACTACTGGCCGCCGTGGGCCAGGTTCCCGGTATTCGCCGGGTGCGCTTCACCACTTCTCACCCTCGTGACTTTACCCCCGATATCGTGGCCGCCATCGATGAAGTGCCCTCGCTTTGCGACCACGTGCATCTGCCCGTGCAGAGCGGTTCGACGCGGGTGCTGGCAGCCATGCAGAGGGAGTACAGCAGGGAACAGTACCTGGAGCGGATTGCCTGGATTCAGTCCTCGCACCGTCCCATCAGTATCACTACCGACATCATCGTCGGCTTTCCGGGGGAGACCGAGGAAGACTTCGAGCAGACCTTGAGCTTGTTGGCCGAAATCGGCTTCGATGCGGTATTTGCCTTTAAATTTTCTCCCCGGCCCAATACCCCGGCCGTCGCGTTGTCAGACAGCATCCCAGAAGAGGAGAAGAGCCGGCGGCTGCAGGTGTTACTTGAACGCCAGCGCGAAATCCAAAGGTCACGGTACGCCAGTCACATAGGGCAAGTCATGGAGGTGGCCGTTGAAGGATATAACAGTCAAAGGGGCCAGGTAATCGGCCGCAGTTCGCAGAATAAGACCGTCAATTTCACGACTCGGCACCCGATCAGCCCCGCACCGGGCAGCTATCTCCCAGTGCGGATTACGCAAAGTTTTCCCAACAGCCTTGTCGGCGAGGCGGTCTAAGCCGACGGAGTTGACCATGGATGTGGAAATGAAAATCCGCGGTCTGGTCATGGATCCGGCCACCAACATGCCCATCGTGATCCTTAAGGACGTCAAAAGTGACACCGTATTGCCGATCTGGGTTGGCATGTACGAGGCCAACGCCATTGCGCTGGAGATTGAAAAGTCGGCGACCCCAAGGCCGATGACGCATGATCTGCTGAAAAACCTTATCCGCGGCTTGAATGCTGCGGTGCAAAAGGTTGTGGTTACAGAACTTAAGAACGACACATTCTACGCCGTCATCTGGATGGAACAGGACGGCGAAGTAGTCAGCCTGGATGCGCGGCCATCGGACGCATTGGCCTTAGCCCTAAGGTCGGACTGTCCAATCTACGTAAGCGAAGAAGTAATCCGGATCGCCAAACTGGCGCCCAGTATGGCGGAGACGACGCCGGAGGAGCTTCGCCGCTGGCTCGAAGGCCTCAACGACGAGGACCTGGGCCGCTACAAGATGTAAGGGAACTGACTAAACAAGTCAGCTTCGGGCAGACCGCGATCAGTCCCGAAGAGCCTGCCCTGCCTGCCCCGGTGTGCCGTGGGAGCTTGTCGAAGGGGACGGCTGAAAGTCAGAACTTGTCCCAATTGGCTTTTTCGACTCTGTCCATCCACCTCCACCCATGTCAAGGTGGGCCACCGCCCCACCCTTGTCATCCCGAGCGAACTCCGATTTCCTACTACACTGCTCTCATCGAGGACCACGTATGCGGCTTTCAGCAAGGAAAGCCGCATGAGGTCTATCGACACCACTAAGCTCGACAGGAAATCCGGAGGCAGCCGAGGGACCTGCTGTGCGCCCTTCCCTCTAACAACTCCCTACAGCTCCGTCCAAAAAGCCCTGAAGTCCCGCCGCTTCGGCTCCTACACACCAGCAGAAAAATTTCTTGGACAATTTGTCGAATTCCGGTCCGGCCGTTCGACTATATCGTGAAGGCAGGGAAACCGGCCCGCCCGAAGACCACCCCCGCGCCGACATTGACGGCTCTCCGAGTCACAGGAAGCTCGTAGGTCGAGTGGTTACTAGGTAATTGAGTCGAGTGGCTATTGTTGAAACAAGAGGGAATTGATGAAATACATCTGTTTGGGATACCTCGAGCCAGGAAAATTCGAAGGGATGACCGAGGACGAGCGAAACGCAGTGTTCGACGACTGCTTTGAGTACAACGACCATCTGCGCGCCAACGGACATCTTGTCGCCGAAGTACCTCTTCATCCTGCGAAGACGGCGGTGACCCTGTCCTGGAAAAACGGCAAAGTCGCGACGACGGATGGCCCCTATGCGGAAACCAAGGAACAGCTTGGCGGCATTCAAATCATTGAGGCACGAGACCTCAGTCATGCCGTTCAGCTTATCTCGCAGCAACCGGGCTTTAAGTATGGACTTGGACCGACTGAGATACGGCCGGTTGTGGATTTGAACGAAATAATAAAGGCAAGCGAGCAGCGACGGCGAAAGGATACTTCGCGATGAGGACGGCCGTGAGGGAAAGAATTGAGGAGATGTCATTCGTTCGCGATCTGAGAGTTGCAGCCCATTCGTTGATTCGGACTCCAGGGCTGGCGATCGCTGTGGTTCTCACGCTGTCGCTCGGCATCGGCGCGAACGCTGCCATCTTCACGCTAGTGCGCGGAGTCCTGCTCAAGCCTCTGGTCAACCGCGACGAGGACCGGCTGATCTACATCCGGCAGAGCGCCACCGGCATCGGCGACGAAAACGCTGCATTTTCCGTTCCCGAGATAGAGGATTTGCGCGCGAGCGTGAAAACCGTGAGCGCGTTTGGCGACTTCTCCACCATGGCCTTCACCATGATCGGCCTCGGTGAACCTCGTTCCATTCAAGGTGGCGTTGTCAGCGGCGCGTATTTCGACGTGATGGGCCTTCATCCCGTGCTCGGTCGCCTCATCGGACCTAAAGACGATGGTCCTAAAGCTGCCGGCGTCGTTGTTCTCACGTACCGTTTCTGGACGACCGCTCTCCACAAGGATCCTTCGGTTATAGGGAAAACCGTCCGCCTCGGTAGCACCGGGGATCGGTCTGCCACCATCATCGGCGTCCTCGAACCCTGCGTCCCGTATCCTCAAGATACCGAAATCATCGCCAACGTGGTCACCAGTCCGCATCACCTTTCCGCAACCATGGTGACCGGCCGCATCCATCGCATGACCGAGCTTTTCGGCCGTCTGGCTCCCGGAGTCACGCTCGATCAGGCTCGCGCCGAGTTGAGCTCCGTCTACTCCACGATGAAGAAGGACCACCCCGAAGCGTATTCCCGGCAAGCGAACTTCCAGATTGGGGCCAAGTTACTTCGTGACCAGATCACGTCCGGCGCCAGGACCGTGCTGCTGGTGCTGCTGGCAGCATCGGGGCTGATTTTCATCATCGCGTGTTGCAATGTCGCCAACCTGATTTTGGCACGGACGGTTCGCCGCGAAGGGGAACTGGCGGTCCGCGTGGCCCTGGGCGCAAGCACAGGCGCGTTGCGCCGCATGCTGTTGGCCGAAAGCCTTCTGCTCTGCGGCGCTGGCGCCGGCCTCGGGGTATTGAGCGCGCAGCCGATGGTGGCCATCCTGGCCCGCTACGCCTCGCGCTTCTCCGTCCGCGCGCTCGATTTCAGAGTCGATTCGAGCTTGCTTTGGGTCGGAGCAGCGCTGGCTATCGTCGCCGCGGTGATTCTCGCTTTCGTCCCGCGCCTGCCCTCTTCCGGCACGCCGAGTGGACTGACCCAATCAAGCGGAAGTGTGCGGATCACCGGCAGCACGCGCCGCCGCCAGCAGATCTTCGCGGTGACACAGATCGCCGCGTCCTTCGTGTTGCTGGCCGGCGCAAGTATGTTGATCACTACGTTGATCGCTCTGCAAAGGGCACAGACAGGTCTGGACACGCAGCACGTCCTCGCCATCGATGTTCCTGCTATGCCGTATGGGAAGACACCTCAGCAGGTCGTCGATTTCTACAAGGACGCGATACGTCGTATTGACGCGCTGCCGGGCGTGAACAAGACTGCCTTCGGTGATGTCGTTCCCTGGCGCGATGGCGGCGGTCCCGTCGCTTCTGGTCTGCAATTCTCCGCTGACGGACACGTCCATGCCGCCGGGGTAGAGGATCCGCGGGCGCAATGGCGTGTCATCTCTCCCGGATTTTTTGCGTCGCTTGGCGTTCCTATCATTGCCGGCCGCGATTTCAATGCGCTTGATGGCCAGAATAATGATGACCAGAATAAAGAGCCTGTGGTTATCGTTAGCCAGGCTCTCGCGCAGCGCATGTTCCCCAATCAGGATGCGGTCAATCGGCATGTCTATTGGACCGATCCCGTGCTCCAATTCATGGACGGGACCGCACTCGAAAAGGCGCGTGTTGTCGCGCCGCACCGCATCATCGGCGTCACGGCGGATATTGACGACGAACATGTCGTTCCGGAACCCACGCTTACCATTTACAACTCTTTTGACGAAGGTCCAATGTTTGGCGGTCGTCTCTTCATTCACACGGATGCAAATCCCTATGCGCTGGCGCCATCGGTCACGCGCATTCTTCGCACCATGTCCGCCGATCAGCCGGTTGAGCGCGCCGCCACTCTAGAAGACATTCGGGCAGAAGTGCTCACGCCGGACCGTTTAAACTCACTGGTGTTTGGCGTATTCGCGGCTGTCGCGTTGGTGATTGCCGTGGTGGGCGTCGCGGGCGTGCTGGCGTTTTCGGTGAGCGCGCGGACGCGGGAATTCGGTATCCGGCTAGCCCTGGGATCGGAGCCGCAGCGACTCCTCAAAGGCGTGATCGAAGAGGGGGCCATGATGGCTGCGGCGGGCGTACTTGCAGGCGCGGCATTCGGGTTCGTACTGGCGCGTTTGGCGGGCAGATATTTCCTGGACGTCAAGATGCCGGGCGCATTGCCGGTGTTTGTCTCCGCGTTCCTGCTGATGACGGTTGCGCTTATCGCGTCGGTGGTGCCCGCGGCACGCGCCGCGCGCGTCGATGTTATGCAAGTGTTGCGCTCCGAGTGACCGTGGACGGTCTTGTCCAAGTTGGTGGCAGCCCCCGCATTTATGCGGGGGAAGGAGCGCTTTAGCGCTCCGTGAAAGAGTGTCGACTCTGATCACGCGCTTTAGCGCTGGCTGCTGATTGGTCATCCAGTGCGCAAGGGAATTGGTGCGGGAAGAGACTGAAGGGGCGTGGGTTGCGTTCCATGACGTTTGTTAACAGAATATATGTTATCGGACATGACCTATAGAATTACTTGTGCCCCTGAGGTATTGCTGCTAATCAACTCGCCCTGGAGTCTCTAACCCACTGCGCCCCCACCATCCCGGCGGCAAAAATGAGCGCCAACGTCAACCCGCTCCACAACCCATAAATGCCCCAGCGCGTGTGAAAACACAACAAATATCCGATCGGCAAACCAATCACCCCGTACGCCACCATATTGATCGCCATGGGACCGCGAGTTTTGCCCAAGCCGCGCAAAGCTCCGGTACTAATCCCTTGAATACCGTCAAAGACTTGAAAAGCGGCCGCGACCGCAAGCAGCCGCACGCCCACGGCGACGGTCTCAGCGTCGTGGGTATAGATGTGAACCAGCTGACGCGGAATGGTCAGGAACGCCGTCGCCGCGAACGCCATAAAAACCGCGCCGATGCCGATCGCCATGGAACCCTTACGCCGGGCGAGGGCCCGATTCCCTGCCCCTATGGCGTGGCCCACGGAGATGGCTGCCGCTGACGCGACCCCGAGCGGGACCATATAGGTGAGGCTGGCTGAGTTCAAGACAATCTGGTGCGCGGCCAGGATGTCGGGCGAGAGCCGTCCGGCCAGCAGCGTGGCGGCGGAAAATGCACCTACTTCAAAGATCAACTGCGAAGCAGCCGGCCAACCCAGCCCCAGGAGCCGCACGAAGAGGGCCAGCCGCACCCCCGGCCAATGGGAAAAGAGGGGGTGTCCGCGCTCTCGCTCGTGCCTCCAGGCCCACCAAATCAGCACACCGGCCATGTAAATGCGGGCCACGCAGGTGGAAAGCGCGGATCCACGCACGCCCATGGCGGGGAGTCCCAACTTCCCATAAATGAGCGCCCAGTTGCCGAACCAATTCACCAGGTTGGCGGAGATCAAGGCAAACGTCACCGGGCGGACCTTGCCCACCCCTTGCAGATACCGGCGGAAAGCAACGTACAAGAGCAGCGGAAGGGTGCTCCAGTTAAGCAGGCTGATGTAATCCTCGGCAGGACCGCGCACCGCTTCGGTGATGCCGATGAGCGGAAAGAGATGAGGAGCCAAGCCGATCACCAGCATGGCGATTGGCGCATACCCGATCGCCAGGTACACGCCCTGAGCCAGCGCCCGGTGACAATCATCGAAATCGCCGCGGCCAAAGGCCTGCGAAACCAGGGTATCGAGCCCCAACAGCAGGCCTATACCAAAGAGCCCGGGAACGTAGAAGATGGCACTGCTGATGCCTACAGCGCCGATGGCCGCCGGGCTCAGGCGCCCCACCATGACGGTATCCACCATGGACATGGCGCTCCAACCCAGTTCGGAAAGCACGACCGGGATGGCGAGCCGCAAGAGGTCCGCTAGCTCGCTGCGGAAGCGCGCCGTGGGGGGCACCTGGGTGGCTGGAGCGCGGGAGAGCATGGTCCTTCTCACCTTAACTGATTTGGGAAGTACCCCAGCCTGGGGGTGTGGATCTTTGCGGTTGGCAATTTCAAGATGGTAAAGTCAATGAGGCACGGCTGAGCAGCGGCGCTGCTCACAGACCGGGAGAGATGGCCGAGTGGCTTAAGGCGCACGCTTGGAAAGCGTGTGTACCGCAAGGTACCGTGGGTTCGAATCCCACTCTCTCCGCCATAGAAAGGTCCCCCATGGACCAGACCCACCTCATCGTCTTGCTTTTCAGGCTGGTCGTCGTACTAGCACTCTTGCTATGGTTCGGGCATCGTTTCCGCGGCGGTCGTCCTCCCACTCCGATGCATCCTTCCCCAGCAGATGACGGTGCACTAGTTCGGAAAAAGCGAGGCAAGAAGCACGACCTAGAGGTTCCTGGAATCTTCTGAGGTTGGCCGGTCAGCCCGGGAAGATTGCAGCGACTCCTCCATACCGCATTCCTTTAAGGTTTGGGCCGTATAGGCAGAACGCCTAACGCCCGTTCTTTGACAATCTCTGGGTTCATTCGATTGCTCAGACATGCGATTACCACGCTATTGTCCGCCAGAACTCGAAACCAAAGCGCCCAATCTCTAAACTGACGAAGATTCACCCGGCGCATATCGCCATGAACGACTTGATACCCTTCGGGCGCCAGTTTGATATGTTCAAGGGCTTCGGCGACTCGATCTGTAAATTCAGCCCCCAGCCCGTGCTGGCGGCCCTCATAGAACGATGCCGCCTCCGTAATCTCCCGTCGAGCAAGTCTGCCGACTACGACAGCCTTCATTTAGGGATGATAGGTTTGAATTTCTTCCTCAGATCGGCGATGAACCCTTCCGCGGGAACCCGCTCGTTGGGGTTAGCCTCATCGTCCCGCACATGCTCGTCCAACTCGCGCTTTAGGTCTTCGTTCGGCTCAGTGCCTGGACGCGTTGGGCTTGCCATACGGACAAGTTTACTCTTCACAAAAACGCCGGACAAGGTTAGTGTGCCGGAGATAAGGGCGTGTTAAGAGGACAGGACACCTATCCCCCCAGAACGGCTGCAATAGGTATCCTGTCCCTCTCTGGCCAGGAACTAAGAAATCCCTGATAAGGAGCGTACTCTATGGAGCCTCGTCGCTTTTTTCTCTCTCGCCTTGCCGGTTTACCACTCCTCGCGATGGCCGCGGCGGACGGGGTGCAGGCGCAAGTACAAGGTCAAACCCACAAGCCGCTCAAGATCATGATGAAGAGCGCCTGGGGTTCGGACGACCCGACCAAGGCGGCATTTCCGTTTTCGCACGGGCTCGCCCTCGCCGAGGCGGGACACGAGGTGCAGATCTTTCTCCTCGGAGAAGCGGTCGTTCTGATGCGCAAAGTTGTGGCCGAGACCGTTACGCCCGTCGGTTGGCCGAAGGTGTCCGAGACACTGGACAAACTCGCGGCCCGGCACATTCCGATTTATGCCTGCGGCGCCTGCTCCCGCGCTCGAGGTGTAACCGAGGCCGATCTGAGCAACTACGGAGCGAAGTACGGAAATCCCACGATCTTTGTTTCTCTCGTGGAATGGGCCGACAAAGTGATTACAGAATAGCGATCTCTACTTGGCGGTTGTTAGTCGCTGACCATTGCGGAGCCGGCGAGTCGACGCACTTTGACGTCCCGCATCGGCGGTTGACCAAAGAAGCGCTTGTACTCGCGGTTGAACTGACTCGCGCTCTCATAGCCGACTTCGAACGCCGCGCTCGCGGCATCGATCCCTCCACGAGCATTCGTTCTCGCGCGGCAACCAATCGAAGCTGTTTCTGGTATTGAAGTGAGCTCATCGCCGTCAACGCGCGAAAATGATGATGCAGGGTTGACATTCCCATGCGTGCAACTTCCGCGAGTTCCTCTACGCGCAAAGGTTTCGTGTAATTGGCCCTAAGCCAAGCGATGGCTTTCGCTGTTCTGTGACTCTGATCGCCCAGCGTCGCGATCGCGCGCAGCCGCTCTCCGTGAGGTCCTCGAAGTAAGCGATACACGATCTCACGCTGGATCAGGTTGCTAAGGAACGGTATGTCCTCTGGAGCGTCAAGAAGGTCCAAAAGCCGACAAAAGGGCTTCAGCAGATCGACGGTCGTTTTCCCAATCGTGATTCCTCGAGCTGGGGATGAACCATTAGGTGCATGGAACTCTTCCTGGCTGAGAATTTCCCGCACTACTGCCATATCGAGTTTGAGATGCAACGACAGCAAGGGAACGTCCTCGCTTGCTGCGACGATTTGGCTGACCACCGGCACGTCAACGGAGCTCAGGACGAATGTCGATTCGTCGCACAGGTACGTCGTTCCGGCAAGGGTTATGCGCTTTCGCCCTTGAACGAAGACGGTGAGGCTGGGCTCAAACGTTGCGGGATAGCAAGCACTCGGTGCAGTTCGGTGAAGGTGACACCTGCTCAGCTCGCGCTTGCTTGGCTGCTTGCCAAGAAGCCGTGGATCGTTCCGATTCCAGGCACAACCAAGCTGCACCGCCTTGAAGAAAACCTCGGAGCGGCGAACGTCGACCTTACACCTGAAGACCTCCGTGCCATCGAAAGTGCCTCCTCGAACATCAGGATCGAAGGGGCCAGGCATCCGGAATGGGTTTTGCGTTGTCGGGCCGCTAAGCGGTAGCTCGGAGCTTTCTTCGAATACCGGCCAAAGCTGCGGTGCAGGTGTGAGAGTCCTGCCCCGAGAGAACGGTAGGTCTCCCATTCCAATAAAGAGGCGGAGTGCAAACTAGCACTCCGCCAAACATCGCGTGAGGAAGTGTCTGACGCGGCGCTCTTACAACCTTCCTGGACCAGCTCTCATCCGAATGGTACGATCGCTGCACATTAGAGGGTGGCTGTATGCCAGAGTATGTCATCGAACGAGAGATCCCGGGCGTAGGAGACCTAACCGACGCTCAATTGCGGGAAGTATCGCAGAAGTCGGTTAGCGTCTTGAAGCAGATGGGCTCGCAGATAAGATGGCTTCATAGCTACGTGACTGGAAACAAGGTCTATTGCGTATACTTCGCGCCCGATGAGGCCACGATCCAGGAACATGCGAGGCGTGTGGGCCTACCCGCCAATCGCGTTTCCGCTGTGCGCAGACTCCTCGATCCCGCATTCGCAGAATAGGGATCGTGGCGCCGGCTACACTCATGCGGCCGACGGAGTTCTCATCAAGGCACGCTTCACCGATCGTGGCAACAAACTCATTTGGCAAGACATTCCGCGCAATATCTGACCTCTTCACTCCTGAGATTTACGTTTCGGCCCCAGCAACCTCTCAACGACTGTCTCTACAGGCATGGCCCAGCCCTCTAACCATGCCGTAGCGCCGGCGTTTTCGCTCAGTGCCTCGCGCGCCGATTCGATTGCTGCTTCAAGCTTGGACTCTTCCGCGGGTGTCAGGGGAGCCCCGATTCTCTGGCGTAACGCCGCCGCCGTCCCGGCTAGCCGTAGCGAACACTCTGATTGATGTTGAGCGGCCAATAAGCAGGCGAAACACTCTATCAGGCGAGCAATACCGCGTTTATGGTCCAGCTGCCGGAAGATCCCTATGCTCTCCTGGTAGAAAGAGGACGCGGTGTCATAGGCCCCCTCTCTCGTCGCCAGGTTTCCCAAGTCCGCGAGCGTACCAGCGATGCCCCACGGATCCCCAAGCTCCCGAAAGAGTTGCAGACACTGTCCATACAACGCGGCCGCAGCAGGGTAGAGGCCTTGATCGCGATAGACGTCCCCTTGGCTGTTCATGGACCAGGCCGCGCCAATGGAATCGCCCAACCCTTCAAAAATTGAGCGGCATTCGTCATATATTGTTGTGGCGCGAGAATAGTCCCCTTGCATCAGTATGATGTTCCCCAGATTACTGAGCGAGCGGGCAACGGCCTCCTGATTTTCGGTCTGTCTCCAATTGGTCAAGCATTCTTCGAGCAGGGATTGCGCAAGGGCCAGGTCTCCTCGGCTCCTGGCATTTATGGCGAGAGCGTTCAGGTAGACCGCGACCGCCTCCTTGTCGTCTAATCGGCGCGCGATTTCGAGACTTTCCCGAGGAAGCGTATCCCCCGCGGCATAGTCACCCTGCTCATTCGCGAGGGCGCCTGCGGCAAAACACGCGCGAGCCCGCCCTGTGGTAGCTCCGGCGGCCCCTGGCATCTTAAGGAGTCTGGTCAACGCGTCTCTTCCTTCAAAAAGATATTCGCTTGTCTCCCAGAAACGGAATAAGGCACAGCCCAAACGAAGGCCCCATTCCGCATTCTGGGCCTCAATCAACCACTCAAGACCGGCGCGGAAATTGTCGTGCTCGGCCGCGAGCCGATGCAGCCAGTCTGCTCCCGCAGTGTTCTTCTCTTCCGCAACATCTTCTTCCGCCAGCACCAGGCAGTACGCGGCATGGGCGCGCTTCGTAAGTGCCTTCTCTCCACTCGCCTCCAGCTTCTCCAGCGCGTACTCGCGAATTGTTTCCAGCATCACAAAGCGCGATTCGCCGGTTGCGTGATGGATCTGTTGCAGCAGACTCTTGTCGACCATGGATGCCATACCGTCGAGCAGGTCCAAATCGAGATCACGCTTGGTATCGCACACAGCCTCCGCGCTTTCGAGAGTGCATCCACCCACGAATACTGACAGCCTTCGAAAAAGCTTCTGCTCAGCCGCGCTCAGCAGATCGTGGCTCCAGTCGACTGCTGCCCGAAGCGTCTGCTGCCGCTGCGGCAGATCACGCGAGCCGCCAGTCAATAGTTTCAGTCGGCTTGCCAGGCGTTTCGTCATCGACGCCGGCGACAGAACTTTAATTCGAGCGGCCGCGAGTTCGATGGCCAGGGGCAGACCATCCAGCCGAGTACAGATTTCGACGACAGCCGGCGCGTTTTCCGCGGTAAGTTCAAAATCAGGCTTCGAGGCGACGGCGCGTTGGACGAACAGAGCGATCGCCGAATACTGTGAGAGGGCATCAACCAGTGGTAAGGCACGTGCATTTGGCAAAGCCAGCGGAGGGACGGGGAATTCTTGCTCTCCATACAAGTGCAGCGCCGCGCGGCTTGTCACCAGTATCTTCAAGCTTGCAGACGTGGCCAGGAGCTCAGTCACGATTGACGCGCCCGCGACGAGATGTTCAAAATTGTCCAGCACAAGCAGCATGGACCCGCTGGAGAAATCACGCAAACTTTCTGTGAGCTTCTCACGGGCCGACTGTTCTCCCGCCTCTTTTATGCCCAGGGCCTGGAGAATCGCAGACGGAATTAAAGCAGGATCGCTCAGCGTGTGCAGAGCAATAAAATGAGTGCCTCCTGGAAAGTGCCCAACAACACTATTCGTTACCTGCACCGCAAGGCGTGTCTTGCCAATACCTCCGGAGCCGGTTATCGTGACCAGCCGCATATCCTCTCGTAGCAGCAACTCTTTGACATAAAGTTCTTCGTTCTTTCGCCCGACGAACCCAGTCCGCTGAATCGGCAGATTTGTCGATCGTAATTCAAGCGGCTTTTGTGGCCTTTCCATCATGTGATCGCGTATGGTTGCAAGTTCACGCGCCAGGTCCCGGGTGGCCTTGTAGCGGCTACCGGGCTCTTTAGCCAGGCACCTCTCAATTGCCCAGCAAAGTGGAGCGGGGGCATCAGGGTTCCGCATACCGATTGGTGCGACCTCTTCCCGGATGATTGCCGCCAAAGTCTCCGCTGCTGTGGGTCTCTGAAAAGCGCGTCCTCCGGTCACCATCTCGTAGAGGACCAGGCCGAGCGAGAACTGGTCTGAGCGGGCATCGGACGAACCGCCGCTGGCCTGCTCGGGCGACATGTATTGCATCGTTCCGAGGATCAGACCCGGTTGAGTATGCAACGCGGCGCGGGTACTCACTCTGGATCGTTCGAAATCTCCTAAAGCGTGCTTAGCCAGCCCGAAGTCAAGGATTTTCACCAATCCATCGGGCAAGACCATAAGATTGTCGGGCTTCAGATCCCGGTGGGCAATTCCCGCTTCATGCGCCTTGGCCAGGCCGTCGGCAATTTGCGCCGCAATCTCAATCGTCTTGCGAATCGGCAGCAAGCCAGTGTCCAGCAGCTGGCGTAACGTCTTCCCTTCTACCAGCTCCATCGCGATATAGTGAGTGGAACCCTCCTGTCCGCGCTCGTAAATCGTAACGATGTTGGGATGGTTGAGAGACGACGCTGCAAGCGCTTCCCGCTCGAACCGATGCAAGAGATCTTTGCTTTTGGAGAGTTCGACCGGCAAAATCTTGAGGGCAACATTGCGATTCAAGATGACATCCCGAGCGAGGTACACTACGCCCATTCCCCCGGAGCCGAGAGGCTCGACGATGCAGTAATGGCCAAGGTTTGTGCCGGCTGTCAGATAACTGTGGGGGGAAGGGATACTGCCCGAAATAGATTCGCTCACGAAATGGCACAAGGGCTCCTTGAGAAAGCTGCCAAGGCGATCATTGTTGGCAAGCAGGTCATCTACCATGCGACGGAGTTCAGGGACATCTCCGCAAGCTCGATCCAAAAAGGCCGCTCTTTGCTCCGGTGGCAGATCGAGAACGACTCCGAAGAGTTGCTCGGCGGATTGCTCAAGATTGGCCATGTCTTCTATCCAGCTAGTGACGGATTTTGCGCGCAAATCTACAATACCAGCGACGAAACTCTTAGCTCGTGCGTCTTTCGGCGGGGACCGGCTTGTTTTTAAGTGCCATTTCCGTCTGTTTTTCAAAGCCCGCCACGCACCTAACCTATCGCAACTACAACAGCGACAAATATCAAATCATTACACGTCTCCAATTGGGCCGATCTGGAATGAAAAGGGCGGGCGACACGATCGAGGGTCATCGAAGTGAAGTCTGGTGGCTGAATGATTTCATGCCGCCCCAAGGGAGACCTTATTTAACAGCCGCCGGTGCATGACCGAACGGAAAAAGCTCCTGTGTCTACAGCAGGCCCACTCGTCGGAACGTGTCGAATGAAGTAGTTGAACGTTCCGTCTTCTGTCACCAGGATTTCAATTTGAGTGGTTCCCGTAAATGTGAGACCCGAACCGTTGGGGCTCAAACCCTGAAACACTACCTCAAATCTGGGGAATTTGGCGGAACTGCTGTTTGTGAACACAAGCGTGTCCCCGGGCTCGATGTCGATTGAAGCCGGAGTTACGCCCATGTGTATTGTTTTTGGTGAAACCGCAGTTGTTGTACCACTACTCATATCATCCTCGCTTTCGCGTAATGTTACGGGTTGGCGTTTACCTCAGCAAAATGCTTCGGCAGGAAAGTCTCCTCAGCATGCGCCGATCTCCCGGCGGTGCCGCGGAACGACTCGTTGGGCCCGGGTCAACCTCAGTTCGCGGTCACCACACCCGCGCATATACCGCTAGAACCTCTCCCGCCTGGTAAAGCCGTGGCAACCGTGGTGGGAGCTTGTGACTGCGTCAGTTGCCGATAGCGGGGATCCTTGCGAAGCGCTTGCACATCGGGAAATTCCACCAACTGCAGGTCGCTGGCTCCTTTCCGAAAGCAGGCAGCTAGCGTAGTGAGCGCCTCGTCACGTCTTCCGAGGAGTTCCAATATCCTTGCTTTGTAAATCTGCGAGTCCATGTCATAAGCTCCCAGCGACTCGGCTCTTTCGATGAGCAGAGGAGCGGTCTCCGGACTACCCGACTTCACCCTATAAAGAGCAAGCACCATCCAGGTCTGGGCATCGGCCGGGTCCGTCAAGAGGTGGCGGTCCGCCTCCTTCGCTGCCCGCGCATAAGCTGTTTTTGCTTCGCCTTGATGATTGGGCAAAGAAGATTGGCAGTCGGCGAGTTCCAGCCAGTTCGAATCGAGAGCGGGATTCAGTTCGACCGCTTTGCGTGCGAATGGCAGCGCCTTTTCGTAGTTACCCTGGTAACGAAATGCGAGCGACCTGTTTGCCGCCACCAGGTCCGAATTCGGGTCCAACGCGAAGCCCTGCTGCAGACTCCGCAGAGCTTCCTCAAATTCGCCGACCTGCAGATACTCCCCGCCTAAATTGCCCAAAGTCATTGAATTTTTTGGAGCGGCCAAGCTTGCAGCGCCGAAAGCCTGGATCGCCTCCCGATACCTCGCTTGCCCGTGCAAGCCAAAGCCAAGCTCGTTGTACGCCAACCAGAAGTTGGGGTGCTCCTTCAACGCCCGGCGAAGCGTCTTCTCGGCGTCGGCCCAGCGATTCAGACGCGTGTAGATCTGCGCCTGCCAAACCAGTGTGTGGCGGTTGGAGTGATCGAGTGATAGCGCTCGGTCAATCTCATTCAGTGCTCCCTGCTCGTTGCCAGTCTGTTGGAAAACTTCGGCCAGAGCGAGATGTCCGTCGGAGAGACCAGGCTCCAGCGATAGCGCAGTCTGGCAATTTGCGTAAGCCAGGTCAAGAGCTTCGGGGATTCGCCGAATTGCATAGAGCCGGGTATAGGCGAGCGCCAGCTTGGCATGGGCCATCGCATAACGGGGATCCAGCTCCGTCGCTTGCTTATATTGTTCAATCGCTGCGTCGAGCCCGCTGTCGTTTGGCTGCGCCCTCAGGGTCTCGGCCGAATGGAATGCGGTAAAGGCGGCGGCCGATTGCGTTCCAGCCAACTCTCCCTCATCTCGTTTCAGATAAGGACCTAAATCGAGCAGTGACGCCGCGGCGCGCACGGCTTTTCCGGGAAGCGATGTGATCTGCGGCAGAGTGCAGGTTAGTTTTTTCTCCCGAAGCGGCTGACCGGAAGAGGGATCCAGCAAGCGCAGGAAAAGCTCAAAGTGCGTGGCTCCTGGTAAGCCGGAGGCAGCCAGCACAAGGTTTGCTCCCAGAGGCTCACAAACCTCTTTCAAATGCGTCACGCCCGCCATACTCAGGCTTACGTCCTCCGGGGAGATGACAAACAGATCCCGGTCCAGCGTCTCGACCCGTATAAGTTCGCTCTTAATTGCACTTAAGACGCTGGTCAGCATAGGCGCCACGTGGCTGTCCGAAGTCTTGGGCCAATTCAACAGGGCTACGAAACGCTTGCTTGGCAGCGGGCGCAGCAGATCTTCCAGGTCTTCCTTCTTCCACCATGCGGCTCCCGCCGCGGCGCCAATTGCAACAACGGCCGTGGCCGCAAAGCGGCGGCGAGTCCACAATCGTCCCCTTGGATGCTCGATATGAAGTAAGCCCAGGGCACGTTCGAAAGCCTGGCATCTTCTCTCAGGATTCCGAGCGAGGCATTCCACAATCAACTGCCCGCAAAACGAGGGCACCTCTGATGTGTTCAACCGCGGAGCTCACGGCGACCGACGAGCCGTCCGCAGCCAAACTCGGCTTCTGCCCGGTAAATACCTGATGCAGAACAACCCCAAAAGCGAAAAGGTCGCTGGCTTGGGAAGGTGGCCGCCCCAGGTATAGCTCTGGAGCCATATAATCTGGTGTCCCTGCTACCACTCCCTTTCCTGAAAGAGATGGCTCAGCCTCGTAGCCACGGGCTAAACCAAAATCAGTAATGCAGACACGCAAGTCTGAACCGGTACCGTGCAGCATGACATTGTTCGGCTTGATATCCCGGTGAATGATCCCGGCGCCGTGGATGGCAGCCAGGCCGGCTGCCATCTGCTTGACGATTTCCAGTGCTTCCGCAGTCGGTATGGGCACGCCTCTCAAGCGCGCCGACAGCGTTTCGCCAGGCAGAAACTTCATGGTCAAGAACAAGAAGTTAGGTGGCGGCTGCTCACAATGAAAGATGTCATAGATCGGGCAAAGATTTGGGTGAGTCACCTCCCTCGCAACCAATACTTCCCTTTCAAAACGCCGCTGTAAGGCCGGATCACTTGCAATGTGGGGAAGAATCGTCTTTAGGGCGACGTGCGCGCCTTGCAAAAAACTGTCCTCCGCCTCGTAGACTTCGCCCATTCCACCTTTCGCGAGGAAACGAACGATGACGAAACGATCGATAAGAACCTGCCCCGTTTTAAATCGCCCTTGCTGCGGAAAAAGCCTTTTGCCATCGATGGAATCGGTCGTACCGGCGTCGGGCGCGGGATTGTTGGCCGGGTCGACAAAGTCAAATATCGAATGCTCAAGAAAACTGCCGGCACGGGCGTCCTCCGCCAACAGCTCTTCGATCGTGCGTCTTAGTTCGGAGTCGCCACCGCACGCCTCTTCAAGGAAGTCCGCTCGTTCGGCGGGCTCGCGCGCCAGCGCAGCCTCGAACAGTTGCTCCACGAACTCTGATTGACCAGCCATGATTCCCAGCCTACAAGTCATTCATTTGAAATAACCTATACGAGGACGATGGATCCGTTGGGCGACAGCAACCGAAACTGGCTTCCCCCGGATTTTCTGGGGAGTCTGGCGGCGTTGGCGCGCCTCATGCGGCTTTCCTTACTGAAAGCCGCACACGCAGTCCTGTCCAGTGCAGCGTGCAGGAAATCCGGGTCTGGTCAATTTCCAGAGTAGGTGGGAAGAATCAAATTGACCGGGGATCCGGAGGGGAATTCCTGAGCGACCCAGTTAGCAAAACATTTCGGAAGAACTCCCGCAGCGATCGCTGGATATGATTCCGAGCATATACCAATGGAAAGGCCCTGGCTCCATCTTTCCCTTCTCTAAGGTCCGCTTCAGCAGCCTGCGGCTCAGAAGCTGCCGTTGTTGCATAAACCCGTACGATGCTCGCCCGCGTAAAACGGACGCCATGCTTGCATGAACCTGGCTGACTCCGCGGAAAACTCCCTAAGATGCCGGACATAAATGTGGGAGGCTTGGAGCTCTTTGGCTCCAGGCCTCTCACTCCAAATGACACATTTACCGAGCTGCCACTAAAGTTTCGCTGCTCGTGCCAAGCCTTGCCTGCTGCAGCTGAGCCGTCTTCTCCCTCTTCGACGCAGGAAGTTGAGCGTGCATTCCCGCACTGTCGCAGAGAACTTCGCTAAGGAAGTACTGGCCGCCATACTTGTGGAACACCAGCTTTCCACCGTTTGGAGATCTCTTCCCATCTTCCTGGAAAAGAATGAGTGCCGCAGCGGATTGATCACGATTCTTGATCATGAGCACGTGCGAGGAGTTTGGCTTGAGGGTGTAGGAACCCGCGGGAAGCACTTTGTCGCCTACAGCAAAGGGGAACGGAACCTTCGCCGCTACCCCGTTGGACTGCGCGAAAGATGTGCCGGCCATCGCAAGATTTGCGATGGCGAGGAGTGCGATTGCTGTGATCCGATTCATGACAGTGTCTCCTTTCTATGAGGCGTCGAACTCTGATTGCCTTCAATCTGTTAAGCGGATTCCACTGTCGGAAAGGGCCAAACTTTTTTCATGCGGCCCTTTTCTCGGATACGATGTGGAGGCTCAACCCCACTCCGTGCTTCCAACGTAGATGGTTTCACCGCTGGAATACTGATCACTGATCCCTGTCTGAACAATGGCAGTAGCGAATTCCTCCACATCTGGTAAAGAGCCCACCGCTTCCCTTTTCTGCTGGGGAGATAGAGGGAGAGATAGAGATCCCGGTTAGGGACTGCACCCCGTTGTCGAGACACTAAGAAACAGGGACAACTGCAGCGAACGGAGGACTGGCCTTGTAAATTAATTGCTCCTCGATTTACGGATGGCTTATGGAACCCTTTGTGGGGTATCCCCGCTTGCTTGGGCATCAGGCTTAGAATTTGCAAGCCCTGGTGCCGGTGGAGTTGATTGTCTCGAATTGAAGTTGACTCGGAGCCGCTTAGCAGTCACTTCGGCGGAGAGGACCCGTCTTGGACGTAAGGAAGAACGAGCCTATCCATGATTGCATTGCTAGGCTGCAGCAACTCGCGAGTGAGTGTCTCGAGAAACTGCTCCTTGTCGATCGCTTCCCAAGCAACGTGGAAGCGCGAACGCCGGGCCAGGTCCGCAAAGACAGTAAGGATGGCTCTTCCATTCCCTTCGAGAAAGGATGAGCATGTGCGAGGTATCCAAAAACTTCACCGGGGTGAGCGCGAAAATACGCCGCGTCTTGTCCGAGATTTCAGGCGTATTCGGCTGCTCTTTTGCAAACGGCGGGATGCGCAAATAGGTTGCTGTATCCGCCTCTGGCGATTGCGATGTCAGGAGCAGTGATTGACCGATCTTGCCCTGCCCACGGATAGAGAGAGTTGAAGAGTCTGTAGTGGGTCTCGGTGATGTGTTGATCTTGAAGAGACGGCCGCCTTCGGAGAAATCGTACGGTAGCAAGGACCTTCTGCTCGAACGCAGCCGTCCCAAGATGGCCTACGAGCAGGAGATCTCTTTCTTGGTAGGTGTTGCGTAGGTAGCCTGCAGTTTCGTAGTCCCCGAATGGATCGAGGACGTGGAGTTCCATTAGCGGAGATAGTGGACCTGAAGAAGCCCCCTCTGGAAAGAGCTGATAACGCCGGCTATTCCAAGCGCGACGAGCAACTCTTCCACCGGATCAAGGTTAACCACGCCATCGGAAAGGCGGGAGACAGCCTTCACGAACTCGTCGGCGCAGCTAAACCATCACCAGATAACCATCCTGTAATCAGCTGGATACGCGATGTCAAAGGACGTATCCGGTGGAAAGAGCTAACCGTGTCTGAAAGATCCTGCGCCTGAACCAGAGGCTTTGGGACTGGGGACGCGGGGACAGCAGTCCCCCTGACAAACAGCGTAGTCATCCCAGCAGGTCTCTTGGCATAGTGACGCAAACACAACAGCCCCTGCGAGCTTCGCTTGGCGGCATTGCGACTGACCGCCAGGTCTCCAGCGAACCAAAAGTAACCTCCGAAACGATAACTGACGATTCAAGAAAAGAGTCTCGGTGGCCTAGCCCGATTCCGCAACACGCCATATCCTGTTAGCAAATGATTTCGGCACAACGGGCGGCCTCTCGTCACCCTCCCGCTGGTCGGCAGTTGCCGGTAGTTTCGGCCTAAGGCGAGCGAAGGACAGTTTTACCCCTGTCCGGTGTCACACCCGATCCCTGTCTCAAATAAAGCAATCCAAGCATCCCGCCGCAGCGGGATTTTTTCTTGCACCCCACCGCGCTCCCCAGCGTAGTGCGAACCTCTGTCCCTAACTCCTCTCAACCGGAGCCACCTATGCCCAAAAACGAAGTCAGCGACCCCATCACCGATCAGGAAATAGCCTTTGCCCGCCTGGTCCTCTCTGGCACAATGACCGACCGTCAAGCCGCCGAAGCTGTCGGCCTAAACCCCGACTCTGCCGCCTATACCAAATCCAAACCCCGTGTCCGCGCCTACATGCTCGAGCACCGCGCCGCCGTGCAGCAACAACTCGTCCAGCAAGATGCCGACCTGTCCCGGCCTGCCGTGGACGGACAGCGCCGCCTGAACCCGGACCGCGAACAAGTACTAGACCGCCTCTGGGAACTCGCCAACCTCAGCCCTGAAATGACCCGAAACAGCATTACCGGACAGGTCAAGGCCCTGGCATTGATCATTGCTATGGAAAACTTCATCCCCGACCGTCGCACCCTCTCCGCGGAGAAGAAATCCGCCCCTACGTCTGCGCCTCCAGAATTCTATAAATCCGCGTGGCTTCGCGAGATGCAGGCCGCAACCCATGCCGCAACCATCGACCCGCAGCCAACCCCTGCCCCGCCTGTCCCGGCATGCCGTGGAACCCAGGAAGAAGCGCCCGAGGTCCCCCAACCCGATTTGGCCCCCGAACCCGCTCCGGCTCGGGCAGAGGCGCCTCCGGACCCTGTCCCCAGTCAGCCCGCCTTCGCCCATCGCGTTCCCCTCGCGGACGGCGTGCCGCCTTATGTCCCCCAGTCCACTTTTGTTCCAGACACCAGAGTTCCTTTCTCTATCAAAGTGAACCCTTTCAAGCATCGCCGCTGAACTGAAATCGCAAAAAGGACCCAAAAATATCAAATTTTAAAAATAACTGAACAGGCTGCCGAAAAAACTCGCTGCGGGATGGGCACGGCTTCGAAAACCTGGGCACTGAATTTCGCGATGTTGCTCAGGAACTAACCGACCGTGTCGCGGAGACGATCGAATCGACAGAAAAGTTCCTGGAAACGGGAACGGGACCCGTCAAACGGTGATGCCACTTTGCCATTATTTTTATGGCATAATGCAGAAGGGTGCTTCTCCTATGAAGGCTGCCAGCGCGCAGATCGGTGACTGGCTGGGATTACAGCCTCCGGCCACAGAGGGCGAGATTCTTCGCATCGTGGAAGGAAGACTCGCTCTGTCTGTAATTAAGCGACTCGCTGCACTTGGTTTGGAACGGGCAGAAATTGATACTGTGGTGATCCCGTCGCGGACTCTCCAGCATCGCCGTTCCCGCCGTGAAAAACTGACGGTGGAGGAATCCGACCGCGTTCTGCGTGTCCTTCGGGTTCTTTCGCTGGCGGAGTCGCTTTATGGCAGCCGTGAGCGTGCCTTGGCCTGGCTGCGGAGACCCCATGCGAGGCTGGACGGACGAGCGCCGCTCTCACTTCTTAAGACTGATACAGGTAGCAGGATCATAGAGGAACTATTGATTCAGATTGACGAAGGCATGTTCGTCTGATGGTTTTGTGGCGAATCAGCCGGCATCGTGATCTCAGCGGAATCGGTGGACTGAGAGCTGCCGGGCGATGGCACTATGCGGGACATCCGATTGTTTATCTGGCAGAGACGCCTGCCTCTGCTTTGCTCGAAGTCTGCGTCCACACCAGCGCGAACGATGTGCCTCCCGAATTCACGCTGCTGAAAATCGAGGGACCGGATGTAAAGATCCCTTCTATTGCCCCGAAGGAATTGCCACAGGATTGGCGGACCCGGTTGGAAGTGACTCGGGATTTGGGGACGGCATGGCTTAAGAAAAGCGAAAGCGCTCTGCTATGTGTGCCGAGCGCACTCGTACCCGAGACAGTAAATTTCCTCTTTAACCCTTCTGACACCCAGGCCAAAAAGTTCCCCATTACAAACGTATTCTCGTATCCATTTGATCCTCGTCTCAAGACATAACACTTCTTCTTGACATGTCGACAGCTCTCCACGAGTTCAAAAACCACGAATCGTAGTGGATATTTTCCCGGAGGAATCGTGCTACTGTTGAAGCCCACATCTCAAACCACTTCCTCGCCGTCTCCGTTATACTTCTTCACAACCCCATCATGAAGCGCCACGTCCTCATCTTCGGTCTCGTCGGCGGCCTCCTCATCGCCACCCTCCAATACACCGAATACCGCTTCGTCATCATCGAGCACTCCGTCGAGCTCTACAGCGCGCTCGTCGCCATCCTCTTCGCGACCTTCGGCATCTGGCTCGGCCTCCGCATCACGCGCAGTCGCGAAACCATCCGCGAAACGGTCGTGGTGAAGGAAGTGCTTGTCCCCGCGGAAGCCCCCGCCCTCGAGCCCTTCGCTCCCAATACGGCCCACCAGCAGACCCTCGGCATCACGGCACGCGAGCTCGAAATCCTCACCCTGGTCGCCCGCGGCTTCAGCAATCGCGAGATCGCCACGCAGCTTTTCGTTTCCGAAAACACCGTCAAGACACACTGTGCCCGCGCCTTCGACAAGCTCGGAGCCGCCCGCCGCACCCAGGCCGTCCAGCGCGGCAAAGAACTAGGCCTCCTGCCGTGAACGCGTCACCCGAAAGCACGATTTTCGCTCCATTCCTGCAAAATCATCCGAAAGGATGACGACATCCGGCCCCGTTACACCGCATCGTGACTCCATCCTCACTCGCACCAGGAGCCTCACATGAAGAAAACCGTCCTCACCTTCGGCCTCATCGCCGGCGTCATCATCTCCGTCCTTATGGACGGCTCGCTTCTCCTCGCCAACAAGATCGGCTCCGGCCACAGCATGGTTCTCGGCTACACCATCATGGTGGCGTCGTTCCTGCTCATCTACTTCGGCATCCGCAGCTACCGCGACAACACCCTCGCCGGCCAAATCTCCTTCGGCCGCGCCTTCGCCTGCGGCATCCTGATCACCCTCATCACCACCGTCTGCTACGTCGCCACGTGGGAGATCCTCTACTTCAACTTCATGCCCCACTTCATGGACAGCTACTTCGCCGCGCAGATTCACAAGGTCCAGTCCTCCGGACTTGACCCCGCCACCACCGCCGCGCGGGTCGCTGCCATACAGCACTCTCAGCAGCTCTACCAGAACCCCTTCGTCAACATGGCCTACACCTTCATGGAGCCCCTGCCCGTCGGCCTTATCATTACTCTCATCTCCGCTGCCATCCTCCGCCGCAAAGCCCCTGTCGAACCCACCGCCGCTCCCGCAGTCATGACCACATAAATCAAAAGGCCGGGGCGTAAGCCCCGACCTTCCGTCTTCTAAACTGTCAAACGATTCTCATAGGAGGCTGCATGGCTTCAATCACTGGCTTTGGCGGTATATTTTTGCGAGCGGATGATCCAAAAGCTCTGTATCAATGGTACGAGCAGCATCTCGGTCTGGTGAAGTCCGAGGGAGTCTTTCGCGTTTCCTGCCCCGACGCAACACCCTCAGGTCGTCTTCGCCCTTTTCAAACAAGACAATGCCTACTTTCCTCCGGCGCAGAAAGCAATGATCAATCTCCAGGTGGACGACCTGGACGGTGTGCTGGACCGTCTGATCGACGAAGGTGTCACCGTCGATCCAAAACGCGAAAGCTATGACTTCGGAAAGTTTGGCTGGATCACCGATCCGGAAGGAAATCGTGTCGAGCTTTGGCAGCCTGTCGCAAATGAATGACGCCGAGCCGACCCCTGAGTGGCCCCCGTAGGCTAGTGTTTACGAATGCGGTTGGACTCCACAGGGTGAATCGACCCACTCGTCCCGTCGGCTTTCGGCATTGATCGAATAGTGCGGTCTTGTCGGTCACGGTTGCTCCCCCTAATCCGGACGGATCACTAGTGGCAACTTTGTGCCGGAGCCGTCGCAAATTCTCGATCACCCTTCTGGCGGGCGTTGCAGCGGAATCGCTTCGTTCGCCAGACGAACAGAGACATCGAGCGAGCCCGGATCGCACCAGTCGATGCGATCGTGGGCGCGGATGATTCCTCCAACGACGATTCTACAGTTGAGCCCCGAACGGTTCAGCAGCGCCTTGAACACCTTCTTGGCGATTAGATTTTCGAGATAAAGGCACGGCACATTGAGCCGCCCGCCATACAAGACGCAGTCGCCGATACGAAAGTATTGCCCCACGAGATGGCTGAGCGGCACACCGCGCGTCGTCAAGTTTCGCCTATGCTCGTGGGGCGCAAGCTCGACGTCGCGGTCGCGAGCAAGCGCTTCCAGCACCTCGGCTTCAATCAGCGTCGCCTGACGATCGATGTGGTGGTTCTTCGAGTAGGTCCCGAGCCTCGTCGCGTAACGGTCGCCCTCTAGCCCGATGCCGGCGACCAAGCGCACCTCGGAGAGAGCAACCATCGGTGCCGCCGCTTTCGGTGCGACGTGGATGTTCAGCAACTCACCTTGCCAATGCATGCGGTAATCATCGCACTGGTGAATAGCCCGCACAATTCCTAATGCAGCAGTGCCGGCCGGTCATCGAGCTGATTTGTCGCTGGTCCTATTGTCCGGATCGAGTAAACCTCAGAAATTCGTAAGTCAGTTCTCTCACCGCAGCTCGGCGTATTCCGCTTTGGCTTGCTGAAGGAATTCCCTCAGAGCAACAACATGAGCATTGCGACTTCTATCTCACCATGTGATCTCTTCGCAAGCGCGCCGCAAGAGTTCGAGAGAGCATGAAAACCTGCTCTCTCGAGATGGTTGATCGGATTCGGTGGCATTCCGGGTGCGGCGTCCCGAATCCCACATGCCGCGCTTGTTCCGCCGTTGCTATTCGCCAACCGGAATCAGTTCATATGCGTGATAGACGGTGCCGGCTAGATTTGTCGCCAATCCAAGGATCTGCCCGCGGGAGTTGATCGAGCAGCCAAAGATCAGATACAGCAAAGAGTTGGCAGGGATAAGAGTGTTCAGGTCCGTAGGTACACCATGCTTCCAGATGGTCGCGGTCAGGGTCGTAAAAGTCGAGTTGATCGAAGATCCGACGACCTCATCGCTGTCATTGAGGGCGATGGCGATACTGTTTGCGATTCCCTTAATTGGTACCAGGGCCTTCATCTTGCCGGTTTCCCTGGTCCAGAGAAAGGCGTTGAACGTCACATTGTCCGACAGCGAGGAGAGGCCCACAACATGGCCGAACGAATTGATAGCTTTGGCCGCATTTCCGAACGCGCTGCTCTCATTTCCGCCCAGCGACCCCAAGTCAGTGGGTGTGCCATCCTTCTCCCACAGCACGGCGTGTAACGGATTCATGTAATAGCCCAATACAAAGTTGAGGGGACCGCAGGTACCCGTCATCCCCGCCGCTTCTCCATGATTGTTGATGGCCAGAGCCGTGCCGACCGGATCTCCTCCCACGCTAGCCAGTTCCTCTACTGCGTGATCCCGCCAGAGGACGGGCTTGTATTGGTAATACTGGTTTAGAGATGCCATTGGATTTTGGGTGGGGCAGCCGGGGGTTGTGTTTTCCGCTGCGCCGGCCACCTCGCCAAACTCCTTGATCGCGGCGGCGACGCCATTGTTGCCATGATTGTTGTCGAGAGTGGGAAGTGCGGTCATTTGGCCGTCCCACCACAGAAACGGCCGGCAACTGGCCGTGGCAGTAGCGATTCCCAGTGACTGGAATCCGCAAAAGTCTTCTTTCTTGGGGTCAACATTGGCAGTGTTGGCTCCGCCCACGACTTCACCCCAAGGGTTGTTTCCGAATGCCAGGCTGTTCGCTCCCCCAAGGCCGGGTTTGCTGATGTCAATGACGTGTTGGTCGAAATAGATTACCGCATGGTCGGTGCCGTCGGAGCCCTGGACCGAGCCGACGCTAATGTCATTGTTCGTGATATGGTTTGGCCCGCCTGCTGCACCCACCACGCCAAGATCCACTAACGTGTAGGGAGATTGTGCGGCAGCGCAAAGCGGCCAGCAAAGCGCCGCTACCACCACACCGGCCATCTTCAAAACGATCTGCTTCTTTACTATGTCCATCATCGTCCTTCTCCTTTGTTGGCGAGCGTTCGCTCGTGGTTTAAACGTCGTTGGATTGTGAGCGCTGCACCAGGGATCGGAGGCAAATTAGGACAGGACCTTCAGGCGGGCTCCAAGTGTGTAAGGTGCCCGTTGGCAACCCGCTCAGGAGTTGAGCCGTGTCCTCACCCAGAAGCACTACGTCTACCTCGGCCTGACAACCAGGGCACCAAGTCACCACCGTTCGTGCCTGGCGTATGACTAGAAGGCCTTCGGTTTCGATCGTGATCTTTGTTGTCCTCACCGCCATAGCTTCCCCGGATTTCCTGTTGAACTTGGTGGCGTTGGCGAACTTCATGCGCCTTTCCTTACTGAAAGGCGCACACGCGGCCCTGTCCTGTGCTGCGTGGCAGGAAATCCGGGTTCGCTCCGGAATTCGCCGCCGGTGCAACGGCTTTGAATGACCGCATCCTGAGCGGAGCCGGAACGAAAAGTCCTTAAACCGCGCATCAATGTTTCTTAAAGAATCTGAATGAAGCACTTAATATCCAGGAATGAATGACTTAGCGAACGCATAGTTAAATTGCGTTGGGCTTCGTTTAACCCACGCCAAGCCCGGAGGGCTGTGGTAGATTTCCGGTACGTTCCTCCCTCGGCTGGGTAAACGTTGTTCCTATGCCATGAATGCCGATGCCAAGGTCGTCTATGAGTTCGGTCCATTTCACATGGACCCCGACAAACAGGTCCTCCTGCGCGACGGCCAACGCATTGCGGTGACTCCGAAGACCTTTGAGACGCTACTGGTGTTGGTGCGCCGCGGCCGGGAAGTGGTCTCCAAGGAGGAGCTGCTAAAGGAGGTCTGGCCGGACTCTTTCGTCGAGGAAGCCAACCAGAGCCAGCACATCTTCAAGCTGCGCAAGGCGCTCGGCGACACTCTTGAAGGAGAGCGTTACATCGTCACCCTGCCGGGCCGCGGCTATCGGTTCGCGGTTCCCGTCCGTACCATCACCGAGAGCGGTGACGTGCTGATTGCGCAAATGCGCTCGCGCGCTCAGGTTCTGATCGAGGAGCAGGTACCGGAGCCCGTCGAGACCCAGCCCGTCGCGCTTCCGCCACCTGCGCACGCCAAGCCGAAATGGCGGAAATGGCTCCTCCGCTCCGCAATCGCTGCCGCGATTGCGATGGCCGGCCTTGGACTGCTACTGCTTCTGCGCCATCATCAGACCATTCCCCTGAATGCCAGGGATTCCGTCGTGGTCGCCCCCGGCACCTGGGACGTTCTAACCCTATTCAATCGAAGTAAGGCTCTCAGCGAAACCGATACGGTTGTGCTCGCCGACTTCGCCAATTCGACCGGCGACCCTGTATTTGACGGCACTCTTCGCCAGGGGTTGGCTATTTAACTGGAACAATCGCCGTTTCTAAAAATCATGGACGACGAACAGGTGCAGCAAGCTCTTCGCCGGATGAGTCTTCTGCCGGGCGCACGCATTACCAATCAAATCGCGCACGAAGTCTGCGTGCGTGAAGGAGCCGCGGCCACCATCGACGGCATGATCGCGAGTCTGGGGAAAAACTATGTCATCACGCTCCAGGCCATCGCCTGCCGGGACGGCGCAACGCTCGCGCGGGAGCAGATGCAAGCAGCCGATAAAGAGCAGGTATTGAATTCGCTGGGAACCGCCGCGACTGCCATGCGCGGCAAGCTGGGAGAATCGCGCAGCTCCATCCAGAAATGGAATCGTCCGCTGGAAGAGGCGACTACGCCTTCGCTGGAGGCTCTGCAAACATTCACCGCAGGTTCTGACCAAATGGCCCAGGGTCATTTTCTAGCCGCCATTCCTTTGGCTGAACGCGCCATCGCGTTGGATCCGAATTTCGCCGTGGCTTACAGCCTCCTTGCCGGCGCTTTCCAAAACGCCGGAGACATAGGGCGCCAGCGCGAATACATCGATAAGGCTTTCGCTTTGATCGACCGCGTCTCCCCGTTTGAGCGGGACTTCATTGCGACCCTCTATTACAACTTCAATGGCGAGTTGGACAAAGCGATTGACGCGGATCGGTTGGCTAGCCAGGACTATCCCCGCTTTTGGATGTTCCATAACGATTCGAGCGAAAGCTTGATAGCCCTGGGGCAATTCGAAGAGGGGCTGAAAGCGGGTCAGGAAGCGGTTCGGCTAGAGCCGCGTGTGGAATTTTCCTACAGGCGTCTATTGGACGCATACATCTGCCTTGATCGGCTGGTGGAGGCCGGGGAAGTGGCGCAGAAAGTACGAGCGCTGGGAATCGGCGGAGCGAGGATTCACCAGCGTTTCCTCGAAATGGCCTATCTCCAGCCCGACCAGGCAGCCGTCGCCAGGGAAACTCAATGGTATACGGGCAGGCCGGAGGAGTACCTCAGCTTTGGATTGCAGGCGGCCTCTCGGAATGTCCTGGGCCGGCGTCGTGAGTCGAGCAAGTTGTACGAGCGAGCCGCACAGACAGCGCTACGCCAGGGGCTCCGCGATGTCGCGGCCGAATTCGAAGAGGCTGATGCACGCGCAGACGCGCTGTCGGGCAATTGCCAGAGCGTGAACCGTCTGCGGCGTCCCGCTCTGGCGCTGGCGATGTGCGGCGATGCGGCCCAGACGGGGAAGCTGGCCGCGGAAACATCAAAGCTTTCTCCAAATAATACTGTCTGGAATGCAGTCGAGCTGCCCGCTGTTCGAGCCGCGATCGAGCTCAAGGGCGATCAGCCGGCAAAAGCGGTGGAACTGCTGGCATCGGCCTCGCCATACGAGCGTGCTTATCCCGAGGTAGCGTACTTGCGCGGTTTGGCTTACCTGCGTCAGCGAAAGGGCGCGGAGGCGGCAGCTGAGTTTCAGAAAATCGTGGATCATAAAGGCGCCAATTGGGGCAGTACCTGGCAACACCCAAACTGGGGACAGTTCTATTCGCTTTCCTATCTGGGGATGGCGCGCGGCTCCGCGCTGGCGAGCGACACGGCGAAAGCCAAAAAGGCGTTCCAGGACTTCTTGGAATTGTGGAAGGACGCCGACCCCGATATCCCCGTCCTGAAGCAAGCCAAAGCGGAGTACGCAAAACTGCTGTAATTCTAAGATTCCCCTCGCTTTCACGCCAAGCCCGGGGGCCTGTGGTAGATTTCCGGTACGTTCCCCCCTCGGCTGAGTAAACGTTGTTCATTTGCCATGAATGCCGATGCCAAGGTCGTCTACGAGTTCGGCCCATTCCGCATGGATCCGGACAAACGTGAAGGCTCAACCCCACTCCGTGCTTCCAACGTAGATGGTTTCACCGCTGGAATACCGATCGCTGATCCCTGCCTGAACAATGGCTGCAGCGAACTCTTCCACATCTGGCAAAGAACCCACCGCTTCCCTTCTCTTCTGGATCAAACCGCGGCTTTGCCGTTCCAAGAGTTTTGGCGTGATTGTGCCCTCGATCAAATCACCACTCACGATCACCAGACGAATGCCTAAGTCGGACAAGTTCGGAATCATTTCGCGCAAAGCGTTCTCACCCGCCTTTTTGCTGACCGCAACCGATTCGTAACCGTCGTAACCTGGTCCCGTGCCGTGAAAGTGGGCAAGATGGCTGGTTACGAAAACGATTCGGCCTCCACGCTGCATAAGCGGCACCGCTCCCTGTACAAGCTTTACTTGTGCCGTGAGGTTCAATTGCATGGCATAATCGGCAGCCTTGTCCTGCTCCAGCCCCCCGCTGGCATTCAAGACAAGAAGGTCAAGCCGCCCCCAGGCAGCCTGAATACGATCAAAAATCGTCGCGATGTCTCCAGCGTCGGTTATATCGCCTTGAACGAGAAGTGGTTTCCTTCCCAGAGCAACTAACTCATCTGCAACTGCCTGCGCCTTTGGTGCTTTGCTCCGATAGTTGATGGCGACATCCACTCCAAGCTGTCCCAACTGCCGCGTCACGCTTGCTCCAATACCGCGTGAGGCTCCCGTAACCAGGGCAGTTTTGCCGAGAAGCGAAGGAAGAGAGGACTGTGTCTGCTTTGCATCGGAGAAAACGGACGTCGGCTCATTCATGTACAGATTTTACTGGCTGGCCGCAAACAACAGCTAAGCCGCTTCGGTCCACCAAGGTGATGAAAATCGGGATAGCCTGGACCTCTGCGACGCGATTACTTTAGCATCGCGTACTCGGCCCTGACTTGCTTGAGCATGGCCACATTACCGTCTGCGTCTTTCCAAAGAGTCAGGAAGTCCTCATAGCTGGCGATGGCTCGGGCTCGGGCGGACCTGGCGTCCTCGCCTTGTAAAGTGCGCGACTCGATGGCCTGAGCGCGTGCCACGCCCAGATGCGCCAAGGCTCCTGTCCAGCAATTCCAGACGATGCCCCGATGATCGATGATTTTCTGAAACTCCATGGCAGCGGCGGCTCCTTGTCCGGCTGCCAGGTATGCGTTCCCGCGCACGTACAACGGATAAAGGCAGGAAATGTTGTTGCCGAAAGTCTCCCCCAATTCCAAAGGCGAGGATGCCTGTGAAATATTCAAAGCCGAGGCCGGGCTGTTCCCGTTTAGCGCCAATTGCGCGCGAATCCCCGGCAGCCAAAGCCACTGCATCTGCGTGTCCAAGGGAAAGCGTCTCGCCAGAGACTGGGCCAATGCGCCGGCTCGCCCCGTATCCCCCGCTAAAGCAAAGGCAAGAGCGGCTTCGCTCTGGACTTGTTTGCTGGTCGGAGCAAGTTGCAGCGCATCGGCTGCCGCCCGACGCGCACCGGCTGAATCGCCGTAGGCGGCTTGTTGTTGCGCGGCAATCGCCAGGTATGCAGCCGCTTTTTCCCTTTTCCCTACCCGCATTGCGGAGTCCACGGCCCGCCTGGTCAGATCACGCGCTTTGCCCACTTGCCCGGTGTAGGCTTCTGTAGCCGCGGCGAGCGCCAGCCCATCATTCTCGTCGGCTGGTACGCTCGCGAACCAGGCCTGTTGCTCAGCCATCGCGGTGGCGTCCTCTTCAATAAAGGCCAGAGCATAGAGAAAGCTGTGAAAATCAGAGCCTTCGAGTTTTAGCGCGTGGGCTTCAAGAATCACCTGTCGCGCCTCGTCGAAGCGCTGCAAGGCCATCCGGTAGCGAGCCAGGCCCACATACCAGGTGATACGGCCGGGCTCAAGGCCAATTTGTCGACGCATGATCGTCGAGGCTTTCTCATACTCTCCCTGCTCGGCATACACCAGGGCCAAACCGATATACCCGACCACCTCCCGCGGATAAGTCTCCGTCTCTTCCTGAAAGGTTTGGCCGGCTTTGTCCAGCTCGCCGGTTACATGGCGGTAGTAGGCTGCGGTAATCTCCAGCCTCTCGCGCTCGCTCGCGTGCCCGCGCAACTGAAACGCGCGGGTGAAATACTCATTGGCACGCTCGGTTTCGCCCAGGCTGGTGTAGTCCAATCCCGCTGCCCGGTATGCCATGGCAAAGTCGGGATCGAGCTCGATGGCGTGAAGGTCGTAGAGCAGCGCCGCTCCAAAACCCTTTTCGCGGTAGGTTTTTTGGCCGAGGCTGAAGGCTTTTAACGCATCGAGAGAAACTGTGGTGGCTTCTGCCAGGGGAACATCAAATTTTTGCACCGAACCCAGCGATTCACCGAGTTGACCGCGTAACCGGGAAGCGGCTGTGCCCAGTGCGGCGAGGACTTTCTCCCGGGTCGCCGCGGTGACCTGCTCCTGCGCGAGGATGGCTCCGTTCTGGCAATTGAGCGCCTTCAGTCCCACCACATATTCGCTACCCAGCCGGCTGATCGTCCCCGCAATGTAGGCCTTGCTTCTGGTACGCAGGCAAACTTCCCGGGTGACCCCGGACGTAAGCGGGGTGGTGGCTGGATGAGTCATCAGTTGCAGCGTTTCCGCCACTCGCTGATCGGAAAGCACGCTGAGAAAGGGCGACTGCCGCAAGGAGACGTTGAGCGCTGTTTTAAGAGCGTCGTCAAACACCGCATCACCGGTGCCATTCACAAAATCAGCAAGCACCACGGTGTCTTTTTCCGTCAGACGACTGCTCAGCCGGCGCGTTCGCCAGAAGAGCCCGCCTGCAATCAACAGGGCAACCAGAACCGTGGCCATCGCCACCCGGAGCCCGGCAACGCGTCGCGCTGACGCAACCGAAAGGCGGCCGGTTTCGGTCTCCCGTTCAAGCTCGCGTAAGTCGGCTTGTATCTCGCCTGCGTGCTGATACCGTTGATCCGGATTTTTTTTGAGGGCCTTCTCGACAAGCTTCTCCAACCGGGGAGGTATGGCCCGGTTCAGGTGGAGAACCGGCTGGGGGGCGTCATGCAGAATCGAATCGGAGATCGCCTCGCTGGTGTCGCCTGGGAAGGGTAAGGCGCCGGTGCACATCTCGTAAACGACTGCGCCGAAGGAAAACAGGTCACTACGCGCGTCGAGCACCTCACCGCGAACCTGTTCCGGAGACATGTAGGCGATGGTGCCCGCAGCCATCCCAGTGCCGGTGAGCTGCTCGTTCGGGGAGAGGGCCGGCCTTTCCGCGGCAACGTCTGCTGACACTTTTCCCGCCGACGTGATCTTCGCCAGCCCGAAGTCGAGGATCTTGGCAACACCGCGCTGGGTGACGAAGATGTTGGCGGGTTTGATGTCGCGGTGGATGATGCCCGCGGCGTGCGCAGCCTCCAGACCGTCTGCAATGTTGATGGCGACGGGAAGCAGGGTGCTTAAGTCCAGAGGGCGTCCGGCGATGCGGTGCTTCAAGGTGAGGCCGTCGAGAAACTCCATGGCAATGAAGGAGTGTCCATCTTCTCTGCCAACTTCGTAGATGGTGCATATGTTGGGATGGTTGAGCGCAGACGCCGCGCGCGCCTCGCGGCGAAAGCGTTCCAGGGCTTGCGCGTCGTGGGCGAGCTCGTCCGGCAGAAACTTCAGAGCGACAAAGCGGCCGAGCTCGATGTCCTCCGCCTTGTAGACGACACCCATGCCACCGCTGCCGAGCTTCTCCACAACGCGATAACGGGAGATGATACGGTCCAACAGCAAGTCGTTGGAGCCCTGCTGTCCTCCATTTTGCTGATGAACCAGTGCACGCGCGGCCGCCTCGATCGCGGGGCTTTCGAGAAAACTTCCTGCCCGCGCCTGCGCGGCTAGCAGAGAGCGGACTTCGCGCTCCAGGGATTCGTCGGCGGCACAAGCCTGGCGCAGGTAAGCATCGCGCTCGTCAGGCGGATAATCGAGCGCCGACTGTAGCAGGCTATCGACTTGTTTCCATCGATCCGGGTCCATCGTTCTCACCTGCCAGTTCGCGGTAGAGCCACGCTTTGGCTGTGCTCCAATCTCGCATTACGGTGACCGAGGAAACGTTGAGCACCTCCGCGGTCTCTTCCACGCTGAGTCCGCCAAAGAACCGCATCTCCACGACTTGCGCCTTGCGTGCGTCAAACTGCGCCAGGGTATTCATGGCCTCATCCAGCGAGACCAGGTCCGCCCCCCGATCCTCGGCGACGATGGCCACGTCTTCCAGCGAAACGTGGGGGACGCTCCCTCCCCGCTTCAGGTTGTGGCGGCGCGCATGGTCCACCAGGATCCGCCGCATGAGCTGAGCAGACACGGCGAAGAAATGGGCGCGATTTTGCCACTGCATGCCCTTGTAGTCCACCAGGCGCATGTAGGCTTCGTTAACCAGGGCGGTCGCCTGCAGGCTGTGACCGGGCCGTTCGCGCTGCATGTAGTACCGGGCGAGGCGATGGAGTTCGCCGTACACGATGGGCGTGAGGCGATCGAGGGCGTTGCGATCACCGTCGCTCCAGGCGCGAAGCAGCCCGCTTACTTCTTCCAACGGCGGTTGATGGACCTCATCGTGGCGCTGGTCGATGACGCCTCCTTGACCTTGCGGGGGAATTTGAGGCCGATCCCACCACCCGTTCAAAGAAAATGGCGGCCTGATGATAGTTACTGCCCGCCGTCTGCGCCTATCTAGTGGAAGCGATGCAAGTCGCTCAGCAGGTACATCCGTAGTGGCCAGACGAAAGGCGGAAATATGAAATCGAGACTATCTTCGTGGATCGCGCTCATGAGCCTGATCGTTCCCTTGGCGACACCGCTTGGGGCTATCGCGCAGGGGCAAACCATCCCTAACGTACATTACGACGTGAAAGATCTGGGGACACTGGGGGGAGGATATAGCTTTGGGTACGGGCTTAACAAGTTGGGCGTGGTGTCAGGAGGAGCGGCGACGCCGCAACAGACGAACTTTATCTCCCAAACTGCCTTTCTCTGGGATCGGGACCTTAACCTGGTCAACCTCGGCACGCTAGGCGGAGGGGCATGCCCTGGCTGTAGCAGTGAGGCGGTACAGGCAAATATTTGGGGCGAAGCCGCAGTGCTTTCTGAAACCGCCAGCCCTGCTTATAAAGGTGAGGATTTCTGCGCTTTCGGCACCCACCGGCAATGCCTCGGGGCCATTTGGAAAGACGGAGTTATGCGCGCATTGAGTCCTCTCAGCGGCGGTTATAACGGGCAAGCTCTGTGGATCAACGACCTTGGACAGGTAGTGGGTTTCGCCGAAAATGGCACCGGCGATTCTACCTGCGCGACGGTTACGCCTTCTCAAGTGCTTCGCTTCGAGGCAGTGATCTGGGGGCCGGACGGCAAAGCTCGCGAACTTCCGCCCCTTGCTGGGGATACGGTGGGGTACGGCTTCTCGATTAACAATCTCGGTGAGGCGATCGGAGTGTCCGGTGTATGCGGGAACACGCAGTTGCCACCCATCACCCCCGGCAAGAACGCGCCGCACGCCGTTCTGTGGGATACAGACGGCAATCCTACCAATCTCGGCAGCCTGAGCGGCGGCGGGTTTAATATTCCCGGAGGCATCAACGACCGTGGCGAGGTAGCCGGCGCGTCCTTAGCCAAGGATGGTACCGTCCATCCATTTATTTGGACCAAGCAAACTGGTATGCGGGACCTGGGCGCGTTTTCCGGCGCGATTGTGACCGGCATTCCCTGCTGTGGTACGTTGAATAACCGCGGAGAAGCCGTCGGGCTGACGGTGGACAAGCAGTTCAACATGCGCGCCTGGCTTTGGCGGGATCAAAGCAAGACGGATCTTAACCTCTTGGTTCCGGGTAACTCGCCGTTGTATCTGGCCGCGGCATTCGCGATTAATGACTATGGACAGATTGTGGGTCAGGCGATCGTCAAAAGCTCGTGCCCAGCGCAGACTCCGCCGGCTTGGCAGGTCAACCAGTCAGCATGTACTGAGCTCCACGCGTTTTTAGCTACGCCGTCGCATTGAGGGTCGGAGTGGCGGCCGTCCTCGTGTTCAACTTCCACGTGCGCAGTCTCCGACCGTTTAGAAAGTTCAATCTGAGGTGCTCTAAGGTGCGGGTCGATGGAGTCATCTACGACGGCTAGTATTCCTATTTCCAGAAGCCTTCAATGGCTTCGAGAGTGCGTCCCTTCGTCTCCGGCACCCACTTGAATAGCATGACAAAGCCGGCCACGCAGATGACGGTGTAGAGCCAGAAGATTTTGGCGGCGCCCAGGCGTTGATTGAGCACGGGAAATGTATAAGTCAAGACAAAGCAGGCGCTCCACAAAGACGTGGTGGCGACCGACATTCCCGCCGAACGAATCCGGTTGGGAAAGATCTCGGAAAGGAGTACCCAGGTGACCGGGGCCAGCGTCATGGAATAACAGGCAATTGCCGCCGCAACCAGGAGGAGGATGGCGAATCCGCGCAGATGAAAATAGTAAGCGGATCCAAGGCAAACATAGAGGACGGCCAAGCCGCCCGAGCCCGCCAGCATCAGCGCGCGCCGCCCGAGCCGGTCAACGGTGAAGACGGCAAGCACGGTGAAGATCAGAGTCACGAAACCGGTGACCATGATGTTGAACAGCATGCTGGAAAGATCGTAGCCCGCCGCCGTGAAGATCTCCTGGGCGTAATTGAAAATGACATTGATGCCGCACCACTGTTGCAGAACCGCAAGGCCGATACCCAGTAATAGGGGCCGCGTGTAGCGCCGATTGAGTAGCTCGCGCAAAGGCGACTCGGATTCGCTGTGGGTGAGCGACTCCTCGACTTCCGCGAAAACGCGAGCGCTGTAAGCATCTCCCCCGATACGGGCCAGAATGCTTTCGGAACGTGCCCGCAGACCTTTCTTGGCAAGCCAGCGCGGACTCTCGGGCACAACGAACATCGCCAGTACAAAGAGGCTTGCGGGGATCGCGGTAACGCCAAACATCCATCGCCAGCCAAGCTGGCCATCCCATGACTGGCGTACCTGGATCCATGTGGCGCCGGGCGGAAGCGGCCTACCGATCAGCCAGTTCACCACCTGTGCCATCACTATGCCGATGACGATCGCAAATTGATTGGTCGCGACTAATCTACCCCGTAACTCTGCCGGAGCGACCTCGGCAATGTACATCGGAGAGAGAGCGGATGCCAGGCCGATCGCGAAGCCTCCAGCAATGCGCCAAAGCACAAACTGCAGAAAGCTGTCAGCCAGTCCTGTGCCCACCGATGAAAGGGCAAAGGCAAAGCCGGCAACGATGAGCATGCGCTTGCGGCCAAAGCGATCGCTCAGATACCCCGACGCAATGCTTCCCAACAAACAGCCCACCAGCGCACAACTCATCGCCCAGCCTTGCCGGGCCGCACTGTGGATCTGGAAGTAAGGTTCATAGAATGGCTTGGCGCCTCCAATCACCACCCAGTCATAGCCAAACAACAAACCGCCCAGCGCAGCGGCAAGCGAGATACCCCAAAGATAGGGTTGATTGAATGCCCTGGTGGCAGTGGGAGTGCTTGGAGAGGAGGCGATAGGAACCGGCATCATTATGAGAGAACCCACCTCGTGTCCAGCAACTTTCCCGGCATGCTAAAGCCGGACCTGCTTACAACCACCTGCTTACGGGCTGAAGAGTGTGCGTGAGAACCGGGAAAGAAACCGCAGGTCCCTCCACTACGCTTCGCTCCGGTCGGGATGACAATTCTGTTGTGCCGGCAAGAGCTTCAGCGAGAAATACTTAACCCAGCAATAAAATTCTCATCCTGACCGGAGCGAAGCGTAGTGGAGGGACCTGCGGTTTCTTTCCCGGTTCTCACGCACACTCTTCAGCCCGGACTACCCAACTTCACGTCTAGCCTAACTCTAGCGCCAAGAACAGATAATTCCCCATGCAATGGCCCGACGACCCCGAGATCGGAAACCATCTATCGTGTTCGTTAACGGTATTGCCCGTAAATGAGGGTTGTCAAGCTCGCATTTACGCAAAAGCAAACGATTCGAACCTCCCTGCAAGGTGGCCCAACGACAGTCTCGTCCACCTGTGGGGACAAGCTGCAGTCCGACCTTCAAAGGCCCTACCCTTCTCTTCCCTTCTGGCGAGAAAGCCTTGCGATCCGGCGACTTGGCGTCTTCCGGTGACCTTCACGAAAATAAGCCCTTGACAGTTCTTGCAATCTATTCTTATAGTTGCGTTTCTTTTAAATCCTGCTTCATTTCATGATGATGGTATCGTACACGGTCACAAGGGCAGACGACGGAAGTGCTGGGCTTTGAAGTTCTATTTCTCCCGCTGGGGGATGGAGGCACCATGAGCAAGTTACGAAATAAGAGTTGGGTGGGGATACTCCTGACAACCTGTGTGCTGCTGTTCGGAGCGTGTACCGCAGTCGCTCAAGTGGATACCGGCACGATTCTGGGAACTGTAAAGGACCAGACGGGTGCGGTCATTCCCGACGCGCGTGTGACCATTACCAATCAGGGGACGTCAGAGCAATTCACCACCACGACGCGAGCGGACGGCACCTACATCGTGACACCCCTCAAGATCGGCAGCTATCGAATCAGCGTCGAACATGCCGGTTTTAACACGGCGGAGAATGCCGCATTCGAGCTGAATATCCAACAGCAGGCCGTGGTCGATTTTGAGTTGCGAGCCGGATCGACAAGCCAGACCGTGCAGGTAACCGCGCAGGCCGCCCTACTACAGACGCAGAATGCCGTCGTGGGCCAGGTGATCGGCGCAACCACGGTGGAGAACATGCCCCTCAACGGCCGTGACTGGACCATGCTGGCTACCCTTACCCCCGGGGTCACGCAGCCCCAGCAAGGGGCCCGGGCAGGCAACCAGTTTGCCGCCAACGGTACCCGTCCCGCCCAGAACGATTACCTTCTCGACGGCATCGACAACAATAGCAATGATGTCGATTTTCTAAGCGGCGAAGCCGACGTGGTGAAGCCCCCGGTCGACGCCATCCAGGAATTCAACATCCAAACCAACAACTTTAGCGCGGAATTTGGACGCGCCGGCGGCGCGATCGTGAATGCCACGATTAAATCCGGCACCAACGGCTTTCACGGTACGGTATGGGAGTTTTTCCGTAATGATGCCCTCGATGCCAACGCCTATTTTTCAGACCCTGCAACGCAACGCAAACCGGAACTGAGGCAGAACCAGTTCGGGGCGGTTGCCGGCGGCCGCATTTTCAAGGACAGGACCTTCTGGTTCGCAGACTACGAAGGCACGCGAATCAACTCGGGGGTGTTGCAAAGTGGAATATGGGTGCCTACCGCAGCAGAGGCAAGCAGCGGCTTCACCAACTTCGCGGATCTTTTGAACGCAACCGGAAACTTTACTCGTACGGACGCGCTGGGGCGGTCTTTCAGCAATGGACAGATTTTTGATCCAGCGACGACACGTGCGGTCACCGCCGGTCAAGTGGATCCTGTGACTGGAATCGCGGCCACCACGAGTGGCTATGTCAGGGAGGCTTTTCCCAACAATCAACTCCCCGTCGGCCGTCTGGATACCAACGCCATCAAGATTCTCCAGCTCTTTCCCACGCCAAACTTGAGCGGGGTGGAAAACAACTATCAGACGACCACGGTCAATACCACCGTTCAAAGTACTTTTGACGTGCGCATCGACCAGCATTTCAACGAGCACAACCAGATGTTCGGACGCTACAGCTACATCAACAATACGCAGCAAGTGCCTCCTCCGTTTAAAGGAGTCGCCGATGGCGGCGCCTACGGCGATGGCACCCAGAAGTGGGATGTATACGGAGTGGCTGTCAGCTACACTCATGTCTTCACACCGACCCTTATTAACGAGGTGCGCTTCGGGTATGGCCAGGAGCACACCACCCGTGTGCCTTCGACAGCAGATACTTTGGGCATTCCCGCCCAGTTTGGGATCGGCGGGATTCCCCAGTTTGCCGGCAACGGCGGGCTTCCCTATATGAGTTTTAACGCGATCCACAATCTGGGCGGCTCCGAGTGGCTCCCAGGAGATCGGTACAGCGATACCACGCAACTTACCGAGAACCTGACCAAAGTCTATAAATCACACACCTTCAAAGGTGGCGTGGAGTTCCAGTACCTGTACTTCCCGTGGCTTGCGCCCCCTGAATCAAAGGGTGCTTTTGACTTCGATGGCAGGTATGCGTCGATTCCGAATCAGACGGACAAAGTCACGGGCACGGCGCAATTCCTGCTCACTCCAATTGCGGCGACAGTTCCGAATGGAGTCAACTACTCCGGTGGATCCGACCAGGTGCAGGCCTCGAACTATGGCTACCTGCACAGCAATCGTAACTACTACGGCGTCTATTTTCAGGATGATTGGAAAGTGACGCCTCGCCTGACACTGAATCTCGGCTTGCGCTGGGAATACTTCGGGCAGGTGGGTGATACCAACGGCGCCCAGGCCAACTTCGTGCCTGGAATCCCGGGCTCAACGGCGCAATTCATCATGACCTCCGCGAACAAGACAAAGACACCGCTCTCCACCAGCTTTACGCAAGACCTGGCGAAGGACGGAATTCAGCTGGTGTACACGAACCAATACGGTACCGGCCTCGGCGTATCGCAGAAGCTGAATTTTGGCCCGAGACTTGGCGTTTCGTACCAGGTGACACCGAAGCTGGTTGCCCGCGTGGGCTTTGGTATCTTCTACGGAGCTTTTGAGAACCGCGGCGGCGATCCTAGTCTTGGGTACAACTATCCCTTTGAATACGTATTGCAGTTTCAGGATTCTTCCAATGGAGGGGTTGGCAGCGTAACTCCCACCATCTTCCCCAACGGCTCCTACGGCACATTGGAAAACGGATTGCAGGGTATCAGCCTTACTCCTCAGAACGTAAGCGGCAATGGATTGCAATTTAGAGGAGTGCAACTCCACTACCAGACGCCCTACACCGAGGGATTCAACTTGATGCTGCAATACGCGTTGACTAACCAGGACTCCATCCAGGCGGGCTACGTTGGTTCCACTGGACGCCATATTGAGGCGTTTTCCGGCACCAACAATCCATCGCAGATTCTGCCGCCCGGCACGCCCATCACTCCGTACCTTGCGTTTCCTGACTTTGCCAACGGCGCGTCTTACGACGAGACCGCAGGATCCACCAGCTACAACTCCCTGCAAACCAAGTACGAACGCCGTTTCAGCCACGGCTTCAACATGCTAGCCGGCTTTACCTGGGCCCGGACGCTGACGGACGCTGGAGACCTATTAAGTAACGGCGGTGTGGGCAGTTACCGTGCTCCACAAATTACGGGGATCTCGTATGACCGTGGCCTGGCTTCTTTCAACATCAATCATTCCTTCGTGGCCAGCGGCACTTATCAACTCCCGATTGGCTCGGGCAAAGCCTTCCTGAGCGATCTTCACGGACCTGCTCAGTTGCTGCTTGGAGGCTGGCTAGCCAATGGCATCCTCACGCTCAACAGTGGTCCTCCACAATATATTCCATGCCAAATCACAACCACAGCCACTACAGGTACTTGCTATGCCGACGTCAACCCTGGTGTCACCAAGTATCGTTCCGGCGGACCCGCGCACTATTACAACCCCGCGGGGTTCACTGATCCTCCAGTGGCAACCACCATCGGTAACAGCAATCTTGCTTCCCTGGGCGGATCGAACACCCAGGTCAACGGTCCCGGTTTCCGTGATCTTGATTTTTCCATCTTCAAGGAATTTGGGATAACGGAGACGACACGCTTGCAGTTCCGGGCCGAGGCTTTCAACCTGACCAACACGCCAAGCTTTAACCTGCCCTCAAACAACAATTACCAGGATACGCTGAATTTTGGCGAGTCCACCACGACGCGCAGCAACCCGCGTCAAATCCAATTCGCATTGAAGTACTACTGGTAGGCGCCAGGAGCTATACTCATCCCGATGTATCTAAAGGCTCCATGCTGGTTGCGCGTGGTCGGGATGGTGTTTCTGGTCACTCACTTCGCCACCATGGCAGCTCTCGGTCTCCAATCCGGACCGGGAGCAGCCCCGTTGGCTGGTTCGCCTCGTCAACAAGAAGCAGAGCGGGCCCTGCTCGAAACGGCGAAACAAAACCCCAACGACTTCAGCGCGCAGCAACGCCTGGGCGAATTTTATCTGCAGCAGAATCGCTTGCGTGACGGCATCCTTTATCTGGAAAGAGCTCAGCATCTCAATCCCCAGGACTACAACACCGGCTACGATTTGTCCCTAGCCTATCTGAATTCTGGCGATACGGTGAAGGCCTTAGCGCAGCTTCACCAGATGATCGCGCAACACGAGACCGCGGAACTGGATAGTCTGCTGGCGGAAGCGAATGAGAAGTCCGGCGATTTCAAGAGCGCCGCAACCGAGTACTATCGGGCCGCTCAGCTGGACCCGAGCGAGGAAAACATCTTTGACCTGGCCTCGTTTCTCCTGCAGCATAAGAACTACGAGGGCTTTCTTGGCAACGCTTTTACTATTTTCCGCTACGGGGTGCAAAAGTATCCTCGCTCTGCGAAGTTGATGGTTGGACTAGGGGTAACGCTGTATGCGGAAAACAGGTACGACGATGCCGTGGAAACCCTTTGTGCGGCAGTAGACCTCGACCCGACGGACCCAAAGCCCTTTCAGTTCCTGGGCAAAGTGAGTACAGTCTCACCGGCGCTCATCCCCGACATACGCAAGCGCCTGGAAAAGTTTGTGCAGCTCTACCCCAACAATGGACCGGCGATCTACTACTATGCCATGAGCCTGTGGCAACGTTCCAAAGGGGAACCTGCCGCCGACCTAAGCACCATCGAGGGCCTGCTCAAACAAGCGATCGCGGCAGACCCGAATTTCTACGAAGCTCCTTATCAACTCGGCATCCTGTATCAGGACCAACAGAAATACCAGGATGCTATCGGGGAGTTCAATCAGACGGTTAAGCTTCGCCCTGATTTCAATCGTGCGCATTATCGCCTGGTGCTCATGTACACCCGCACCAACCAGAAGCAGCTAGCGGACGAGCAACTCGCGATACTCAAGCAGATCAAGCAGGAGGATGCAGAAGTGGAAGAAGTAGACTCGAAGGACGACCAGGCAAAGCAAATCGTGGAGACAGGACACTAGTTTCCGTCTGAAAGACGGCAGTATATGAACCCCTTGGGCACACAGAACGATGGAAGAAGTGAGAGGTCAAAGCTCTCGCTGGTCCGCAATGCAGGATCCTGCCGTGACATCGAGCACGCGATCTCATGGAGCCGGCGCGAATTTCTGCGTATGGCGGGCGGAACAACGGCGGCGGCCATGCTGTCGGGGTTCTCTCCGCTGCGTGCTATGGCGGTCCGTACAGGCCAGAAGGCAGTGGTGGTTACGTTTGGAGGAGGTACACGGGATGAAGAGACCTTTATGCCCGAGGGACAGGAAAATATTCCCCATCTCTTAAAAGACTTCATCCCCCAGGGAACGTTTTTCACCCAAGTAGTGAATCGAGGAATCCTGGGCCACTATGTTGCGACTTCAAGCCTGGTGACGGGTGCGTACGAGACGTTCAACAACTTTGCGGCCGTCGCGCCGGACAATCCAACAGTCTTCGAGTATTTTCGGAAGACACTGAATCGACCCGCATCCGATGCATGGGTGATCGCCCCCAGCAACGGCTTCAGCCTCATTGGCGAGAGCAGCCACTCCTCGCACGGAGCCGGGTTGGGCGCGGGCGTGATTCTACCCAAGCGCTTGCTGGCGGCGGCGATGCCGGCGAATGATTCCTCCGGCTACGACCATCTGTTACGCGACAACTATGAGAGCCCTGTCTATGCGCCTGCATTGGGCGTGAGCGACGAGCAGTTACACCAGATGGCTCAAATGCTGAAAGTCTCGGTGACGGATTTTGCTACCCACGCGCGCAGCCTCCGTAGTCCGGACGAGCTCTCTGTCTATGTCGCCAGGCAACTGATGCGTCAGCTGGCGCCGAGCCTGTTGTGGATCACTCTTCACGATATTGATGTCGCGCATGCAGGCACTTATTCGCTCTACGTCGATGCGATCAAGCGCTCGGATCGGCTCTGCGCGGAGATCTGGCAGATGATTCAAAACGAACCGGAATACGCCGGTAAGACGACCATGTTCATTCTGCCGGACTTCGGACGCGACTCAGATTTCACTGCCGGCGGCAATGGTTTTCAACATCACCGCACCGGCGACGCATTTTCGCGGACCACGTGGATGATGGTGAGAGGCGCCGGCATAAGGGAAAATGTGCTGGTCGATCGTCCCGTAGAATCCATCGACCTGGTTCCCACGCTTGGATCGCTCTTCGGCTTTTCGCCGGACTTGTCGCGAGGCAAAGCTCTGCCGGAGGTGCTGTAGCCCATGACCCTCCAACGGCTTAGTGAGCAACAGTTTCAAGGCTACCCGCCGGAGGCAAAGAAGGTGGCAACCAGTAATATCGGGTTGCTGCAGCAGCTCCCACTGGCATTTTTGCCATTGTTGTTGCGTGAGGTCATCGCCTATGACTGGAAATTTCCAGCCGAGCGAGACGAAATTGATCGCCAGTTTCGTTACCTGGGAGGTCTGACAGCAGAGCAGTTGTCGAGCGCTATGAGCTCATTTGCCCAGGTGAAACTATCGCCGGCCCTGGATGCCATGGATTGGATAGGTGCGCCCTACCGCTTCTCGGAGAAGCTATCTGCGTACCTGTGGGCAACTCACCAGATCGACGACTTCAGCAGCGCCGCCGAAAACTACATCCATGCTTTCAATGCCGCCGTACCGGAAGCGGCTGCGCCTGCTCCGCGGCTCGGCATCGCAGTCATCGCACGAGAGATCAGCCAGACAGACTATCCGCTCTTTCGTAAACTGCGTCCGCATGGCGTTTACTTCGATCATGTTGACTCCGGGAGTAGTTATGACCTGCTACTGGCGACGGTCGCGGCACGCACCCGGGCGCATCCTTCCCCTTATGCCCACTGGTACATTGACGGCGCAGAGCCGCCTGCTCCACTTAATAACCAGATCGCATCGCTGGCCTATGGGCCTCTGAAACCGGTGCGCAAGGCGCTTATCCACAAAATGCAGCAGGTCTCCGCAACCCAGGCTGGCCCTGAAGCTCTACGTAGCCGGCTTGCGGAAACGGATCCGTCGGAAGTGGGGATGAAGCATAACCCAAATGACGCCGTCATGAACCGTTTCGCCATCAGTGTGCTGACGGAAGGCTCGGGAACGCAGATCTACAGCACCACCTTTGTGCAATGGGCGGCGCGCGAGGCGCTTCGCCGGGCGCGGCCGCTTACCATGTTGACAAAGTTCGCACCGCGGCAAACGGAGGAATCGGCGGACGAGGAACTCTCCGGTGTGCAGGAGCGGGTCGCACTCGATCCGGCAGGATCGCTGGCCGATGCAGACATGGGAGCCTACTACACCTGGATCAATCTTCAACGGCTCTCCGGCGCGAACCAATCGTCCTATATCGCCTGGTATGAGGGCCATCATGAAGCAGTCGTGATCGCTCCGTCGCTGGCGCCCGGAACCGAGTCTCATGACAACGTGACCCTGGCCGAGATTCTCCGTCGAATCCAAAGCACAAGCTGAAGCATTCCCCTGCGAGAAGCACAGCACACGCCATGTGTTTTGGACTTAAAGTGTGTACGTACACACTTTTTATACCCTCAGTAGGCGATCCGGAGGTATGGATCGCGGCAGAAAGGCCCAACATGCCGTCACGCCGAGACTTCCTTACTGCACTATCGACCGCGGGCGCTGCGGCGATGATGCCGCTCACCGTCACCGCCGAAACGACCAGCCCTGCCGTACCTTCTCCACTGGCGAATCAGCCCCTGGAAAAGGGCTGGCAGTTTCGCCTTGACGCTCATGGCGTAGGAGAAGCGCGGGAGCTAAGCACCAAGGACGATGGCTGGCAGCGCATTGTTGTTCCGCACACCTGGCAAATCATCGACGGCTCGGAAGATTACGTAGGCGTGGCATGGTATCGCACCATGATCTACGCTCCGGTGGAGTGGCAGGACCGATTCGTTCGTGTTGAGTTCGAGGCTGTGAGCCACACTGCTCACGTTTTTCTCAATGGCATGCCCGTGGGCCAACACATCGGCAAGGCATACACCGCGTTCATCTGCGACCTGCAGCCGGCGTTGCACTTTGGCCAAATCAACACGCTGTTGGTACGCGTCGACAACACCTACTCTGAGACGATCCTTCCACGGATGAAATCCTACGACTGGACCAATGATGGCGGCATCATCCGTCCCGTCAAGCTGCTGGTGACGCCTAAGGTATTTATCGAACGTATCGAGATTGACGCGATCCCTGACCTCGATCAGAGAAAAGCCGAGGTCAAGGTGCGGGCTGTTATCCGAAATACACGTACCGATAGGCAACAGGGGCACCTGCGAGCCAGCGTTCATGAAAAAAATGCAGAGTGGGTCTTGCATACGATCCCCTCTATCGCAACCGCAGTGAGCGCGGGTGGCACAGCCGTCGTGGAGCTTGGCCCGCTGCAGATCGACGCCCCACGCCTGTGGCATTTTGACGCTCCAAACCTGTACCAGGCGAAGGTAACGGTAGAAGCGGCTGGTCAGGAGCATACCTATGCTGATGGCTTCGGCATGCGCAAATTCGAGATCCGGGGTGCGGCCTTTTATCTCAATGGGGAGCGCGTGTTCCTTATCGGCCTGGAGCGTATGGCCGGCAGCCATCCTGACTATGGCATGGCCGAACCGACGCCATGGATCGAAGCCAACCACCGCGATATGAAGGAACTGAATTGCGTCTTTACGCGGGTGCATTGGGCACAGGACCGGCGGGTGCTCGACTACTGTGACCGGCATGGAATCCTTATGCAGGAGGAAGTGCCCGCTTGGGGTCCTGGGACCTTCGAGAACACCGGGAATGGCATCCAGCAAAAACTGGAAGAGAATGGTATCGAGCAGATGCGCGAGATGATTACACGAGACCGGAATCACCCGAGCATTGTGAGCTGGGGCCTGTGTAACGAGGTCAATGGGAAGAATCCGATGAGCCGGCAGTTTGCTCACGCAGTCAGCGCGGCGGCTCGCAGGCTTGACCCCAGCCGTCTGCAGACCTATGCGTCGCATTCTCTGGCGACCGACCCCGGAGCAGACATGGCCGGTGATTTCGACTTCATCTCCGGCAACGAGTACTACGGCAGCTGGACTCCTGGAGACGCGACTTCGGTGCGGGGTTATATCGATCGCATACGTAAGGCCTTCCCTGGCAAGCCTATTGTGATCTCAGAGTACGGCTGGTGCGAGTGCAAACCAGAGACGTCGGTCGGGGATACTGCCCGCGTTGGCATTGTCAACTCGCACACCGGGGTCTTGCGCGACTTTCCCGAAGTCGCCGGCGCGATTTATTTCGACTACAACGACTACCGGACCCTGGTGGGAGACAAGGGCTTAGGCGCTTTCAAACAGCGAGTCCACGGGGTGGTCGATCTCTACAGCAATCGCAAGCCTTCCTTCGATGCGCTGCGCCTGCAATCGAGCCCGATTGAGAAGCTGACGCTCAATCGTTCGGGCAATAGCTGCGCATTATCCCTGAAGACGCGCGCCACAATACCTTGTTACCGGCTGCGTGGGTACAGCATCCGTTGGATCGTTTACGGCTACGACGATCTGGCGATGGAGGGAGGGTTGAGCATGCTTCCCGAGCTAGCTCCCGGTGATGAACATTCCGCAACCATCGACTTCAGGACAGATCAGCCAAAGAGAATAACGGTGGAGATTCTACGGCCGACTGGCTTTTCTGTAGCTGACGCTGCCGTCTGATCGAGTCAGTGGGTACCGGAAGGCTGACTCAGCTTACCCTGGAGCTGTTCGATTAAATCGGCGGCGCCTGCATGGTTTCTGTCCAGTTGCAACACTTCGTCGAGCAGTGCCTTTGCTTCCTTCTCCTGATCGAGGCCCAGTAGGGCTTGCGCGCGCAAAAACTTTGCTTCGATCTGATTCTGCCTAGCCAGATCATTTTCAAACAGCAGCATGGATGGAAGAGACGTGGCAAAGTAGTCGATCTTGGGGATCTGCTGCGCCAGTTGCAGGGAGTAATCGTAAATGCTCTGAAAGATTTCGCGAGCCTTTTTCCCATGGCCCAGGCGGGCGCAGGCCATGCCGGTCCAAAAGGTCATGTCTGAGATGGAACGCACACTCATTTGCTGGAAATCGCCGTGTTGTCTTGCGGCAAGCTGCCATGCCTGGGCCGCCTCTGACGATCGCTCCTCGTCCGCATAGGAGACGCCAATCCAGAAGAAAACGTCACTCCAGTTGGCGAGCAGATGCTTGGCTTCCCCAAGATTATGCGGCGGAGAGAGCACTGCCTCAAAGAAGCGCCGCGCCTGCGCCGGCTCGTTCTGCAGGAGAGCTCGGCGGCCCAGGAGCAGATTGGAGCGTACAAACTGCGCCAGCACCAGGCCTTCCCCTCCCTCCCACGGCTGGAATATCCGCGAAGTGAGCAGGTGGAGTGCCTTCTCCGGCTTTCCTGTTTGGTTCAGCAGGGTGGCAAACTCCACCGTGAGGTCATCGCGCAGGAACGTAAGGTTAGGGTGCCTCTGCAGCGTTTCGAGCCGCTCTTCCGGGGACTTCCCCACTCTTTTCCAGAGTTGATCGCGCTCGTAGAGAATGCGCGCATCGTTTGCATCACACAGAATGGGCGCGATCGAACGCATCCAGCGCCTTGGCTTGGTCGTGACGAACGTTGAAGTAGGCGATGCCAAGGTTTCTCCAGACGGTGGCGAACTTCGGCTCCCGCTGTGCAGATGCCTCCCACTGCGAGATTGCGTCTTCGTGCCGTCGCCGGTCGTAGAGCATATTGCCCAGGAAATACGGAGCATGCGCGTCCTCAGGATTTGCAGAGATGGCACGCTCGAGGACGAGAATCTCCTCTAATCTGCTGGGAAAGCAATACGCCGGGTCCGCCTCTGCCGCCTGCCGGTAGGTTTCGGCGCTCCGGCTCAGATCGCCCAGTTCTGCGTAGAGGCGTGCCTTGAGATAAAGGATGATCGGTACCGATCCATCTGCACTAGCAAGATCAGCGCTCAAGAGAACCTTTAATGCTTCTGTATTGAACCCGGCGCGCGCCAGATCGAAACTTAGATCGAGGATCTGCTGCCCGCCGGCTGGAGCGGCGCCACTCTCCAAATAGCGAGACCAGGTATCCAGGCGATCGAGTGCGCGCGTCTCTTGCAAGAGCGCATCCGCCTCCGCGGTCTTTCCCAACTTGCGCAGCACCATTACTTCCAGGTTCCGCGCATTCAGATTCTCGGACTCTGTACGCAGAGAGCGCTGCAGGTGGTCCAGGGCTGCTGGCCAATCCATGCAGCCGGCATCGAGCTCAGCAAGGGCGTGATAGGCAGGCCCACGCCACGCCGCATTCCACGTAGCCTTGTAGAAGGCAGCATAGGCCTCGCGCTCTCTCCCCTTGAAGCGCAGAGCGAGGCCGAGATTGTAGTAAGGCTCCCCGTCATAAGGATTGGGATTGAGTTTTGTCAGCCGCGCTACGGATAGGAGCAAGTGCTCCTCCGCGCCGCTGAACTCGCCCCGTTGCAGCAACCAACGTCCAAGGGCGTTGTTGCTCCTGCTATCGTGAGGGTCTCGCCGCAGTGCCTCACGCCAATAGATCTCGGGACTTCTGGTGGCATGCCGGTACTGCTCCAGATGGAGACCGGTGAGATAAAGCTCCTCGTTCGTCGCAATCTCTTCGGGGGGTGGAGGTTCTGTGGCAGCTTCCTGCATCTCTGCAGGGACACTCGCAGGCCGGCCGTACTGAATCACGACCTGCCCTTCGGCTTCGACGGACAAGGAAAGATGCTCAAAAGAGCGCGGATCGACGGGATGGGTTGCATGCCAGGGATGATCGACGGAGAGGTCTTCCCTCCACTCGGCGCAAAGGCCGGTTGAGGATTGAAGCAGAATATGCGCGCCGGGAATAGGCCTGGTTACGCAAAGGCCGACATACACTTCACGCCCGAGCAAACGCATGCTGAGCGCCGCGTCAACATTGGCTGCCTGCGGAGGACCGATTTCGCGAACGGGGTACCAATACTGGCTGAAGCTTTTGGTTTCGCCGGGAGCCAGAAATGAGAAATCCGGTTGGTTATCGGTATAGACACCTGCCATCAGCTCGACGTAGGGTCCATCGGCATCGGTGAGGCTCCGATCCCAGGCATAACCGAACTCATGGTTTCCCCACGTCCACTGCTTTTTCCCGGGTGCGATGTGGTGATTGGCTACATGGACGACTCCAGCTTGAAGCGGCATGGTCGTAGCCGCCAAAGAAATCCATCTCGCTGTGGGTGACCATGTAGCTGGTCGGCACCGGAATGTTGGCATACCAGCTTAGATCGTTGGCCGGGTAGGATCCGTCGGGTACGAACATTGCCGGCTGGTCTTCCTTGGGAACGCCGGACTTCGCTCGCTCGGCATAGTCAATTCCATAGTAACTGCCGCTACTCAGGGGAAAGCTGGTAACCGCGCGCTTGGCATGGTCGGCGACGAAACCGACATCTTCAGGAAAGAAAGACTGATATTTCTCGTGGACGCGGACGCCCATGTTTGCCCACCACAGAAATGTCTGTACGTGTGGGGTTCGATTGTAGAGGCGAACTTTCAACTCCAGGCATGCCTTACCCGGATGCAGGCATACTCCGTGCATGCCCTTCATTCTGAGCATGGGGTCATGATCGCTGCACCACACAATGACCGACCCATCGTCCTTACGCTCGATCTCGACTTCGACGGGCATGAAGGTGGCCGGACGGTGATGCTGTGGCCAGTTGAACTCCACTCCGCCGGAGATCCATGGACCGGCAAGGCCAACCAGAGCGGGTTTGATGACATTTTGCCGATAGAAAAAGTCATAGCCGTTTCGCTTGTCAAAACCGACGTGTATGCGGCCACCAATTTCCGGAAGAATCATCAGGCGGAGATATTCATTTTCAAGGTGTATCGCTTGCCACAGCTTCTCTGTAGCCTCGGTAGAGATGCGATCAATGAAGGGCAGAGGATAGACGCGTCCGCTACTGCCTTGATAGACGCGTTTCTCGAGGAACATGGGATTGCGATCGGCATTCGCCGGTAAGTAAGTGGAAATGCTTACAGGCTCCGACCAAGCCTTGACTGACCCGTTTTCCTGGCTCGGGGGAGATGGCAGGTGGAGGAAGTGCCGGGTGCCGTTGCGATCTGAGCGTACCGAAGATTGCATGGCGATATCCCTCTATTTACGAAAGCGTGTCCAAGCGATCGATCAACTGTACGGTATCGTACACGACATGCTATTTTAGGGCTGAAGGGCTTGTCAAACGCTATTTGCCTGGGCCGCAACCCTGCCTTGCTTAGCGTCTGGCCTTCACGGCTCCCGCTTGCCCAAGCGCAAATTCAATTCGTCGTAATCGGGCTTCGACCTGCTTGAAGGATTCGCGTAAGGCCTGGATTTGCTTATCGACGCTTGAAATTCCGCAGGCGCTCGGATCCGGAGCGTTTATAGGAGATAAGCCGGGCCGTCCCTTCTTAAGTCGATCGGAAGTGGCGGGGGGCACCACGCGCATGCGGCCCCTGCGCCTTTTGAAGGCCGCGATAAGAGCCAATTCCGAAGCATTGCGATTGGGGATGTACTGCAGTTGGTCGATGGCGGTAATTACGGCTGTTCTGGCGCCGGGAGAAACTGTACTGCTGGCGTTGATGACACGGGATACCGTGGCGGTTGAAACTCCAGCCAGTTTCGCGATGTCCTTCACGGTTGCGTGACTCATGCCTTTTTCTCACGACACGCGGAACGCGGGTATACGGTAACGTTACCGACTTTAGTTTGACCCGGAAGGAAAGTCAAGGCGCTTCTGCAGCCATCGGTGACCCGTAGCTGCGCTAGAAGCGGTAAGCACCCCCAATGGGAATTGGGCTCAGGATAGAATGGCGACGCAGTGACGGAAGAAAAGAAAGTACGAGCGGGCATCAAGGAACTTGCGGACGCGCTGGGGATATCGATCGGAACCGTCGATCGAGCACTCCACGGGCGGAACGGAGTCAGCCCAAAGACCCGCGATCGCGTCCTCAAGATGGCGCGCAAGCTGAACTACACTCCGAATCTGGCGGCCCGGAACCTGAAACTGAACCGCCATGTACGCATTGGCGTGTTCCTTCCCGAGCAGATAGCCTCCTTTTTCGACCCTCTAAAAGCAGGTATTCGATCCGCCTCCCACGGAACGACGGGAGCGACGGTGGAGGTCGTGTTCCATTCGTATCCCCGCCTAGGTGACGGGGACCTGGACACGATGGAACGCCACGATTGGCGGCAGTTCGATGGAGTCATCATGGCGCCGGGAAACCCTGCGCGGCTGAACTCGATTTCCCGAATTGCCGAAGAGGAGAATAAAACCATTGTCTATGTCGCCACCGACGCAGCTCGGACGCACAGGTTGGCGTCGATCGCGGTCGAATCCGCGGTGAGCGGCGGCATCGCTGCGGAATTGCTGGGACAGATCATCCGGGAAAACCGCCCGGTGGTTGCGATCACGGGCGACTTGAAAATTCAGGATCACGCGGAGAAATTGCGCGGGTTTGCGGCCAGCCTGGCGATCCTTTCTCCGCACCTCCGGCTACTTCCCGCGATCGAGTCCCACGAATCGCCCGAGGACGCACACCGATCGGCCCTCGAGCTGCTCGAGAGCAATCCCGACCTGGGTGGGATCTACATCAACACAGCAAACAGCCTGCCGGTCATGCGAGCGCTCGACGAGAGCGGCCGTCTTGGCCGAGTTCAGGTCATTGCCACCGACCTTTTCCCGGAGATGGAACATCTGATTGAAGCCGGCCACGTCTTCGCCTCGCTTCATCAGCGCCCATTCACGCAGGGCAAGATGGCATTTGAGATTCTCAGCCGTTATCTGGTCAACGGTAGTGCGCCCAGGCGCATCGTTCGATTAGCGCCTCACATCGTTCTACGAAGCAACCTGGCGCTCTTTATGGATTCGCTCGTCCCGGAAAATGTCGAACCCCATTCCGCCAGGGCCGACCAGCGATCTTCCGCGTGAAGACTGAAGATCAGTCGCATTGCGCTGAGGCATACGCGATGGAAATAAACCACCGGCATTTCAACGCGGCGAAACGGTCTTCTGCAGTTCCAACATGGGAATAAAAGAGAAGGTTTCGTGGGGAAATTCTCTTACCGTGTTCCATCCCGATCGCCGGTAAAACGCAAGGGCTCTCTTGTTCGCCTTGACCATCCGGAGACGCAACACGCAGAAACCTCTTTCGACGATCTCCTCTTCGCCTCGAAGCAGTAGCCGCGTCCCTATGCCTCTTCCCCTAAAGCCCTGAAGTACCCACAAATCGTCGATCCAGTCTTCGTGTGTCAGCACCGTTCCAACGAGTGTGTTGCCATCAAGAGCGACCCAAGCCTTCGACCAGTCTTCTGCTGCAATGCGGGAGGCGATGATGGCACGAACATCGATCGAGGAGTCAATCTGCCAGAGATAGCCATAGACCTCATCTACAACCATTTGTACGAACGGTTGTATTAATCGAACGTCCTCGCGATTTGCCCGCCTGATCTGCATTCCTTTCTAGCCCCATGATTCTGATTGCTTTACCGATGAGCAAGGGCCCTGCCGCAGCTGTTGGCAACAACGTACCGGCTGATTACTTAAGGGTGTAAGTGGCCCGAAAGTGATACTCACAAGACACCCCCTAGCTCATTAGGATAAGGCCAATCGATGCCAGATCGCTTGGAATGAATCCCAGGCGCCGCTCGATGAAGTTCAACCCCAAAGGGAATGAGGTAACACAATGCGTCTTCTTCCAACCTGTGCCCTGCTGCTCTCTCTCTCTGCCGTACCAGGATTCTGCCAGAGCAGCAACGTAGCCTCCACCGATTCGTCCACAGCCCTGCCCGCGAACGCGAACGACGCGTCCGTGGACTATGCCGCTCTGCGTGAGCGTCTGGCCGAACAGAACAAGGTCCTGCAAAACCAGGTCACCACTCAGCGCGCGATCGTCAAGAAGAACCAGGAACTGCTGAAGGATGCGCAGAAACTGGACGCCTCCAACAAGAAGCTGTCGGAGGAGAAGAAGAAGCTCGAGACCGAGAATGCTGATCTTGAGAAGCAGCGGATGGCGCTCAAGTCTTCGCAGAAGCAGACCGACCTTGCTTCTGTTTCCGGCTCCAACTAACGTCAGTGCAAGGTAACTGGCTGGCTTAGTCAGCACAGGTGCGCCAGGCCGTCGCTGAAGTCGTAGCGGCGGCCTCTCCGTTGCGGTTACCGTGCGTACCAGCAGGATTTGGCGGTACGGCCTCTCCGTTGCGGTTACCGTGCGTACCAGCAGGACTTAGCCTCTCCGTTGCCATCACAGCAGCGTACTAGCGGGATATGAGGGCGCCGAATCCGTGTTGCGGGCAACCACGGCGGCCAATTCATCGCGGCCGATCGGTTTGGAAATGTAGTCGTCCATTCCGGCGGCCAGGCACTTTTCCCGATCGCCGGCCATGGCGTGCGCCGTCATGGCGATGATGGGCACGCGGATTCCACTCATTTCCTGCTGGCGGCGGATTCTCTGCGTTGCCTCTTTGCCATCCATCTCCGGCATTTGCAGGTCCATCAAGACCAGGTCGAAGGGTTGCCTGGCGAAAGCCTCCACGGCCTCTCGCCCGTTATTCGCCACCGTAACGGTGTGCTTATCCACAGCCAACATGCCGACGGCGACCTTCTGGTTAAACACGCTGTCTTCGGCTAGTAAGATGTGCAAGGGCCGAATGGCTACCGGCGAAAGAATGGCTGCTTCAAGTGCACTACTCGCGGTGACATCGCCCAGAGCTCTCAAGAGGAGATGAAGCAGGTCGCTCCGGGAGACCGGTTTCAGCGCGTATTCCGAGATCTGCAGCTCTCTGCATTGGCTCGCGGTCTCCATTTGTTCGGCCGATGAGAGCATTAGGGCCTTCCCTACCTTCAGTTCGCTGGCTTCACGAATACGTCGCAACAAGGTGAAACCGTCCATGAGCGGCATGTGTCCGTCGACGATGATCAGAGGATAGGACACATCCACGGCCTGGTAGAGCAGGGCCAGTGCCTCAGCTCCGCCGGCGGCAAGATCGACGATCATGCCCCAAGTGCTCAGCATGCGCTCGAGGATACGGCGGTTGGTGGCGTTGTCGTCGACGACCAAAACGCGCACGCCGCGCAGGATCTTGGGACTGACAGAGATTTCCTTTCCGATCGCCAGGTTAGCTGACTCGAATTGCGCGGTGAAGCAAAAGGAGCTACCCACGCCGACTTCGCTTTCCACCCAAATCCGGCCGTGCATGAGCTCCACCAAGCGCCGGGAGATACTCAATCCCAATCCTGTTCCGCCGTAGACGCGGGTGGTGGAAGAGTCGGCCTGTTCGAAGGCGACAAATATCTTCGCCAGTTTCTCCGCTGGGATCCCAATCCCGCTATCCCGTATGGTAAAGCGAAGCATCAAGCTGTCGGCCTGCGGCTCACGAATGACACTCAGGACCACCTCTCCGTGCTCAGTAAACTTGATGGCATTGCCGGTCAGATTCATGATGATCTGGCGCAACCTACCGGAATCTCCAACCATCTGCTCGGGAAGGTCAGTAGCCACTTCGAAGGCCAATTCCAGGCCCTTTTGGTGAGCGCGCAGGGAGAGCGCCCTCATACAATCGGCAATCATCTGCTGCAGACCAAAGGGCTGCGGATCCAGGCTTAGCTTGCCGGCTTCAATTTTGGAGAAATCCAAGATGTCATTGAGCAGAGAGAGCAAGCCGTCGGCACACGATTTAACGACCACAAGATACTCGCGCTGGGTAGCCGAGAGCTGCGTCTCCAAGGCAAGCTCGGTCATGCCCAGGATGCCATTCATCGGGGTCCGGATCTCGTGACTCATGTTAGCCAGAAACTCGCTCTTGGCGCGGTTGGCGGCCTCGGCGGCCTCCTGTGCCTGCTTGCGAGCGCTAATGTCGACCATGACCCCGAAGAGTTCCCTGGCGACTTCGGTTCCGGCGGTCACACGGACACGAGTCCTCATCCATAGAATTTGCTGGTTGGCTGCAATCATCCGGTGTTCGAATTGTTGCGGTTGTCCTTCTAATGCGGCTTGTGCGCAACCGGATTCCGCGGCGGCACGGTCATCCGGATGCATGTGATCGGTCCAGAATGACGGTTGAGTCAACCAGGCAGTCAGCGGGTAGCCGAAGAGCGCTTCTGCCTCCGCGTTGACAAAGTTGAAGGTCGAAGAGTGCAGATCGCGACGCCACAAAACGACCTGGGCGGACTCGACCAGTTGTCGATAGCGTCGTTCGGTCGATTCCAATTTCAGTGTTTGCCCGGCAAATCGCCGGTCCACCACCGAGGTCAGCAGCGTCATGCCGAGCACGAAAAGCGTGACGAGGGTGATGCCGGTAATTCCCAGGGTGGAGATATTCACAGCATGCGCCAGGCTGGGGAGCGTATGCGAGGGAAGGAACGTGGCAGCAGCCATACCGGTGTAATGCATCACTGGTATGGCTGCGCCCATCACCACGGCGGCGGCAATCTTCTTTGCGCTGTGGTGCTGGCGGTCGAGGCGCAGCGCGAAGGCAAGCCACAACGCCACCATGGAGATGACTACGGCCAATACAACCGAAAGCACCACGAGCGGGACGGAATAGCTGCAGATTGCGGGCAACCGCATCGCTGCCATCCCAATGTAGTGCATGGCCGCGATGCCACCGCCCATGGTCAGACTGCCCAGCGTGATATCCACCGGCGTCATGTGTTGGCGGCTGACCACGAACAAGGCAACGCCGGAGGCAAAGATGGCACACAAGAGGGACAGGACCACGATCAGCCAGTCATAGTCGACGGCCACCGGCAGGCTGCAAGCCAGCATGCCGATGTAGTGCATAGCCCAGATCCCCATGCCCATGGCACAGGCGCCGCCGCTCAACCATGCGATGCGGACGGCGCCATGGGCGGCGGTAACTCGACCCGCGAGATCGAGCGCTGCATAGGAGGCGAGGGTCGATATCGCGACCGATAGGGCCACTAGATAGTAGTTATAGGACATCACCATAGCTGAATTGTCAGGGCCCATGGGGTGTCCGGCTGCTCATCAGGAAGGTTTTTGAGCAGCCTCGGCGAGCATCGGCCTACGATACGAGCAGCAGCTACTTCAACTTATCCATCGGCAATTTTCCACTGACCAGCAGCCGACGGGTACTCAGGCTTGCGTGGTTATGTAGCAGAAAGAAGCAGTTCCCTGCCCCTGCTCATTCATGCTCAATCTCTACGACGACTCTTCCAACGGTCTTACCTGACTCCACAGCCATGTGAGCCTGAAGAGCCGTGTCGAAGGTGAACCTCTCGTGGCTCAGCAGCGGTGTCAGCTTGCCTGCTTCGGCGAGCTTGGTTGCCGCGCGCAAAATGTCTCCGTGGTGTGCCCTTCCTTTGCCCGTCAGCATGGGCAGCAAGGTGAAGACACCAGAGTAAGTCGCCGCGCGAAAGGACAACGGCGCGAGCTTGTGAAGGCCCCAACCGAGGCAGCTGACAACGTGACCGGTGTAGGCTTTTACCGCAAGGAACGAGTCATCCAGCGTGGTTCCGCCCACGGTGTCGTAAACGATGTCGAAGCCTTCTCCAGCCGTATGCTCGGCGACATACGCCTCAACCGTCGTGGTGCGATAGTCGATTGCGGTGGCCCCATAACTCTCGACGATCTTACTTTTTTCTGCGGAAACCGTGGCGAAGACCTGTGCGCCCAACGCGTGAGCGAGCTGGACGGCGACGTGTCCGACGCCGCCGGCCCCCGCGTGGATGAGTACCTTTTGCGCGGTGTGTACCTGGGCGCGATCCACCAGACCTTCCCACGCAGTAATGAAGACGAGCGGCAGCGCGGCCGCCTCGCGCATGGATAAATTTGCCGGCTTGATGGCCAGGAGATCCGCGTCGACAGCTACGAATTCAGCGAGAGTACCCTGCAGACCGCCGATGCCGCCGATCATCCCGTAGACTTCATCTCCAGGATGAAAGGTTGTGACTTGCGGACTAACCGCCTCCACCACGCCCGCCATGTCCATCCCCAAAATCGCGGGCAGCTCGACCCCTGCATGGGCGGCTTGGCCCGCGCGGACCTTCGTATCCAGTGGGTTTACTCCACTGGCCTTGATACGCACGAGTACCTGGCCGGGTGAAACCGTGGGAAGCGCAACTTCGGTCAGCGTGAATGGATCGTTGGAACGTTGCAGGACGAGGGCGCGCATATGCTTACAGCTGGGCGTATTCTTTTTTGGCTTCGGCGATGACGGGCAGGTCGGGGTCGGCGTTCTTCCACTCGGAGAAGAAGACGTCGTAGGCCTTTTTAGCGTCTGACTTATTGCCGGCCATGGCGTAGGCACGGCCTAGTCCGAGATAGGACAATGCGTAGGGGCTGCCGACGCTATAGGCAATGCCTTTGGAGCGGGTCGCATTCTGAAACGACGCGATCGCATTACGCGGATCCTTCAACTGCAGGTAAGCGAGACCTCGCAGGTAGGGTGCGTAGGAAGCTGCGTCGTGGGTGCGAACCCGTTCGAGCACGACGAGAGCCCGTTGCGGGTCACCGGCGTTGAGCGCGAGCCAGCCACGCGCCTGGGGCACGTATAGCTCCTGAATGAGGGTGTCTTCCGGGTAGTGCTTTTCGAGAGCTGAGAGCATTTGCGTAGCCTGCTTCTCCTGGTTGCAGAGAGCCAGCGTGGTGGCTTCCGCAATCAGGGTGACCTTGCCTTTATCCAATTTCAAGGCTTCCTTGACGGCCTCTTCCGGATCGAAGCATCGATCGACCATCCAGCCGGCACTGGCGGCTCTGAGCAGGGCGCCGGCCTGGGCGTCCTGTGCTTTGGCGCTCGCCGCCTGATCTGAGGCGCGCAGGAGGGTGTTTCTCGCGAGCTGAATCTGGCCAAGTTGCGGAAGGAAACTGGCCCAGTTGGAGGTGGCGGTGAACTGGTCAGGACGTCCGGCCGTTTCGGCGGTGATTTTCTGCACGCTGTTCCAGTCGGATCGGCTGGCGTAGTACTGACTTTCGATCACCAATGAGGAAGTTCCGCTCAAGCCAAGATGTTGAGCCTGCGCGATATATTTCTCTGCCTCGGTGGTGTCACCGATCTGGGTCGCGAACGAGAGCCCGTTTTCCAGGGCTACGGCATTCTCGGGCTGCAGCTCGAGTGCCCGGCGATTGGCGGCTGCACCCTTCTCAATATCGCCGTTTTGCACGTACAAGACCCCGATGTTGATGAAATTGCTGACGTCCAGCGGATATTCCTGGGTGGCAACCTGGAGCGTCTCGATGCTCTTGTTCAGATCGCCCACGACGGTGGAGTAGTAGTGGCCGGCGATGTAGAGCTTTTCCCGCTCACTGACATTGTTGCTGAGCTGGTAAGCCTTGGTGAAGTTTTCCGCTGCCTCGCTGAGCGCGCCGGCGTTCAGTTTGAGGACGCCGAGGCGGGCCCAAGCCATGGCCAACCTGGGGTCAAGTTCCAGAGCGCGTTTGTAGTGGTCCTCGGCTTCGGGGATGTCATTGCCCTTTTGATGCGCTTCGTCACCCAGGGCGTAGGCGCGAAAGGCTTCGAGCGACGGTGTGGTGGCCTGACCAAAAGGAGCATTCAATCGCTGGATACTGGAGAGACTTTCCCCCAATTTTGCGCGCATACCGGTCGCGACCTGGTTGAGCGCCTCGAGCACATGCTCCTTGTCGGGCGCAGTCGCTTCTTCGCTGGCGATATCGTCACCGGTCGCGGTGTTCTGAGCGTCGAGGGTAACGACATAAGCTTTACCCAGGGGAGCGATCGTGCCGGTTAGGATCGCCTTGACGCCCTCCCGCTCGCCGATCTCGCGGGCGATTTGCGGAGTAATGGTCTCGTCCTGCTTGCGGTCAAGATACTGCAGGCTTTGGCGAAGGTGTTGCTGGCTAATGATGTCAAGTACCGGAGACTGCCCTAGCTGCACTCGGAGGGCCTGGTTCAAGGTGGTGTCAAAGACAACGTCGCCCGTCTTGTTGACGAAGTCGGCAACGATGATGCTGTCTTTCTTTACCCCCGGCTGTACCGTCTGGTTTGGGGATGGCGGCGCTGTAGCGCTGGGTGCGGGCCCAGGATTAGCGCCAGTGTGGTGGCGGAATAGAGAAACCCCACCGGCCAATGCCACCAGCAGCAAGGCACCGATGACGATCATGCGGGAGCGAAGAGGACGCCCGCTTTGTTGCGGCACGGGAGGTGGGACCGAAGGGGGCGGAGTTGAGGAAGCCGTCGCCGGGGGGACGGCGCCGGCCGACGAGGCCGCGCTGGAAACGGCTTCGAGATCGGCGAGTAGTTCCTCGGCGCTGCGGTAACGCTGATCGCGGTCCTTTGCCAGCAGCTTCGCGATCACTGGATCGAGAGCCTTGGGCATGGCCGGATTGAGGCTGCTAACCGGCGGTGGATCCTTCATCAGCAGGGCAGCAAAAACCTCGGCGGTGCTGCGGCCGCCAAACGGTGGCTGCCCGGTCGCCATCTCGAAGAGCACGCTGCCCAGGCTGAAAAGGTCGGTGCGGGCATCGAGCGGGTCGCCCTTGGCTTGCTCGGGAGACATGTAGGCAGCGGTGCCGACGGTGGAGCCGGGGGTGGTGAGATCCATCAATCCGGTGGCCGTGCCGGTGGCGGTGTTGTTTTGCGGGTCAAAGTAGCGGGAGTCGGGCGAGGACTCGGCGCCCTGCTTCTTGGCTAGACCGAAATCGAGAATCTTGAGCTGCTTGCGGTCGCGGCCGCTCTCCACCACGAAAAGGTTGGCCGGCTTGATATCGCGATGGATGATGCCCCTGGCGTGGGCCGCGGCGAGCGCACTCGCCGCTTGCTGGCCCAGTGCGATGACCTCGGAGGGGGAGAGACGGTGGTGGCTGAGATACAGCTTCAGCGTTTCCCCGCGCAGCAGCTCCATGACGAGGTAGGGCTGCCCTTCCTGTTCGCCGACGTCGTGGATGGCGCAGATGTTGGGGTGGTTCAGGGTGGCGGCGGCCCGGGCCTCGCGCAGGAAGCGCTCGTGGGAGAGGTGGACCCGAGAGTGCGGAGTGCCCGCGGGCGATGGGCTGGCGGGAGATTCGGAGACCAGAAAGCTGTCGGAGATGAGCTTAAGAGCGACCTCGCGTTCGAGCCGGGTATCGAGCGCGCGGTAGACGTCACCCATGCCGCCGGCGCCGATCTTGTCGATCACTCTGTAGGGCCCAAAGACAGTTCCAGTACCGATCATTTTCGCCCCAAAGCGTTCGGATTAACGTCCCGGTGAGGGGGGACCTGCGGGTGGTTGATTCCTGAGTGTACACAGGGCCTCGTGCCGCGCGCTATTTCGAGCTCAACCCTGTTACAGCTGGGCGTATTCATTTTTGGCCTCGGCGATCACAGGCAGGTCGGCGTCGGCGTTCTTCCACTCGGAGAAGAAGGCGTCGTAGGCTCTTTTCGCGTCTGACTTATTGCCGGCCATGGCATAAGCGCGGCCGAGCCCCAGGTACGACAAGGCGTAGGGGCTGCCGGTGGTGTAGGCAAGGCCTTTGAGGCGGGTCGCCTTTTGAAATGACTCGATCGCATTGCTCGAGTCCTTGAGCTGCAGGTAAGCGAGACCTCGCAAGTAGGGCGCATAGGAAGCTGCGTCGTGGGCGCGAACCCGTTCCAGCAGAACCAGAGCCCCCTGCGCATCCCCTGCCTTGATGGCAAGCCAGGCACGGGCCTGAGGGACCGACAGCTCATGAATGAGCGTGTCTTGCGGGTAGCGCTTTTCGAGATCAGAGAGCGCCAGCGTCGCTTGCTTTTGGTCATTGCACAAAGCCAAGGTATCGGCTGCGGAGATGAGCGTGGCCTTTCCCTTATCCAGTTGCAGGGCTTGTTTGACGGCCTGATCCGGATCGAAGCATCGATCGACCATCCAGCCGGCGCGCGCGGCGCTCAGTAGACTGCCGGCCTGGACGTCCTTCCCGTTAACGCTCGCGGCCTGGTTGGCCGCGCGGAGTAGGGTGGTCTTCGCCAGCTGAATCTGGCCCAACTGGGGAATCAGAGAGCCCCAGGCGGAGGTGACGACAAATTGGTCAGGCCGGCCGGCGGTTTGGGCGACAATTTTCTGCACGCTGTTCCAATCAGACTCGGTGGCGTAGTACTGAAGTTCGGTCCGGAAAAGATTCGTTCCGTTCAAGCCGATACGCTGGGCTTCCGCAATGTACGTCTTCCCTTCGGTAGCGTCACCCAGAGAGGCCGCTTCCGCGATCCCGTTATCCAGGGCGGCGGCATTGTCCGGCTGCAATGCCAGGGCCGTACGATTGGCGGCGGCGCTCTTCTCAAGATCACCATTGGCGAGATACCTGACACCGAGGTTGATGAAGTTCTCGATCTGCAGCGGATACTCCTGGGTGGCGACCTGCAGGGTCTCGATGCTCTTATTCAGATTGCCCAGGACCGTGGAGTAGTACTGGCTGGCGATATAGAGCTTTTCCCGCTCGCTGACATTGTCGCTGAGCTGATACGCCTTGGTGAAGTTGTCCGCTGCCTCGCTACTCCCGCCGGTGTTGAGGCGAATGACGCCGAGCCGGGCCCAGGCCATGGCCAGCTTGGGGTCGAGTTCCAGGGCGCGTTTGTAGTGGTCCTCGGCCTCGGGGATGTCATTTCCCTTTTGATGGGCTTCGTCACCCAGGGCGTAGGCGCGAAAGGCTTCGAGCGATGGTGTGGTGGCCTGACCGAAAGGAGCATTCAATCTCTTGACACTGGAGAGACTTTCCCCAAGTTTGCCGCGCATGCCGGTGGCGACCTGGTTGAGCGCGTCCAGCACATGTTCCTTGTCTGGCGCAGTAGCTTCTTCGGTAGCAATATCGTCGCCGCTGGCGGTGTTCTGGGCGTCGAGGGTAATGACATAAGCCTTGCCCAGCGGAGCGATAGTGCCGATAAGAACAGCCTTGACGACGCCGTCCCGCTCGCCGATCTCGTGGGCAATTTGCGGGGTGATGGGCTCGTCCTGCTTGCGGCCGAGGAATTGGAGACTCTGGCGCAGGTGCTGCTGGCTGATGATGTCGAGCACGGGAGACTGGCCCAGCTGCACGCGCAGGGCCTGGTTCAGTGTGGAGTCAAAGACAGGGTCGCCTGTCTTGTTGATAAAGTCGGCGACAATGATGCTGCTTTTCGAAGCAGCGGGCGCAGGCTTGGTGCTGGAGTGATTGCGGAACAGAAAAACCCCCGCAGCCAAGGCCACGAGCAGCAAGGCGCCGATGACGAGCATGCGGGAGCGGAGCGGACGGCCCCCTGCCGGCGGCAGAGGAGGCGGCACGGCGGCGGGTGGAGCGACGTAAACGGCCACTGGACCGGTGCCAGCGGGAGGCGATGAGGCCGAGGCGGAAATAGTTTCCAGGTCGGCAAGCAGTTCGTCGGCGGTGTGGTAACGCTGATCGCGGTCCTTGGCGAGCAGCTTGGCGATGATGGAATCGAGCGCGCTGGGCATGGCCGGGTTGAGGCTGCTGACTGGGGGCGGATCTTTCATCAGCAGGGCGGCAAACACCCCGGCGGTGCTGCGGTCGCCAAAGGGTGGCCGCCCCGTCGCCATCTCGTAGAGCACGCTGCCCAGGCTGAAGAGGTCAGTGCGGTGATCGAGTGGGTCGCCCTTGGCTTGCTCGGGGGACATGTAGGCAGCGGTGCCGAACGTCGAGCCGGGAGTGGTAAGACCCATCACGCCGGCATCCGTGGTGGTAGCGGTGTTATTTTGCGAGTCAAAGAAGCGGGAATCCAGCGAGGCCTCAGCACCCTGTTTTTTGGCCACGCCGAAATCGAGAATCTTGAGCTGCTTGCGATCACGGCCGCTCTCCGCCACAAAGAGGTTGGCCGGCTTGATATCGCGATGGATGATGCCCCGGGAGTGGGCGGCCGCCAGCGCGCTGGCTGCCTGCTGGCCCAGGCTGATGACTTCGGAGGGGAGGAGGCGGTAATGGCTGAGGTACTGCTGCAGCGTTTCCCCGCGCAATAACTCCATAACGAAGTAGGGATGCCCCTCCTGCTCGCCGACGTCATAAATGGCGCAGATGTTGGGGTGGTTCAGAGTGGCGACAGCCCGGGCTTCGCGCAGGAAGCGCTCACGGGAGAGCTCTACCCGGGAGCGCGGAGTGCCCGCCGGCGAGGGGCTGGCGGCCGGGTCCGAGACCAGATAGCTGTCGGAGATGAGCTTGAGAGCGACTTCACGTTCGAGCCGGGTGTCAAGCGCACGATAAACTTCACCCATGCCGCCGGCGCCGATCTTCTCGATCACTGTGTAGGGTCCAAAGACAGTGCCAGAACCGATCATTCTCGCCCCTAGCGTTCGGATTCATGTCCCCGTGAGGAGGGCCTGCAGGTGGTTGATTTCCTGAGTGTACACAGGGCGTCGTGCTAGCGCTATTTGAGACTGATACCTACGAACGGCCGCGCAAGGATTAGCTGGGTCAGGAAGCAGGCGATAGAAATGGGTTTTCTATCTGGAGAGAGTCTTCCGCTCATTCAGCTCTTCCCTGCGGAAGTGCTTTCCGGCGTTCACGCGCTTCAAGCGTTTCATCAATACGTCAAAACTTGGCGCGTCGCCTGAACTGCCCGCGAATTTAGCAAGCCATTCGCGGGTTGGCCACCACCCCCAACTTTGTCATCCCGACCGGAGCGTAGCGTAGTGGAGGGACCTGCGGTTTCACTTTCGGGCACAAGCGAATGTGCCGTGGGAGAATCACCTCGGGTTCCGTCTTTCCACCGACGCAAACCGCAGGTCCCTCCACTACGCTACGCTCCGGTCGGGATGACAAAGTTGAGGGTGGTGGCCAAAGGCTATTCAGGCGTCAGCTTCAACAGCTTGCTGGTTGGCGGCGTGTCGTCAACGATCACGGCGCTGCCGCTGTCCGTGAGCACATAGACGGCGCCGTCGGGTCCAACCCGGACATCGCGAATGCGTGCATGCAGGTCAGTCAGCAGCGCTTCCTCCGCGACCACCTTGCCGTCACTGAGCGTGAGGCGGTCGAGTAGCATGCCACGCAACCCACCAATAAAGATGCTGCTCTTCCACTCCGGGAAGAGACTTCCCTGGTAGAAGGCCAGCCCCGACGGTGCGATGACTGGATCCCAGTAGTAGACCGGCTGCTCCAGGCCTTCCTTCGCGGTAATCCCCGCGCCGACCGGAACACCGGAATAGTCGATGCCATGCGTGATGACCGGCCAGCCGTAATTCTTGCCCTTTTCGATGAGATTGAGTTCGTCGCCGCCGCGCGGACCGTGTTCGTCTTCCCACAAGCGGCCCGTCGCCGGATCAAAGGCCAAGCCCTCTTCGCTGCGGTGACCGATGGACCAGATTTCCGGCAGCGCGCCGGCCGTGTTGAGGAACGGATTGCCGGCCGCAGGCTTGCCATCGGGCGTGATGTGGATGACCTTGCCTAGATCCGTATCCAGCTTTTGCGCCACGTCCCAGGGCGTTGCTCCGGCGCTATCGCGATCGCCAATGACGACGAACAGATTGCCGTCGGGCGCGATGGCAATGCGGCCTCCGGTCTTTGTGCCAGCTGACAGGTCCGCTCCGTTGGGCAACGCCGGCGTGGAGCGGAAGATAACCTTCACATCGGTCAATGAGCCGCCGTCGAGACGCGCCCGTGCCACGTTGGTATTGCCTACGACCTTGTCGGAATACCCGAAGAAGGTGAAGAAGATGCGATGGTTGGTTTCGAAGTGGGGGTCGAGGGCCACGTCGAGAAGGCCAGTTTCCTTATCGGTGGATAAGGCGACTAGTCCGGGAAGCGGCTCGGATAGAACACATTGCTTGTCCAGGATGCGCATCGCGCCGGGCAGTTTCTCGGTGATGAGGATAGTTCCGTCCGGAAGAAAAGCCAGGGCCCATGGCGCGTGCAGGCCGGCGGTGAGCGTTGTGACCTTGTAGGGCACGGTCTTGTGATAGGGCGCACGCGTTTGTTCCGGGAAGAGAGGTTTGTCGTCACTCTTTTCTGGCGGGCTGGGGTTGATCGGGTGGCCTTCCACCGTGGCGTAGACCGGGTAGGACGGGGCAAATCGGCTTTTCCGGGGCGCTGTTTGTGGGGCCTCGGTCTGAACGGCCGACGGCGCAGGAGTTGGTGTCTGGGCCGCAAGCGCAGTGGGAAATCCAGCCAGGAGAACTACCCAAGCCACGTAATGACCCTTTTTGAAGAAGCCCACCATCGTGTCCTCATCTTAACGTGCCGTCCGACTCTGCCTCACGCAAGAGCTTCATGGGAATAGCGACTTTACGCTGTTGACCCGCCGGGTATATCACTCTGTATGGAAATCTATGTCTCTATGCGGGGTGTCTCGGATGAATCGCAGATCACTCATTAAACTTGGCGGACTCTTCGCTATCACCCTTCCAGCACTGGCCTTTCAAGAAGAGAAGAGCAAGCTCAAAATCACGGGAGTGCGCCTGGTGCGAACCCGTCCCAAACGTCCTGTGCCCAGTTACACGCCGGCTCCGGGATCATGGTCGACTCAAGGCGTGGAAGTGGCAAACCCCATGTCGATCTACCCGCGGTACAAGGCGACTCGGTCGTTGTGGAATCCTGATCCAGGAAAGCTGGAGGGATTCACGGTCGAAATCTCCACCGATAAAGGGGTGACCGGTTATGGATCAGGTGGAGCGGGCGGCGGTGCGGTCGTGGAGCAGCACCTGGTGAAGCTGCTGGTTGGTGAAGATCCGTTCAACGTCGAGCGCCTTTGGGACATCATGTACCGGTCGACAATGCCCTATGGACAGGCCGGCATTGCCATCAACGCAATCAGCGGAGTCGACCTGGCTTTGTGGGACCTGATCGGTAAAGCACTCAATCTTCCTGTTTATGAATTGCTCGGCGGCCAGACCAAGCCTCGCATTCCGGCTTATTGCACCGGCAATGATGTCGAGCAACACCTGAAGTTCGGTTACAAGCGGTTAAAGCTTGCGATTCCCTACGGCCCCGCGGATGGCTGGGAGGGGCAGCAGAAAAATCTCGAGCTGGTAAAGAAGACTCGCGAACAGCTAGGCCCAGCCGGTGACCTGATGCTCGATTGCTACATGGCGTGGAACGAACAATACACCATCGAGATGGCTAAGCTGGTCGAACCCTATCGCATCTACTGGATGGAAGAATGCCTGCAGCCGAGAGACTATGAAGGCTTCGGTCGTCTGAGCGCAGAGATAAAATCCACGCGCATCGCTACCGGGGAGCATGAATATACGCGGTACGCCTTCCGTCAACTGTTAGACCATCGCGGGGCGGCGATCTGGCAACCCGATATCCACTGGTGCGGCGGGATGACGGAGCTACGGCGCATCGGCGCCCTGGCAGCCGCCTATGATATCCCGGTGATTCCGCACGGTGGAGGCGCCTTCGATTCGATCCACTTCATCCTGGCCACGCCGAATAGCCCGTGGGCAGAGACGTTCATGCCGCCGCCCGGAGGGCCGGACGAGGTTTACCGGCGCTTTGAAGAGGACAACCATATCACTCGAGGGCCGGAGGGAATCTATGCGCGTCCATCGGATACTCCGGGGTTGGGTTGGGATATCGAGGTGATTTAGTGGGTTACTCGTTTCTTAACGCCTCTACCGGTTGTATGGAGCAGGCCCGGCGGGCAGGCAGCCATGCGGCGATGGCTCCCACCGTTAATAAGGCGACGATGGCGGCCCCGAGTGACGGCAGGATTCCTGCTCCAAAGGCGGTAAAGGCGTTGCGCAAGACAGCGACGGTTACAAATGATAGCGCCGCTCCGATGATGAAGCCGGTGACGATCCAAGTGAAGACGCTCGACAAGACCAGGTTGAGGATATCGATGCGTTGCGCTCCCAGGGCCATGCGGATGCCGACCTCGTTGGTACGCTGGGTGGTGATGTAGCTGATTAAGCCGTAAATGCCGACGATGGCGAGCAGCAGCGCCAGGGCTGCGAACGCGGCCAGCATGTCGACGATGAGGCGGCGGCCGGCAAGCGACGCGGAGACAAGGGACTCCAGCCTCTGGACATCGTAAGCCGCCTGGGCGCCGTCAGCAGAGGCTACGGCCCTTTGCATCGCGGGCACAAAGGAGTTGGGATCGCCGTTGGTGCGGATGAGAAAGTTGGTCAGAGCATCCTCGGCTTGTGCGCTGGCATAGTAGCGCATTCCATCACTCGAATCCTCTTCAAGCGAGGTCAGCCGAATAGTGGCGGCCACGCCGATGATCAGCGCTGCTTGCTTGCTGAAGCCACTCGAGATGTGCTGACCGATGGGATTCTGGTTGGGCCAATATCGTTTGGCGAGCCGGGTATCGATCACCGCCACGGGTTCGGTATTCGCCCGGTCTTCCGGGCCGATCCAGCGGCCTGCGATCAAGGGAATCTGCATGAGCTTGAGGTAGCCCGGCGAGGCATAAGCTAGCTGACTGTGCGGACCCGGGTCATTTGGCGCGCTTGGACGGCCGATGATTTGGAAGGAGCTTGATCCGCCCTCTTCCGGGTCAAAGGGTAACGGTTGCACGGCAGCCGCGGCCGTGACCCCGGGCTGGTGGGAGAGATTGTCGACGACCGCGTCGATAAATGCGGCCTGGCGTGGTTGTTGGCGTCTTAATTCGTCGCCGGAATAGTAGACCGATGCGGTGAGGACGCCTTTGGGATTGAAGCCAGGGTCGATGCGCTGCAGTTGGCGAAGGCTTACCAGGAAGAGCCCGGTGCCGGTGAGCAGGAGGAAGGCGATGGCTACTTCCGCGATGACAAAGGTGCTGCGCAGACGTTGCTTTTCAACCGATGCTGTAGCACTGCGGCCGCCGTCGTACAACTTGAGCGATGGATGTTGCCGGACCAGCTTGAGCGCAGGCCCGACCCCGGCAACGAGCACGGAAAATAAGCCTGCAGCGGCAGTAAAAGCCAGCAGCGCGGGATCGATGCGCACGCTGTAGCCTTCCGCCAAGCTGTGAGGAATGAGCAAAAGAAGAAGCCGCCCGAGGATGGGGCCGGAGGCGATGCCGATGATGGTGGCGACTCCGGCGAGAAGCATGGTTTCGATCAGGAACGGTCTGAGAATCGCGATTGCATTGGCTCCCAGGACCGTGCGAATGGCGAACTCACGCGTGCGGGCGGAGGTGCGCGCCAGGAAGAGGCCGGCAACGTTGGCAGAGGCTATCAGCAGGACTAGGGCGACAACCGCAAAGAGCACATTGAGAGGCTTGCGCAGCGGGCCGGCGGCAAATTGGGTGAGCGGGGTAGCGTAGAGGAACCATCCCGAGCTTGCTCCATAGGCATTCTTCCCTTCCCGCAGCACCTCCTCATGCATTTTTTGCGCCAAGCCGGCGTTTAGCTGGCCGAACGAAATGCCAGGTCGCAGGCGCAGATATGCATAGTAGAACTCGTTGAATCGTTCCCCCGCAGCAAAGGCCTGTGCGGTGAGCGCGATGGGCACCCATAGCTGTTTGCCCCGGGGCCAATCGAAGTCGCTGCGCATGACCCCGATGACCTGGTAGGGCTTCTGGTCCAGCATGATGCTCTGTCCGAGGACGTCACGGCGACCGCCGAAGGCGCGTTGCCAAAGGCTATAACTGATGACGGCCACGGGCCCGGCGCCGGGTTGATCTTCCTGGGCCGTGAAGGTGCGCCCAAGAATGGGATGGGCTCCAAAAACCTGAAACCACTGCACGCCCACCTGTTCGGCGGGGAGATGTTCGACGGTTCCGTCATGGACGATGTTGAAGCTGGTATCGCGGGCGAGCGAGGCGGCCTCGACTTGATCCTTGAGAGCGGCTGCGTCCATGAGATCAGGAACAGAGACGAAGGGGATATCGAGCGAGAATTGCGGATACCGAACCCTCATGACGGCGACCCGCTCCGGATAGTCGACTCCCGCCGGGTGGCGAAGGACTCCGTTGACCACGCTGAAGATGGCGGCGTTGGCCCCAATACCCAGCACCAGGGTGAGAATCGTTGTCAACACGAATCCAGGCATGCGGCCGAGTTGACGAAGCGCGTGGCGCAGGTCATGAAGGGACACGGCGGAGATTTCCTCAGCTTGTATTTACGGCTGTAGGGGGCCGATTTGTTCCCGGTCCATCTTCTTTCTCTGCTGTTTAATAGGAACACCAGTCGAGAAGGTCGAGGGTTAAAGTAAGGGTATGGCCGATATCAAGAGCACCGATCTTCTGCAGCAATTCGCAAGCGACAATTATTCCGGCATCTGCCCGGAGGCCTGGGCGGCCATGGAAGCCGCCAATCACGGCCACGTCTCCGGCTATGGGGACGACCCCTGGACTGCGGCCGCGGCTGATGCCTTCCGGGAGTTGTTTGAAACCGACTGCGAGGTTTTCTTTGCCTTCAATGGCACTGCGGCCAATTCATTGGTGCTCGCGTCCCTATGCCAGTCGTATCACGCCGTCATCTGCTGTCAATCCGCCCACGTAGAGACGGATGAATGCGGAGCTCCCGAGTTCTTTTCCAATGGCTCCAAGATCCTTACCGCTGACAGCGACGACGGGAAACTCACGCCGGCCGCAGTTCACCAGATCGCTACCAAGCGGCAGGACATTCACTACCCTAAGCCGCGCGCCGTCACCATCAGTCAATCCACCGAAACAGGCCGCGTCTACACCGTCGAGGAGCTGCGCGCGCTCTCGCAAGTATGCCGGCAAGACGGTCTGCGGTTGCACATGGACGGAGCGCGCTTCGCCAATGTCTGCGCCAGCCTGGGTTGCTCACCCGCGGAACTTACCTGGAAGAGCGGCATCGACGCGCTTTGCTTCGGAGGGACTAAGAACGGAATGGCTGTCGGCGAAGCGATTCTGTTTTTCGATCGGAAGCTCGCCCAAGACTTCGACTACCGCTGCAAGCAGGCAGGACAACTGGCCTCAAAGATGCGTTTTCTTGCTGCTCCGTGGGTGGGCATGCTCAAGAGTGGCGCATGGCTCAGCAACGCGGCGCATGCCAATGAATGCGCACTGTATTTAGCGGATCAGCTGGCCGGTATCCCCGGAGTGGAAATTGTTTCTCCACCTGAGGCGAACGCTGTTTTCGTCTATGCTGCGGACGATGTCCTCGAGGCTCTGCGCCGGCGGGGGTGGAAGTTCTATACCTTTATTGGAGGCGCGGCGCGATTCATGTGCTCCTGGGATACGGATCGCAAACGGATCGACGAGTTTAGCCGCGATATGCGGATTTGTGCCGAGCAGGCTTCGATGCAGGCGAGATGATGCGCAAACAGCATTGGCTGATTGGAAGCCGTCTTAGCGATTGTGGACGCGTTCCGGATCTACCAGATCTCGAGACTGAGTCCCTTGGCAGCTCTGTAAGACACGATGAGTTCAAAATCCGAGCGATCGGATGTTACCAGGCGCGCTCCATGAGACCGCGCTGTCAGAGCGATCAGTACATCGAAATGAAGGTTCCGCAGTTTTTCGGGCGTGAAACCTCGGTCCTGGCGCATTTGGCTGAGAAGCTCACCAGAGGCCAACCAGTTTTGTTTGGAGGGTGCTAATACTGGATGGTTTTTCTCAAGAGTTCGCAAATAGGCTCGCTCCGCCGGTTTGCTGGCACCTCGCCACAACTCGGCGAGCACCACCGCAGAACTCCTTAATATGCCCGCAAGCGAATCCATACGATCCTGGTGCTGTCCGGTGCGCAGATAACCAACCAGGATCGACGTGTCCAAAATGAAAAGACTACTCGACGTAACCATCGAACGACAGCTTCCCCGCGTGCTTTTTCATAAGATTTTTGAATCGCTTAAGTGCAACGATTTCCCTGAGCGCAATGTGAACGGCTTCGGTTCGTGATTTCACTCCCAGGATCTTGGCCGCTTCGTCGGCCAGATGGGTATCGAGCCGGATCGACGTCATTGTGACGGCCATTGGCGAGTCCTCCTTGATATATACATTATGTCGTCTATGTATATAAGGTCAATCTATTGTTGGTGCAACGCACGCTGCAAAACCTCGGCTAGATGGACGGCCTTCCGCCCTGTACCTTGCAAGATTTGCTCGCGGCAACTGAATCCGTCGGAGACGATCAGTGTATCCGGGTCGGCCTGCCGTACCGCGGGCAAGAGCACTCGCTCTCCGATTGCCTGGGACACCGCATATTTTTTCTGCTCAAAGCCAAAGGGCCCCGCCATTCCGCAGCAACCGGCGTCCAAGGTCTTCAGGTCGGAGCCCATTTTGCGTAGCAACTCCTCTTCGGCGGTCATCTTCATAATTGCTTTGTGATGGCAATGTCCATGAAGGAGCAGTTTTTGTGACAGTTGCGGAGGCTGATAGGCATGTTCTTGCAGAAACTCGCTGAGCAGGAAAGTCTGACGCCGCTAGGCGGTCTGCACGCGCATCCTCAGGAAACAGGTTGCGCAGTTCGTCGCGAAATACCGACGCGCAGCTCGGCTCCAGGATCACGATTGGTAAGCCGGCGTCGATCTCCGGTGCTAGCAGTCGCATGACGTGCTGCAGGTATTGCTTGGCCTTGTCGAGCATGCCAAAGTCGTACAAGGGGCGGCCGCAGCATAGATGGCTTCGGGGGATGCTTACGCTGAACCCTGCTTGCGTAAGTACTTCAAATGCAGCCTGACTGGTCTCGGGCTTAAAGTAATTGTTGAAGGTATCCGGCCAGAGGATCACACCTGGTCTGCCGTCTTTCGCAGTAGTCCGTTGTTTAGATGCCCACTTCTGAAAGCTGACGGGAGCGAGCTGCGGCGTCTGCCGCTGGGGTGCAAGGTCGAGGGCTTTCTGCAACCAGCGCTTCGAGCTCGGGGCGTTGCTCAGGAGGTTGGCAATGCGCGGGGCGACCGAACCCAACGCTGCCCACCGATCGATCATGCCGAAGGCGTAAGCGTGCAGCGGGCGTCGCTCGTCCTCGTAGTAATGAGACAAAAACTCTGCTTTATAGGTGGCGAGATCCACATTCGCCGGGCATTCCGACTTGCAAGCCTTGCACGCTAGGCATAAGTCGAGCGCCTGCTTGACCTGCTCATTCTTCCAAGCGCCGTCGATCACCTCGCCCTGCAGCAGCTCGAAGAGCATGTGGGCGCGTCCGCGCGTGCTGTGCTCCTCTTCGAGCGTCACCATGTAACTCGGGCACATCGAACCACTGTCCTGCTTGCGGCAGGTTCCGACTCCAATGCATCGCGCGGCGGCGTTGGCGAAGGAGCCACCGTCTTCGACAAACTTGAAATGAGTCTTCGGTTGCAGTGGTTTGTAATCCGCACCGAGGCGCAGGTTTTCGGTGGGCAGATAGGCGTCCACTACCTTATGTGGGTTCATCTTGTTCTGCGGATCCCACACTGCCTTGAACTGACGGAAGGCCTTCATCAGTTCAGGGCCAAACATTTTTGGCAGCAAAGCACCGCGCGATTGTCCGTCGCCGTGCTCACCGGAAAGCGAACCGCCGTAGCTGACGACGAGGTCGGCTGCCCTCTCGACGAATTCGCCGTAGTTGCGAATCCCCGCTTCGCTCTGCAAGTCAAAACTGACCCGCATGTGGATGCAGCCATGCCCGAAGTGGCCATAGAAAGCGCCTTCATAGTCATACTCGTTCATGAGCGCGCGAATGTCTCGCAGGTAGCGACCCAGCTTTTCCGGAGCCACCGCCGCATCATCCCATCCTTCCCATTGCGGCGCCGCGCCAGGAGCAAACGCCGCGGCCCGGGGGCCGGATTCGCGCAGATGCCACACAGCGCGCGCTTCAGACGGCGTGTACAGACGGGTATTCGGCGGATCGGGCATTTGCTTCAGGCGATCCATCAATTGCTCAGCTAGGCTGCGCGCATGCTGCGCATCGTCAGAACCAAACTCCACCAGCACAATGCCGCGCCCTTCAGGGAGCAGTTCGAGTTTAGGAGCCCCCTTGCGGCGCAGTCCGTCGACAATGCTTCCCTCGAAGCCTTCGAAACCGATCGGCTGAAAGGTCAAGATCTCAGGAACATGGTCTGCCGCGACAAAAGCGTCGTGGTATCCGATTCCGACCAGCGCGCGATGCTGTGGGCTGGGGATCAGCTTCACCTTGGCTTCAACGACGGTCGCGCAGGTGCCTTCCGTCCCGACCAACGCGCGAGCCACATTGAATCGTTCGGGTAGTAGCTCGTCGAGGTTGTAGCCAGAGACGCGTCGGGGAATTTGCGGGAAGCGTGCCCGTATCAAATCCGCGTACTGATCACCGATGGCGCGCAGTGCAGTGTAAACCTCGGCGCGACGGCCGCCTTGCCGAAGGATGGAATTGAACTCGTCCGCCGTTGTCGGGCCGACGGTCATCTGCGTTCCGTCGTAGAGCAGAATACGCAGCTCTTCGATGTTGTCTACCGTTTTGCCACCTAACAGTGAGTGTGTACCGCAGGAGTTGTTCCCGATCATGCCGCCGATCGTGCAGCGATTGTGCGTAGAGGGATCGGGCGCGAAGGTCAGCTTGTGAGCTTCTGCCTGGTTACGGAGCGTGTCGAGCACAACCCCCGGCTGTACCCGGGCGAAACGTTGTTGCGGGTCGAGCTCGAGGATCCGATTCATGTACTTGGTGAAGTCGAGCACCACGGCGACATTGCAGCACTGACCCGCAAGGCTGGTGCCTGCTCCGCGGGCCAACACCGGCGCTCCGTACTTGCGGCAGACCGTCATGGCAGCCACTACATCGTCCGCATCGCGAGGGACTACCAACCCGATGGGAATCTGGCGGTAGTTCGATCCGTCGGTCGAGTACATGGCGCGGCTCCCGCGATCAAAACGGACTTCGCCCTTAATGTTTTGCTTTAACTCTTTTTCCAGCTCGGCCGCTTGAGGGAAGGTATCGACAGGTTTGCCGTGGGAGCTTAGCGGGAGGGGCGCTGGAGTCTGCATTATTTCCCTAGCGGCCGGCGGATGCTGGGGTTTCGACAGGGGCAAGGAATGCAAGGGCGGCGGTTACGCCCCCCGACTGGTGAGGCACGCCGGCCAGGCGCAGGCCCATCTCGACTCCGCTAAGTGTTCCCGCGAGCATCAGGTCATTGAAGCTGCCAAGATGGCCGATGCGAAAGACTTTGCCGGCCAGCTTTGAGAGACCTGCTCCGAGAGACATGTCAAAGTTCTCCAGGATGATACTGCGCAAACGATCCGCATCGTGGCCCTGGGGCATAAACACTGCAGTCAGCGCGCTCGAGTACTCACTGGGATCTTCGCAGACAATTTCCAGGCCCCAGGTCCGCACTGCGGTGCGCGTCGCTTCCGCGTGGCGGTCATGTCGGCGGAATACATTGGTCAGGCCTTCCTCCTGCAGCATGGCTAACGCTTCCCTCAAGCCGTAGAGCAAGGTGGTTGCGGGCGTGAAGGGAAAATAACCGTTGCGATTGGGGCCCAGCATCTCCTGCCAATCCCAATAGGACCGCGGCAATTTTGCGCTCTTGTTGGCGGTCAGTGCTTTTTGCGAGATCGCGTTGAAGCTCAGGCCCGGCGGCAACATCAGGCCCTTCTGCGAACCGGAGATGGTTACATCCACTTCCCATTCGTCGTGGCGGTAGTCGATGGCGCCCAGAGAAGAGATGGTATCCACCATCAGCAGCGCCGGATGGCTGGACCGATTGATCTCCCGCCGGATGTCTGCGATCCCACTCGTCACCCCAGTGGAGGTCTCGTTGTGGACTACCATCACTGCTTTGTACGTGTGGCGATCGTCGGAGGCTAGCCGGGAAGCTACTTCTGCCGCCGCGATGCCCTTCCGCCAGTTGCCCGCTACATAGTCGACTGCGATTCCGAAGCGCTCCGCGAGCTGCCGCCAGAGTTGGGAAAAATGTCCGGTCTCAAACATCAGCACGCGGTCACCGGGAGATAGGGTATTGACGATCGCCGCTTCCCACGCCCCCGTGCCCGAGGCGGGATAGATCACCACTGGACCGCTGGTTTGAAAGATGGGGCGCAGGTTCTCCAGTACCTCGGAGCCTAGCTTGGCAAACTCGGCGCTGCGATGATCGATGACTGCACGATGCATCGCCCGCTGAATTCGATCGGGGACGTTTGTGGGTCCGGGAATTTGGAGAAAGTGCCGGCCGGCGTGTGTCAAGATGACCTGCCCAGAATTCTAACCTATGGTGAAACCGCCAAACGATTGCGAGCGACGCTCGCGACCATCTATAGTGTAAGGCCAACGCATGGCGACGGATCGTTTCTCCCGAATGCAGCGGCGGGCCTTTCTGAAGCTTACTGGCGCGATGGCGGCCTTCCGTCTCACGCCCTGCGCCCTTGCGGTTCCAAGCCACAGGATTTCTGTCATCGTCGATGACAACGATCCGATTGCTTGCAGCGATCCGGTCCATTGGGCCGCCGACCAGCTTAGGAATGCGCTGGTTACCAAAGGTTTCCTCTGCGATATTGTTCCCTCGCCGGATCAGCTTGAAGGCTCAACCTTTGTGATCGCGGTAGCCGGCGCCGCCTCAGGCTTGGCGCGGAATTTCCTCCAGGCGGGTGCAATCCTCAGCAACCCGGAGAGTCTTTGTCTGACACCCGGATATCTGGCAGAAGTACCAGCAACCTTGGTCTCTGGCGGCGGACAACGAGGATTCATCTACGGGCTACTGGAGTTGGCAGAGCGAGTTCGATTCTCCCCTGAGCCCGCCGCTGCGCTGCGACTAGGCACCACTCTCGAGGAAGAGCCCGCCAACGAAGTCCGAAGCATCGCACGTGCGTTCTGCAGCGAGGTCGAGGATAAGGCCTGGTACTACGACAAGGATTTTTGGCGAGGCTATCTGGATCTCCTGGTTGCCAGCCGCTTCAATCGCTTCAACTTCACCTTCGGAATAGGCTACGACTTTCCTCGCGGAGTCACGGGTGATTACTTCCACTTCCCTTACCCGTATCTCGTCGAGGTACCTGGTTACGATGTTCGCGTGGTTCGACTTGGCAGCGAAACAGGAGAACAGGACCTTGCTCCGTTTACCGCCGACGAGCGGCAAAAGAATCTTGAGATGTTGCGTTTTATCGCTGCCGAGACGGGTGCTCGGGGATTGCAATTCCAACTGGGGCTTTGGACCCACGCTTATGAGTGGACAGACAGTCCGCACGCGCATCACCGGATCGAAGGGATTACGCCCCAGACGCATGCGGCGTATTGCCGCGACGCGTTGGCCATCCTTCTAAAGGAATGCCCGCAGATTCAAGGGCTCACGCTTCGCGTGCACGGGGAGAGCGGAATCCCGGAAGGAAGCTATCCCTTCTGGAAGACGCTGTTTGAAGCGATCTCGGGTTGTGGCCGGAAGATCGAGATCGATATGCACGCCAAGGGAGTGGATCAGACCATGATCGACATAGCGACAGCTACAGGCATGCCGGTCAAGCTGGGAGCTAAGTACTCCGCGGAGCACCAGAGCCTTGGTTACAACCAGGCGGATATTCGTGAACTGGAGATACCTGAACCTGGCCGCATGGAGACGGGCGTTTTCAGCGTGAGCAACGGTGCCCGCCGGTTCACGCGCTATGGCTATGCCGATTTCTTTCAGCAGGGCAGCCGCTATCAATTGCTCTTTCGCCTGTGGCCGGGAACGCAGCGTCATCTGCTTTCAGCCGATCCGGAGATGGCTGCGGCTTACGGCCGCACTTCCCACTTCTGCGGCGCAGCCGGACTGGAGATTTTTGAGCCTCTCTTCTTCAAGGGACGCGAAGGCTCCGGGCTCCCGGGCGGCCGTTGTGCTTACGCGGACGCGTCGCTCAATCCCAAGTTGGGTGACTGGGAGAAGTTCGAATACTTCTATCGTGTCTGGGGACGATGTCTCTACAACCCCAACGCGGATCCGGAGAGCTGGCGCCGATACCTGAAGAGCAGTTTCGGGCGAGGCGCACCTTCGGTGGAAAACGCTTTAGCCAATGCCAGCCGTGTTTTGCCGCTGGTGACGTCGGCCCATCTGCCTTCGGCTTCGAATCATGCATTCTGGGCCGAGATATACGACAACATGCCCATCGTACTGGGGAACGAGCGGTCACCCTACAGCGACACGCCTACACCCAAGTGTTTTGGCACGGTGAGTCCTCTCGACCCGCAGCTATTTTCTACCATCGTTGACCATGCCGGGGACCTACTCGCTGGGCGGGCGAATCCGAAGTATTCGCCGATCGAGGTCGCGCAATGGTTAGAGGACTACACGGCTGCATCCGCTAAGGCTTTGGCAAGCGCGCGCCTCGAAGCGACGTCGCATACCTCGCCTGAGTTTCGGCGAATCGAAGAGGACGTTCGGATTCAGAATGGATTGGGCACTTTCTTTGCGGCCAAGCTGCGCAGCGGGGTCTTCTTTGAGATTTACCAGCGAACAGGCACTGCGGAGGCCGGCCAGCGCGCGTTGGCTCAGTACAAGAAAGCGCGCGAGGCGTGGGCAAGCATGGCTTCTCGCGCTAATAACGTGTACCGACCAGACATCACTTATGGCAACATTCCGATGCGGCGCGGAAACTGGACCGACCGGATTACCGGTATCGATAAGGACATTGCGGCCATGGAGACCAAGCTGCAAACTTCGACGGCTTCGTCCCGAGGCGTCGCATAACGTCGAACAAGCAATTCAAGCAGCCACGGGCAGTCCGACGCGTCCGTCGGTGCATTGCGTCCACACGCCGTCGCCCAGCTTTCACCCCGGGGAGCCGCTCTCGTTGTCGTTGCTTATTCCCGGCGTGGCTGCTCACGATGCGCCCAGTGCCGTGCATCTTTACTACCGTCACGTCAATCAGGCAGAGCGCTGGTTGTCGGTGGAAATGCAACGCGGCCACGACGGTTACAGTGCCGCGATTCCCGGCAGCTACACAAATTCTGTGTTCCCCCTGCAGTATTACTTTGTGCTTCAGCACGGAGCCGATGCGGCGTGGCTCTATCCTGCCTTCAACTCGACTCTTTCGAACCAGCCTTACTATGCGATCGCAAAGCGGAGTGGTTCCTGATTTTTTGGCGCGTGTCCATGGGAGGATAATCGGTACGGTGGCGCTGCCTCGGTCGAAATGGCTCAGGCCGCCGCCCGCGGCTTGATCTTCTTCAGGTCCTTGTTGGCGCGTGCCAAGCGCAGATCGTAATCCGCTTGTAAATTCATCCAGAATTGCGCCGGAAGACCAAAATAGGTGCCGAGACGAAGCGCAGTATCCGCGCTGATGGATCGCTTACCGTGTACGATGTCGTTGATCCGAGGAAGGGTGACGTGGATATCCTTCGCGAGGCGATACCGTGTAAGCCCCATCGGCTCCAGAAATTCCTTCAGCAGGATCTCTCCCGGATGAATAGCATGGGTTGACTTGATCTGCGGTGCCGCTTGAGGCATGATTTTCCCCGCCCTTTCAGTGATAGTCTACGACTTCCACTTCGAATGCGTTTCCTGCATTCCAACCGAAACAAATTCGGTATTGATCGTTGACGCGAATAGAATGTTGACCCTTCCTGTCCTTCGTTAATTCCTCCAACCTGTTGTTCGGCGGGACGCGTAAGTTATCAAGTTCTAATGCAGCGTTCAGGATCATTAATTTTCGCAGCGCGACACGTCGAAGATTGGCGGGGATTCTGCGGCTTCTGCCCGTCTCCCAAAGCAATTTGGTATCTGCGTCGCCGAAGCTGACGATCATCCGGAATGATATCGTACGGCGTTAGTATTGTAAAGCGATACTATAAGCCATTCCCCCCTTTCCCATCGCGGACTATAATTGCCGGACGATCGGATGGCATGTGCTGGCCGGTTGTTCACTAAGACCTGTTACCCCAAGGGATGGTTATGAATTCACGGGTGTCGCGTTTTTCCTCTCTAGTTTTGGGCACAATTTTGTGTTTGTTGCCGTTGTCAGCGCAGCAGGCTACTCCCGCTGAGCAAGGCGCACTTCGGCCATGGGGCCAGAACCCCAACGGGATGCATGTGTACCTCCAAGCGGGGCTTAAGACTCACCAGGTTGGCCAGCATGACTATCCGCAATTTCTAGCGGACTGGAGCAAGATCCTCACCGAACACGGGGCCATCGTCGATGGCTCTTTGCATCACCCCAGCGCTGAAGAACTTGAGGGTGTTGACGTGCTGGTCATCTATAAGGGAGACGACGGCTACATGAGCGATAGCGCAAAGAGCGCACTCGAAGCCTTCGTCAAACGTGGAGGGGGTATCGTCAGCCTCCACGATTCGCTGTGTGGTCCAGATCCTGCCTACTTCGCAACCCTGGTGGGCGGCGCCAAGAAACATGGCGAGGTGAACTACACGCTGGGCGCGGATATCCCTTACACCATCGTGGACAAATCAAACCCCATCATGGCGGGTATGTCGGACATCACGATCTTCGACGAAGCATTCTACTCCATGACGTGGGCCAAGGATCCGGCGATTCACGTGCTCGCAACCGCAGTAATCCCTGGAACGCCCAGCGCCGGCGCCCACAAGGGCGAGGTCGTGCCGCAGATCTGGACCTACGAACATACGCTTGCCGGCGGCCAGCCCGCCCGGGCTTTCGTCTGGATGCAGGGGCATACCTACGCCAACTATGCCAACCCACAGATTCAAGCCATGCTGCTGCGTGGCATCGCATGGGCGGGAAAGAGGCCGGTGGATGAACTGGTCAATTACAAGCCTCCGGTGCGCAAGACGCCCAGCCCTTACGGAGGCGGCCAATAGCATGCCAATCAGCCGACTCATTCTAGTCGCGCTGCTGGCAAGTGCGGCTGGCAGCGCCCAGACCAGCCCCTCTCCGACGCATTGGCCTGTACAGGATGGCAACTACGCCATCAGTAACTTCCACTTCGGCAGCGGCGAATCCATCCCCGAACTGAAGCTCCACTACCTCACGCTGGGCAAGCCTCATCGCGATGCGGCCGGACACACCGACAATGCCATCCTGCTTCTCCACGGCACGGGTGGGGACGCTCATTCCCTCCTTAACCCTCTCTTTTCCGACGTGCTCTTCGGGCCGGGGCAGCCGTTCGATATTACGAAGTTCCACATCATCCTTCCCGACGACATCGGCCACGGTGAATCGAGCAAGCCGTCCGACGGACTGCGCATGCATTTCCCTCACTACGACTATGACGACATGGTTGCCTCGCAACACACCATGCTGGTCGAGGGCCTCCACGTGGATCACTTGCGGCTGATTCTCGGTACTTCCATGGGGTGTATGCAATCGTTCGTCTGGGGCGAGACGTATCCGCGATTTTCCGACGCGCTTGCCCCCTTCGCCTGCCTGCCGGTGGAGCTTGCCGGCCGCAACCGCGCGTGGCGCTACATGGCGATGCAGATGATCCGCAACGATCCTGCCTGGCAGAACGGTGATTACACGACGGAACCAGTCGAAGGCCTGCGCGGCGCAAATTCCCTGATCCTCATCGCCGGCTCCGCGCCGCTGCGGATGCAGAAACAATATCCCACAAGGGCTGCGGTCGAATCTGCCACCGATCGCGTACTCAACAATCTCATCGCCGGTACCGATGCTAACAACTTCCTCTACTACGTGGACGCCTCGCGCAACTACAATCCGGAGCCTAAGCTCAGCACCATTACCGCGCCCGTGCTTTGGATCAATTCCGCCGATGACTTTATCAACCCGCCCGAACTCGGCATCGCGCAAAAGATGGTGACGAGAATGCCGCACGCGAAGTTCATCCTTATACCCATCTCGGATGCGACCCGCGGCCACGGTACCCACACAGTGGCCGCTGTGTGGAAGGATTACCTGATCGAGTTTCTGCAGGAGACGGAGAAGAAGTAGCTGTCTTAATTCAGGACGAAGGCGTAGAGAGTATCGCCTCCTCCAGCAATGAGATACTGGCGCCCGTCCAACAAGTAGGTCTCAGGCCCATTGCTGAGCGAGTGCAGCATAGGGAAGTGCCATAGTATGTCGCCTTTGGTGGCGTTGAAGGCGATGAGGTTGCCGTTGTAATCACCGCTAAACAATAGGTCGCCGGCAGTGGTCAGGATTCCCGGTCCTCCCAAACCACCGCCCAAGCCGTCCACGTTGATATACGCGTGGCTCCATCTCACTTCTCCGGTCTTATGGTCGAGTGCCTCGAGCACGTGCTGCGACCAAAGCCCGCGGATCGAACCTCCGTATCCCTCCGGGTGTTCGCTGGTATCGGTTAGGTAGGTCACACTGTAGCCGCGGACCGCATTGACGTAAAACAATCCGGTTTGCGGGCTATAACTGGGAGGGATCCAATTGGTTCCCCCGCCCCCGTTAATGGTCAGCAGGTTACCATCCACTGTCGGTTCCCTTTCCGGATCGGGTATCGGCTCCCCCTTGGCATCGACGCCCTTAGACCAATTAAGAGCGACAAAGGGTTTGGACAGGATGTTTTCTCCGTTGGTACGATCGAGGACAAAGAAATATCCGTTGCGCGCCGCCTGCGCCAGCAGTTTGCGCGGCTTGCCCTCGACCTCGGCGTCGAACAGCACCGGGGTTTCCGTGTTGTCCCAGTCATGCGTATCGTGGGGGGAGCCCTGAAAGTACCAAACCAGTTTGCCGGTATCCGCGTTGAGGGCCACAATCGAACAGGTATAAAGATCGGCGCCCTTCCTGCCCTGGCCTGCCATCACCGGGTTGGCATTGCCTGTTCCCCAATACAACAGGTTGAGATCCTTGTCGTAAGTGCCCGGCAGCCACGTCATGCCTCCGCCGTGAGCCATCGCGTACTCGTTGGGCCAGGTCTCCGATCCAGGTTCTCCTTTTTTCGGTTCGCTATCCCAGCGCCACTGTAATTCCCCAGTCTGCGGATCACGCGCTTCCAGATAGCCGGGAACATCGATGGCGTCGCCGCCCACACCCACGATCACATGATTGCCAACCACCATGGGCGCGCCGGTGGTGAAGTACTGCATCTTTTCGTCGGCTACCTTTTTTCTCCAACGCTCTTTGCCTGTCTTCGCCTCCAGCGAGATGAACCAGCCATCGGGCGCCAGAAAGTACAACCACTCGCCGTACATCCCTACCCCGCGATTGCCAATCAGATGACCGCCCTTGTCCACCCAGTCGTAGTGCCAAAGCGGCAGCCCGGTGCGCGCATCTACCGCGAACACGTGATCAGGAATCGTGAAGTACAGAATGCCATTCACCATTAACGGAGTGGACTTGATGTCCGGCTCTCCCACCCCGCGCATGGCGCCACCTGTGACGGCCACGCGATAGGTCCAGGCTAGGGACAACTCATGGACATTGGAAGTGTGAATCTCCTTCAGCGGGCTAAACCTTCGTCCCGAGTAATCGCCGTTGTAAGTGGGCCAGGTATCGGTCGCCTCCGGTTGCACCAACTTCTGCGGATCGAGCGCCTGCGCCGCGGATACACCGGGTAACCACCCGAGCAAGCAGGAAAATGACAGGAGAAGGCCGGCAAATTTCATTTCAACGTAACCAGGTAGGCGGTAAGGTTATGCATCTGCTGGTTGGTGTATTTGTCCAGCATCTGGCGATGGAAGACAAGTTTATCTTCCACTTGCACTTCGATCCCTTTCTTTAATGTGATCGACTGATAGTTACCGCCGAGATCGTAAAACGCAACATAGAAATCATCAAGATGCTTTAGCGTCCCGCTCACGGTCTTACCGTCTTCCAGGGTGACCGTGACTTGGGGAGGAGTTCGATTCCTGGGGGCGGGATATAAGAAGGTCTGTTGCAGATCGGATGGGCTCATTTTCGACCCGAGGTGCGCCAGGTCGCCGCTGACCGAATGGCATGTGTTGCATTTGCCCGGGCCGTTGAAGTACGCCGCTCCCGCCTTGGCATCACCGGTGACTACGTTCAGAGCCTTATAGGTTCCACGGTTCGCCGCCAGTTCCACTTGCAAGTGGAGATATTCGGCGATGTCGCGGAGCTGCTCGTTGGTGAACGAGGAGAATGCCGGCATCCCTTTCGCAGGCCTGCCGTCGTGCACAGTCGGCCCGATGAGCTCGCCCTGGTTGTCGTCCAGGACAACCGGAGACCGCAAGAGATCGGGACCACTTGCGCCTCGAGCATCGGCCCCATGACAAAACCCGCAGGTGGGTGCAAAGATTTTGCCGCCCTCAGCAGCCATCCGCGCATCCGGCAGCCTGCCCAGACCGAGAAACTCGCGGGTGCTAATCCCTCTCTGGTCCTCCTGCTGTTCGGTTGTGTCATTGGGGCTGGCGGCCGGCGAGGCTTGCTGCGACCGGCTCAGCGGTACAAGGGCGAGAAACATCAATGCGGCCAACAGCGGAGTTTTCGATCGATGCTGCTGCGGGTTGCGGTTCTCCTCTGCCGGGCCCATCGTCCTAAGATATACTTCGACTTTTCGCACGTCGAGTGGCTTTTCACTTCGCTCCCGGGAGCAGTTCGATGAACACAGATGTTCTTGTAGCAGGCGCTGGGCCGGTCGGATTAGCGATGGCGGTTGGCCTTGCCCGATACGGCGTCTCTGTCCGCATCGTCGATAAGGCGGCACAACGTACGGATAAATCGAAGGCATTGGTGCTCTGGAGCCGGACGTTGGAACTGCTGGACTCCGCCGGCTGTAGCCGGCCCTTGAGCGACGCGGGTTGTAAGGTTTCAGCCGTGGAAATAGTGGAGGGCATCAAGCAGATAGCTCACGTGAGTCTCGCTGGGGTGGCCTCTCCGCACCCCTACGCGTTGATGCTTCCGCAAAGCGAGACGGAGCGGCTGTTGGATGAACATTTAAACGGCCTTGGGGTACAGGTGGAACGCAGCGTCGAGCTCATACAGTTCGCAGCCTCCGCGGACCAAGTGATCTCCACACTGCGCCACGCGGACGGCCATGACGAGAAGCTCGAAACAGCATGGCTGATCGGATGCGATGGAGCCCACAGCACCGTGCGCCATCAGTTGGGAATGGAGTTCGTGGGTGACACGATGCCCAGCAACTGGATACTGGCCGACGTCCATCTGAGCAATGTCCCCTGGAAACGAGAAGTGGTCATCGCCTGGCACGCGGATGGTCGTGCTGGCAATCTTTCCCATCGTGGAGGGCCGATACCGGATCATCGCCGACGTCGGGAATGCTCAGCGGTCCGATCCAACCCTGGCAGAGGTGCAGGCCATTCTGGACCAGCGTGGTCCCGGCGGCATCGTAGCTTCGGAGGCGGTCTGGCTCGCCGGCTTTGGCATTAATGAGCGCAAAGTCGCCGACTATCGTGCAGGCCGAGTGTTCCTGGCCGGCGATGCAGCCCATGTCCACAGTCCGGCAGGTGGACAGGGAATGAATACGGGGATCCAGGATGCCTCCAACCTTGCCTGGAAGCTGGCGCTCGTCCATCGCGGGAGTTGCGCGGCGGAGCCGCTTCTGGGTAGTTATAGCCTGGAGCGCAGCGAGGTTGGGAGACAAGTGCTGCAGGCGACTGGCCGGGCAACCTCCATTGGCCTGATCAGGGGAGATTTCAAGCAATCCATTCGCAACCATATCGCGTCCGTTATTTTTGGCTTGTCGCCCATACGTAAGGCAATGGCTGAGGTACTCACTGAGCTTTCGATCGGGTATCCCCACAGCCCGCTCAGTGCCGGCGGCCTATACGCGCACGGCGGGCCGGCCGCCGGTGAGCGGGCTCCCATCCGCCCGGAGGAAGCACCCGTCGGGGCCGGGGCAACGCCCCGTTTTGCGTTGTTTGCCGAAGATGACGGTGCAGCTTCTGAAATAGTTGCGCGATATCCTGGCATTCTCGATCCGAATATACGAAAGCCTTTCCATGAGGGCGGACTCTGGCTGGTTCGACCCGACGGCTATACCGCGTTAGCGACAGGACATGGGGGCTGGGATCAAGTGGCCGCCTACCTGGACCACGTCGGTTGTACGAGCCCAACGCACAATGTAGCTGCGGTGAACTGATAGCATTCGCAAAGGAATTTCAAGCTTCGCGTCGCCCCGTGCGAAAAGAAAAACGCGACTGATCAAGCATCCATCGGCCCGTAACCAGGAAAAATCTTCAAAGGAGAAATCGCAAATTACTCCTGGGGATCTCCGACGCGCGGAAACGTATGCTAAAGTCCTCTGGTACCCCCGACAGGTAGCATTGCAACCCCCGCACGACCGGGATCGAGGGCCCCACTCTGTGCAGATAATGTTCGTCCGGAACCAGCATCCGAACCAGAGGTGTTCATGCGATCTCGAACAAAACCGCGATGCTCGCTACCGTGTAATGCCCTCTTCACAATTCTATTGTCAGCAACATTATTGAACGGATGCCGGGAGAAAGAGGAAGCTCCGCGGCCCAGCCCGCCGGACGTCGAGGTCACGGAGGTTGTCGCGCGGAATGTTCCGGTCTACCACGAGTGGGTAGCACAGTTAAACGGGCGCACCAACGCGCAGATTACGCCTAGAGTTCAGGGTTACCTGCTGACGCAGAACTACCGCAATGGCTTTTTCGTAAAAAAGGGGCAACTGCTGTATGAAATAGACCCTCGCGCATTTGAAGTAACGATCGAGCAAGCCAAGGCGCAGGTGGCCGTAGCAGTGGCAAATTTGTCCAATGCGGACACCAACGTTGCGCGCGACAAACCGCTCGCCGCACAGAGCGCTATCCCGCAAAAGCAATTGGATACCGACATCGCGACCCAGGCCGCGAGCAAGGCTCAACTGGACGCAGCTAAAGCCCAACTGGCGCAAGCGCAGTTGAACCTGTCCTGGACCAAAGTCTACTCACCCATCGACGGCATCGCAGGTCTTTCCACTGCCCAGGTCGGCAACCTTGTGGGCACCACGACCACAATGACCACCGTGTCCCAGGTAAATCCCATCTGGGCGTACTTCAATATCAGCGAAAGCGATTATCTTAGCGAGGCGCCGACGTTTTACCGGTTGATTAGCGGTAAGAAGGTGGCCAGTCCTGTACTCGAGTTTATCCAGGCGAACGGCGACACTTACCCGCAGAAGGGGCGCATTGTCCTGGTCAATCGAGAAATAACCAGCCAGACGGGAACCATACAATTGGTCGCCGAATTTCCCAATGCTGACGCTGTGCTTCGTCCCGGTGGCTTTGGGCGAATCCGATTCCAGACGTCGATGAATGAGGGCGCGCTGCTGGTGCCGCAGGCGGCCGTCATCGAGGTGCAATCGATGTATCAGATCGCGGTGGTCGAACCGGGAAATAAGGCCGGCTTCCGCATTGTAAAAGTGGGCGATCGCGTCGGCACCGACTGGATCATCACCGAAGGACTGAAGCCGGGGGACCAGGTCATCGTTCAAGGCTTCATGAAGGTCAGACAAGGCACGCCGGTAAGTCCCAAGCCATTTGTGGCTACTGCCGCGGAGCACGACTGATGTCAAAGTTCTTCATCAACAGGCCTATCGTAGCCATCGTTATATCGATATTGATGGTCATTGCCGGCGTTGTCGCCTTGCTTCGCCTTCCTACTTCGCAGTTTCCCAACATCAGCGACCCGCAGATTCAAGTTACTGCCAACTACACCGGCGCGGACGCCAACACGGTCGCCCAGTCCGTGGCGACCCCGATCGAGCAGCAGATGGCCGGCGTGGATGGGATGAACTACATGTCCTCGCAGAACGCGAGTAACGGCCAGATGTCTCTTACCGTGGACTTCGATATCGACTCCGAAGCCAACACCGACCAGATCCTTTCCCAGATGAGGGTCTTGCAAGCCAATGCGCAATTGCCGGCTGCAGTGGTCGCCAATGGCGTGACGGTACAGAAATCCACGGCTTCGCCGTTGATGTTGATTGATCTCTCCTCGGACAATAAAGCCTTCGACAATATATTTCTGGCGAATTATGCGTACATCAATCTGAATGATGAATTGACGCGGGTGCCAGGAGTGGCCTCGGTGTCGATCTTCGGCGCCGGGCAGTACGCGATGCGGTGTTGGGTCAATCCCGACAAGCTCGCCAACCTGGGTGTAACCATCCCGGAAATTGTCAACGCCTTGCGCACGCAAAACACGGTGAACCCGGCAGGCCAGATCGGAGGAGAGCCGGTTCCACCGGGCCAGCAGTTCACCTACACCGTGCGTGCTCCGGGGCGGCTTCCCTCCGCGGAAGAGTTTGGCGAGATTATCGTTCGGGCGAATAGCGACGGAGGAATTCTCCGCCTGAAAGACGTCGCCCGAGTGGAACTAGGGGCAACGAATTACTCGGTGATTGGCCGCTACAACGGCAAACCCGCCGCGCTGCTGGCGATCTACCAGGCCCCGGGAAGCAATGCAGTCACTACGGCGATCGCAGTCCGTAAAGTGATGGAGGAAGCAAAAACCAGGTTCCCCGAGGGACTGAATTATGTGGTTGCGCTGGACACGACGCTCGCTGTCACCTCGGGCATCAAGGATATCGAAGACACTATCCTCGAGGCCCTGGTACTGGTCACCTTCGTGGTGTTCCTCTTCCTTCAGGGCACCAGAGCCACGCTGATTCCTCTGTTGGCGGTCCCAGTCTCCCTGGTTGGAACTTTCATCATCTTTCCCTTACTTGGATTTTCTATCAACACGCTCTCGCTGTTTGGCCTGGTGCTGGCGGTCGGCCTGGTGGTCGACGATGCGATCGTAGTGGTGGAGGCAGTGGAGCACCATATAGAGAACGGTATGACATCGCACGATGCAGCATTGCGCGCGATGGAGGAAGTCAGCGGGCCGGTCATCGCCATTGCTCTCATCCTGGCTGCAGTGTTCATCCCGACTGCATTCATCCCCGGCATCACGGGCAGACTATACCAACAATTTGCGGTCACCATTGCGGTTTCCGTAGCGTTGTCCGCCTTCAATGCGTTGACCCTCAGCCCTGCTCTCGCTGCCATGCTGCTTCGTCCCAAGAAGGAGTTCCGCGGTCCACTGGGCGCCTTCTTCCGCTGGTTCAATCGCGTATTTGGCCGGGCCACGGATGGATATGTAAACACCTGCCGGCATTTGATCCACAAGTCCAGTGTTGCTTTTCTTTTGTTGGCGCTAGTTGTTGGAGGAACCTATTTACTAAGCAAAAATGTTCCCGGCAGTTTCCTTCCGGATGAAGACCAGGGATTCATGTTTGTCGGACTGCAATTGCCGCCGGCATCGTCGTTGCAGCGAACTTCCGCCGCCTCGCGGGAAGTGGAAGATATTCTGATGAAAACGCCAGGAATACGGTACGTAAGCTCGGTGGTGGGCTATAGTCTGCTGAGCGGAGTGAGCACGACCTACAGCTCCTTCTTTTTTGTCTCCTTCAAAGATTGGTCAGAGCGGAAGGCTCCTGACGAGAGCTATAGCGCCATTAAACAGCACGTAGCCGCGGCGCTCTCCAAGGTCACCTCGGGCATTGCCTTCTCCTTCCCTCCCCCTGCCATTCCCGGTGTGGGAACCTCGGGAGGATTTAGTTTCGTGCTCGAAGATCGATCCGGTGGAACCACCGAGTTCCTGGCGGCGCAAGAGCAGGCCTTTCTTGCAGCAGCGAACAAGCGGCCAGAGTTGGCGGGCGTGATGACGACTGCCCTGCTGAGCGTTCCACAGGTCGGAGTGACCGTGGATAAGGCAAAGGTGCTTACGCAACAGGTGGCCCTGGGAGATGTGTACCAGACTCTGCAGACCTTCATGGGCGGGGCGCTGGTGAACTACTTCACCCGTTTTGGCCGGCAATGGCAGGTATACGTGCAGGCAGAAGGAAGCTACCGCACTTCGCCCAGCAACCTGGGTAAGTTTTACGTCACCAACGCTACTGGGCAGTTGGTTCCGCTCAGCACGCTCACGGCAAACGACCGGCAGGATGGCCCGGAGTTTGTTACCCGGTATAACCAGTTCCAGGCGGTTCAAATTAACGGAGCCGCTGCGCCGGGGTATAGCTCGGCCCAGGCGATCGCGGCGCTTGAAGATGTTTTCAAACAGACCATGCCGTCGCAGATGGGATACGACTTTACGGGCATGACGTACCAGGAGGTCAAAGCTGCGCAAGGGGTAAGCCCGGCCGTAGTCTTTGCTTTGTCGTTTGTCATCGTATTTCTGATCATGGCCGCGCAGTACAACAGTTGGACCCTCCCGTTCAGTGTCCTTCTGGGTGTGCCCATCGCGATCTTCGGAGCGTTTGCCGCGTTGTACTTCAGGCGTCTCGATAACGACGTGTATGCCCAGGTTGGCCTGGTGATGCTGATCGGGCTATCCGCAAAGAACGCGATTCTGATCGTTGAATTCGCCAAAGACGAATACGAAAGCGGCAAGTCGTTACTCGATGCATCTCTGGCCGGCGCCAGGCTTCGACTGCGGCCCATCCTGATGACCGCCTTCGCCTTTATTCTCGGTTGCGTACCGCTGTGGACCGCAGCCGGAGCAGGTGCAGTCTCCAGACGTGTGCTGGGCACGGCGGTGATCGGTGGTATGCTCGCGGCCTCCCTCATCGCCATCTTCTTTATTCCTGTCTCCTTCGATGTTGTCGAGCGAGCGGGCCTTCTTTTCAGCCGCGAGAAACGGCCACCTGAGGCCGCGGCGGAGTCAGGACCGGTCAAATGAGAGCCAGAGTCATCAGCGCCGCTGCGTTGCTGCTCACTTTGTCTGGTTGCAAAGTGGGCCCTAACTACAAACGTCCCACGCTCGATGTACCCGGCCAGTATCGCGGGCTCGCACCCGGGCTCGGCACAGGCCAGCCATTCGGCGAGATGAAATGGGAGTCTGTCTTCACCGACGAAGTGCTGCAAAGCCTGATCAAGGAGGCGCTCACCAACAACTATGACATGCGCATCGCCGCCAGCAACATCCTCCAGGCCGAAGCGTCTTTGGGCGTGACGCGGGCGAATCAACTTCCAACGCTGACGGGAACTTTTGGCATACAGAACGAACGCTCTGCAGCCTTTCCCGGCGCTCCCACGTATGACACCGCCGGCCTGCAGCTGAATTACCTGGTGGACTTCTGGGGACAATACCGCAGGGCGACGGAGGCCGCCCGCGCCAATCTTCTGGCAAGCCAGTACGCTCAACGCCTGGTTCAAACGACGCTCATCGCCAGCATAGCGTCGGCCTACTTTCAATTGCGCCAGTTAGATTCGCAACTCGACTTCTCAAAGCAGACGGTGACGGCCGATCAGGACAGCCTGCGCATTAACACCATTAACTATAAGGGTGGGGAGTACGCAATCACCGATGTGTACCAGTCGCAGTTGCTTGTGCAGCAAGCGGAGGCCGAGGTCATTACCCTTCAACAATCGATTGAACAGACGGAAAATCAACTCAGCGTGTTGTTGGGCAGAAATCCGGGGCCGATTAACCGCGGCCTGAACCTGATCTGATGAACCGCATCTGGACGAAGTGCCGGTGGGTCTGCCGTCGTCGATCCTGGAGCGCCGGCCTGATGTTCGCCAGGCTGAAGAGGCACTGGTTGCGGCCAACGCCAACGTCGGAGTGGCTAAGGCCGCCTATCTTCCCCCAGATCCCATTAACCGCCAGCTTTGGGGCGTCGAGCACGGCTTTGACGAGCTTCCTGCAAGGTCCGGCCACCTTCTGGGCCCTGGGTGGCCAGCTGGCACAGCCGCTCTACGCCGGAGGAAGAATCACCAGCGGATACCGCCTGGCCCTGGCACAACGAGAGCAGGCTGAACTCACTTACAAACAGACAGTGCAACAGGCGTTCGCCGATGTCTCCAACAGCCTGGTTGCCTATCGGCAGTCCCGTCTGTACCGCGTGAAATTGCAGGAACAGACAACAACCTATAGAGAAACGTCGCGGCTGGCGAATGTTCGCTTTACCGGAGGAGCCACCAGCTTCCTCGAAGTCCTTACCACGCAACAGCAATACTTCACCTCCGAACTGCAGACAACCCAGGCATGGTTTGCCGAGTTGCAGAGCTACGTGCAGCTCTACCAGGCCCTGGGCGGGGGTTGGTAGCGGCGCTTGGCAGCCGAAGCCAAGGTCCCGAAAGTGGTATAAGAGATATTGTTTCTTATCAATCGGGCCCAATACTTTACTAATCGAGAAAAGAGGATGGTCATGTTCAAGACAATCGCCCTGGTGAGTGCTTTGGCGCTATCGACATCGTTGAGTTTTGCCGCACAGGACGTGGTTCACGCTGTGGAGGGGACGGTGACGAAGGTCGACTCCACCACCAAGACCGTTGCCGTCAAGACTGCGGACGGCACCGAACACACCTTTCACTACCTCGGCGACGTGACTGTCCACGGCTCTAAGGATGCGGCGAAGGGCACGGTGAACGGAGTGAAAGAGGGCAGCAAAGTCGCCGTGCACTACACCGTCGAAGGATCTAAAGAAACGGCTCACGAATTCGACAACATAGGCGACGATGGATTAAAGGCAACCGATGGCACCGTCACCCATGTGGATAGAGGAGCAAAAACCATTGCGGTGAAGACGGCGGATGGCAGCGAACAGACCTTCCACTTTACCGAGGACGCCGCGAAGGATACTGGTACGGATATCGGCAAGGGCACTGAGAAGTCTGCGAAGGTTACCGTCTACTACACCGAAAAGGCAGGCGTCAAGACGGCTCATTTCGTCAAACAAATATTCTGATTCGGCCTTCGGCCAGACCCGCCCTAGCCACCCCTTGGGTTTGGGGAGGATACGGCGGGTCTCCTCCTTTCCAGCCAACATTGGCGGCGGTCCCGGGCAGGGCGGCTCCATATCCCGAATCGGACTGGAGAATGCTATGAGAATGCTCATTCTGTTTGTGCTGGCGGCGAGCATTTCATTCGCGCAAGAAAGCCGGCAGACGAATATCCGCCATTCAGTCAATCCTGCTGACGACACGAAGGCGAACAGCAATCAGGTTCCCGACGTCTATGCAATTACGGGACACTTCGATCGCATTGTTGTCCTGCGCTTCAAGTACAAGACCGACTTGCTTGCGGGCTTGGAAAAGATGGTAAAGCAGGAAAATATTCGTAACGGGGTGATTCTTTCGGCGGTTGGATCGGTCCGGGGCTACCAGTTTCATACGGTGAGCAACCGGACTCTTCCCTCTCAGGACACATTTGTCAAGAATCCCACAGAGCCGGCTGACCTGGTAAGCATGAATGGATACGTCATCGACGGCCGGTTGCATCCTCACATGACCCTTGCGACCCCAGACAAGGTGATCGCCGGCCATCTCGAGCCGGGCACCGAGGTTTTCACCTTTGCCATTGTTACCATTGGCGTGATGAATGACGTCGACTTCCGGCATCTGGATGACAAGGGCTATCGCTAGGAGCAGGTAGCGAGGCAAGCGCACCGCCCAATCCGCAAGATCCCAAGTGGCTACTGCTGCAGAGCGTCGACGAGGATGGTCTTACGTTCAAGGATCTGGGAACATCCTCGGCTGCAGGATGGGCGTACGAGTACGGTAAAGGCCGCGTATGTTACATGGCTCCGGGGCACGTGATCACCTCGTTGTGGAACCCGGAGTATGAGAAACTCCAGAAAAACGCCGTGCGCTGGCTTCTCAGGCAAACGTGAATGGCCGCAGCTATGCGAACGCACGATCGTCTCGCGTTCTACCCTGCTCTAATCTAAAGGAGTGGGCATGTCAGCCCGGTAGTGAAGGACTACGATCAACCAGAGGAGGACCGATGGTTTGCCAACGAGGGACGGTTCAAAGAAGACCGATAGGCTGGATGCTCCTGGTGTTTTCCGTGCTTACCCTGGCGCACCTTCCCCGGGCTCTGAGTGGTCCTCCAAAGAGCATACCTGCAGCCCACTCCTACTTTGTTTACGTCGGTACCTATACCGGTCCCAACAGCAAAGGTATCTATGCCTTTCGCTTCGATCCAGGCAACGCCCAGATGACCCCAATGGGGGTGGCGGCCGAGGTACAGAACCCCTCCTTCGTGGTCGCCGATCCAAGCCATCGCTATCTCTACGCCGTGACGGAGATCGGTAACAATGGCGGTGTGGATGGTCTTATCAGCAGTTATTCCATAGACCCCGTGACCGGCGCGCTCAAGTTTCTCAACAAGGTTGATTCCGCGGGCGGCGGTGCCTGCCATTTGGTGGTGGACAAAACCGGCAAGACGCTCTTCGTCGCCAACTATGGCACCGGGAGTGTGGCCTCGTTCTCCATCCATGCGGACGGAAGCATCGGCGAAAAGACCGGCTTCGATCAACACTCCGGCTCGAGCGTTAACCCTAAGCGCCAGAAAGGACCCCATGCGCATGAGGTAGTGCTTTCACCGGACAATCGCTTCCTCTTCGTGCCCGACTTGGGCACGGATCAGATCAAAATATACCGTGTCGACGCGGCGAACGGTACATTCACACCCAACGATCCTCCGTTCGCTTCGGTAAAGCCCGGGTTAGGCCCGCGGCATTTCACCTTTGGCCGCGACGCCAGGTTCGCTTACGTCGTTTGCGAGATGGGCTCGAGTGTCGCGGTTTTTGCTTATGATTCCGGGAAGGGCTCGCTGACGCCAGTGCAAACCGTATCCACCTTGCCTGCCGATTTTACCGGAGAAGACAACTCAGCAGAGATACAAGTGGACCAGTCGGGGCGGTTTCTTTATGCCTCCAATCGGGGACACGATAGCATCACCGTATTTGCTATCGATCCGGCCAAGGGAACGCTGACCACGATTCAGGTCGTGCCGACCAAGGGCAACATACCGCGCAATTTTGTCATTGATCCGACCGGCAAGTATCTGATAGTAGCCAACCAAAAATCGGATCAGATGGTTGTTTTTGCAATCAATCAAAAAAACGGTCAGTTGACGCCGACGGGGCAGGTGGTCGACGTTACAGCGCCGGTTAGCATCCTGTTGGTTCCCGCCGCATAGCATTTCGAGTCGCTCAAGGGGAGCCCTATGAAATTGTTTCGGGTTGACTTTTCAAGACGAAGCCTGGTTCAGAATGCTCAGGAATCGCTTGCGTTCTACCCTACCTCGGTCTAGAAAGAGTGGGGACGTCGAACCCGGAGTAGAGCGCTGGTTAAGAGGAGAGCGGGATGGGGTGTAAACTTGGGCGGATTTCAAAAACATGGGCGGGCTCTGTACTCCTGGGATTTTTCGTGGCGGCCTCCGCCTCTATTCCGCAGGCTCTGGCTGCGCCGGCGAAAGGTAGGACCGTGGCTAGCTCTTATTTCGTGTATGTCGGAACCTATACCGGGCCCACAAGCAAAGGCATCTATGGCTTTCGTTTCGACCCTAAGACCGGCCAATTCACTTCAACCGGCCTGGTAGCCGAGTTGCCGAACCCCTCATGGCTTGTTACGGACCCGCAGCATCGCTTCCTATACGCGGTGACGGAAATGGGCCCGGAACCAGGAGCGGATGACTACAAGAAAAACGGTTTCATCAGCAGCTATTCCATCAACCCCAAGACCGGCGCGCTTACGTTTCTGAACAAGGTGGATGCGGGCGGAGGCGGCTCATGCCACCTGGTCGTAGACAAAACCGGCAAGACCCTCTTCGTGGCCAATTACGGGAGTGGGAATATCGCTTCGTTCGCGATTAAAGCGGATGGGAGTATCGGTGAGCGGACCGGCTTCGATCAATTCAGCGGTGGAAGTGTGAACCCGGCTCGCCAAACGGGACCTCACGCGCATGCGGTTGTGCTTTCGCCCGACGAGCGCTTCCTGTTCGTACCTGACTTGGGCACGGATCAGGTCAAGATCTATCGCGTCGACGCGGCCAAAGGAACGTTTACGCCCAACGATCCTGCCTTCGCCACAGTAAAGCCGGGCTTGGGACCGCGGCATTTTACGTTTGGGAAGGAGGCAAAGTTCGCCTACACGCTCTGTGAGATGGGGTCGAGCGTTGCTGTTTTTGCTTACGATCCGGTCAAGGGGGCGCTGACACCAGTGCAAACTATTTCCACCTTGCCTTCCGACTTCAAAGGCGAAGACGACTCGGCAGAGATAGAAGTGGGGGGGGCAGGGCGGTTCTTGTATGCCTCAAATCGCGGGAATGACAGCGTTACCGTATTTGTCATCGATCGTGCCAAGGGGACACTGACCAAGGTACAAGTGGAGCCCACGCAAGGAAAGATTCCCAGAAATTTTGCCTTGGATCCGACCGGGAAATACCTCGTGGCCGGAAACCAGAAGTCTGATCAGATGGTTGTTTTCGCCGTGGACCAGAAAAACGGTCAGTTAAAGCCGACGGGCCAGGTGGTGGATGTTCCGGCGCCGGTCAGCATTCTGTTTGTGCCGGCCGAATAGCAACGAAGGGACGCGGGCAACGACGCGAACGAGGGGGGCCTTATGAAATTGTTTCGTGCGAATTTCTCCAGACGAGCTCTGGTTAAGAATGCCGGTATGGTGGCCGGCGCCGGACTGCTCGGCCTGGGCACTGGTGCGGCCGTACAGTCGCAGTCCGCCCGGAGCAACGGAAAGCCGCGCGCCCTGGCGTTGATCGGTGATCGTTATCACAACCCCGATTACATTCGAGTGAGTCTGGACAAGATCTTCAAAGACCTCGATATTCCCATCGACTACACCATCCAATACGACCAGATCTCAGCAGCCTTGCTGAAAAATTATCAGCTGTTTCTGATCCTGCGCGACGGCATGATCTGGCCCAATGGTTACCTCGGGCCAGATGCATACACAGCCTACGAGGCAGATCTGGAAACCCCGAAGACTTTCCCTGATCCGAAGCCCGTAACCTGGATCACGGAGGAGCAGGGTGCGGCGATCAAAGACTTTGTCACCGCAGGGAATGGCTTTTATGCTTTTCACAACTGCAGTCATATCTCGCTCAGCTCGAAAAACTACCGTGAGGTGATGGGCGGGGCCTACATTAGCCACCCACCGCTGCGTCCGTTCCAGGTGCACGCGACCGCAAACAAGCACCCCATCACGGACGGCATGAGCTCGTTCATGGTTAATGATGAGCAGCACTACGTGATCTACGATAAGGACCCGAAGTACGTCATTCTGGAGGCGGAAAACATCGATGGGCTGAGGTTCGAGGATCTGGGCACCAAGTCGATCTCCGGGTGGGCCTACGATTTCGGCAAGGGGCGGGTCGTATTTACCGCGGTCGGCCATACGATCCATGCCATGTGGGCTCCGCAATACATCGAGATACAGAAGCGATCCGTACGGTGGCTGCTGAAAGAGCTGTAGAATTCCGTTTCCTGAATGACGCAGGCGCGATAAATTAATATCCTCCCCTTCCCCCCGGGCAACGATTCACCTGGAGCGGCAGTGCAAGGACCAGGCACGACCTTCATCTACCTGACCGTGGTCTTTGGCCTGCTGGTCATTCCTCGCGCGTTACAGCGCTTCCGCCTGCCGGCCCCGCTCACCTGCTTTGCTTTCGGAATCATTGTGGCTGGGTTTTTCAAGCCCCTGGCAACGGACAGCGTCATCTCTTATCTTTCGACCCTGGGTATCGCATCGCTGTTTCTCTTTGCCGGCCTGGAAGTCGACCTGGTCGAGCTTCGCCGCCAGTTGGCATCATTGGCTGGACACTTCGCTTTGCGCGGGCTCGTCCTGGTGGCTTGCGCGGGCATAGCTGCTGTGTATTTCCATCTTGGTTGGCAGGTCGACTGGCTGGTGGCGCTCGCGGTTCTTACCCCTTCGACCGGCTTTATTCTGGACATGCTGCCCCACTCCGGCCTGGACCACGAGGAGCAGTCTGAAGTTGCCCTGCACGCAGTCGCCGGCGAAGTGACAGCCGTCTTCCTTTTTCTCGTGATTTCGCAAGCGGATTCGGTCAAGACCCTGCTCATCTCCGGGGGGTCGATCGCGCTGTTGATCGCGTTCATGCCGCTGGTTTTTCTTGCCCTGGGGCGCTACGTGGTACCTTACGCACCTGGCTCGGAGTTCTCTCTCCTGCTAATGGTTGGGCTGATATGCGCCGTCATCACAGAGAGCCTCGGCGTCTATTATCTGGTGGGCGCATTTGTCGCCGGACTCGTTGCCCGGTCACTCAGTAAACGCATGACCACTCTTGCTTCAGAGCAGAATCTGGAAGCAATCTCTCTCTTCGCCTCCTTCTTTGTTCCCTTTTATTTTTTTCACAATGGACTCGGAGTACCCAGCGCGGCGCTGGTCGCCAGCTCTCTGTGGTACGGGTTTGCGCTTGCGGCGTGCATCATACCCGTGCGCGTCGGAGTGGTTTGGCTGCAATCGCGCCTCATGAAGCATCGGGGTCACCGAGGCAGCTTAAGGGTTTCCATCGCGCTTACACCCACCCTGATTTTTACCCTAGTGATCGCCGAGATCCTGCGGGAGAATTTTGCTATCAGTCCCCCGCTCTACGGCGGACTCCTGGTCTATGCCTCCATCGCCAGCATCCTGCCATCGTTAGTTCTACCGGCGCTTTCCGCGAGCCCGGTGAATCCCATTGCGGTGGAAGCCTGAGCATTCCCAAACGAAGGGCACGGCTTTCGCCGAGCCGTAAATGCCATATCCGCTACGCGGCTTAGAAGCTACGGAAAAACTCATGTTTTGTATCAGGGCACGACTTTAGTCGGGCCGTTAGGGATTGAGAACACGTCGGGCTTTAGCCCCTGAGGTGTTGCTTTCCCTCCCTGTGCACGGTTTCTCCACAGCCTAAAGCCAATATCCCACTCAAGCCCAAGGTAGGGCTTGAATGGGGCACCCAGCCTTGGCGTTGGTTTTTCAGATGGAAGGTTTTGAGAGTGGTTGCGGCCGAAAGGCGCACAGCAGGCCCCTCCCCTCCCAAGAAGGGCTGCCGAAACGGCCCCTGATGGCGCAATCCCCTGCCAACCCATTGACGCACGGCACTGGCCAAGCTATCGTTGACCAATCTGGTGTTCGGGAAGGCGGTGCGAATCCGCCACTACCCCGTAACTGTAAGCGCCGAGAGCTTGAACCAATTGGCTGAAGCCACTGGGATGTGAATTCCGGGAAGGCTGTTCAAGATCGATGAAGCGTAAGTCAGGAGACCGGCCAGATGCCCTCCAGGGCCGTTTCAGCTTCGATGGGAGAGCTGGAAAGCAACCTAGCTGACGTAGTTGCTCGTTAGCACGGACGCTGCCTTTTTGATTTTATCCCGCTTCGCGCCAGGGTTTGCCTGCGCCAGAGGCGATCGCATGCAGTCAAATCGCCGCAATACCGTGACACTCGTGCTTGGGGGTGTGCGCAGCGGCAAAAGCCACTACGCGCAGCAACTCGGCGAGCACGCGTCGCGCGTCGTCTTTGTCGCCACTGCCACGGCCGGCGACGACGACGAAATGCGGCGCAAGGTCGAGCGCCACCAGGCCAGCCGTCCGCCGCACTGGCAGACCGTTGAGGAACCTCTGCGGTTGGCGGAGACCATCGCCCGCCACGGTTCCAGCTGCGACCTGATGATCATCGACTGCCTGACTTTCTTCGCCGCCAATCTGCTCGATGCCTCAGGTGACGAGCAAAGCGCGGTCGAGGCGCTCTGCATGGCCCTCAAGACTCCTCCCTGTTCGGTTGTGCTGGTGTCGAATGAGGTGGGCAGTGGCGTCGTACCTGCTTATCCGTCGGGCCGGCGTTTCCGCGATCTGCTGGGCGAAATGAACCAGAGCGTGGCCCGGGTAGCGTCCAACGTGCTGCTGCTGGTCGCCGGTCTTCCGTTGGTGCTCAAAGGCGACATGGAAGTGACTTCTTCCGTCGAGGTCAGAGCCGAGGTTTCCCGATGATCGGCCTGCTGGTTGGGGGCACCGCCAGTGGTGTAGGCAAAACCACGGTCGCCCTAGCCATCATCGCCTATTTGCGTAGGCGCGGCTATGTGGTCCAGCCCTTCAAGGGAGGCCCTGACTTCCTCGACACCACCCATCACACCCGCATAGCCGGGCGTGGAGCGCGCAATCTCGATACCTGGATGCTTAGCGCGGAGGCAAATCGCGACCTGCTCCGCCGGGGGGCCGTTGGCGCAACCGTGATCGTGGTGGAAGGGATGATGGGGCTGTTCGACGGCAAAGATGGAGTCACGGAGACCGGCAGCAGCGCCGAGCTTGCCAAGCTCCTCAAGCTGCCCGTGATCCTGGTCCTGGATTGCGCCAGGAGTGCGCGGAGCGTAGCGGCGGTGACGCTTGGCTTTGAGTCATTCGATCCCGATTTGCCGCTCGCCGGCCTCATCCTTAACCGTGTTGCCGGCCAGAACCATTACCAGCTGCTCGAATCTGCCATCGAGGCCCGCTGCAAGACGCCGATACTGGGTTGGCTGCCGCGTGAGCCGGCCATCGCGATCCCCGAGCGGCACCTTGGATTGCATGCGGCAGCGGAGACGCAATCCCTGCTCGACGCGGAACTACTTGAGCGACAGATCGAGACGCTGGCAAATCTGGCTGAAAAGCACTTCAAGGTCGACGCCCTCTTGCGACTCGACTGCCCGCTCGGCATGCCTGTTCCAACCGCGAAAACGGCGGTGATGCCACCCGCCGAATCGCTCTCGTTGCGCGTCGGAGTGGCTCGGGACCGCGCTTTTTCCTTCTACTACGAAGACAATCTGGAGCTGCTGCGCGAGCATGGGGCGGAGATTATTCCCTTTAGCCCCATCGCCGACCGGGCGTTGCCGGCAGGGCTGGACGCGCTCTACTTCGGTGGAGGATATCCCGAGCTTTATGCCCGGGAGCTCAGCGAAAATACCGCGATGGTGGAACAGGTGCGTGCCTTCATACGATCGGGAGGTCACGTCTATGCGGAATGCGGAGGCCTGCTCTATCTGTCGCAACAGCTTAGTACCCGGGATGGAAGTGTTTATCCCCTGTTAGGGATCGTGCCGCTGGCCATGGAGATGACCGGCCAGCTGGTGGACTTCGGTTATGTCACCGTCACGTTTACACAGAACTGCCTGCTCGGGCCAGAAGGCACTTCCATTCGTGGCCATAGCTTTCACTATTCGCGCATTCGCTCATCCTCTGAGGTAGAGACTAGCTACCAGGTGGAATTCTCTCTTTCCGGCAGGCAACAGCGCGAGGGGTTCACGTGCGGCTCTGTGCTCGCCAGCTATATACACCTGCACTTCCGCGCTAACCCAGTCGTCGCAAGACACTTCACTGCCGCTCTTCGTCGTGCGCGGCAGCCTGAGGCGGCCACGGCATGAGGTGGGCTCTGTTGGTGTTCGCGTTGTTGACCACCTCTCTGGGGTGGGTTCTGCCGGCTCAGGCGAGCCGCGTCCTGACCGATGAGACCGGACGCAAAGTCACGGTGCCAGACCACCCGCATCGCGTGATATGCCTGCTGCCCAGCGTCACCGACACTGTCTTCGCGCTGGGGTCGGGCGATGATGTTGTTGCGATCAGCGATTACACGACCTATCCTCCCGCAGCGTTGAAGAAGCCGAGTATAGGCGGTTTGGTCAAGCCTTCGATCGAAACCATTCTCTCCTTCCATCCTGACCTGGTGCTAGGAACCGAAATACCAGGTGATTCGGAAACCGCCACCCAGTTAGAGGCAGTTGGTATACCGGTCTATCTGGTCGACCCGCGCGGACTCGCCGGCATCCTGCGCTCGGTCGCTAGCATTGGCGAGGCACTTAACCGCAGCCAGCAGGCGGCTGCTCTCAATGCCAGCCTGGAAAGGCGTATCGAAGCTGTCAGAACGCGCACCGCCGGTAAACCGGCTCCGCGCGTCCTGGTCCCCGTTTGGTATGACCCCATCATTACTATAGGTAAACACGCGTTCATCACTGAGATCATCGAGGCCGCCGGCGCCAAGTCGGTGACGGACGATCTGATCGCCGATTGGCCGCAGATAAGCTTGGAGGCGGTGATCACGCGGGCTCCGGACTCTCTGCTGCTGATTCGCGGGGGGAAGATCGACATCAGTATGTTGCAGAAGCGGCCCGGCTGGAGCACTCTTCCGGCGATCCAGACAGGCAAGATCTATTACGTCGACAGCGGCATACAGGAGCCAAGTCCGGTCGCGATCGACGCATTGGAGGAATTGGCTAAAGAGTTTCACCCATAGAAGCAAGAACGGATGGTTCCGTTCTTCAACACAACCACGGCAAGGTAACGAGAAGGCGGTGCGAATCCGCCACTACCCCGTAACTGTGAACGCAGAGAACCCGGCAAGGACGAGCAAAGCCACTGGGATGAGTCCCGGGAAGGCAGCCAGGGTTTGTTGACGCGTAAGTCAGGAGAACGGCCTTGCTTCACCCACCCGAGGGGGTATGCACGTGTTCGATCGCTCGATTTTGCGAAGCATTTTCTTTCTGTCCTTACTGCTGGCGCCGTTCACCACCTTTGGCGCTGAGAGCGGCACTTTGCGCGGAACGGTAACCGACCCGCTTGGCGCGGTCATCCTCTCGGCCTCCGTAGAGCTACTCGACGGCACGTCCGTCGCCGCAAAAACAACCACCGACAGCACCGGCAGCTATCTCTTCCGTCTGCAAAAAGCCGCTCGTTACCAGGTTCGTGCGGTTGCGCCGACCTTCCAGTCAACCACCAGCGATGCCGTCTTCGTGGCCGCCTCAGGCAGAGCGCAGGTAGATATCACCCTGGCCACGCAGACACTAACGGAACAGGTTACGGTCACCGCGACCGGAACCCCGACGCCCACAGCCCAGGTGGGCGCTGCGGTGAGCGTGCTCACCGCCGATCAATACCGTTACTCGACCGAAGTGCAGGATCCGTTGCGCCTGGTTCCGGGGGCCCAACTCACTCAGACGGGGCAGACCGGCGGCACTACAGGCCTTTCGATACGCGGCGGCAATATAAACGCTAATAAGGTGCTGATCGATGGAGTTCCCGCGGACGATATCGGAGGAGCAGTTGAATTCGCCAACATCGATACGGTTGGTATCGCGAAAGTCGAGGTATTGCGGGAGCCCAACAGCGCACTCTACGGCTCTGATGCCTTGGCCGGGGTGGTGAGCCTAACCACGGCCCGCGGCAACACGCTGCTTCCCCTGCTGACTTACTCCGGCGACGGCGGCAACTTTAACAGCTTTCGCCAAGTAGGCACGCTGAGCGGCGCTTATCGCCACTTCGACTATTACTCCGCCTTTGCCGCCACGCAGACGCAAAACAGTTTCCCCAGCAGTGATTTTCATAACGGGACCTACGCCGGAAACTTTGGCTGGACCCCGAACACTGCCAACGATCTGCGGTTTACCGTACGGCATCTTAACGTCTCTTCCGATCAGCCGAATGCCATCCTGCTTTATGGCATTCCCGAAGATGCCAACGTGAAGGAGCATGACAGCTATTACAGTGCTGCCTGGAACAACCAGACCACTGAGAAATGGCACAACCAGATACGCTACGGCGGCTTGCGTTTGAACTACAACTACACTGACTTTGCTGCGACCGGCATCTATAACCCAGACGACGATGTGTACCTGGGTGCTCCGGTCAACGTAAAGGGTGCGAACGGATACAGCGTAAGCGGCCAGGCGATCTTCCAGTACGGCGCCAGCTACGGCGAAACCTACCCCAACGACTACCTGGCTCCCAGTAAGCGGGACTTTGTGTATGCCCAGACCGATTACCGCGTCAACACGCACCTCGTCGCGCTGGGGGCGTTCAAATACGAGGCCGAGCGCGGCTCGACGCTTACCTCTGGGGGAACCCCCACTGCGATCGAGCGGGGCAACTACAGCTACACTGTTCAATTGGAAGGGGACATCCGCAACCGCCTCTATTACACACTGGGCAGCGGCCTGGAAGACAACGGGCTCTTCGGCTTCGCGGCCACTCCGCGCGCTTCCCTTGCCTACTATCTCTTTCGTCCCACCAACACCCATTGGCTCAACGGGACCAAGCTCAACTTCAGCTTCGGCAAAGGCATCAAGGAGCCGAGCATCTACTACCAGAGCATTTCTCTTTATGACATTTTCGCCGCATTGCCCAATGGCGCTGAGCTGATTAAGCAGTATCACGTCTCTCCGATCGGGGCCGAGACCTCCCGCACCTATGATGGAGGCGTTGATCAGCAACTCTGGAACGGGCGCGCGCGCATCACCCTGACCTACTTTCACAATGAATTCACCAACGGCGTCGAATTCGTGCCGCAATCGGCCTTGCTTGCGCTCGGTCTGCCCGCCGCCAGCGACCCCGCCGTTCAATTTGGAGTGGCCGTCAACTCGCAAGCCTTCCGTGCCCAGGGCGCGGAGGTTGCGACCGAGTACCAGATCGGCAGCCATCTCTTTGCCCGCGGCGGCTACACCTATCTGGATGCGAAGGTACAGCAGTCCTTTTCCAGTGAATCTCTGCCCAGCTACAACCCGAATTTCCCCACCATCGCGATTGGAGCCTTTTCGCCCCTGGTGGGCGCACGGCCTTTCCGGCGGGCGCCGCACTCAGGCTACTTCGGGCTTACTTATAACCGCTCCAAATGGTATGGCTCCTTTACCGGCACGCTGGTCGGCCGCCGCGACGACAGCGACTTCCTCACCGATTCGGAATTTGGCAACAACTTGCTGTTGCCCAACCGCAATCTGGATGGCGCCTACCAGCGACTCGAACTGGGCGGCGGCTACCAGTTCACGCGATCACTTACGGCTTACACTGATATACAGAATCTTTTGAGCGAGCATTACAGCGAAGCTTTTGGTTACCCGGCGCTTCCCTTCACTTTTCGGACTGGGGTAAAGATCAGCTTTGGAGGCGAATCTTGGCAATTGAAATAGCCACGGTTTCCCCCGGATTGAAATCGGGGTCAAGCGTGCCCGAGGCTGCTTCGCCCACGGGCCGCCGCCAAGGTAAGGAGCCTGATGGCGGAAAAAGCAGGATCCGTCCATTGCCGCTCATCCTCCTGCTGACGGTGGCGCTGGTGCTTGTCACCGTGGTATCGCTCGCGACCGGCGCCGTGCCCATTTCGCCGCGCACCATCTTTGCCGCTATGCTCGGAGAGCATCCGCTGCCCGAGACGCAGCGGCTCATCCTGTTTCACATCCGGCTCCCGCGGGTGCTGGCCTCGGGACTGGTGGGTTCGGCGCTGGCCCTGGCCGGCCTTCTCTTTCAGGGTCTCTTTCGCAATCCCATCGCCGACCCCTACGTCACCGGATGCTCGGGAGGCGCTATCTTTGGCGCCTGCATCGGAATCTTCTTCTTTTCTCAATGGTCGGTCTTCGGTTTCAGCGCCACCGCGTTGCTGGCCTTTGCAGGCTCGGCCGCTACGATGGCACTGGTGTACTCTCTGGCTCGATCGGCAGGCAAGACCAACGTTGTCACTCTTCTGCTGGCCGGTTTTGCCATCAGCACCATGTTCACTAATACAAGCTATTTCTTTGACCTGTTTGATAGGACGGGTACGGGAAACCGCATTTTGATTTCCTGGCTGCACGGAGTGATCAGCATACCGGCGTGGAGCGAACTGGGCATAAGTGCCACGCTGCTCGGCCTGTCGGCATTGGTTGCGCTGCCTTTGATGCGGACGCTAAATACGCTTGCTTTGGGAGACGAGTATGCGCAGCAGCTTGGGGTCCGGGTCGAGTCGGCGCGGGTGTACATCATTCTGATTGGCTCGCTATTGACAGCCGTGGCAGTCTCGCTGGGCGGCATGATCAGCTTCGCCGGGCTGATCGTGCCCCACGTTGCACGACTCCTCTTAGGGCCCGATCACGTGCGTCTGCTGCCGGTAACTGCGTTGGCCGGAGCCATCTTCCTCATGCTTGCCGACACCCTGGCGCGGACGATCATCGCGCCATCAGAGGTTCCGGTGGGGATCCTCATGGCCTTTATTGGTGGACCCTTCTTCCTCTACCTGCTGCGCAAGATGAAACGGAGCTATACGGTATGAGCTGCCTGTTGCGCTTGAGTGGAGTGCACTTCGACTACCAGGGCCACAGCGTCCTGCGCCAGGCAACCTTCGATCTCGAAGAGGGGAGCTGCAGCGCCCTGATCGGCACCAATGGCGTGGGCAAAACGACACTGTTGCGTATTGCGGCCGGAGTTCTGCGCCCGGCATCAGGCGAAGTCCTATTGCGTGGACGGCCGATGGAAGACAATCCCCTTGAAAGAGATCGCGCGCACCGTCGCCCTAGTCCCGCAGCAACTCGAGCTCCCCTTTGAGTTCACGGTGCAGCAAGTGGTGGAGCAGGGGCGTACCCCCTACATCGGAATGTTGCGCGGACCTGGACGGAGCGACCGCCTGGCCGTCGATCGAGCCCTCGACTTGGCGGATGTGTCCAGCATGCGCCATCGCATCTTCAACGAGCTTAGCGGAGGAGAACGCCAACGGGTGAAGATCGCGCTCGGACTGGCCCAGGAACCGCGACTGCTGCTGCTCGACGAGCCCACCCAGAACCTAGATATCGGAAGGCAGGTGGAGCTGATCGATCTGCTGCACTTTCTGCGCGATGAGGGCATAACCATCCTGGCCTCCATGCACGATCTCCACCTGGTGGACAAGAATTTCTCCACCGTGCTGCTGCTGAGCCCGGGACAGCCCTTGGCCAGCGGAAGCCCCGAGCAGATGCTGAAACCCTCGGTCTTAGAGCGCGCCTTCCAATGCCCGCCGGACCGTCATCCGTTGTTGATTGAACGCGCCGAACTCTACCGGAGAGAAGCTCGATGAACACTGAGGTGCAACCCAACATTGAGGAAGTGATCGGGGCGATCGTCGCTCCGTCAGAAGCTCATCTGACCGAGGCAAAGACTCGTCTCGACGCACTCACCAAACCGCTCGGAAGTTTGGGACGGCTGGAAGACTTGGCGGCGCAATGGTTCGCCATCCGCCAGGGAAACCTGGCCGGCCCGGTCAGCAAGGCTGTCTACGTCTTCGCCGCCGATCATGGCATCACGGCAGAAGGAGTGAGCGCCTATCCTGCAAAGGTGACCCAGCAGATGGTGCTCAACTTCCTTTCCGGAGGAGCAGCCATCAATGTGCTGGCTCGACACAACCAGGTAGAAGTGAAGGTGGTGGATGTTGGTGTGGATGCCGACCTGTTTGGCTATGCCGGGCTGACGGACGGCAAGGTGCGCAGGGGCAGCAGGAACATGCTGCGGGAAGCGGCGATGAGTCCCGAGGAGGTAGGCGCGGCGCTCACAGTCGGCCTCACGATGGCGGAGGCCGCTTACGAAAAGGAAAACAACCTGATCGCGGTGGGCGAAATGGGCATTGGCAATACCACCGCTGCGAGCGTGATGACTGCGGCGCTTACGGGCATGCCGGCAAGTTTGGTCACCGGCAAAGGGACGGGCCTCGATGAGGAGGCATACGCGCGCAAATGCCGTACGGTGGACGCGGTTCTGAAGCTGCACTTTGCCCAACCCGCCGGCCCGCGTAAAATTCTTCGCTGTGCCGGCGGCCTGGAAATCGCCGCCATGACGGGCATGATTCTGGGCGCAGCGCGGCGCCAGATGGCCATCGTCATGGACGGCTTTATCTCCACTGCGGCTGCGGCCATCGCCTGCGGCCTCTCTCCCGCGGTGCGATCCTACCTGTTTGCCGGACATCAGTCGCAGGAGCCCGGCCATCGGATACTGCTGGCCCACCTGGACATCGATCCCATCCTCGATCTGCATATGCGCCTGGGCGAAGGCACGGGCGCGGTTCTGGCCATGCCTGTTCTCGAAGCAGCCATGCATCTTTATCAAGAGATGGCCACGTTTGCCTCGGCCGGCATCAGTGGAGCTGGTGCATGAGCTTGCGCGCTCCGCGATTCGTCGTGGATATGGCGGTAGCGTTTCAATTTCTCACCCGGCTGCCGATTCCGCAGATGCCGTTCGCGCCCGACGGCTTGGCGCGCGCGGTGAAATTCTTTCCCTTAGTGGGCCTGGCGATTGGGGCTGGCGCGGCCTTGTTGCAGAAAATGCTCTCGCCTCATCTCAGTAGGCCCGCTTCCGCGCTCGTCGTGCTGCTTTACCTGGTGCTCATCACGGGATGCCTGCATGAGGATGGACTCGCCGATGTCGCGGATAGTCTGGGCGGTTGGAATTCGGAACAGCGGCTCGCCATTCTCCATGACAGCCGCATCGGCGCATTCGGCGCGGCGGCCCTGGTGCTTTCTCTGCTAAGCCGCGGGGTGCTGCTGGCTGAGCTGCCGCTGGAGCGCTTCACCGCCTACCTGGTGTCGGCACATGTGCTCTGCCGCTGGTCGGCTCTGCCCCTCAGCTACTATCTTCCGCCCGCTCGCGATACTGAAGGCCAGGGGGCGCGGATTGCTCGCTTGACCTCCACTTTCTCCTTGATCGCCGGATCGGTCTTTACTTTCGTCACCGTGGTTGTTGTTTTGCGTAAGGCTGCGATTGCTCCGGTGCTGGCGGCGATTGTCGTTTCCCTGCTCGGTGGCGTCCTTTACATGCGCAAGTTTGGCGGCGTAACTGGCGATTGCTTTGGCGCCACCACGCAAATCACTGAGATCGCCGTGTACCTCTGCGGAGTGTGGAAGCCATGAGCCGCGTCTTATTCATCCGCCATGCGGAGACTGAGATGGCGGGGCGGTTTTGCGGCCACTCCGACCCGGAGTTGAACGACCAGGGGCGGATGCAGGTCAGTGCGTTGGCCCAGCTAATCTCCGCGGAGCCGATCGACGCCGTCTATAGCAGCGACCTGCGCCGCGCCAGCAGTACTGCGCAAGCGATCGCTGCTGTTCGAGAGATACCGCAGGTGCTGCGGCCGGCATTGCGGGAGATTGATTTCGGGCGGTGGGAAGGTTTGCGCTGGGAGCAGATTGAACAGCTGGATCCGGAATACGCGCGGGAGTGGGTGAAGCGCTATCCCCAGGTTCCCGCGCCTGCAGGAGAGAGCTTCCGGGCCTTCGAGGCACGCGTCCTTGAGGAGGTGCATCGTCTGCTCGATGACAACTCCGGCCCCATCGCGGTGGTCACGCATGCGGGCGTCCTGCGCGTGGTCTTGCAGCATCTGTGTGGTTGTTCTGATGAGGAAGCATGGCAACAAACGCAGGAATACTGTTGCATCGTGCGCTATGAGTGAAGCGAAAGGAGAAAAAGATGAGTATCGCAACCAAACGTGGAGATGCAGGACAGACCGGGCTTGCCGGTGGCATTCGTATTTCGAAGGCCGACTTGCGGGTAGAGGCCTACGGTACCGTGGATGAGCTGAACACTGTGCTGGGTTTTGCCCGCAGTATCTGTAAGAACGAAGAGATCGCCGGCTGGACGGAGCAAATTCAGAAGACACTCTTCCGGCTCGGCTCCGCTTTGGCGACGCCGCCGGAGAGCCGCAAGCCGCAACCGTATATCACCGCGGAGGACGTCGACTTCCTGACCCAGCTGGTATATCGGATCGAGGCTACAGAAGGGATCCTCGCTGATTGGTCGTTGCCTGGTGCATACACGGAGTCGGCTGCGTATGAGGTCGCGCGGACGGTGTGCCGGCGAGCGGAGCGCGCTGCTGTTCGACTGGCGGAGAGCGGACAAGAGGTAAAGCCCGAGGTGTTGGCATATCTGAATCGCCTCTCTGACTTGGTATGGCTCTTCGGCAGGTTGATTGAGCTGAACGCAGGCATCGATGCGCGTCTTCGCGATGGGACTAAGGCTGGCCCTAAGTGGTCGAGGGCATGGTAGTCGACCTAGGGAGTTGTTAGAGGGAAAGGCGCACCGCAGGTCCCTCGACTACGCTCGGGATGACAAAGTTTAGGTTTGTCTTTCCTTCACAGTTGTGATGCGGATGGAATGACCAGATGCTTCGCGCTTTGCGTACGGCTCTTTCAATCCCACTAGCCGATTCCCTATGGAAGCGCCGCCCTAAACTTTGTCATCCCGAGCGCAGCCGAGGGATCTGCGGTGCGCCCTTCCCTCTAGCGGATCTTTAACAGGCCATCCTCCCCTAGGAGCATCATGAGTCAAGCGCGCGCCATCATGGTTCTTGGAACCAGCTCCCATGTTGGTAAATCCCTACTGACGACGGCGCTCTGCCGCATCTTTGCGCAACAAGGCTATAGCGTCGCTCCGTTTAAGTCGCAGAATATGTCGCTGAACTCGGCCGCAACGATCGAGGGCCTGGAGATCGGCCGTGCCCAGGCGCTGCAGGCCGAAGCGGCCGGCATCGCAGCGTCCGTCCACATGAATCCTATCCTCATCAAACCGTCGGGCGACTGCTCCTCCCAGGTGGTGGTGCGGGGTAAGATCTGGGGGCAGATCTCCGCTGCCGATTACCATCAACGCCGCGTGGAAGAACTGATGCCCGCGGTGCGCGAAAGCTATCAGACACTCGCGTCCAGCTTCCAGGTGGTCATTCTGGAAGGAGCCGGCTCTCCGGCGGAGATCAACCTGAAACAGCACGACATCGCCAACATGCGCATGGCAGAAATGGCGGATGCCGCTTGCCTCCTGGTGGGTGACATCGATCGCGGCGGAGTCTTTGCTTCCCTGCTGGGCACAATCGAGCTGCTGGATCCCGCCGAGCGCGATCGCATTCGCGGCTTCTGCATCAACAAATTTCGCGGCGACCTCAGCCTGCTGGAACCGGGTGTCCGCATGATGGAAGAGCGTCTGGGTAAACCCTGCCTGGGCGTGGTCCCCTATCTGCAAAACCTCGCACTGGAAGAAGAAGATAGCGTTGGCCTGCCACCCGTGGCGTGCACGGGCTGGTCCACCAGCGGCAACGCGCCAGATCGGCCTCTGCGCATCGCCGTCGTTGCGCTGCCATCGTTCTCCAACTTTACCGACTTCGACTCGCTACGTGCCGAGCCCACGGTTGATTTGCTCTTCTGCCGCTCGGCAGAGCTTTTGCAGCACGCGGATGTTGTGATCCTTCCAGGAAGCAAACAGACCATGAGCGACCTGGACTGGATGCGAGAGGGTGGCCTCGATCAGGCAGTTCGCAACCACGCCCAGTCTGGTCTGGTGATGGGTATCTGCGGTGGTATGCAGATGCTTGGCCAGGAACTTTCCGACCCGCTCGGCATCGAGCGCCAAGGCCGCATGCCGGGACTTGGCCTGCTCCCCATCAGCACTACGATGCAGGCACAGAAGGTAACCCGCATCTGCTCTGGATTTATCAACGGTGGCTCTCTCTTCGGCCAACCGCTGCCTGAAGGTCGAATCGCCGGCTATGAGATTCATGTCGGTAAGACTCTGTATCTGGATCACGCGGAGCCCTTCGCCACCCTTAACTCCGGAGAGCTGGACGGGTGTGTCAGCGCCAACCGGAAGATCCTGGGCAGCTACCTGCACGGAATCTTCGACGAAGATTGTTTCCGCCATGCATTCGTAAGTGCCGCGCGCAGCTTCTGCAAGCTGACCACTCCCTCCGCGCTCAATCCATGGAAGGCACAGCGCGAGGAATCTCTCGATCGTCTTGCTAGCCAGGTACGCCAGTCGCTCGACATGCAACGAATTTTTAGCTGGGTGGGGATGAAGTACGAATGACCCGCGCTCAGGCCATCGCCGCCGCCTGCCTGCTGGACTGGATCGCGGGCGACCCGGAGTGGTTTCCGCACCCCGTACGATGGATGGGACGCTGCACGCAGCTTGCAGAATCACTTCTACGCCGGCCCGTGCAAAGCGCTAGCAATGAACTGCTGGCAGGCGCGGCGCTCACTGGCGGTCTAGTCGGCGCCTCCTATCTGGGCACCGCGAAAGCTATCGAAATAGCATATCGCATAGGCTCTGTAACCGGCTTGGCAACGGAGATCCTATTGGGATGGACCTGCGTTGCGTCGCGCAACCTGATCGACGAAAGCCTTGCCGTCATTCGCGCGCTGGAACAGGAGGACCTCATTCGCGCCAGGCAAAGACTGTCGCGCATTGTAGGCCGGGACACGCAGTCTTTGAGCGAGACCGAAATCAACCGCGCGGTCATCGAGACGTTGGCCGAGAGCGCGTGCGATGGGATCGTGGCGCCCCTGTTTTATATGGCCCTCGGCGGCGTCCCCATGGCCATGGCTTACAAAGCCGTGAACACGCTGGATTCCATGATCGGGCACGCCGATCAACGCTATTTCTACTTCGGCAAGACGGCTGCGCGGCTGGACGATGTGGCCAACTACCTTCCCTCGCGCCTGACGGCCCTGGCTCTAGCGATGGCTGCGGGGATGGGTAACGCGACGAGTGCCACATCAGCCTTGCGCATTTGGCGGCGTGATCGCGGAAAACACAAGAGCCCAAATGCCGGCCAGCCGGAAAGCGCGATGGCGGGCGCCCTGCAGGTTCGCTTGGGTGGCGATAATACGTACGCGGGCGAGCACATCTCCGCACCGTTGCTAGGCGCGGAGTTCGAACGGCCTATGCGCCATCACGCGAAACAAGGCTCTCCGGCTGGTCGTGACCGTCTCTCTCTTCAGTGCTGCTGTCGCTGTTGCGGTGCGAGGTCTTAGAAAGAAACCTCAATCAGAAATTTAAATCGACAGCAGATGACGGGTGCCCCACATCTCGCTTGTTTTTCGCGAGATGTGGGATTCCACGGCTCTGTACTTGCAACTCTATAGCGTTGACTCGACCTCGAAGGCGAACGGTTAAGGCGTCGAGCCAGCTTTAAAGTGGTTGAGCCGGATGCTTGTAGTCCCTTCCGCAAATCCGAGACGATTCGGTACCTACAGCACAGCGTACAAATTTCCGTCATTGCTCCCGAAATAGACAACGCGTCCGGCAACTACAGGCGAAGAGAGAATCGTGCCTACGCTCTGCATACGAGCGATGCCGGCGATCATGTCGTCATAGAAATCAGAGGCGAAAGCTGCCTGGTAGTTGGGGCTGCCATCAGGCTTGGAGTAGGCTGCGAGCCTTTGCCCGGAAGCGTCCGTTTGGAAATCCCAGGCGCGGGTTTGTGACGTTAGGTTGATGGCGGTGAGTTTACCGTCATGGGAGCCGATATAGAGCGTATTGCCGGCGATGGCAGGTGAGGAAAAGAAGGGAAAGTGAAACTTGAGCGAGAATATCTCTCTTCCTGACCCGGCGTCGAGAGCATAAAACAGAGCCGAGTCGGAGGTAGCGAAGTAGACTCTGCCGTTCAGGATCGCGGGCGAGCTGATCACCCACGAACTCTTGGTCGAGAATGACCATTTCTTTCTGCCGGTCATCGCATCGAGAGCGTAGAGGTGGGAGTCGCGGCAACCAAAATAAACTGTACCGTCGGCAACGGCCGCAGAGGACTGGATACCGACCTGGTTGTGAATGTCAGGATCCACCCCGGTCTTGAAACGCCACTTCTCTTTTCCGCTTGCGGCATCGATGGTGTAGAAATAGCTGTCCCAGCTACCAATAAAAAGCGTACCCCCGCGATCGCGGGCGACGCGTGGACTACGTCGCCGGTCTGAAACTTCCACTTGAGTGCGCCCGTAGCCGCATCCAGGGCGTAGATATTGCCGTCACCGCTGCCGAAATAGACGGCGCCATTCCAGACTGCCGGCGAGGAGAGATAGCAATCGAAGGGATCGGGCATGGTTTCCGCGATGGGCAGCGCGCCATGAATGTGCCTGGCCGCGAACCGGCGCTCACCGGCATCCTTAAACCTCCACTTTAACTTTCCGGTCAGGCATCCACGGCGTAAAACCAGCCGTCGTAGCTTGAAAAGTAGATCAGTCCGCCTGCGACGGCAGGCGAAGAAACCACGCGGGCCTTGGTCTCAAACTTCCACTTCATCGCGCCCGAATTCAAATCGACCGCGTAGAGATTGCCGTCTGTGCTGCCTACGTAAGCCAGACCATTGGCAATCGCGGGCGATGAGAGGATGAGGCCGCCGGTATGGAACTTCCATTTCAGCCCGGTGAGCTTGGGCACGCCGACCGCGTCGTACACGCCGGTATGTGCCAGGTTGCCGCGGAACATCGGCGCGTCCTGCGCAAACGCCGCGGTAGTGAACAACAAGACAGCAAGGAGAGACCGATCGCACGCGGACCTTTCTTGGCGGGAGAAGCGACCTAAAAGATAATCTTGCCCCCGACTTCGAGCCGGCGGCGGTCTATCCCGGAAAAGACAGAGTTGGTTTCACCATTCCCGTTGGGATTGAAGTAGGTGTTGGCGAACGATCCACCCACCTCGGAAAAACTACCGAAGTCGATGTTAACTCCAGGTGTTCCACGATACTGACGATTCATGATGTTGTAGGCGGTAGCCCGCGTTTCCAAGGTAAATCGCTCCGTGATTTTGAAGTCCTTCAGCAAGGCTAGATTTGCAGTATTGATACTGTCGCCTCGCTGCAGGTTTCTGCCCGCACCGGCGAATGGAGTACCGTAGTGCTGCGCCGCGGTTAAGTCGTTCACTATCCAATGCACGTTTTGCTTGCTGACGGGCACCGGAGTCGAGGCCGGGTTGTTGGTGAATTGCGGAGTGCTGTAGTAGTCGACGAGCCCGCAATCTCCCGCGGCCGCGTTCAGGCACAGGCCGACTGTGGCAATCGGCGCCTTTGCGTTGGCCAGGATGGGGCGGCATGTCGTCGAGCCGGAGGCCTGTTCCGGGTCGCACAATGAGGTATCGAACGGAATCGAAAAATCGGTGTAGTCGCTATGCAACGACTCGAGCACGGTGTAGGGCTGCCCGCTGGCATATCTCCAAATAGGATTCACCTGCCATCCCCCCAACAACTTTCCTGTAAGGGTCTGCTGTTTGAAGGCAGGCACTTCATAGATTACGTAGATGGACGCGAGGTTGGGATAATCCAGTCCGCTGAGACCCCGTTCTGCCTGGCTGAGATCGAATGGGCTTTGCGCAAAGGCACTCGTATTCCCTCCGGTCAACGTGCTGTAGATCTCTGTCACATTGTCCATGTCTTTGCTGAAGGTGTAGCTGGCGCCGGCGGTGACGCCATGCCAATGCTCGATGGTCAAGCGAGTCTGCAGCCCGCTGTAATTGGAATATCCCGTATTGCCCAGGGTCAGCAGATTCGTGCGATTGCAATCCACATAGCCATCCGCGGATCCAGGAGCATTGGGCGTAGTGCACGGCGTGAGACCGGGAGGAATCACGTTCCCGAAACCATTCGCAATCAGAGGGCCGAGCGCCGGGTTGCCATTACGCAGCTGGAAGAGGCCAACCGCATGATTGCCCAGGTAACGAATCTCGCCAACAACATGGCTGTTGATCGCCTGCTGGACGCCGATGGTCCATTGCTCGGTATAGGGATTGAATAGTTTCGGGTCTACGTTTTGCTCGGTGCGGAACCCTGGGTTGCCTCCACGCGGTACCTGGGGATCGATCACAGCGCGCAAGGCCGAGCCTTGCCCGTTGGAGGGCACACAGTTTTGGCACGTTTGCAGGGTTGCGGCGTTCACCACCGGAGTACTCTCTCCGATGTTCACAAACGGATTGTTGAAGGTTGGGTCGAAGCCGATGCGGAAGCCGCCGCGAACCACCGTGTTTCCTTGTCCACGCACATTGGGCATCCAGGAAAAACCAACCACCGGACCGAGGTTGTGCTTGTCCAGTGGAAGCGATTGCACGGTGCGAAGACTGAGTGGCAGCGACTGATCCCAAAACGCGGTGGCGGGGTTTGTTTCTCGCTGCACGGTCAATGCGTGCAGGCTATTCAGCGGCTGGCTCTGGATCTCGTAGCGAAGCCCGAGACTCAAGGTGAGATTTTCACTGGTCTTCCAGTCGTCCTGAAGATAGACCGCCCCGTAGTTGAAGACCAGGTTATAAGCAGCCGGCCCTTCCGCATAAAGAGTGACGGTGGGTGCGGTGTTGATGTATTCGCCGAAGTTGTCGAAGCGCAAATCGCCATTAACGTTGGGCAATCCTGTGTCGCTCTCCGGATAGTGATTGTACTCACCACCGAGCTTGAGAAAGTGCTTGCCGGCCTGCCAGGAGATGTTGTCCTGCACCTGATGACTGCGCGACGATCCTACCCTGCGGCCACGCTGGATTCTGACCCAGGGAAAGAGTCTGGCCATCGTTGAAGTCGACACGTATAGGACAACCGGTCAGGATTGCTGCACTGGTGCAGTTGGCGAAGCCGCCGCCTTCAAAGGAAGTAGTGGAGCGGGCATAGCTATAGCGCGCCTGGTTCAGAAAGTGGTCGTTAAAGGTATGAGCCCAATCGATACCCACGTAGTTACTCGTCCCGGGTACGCTGACAAAGCCTCCCGTGACTACTTCATAAGACGGAAAGAAATTCACGCCGTCGCTGGCCGTATTCTGATAGATGTACCGCCCGAAGATACGGTCGTGTTCTCGCAGCTGATAATCGACACGCCCGGTTCCCTCGTAATCATTGTACGGAGAGAGCTGATGGTGCGTCGTGCGGTGGCGAACTCGATGGGCTGCCCCAGCACATCCACCGTGGTGGGTGTGCCAAAGGTGAGATTGCCGACTTTACTGCTGGCAGGACCAATCGCTGCCAGCGCGCTGACGGCAGGATTATTGGGGAAAGCCTGTTGCAACTGCTGAATTCCGTTGGGCGTGGGGGTGAGGAAAGGAGCAGAAGAGGAAGGCGCCGTGCCGGTACGCGTGTGCTCAAAATTAGCGGAGCCGAAGAACCACAACTTGTCCTTTAGAATGGGCCCACCCACCGTCCCACCCCATCGATTGTCCACGTAACGCGGTACGGTTGGCGGTGTGCAGCCGTCCGCAGGACTTTCACCCGGGACACAGAATTCCAACAGAGGACTTTTCTCCTGATTGGCAAGTGAATCAGCCCAACTGCCGTTGTAGAACTCGAATCCAGTTCCGTGGTAGGCGTTGCTGCCCGCTTTGGTAACGTAGTTGACCACTGCTCCGCTGTTCTTCCCGTATTCGGCGCTGTCATTGGTGATGATCTGTACTTCAGCCAGCGCATCCTGATTGCCGAAGAAGACATTCGGACCGCCGATGTTGGTGTCGTTGTTGGCTTGTCCATCCAACTCGAAGTTGTTGTTGCGATCACGTAAACCGTTGGTGGAGAATTCCGCGCCGTTGTTGTTGGTGAAGATGTTGCCACCAGAAGGGGATATGCCGGGCGTGAAGAGCGCGACGATGTCAAAGCCATTCCCGATAGGCAGATTTGCTATCTTCTGCGTATCAAAGGTCTGACTGACCTGCACCGAATCTGGCTGCAGAAGTGCTGTCGCGCCCTCCACGGTCACCGCCTCCGAATTGCCGATCTTTAATATCTGTATTCCCAGCGGAGTCTGCGCGCCCGAGGTCACATTGACCGTTCGCATGTGAATCGAGATGAAGCCCGGCGCCTGAATGGTGACGTCGTACACGCCGATGGGCATACCAGGTATTTGAAAGCTGCCCGCGCTGCTGCTCTCCGTCTTGAAGGTAGCGTTCGTACCTTCCTGGGTTGCGGTAATGCTCGCGCCCACGATCACGGCCGAGCTTGGATCCTGCACCGTTCCACTGATGGAACCGGTCACAATCCCTTGAGCAAAGCCACGCACGCTGTAAACGAGAAGAACCAAGGCAATCAAAAGCCATAGAAGCCGCGAGTAGTTAACTTTCACGATCCCTCCGCTCCGCTAGAAACTCACTGTTACGCAAGTCATGGCCCAAGTCGCAGACTGGAGAGCAATAAGTGACGAACAACCGTAGGGCGTGACCACTGAACCTGGAAGCAAGGTGAGATGACCGCGACTCCAAGCCGCCGGACGGCGGCCCGCAGTAAACAATCCAGAATTCAGTAAAACGATGAGAGATCTGTATGCCCTGCTGAAAATAGTGACGAATGGTCGCTGGGCGATGACGAACAGTTCCGTTTTAGCGACGACCTGCTCCAAGCCTGCTACAGATCGCTGCCCTTCCTCTACTCACGCTTACAGAAATCGGTAGAAGAGCTAAGCAGCGGTGCGAGTCAGTCGATAAACATTTTTTGAATATGTGACGAGTCGTTGCGAGAGCGGGACGAGTGGCCGGCTTGCGGGATATCTACGTCCCAATCAGGCGATATCCCTGCCTTGAGCGCCTTTTCGCATGCGCGAGTATGGAACCAATGTGAGGTGATATATGCCATTACCTACCGTTTGCACGCTGCACAGTCGTTTACTATCTCTGCTCTTCGTGATTTGCTGGCTTGTACCCGATAAGCGCCGAAGCCAAGCCGGATGCCACAGAGGAACATCCGGCGAGTGTGGATGAGTTACAAACAAAGGCGGGGCAAGGCTTCGTCAAGCAACAGATGGAATTGGCAGCTGACTACTCTGTAGGCAGAGGAGTGCCTAAGGATCTCAGCCGATCGGCTTACTGGTATCGGAAGGCAGCGGACCAGGGAAACCCCGCAGCACAACTTTTCCTGGGATATATGTACACCGTCGGCATCGGTGTGTCGCAGGATAGGACCGAGGCAGTGAAATGGTACAGGCGAGCCGCATCCTCAGATGACGCAACGGCGAAGGTAAACCTGGCAGCGCTCTATATGCGAGGTGAGGGAGTCAAGCAGGATACACAGGAAGGAGTGCGGCTCTTGAAATCTGCAGCTGAAAAAGGAGATGGCCGGGCGGATGCATACCTCGGTTTGGCCAGCTACCTAGGATCGGGGGTGCCCGTCGACTTCGCTGCGGCGGAATCCTGGTTCGAGCAGGGCGTCAAACGGCATGACCCGGAGGCAGAATGTTTCATGGCGATGTTGGACGCGAAAGAACCAGGCCGCGTGCCTGATTACGCCGCGGAAGCCAGGCTCCTGCGGCTCTCCGCGAGCAGCGGCTACGTGCCGGCCATTCATCTGCTGGGCCTGGCTTCTGGTCAACCATCCAGACCTGCCACAAGACCCGCAGGAAGCAACCAACCTTCTGTTGTCGGCCGCCGCGGCCGGCTCGTGGCAATCGTCCGTGGTCCTCGGTATTTTGTCCCGCGACGGAAGGCTCTTGCCCAAGGATCAAAACACAGCTTATCGTTGGTATCGCATCGCAGCTTCACAGGGCGGAAGCGCGGCTCAGGCTTATCTGCATGGTGAGATGCAGCGCATGGCAAGCAGCGTAGCCAATACGGCTTTCACCGAACAGGAAGCGGCAGAGTGGCTACAAACGCATCCAAACCACGATCTATTCATCTATCAAAATGAATTGAACCCGAAGTATTTCCCCATCCAGGAGGTGTATGCTACGGCGCATGCTCCGTCGGTGGACAAGGAGGTTGGGAATCAAACCAAACAGCCAGACTAAACAGGAGGCACAGCAACCCCGTCCGTTCTTCATGCACCCGTTGGTCTTCTTATCGGGCTGGGCGGCGCTCGGTCTTTTATTTGGGTTCCAGCAACTCGCGGAAGTGGAAGTCTCCATGGGGGAATGGAAGATTCCCTTATGGGTGCCCCTGGTTGGTGACGCCTTTGGATTTCTGTTATGGGGTCTGGTCGTCCTCGGTATGTGGCGCTTCCTGCGGGCAAGCATACAAAGGGCCTCCCCCCGGCAAATGATCTTGCAATATTTGCCTTTGAGTGTTGTCGTCAGCATTCTCCTGGAAGTGATCTACCTCGCTATCTTTCGCTACCAATCTCCGGGCAAACACCACACATACTTGTACCGGCTGGAGCATTATCTCTCGTCTGAGCTGGTCACAGACATCGCCATCTTTTGGATGGGCTTTGCTCTTGTCCGCAGCATTGGTTACTACCAGCGGTTCCGCGAGCGAGAGCAGATGACCGCGCGCCTGGAGGCGCAACTCGTACAGTCCCGTCTCCAGGCCTTACAGATGGAACTCAATCCCCATTTCCTTTTCAACACCCTAAATTGCGTGTCCAGCCTGATGCGGTCGGACCCTGACAGCGCCGACGAAATGTTGGAACGGCTGAGCAGTCTTTTGCGTATCACCTTGGCAAAGGGCGAAGCGCAACGGATTCCCCTGCAGGAAGAGATGGAGGTTATTCAACTCTATGTCTCGATCCAACAGCTGCGCTTCGGCGATCGGGTTCGGCATAGCATTGAAGTCGCACCTGAGGCGTGGGATGCCCTTGTGCCCACAATGATTCTTCAGCCCATTGTTGAAAATGCGTATGTTCACGGAATTGCAAGATCTCTCGACGTAGGAACGATCACCATCAAGGCGTCCATCGAAGGAGATACACTGTGCATATCGATCCGCAATGCGGGCTGTCTTCCAGGCTCATTCGACGAGGCCCCGAAAGGGCAGGGCGTCGGCATTGCGAACGTAAAGGCCCGTTTGGAGTTGCACTATGGAAGCCGCCAAAGCTTCTCTATCCGGGAGATGGTTCCAGGAGATGTGACGGCTATCTTCCTGCTTCCCCGGGAGATCGCCAAGAGTCCAAGCAATGACCACGCGGAGCCCCTGTATGCCGCTTCAGGTAGTGATCGCGGATGATGAAGTTCTTGCCCGGCAAAAGCTATTACAACTCCTGCGTGAGGAACCAGACGTTGAGGTGGTGGGCGAAGGAGCCAACGCTCTGGAGACGATCGACCTGGTTCAGCTTACCCAGCCGGACGTGCTGCTCCTCGATGTCCGCATGCCAGGCATGGACGGCTTCGATGTCATCTCAGCCCTGAGCTGCTCTCCTTCCCTCGAACTGCCAAGTATTATCTTTACTACCGCGCACGACCAATATGCTTTAAAGGCTTTCGAGGTGCATGCGGTCGATTATCTCCTGAAGCCATTCACCCGTGAGCGGCTGAGGATGGCACTGCAGCACGCCCGCGAACAGCGGGAACACAGGCGTACCAATGGGGCGGTTCGCTCGGCGCAAAAGAAGGAATATACCAACCGCCTGGTCTTTCGATCCAAAGGACGCATCCTCTTTTTGCCCATTGCGGATATTCGTTGGATCGGGGCGGAAGAAAATTATGTGAGGATCTGCGCCGGCAACGAAACCCATATGCTGCGCAATACCATGGCGAATTTCGAGACCAAATTGGATCCCGACGTCTTCCTGCGGATTCATCGCTCGGCCATCGTGAATCTGCAACATGTGAAAGAATTTCGCACCGATGGAAACGAAGGAGAGTGCTTCGTCACCATGTCGGACGGGCATAAACTCCCCGTGAGCCGGGGCTACCGTTCGCGCATTACCAGCCTCATTGCCCGCTAGGCCTCTTTGAGTCTGCGTTTGAACTGCCGGTTCAGAAGGACTACCCGCAGAGTCTGTACCCTAGCAGAACAAAAAGGAATAGGACGAGTACCCTCGTTCCCCAATCGGCCAAGTGTTCAGATTCGAACAATCATTTCGCTTGTGGACAAACCAATCAGGGCTATCTCTGCCCTAGCCATTTGTTTTCGGTAACTTATAGGCCCTGGAGGATGGCGAATGGAATGCAACCTAAGGGGACAGGATGCTTAAAGACATAAAGTTCGCTTTGCGGCAATTGCGAAAGTCGCCAGGATTTACGCTAACGGCGGTCCTGACCCTGGCGTTAGGGATCGGTGCAAATACAGCGATCTTTTCGCTGGTGGAATCCATCATGCTTCGTCCACTGCCGTTTCCACACCAGGACCGGTTGGCACGGATCGAATACGGCCCGGTTGGGGCTAGTTTTTTTCCAAAGGGCTGGATCCGGGCGTTGCAGGAGCATTCCGATTCGTTCACTGCCATCAGCGGTGTGGGCGCGGATGCGGAGTCGAACGTGGCGGGGATTGACTCCTCCGATCGCGTCTTCGGCGCCGAGGTGATGGCCAACGCTTTTGACACGCTGGGAATTCATCCCGCAGTGGGCAGTTTCTTTACGCCCAAGTGAGGCAATCGCTGGGCGCGATTTTGTCGTGGTGCTGAGTTACGGCTACTGGCAACAGCGTTTTGGAAAAAATCCCGATGTGATCGGACAGACCATTCGTGTGGATGGCATTTCGCGGCAAATCATCGGCGTCATGCCCGCCGGAGTGCGCTTCCCCTATGCCGATACCCAGTTTGTCACCCCCGTGGCGTTCAAAGGCGGTGATCCCCTCGATCCCTGGCGGCCCTTCGACTTGCGCATATTTGGCCGCCTGAAAGACGGTGTCTCTCCGGCGCAGGCCCAGGCCGAACTGCACCGCCTGCACGCAGCCTTGCTGCCCTTGTTTCCTTGGCGGATGCCTGATACGTGGGCTGCAGAACTGACGGTGGTACCGCTGCTGGAATCGGAAGTCGGCGCAACCCGGCCGCGCCTACTGCTTTTGTTTGGCGCGGTGGCGTTGATCCTGCTGATTGCGTGCGCGAATGTAGCGAACCTGATGCTGGCGCGGGCCGCCGGCCGTGAAAGAGAGATCGCGATTCGCGGAGCACTCGGTGCTTCCTCAGGCAGGTTGACCCGGCAATTGCTGTCGGAGAGCCTGATTCTCGGCGCCATGGCTGGCGTTGCAGGTTTGGTCGTGGCGGCGGCGAGTTTGCGCGGCCTGGTCCAATTGCTGCCCGCGGATACCCCGAGACTGAACGAGATAGCGCTGCATTGGCCGGTGTTTCTCTTTGCTGCCGTCGCATCGTTGATGACCGGATTTATTTTTGGCCTGATCCCGGCGCTGAAGATGGCATCGCCCAATCTGCAAGGCATGCTGGGCTCCGGCAGCCGTGCCGTTGCGGGAAAGGCTTCCCAGTTCCGTTTGTCCATGGCGCTGGTCATCGGGCAGATCGGATTGTCCGTCGTGGTGATTACCGCCGCCGGTCTCCTGCTGCACAGTCTCTACAGCCTGTCGAAGGTGGATCCGGGCTTTCGTACCGAGCGCGTAGTCACCGCAGAGGTGTCGCTCGATGCAGCAGCATGCCAGCAAAAGGGACGATGCAACGGCTTCTTTACGGCGCTGCTGAACGACGCCCAGGGCATCGCCGGAATGGAAGCGGTTGCTCTCACCGATTCGTTGCCGCTGAGCGGGCGCGATGACAACTACGTCTACGACGCCGAGGGTCATCCCAGGGATGCGCGGGAGAGCGCGTTAATCGCCACAGGGCGCATAGTGTCGCGCGACTACTTTGCCGCTCTGGGCGTGCGGCTGATGCGGGGGAGGCTGCTGTCCAGTCAGGACGAATCAGGATCCAGCCACGCGGTCGTCATCAACCAGAGCATGGCAGAACGGCTGTGGCCACACCAGGACCCGCTGGGGAGACACCTGATCGATGTGAAGGATGAGCCGACGCCGGCGGTGTGGAATCAAGATGCTGCCTCTGTGGTGGTGGGTGTGGTAAGCAACACTCACGGTGGCAGTCTCGCCGGCGGATTCGGTGACGAAGTCTATTTACCGATGACCGCGGCGCGTGAACAGCCGGTTATGTATGTCCTGCTGCGCACGCGGGCGAGTGCTGCGGACGCGGCAGCAGCGCTGCGCAACGCGGTCGCGAAGCTCGATCCACTGGTGCCGGTAACGCGCGTCCGTAGCCTGAACGAGGTGGTAGCGGCATCGGTGTCGGCTCCGCGGTCGCTCGCGATTCTCTTGTTGTCGTTCGGCGCCCTGGCTCTCTTGATCGGCAGCGTGGGAGTCTACAGCCTGATCGCGTACGTGGTGAGCTGGCGAACGCGTGAGATCGGTATCCGGATGGCCCTGGGTGCGATGCGCTGGCAGATTGTGAGCGACATTGTGAAGCAAAGCCTGGTAATCGCCACGGTAGGATCGGTCGCTGGTTTAGTCACGGCAGCTCTGCTAACGAGGTTTTTGCGGAGCTTCTTATTCGGGATCAGCCCACTGGATCCGCTGACCTTCTGTACGGTGCCGATTGTGATGTTGCTGCTGGCAATGTTCGCGGCATCCATACCAGCGCGGCGCGCGGCCAGCGTAGATCCGATGGACACGTTGAGAAACGAATAGCGGCTGGAGCCTTTAGGCCAGAACGGTCCACATTAAAAGTAGGACAGGTGAAACCCCGCGGCTAAAGCCGGAGGAGAACAGTCCTACGCGAGCCGCTCGGCTTGAAAGCCGAGTCCCGCCCGCATGAATGCGGGGGCTCCCCACCATTGCGGTCATCCTGATCGTTCTCCTTGGGAAGGCTGGTGGGAGCCCCCTGCTTCAGTAGGGGGAGCGACGCTTTAGCGTCGCGGAAAGAGTCGCACTTCCATGAGTCGGGCTTTAGCCCCGGGGTAGCTCCGGCCAGATGAAAATCCTCGTTAGCACGAGACTAGGAGCTGGCGGTCATTTTGCGGATCGTGCTGGTGGTGCTCGCACCTATGACAGTAGGCACGATTTCTACCCGGCCGCCCCAGGTGACCACATCGTCTGCACCCACGATGGTTGAGGTGGTGTAGTCTCCGCCTTTGACCAGGACATCAGGGCGCACGTGGCGGATAAGCTCAAACGGAGTCGGCTCATCAAAGATAATCACCGCGTCGGTTGAGCCCAGCGCAGCCAGAATGCGGGCTCGTTCGTTTTCTCCGACCACCGGCCTTGTGGGCCCCTTCAGTTGTTTTACAGAAGCGTCGCTGTTCACTCCGATGACGACCTTATCGCCGAACTCACGGCATTGCTCGAGCAGCGTGATGTGGCCTACGTGCAGAATGTCAAAACAGCCGTTGGTGAAGACAATGCGATCGCCGTTCGCGCGCCACTCCGCCAAACGAACCAGCAGATGTTGCAGATCGAGAATCTTGTCCGGACCTTTCATCTGGGTAGAGGCAGTGAACTCTGCCACCAATTCGTTGCGCGAGATAGGCGCAGTTCCTGTCTTGGCAACCACAATGCCCGCTGCAATATTTGCCAGGTTTACAGCCGTCTCCGCATCAAGCCCAGCCGCCAAGGATGCCGCCAGAGTGGCGATGACGGTATCGCCGGCGCCGGTAACATCGAAAACCTCACGTGCCCGGGTCGGAGAATGAAAAGCGGAATCGGGATAGAGAATGCGAATACCCTTCTCGCTCATGGTGACAGTCATGTAATCGATGCCGAGCTGAGAGACCATCTTCTGCGCCGCGGCCAGCAATTCCGCGAGGTTGTGGCGGTCAATTCCTGTAACCAGCCCCAACTCCTGAAGGTTCGGACAGATCGTCGTGGCGCCGGCATATTTGCTAAAGTCCCGACCCTTAGGGTCGACCAATACCGGGATCCCTCGCTCCCGAGCCAGGGCGATCACCGCCTGGCAAAGCTGGGAGGTCAAAGCCCCCTTATCGTAGTCGGACAGAATAACCGCGTCGGCAGTGCGCACCAATTCGCAGCGATCGCTCCAGCAGCGCCTGCTGCTCGGCCGCGGGATGGGATTCAGCACTCTCCACATCGAGCCGCAGCAACTGCTGGTTACGGGAGACGATCCGGGTCTTGGAAATCGTGGAGTGGCCGGAAACAGCCATGCCCGAGAAATCCACGCCGGCGGTGGTAAGCAATGCGCTCAATTCGCGCATTTCCGCGTCGTTGCCCCAAAAGCCTGCCTGCGCGGCCTTGATTCCCAGGCCAACCAGGTTCATGGCCACATTGGCCGCACCCCCCGGCGCGGCCGTGGTGCGTACCGAACGGAGTACCGGAACCGGCGCCTCGGGCGATATGCGGTCCACATCCCCCCAAGATGGAGCGATCCAGCATCACGTCGCCGATGACCAGGATGCGAAGTGCAGCAAATCCGCTTTCGATCAGAGAGAGAAGGCGAGACTGTTCTTTCACCAACATTTCCTCAAAGCCCACTCTCCTGGGCAACAATGCCCTGTCCTATCATCGCAAAAAAAGGGCCACTCCTGCGACTGGCCTATACTACGAGGAGCCCCGGGTGTTTCTTTTCCAGCAATGGTTTATGGCGACTAACCTACCAAGATCCAGTGTTCTCAGGGCCCGGTTGAAGCGGATACTACGCCCCGCCGGCAAATGGGCTCGCATCACCGTCTGGCTGGGTGGATTATCCCTCCTGCTGTGGTTGGCCGATCGCCTTGCCGGGGGTGGGGCTAGGCGGATGGGCGACGCTTGTCACCCTCATCTTCCTCTTCTGTGCCGTGGTCGTGGCTCTTCCGCTGGGGTTACCGCCCTCTGCTCTGGCGGCTGCGCAACCGCTTGATCGTCACCTACCTTTTCATCGGCGTCATGCCGATCTTGCTGCTGTTGCTCATGTTCGGCCTGGCCGGCTATCTATTTGCCGGCCAATTTGCTACCTACGTCGCCATCTCCGACTTGCATTCGGAATTGCTGCACCTGCAAGCGGCCAATGATGCGCTGGCTGCCCAGTTGTTTCCCGCTGGAGGCCTCGGGCAAACTCACGGAACAGGTTGCCGAACAGTTCACCCGGGCATCCGATGAGAGGTTCCCTGGGCGCACCGTTACTGTGTCGCGAAACGGAAAGGGTTTTGTCCTCTCCACCGAAGGAGCGCCGCTGGCCACGCAACCGGCGCAGGTTCCCGATTTTATCAACGGAGACTTCACCGGTTTCGTGGTCGAGCATGATGCCCTGCATCTGCGCGCGATCCGGCTCTCCGAAGATCGTCGAATTGCCTTGATCTCCGACATCCCCATCACCCCAAACCTGCTCCTGCCGACCGCCGAACGCCTGGGCTCAGTCACCTTGCTTCCCCTTCCCCTCGAACGCAAAGACGGCGCCGAGATAGACCGCAAACCGATAAAGGCCGGTGAGGTATCCCCTCGTACTCATTGGTTTGACATAACGCTGCACTTTCCCACCTTTTTCGATGTCGTGGACTGGCAGACCGGCGAAAAACAAGCCAACGGAATCATCTATGTCGCCACCCGGCCCTCGATGCTCTACGCCACCTTGTGCGCCACCCTGGGAGACAAGGCGCTAATCTTCCGGGATTTGCTGTTCGCCGTCGCGATTTTCTTCGGAGTGATTGAGTTGGCCGCCCTCTATATCGGCGTCCGCCTTTCGCGCAGCATGACCGCCTCGGTAGCAGAACTCTACCGGGCAACCGAGCATGTCAATCGCGGCGATCTGAGCCACCGCATCCTGATCAACGGCCATGACCAGATGGCGGCGCTCGAAGGATCGTTCAACTCCATGACCGGATCGCTGGCCAAACTGATCGACGAGCAGAAAGAGAAGCAGCGGCTGGAGAACGAGCTCAGCATTGCCTACGAAGTGCAGGAGCTGCTCTTCCCGAGCGAAGTGACCAACCTGCCCTCGCTTGAAGTGCATGGTGTCTGCATCCCGGCGCGCACCGTCAGCGGAGACTACTACGACTTCATTCCTCTAGGCACCGACCGGATGGTGCTGGCCGTCGGCGACATCAGCGGGAAAGGAATTTCCGCGGCGCTCTTGATGGCCACCGTGCATGCTTTCGTCCGCGCCTATTCGCTGGAGCCCGAGATGGTTTTGGTACCGGCAGCCTTGCAGTATCAAGCCCAATCTCAGGGAGATTCCCGCATGTACTACCGCGGAGATAGCGGTTCCGAGTCGCAACTGGCTCCTGCCATGCTGATGACTACGTTGAACTACCAGCTCTACCGCAGTACGCCGGCGGCGAAGTACGCCACCATGTTCCTCGGCTGCTATGACCCCACAGCGCGCGTGTTGAGGTACTGCAATGCCGGCCACTTGCCACCTATCATCGTGCGAGCAACCGGCGAAGCCTTTCCCCTGGACATCAACGGCACCGTGGTCGGTCTATTTGACGGCGTTACCTATGACGAATCCACCGTGGTGATGCAGCCTGGCGACATCTTTGTGGCCTATAGCGATGGAGTCACTGAACCGGAAAATGAATTCGGAGAGTTTGGCGAGGACCGCCTGGTGGCGTTAATCAAAGAGCATCGCCGCAAGCCGCTGCCCCGCATCGCCGAAATCATCACCGGCGCAGTCACAGATTGGATCGGCGCGGCCGAACAGCCAGATGACATAACCGTCGTTCTAGCGCGCTGCACTCCGGGGCAGGTGGGGCGGGCGTGACGGCGTCATCACAATTCCATTTGTTACCATCGGGCTATGAACTATCGCACGTTGGGCCGTACTGGTTGGAAGGTGTCAGAGGTCAGTTTTGGCGCGTGGGCCATCGGTGGCGCCTGGGGTCTGGTGACGATGAGGAGTCGCTTGCCGCGCTCAACCAGGCCATCGACTCGGGCATTAATTTTCTCGATACCGCGGATGTCTACGGAAGCGGCCGCAGCCATCACCTGATTGCGCGGCTGAAGAAGGCCCGCAAAGAAGAGATCATCGTGGCCACCAAAATGGGCCGGCGTTTGGCCAAGCAGACGGTCGAAGGCTACAACCGCGCCAACCTCACCACCTGGGTCGAAGACAATCTGCGCGACCTTGAAACCGACACCCTCGACCTCGTTCAGCTCCACTGCCCGCCCACGGATGCCTACTACCGGCCCGAAATCTTCGGCATACTCGACGACTTGGTGCGCGCGGGCAAGATCCGCTTCTACGGGGTCAGCGTCGAGCGCGTGGAAGAGGCGCTGAAGGCCATCGAATTCCCCAACGTGCAGAGCGTCCAGATCATCTTCAACTGCTTTCGCCAGCGTCCGGCTGAGCTCTTCTTCTCCCAGGCAAAGCTCAGGCAGGTGGGCATCCTGGCGCGGGTTCCCCTGGCCAGCGGCCTGCTCACGGGCAAGTTCAAGGCGGACACCCAGTTTGCCGATGACGATCACCGCAACTTCAATCGCCAGGGCCAGCGCTTCGATGTTGGCGAGACCTTCTCCGGGGTCGATTACGAAGTAGCGCTGGCAGCCGTCGAAGAACTGCGTGCTTTGGTGCCGGAAGGCGTGAGCATGAGCCAGTTCGCCCTGCGTTGGATCCTCATGTTCGATGCCGTCACCTGTGCCATCCCCGGAGGCAAACGACCCAGCCAGGTGGAGGACAACGCATTGGCCTCGACTCTGCCGCCGCTCACGCCGGAGATGATGGACGGCGTACGCAAGATCTACGACACAAAGATACGTCCCCTGGTGCATCCACTCTGGTAACGGCATCCAGTTGCCGCTCATTCTCAGGAGTCTCTTTTGCAAATCCGTATCCATACAATCAGCCTTGCCCTGGCCGCCTGCCTGCCGCTTTCTGCTTCGCTCTCTTTCGCCGCCGCTTCCGATTCTGTCGCATCGCGTCTCGCGGCGCAGAACGCTCTCTTCGAAGAGCAGTACCAGGCCGATCTGAAAGCCTCACCGCTCACCGCAACCGCATACGGCGACTACCGCTACAACGACAAGCTGGATGACGCTTCCCTGGCTGAGGCAGAGCGAGAGCATGCTACGGACGAGAAGTTCCTGGCGCGCCTCAAAGCTATTTCGACGACTGGTTTTCCGGAGCAGGACCTCCTCTCCCACCAACTTCTTGTTCGCACCCTGGAGCAACGCAACGAGGACTACTCCTTCAAGGACTTCGAGATGCCGGTCTCGCAGATGAGCGGCCCTCACACCCTTCTGGCCGATCTGCCACTCTCCTCACCGTTCAGCACCGTCAAGGATTACGAGGACTACATCGCGCGTCTGCACCAGATTCCCCGTTTCTTTACCCAGACCGAAGAGGTGCTGCGCGCAGGCATGAAAGACAACCTCATGCCGGTGCGCTTTCTGCTGGAAAAGGTTCCCGGCCAATGCGATGGGGTGATCGCTTCAAATCCCTTCCTGCTGCCCACCAAAAAATATCCCAGCAGCATCTCTGCGGCCGATCAACAACGATTGACGCAACAGATCACGGAGGTGGTCAAGAACGAGGTGCTGCCGGCGTATAAGGCTTTCGGCAACTTCGTGGCCACGGAGTACGCTCCGCATGGCCGCACTGCTCTCTCCGTCACTTCCCTTCCTGGTGGCGAAGCCAGATACCGGCATGACATTCGCAGCGTCACCACCATGAGCAATCTGACTCCTGACCAGATCCACCAGATTGGCTTGAAGGAGGTGGATCGCATCGGCGCCGAAATGCTCGCCATCGCGCATCAGCAAGGATTCCCCGATGTGGTTTCGTTCAGTAAATCCCTGAAGACGAACCCGAAGTACGTTCCTACTTCCGCCGAGCAGATCCTGGATGGCTATCGCAAGTACATTGGCCAAATGCAGTCCAAGCTGCCGCAGCTCTTCACCTACATTCCTGGCGCGCCGGTAACCGTAGAGGCGATTCCGCCGTTCCAATCGGCGATGGCGACGCACTATAACCCCGGAACACCCGATGGCAAACGGCCGGGCCGGGTGGTGGTTGCAACCTCAGACTTCGCGCATCGGACCGTCGTCAATGATGAAGCGATCGCCTATCACGAAGGCATCCCTGGCCATCACATGCAGATCTCCGTGGCCCAGGAGATGACCGGTCTGCCCAAATTCCGCCAGCATACTTTCAACTCCGGTTATATCGAGGGTTGGGCGCTCTATGCCGAGCAACTGGGCAAAGAGGTTGGCTTCTACCAGGATCCTGTCTCGGACTATGGCCGGCTGGCCAGCGAGCGCTTTCGTGCGGTGCGCCTGGTGGTCGACACCGGCATTCACTCCAAGGGCTGGACGCGGGAGCAGGTGGTCGACTACTTCCGTAAATCGGGCACCATCGACGAGCCCGAGATCCAGTCCGAAACCGACCGCTACATTGCGTGGCCGGCGCAGGCCCTGAGTTACAAGCTGGGCCAGATCAAGTTCCGCGAACTGCGCGAGCGAGCGCAAAAGGAACTGGGGCCGAAATTCGACATCCGCACTTTCCATGACGAGATGCTGAGCGGTGGTGTGCTGCCCCTCGATCTTCTCGATGCGCGCACGGAGGGCTGGATCAAGGCACAGCAGGCGGGGACGCAAGTGGCAGCCGGCAATTGACCTGCCACCATCAAGTTGCAGCGACTTCTGAAAGTGTTACAGCACCCCTGAAACAGCTCCACCCTCATCCTCTGACCAAGGACGGGTGCCCCACCCGTTCTTCGTTAGGGAACGAGAGGCAGAAGATCATCCGCCTGGTCGCGGTCTGTTTGGTGCTGTTCGGGTAAACACTTCGCCCTTGATCTTCTCTTTTTATTCTCCTATATTGGTGGCTATGCGCACTCTGCCTTTCCCCAAATGCTGCGTCGTTTGCTGCAAGAAGTGCGGCCACGACGTGTTAAGCGGAACGGACGGCTTCCCTGCCAGCTCAATATTCGTGGTGTGCTCGATGTGCGGAGAGAAGCGGAGATATCTGCCGTCTGAAGTCATCCATGGCAGGCCGCATCTGGTCGTGCGGCGAAAAAGAGGTCCCGTCGCCGCCCAGTTTGGCTTACTGAGCAGTGCACGGGTAGCGGTTGGGAGAGGCCGCTGACTACTTAGGCAAAGGCGCCAGTTTGATGGTCCTGCCTTCGTGCGCAGACTGCCTGGCCGCATCCAGTATCTGCATCACAACCACGTTGGTCTCGAGCGAAGTCAGGTCGCCGTTTGGCTGCAGTGTTCCATTGAGCACCGCAGCAAGGTAGTGCAGCGATCCATCGTTAGGGGGCGTCAGTGGCGGAGCGGTGGACTCGCTCTCCTGACCCTGCCCCTTGGTCCGCACGCGCACCTGGTCCGGCCCCACGGTGATCAGGTAACCGGTCGCCCCGTACACTTCCATATCCTTCCGGCCAAACGGCCAGTTCCATGAACCCATCAACACCGCCTGGGCTTTGGGATAGCGCAGGATAATGGTGGATTCATCCGCCACCCGGGGATAGATCTGGGGTTTATCCGTCTGGGTCACGGCGGTCACGCTCAGCGGAGACTCGCCGTGCATCAGCCAGGTAACCAGGTCCGCGCCGTAGCAGCCAAAATCGTACAAAGCTCCGTCGCCATTCTGGTCCGGATCCTCGAGCCACTTCAGAAATTCCGGCTGCACGCCGATCTCCTTGGGTCCTTCATGGCCATCGTGCACCACGATTCGGCGCAGATCACCAATCGACCCCTTGGCCACTTCGTCATAGGCGGCGCGGTTGCTTGCGTACCAGGTGGTCTCGTAGTTCACCAGCACCTGGATGTGGTGCTCCCTGGCAGCATGGCGAATAGCCAGGGCATCCTCGAGCGACATGGTCAAAGGCTTTTCCACCATCACGCTGAGCCCATGCTGAGCCGCGGCTTCGATCACCTGACGGTGCTTCCCCACGGAGGTGTAGACCAGCAACGCCTGCGGATGGCGGGCTGCAATCATCGAGTCCAGCTGCGCATAAAAAAGGCTGGAGTCAAGATGAAACTGCTGTGCGTAGCGGTGGGAGAGCTCCGTGTCCCCGTCCACGATGCCCACCAGTTGCACTTCGTGCTGCTTGGGAAACTGCTTCAGGAAACCAGAGACATGCCCATGTTCCAGGCCAACGATCGCAACCCGGAGAGGTTGTGCGTTCGATTGATCTTGGGCGAATGCGTTGCCACCGCCCAGGCCCGCGACGGTTGACAGGAAGCAAACCAACACCCGGGCGGCAAGCCGCATATCTCCTCCAAAATTCTTAAGTTTGTGCGGGCGCTTTGCCGGACCGGCGTACCCAAGTGCCATTCTGCTTTTCAAGATAGATCCATTCGGCCTGCGAACAAAGATTACCGCACCAATCGAGAACGTAGACCAGCGCTGCGGTTTGCGCACACATTGAAGTAGACCTCGCTGAAGTAAGTGATGCCCAGGTAGTCGGCATACGCAGACTGCATAGCAGAGGTGGCGGTCACTGAGGTGCGCGCGGCACGGAACTGCGCTGTATCGGTAGCCCCCAGCAGCACGTAGGGGCGATCCAGTTTGAAACGCCGCTTTAATGTAAGCCGCTCCATCTTGCGCTGGTTGTAGTCCATCACCGCTTCGCGAAAGGCGCGAGGATTGTCCTCCGGCGGTTGAAGGGTAGCCTCCGGCGCCAGCTTGGGGTTCATGTCATCTTCGTTGATCGTGGTGTCGCTGATGGCCCAAGGCTGGTTGTGGCCCGAATCCATGTCTGTAAATACCTGGCCGGGCATCACCAGTGAATAGATCTGGTAAGAGTCCGGAAGGCGGTCCGGGACAGCGGGAGCCGGCTTGGCTTGCGCCAAACCGAGCGATGTGGACGCCAGGCAGAACAAGACCTGGCATATGCCAACCCGCGTGGTTTTAGATAAGGTCTGTGCGAACCGCTGACTGATCGCCATACGCAACAACTCCTGGTGGGTCGCCTTTTTAATGATGACACACGCAATACTTGACGCCGCCATGGCAACGCAAGCTTACGATACCGGTAGTATTCTCTGTGGATACATTGGGGGGACCGTGCTATTGACGAAGCCAAACCGCGCCAAGGCCAACAAGCTGGGAGAGGTGGAGCGCGTGTATCGCATCCTCCGCGATTGGTTGATCACGGCCAAGCTGCCTCCAGGCGAGTTCCTCTCCGAAGCGGATCTCGCCGAGCGATGCGGAACCAGCCGAACACCCGTGCGGGAAGCGTGCACGCGCCTGATGCAGGACCATTGGCTGACCCGGATTCGCAGGAAGGGCTTCATGGTTACGCCCATATCGGTGCGTGACATTGTCGATCTGTACGACTACCGCAAGCTGCTGGAATGCTACTCGGCGGAAAAGCTGGCGCAAACCGCGAGTCACGATCAGATCAGGGAGCTGGCTGCGATTGTCGCGCCCGAAAAAGACCCCGAAGGCAGCCTGGAACAGATTCTCGCCGCCAACCAGGTCTTTCATCTGCGGCTGTGTGAGCTGGCCGGTAATCAGAGGGTACTGGGTCAACTCAACCTAACGCTGGGTTATGTGGCCCGGCTGGATACGCTCTGCACCCAGACCGTCCCAGGCTGGATCGGTCACGCCGAGATTCTGCGCGCCATCGAGAGGCGTGAGCCAGCCGAGGCCCGCCATGCAATGCAGGTGCACGTAGACGCGTCGCGTGACAAGATGGTGAAACTCTTCAGTGCCTGATCCTCCCCTATGTGTGGCGCTCTGGCCACGCAGGGCACGGCCAGCGGTAGCGCCCGTCAATCTGCCCTGCTCCCATTCGAGTTGACCGTTCACCAAAACATACTGCACACCTTTCGCGACCTGGTTGGGATTAGCATAAGTCGCGGTGTCAATAATGGCCGCAGGATCGAAGATGGTCACGTCCGCATAGAAGCCGCTCTTCAGCAATCCGCGGCCAGTCAGATGTTCGCGCTGCGCCGGCAAGGACGTGATCTTGCGAATCGCCTGGGCCAGGTCAACCAGTTGCAAGTCGCGCGAGTAGTGGCCAAGAAAACGCGGCATTGCGCCCCATGCGCGCGGATGCGTATGGGGCTCAAAGAGCGGTCCATCGAGCGAGGTCTCGCCGGCATCGAGCCCGATGCTAGTCCAAGCCTGTTTCAGGCCGTACTGTAGATCGTCCTCATTGGCCATGAAGTAGAGTGCTTCCGTCTGCCCTTTATCGGCCAGGATGAAATCGAAGAAAGCATCCATCTCCGGCTTGTTCTCCGCCTTCGCCATCTCCGCGACAGTCTTGCCTTCATACCGCTTGAGCGCGGGATTCACCACCGACGCGATCATGACCCCACCGCCACCACCGCTATCCAGATATAGATTCTCCCAATCCTTGTGGTCTTCCGACATCTCCGCCACAATGCGTTTACGCATTGCGGGATCCTGCAGACGCTGCAGCAGTTGGTCCATGCCGCCGTCGGCCATCCAAGGAGGCAGCGCCGAGGCCAGCGCCGTTCCGCCCGCGACGTATGGGTACATATCCGCGGCAATGTCGAGACCGGAATCGCGCGCCGCCTGAATCTTCGCCACCACCTCTTTCATCCCGCCCCAACGCGTCTTCCCGCTGACTTTGAGGTGAAAGATCTCTACCGGGAGATGCGCTTCACGCCCGATCCGCATTGCCTCATCGATAGCTGCCATTTCGCTCTGCCCTTCGCTGCGCATGTGCGAGGCATAGAGGCCGCCGTATTGGGACGCGACCTTGGCCAGAGCAATCAGCTCCTCGGTGGTTGCGTAATGCCCTGGAGGATAAATAAGCGCCGTAGACACCCCCAGAGCGCCTTGCTGCATAGCCGCGGCAACTAGCGATTCCATCTGCTGCAACTCCGCCGGCGTGGGCGCGCGATTCACCTCGCCCAAGACCGCTTCACGAACCTGCGCGGCGCCTACATAGGTTCCGAGGTTGATCGGCGTGCCGGAGGTCTGGAGGCGGTGGAAGTAGCCGGCGAGATCGTGCCAATCAATTGTGAGATGGTAGTGCTCCAATAAGATCTTTTGCGGCGCAATCGTGAGCTCATTTTGCGGTGCGATGGAACCGCCCTCGCCAGTGATTTCGCTGGTGATGCCTTGCGATAACTTGCTCAACGAGCGGTTGTCGATCAGCAATGAATCTTCCGATTGGCCCAGCATATCGATGAAGCCGGGGCTGACCACGAGGCCCGAAGCATCGATGACGCGTTTGGCTTTGGAGCCCTCCAGTGTTCCTATGGCAGCGATGCGATCGCCGCGGATCGCGATATCCCCGGCATACCACGGATTCCCCGTGCCATCCAGAATGTGCCCGTGGCGAATGAGCACGTCGTAGGGGGCTTCCGCACTGCTTTGCTGGCTGCGGGCTACGATGACTGGTGCTAGCGTCGCACATAAGCAGAGAACACCAAGCCCGCGGATGCTTCTATTAAGATTCATGCTCACGAGCATTTTAGATCGCCACCTGATCGGCCCCCTTCAGGCGGAGCATCTTTCTCACTTCATCGGGCGTAGCAATCTCAAAGGAAAGCTCCTCCAGAATGCCGCGGATCTTTTTCACCTGTTCGGCGTTCGTGGTGGCAAGCACCCCCTTGCGCAGATACAGACTGTCCTCGAGCCCAACACGAACGCTGCCGCCAAGGAGCGCGGCCAGCGTGACTATCCTCATCTGGTGCCGCCCGGCGCCAAGGGAAGACCAGTGGTAGTTCTCCCGCCCAAAGAGACGGTCCGCCGTAGCTTTGACGTAGCTGAGCAACTCGACGTCGGTCCCCATTCCTCCAAGAATGCCAAAGACCGTCTGCAACAAGAGTGGTGGTTCGATTAACTGCTCGTCCAGGAGATAGGCCAGGTTGTAAAGATGCCCCAGGTCGTAGCACTCGTATTCGAACCGCGTCCCACATCCTTCTCCCAGTTCCTTCAACACCCGCTTCATATCCGCAAATGTATTGCGGAAGATATTGGCCTCGGTTTTTGCCAGATAAGGTTCTTCCCACGCGTATTTCCATTCGCTGTGCCGGCGTGTCAGGCGATGAATGGAGAAGTTCATGGAGCCCATGTTGAACGAGGCCAGTTCAGGCCTGACGCGCAACGCAGGCGCCAGCCGCTGATCCAGGGTCATGTGCATGCCGCCGCCGGTGGTAATGTTAATCACTGCGTTCGTGGCCGCTTTGATGGCGGGAAGAAACTGCAGGTAGACAGCCGGGTCGCCACTCGGTTCCCCGGTCTTAGGATCGCGTGCATGCAAATGCAGAATGGCAGCGCCGGCTTCTGCCGCCTCGATGGCCTGACGCGCAATATCCTCGGGCGAGAACGGCAAGTAAGGAGACATCGTCGGGGTGTGGATTGACCCGGTGATGGCGCAGCTGAGAATTACCTTATTGTCCATGCACGCTCTTTTACTGGATTGAGCGCCAATTATACGGTTTCCAGCGGACTGACGAAGAATGGGAAGGTCTCCGCAGGCCTTTCACTCCTTCACGAAGACGATCCGGTTTCCATCCGGGTCCTGGGTGGTCAGCGTGGATCCTTGCTTCTGAACGGAGAGATGCAGCGTGTTGAGTTGGGCGGCTGCACGTCCTAGGTCGGAAACGGCGAAGAAGATTTTGCATGCGGACCCTGCCGGCGTAATCTGAACCACCTGGCGCGAAGGGCCCGAGAGCCGGAGTGCCAGCAACCCAGGTTCAAAGAAACGCTGTAAGGGTTGGAAGCCAAGCTTTTGCGAGTAGAATTCCTCTGCAGCGAGCTCGTCTTTCATGGCAAGGCCGAGGGCCACTAATTCGGTCGAGATACGATCCGCCCCCAAATGTTTCCCCCGGTCGTTGGAGTGCAGGGAGCCGGGCATGTATTGGGTGTATTCAATGTTCTGCTTCTCGGGGCCCTCCATGGTGAAGAGCAAGTTGCCGGCGCCGGCGCGCTTTACCGGAGTAGGAGAAAGGCCACGCGCCAGGTAGTCGCGATTCAAAGCTTCGAGGTCGGCGCCCTCAAAGCAGACGTGCATGAAGCCGATCGGTTGCGAAGACTGCATGGGATACATCTCAATAAACTGCCGGTCATTCACCTTGAGGAACGATTCCGTGGTCACTCCATCCTTGGTTAAGGTGAATGCCTCCTCAAAACCGAGCTTCTGATAGAAATCGCGGGATCGTGAGAGATCGGAGACGCGGATGGCGACGTGCGCGATCCCGGCCAGCAGTGGAGTGTCTGTCTGCGCTTGCGCGGCGAGGCTACAAATGGCCAGGGCTATGGATAACAGAAAAGGAGTCCTTCTCATAGCGTCTTATTGCCGACGTTGGTCAGCGTGGTATTGGCCGCCGCTCGACTACCCCTCCCCTGCAGGAAAATTGTAGCTTGCAACGTTAAGCGCCGGAACCGCACGTACCGCCTTCCGGGACGATGACTTAACGTGTCGCCATCGCCACCTGGAGTGCCTGCTCAGCGGGCGGCGTCATGACCGCGAAACCAGCCGGGCTGGGATGAACGCCGTCCACCGTATACGCCGGAACATAGTTCTCTCCATTCGGGGCCTCGAGCAACGTGTGGTAATCCACCATCTGAATGCCCTGCGCTGCGGCATATTGCGCTATCCACTGATTGAGTTGATCGATGCGTTGGAATCTTTGTGGACTGGGATCCGCCCTTTCCGGGAGCGCTCCCGGACCCCACGGGGGAATGGTTCCAATCACCACGCCGATATGATGCCGCTTTGCCTTTTGCACCATGGTCTCGATGTTGTTCGCAGTGACCGAGAGTTGCCATCCGGGATAGACGTCATTGGTGCCGGCCAGGATATGCACTGCCTTCGGTTGCAGGTCGATCACGTACGAGTCGAAACCAGCGGCTATCTCGCCCGATGTCGTGCCACTGACGCCGACGTCGAGCCAATAATTTTGCGTGAACGTGGACGCTTGCCCCGACTGGTTAGAGCCCCACAGAGAGGTGATCGAATCACCCACGAAAACGACCGTAGGCTGGTAGGTAAAGCTTGCTCCGCACCCCGAGGTGCACAAGAGAACCAGAAGAGTCAAAAGCCTTTTCAAACTATGATATCCGCCGTTTCCAATCGTTCAAGAATGCGCTTCAAGGCATGACGGCCTGCTGGCCGCTGATGGAGAATTGCTCTTCCGCTCCAGGCGCCTGGCCGGGCTGTCCTCCGCCCAGGAAGACAGTGTACCTGCCCGCCATCACGGCCCGTACTCCAGCGCGATCCACCTCGCTTAGACGTGCCGGATCGAGTGTAAAGGCAATGTGCCTGGTCTCTCCGGCTTGCAGATTCACTCGCTCAAAGGAGCGCAGTTCGCGCAGTGGCGCGCCCTCGGTTTGAGGCCCACGCAGATAGACCTCGACCACCTCATCTCCCTGCCGCTTCCCGGTGTTGGTCACATCAGCCTCGACCGTCAGAGGATCTCCGGCATTGATTTCCGTCGAGGACAACTTAAGGTGGCTGTAGGCGAAGGTAGTGTAGCTGAGGCCATAGCCAAAGCCGTATAACGGCTGTCCGGAGAAATAGCGATAGGTACGACCGGCCATCGCATAGTCTTCGAAAGGCGGAAGCTGCTCCAGCGACGCATAAAAGGTTACCGGCAAGCGGCCTGCTGGATTGTTATCGCCGGCAACCGTTCCGGCGATAGCGGCGCCACCCTCTTCGCCCGGATACCAGGCTTCCAGAATCGCAGCGGCGTGTTCTTTCGCCCACGGCACAGCCAATGCGCTGCCATTCATCAGCACTACAACCAGCGGCTTCCCCGTTTCGGCCACAGCCTGCAACAGATCTTCCTGGAGCTGCGGGAGATTTATCTTGGTGCGATCGCCGCCGTGGAAGCCCTCAAGTTGCACCGGCATCTCTTCGCCTTCCAAACTCGGCGACAGGCCAACGAAAGCCACGACCACGTCTGCCTGACGAGCAATCTGCACCGCTTGATCGCGCATCGGGGCTGCTTCCGGTTGCCACACAAGATGAATACCGGCGCCAAACATAGGAGCGTTGTGGGCATACTCAAGGCGGATGGCGTGCGGTGACGTATTTTCGAAACGCATGCTATAGGAATCGTGGCCGGTAGAATTTTTGCCGTCACGTCCAGACTCCAACACCTGCTTGTCATCCAGGAAAAGCCGGAAGGTATCCACCCCGTCGCATGGGGAGCAATGTTCCGGGGATATGTGAAAGACGTAGCTGCCCGCACCCGGGACCGCGATGGAGCCGCTCCAGCGCACGCTGAACGCTGCCGGCGGCACGACGTCAGACGGCGAGGTGGCCCCCCAATCAAAGTCCACCTGCCTGTCGATGCGGGTCAGGACCGGCTGGCCCCGCCACTCAGCGTTATTGAAGTACTCTCCCTTCAGGCCAACATCGCCGCCGCTGCGCAGAACAGTGCGCGGCACAGTCACGGGAAACCCTGCGACATACGATGAGCCTTGCGCATAGAGCACCTTGCCACCGGCGCCAAAGCGTTCCTCAATACCATCGAGGGGCAACATGGGGTGCGACGGCTGGCCACTGTAATTACCTTCGAGCGATTCGAGGGTCGTGGCATTAGGGCCGATCACCGCGATCGTTTTTCCTGTTGCGTCGAGCGGCAAGATGCCGTCTGTGTTCTTGAGCAGTACGATCGATTCCTGAGCCACCCGGCGAGCCAGCATGCGGTGGGCCTCGGAATCAACTTCCGTGTGGGGTATGCGGGTATAAGGCACATCCTGCGGCGGATCGAACATCCCCAGGCGGAAGCGTGCTGTGAATAGCCGTGTCACTGCTGTGTCGATCTCGCTCTCGCTGATCAGCTTGTCCTTGAGTGCCTGGTTCAGGCTGGCAAACTCCGGACCGCAACTGGTGTCAGTGCCCGCGCGGAGGGCGAGCACTGCGCCATGCTCTTCGTCCGAAGCAAACTTGTGCCCCTTCCATATATCTGTCAGCGCCCAGCAATCGGAGGTGACAAAGCCGGTAAACTTCCACTCCTCGCGCAGAGTCTTTTTGAGCAGCATATCGTTAGCACATGCCGGCGCTCCGTCGATCGCGTTATAAGCACACATGGTCGAAGCGGCGTTGCCTTCTACGATGGCCGTGTGGAAAGCGGGCAGGTACGTCGCCTGCAGGTCCTGGGGCGAGGGCTTCACGTCGAACTCGTGACGCAACTGCTCCGGTCCGCTGTGTACGGCAAAGTGTTTGGGCGTGGCTACCACTTTCAGATATTTAGGATCGTCGCCCTGCAACCCGGTAATAAAGGCGAGGCCCATGCGCCCGGTGAGATACGGATCTTCTCCGTAGGTCTCCTGCCCACGGCCCCAGCGGGGGTCGCGAAAGATATTGATGTTTGGCGACCAGATCGTCAGGCCGAAGTAGATGCGATGGTTGTCGTGGGCAGAGGCATAGGCATACTTGGCTCGCGCTTCGGTGGAGATGGTGTCTCCCACGGAATGCATCAAGGAGCTATCCCAGGTGGCTGCGAGACCAATCGCCTGGGGAAAGACGGTGGCAATGCCGGAGCGCGCGACGCCATGCAGCCCCTCGTTCCACCAGGTGTATTCAGGGATGCCGAAGCGGGGGATGGCCGCCGCGGTCATAGTCATCTGGGAGACCTTTTCCTCTGGCGTCAACCGCCCTACCAGGTCAGCGACGCGCTGCTCGATGGGCAGCGAGGGATCCTGAAAGGGAAATTCAGCGGCACGGGCGTAACCGCCCAACACCCCAAGCAGCACGCCGGCCAGCCCACACGCCTTCGCCAATCTCCGCACGTTGAAACCTCCCCGGTAAACGTGAGGATAGTATCAGCCGGTGAAGATCGGCTACAAATGGAATCGCCCTGCCCGGGACCCCGGATTTCACTCGGAGAATGCCTTAATAAACATCTCTTAGATAGCGTTTCTGCTTCTTCATGGCCGCCAGATACTCGGCGGCGTACTCCGCGCCTTTGCCGCTATGCACTGCGATTGCCTCCAGCATCGCCGCCTCGACATCCGGGGCCATCCGTTGGGAATCACCGCAAACGTAGAAATACGCACCCTGCTCCAGCCAGCGCCAGAGTTCAGAAGACTGTTCTCGAATTCGCTGCTGCACGTAGATCTTTTCCTTCTGATCGCGGGAGAATGCCGTATCCAGCCGCTGCAATACGCCGTTCTTCTCCCATTGCAGCAGCTCCTCCAGATAGAGAAAGTCTTGCGATGCCCTCTGGTCACCAAAGAAGAGCCACATCGGCCAGCGTCCGCACCCAGCCTCCTTATGCTGCAGGTAAGCCCGAAACGGGGCCACGCCCGTGCCCGGCCCCACCATCACCACAGGCGCCTCCAGATCCCCGGGCATGCGGAAGAACTGGTTGGAGTGGATGAAGATCGGCAGCTTGCAGCCGACCGGTGCGCGCTCGCCAAGCTGGCCGGAGCATACCCCTTGCCGTTGCCGGCCGCCACTCTCATACAGCACGACGCGCACCGAAAGATGAAGAGCGTCGGGATGGATCGCCTGGCTTGAGGCGATCGAATATAGCCGCGGAGCCAGCCGCGGCAGCAACTTGAACAATTGCTGCGGGTTCTCCAGTTTCGCCGGATACTGCTCCAACAGGTCCACGAACTCCCGGCCCCACAGATAATCGTTGAGTTTCTTTTTGTTCTCGGGCAGAACCAATTCCGCCAGCTCCGCATTGCCGGTCAGCTTTGCCCAGCCTTTCACCGTCGAACTCGCCAGGTGGCCGATCATCAGCCACGAGGTAAGCGCCGCGCGCAGATCGATCGCTCCACCGTAGAACTCCGTCACTTGCTCGTCGCCGGTGCATTGCAACAACTGCAGGACCTCTGTAACCGCCTCGCTGCGGTTCTCCGGGATGACCCCGGCAGAATCCCCCGGCAGATATTCAATCCGCGACCCGTGCAGCAATAGCTCAATATGCCGCGTCTCTTTTTCCGATGCCGGGCCACTCAGCAGATAGTTGTCGGAAACGGTTGCCACGAACGGCTGGTTGCGCGTGTAGATAGTTCGAGGCTCGGTGGCGTTTATCTCGATGTCGATCGCTTCAGGCTGCATTCCACTTCTCCGCTACTTCCAACATTGTGGCTTTGCCTGATTCCGCATTATGATTGAGCGGATCACTCAGGGCCCGTCATCATTTATTGTACGGGTGGCCCCCAGGCGTCCTCCATCCCCCGGCTTGGTCAGATAATCTACGGCAAACTTCGCCTGTCTTGTTTTTTGGCGGTTACGAGCCTCGCCACGAAGTCCCATTCGGAATATTCAGGGACTCGGAATACCATTTGGATGTCGCTAGTACCCCTTAGGCTGCATCGATTGATGGCCAATCCTTGAGCTGCTCGGCCACCAATGGGGTAGGGCGGATAAGATCGGCCCCGCGACTCCGCAGTTCTTTGAGGAGTGCAATCCCAGCGGCATCGGCGAATGAAACGTTCGACAACTCCAGGGATAATTGAACCTCATCGGCGAAAGTATGTGCGGCGAAAGTATGTGCAGCGAAAGCATGGGCTGCGCATGTTCTGCGGAGTTCCTCGACCCAGCAACCCGTGATCCGGCCCTCTACCCGAAGAACTACGACGCTATCAGACAAATCCACAACCGTGATCCTAAGCATCGCGGCTCACCTGATCCTCTCTGCAAAGGATATAGCAATCGACATGCCCTTCACAAAATCATTTGGGTCCGAAGCCGTCCCCCGGAGAAAGGACCGGCGTTCTGGCACTGAAGCAGACACTTGCTCAGGAACACATGCTGGGGTGGACATCAAGTTACTCCTGGGGTCTAAAATGGAAGTCGATACGTTCGCGGTGAATTTCGAGCAGACGATTGCTTGAGTTCGCGTCGAAGGCCAGAACTCCGAGCGGAAACTGGGAAGAGTGTGCCATAGCATATTGGAAATACCGCTGCTATTTCGGGCGTGTGAGCGATTGCAACTCTTGGCGCATTTCCTGCAAATCATAGCCATCAACTGTATACGGCTTGCAAACTCGAATCCGTATTTGCCTGGCGGGCTCTGGTCAAACCTGCGCCGGTGAAACCAGTTCACTACATGCAGTTGTTGGTTGTGTCATGCAATTGTAAGGAGTTTGTCATCGGCTTTCCTTACTGAAAGCCCCACAAGTGGACGTTGGTAAGGACCCGTAGCAGGGGTCCTCACCTCAACAAATCCGTACTGTGTTCATCTTTCCTGAGTAACCGAGGTCCCAGGCCGCTTGCATCCATTAAGAGTTGCACGCTTTGCCAGATAATCGGCATCCGCAATAGGATCCCCGCCAAAGCCCAGCTCAGGCTCATGTGTTCCAACGCGCAACCCAGCGCCCTGACCCCTTCCACGCTTCCGCTGCCATCCCTAGGCACATAGCGCATGCGCTCTATGGAACCGGCAGGCAGGCTCTCCGCATCGACAATTTCCAATCCCCTCGGTTTCTGCGCTTCAAGCCACGAGCGCAGCTCACCGCACGGACCGCACGTCTCCGCCATATACAGCCGCGAAGCAGGACCGGCGTAATACGGTCGCCATCGCGGCCACCAGTTGCGCACATGGCTGCGATACGACATCCACTCCTCGCCAAACCGATGCTTCAAGTCCTCAGCCTCATCCCACTCCGCAAGTCCCGCGCTATAGACCATGCACATGCCTGCCGCCGCAGCCATCCACCCGTTCCGCAACAACGTCGCCCACAGCACCATGACCAGCAAACAACTCAGCTGCATTGGGTTCGCGATATATCGATAGATCCCGCTCCGCACTAGCCTCTTCGGCGGGTCATACGGGATTGGCGTTCCCTCGCCGCGTTCTGCGAACTCCATCACTCCCGCAACGCCTGGCAGCGCCAGCAGCAGAAGCACTTCGGCCCACAGCTGCCGCACCCACCCTGTGGTTTCCATGAGCGGAGCCCAACCCCGCCCAGGTCGCAGGTCAAAGATCGTCTCTGGCAGAAAAAACAAAACCAACGCTCCTGCCAGCACTACCTGCATCGCCGCCCGCAAGCGCAAGTGCGAATCCACAGCCGTCCACCGTGCCAAACAAAGCGACGGCAGCAACACCATCACCACACCTACCGCCTCACCGGCCAGCCACCCCGGCCCTAACAGCACTATTGGCGTACACAGTGGCATGGCAACCAGATCCACCAAAACCATCACCACTGCGACCCAGACAATCCGAGTCCGCACAAACAGCAGCTGGGGAACCACGCCCCAAAGCAAAACCCAACCTACATAGAGCTCCACAGGCATCCCGCAAAACACTCCCCCGCCCACGTCAAAGCTCCACCATCCAGCCCATTGGTTCACCCGCTGCAAAGCCAAGAGCGACACCATCGCCCAAACCAGGCTCAGCAGACAGGCCACGCCGCGCCTCGGCACGTTTCGTCGCAACAAACAGGCCAGCAACGCAGCCATGAGCGGAAGATACATCGCCCCGAACCGAAGCCATATCTCTCGACTCATCGGGGGGTGGCGTTGGCGCGAATCAGATAGAGCGCTGCCTCATGGACCGCTGCGCGCTCCCACGGCACAAAGTACCATGCCGGATCGAGCTGCCGGTCGAAATGAATCGTCCAGGTCACTGAGGTATGCCGCGCATCGATCGCCTTCCAATCCACTTCCCCGCTCGTCCATTTCACCCATTGCGTCAGCTTGCTGCTATCGCTCACCGTCTCAAACCGCACATAGCCTCTCTGATGCTCTGCGACGCGCATCACTATATCTCCTGGCGGATCGCCTTCCGCGCCTGCAAAGTGAATTGTCCTCCTGTCTTCCACCTCTAGCCCGGAACCCCAGGCGGCAAGAGGCTGCGGAAAGCCCTTTGAAATCCAGTCCGGAACACGCTCATTCACTCGCGGACTCTCGGCCAGCGAACGCTCTACCGCATCCACGGATGCATTCACAGTCTTCGTCACCCGCACCGTCTGCGAGCGGTTCATCGTTAGCTGCGGCACCACCCCTTCAAGACTGAGTGGGAGCAGCACCAGTACCAGGCAACTAAGCCTCGTGCCGCGTTTTTCACTGTCCCAGTCAGCCACTCCTCCCACGATCGCTCCCACGAGGTAGAACAGCGGGGAAGCCATGAGAATGCACAGCCACCCCTCGCCGAGCAGCGGAGCGACGATCAGCAGGAATAATGTGATGCCCTTCATGATTCCGCCGGTTACGGTCTTTGCCTTCGGTGTCAGCGCAAGTAAAACTGCCAACACTGTCGGCAAGCCGATGAACATCGCCGAACTCTGCCAACGATGATGTGGCATGAGATACCGGTATAGAAATGACCCCGCCGCGAACGCTACCGCAACGGCAGTCACAGCCCACTGCGACGGTCCAATCTTGTTCGACTCTTCGCTCTCCGTCATGCCCAGTCTCCCATCAGGTTTACGACGCCGGCAATAACGCTGCCCCGCGTAGTAACTCCAATACCTTCGTTCTCACTGGCTTCAACACCGGTAGCTTCGCAAGGGTCAGTAGCTTCAAGGTCAACGCGAGCGAGCCGTCTGCAAGCTTGCGTGTACGCGTCTGCCCCGCGGAGGTGTCATAGAGAAACATCACCAGCAGTCCCATCTGGAGCGACCACAGCGCCAACGGCAACAGCTGCTCCAGATCCTTCGGCAGCCGCTCCACCGAAATCGCCTGCTGAAAAACCGCCGTGGCTCTCCGGCGAATCTCCGTCGTCCCTCGTCCCAGGCAGGACAGCGGATGCTCCGGTTCGCCCGTATATCGAAACACCACACCGAGGAGCCTGCGATCGTCTTTGGCGAGCGTAAACTTCGAGTGCATAGCCGCAGCCAGCCGCGTCTTCAGATCCTTGCTCTGCTCAAAAACTTCTGCACACAGCCGCTCCTGCTCAGTCTGTACCACCTCGTAGTAGGCCTGGATAATTGCTTCCTTGCTCGGAAAATAGTAGTAAGCCGCACTCTTGGCGACGTCGGCACGCGACGCCACTTCCTGCATCGTCGTCGCGTCGAAGCCCTTTTCACGAAATAGCTCCAGCGCACAATCGAAGATGTGTCTTTGCGTCTGTCCACCCTTATTCGTAGTCGGCTCATTTTTGAACATGGTCAATATTGCGCCCGGCATTCTCGCTAGTCAAGGTTTTTTTGAACGGATTCAAGTTTCGAATGGATGGCTCATTAAATGAGCGGCCATTCTCCGCAGAAGGCAGCAGAACAGTGTTGATGTATTCAAGGCCTAGTGGTCCAATCGCGGTCACTTGGGTAACGTATTCACTGGATTTTGCCCAGTGGAATCATAGTTCGATCATTGTTTTTTTTTGGCTTAGCCTTTGGGCAAGGAATCACAGGATTATATGTTGAAGCTGTTCGATAACCACCCTGAAGAAGATTTGCATCCTATTGATTGGACTACACTTATCCTATTCTTGGAATCTCAAGTGCTATATCCCTCCTGGCTCGCTCAATAATAGGCGACAGATGTTTTTTCTCTGTCCAAAAGTTCGGCATCCGGCGGGAAATTCCACCCATGGAATTTCGTTTGATGCTAGCTCATAGTGTCGAGGTAGCCGTAGACAAGCTCCATTACAAGTTTGCCCCAATACTTAGGCCGTTGCGTCACGGTTCCCTTCCAGTTAGTCAGACGGGCAAACTCTACCCATAAATCATCTGAGAAGGTTCCCTTCAATACCCGACATGGTCGTACGTCGCGGACGACCATCACATCTTGATCGTCCAATCGGCCCCGCCAGCGCCGTCCTCCTTGAAATCGATATCGACCGGGTATTGTTTGCCGCAACCCTTGACCAGCCACTTCTCCTGCCACTGTCTGGTGCCGGTCGCGCCTGAGAAGGGCGTTACGACGTATGGCGCGACGTCCTCAATTTTGTGGCATCCCAGCGAACCCACCTTTCCGGCGACCCCTAGCATCGTGTCGTGCATGAGCTGCGGACTCGTCAGCGTGCCTTTTTTAATCGTGCCCGCAGGCAGATCTGTGTTGGCAGCAGCAGGGGACGGGCTGGCGGGGATCTTCGCGGCCGACACCATGCGTGAGGCATCGAACTGCAGAAGCTGCTTTTCAACGTCTGCAGCGTTCTTCGTTACCCACTCACTCGTCTTGCCGGCAGCTGACTCGCCGTAGGACCGGTGGGTATAAAACACCCCGACAGCTTGTTGGTCGACGAGGACGAAGCGTATCGCATCGAAATCCACACCATGGGGGGTTGGCATCACTGCGGCCAGGAAATGCTCGCCCGGTTGTTGCCCTGAAGCGGAAACCGAGATCGTTCGCAGGATTGTGGCTTTCGCGCCCTGCGCAACCCCCTGGACCCGGCTGGTGATCGTGGCCAGAGCCTCCTGGTCATGGGCTGCGGGATATAGATCGAGTGACAGCATGTCGGTAAAGGTAGCAAGGTCCTCCTGGCCCCGGGGCGTGAAATCGTATACGTTGCCGTGCGACGAGCGCAGCAGATATTCGGTGCCCCGGAAGGTGACCTTGGCCGTCGCCGGCGACTGGAGATCGGGCATGGCGGCGGCCAAACCTGTTGGCACGTGCGGCGTTGCTGCGGCAGCAAGTGCGGCCGCCGTCGCGGCCAAGGCGAATGCAAAGACAGATCGGCGTTTCATCATTTCGTCTCTCCAATAGAGAATGCTGCGGCGCTTCTCTCACCAATCCAGAGTTGCAGAAAGGTCTGAGACGTCGCGATCTCGGCAAAGTGATTACCGCAATTGGATGACTATGAAGAGAAATGGCGGAGTGGTCAACGGCTTGACCTTTAACGTTCAATTAACCGTGAAGCTGAGCGTTTTCAGCCGTTTGCATAGCCTCATTAACCAGTCTTCCGGCCCTTGCGGCACGGCATCACGGCGATGCCCTTCGCTCGCCTCGTAGAAGTCAGGAAGCCTCCGCCTGCTCTCATGTTGCGGCGGCCTGCTGATGGCGTCACTGCTTACGAAGACCTCTTGTCGAAATTGGTGGACGTACCCACTCCGGCCGGCCCCACGTCGCGGCAGATCGGCGTCGAGTTGGTACAGATTACATCGTCGCGGTCCATGGTGCCGCCCACAGTGCGGCCTACCGAGGGCTTTGGCTTGGATAGTAGAACGCGCGAACCTCAGTCAATCGTCCACGGACAACAAGGCACAGATCCACAACTTGATCCACACCGTTAACCGTCTCCATGTCGAAGACGGTCGCGACATAGTCGCCATCGACTACGTGCTGCTTTATTTCTATACCCTTGATGAGCGGAAAGATGCTGGTGGGGAAGCCCACTATGGTCTCCCGGCCTGCCAGCTTAGGCATCCGTGGCCCCTCAAACGTTATATCGGGTGCGAAGGGCACAGACGAAATTTTGATTCAGATCGGCCGGCCATTGTCGTCCGTATCGAGCGTCTGACTCGCGAACTTGCCGAGATAAGCCGACAACATCTTCTTCTCAAGTGCCCCAATGAATTCCGCCGTGCCCAGCGGCCGGCCCGTGTAGGTGCACCGCCGAATCGAGGCTAGTTCGGATTCCTTTTCCCGGGCTGTGAGGTACTCGCGCAGACGCTCTGGAGGTCTCCCGGTTCTCGAGCACACTGTTTGCTGACGTGCCTGGACTCTTCGACTACGCCGGGCCCAGCGGCCACTCGCGATCTAACGCGGCTCGCCGATGTCGCCTTCCCACTGACAGAAAAGGGTCGGCACCCGGTTGCATGTTTTCGGAACTCAATGATCCCGCCGGCCCTCTGTCTACGCTTCGCTATGATCCCTCGCGAGATCACAGGCAAGACTCGAGGCCAGAATGGAGTCGCTTCTCCTTTTCTGGTCGGAGTAGGGATCGTGATTGCTCATGACCCCCTCCACGGATCCGGACGAGCGGATTTCCCGCATCCGGCTCTTACCTCAGGTAATGACGCCCATGCGGCGCAGTGGGTAAGGATGATGTACGCGTACAGGAGGCAGCCAACGGTCGATCAAGCGTCGCATTCTATCCCAACGGACATGGCCGTTCTGACTGCGGCGCGAAAGCGCTTGGTGCCAGAGCAAGCCTGTCCGAAGACGGAACGCGCCCAGCGCGGCGCCGTTCATGGGCACTCCGTAATAGCGGATGTGTCCTCCAACGACCGCCCGCAACCATTGGCCTACTTCCGGGATGGGGTCGTGCATGCGTCGTCTGAGTTCGTCTTTTACCTCACTCAGTTTCGCTTGCATCCTCTTACGAATCGTCTGCCGCAGCACCGTGTAGTAACCATTGCTTCTTGTCTTCCCGCAGATATGCGTGAAGCCAAGGAAGGCGAACGTTTCCGGCTTCCCTTCTTTGCGCTGCTTCCGGTTTCGGGCCGCGAACCGTCCGAACTCCAGTAGTCGCGTCTTGTCGGGATGCAGTTCAAGTTGGAACTTCCGAAGCCGCTCGGCGAGTTCCATCTGGAATCTTTTGGCATCCGATTCAATCTGGAATCCAATCACGATGTCGTCCGCGTAGCGCACGGCGATTACATCGCCATGTGCTCGCGTACGTCGCCACGCATGAACCCACAGATCGAAAACGTAATGGAGATAGATATTAGCCATCAGTGGCGAAGCACTGCCGCCCTGAGGCGTACCCTCCTCCATTCGGATTCGTTTCCCATCCTCCAGCACGCCCGCGTTCAACCACTTCTGGATGAGCCGTACGACGCGCCGGTCCGCGATGCGGTGTCCGATGAACTTGACGAGCCATTCGTGCGAAATCGCATCGAAAAAGCCGCGGATGTCCAGATCGAGCACCCAGTTCACTTTCGTCGTTACTAGTCCCGTGTAGAGCGCATCCAGCGCGTTGTGCTGGCTGCGTCCTGAACGAAACCCGTACGAGAAACCGAGGAAGTCCGTTTCGTAGATGGCGTTCAACACCTCAACCGCTGCGCGTTGGACGATCTTATCCTCCAGCGCTGTGACGCCAAGCGGCCTCCGCCGCCCGTCAGTCTTGGGGATGTACGCCCTACGCACCGGCTTGGCCCTGTACGCCCCTCGCTTCAGCCTATGGGAGAGATCATGGAGGTTATCCTCAAGATCCTCTCCGTAGTGCCGCCACGTCTCGCCATCCACACCAGGCGCAGCGTCTCTCTGCAAACTGAGATAGGCCAGGCGCAGTGTTTCCAGCGCGTAGATTTGGTGAAAGAGCGCAGTGAACCGCATCTCCTTATCTTTCTTTGCTGCTTGGCGTATCCGCTCCAGCGCACTGGGCGCGGCGCTCCGGCTCGGTGTCCGGGACGCGTTTTGCTGTTGCGGCTTCCCCTTGGTCAAACCTCTTCCCTCCATCCTCTCCGCCACCGGTGGACCGGCTTTGTTCGAGGACTTCATCGGTAGTACAGGTTTGTCCGACTTCCTACGTTCGTCCATCATCGGCGTACGTCCTTGGACTTCCCGATGCGTCCCAAGCCATTTTCGCTATGGGAGAACGCAGGATCTCCCGGTTCCCGTGCAAGGTGCGAGCTTCACTACCTGGCTGTTATCGCTCTGCGCGATGAGGAGGCCGCCGTCAGGTGAGCCTACGATGCCGTCACCATTGTTGCCCATTTCCTGCCAAATAAACCTCCAGTGCTGCGCCGCGGCGATAACGCCCGGGATTTCAGTGACCATGTATTCTCTTGGCCCCTGTGGCCGCTTGCCATTGCCTTGACCTAGTACACTGCCTCGGCCTTGGAGTCCCCCGGGGGGCCCGCCCTCCTGAGTGTGCTGCAGTTGGGTCTTGCATTTAGCCAATAGGGCTGCTTCCATCGGGTCCTGGTGGCCCTGCAAGGGCACCTGTGCACCTGAAGGAGAAGCTTGACCTTCGCCCAAAGCAATCGTCGAACCAAGAAGACATATCGCAATCGTCAGAATTCCATCGCACTTCATAATCCTCCAAGCAATCTGGCCAGAATCCGCTTCTGGACGCTGGGCCTTTCGAATACAAGCTCAACTTCCCAACTGTTGCCACGCGGAAGCGACGCAGCGACTTCGACGCCGTGCGCCTGTGAAGACGAAGGTTCTAGTGATCCCGGCAGCTCCACCGAACAACGGTTGGCCGATCACCCTCTCCATAGGCCAAGGAGGTTCTGGGAGCGGGCCCTGAGTTAAGCAAAAGAGACGCCTCTCGGCGTCTCTTTTGCTTCCACCTTGTGCCACGCTCAGAAATGCAATTTTAGAGCAAATTGCAATTCGCGGGAGTTATACCCGGTGGCTGTCGACGCGACGGCACCGAACGTCGGATCGCCGACGGTGCTGTCCGGAGCGGCAAATACCACGTCGTTCAGGATATTAAAGGCTTCGGCTCGAAACTCGATGGTCGATTCGTGCGGCAGCGCAAAGCTCTTAAAGACGGAGAAGTCCAGATCCTTAAATCCGTCCGAACGAAGTCCATTTCTTCCGAAAGTGCCGAATTGAAAGGCCGGCGGAGATGCGAAAGCGCTCGGGTTAAACCATTCGGCCGCCGTCCGGTGTTGCGGTGTGGGGTTTCCCACGAGGTTGGCCTGCACAAACGTGTTTCCTGTATTCGCGACGTCGCCGTTTACCGTCACGCTATACGGTGTTCCCGAAGTTAAGGTAAGAATTCCGTTGATAGACCAACCGCCGAGGAGGCTGTTTACGATGCCGTTGTCCAAATTCAACAGTTGTCCCCTCCCGATAGGCAACTGATAGTTCGAGGAAGCGGAAAAGATATTTGTGAGGTCAAACCCCGAGACACTGCGATCCGCTTGCGGATCATAGGCGTTCTGCAGCAATGTTCCTTCCGCCCCAAAACTGCCGGAAGCTGCCAGATCAATCGACTTGGACCACGTATAAGAGATCAGATAGGTCAGGCCGCGGCTCATCGTCTTTTTCAGCGACGCCTGCAGCGCGTTGTAGTTGCTGTTTCCTACGCTGTTATCGTACTCTGTCGGCGCAATATAGGGATATGGCTGCCTGCTCGCCACCTCCGCCGCATCTCCCGGAGCGGGAAACTGAGCGGTATTGTGTATCCCTCCTAAATCAAGCCTATTGCTATGGGAGCCGGAATAAACCAGGGTCAAGACTGTGGTGTCTCCCAAACCTTGCTCGACTTGGAGATTCCACTGATCGGTATACGGTGTAACTTGTGTAGGACTTGGGTAGTCTGCCGTTTCCTGGAATGGCGTGGCAGGAGGCTGAATTACGGCCCCACTACTCTGGCTGAGAGGATTGGCGAGGGTAACATTGGGTATTGCCGTGTTTAAGCTAACTTGATTCAGTTCGGAGACTGTAGGCCAATTGCCTCCCACGTTCTGACCAAACTGAATAACGGAATTCCACTCATCGTAGAACCTGCCATAGCCGGCGGAGATAGATGTCTTTGCTCGTGCACGGTAGGCAATTCCAACTCTCGGCTGCCAATTTGTATAATCCGTCTTGTGTAGCGACCGATTCCCGTACGGGGTTTGTATTACATTTGCCGGGAGCGTTCCCCCAGGAATGCAAGGCGCGCCGACAGTAGCGCTGCAAGCAGGAGGGATAGCATTCACAAGATACGTCCCATTAGCCAGGTTAATAGTTCCCGCGTACCCTTGACCATTCGTTAAAGAGTTTCCATAGATAGGCCAAACTGCGACATCCCAGCGCAGGCCCACGTTCAATGTGAGCTTGGGGTTGATCTGAATCTGGTCTTGAATGAATGCCCCAGGCTCTTTGCCGGCATGTTCAGTCTCTAAGACATTTCTGTACTGCGCCGACGTAGGTAGACCCAGCAAGAAGGAAGCCAAAGCGTCACCAGTCGGCGCGCCTGACGGGCTAGTGGGTTCTTCAAGGTTTGAAGTTTGGAATGTGCTTGTTGCTTCGGATACGCCAGAGATGGGAGACCTGGAGTTATTGGTTGCCCAGATTCCGCCGAACTTAATCGTGTGTCGATTGATGATTTTGGTGAAAGCTCCGCCAAACTCATATGTATTAGCAATCTGGGTGTCCTGAAGGTTGTTGTCGCCCGTCCCCGGGCCAAGATACCCTGCAACTCCGATCAATGGGATGAAAGGTTCGGTTTGACTCAGAAATCCGCCGAGATAAGCGTTGGAGAATCCCGCACCAATCAGAGTATTCGCGAAGCCCGAAGGAGCCTTTGGAAACTCTCGTTGCGTAAGGTCATCTCCGATGTTACGTCCGAAATGGACTTCCAAAATGGTGGTCGGGTTGAACGTGTGCGCCTCATGAACGACCATATTGTAGCCGTAGATAACCGCGGGGTTTGCGAATCCAGGGTAGCCGCCCGAGCCATTGCTGGGCTGATTGTAGGATGAAACACGCCCGAACAGAATATCGTGCTCTCCAAAAGACTGATCGATACGACCGGAGAAGCTGTCAGAGTCTACAACCGTAGGCGTGGTATCAAGTAAATTCAGCCCTCCCGCCAACGATGCATTGGGCGCAGGGAAGAGCGTCTTCGCATATAGCAGTGCGAACGGCGAAATGAGTTGATTAGGGATCTGATTTCCCGGAAACGCTTGCCTCGTGTATTGTCCAGGATGAGCCGGATCCGGAGTGGTTGTAAAGGGGTTATAAATGACGATTCCTTTCGCCAGAAGATTGCTAAAATCCCCGTTCAATTGCGCGGCAGTTGGAGTCGTCAATGCCGACTGTGCGGTCTGGCTCTGCCGAAAACCTTCGTAGGCGAAGAAGAAAAAAGTCTTGTTTTGGCCGTGATAGAGGTGCGGAATAACAACCGGCCCTCCTACAGTGGCGCCAAACTGATTCTGCCTCAGGGGGTTAACGGAAGGAAGAAAGTAGTTGCGCGCATCGAACGCCGAGTTACGAAGGAACTCCCACGCCGAGCCGTGCAGACTATTAGTGCCACTTTTGCTGACGATGTTGACGATGCCACCAGACACTTGCCCAAACTCGGCAAGATCATTGTGTGATTGCACTTTGAATTCCTGCATGTCGTCGATGATTGGCTGATAGTTGTAATTTCCTATGAATGAGCCAAGATCATTCGCGCCATCCAAGAGGAACGTGTTGCTGCGATTCCTTTGCCCATTAACCGATGGAAATGTAAATGAGCCGATTGGTTGCCCCGCAAAGCCGCTACCGCCGGTTGAATTCTGGGCAACGCTGACTGGACTCACGCCTGGAGTGAGTTCTAGAAGCTCAGTAAAATTGCGACCGTTGAGCGGGAGATCGTTCACTGCACGTGTGTTGATGACCGTTCCCAGTTCTGCAGTAGTGGATTCGAGAGTACTGGATTGGGACGTGACAGTGACAGACTGGGTTACGTTTCCGGCTGTCAAGGTGAAGTTAAAGTTGGCGGCCTGATTCACGTTCAGCACCAGTTGTGTTATCCGGGAAGGGCTGAATCCAGCCTTTGTTACTTCTATTGAGTAATTGCCGGGAGCTACATTGATAATAGAGTAAGTACCGGAAGAAGACGTGATGGTTGCTTGCTGTACGTTAGTATCCGTATTTCGTAGAGTAACGCTCGCGTCGGGGATCAGGGCGCCGGAAGAGTCTACAATGGTGCCGCTTACAGACGCCGCTGATTGAGCGAACATGTTGTGAGGAAGAAGAGAACATGCAAGGAAGAGGAACATAATCCTGTACAGCTCTCGGCACTTGTAACTGATGCCAAACTTGATTTGTGAATTGCGAACACAGGCGAAAAATATTGGTTCGGATTTGAAACAGCTATCCTCAAGGAAGCAAAGTTCTCTTTGCATCTACATTCTCCTAAAAATGACGTGCAGCTTTCTTATGACGCTTTTGGCCGGGACAGAATTGCCCGCAATGCCCTAAGCGAAACGATTCGCCTTACCTGATTCGCCGGACCTTGACACCTTCCCTCTGCTCTGGTGTCGGGTCTTAGCGCTTACATTGTTAAGGGAACTCTCTCCACGTAGGCTGCCGGCGCCTTCCAGGGAAGGCGCTTTGTGAAGATGCAATAGCTGGCGCAAATTGAAGGTGAATAACCGATGCATTTCAGTGACAGAATTCTTGACGCCCCCAAAATAGGCTCAGCGGAATACGCTTGTCAAGAAAAAACATCGCATAGTTAAAATGTGACAACTATATGATGATTACGAAACGAAAGTATGTGCAGCGAAAGCATGTGCAGCGCATGTTCTGCCGAGTTCCTCGACCCAGCAACCCGTCATCTGGCCCTCTACCCGAAGAACTCCGAGCGGAAACTGGGAAGGGCGCGCCATAGCATATTGGAAATACCGCTGCTATTTTGGGCGTATGAGCGATTGAAACTCTTGGCGCATTTCCTGCAAATCATAGCCATCAACTGTATACGGCTTCCAAGCTCGAATCCGTATTTGCCTGGCGGGCTCTGGTCACGCCTGCGCCAGTGAAACCAGTTCACTACATGCTGTTGTTGGTTGTGTCATGCAATTGTAAGGAGTTTGTCATTAGCAGCGAACAGGCACGGGGCTATAGTCATGAGAAGAGTGTGGTCGTGTCCCCATACCCTGTGTCCGCGTGCTGCTTTGGAAATGAACGACGGCCAACGACCGCCAATTGTTTCACGTCCCTTTACCAAAATTGTCTGCATGCCAGCGAACATCTCCTCGGACAATTCTCTCAATCGTCACCACCGCGACTATGCACGAGGGTGTTCCGTTAGTAAGGTAATTGCGGAATAGATACGAAACCGAATTTAACGCAGTGCGCCGTGAGACCGAAATTGGTGACCAATTCCGTCGCAACAATTTCTAGAGGTTGTCACCAATTAATTGCTTTCCGCCGTGTCTCAGCTCAGGGGTGCAGTCCAGACGGAAACCCCGGGGAAACCCCGGGGGGAAACCCCGGGACAGACGAAAAGTAACCCGACAGGAAACCCCGGGACAGACGAAAAGTAACCCGACAGGAAACCCCGGGACGAAAAGTAACCCAACCTGAGGACCAGCATAATCTGGTGAGCAGCTAGGCGCCGAAGGCTAATTCGCTTTGTCGCGAATCGGTGGTGGGCTTGCCCGGGCGCCCTCCCTTCAGCAATTTCAGGCGCCGCAACATCCTCTTCTCAAGTGCCCCAATGAATTCCGCCGTGCCCAGCGCCCGGCCCGTGTAGGTGCACCGCCGAATCGAGGCTAGTTCGGACGTGCTGGTGCTGCTGACAGCCAAACACCGTCTTCCTTTTCCCCGGCTGTGAGGTACTCGCGCCACGCCTCCTCAGACCACTCACCCTGCAGCTTTCGATATTCTCTCGCAAGAGTGTGAGATAGACGCTCCGGTCCGTGCCGATCGCCAGGATGAATCGCCGCGCATTCCCACGCTGGGTGACATGGTGCGGAACATCAGCAGCAACCACTCGCGCCAAGCGCGCCATCGCGTAAACCTCTCGCCGAAGATATCCCCGCTTCCGATCTTGGCTGTCAGGTTCTCGCAGTCGGATGAACTTTCGCTGAGGGACGTATTGAGGAAGGTTAATCGTTTCCGGTATCCCGTGCCGCGGGGAGAACATACACTCTCGATCGCCGGAGCATTAGACCTCGCAGGATGGCCTTTTTTCGGGTACTTTTCGTCCCGCAGTTTCCCACCGCCTTCCGGTTCAAGACCCTTCCCGCGCTCGCCGAGGCGTTGGCAGCCAAACGGCTACCACTACATACACCCACCCAAGATGCGGTCGATCTGCCGAAGATGGTTCAAGTCGTGTGCCGCTTCCAAGCGGACGAACTCCTCGACCGTTTGCCGTCCGCGTACCTCGTGGACCCCATAGCACTCCACCCACCGTGCGCGCGGGACCGACTCCAACAGTCGCAGGTTGCTCTCGCGCAGCGCCCGAAAGACCCCGGCCGAAAGGCTCGCATCTTGCTGCGCGTAACCGAAGCGCTCGGCCCATACGGCCTGATCCCACCACGTTAAGGCCACGCCCGGATTCGCCAGCATGTTTCGCAATCGCCACCCCATCGCCAGCTCCGCGTCCGCCAAGTGCGCTACGATCTCGGCGATTGACCACTTTTCAGGTGCAGGACGCTGGATCAACTCCTCGGGCACGACATCGCGAAGGCGCCGATCGAGCTGCGATGGGGTGGCTTGTTGGACACCGATGGGCTCCTCATCGCCAAGATAGCTTAGGACTCGAGTTCGGTATGCTTCGAAGGTCTCTGCCATTGGTCCTCCCGGTAGACTGCGTATGCGGCCCGAACATCTCGTGGAGCAGACCGAGCCATCCTGGTTCGCAATCATACGCAGGAAATGCGTCGACATGATGTGTGCTGCAGAAGCACGGAAGGAGTCGATTTGCGATAAAACCCGTGTTGTAAAGCTGCATAGGAGATGAGGGATGGCCCCTCGGGATCGGCTTTCAGGAGCAGGTCTCAAACCAGCCCGAGCTGCTGCGGTAAAGAGCCGTGGTGGTGAGCGTCGGGTGAAAAGTCCCGGGCAAGACTCGGGGCAGGTGAGTGTCGGAAAGACGAGCGAAAGCAAATCCTTCGATGACGCGTCGTTAACGTATCAAGTGCTGTCTAAACCAGGGGTGATCATGTCCTCTGGGACAAGCCTGCTAGAAGCCTGATGACGGGGCGGGCGGCAGCCGGCGTATAGGGGGCGTGAGTCCGATACAGGCTTTTATGCGGAACTGCAGGAACCAGGCCATCGATGCTAAGGGAGAAGCACAAGGGCAGAAAACCACGAGGCGAGAGTACCGATGCGTTGGTCTGGGACGGACCGGTCCGTATTAGCGAAGAAGGCTCTGTAATGGGGCTGGAGCGAAGGGGCCGGGTCAGACAATCATAGGTTCGAAACAACTGGCAACAGGATGACGTCGAGCGATATGAGAGACAAGCCTTTCAAAATAGATAAGTGGCAAGTGTACGAGGCGTATAAGGCGGTTAAATCCAATCAAGGTGCGGCGGGTGTGGACGGGCAGACTCTGGAACAGTTCGAATCAGACTTGAAGGGAAATCTTTACAAGATCTGGAATCGTATGAGTTCGGGAAGCTACTTTCCACCGCCGGTTCGCGCCGTCTCCATTCCCAAGAAGAGTGGGGGCGAGCGGATCTTGGGGGTGCCCACCGTGAGCGATCGTATCGCACAGGTGGTGGTCAAACAGCTGATTGAGCCCGACATGGAAGCTATCTTCCTGCCGGACTCCTACGGTTACAGACCGGGAAAATCGGCCCTGCAAGCTGTAGGAATGACGCGTGAGCGGTGTTGGAAACATGACTGGGTTCTTGAGTTTGATATCAAGGGCCTGTTCGATAACATCGATCACACGTTGCTGCTCAAGGCTGTTCGGAAGCACGTCACGTGTAGCTGGGCGGTGCTTTACATCGAGAGATGGCTGATAGCGCCCATGGAACGCGATGGCGTCAGAATGGCGAGGATGTGCGGAACTCCGCAAGGAGGCGTCATCAGCCCTGTTCTGGCGAATCTTTTCCTGCATTACACGTTCGACTTGTGGATGAAGCGGACTTACCCCCACCTCCTTTGGTGTCGGTATGCGGATGACGGACTGGTTCACTGCCGGACCGAGCAGGAAGCCGAAGCTCTCAAGGCTGCGCTTCACGCTCGCCTGGCAGAATGCCAGTTAGAGCTGCATCCCGACAAAACCCGGATCGTCTACTGTAAGGACGTTAAACGCAACGCGGAGTATCCGATCGTCATGTTCGACTTTCTCGGTTACTGTTTTGGCCCCGACTGGTTAAGAATACCCGGACCAAGCAATTATTCTGGGGGTTCAATCCAGCGGTCAGCCCCGGAGCGTTGAAGGACATACGGTCCACGATCAGGGCCTTGAAATTCCGCCGACAAACGCACCTGTCGTTGGCAGACATCGCCCAGCGGCTCAATCCACTCCTGCGGGGGTGGATTGGGTACTACGGGCGATACACACCTTCGGCACTGCAGCCTTTGTTCCGTCACGTCGACCTGACGTTGGTCGGCTGGGCACGACGGAAGTTCAAACGCTTCGGGGCACGCTTCGACCCAGGCCCATTGCTTTATCAAGCAAGTGGCGCGGGACCAAGTTGACCTCTTCACGCACTGGCGGCTAGCTGCGAGCGGCTCGTTTGTCTGATGGGAGCTGTGTGAGGCGAGAGTCTCACGCACAGTTCTGCGAGAGGCTGGCGGTGTGATCCCGTCGGCCTACTCACCACCTATTGCAGCAATTTCATCTTCAGGATCAGGTGCACGTGGTTTGGCATCAGGCAGTAAGCCCATACTTCCACGTCCGCCTTGCGCGCCTACTCCCCAAGAAGATCGCGGTAATCTCCTGATCGCCGTCTTCAAAGAAAATCGATTCTCGACGATTGCCACGCTGCGTCACGTGGTGCGGCAGACCGGATACCACCATGCGGGCCAAACACGTCATGAGCGCAAACTTACCACGAAGCAAAATCGAGGAAAATAGGTATCGTGTCGACGCATTATCCTGTCAGCCCCGTCCCCGAAACTTTCGAAAGGGAAATTCAGCGGCACGGGCGTAACCGCCCAGCACTCCAAGTAGCATGCTGGCCAGCCCACACGCCTTCGCCAATCTCCGCACGATGAACCTCCCCAGTAAACGTGAGGATAGTACCAGCCGGTGAAGATTGGCTACAAATGGAATCGCCCTGCCTGGGACCGGAACACCCTGGCTGGCGAATCGTTAAGATATAGTTCTCGGGCGAGGTGCTGCATTCATGGCCAAGCAATTCACTTGTATCGAACCGCACCACCGCGATTTTATTTTGCAACAGCGGATATTCTTCACCGCTTCCGCGGCTGCCCAGGGGCGGGTGAATGTTTCTCCGAAAGATGGGGCGGCTTTGCGTATCCTGAGCGCAAACAGCGTTGCCTATCTCGACCAAACCGGCAGTGGCAACGAGACGGCGGCTCATCTGCGTGCCGACGGACGCCTGACGATCATGTTCTGTGCTTTCGCCGGAGCGCCCCTGATTCTCCGCCTCTATGGGCAGGGCACGGTTCTGTCTCGGGGCAGCTTTGCATACTCCGACTTGCTCGCTTCCGCGTTTGAAAATGAAGAGCGGCCAGGATCGCGCCAGATCGTGGTGCTCACGATTGATTTGGTCCAGACTTCCTGCGGATATGGCGTTCCGCTATTTGAATATGTCGATGAACGCAGAACTCTTACGCGATGGGCAGAGGCGAAGGGTGAAGCCGGATTGGAAGAATACAGGCGGTCGACAAATGTGTTCAGTATCGATGGATATCCAACTGGGATTCTCGAGTCCTCTTAGAGCTTGGAAATTTAATCATGATGAATAAGTCTTCCGATACAGAGGTCCTCATCGTCGGCGCAGGACCGACAGGCCTGGTGTTGGCCCTCTGGCTGACGCGTCTGGGCGTACGCGTAAGGATCGTTGATAAGACAGCAGAGCCAGGAACGACCTCTCGTGCACTGGCAGTGCAAGCCCGAACGCTCGAGTTCTATAGCCAGGTCGGGCTCGCGGATGCGGTGGTTGAGCGCGGGCGGAAGACGATCGCCGCGAATCTCTGGGTTGCCGGCAAGCGCGCGGCGCATGCCGTGTTGGGCGAAATGGGCAAAGGGCTCAGCCCATTTCCCTACGCGCTCATCTTTCCTCAGGATGAACACGAGCGCCTGTTGGTTGAACGTCTGGCCGAGGCTGGAGTACAGGTCGAACGCCGCACCGAGCTGCTGCGTTTCGAGGAGGCGGCTGGTCGCGTCATCGCCTATCTGAGAGGGCCGGATGGAGAGCAGGAGAGGTGCGAGGCGGCCTACATCGCTGGTTGCGACGGGGCACACTCCACCATCCGCGAGGCTCTGCAGATCGGCTTTCCTGGCGGGGTCTACGATCATCTATTCTACGTCGCTGATGTGGAGGCGAGCGGAGCGGTTATCAACGGCGAATTGAATATTGCGTTGGACACGACCGACTTCCTGGTCGTGTTCCCGTTGAAGAGCGACGGCCGAGCGCGGCTCATTGGCACAGTACGACAGGAGGCCGAGCACCAGCGCGAAGACCTATCTTGGAACGACGTGAGCACACGCATACTCCAGTGGATGCCAATTGACGTCGAGCGCGTGAACTGGTTCTCGACCTATCGCGTGCACCATCGCGTGGCTGGTCATTTCCGAAAGGGTCGTGCGTTTCTCCTCGGCGACGCGGCCCACATCCACAGTCCCGTTGGTGGACAAGGGATGAACACGGGCATCGGCGATGCGGTGAACCTCGCCTGGAAATTGTCTGCGGTACTGCAGGGCCGCGCCGACGCGTCGCTGCTCGACAGCTACGAGCCGGAACGAATCGCTTTTGCCCAGCGCCTAGTTGCAACTACCGACCGGGCTTTCACCGCGGTAACTAGTCCGGGTGCGCTGGCTCGGCTGATCCGGCTGCACGTTGTGCCGCTCTTGCTCGCGCCCATTTACCGGCTGACAGCGGCACGGCGTTTGATGTTTCGCACGGTCTCACAGACGGCGGTGAGTTATCGCGAAAGCAGCTTGAGCGAGGGACGCGCGGGAGAGGTGCATGGCGGCGACCGTCTTCCCTGGGTGAGATCGGCGCTGAACGGCAGTGACAACTTCGGGGCACTGACTTCGCTGGCGTGGCAGGTGCATGTCTACGGTGAGGCTAATTCCGAAATCCGAAGAGTGTGTGATGAACGAGGATTGCCGCTGCATGTCTTCCCCTGGGGGCCGGAGGCGAGCCATGCCGGCTTGAAGCGGGACGCTGTCTATCTACTGCGGCCTGACGGCTATGTGGCCCTCGCTGATCGTGAAGGCCGCGCGGCAGCGGTCGCGTCCTATCTGGACAGTCGCAGGCTCACAATGCGCCACTGACTGCCAATCCTCCGGTCCTAATGACACGGTCCGAGAGGGCCCTTGTTTAGTTCCGCACCTACGGCGCTCCCACGGCAGGCTCTGCGGACTGAGTTTGTCTGTCGAGTTCTCACACAGACTCTCCCGGGCTGGGCTCACGTCTAGCGGTCGGCCCTCCGGGCCTCGCATCCATGGCGATTTTGCAGTGTCATTTCTCTCTCAAATTGCCATAGGCAAATGGACTGCTCCCACGGCGCGTAGCGTAGTGGAGGGACCTGCGGTTTATTTTCCAGTTCTCACGCAGACTCTTCAGCCCCTATAGGTTGTTTTCGGAGATTCTTGAATCACCTCGTTGCGTTTCCGACTCCGCAAAGCTTTCCGAAAAAAGAATGCACTTTGTGAGAGAAAAGAGAGATAAGCCCCCCGGCCGGCGCTTTCATGCGGGAAAAAGATTGAGCGATAAGCGAGATAAGACCTACTTATCCGCGGTTTCAGTGTTGGACGGCCAGCCAGAGGGTAGAGCTTCGACCGCTGGTTTGCTCTGTGTAAGCGGCGAGTGCGCCGAAGGCGGCAAGTTGTTCGAATGCAGCATCAATGCGTTCGCTATTGATGTGGCCATAGAAGAGACGGCCAGGACACTGACCGACGTATTGGGAGCAACCCGGTTCGACGAGTGCTTTGGGGATGATGTGCTTTTCGGGGTCGTCCTCACTCGAAGCTTTTTGCAAAGGCAAGACCCTGTTCGTGGTAGGGTAGCTTATCCTTCGGGAGCGGGATCGTGAACGGCTTGCGGCCTTCATCTTCCTTTCTGAGCGTTTTGTACATTTCTCTTCTGCATCAAGGTCCCGATCCATCCTTTCAAGGCGGCATCTATGAATCGGCGTACGTTCCTCTGGCAGGGCGCTTGTTCTTCGCTAGCATTTTCCGCGAGATCCAGCTTTTCTCAGCAGGTTGCGGCAATTCCGGTTTTGATGCCGAGCGATACCAACCTCGCAGCTCTTGCGCGAAGACTGACTGGAACAATCTTCCGCCCTGGAGACCCGCAGTACGAGCAGCTTCGCAAGGGCTATGCAGCCAAGTTTGCCGCGCATCCGGCACTGGTAGTGCGTCCAGCCAACACCCAGGACATCCAGGCCGCCCTGAGCTTCGCAACCTCCAATCATCTGCCTGTCGCCGTCCGTTGCGGAGGCCACAGCTATGCCGGATACTCGACCTGCGATGGAGGCCTAGTGCTCGATATGTCTGGCTTCCGCAGCATGACCATCGCTACCGACAAAAGTCATGCCCGTTTGGGCGGCGGGATGCTATGCGGAGCGGTTGAGATTGAGACCGCGAAGGCAGGAGTCGCCACGGTACTTGGGCAATGTCCTTCCGTGGGCGTTGGAGGGTTTCTTCTCGGAGGGGGCGTCGGTCCGCTCATGAGCAAGTGCGGCCTCGGCTGCGACAACATCCTTGCGGCGGAGCTGGTCCTGGCGGATGGACGCGTGGTGAAAGCCAGTGCGCACGAAAACCCGGAATTATACTGGGCCATTCGTGGTGGCGGCGGCAACTTTGGGATTGTTACCGAGTTCGAGGTTGCGTTGCATTCGGTATCGAAGGTCCTTGCGGGGATAATCACGCTTGAGTCGGCGGAGCCGCGCGAGTTGTTGCGGGCGTTCAGAGGATTTGTTGCTGCGATTCCAGACGAGCTGACCCTAATCGGCTTAGTGTCCGCCGAGCCCGGTCACAAACCGCAAATCAACGTCGAGGCATGCCACGTCGGTGATCCCTCCGAAGGCGAGAAAGTGCTGGCGCCTCTTCGTCATCACCCGGGCGTCGTGCATGACACGGTTCAAATAAGGCCGTATCTCGAGCTTGAGCAGATGACACCGGCTGAGATTCCGCCGAGTTATGAGGAACACTGCAGCGGCTTTTTCGCAGAACTCGATGAGCAGCGAATTGAGATTTTTGCACATGCATTTTCGCGCGCGCCGTTTCCCGTCGAATGCTTCTTCATTCATCTCCACGGCGCAGTGACGAGAGTGCCGGTTGCGGCAACAGCCTTTCCTCTGCGAAGGACTGGCATTGCCTTCGACGTTTTAGCCCACTGGAACCCGCCCGACGGACAGCGAGCGGCAAGTGAGTGGACTGAGGCATTGAAAGCGAAATTGCCCGTTGACGAAGACGGCAACTACGTGAACGTCATGGAGCGGGAGGGAGAGAGCAGCGTGCGTCGCGCCTATGGCGCCAACTACGCGCGGCTGCAGCAAATCAAAGCGACCTATGATCCACGCAACCTGTTCTCCCTGAACCAGAACATACGGCCGGTATGAGAGCTCGCCAAGTGCACTTTAGAAATGTGAGAAGTAAGGAATAGCCGTCCTCAGGCGAAAGGGTCAGTTCCGTCTGGTCACCACTTTCGTGGTTGTTCTACCCGTCAGCGAAAGCGCATGGACGAGAGTCCCTTTACCCCCCTTGGTTCGGGGACTCTCGTTTAGCAGTCTGGAATCACCCGCTTCCAGTCTTAGGACGTTAAGATATAGGAGTCTCAGGCGAGGGTTGCCGTAACCAGAGGTCTTCTTTGGTAACCGGGAAGGGCAGATGAAAAGCGAGTTCCACCACCGCGTAAATGTTGACGGCACTGTAGACTCGATCTGCCTGCGCTGCTACCTGACCGCCGGGAGCGCCAGGAACGAGTCGGAGCTAAACGCGCTCGAGGCCGCTCACGTGTGCCCTGGCAGGGGATCGGCGATAAAGGAGGTCCAGAGGATCAGGCGAGGCAGGGCTAGCGGTGTTTAGCACATGGACGAGGGTAAAGAGAGGGTAAAGAGGGACAGCCCTCTTTACCGACGGCCGATTTCGTGGGGGTACTTCCGTCACCTTATCTTGCCATGGGTAAAGACGGCATACTCTTGGGCCGGAATTCTTACTCGCGACCGCTCATGCGGTGAGTGAAGGTGGCGCGAGATCAGGAGCAGTCGCAAGCTTTTCGTTGGGCGCCAGTCCCAATTCGAAGACGATGTGGCCACCATGGGCAATCTCTTCATGCCGAATCCATAGCTTGTCTGACGGCTTGCCATTGATGGTTACCGACTGGATGTAGATGGCTTCGGGCGAGGACCGCCTAGCTTCGATCACCAGCTTGCTACCACCTGTAACCGTGATGATGGCTTTATCAATCAGCGGCGAGGTAAGGATATAGGTTCCGCTTACCGGGTCGACCGCGTACAAGCCCATTGCGCTCATCACATACCAGGCAGACATTTGCCCACAGTCTTCATTTCCCGCCAGCCCCTCGGGGCCGTTGTGATACCAGGTCTTCAGCAACATGTTTACCCGCGACTGGGTCTTCCACGGCTCACCCGCATAGACGTACAGATAGGCGATATGGTGGCTTGGCTCATTGCCGTGCGCGTACTGGCCGACCAGGCCTGCGATATCCGGGGGCGCATTTTTGGGTAGCGTCGATGGCACGGTAAAAAGCGCGTCAAGCTTCCTGATGAAAGGCTCTCTACCACCCCACAGCTCCATGTAGCCCTTCACGTCGTGCTGAATGCCGAAGGTGCTCTGCCAGGCATTCGATTCAGTGTAATCACGATAGGCATCCGAGTGTCCCAGGTCGATGGGATCGAAAGGCTCTGTAAAGTTACCATTGATCAGCCTGGCGCGAATGAATTGCGTTTTTGGATCAAAGAGGTGACGATAATTCTTCGAGCGCTCTCGTTGCAGCTTTGCGTCCTCGGTCGCGCCCAGTTTCTCGGCGACAAGCGAGCATGCCCAATCACCATAATCGTATTCGATAAGCTTGCTGACCGATTCCTCCTCTCGGTCAGCGGGAATGAAGCCCATCGCGCGATAGTAGCCAAGGCCACGATAATCGTCGATCATGTTACGCTTGCGCATCACCTGGTATGCACGCTGCCAATCAATCCCGGGAAAGTTTTTAACGCAGGCTTCGGCCATCACGCTCGCCGAATGATAGCCGGTCATGGTGCCGGTCTCCTTGCCCTGCAATGGCCATACAGGCATGCCCGCGGGACTCTGTTCAGCCATGTCGATAAGGCAGTTCACCAAGTTCGGCACGCGCTCACTCTGGAAGAGGGTGAACGCCGGGTGGAGCGCGCGAAACGTATCCCACAGCGAGTAGCTGCTGTAGTTGTGCCGGCCTGGCTCTAGCGTATGGATCTTGCCGTCCATACCGCAGTACTCGCCGTTCACGTCATCGAAGAGCGTCGGCGCAACCATCATGTGATAGAGCGAGGAGTAGAAGATCGTTCGAGTGGTCGCATCGCTGGTCTCGATCCGGATACGGCTCAACTCCGCCTGCCATTTTTGCCTGGCTGTGGCGCAAGTCGCTTCGAAGTCCCAATGCGGCAACTCGGCTTTCAGGTTCGCCATCGCATTTTGAACACTCACTCCAGAAATGCCGACGCGGATAAGAATTTTCTCGTTCGAGGTGGTGTCGTAGTGCAATGCTGCCTTAACGGCATTCCCTGCGGCGCGCGAACTTCCCGCTGGAAGCACTGCGCCTTCCTGCCACAACGCGGCCCTGCTGAAGGGCTTCGAGAACTGGGCAGCGAAGTAGATCTTTCGTCCATCTGCCCAGGCGTGCACCGTGCGTCCGCCAGTGACCATACCTTCTCCAACGATGTCGAGCGTCGCGTCCGAAACGGGACTCAGGGGATCGTTGTAGGAGTGGGAGAAATCCAACACAAAGTGGCCTGCACCTGCAGACTGAAACGTATAGCGATGCAGCCCTACGCGCTCGGTAGCCGTCAATTCAACCAGAACACGGCGATCGTGCAAGGGCACGGAGTAGTAGCCGGGCGTCATCTTTTCCTCGGCATGAGAAAACGGCGCACGATAACCTTCCTGGACATCTTCCCGCGTGCCCGGATTCCACTTCACTTCGCCCACGTTGGGGATGATCAGCACATCCAGCATGTCTCCGCCACCGGTACCGCTCAAGTGAGTATGGCTGAAGCCCATCAGCGACCTGTCAGAATCGTGGTAGCCGGAACACCAGTCCCAACCCCGGTCGAACGTGTCAGGACTCAACTGCACGGCCCCGAAAGGAACAGTAGCGCCGGGATAGGTATGACCATGGCCGCCCGTGCCCACTCGGAGATTGACGTACTGTGTCAGGTCTTCCTCGGTGCCGTCAGTTGCCGGGGTAGCAACGGCGGCAAAGCTTCTTGTTTGCTGGACCAGCAGATCAGAGCAGGCTGCCACAGAGATAGTCTGCAGAAATTTACGTCTCGAGAGCATGAAACCATGCCTTTCGGTGTGGTGTTTACAACAAATCGACTCGGCGAACATTCATGAGTCGTGCGGAGAAGCACGGAATGCGTCCTGAATTCTGGTGCGCGCTTGCCCGATGAATGTGCTGACTCACATTCGTCTCCATCTGTTTACAGTCTACTTGAATCTATTCTGCAGTTGTGGTTCCTGCCGTCGCACATGATCATGGCCAAGTAGTCGAGCAGCAGAAGGGGATCGAATCCTTCTTCTTGACGCGACTAATCGTCCGGCTGTGCATCTTAGTGTTTAGGGTTCAGCGAGAGTTTTCGAAGTGACAATACGATTACATTCGGTCAGTTCCTCTGCTCCTTTTTCATGGTTATCTAGAGATAGATGTTTATTAGCACAATTGCGGCAGCCTTGTGGAACGGCTCACCGTAGTTATAACCGATCTCCGCAAGTATGGTGATTCCAGTAGACGGGTAGAAGGCGCGCGTCACGTGAACGCGTGCAGCTTACTGTGCGGGGCATTCGTTACCTGAGGTGCCCACCAAGTGGCACGAATTTCTGGCGGCGATCCCCAGAAATACCGGGGAATATTTTCTCTCGATGGGTGTTCCTGCATAAGAGCATGAAAACAACCATGAGTTAACGCGTACAGCAAACCCACAGACGATCGACACGTACCTCGGTGACGAGCTGCGACGGACCAGCCGCAGACCAACCTGTGGATTGAGGAGAATTGGGCCAATGAAGATAGGGTCTGTACAGACGTGGGTGGTATCACTCTTTGCCTTGCTGCTGTGGGTTACAACCGGGGCCGCGCAAACCGTAACAGGAACAGTGACCGGTACCGTGACCGACCCGTCCGGAGCCGTTATTCCCGGCGCAACCGTGGTCGCGGTCAACGTGGCCACCAGCGTGGCAACTACTGCTACCAGCGACGGCGCCGGTGTTTACTCTATTCGTTTTCTGCCCATCGGCAATTACAAGATTGAGGTCTCGGCCAAAGGCTTCAACAAGACCACACTGCCGCAGTTCACCCTTGAGATTGGTCAGACTGCCAACCTCGACGCGCATTTGAGCGTTGGTTCGAGCGCGACCGTGGTGACCGTCAACGGAGGTCTAGCCCCCATTCTGGATACAGCGGATGGGTCGCTGGGGCTCTCCGTCGACTCGCAGGAAATTTCAACGATACCGCTCAACGGCGAGAATTTCTCGTCGGTTACCCTGTTCCAGCCAGGGGCGGTCGCAACCGCTCCGACCGGCTTGACCGGCAATAACGCAATTGAGCGCAGTACCTTCAACAGCGATGTGGTCACCATCAACGGCAACCGCGCCCAGGCTAACAACTACACCCTCGACGGCACCGACATCAACGAAACCCAGAACAATCTCATCGGCTACAACGTCGCGCCGGACGCGATTCAGGAGTTGCGCGTCATCCAGGCAAATGCGCCGGCCACCTATGGTAACGTCAATGGGGGCGACATTGTCACCATTCTGAAGAGCGGCACCAACAAGTTTCACGGTAGTCTTTACGGGCTGATTGAGAACCAGAATCTGACTGCAAATACCTGGGCAAACAACTTTTCTGGTGTTCCGCAGAACTCGTATACCCAATCCATTTTCGGGGGCACGATCGGCGGCCCGATCCTGAAGAACAAGTTGTTCTTCTTTGCCGACTATCTAGGGGCAAGGAGACACCAGGGAGGCGAGGGTACGGCCAGTGTTCTTTCAGCTGCGATGCGCCAGGGCGACTTCTCAGCGCTGCTCGGGCTTTCGTCGCCCATCCAGCTCTATAACACCCAGAATGGGTTTGCGCCCTATGTCAACAACCAGGGAGTGGCCATCAATAACCCCGTGGCTCGTTATCTCATTGCCCATCCTCAGTACTATCCTTTGCCCAATCACACTCCAACCGACGGACTGGTGCAAAACAATTTCATTGGGCCCACCAACTCATTCGTGCGCAATGATCAAGGCGATATAAAAATAGAGGCCGATCCGCGGCCCGCGGATAAGATCACCGCTTTCTACTCGGAAGGCAGGTCGTTCGACGGAAGCGTCGCCGTGCTCCCCGTCACCTTTCCCAACCAGGATACGTATCCGGACCACCTGGGCGGCGCCACTTGGGTACATACCATATCTCCCTCTATGGTGAATGAAGTGCGGATAGGCTTCACCCGCATCCGTTGGGATAGCAACATCCCCAGCGACTCGACCGGCGCTTTCGGGTTGAACGGGAATTCCATCGTTGGTATCCCCTCGGGTCCGCAACAGTTTGCCGGCTTTTCTTATCAGGGCATCAGCTCGTCGACTCTTACCGGCGTGGGTGTTCCAGGACAGGCACAAATTCTACGCGATAACACCTTCACGTATGGAGATAACCTGACCATACAGCACGGAAAGCACGTGCTGAGCCTCGGCGCGCAATTATTCCGCTATCAGCAGAACTTTTTCCTGTTCGGCAATGGTGGATCGCTCGGGACCTTCGACTTCAATGGTAACTTTACCGCTCTCTCCGGGGGCACGGGTTATGGCGGAGCCGATTTCGTGCTCGACCTCTCGTCCGGCCAACAGATCAGCTTGTCCAATGGCGCGTTTGGACAGCGGCAGTATCGCGCAGCCGGCTTTATCCAGGACGATTGGAAGATCACCGACAAGCTCACGCTCAATCTCGGGTTGCGTTACGAGTACGACCAGCCGTACGCGGAAGTCAATCATAAGACGGCGAATGTGTTCCTGACCGGACCTCTGACCGGAACGGTAGAGTATGCGAAGCGAGTGCCGGCCGGCGCGCCGGCTGGGTCGATCGTGTGTGGTAACGCTGGTTGTTACCAAGCTACTTACGACCAGTTCCAACCCCGCTTTGGCTTTGCCTACCAGGTCAATCCACGGTTTGTCGTCCGTGGAGGCTACGGCACGACCAGTTTCCTTGAGGGAAACTCAAGCGGAGAGCGTCTGGTGAATAATCCTCCCTTCGCAAACTCCTCCTCGTTGACCGCGCCCACACCAACAGCCACCAGCGGCGGGACCCCCTTCGCCGTACAAAATGGCTTCGCTATCAACAATAGCTCGATCGTGACCGCGAGCTTCACCGCGTATCCGCAGCACATCCAGCCGGCTTACCTGCAGGAATTTAACATTACGACGGAATATGAACTGAATAACACCACCTCGCTCCAGGTCGGATACGTCGGGGAGATCGGGCATCATCTGATCGATTATTACAACGCAAATCAGCTGACCCCGGCGCAGGCACAGACGGGCGCACCCGGACCTTTCGACAGCCTGGTGGGTGCGGGCAATACTCTCGAAACCGTCGAGTCAGAAGCGTATTCAAACTACAACGCGGCACAGGTCACCGTGCGTCACCGGCTCAGCAAGGGCTTTCAGGCGACGGTCAATTACACCTATGCGCATTCGCTCACCAATAGCCAGGGAAACTTCGGCGGGGCGTCCGTAGACGGGCCAACGGCCACCCAAAACGGCTACAACCTGGCAGGCGATTACGGGCCAAGCGACCAGGACATCAGGCACAACCTATCGGCCAACGGATCGTATCTGCTGCCGTTCGGCAAAGGGCAAGCCTTCGCCGGCGGCGTCAACCGTGGGCTCGACCTGCTGGTGGGGGGCTGGACTCTTTCCTCTACAGCCATTGTTTACTCGGGCCTCCCGGTTACGATCTTCGGCCCGAACAATTCCGGCACCAACACCTACCCGGGAGGATCGCGCGCCAATCAGTACCGCAAGATCAAGGTCATGAACCAGAGCGTTGCCCACTGGTTTGGTACAGGCCCATCCGCGGTTGCCTGCAGCGGCCCTGATAATGGCAGCTGCGCCTACGGACCGGCCGCCGCGTTTACCTATGGTTCAGCGGGGGTCGGTACCGAGCGGGCGCCCGGATATGAACAGATCGACAGTTCCCTCTTCAAGGATTTCCACATCACGGAACGGCAAAGTGTGAGCTTCCGCGTGGATGGCTTCAATGTGTTCAACTTCGCCAGTTACAGCAACCCCGACAACACGGTCACGGATACGAATTTTGGGCAGATTACAAGCACGCGCAGCGGGCCGCGCACCATTCAGTTTGCGGTGCACTACTCCTTTTGAGGCTGGGTAAGTTTCGTGGTCCAGGAGAATGCGGCAAGTCTATGGCTGGTCATAGGGTAAGACAGAAGCGGGTGACGGGACGTTTCCGCGTTCATGCGCGGCTGTAAGGTAAACGTCCCGTCACCGTTTTTCGTCGCCCCCTTTTACTCCGGGTGTGGCATCTACCACGATCGGCCGTTTTCATTAGGGTCATTTCCGGTCTGTCCTGCTTTCCCCTGCTTTCCCGTCCTGCTTTCCCTCCATTCCCCCTTTGATCGGTGTAGGTAGCAATCCATGATTTCATGTATGTAGCCGTAGTGGTGCGGATATGGGGTACGTCCTGTCTGTCACTTGGTTGTGACTTGGTTGTGGCATTTAGCCCTCCCCTATCCTCTTGCCACGCCGATGTTGCCGATCACGCGACCGACTGGTCGTAGAACTGATGAATATGCTCCGAGATGTACTCCAGGCAGTCTTCGACTGCAAAGTGTCCGGCCTCGAGTCGATGCATTTCTGCTTTCGGCAGAATCTCCAAATAGGCTTCTCCGCCTTGCGGGGTAAAGAAGATGTCATCCTGACCCCAAAAGATTATCGTCTTCGGTTGCATCTGCTTGAGAAGTGACTGCCACTTCGGATAGAGCGCAACATTCGTCCGGTAGTCGTAAAAGAGATCCAGCTGGATTCGCCGGCCGTTAGGCTTCTGGATAGTTGTATAGAAATCGGAATTCCAGTTATCGGGACTGATCAATTCCGGCATTTGCGACCCGTGCAGATAGACGGTCTTCACTGTGTCATACGCCAGCAGACCGGCGACGGCTTCTTCGTTTTCAGGCGTCCGGTTGTGCCAAAGTGCATCGCGCAATCCGCCCCAGGCCGGTGTGAATCCAACTTCATAAGCATTTGTGTTCTGAATGATGAGCCACTCAAGCATTTCCGGAGTTTTCGTTACGATGCGAAGGCCTACCGGGCCGCCGTAGTCCTGTACGTAGAGGCCGAAGCGGTCAAAGCCTTTCTTGCGGAGGAATTTCCCGGTTATCTCGGCAAGGTGGTCGAAAGAATACTCGAAATCGCGCGGGTCCGGCGCATCGCTATTGCCGAAGCCTGGATAGTCAGGCGAAATCACGTGAAATCGATCGGCGAGCGCGACGATGAGATTTCGGTACTGGTGTGAGGAGGATGGAAATCCGTGAAGAAGGACCAGTTTCGGGTTTCCTGGCTTGCCGGCCTCGCGGTAGGCAATCTTCAGGCCGTCGACTTCTTCGGTTGCGTGCTGCACGCTGCCGGCGGTGACTTTCGGAGTGTAGTGTATTTTCATCTGCGTGTCCTTTCGAGGAGCTGATCGATCCATCACGCTCCATTGGATCCCACTCCCCGTTAGAAGTTGCGACGTTTGTTTTGATTGCAGTTATCAGAAATACTGATGCCGCCTGATACACTCTTGCTCTATGGAGCTACGCCACTTGCGGTACTTCTGCGCGGTCGCCGAAGAGCAGAGTTTCACCCTCGCCGCACGCCGCCTCCACGTTTCTCAATCTGGCGTCAGCGGCCAGGTGCGAGATCTTGAGCAGGAGTTGGGTGTCGCGCTCTTTCGCAGAAATCAACGGAGTGTTTCTCTGACGACGGAAGGTTCGGCCTTTCTTAGCGAGGCCCGGGACATCCTGGATAGAACCGATCGCGCCGTGGAGATGGTGGCGCAAGCCGGGAAGGGGCGATGTGGCAAACTCACAGTCGGGCTCTGTGGCCCGGCTACGGCGCCTTTTCTCCCACGGTTGATCCGGGAATTTCGAAAGCGCGAGCCCGGCGTCTTGCTCTCTCTTAAAGATCTCGATCCGGCGCATCAACCGGAAGCGTTGGTCAATGGACAGATCGACGTCGGCTTTACCAGGGGAATCCCCGCTTTATTCCGCGGGGCACTGGCGAGCGAAGTATTTTTTCGCGAGTCCCTGGTTGCGGTTCTGCCGCAGGGGCACAGACTTGAAAACAGCGATGCGATTTCGCTCAAGGATTTGGCGAGCGATCGCTTCGTCCTATATGCAAGGGAAAATGCGCCCGAATTATCTGACGCGATCCTTAGTCTGTGCAAACGAGCCCGGTTTTCTCCAGCAATCGTCGATACTCCAAGTCTCTGGCAATCTGTGTTGACAATGATCGAGGCAGGCGAAGGGGTATCCATCGTGCCGGAAACCGTGAAACATCTTCAGTCTCGGGATGTGGTTTTCCGACCGTTGCGGGATCGCGGATGCGCGGTCGAAGTCGTGCTTGCCTGGCGGGCGAGTGCTCCAGACCCCGTGCGAGAGAGATTCTTGGCTCTTCTGCGTACGCATCAAGCCGAGGTGAAGCGGCGCTTCCACCGCACGTAGATCCGCGCCCAAGTCGAATTCAATTAGCTGATAGGTCGGCTAATGCGGTAATTACGGTGAGCATACCTATTGCAGCGAATGAACACTCTCGACGGTGAATGACTATCATGTCGACGGATTACGACCGGCAACCACTAATCCATGAGAGCATCGGCAATCAAAATCAGAACAAAGCCAAACACGGCCGCCGCGCTTCGGAGGTTGTTGAATACCGTCCAGCGATGCAGCGTCTCCATGTAGTTTGCGGGCGGAGGCGCGGTTAGCCATTTCCTAACCAGCTGGTTGATGGGCACATTTCCGAAGCGAGTGACCAGCACCGCGGTCACATTCATGATGCCGGCAGCCACGGCGCAGGTGCTCGCGGCTGGCATGGCGCGGATGGTCCATGCCCACCACAGCGGGGCCAGGATGCCGACCACCATAATGCTCTGCATGACAACCGCATTATGCCGCATGAGGGCGACACGATAGGTGAAGTGCACCGCGCGCGGTACTTCATTCCATGCCGGAATGATCGCAAACAACGCGTAGGTGAACACTCCCGCCAGAAACCCCGTAGACATCAGAGAAAGCAGTTTCGCCATTCGATACATCGACACTCCTTTTGCAGGAACTTCTTTTTTTATTCAAGTCACTACGAGAACGATTCACTCTGTGAATTATATACGGTGTGTATTATATTAGTGACAGGAGATCTATGCCAAGCAAGAAACAAAAGGCTCCTGAGAATCCGGTACCCGGCCGCCGCGCGCTCGGGCTGCTGTTGTCGCAGCTTGGAACTCATGCAGCGCTCTCCTTTGGCCGCAAGATCGCAGGCTTCGGCATTTCGCCGCCGCATTTCGGCATCCTGCGCTGGATCCATGCCAACGAAGGGAAGAATCAGCGCGAACTCGCCTCGCATCTCGGAGTAGTGCCCAGCCGCCTGGTGGTGTTGCTTGATGAGCTTGAAACCAAAGGCCTGGTGGCGCGCGAGCGCAGCGCGCAGGACCGTCGAAGCCAGCAACTGCAATTGACACAAAGAGGATCTCAACTTCTGGAAAAGGTGGAGCGAATCGCCACGGCGCATGATGCCGACCTCGGCTCTTCCCTGACGGTGCCGGAGCGGGAAACCCTGATCGAGTTATGCGCGAAACTTGCTGCCCATCGTGGACTGATTCCGCATGGACACCCGGGCTACGGCAAACGGTTCATCCCGAGCCGTCCAAATCGAAAGCTGAGCAACCAGTCCAGGCCAGAATAAGCCGGATGAAGCGGGCGGGCGTGGGCTTTTCCATTAACGCCTCCAGCAGGTTTTCTCCTAGGGGAATGACGATGAACAAGAATGGTGAAACGGTTGCGCGCATCATCACTCTCGAAGAGCATTTCCTGCATCCCAAACTGCGGGAGTTATACCCTGCGTCATGGGTCAAATTGCTCGACATGGTCAAAGGACGTCTCACTGATGTTGGTCCGGAAAGAATTCGCCGCATGGACGCGGCGGGCATCGACTTGCAAGTGCTCTCTCATGTGCAGCCTGGCGTTCAGACTCTCGAACGCAATACGGCAGTCCGTTTGTCCAGGGAGGTCAATGATTGGCTGGGTGCAGTCATTCAGGAATATCCCACCCGCTTCGCCGGTTTTGCGATGCTGCCGATCCAATCGCCCATCGATGCAGCCGATGAGTTGGAGCGTACGGTCTCCCAGCTCGGATTCAAAGGTGCGCTCATCAATGGTCATACCAACGGCCGGTACCTGGATGAGGACTCGTTTTCGCCGATCTTCGATCGGGCGCAAGCGTTGGACGTACCGATCTATATACATCCGACCGATCCGCCACAGGGGATCATCGATATCTATTACAAAGACTGCCCTATGCTGATGCAGAGTTGGGGGTGGCAGGTCGAAACCGGAACGGTAGGGTCGAGGACTGGCGCGGTGTTCCGTAGGTCTAGCCTAGCTATTGCTCCCCGTTTCCTCTGGGAGTGCCTCAGTAGCCAAACCGTGAATCCGTTTCCAGCCCCCGCCACATCGCACCCAGCGTGCGGATTTCCCGCACTGGGCGCACCTGTTTGCTTAGTGCCAAGGTTTATGGGGCCTATCTAACTGGGGCAACTTTCGCACTGGACCATCGACGAAGCTGGTAGTCGTTGAACAAACCCAGCCCATCATAAAGCCACTCGCTACTCCGCCGCTTCCAGGGAAAGCCGTTGCGCCCCCGGGCACGTACCAGATGTTTCCGGACCTTCATTTCTACCCATTGTTTGACCTTTGAAAAACAGGAACTCGAATGACCGACCCGAAAGTAGTTCACCCAGCCACGGAGAATCGGATTGATTTTCGCAATCACGACTTCGACGGGCCAGCTGACATGCTGTCGGAAGACCTCCCTGAGCTTTTCAAACAGCGCTGTCCGCTTCTTCATCTTGGGCGCGTAGTATGGCCGCCCCTTCTGCCGAAAGCTGAGTATGCGCCGATACTGAAAACCCAGAAAAGCAAAGCTCTCTCCCTTCTTCAGATCGACCATCCGACTCTTGTCCTCGTTGATCGCAACGCGTAGCTTTGCGAACTCCTCGCGCAGCCGTCTATCTATCGCCTTCACCAGCCAGTCACTCCGCCGTTCAGCGTCGATCAAGATCACCATATCGTCCGCATACCGTGCATACTGGACGTTGGTTGACTTGCCCCTTCTCGTTGTGTCCACCGCCTTCTCCAGCATCCGGTCTACCTCATTCAGATAGAGGTTACTGAGCAACGGTGAAATCACACCGCCTTGGGGAACGCCTTTCTTCCCAGTCGCCTTGAGGATCATCTTGAGAAGATGCATGACCGCATCATCCTGGACTCGCCGAGCCACTTTCTCTAACAGCAGAGAATGCTGCACGTTATCGAAATAGGAGGCTAAATCCAGATCGATGATGCGGGTCTTCTCTTCGACGATCGCTCTGGCCACCCGGGCTACGGCTTCATGCGCCGTCCGCTTCGGTCGATATCCAAACGACCCCGATTGGAAGTCAGCTTCGAAGATCGGCTCCAGGATGAGCTTTAACGCTCCCTGGACCACGCGATCGCGGATTGCAGGAATCGACAGGACGCGGATTTTCTTGCCCCCGTCCTTTGGAATCTCCTTCTTCCGTGCCTGCATGGGCCGATACGTGTTGGCAACTACTTCATCCCGAATCCGCACAAGAAAACTCTCCGCTCCGCTTTCCTCGATGGCTTCGAACGTGACCCCGTCAATTCCCGGCGCCCCGCCATTGCTTCTCGCCATTTGGTAAGCTTCCCGCAAAGTCTCCATCTTGCAAACGTGGACGTATAGCCCCCAGAAACGCCAAGACGGTTCTGCCTTCGCCTTGACATATAGACTCCTTCTCAGGTCCTGCAAACTGATGGGCGCTTTTGTCATCTCACCCTTGCCTCCCTTTTTGTTAGAGCCGTTACAAACAGCAGGGCCTCTTCGCTCCACGGACATTACTCCGCTTCCTCGCTACTACAGACCCGGCCGATTCCCTCTCGCCTTCCACCGACTTCCCGGTGTCACCGGTTATACGGCTTGCCTGCTCCGACGATTTCTCGACGGGGCGAGGAGGGTTTCTCCAGTTGCTTAGCATGACCTTGTAACCGTGCTGCCCCTACCAACCCCGCCGAAGTGTTGCGCCGCATCAGTCCTTGCGACGCTCCATGCTGCCTTCGCCCAAAAACGGGAGGCTCGGCCTTCGGGTCTTGTCCTTTCGAGGCCATATGGGTTTACTTGCGTTACGGCCCGGCAACTCGCTCGCCATCCTTTTCAGATGGCTTTGTCAATAGGCTTCAGGATGCTCAGTTTCCTTCCTTCCTGCTATTCAAGCTACGGGGCTTGGACTCTTACCCCGGTGGGACTTGCACCCACTGTTCATGCCAGCCTTCGCTGGACGCACCATCTTCTCCGACTCATCTCACGCGGCGTCTTTGACCGGTTTCCAAACCTCAAAATCATTGTCGGACACATGGGTGAATTGATTCCCTTTGGACTCAAGCGCATCAACACCGCTCTTACGATGGGGAACTGGCTTCTTGCCAGCCAGTCGAAGGTTGCCGAATCTGCGGAACAGAGGTGCATGCAGAAGAGCGTTTTCTACTACATGCGTGCAAACGTCCTCATCACAACCAGCGGGGTTTTCGACCAGACGGCCCTGAATTGCGCGATTGGGGAATTGGGTATCGACAACATCCTGTTCTCGGTCGATGATCCGTTCGGAGACAACTTCGACGGCGTGGATTTTCTGAATAAAGCCCAACTGTCAAAGGAGGACAAAGAGAAGTTGGCGCATGAAAACGCCGAACGCATCCTTAAGCTCACGCCGGCGGCCAAACCTCGCAGGAATTCGAGCCGCTCGCTCTTTTCCTTCAAGGCAAAAGCCAAAGCCAAAATAGGCCGCACGATATTGTCCATATTGGTGAAATGAAATCCCTGTAGTCCAGGAGCGAAGGGCACTCAGGGCTCTTGGGATAAAGGCGGGACAGGCTTTATCTAAGCAACAGCAACCGTAACAAGCGAGTAAACGTCCCGTCTGTCCCGCCTTTATCGTCCTTTATCAGGAAAGAGCCGCTGGCCGGCCTCTACGACCAAACGGCGATTTGGGTCTACCAGGATTTTCTCCTTGAAAGACCGGAAATGCCGGAAGGCTTTCCATCTGTAGCGAATCCCGAAAGTTAGACATGGCAGTAGGCGAAAAAGGCCGAGGTGAAGTGGGCCCCTCGGCTGAGACAGGCGAATTGAGTCACTAAACGTTGTCGGCGAGCAGCTTGATTTGCTGCAATAGGTGTCATGTCGACGCATTTACCCTGGGGGGTTGCTCCGTCTGTCCCGCGTCGATTTTGTCCGTCGATCACCGTTTCGTTGGGAAGATGCTTCAATGCCGTCGCGATGTAAGGAAACCTTTGGTTGAGCACATTCTCCCGCCGAGAATAGAGCGTAGTGGCACGGCTCGTCCGTACCGCCTCAAGCCGATAGCCATCCAGTTTGATTTCTTATGTGGCGCAAAGATTTATGTGGCGCTCGCTACTGGGCGGGCCTGAAGACGTGCCCGCGCGCGCTGAAAAGGGCCACATAACTTAACGCGCCAAACACACCAAGATCAAGCATGCGAAAAATCAAAAGCTCTGCGCAGTTGCGATGTGTTCAAAGGTATTGATCAGATCAGTGGACGGGTCGATAGACAGAACGTCGGAGTGTGCAGCCAGCAATCAGGTTCGGAGGAATGCGGATCGCGACGAAGTGATCTCACCAAACTGAAGGTGCCCGACATGAACGACTTGCTGAGAAGGCTACCAAACTCGGGGTTTCGAACGCTAGAACACGAGTAGATCATCACCGGTACGGGAAGGAAGTTAGCCGAGTAACCCGACTGGAGCCTGGACACCCGCAGCACCATTCCTTTGCCCACGTGCGGCATCCCGAATTCAACCGTTAGCGGCAGAACGAGAGTGCCCGCGAGTTGCAGATTGTCCAACCAACTTTCCCTCGAATGGGTCACACCTGCGTTGATCAGGATAGCGTCTGTAACGCCAGTGTCTACCGTGCCTCCGTCCCCCTCAACGACCTCAACGTTCGAATAGCGCGACAGGTTTACGCGGGCTTGCGCAGCCAGCATCGGGTCGATCTCGACCCCTGTTATTCGTCCCTCTGGCCCCACCATTTCGGCCATGATTGCGGTGTAATACCCGGTTCCACATCCGAGATGAAAGACGGATTTCGACGCTGAGAGGTTCAGGGCGTCCAGCCATAGCGCGAGGGTGCCGGGATTGCCATTTGTGAGAGATCGCGCCGGGTCCAACAATATCGCCACGTCACGATACAGCTCAGCCGGGTCTGTAACATCAGCCACTTGAGGTTGCATCTGCCCCGGCACTCGTGAGAGCACTTTCCATGGGCCGGAGCCGACAAATTCCTCGCGTGGAACGGCGGCAAAGGCTTTCAATAAGTCAGGCGAGGTGAAGTGGATATTGGTACGGATCTCTTCCGCGTATCGCTGTCGTATATCGCTCGCAACCATAGTGAGAGTTTGCCACGGATTTTTCTACAAAACTAGGGTCTCGGAATCGCAGCCAGCGTGGGTGGGGCGGGATACTAGGTGGATTTTCATTCGAGAGGAGAACCACAGTGCCCAAATCAATGTACGCCGAACAAGGCGCGAGAAAAAGATGTGGCGCACGGATAAAGGCGGGATAAAGGCGGGTTTTGGGTAACTTCAGTCGCACATTTGAAAATGCCGCATGCAAGGCGACGCCGTCTCAGTTTCACAAGGCCAGCCGTGCGTGCAAATCGGCTAGCGTTGGGGAGAACCATAATGTTCTTCCCCGATTAGACTCGGAGATGAAGGCACGCAGGGACGCACTTTGCTCGGTGTAAGCTGCCACGTCGCCAATGATCGCCAATCGCAAGCGATAATTCACGAACTTTTGAATCAGGTCTCCAGCAACGCCTGTCTTTAACTGGAAGAACGCACGATCAACCTCGCTGGCTGGAATGATGACCAGCGCTGCTTGATGTTCTAATGCGAGACTAATCAAAGCAGAAGAGTCCGACGCGGTGCTTACTTCCGCGTCGTTCACAGAAAACTCAAGGATACGGGTGCCGTTCAGTTCGTAGGCATGCATTTCTCATCGTAATCTGACGGAGAACGGGCTGCCTGCGAAGTCTGGTTATCAAAAAGGGGTGACAGACGGAGTCTGACCACCAAATTCTGACCACCAAATTCCAAATTCCCGTCTGACCACCAAATCCGGGTTTGTGAAATGGTGCCTATCGAGGGATAAAGCAAGGCGTTGCCAGCGCTATTGAAAACTGCAAAACAAATGTCCTGCCCGATTTGGCTGAAAGCGCTGGATTCCCAGCGTCCTTCAAAAGGGCTAATGGGACATTACTTATGCAGGTATCAATAAAGCGCAGAATCAGAGTGGAGACTCTTTCCCGGAGCGCTGAAGCGCTCCTTCCCCCGCATGAATGCGGGGGCTCCCACCGCGGACCCCTCAGTTTCCATTTCTCACGCGGATGCTGAAGCCGGTGCCGTTTAGCGACGGCCGCTCAGTTGTTTCTAGGGTTGCTGTTGACCGAGTACGCGCTCGTTCTGTTCACCAGCGATGGGTCGAGGGCGCGCTTTGAGCAAATAGAAAAGGCAAGCTCAGGGCAGGCTCTGCGGTACTGAATCCGAACCGGCGGTTTTGACGTACCCGTACCCTCCCGACAAAGCGAGTTTTTCCGCAGCCTGTTCAGCCGCTGAGGTACGGTTCTTTCCCTAGGATATCGCAGGCGAATGGAGAAACAACGTACCTCAGGGGCTAAAGCCCTCATCAGGCGCGTTTTGTACGGCCCGACTAAAGTCGTGCCCTGACACAAAACATGAGTTTTTCCGCGGCGTGTAAAGTCGTGCCCTGGTACAAGGTCTAAACCGCAGTTCTCACGCAGACACTAAAGCCCTCAAAAGCAGCGGGTCTGTGCGGCACGGCTGAAGCCGTGCCCTGATACAAAGCATGCGCTTTTTCGCAGCCTGTAACGCCGCTCTCCTCATTGAGCGGGTTTTCCGCAGGAAAAGTAGGACGGAAGTGACCATAAAGCGACTGCGTCTGTTCACGAGACCGCAGGGCCGCTGCAGACGCTCTGCCTAGGCTGATCGCGAAGGCCGCGCGGCCGCGGTCGCGGCCTATATGGACAGTCGCAAGCTCACATTGCGCTCCTGAGTGCTTGGCTATACCGAATCCACGAAAGCTACGGGCAGAACGTTCTCCTCCGGAGCCCAGGTGACCGGTTCCACCCGGCCAACCCCAAAGACCCAAGCGACGCCGCCAGCCAGTGCGATGCAAGAGGCGATCAGAAATGGGGTACGAAAATTTCCCGAGCGGTTCACGATAAACCCGGTGAGCGCCGGCGCGATTACTCCCGCGAAATTCCCAAACCCACCCTGGAAACCAGTCCACGTGCCCGCCGCTTTCGGCCCGGCAAGGATCTGGCAAAACGCGTAGATGCCTGAGGCTGAGGTGCCACATCCCGCTGCCGCGACCAGCAACCATGGCAGATAGCTGTGTGGTCCAGCGAGAGCGCAAGCAGCGATGCCGATGGCTCCCGTGGTATGTCCGATCGCCATGACCGATTTTCTGACCCGGGTCGTGGTGTAGCCACGGCGTATGAAGAGATCTGAAAGCGCACCCGCGGTCAAGGCCGAGGTGGCATCTACCAGGAAGTAGAGACCAGCGACTCTCGCCATTGCGTTCATCGAAAGATGGCGTTCGCGCACCAGATAGAACGGAAGCCAGGTGACCATCACGTACAACAGGTAGTTTCCACAAAAGTGGCCTGCAGAGGCGCCCCAGAATGAGCGCTTGCGCAACATGGTGGCGATGGTAGCAAAGCCCCTGAAACTGGAGCCGCCCAACGCATGGCCGCGCGGCATCCACTTCTTCCAGGCAGGCAGCCACACCAGGCTAACCAAACCGATGCCGATAAACACCGGACGCCAGCCGTACCTGGCCATGAGGAGCCCAGCGCCAAACATGCCGACGGCTGGACCGGACCGGATCCCGGTGATGATAGCGCCATTGGCGAAGCCGCGACGTTCCTCAGAGACATGGAGCGCGAGAATCTTTGAGCACGATGGAAACGCGACCGACTCGCCGATGCCCAGGACTAGTCGCGTCACCAGCAATAAAGCGAATCCAGGCACTAGGCCGGTGGCCACCGTGGCCAGCGACCACACCAGGAAGCCGGTCGCAATCACCAGATTCACTTCAAACCGATCCACCAGCCAGCCCACAACGAAGAGTAAGGCGGTATACGTCCAGAAAAATGCGGAGAGCAAAATCCCAAGTTGCCAGGGATTGAGGTGTAGCTCATCCTTGAGCAAAGGCGCGGCAATGGAGAGGTTCCCGCGGTCGACGTAATTGATCAGGACGGAGATCGACAGCAGCGCGAGCCAAGGCGCAATCGCGCTGAGTTTCTGCGGAGTCACTTTCAAGCGACGCGCTCTCCCTGGGCGAACACCATCGCCGGCCGCTGGGTACCCAGGAAGTACGGAATCTCCCGGTAGTCGCTCGCCTCATGAATAACAAAGTCGGCGGACTTGCCCTGCTCGAGCGAGCCTACCTCGGTAGCCAGGTTAAGGCTCCATGCGGCGTTGATGGTTGCCGCTGTGAGGGCTTCCGCTGGGGTCATCTTCATCTGCGTGCAGGCCAGCGACATCACAACCGGCATGGATGCGATGGGCGAAGAGCCGGGGTTGAAGTCCGTGGCCAAGACCACGGCAAGCCCGGCTTCGATCATGGCTCGCGCGGGCGCGTAATGCCTGGAGCCGATGGAATACACGGAACCGGGCAACAGGACTGGCTGCACCTTCGCTGCGGCCAGAGCGGCGATCGAGGCTGCGTCGGTGTGCTCGAGATGATCGGCGGTGGCAGCGCCCAGACGCGCCGCGAGCAGGGCTCCGCCGGAGCAGCTGAATTGGTCGCCATGGATACGTAGGCCAAAGCCCAAAGTACGCGCCGCTTCGAGGATGCGCGCAGCGGAATGCTGGTCGAAGATGTGGGGCTCGCAGAAGACATCGCAGAAGCTTGCCAGCTTGTGCAAAGCTACCAGGGGAAGCATCTCGCCGATCACCAGCTCGACGTACGCGGCGGTGCGGCCAATGAACTCGTCCGGCACCTCGTGTGCGCCCAGAAAGGTGGGCACGCAGCGTAATGGAGTGGTCTCTTGTGTTTCGCGCACGACGCGCAGGATCTTCATCTCTGCTTCGACGGTCAGCCCGTAGCCGGATTTCGCTTCGATCGTGGTGGTGCCTCCGCGTAGCAACCAGAGCGCGTGTTTTTGCGACGTGGCTAGAAGGTCACTTTCCGAAGCATCGCGGGTGCGGCGGACGGTGGAGCGAATGCCTCCGCCCTGGCGGGCTATCTCCTGATAAGTGATTCCGGAACAGCGCATTTCAAATTCATCGGCACGATTGCCGGCGAAGACCAGGTGAGTATGCGCATCCACGAAGCCGGGAGTCACGACTCTTCCCCCAGCATCGATTACCTGCATGTCGTGGTTGAGATGCCCTTCGATGTCGCTGCGAGCGCCGACTGCTTCGATTCGGCCATCGCGGACTAGCATGGCCCCGTCATGAATGATCGCGAGCTCACGCAGCTCCGCCCCCACGCGTGGACGGTTGGCACCAGTGAGCGTGACCAGTTGCGAACAGTTCACCAGTGCGAATGCGCTATGCATCAAAAATCACTCCAAGGATCCCCTTCCAGCGAACAAAAAATGTAGATCCCTCGTCACCCTTCTTCTTCCATGGGCAGACGTAAACCCGCATCATGAGCGAAGCTTCGCGCAGCAGGATAACCGGCGTCCGCGTGCCGCAGCACGCCCATCCCCGGGTCAGTGGTCAAGACTCGCTCCAAGCGCAACGCGGCTTCGTCTGTGCCATCGGCCACTACCACCATGCCCGCATGCTGCGAATAGCCAATGCCCACACCGCCGCCATTGTGGATACTGACCCACGATGCGCCGGCCGCGGTGTTCACCAGCGCATTCAGCAACGGCCAATCGGCGACCGCATCGGAACCGTCGAGCATTCCCTCGGTCTCGCGATAAGGAGAGGCCACCGATCCAGTATCGAGATGGTCGCGGCCAATCACGATGGGCGCCGTAATCTCGCCGGTGCGCACCAATTCATTCATCGCCAGCCCCAGCTTGGCTCTTTGCCCGTAACCCAGCCAGCAAATGCGGGCGGGCAACCCCTGAAAGTGAATGCGCTCGCCGGCCAGTTTGATCCAGCGCTTGAGGCCTTCGTCTCCAGGAAAGAGCGAGAGCACGAGCTTGTCGGTCTTACGAATGTCTTCCCCATCGCCCGAAAGCGCCACCCAGCGGAACGGCCCTTTGCCTTCGCAAAACAATGGCCGGACGTATTCCGGCACGAAGCCTGGGATATTAAAAGCATCTTCCACCCCGGCCAACTTAGCGTTGGTCCGAAGATTGTTTCCGTAATCGAAGACCACTGAACCGCGGCGCTTCAACTCCAGCATCGCCTCCACATGCTTGCCCATGGCGGCCATGGAACGGGAAACGTATCCGTCACTGTCCTGCTGACGCAGCGCCAGCGCTGCTTCAAGGCTTAAGCCGTTAGGCACGTATCCATTCAATGGGTCGTGCGCGCTCGTCTGATCCGTCACAATTTCAGGAATCACATTGCGGCGCAGCAGCTCGGGCAAAACATCGGCCGCATTGCCTACCAAACCAACCGAGCGAGCGGCGCCTTCCCTTCTCGCTTCCGCAAGCAACTGCAGCGCTTCATCGACCGTGGTTGCCATGCGGTCGCAGTAGCCGCTTTCCACTCGCTTCTGAATGCGCTTCGGATCCACGTCGATGCCGAGAAAGCACGCGCCGGTCATGGTGGCGGCCAAAGGCTGCGCGCCACCCATGCCTCCCATGCCGCCGGAGACAATCAGCTTGCCTTCCAGGCTGCCGCCGAAATGTTTGCGGCCGGCCTCGGCGAAGGTTTCATATGTACCCTGCACGATGCCCTGGCTTCCGATGTAAATCCAGGACCCGGCGGTCATCTGGCCGTACATCATCAGCCCTTTTTGTTCGAGCTCGCGAAAGACCTCCCAGTTGGACCATTTGCCCACCAGGTTGGCGTTCGCGATCAACACCCGCGGCGCCATGCTGTGGGTGCGCAAGATGCCCACAGGCTTACCCGATTGGATCAGCAGCGTCTCATCGTTCTCCAGGCTCTCGAGCGCGCGCACGATAGCGTGAAAGCAGGGCCAATCGCGCGCCGCCTTTCCCGTGCCGCCGTAGACCACCAGCTCGTCCGGGGCCTCGGCCACTTCAGGGTCGAGATTGTTCATCAGCATGCGCAGGGCAGCTTCCTGCTGCCAGCCCTTAGTGCGCAGGAGGGTTCCTCGCGGCGCACGAATGACTTCTTTATGCGGACCAGCTATCAAAGTCTCCATCGCGAATCCCCTTTGCTAAGCGTTCGATATCTCCTGCAATCACCCGGTCTTCGTCCAGCCGGGGCACAAGCGTGCGTATAAATTGACGTGCCCGCTCGATCTCTGTCGCGGCTTTGAGCGGCTTGCGATATTCGAGGCCCTGCGCCGCGGTCATCAGCTCAATCGCCAGGACCTTCTCCGCATTCTCGACAATTTGCTTTAGCTTGAGCGCGGCGGTCATGCCCATAGATACATGATCTTCCTTGCCGCCGGAAGTGGGCAAACTATCCACGCTCGCCGGATGGGCAAGGACCTTGGCTTCATTCAACAGCGCAGCCGCGGCCACGTGAGCAATCATAAGCCCGGAGGAAAGGCCCGGCGTTTCCGCAAGAAAGGCAGGCAGGCCCTCGTTGACGTCAGGATTGATGAGGCGATCGATTCTTCGTTCGCTGATGCTCATCAGGTCGGTCACCGCGATGGCTGCATAGTCCAGCGCGAGGCCCAACGGCGCGCCATGAAAATTTCCTCCGGAGAGGACCTCGCCGGCGCCAGGTCCGGACTCACAGAAGATCAAGGGATTGTCGGTCGCCGATCCGGTTTCGATTTCGATCACTTGGCGCACATGCTCAAGCGCCCCCCGCGCCGCTCCGTGAACCTGCGGCATGCAGCGGAGGCAATAGGCATCCTGCACCCGAGGATCATTCACCCGGTGGGACTCGCGAATCTCGCTATCGCGCAGCAGCGCCCGCAGATGCGCGGCCGCCTGCATCTGGCCGGGATGCGGCCGTGCCTGGTGAATGCGCTCGTCGAAGGCCACCGGGGTGCCGCGCAATGCCTCCAGCGCCATCGCGCCGGCCAGATCGAAGAGCCGGTTCACGCGTACCGCGCGCAGCAACGCCAGGCCACCTACCGCGGCCATGGCCTGGGTGCCGTTGAGCAGTGCTAGGCCCTCCTTGGCTTCGAGCACCAGGGCAGTGAGACCAGCTTTTGCGAGTGCTGCCTCGGTAGGCATCCGCGCGCCCTGGAAAAACACTTCGCCTTCCCCCATAAGCACCAGGGCAAGATGCGCCAACGGCGCCAGATCTCCGCTCGCACCCACCGAGCCTTTACTTGGAATGACCGGGTGTACGCGGCTGTTGAGTAGGCCGATCAGCAATTCGATCAGTTGGTAGCGGACGCCGCTCAATCCTTTCGTGAGAACATTCGCACGCAGCAGCAGCATGGCGCGCACCTCTGCCTCGTCCAGCGGCTCGCCCAGCCCGCAAGCATGGCTGCGCACAAGATTACGTTGCAGCTTTTGCAGGTCTTCGCTGCCTATACGCACATCGGACAATTTGCCGAATCCAGTGTTGATCCCGTAGGCCGTTTCATTGCTGGTGACAATGCGTTCGACCACGGCTTGGGACGCAGCGATTCGCGGCCGGGCCCCCGGCGCAATGGTTACCGTCATCGAGCGCGTGGCCACTTGGCTGACTTGATCGAACGAGAGTGGCTGTCCATCCAGTTCCAGGACGTCGTGGGTAAGACCCGTTGTCATGCTGACCATCGTATGGGCTTGGGCGCAACTAGGCTAGCGGTCGGGATGAGCCGGATCAAGCGGCTGCGGAAATAATCGCTGGACGACCGACCGGGAACCGCAGGTCCCTGCGGTTAGCCTTAAGTTGCAACGTCTCTTTGTGGCGTCGAGACGAAAGCCTGAAGATCGTAAAGCGTACCCTAGTGGCTTCGAGGACGGGTTTGCTGCCGAGCAGCATAGGCCAGCACGGCCCGAATATCCTCTGGCTTTAGGTCAAAGTTGTATGCAATCTCCTCCACAGGCGACCCACCCTCGTAGTTCTCAACGACGGAGTCAGCCTGCACTCGTGTGCCCTTCAGGATCGGCACACCGCTCACCTTGCCGGGAACAACCTCCACGATCGGGCAATTGGACCAGTCCACTGTCTTCTTCGTTGGGATGTGCATAAACACACATTATAGTTCGCTCGGTCGACCGATCTTGAGCGTCCGTGCAATCTCCATCGCCGCTTCGGCCGGCGTGTAGCGGCTGGTATCGATCGAGAGCCGTGGCTCCGGCATCTTCAACGCACCGAAAACTCCATCCGCGTGCAGTTGCTCAAAAAGGGAGACAGAGGCGAGTTTCTGATAGGCAAGCCTGGAAGGGCTGTCGATGCGCTTCTTTAGCTCCGTCAGCGGACATACCAACTCGACAAAATCGACTTCGCCGCCCTCCCTCGCGATCGTGCTCTTCACTTCAGCGACGAAGCCGGGCCGGACGGTTCCCTCAGGTGCGAATGTGAAAATCAATCCGGGTAGCCCGCTACGGCAGGCCTGCTCAAAGACTGACAACCAGATATCCTCCCGCAACTCGACAAACGGAGGACTCCCAAAGTCGAAGACCGACAAAAGAAGATCCACCACCGCGTGGTTGTGAAAGAGTCTGTAACCTGTCATAGTCGCCAGTTCACCACCAACGGTCAGCTTACCCGTCGCCGGCAAACCATAAATGAAGATCAGCTTCATGAGGCCTCAACAAACGATTGAGTTTTCTGTTTCAGGTGCTTGGCAGAACAGAACTTAGCTAAAACGGAAAAGGCCGGAGTCGATTGCAGTCATGCGCACGTGACTTCAGTCACGTAAAGTAACTCCTGACGGTGGCTGGGCGCAAGGGCCTCGGGCACCTGCAACAGAAGCAGTTCCATTCCGCCCTTCAGGCCTATTTCTCTGACGAATGTGCACGAGGCGGTCACCCCAATCCGGCGTTCCCAGACCAGACCAGTGCTTCCCGGACGGAATTCCTCATTATCCGCGTTTTCCCTGTTGCGTTTCCCGTCTTTCCGTCGGAAACTGCGAGAAAGCGATCAAACGGGGATTTGGTGACGTATGCATCCAACGGCTCTGGACAAGAGTGGATTCACTACAACTCTGAACATGGCCTTAAGCTCCACCGCTCCCGAGCGGTCCGCCGAAAATCTTCACCGCAAGCAGCTTGCCCGTTTCGGTAAGTGGCTGTATCGATTGGGTTTCGTGCCAGGCACGGCGGGGAACCTCTCGGTGCGTCTGAGCCATGACCGCATTCTGGCCACACCCACCGGCATGAGCAAGTTCATGCTCAAGGCAGCGGATATGGTGGTGGTCGACATGGAGGGTCATCGCGTCGGCGAAAGCCGGAACGTGACCAGCGAAATCGGCATGCACCTGGCAATTTATCGCCAACGGCCCGATGTGCAGGCGGTGGTCCATGCGCATCCGCCCATCTCCACCGGCTTTGCCTCCTGCGGCCTGGCTCTGGAAGAGCCCCTGTGCTCGGAAGTCGTCATGGCCCTGGGGTCGATCCCGCTGGCGCCCTACGCGACCACGGGTACAGCGGACGTGGCTTCCAGCATTCAGCCCCTGATCGTCGATCATGACGCGGTCCTGCTCGCCAACCATGGTGTCGTAACCGCGGGCGATACGCTGCAAGATGCCTTTATGCGCATGGAAACGGTCGAGCACTACGCCCACATCTGCCTGGTCGCTCGCCAGCTCGGCTGTCCCCAGCCGCTCACCTCCGATCATCTGCAACAGTTATCTGAGGCTCGTTGCCGCTACCAAAGGAACGCCATTCCCGGTTGCTGACAGCCCGTTCCCACTCTCACTTTTGCCTCTTACGCCGCCACTCGCAGTAGCATAGCTAGAGGAGATCCTCGGGCAACCGGCATGACTACGCAGATCATTGCGCCTAACCGGGCGCCCAATCAGGTCGAGGGCCCCGGCCTGGTCGAAGAGAAAACACTGTTTCGGGTGCTCATAGCGGTGGGTCTCGGCCATCTGCTCAATGATTCGATGCAGGCCCTGCTGCCGTCCATCTATCCCATCCTGAAGACCTCGTTCCATTTGAATTTCGGTCAAATCGGCCTGCTGACGCTGACCTACCAGATGACGGCGTCGATCTTGCAGCCCTTTATCGGGCAATACACCGACCGCAAGCCCCTGCCGTACTCCCTGCCTGTGGGCATGGTTTTTACCCTGCTGGGTCTGCTGCTGCTGTCGGTTGCGCCCAGCTTCGCGATTGCTGTTGCTGGCCGCGTCGTTGATTGGCATGGGCTCAGCAGTCTTCCATCCGGAGTCATCGCGCGTGGCGCGTCTGGCTTCCGGGGGGCGGCACGGAATGGCCCAGTCGATCTTTCAGGTGGGCGGAAACACCGGATCGGCAATCGGGCCGCTGCTGGCAGCTTTTATCGTCCTTCCCCACGGGCAGCGCGGGGCGGCATGGTTCTCCATCCTGGCTCTGTTGGGATTTTTGGTTCTGCTGCGGGTGAGCCGTTGGTACAAAGCCCGCCTTCAGCATCTGAAAACGCGGCCCGTAAAACAAGCGGAAGACGCGCATGGTTTGCCGCCCAGGAAGGTGGTCGTAGGCATCGCGATTTTGATCGCTCTCGTCTTCTCCAAGTTCTTTTACCTGGCCAGCATCACCAGCTATTACACCTTCTACCTGATGGCCCGCTTTCATATAGGAGTGCGGAGCGCGCAGCTTCACCTCTTTGCTTTTCTGGGAGCAGTCGCTGCCGGAACCTTGATTGGTGGCCCGATCGGCGATCGTTTTGGCCGCAAGGCAGTCATCTGGTGGTCCATTCTTGGGGTCTTGCCGCTTACCTTGCTGTTGCCTTACGCAAACTTCCTCTGGACCGGTGTGTTAAGCGTGCTTCGTAGGCTTGATGCTGGCTTCGGCCTTCCCTGCAATCGTCGTCTACGCGCAGGAACTCGTGCCCGGACGGGTGGGCATGATCTCGGGACTCTTCTTTGGCTTTGCCTTCGGCATGGGCGGCATCGGCGCAGCCATACTAGGCAGGATCGCCGACGCAACCAGCATCTTCACCGTGTACAAGATATGCGCGTACCTTCCGGCGATTGGCTTACTGGCGGGTTTTCTCCCTGCTAAGCCGCGGGCCGTTGCCGGTAAATGATCGCGCGCGCCCGTCTCTTATTCCGTTCTGAGGGCCTGCATCGGATCGACCGAGGCGGCGCGCCGTGCAGGGAAAAATCCTGCGGCCATTGACACCAAGAGAAGCAGCAAGAGTGCTCCTCCGATGGTCGCCGGATCTTCAGGCGAGAGCCCAAACAGGAAGCTCGTCGCCAGGTGCATAGCCGCAATCGATAGCGCTAGTCCAATCAATCCGCCTAGAGTGATCAGCAGCAACGTTTCTTTCAGAACCAGACGCAGCACAGCTGAACGCGTGGAGCCGAGCGCGAGGCGCACCCCGATTTCGCTCGTCCGGCGCTCCACGATATAAGACATGACCCCATAGAGCCCGAGGCACGCCAGCCCCAAGGCCAGAAGGCCGAAGATGGAGGTTAAGCGGGCGATCAGCCGCTGTTGGGTCAGATTGTTCTTCACCTCTTCGTTGAGTGTGATGATGTCGATGATAGGGATCCTGTGATCGACGGCCGCGACTGCCTGACGAACCTGGGCTGCTATCCACTGCGGATCGGCCACGGTTCGGATCTCCAGCCCGTCGATGTTGCCGGGGGCCTGAGCAATCGGAAAATACATGACTGGCGGAGCCGCTTCACGAATATCGTTCACGCGCGCGTCAGCCACCAGGCCAACAATGGCGAAGCTGTCCTGAGAATTGTCGGCGTACGAGAAGCGTCGTCCGATAGCGTCGCCCCCGGAGAGAAACTTTCGCACAAATGCTTGATTGACCATGGCAACCTTGGGAGAGGTCGGGCCATCGGTGGTCGCGAACACTCTGCCTTGCAGGAGACTGATACCCACCGTCTCAAAATAATTGGGGGCTACACTGTTCATCTGGGTCTCGCCGTGCCGGCTCCCCTCATGATGATTGTCGTCGGCGATCCGTATCGCGCTCGAGTCGTGGCAACCAGCGACGATCGAGCAGGTGGTCACGCTCGCGGAGCGGACGCCGGGGATCGCTTCCAACTGGCTGGTCAGACGCTCGTACAGCGACGGAAAGTCGCTCGCCTGGTAATTCACTAGGTTCGTATCGAGGTGCAAACTGAGCAGGTGATCGCGGTCGAAGCCGGGGTCAAGCCTGCTGTAGTTCCCCAGTGTTCGCACAAACATGCCGGCGCCCACAAGCAGCACCATGGAGAGCGCCACCTGAACGGCGACCAGCCCCTTCCGCAGAGACCAACGGGCTTCGCGTCCGGAGATCGACTGAGCGCTGCCTTTCAGTACGGACGCGGGATCGACATGCGCGCTCTTGAGCGCCGGCGCCAGCCCAAACAAAAGGCCCGTGGCCATGCTGACAACCACGCTGAAGATCAGGATGCGCGCATCGGGCGTGAGGTTGAGCGGAATCGGCGTGGCGTGCGTTGATGCCCACTTCGGCAGCACGCTGGTACAGCCGAAGGCCACGGCAATCCCGAGCAAGCCGCCGAAGGAGGACAGCAGTACGCACTCCGTCAGCATCTGGCGAATGAGCCGCGATCGGCTAGCGCCCATCGAAAATCGTACGGCAAACCCTCGCTCCTGTGCGGCCGCCCTTGCCAGCAGAAGATTTGCGATATTTGCGCACGCAATCAGGAGCACCATCACAGCCATGCCCATCAGAAGAAGGAGAGGCTGCTCGAATTCGCTCCGCAGGTTTGCAAATCCCTGCTGCCCGGGTTCAAGCGTCAGGGCAACCGTCTGGAACCAGTGCAGCAGATCCGGGTCTGACACGCCCTGCGTCGCCTGTAGCAGATCGTTCCGATACAGCCGATTCATCACGGTGGTCAGCTGAGCAAGGGCAGCCGGTTCCTTAACCCGCACGATGGGCTGCAGCCAGAAAACGCGATCCTGGGGAATCCAGGGCTTCAAGGGCTCCGCGGCTATGTCGCTGTAGTGGTCGTGATAACGCACGTCGGACTGCATCGTCAGCGGCATCCAGAAGTCGGGTTCCTCGCCCGTGCGTGCACCAAAGAACCCACGTGCAGCCACACCAACGACCAAGAACGGCACATTGTTCACGGTCATCTTACGGCCGATCACTCCCCGATCGCCGGCAAAGCGGCGCTGCCAGTAGCCGTAGCTGATGACAGCCACGGCGCTGCCGCTCATCTTGGCATCATCGGTAGGCGTGAGCAGGCGGCCTAGGACGGGCCAGGTTTCAAAAACTTGAAAGTAGTTGCCGGAAACAAGTTGCCCCAACGCGCGCTCCGGTTGTTCCGTCCCTGCGTTGATGTAAAAGTCGTTAGGCCAGGCCATGGCGGCAATTGGTGCGGTATCCGGCAACTGCTGGCGCACGTGAAGGAAGAACGGATAAGAAACTCGGGTTTTCTCCGCAGTGTGATCAGTCTGCTTTACCAGGAACAGCTGCTCCGGACGCGGTACAGGAAGCGATTTCAGGAGCACTGCGTCCACCAGGGTGAAGATGCCGGTAGTGGCCCCAATGCCGAGCGCCAGCGTAAGCAGCGCCACCGTGGTAAAACCAGGCGACCTGCGCAACTGCCGCAGAGCGTAGCGCACGTCGTGCAGCAGGATTTCGAGAGCGGGCAGCGTAGCTTGTTCGCGGAACGCCTGTTGCGCCTGCTCCAAGCCGCCGAGACGAATCAATGCCTGCCGTCGTGCCTCTTGCGGCGGCATGCCGGATCGCACATTGTCCTCGATGTGCATCTGGAGATGGCTTTCCAGTTCGGCCGCAAGCTGCTTGTCGGTTCGCCCCGCCCCGCGCATTCTCTGTAACCGGATCCACAGTGTTCGCAGCTTGCGCATCACGCCTCCTCAGCCGGGGAGAAGTGCCGTCGACGGCCAATTCAAGCTAAACATTGGATGAAGTCGCCCTGCCAAACGTCCGCCTGGTCGCCCCGGGCCTCCTGTTGTTTACCCATATGAACTTTGCCATACTTTCTATGGGAATGCAATAGGGCAACCCGTGACCACCTGACGCTATGATCGCCTTGGGCCTCTGAGTGCGTTCTGCAGACATCGCTCCATGGACGGCACCGCCTCTTCCAACCATTCAGCACGCCGCCCTTGCTGAACGGTGATCCATAGCATCTTGTTGGATGGCCAGGAGGTTACCTCTACCGTCCCGCTTACCCGCGGCTTCCTGAAGTGCCAGTGCACACATCCGGGGTACTTTGCCAACGTGCCTCTCAAGCTTTCTAAAAGCCCAAGATCGCGAGAGCATTTCTCAACGGCAATCTCGACTTGCCTGGCATCGAAGTGGCCTTCAATTTCTATCGGATAATCTTTCATGCGCAATTCTGTGCTTCATCGTTCACTCGTCTTGTTGAGCGCAGTCGTCGCCAGCATCCCCCCGAGACCCATTGTTTCCACAGCAGACGAGGGCACAATCACCATCGAGCCGCGCTCCTTGATCGCCTCGTAGAGCATATTCATGGCGCGCAGGTGCAAGGCGCCGGGCTTGTTGAGATACACCTCGGATGCTTCGGCAAATTTGGCGGCCACTTGCAATTCCGCGTCACCGAGAATGATGCGGGCGTGCCGTTCGCGTTCTGCCTGGGCTTGCTGGGACATTGCGTTCTCCAGCGGCTGCGGAATACGCACATCGCGTATCTCCACCGACTGGACCGTAATTCCCCATGGGTTTGTCTTCTCATCAAGAATTTTTTGCAGTTCCTGACCAAGCGCTTCACGATCAGTGATCAACTTCGCCAGGTCGTGACGGCCAATGGATTCGCGAAGCGCTGTTTGGGCGCTCATCGCGATGGCGTCCTCGAAATTCGCTACTTCCAGAATCGATTTTTCAGCATTCCACACCAGCCAGAAGACGATCGCGTCCACATTCACAGGAACTGTATCCCGGGTCAGCGTAGACTCCGCGGTGACCGTGCCGATGCGCACCCGCTGATCGACAAAGCTGCTGAGCGTCTCTACCACCGGGGTGAGCATGAACAGCCCCGGTCCCTGGAGCCGCTGAAAGCGTCCGAAACGAAGCACCGCAACCTTCTCCCACTGGCGCACGACCTTAATTGAAAACAAAAAGAACAGGCCGACGAGGGTTCCGAGAAGCAGTGGCAGTTTATTTCCAGTTAGGAACGTTCCGGCTAATCCGGCTGCTATGCAAACGACCATGACCGTTGTTGCAGGCGCGCTGATCTCGATACGCTGGCTCATTTTGCTATCTCCTCTTGGTACTTTGCTCATTGCCATGTTCCTTTAGAGCGTCCATCAGCTCGGTAAGACTAAAACCGTTCGCGCCTGCCCTGGCGATCACTTCGGCTGCAAGCTGTTGCATCTGCCGGGTCCGCGCGCGGCTATCAGTCGCCACCGGCTGCTCCGCGATAAACGTTCCAGTTCCCTGCTGGGTTTCCAGAAGGCCTCGAATCTCCATCTCGCGATAGGCACGGGTCACGGTATTCGGATTAATCGCGAGATCGACAGCGACCTGGCGAATGGTAGGAAGCTGATCGCCCGCCTTTAGCCGCCCGCCTGCGAGTGCGCCTTGCACCTGGTCCATCAGCTGCCTGTATACGGGAACGCCACTATGCGCATTGAGTTGAAAGCTAAACATGGCGTCTCCGCTCTGTGTTCGATTCTTCATCTGTTGACTAGTGTACTAGTTGTATAGTACATGTCAAGTGGGAAAGGAAAAAAAATGAACAACATCCTGATGTGCGCTCTTATCGTCAGCAGTCTGGCAGTCTCACTCCAACCAAGTCTGGGCGCGGCGCGCCAAACACCTGCTGCTCCGCAGGATGCTCAGGCCACTGCGGCAACACCACAATTGCCTACTCCCTCGGGTACATTTGGGATCGGCCGCATCGGTTATGAGTGGATCGATCTCTCGCGCCCTGATCCCTATTCCACTGACCCACAGGCTCATCGCGACCTGATGGTCTATCTCTGGTATCCGTCGCCACGGGGAAATACCGCGGAAGCAGGATGGTACTTGCCTGGCGCTAAAGCGATGGATGCTGACTCGGATCTTCAGCCTCACGTGAGGGAGGAATTCGAAGCAGCCTGGCCCCTGATTGTCTCCGGGAAAATCAGACCGCACGCAATCGAAAACGCCCCGGTCGCCAACACTCCCAAGAAATTTCCCGTTGTGCTTCTCTCCCACGGCCTGGGCGGCACCGGCTTCGAATACACTGCCCTGATTGAAGAGCTGGTGAGCCACGGATACGTGGTCGCAGCGGTTGAACACACCGATACTGCCATCGCCGTCGCATTTCCCGGCGGAAAGATCGTTCCCTTCCATCGCGAGGCCATACCAGCCGATCTCCCTGCCGACGAACGCTTCAAACGCATGGTGGCCGCGGCAGGCTTAGAAATCAGTACGGGCGCCAGTGATCTGGTATTTGTACTGAACCACCTGGAGAAGATGAATGAGGCCGGAACGCGGCACTTTCTGCTTAGCGGAAGACTCGATTTGAAAAACGTTGCGGCTGTGGGTCACTCAGCCGGGGCAGATTTTGCAACCAGAGCATGCCAGCTCGATGCGCGCATCAAAGCTTGCGTAAGCCTGGATGGCGGGATGTCCCCAGTATCAGCATTTCCCGAGTATCCCGATGGCAAGCCGTTTCACCAACCCGTCCTGCTTCTCGAGGTGGACCATTCGCGGGAACGGAAACCCTACAGTGAAACGCAGTACGCCGATTACCTGAAGGAAATGGAAGCAGAACTCAACCGCTGTCCTCTGGGTAGTTACCACGTCATATTAAAAGCACCTGGTCTTTATCACGGAAGCTTCAGCGATTACCGTCTGCTGGCAGCCCAGGGCCGTGTAGTCGAAACTCAAACCGCGCTGCATAACTTACGGCTTACGCAGTCGTTCACGCTTGCTTTTCTTGATAAGTACTTGAAACAGGCGAATGAACCCTTGCTGGATAAGGCGTCCCAGGACCCGGAGGCCACAGTCACGCGCTACGGTCACTAACCGCATTTGACGGGATGGCCTACTCCGTGGGCAATGCCACCATGGGTTCGATAGAAGCGGCGCGCCTAGCTGGTATCCAACAAGCCACCAGGGCAATCGCAGACAGAAATGGCGGAACAACCGCGAAGGTCAGCGCGTCATGCGGTTGAATGCGTCTCATTCCATTAACTTCCCTCACCCAGGCGAGTCTGGCAGGCAAGTTACCTATAACCCCGTTCACGATAGAGTCCTAACGTTTTTCGTTCCCTACCTTCGACACGTAGTCTAGCGCTTACACGCTCCACGGGCTTAGCCAACCCCGAGCCTGTAGTCCGCTTAAGGCAGGCCTGTGTCTGGGCGATAACCGAGCTGACCCTTCGTGACAATGCAAAGCAGGGCAGCCAAACCTGCATACGCCATCCAAGCGACATTGTGCTGGACTGCATTACTGCGCAATGTGGCTTTCCCAATAAAGTCATTCAGGATAATTCCGAATCCCACGTTGTAGAAACCGTGCACAATTATTGCGCAGATCGTGCTGCCTCCCGACTTGTTAAATCCGAAGGACAGGAAAACGGACGCCGCCATCGTGAGAGGCACAAACTGCCACCAGGACAGGTTGTAGACGTGAGCAATCATCAACGGAAGATGCCAATTGGCCCAGAGAAAGCCAAGGATGAGAGCAGCAACCGCCGGACTGAACCGGCGCTGCAACCTCGGGAGAGCATAGCCGCGCCAGCCGCACTCTTCACCCAATGGTCCCCCCCAAAGATTGGGTCCGAAAAGCGTCAAGATCTGAACCAACGCCATCCATTGCCAGCTACCAAAGCCAGACTTGGTCATCAAAAAGGCGGCGAGGAAGGCTGGAACAAGGACGGCTGAAACGCCGGATGTAACCCCCAAGAGTAAACGCGGCAGAGGCGTCCAGATCCTTATGGCCCCCAGTTGCGGGCGAAGATCCACTGCGTCGCCAGCGCGGCAAGCGTAGGGCCGAACGTCCCGATGCAAAGAGCTAAACGGGAACGGCTCTTTCCCAGCAGCAGGGGTAGCCAAAGAACGATGCTGAATCCATATGCAAGCACAAAGTACAGCATCAGCTGGCTTAAATTCGAGTCCGGAGATTTGAACCCGGTCTTGGGTGGATCGCTCATCAATGCATTATTCCAGACCATCCGCAAGGAACAACAGTCGCGCCACATGACGGGCCCGGTCATTTCTACGACAAGCTATCCGCAAGGTTCCCGGGAAGTCTTAGGGCTGTATCTGGAGCGCCCGCGAACAGAGCCTGGCCCTTGCGTTGGTCTGATGGGCGCTCCAGATACAGCGACTTGAAGGAAGCCCTAGCGGCTGCCAGCACTATGGGTTTTCGATGGGATTGGGGCGATGCGGGTGATCTGCGGGCCTGGCTTAGAGAATTGCGTAGGTGGATTTTGCCGGCAGGTTACTGCCGGCAAAACTATGTTAAGCAGCCGCGAAGCGGCTGCGAGGTTCAAGTCGCGTTATCGGTAACTTCCCAGCGGTGAGAGGTGAAGCAACCGAAAGTTTCCGAAATTCCCGTTACATGCACTTCGCCGCTGCCCTGAGATCATCATTCGACAGAATTACTTCCGAGTAGGCCACCATCCGACCGAAATTTGAAAATCGCCCTCTATCCGGGTCGATGCGTGCATTGCCCTGTTGTCGCCCGTCGACCTCTACACACCGGTGCCAGAAGGTCGGGTTTGAGAACATGAGTCGCCTCTACTCTGTGCGCAATGCCACCATGGGCTCGATAGACGCGGCCCGCCGAGCTGGAATCCAACACGCCACCAAAGCAATCACCAACAGAAACGGCGGCACAACCACGAAAGTCAGCGCGTCATGCGGTTGAATGCCGTAGAGGAAGCTGGCCGCCAGTTTGGATAACATCCATGCGGCCGGCCAACCGAGCGCGACCGCGATCAGCGTGAGCACAAGGCCTTGACGCAGAACCAGGCGTTCGACTGTGCCCGGTTGCGCGCCCATCGCCATGCGAATGCCGATCTCACGCGTGCGCCGGCTGACCGCATAGCTCATCACGCCGTAGAGACCCACCGTGGCCAGCACCAGCCCGATACCGCCGAAGACGCCAAACAGCATGGCCGCCAGGCTTGGCAGGAAGAAGGCAGAATGGACATGTTCCTCCATGGTCTCCTCGTTGAAAACGGCCATGCTGCGATCAAGCGCATAGATCTGCTGCCGCACCGCCTTGCCCATTGCCGCGGGATGGCCCGCGGTGTGCACCGCCAGCGTATAGCCTAGCAAGGAAGGCTCGGCCCCGATATTTTGCTGGAGTGAGCGGTAAAGTACCGGCGTAAGATCCTCGCCCAGCGAGTTGGTCTTGACGTTGCCTACCACACCCACGATTTGATAGGTCACGCCGCCGCCAGTCACCTGCTGCCCGATGGGATTTTCGCCTGCGAAGATGCGCTCCACAAAGGCTCGGTTGACGACAGCGGTCTTTGGACCGCTCGCTGTTTCCCCTCCGAAGTCGCGGCCCGCAACGCGCGGAATGCCCATGGTCCCGAAGTAGCCCGGTGTCACCATAATTCGATTGACCGCGGGATCGTTTTTGCCGGAAGTTGGACCGCCTCCAACATGGAACCTCTCTATATTGCGAGCGATGGAGAGCGGCCCATGGTCTGTCCACGCTGCCGAGAGCACACCTGGTAGAACGGCCGTGCGCCCCCGCAACTGATCGAGAAACTCGCCCGTCCGCTCCGGCGTGTAGCCGTTCAGGCGTGGATCGACAGACATACTCAACAAGTCCTGGGGGCGAAAGCCAAGGTCGATGCTGGCCGCGGTTTGCAAGCTGCGCAGGAAAAGTCCTGTCATCAAAAGCAGAATCACCGACATGGCGATCTGCGCTGTCGTCAGCAGATTACGCAGAGTCAAGCGGCGCCCGGGGCGAGCCAGCGCATCCTCGCCCTTGAGCGCGCTGCCTAGGAGCGGATGTGCCGCAGCCCATGCCGGGGCCATTCCCAGCAGCAATCCGCTGAGGATGCTCAAGGCAAAGATGAAGACCAGCACACGCCAATCCACCCCAATGCGCATGTCGACAGGAAATGATACGGGCAGCTTGATCGCGGAGAGCGCCTGCGTAGCCCATATAGACAGAAGGACGCCCAGGACTCCTCCGCCTAAGCCCAGCAAGACGCTCTCTATCAGCATCTGTCGCTGCAAGCGTCCGTGGGTGGCTCCTAACGCCAGGCGCACGGCCATCTCGCGCTGACGGCCGGATGCCTGCGCAAACAGAACGTTGGCTACATTGGCGCCTGCAATTGCCAGCACCAACAGCGCCACCACAGAGAGCGCAGTCAGGAAGATCAGCAATCCGTTTTGCGCGGCCGGCGGCAGTAAGCCCGTGTGCACAAAGGCAAAGGGCTTGTCCTTGTCGGTGTTTGGATAGCTACGTGCCAAACGTTCGGCCAGCGCATTTAGCTCGGCGGCAGCCTGGGTACGCGTCGTGCCGGGTCGCAGCCGGCCAACGACGAACAGCCAGGCTGCGTTGCGGTCAGGGCCTTTAGGCAGGTTAGGGACTAACCGGTCAGCGATCCCGAGCGGCACCCAGAACTCGGCTTGCAGAATCTGGTCAATCCCGTGGAAACCGGCTGGTGCGACGCCCACCACGGTAAAGACTTGGCCCGAGAGAGTGACTGTCTCGCCCACAATTGCGGGGTCGTCGTGGAAACGGCGATGCCATAGGCCGGCACCCAGCACGGCTACAGGCTGCTTGTCTTCGCTGTTCGTGAAACCGCGACCACGCACCATGCGAAGTTCGGCGGTATCGAAGAAATTTGCCGTGACCGCCTGGCCCCAGACCCGTTCCGGTTCTCCGCGGCCGCCAATGGAGGCGGGCACCAGCGGAAAGTAAGCCGCAACTGCGGAGAAAGATTTCGCTTGTTCGCGAAGATCGTTGAACAGTGGCCCTGAAAGCGAACTCACGCCGCCCCTCTGGATGGCCAATAGGGTGGATGGATCGCCGACCGGCGCGGGACGCAGAACGAATCGGCTGACCATGGAGAAGATGGTGCCGTTGGCGCCGATGCCCAGGCCGATCGAAAGGATCGCGATGATTGCCACCGCCGGATGTTTGCCTAGCCGGCGCAGACTGTAGACAAGGTCGAGTGCGAGCGTCTCCAACCACGGTAGCCTGCCCCGCTCGCGATAAGCCTGCCGCGTCTGCTCCGCGCCGCCGAGACGAATGAGGGCCTGGCGGCGAGCTTCCTCGGAACTGAGACCGGCGCGGATACCGTCCTCGGTGTGCATCGCCAAGTGGCTGGCGAGCTCGGCCTCGAAATCATCACCGCCCTGCGCCTTGCGTAGTGGCCCGCAAAGGCGCAACCATAACGCTCTGAGTTTTCGCATCATGCCTCCGCGGCCGGTGTGAGAAAGCGGGCAAGGATCACGGCCCTCTGCCAACATGCTCCTCTTGGTTAGCCATATGAATATTGACACTCTATCTATGGGAATGCAATAGGGCACGTTACAATGAACAGGCTCGGTTCAGGCTCGACAAATCCCGCTTCGCCTGCGTGATAACCCATCTATCGCGAGCAAATAAACGATGGGTCCTGTCAACACGGCGAGGGTAAACAAATGAGTGAGAATGGCTTCCCACAGGTCGGCGCGCTGCGCCAGTTGAACTAGAGTCAGCGCCGGCGCAGCGTGGCTCCAGTTGTCGAGAGCAGCGCCATACCATCCTTGTGTCCAAAATGCGAGGCCGCCGATGATCACTGTCCACACGGCTAGGGGAATCATCCATGGAGGCGTTGTCCGCGGAGACTTAGTACCCGTACGAAGTCCCCAACACACCGGAAGAAGGACAAACAAAAAGCTGCCTACAGTCGGGGTCCACGCCCACGGGGTAACCCACAGTGACCGGATCGAATAAAAGCTACGGTCGACGGCGAAGACCGCGCACAACCCAAAGAACAGACCGCCATTGACCCAGATTGTTTTTCTAGACAGCGCACCCAAAACGAAGGCGCTGGTCCAGGACCAGGTAACGAGCGCAGAAGCTTGAAAACAAAACTCCGCGAAAAGTGCCGCCGACGATACTCCTGTTCTATAAGAGATCCCATAGTGAAGCCACATCTCTGGATTTGGAAAGAAGGTCAGGTCCAGGTTATTGGATTGCCTTGCTAAGAGCGGACAAACGGGAACAACAATAGCAACCAAGACAAACCATGGCTCCCATTCCTTCCAAAGCCCGAGCTGGCGTCTCAAAACCAGGCCGAGGACACCCTTGAACGCTTTGCGATCACTCATGTCTAGTTCGGCAAGGTCCCCAAAGACAATTTCCCGTTCCCCGGGATCGAGAGTTCTCGACAGTGCTTGCGTGGACCAGCTCCATAGGTTCCTCATTTTCGTGCTCCAGCCTGAGCAACCTGCCACGATGTTCCGTGACTTACCTGCTGTACTGTCTCGTAAAAAGCCGTCGCTGCCGCAACACCTTTCGCGGTCACCCGTACCATCCGCTTCGATCGACCTCCCCGCTCCTGCGTTGGCTTGCCCGTCCAGGTCTTGATCATCCCCTTGGCCTCGAGACGGTCCAATGTTGTGTAAAGAGCGCCAATGGAGCATTCGCGGCGCGACGAGCGTTCGATTTCCTGCAAGATGGCAGCTCCATACGCCTCGTCTCCCAGGCGAACGGCGGCAGCGATGAGAAGGTACTCAAATTCACCAAGCATAGTATGCTTACATTGTGATATTAATAGCGCTGCAAGTCAAACCTTCGATCTGGAGGCGCTTTATGAAGTTGATCCGTTCGTTTCCTGCGTACCTGCTCCTCACCTTATCCACGACTACCCTGCTTGCTCCGCGTACAGTTGCGCAGGATCATCCTGGACAAACACAGTCCCCGCCAGACAAGCTTCTTCCAGAGACCAGCCGGAAGCCAGCACCCAGTTTTTCTCTGACGGATGCCGATGGAAAGCAGATTCAGTTATCGGATTATCGGGGGAAGGTTGTTCTGCTGGATTTCTGGGCTACATGGTGCGGCGGTTGCAAGCTCGAGATTCCCTGGTACATGGAGTTTGACCAGAAATATAAGCAGCAAGGCCTCACCGTCATTGGCGTGTCGATGGATGACGACGGATGGAAAGCAGTCAAGCCTTTCCTGGCAAGGAAAACGGATCCGGAAACGGGCGGAAACACAGCGATGCAATATCCCGTCGTCATCGGGAACGACCAGCTGGCAAAAGCCTACAACCTCACCTCTATGCCGATGACACTACTCATCGACCGGCAGGGAAAGATCGCGCTGTCTCATACAGGTGTCGTCAACAAGAATGATTTTGAAGCCCACATACTTCAGTTATTAAACTAGCCGGCGCTCATTGATCGATATCCATCTTCTGCAACACGAATTGCGTGGCGAACGGAAAGAGCAGGATGATTGCGGCGCGGACTGCCACCGAAACGCCCAAGTGGTTTGAAATTCCGGTGACGTTGTGGTGCGATTGGCTAAATTCCTGCAGCACTAGCGTCGGCAGATGTATTCCCGGCCAATAATGCGGCACGACTTGCTCGAGAAAGATGTAGCCCACAAGCACGCCCGCGCCATAGATAATGCCCTTGGCGTGCTTCATGACCACGGTGGAGAAGTACGTCAAACTAAAGACCAACCCGGCCAGAAGGAATGCGGCGACGAAGTTCAACCAGACAATGAAAGTGAGCGTAACCGGGCTGCCTGCGATCATAACGCTGCCATGCAGAGGGTCTCCGAGGGCAAGGATGATCCGGTGCAACAGGGCTCCGAAGAGCAGAGCCAGGAACGCTACAATCGGCAGCAGTACCGCCATGCCTACGCCCCAATCACACCAGACAAAGTATGCGCGGCTTCTCGGCCTGGTAAATAAATACGATCCGCTCCGTTCACCCAGATCCCTGCCCACTCCGAAGAAGCCCAGTAGCCAGGCAACAAAGCTAAGCGGAAAAGCCTGAACGCTGAGAAGAAACGGAAATATGTTTGGAACGAACTCGAAGGGTCCACGATCGAGGACGAGGTTCTGCCTCAGGCCTAACACAAACAAAGCAGCGATGCATAACAGGCTGGCTGCCAGCACGACGCGCGTATCACGCCAACACTTCCATAAGTACATTGGCTTCTCCCTTCCCCACCACTTCGAGAAAGATCTCCTGCAGGTTCATGGGTGAGACGTCGAGCACCGTAGCACCCTGGCTTCGCAGGTTCGCGGTGAAACCCTCTGCGTTGGTGCGTAGGACATATTCGGTTGTCCCCTCGCCGGTACGTGTCTGGAGGATCTCGTTGCGCGACGGTGGACGCAGATCTTCTCCCACAACGCGAACGCGGCGGAAATTCGCCCGCAAATCGTCGAGCTGCGCTTCGAGCAGCACCTTGCCACGGTCAATGATGCCGATCCAGTCGGCCACTCGCTCTACTTCCGATAGGTGATGGGAAGAGAGGAGCAGCGTTCGCCCTTCCCCGGCGAAATCATCAATGATGATGCGCAAAAGTTGATCCGTGACGATGGGATCGAGTCCGGCCGTTGGCTCGTCCAGTACCAACAGCTCAGCCCCCTGCGAAAGGGCAAGCAAAAGGCAGAGCTTGGTTTGATTTCCGGTGGAGAGCTTGCGAAACTTCTGCTTCATAGGGATTTCCAGCGCGTCTGTGTATTTGCGCGCCAGAGCGTCTGACCAGCGGGGAAAGAAGCCGCGGTTGAAGCGCACCAGATCATTGCCTGTCATCGAAGGCAGCAGTACCTTATCGATCACGAAACTGGTGCGCTCGAGAATCGCGATGCGGTCGGCTTGCGGGTCCAGGTCGAGCACCCGCGCATGACCGGCATTGGGTTGAATCAGCCCGGCGAGCAGACGAATGGTGGTGGTTTTTCCGGCCCCATTGCGGCCAAGGAATCCGTAGACCGAACCGCGAGGCACGTGCATCTCGAGACCGTCAACGGCCTTAGTATGGCCGTACTGCTTATGCAGCGAATGCGTTTCGATAACGAGATCGCTCATGGCGCTTCTCCGAGTTCGTCATACGAGTTTTCCAGCAATTGCATCAACTCTTCCCGTGACAGTCGAAGTTGTTTGGCTTCGACTGCGAGTTGCGTCGCCAGCGGCTTGAGGCGGCGTAGTTTTTCCGATTTCAGCAGGCCAGGACTTTGACCGTTCACATAACAACCGCCTCCGGGAACGGTACGCAGAATGCCGTCGCGCTCCAGGTTTTGATAGGCGCGCGCTACGGTGTTCGGATTGATGCGCAATTCGGCTGCCAGCTTGCGTACGGGAGGCAAAGCATCATCGCGCTTGAGAGCCCCGGCGGCGATGGCATGCTTCAACTGCGATTCGATCTGGAGATAGATCGCTGTGCCAAGCCCGGGCTGCACGCGGATAATCATTTGTATTAATACATTAATACAGTTTTGAGCCTTGTCAACGAGAAATTTCGGTCCCTAGCAGAACCAAATGGAAACGGGACGGGAGCTTTTTTTTCGGCATCTCCAATTCGCAGCAAATTTGTCATCCTGAGCAGAGCGCCTCACGATGACGATTTTGCGAGAATTTTGAAGAAAAACAGCCAGTGTAGCCGAGTTCATCCCAGGCGATTCGTTTCTGAGATGATAGTCAACAAGTTCTGGGAGGGATGCATGCAGGGGCTGGCACAAAATATCCGCTTCGCAGTTCGCCGATTGCGCAAGACACCGGGCTTCACGGCAACAGTCATCCTCACCCTGGCGTTGGGCATCGGCGCCACGACCGCGATCTTCTCGCTCGTCGAAGCCATTCTGCTAAGGCCGCTCCCATTCGCCGATCCCGAACGGCTCGTTCTGTTAGGGGACCATCTGGGTGCCGGTCCAAACACGCCCGTCACTGCGCGTGAGATTGCGATCTACTCCCACGCAGCCAGTGCCTTTTCTTCCTTTGGCGCCTATACCAGCAGCAGTTATGAGCTCTCCGGAGGCGCAACTCCGGAGCAAGTAAACGCTGCCCGCCTGACCGCTGGAACCTTTCCTGCACTCGGCGTTCCACCCCTGCTCGGGCGCGTCTTTACTCCCCAGGAAGAGGCCGGGCATCAGCCGTTTGCAGTGCTCAGCTACGCCCTGTGGTCGACACGCTACCACCGCGATCCTAATGTTCTAGGCAGTGTCATCGAGCTCGACCGCAGGCCTTACACGATCATCGGCATCATGCCGCGCAGCTTCGAGTTTCCGCTCCAGACCGGGCATCTCGACCAGGCGCAACTCTGGGTTCCCTTGGCCCTTACGCCAGACGAACTCTCCGACCAGAGTGCCGGCTTTTGGGGCTACCACATGATCGCGCGCCTCAAAGAGGGCGTGACCTTCAACCAAGGCGCCCAGGATGCCGACCGTGTCGCTCAGCAGATCATGCACAGCTTCCCCGCCAGCATGTCGGCCATTCACATAAGGGGCGATGTGAAGCCATTGCGCGAATTCGATGTAGCCGATGCGCGCCCAGTGCTGAGTACCTTGTTCGCTGCCGTCTTCGTCGTCCTGCTGATTGCCTGTGTCAATGTCGCAGGCCTGCTGCTCGTCCGGGCTATCCGAAGCCGCCGTGAGTATGCTGTCCGTCTGGCCCTCGGAGCCCGTTCCAGCGCCATCATCCGCGAAGCCGTTTGCGAAGGCCTGCTGTTAAGTACGGCGGGGGGAATCCTGGGCCTCGCGTCTGCCGCATTAGCCATCCGCATCGCCCTACACCTATTACCCGACTCTATGCCGCGCGTGGACGCAATCTCTATTGACGTCGGCGTTGTCGTCTTCGCCCTGTTCCTGGCCCTGGCCACGGGGGCCCTCTGTAGCCTTGCGCCTGCCTTCGCCGCCCTGCGGACCAATTTGACGGAAAGCCTCAAAGCGGGCGTCCCCACTGGAAGTGGTGCCTTGAGCCACGCCTGGCTGCGCTCAACTCTTGTCATCTCAGAGATCGCCGTCGCGCTCATGTTGCTTACCGTGTCGGGCGCCTTGCTGCGCAGTTTCCACAAGATGCTCGCCGTTGACCCAGGGTTCCGTCCCGAACATGTCCTGGTCGCCGGCTATCACCTCCCGCTTAAGCAATACCGCACCCACATTTCCGCTGACCAATTCAACCAAGCCGTGATCGACCGGATCTCCAGCAAGCCTGGCGTCGTCGCCGCCGGCATCACCAACATTCTTCCCGGCAGTGGAGTGAGCGGAGGCGCCGCCTATACCATCGAGGGTGTGCCCGTAGCCAGTTGGAAGCTGCAGTTCGCTATGTTTGCAAGCGTCCAGGGTGACTACTTCCGCACCATGGGCATTCCACTGCTCAAAGGCCGCGCCTTCACTGTCAACGATCGTGCCAACGCACCGCTGGTAGTGATCATTAACCAGTCGATGGCGCAGCATTCCTGGCCCGGGCAGCAAGCCCTCGGCAAGCGTATGCACGTCGGCAACCCGCAAAAGGGCTACCCATGGGCTACCGTAGTGGGCATCGTTTCGGATACCAAGCTCGGAGCGCGCGATGAGCCCAGCGCTGACCAGTGGTATTACCCGGCCGAGCAGCCCGCCACCTTTAGCGGCAGCGACGTGGCAGCAGAGCTGACCGGCCCGGCGACCGGATACATCACTCTCCGTTCCGCTCTGCCGCCCGAGCAGATGACCAAAATCCTGCGTTCGACCGTCGCCGAGATCGATCCCATGCTCGCTCTCGAGCAGGTTCAGCCCATGAATGAGGTCATCTCTAACGTCGAGGCGCCGCGCCGCTTTAACACCGACCTGATCACCGGTTTCGCCACAGGAGCTTTGCTGCTCGCCATCGTCGGAATCTACGCGGTGGTCGCTTTTTCGGTTTCGCTGCGCACGCAGGAGATCGCCATCCGCATGGCCCTGGGCGCTCCGCGCATCCGGATCGCGCATTTGGTCCTGTTATCGGGCGCCAGGATGGCGCTTATAGGGTGCGCCCTCGGGGTACTGGGCTCACTCGCGGTCTCCCGCCTGGTGAGTTCTTTCCTCTTCGAGGTCAGCGCCACCGACCCGCTCGTTTATCTTGGGGCTGTGCTCACGATGATGTTGTTGGCACTTCTCGCCTCGGCACTACCGGCAGCGCGGGCCGCATCCGCTGATCCAGTCGATGGTCTGCGATCGCACTAAAAGCCGAGATCCTCAAACTTGACGTTCTGTATCGGATACTGTTTCCAATCCTTGTAATCGAAGTGCCACCACTCGTCGGGATTAACCACGAAGCCCTGCTTTTCCATGGCTTGGCGCAGCAGCGCGCGGCGAGCGCGCTCGTCGGGTGTGCCGCCGGGATAGTCGGCATACGCGCGCTTGGTCATCTCGTCGTACCCGCTGGGCATCTTCACTTCTTCGCCGGTCTTCAAATCGTATAAGGACAGGTCCACGGCGCATCCGCGATTATGCCTGGAGCCTGATTCGGGATTGGCCACAAAAATCTTTTTGTCGTCTGGCGTCGCCTCCCAGAATATCTCGGTGACGTACCAGGGGCGGTAGCCGTCGTGGATGATCAAGCCGTATCCCTGAGCCTTGAGCTCTTGGTGCGCGCGGACGAGCCCCTCCGCAGCCGGGCGCTGGAGAAATGCGCGCGCCTGGGTATACAGCGGAGTTCCCAAAAAGTTGTTCGTAGTAGCGTAACGCACGTCGAGCTTGATCGTGGGGTCGAGTTTGACCAACTCCACCAGGTCAGGCTTGCGGAAACTTCCCTGCTCCCGCGGTGGCTGCTCTTTGAGCGCCTCCGTGCGCAACTGATCGATCGGGTGCAGAGGCTGGATCCGGAAGCTGACCTCTTGCGCGAAGCCGATTTGCAGCAATACGAGAAGCAAGCAGCAAGAAGTGCGGCTCTTGAGTCTGGACACATTTCCTCCGCATGGCCTTAACATTTACAAGTCCCCTATGAGCGTATCCTGGGGCCGAGGCTGAGTGTAAATTATGGCGATCGCACGGCAGGTTATCACATCCATTCTCCCTGATGGGACGGACATGCTCGGAACCAAGAGCCTGGCCGTCAAGATTGCAGACGAAAGCATTGTTTCCGGTTCGCTGCTCACGGTTGAGAGTAATCACTTCTGCGTTTTGAAATCGCGCGGCGCGGTATTGAACGTCTACGAGACGGGACAATACGCCCTCACCACCCCGGATAAACCTATCCTCGGTTCGATCGCGCAAGGATTCTTCGGCGGCTCCTCCCCGTGGGTTTATGAGGTCATTTACGTCAACCGATCCAAGCTGCTCATCCGCAGCGAGGGAGTCGCGACCAGCGAAGAGATGGCAGAGATGGCCTACCAGGTGGATTACTACATCCACGTCGACACCAAGGATGCGGCGCTCCAACTGATCACGCATTTACCCTTCAATGGCCATGTGATCGACACCCGCGAAGTCTCCGACTACGCCGGCCCGGCCATTGAGCAGGCCATCAACCAGATCGTCCAAGTGACGAAGATGGAAGACATCAATGAGCACATCAACGAAGTGCGCGAGTTGGTGAAGACCCATCTTTCTGACTTTCTGAAGGTCTATGGCATTACCCTCAATGATCTGAAGATCCTCATCATGCCGAAAGACGAGCGCATGCGCGAGCTGATCTCGCTGCAGGCGATCGGCCTTACACCCATCGAAGCGGTGCGCTATTACCTTGCGTTGCAGATGGCGGCGAAGGGGTTGGTCTCTGCACCCAACGCTGCGGCCGGCTTACCATTCAACATCGGTGGTCCAGTGAGCGGATTCTATCCCGCGGGCCCCGCGACCGGATTGACTGGAGAAAAATAGTGTCGAGCTACGGATTTTATGATGCCGGCGCGCTACGGCAAATCGCCACCAACCTTTTTTATGGCTGGGGCTACAACTTCTACCGCGTTGAGAACCAGTTGCGTGCCGATGACCAGCTGGTTCGCAGCAAAGCCGCATCCCTGCTCGGTATCGCGATGGGCAGCGTGGAGGCGGCAGAGAGTGCATACCGCCGCGAATTCCTCCCCGCACCCTCGCGCTGCAAGCCATTTCCGGACCCGGCCGCAGTCGCGGCAGCCCAGCGGCTGGAAAGGCTGGCCCGAGGGATCGGTGCTCTGGAAGCTTCCATCCAACAACAACCGGTTCCTGAGAATGATCGGATGACCCAACGCTATCGACAGGAGGCACCCACGCTCAAGGTCCTGATGGAGCACGATGAGCGGCTGGTAGGCCAATGCGATCTGCTGCGATCCATGGTGGAGCATCAGGAGAGCGCCAAGGTGCTGGAGAACATGCCGGCCCTTGAGCTGGGACTGGAGGCCATTCGCACTACCCTGCACGATCGAGAGGCTGTCCTGCTCGATCGTGCACGGTAAAAGAATGCTAGTCGTAGTATTCGAGGCCCAAGTGAGTGATCAGGGACTCGCCTTTGATATGGCGCAGCGTGTTTTTCAGCTTCATTAGTTGAATGAAGAGATCGTGCTCGGGGTAGAGCCCGGGAGCAGTCATGGGCGACTTCCAGTAAAAGCTCAGCCACTCCTGAATGCCCAGGTCTTTCAACTCTGGAGTGCGCGCCGCCAAGTCGAGAAAGAGCACCAGATCCAGAGCAATCGGCGCTGCCAGGATCGAATCGCGGCACAGGAAATCGACCTTGATCTGCATCGGGTAGCCGAGCCAGCCGAAGATATCTATGTTATCCCAACCCTCTTTATTATCACCACGTGGCGGATAATAGTTAATCCTCACCTTATGGTAAATATCCTTATATAGATCGGGATAGAGATCCGGCTGCAGGATGAAGTCGAGCACGCTCAGCTTGGACTCCTCCTTGGTCTTGAACGACTCCGGATCGTCCAGCACCTCGCCATCGCGGTTGCCCAGAATATTGGTTGAGTACCAGCCGCTCACGCCCAACATGCGTGCCTTGAAGGCCGGCGCCAGCACCGTCTTCATAAAGGTCTGCCCGGTCTTGAAATCCTTGCCGGTAATGGGCGCACCGTTCTTGCGGGAAAGCTCCTGCATCACCGGCAGATCGACGGTCAGATTCGGCGCTCCCATGGCAAACGGAACGCCTTCCTGCAGCGCGGCATAGGCGTAGATCATGGAAGGCGCGATGTTGATGTCGTCCTCTTCCAGCCCCTTTTCAAACGCCGCCAGCGACTGGTGAACCGCTGTAGGGGTGAGAAAAATCTCGGTCGAACCGCACCAGATCATCACCTGGCGCTCAGTCACCTTTTTATATGCCTGAATGTCCGCCCGCAGCTGTTCGGCCAGATCGCGCTTGTTCTTCCCCTTCTTGACGTTGCAGCCCTTCAGGCGCTTGACGTAATACTGATCGAAAACCGCGGGCATTGGCCGGATCCCTTCGAGGAACGGCCGAATGGTCTCCAGTTGATCGCGATCGAGAACGTGCGCTGTCTTGGCCGCCTCGAACATGTTTTCGGGAAAAATGTCCCAGCCCGTGAAGCAGAGATTATCGAGCTTCGCCAGGGGGACGAAGTCCTTGATCAGAGGGCTATTGCCGTCGGTGCGCTTGCCCAGGCGAATGGTTGCCATCTGGGTAAGGGAGCCGATAGGCTTGGCGATTCCCTTGCGGACGGCTTCCACGCCGGCCACCAGGGTAGTCGCGACTGACCCCATTCCGGGGATCATGATTCCTAATTTTCCGTTGGCTGGCTGAATGGGTGAACTGTCAGCAGGCGGTTGGCTGCTGCTCTTAGGCGTAGACATTTTCTTGCAGGTCCGTCCTCTCGGGGCTTTATTTATGTTCGGAAGCGCTCCGCTGCTTTAGGCGACCATGTTTCCCTGGCTTGGGCGCCGGCCGGAGCAATGATCAAGCACGAATTCAGTCTCGTCTTTCGTTTATGCATTGGCAAATCAGAGGCGCTCAAAGGAGAGAAAGCACGGCTTAACGGTAGCCGTAGTGCTTTAAGGGGAGCGTAAGGACCGAGAGGACTCATAAGGGGGCTTTACAAGCTTGCTGAAAACTCGTTGTACGAAGGGCACGGCTTCAGCCGTGCCGTATAGAGTGCAATCGGAGAGGGCTTCAGCCCCTGAGGTACGGTTTTCCGCGCCTTCCGGACGAGATCCCTCAATACGCTGAAGCACAGTAGTCAACAAATTCGTCGCAAATCAGCAAATCAATGGACGTACCTCAGGGGCTAGAGAGTCTGCGTGCGAACTGCAGGTTCATCCCAGAGGGGCGGCTCAAAAACAACCGAGACGCCAGTCGAGTATCGTTGGATCTCGCAGAAATGATAAGGATGCCCAGGATTACATCCTGGGATATTCTCAGCCGTCCCCTTCGACAAGCTCAGGGCAGGCTCTACGGGACTGGTCCGCAGTGTCAAATCTTACCCAGGACTGACCCCGGATTTCCTGCACGCTGCTCTAGATAGGTCTGCGTATGCGGCTTTCTTCACGGAAAGCCGCACGAGGCTCCGTGGCTCCACCAACCCGCACAGGAAATCCGGGTCCGTCCTGGGATATTCTCAGCCGTCCCTTCGGGACTCAGTTCTGGACCGGCAGGTTCCCACGCAGACTCTAAAGACCTCATCAACCGCATTCTTAACGGCCCGACTTTAAGTCGTGCCCTGACACAAAGCATGAGTTTTTCCGCAGCGCGTAAAGGGGTGCGCTAATAGAAAATCCGCAGTTTGTTCTCAAGTTTCTACACTTTTTAAGCAGTGGGCGGGTCTCAATTCATCGGGTTGGAGAGGTCTGGCCAAATGGAGTGGGACGGTCTTGCTGAAGCTACTTTGGCTTTGTGTCAGGGCACGGCTTTAGCCGGGCCGTACCCAACGCCACCGGTGAGGGCTTCAGCCCCTGGCGTACGGTTTCCCCATGATTCAGGGCGAATGTGACCACCGTATCTATGCTGCTTCCGCTGCCAACGGGGTGATTGCGGCCGAGGGGTCTCGAAAAGCGTACCTAAGCGGCTGACTAAACCCGTGCCCTTCGTCCAGTATGTTTTCCGCAACGCTGTTCACGCCGCGGCGGTGCGCTGCTTCCAGTGCGACCACACGAACCAGACAATGGCCGCCAGCAGTACCGCCTCCACGCCGAGGTGAAAGCGATGAAAAACCTCCTTGAAGCGCGGATCGGTTTCCCATGAGCGGCCAAGCCGCATGCCGACGTAGGCCAGAACAAAGCACCACGGCCACGAGCCCAGGAAGGTGTAAATGTGGAAGCGCAATAGCGGCATCTTGGCAATTCCGGCGGGTAGGGCGATGAAGGTTCGCACCACTGGGAGCAGGCGCGCCAGAAAAACCGTGATCGATCCATATTTCAGAAAGAAATGCGTGGTGCGGTCCAGGTCATGCCGGCTGAGCAGAACGTACTTGCCGAAACGCTCCACCATCGGACGACCGCCATGTGCCCCGATCCAATAGGCAACCGCCGAGCCCAGGTTGCAGCCGATAGCGCCGGCCGTGGCCACCCACAAAAGGTGAAACCTGCCGCTGTAAACCAGGTACCCGGAGAACGGCATGATGATCTCAGACGGCAGAGGGATGCACGCCGACTCAATGCCCATCAACAGTGCAATTCCCAGGTAACCTGTGGCCGAAATGACGGCAATGATGAAGCTGGCGAGGACAGCTAAGATTTTCTCGGTCATCCGCTCGAAGTATAGCGTGACGCCTTTGGGTGCCCGTTGGCTTGCTTTGTTACCATGGAGTTGGCAAAGGAGTACACCATGGCAGAAGCCCTTATCCCGGAAGTTTCCGAGCAGGCCCAGAGCGCCGCTGAGCCGCAGCACGCTGCGGCGCCAGCCAAGGCAGTGAAGCGGCAGACGGTCGGTTTTACCTTTTTCAAGGTTCTTCCCGAATGGCGCCGGCTGCCCGCGGCAGAGAAAGAAGCCCACCGCGAAGCCTTTGCCGCGGTGATCAAACGCTGGAATCAGCCCGGCCGACTGCTCACCCTAACCTATTCCACCGTGGGGCTGCGCGGCGATTGCGACATGGTGCTCTGGCGCATCTGTTATACCCCCGAAGATCTCAACCAGATGACCGCCGAGCTGATGGCTACCCCAATGGGTGGCTATCTGCAAACCGCCTATAGCTTCCTTTCCATGACCAAGCGATCACAGTACCTGATTGGGCACGAGCACGAGGGGCAGCACGATTCGCGGGGCAGCATCCGGCCCGGCGGGCAAAAATATATCTTCATCTATCCCTTCTGGAAGACGCGCGCCTGGTACCTGCTGCCGCAAGAGGAACGCCAGCGGCTGATGAACGAACATATCCGGGTCGGCCATCTCTATCCCCGGGTCAAACTCAACACCACCTACTCCTTCGGCATCGACGACCAGGAGTTTGTGGTGGCGTTTGAAACCAACTATCCCGAGGATTTCCTCGACCTGGTGCAGCAGCTGCGCGAAACCGAGATCAGCCCTTACACCCTGAAAGACACGCCCATCTTCAGCTGCATTCGCATGACGCCGGAAGAGATGCTGGCGCGGCTCGGCTAGGCGCGGATGAAGGCCGCGGCAAAGAAGACCTCAAGTAAAAAGGCCGCCGGGAAAAAGCCGGCAGCAAAGAAAACGGTCAACAAGGGCCCGCGGCGCAATCCCCTGGCCCCCGAGCGCATTGCCGCGCTGCTCGACCAGTTGGCAAAAGCCTATCCCGGCGCCGAGTGCGCATTGCATCACAGCAACGCGTGGGAGCTGCTGGTAGCCACCATCCTCTCCGCGCAGTGTACCGACGCGCGCGTGAATATGGTCACCCCCGCGCTGTTCAAGAAGTTTCCTACCCCCACTGACTTCGCACACGCGCCCCTGGTGGAGATTGAAGAGCAGATCCGCTCCACCGGCTTTTATCACAATAAAGCCAAGTCCCTGAATGGCGCGGCGCGCAAACTCACCAGCGACTTCGGCGGCAAAGTTCCGCAAACCATGGAAGAACTGCTCACCCTGCCGGGCGTGGCACGCAAAACGGCTAACGTGGTGCTGGGCGTCGCCTTCGGCAAAGCCGTGGGAGTGGTGGTGGATACCCACGTGCTTCGGCTATCGCGACCGTCTCGAACTTACCAAGGCTACCGAGCCGATCCAGGTGGAGAAAGACCTGATGAAGATCATTCCTCAGGACCACTGGATTGCCTTCTCTCATGAAATGATCCACCACGGACGCCAGGTTTGCATTGCCCGCAAACCGCGCTGCGTCGATTGCACCCTGGAGCCACTGTGCTACTCGAGCGATAAAACCTGGAGCAGCCGCTAGAGCCACTTCTTCCGCGGTGTAATTTGCCCAATAGATAGGCAAAACCTGGCCAATAGATAGCCTAAGTACGAGTGCATCCGGAGGGTTTCCACGCTTTCTTCTCGGTATACTGGGGCACTGGTACTGTTACGTACCAGTGTACGAACATCAAGAATAGCCGGATGAAGTGGGCGCTAGGATGATTGAACAGACTCTTGGGACTTCTCTGCGTGGTCTACGGGAACAACAGGGCATGTCACTGCGGGCTCTTGCCGAACGAGTGGACTTTTCGGCTAGTTTCCTGTCACAGATTGAGAATGGGCAGTGCTCGCCCTCAATCTCTTCGATGGAGAAGATCGCGAACGCGCTGGGCGTGACACTAGGGCAGTTTTTTCTCTCCGCAAATCAGCACGTCGTCAACATCGTGCGCGCCAGCGAACGCGACCACATGGCGCTAGATTGGTCGCGGGCTGAAATAGCCTCCCTGGGCTCACTTTCCAATGCGTCACAGTTCCGGGCATCCATGCTCATCATCAAACCGGGTGGCCTTACGGGAAAGCACGCCACGCCTTCCATCTCCGACGAATTTGCCATGGTCTTTGAAGGCAAAGTGATCCTGAAGCTGCAGGAAAGCGAGCAGGTTCTCGAACGTGGCGATTCGGTGACGGTGGTCGCGGGGACCGGCCGCCAATGGCGCAATGAATCTGACGCGTTAGCTGAGATTCTGGTCATTTCTCTGGGCCCCTATCGCTGACATGCGAAAACCACAGAGTCAGTTCGCCTGGGCTGATCTTACTCTGTGGTCGGCGGCTCTTACCGCCGATTCCCAGTCCGTGCCGGTTTCAAGAGCAAACCTCTGCCTTACCGAAGGCACGGTCGAAGAACTGCCCGGGCAGCGGTTGTCGGTGAGCGTGCCCAAGATGCGGGCCTATGTCAACGCCTATACGCAGCCAGTCGCAGAGGTGCGGTTCACTTATCTGGGTTCGACGGGCAACGAAGCACCGCTCGCCTCCGGTGAAATGCGCCGTCAGTTTGGCCTCAAGCTGCGCGCTCAGGATGCTTGCAATTTGGTTTACGCGATGTGGCGCATCGAGCCTGAGTCGAAACTCGTGGTCTCGGTAAAAAGCAACCCCGGAGAGCACACCAGCGCGCAGTGTAGCAATCACGGCTATCAGAACATCAAGCCCCGCCGCAGCGTGCCAGTTCCTGCGCTGAGTTCCGGAAGCACGCATACCCTCCGCGCAGAAATGAACGGAGCCGATGTGCATGTCTTTGCTGACAACTCGCTCGTGTGGGAAGGTTCCGTAGGGCCGGATGCGCTCGCCTTCGATGGACCAGTCGGCATCCGTTCCGATAACGCTCGACTACAGATCGATCTTCGAACCGGTAAGCGGATCAAAGAACAAGCGCCGGGCTGCCGAGGAGAAGAATCCGAATAGGTTGCACGACTAGAAATAATTTATTTCGCGCAGTTGCTATACCGTCAAATCACACGCCGCTGACTCCGACAACACCCCCTACCGCTGAGGCATCTACGTTTTATGTGCTTTAGAAAGGTGGAATCTTATGAATAGATTGGGTCGCTTATCGACATTGAGCATCACGGCTGTCCTGTTGAGTTCCGGCGGTGCCGTTTTGGCGCAGTATGCGCCGCAACCGGGACCACCGCCGCCAGGATACGGCGAACGAGCCGGATGGGATGCCCCACCTTCGGAATTCAACGAAGCGCAACGGCGCGGTTTTCAAGACGGCATGGTGGGAGCTCGCAAGGATTACGAGAACCATCGCGCACCGAATGTAAACAACCGCGACGAATACCGCCACCCGAACGTTCCCAAGGGGCTTCGCCAAGACTATCGCGCAGGCTTCGAACGGGGTTATGACGCTGGGGTTCGTCACATGATGGGCGGCGGCCCGGGTCCTCGTTAACGCAACTAAACCAAGGACGAGGCACCGTCACATCTGAACAGGGACGCGACGGTGCCTCAGCAACCTTCCGCTGCTCACTTTCCCGTTGATTTACTGTTGGGCCTGGCCACCGCGTACATTTCAGCGGCAATCCGGTCGAAAAGCGCATACGCGTCGTCACCGTTCTGATACAGATCGAAATGTGTCCGTCCGGGCGGAAAGTCGAACTCCGCCTGCGCATGCAAACGATCCAGCAAAGATTGCAGCCGGTGCGCCGCGCCATCCAGATAGAAGGTATCGTCGGTGCCGACAAAGAGATGAATTTTGCCGCGCAGGTCGGGCGCCAAGGCGGTCCAATGAGTCTCGATCCGGTGAGCGATGTCGTAGTGTTCCCCCCAGTACTCGACAACCTTCGGATCAACAGCCCCGGTGGCGCGATTAAACATCTCGAGCGGCCGGCCGTCCGGGCCCCGTGGCGAGAAGACCCACTCGAACGAGGACAGCTGCCCGCCATACTCTCCCAGCACAACCTCCAGGTGCGCTAACTGTTCCATCGTGGCCAACACCTTGGTATGCATGCGAATAATCGGTTCCGCAGCCCCATCCGCACCGTGATACATATTCGCATTCGGCGCGTATAAGTCGATCGTGCTGAACGCGTGGAAGTCACTGGGGTCCGGAGAGGTAGACCATGTGCCGCCAAAGATCTTCGGGTACGCAGTTTGCAGCCACAGCGTCGCCCAACCACCGGAGGAGTGACCTTGCAAGAACCGTCCGCTGGCGCGCGCATCCATGCGGTAGTGGCCTTCGAGGTAAGGGATCAGCTCAGTAATGAGTGCCGTGCCCCAGGGACCAACGTTTACGCCGTCGGCAAATTCGTGGGTGCCGGTTAGGGTGCTCTGATCGAGCAGCACCCATATCATCTGCGGCATCTTGCCGCTTTGCATCCGTTGGTAGAGTGGCGGAGCGTAGCGGCTGCGCAAGCCAGGGAGAGTCCCTCCAAAGCCATGGGTAAAATAAACCGTCGGATAGTGTTGTCCCGGATGTGAGCGATAGCCAGGCGGCAACAGGACCCACGCCTTCATGTGTATATCCCGGCCCCAGAATCGGCTAAGCACGGGGCTGCGGAAGTCGACGAGTTCCAGCGCGGAGAGCAACTCCGTTGTGTTACTGAGCGGATCAGGCGGCTCCGGCACAGCCATCGTGAGCGTCAACGCGGGCGGCAGTTGTTGCTGGGGATTCCAAGCCGGCAGTGCCGTAACATCGCTCTCCAGATCGCCTGGCGTGCGCCCGGAATAGTTGTAGGTATGCCCGACATCGAGCACTGCTTGCACTTCGTAGTCCTCGGAGGGTGCGTTCGATAGCGGTCCGGGAAAGACGATGTCGTCGGCATCCACGCTCACGGTTTCCCCGGGTGCAAGAAAGGAAACTTCTTTGGCCGCAACGTAGGTTTTGGTGGGCGCCATCATGTCGATGTCGACCGCTTTGTCGCCGTGCCCTGGGGATACAAAGAGCAGCAGCCGTCCCGAAACCGGAGACGAGAACTGCGGTCCCAGGGTAACGCGAAAGAAGAGATGTTGGGGGAAGCTTTGCTGTTGCGCCGCTGCCGTGAAGGCCGCTGTACAAGAGAGAATAGCTGCGATGGATGCGAGATGCGCAAAACGGCTCATCCCCGACTGTAACCTCTTACCGCCTTGAGCTCTTCGCTTGTTTTCAGCATATCTATTCCTTCGAATAAGAACTATCGCTGAGGCGTATTCAGTTTATCGATGGCGCGCTTCAATTCTTCAAGCTTTTGCCCAGCCTCGCCTAGTTTGCCTTCCGCCGTTAATCTCTGATAGTCGGCCAGGTCTTTGGCAGCTTCGGCGATGGTGGGCTTCAGCTCCACTGCAGGCTGGGGCGCAGCTGCGCCCGCGGCGGGCGGCGCTGCGCGCTGCGGTTCCACGGACGTGAGGGATGAGCCTCCTCCGGCAAAGAGTGCGGTGAGCGCGGCTTCAAAGGTCGATCCATAGGCCAGCCGGTCTTGGAGCGCCAGCACCACCAGGCGCAGCTCCGGCATAGGGCTTCGCTCCGCCTGTAGATAGATCGGCTCGGCATACAACAGCGCGCGCCCGGTTGGAATCACCAGCAAAGTCCCGCGCCGCACATGCGAGCCTTGCTGATTCCACAGCGTCAATTGTCCGGAGAGCTGCGCATTCTGATCGATGCGCGCCTCAATCTGCAGCGGTCCGTCCACCAACTTGTTCTTGGGAAAGTTGTAGACCACCGCTGTACCGTAGTGTTCGCCATCGCTGCGGCCCCCAATCCAACCAATCAGATTGTTGCGGTTGGCCGGCGTAAAGGGCAGAATCTCAACGAACTCCATGCCGGTCTCATCCGGCAGCTTCATCAGCACGAAATTCGGCTGCATCGGCTGAGTGGTTTGTCCACCGCCCTCGCTCATGCCGACTTCGGTGGCCACCGTCCACAGATCGTCGCGGTTGTAGAACACTCCCGGATCCGTCATGTGATACAGCCCGTAGACCTCTCCCTGCATTTTGAGCAACAGCTCGGGATAGCGCATATGCTTACGCAGGCCGGAGGGCATCGCCGACGCGTCTTTGAAAAGGCCGGGAAAGATGTTTCGGTAGGCCGCGAGGATTGGGTCCTGGGTGTCAAAGACGTAGAACGTAGTGGAGCCGTCGTAGGCGTCGATGACCACCTTAACGCTGTTACGCATGTAGTTGATGAAATCGTCACCCAGACGGTAATGGGTTGAGTACGGATACTGGTCGGAAGTGGTGAACGCATCCATCACCCACGACAGCCTGCCATCCTCGCCCACCACCATGTATGGATCAGGATCGTAAGTGAGAAACGGAGCTAAGGTCGCTACGCGATCGCGCACGTTGCGCCGCATCAGTAGTCGGCTCTGCGCGTTCACATCGTCGCTGAACGGTAACTTCCCCAGATCGCCGCGATCGATGGCGAGCAAAATGCGGCGCACGAAGCCGCCCAACTCAATCCCGCCGTCGCCCTGGTAGGAGGTAAGGCTATTGCTCTGGCCCTGGGGGTAATTGAACTCCTGTTGACGCGTCTTAACGTAGACATCGGTATTCGTCAGCTCGCCAAAATAGATCTCCGGACGAGTCACGCTCAGGCCGGGCACGGTGCTCTGCACCGGCATATTGCTCAGGTAGAGAGTGGGCAGTCCTTCCGTCGTAAACCCGTTGACGGGGTTCATGGTAATGCCGTAGCCGTGGGTGTAAATCAGTTTTTCATTGATCCAGTTGCGGCTGCTCTCGGGAAGTTTTTCAACGTTCAGTTCCCGGGTGGCGAGCATTACCTGGCGCAACGTGCCATCGATTACATAGCGATCGATATCGATGTCGGGAAAGTCATAGTAAGTGCGGATTTCCTGAATCTGACGCAGCGTGTCCTGCAGCGCCTGCCAATCCCATAAGCGGATGTTCTGCAACGTAGGTTGATTATTCGCCGGATCGGCCGCACCGACGGTCGTCTCCGCCGGAAACTCGCGCTGCACGAACTTGTCTAATCCGTACGCCTGCCGCGTCATCAAGATGTTGTGCGCAATGTAAGGTTGCTCGCGGACCAGTTCATTCGGTTTCACGATAAAGCTGCTCATCCACCAACCCGCCACGCGAACGCCGGCGAAACAGAGCGCGGCAGGAAGAATCGCGGCGATCAGCCAGCGTCCCCGGGCCACCGTCATGGCGTTGGCGACTGCAGCCACTGCCCCGGCAACCAGCGCCAAGCAAACCAACAGCAGGCCGGTAAGCGTGACGTGCGCGTCGGTGTAGGTAACCCCTCCGAAGACCGTATGATCGTCGAACAACAGATCATAGCGGCCGAGGTAAACACGCACCGCCAGGATCAGCAGGAGGAGGGCGAACGTGATGGAGAGTCCGCGCCAGGGCAAGGTGAGATAGCTGCGGCGCTTGGCAAGCGCACCGGCTCCGCCAGTGATGAGGATGAAGACAATGGCGAGTACACAAGTGATCACGGCGAGCGTGAGCAACCAGCCGGAGATGAGTTGCCATGCCGGCAGAGTAAAGAGAAAGAAGTTCAGCGGCTTGCCGAAGATCGGGTCGACAATGCTACCCATGGCACGCGGTGCGTACCAGAAGAGTGCGAGCGTCGGCCATTCCGCCATCATGCCCGCGCCCGTGACCAGGGCAATGATCAGCGATCCGCCGAAGCCGAGCAGGCGCAACACAGGCTCGACCGGGAGCCTCACCGGCTGTCCCCCAAAGAAAATGGTGTGACTGCTCGGTAGATCGGGCAGATGGGCCTGTTTCAGAGCGGCAAACGAAGGTACAGGATGAAGAAGGTGGCCGCTGCAAAGAGCGCGAAGATGCTCCATTGAAGAACCAGCGTTTTTGAGAAGACGCTCCCATAGCCGAGCGACCGGAACCATAGCAGGTCGACGAAATACGAGACCGCGGTACGTCCGCCGAAAACGATGACGGCAAGGACCGCGAGCAGGATTAAGAAGCGGCGGCGGCGACGCTGCGGATTTTTCAGGGGCCAGTCAATTGAGGTGGGCATTGCTCCAGTCATTCTACCGGCATTCCTGTCCTCAGAGGTGCAGGCAGCATTGTACAGCGGGTACGAGACTTGAATTCCACTCGTAACTTCCTTGGAAACGTATACCGGCATATCATGGGTGCGCACTTCGGAGAGAACTCCCCATGGCTCCCAAAACTTCCTCCACCCGCTTCTCTTCCCAGGAACGCGTAGTCCTCGCCGGTAGTGAAAAGGCTGCCCTGTCCGCGGCAACCGCTGAAAAGCCGGCACGCCCCAGCAGCGTCCTCACTGTTTCTGTCATCGTCCGGCGCAAGACTCCGCTCAATACCAAACGCCTGGGCACAGATCGCCTCACGCGCGCTCAATATCGCCAGCAGCACGCCGCCGATCCTGCCGCGATCACGCTGGTGCGGGCTTTCGCGAAAGAGTTCGGGCTGACGGTCGAAAAGGGCACACCAAAGCCCGAGCGCCGCACCATCAAGCTCACCGGAACGGTGACTGCTATGCAGAAAGCCTTTGGCATCACCCTCACGCAAAAGGTTCTGGACGGCAACACCTATCGCGTTCGTGAAGGCAGCATCCGTCTGCCCGCCGAGCTGGCCGGCGCCGTTGAAGCTGTCCTCGGACTCGATAATCGTCCCCAGGCCCAACCTCACTTCCGTGTTCTCGGTTCCAACATCAACGCCGCCACGGACGGAACACAGGGCTTCGCTCGCGCCCATGCCAGCGCAGCGGGCACCTCGTACACGCCCGTCCAGGTGGGTCAGCTTTACCAGTTTCCCAAGAATGCGACAGCCGCCGGCCAGACCATCGGCATCATCGAGCTGGGCGGCGGCTATCGCGCCGCGGACCTTTCCGCCTACTTCAAAGGACTGGGCCAAAAGGCGCCCAAGGTAACGGCTGTCTCTGTCGACAAGGGCAAAAACTCTCCGGGCAACGCGAACGGCGCGGACGGCGAGGTCATGCTCGATATTGAGGTCTCGGCCGCTGTCGCTCCGGGAGCAAAGATCGTCGTCTACTTCGCGCCCAATACCGACCAGGGTTTCATCGATGCCATCGGCAGCGCGGTCCACGACACAACCCACAAGCCGAGCGTGATTTCGATCAGCTGGGGCGGCCCAGAGTCCAGCTGGACCACGCAGGCCATGACCGCACTCGACGCCGCATGTCAGTCCGCAGCCGCCCTGGGCATCACGATAACCGTCGCTGCGGGCGACAATGGCTCGAGCGACGGAGCTACCGGCAATAACGTCGACTTCCCCGCCTCCAGCCCGCACGTACTTGCCTGCGGTGGAACCAAGCTCATCGGCAGCGGCAGCACCATCACGTCGGAGGTGGTGTGGAACGAGCAAGCCAGCGGCGAGGGAGCGACCGGAGGCGGAGTGAGCAACGTCTTCGCCCTGCCTTCCTGGCAGGCGAACGCCAAAGTGCCGGCGCCCTCGGGAAGTAGGGGCGGCCGAGGTGTCCCGGATGTTTCGCGGAGACGCAGACCCTGTGACTGGCTACCAGGTGCGCGTGGACGGCAAAAGCCTGGTCATTGGGGGCACCAGCGCCGTTGCCCCGCTTTGGGCAGGACTCATCGCGCTCAACAATCAGCAGAACGGAAAGAGCGCCGGGTTTATCCAACCCCAGATCTATGCCGCGAAGGCTGCGTCTGCGTTCAACGACATTGTGTCCGGCGACAACGGCGCATTTTCCGCCGGCCCCGGTTGGGATGCTTGCACTGGCCTCGGCTCTCCCAATGGTTCGAAGCTCATCACGCTCCTCGCTGCTTCCGGAGCAACCAAGAAAAAGACCGGAGGAAAGAAACCAGTCCGCATGCGGCCGGCAAAGAAAAAGAGAGCTCGGCGAGTAAGAGCCAGATAGCCGGGGCTCGTGCGGCGGGAGACGATTGCCGATGGTTAGTGGGACGAATAGAAACCGCGGACATCTGCCGACGCATACATGGGCTTCAGTGTCTACGAGAGAACCGCAAAGACGGCCGATCCCTCCAATCACCAAGGCCCGGCAGGGCCGACCGCTAAACGTCAGCCCAGCCCTTCCGGGAAAAACTCATGCTTTGTGTCAGGGCACGACTTTACAGGCTGCGGAAAAAGTCGGGAGGGGATGAGATTGGTCCCCTCAGCGGCTAAAGCCGGATTCATTGCAAAGGATTTACGGCACGACTAAAAGTCGTGCCCTGATACAAAACAGAGTTTTTCCGCAGCCTGTTTAGTCGGGCCGTAAACGATGCCTGATGACGACTTTAGTCGCTGGGGTACGGCTTTTCAACGCAGTTTCCGCTACCAAAAGCAGGTTGATTTCGGTCTAGGCGTCTTAAAAAGACCTACCTCGGCTACTAAATCTGAAGAGGCTGCGGAAAACTCTGCACCGAGCAGAAAAGCAATACATCAGGGGCTAAAGCCCGTCATACTCTCAACGTTTACGGCCCGACTAAAGTCGTGCCCTGACACAAAGCATGAGTTTTTCCGAAGCCTGTTGAACCGTGCCCTTCGTACGGCTCGTTTCGACAGTTCTCACACAGCCCTTCCGGGCTGCGCTGACGCTTAGCGGTCGGCCCTATCAGGCCTTTGCGATTGGAGGGATCCGCATTCTAGTTCTCACACAGACGATTCAGCCCCCTCGTGGTAATGATTGTCGAAAGAGCGTAAGTGGAGTCGAGGGACCTGCGGTTTCTTATCCATCGCCTAAGTCGTAACTACAACTTTGGCGTAGAGTCCTGAGTAGATACGTTCTTCACTTGTTACAGATTGCTGGTTTAGCATCGGGACGGGCTAGACCATGCAGAAACTGGGATGGAGTCTGATCCTCGGGGTGACGGCACTTCTCGCTGGATGCAGTTCGGGCAGCCAACCCCCTGCGAGCACAACTCAACCGAACTCCCTGACGATTACCACGACTTCCCTTGCTACAGGAACAGTGGGCGCTGCGTATAGCAGTCCAGTGGCAGCCTCTGGGGGCGCCACTCCGTACACCTACAGCGCGGCCAGCCTGCCCAGCGGCTTGTCCATCAATAGCGCAACCGGCACGATCACAGGTACGCCTGGCCAGACCTCCGTTGGGACTGCCTCAGTAACCATCAAGGTGACGGATTCGACGACCCCTTCGCCGCAGTCGGCGGCTTCCAATCTAAGCATCAAAATCAGCGCCGCCAAGCTCGCCGTGACCACAACCTCTCTTCCCGGCGGTGCTGCCGGCTCGCCCTATCCATCAACCACTCTGCAAGCCTCTGGCGGGGTCACTCCTTATACATGGGCGCTGGCATCAGGCAGCAGCTTGCCTGCCGGGTTGAATTTGTCGACTGGGGGAGTCCTCTCCGGAACGCCGGCTGCCGGATCCGGCGGACCCTATTCGTTGACCTTTGTGGTCACGGATTCCTCCACTCCTCCGCAGACCGCCCAGGCTACGCTCACGCTTAGCATATCCGGCACATCCGGCGGACCGGCTCTCACCCTGACCACGACCACGCTGCCCAACGCAACCTTGAACACCGCCTACTCAGCGACCGTGACGGCTGCGGGTGGAGTCACCCCATATACCTTCAGCCTGGCAAATGGCACTTCCTTGCCCACAGGATTAACCCTATCCTCCGCGGGCGCGATCAGCGGTACACCCACCAAGGCAGGGAGCACCGCCTTCTCCGTCCAGGTGGTGGATTCGACTACGCCCACGCCGCTTTCGCAGACGGGTAACCTGAGCATCACCGTGAACTCGTCCGCCGGGCCATCGTGCGGCAACATGAGCACGGGTAATGGAGCCAGTCTGAATGGCTACGTGCCCTTCCCAGCCTCAAATCTCTGGAACACAAACATCGCCTCTGCCGCCGTCGATCCCAACTCGGGAGCTATCATCACCGCGTTGACTGGAAGCAACCTGCACCCGGACTTCTCCAACGTGGTCGATGGAAACTACGGCATCCCCTACGTTGTGGTGGACTCGAGCGTCACTCCAGGCGTGCCGGTGACGATGACGACCTACCAGAGTGAAAGTGACATCACTCTCTACCCGATCCCCTTGACTGCTCCCATCGAAGGCTTCCCGCCCACCTGCACCACCACGGGAGACAATCACCTGATCGTGATCGACAAGAACCAGTGTTGGATTTACGAGACGTGGCAAACGCAGCTGTGCAGCGGCGCCTGGAGTGCGGCCAACGGAGCCATCTGGGATCTGACCAGCAACGAGCACCGTCCCTATGGATGGACCTCGGCGGACGCAGCGGGGCTCCCCATCTTTCCTGGTTTGGTTCGCTACGACGAAGTGGCGGCCGGAGCGATCAACCACGCCATCCGCATGACGGTGGCGCAAACCAAGAGCGATGCGAACGGCGGATATTTTGTCGCTCCTGCTACACACGCAGCGGGCAACAACTCAACCACAGGCAACATCATGGGAATGCGGCTGCGGCTCAAAGCGAGCTTCGATATCTCTGGCTTCAGCGCTGCCAACCAGGTGATCCTCACCGCCATGAAGAATTACGGCATGATTGTCGCTGACAACGGCAGCAACATGTACTTCCAGGGGGCTCCGGATGCACGCTGGGACGACAACGATCTGGACGCATTGAAACCCATCGATGCGTCGAATTTCGATGTGGTGCAGATGGGAACCCAATACGATGATGCCACCGCTCCCACCGGCGCCGTGCCCACCATCAGCAGCTTCACGGCCTCGCAAACCACGGTAACGGCCGGTACCCCGGTGACCCTGAGCTGGACGGTTGCCAATGACTCCTACGATTTCATCGACGTAGTCGGCCCGGTGCGCGGTGGTACCCAAACAGTGACTCCAACTGCCACCACCACCTACACATTAAACTCGACCAACCAGTATGGACGTTCGACCATGGCGGTCACGGTGACCGTGCATTAGTCCGCTTATTCCCTTCTTAGCGCCTCCATGGGATCGACCGAAGCCGCGCGGCGCGCGGGGAGCAGGCATGCTGCCGTCCCCATCGCCACCAGTACACAGACGGCGCTGCTAGCGATGGCGGAGTCGTACGGGCTTACCTGAAATAACAAGCTGCCCACAACGCGTGCGGACGCAAAAGCCACCGCAACCCCGGCAACCGCCCCTGCTGCGACCGGCGTCAGACCATCGGTCAGTATTAATCGGTAAATGTTTTGCCGTTGCGCGCCTAGCGCCAGCCGCAAACCTATCTCCCGCTGCCGCTGCAACACGGAATAGGTCACGACCCCGTAGACCCCCAAGGCTGCCAGCAGCAGGGCGCTGATGGCGAACAAAAGCAGCAACTGCATCTCGAAGCGGCGATTGGCTACCGAGTCCTCGACGACACCGCCGAGCATGCGCACTTCGGGCACCGGCACGTCCGGATCCACGCTCCAGATGGCCTTGCGCATGGCATCCGCGATCATCGCCGGATTTTGAGTGCGCACCAGCAACCCAGCATTCGTGTCGCTGCGATACCAGTACGGCATGTAAATCATCATCGGGTCGGGAGTAGCCAGCGATACCGTTCGCGCGTTTCCTACAACACCGATCACAGTAAACGGATCTTCCTTGACGCCGGCGCGGCTAAATTGCTGGCCGATGGGATTCTTGCCTGGCCACAGTGTCCTGGCAGTCAGCTCTGAAATAACGGTGTAACGTTTGCCCTCGTCGCTCGAGCTGAGTAAGCGCCCGGCGACCAGGGGTAGACGAATCGTCTCGAAATAGCCCGGGCTAACCCAGCGAAAGTGTTCGGAAGGCAGCTGAAACATGGGTCGGGCATCGCCTGGAAGATGGACCATATCCAGCCATCGATCATTGGTCAGCGGCAGCTCACTGACAACGGCTGCGTGCTCAACCCCAGGAATCTGAGACAGCCGGTCGAGCACCTGTTTGTAAAACGCAACTTTAGGCCCCAAGTCTGCATAGGACTTATCCGGCAGATCGACCATGGCCGTCGCTATACGTGCCGCCTCAAAGCCACGATCCACGCGCAGCAGCCGCAGCAGGCTCGTGGTCAACAGTCCGGTCATCAGGACCAGGGCCACACTGACCGCAACCTCCACGGCAACCAGCATTCTCCGCATCCGCTTACTGGTACGCGACTCGCTGGCCAACCGCGACTCGCTGTGTAATACCTCCTGGGGTGGAGTGCTCGCGATCATCCACGCCGGCGCCGCGCCTGCCAACAGTGTCGCCAGCATGGCCAGCAGAACGGCGCAGCCGGCCCCTGCCCAGTCCAGATGAAGGGACCCGCGGAAATCCAGTGCCGGAGGAAGGTAGTGCTGCATCACGGGCATAATGATTGCGGCCAGCAGAATGCCCAGCGCACCGCCCAGGGTGGCCATTACCGCCGTCTCCCTCAGTGACAATCGCAGCATTTCAGCGCGGCTCGCTCCCAGTGCGGCAGCGATCGCCATCGATTGCCGCTTGCCCACCGCTCGCGCCAGTAGAAGGTTCGTGATATTGACGCAGCCAACCAGCAGCAGTCCGGCTACTGCGCCAAGCAAGATCAAAAGCGGCTTTTGGTTGTCGCCTACGAGTGATTGCTGGAACGGGATCAAGGCCGCGGAAAGAGTAGCTTTTTCGTTCCCAGACAGGGTACCCGTGATCGTACGTTGCAAAGCGTTGATTTCCGCATTTGCTTGGGCCACAGATACGCCTGGCTTCAGCCGAGCCAGCCCAAAATAGTTGAAGTCGCCCATAACTTCCTCCAACTGGTCCTTGTTAAAGGCCATCGGCAGCAGGGCCCCTACCGGCTGCGGATGGGCGACATCCTCGCTGGCGAGGTTTCGAATATGGGGCAAATGGAACGACGGCGGCATTACGCCAACCACGGTATAAGGAAATCCATTGAGGGTGATGGTTTTTCCCAGGATCCCTGGATCGCTTTGGTACTGGTTCCGCCAAAGGCTATCCATCAGCACAACTACATGCTCGTGGCCCGGCTGGGCCTCCTCCTGCGAGAATGCCCGGCCAAGCAGCGGCGCGGAATCGAGCACAGAAAAAATACCCGGCGTTGCGTTCAACACACCTATCTGCTGCGGATGCCCGCCCACCCCCAGCGGCAGCGAAACCTCCTGCATCAGAGCCATCGACTGAAAGTTCTGGCTGTGCTGCTGCCAGGAGGTGAAATGGTTGGCATTCATCGGCAGGGTTGGATAGATATCCCGGAACTCCGCCACCTGCTCTTCCATCACCACCAACTGCTCCGCGCGGTTATAGGGCGGCTTGAGCAGCACGTCATACACCAGAGTGAAGATCGCAGTCGTCGCCCCGATGCCCAGCGCCAGCGTCGAGACGGCAGTGATGGTAAAGCCTGGCGATTTACGCAACTGCCGCACCGCATAGCGCAGGTCATCAAGAAGTGTCTGCATAGAACCTCCGGCAATCAAGAGATGCATCTGATGAGCCAAACCGTAAGCGATCTAACCGGTTACCCTGTAAACGCTTATGGCTAGTACGAAAGAACCGGTAAGGAAGTTCTGTCCGCGATTGAAAATCGCTGTCCACGAACGGTCACTGACTGAGTCCCGCAAGGGCCTGCCTCTCGTTCGCTCAATTCCCCGCGTCGAACCAATAGCATTGCCTTTACCCTAATGCGGCACCACTTCCCCCGCGGAGGTTCTGCTTCCCTCATCCCGGGACCGGCTAAATAGCAGAACGACTCGACGGAAATCTCCTGCTTCCTCTTGTAGCAGTTCGATAATCGACAGCGTCCAGGATTGCTCGTCGCCGGGAGTCCAATTCCCTGTTTGCCGACTACACGCCCAGAGCAAAATCCCCAACTGCATCGCTCGCCGCGCGGAGCTATGATTCGAATCCCGAATGTAGGGGATGTTCGGCGGCCGCGGCCCCGTTTCAAAGAGCGGTCCGTGTGTCGAGTGATACGTCATGTTCATGTACGGTGTCTCGATGCGCCGTCCGATGGCGGAGTAACGGCCATTTTCCCAGTTTGAATCCATGTAGTGGTTCACAATGCCGGTGGACAGAAGCAGCCGCTCCGCATTAAACGGTTCCTTTCGGGTGAGCATCATCTCGATGATCCAGTGCTCGTGGGCGTTCGCAGCGTGGTACTGCGAGACGGGGCCGGGCCAGCCAAGCATGGAGATGATCGTCGGGTCTTTCTGCCCTTCCATTTCGCCGGCGTAGGTCCAGCCCACAGCGCTGCCTGAAATTACCGCTGCATTGGTCCCGCACTGCTTCAAGCAGATTGCCGGCCCAGGGAGAGCGTTCGACCCACTTCCATGCTTCAGGCCCGCGAATGGACTGCACTGACTTGACGCCTGTCTCACCGCCCTTGCGGCGATCGACAAAGGCCTGCAGCACGTCAACGCAATGGAAGATGGCCCCCTCATCCGCGGCGTCTCCAACCACGATCGAGTTCTTAATTGGCGTATCGATAGCGAGCTCTATCTCGGGCTTGCGGAAGTAGACCGGTATGGAGGACCCCCCACTGAGGGGAAAACTCAGCTCACGGGATTTATCGAACATCCATTTGGCGTCATCCCAATTGTAGGAGAGGTGCTTGTCGTTAAAGACGGGCACCGAGCGTTTGCTCCGCTCGAAGACCCGGATAACCTGCTGGTAGATCCACCAGCGCGGCAAGAGCCAATGCCCCTTGAGGTCAGTTGGATAATTCCCATGTTCACAAACGATGACAACACCATCCACAGCAAGTTCGCTCCCCCCAAGTGTTACGGTCTCCTCGACTGGCTTATAGATGGGAATATTCTTTGCTTTGCATACTTTCTGGCCCAGTAGACTCGTATCGAACTGATGGATGTAAACGGACACCACATCGACTCGTGAAGGAGTGTGGGCGCCGTGCCACCAATAACCGTCCAGCAGCTTGTTTACGATCCAGTCCGCATGGGACGTCGGGAGACCCCAATAGCTGACAAGACAGGCGATACGAGGCCGTTTTTGCGAAGCCTGTGCCGCTTGTGCAACAGCATTGGGTGCGATACCCGTCAAAGCGGCCAAACCGGCCATACCGGTCATTCCCAGCATTTCACGCCGAGTGAGGAGAGAGTTCGACTCCATAGTTTCGGTGGTTGGGGATGAATCGGCGGCGCCGGCTGCAATGTCGATTTGGTTCTCTCTCATGATGGCTAGTCGATCCTGGTGGGTGATTCCGGCGAGGTCCGCTCTCGACTGTCTACACCGGACCCGTACCGCCTAATTCACTTCGGCACGTCGAGAGGGCCGTTCGTGATAAGTTTCGAATCCACTATGCCGATCTCGACCCGGCGGTTGGCAGCACGCGCTTGTTCGCTGTCGCCCGGAGCGCGAGGGTCGGCTTTGCCAAAACCCTTGGCGTTCGTGATTGTCGTCGGGGGAATTCCGGTCTGCACCAAGAAGTCGCGGACAGCTTCAGCACGACGCTGTGAGAGTTGCAGATTGTACGTCTGCGTGCCGACGTCGTCCGTATATCCGTAGACAGCAATCGAGAATCCCTTAAGCGTCATCAGGACCCCGGCGATGCGATTAAGGATGTCGCGATATTCAGGTTTAATATCTGCCTTATCAAAGTCGAAGCGAATCGACTTGCTATCCAGCGTCATCACGAGGCCCATGGCGGTGCGATGCGTTTCGGCGATTTGCCCGAGAGCCTGTTGCAGCTGTGCAAGTTCTGCCTCTCGCTCTTGCCGATATTGCTCAGCCTGCTGTGTGGCTTGATCTGCCTTTTGCTGCTCGGCGGCCGCCTGTTGCCGCGCAAGTTCCGCCTGCGCCTCCGAGTTCGATTGATCCTGCTTCGCCAAGTCGCGCTGTTGAGCGGCTGCCTGCGCGTTCGCAGCCGCTTGCGAAGCCTGCTGAGCCAACGTCTGCGATTGCTCCTGTGCGCGCACGACCAGTCGGCTGAAACCTTCCGTCTGCTGGCTGAGCCCTGCCACCTCGCGCTCCAGGCGACGGACCGAGATCAGATAAACAAACCCAAAAACCAAGCTGAGCGCGATTGCGATCACTCCCAGGGCCAGCGCTAACTTCCCTTGAGACTTGGCAGGTGGATCCCCAAGTCCGCGCTCGTCCGGCTTCAGCGCCTCGCGTGAAGAGTCCATCATTTGGCAATCTTAGCGTGGAGTACTAGATTGAGGCAAAACGAGATAGCTGCCGTTCTTGTCGCCTCACGAGGCACTTTATGACCGTAGGAGTAGGAGTCGTATGCCAACGGGGCACCTGCTGTGATGGCTCCCGACACAAAGGCTCATTCGCTGGCAACCTGTTTCCCAGTCACAATAGGCTGAGCAAACAATTAGGGAAATCCGGTGACAGAAATCCGGTGATGCCTATTCACCATCGGAAATGACATTGCTTATTTGCTGTAATAGGTATGCTGTCGGTGCGCCAAGCAAGCTGGCGTGTTCCAGCCGGTGGAAGTCCGGCCCAGGTAAGGCGTAGCAGCCGCCTGGTAGTGAGTGTTGCGTGGTGGAAGGTGACGACCACTGCGAAGCGTACACAACGATTGTGTGGGGTAGGCTATTGAGCCGCGAAAGATACTATGCCGCTGAGGCCGAGGCCGTTGACAGAGCCGAAGGCAACATGTGTGGACCCGTTATGCGAGGGTCTATCGCTCAGCCGTGGTCGGAGACCCTATCACGCACAAAAGGAAGACGTCGGAACTTGGGAGATCTCGCGTTTGGCCGGGCAGCTAGCATCGCACCGGTCCGCATGGGGAAGGTGATGAGCCGAAGCCGATGATGAACGAACGCGAGAAGTCAGACCCCGTAATAGTAGCTGCGAAGTCCGCGAACGAAGCTGGGTAACCAGGGGAGGAGTGGATGGAGCCAAGTGCGGGGGCCAAGGGAAATGTGGACCGGCAAAGCACGCTCCGAGCACAGGATCGGGCAGGCGTGTCACAAGCGCTGGGCCGCATACGGAAAGCCGCAAGACAAAGCAAGACGGAAAAGTTTACGACGCTGCTTCATCATGTGGATGTGCGGCTGCTGCGGGAATCGTATCTTTCACTGAGACGAGATGCGTCGCCCGGGGCGGATGGCGTGACATGGAAGGACTACGGGCTCGATCTTGAGTCCAGGCTCATGGAGTTGCATGAGCGGGTCCATCGAGGCGCGTACCGGGCGCAACCGTCCCGGCGGGTGATGATACCCAAGGGTGATGGTAAACAACGCCCGCTGGCGATCGCCGCACTGGAGGATAAGATTGTCCAGAAGGCGACACTCGCGGTGCTGAACAGTATTTATGAGGAGGACTTCCTCGGGTTCAGCTACGGTTTTCGGCCAGGGCGAAACCAACACGACGCGCTAGATGCGCTGGTGGTGGGGATCTCCGGTCGGAAAGTGAACTTCATCCTGGACGCCGACATCCGGAGCTTCTTCGACTCTGTCGACCAGCGATGGCTGATTAGATTCCTGGAACATCGGATCGGTGACCCGCGCATCCTTCGCCTGATCCAGAAATGGCTAAAGGTGGGGGTACTGGAAGACGGGATCGTGGCGGTGAGTGAGACGGGGACGGGACAGGGAGCGGTGATTTCACCGTTGCTGGCCAACATCTATCTACACTACGTCTTCGATCTCTGGGCCGAGCAGTGGCGCCGACGAGAGGCACAGGGCGACATGATCATAGTGCGATATGCCGATGATGTTGTTCTGGGTTTCGAGCACGAAGCCGAAGCGAGGCGCTTCCTGGGAGCTATGAAGGCGCGGCTGGAAAAGTTTTCGCTTGCGCTGCATCCGGACAAGACTCGATTGATCGCGTTCGGCCGCTTTGCAGCGGACCAACGCGCCCGCGCGGGTCTGGGTAAGCCGGAGACCTTTGATTTTCTGGGCTTCACTTTCATCAGCGGAAAGACACGTCAGGGCCAATTCCTCGTCAAGCGGAAATCCCGTCGTGATCGCGTGAGGGCCAAGTTGCGAGAGATCAAAGACACGCTGCGAAGAAAGATGCACCTACCCATTCCTGAGCAAGGCCGATGGCTTGGGCAGGTCGTCACCGGTTATTTCGCCTACCACGCCGTGCCGAGTAACCTCGACACGCTCGTGGCGTTTCACCACTTCGTCACCGGCCTATGGCGGCGCACGCTTAGGCGACGCAGTCAGAAGGACCGGGTGAACTGGTCGGACATGACGAAGTTAGTCTCGCAGTGGCTCCCCCAACCGCGCATCCAGCATCCGTGGCCTAATCAACGCTTCGCCGTCAAATACCCGAGGTGGAAGCCGTATGCGGGAAAGCCGCACGTACGGTTTTGTGCGGGGGGCGCCTAGCAATATGCGTCCCTACCGCGATCCGGATTACACCGCATTTTTCGGTATGTTCCGCGTCCGGGCCGTCGCACGGTCCCAGAGAGTAACCACCATATTTTAGATTAGGGGTTACTCCGTCCTGTCCCCTCAGCCCTCGCTTGAAAAGGTTTTGCACGCGGCTCTTGACGGAAAAGACGTTTCCTATTGCACAGATCTCCTATCGCGAAACTGGAGGGGAAATGAACCGATGGCCCGACAGCGCATCCTGGATCGCAGGGACAAGGTCCGTTGCCAGGCGAGACTTGGTGACATATCCCGACGCACCTTCCGCGAGGCAAGCGTGGACAAACTCAACGCGCGTCTGCACCGTCAGGAACACAATTTTGGCCGTTGAACCGAGGCTGCGCAATTCATGTGCCGCTTCGATACCGGAAAGTTCAGGCATAGAGATATCCAGCACAATGACGTCCGGGTGAAGTCTCGCCGATTCGAAAAGCAATTCCTTGCCATTGGTCACGGTACCCACCACCTCGAAGTTGGGCTGCAACAGCGCGCTGACCCGTTCAGTGACGGAACTATGGTCATCGGCAAGCAGTACGCGTGGCCGATTCAATATTTCCTCCGATCGCCTAGCTCTCCCAGCGGATGGAAGCGAATACCTATCCGCCGAGTGACCGCGATTCCGAGCACGATGCTACTGGAGATGTTAAGGCAGGACTACTAGGAAAATTCCTAGGGGGAACTGAAGAGCAGATACCGCTTTCTCAGTGCTTGGACGCGAAAATAACGGCTATGCCACCGGATACGTCGAAATCAATCCGTTCCTGAGCGCCAGGAGCACCAACTCAGCATTGTTCTTGATATTGAGAGACTTCATGATCTCGTACTTGTGGAACATCACGGTTTTCTCGCTGACGCTCAAAATGTCGGCGATTTCTTTCATCGGCCGCCCTTCCGCAAGTAACTGCAGGACCTCTCGCTGCCGCTGCGTCAATTCCTTGCTAAACTGTTTCGCCCGTGATTCCTGCACCTGCCGGTTTTCAGGCTTGAGTCGTGCTGTGACGTAGGCCTTTCCGCGCAATACATCGGCGATGGCGGTCAACAGTTCCGACGCCGCGGAATGCTTCAGCACGAAACCTACCGGCCCCAATCGAAGAGCCGCCGCGGCCAGGTTGGGATCGGCATGCATTGTCAGGAACACGAGTTTTACTTTGGGAAGAATCTCCTGCATCTTCTTGCCGGCATCGAGGCCGTTCAACAACGGCATCGCTACGTCCAGCACGATGACATCCGGTTGGACCAAACTCGCTTCGGTGATCAGGGCGCGCCCGTCCATCACAACCCCCACTACATCGTAGTGCTTCTCAATCAGCCCACGAATACCTTCGACTACCACAGCGTGGTCATCGGCGAGCAAAATGCGGGGGCGTGGTGCGGGATGTGTTTGGGCCGCGGGCATGATCACTCCTTGAATGCGCTAGGCCCGCGCTCCAAGCTTCGGATGACGGGCTCCTGAGTTTCGTTGCACGGTAAACATACGTTCAGAATTGTACCGCGATTTCTCTCGGAAACAATCTCAATACGCCCTCCGACGAGCCGTAGCCGCTCTTCCATGCTGCGAATTCCGAGTCCGGCACGATTCGACCGCTGTTGTTTATCAAAGCCGATGCCCGCATCGGATATCGACAGATATAACCGTTCGTCTTCCCGTCGCAAGCGGACCTCCGCTCGATTTGAGCCGCTGTGTTTCTTCACATTGCGAAGTGCCTCCTGGACAATCCGGAAAATGCAAAGAGCAAGATTGGGGTTAATTCCGCGAGATATATTTTCGTGCGCGAAATCGACCTGAATTCCTTGCTGCTCACTGAACTCCTGACACAGTGAGCTGAGTCCGAGAGCCAGTCCCAGGTTCTCAAGCGTGGAAGAATGCAAACGGTGCGACAAAGAGTGCAGATCGTCCCCAAGATCTGCTGCGCGAATCCACAGGTCGCGCAACCGCTCTCCAGCCTCGAGGGGCGAATCGGCAATCATTTGCGAAGCGCGTTCCAGATCCACTGCCAACATCGCCAGACGCTGATTAAAATCGTCGTGAAGCTCACGCGCAAGACGGCTTCTCTCCTCCTCCTGCGCATGAATTAGCTGGCCGCTCAGCTCGAGCCGCTCCCGCTCTTCCTGCTTCCGTTGGGTTATATCGGTGTGCGCCACCACGCAACCCGGCAGTACGCTGCTCAGAGGCGTCACTGTCATGAGCGAGTACCTCGAACCCGACCCGCCGGACCAATCCCATTCCATGGAGAACTGAGCTTCCTCACCGGCCAAGACAGCTTCGATCCCCCGCAATCCCTGGTTGGCCGATTGGTTTCCCGCTTCCATGGCAGCTCGGCACGCCTCCAGATAATTCACTCCAACTCCCAGATCGGAAGTGAACCCAACTCCACCGTTCTTCACCAACTCGATCCACCGCGGATTCGAGCTGACGATGTTTCCGTTTCCATCCAGCACGGCGACGCCGCTGCTCAGCGAATTGAGGACGGCGCGTTTTAGAAGTTCGCTACTCGCCCGAGCCTCGTCCGCGCTCTTTCGTAGCAGCGCATTGGCAAAAATGCTGCCAACCGTAGGCAGTTGATGAATAATGTGCTCCGACCAGGTTCTCTCTTCCGCAACGGTCACGAATGAAAGAGAACCCATGATCGTACGTTCTGATTCCATGGGTACAATAGCGTTTGATTTCACACCGAAGCGTTCCAATAGCTTTTGCTCTGCTTTAGCCTCGGCCGGCAATTCGTTCAGGCTCTTGAGAAAAAGAGGTTTGCCACTCAAGAAATTCGAGAAATACCAGGGACAGAGTTTTGCATTCAGGGCATCAGGGGCAAGCATGTCCGCTCCGGAACTGTGGTGTGTTCGATATAATTCCACCTGATCCGCAGAAAATTCGAACATCGTCACTCGATCCACGCTCAGGAAAACCCGGAGTCGGTTCAATGCTTCGTCAATTCCTGCGTCTATCTTGTTCGCAGGCATATCAATAAAATATGTAGACAACTCAGAAATGAGTTTCTCGAACTCAAAGCTGGCTTGCAACGAGACTTCTGCCCGTCTTCTCCGTGTTCTTTCGAAAAGAAGATAGCCGCTCAGAAGAACCAAGGCCAGCATGGCCAGGGCGTAGCCAATGATTCGAGTCTTGTAGAGTTCCCAAACCCCGGGCTGCCGGTAGTACAGGGTACTGCCAATCGGAAGCTTTTTCTCGTCGAGCCCCCATCTCTGCAGGGCACGCCAGTCGAACATATAGGCATTAGTGCCCATCACCACGGGAATGTCCGCCGGCTTCGCACCGTCCAGGATTTCGCGGATCATGCCGACTGCTGTATTGATTTGCGCCGCATAACTGCTTACAAAGCCCCCGACAACGCCCTGACCTATGAACGTATCGGCCATGCCATAGACGGGAGCGTTTGCGGCTTGCGCAACCATCGGAACAGATTGCGTGGCGTTGATAAAACTCTGTTCCTTGGCGTCCACTGAGAGGGACGTGTAGAACACAATGGAATGCTTGGGCAGATGTCGCAGACGATCGAGCAGCGTTGGCATATCCAGATCGGTCAGATATTCAATAGTCAGCCTCGATTCGTAGCTGCGCAATGCCGCCTTCACAAATGATTCCACTCCACGGTCAAACGGAGCCACACCTCCGACCACCACCACGCGATTCGTGCCGGGCTGCAATCGGAGCGCCGCTTCGATTGTCTTTGCCGGATCGATCGTCATCCACGCTCCCGTGAAATGGGAATCAAGCTTTGGGCGTCCCGCCTGGTCCAGCGAGCTCCCGCAGAACACGATCGGGACATCCGGGAAAAAGGTTGCGCGGGATTCCGCCAGAAATTTGATGGGTGCGGGTCCGAGAGCGACCATGATGTCGGGCTTCTTGTCACGGTACTTATTGATGTACCAGGCCCGAATCTCCTGCTGTGACGATTTCTCAGGAAATAGCGACGTGTCCAGGGACTCGTCGAACAAATCGACTTTGTATTCTGACTGCTTATAGAGCGAAGAGCGGAACTCCGACAAAGCCCAGCTGATGACAGGAACGGACACTCCGAACTCATTGAATACGAGAACCCGCTTGGTTGGTTTAATTTGTGGAGTTTGCGCAGCTGCTACCCAAAGGGCAAGCAGGAAGAGGAACAACACACTAAGCCGATAACAGGCACGCCACTGCCGTCCAACAGGGTGGGCCTCGGTGGTTTGGAGCTGTCTTTTCATCTCCATTCGAGATGGTACACCCGCCGTTCGAGTTAGCTGGCCTGGCAAGACTGCCAGCAGCTGCAACTTTGCAGGACGGCTAAGCTTTCGCTGGGCCTGGGAAGGAGAACTCTCCCTTCCCGGGTACCCCCCAAACGCTTGGCCGTTTACCCAAAAAAAGTGACACACCTAGTGATTCTCCTAGTTGTGTGGAGTCCCCGGTTCGGGCTAGGCTCGTCGTGTCTTGGGGTTAGTTCCGCACGGTGGGTTCACGGTCGACTGCTTACCGCCCGGGTGCGTAGCTCAGGTTCGACGTGCGGCAAATCAATTAATCGAAGTGAGGAGAAGAACATGTATTTCACCGATGACTCGTTGCTACCCGAAAATCAAGCTCCACTGATGATCACCGCTGCGCCATATGGGCCGGTCTGGATGCCAGTGGATTGCACACCTGAACAAAAACTCCCGGTCACTTGGGACGAACAGGTCCAAGCCGCGGTGGACTGTTACAACGCCGGCGCCACATTGTTGCACATCCATGTGCGCGATCCCAAAACCGGCCACATCTCCAAAGACTTTAATCAGTACAACGACCAGATAGGGCGGCTGCGCAAGGCAGTGCCGAAGATGGTCCTGCAGCTCGGCGGGTCGATCTCTTTTGCCCCGGAGCCGGGCGAGGAAGCGAAATTCCAGAACTACGACTCTCGCCATAAGCTGGCCGAAATCAACCCCAAGCCGGACCAGGTCACGGTCAGCTGTGGCACCACCCTCTACGATCTGACGGCCCTCCATCCCGTCGACGACGCCTTTCAGGGAACGCGCTTCACCAACCCGGCGATGCTTCACGCCATGGCAAACCTTGTGGCTGACGCTACGCCGGACTTCTATCTGGAAAACATCAAGCGCCTGGTTCAGAACGGCATCCAGCCGTTCTTCGCACTTGCTCACGTCCACGGCCTCGAACTCGTGGAGCGCTTAATCCGCAAGGGCTATTACATGGGGCCGATGAACGGGTTCTTCAGCATCGGCGGCGGGGGCGTGTGCGGGGCCAATCCGTTCGACCTGATGGAGCTGATCCGCCGCACGCCGCATGGCTCCTTCTTCACCTACCAGACTACGTTTCGTCTGACCCATCCACTCGCGGCTCTCTGCATCGCGCTGGGGCAACACACTCGGGCCGGCATCGAGGATAACCTATGGAACACCACCAAGGGCGTGCGCATGTCGACGATCGAAATGATCGAGCGCCATGTTCGCATGGCCAAGGAACTAGGAAGGGCGATCGCTACACCCGAGCAGGCGCGCGAGATGCTGAAGATCGGCGTCACTTACGCATCTACAGCGGAAACCCTCGCCAACCTTGGCCTGCCGCCGAACCGGCGCCCGGGCAACATGGGGTTCATGGTGCATGAAACAGACGGAATGTTTCATCCGGCGGCCCAAGGCGGGTGCGGGCACATCCACGCCGGCGAATGGGAGGACAAGCTGGACACTCCGGTCGCGGTGGGAGCACGCAGCTAACACGGGCATCGCAGTCCAAAGCTGATAAGGTCCCTCCCTGCATATACGGAGGGACCTTACCTTCGGACGATACCGTGCGATCTGGCGATCACCATTCTGATTCTGCAGGCGACAACGATGGCGGACTTTATCGAAGTAACGGGTCTTGAGCAGATCCGGCCCGGAGCCGGATCACGGTTCCTCGTCGCAGACAATGAGATCGCCATATTCAATGTGGACGGAAAAATCTGCGCCATCTCCGATACCTGTCCTCACGCCGGCGGGTCTCTCGGAATGGGAAAGCTCGACGGCAAGATCGTAATCTGCCCGGTGCATGGGATGAAGTTCGATGTCACCAACGGGTGCTTTGCGGGCACTTCGCACTTTGGAGTTGCCTCTTTTCCAGCGAAAGTCGTGGACGGAGAGATCTCGGTCTCGGTGCTTTCGAACGAGAAAGCACGTTGAATCATGAGGGACACAGCGAATTGTTTGCTCCTACTCTAAGGAGAAGCGGAGGTCTTTGCTGGGTACCGTCGCGATGAAAGGGGGAGTCGTGCAGTCGTCTAGCTACGTCGCTTACTTCTTCGGGGGCGTTTTTCTCGTGAACTCCATTCCGCACTTGACGAGCGGAGTATCCGGGCATCGGCTCCCGACACCTTTCGCTTCCCCGCTCGGCAAGGGACAGTCTTCGCCAACGGTCAACGTGCTTTATGGTTCCGTGAATCTCGCGGTAGGGTATTTGCTTGTGTGCCAGGTTGGAGATTTCCACGTCCGTCGCATTTCCGATGTGCTCACTCTGGGAGTCGGCGGTCTGCTGATGGGGGTCATGCTGTCCCAATTGTTTGTGTATCTACAACGGTCGATGGGCGGTCGTGACGGGTTGGTCGCAGGTCAGGCCACCTTAGGTGGAGTAGCAGCCAAAGACTCTGGTTCGGCGTAATCGTGATTTGTACTGTCCATGGGATGAAGTTTGGCGTCACCAACGGGTGCTTTGCGGGCACTTCGCCCTTTGGAGTTGCTGCTTACCCAGCGAAGATTGTGCACGGGAAAATCCTGGTGGCCATTGCTTGAGCTGCACGCGGCGTTCCTGCCGCCTGGATTGAGATTAGAAACGGTGATTGAGGGGCTTAATCATAACGGAAGAAGCAAGGGTGCTTCTCGATGGGCCGAAGGATCCAGCGCTGTGCCTTCCAGAGCCCGGCGAGCTGGAATCTAGCTGTTCGCCTTGAACTCGATGTGGAGAAGAACATGATTTCGCGGCTCTGCTATCTCATGCACGTCTGTTTCACGGCAAGTATTCTTTTATTCATCTCCGGCACTCCTGTAGCGGCACAGGAATGGACAACAATCAATAAGGACTATTCCAGCCAGCGGTACGTCGACCTGGACCAGATTACGCCGCAGAATGTCGGCGGTTTGAAGGAGTCCTGCGAATTTCAGCTCAACGAGGCGTCCTGGTTTAGTAGTGGCTTGCTCATGGTGGACCGCACGCTCTACGTCGATACGATGCGCGCCACGTACGCTATCGACGCCACGACCTGCGCACTCCGCTGGCGTACTGTTTTGAAGTTCAGTGTGCCGGCAAACATCAACAATCGTGGTCCTGCCTACCTGGACGGAACGATTTTTCGCGGCACGGTTGACGGCCGCGTGGTCGCTCTCGACGCCAAGACAGGCAACATTCTTTGGGACCAGCAATACGCCGACCTGAAGAAAGGCGAGTCCCGGGAGCCGCCCAAATGGCAACGGACGTCTGACTCCCCCTATAACCCATGAGGAGCTGGTCCAAACGATGAAGGGATGGGAGGCCGATGGCGCGTCATGCCCGACCCAATAGTAGTTGTTGAGAGAGAAAAAGGAGGAAAAATGGCAGCCGAAACTGTAGCAACGAAAGCATCGTCGACGGCGCAATCCGCAGGCCCTTGGGGTTCGTCTTTGGACAAACTTAAGGAATGGGATCCCAAAGGAGCGGAACTGCTGTTGCAGGTTGGAACGAACCCGTGGACCAGCGGCGTTCTGCCGCGCAAGGAGGTGGAGCTGATCTTCCTCGCGCTGAACTGTTCTTGTACGAATCTGGATGAAGAAGGCACACGCCGCCAGATTCGCGCCGCCCTCGACGCCGGAGCGACGCGCGATGAGATCCTCCTGGTTCTCAAGTGTGGCGTAGGGCTGGCGGTCCATTCCTGCAGCTTGGGCGCCCCTATCCTCCTTGAGGAAATGAAGGCGGCAGGCGTGAAGCCGGCCGGAGGTCCCAAGCCGGAGACTCCAGCGTGCGACGCGATGCGCGCGATCGGCCAATGGAACACGGCGTGGGATCCGTTCTACGAGCTGACCCCTACCTGGACCGATGAATTCTTTGCCTTCGGAGCCAGCGTATACAAGAGCGGTCTTTTCACACCAAGGTTCATGGAGTTGATCAGCATAGCTTTCGATGCTTCCATCACGCACATGTATGCACCTGGCACACGCCGGCATATCCAGGGAGCGCTCAAGGCGGGAGCGACGCCAGAAGAGATCATGACCGTGCTGCAGATTTGCGTTTCGATGGGCGTTGAAGCTTGTGCCAAAGGCGTTCCGATCCTTGCCGAGGAATTAGAACAGCCGTTATCGGTAATCAAGCGGGCAAGATAGACCTGCTAATGACCTATGTAGGCCAAAAAATGACCCGGTGCGCAAAGATAGGTCACGAATGACTGAAATTGCCGGAAAGACGGTCTATATCACTGGTGCGGGCAGCGGGATGGGCCTGCTCGCGGGCAAGATGCTGGCCGGCATCGGGGCCCACATCGTCACTCTTGATCGCACGCCGAACGACGCCGCGCTGCGCGAGATCGAGTCGGCGCGGCGCTCGCCGGAACAGCGTGTGGCGCGTTACAAGGTCGACGTAGCCGATCGCGAAATGGTGATCAGGACGGTCGGAACGGCAATTGCTGAAGCCGCCGCACCGGACGTTCTCATTAACATGGCCGGCATCGGGGCCACGGCAGAGTTCGTTGACATGAAGTTCGAAACTTTCGACCGGGTGATTAAGATCAACCTCTACGGCACCCGGAATATTGTCGAAGCGGTGCTGCCCTCCATGCTCGCACGTGGCAGCGGCAAGATCGTTCTGGTTGGCTCGATGGGTGGGATCATCCCGGTCTACGGTTACACCGCTTACGGAAGCTCGAAATTTGCCGTCGTGGGGCTCGCGCAGTGCCTGCGTTACGAACTGAAACCGCGTGGCATCAGCGTCGCCTGTTTTTGTCCCGGCGAAGTGGAGACTCCGGGTCTCGCAACGGAGAGGAAAACTCTGCACCCGGCCAGCGCCGCGCAAAAAAAGATCGGCGGAACTATGCCGGTCGAGGCTGCAGTACGCGGACTAGTGAGAGGCATCGAACACGACGAGGCTATGATTATTCCCGGCCGGAAGGTTAAGTTCACCTACTGGATGCACCGCATCACGCCAGATCGGCTGTGGAACGCGGTTACCGACGGCATCGTCGCGAAAGCTATGCGTGAGAGCACATCGGTCACCAGCAAAGGAGGAATGTGAGCTAGGCGACGACGATGGCGGACTTCATCGAAGTAGCGGGTGAACTCCTCAGCATCGCCCTTGATGCTTCCGTGACGCATATGTATGCGCCGGGCACGCGCCGGCACATCAAGAACGCGCTGCACGCGGGCGCAACCATGGATGAGGTTATGGAAGTGCTGAAACTCTGCCTTGTCCAGGGAGTTCAGACTTTCAACCTGGGCCTGCCGATTCTGGAGGAGGAACTGCAACACCAAGGATTAAACCGCATCGGCGAGAACGAGCCTTGGAATCGCGTCAGCCGGTGTACTGGCCGAAAGACAAACGCCATCCATTTTGGACGGCTCCTGGAAACTTCCACCGTTGTGAAGGCGAACCAACGGGCCCAACCGGACTAGTTCAGGATCGACCTCGTCGCTTAACGGGGAGCGCACCAGACGAATGAATTCAATTGCGGTTAGTTCGATAGTGTTTGCTTCGATCTTTGCGTCAGGGCTCGCGGGCATGGTTCTCCGGCGGGCCATACCGGCGGACCGTCTCGGATCGAGTGAAAAAGAAGTTGCCAGACTCGTAACAGGACTCATGACGACGATGGCGGCAATCGTTCTAGGGATGCTTGTGTCCTCGGCAAAGGCCTCCTACGATGGACGAACCAACGAGGTCGCGGAGATTTCTTCACAGGTCATCACCATTGATCGCATGTTGTCGAAATATGGAACAGAGACTGCGGAAATGCGCGGGCATTTTCGGCTGCTTGTGGAGGCCGGCGTTCATCGTATTTGGCCGGCTCAGACACCCGTGCAGGTCGACCTCAAACCTCATGATGACGAGGGAGAAATTCTTGTAGACGAGCTGCGGGCACTAACACCGAAGAATAATGCGGAGGCCGAAGTCAAAGCCCAGATCCTAGGTATGATCGTCGATCTGCGGCAGACGCAATGGCTCTTGTTTCTAAAGTCGAAGCGGAGCGCAATACCTGTCCCACTCCTGCTGGTTGTGGTCACATGGCTCGCTCTCATCTATTTCAGCTTTGGCTTGTTCACGACTCCTAGTTCCACCATAGTCGTGACCTTAGCCTTCGGTGCACTGGCGGTTTCGACCGCTGTCCTTATAATCCTGGAGCTTTACACGCCGTTCAGAGGAGTGCTGAGGATCTCCTCCGATCCGATCCTGGAGGCGCTGAGCCAGATGGGACGTTATTGATTGGGGGCTGTCACCCAGAGAAGGGCTCCGAGTGTCGGTGTGAGAACTCCACTGACAAACACACACGCAAGCATCTGCCTCTGGTTCCTTTGCGGCAGCCCTTAGTCGCATAGAGCGGGCAGATTCGGGTCGCTGGCAAATCTGAAAAGAGTCACGAGCTGCGACTCGGTCACTCGATCGGTCGATAATGCGAGGGACGGCAACTGCTCTGCCCGGAACCATCCGGCGCCCACGGTTTCCGCGGTTTGCTGTGCCAGCTCGCCGCTCTCGATTTCACATTGCACAAAAGCTTTGTAAACATACCAGGGCTGGGGCGGATGTGGGTGTTTCCGCTTGTCGTAAAGCGCCAGCAGGCGCACCGCCCGAACCCGCAGGCCGGTTTCCTCTTCTGCCTCTTTCATTGCCACTTCAAACGGCGAATAGCCGACATCGGCCCAGCCGCCAGGCAGCGTCCATCGTCCCTGATCGTCCTTTTCCTTGACCAGCAGAATCTCCTGCTCGCCGCGAAACAAGACTGCCCGAACATCCACCTTTGGCGTTTGGTATCCGGACTCGGAAGCAAATGAGCGAATGATCTTCTCGTGCGGCTCGTCGGTCAGTTCCTGCAGAAGGTTGACACTGATCCCACGGATTTCTTCATAACGTTCCAGGTCGTACGCATTGGTCGCGTAGGCTAACCCAGCTTGCGCAATGGCTTGAAGGCGCTGGGCCTGCATCAGTAATTTACTTGGCTCCATCAATCACCAATCCTACATTGCGATTCGTGGTAAGTTCCATCAGCCTCCGCCAAAGCAACACACCCAGCACTCCAAGTACTGGTGCGGTGATCAGGCCGGGGAAATATCCATGAACTACGGCCGCGAGCACAGGGTGCGCGATTCCGTTCGCGACTGCGGCAATAGCAAAGAACCACACCGGGAATAGAGCGAACCGGTAGGCCCTTTCGAGATCAATCGCCGACAGTATCCACACGCTCAGCCATATCAGATTGAAAGCCACGAAGAAGCGCTCAGACCATGGGGGAAGACCAAGCAACGCGGGAAACCGCTCCTGAAAATGGGTAATAAACTCCTCCATGAAATGCATGCACTGCACCGCCAGGCCCAGCAAAAAGAGCCGCGCCGTTTGCTCCCGGCCGGCCAAGTCGCCGCCTACCGGACGGCGCAGGATGATTAGCAACAGGGCTAATGCAGCGCCCACCCAAAGCGCGGCCGTTCCGGTGAGCATGCTGCGTAGATTTTCATTCATGGCGGTGGCATGGGCTCGACCCCATTCTAAATGGCATAAGTGCAGGCGAAGACGCGGGCAAGCGGGTATATTGGAGCGGAGTAAGGCGGTCCATGCGATCGATCGCTGCCGCGCCACCAGGTACGCATGAGGTCCCCAAGTATGTGTCGAAATATCAAAATGCTCTTCAACTTCGATCCGCCCGTGACTGCCGAAGAGGTGCGCTCTGCCTCGCTCCAGTACGTGCGAAAGATAAGCGGCTTCAATAAACCGTCGAAGGCAAACGAAGCCGCATTCCTGGCGGCCGTGGATGAGGTGGCCGCCATCTCCACTCGCCTTCTCTATTCGCTGGAAACCAATGCGGCGCCCAAAAGCCGGGAAGAAGAGGCAGCAAAAGCCAAGGCGCGCAGCGCGGAGAGATTTCGCGCATAAGTCCGCACAACGGCCCAGTCCATGAGAGGCTTAGCGAAGATGAGCAAAAGAACAGCGAAGATCGCCATTCTGCTTCTGCTTTTGACAGCTCTTTCCCTGGCTACCCAGGGCATAGCGGAGCCACTCAAAGTAAGCAACCCGGGCACAGGTTCGATTCCTCTGCAGGGAAACTGGCAGTTTCACATTGGTAACGATACGGCGTGGGCCGATCCGGCCCTGGACGATTCGGGCTGGGAACAGATCCATGTCGATGCGCCATGGGGTTCACAAAGCCATCCCAGCTATACCGGTTTTGCCTGGTACCGGCGGCGGATCGAGATCGACGACTCGAATTCCGCCGGAACCAAGAAACTGGCCCTCCTGGTTCCGCCCGTCCAAGACGCATACGAGGTTTACTGGAATGGGCAGAAGTTGGGAACCTACGGCATGTTGCCGCCGAATGCTAATTGGTGGATCGTTGGCCACGTTGAGGTCTATCCTCTACCGACTACGAATGGAGTCTTGGCGCTACGCGTGTGGAAAGCGCCGCTCTCTTCGGTCGATCGCGCGGAATCGGGAGGATTGACATCGACGCCCGTGTTGGGCGATGCCTCGGTGTTGGCCGCCCAAGCGCAGTCAGTCGGCTACCGAAACGATGAGCGAAGAATGCCCAACTTCCTAATCGGCGCGGTCACCCTGGTCCTGGGAGTGCTGAGTTTCCTGCTGTATCTACGAGACCGCAAACAAGCTCTATACCTTTGGCTGGCCCTTTACCTGGTTGCCGGCGGATTGGGCGAACTGCAAAGGTTGTCGGCTTTCCGCTTCGGGATAACATTTCGCACTTATCAGCTGATAACCCAGCTACTGTTGAGCTCCCGCGACATTTCCATCTGGCTCATCCTGCTAGCTCTTTTCGGGATGACGCAGGAGCGGCGGTGGAGGCGGGCGACCGGATGGATCATCGCCATCTACTTCGCCGCCCAGGTCACCGACATAATCACCATCTTCATGTGGCAGAAAGGTGGAGTGCTTCCCTGGGTCGATGGAATCACCACCGCCGTTTACTCTGTAACCCCTCTCTATGTCTTCGTCATCATCGTTTTCGGACTGATGCGCCGAAATCGGCTTTCGCTCTGGCCTTTGATCCTGGCCGTATCCGTGAACGGCCTCTTTGCCGTCATCCTCAACCTCGCAGGGCAAGGCGTTCGATTTACGCATTGGACGCTAGTCGACCATCTTGCGAGCCTCGGCTTCCGCCTGGGCGGTTATTTCTTCGACCTGGGCTTTGTTCTCAGCACGCTGTTGTTCCTGGCCTTGATCTTCACCATCGCGCGAGAACAGTTTTTGGAGCGCGAGCGCCAGGCCCGAATCGAACTGGAAGTAAAGTCGGCCCGGGAAGTGCAGCAGATTCTGGTTCCCGAAGAAACACCGGCCATCCCCGGCTTGTCCATTGCCAGCGTCTACCGTCCTGCCGAAGAGGTGGGCGGCGACTTCTTCCAGGTGATCGCCACTGCGGATGGCGCCGCGTTGATTGCCTTAGGCGACGTAAGCGGCAAGGGCCTGAAGGCGGCGATGACGGTATCTCTGATCGTGGGCGCCTTGCGCACGATGACTGACTACACCCAAAGCCCGGCGGCCATTTTGCAGGGCCTGAACCGGCGGCTGTTGGGACGCACCGACGGTGGCTTCGCCACCTGTGTGATCGCCCGCATCGATCCCAGCGGGGCCACGACCCTGGCCAATGCGGGGCACCTCGCGCCGTATCGAGAGGGGCAAGAACTCCCTGTCAAGGGATCACTACCCCTCGGCCTGGCAGCGGACGCGGTCTATGACGAGTTGGTCTTCCTGCTCCACGAAGGGGAGACGCTCACCTTCTATACCGACGGCATTCTGGAAGCACGCAATCCGGCGGGCGAGTTGTATGGCTTCGACCGCGTGACTGCACTGGTGGGATCCGGTCGGACGATTGAGCAGATGGTCGAGGAAGCCTGCAACTTCGGGCAGCAGGACGATATCACCGTCTTCCGTGTCACCCGGTTGGCGCAGTCCGCTCCCGCCACCGCCGCCAGGTTGAGCATGGCAACGCAGATTGCGGGAGCGTAGGTGCCGACAGATTTTGCGCCTAGGGTTTGATTCCGATTACCAGTCTTTTCGGTACCTTTCCCACCTTGATCCGGGCGAGCGCGCGCCGTTCCCGTACGTCGAAGATGGAAACGTCGTCGCTGTCCGTGTTGCTGACACAGCCATATTTGCCATCCGGAGAAAACACGATCCAATTGGGCCCGTCTCCTGTGTCCAATCGGCCAGTGAACTTTCCGGCTTGCAGGTCATATATGTAAATGCAGTCATCCAGCAAACTCGTGACCCACAGCTCCTTACCGTCGGGAGTAAGTGCCAGACCATGCGTCAAGGTATCCGGGGTCTCGAACTTACGCGGGCGCGGGGCGCCCTGGTGTTGGGCCGGCATCTGAACCCGCTCAAGAACCTTCTTATCCGCAATACTTACTATGTCGAATCCATGCAGATAAGAGACGGCAACATACATGGTCTTGCCGTCGGACGAAATCACGTACGGCCTTGGCCTTCCACCCGCCGGGATAACTGCGGAAAAGGACATGGTTTTGAGGTCAATTACATTGACCGCGTTCGATCCCATGGAGCTCACAAAGAGGTAGCGGTTGCTGGCGGTGCTGACCGCATTGTGCGGCTCCTTGATGGGCAGCGTCTTGACTACTTTCTTCTCCATCACGTCGACGATGTCGACGCTATCCCCATCCCGAATGGGCACGGCCACGTAACGGCCATCCGGTGTCACTGCGCACTCATTAGGCCTTCCGCTCAACTTGATGGTCGCCATCATCTGCTTGGTTCGGGTATCGACTAATCGCAGCGTGTGGTCTGATTCAACGGTGACGAAAAGTAGATTGCCGTCGGGCGTCAAGGCCAGGCCGTGGATGAGGGAAGCGCCGATGCTTATGTCGTCGACAAGCTTCAGCGAGTGCAGGTCGATGACTGAGACGTCTTCGCCGTTGCTGTTATCGACATAAAGCCTCCAGCTTTGTGCCTGCAGAGAAAGGGGCAGAGCGAAGGCCAATGCGAGTCCCGCGAGCATGCACGAATTTGCTGCGGCCTTTAATTTCATAGAACCACTTCGAGATTCGGAAGAGCGGCGATCAGTCTAGCTACGTGTCTGATGGGTCGTCAAGAAATCAGGAAGGACGCGTGCGGGCAGGCAAAGTTTCCCTGAAATGAGGGTGTTGCACATCGAATGACGTAATGACATCGTCATTACACAATGTTATCATTCGTTCGGAGCAGCGATTATGGCCACTTTAGAAAGCAAGACCAAACGCGAGACACTTAGTTTGCGCATCAAGCCGGATGTCCGCGATCTGATTGATCGTGCTGCTAAGCTGGCCGGGAAGAACCGCACTGACTTTGTGCTAGACGCGGCCCGGCAGGCAGCGGAGAGTGCCATCCTGGATCGCGCAGTGCTTACATTCAGCGCCAAAGCATACGCGGAGTTCCTAGCCCGCCTCGACGCACCTCCCCGCCCCAATAAGCGGCTACAGCGTAGTCTTCAAACCGCGGGGCCCTGGGAGTAGCGCGTGGCACTCTCCCGGCCGGGATTATTGGCCGACCATCATGCTCATGAGAGCTTTGCGTCGGGCGAAGGCTCATTGGACGACTGGCTAAGGCGGCGAGCCCGAGCCAATCAACTCAGTGGTGCATCTCGCACTTATGTCGTCAGTGAAGACAATCGAGTAGTCGGTTATTACGCTTTGGCATCGGGTGCGGTTGCGACCGCACCCGATGCAGTCCCCGGCCGCCTTCGACGTAATATGCCCGATCCGGTTCCTATCGTCATTCTGGGACGTCTCGCAGTCGACCGCGCATGGCAGGGACGCGGTATTGGCCACGGACTCTTCCGGGATGCTGCGCAGCGCGTCGTTCAGGCGGCCGATACGATCGGCATCCGCGGCATCCTCGTGCATGCAATCTCCGAGGAAGCCCGCAGGTTCTACCTTGCTTTTGGTTTCGATGAATGTGCCGGGCAACCGATGATGCTTGTTGTTACGCTAGCCGACTTGCGCGCCGCGCTGCCCTAAGATTGGCATTCATCGTCGCAACTTTCTGCAGCTCACATGGCCAACGTAGCAAGTGCGCGCTGACATGCTCGGCCAGCCATCAGGCCGATTGACGCAGAGCCGGTTCTCGATTAGATTCGACGCATGGTCAGCGTCCGGGAGCACGGAATATCATCGCGACGTCAAGGCCGCCTACGTGCAGACCATCGAGACCCTACTAGCGGAACGCTGACTCGCGACCTGACAGGAAGTGATAGCGCCGTTGCGACGGCTTACTTGCGATGAGAAGGCGCAGGAGTCGAGAGCACCTGCTGCTTAACTTGGGACAACAGCAGAATAGAGTGTGAACCGTTCAACCGGTCCCCAACGATTCACCGCAGCATCTTCGCAGGATAGAGGGTGCATGGTTTCAGAGATCTCTCGCAAAAACGGAAATCTTTCCAGTACCTCCGTATACCGCGGATTCCTGGCATAGAGCAAATAGGTGGTGCGTGGTACCTTGCGGAGTTGCGTTTCCAAGTTCGCAAGCACGCGACGGAGCACCGGTGCGAGGAAAGGATGAAACATCATAATAAGTAACGGACCCTGCGGGAATGTAACAGAGATCGCGTCTTCATGGATGATGCTGGACCGGTTTGCCCACTCTGGACGGAGTGCAAGGTTAGCCCGAGCAATTTCGCAGAGTTCCGGAGAGATCTCCACGCCCCACAGGCTATGAAATGGGAACTGGGCAGCCACTATCATCGCCCGGCCTTTGCCGCAGCCCACATCAGCGAACGTGAACTCGCTATAGTGAATATTCAGATCCGAGAGAGCGCTTGCGAGTGCAGAGGGCGCAATGCCGTAGTAAGCGGTGGTATACACGATTGACAGAGTCTTTCCGTGCAGGTCGGCGCTGGAGTAATAACCTCCCGTATCGGTGCCGTTCTGTAAATCAAAAGGATGCACCGGCTCTGGCTCCGGTACGCCGGTTACCGTGGGGGCCTTGATGAAGGCGCGACGCAACGTACCTCGTAAACCATGGCTCCTGAGCGATCGGAAGAGGCGCTGCCACGAGTGGACGATAGCGCCGCGAACTCCGTTGGCATCGATCGAACGAGCCAATCGGCGGAGAAGTTGCAAAAGTGGACTCGGACGAAACTTCATAAGTCTTCTCTATCAAGCAGCTTTACACATGCCTCTACAACCCCCGGAATATCGTATGGAGAGGCTTCGCCGGCCGGCTCCCACTTATGTTGAGATAAAGTGCGTGTCGTAACTGGCCCGATCGAGACAGCCCGTAGTCCGAAGGGCATCTCCATCTTCGCCGCGGCGAGAAGCGCAAAAAAATTATTTACCGTCGACGAGCTGGTAAAGGTCACCGCGTCGGGCAGCGGCTTCCCCTCTCCAAACAACGCGCGAAGCTGCTCGATCGAATCATTGGGGATCACCGTGCGATAAGCCTCGACCACGTGGATGTCCGCTCCACATTGGCGCAGCTGCTCGGGGATGACGTCGCGGGCTACCGCCGCGCGCGCCAGCAGGACACGGCGGCCCACAACCTTCTCCTTGAGCATGGCAACCACCGCCTCCGCCACATACTCGTCCGGCATGGCAGATACCTTCAGGCCGATGCGGCCCACGGCTACGGCAGTCGCAGGACCAATCGCCGCAACCTGCAGATGCTGCAACCGCCCGGCATGAATTCCCAAAAATCGCATGCGCTCCGCCAGCGCCGCCGCCCCGTTGGCGCTGGTCACAATCAGCCAATCAAAGCCGCTGATCACTTCCAGCACGGCGTCCAGGTGAGCGTAAGTTTCCGGTGGGATGATCTCGATGGTGGGCAGGCGCAGCACCTCGGCGCCCAAAGCCTCCAGGGCATCCGCCAGTTTTCCCGCCTGATGACGGGCGCGGGTGATGAGGATGCGCTTCCCTGTCAGGGGATGCGACGCGCTCACGCCCGCCGCTCCTCCAGGCCCAGGATGGCGCCGGCGCCCTGCTCCAGCAATTGCTGCGCCAGCTGCTCGCCGAGTATCTCCGGGTCGGCATGCCGCCTCTCGGCGCAGATCATCTGCCGGCCGTCGGGCGAGGCGACCACGGCGCGCAACGACAACTCGTCTCCGTCACGGTGACAATAAGCGCCGATGGGCACCAGGCATCCGCCACCCAGAGCGGCCAGGCATTTGCGTTCGGCAGTGATGGCCATACGTGTGTCCCGATCCTCGAGCGGCTGCAAAACCGCGTGGATTGCCTCGTCTCCCGCCCTGCATTCGATGGCCAGCGCTCCCTGGCCAGGCGCGGGGCAAAGCACCTCGGGCGCGAATCGCTCGCGGATGACAGCGGTTTTCTGCAAGCGTTCAAGTCCGGCCGCAGCCAGGATAATCGCATCGGCCTTGCCTTGCGCGAGCTTGGCCAGCCGTGTATCGACGTTGCCGCGAAACTCAACGTACTCGAGATCCGGCCGCCGCGCGCGCAGCTGCGCCTGGCGGCGCAGGCTGCTGGTGCCCACCACCGCTCCCGCCGGCAGTGCATCGAATCCGTCGTAGCGCTCTGAGACCAATACGTCGCGCGGGTCCGCGCGCCGTGGAATCGCCGCCAGCGTGAAAGCCTCCCCTAACTCCGTGGGCAGATCCTTGAGGCTATGCACCGCCAGATCGATGCTCTCCGCCAGCAAAGCATCTTCGATCTCCCGGGTAAACATACCTTTCGCCCCAACTGAAGCGAAGGCGATGTTCTGCATGCGGTCGCCGGTGGTGCGGATGATGTCGATAGAAACATCATGCCCCAGAGAGCGTAGCGCGTCTGCGATGTGATTCGCTTGCCACAGAGCCAGCTGCGATCCCCGGGAGCCGATGCGGATCAACTCTTGCGTCCCTGGTCTTCAAGGTCGGGCAAGTCCTCGAAGATATCTTCCTCAGCCCCGCGCTGCCCCGCCCCGCTAACCCCGAAGGCGTCGCGGATGGCATCGACCGCAACCATATTTCCCTCGATAGCTGCAGCCTTGATGGCCTGCACCGGCTGATGGAGAAACTTGTTGACCAGGCCTCGGGTAAGCGCCTCGACGGCGGCCTGCTCCTCGGGAGAAAGCGTCTGCAGGCGGCTCGCTACGCGGCGGAGTTCCGCTTGACGAATCTGCTCCGCCGATTGCTGCAACTGCACGATCTGGGGCGCCACGTTCAGCGCATGCAGCCGGCGCTGATAGCTGGTCACTTCGGCCAGGATCATCGCTTCAGCTACCTCTGCCTCTTTACCTCGCTCTTTCAGGTGTGACCCCGCAACCGACTGCAAGTCGTCAATGTCGTAGAGAAAGATGCCGTCCAGCTTGTTGACTTCAGGATCGACGTCCCGCGGCACCGCGATGTCGATAAAGAACATGGGCCGCCCCCGCCGCTGCTGCAGAAAGTGCTGGGCATGCTCACGGCGAAAGACCGGCCGTGCGGAGCCAGTGGAGGTGATGATGATGTCGGCCTGGTCGGCGCTCGAGTAGAGGTCGTCAAAGCGGACAGCTCTACCCCCGAAGCGCTGGGCCAGTTGTTCGGCGCGCTCGTGTGTGCGGTTAGCTACCAGAACGGTTCCGGCGCCCTGGTTCATCAGGTGGCGAGCCGCCTGCTCGCTCATCTTGCCCGCGCCGACGATCAGCACTTTCTTGTCTTCGAGCGAGCCAAATATTTTCCGTGCCAGCTCCACTGCGACCGAGGCAATCGATACCGATGAGTTGCCGATCTGGGTCTCCGTGCGCACCCGCTTGGCGACCACAAAAGCGCGCTGCAGCACCTTGTCCAGGTGCCCGCGGATCGCTCCCGCTGAGCGCGCAGCCAGGTAACTGCTCTTGACCTGGCCCAAAATCTGGGGCTCGCCAATGACCATGGAGTCGAGGCTGCAGGCCACCCGGAAGAGATGGCGCACGGCGTTCTCCTGCCGGTACTCGTAAATGTGCGGCGCCAGCAGCTTGGGGTCGATGCGGAAATAGCTGCCGACAAAGTCCATCAGGTGGGGTGCATCCGGCTCCAGGCTGGTGAGCAGCTCGACCCGATTGCAGGTGGAGAGAATCATGCCCTCCAGCACCCCGGGCGACTGCACCAGCGAGCGCGTAGCCTCCTCCAGTTGCTGCGGTCCGATAGCCAGCCGCTCGCGCAACTCGATGGGCGCGGTCTTATGGTTCAGCCCCAACAGGACAATGTTCATGGCGCGGTGAACCTATGGACGGAGCTGAGCTGGTTGGCCGCCCAGACGCTGATCACGACCAGAAATACCAGGCTGGAAAGATACACAGCTCGCCTTCCGCGAAGTCCGACTTGTCGGCGCACAAAGAGCATCACTAGATAGAGTGCCCACATGGCAAAAGAGAGCAAGACTTTTGGATCTTTAAAATAGACCGGGCCCACGCTCTCCTGGGCAATCAACGATCCGGCCAGCAAGCCCAGGGTCATGAACGGGAATCCGATGAGCAGCATGCCCGACGCGATGCGTTCCATCGTCTCGAGCGGAGGCAGCCAGGCCAGGAACCCGACGTTGCTCTTGCTCTTGAGGCGGCGCTCCTGCACCAGGTAGAGGAAGTTGGCGATCAGGCTGAAGATGAGGGCGGCATAGGCAGCCAGCAGGGCGACGATGTGCAGCGAGAGCCATCCGCTGCGGATCTCGGGAGACTGGAACGTCCAGTGGTCGGGACCCATGGCTGGCCCCAGGACCAGCAGCAGCGACAGCGGCAGTGCGAAAATGCCGAAGGAGACAGTCCGGTAGAGCACGGCGACCAGCAGGAAGGCGGCGCAAATCAGCAGCGCCAGCAACGACTGCACCTCGTGCATGCCCACCGGCAGGGAGTGGTGCGAGGCGGCAAGCATCTCAATGAGCGAAACAAAATGGAAGAAAAAGCCGCCGACCGCTGCCGGGACGCAGAGCTTCTTCCACCCGGGCTTGTCATAAAGCACCGCCGGCAGTGCAGAAATGCTCGCGACGGCGTAAAGCACCGCCGCCACTCTTAACCACAATAGAAACATGCCGATTCCCGCAACCTTAAAGTATAACCGTCCGGGAATGTGGATGTCCCAGGGGACGCCTGGGTTTAGAGCCGCAAGTCTTGCCACAATATTGGGTAGTTTTGCGCCGCCTCTAACATCGTGCCCTTCGTTCAGATCGTCTCCCAGACCGCTAAACCAGTCCACTCGACCCTCTCACGCAAAAATAGCCCCGGAAACTTGATCCTGTTCAACTTCAGGAATTCCACCGGAAGTCGACCCTCTGAACCGTACATCCTTTCGACAGTCCCTACCCTCCCAGCCGATGAGAGGTATTTTGGGCCGCTCATAGGAGCGGCCGGGGTCCTTCCTCTAACCGCAATCGCTGCACCGTCCTTGAGACAGGAGATTTAAACCATGGATTATCGCGTACGCGCCGGAGAAATACCGGAAGATCAAACCACCGCCCTGATGGAGAGCTACTCCACCAAACTGCCCACGAGCTTTTTCCTGGGTGCAGCCCTTACCGCCATCGTGGGTTCCCTCATTCTTAAGACCACCGGCAAGGATCACCATGCCCTATTCATTGGGCAGTGGGCTGCCCCGTTCCTCTTGCTGGGCATTTACAACAAGATGGTCAAGCAGCACGGCTCCGACGCCCATGTAAACCACGAACCCCGCATCGTCGCCTGATGTAATCGGCCCTACCCCGGCTTATCTCTCAAACGCCAGCACGTCATTCACGATATGCTGGCGTTTTCCGTGTCTACTCTTCCTCCAGCTCCCACGACCGATGTAACCGACGCGGCCAGCACGCCCCTCATGCGGCAGTACTGGGCCGCCAAGCGCCAAAACCCCGATGCCCTGCTGTTTTTCCGCATGGGCGATTTCTACGAGCTGTTCTTCGAAGATGCCCAGGTCGCCGCCCGGGAACTGCAAATCACGCTGACAGCACGGGATAAGGAACGCTCCGTGCCGATGTGCGGGGTACCTTACCACGCCGCCGACAACTACCTCTCCCGGCTGTTGCGCAAGGGCTACCGGGTCGCCATCTGCGAACAGATGGAAGACCCCAAGCTCACCAAGAAAATCGTCCGCCGCGAGGTGACCCGGGTGCTCACCCCAGGCACCGCCATCGACCCCGCCCTGGCTTCCGAGCGAAACAACTACCTGGCGGCGCTCCACCTGGCGGGGCCGGTGTCGGCGCTGGCCCTGCTCGACCTCTCAACCGGTGACTTCCGCACCACGGAGTTCACCGGGCCAGGGAGCATTGGCTTCTGTATCGACGAACTGATGAAAGCCCAGCCCAGCGAAATCCTGCTGTCGTCGGGATTACCTCCGCTCGACCCGCAAATGGAAGCCGAGATCGACAAAATCGGCACCAAGACGCGGCTGGAGGAGTGGGTCTATACCGCGGACTACGCCATTCCTCTCCTGGAAAGGCAATTGGGTGCCAACTCGCTCGAAGGCTTCGGCTTGGCGGGCGCCCGGTCCGCCGCGATCGCCGCCGGCGCTGTGGTGCATTACGCGCGCGCGACCCAGCAGATCGAATTGCAGCACATCAACAACATCCGCTACTACGAGCGGGCGGAGAACCTGCAGCTGGATGCAGTCACCGTGCGCAACCTGGAGTTGATTGACCCGCTTTGGGCCGGCGGGACCAGTGAAGCGACGCTCTACGCCAACCTCGACTGCTGCATGACCCCGATGGGCAAACGGCTGTTGCGGGCATCCCTGGTGCGCCCCCTGATCGATCGGGCGGAGATCGAGTCGCGCCTGGAAGCAGTCGCGGTGGCAGAAAGCAGCCTGATCGACCGCGAGCAACTGCGCAAAACGCTGGGCGCGATCCAGGATATGGAGCGCATGCTCTCCCGCATCTCGCTCGATAGCGCCGGACCCCGCGACGCGGCCGGCCTGGGAGCATCGCTTGCCCGCCTCCCCGACCTCCATGCCGCCTTAGAGAGGCTGAAAGCCTCGCGCTGGCAGGCATGCGCGCAGCGCCTCGATCTGCTGCAAGATCTGCACGAACGCCTGCAGCGGACACTGCTTCCCGATCCTCCGGTGAACCTTGCCGATGGGGGCGCCATCGCGGCCGGCGTCGACGCGGAGCTGGATGAGTTGCGTTCTCTGGGGGCCAATGCCCGCCAATCCATCACCACCATCGAGGAGCGGGAGCGGAAGCGCACCGGCATCCATTCCTTAAAGGTTCGCTTTAACAATGTCTTCGGATATTCAATTGAAGTAACGCGCGCCAACCTGGCTGCGGTGCCCGCGGACTACGAACGCAAGCAGACCCTGGCCAACGCCGAGCGCTTCACCACCCCGGAGCTGAAGCAGTATGAGATCAGCGTCCTCACCGCCCACGAGCGGTCGATCGAGATTGAAAAACGCATCTTCGCCGAGCTTCGCCAGACCATCCTGCACTCCGCCGGCCGCATTCGCGTTACCAGCGGAGTGATCGCCGAGGTCGACCTCCTGGCCAACTTCGCCCATCTGGCAGCCCTCCGCAGCTACGTGCGCCCGCAGCTTGCGCAGTCTGCGGTGCTCGAAACGGTTGCCGCCCGCCATCCCGTGGTGGAGTGCCTGCTGGAAACGGCTGGGCAGACGAAATTCGTCCCCAATGACCTCTATGTCGAGACCGGCGGCCCCAGCCTGCTGCTCATCACCGGGCCGAATATGGGCGGCAAATCCACCTATCTTCGCCAGGCCGCGCTCCTGGTCATCATGGCGCAGATGGGCTGTTTTGTTCCCGCCAAGAGCATGCGGCTGGGCATTGTCGACCGCATCTACACCCGCATCGGCGCCAGCGACAACGTGGCCCGCGGGCGCTCCACCTTTATGGTGGAAATGACGGAGACCGCCACCATCCTCAACACCGCCACCCCGCAGTCGCTCATCCTGCTGGACGAGATGGGCCGCGGAACCGCGACCTTCGATGGCCTCTCGCTGGCCTGGGCCACGCTCGAATATCTGCACGCGCAGGTAGGGGCGAGGACGCTCTTCGCTACCCACTACCATGAGCTCACATTGCTGGCCGAGCAGTTGCCAGGATTGAAGAACCTGCGCGTCGCCGTCAAAGAGACGCCGAAGGGCATTGTCTTCTTGCACGCCATCGAGCCCGGCGCGGCAAACAAGAGCTACGGCATTGACGTGGCTCGTCTGGCGGGCCTTCCACTCTCGGTGATTGAACGCGCTCGTCAGGTGCTTGTCCAGCACGAACAATCCGAGAAGAGGAACGTGGCCCAGGAAACCGATGCGCCGCTGCAACTGACCATGTTCACTCCGCTCTCGCAGCGGATTCTCGATCGGCTGGAGCAGACCGACACCAACAGCCTGACCCCTTTGCAGGCTCTGAATCTGCTCGAAGAGCTCAAGAACGAGATACGCGGCCGGGGGAATTCGTGAGCTCTATGACATTGAGACAGGCGGCCGGCCAAGTGCTGGTGGTGGGTCTGGAAGGCACTCAACTCAGCACGCTGGAAAGGGCCTGGCTACGCCTCCTGCGGCCTGGCGGGGTGATCCTCTTTCGCCGCAATATCGAGAGCGCCGCACAAACCCATGCCCTGCTTCACTCCACCCAACAGGCAGTGGAGTCCCCCATGCTGCGCTGCATCGACGTCGAAGGCGGCAGCGTGGACCGGCTGCGCGACTTGATTGCGCCCATGCCATCGCCCTTCGCAGTTGCAGCTACCAACAAGCCGGCGCTGTTCAAGAAGCATGGCAGCCTCATCGGGCAAGAGGTGCACCTGCTGGGTTTTAACACCGCCTTCGCTCCAGTGCTCGATCTGCGCACCGATGACTCAGCGCCGGTGATGACCACGCGGGTCGTCTCCGGCGATCCGGCTCAGGTCATCCGTTACGCTACGCATTTTCTTGAGGGCCTGGCGGAGCAGAGTGTGCTGGGCTCCGGAAAGCATTTCCCTGGCCTCGGCAGCGGGCAGGTGGACTCACATCATTTCACTCCCACCATCACCAAACCTCTCAACCTGCTCTGGAAAGAAGATCTGCTTCCCTACCGCGAGCTGGCCCGGAAGCTGCCCATGGTGATGATCTCGCATGCATCCTATTCCGCGGCAGTCCCCGAGCCGGCATCCGTCTCCGCTTACTGGATTACCGAGGTCCTGGTACGCGAGATCGGCTATCAAGGTCTGATCGTCTCCGACGACATGGAGATGGGCGGCATCCTTAAATACATGGGCATTGCCGACGCAGCGATTCGTTCGCTAGAGGCGGGCACGCACGTGGTGGAGATTTGCCGCGACCCGGCGCTGGTCTTTGCCGCCTACGAGGCCTTGCTGCATGAAGCCGAGAACTCGCCGGCCTTTGCCCGCGTGCTTCGCCGTGCGGCTGCCCAGGCGCAGTCGTTCCATACCATGCACCTGAAGAGGGACGCGCTGCCACCAGTTCCCACCGCGGTTGCGGTAAATAAAATGCGCAAAGCGGTGCAGAAGTTTACCGAGCAGGTCGCCAACGCATGAGCGAACTTACTTCGATGACGGTAGCCGGCATCATGAGCGGCACCTCAGCTGATGGAATCGACGTAGCTTTTGCACGCATTACACCCGACCCAAAGGACGCGGCCTTTCCTCAATTAAAGCTGCTCGCTCATGCCGGCTTCCCTTTTCCGCCCGCACTGCGCCGGGCCGTGCTGGCAGCGATGAATGCCGAGGCCATTGCGACCGCCGAGCTGGCGCGGCTGAATTGGCGATTGGGGCAGGCCTACTCCGAGGCGCTGACGGTAGCCCTGGAACGCAATCCCTGCCGCCTGGATCTGATCGGCTGCCACGGTCAAACCATCTATCACCAGGCCACGCCCGCCCGCTATCTGGGACGAGACGCAACCTGCACCTGGCAGATCGGTGAGATGGCGATGCTGGCCGAGCAAAGTGGAGTGCCCGTGGTCTCGAACTTTCGTCCCGCCGACATGGTCGTTGGAGGCCAGGGTGCACCGCTGGTTCCCCTGCTCGATTACGTGCTCTTTCGCCACCCAACGCGGGGCCGCGTGTTGCAGAATCTGGGAGGCATTGGAAATCTGACAGCGCTCCCCGCCAACGCGGGGCCCCTGCAGGTGGTGGCCTTTGACACCGGCCCAGCCAACATGGTGATCGATCAACTGATGCATCAACTCTTCGACAAACCTTTCGACCGCGGAGGAAAGACGGGGGCGCGCGGCGCGGTGATTGAGCCCGTGGTCAGCGCGCGGCTGCGCGAGCCTTTTTTTGCCGCGCGTCCGCCCAAGAGTGCCGGCCGGGAGCAGTTTGGCGCCGACTATGCGGCCCGCTTTCTTGAGCAGTGCCGCAAGGCCGGAGCGAGCCGCGAAGATACCATCGCCTCGGCCACCGCGCTGACCGCGCGTAGCGTGGGCTTGGCTTACTCCAGCTTCCTGTTCAAGAAAATGCGTCACGCACCGGTGGATTTCATCGTCTCCGGCGGAGGCGCGCGCAATCTGACGCTGATGCAAATGCTGCGCGAGCAGCTCGATCCACAAGGGTGTACGGTGCGAGCAAGCGACGACCTCGGACTGCCCGCCGAAGCCAAGGAGGCGGCCGCCTTCGCCTTGCTGGCGTATGAGACATGGCATCGGCGGCCGGGAAATATTCCTTCGGCAACCGGTGCGGCGCGGCCGGTGATCCTGGGCGAGATAACCTATGTCTAGAGCAGTTTCCCAATTACTGTGGTGGCATAAAGATCGCGAGGAGTGGTTTTCCTTGAGAGAAAACCACGAAAAGGCATATCGCTTCCCGGATTTCCTGCAGCGCAATACTGGCCGAGAACAACGATGTGCGACTTTCTTCACGGAAAGTCGCATGCAGTTCGGTAGTTCCAATACCATCTACAGGAAATCCGGGTTCGGTCTACACCAATTGCAAAACTGCTCGAGGCGCTTCTGGTTTCTGTTTGCCTTTTGCCTGGTGGTGAGTTTCACCGGATGCGGGAACAAAAAGCCGTCGCCACAAACCGTGACGATGCTGATTGAGAGCAGCCCCACCAGCCTCGATCCGCGGATCGGTGTCGATGCCCAATCGGAACATATCGCCAGCCTGATCTTCGACAGCCTGGTGCGCAAGGATACACATTTCAATCTGCAACCCTGGATCGCTACCAGTTGGGAGACTCCCGACCCGCTTACCTGGCGCTTTCATCTGCGCACCGATGTTCGTTTCCAAAACGGACAGCCGCTGACCGCCGCAGATGTGAAGTACACCCTTGATTCGATGCGCAATGGCACGGTAATCACCGCCAAGGCGGCGACGTATCGATATGTCGATCACATCGATGTGCCCGATCGGGCGACGCTGGTCATCCACTTAAAACAACCCGACGCGGCCCTGTTGTGGAACTTGTCCGACAGTGCGATTGGAATTGTTCCCGTCGGCAGCGGCCGTGATTTCGGGTTTCATCCCGTTGGCAGCGGCCCTTTCCGGTTTATAAGCCAGTTGCAGGACGATGAGGTGATCCTCGAACGAAATGAAGATTCCTGGCAGCCTCGCCCCGATATTGCGCGCATCCGCTTCGCGGTCGTTCCTGACGCGATTACCCGCGCCTTAGAGCTGGAGAAGGGTTCGGGGGATGTGTGTATCAATTGCATGACCGCCGATATGGTGTACGCCTTGGCTAAGCGGCCCGCTCTCCTGGTGGACAGCGCCCCTGGGACCGTGATGAATTACATCTCCTTCAATACGCAGGACAGCTTGTTGCGCGATGTGCGCGTGCGCCAGGCCATCGCCTACGCCATGAATCGACCGCTGATCATTCACTCGTTATGGAGAGACCGTGCCGAACTGGCGGAGAGCCTCCTGCCGCCGCAGCACTGGGCGTGGACAGGGGACGTGCAGCAGTATCCCTATAACCCAGCGAAGGCCAATGCGCTGCTCGATGCCGCAGGCTGGAAGCGGGCGAAAGACGGAGTCCGTTTCCGCCTGGCGATGAAGACCTCGACCGACGAGACCAGTCGGCTGCTGGCGATGATTTTGCAACAGCAATTGCGCGACGTTGGCATTGCTCTGGAGGTAAGGAGCTTCGAGTTTGCCACCTTCTACTCCGACATCAGCAAGGGAGCGTTCCAGATGTACACTTTGCGTTGGCTGGGCGGAAACGAAGATCCGGATATCTTCCACTACGCTTATGAGAGCAGCATGTTTCCGCCCCATGGGGCCAACCGCGGCCGTTACTCCAACCCTGCATTGGACGCATTGATACGGGAGGCGGGCATGTCGGGCGACCAGGCCCTGCGCCGCACCGACTATGTGAAGGTGCAGCAAATCCTCGCTGCCGAGTTGCCGTCGATTAATCTGTGGTATCTGGACGCGGTGCTAGTGCACACGAGGCGGCTGCAGAACATCCACATTTCCAGCTCCGGCAACTTCGATTTTCTGCGGACTGCGACGGTGACAGAAAGATAACTGCAGTGGAGGGACCTGCGGTTCCCTCAAGCAGCATCCGATCCTGACCGAAGCTCTACTCTACACCTTGTCATCCCGCCTGTCCCGGCCTGCCGCGGAACCGGAGCGCAGCGTAGTGGGAGGGACCTGCGGTTCCCTGCCTCCACTCTTCGCTTAAATCGGCCCACGTGGGATTTGTTTGTTCGATGAGCCATATTTTCTTCGACCTTCTCCATCCCTTGATTTGCTTTTCCCGATTGATGGCGTTACGAACGTATTGATAGCACTCGAACCAAACGAGCCGATTGCACTGGTAGATTTCTGTGAACCCAGGAATTGCGCCCTGTCGATGTTCCTCAATCCTGCGTTCGATGCTATTGGTCATTCCGCAGTAGAGAACATGCGTTCGGCTGGCAACGATGTAAACGAAGTCGTGATGATCTCGTTTGCTCATCTCAAAACTCAATGGCCGCCAAAGCTCAGTGAGAACCGCAGGTCCCTCCACTACGCTACGCTCCGGTCGGGATGACAAATTTAGAGTAAAGCTTCCATCGGGACCGGATGCTGAACGAGGGACCTGCAATTCCACTATCAATGCACCCTGTAAAGCATCGCCGCATGCGGGGCGAGCGACCCCTTAAGCGAACCAACCGTACCCAACTCCTTGCGCGCCCACAGGTCGCGCACTGCATGCCCACCCGCAGGCAAACCGAGATCCTTCCACCCGAGGCTCACTTCCTGCGCAGCATCACCACGATTAAAGACCGCCACATAACGACCCTCCCCAGACTCAGGTACAGCTGTCCACACCACCAGCGACCCGCTCCGCGACAGCTCTCGATTCTCCCTTGAGTGCTGATCCACCGCAATCACTTCCGGGTTCGTATAGAGAGCCTCCGTTGCCGCATCCATGCGTGTCAGATTCGTGCCTGCGACCAGCGGAGAACGGGCCATCGACCACAACGTCATCAGTGTCCTCGACTCATCCGCTGTCAGGCGTGACATACGAGCCTCGCCCCAACCCGGCCTGGGACCAAGGTAGCCAAGCGGCAGCATATCCGCATCCGGCCAGTGCCCGACCTCGATGTGAGGGGCCCACTGCGCGGTGCGATCAAATTGCCGCATCAGCCCCGCCGGAAACGTCTCCCCCGCAGGAGCTAACCACGTATCCCACATATCGTCAGAGATCCGCCACTGTTGCGCATATTTACGCACGTCGTCGGCTTCTTCAACGGGAGTAGGCCCGGGAGAAAGACTCAACACCATCGCACGCCCGGACTTCCCAATGGCAGCGCTCATCATGTGGATCTCGTCCGCCTGGTACGGTCTGGAAATACAGTCGACCTTGATGAAATCAACTCCCCATCCCGCGTACAGCTTGGCGATGGAATCGTAATAGGCCTGCGAGGCGGCATTCGCTTTGAGTCCGTAGTTATCCGAATTCCATCTGCAGGTATCCGCGGTGTTAGCCGCGTCCGCTGCATGAAACGCAGATCCAGCAATGGGCAGGTTCTTCTCCACCGCCTCGCGGGGAATGCCGCGAATAATGTGAAGGCCAAACTTGAGCCCGAGTGAGTGGACCCAATCGGCAAGAGGCTTAAAACCCGCTCCGCCCGCGGCAGAGGAAAATCGATTATCCGCCACCAGGTAGCGCCCGTTGGCATCCATCACAAATCCCTGCGCCGCGCCTTTCTCCCCCGGATGCCGCAGGTACCAACCTTCATCGACCACAACATACTGCCATCCCAGTGGCTGCAAATGGCGGTGCAGCCAAAGGACATTCGCTTTGTACTCCGCCTCGGTGACCGTCAGCCCATAAGAATCCCAGCTATTCCACCCCATCGGAGGAGTGGGCGTTAGCTCCGTCGCGGCAAGGCAATGCAAGCCGCTCAATGCGATCAGTAGGGCCAGGATTCGGCAAATCATTGGGTGAAGGTTCCTCCAGAAATAGCGCGCAAGCCAGTCTAGAAGAATTCCTCTACCAAGTCTTCCTGATCAGCACCATGGAGCAATCCGCCGCTCGCAGCAGTTAGCTGTTCTTCTCGATCACTGCTTCCGGGTGAGCACCGTATTCTGCCCAGGAGCCGTCATACAAGCTGACCCCCTTTGCGCCCGCGACTTCGAGGCCGAGCGCGATAACAGCAGCGGTAACGCCGGAGCCGCACGTAGTAGTGATGGGCTGTGTCATATCCACGCCTTTTACCGCGAAGATGCGGCGGAGCTCTTCAACCGGCTTCAACCGGCCCTCTTCGACCAGTTCCGTGAAGGGAATGCTGGTGGCTCCAGGCATATGTCCGGAGCTGATGCCAGGCCGCGGCTCCGGTAAGGTGCCGGCAAAGCGGCCGCCTGAGCGGGCGTCCAGAACTTGCGCGTGCGCCGCGATCATCTGCCGCATCTGGGAGAAGTCTTTCACCGCATCAGGATTTAGCTTGCCGTGGAAGCTGGCCGGTGCACGCTGAACCTCTCCAGAGCCGGTAGGGAGAGCGGCTTCAATCCAGGCGCGAAGGCCGCCGTCGAGAAGGTAGATATTTGGAGCTCCGAACGTCTTGAGCATCCACCATGCTCGCGGGCTGGAGAAGACGCCTTCCTGTTCATAGATGATGATGTCCATCTCATTGCCGATACCCAGAGCCGACATGCTACGCGAAAAAACCTCGGGCGGAGGCAACATATGCGGCAGCGAAGTGGAGTGGTCAGAGAGGTCCTCGATATCAAAGAAGATTGCCCCAGGAATGTGCTTCGCGAGATAGCGCGCGCGGGTATCAACCGCTGGGGTAACACCCACCGGAGGAAGCGTGGCATCAAGAATGACGACACCTGGATCGTGCAGACGGCCGGCTAGCCATGAGGTAGTAACGAGAGGGTTCATGGCAACCAGCTTACTTGAAGAGATCCGGGGACATCGACGACAGGCGGTTACCCATTATGAATGTCCCCTCTTAGTCAGCGTGCTGTGTCCAGCAGAGCTAACTGCACATTGCTTGGTGCCTGGTTCCCGGCCACTTGCAAGCGCCTCTCAGCCTTCGATTCGTTGCAGAGAAGGTGGCCGCTATTCCCCGTGACCCAGACCTCACGTAGAAAGTATTTGTCGCCATACCTGGTGAACACGGCCTTGCCTGTTTTCGCCGGTCGGCCGTCATTGGCCAACTGCGTTATAGCCATCCCGGAGGTCGATTTCCCCTGGATGAGCATGGTTTCGGCGCGATCCATGCGAATGGTGTAGACACCGGCCGTAAAGTGTTGCCCCATCGTGGTCGCGAAGGCAAACGGTACGTTCACTTTGAGTATGAATCCTGAATCTTGCGCGTGTAACGCCGGCGCCAATGAAGCGACGGCGAAAACAGCGGCGATGAAGGTTGCGGGAACTTTCAACATCGAAAAAGTGCTCATGGCGTTTCTCCTTATGGAGGGCGTCTCACAAACCGCCTTCACTTACTAAGGCGCAATCGCGTCACAAAAGGGGCAATAATCTAAAAAATATTTAATCTGCCTCCCGCTCAGCATCCGCTTGCACCTTCCTAAGAGCAAGTAAGTAGCGGGATGGGCATCGTGTGCTCATCCACTGAGTTACACGCAGAAATTTCCACTTTTGTAATCCCATTTCCACAGCACAAAAATTGTAAGAGCCACTGGCATTCCCGTTAGGAGAGAGTACTATTGGTTTCAGAGGAAGAGAGATCTTCCAGAAGGAGAGACGGACTAACAGTCGTCTTCGAGAATCGGCAACGAGGCTCGATCCAGGTAACTGGAAACGGATGGCGGAAGGAAAGCTCTTGCAGCGAGTGGGATCATAGGAGAGTGAGGTAAAAGCACGGGCTCCGCCTGTGGGTGCCAAACGATCCGGGATAACAAGCGTTGTGATCTGGGACCAGAACCAGATCTCTGAAAATCGGAACTGAGAGGGCGAGATCTCGCAAGAGAAATCGCCCTTTCGCTTTTGTGCGAGTCATAGCGGACACGCACGAAAACGCGCCTCGATCAGCCCATCTTGAAAATCCTACCTTGCTGCACGCCGTTTTCAAGCGCAATAAATCTTTTGAAATGTTTCGTGCAGCGAATGCACTATTAACCATAAGAAATCCGCGTAGCGGAGGACGGGCATTATTGGGCAGGTCTCCCGCGCGTAAGTAATCGGGAAACATGTGGCCAAGAAGAGTAGAGCGCTAAATCCCTGTCAAGCACCGCGAGTACTGCGCCTTCTCCGGGTGCTGGCGATCGCACTGGCTGCTGCCATCCCCGCGCTTCACGCACAAGACTTCAAGAAGCAGGTCATCTATCAGGTGGTCACCGATCGCTTCTACGACGGGGACACCACCAATGACAACCCCGCGGAGAGTCCTGGCCTCTTTGACTCGACCCACACCCAGTGGCAGGCGTATTGGGGAGGAGACCTGGCAGGCGTCCAGCAGCAGCTCTCCTATATCAAGGGCATGGGAGCGACCGCTATCTGGATTTCTCCGCCGGTCAACAACGAAAACCTGAACGCCGCCAGCACAGGTATCTCTGCTCCCTATCACGGCTATTGGAACCGCGACTTCATGCAGATCGAGGAGCACTTCGGAGATAACTCGAATTCTTTCTCGGCCTTTGACAGCCTGGTGAGCGCCATGCATACCGACGGCATGAAAATCATCGTCGATGAAGCCAATAACCATTCCAATCCCGACAATGCTGGCGAGATTGGTTCGCTTTATAACAACGGCACTTTCATGGCTGCGGCAAACAACGATCCCAACGGCTACTTCCATCACAATCCTGACATTACGGACTTCAACGACCGTTATCAGTTGCAGTACTACACGCTGGAAGATCTGACCGATTTGAATCAGGAGAACGCGACCATCGATTCCTATCTAAAGAGCGCGGCGGCACAACTGCAAACACACCATGTAGATGCTTTTCGCCTGGACGCGGTCAAGGATGTTACCTGGGGCTGGCAATATTCCTTCGCGAATGCGGTGTTTAACAACGCGCCCAGCTTTCTTTATGGCGAATGGGACCAGGGAAATACCAGCGACCCGCTCTATCCGGACTCTTACAAGTTTGCCAATAACAGTGGCATCTCTTTATTGGATTTTCCCCTCAACAAGGCCATCCGCGACGTCTTCGCGAACAACAATGCATTCAGTGAGGTGGACACAACCATCAACACTGAGAATGCCAACTTTACCTACCCCAACGATCTTGTCACCTTTTTTGACAGCCAGGACGAGTCCCGGTTCCTCACGCTCAACAACAATCAAAACCGCCTGCAGGAAGCCATGGCGTTTCTGCTTACCGGTCGGGGCATCCCCATTATCTTCTACGGCGACGAGCAGTACCTGTTCAATAACTCGACCGGCAGCGATGGCAATCCTGGCACTGATCCGTACAACCGCGTCTGGATGTCTTCTTTCAGCACGACTACCAATGCCTACAAACTCATCACTAAGCTGGCCGCGCTGCGTCAAGCCAACGATGCCGTCGGTTATGGTACGTGGAAGCAGCGCTGGATCAATAGTGACGTCTATATCTACGAACGGCAGTTCTTCAACGACGTTGTGCTCGTCGCCATCAACAAGAATGACTCCACCACTTACTCGATTACCAGTCTCAACACCGCGCTGCCTGCAGGCACCTACACGGATTATCTTGGCGGTCTGCAGGGGGGCAACAGTCTGACGGTCACTGCGGGCAATGGCGGCAATAATCCAGCAAACAACTACACCATCGCGGCGCACAGTGTCTCTGTCTGGCAATACCAGGGGAACGCCACGGCTCCTGAAGTGGGCTCGATAGGGCCTCACGTAGGCCAGCCAGGAATGACCGTCACGATCGCGGGCGACGGCTTCGGAACCACCGCAGGTTCTGTGATGTTTGGCTCGACTGCGGCAACCATCCAGGCGTGGTCAAATGCCTCGGTCACGTTTACCGTGCCTAACGTGGCCAATGGGTCCTACAGCGTACAGTTGAAAACCAACACAGGAATTGCGGCCAATACGATTGCATTCACCGTGCTTACCGCAAAACTAATTCCGGTGACATTTACCGTGAACAATGCCAACCCCACCAATACGGGGGATTACATCTTTGTTACTGGAAATACAGTCGAGCTTGGCAACTGGGGCACAACCTTTCAGACCGCGATTGGTCCTATGCTTGCCCCTAATTATCCCAATTGGTTTCTCAATGTGTCCTTGCCGGCCGGGCAAAATGTCCAGTTCAAATTCATCGATATCCAGGCAAACGGAAATGTAGTTTGGGAGAGTGGCTCCAACCACAGCTACAGCGTACCCACCAGCGGCACCGGCTCAGTAAATGTAAATTGGCAGTACTGAGCGAGACTATTCGTGCCGGCATCGGCGCGCCCCGCTCTTGCCTCTGGATTTGCGCAGCAGGATAATCTCGTACCCCATTAAGCTCTATAATAGAGCTATTTTATGGGAGCACATTGCAGGTATCCCTCGGATAATAAAGGATAAATAGCGCTTACCGCTTCTTGCAAATACAGCAAAGTTGCTTCTACTATAGAAATATGTTGATTGACCATAACGCAAGCCCGCAATTGGCTGCGGACATCCGGCGCGGCGTCACTCGTCTATCTAGAAGACTTCGCGCGGAGCGCTCCGCAGACGCCCTGAGCGCGAACAAGTTGTGCGTCCTGAGCCATCTCTATCCAAACAAGGAATGCTCTCCTGGAGAGATTTCCTCCGCTGAGCACCTGCAGCCGCAGTCCCTGTCCAAGCTGCTGGCCGAGTTGGAATCCGGAGGCCTCACGGTCCGCAGCAAAAGCCCAGCAGACGGCCGGCAGTTCGTATTGAAGATCACACAAAAAGGACGAAGAGCCTTGCAGCACGATATGAGGGAACGCGACCTCTGGCTTGCCTCGGCCCTTCAACATCTCAGCGAGACGGAGGTGCAGCTTCTACACATTACGGCCCGAATCATGCAACGGCTTGCCGACTTCGATGTGAACTCTTCCCAGGCGCAGGAATCGAAGCCAGTGATTTCCCAAACCATCTGAGGAACTCTGCGTGGCAACCTTCATCTTTCTCAATCTCCCCGCTCGCGGTCACATCAATCCGACTCTTCCCATCGTGCATGAACTGGTCGCTCGTGGAAACGAGGTCCATTACTTTAACTCGGAAGAACATCGAGGTATCGTCGAGGCGTCAGGGGCGAGATTTCATCTTCTTCCCGCGTTGCAAAGACTCGGGAACACAGAAGTGAGTTCCTCTGACCCCCCCGGCGATAAGCAGATCGCGCTGATGCCCTTCGTGATGGCGTATCAATCCACGAAGGTGGTGCCTGAACTGATCGAAAAGATCAAAGGTTTGAAGCCAAATTGCCTCGTATACAACGCTCTGAGCCTCTGGGGTCGCCTGATCGGACAGATACTCGAGGTGTCCGCAGTGGCATTCCGTCCCTTCCACGCACCGCGCATGCATCGCTCGGTGGCCGCTCCCTTTGTCAGTGACCGGTTGGCCGGACTTGCCGCCGCCGCCGACAGAGAATTGGACCAGCTCGCGCAGTCCTTCGGACGATCTCCAAAGACTCTGCAGGAGCTGGTCGCCCACAAAGAAGAGCTGACGCTGATCTTCATGCCCATGGAGTTTCAGTTCGAAGGGCGATTGTTTGATCAACGATTCCTTTTCGTGGGACCGTCTTTCATCGAAAGCCCGACAGAGCCATGGCCTTTCGAGAAACCCGAAGACGCCATCCCATTACGTCTTTATATCTCCTTGGGCACATTGCGGAATAACGATCCCGAGTTCTACACGACGTGCTTCTCGGCTTTTGACTCTTCGCAGTGGCAAGTCGTGATGTCAGTGGGAGAAAAAGTGGATCTTGCTTCACTCACGCCCATTCCCGACAACTTTCTTGTGGCACGTTCGGTAAAGCAAACCGCTCTGTTGAGCAATGTGGATGTCTTCGTGAGCCACGGTGGTCTCAACAGCGTCATGGAAAGCCTCTACTTCGGAGTTCCTCTCGTTGTTGTGCCCGGAATCAGGGAGCAGCGTTTGACAGCCAGTCGGGTTCAGGAGCTCGGCCTTGGAGTTGCCCTCCAACCAGAAACTTTGACTCCTGAAACTCTAGCTACCACCACGAGAAACGTCGCTCTCGATCCTGAGATCCAAACGCGCGTGAAGGTGATGCAATCACTGACGCGCATGGCTGGCGGCTTCAAACGTGCCGCAGAAACCATCATCGACTTTGCATCCAGTACATCGGACGCGTTGAACTCAAATAGGGAGCAGGGACAGTCTATGGAACCGTCCGCTGCTCCATAACGTAATGGATCTCAATGGGACCGGGCCCTCACCCTGTCCAGCTACTCGTTCGTGTGCCCTGCCCTGCCGTCGCGCCGCAACCGTCGAACCCATGCACGCCCTGAGAGCCGAGTAGCCCCTTCATTCTCTTCATCCTGGCTCGAGGATCGATGAAGCCAGGCCTGATGATTGCGCTGCACTACGAATCACTCCGGACGAAGCTGAGCGTGTATGTTCAATTCCGGACATACTTTTGCGAAGCCGGACGCCGAACCTAGTCGAAATCAATCAAGTCATCCCACAGATAGCCCATGTTTCTAATCACTTGGGAAGCTGGCCTCTTTTGGCGCTCCACGTGCCGTTGAGGTTGGTGCTGTGGCAGTGCTTCCGTCCATCCATCTCCACCCATGCCAAGGTGCGCCACCACCCTCAAATTTGTCATCCCGCCTGCCCCGGCGTGCCGTGGGACCGGAGCGTAGCGGAGTGGAGGGACCTGCGGTTTGCCTCGATGGAAAAACGGAACCTGGAGGCGATTCGCCCACAGCACATTCGCTTCTGCCGAAAGTGGAACCGCAGGTCCCTCCACTCCGCTACGCTCCGGTCCCACGGCACGCCGGGGCAGGCGGGATGACAAATTTGAGGGCGGCGGCGCACCTTGGCATGGTTGGAAGTGGATGGACAGAGTCGAAAAAAGTTAATTTGGACAAGTCTGACCTGAGAATGTCCCAGGACGAAAGTCCTGGGTGAACCTGGCGAAAAGATCCAATTCCGAGGTGAACGATGACACTACTGCAGGACCTGCGTTACGCATTCCGTCAACTGCTCAAGGCGCCCGGCTTCACCTTGACAGCAGTGCTGACGCTCGCGCTGGGCATTGGAGCCAACACCGCCATCTTCACTCTGGTCCACGCGGTGCTGCTCAAGCCATTGCCGTTCGCAAATCCCCAACAAATTTACCGCATCGGCGAAGGCGATCTCTGCTGCGAGTGGGGCGGCCTCCAGGACTCGTGGAGCATCTTCGACTATCCGTTCTACCAACACTTGACTAAAAATACGTCAGCCTTCGAGCAGATCGCAGCCTTCTCCGGTAGCAGATATGCAATGAGCATCCGCCGCGCTGGGTCGGATGCAGCAGCCCAAAATACGAAAAGCGAGTTCGTTTCGGGCAACTACTTCTCTACCTTTGGGGTTCAGCCGGCCGCCGGCAGGTTAATCAGTTCTTTCGATGATCGACCGGCGGCGTCTGCCGTGGCAGTGATGAGCTACCGCCTGTGGCGGGAGAACTACGGCTCCGATCCCTCCATCATCGGTTCAACTTTCTCCTTCAATGGCTTGCCGGTTACGGTCGTGGGCATCACAGCGCCGCAATTCTACGGCGACCGGCTGGAGAGCAATCCAGCCGACTTATGGCTTCCACTTCATCAGGAGCCAGTCTTCGAGGAGCAAGGCGATACGACAAATCTGTACACGCCCGGAATGTCGTGGCTCTATCTCTTTGGCCGTATGAAACCAGGGATGAACCCTGCCCCCGTGCAGGCGCAACTAACCCTTCAGCTGCGGCAGTGGCTTAGTAGTGAGAGATCACTTAGTAAGACTGATCTAGCAAATCTTCCCAACCAGCGGATTCGGCTTACTCCGGGTGGAGGCGGCATCTCGCAGTTCAGAAGCAGATCGAGAAACGGCCTCTATCTACTCTCGATCGCTTCCATGCTCGTTCTGTTGATCGCCTGTGCGAACCTGGCCAACCTGCTGCTTGCCCGCAGCGCGGCGCGACGGCAGCAGACCGCTCTCCGGCTCTCGCTTGGGGCCACACGTCTGCGGCTGATTCGCGCCGTGCTGACGGAAAGCGTACTCCTCTCGCTGATTGGCGGCGCGGCCGGGCTGCTGCTGTCTTACGCGGGCGCAAGGGCTCTCCTGCTGATGGCCTTCCGTGGCGCCACGTACGTTCCCATCAACGCTTCTCCCTCACTGCCGGTTCTGGGCTTTGCTCTGTTGACCTCCATGATCACGGGAGTGATCTTCGGTGTCGCGCCGGCCTGGATCGGCACCCATGCCGACCCATCCGAGGGTTTACGCGGTGGCGCCCGAAGCATGGGAAATCAATTGGTTCGGCCGCAGAAGGCGTTGGTCGTGGTGCAGGCCGCGCTCTCGATCGTGCTGCTGGCTGTGGCCGGGCTGGTGATGCAGAGCCTGCGCAATCTTGAAAACGTGGACATGGGTTTTGAGACTCGTGGGCGGCTCATCGCTTCCATCGATCCCCTGGGCGCCGGCTATAAACCTGAGCAGCTCCCGGCTCTCTATGAACAGGTGCAGGATCGCCTTAGCAGGATCCCTGGTGTACGGAGCGCCAGTTTCTCGCGCTTCAGCCCGCAGGATGGGTGCTGTATGACCATGGATATTTCGATCGGTGGACGTTCCGAGAGTTGGATTGGTAACACGGACGTGATCTCTCTCCGCGTCAGTCCCCACTACTTCGAGACGATTGGTACGCCGGTGCTCCGTGGCCGCCCCATCACCGAGCAGGACACGCCTGCATCGCCGCATGTGGCAGTCGTCGATGACGCCTTCGCCCGCACATTCTTCCCCGGCGAAAACCCCCTCGGAAAGCGCTTCGGCCTTTCCTTGTCTGGCCACGGCTACGACTATGAGGTCGTCGGCGTGGTCAAAGACACCATGTACCAAAGTCCCACATCAACCCAGATGCCCATGTACTTTGTGCCCTTCGCGCAGACCATCCAATACCCGCAAACGGGCTACGCTCGCATGGAAACCTCCACGCTGTATTTCCGCTCCATTCAGCTGCGTGTTGCCGGGGCGCCGGAGGGCTATGAGAGTTTGTTGCGCAGCGCGCTCGCCGGCATCAATCCCGACTTGTCTCCAACCAAGGTAATGACCTATAGCGAGCAGGTAGCCATTCAGTTCAACCAGCAGCGCCTGATGGCTCGCCTCACCGGCCTCTTCAGCCTGCTTGCGCTTCTCCTGGCCTCGATTGGCCTCTACGGGGTCACGGCCTATAACGTCGCTCGCCGCACCAACGAGATTGGCATTCGCATGGCCCTGGGCGCCGATCGCGGCAAGGTCGTCAGCATGGTTCTGCGCGGGGCGTTCTCCCAAATCGGCCTTGGACTCTGCATCGGTATACCTCTGGCCATGGTCTGCGGGCGCTATCTGGCGCATCAGCTCTACGGCGTGGGCCTCTTCGATCCGCTCGTCCTAAGCGCCGCCGCTCTTGCTCTTGTTGTTTGCGCCCTGATCGCCGGACTATTGCCCGCGCGCCGTGCCGCTTCCATCGAGCCTTCCGAGGCTCTCCGGGCGGAGTAGCTCGTCGCGCTTAGCGTGGCCTGCCCTCACTCCTATAAATTCTCCGTAGCGGCCGCCCCCCGCTCCAGGCCATTTTCGTCTACCGCATAGTAAGTCACCGTAGCATTCGCTCCATTTAGCTCGATGATCGCGTACCCGTTATCCCAAAAGTTCTTCCCTTTCTGCTGCGGCGCAATTGCGTTGTCCAGCGGAATTGCCGTCGCCGGCTTCGCAATCTCCGTTATCCCCACCGGATACCCTCCATGCCCGATGCATCTTCCCCGCACCCGCGCGTCCTTATACGCCACAAACTCATGCTGATGCCCCCACAACCACAAATTTACTTTGGGCAGAATCGGATCCACCTCATCCAGCAGCAGCAGATTCGTCGCCCCCTGCGGCCGGCCGTCTCCCGCATCGAACACCTCCTGGTTTGAGAACAGTTGGTGGTGCGACATCAGCACCGTCTTCCGCCCGGAATTGTTATCCATCTTGTCCTTCAACCACACCGCCTGTTCCGGCGGCAGATGGGTGCTCGGCCCGCCCAGCCCATGGTCGAGGTACCCCGTATCCAACCCAATAAACTGCCACTTATCGTTCCGCAAGCAGAAGAAGCTCGCCCTCTGCCCCAACTGCTGAATCATCTTGTAGTACGCCGCGCCCCCGCAGTACATATCATGGTTTCCCGCCAGGCTGAACGTCCGCGGCCCGCTCTTGACTCTGCGCGTCGCCGGGTCCACCGCGATGTTCAGGTACTTGCACCAGTTATCGAAAAAGTAGTGTTGCTCTTCTGGATCCGTCCCCGAGTAGTACACATCCCCCAAATGAATCACCACATCCGGCGACTTGCCCGCCAAACTCACCAGCACTTTGAACGCCTGCTCCTGCCCCGTCCCCCAGTCGCCGATCACCGCTACTTTGGCGTTGTCCTTCAGCGTCTTCGCCCCATCATCGATCACATAGTCACTCAGTTCCTGCCATTGCACATACGGGATCACACCATGGAGCAGTTTGAAGTACGCCGCCGTCTGCTTAGCGGCCTCCGCATATCGCGGATCGCATGTCCCCGCAGTCGCATTCAGATTCGCGCTGCACTGCGCCTCAAGCTCAGTGTCCCCGGTGAACTTCGCCCTGGCCAGGTTGAATGCCAGCGCTGCGCAATACTTCATCACCGCGCCCGCACCCTCCGCGATCGGCCCCGCGGGCGGCGGACCCGGCGTCAAAGTCATGCGCTTATTCGCAGGCGTCCCATTCACCTCAGGCACCAGCAGCGCCGCCTGCCGCACCATCGGGTCTTCTGTCCCCGGCCGCGTAGTCGAGGTCATCGCCTCTCCCAGCGATTGCGCCCCGCCCGCCTTGCCTTGCACCACAATCTCATCGATGGCCGACTGAAACACTGAAAACTCAGCATCGCGGCTCTGAATAATACGTGACACGGTATACCTCCTATCGCTTCACACTGAGATAAGGGCCTTAAAAGCGTCCACCATCCCTGCTCCCTGATACGTGCGGTCGCGCTTCAGTTCAAGACAAGCGTCGAGAAATATTTTCTTAACCTCTCTCGGATTTCCCCTGAAATCATGCCGCACCGACAAGAAGGCCGCGATCGAGCCCGACACGTGCGCCGCCGCCATGCTCGTCCCGCTCATCTCGCAGTACAGATCCTTGGAAAAATCCGCGCAGCACGAGTAGACCTTCTCTCCTGGGGCCACCATATCCGGCTTCTGCCTTCCATCCAATGTCGGCCCTTTCGACGAGAAGTACGAGATCCCAAACCTGTGCGGCTCGCTCTTGTGTACCGATCCCACCGCTATACTCAACTCCGCATTCGCCGGATCACTGATCGAGATCGCAATCCCGGCCGGCGCGCTCGTCACCACTCCCGCCGCCTGCGCCTTCACCACTCCAAACCCCGAGTTCCCGCACGACACCACAACGCATATCCCCGCATTCACGCAGCGGTCCACCTCTTCGCATATCGGGCTGTTCCCGCACCCATACGTCGCCGCCTCCAGATCATAGCCAAAGCTTAGATTTGCTCCATCCACTTGGATCTCCGGGCTATTCTGATTCAGCTTTCTTATGTACTCCAGTCCGCGAATGCAGTCGAACGTGTTGCCCTGCGTCGCGCTGGTTAAAACCTGCACCGAGATCAACTTCGCCAGCGGAGCCAATCCCGATGGCGGCTTGTCCAGCGGAACCGGGACCCGTGTAAAGTTATCGCTCTGCAGCGTCGACACCGTATACGGCTTGGCCGGATCGCTTGGCGGCACCGACCCTGCAATAATTCCCGCCACGTGCGTCCCATGCCCGTCCGGATCGCTCAACGCATTACCTGCCACAAACGACTTACTCAGATTTGGATCCACCGTCGCGTGCGTCACGAAGTGCGGATGTTGTGCATTGATCCCCGTATCCAGCACCGCCCACGTAATCCCGTCTCCTCGCGCCTCGAACGTCCGCCAGCACGCGCTCGCTCGCACCGTCTCCACAGAAGTCACCAGATGCCCTGAAACCTCATTGTTCGGCCAGATCATCTTCACGCTCCTTTGGTTGCTGATCTGGTCAATCTCGGCAGCCGTTGCTACGATTCGAAGGTAAAAGTCCGACTCATCCGAATCCCCCACCGTCACCTCAGGAAAACTCTCCGCCAGATAACTGCGAAGCTCCTTCTTGCTACCATCGATACCGAGTTCAGGCTGACCGGGCAGCAGATTGAAGCTGACAATGGTATCGAACCTCTGCGGAATGAGAGGTTTCGTTCGCGGTCGCGATTTTCCAACGCCACGGACCACACCGGCACCCGGGAATTCGGTTCGGACCGACTCGACATTTCCGGCGACCTCGCCAAGACTGAACTCTCCGGCTTCGAACGCTCCGTAGTCTCCCTTGTCTCTCGTGATCCCCTGGCTCGGTACCGTTCCGAGGTTCTCCAGAACTTGGTTGGCTATGTCAGCAACACCTTTCTCGGAAAGGTCGACCCTCATATTGCCGGCCTCAAATCGGGCACGCAACGCCGGAGCTATCTTCAGTTTGGGAAGTGCCACGTTTTGGTTGGCCATGACATCCTTTCAAAAAGCGCCGTACAGCCGCAGGCCTGCTTTCGTTCCAGAGATGAAATTAAGGACCTCGCCGTTGTTCGTCAAGATTCGCGGTCATCCACCCCTAATGCGCCATCTTCTGAAGTATCCGACGCATCGTGGAGCGCAGCGACTCCCCATACATCTCCGTTAACTGCTGCAGGCTGTAACCTTGCCCAAGTTCGCGAGCGATAAGAAGCCCTACGTAGTAGCCGGAGCGCGGCGGGATGTCCTTTCGTGCGCTGTTTCCCAAGAAGACGGTCTGATAAAGATCTGGGGACGTACTGTCCATGTTCTGGAGCAGTTCGCGGGCGATTTGAGACAGCAAGGGCTTGGCTCGCGCAGCCAAGTCCTCTGGACGACCCAGAATCGCGCTTTCGCTGACCTGGGGATTCAGTACTCCGCTCACATAGGTCGCCAATCCTTCTTCCCAAAGCGCACGGTAGAGCGGGTCGCCCATGCCGCCTGCCATGCCCGGAAATTGGCGATGGTAAATATGGAACAGTTCCGGTTTGGCGGTCACTGGCCCGGCCACGGACAGTAGGGGTTTTCGGTTTGGCCACACGACCGTCGCTATCGTTCAACGTTCGTTTTCGAACATCGCTGTCCACGGACGGACATTCACCCATTGCGGAATCGACGATCCCCATCGATATCAGCCGCTTGGCAGGAGCTTCATTTGGCTGCAAGATTGCTCTTAGTTTTCATGGCGGCTCTTAGCTCAAGAGTGCTATCCCCGCAAATCGGATGGACGGACTGACTGCCCGACCCTGGAGGTCTACGTTGAGAGTGCTGATTCAGGACCTGCTTTTTGCTCTTCGTCAGATGGGCAGGAGGCCGGGGTTCACGGCGGTTGTCGTGCTTACGATGGCTCTGGGCATTGGCGCCAACGCTGCCATCTTCAGCGTGCTCGATGCAATCCTGCTGCGGCCGCTGCCCTACAACCAACCTGAACAGCTGATTAAGGTGTGGACACGCTTCACCGGAATCGGCCAACCCAACGACCAGAACTGGGTCTCGGCTCCGGAGTTTCGCGATCTCCAGGAGTTGAATCGCAGCTTTAGCGACCTCGCCGCAATCGGTAGCGGCTCTGTGAATCTCGGCGTCAAAGGAAGTCCGCAGCGTGTTGTGGGTGCGTCGGTGTCGCCCAGTCTGTTCAACATGCTGGGTGCGCAGCCACTGATTGGCCGCGCCTTTCTGGCCGAGGAGGCACAGCCCGGCCGCGATCACGAAGTGGTCCTCAGCTACGGGCTTTGGCGGCGCGTCTTTGGCGGAAATCCAAACGTGGTTGGCAGCACCATCGATATCGATGGCGTCCCGACGTCGGTCGTTGGAGTCATGCCCGCCGGCTTCGCATACCCCGACGAAACCGAGATATGGGGGCCGCTCGCTTTTTCGTCCGACGATTTGAGCGAAGACAGCCGCGGCGGCCATGCCTATGAGGTGCTCGGCCGCATCAAGCCGGGGCTTTCTTTGCCCAAGTGCAATCGGACATGGATCGGGTGGGCAGAACCATCATCGAACAGCATAAGTCCTACCCCTACGAGAAATACGGGTTCGGAATCATCCTGCATCCGCTTCTCGAAGAGACCGTGGGCGACGTGAAGACGTCTCTGATGGTGCTGATGGCAGCCGTGGGACTGGTGTTGCTCATCGCCTGCGCCAACATTGCCAATCTGTTGCTCGCGCGATCTACTGAGCGGCAACAGGAAATGGAAACCCGCATGGCCCTGGGCGCGAGTGGGTGGCGCCTGGCCCGCCAACTGCTCACCGAGAGCGTCGCGCTCGCCTTTGTCGGCGGCTTTGTGGGATTGGCCATCACTCCGTGGGTGCTTAAGCGGATTGGTTGCCATTGCGGCCGAGTCTTTGCCCCGCGCGGTCCACACGTCGGTAGACGTCAGAGTGCTCGCTCTCAGTGCGGTGGTTTCTCTGGCTACCGGAATTCTGTTTGGCCTGGCGCCCGCGTTGCAAGCGGCTCGCAAGGAAAACTTCGATGGACTGAAGAGTGGAAGGAGCACTGAGGGCAGGCGACCCAAGCGGTTGCGGGCAACTCTGGTAATATGCGAAACCGCTCTCTCTCTGCTTCTGGTTGCCGCGGCGGGACTCCTGCTGAGAAGCTTCGCGCAGATACTGAAGGTTGACCCCGGTTTTCGCCCCGACGGAGTGCTCACGCTGCGGCATCGCTCTGCCTGATGCGGTCTACAGCAAACCCGAACAGGTTCGCGGTTTCTACAACGAGTTAATCGAGCGCGTGCAGCGATTGCCCGGCGTCCAGTTCGCTGGAGCAGTTTCAGGCCTGCCATTGAGCGGTCAGGGAGGCTCCGGCACCACCACGATCGATTCTCAATCCGTGCCCATGGAAGATACGACGCCAGAAGCCGACCAACGGGTCGTCTCTCCTGGCTATTTCAGGGCCATGGGAATCTCTTTGGTCCGCGGTCGCTTCTTCGAGGCACGCGACTCTGACACGGCGCCGCCGGTGGCCATCGTTGACGAAAGCCTTGCCCAGACCTACTGGCCCAACCAGGATCCCATCGGTAAGCGGCTGCACCCCGGCGGCCGTCAGTCCCAGACCCCATGGGTCACGGTGATCGGCGTTGTCCGGCATGTCCGCAACCGCACCCTCGAGGCGCGCTCCCGAGTTGAGGTCTACTGGCCCGAGAATCAGAGGCCGTCGAGAGGCATGACGCTTGCTGTTCTTGCTTCAGGAAACCCGATGAATCTCGCGCCGACCATCCAGCGCGAAGTGGGCGCCATCGATCCCGACTTGCCGGTCTATCGGGTTCGCACCATGACCGAAGTGATGGGTGATTCGCTCCAACGCCGGCGTCTGGCGTTGATCCTTCTCGCGGTCTTCGCGGGCCTGGCTTTGCTGCTGGCCGGAGTGGGAATTTACGGGGTCACGTCCTATGGGGTAGCTCAGCGTCAGCGGGAGATCGGTTTGCGCATGGCCCTCGGAGCCGACCGCGGCCAGGTGATGCGCATGATGATTCGGCGAGGCATGGGAACCATCGCGGTTGGGTTGGCCCTTGGCGTCATCCTGGCGCTCTCGCTCACGCGCTTGATGAGCGGCCTGCTGTTTGCTGTCCGGGCATCCGACCCGCTGGCGCTCGGCGGAGCCGCTCTCCTGCTAACGGCCGCCGCTCTCTTCGCCATCGTTATTCCCGCTCGCAGGGCAGCCAAGTTAGATCCCATGGTCGCCTTGCGAAACGAATGAGGAAATCTTTCCTGGAAATAGACTGGGGAGATTCCACGCAGCTTCGAGAGGATTGCGGCTTCCGGATAGGCGGTTATCCGCTCGGAACTCATAGCTCGATGAGTGACTCTCTTCCAGTATTGCCTTCAGGCCACTTGGGTTGTAGTGCAATCAAATGAGGCTGCCCACTTAGGGCTCGCGATGCTCTGCCTTGAGCTCTTCAAAGTAGGTTTGAAGCGAGCGCGGCTCCCGTCCGAGGATTGCGCGCAATGTCAAAGGATTACCGAGCAAGCCGTGATGGTCGTAGTGTTCGAACATCGATCTCATTGGAGCAGGAATTTGCCCAAGAGATTCGAGGTCGCGCCTCTCGACTTTGATCTCACAGCCCATCACCTTCCCTAACAATGCGGCTACGTCCCAACGGTTTAGAGTTCCCGGTGCGCAAAGCTCAAAAGTCCCGTAGAGCAGCCCGTCCTCAGTGAGGGCGATAGCGGCAACTTCCGCAACATCACGATAGTCGACGCGCGAGAAGCGAGTGTCGGCCGACCAAGGTTCTGCCAGCACACCAGTTTTTGTGACCGCGGGCCAGGACCGGGCGTAGTTCTGAAAATAGAGGGCTGGGTGAAGGAAGGTGTACTCAAGACCGGAATTGAGCACCGCCTCTTCCACACTGATCTTCGCCGCATGATGGGATAGGCGTGTGAGCACGGGGTGAATCACGGATGAGAATACAAAGCGGCGTACGCCTGCTTCGACCGCCGCTTCCACCATGCCTTGTCCTACCTGGGCTTCGTTGGGCAGAAATGCGGGCGCAATGTAAAAGACGGCCTCGACACCATGAAGAGCCGCATCGAGGCTCGACGGATCACGTAAGTCGCCGACAGCGACTTCTGCCACACCATTCTTCCGCGCAAGTTCACTCTGTTCTTGTTTGCGGATAAGACCACGTACCCGAGCCCCGCGCGCATTGAGCGCCGGAATGACAAGACTGGCGAATTCGCCGGAAGCACCAACTGCAAGAACCGTCATACCTTCTCCTCAAAGATCTTTAATCGCCACTTTATAGGGCAACCTTCGCTTGAGAGTGCCGCAACGACTTCATCATATTTTCGCGCACGAATGAGGAGCATGTCATTCAACAGGGTCCGTGCTATTCAACGACTGCTGAACCATTTCCTGCGTGAGCTTTGTGCAAACGCAGCTCGCTTTGTTTCTCTGGATTGATGTTAAGAGTCCCCCAATCCAAGGCCACGGAACCGCACCAAGAAACGAATGCCAAACCGAAGTGAACCAAGCTCCAGTGAGGTTCCAGGCGAATCGCCCGCTTTAGTTCTGTGTAGCCCTCCTCATAACGTCCCATGATGCCCAGTGTCATTCCGAACCAAAGCGGTCTTCTCTGCGGCGATCACTATCCAAGTCACATGGGCGAGAAGTCGGTATTTCGTCCACTTGCCAAAGGCATAAATTCCATCTGAATGGCTGGATGAGCGCACTGCCCTGATAGCGTCAATTCACGATCATCCCCAGGCGAATCGCCGAACACTAGCCGACTTACGAGGATTAATGTGCCGGACTAATTCGCAACTGGTGTGTTCAGAAAGATAGGGTCTATTTCTTTGCAGGAATGAACTCGTCTGGATACACTGCACCGTTTTTCCCACGAGCCACTAAATTATTCGTAACGGATAGCCTTTACGGGATCGAGAGCGGCAGCGCGGCGTGCGGGCAGCCAGCAGGCGAACAGGCCGACCGAGGCAAGCAGCGTGGCGACGATGAGGAAAACATGCGGGTCAGCGGGTGAGACGCCGATAGGCAGGCTGGACATGATCCGCGTGACGGGAAAGGCCGCAGCGACGCCAAGGACCAGCCCGGAGGCGATCTGCCAGAGCCCACGGCGCATGACCAGGAGCAGGATATTGCGAGCATTTGCCCCCAGGGCCATCCGCACGCCAATCTCCTGGGTGCGGCTCGCGGTGGCGTGGGCGATCACGGCGTACAGTCCCACCGATGCCATGATGAGGGCGATCAGCGCAAAGCTGAGGAAAACGATGGTCAGGAGCTGGATGAACCACTGCTGATGGGCGATTTCTTCGCTGAGATTGGAAACGTCGCGCAAGGGGAGGTCAGGGTCCAATGTGGCGACAGTCGGGCGCAGGGCTGTATTGACATTGATGCTGGATTCGATGAGCAATGCCATACCTTCCCAGCCTTCCTGCTGGAAAGGCAAGAACAGCAACGGGTTGGGCTTCTTCTCGTTGAGTTCCTGGGTCATATCCGCTGCCACGCCCACCACGGTGATCCAGTCGCCGGGAACGTTCTTGTCGTCATAGAGACGGAAACGCCTGCCGATGGCCGTTTGGCCTGGCCAGAAGTGGCGGGCGCCCTGCATCGTAACGATCGCTGCCTTATGCCCCGCGGTGCCGTCGGATGCATTGAAGTCGCGACCCAGCAGGAGGGGCAGATGGATGACGTCGAGATAGCCGGGAGACTGCACGATGATGGAGGCTTGGGGACGGGCCGATCCGGGACTGATGAACGCATGTTCGATCTCGATGTCGCGATGGGCAGCACCGAGGCCGGGAAGGTTGGAGACGGTGGCTGCGTGAGAGACGCCGGGGAGCATCTGCAGCCGGGGTAGAAGCTGATCGTAGAAGCGCTGCCGCGCAGCCGTGTCCTTGTAGCGCTCATGGGGCAAGTCCAGGCGCGCGCTCAGGAGCTTGTCTCCGGGCAGGAACCGGTTGGCGGCGAGGGCCTGCAGAATCTGATGGACGAAGACTCCCGCACCGGTAAGCAGGACCAGCGTCAGCGCGAGCTGCAGCACGACGAGGGCGGCAGACAAGCGGCCCCCGCGATGCTTGCCGACGCTGCGTGCGCCTTCCTTGAGGACTTCATTCAGATCGAATTTGGAAGAGCGCAGAGCCGGCACGATGCCAAAGAGCACGCCGCTCGCGATGCAGAGAACGGCGAAATAGCCGAAGACGGAGTAGTCCATCCGAAACTCGATCCAATAGGGCTTGCCCACGTCCTGTGTGCCCAGATCGAAGCCGTGCACGCCCAGCGCGGCCAGGCCCAGGCCGAAGATGCCGCCGACGATGCTCAGAAGAACGCTTTCCATGAGCAACTGGCGGATGACGCGCCACCGTGAAGCGCCGAGGGCGGCGCGAATCGACATCTCGCGCTGACGGACAAGGGCGCGGCTGAGCATCATGTTCGCCACGTCCGCGCAGGCGATGAGCAGCACAAAGCCGACGGAGGCGAGCATGAGCAGGAAGAGCACGCGGATCGGTCGGCCGTTGTAACGCTGGTTGAAGGTTTCCACGTTCAGCGTGAGGTCTTTGTTGGTTTGCGGATATTGCGCGGCGAGGCGTCCGGCAATGCCCTTCAATTCGGAGGATGCCTGCGCGAGGTGTACGCCCGGCTTGAGCATGGCCCAGGTTTCGTAACCACGGTTGTCGCGATTCTCGAGGTCGGGTGAGGGTGCGATGGGCATCCACAGATCGGTGTGGACAGGAAATTTGAACCCTTCAGGCATGACGCCGATGATGGTGGCGGCCTTTCCATTGACGCGTACCGCCTGACCGATCACGCCGGCCGAGCTGCTGTAACGTTGCTTCCAGACGCCATACCCGAGCACGACCACCGGCGCCCCGCCGGCGTCGCCGGTCACGAAACCGCGGCCCAGCACGGGACGTATGTGCAGCATGGCAAAGATGCCCGGACTGGCGACTTCTAGGTTATAGGTCTCAGACGAATGGTCGCGGTCGCTCAGGACGCCGTCATTGCTGCTGCCGGTTTGGATCGATTCGAACGAGGAAGCCCCATCGCGGTAAGCGCGGAAGTCCGGATAGGACAAGCGCATGCCGCGGTCGCCGTGCGACGGGTTGCTGTAGCTGATGGCGACCAGCCGCTCGCCTCCAGGCACGGCCGGGGGCCGGAGCAGTACGGCATTTACCAGCGTGAAGACCATGGTGTTGGCGCCGATGCCAAGCGCCAGGGTCACGACGACGGCGGCCGAAAACCATCGATGGGCGAGGATCATGCGCAGCGCGAAGCGAAGGTCGTTGGCCATAGTTGGTGTATACGAATGCGGGGGATGTGTTGTTCCGTTATTGTTTCTCAGCAAATGAGAACTGCAAGGCCCCTATCCTGTGCCTCGACGCACCGATCTGCAGGAAGAAAGCTCTCCCAGCGACTTGCAATTTTGTTCGCTCGCGCGGGATCTTTGAGATTGCGGGCGTATTGACCGCCCACTCTTCAATTGCTCCTTGATCAACAGTTGAGCCAGATCTTCTCCCCTGAAACGGCTTGGCACTGGCAGCCGTTTGAGCCGCTACTGTCCAATTTGTTGCGTACAGGCCAATGCGCTCATCCAGACAAAGGGGACCAGAATTGCGGGTTCCGGTCGTATCGTCGCCTATCCGGACTTACCGGTTTCGAGTTCTGTCGGGTTAGGCGTGTTCAGGTGGCGAAAAATGCCCCCCTCGCTCAAAAACAAAACAAGTTGTCCGGCTCCATCATAGGAGTGTACAAGGGATCGAACTGTATTTTCTCAGAGCTGCTGTTCGAGATAAGCTTGCAGCCAGCCCAGGATCTGAGGCCAGCCTCGATGGCTGGTTCGGGAACTTTCACTCGCAAGGCCCGAGTGCGTCAGGCGCACCGTCGTGATGCCGTCCTTCTCTTCCAAATCCCATTGCACAAGTGTTTCCGTTGCATCCTCATACCAATCAGGAAGCCACGTGAACACCAGCAAGCGTGGGCACTCGATTTTGCGGTACTCTCCGGACACGGTAAATGGCTTGCCTCCCATGCCGATGCCACGCATGGCCCACTTGCCGCCGGGACGAAGATCAGACTCGATGTGCGTGACTTGGAACCTCCCTTCGGCGCCCCACCATTTCATACGCACATCGGGATTAGTCAGCGCCTCAAAGATCCGTTCCGCGGAACCTTTTATCGTGATTTCCTGAACGATCGTGTCGCTTGCACTTGTCGGATTCATTGATTCTTCTCCACGTACCTCTTCAGGCTTTGCATGGTGTCGCTCCAGAAGGTTTCGTAGTCCCGGAGCCAATCGTTGACCGCTCGGAGGGGTTTGGCGTTCAAACCACATAGGCGTGCAGTGCCGTGTTGGCGGGTAACGACCAAGCCCGCGGAGCGCAACAAACGAAGGTGCTTCGAGATCGCCGGACGGCTCATACGAAAATTTCCCGCGACCTCGCCGACCGTTTGTTGGCGGCCGCGAAGCAGACTCAGGATTTCCCGGCGGGTCGGATCGGCTATCGCCCGGAACACAGCGTCGCGATGTTTGCGTTGTTGTTGTAATGAAACCATTCGGTTACCGAAAGGGTAACCAGATGGTTTCCCTTTTGTCAAGACTGAGTGAGAGCCGCTTCTTACCAATCGCTCGCTTGGGCTACCTGGCCCGCAGCAGGTCGAGCGATGCGACCGTCGACACACAATTCCGCAGGGATCTTAACCGTGCCTGCGAAGCCGCGCCTACGGACCATTCTCAGTTGGACGGTAAATAATCCACATGGACCCCGTTCTGGACGGTTGGTCGCCAACCCGGACATAACCCATTTTCGCGTTCCGTCCGGATTGGCGGTGATACACCCGGAACCACAAATCGCTCTGTCCCAAAGTTCTCGTGCATGATGCCGCGCTCGCAGGCAACTCCGTTCTTCAAGAGGTTTCTGGTGCAATTGGAGGCGGACATGCGGCAAGAATGTTCAACAACAAACAATCGCCAGTTCCTTTGACAACCCGTAGGGGAGGATCTAGTTCTTCTGCTCGTAAGCTTCGTGACGGCTTGCAGTAGCAGCCGCTCGGGGCCATCCGGGGGTCTTCGCACCGACCAGGAGGTCCAAGACAATGAAATCTGTCGCTAGCCTTTTCTCTTCAAACAACATTCTGTCCGCCGTCTGCCTTGCCGTTCTCACCCTACTCCTGGCCGTTGCCGCCGCAGCGCAGACCTTGCATCTCAGCCAGACGCCCGCCGCCGTGCTCGATGGCCGCGCCGTTCTGCAAGGCCACTACGAGCCCAGCCAGATGCTTCGCCTGGCCATCGCGTTGGCGCCACCCCACCCGGCCGAGGAACAGCAGTTCCTCGAAGACGTTCAGAATAAGCAGTCGCCGCTCTTTCATCAGTTTCTTAGTGCCGGCGAGTGGAATACTCGCTTCGGCCCGACGGAAGAGGATGAACAGGCCGTTGTGGACTGGGCGGCCAGCCAAGGGCTCACGGTAACCCACCGCTACTCTAACCGGCTGATCGTCGATGTGCAGGCGCAGTCCGGCGTCATCGAGAATGCCTTCCATGTCACCATCAACCAATATCGGATGACAGAAGACAACGGGCCCGAGGAATATACGGTGTTTTCCAATGATCGCGATCCTCAGTTGCCTTCGCGTCTCACCGAGATCGTCACAGCGGTGCACGGCCTCAACTCTGTGGAAAGGATGATGCCGCTGAGCGGCGGCGGGCGATTCGTGCCCACCCCGGATTACGTGCCTGGGCCGGTAGCGAGCCAGTCCGAGGCATGGCGCCAAGAGGCGGCCGTGCTCGATGCTGCCCCTTCTGCGAAACTGGCCGAGCTTACCCCGCAGTTACTCCTCCACCCTCGGGCTTCTTTACGCCAAAGAACCTGTGGGCTGGTACCGCCTATGACTACCAGGCCCTGATGAATCTGGGCCATTGCTGTAATCCTTTGCACAACCCCAACGACTCGCCGGTCGAGACCTCTATTGCCATCGCCGCCTTCGGCGATGTGGCCCCCAACGACGTGTTCGCCTTTGCTACTCAATTTTCTTTGGCCGGCAACTTCCAAAAGCACTACATCGACGGAACGTACGCTTGCAATAACACGCCTACCCAAGTCGACCTGAATTGCAGCGAGACGACCATAGATACCGAGTGGGCTCTAGCTACGGCCAATAGCCAATCGACGCCCGATGCTACTGCGAAAATTGCCATCTACGAAGGTGCCAATGGCAACCCGCAGACCGTTACCGACCTGTATAGCTTCATCTTGAACGACGGCTTGGCCCGGACCATGAGCACGAGCTTCGGCTGCCCGGAAACGCAAAACATCTGTACCCCCGCCACCATGCAGACACTCGATAACACCTTTTCCCAAATGGTTGGCCAGGGCTGGACCTTGGTGGCCGCCAGTGGCGACCAAGGTCCGACCGCTACCTGCACGCCTGTGTTTACCATCTCTTTCCCGTCCTCCGATCCGAATGTCGTAGCTGTCGGGGGCACGCAGTTAAACGAAACAACCGGTACCCAATATGAAGTGGCTTGGACCGGTTCGACCGCGCCAGGGTCTTGCGCAGGGAACCTGGGCGGCTCCTCCGGCGGCTTCAGCGGGACTTTCCCCGTGCCCCCTTACCAGAAGTATCTGGGCTTCGCCCAGCGAGCGACCCCCGACGTGGCGCTCGATGCCGCTACCTCCCACGATTTGTACTTCACCGGGGGATGGTTGAGCGCTAGAGGCACCAGCGTGGCTGCACCCATGTTCGCCGGCTTCTTTGCCCAGGAGAACGCCTATCTACTCAGCCTGGGGAACAAATGCGGTTCGACTGGTACAGCGCCCTGTGCTCCGCTGGGCAACGCCGACTATCCGATCTACGCGGAGGCCCGCTTCCAGGGCGCCGCACACTTTCCTTTTTATGACATCGTCTCCGGCTGCGACACCAACGACATCACTTCGCAGTATCAGTTGAAAGCTTACTGCGCGAACACCGGATACGACCTGGTTACCGGCTGGGGCTCGGCGAATATGCTGCAACTAGCCTGGGCCATCAACCGAAACCTGACTTTTGCTAACGGCCTGCCTTACATCACCTTCAAGGGTCCCGCTCCCAACAAGTGGTACAACACCAACCAGGTCGTTCAGTGGAGCGTGAACGACTTTGCCGGCAATCTGATTTCGACCAGCTTAGGCACCGGCATCGCCGGATTTTCCCAGGCCTGGGACGGCCTTGTCACCGATTCAGTCAGCGAGCCTCACGGCGGCGCCAACGACCTCTTTTACACTGGACCGCAATTCCCCAACGCAACCGGCGGATGCCTCTCGCTTGCGCCCGGCGTAGGGTGCAGCGGAGGGGTGCCTACTCAGGGCTGTCACAGCCTGCAGGTCCATGGTTGGAACAATCAAGGCGGGACTACGGCCGGCCAACCCAATTACCCCGAAACCTACGGTCCGCTTTGCTATGACTCGATTCGGCCTCTTGTTTCCATCGTACCCAGTGGCACTCCCACTCCGAAGGGGTGGTTCAATGCCCCGGTAAACGTAACTATTTTAGCGACCGATCCCGGGGAAGGCGCCTCGGGCATTCAGCAGATCAATTACAGCGTCAACCAGTGCCTTACCAGCATTGGAAAGGCCTGCTTCATATATAGCCAGCCCTTTACTCTAACCCAGGAAGGGATCTACAACATTGCAGCCGATGCCCAGGATGTTGCGGGAAACTTCAGCGCTCCGGCATCCAATGTCGTGCGCATTGACCGTACGCCTCCCGTCACCGTCGCCACGGTGGAGGGCGGCTATCTCATGGCGCGGATCGTGTTGCAGGCCTCGGATAACCTCAGCGGCGTTCTGGCCATCTACGATTCACTCGATGGCGGCCCCGCGGTTACCTATACAACGCCCATCCTGGTAACCAAACAAGGCACACACACTCTGCTGTATTGGGGTGAGGATAATGCCTATAACAACGGACAGGGAGAAACGCTAACCTTCACAGTCCGGCGGTAAGAAACCGATAAGCTCGCCCGCCTTGGGAACATAAAATGAGCGACCTTATGAAATGAGCGACCTTATGCTTCGTCAAGGCCCGTAGGGCCGGGGCCAACCATACCCCAGCCCGGAAGGGCCGGGGGAGCGCCTATCCCTGATAAACCGTCTTACCCCCAACCACCGTGCGCACGATCTGGATATCCTTGATCTTCTCCTTATCGACGGTGTGGAAGTCATCGGCCAGCACGACAAAGTCCGCGAGCTTGCCCGCGCTGATCGATCCTTTGATCGTCTCCTCGCGCGCGTTGTAGGCGCCGTTGATGGTGTTGACCCGCAGCGCCTCGTCGATGGAGATCTTCTGGTTAGCACCCCACGTCTCGCCATTCCAACCCGTCCGCGTGACCATCCCTTGCATAGCCATCAGCGGAGAAAATGGTCCCGGGCTGAAGTCCGAACCCGCGGCAGGTGTAATCCCGGCATCGATCAAACTCCGGAACGCCGTCATGTGTTGCATCACCTCTTCTCCGTAGAAGTGAAACTTGTCAGCATTGTAATAAGCATAGGTGCTGAACTCAGCGGGGACTACATCCATGGCCTTCATGCGCGCCACCAGGCCGTCATTCACCAGGCTGCAGTGCGTAATCTTCGGCCGTGCCCCCGCGCGTGGATAGAGCTTGAGCGCCCGCTCGTACGCCGTGAGCACGCGGTCGATAGCAACATCCCCGTTGGCATGACAATTGAGACGGATATTGGCGCGGTGCACCCGCTCCACCCAGGCGTTCAAGTCCTCCTGCGTCTCGGTGAGGTTGCCATGGTAAGGCGGAGAGATGTCCTTATAGGGCGTGCTGATAGCCATCGTGCGTTCGGAAAAGGAGCCGTCGACCGTGTGCTCGGCCGTGGCGCCGAAGCTGATGTACTCGTCGCCGAAGCCGCTCTCAATGCCGTTGCTGATCATGGCCTCAAGCAACTCATCGTAGGGCTCATAGCTGACACGGTGGAGCAGTCCGCCGCGGATACGCTGCTCCTGCATGGCAGGGAGCACACCCTCTTCATCGTGGTGCACAGTGGTCAGCCCGTACTGGACGAACTTTTGCGACATAAACGCGACGCCGTCGAAGACGCGCTTCTGCTTCACTTCCGCAGAGTAGGTCACGCGCTGCCCTGCCTTATCGACGGTCCCCATCGCAAGATCGGTCACGCGGCCGTTGAGCTCACCCTTTTCATTTCGGTCGTATGTTCCACCGTAAGGATTTGGCGTGGCCTTGGTGATGCCCGCCATCTGGAAGGCCTTGCTGTTGTAGAAGCCGGTGTGCCCGCCGCGATGATGCACACAGACCGGGTGCTCGGTCGAGACCCGATCGAGGTCCTGCGCATTCAGTGGGCGCTTGTCTTTGATCTTGGTGTCATCGTGGAAAAAGCCCTCGACCCAGTAGCCGGGTGGAGTGGCCTGCGCACGCACGCGCAGCTTTTCGACGATGCTGTCGATGGTGACGAACTCCACCTGGTAGGGATTACCAACCAGCACGTCGTAGAGCAAACCTTCGCCGCCGCCGTGGTTGTGGGTGTCGATGAAGCCGGGAACCACGGTCATTTGCTTGGCGTCGTAGGTCTGTGTCTTCTTGCCGATGAGGCCTTTGATGTCGGCATTGCTGCCAACCGCCAGGAAGCGGCCGCCTTTGACGGCGAACGCCTCAGCTTGCGGCATGCGCGCGTCGACGGTGTACACCTTGGCGTTGAAGACGACAAGATCGGCATCCTTGAGGCCTGCACTCTGGGCGACGGCGGAGATCCAGGAGCGGCCGGCCATGCCGGCGACACCCAGACCCATAAGGTTTAGAAAGTCCCGGCGGTTGGTCATCCTCGCACTACTCTAATGCAAGTCAGCAACCGTGGCGTCTGCCATCTTCACGGCGTGCGCAACTTCAGGCCGCTGCGTGTGCGCGCCTGCATCGGTCTGCTTCGCCGCGGCGCTGTAGAACGCGCGCGCTTCCTCCGGCCGCTTGGCCTGCTCGGCTGCCTCGCCGGCGCTGAGCAATCCATTTAAGCGATTAGGGCTCAGCTTCAGCGCCACACGATACTCCGTCAGCGCCTCCACAGGTTTCTCTTCCAGCAGCAACAGATCGCCCAGCATCTCGCGCGCAGGAATGTCGACCTCCGCCTGCCCCAACTTGTCCTGCTGGTCTGCGGCCTTTCGCATCGCTGCCAGTGCGGCATCCGGATGACCCTCTGCAAAGGCCTGCCAGCCCACCATCTCGTCCCGCTTCACTCCGAGCGCGCTCGCATAGTCTGACATCGTCGGAGACTTCTTCACCGCGTCGAGGCTTGCATCGAAACCCTTCAGAGCGGCCGCCGCCAGATTCGCATCCCGCAGATGACCAGCGGCGATTCCCTGCCCCCAATAGCTAAAGAAGGTATCCGTGGGCTTTGATCCCGGCGCCGGCGTCTGCACCGCAAGCGCCTTCCAGTCGTGCATCTCCGCGGCATAAATAGCTCTCAGCTCGTTGTCGAAAAGGGGCCCGGCGTCTTTCATATCGTCCATGCCCGGCATCGCGCTCATGTGTTCGCTGACGGCGCGCATCTTATCGGTCAGAACTTTTGCCTTTTCATCCTGACCCACCTGCAGATAGGCATAGATCAGGAACTCGTCCGCATGCATCTGGTGTGCGCTGCCCGGCTGGCCCGCCGCTTCCGCCTTCTCCGATGCGGCTACCGAAGCCAGGTTCGAATCGATATCTTCTTGCCACATGCCAAGCCGGGCGAAGATATGTCCGGGCATGTGCAGCGCATGCGGAGACGAAGGCGCGATCTTGGCATACTCCCGCGCGGCCCCCAGGCCGTCGGCCGCGAGCGCCGGCGTGTCGCAGGTGTGAATGATGTAGTGCGCCAGGCCAGGATGCTCAGGATGCGCCGCGAACAGAGGCACCAGGATAGCCAGCGCCTGGTGTTCATGGGTCAGCGAGGTGTCGTCCGGCGCCACCGAAGCCAGCATCGACAGCGCGTCGAAGGCCGCTCCCTCTACGTCGTCAGGAAACTCCCGATGCAGCGCGTTCATCTTCGCCTCGTACGCATCGGCACGCTGCTGAAACGGAATATCAGCGGGGTCGAAGAACGCGCTCAGCGCAGCAATGTATGCCTGCTCACGCGGCGTGATCTTCGCCGGCGGCGCAGCCAGCGCGCGCGCCTTGGCCATCTCTTCTGTGCCGCGCTTCTGAGAAGCAGCATCGGGCCGCCCCCACAGCTCCTGGAATTGCGTCATCGCAATTCCCCAGCGCGCCATCGCGCAAGCAGGATCATCCTTGGCAATGGCCTCAAACTGCATCTCCGCCACGGTATATCCAAAGGAGTGCAGCAGAGCAACACCGCGCTCCATCGGCGCCTGCGACCGCGCAGCACACGAGGTGGGAAAGGACACGTGCCCCAACTGCTCGGCCGTATCGTCGTGGTGGTGATGGTCCATATCGGGCATCGGCGAAGCAGACTGGGCATACATGCAGTTCGTCAGCATCGCGCCGCAGAGAAGCAAAAGCGGGATCGTTCGCATAATCTTCCAGCCTACCCCTGCTTCGCTCGGCCAGCAAGAGTATAGACTCTAGATTCGGTGGTCTCTATCAAGCGATCCTTCAAACAGGCACTCCTCTCGTTGTTCATCTGTGGCGCGCTTTCTACACCAAGCCTGGTGGCGCAAACCGGGCTCCCCGAATGGTGCCGTGCGCTTCCACGAGCGGAATATAAAACCCTGCAGCGTGTGCCGATGACCGATGGCTGGTTCGAGGTCTACAAAGTCGCACCCGCGGTCTTCGCTATCTACGAACCACACCAGGCGGAAGAAACCATCGGTTACCTGATCGTCGGCCAACAGCGTGCCCTGCTCTTCGATACCGGCATGGGCATCGGCGACGTCAAAAGCGTCACGGCACACCTGACGCACTTGCCGGTCGTGGTGCTGAACTCTCATACCCACAACGATCACGTCGGCGGCAATTGGCAGTTCGACACCGTCTACGGCATGGACACGGATTTCACTCGTAAGAGCGCGCAAGGCTCGCGCGCAGCCGCACAAGAAGAGATCGCGCCCGGCCAAATCTGCGGAACGCTCCCCAAAGGATTCGATCGGACCAGCTATGCAACCCGTCCCTGGAAAATCACAAAGTTCATGCACGATGGAGACCACATCGATCTGGGAGGACGGTCACTGACCATCCTCTCCACGCCGGGCCACACGCCGGACTCCATCTGCCTCTTCGATGCGGCGAACGGATTGCTCTTTACCGGAGATACCTACTATCCAGGAACCATCTGGATTTATTCTCCGGCGACGAATCTCGCTGCGTATGACGCCTCCGTCCGAAGGCTTGCGGCCTTGGCGCCGCAGGTGCGGATGGTTCTAGGCGCACATAACATTCCCGTCGCGTCGCCGTCCGTGCTTCCGCAACTCGTCACCGCCTTTGAGGCTGCCCGTGACCACAAAGTCCCCGCCACTCCGGCTGGAGCCGGCAAAGTCACTTATAAGGTGGATAACTTCTCCTTCCTGATGCGTGACCCGATGTCAAAGCCCTGAGCGGAAGCTCATTTCTCGAGCTCCGCGCTCCAGTTAAGTATCACCATCATCGGCTGCGTTTCCTCTTTGTCCTTTTGTGTATTGATGAGAAATCGCTGCCCATCCCTGGCTACGTCATAGGTCACTAGTTCTGATCCGGCAACCCGTTCCCGCGCGTTCGCCGGGAATAAGGGCAGCGGCGCCCCCGAGTCAAAGTGCTCTCCCTCTACCACTGGTACAGCCGTCATTCTCCCGTCGGAACCGAGGTAAAACAGCTCCTTGCCGTCTCCTCGCCAGCGCGGCTGAGTTCCCCCGTTATTGGAGACTTGCCATTTCCCCCGCAATTCAGGAAACGAGATCACATACACCTCCCACTTCCCGCTTTCGTTCGAGGTGTACGCCACCCACTTGCCGTCCGGCGAGAATTGCCCGTTCTTGGTCACTTCGGGACCCTTCAACAACGCCCTGGTTTTCAGCTCCGGCCCTTCCGCAACCCACAGCCCGGTCGCCTCCGTGGTTCGCTCAAACAAGATGTACTTGCCGTCATTGGACCAGCTGGACGGATACTGGTCGGCCCTATCAGGGCCGTTCAGCGGTAATCGCTTCTCGTCCTCTCCTCCATCGGCATTCTTGATGTAGACCTGAAACCAGCCTCTGCGGCTCGATGCAAACAAGATCCTCTTTCCATCTGGACTCCAAACCGGATCGGCATCGAGCGCCACATCAAATGTCAGGCGCTTCGTACTGCCCCGATGCAAGTCGTAGGTCCATATATCGGTGTTCTGGTTTTCTTCATCTGTCCTGTCGAATCCCACTGCAGCCCCGTTCGGAGCGATGGCGACATTCGCATAAACATCCGGCTTGCCGATCTCGCCGATTTCATTCCCCTGCCGGTCGCGCCACACCAGCTTAGAAAGTGAGGTGTCGCTGCCAAGCTGCGCCACCAACACACCGGTATCGGACACCGCGTATGCATTGCGCAGGATGCGCGGCTGGTAAGTTACGTCCTTGAGAAGAGGAATCGCTTCGCCGGACAGCTCCAGCTTGCCGGCGTCGAATCGTTGTGCGTAGAGCGTCTTCTCCCGGCAGAAAAGCAGATATCCGGGCGCCGCATATTGCGGGTTCCCCGTTGCCTTAGTGATCAATTTCCTTTCCGTCGAGTCCAGCTTGCCGACGAAAAGAGCGTCGGGATCCTCCTTCCCCGCCACGTTAGCCGCCAGATAGAGAAAGTGGTTTCCATCCGGCAAGAACACTGGCCAACGATGGCTGTTTTCTCCGCGGCTCGCGTCCGGCGCCGTGATCGCTTTGGCGGGCCCGCCCGACGCCTGCACTCGGTACAATCCGCTTCCCAGTTGCCCGCTGGGCGAAAAGATAATTACCCCATCCTTGTTCCACGTGCCTCCGCGCCCCGCGGGTGCATCGCAGATCGCCAGCACCGGCCCGCCCCCTATTTCCAACCTCTTCAGCTTTCCCGCCGCGAAAAATCCCAACGCTTTGCCATCAGGAGACCAGAACGGAAAGCTCGCTCCTTCCGTTTCCGCCAGTTTTCTCTCCTCTTTGCCGCCCGCTTCGTAGAGCCACAGAAAGTTTGTCTTGTCCGCTGCAGAGAAACCCACCACCGCGACGGTGTGCCCGTTGGGCGCGACCGCCATGTCGTGCGCGGTAAACGGCAGCACGGCTAAGAAGTAGCTTGCTTGCCGAGCATCGCTCCGATATCGCCAGGCAAATGCGCCCGCGAGCAAACTCGCCGCAAGCACACCGCATACCACCCATGGCAGCCACGTCCTGGTCTTAGGCGTGTACCGCGGAACAATCGAAGCAGATGGGTTTCCGCGGTCAGCGAGCCATTCCAATTCCCGCGCAATATCGCTTGCCGCCTGCCATCGTTCCTCCGGGTCCTTGGCCAGGCAGCGACGGATCACATGCTCGACTGCGGCCGGCGTCGAGGGCACGATCGTGGCGATGGAGGCGGGTTCTTTCTCTACAATCGCGGACGCGATGGTCAGCGCGCTATTTCCGGGAAATGCCCTGCGCCGGGTAACCATCTCGTAGAGCACGGCGCCGAGCGAAAATATGTCGCTGCGTGCATCCAGCTCCTTCCCTTCTACTTGCTCCGGAGACATATATGGATAAGTGCCGAGGATGGTCCCTTGCTGCGTGAGGGAGGCTGCCGCTGTGGCCGTGGATGTGACCTCCGTCAGCGGCGTAGCAGCCTTGGCCAGACCGAAATCGAGCAGCTTTACACCCGACTTGGTCAGCATGATATTTGCCGGTTTCAGGTCGCGGTGAGTGATTCCGTTGCGGTGCGCTTTATCTAATCCGCGAGCGATCTGTGCGCCGTACTGAAGCACTTGCTCCAGCGATAGAGCCCCTCTGCCAAGGCGAGTTTCGAGCGTCTCGCCGGCCAGGTACTCCATGACGATAAAATCCAAACCGTCCTGGTGGCCTACATCGTAGAGCGTGCATATGTTGGGATGGTTCAAGCCAGAGATGGTCTTGGCTTCCCGTTCAAAGCGCTGCCTTGCGACAGAATTCGACGAGAGATGCTCGGGCAGAATTTTGACCGCCACGTCCCGGCCAAGGCGCACGTCCGTCGCTCGATACACCTCGCCCATTCCACCGGCGCCGAGAGGTGACTGAATCTCGTAAGGACCAAGTTTTGTGCCCGAAGGGAGCGCCATCAGTGCGTGCCATTATATGGCACCAAGCCTTCCACCCTGGTCCTCGGGGCAAGCAGAGTGGAGAAGTTCACATGTCCAAATCACCCGCTCTTGAACGTCATGGTAGTGACGGAGGTATTTTGTGGGATCAGGTACCCAACAGATCGATCGGCGGCCGAGCCACTGCTGCGCTCATCTCTTGCACTACCTGGTCGCGCAGAGTTACCGGCGTGAGAACGTGAGCGCGCGAGCCAAAACCCAGAGCGACAAAGCGCGCCTCGTCCTGGCTCTCGAAGAAGACATGAAGAACAATCCACTTATCTGGGATAGCCGCCGCATCTTGCACTTCCGGCGCCGGGGAGGCGCGGTTCCAGCGACGCAGCACCACCGCTGCATCGGGAGCAAGCGCCAAGGTGGCGCGAAACTGCTCGCGCTTCTGTTGCAGCTGCGCCGTCGCCGTTTTCCAGTGGGTGGCGAGGTCGAAGTTAACCGGCCGCTCGAAGGTCACCGCGAGCACCACGGCATCTTGCATACGCGAGATGCGGTAAGTCCGCATGCCCGCCGGCGCACGCGCCACCAGGTACCAGATTCCCTGCTTGGCCACGATGCCGAAGGGGTCCACGGTACGCACGCCGCTCTCGCCGTCCGCTCGCGAATAGAGGAAGGTGAGCTTGCAGTCGCGAGCGATGGCGTCCTGGACGATGGGCAGCAAATCAAGGCCGCCGGAACGGGGATGCCAGCCAACCGGATCGATGTGCAGCCGCGCGCGAATAGATGCGGCCTGGGTTTGCATCCTCTGCGGCATCGCCGCCAGCAGCTTGCCAAAGGCACGTTCCGACGCTGCGGCCAGCGCTGGATGCCCCAACGCGCTGGGCTGCGACATAAGCAGCGCGCTCAGCTCCGCATCATCGAGACCCGGAACCTTGGTGCGCCAGCCCTGGGCCAGTTCCCACCCGCCCTGGGCCCCGCGCAACGCAAGCACGGGAACCCCGGCCGCACTAAGCGCCTCCATATCGCGATGCGCAGTGCGCTGCGAAGTTTCCAGGCGTTCGGCCAGCTCGCGCGTGGAGAGACGTCCGTGCGCCTGCAGCAGCAACAAGGCGGAGAGCAACCGGTCCGACTTCATAGGGTGTATCTCCTCCTATTTTCAGTTTATTCAGCATATATGACAGCACTATGTCATATATGCCTATTTACCTTCATGATGAGGAGAAAACCGATGGGATTGAGGGAGTTTTTCCTATGGCAGTTGGAGCACGAGGTAGAAACCTCGCGCAAGGTGATTGAGCGAGTCCCTGAGGGGCGGAACAGCTGGAAGCCGCACGAGCGGTCGATGGAACTGGGCTATCTGGCAGCGCTGGTAGCATCGATGCCGGGATGGGTCGAGATCATGGTCAACCGTCGTGAGCTGAACCTCTCCGACCCTGAGAATGACGTCATGCGGACCAAGGCCGTGAAGACGCGCGCGGAGTTGTGCCACATGCTGGCCATGGGGCTGGCCAAGTCGCGTAAGGCTCTGGAAGATACAACCGAGGACCACCTGTTAGGAATGTGGCGCTTTCGCATGGACGGCCAGGTAGTGAGCGAAGGGCCGCGCTACGCCATGATCGCCGACGGAGCGATCACCCACCTGGCGCATCATCGAGGGCAGTTGACCGTGTACCTGCGCCTGCTGGAGACGAAGGTACCGGCACTCTATGGTCCATCGGCCGATGAGGCGTTCTAACCAGGCTGGTGGAGAAACTAGCGATTCTCTCCACCAGCAACCCCTTCAAACCAAATTCCTCTCCCGATCCGGGGCATCAGTCTTATCCAATGCTAGCTCTTTTTCGACTCCGTCCATCCACCTCCACCCAAGCCAAGGTGCGCCACCACCCTCAAATTTGTCATCCCGCCTGCCCCGGCGCGCCGTGGGAGCGTAGCCGAGGGACCCGTTCGACTTCGCTCAGGGCAGGCTCTGCTGTGCGCCTCTCTCTTACAACTCCCTACAGCTCCGTCCATCCACCTCCACCCAGGCCAAGCTGGATGGACAGAACCACCATTACAGGAATCAACCCCGATTTCGCTTCTCCACGTTCCCTTCCACGCCAGCAAGTTGCGCCGTCCAGAGGGCCTTCAGCCGCTACCGGAGCAGCGACTGTCTGTTCTCACGCATACATCCAAAGCCCTCTCGGATCGCATACTGTACACCACGGCTAAAGCCGCACCCTTCGTTAAAACCCACCCCTCCCGCCCCGGGAAAAACCAGTGTCCACCCATTGTTCGATGGGTGTATTGTTTTCCTGTTGGAAACTGGGGATAGCTCCCAGTACCAGACCAAGGGGGAGGCGCGAAGCAATGGGGGCAACTGCACGAAACTGGGCAAAATGGTATTGGGGGCTAATCCCGCTCTCTGCATTCGCACTAATTATCGGTTCCCTAATCCACGGAGCCCGATTTGTCCACGCCAATCAAGCCCCGCCACCCATAGTTAAGGAGATCAAGCTAGGCACAGCCCGCCCCGGCACCCTCTACGCCTTCACCCTGGCAGTGAAAGACCCCGCCCAAGTGCAAGGCAGCGATGCCGTCCTGGCCACAGTAAAAGACGCCCAAGGCGTAATCGACTCCAAGTGGCTCCACACCGCCGACCTTGATTTCTACCTGACCCTCCGCCCCCGCGCCGCCGGCCCCGTAACCGTAAGCCTCTCCTCCACCACGCCGGCCCCGGAGATGACCACCTCCCTCCACAAGATCCTCGAAGCACCCGTGCTGAAGACCGAAGACGGCCTAACCCCGGGAGTGATCGCCGCCGCCCCCAACGGCACCTGGCAAACCGCCCAACCCTTCGACTTCGGCCAGACCATCTATGGCAGCGACGACGAGCGCCCCTACGCCCCCTCCCGCAGCGAAGACGGCTACGCCGCCATGGTCAAAGGCTTCCAATGGTTCAAGTTCACCTTTAAGGAAGCAAAGCCGCGCCTGGTCTACTTCACCCTCAACGTGACCGATCGCGACGTGCCGCTCGACGTGGATATCTTCCAGCTAGGCAAAGACGACGTAGTCCCCTTCAACACCGGCGAGTTCGTCTACCAGGTGGAAGCCACCCAGAATTATCCCGGCCTCTACAAATTCCGCACCCGCATCCTGGAGCCCGGCCAGGAGTACTACGTACGTGTCGCCGGCAACCACCCCGCCTACCAACTCCATACCTCGGACTACCCCATCCCGCCCTACGCCGATCCGCACCTGGCCGTGCGCGCCGGCATGGACTTCCTGGTCAACATGGGCGACACCTGGCTCTCCAACACGCCCCGCCGCGGAGCCATCGCCCTGCGCACCACCATGCAGCACTCCGAAACCCAGCTCTGCATCGCCTGCCACCCGGCCCAGTTCACCACCCGCGGCTATCTCACCGCCGTGCACAACGGATACGCCCCCAGGCAGCGCGCCCAGCTTGAGTTCCTGATGGACCGCATTTACAACAACACGCGTCCTTTATATGGAGAGCCCAACACCAACTGGGTCCGCGTGATCTACACCGCCCGCACTGAGGCGAGCCGCCTGCCGCTGATCACCAACCAATTCGAGCAGAACGTCACCCACGATCCACCGCGGGAAAAATTCGACAAGCCCTACGCCGAGTACCTCAAGATCCACTACAAGGGCCTCAAGACCATGCCCGGCGACGAAGCCGACGGCTGCGAACCCGACGTGAGCCCCTTCGAGATCGCCACCCAAAGCTGGCAGACCTTCGACATGGTCTACAAGCAGACCAAAGACCCGCAGTGGCTATCCGAGCGCAACCACGTAGAGACCCTGGCCCTGGCCTACGAGCCCAAAAACATGATCGACCTGAACTGGAAGATCATGCTGCTCTCGACCATCGACCGCGCCAAATACCAGTCGCAAATCGACCAGGCCATCACCCAGCTCTACGAATACGAAACCCCGCAAGGCGGCTGGCCATACCCCTTCGACAAGAAAGCCAAGACCGCGGACTTCATCTCCTATAACGCCGTGCTCGCCGTAGCCATGGCCGGCCGCCGTCCGGAAACCGACGAGCACCTGGCCCTCGCAGTAAAAGCCATGATGGCCGCGCAACGGCAGGAAGGCAGTTGGGAAGGCGACCCCGTCTACCAGGGCTTCAACACGCCCTTCCGCGCCACGCAATTTGCCGTGATGGCCCTCTCCACCCTCTACCCGGGAACCACCGAAGCCAAGAACTGGGACGCCGGCTTCCCCACCCCGCCCACCAAGCTGGCCAAGAACAACCTGCCCCTGCTGCTCACCCAACTCGATCAGTTTTGGGACCTGGCGCCCGAGCCCGTCCTCAAGCAGATCCGCGAAGTGCTGATCAAGAGCGATCAGCCGCTGGCCCGCGAAGCCGCCGCCCGCGCGCTGGGACACATGGCTGATCCGGGATCGCTGCCCGTCCTGATGCAAGCCCTAGGCGACCAGACGAAAATGGTCCAATCCAGCGCCGCCTACGCCGTGCGCATGATCCTCTCCCGCCGCCAGGACGCAGCCCCCGACGGCCGCACTCTGCTGGTAGCCGCGCTAGGCTCGCCGAACGCCCGCGTCCGCTGGGGAGCCGCGCGCGTCTTCAACCAGCATTTCCGCGACCTGACCGGCGACAAGGAGCTGCTCGCCGCGCTGGAGAAGGATGTAAACGACCCCGTGCCCTTCGTCCGTTTCGAAGCCGCTTCCGGCTTATGGCGCTGGTACTACTGGCAAGTCGATCAGCCGGAGATGCGCAACAGCACCCTCGAAACCCTGGCGACGCGCATGAACGTAGAGACCGACGCCATGGTCCGCCGCGGCCTCGAGGAGAGTATCTACGACCTGCTCGACGAGAACACCGGCTACCTGACCGCGTGGGTGCGCGCCAGCGCGGAAGATGCGGACAAGAACGCCATCGGCGCCGGCTACGAAGCCGTGGTGCATGACCAGGCGCAAGTCCTGGCGAAGGTCCTGCGCACCGGCACGCCTTTGGGGCGCGAAGGCATCCTCAACGCGCTGTGGGATTTTCACGTCCGCCACTATGCCCTGCCCACGCTCAAGGAGAACACCGTCTCGATTGGTCTACCGGCGGTGCTCACCAAGTACGTCAGCGGAGTGCCCGACCTGCATCGCCCCGGCTACGAGTATCCGCCCTATCGCGAGGCGGTCGACTTCAAGTACGACGTGCACAACGGATTCTTCCAGACCCGCGTAGGCAACGACAGCGACCTCATCCATTTCTTTAAGTCTTCCGGGCCAGAGCTGCAAGAGGCTCTACTTGCCTGCCTCAAAGACGCCAACGACACCATGAAGATCGAGGTCCTGAAGGCGGGCAGCACGCTCAGCGGAGCCGGCGACGAACGCTTCACCCTGGCGGCGCTCTCGCTCTCCGAAGATCCAAACCCAGAGGTGCGGCAGACAGTCCGCTACGTCTATGAGGATGGCCAACGCGGCGTCCTCAACCTGGACGCGCCCGAAAGCTCACCGCCCGCGACAAACGCAACGGCCGCAACCAATTTGTCATCCGCGGGGAGGACCTGCGGTTCTCCGAATCAGCAGCCAATCCACAGGGAGCGCTCCGAACCCAGCATTGTCTGTTCCCCAGCCGGACCCGCAATTGGTAAGCAAAATAGTAGAGATCCTCAAGAACGGCAATCCCGATAGCCAGGCAGTCGTGCTGCCCTTGCTGGCGGCGCTGCCCAGCGATTCTCCGTGGACCCAGCAGCCGCAGGTGTTAGGTGGCTTGCGTGCCCTGCTCGAAGAACAACCGCGGCCCGCAAACTACGCGCAAGTGCTGAACGCGGCTTCGTCGTTCAAGACCCTGATGCGGGAGACGGATCTGCAACAGCAGGTGTTAGCCGGGCTGAATGATCCCAACCCTGAGGTGCAGCGCGCGGCGGTTCGTGTTTCGTTGGAGCACTTCCTGGCCGACCCGTCCATGGAGCCGGTAGTGAAGACGGCCTTCGCGCATCTGAACCCCTCCGCGCGTGGAAGTCTTCCTGGAGGAGGTAGGCGACCCGAAGTTCATGAACCGGCATGCCGGTGTTTCGGGCGGAGCCATCTCGCAGGATCAGGCCTACTTCCTGAACAAGAGCCTGGTAGCCATCAAGCGTCCCACGGACCTGCTCGACAACCCGCTGGTGCTGAGCACGGTGCTGGCCAGCCTGCAAAACCCTGACAACAACGTGCGCGCCGCGGGGCTGGACACGCTACGCAAGGTGAAAGGCGTGGAGCAGCGGCCGGAGTTCCACGCCGCCATGGAGCAGCTGCAGAATGACACCAATCCGCGCCTGAAGCTGATCGCGGTAAGCGTGCTGCAAGGCAAGAAGCTAAGCGAAGCGCTCAAGGATGTGCAGCCCGGCTCGGTGCTCGACTTCAACTACTTCGTAGCCAAGATCGAACCCATCCTGGCGACCCAAGGCGCGGACGGCAAGGCCTGCGTCTTCTGCCATGCCAGCCATGTGATCTTCAAGCTGCACCCGCCCAATGATCAGGGCGTCTTCTCCGACCAGGACAGCGAAGACAACTATAAGTACGCGATGCACGTGGTGGACATCAACGATCCAACCAAGAGCCTGATGCTGATCAAGCCGACCAGGCCAACGGACAGCGCAGGCAACGTCGGCGACTACCTGGCCACGCACAACGGCGGCCAGCGCTGGCACGGCAACGAGGACAGCTGGCAGTACCGCACGATCCTGGAATGGATTCGCGGCGGACGGTTAGAGACGGCAGCGGTGACAAAATAGGTAGTGCGGCGCCCCTAAATCGACACATTACCACCGGAACATCAGACCATCCTCGAAGAAAGCGTTTGAACTGCGCTGACGGCGTTCCGAGCAAGCGCGCAATCATTGCGACCATCGCACTGGGCCAAACCGTAGACGGATTGACACGGCGGCAGCACTTTGCCACTATTAGCCAGCGTAATTCCACCCAGCCTACGGCCTGGTCGCCGCATGGTATATAAGAGCGAGTCTTCGTCCGAGCCGACTCGCAAACTCCGACCAATCGAGCTAAGTGGTCTTCGTGCCCTCAGCGCTAAGTTGGCGCTCTCATTGAGCGCGTAGTCCAACGCTTGCTTAAGAAAGAAAGTCGGTACTGACGATGAAACTCAACGATTTCTCTCCGAAAGAATACCTAAAACAGCGCCGACCGGAAAAGTTCTCCGATTCCGTTCCCGGTGAGGAGCCGATACTCGATCGCTCGATCCTTGAGTATCACTTGGACACGCTTACCAGCCGCGGGCAGGAGAACCAGTTCGAGGAATTTGCGCGTGCACTGGCTGAGAAGGAAATCTGCCCGAACCTAGTTCCCCAGACCGGACCAACGGGCGGCGGTGATAGCAAGGTAGACACAGAAACCTACCCGGTAGCGGATGGGCTCTCACTTGGATGGTATACAGGAATAGGTCGAGCCGCAGCCTCGGAAAGGTGGGGGTTCGCATTCAGTGCGAAAAAGCAATTTAGAGAGAAGCTACGGAAAGATATTCTTAGCATCGCAGGAACAGGTCGCGGCTACAAGGAGATTTACTTCATTAGCAACCAACTCATCAAGAGCAGAGACCGATCCTCTCTTGAGGACGAGTTGTCGAGCAAATTCAAGCTCGGCATCCACGTTCTAGGTCGCACGTGGATCCTGGACAAAGTATTTGCAAATCATCATGAGCTCCTTGCCATTGAAAAGCTCCAACTGTCCGTCAAACGCGAGCCCCGAAGTGTGACGGGACCTGGAGATGCTCAACCCATTAGAGTTTTGCCACAGTCTTTTCGGAGGCGAGCTCGCTATAGAGAGGGCCGTTATCTTCACCAGCACCTTCGTTACTCTCGGGAACGTACTGGGAACAAATCCGAAAACACGGATCTCAGACTGGTATACAACAGAAACACATGAATACCCTTTGTCTCGTTCGGAGCCCTGGGACAAAGGCATCGAGGTAATCAAGGAAGCTGACGATAGGGAGCCAATATTCGCCGCGGACGACGACGAGGTCCCCTTTGAATTCACGGATCGGGAGAAAGTGAAGCACGGACAGGTAAGGACAGTTTCTATCATCCGCGGAGAGCTTTGGGAATCAGCGAAATGGAACGCAACTGCTTTTGTGGGGACATTCGATAATTCAGAGCCTCCAACCCTCGCCCCGGTCTTTGAAAACGCCGAATCGGCTCACGAGATTTTCGCGCAATGGAAGAACCATATTGGGGTTCGCGACGAAACGGACCGTATCCGGGTAAGTATCGTACGCGGAGTCATGGCAGATGCCCCTTTCGCATATAGAGTTGTCATAGGTTCCAACCTGCCCTCGGAGTTGCGTAGGTCCACCATCAGCTACCTTGCCTCTGTCTCGAGAATAAACACAATGAATCCCCTATCGCTAGAAAATCTCGACCGATTTATCGAAGGCTACCGAGTCAACGGAAGCTACTTCCTAACCGCTGCACTGGGTGGACCCAACGTAGGCGGCATCCAGCTGCTTCGAGACGTGCAGCTGTTGAAGCACGAAATCCACATTCGACAAGCCTGGGAGATAGGTAGACACGACCCTGACGGGGTAGCGATCTTAGAAAGTGACTCTCCCATCATTCCGAAGGAAGTGAAGGATGCTCCAGTCGTTAAGCTACTGGAATGGAAGCGGCAAAGAAGGAATTCTAGTTAACGTGACCGGCCTTTTTGCGGGGAACAAATCCCGCGACAGGAACAAATCCGGCGACATGAGGGAGAAATCCGGCGACGACGAAGCTCGGTTGGGGACAAGCTCGGTTGGGGACAGACAAGCTCGGTTGGGGACAGACGGAGTAATTACCACTCCAAATTGGAACCTAATGCGCGCCCTAACTCAGGTTGTTCCGTCTCTCCTCCAATGCCATATCATTCGCCCTCCTTATACACCGTTCGTGGTTCCTCCTCGGATCATCTCACTACCGAGCGCAAGATAGGCATGACGGTATTGCGAGAGATTATGCCAGTCATCCCAATATCGGCCATGTTCTTTCAACGTTTTGCTCAACATATTCATCTTTTCGTCCTCAGCTGAGCCCCCAGTCTGATGCACGATCTTGCTTTGGAACAGATCTTCGTCCACGATCCACTCCGGGGCATACTCTTCAATCGCGGCCAAGGCTACCAGCACCGGCTCCGGTATATACACATTACCCAGCACCAGGGCTTTAAATTGCGCTTCTGGCATTTTAGGAGTCCCGCTGGCCGCCAGTTCGATTTTATCCGCCGATACTTTGACCTGCCACGATCCACATTCTCCGCTCTGGCCTGATTCCATCAACTCTCTGACCTCGCGAGCTTCATCAACCAGCTCTGAATCTACCTCCTGTTTCTCCGGAAGGTGGACTGGGCGGTCTATCCGGTGTAGCGGAGAATTCAGTCTGTCCCGCAACCAGCGCTCTCCCAGAGACATCGCTTTGCCGCGCAAGAGCGCTCTCTGGCGCATGGCGAGATAACGCACACGATTTTGAAATCTACGGGCAGTGCGCGGAGTGTTTCTCGCGCCCCCGGTCATCACCAGCGGATGCCACACGGCAAGAGCGTTCGTGAAGGGCTCCTCGTCCCGGACGATGCGCTGCGGCAAACGCCGCAAGGACGTGGCAATAAGGCTGACTGTGCCCAACAGCAATACATAGAAAGGCCAACCAGTGATTAAAAAACCCGCACTGTACTCCCCGATTGCCGGCGTTGGAAACTGTGACGGCTGCGGGCCATACGGGGATACGCCTTCATTCGCCGGCGACCCGGTTTTGGTGGCTGGGGTTGCTGGACTGGCGCTACTCGGGCTTGAAGTTGCCCCGCTCGATGCGGTGGGAATAGATCCAGAAGCGCTATTGGTGCTGGTGGCCGCTGATGACTGCGTGCTGGCAATTGCGCCATTGGTGTTTGCTGGAGCTTTGCCCTGATTTTCGACGCCGGTGCTCTGCCCATTTGACGCAAACTCCGTCAAGAAACCGCGAACCGTGGGGCGTACCAATGTCCACAGTCCGAACAACACCAGCGCGGCAAGCGCGGCTGCCACGCCAGGCTGCGCACCCGCATAAATGCGCCGCGACCTCTCTAAAACCGTTTGCACCCGCTGTTCATTCGGATTGCTGTCTTTCTTGATCTCTTCCTCGCTGCGAAACAGGAGCCGCCGTTGTAAAGGCGTGGGCTCAGGAACTGAGACTTCAATCTGAATGAGCTTGTCCAGATAGAGATGAGCAAAGGCGCGCCGCTTGGCATATGACAGCATGTTCGAAGCACTTCCATCCGCAGCAGCTTCTACCGGAACCTGGAAGTTCTCTTTACTTTCCTCCGCCCGGCGAGCTTCTTCCAGCGCGCGGGCAATGTCGCGCGGAGTCAGACCCATCGCTTCCCAACTCATCGTGTCCACCACCCGCGCAAAACTGAGTCCGACGCAGTGCTCCACAATGCCCCGCGCCATCCCCAGTACGATGAAGCAATCTCCACTCGAGGCAAGAAAGTTCACGCCTTCCAGTACCTCTCTAACTTTTTCCGGACGGCAACGGTCCAAATCATCGATCAGTATCAACATCCGTTGATTCTTTCCGAGCGATTGCGTAACGTCATCGAATTCGGAGGCAAAGCGCTGTCGGAAAGTAGTCTGGGCGTCGAGATCCTTGATGTTGGTTCCACCTGAGACGGAGGCCAAAAGGCTCGCCGGTTTGGCTCCAAATGCGGTAAAGCCGCTCGATATAATTTTATAAATCGCGCCCGCCGCAGTGAGGATGGTAAAAATCGGCTTGTCTTTCAGCTTATTGACAGCTTCCGTGCTCTCGCTCCCAGAAAAAACCGTTTTCACAAGGGAGAGAAAGCTGAGCTGGAATGTGCTAGCCAAAAACGTCCCGGCTTTGTACACCAGGAAGATCCCTCCGGCCACCAGCACCAAGTTGAACCAGGAACGTTGTAGACGCCGCCACGCGAGTTTGGCCCGGAACGTCACCCCTGAGGGTTGCCACAGCGGAGGCACTGCTTGTGTTTTTACGGCCTGCAGCAAGGCGGCCAGCATCTGATCTTCTTTTTGATGATGCCAAGCGTTGAACCACACGGGATGAGCGCCCCACGCCTCCAGATTGCTCTTGAGCAGATTCATCAAAGACGATTTGCCGCTTCCCCAGCGGCCGTTGATCGCGATGGCCAGGGGCGGCTTGGTCTTTTCGTTGCGCAAGAAAAAAGCCAATCCAGCAGCAATGGTGCTTAATCCCAGCGCATCGGGATCTCCCGGCTCCAGCGGTTTGTCGGCAATCGCCTGGTTGCCGATGGTGGAAGCATCAGCTTCTCTGGCACCCGCCAGTTCTGGATCCGTTGGCGATATTTCGTCGGAACCCACCGATACGTCGACTGGAAACAAAATCGGGGTAACCAGCACTCCGCAGATCAGTAACACTAGCAGATACCAAGGCTGCACAAAGCGAATATATTGCTCGGATACTTTCGGCGGCGTCCACCGTCCCTGACGCAGCAAGCGTCCAGCTGCGAAGGTCAAAGGCTGCCAGGTTGCGCCGCCATTCACCGTGCTCAGCAGGACACCATTGTCGCCGGCCACCCACCCTGCCTTGCCATCGGCGTGGAAGTGAACCGACTTCAGTACTTCGCCCGCAAACGTATTGAGCACAGACCAATTCACTCCATCATTGGCCGTGTAGAGGATCTGCGTCTTAACCAAATTGTCCAGAGCTCGGTTGCTCGAACTGGCGGCTGCGATGTAGTTAATCGCCCAGGCACGCCGGGTTCCCGCCCCTCCCAGAATTGATGTTGATGTGATCTGTTTCCCGTAGGCAAGAGGAGACATCTGCGTTCTCACCGCCTTGAGGCGGTAGCCGCCGGATGGCCCATTGTCAACGAACTCTAACTCTTTGTCGGCGACCGACATGGTTCGCGTCAGGTTGAAGAAGGCCGGTGATCTGCGCCAAATCAATCCCAGATCCTCCGGCCGGTAGAGGTTGGCATCCCCCGTCACGACGTACGCCAAACCACCTTCTGAATCGTCGAATCCCCATAGGTCCGGCGGCGTGGTTCGCAACGTTGAATTTCCAGAGTAGCCGCTCGTGCTCGGCATTGCCTGCGGCCCGGGTGATTTGGTGAACGGATTTTGCGCAACGCTCGGCTGGGTCGAACCACCAGCGCCCGCAGGATTGTTGCCTCCCCCTGTCAGGGCGTCGGCCGGCGAGGTCTCAGGCTCGGGATCTTCTCCAACGCCTGACAGCTGGATGATCCACGGCTTGCTCTGATCGCTGGAAGAAATCATGAGCTGTAGTGGATTTCACCCGCTTTTGTTGGGGCGAACGTCAGGGGCACAATACACTCGGCGCCGGGTGTAATCACCTGATCTGAGCAGGAATCTTTTCCTGACTCATCGACTTGAAACACGACGGGGGAGAGCGCCACATGGCTGAGGGAAATCTTCTCCCGGCTTAGGTTCTCTATGTGAACAGACGCCCGCGCCGGCGGGTATTTACGGCTCGCAATGGCGCTGCCGAAATCTACCTGCGCCGGGAACACCCGAAGAGCGGGCTCCGCAGCGGTCGTGGCAAAAGGCTGCGGGTTTGAATTTTGCTGAGGACTCGTGTACGACCCGCTTTTACTCTGCGGCAACGTGGACGACGTGGGCTGCCGCTGGTTTGCCGGCGTCACTTGCTGCGCACCAGGGCGCGGCGTTGACGCCGCGTACACCGCGGGAACCAGAGAGAGCCACGAGGTAGAACGGCTGACGCCGCTCGATTGGCCGCAAGTGTTGGCATTGGCGGGCGCGCGAAAATCCCCAGTCGCCGGGTCGAACGAAAGCTGAGTCCAGTTTTTCCCTCGATCTCCGCTGAAAGCCAGCAGCCCGGCGTCGCCCGCTATCCAAAGGCAGGCGCCATCGGAAGTGGACAAGACAGCGTTGATGTTGCCATCGATCTTAGGCAGCGCCGCATCAGGATTCAACTCCAGCGGGTGCAGCCACCAACTCCAGCCCAGAGGCGTATTCGGTTGGTGCCACACATAAGGCGTAACGTATTGTCCGACGGCGAGAGCTGTGGCAACAACAAACAACAGCGTTGCCCACACGGCCAGCCGTTTGCGCGATACGTTCCCGACCCGGAACCGCGCGGCCAGCCACTGCAAAGGGAGAATCCCCAAACGAAATGCCGCGCGCGCAAACTGCCGGATTAGCTGTACAACGGTGACGGGATCTTCAACCGAAGAACTCCGGGATTCCTTATTTTCACTAGCCATTGTGGTCCTCGGCCGTCTCTGTCGGCAGGATGATCAAATCCCCAGAACACGGACCAAACCTGGTGACAGGATACAAATTCGTAACACGACCTACGTCCCGCAAAAAGCGTGGCGTGAAGGCCCATCGGCCCCTGCCGCTTCATGCGCATACGGGAAGTTAAAGGGAAGGACGGAGTAATTACCAGTCCGAACTTAGACGTGTATGCGCGCTCTACGCAAGGTGGTTTTTTCGTCTGTCCCTCCCGCGCCCTACCCGGCTCGCGCGGCGGTAACCTTTGAAACCACATATGTGGCCCTCAATAAAACGGTCATCATTCGCCCTCATGAATGCGCCTTGTCATGACTGCAGACATCGTAGACTCCTTTAGCATCAGGTTTATCGGTGCGCGTGAACGGACACTCGAAGGGCTTCCCGCCAATATGAAAGTAGGGACAGACATTTGCGGCCGGTTTAGATCGGACGTTAGGTTTGACGCTGGTCACATCGCCCCCAATCGCCTGCAACTTTCTCTTCACATCGTGGTTTTGGGAGAATTGTTGCAGGCTCCGGTAACAGCCATCTCCGATGGAGGCCTGTACACGCTTGCCATTTAGCCCAAGGGATTTACAGAATGCGAACGTGGGATTGATATGGGCTGCGTCGGTTGGGGTTATCCCGATAACCGTGCCAGCGACGAAACCATTCAAAAACTCTCGCTGTTGATCGCTAAGGCCGCTTAAGTCTTTACTGCTGATTTCTTTAAGAATTGCGACAGCTTTCCTTGCCGAAGTAGTGAATGTGTATGTCTTGCTCTCATAAGAAAGTGTCGTCGCACGTGCCTTGACGGCGAACATCGTGTCCAACACAAGATTCGCATCAGGCTCTGGCTCTTCGTTAAGTCCTGCTGAGATGATCAGGTTTGGGCCACCCGTCCGCTGTGCCAGTTTTTTCTGTAGATCACAAGCTGTCGTGAAAGGCACACCGTGTTGTACCGCGGTAAGAACTTCCAATGCCGGAAAGAAAGGCAAGTTATCGAACATGCCACCGTCGGCAAAGAAGCGGTCCGCTCTGCCGGCGCCCGGCATGAGGTTCGCCTCCATGCGCGCCTCGAATACCGCCGGGAAGGCGCTGGAGCAAAGGCTCCCCTGCGTTGCGTCCCAACTCGGCACTGTCGTCAGAAAATCACGGCCGAGCAACAAGGAGGAGCTGCCGTTAAGGAATGAGGTGGTCCCGAAAAATGCCACCTCGTGGGTGGACGGGGTAGCATCCTGGTACGGCTGCACTCGGGTGAGCTCAGCACCTGACTGGCTGAAGGCTAGCAACTTCCGCGCCTCGCCTTCTAGCAGCGAAACGCCCATAACACGGTGTTGGATATCAAAACTAGGCAGGGTCTCTCGCCTGACCTCGCGCAGAAACTTCGCCACCGCCTCGCTGAAATGCCCGGCAACAAATTGCGATGCGATCTCCGCGGTGTTCAGGTGCGGAATCGTAAATAGGTACGACAGCGCATCTGTCAGGACCGGTGGTGCGCCCGTCGCCGCGTACCCTGCGTCCGCCTTTGACCCACGCCGGACCTTGCGTGCCAATTCAGAAGGCGATAGCCGAACCTCGCGCGCCCTGATCCCCAGTTGCTTCGCCGCACTCTTCAATGTGAAGGTCAACGACACTCTTTTATCCACGTCCACAAATAACGCTGCTAAATCGGAAAGAGTCTGCAGGGCATTCGCTTCGTCGCCGGCCGTCATCCGGCATAGCGCGCCGCCCATCAGCGTACCGACGGAAGCGCCAACCACCAGGTCTGGACTCAGCTTTGTCTGGTACATCGCCGCCAGCACGCCAATATGGAAAGCTCCGCGGAAGACTCCACCGCTACCCAGGAACACCACCTTCGACTTCTCTGCGGCAAGCTGTGGAAATTGAGCTGTCAACTCCGCAGCGGTCGGAGGTGTGCGTCGCCCGTACGTTTGCAGAACGCCTTGCTGCACCTGATTCGGATTCTGTGCCGGGCGATACTCTAGTACACCGGTGCAACGATCGCACACCGCCTGTAGCCCGCCACACTGACCAATCGCCGGCGCACGACGCGGTGCGATTTGCCGCAACAAGTTCACGCAAGGAACAGCTGGTAGGCCGCCCCCTAGCGCGCGGATCTCCTCGCGATAAAGTGTTTCCAGCGTCGCACGGCAGCCGTCGCCGACCGTACGGCGCAGCTTCTCGTGATCCGGGGACAACCCATTACCGAGATCGATTTCCTGACGCGGCGCAATCTCGTCCGCAAGAATAACGAAGGTTCTCTTCTTCTCGGGATTGGGCAGTTGGCGCCGGTGCCACTCAAGCCGCGATAGATTGTTAGTCTGCCGAACTTCTTGCCGCGTATCGCGACGCTTTGCTAGTTGAAGCGCCGTCTGCGCGGAGTCTACGATGTCCGGACACTCCATTCCAGGAGCATCTTGCACCGAACCGTCATATCCAGTTGGCACGCTGTATATAACGTGAAGCGACTGCGTGACCCCGTCTCCCCGCTGCAAAAGATTCGTCAGCTGCGGATCGCCTATGTGCTTACACCAATCAAAGAAGGCTGGGAGCGGGTTCGTCCGTACCGTGGCGCCATCAATCACCTGGAAGTTATTCGGTTGCGTCGCCGTTTTCGTAGCGACCCAGTTTCTCGCGACGGAGTGCGGCGGCAGTAAGCCGGGAATCACAACCGCCGCAGAAAGCGCCTCCACTACCGGCATTTCCTCTTTCAGGACGATCTGGTCCGTCTCCTCCAATGCCGCGCAAACAAACAGGGCCTTTACGGCGTCGGCCGCCGGGCCATTGAGAACAAACTCAGGCGCGTCCTTAACAAAAAGGTTGTAAATGGCTCGCTTAATCTCATAAGGGTGCAGCAATCCTTTGGCAATATCGAGATTACCGGAGATGAGGGAAAGAAAACCCCCTCCTAACCAGGAACGTTTGTTACTCTTCTCTTCGCTTTTGGGCGTCAGAAAAGACGCGAAGAGTTCGAATACGAATACGCCAAGGCCGCTGAATACGGCCGCGACGACGGCAAAAGCGGCTATCCAATGAAGCCATGACCTTAGGTGATACCGCTCCAGATAACCGTAGCTTAGCCACGTGGCTAAAGCCACCAGGCAGCCTAAGACCAGCAAAACGAGCGCTGTGAGTATATAAATGGTCCAACCAAAGAGTGGCCGGACCCCCCTGCGCTGCGGTTTGGCCCGAAAAACGCTCTCCAGAATCCACTGCGGGCGACGAAAGAGATGAAAGACCAAGCCCAGCAAGCCAATGCAAAGGTTCCAATAGAAGGAAACCCATGTCGTAAGCCATAGGCCGTAGCCCTCCGTACGCCGCACGTACATCACAACGAGCGTGGCAAGGGTGCTGACCCGCACAGGCAGGTTAGCCAACCACACCCCAAACTTAACCAACAGGTAGAAGTGGCGGCGCGCATTTTCCGATTCCTCAAGTAGGCTCGGCGGCACGGAAGGATCCTTCGCGGGCGGCGTCTCAGCGAAAAAATCCACTGGATCCGGCAATGCATTCCACAGCGGGCCAACCGGATTCTCCGTGACGGCCTGATAGTAGCGCTGGTACCATCGCCACCGTTTCACCTCGAGGTCATCATCGTCGTTATGCTCTAGCTCCTCGTAAACGCGACGCATTGCAGCCGTCGCAATCGTTCCCATGGAAATGCCGGTCGCCACCAGCGGCTGCCGCCGGTCCGCGGCCAGCCACGCATGCACAACCCCCGCGGAGAACGGTGCGCCCTGCGCTCCGGACGTGAACGCTATAGCGTCATCCCCGCCGGTGCGCGAAGGTTTGGGTGGCACGTTAGCGGAATCAGTTTCCATAAGAGTCCAATGGTACCCTGGGTGATTGAGCCACAAACCAGCACATCAACAAGAGCCGGTTCTCACATCAACATCGGAAACAGGACTAAGCGGCACAAGGGTTCGGTTCCTATTGCACATCTCCCAATACGTCGCTATAACTGAGCGCCTTGCAAATCCCTTGATTTGGATCCTCAGGAGGCAACAAATTCGGCGTGGCTGAAAGCCCGCCTGTTGCCAGGCAGTGCGTCATCATTCGGTTGAACTCACGGATCGGTTCTCCGTTGAAGTCTCGCAACGATACCATCGTCCGCGTCCTGCATCGGGGGCGATCCTGCGGGCCCGGATGCTCCAGATCGGTAGGCCAGTAACAGGCCAGCTTGAGGTCGCCTGCGGCATCCCAGGCCGCATTTTCTGGGCTCAAGAGCCGGTCGGCAACGAAACGCGCCGAAAACGCCAGGTCCGCGGCCGTTGGAATAACCACCGCGCTGATCACTGACATGCTCATGTGAAATTCTCTCGCGGGCGGAAGCGGGACCGACAGGATTGAGCCGAAGTAAGGCATCTCCAGTCCCGGAACAGGGAGTATCGGGAACCGCTTCTTTGGAGCCATCAGTTGCGAAGCAAATGACGAAACCTCGAACAGTTTAAGCGAGTCTACCCGAATCCTGGTGGTGGTATCGTTCTTTCCGAATCGTGAGATCTCCGCATCAGCCCCGCTGGTGGTCCCTGAAGAATACATTCCACTCGCGGCCTCATCATCGGCCTTCAAGATGACCTGCAGCTCTGCAGAATCTGCCCCGAGCAACGACTCCGGTTTCACATCGACGGAGAGTTCGCGGCCAATATGGACGCGGCTCGATTGGAATTGAGCGACCCCGGCGGCGATCAATTGCGCCTCGTTAAACCGGGTGGCTCCTACGAGTTGGTTGAGTGCGCCAGTCGGTGCTGTAGTCGCAGTGCCGGTCGCCCCGGTCGCGCCGGAAATCGCCCCAGCCAACCCTCCGAGAGTCGGTGCGTTGGCCGCCTCCAGGTAGCTCTCCACGCTTGTATCTGTAACCGCCTCACTGTTGGCGATCGTATCTACAGTTACCAGGGCGTTATTGAAGAAACGAGGCTTATCGAAGACGCTGCCGTACGTTATGTGCTTGTCGATGTACTCGATCTGTAAGCCTAACCTGCGTTTTAGCACTGCTTGGTACGCAGTCACATCGCGCACGAAGGCGTCGACCAGGGGCCGTAAAGCGGAATTCATCGCCTGCGCACTCGTCGTCAGGTCATACGCCACAAATTCATGCGGGTACTGCTGGCTCATTTTGTAGTTGAACAGGAAGTCCGCGATCGATGCCCGCAACAAGCCTAGCGGTGTGACCACGTCGCCGTTTTCGACCTTCGCTCCAAACGTCAACATCGCCGTCTCACGGAAGCAATTGAGGAACATGACGGGCTGCTTGGCTGGCGAAGTTTTTTCGGCAATCAGCATCGATTGCAGCACTCCCAGGTAATCCCTGTCGTCGCAAGTTCCCTTGTCGTATTCACGCGGATCCCCTGCCGGCATGTCAAGATCGTCCTTCTTCTTGCTTCTCTCCAGCTCTATCCATATCTGGCATGGAACAAGGTGGCGGTCATCTTTGCACCCTGCACCTTTGTAAGTACTCTCACCCGGACAAGCAAAAGTTAAACTGGCCGATCCCTCAGCGTGGTCTAAGGCGCAGGTTAGCTGTGGCAAAGGCTCCCGGGCCGCAATCAGCGCCAGCATAAGATCTGTGAGGCGAGGCTTTATCGGATGGAATAGCGTCGTATAACCAAGACAATATTGATCGTGCCCGCACGACCCAAGATAGTCCTCCGAGGTATGGTTGGCGTTTTGGGGCGGCACACGGATGTCGTCACTCGGCGCGTCCTGTTCATTTAACAAGTCGTGTGCCTGCTGCTGGACCGACCCAGCATTTACCTCGTGTGGCAGCGAACGACTTCCATCGAAGATAACCCGGCGAGCAATGTAGTTATAAAATACCGGGTCGAAATATTGGCCGCTGGACATCGCTCTCTGTAGATAGCTCCACCCGCCATAGACTGTTTGCTCCAACCCATCGTTGTAGTGCCGAACTTCCTCCCGCACTTTCTGGCTGGTCTGATTAACACTCTCTGGATCAGTTGAAGAGTTTTGCATCACCCATGCGGTTATCGTCATCTCCGGCCGCGGCAGATCGAGAATCGCGGCGGCGCGCTTCCTCTCGGTGATCAGCGCATCGTCTCCAGGATTTGTGTCTGAGAACACCAGCAGATCGGGTTCTATCGACCCAATCGAAACACCGGTAGTCGCCGCCCCCGCAACCCCCGCCGGCGCTGCTGGCGCTGCCGGCGTCGCGGATGCCGGAGAAGCAGCAGGAGTTGACGCCGGTGCGACCGTGATGGTCGTAGCAGTGGTGGGAGCGCCGGCTACCGGTTTAGCGCCTGCCGCGGGCGGAGGCGTCACCGTTATCGTGAGTGCAGGGCTTGCCGGTGTGGCGGCACTGGCTGCGGGCGGTGTCGTAGCCCCGGGAGCAGCCGCTGGGCTTGCCGCCGGAGTCGCACCCCCCGTCGCCGGCGCCGCCGCGGCTCCGGCGCCAAGAGCCGTCGCCATCGCCGACGCATCGGAGGCCGTCAACCGAGCTTCGAAAGGCTCCGAGTGTATGCTCCAGGCGAGGTCCCGCAAATCTACCAGGAAGCTCCTCCAGTCATCGCAATTCGGCGGGACCCCGGTCGTCGTCGAAACTACCATCCGATCTCTGCCGCTGGCCCTGACGGTAAACGACGGATTGAGCGCACCCATCTGGGTGGCCAACGTAGACCCGAAGGCGGCTGCGTGAGGCATAACCAATTCCACTGAGAACGAGCCTGGATTAGCTGGAACCGTCGTGAGCAGGAGCTTAATGGTCTCGTTTAAGTCGTTCAAACGAGGCACGGGTGGGGTTTGCTTACCGCCATTAGTCGCCGGCGTTTGAGAAACAACCAGCACGTAGTTCCCGGAGGGAGTGAAGGTGTAACCGCTGCTGGTAATCCGCGTCAAAACGGTTGGGAAATCGAGGGGAACGGACTGAACAGCGGGTTTTAAATCCGCACCACACCATTTCACGGGGGAAAGTGCCGGCAGATCGAAGGGCACGCTGAGGTCGGGATCTGAAGGCTGAGTAGTAGAAGCCTTCTTCTTTTCATCGGGCTGTTCCGCAGAAACACAAGATAAAATCCATTTTTTTGCTGCTCTGAGCTGCTCATCGCTACACTTCGCGCCAGAATCGCATACCAATGCCGGCTTGACTGTGCAGACCTCAAGAACCTGTGCGGACGCAGAAATGCTGGCGCCGGGATAATACCCCAAGAGAACCATGCCGGCTAAGGCGACAGAATAAATAAGACGCATAGTGAGCCCCAGAGCTTTCGATAGACGTGCCTAACTGTGCTGTATTCATTGGGGGAAACCTACCTATTACTTGTCCCAGCTTACAAAAGGCAATGATATCCGCGTGCCGGTATAAGTTTCTTGCATTAATGGCCCATACGGAAGTGACCCTGGCATTAGAGGGGTAGACGGAACTGACACTTAAGGCCGAGCCCTCCCCCCCGGTCTGTCAAAACGCTATGACTAATAGGTCAAGGTACTAAACCTCCTTAACTACGAAAAGGAGCATAACTACATATTTCGGGCCTCAGTTACAATCGTCCTGTCTAACGTGAAGAATCGCTTGGCGCAGAAAGCATAGCCATGGTTGGTCGCTCAATGTCGGGGCCCAGCGTCAAGTCTCCAGGCACAACTCTTCCACTAACCGGTCACCAGTTTTTGCTGTGCGTGTATGAGCGGCTTTCAAGGGTGACGCGAGTCACAATCAAGAACGCAAACGTGTCAAGCAATATTTCTTGTGCTGTGGGATATTTAGGATGAGTAATCACCTCGTGTATCAAAAAGTAAATGTCATCGTTTCCCGCGCAAACACACGCCAACGTTCGGTGAGATGACTTCAATCGGTGACATCGTTCACCTCACCCGACAGACACCGGCTCCATTTCCGTTGAAGACGGCTATGTGAGAGTAGTGTAAGGTTCGCTCGTTTCGTTTCAAGTCGGTTATGTTTTTCTGAACTCAGCCCGAGGGCAAACCAACCAGTCACAACCCATGCCCAACGGGCGCGATTCGATGGGCACGCTAGACCCTGTTGCTTATGCGAAACTTCTGAGCGCTAAACACTCGCCGAGCTTGTTCTGGTGATTCTAGAAAGAGCACTTGGGAACCACGATCTGACTTCGGCGTTGCGGATACGCAACAGTGTATGAAATTGACTCCGAAACAACAGATGCGACAGGGCACCGTCAGCGACGGATGGGATGGACAACCGACGACGGATTCTCCGCTCTTTGGGGGCCACCTCGCCCTCTAAAAGCACGACAGAGATCAATCGCACTAAAAGCGATTAGCACTCCAACCTGTTTCTGGTGATCCCACAGAATGTCGGGCAGCGTATTCCACTCCGTTCTGACCTACTTAATTAGATAAAGGAGGACTTACTGACCAGGGGCTTAACTTCGAGCACTTACAGAGGTGCCAAAAGATAGTCGCAGGTATGGATCGATCCTTTTGCCTGACCCTGCTGCAAAATATCGGGGTGAATCGGGATTCCGCCCCAGCCCTTACGGACCAATTCCCGGGGGCTAGGTAGTAGCCGGTGCGTACCGATAGACGCCTCTCACTCAGCGACGGCTCGGATAGAACTGAAATCGGTCGCAGCCGCAACGGTTTCCCCTTAGATCGGCTCCGCCGAATCCCCCGCCAAGACCCGCTGGCCCACCTGTGCAAAGCTATATGTGCCGTCCAACGGATTTAGCGTAAGCACGAAGATCACATCGAACCGGTCCTTAGGCCAGCTCTGCGGCCCGACGACTTCCGCACCCAGAATGCAATTCGCGATCACGGGGATGCCTTCATGCCGCCAGGCAATCAGGACTGGCCCGTTACACACCTGGGCGACCTGAGCCAGCGCCGTCTCCTGTCCTTTGCTGAAGTTCAGGTTGATATCCACCCCTATCAACTGAGCAAGAGGCGTTACCGTCTCCTCCGATCGGCGGCTTTTGGTGTCACCAGGCTCCGGGTCGGTTGCCGCAGCGGAAGCAAAAATAAAGGCCGGCTTCACCAACAGCGCATTTTGCAAAGGTCCGTGGGCAGGCGCAAACAAACAGGCCAGCGCGCCAGCGCGCTGCCAGCCGAGCACGCTCAGGTGATGACCGCTGCTCGTGCCCGTCTCATCGACGCCGGCCACCTTGCCAGCCGGCTTTTCCGCATGGCGGATAATCATGATTTTCGGAGCCTTCCCCGCCAATCGTGCCTGTCCCGGCATGCCGTGGATCCTCCCCCTACCAACGTCTCTCTGGTGGCCCCAAGCTCTCCACCATTTTCGAACACGCTTCACCAACCTCTTCCATGGCGAGCCCTTCCACAGGGCAAACACACCGCGGCCGAAGCACCCGGACTCCCTTGCACACGGTAAGATAAGAAGCTCCCTACTACCATCATGAGCGAAGAATTCGAACAAGCCCACGAACACCTCGAGCATGCGGCCCATGGCCATAGCGGTAAGGGCCACAGCCGCCCCGCCATCATCATCGCCATCATGGCTGCGGCTCTGGCCCTGATGGAATTCGCCGCCAAGGACGCTCAGACCGACTACCTCACCAACCATATTGCCGCCAGCGACACCTGGGCCCAATATCAGGCGAAAGCCGTTCGCCGAACCGTATTGACCTCTGAGGCGGAGCTCCTGCAAAGCCTGCCCGCGGTCACCGATCCCCAGGTACAGAAGCGCATCGCCGATGCCCAGGCGAACGCCGCCCGCATGCGTTCTGAACCCGGCGCCGACGGCATGGACCAACTCTCCCAAAAAGCGCAGGAACAAGAGCATCTGCGCGACCATGCGATGCACCGCAACCACGAGCTGGAAATCGCCAGCGGAGGACTGCAGATTGCCATCGTCCTGGCTTCCATCTCCGTGGTCATCGAGCTGCCCCTATTCATGATTGCCAGCATTGCCCTCGGGCTCATTTCTGCAATCTACGGGCTGCTCGGTGGCCTGTCTATCTTGTAGCCGTTATCCCTGCCTGCGCGCTTCCCCGTTCCAAGGTACTGGCAAAAATGTGTTGTATCCTGTTAGTAGACGATTTCGGCACAGCGGGCGGTTCTCGCTACCTCTCGCTGGTCGGCAGTTGCCATTAGTTTCGGCCTAAGAGCGAGCGAAGGACAGTTTTATCGCTGTCCGGTGCCACACCCTATCCCTGTCTCAAATTAAGTAATCCAAGCATCCCGCCGCGGCGGGATTTTTCATTGCACCCCACCGCGCCTTCAGGCGCAGCGGGAAACCTTTGTCCCTAACCTCTCTTTACCAGGAGCCAATAATGCCCAAAAATAAAGTCAGCGACCCCATCACCGATCAAGAAATAGCCTTTGCCCGCCTGGTCCTCTCTGGCGCCATGACCGACCGTCAAGCCGCCGAAGCCGTCGGCCTCAACCCCGACTCCGCCGCCTACACCAAAGCCAAACCCCGTGTCCGCGCTTACATACTCGAGCACCGCGCCGCCGTGCAGCAACAACTCGTCCAGCAAGACGTGGAGGAACAGCACCGCCTCAACCTGGACCGCGAAAAAGTACTAAACCGCCTCTGGGAACTCGCCAGCCTCGGCCCCGAAATGACCCGAGGCAGCATTACCGGACAGGTCAAGTGCCTCGCCATGATCGCGGCCATGCAAGACTTCATCCCCGACCGTCGCGCCCTCTCCGCGGAGAAGAAATCCGCCCCTACATCTGCGCCTCCGGAATTCTATAAATCCGCGTGGCTTCGCGAGCAGCAGGCCACAACGAATGACCCGCACCCAACCCCTGCCCTTGACCCCAAAGAAGACCAGCAAGAAGAAGCATCTGCCCGCCCCGGCGTGCCGTGGGCCGCCCCTGAGCCCGACCTCCCTCCCAGCTCGCCGGCAGAATTGTCATCCCGCCTGCCCCGGCTTGCCGTGGGACCGGAGCGACCTGTCCCGGCGTGCCGTGGAAGCGTAGTGGAGAGTCCTGCCCTGAGCGAAGTCGAACGGGGACCTGCGGTTCCTCCCGTCCCCAGTCAACCCGGCTTAGCCCATCGCGTTCCCCTCGCGGACGGCCGGCCGCCTTATGTCCCCGGCTTCACTTCTGTTCCAGACACCAGGGTTCCCTTCCGGATTAAAGTGAACCCTTTTAAGCCCCGCCGCTGAGCTGCAAATCCCAAAAACGACCCAAAAATATCGAATTTTACAAAAGGGGTGAACAGGCTCTGCGGAAAAACTCATGCTTTGTGTCAGGGCACGACTTTCAGTCGGGCCGTAAAGATTGAGAATAGATCGGGCTTTAGCCCCTGGGGTGTTGCTTTCCTGTCCGGGCTGAGTTTTTGAGGTCTCGTGGAGTACGCTCTTCTGAAGGGTAAGGACTACCTCGCCGCAGCGAGCATCTGCCCGTACGTAATCGATTTATCCAAATCGGAAGCACCGCCGCCCGCGCTGAACTGCAAATCCGCAAAAAGGACCCAAAAATATCGAATTTTACAAATAACTGTTAGGCTAAGCCGCCACCGCGCTGCCCTGCCCTGCCTGCCCCGGCGTGCCGAGGGAGCTTGTCGAAGGGGCTGAGAATGCCCCAGGATGGACCCGGATTTCCTGTGCAGTCCGGTGGAACCAAGGGGCCTCGTGCGGCTTTCCGTGAAGAAAGCCGCATACGCAGACCTGTCTAGAGTAGCGTGCAGGAAATCCGGGGTCAGTCCTGGGGGAACTTGGACCGTCCGCGAATGCTGAGGCGACACGAGAGTTCCCTTTTCTATAAAGAAAGAACCCTGTGTCCGCCCCCGCTGAACTGCAAATCCGCAAAAACGACCCAAAAATATCGAATTTTAAAAATAACTGTCAGTTAAGCCGCCACGCGCCGACAGGCCCTAAGAGGAACCCTTCACTTCAGCCACATCGGAACTGGGAAATACGGTCTCCTCCGCAAACTCCCATCCCCGTCGCTGATCGATGGCCACGCGGCTGCGGTCGAGATAATGCCGCAGCTCCTCCAGCCCATAAGCGCGAGCCAGCTCCCGCGCGCTCACGCCAGGACGCGCAGCTCGCAGCACGAACCATTGCTCCAGCTTCAGCCACTGCTCCTGGCTTACGTCCTGACCATGTTCACTCAGCAGCTTGTCTCGTTTAGGCAGATTGAAATTTTCGTGGAAGATCACCCGATCCAGATCCAAAGTAGTCCGGCTGACATTCACGTCTTTGGAGCCGCCCTCGTACAGGATCCGCTCACCGGTAATGTCATACACAATGCAGTCCGGCGTCTCGGAGCAGGTCACGATGTAGTAGTGGTGGTTGATCGCATGGGCTTGCAGCGACCGGCCCGCCGAGTACGCGCTGGGCCACACAACCATCTCCGCCCCTTTGTCTGCCAGGCCCTTCCACACTTCCGGAAAGTTGGCGTCAAAGCAAGTGGCGAATCCAACCCGGCCAAAATCTGTCTGATGAACATGAACCGCATCCCCAGGATTTACCGGAGGCTGCACATCATATTCCGTCCAGTACGGAAAGACCTTGTCATATACGCAAGCAACCAGGCCGGAGCGGTCGAGGAACACTACCGTATTGAGCCTCCGCTTGCCATCTCTTCTATCAATAGGAACAGCAATATAAGTCTTATGCTTTTTCGCCAAACCGCTCATCGCGGTGATGGTCGGACCGTGCAGCGGCTCCTCGCTTCCATCGTCCAGGCCGCGAGACAATTCGGGCAGCACGATAACGTCCGTGCCACGAGCCCCCTCTTCGTCCACCAGGCTCGCCATCTTTTCGAGCGGTACGGCACCCCCTTTGAACCCGATGCTGGCCACGCGAACCGGCCGCCCCACCCCGTCGGCCCCGGGCCCTGTGGATGGATTAGCATTCAAATCTTCCGCCCCCAGATCGTTCAAATGACCGTTGAGACCAACCTTTGTCATCGCACCCATGCCAATAGCGCTGTTTCGTAGGAACATGCGTCTGTTCATCGCGGCTCCTTCTCGAGTGTGCCCTCATATAAGGATACCGAGCAGGGTTCGCGCCACGCCAAGATCTGCTCGCGCGTCCATTCTACTCGCGAGGCCGCTACTCCCGGGAAAACCCCAGCTGCATTTTCACTTCCGGTGTATACAAGGCAACCGCTCCCGAACGCGGCTTTTCCTCAAGAAAAGCCGCACTTCGCTGAACCCAACTGTACAGAGTAGAAGTCAAAATGCTCTAGATAGGATCGCCGCACCATGTCGAGTTAACGGGTAGATAGTCTTGCTTAGTTATCCAAATAGGTAAGGGGAGAGCCCAACAGCCCGGGAACTTCGTCGCAGGCCGAGGTTATCGAAGGATAGCTTTTGATATCGAACGAACTAAAAATACGCGACGTCCTTGACGAATCCCAAAAGGAAACCCAGGACAGCCAAAAAACCAGGCGCTTTCCCACACAGCCCAGGATGCCCGCCAATTATTTCAACATTCGCTTGCCTTGTTGCCCTGACAGGCCCAAAATGATGGGCGATTGGGGGTGGCCCATGCGCCTGCCTTCTGCCTTCCTCGTCCTTCTCGTCGCGACCATCGTCACGGCTGTGCCAGTCAAGGCCCAACAGGGTCTCACCAACGCCGACATCGTCAAGATGCAATCCGCCGGACTAAGTGAAAACATCATCCTCGCGTCCGTCAATGGCCAGCCGGCAGCTTATGACACCTCGACCGACGGCCTCCTCGCTCTCAAGAAGGCCGGCGTCTCCGACGCGGTGGTCGCCGCGATGATCTCCCGCAACGCAGCGATGAAGAGCGGCGTCAGCAACCCCGCAGGCACGAATATGCCCGCAGCTGCTCCGTCGGGACCGCCGCCCGGCGTCGACGAGGTCGGCGTCTATTACCAGGACAAGAACAAAGCCTGGCGCTCCGTGCCGTCCGAGATCGTAAACACTAAATCCGGAGGCCTCCTCAAAAGCATTGCCTCGGATGGCATCGTTAAGGGCGATATGAACGGCCATATCAAGGGAGCCCAAAGCGGCACCAAGTTAACGACAGGATCCAACCTCCTCATCTTTATGCCTGAGACCTTCTCCGCCAATGACTACATCCTCGTCAAGCTCCACAAGAACTCTGACAACCGCGAGTTCCGCGCCATGACCGGTGGCGTTTTCCACTCCTCCGGCGGCGCCACCAAGGACACCGTCGAGTTTGGGACACAGAAATTGGCCCCACACGTTTACGAGCTCACCTTCGTAGCTCCTCTCGGCCCGGGCGAGTACGGCATCCTCCCACCCGGTGCCACCTCAACCTCCAATCTGGCAGCGTCAGGAAAAATCTACAGCTTCTCCATCATCGAGTAGGAGCACCAAGTAGGAGAACCATCTACTTCTTGGCCCAATCCGCAACGATGGCCTCGCACGCCTTCTTCACATCTCCCTTAATACTGGGCCCTTTGATACTCCCGCCTTCGTTGGTTCCAGAAACCAGGTCGCCGTCTTTGTTCGCCACTCGTATCTGATTTTGACGCACAAAGCTGTACTCGCCATGATTCAGCTCCACGGTGTAATCCAACAGGTTCGGGTTGAGCGATATTTGTACCCCCGGACAAACCTCCTGAAAGTCTTTGCCCATCTCCATCGTCTGGTCACGCGATTCATGCCAACCGCTGCTATGGTTTTGCGCCCGCAAAAACACGCGCGGCTTTTTCGCCGGCTGCCCAGGAACTGGAAGAGCGGCTCGACCACTAGGCGCGCCCTCCACAACCGGCACAACCTGCGCAGCGGAGCTCTGCGAGTATGCCTTCGCCACGATCGCCGAGATCTCCTTGTTGGTCATCCCGGCATTCTTCAAAGCAATCAACGCGTCGACCGAGGTGTCATACGCTCCCAGCGAGCGGTTGATCGCGGAAATAATCACGTCCTCGGAAAAACCAGCCTTCATCAGCCCAACCACCGAGTCGTTGTTCAGTGTCTGCTGGCCTAAAAGAAGCACGAGAAATCCAACGGCAATAACTACCTTGCTCATGAAGCACGCGTCCATTTCTGAGCCGGAGAAGGAGGCAGCGCTTCGCCTGAAAGCGCCCCTCGTCGCCTTATAGATTTACGCATGCGAATGAGTTTGCCCTGAAATCCGAATTAATTAGGCTTTATCTTTGCGGGCGCGCAGGTCTACCTGGTTCCGTTAAATCGGATGACTCGGATGAATCGAGACCCCGCCGTTTACCGTCTGGAAGCGAAGCGTTGCCCCGCCCTCGCCGATGTTGCTGTCGATATGATGACTGATCTTCCCCTGAATGGTGATCGGGAAGCCCACAGATATGCCACCGTTGACCGTCTCCGCGACCAGGTGCGCGGAATACTGATCGGGCGCCTTCACGTCAACCCCGCCATTGGTCGACTTCGCGACCAGGCCGGCACCGCGCCACTGATTCCCGTCAAGCTTCACATCCAATCCACCATTCACGGTACTGGCATGCACGTCGCCAGCCAGGTCGTCGAGGATGAGACCGCCGTTGGTCGTATCGACATTGAGCACGCCGATAATATTGGTTACCTTAATCCCGCCGTTCATCGTGTGCAGCTCGGCGTTCACATGGCGCGGTACTCGCAAACTCCAGTTCACCGACCAGCTGCGGTGCGAAAGGCCCCAATTCTGTGGTCCCTCAGCGTGGATCGAGCCGGTGGTGACGATCTTAACTTCCTTTACCAGCGACTCCGCTTCCTCGCGGCTTGAATCCTGGGCAATGACGCGCGCCTCCAACGCAATATCCGGGCGCTCTTCGCCAATGACCTCAATCCCGCCGTTCTTTCCCGACACACTCAGCTGCCCATTAACCAGTGGCAGCGTCGTGCTCCGCAACTCGCAAACACGCGCCTCGTGCCCAAACCAGTTGTTGTTGCTGCTGCCTTCATCGCCGCCACACGGGCCGGTAGTGAACGATTGCGCAGGAACGCGGCCCGCAAAGAGCAAGGCTGAAAGAAGTAATACGGCATACCTGGGCATCGATACCTCCTGTTTAAGCGACCTACCAGGCTGATACGCAAGGCCGAACCATTCGGTTCCCAAAGAGGCCGCAAAAAACTTCAAAGGCCGGGCTATACACAGTATTCAAAAATCTTGGTACCTTCGTGAAACAAAGGATTTAGCGGCATGACTGGCCGGGTGCAACCCTAAGAAAGATCGCCGCCCCACAAAATAGCCATGTCGCTCACCCGATTGGGTGTCTTACCCTAAGATGATGCGAAACGGCTTTTTGCTTACGATTTTGCCCTTCGTCCTGCTCAGCCTGGCTGCCGCGGAGCAGGATGCTGCGACCGCCGGCTGGCGGCAGGTGCAAGGGCTCGGTCCGCACACCAGGGTCTATATCAAGACCGACAAAGAGAACGCTCTTTGCTATGTTCATTCCGTAGAAGAGAAAGAGCTTACGTGCGGCCGTTCCGAAGCCATTGGCTCTCCTGTCCTGGTCTTCCCTCGCGCGGAGATCAAAACCATCAAGCTTCTGCGCAAGGGCCTTGGCCTTGCCGCAACCCTCAGCGCCGGCTACGCGGACGACCTCTTACCTGGTCAAGTCATTTATCAACGCTAAGCTGTCTACGAGGCGGCCGGCCATCGCTGCTGTCTGTCTCGTGCCTGCGACAGCAATGAGCAAACCTCTTCCTCTGTAGTCTGCTCGAAGTTTCGATAAAAGCTGCCCACAGAGTGGAACGGCGTTGCTATGCGCGCGCAGACCAACTGGTCCACCTCGCCGAGTAGTTCGTTGTAGGTGCTCTCCGCCGCTACGGGCACGGCAACTATGACTTCCCGTGCCCACGACCGCACACTCCGGACGGCAGCCAGCATGCTCGCTCCGGTGGCCAGCCCGTCATCGACCAGGATCACCATGCGGCCCTCGATGCTCGCCGGCACACGCCCGTTGCGGTAGGCACGTTCCCGGCGTTCGAGTTCCGCCTTCTCCCGTTGCGCTGCTGCTTCCACTTCTTCCAGAGGGATGTTGAATTGATTGAGAACCGCAGCGTTGATGGCGACTGTCCCATCGCTCGCAACCGCTCCCATCGCCAGCTCTTCCAGCCCCGTTACTCCGAGTTTTCGCACCACCAGGATATCCAGGGGAAGATCCAACGCGCGGGCAACTTCATACGCTACTGGTACGCCCCCGCGCGGCAGCCCGAGAACGATTCCATCCTGCCAATCGCGCGCTAGATCCGATTCCTGGCTCGCATCCTGGATCGCACGCGCCAATATCCGGCCCGCATCTCTGCGGTCCTGAAACAACTCTGCTCGGCACACCATCTTCGAGCCCCTCTCCATCAGCGGGCAGCGTGGGTCCGCTCCGTAACCATGACTGTACGAATGAATCCACGGTTGCGATCAAGTATGGATTCGGCTTCATCCCCGCGATCGCCGGCGTGTACCAGGACAAACAGTCCGTCCCGTCCCATCTCTTGGTCCAACAACTGGATGGTATCTTCGGCCACCCCCAAGCCCCGCAGAGTCTCCGTGAGGTCGATCTCCGTGTAAACAGGCTGCTCCTGGTTAGCTTCCGCAGCATCCCCCCGGCTCGAAAAACCCGCTCCGTGGGTGTGGGAATCGTTTTTAAGGCTATGCCGCACCTTCCAGGGGATACTATGCTTCCCTTCCAAATTGTCGGGCGTGCGTATTGTCTCTGGACTTCGCTGCTGTTCTAGTTCGCCGTGCTTCGATAGAGCGACCCCGATATCACTGGTGTGAAAGCCGGCGATTTTGAGGTCGGCAATCGCGTCGCGCGCTGACACAGCCTTCAAAAACAAAGCTGCAACCAGGTTTGAACGCGTCAGTCCCATTCTTCGTATCGGATGAGTCCACATTTGGTTCATCCTCCCTCCTGCTTGGATGCCCGCGACGGGGCTTAGATGTCCAGGCCGGCTGTCGCCCTATTCGCTCTGAATTTCTTCCTCCCTGTGCTAGTCTGACTCCCTTGAAAGGGTGGATTTCATGACCTCGAGGGCGCTATCGGTCTGGTTGTTGCTCGTCTTTTTCTTGCCAGGGTGGGCAATTGGTCAGCAGACCACGGACGCCATCCACCTCGCGACGGAGCAACTTCAGGCGCTTAGTGGCGAGTATACCTCCGCCGAGGAGCCTGATTTGCCAGTTAGTTTCTATTTAAAGGATGGCCGGCTATTCACCGAGTCGGAGCGTCACTTTCCCGCTGCCTTGACCGCGGTGTCCGCGACTGAATTTGCCGACACGGGTGATCGCTACCGTTTCTCTCTGGATGCCTCTGGCCACGCTTCCACCGTCACTGTGGCTTATAGAGGTGATCCCGTGACGTACCTTATGGCACGCACCGGCGACGCGGTACACCATCCGTTTCCTCCGTATGAGAGGCAGGAAGCGACCATTCCTATGCGCGATGGCATCAAACTTCACGCCGTCATCCTCATACCGGCGGGCGCGCCCGGGCCCTTCCCCATTCTCCTGGACCGTACTCCCTACGGCGTCGACGGCTTAACCATGGCGAGCTTCTATACCCGGCGGCCCGAACTGGCGCGGGCGCAATACATCTACGTCGGCGAAGACATCCGCGGCCGATTCAAGTCGGAAGGCACCTTTGAGCTGAGCCGAATGGTTGTCGATCACTCCGATCCAAAGGTCACGGACGAGAGCACCGATGCCTATGACACCGTGGCTTGGCTGGTCAAAAATATCCCCGGGAACAATGGCCGTGTCGGGGTCATCGGCACCAGCTATGACGGGGCCTTGACCATGGCGGCGGGCATTGACCCTCATCCTGCCGTCAAAGCCATCTCTCCCCAGGCACCCATGATCGATACCTGGATGGGCGACGACTTCTTCCACAACGGCGCCTTTCGCCAAACCTACGGCTACGACTACGCCATGGGCCTGGAGCAAAGCAAGGAAAGTTCACAGGTGAGTTACGGCAAGGACGTGGATGGCTTCGATTACTTCTTGCAGCGGGGCTCGTTTGCCGAGGATGTTCGCCGCTCCGACGCAAAAACGCCTGAGGGCAAAGTATTGCCCTCCTGGCAGATATTCCTGCAGCACCCGGCGTACGACAACCTTTGGTATGTGCGCGCAGTACAGCACCACATGACGGCCGTCACGGTTCCTACGCTCGAAGTCGGCGGCTACTATGACCAGGAAGATATGTGGGGGCCGCAGGAAGTCTACGCCACCCTCGAGCCGCGCGATACCCGGCACGAGAACTTTCTCGTGCTCGGCCCCTGGCGGCATGGTTCCTGGTCTGGGTCGACGCGTAGTCTGGGCGTCATCAAATATGGGGAGCCAATCGGCACGGAATACCGCAAGCAGATTGAGGCGCCCTTTTTCGCGAAGTACCTGAAGGACCAGCCGGGCTTCGATCTTGAGGACACGGCCAGCTTCCAGACCGGCTCAAATGTCTGGAAGCGCTACCCGCATTTCCCCCCGGCCCAAGCCGCACCGTCCAAGCTCTACCTGGCAGCCGGCAAGCAGCTAAGCTGGCAGGCCGGGAAGGAAAAAGCGAGGGCTAGCTATCTCTCTGATCCCAGCGACCCGGTGCCCTATCGCCATCGCCCCATCCAGCCGACCTACGGCGCAGGCTCGAAATGGGGGACCTGGATGACAGAGGACCAGCGCTTTGTCACCGGGCGTAAGGACGTGGCGGTCTGGACGATGGGCAAACTAGACCATGACCTCACCGTTACGGGTGAGGTGGTCGCGGATATATTTGCCTCCACCACGGGCAGCGATATGGACCTGGTAGTGAAGCTGATCGACCAATATCCCGATGACGATAGCGATCCGTCGATGCGAGGCTACCAGCTGATGACCAACGAGGAGATCTTCCGCGGTCGCTACCTGAAAGCCTTTGACAAGCCGGCGGGACTTCCGGCGAACAAACCGCGGGAATTTAGATATAGCCTTCACGCGGTCGATCATGTCTTCAAGAAAGGGCACACCCTTGTAGTTGAGGTGCAGAGCACCTGGTTTCCGCTCTATGACCGCAATCCGCAGACCTTCGTTCCAAACATCATGACTGCCCATCCGGGCGACTACCAGAAGGCCACGGTCACCATCCTTTCGGATAAGGCGCATCCATCGGCGCTCATCTTGCCGGTGGTGGACGGCAAATAAAACCGGGCGGCTGGCCGGAAAGCCTGCGCCGCCGTATTCGACTAAGGCCTTCAACTAACCGTGATGCGCGTAGCCGCGATGGTACCCGTTGCCTCCATACCTTGATTTCCCTTCAAGTCAAAGGTTTTGAAGGTAAACGTTCCGGTATAGCTGTTGCAGTCCTTAGACACCGTGTTGGTTTCGTCCAGGGTAAAGGTTCCGTTTGCCGTTCCGGTGCTCGTGGGGTCGAAGGTCCAGCCGACGTGGTGCAGGCGCACACTGTGCGAGCCGGTCGCCTTCCACACACCAAAGCAGATGTTCCCTTGGGCGGGCGCGAGAAACGCATTTTCAAACTCGGTCCCGTCGCTATGCCATTGGTCAAGGGTCTCGTTAAACACCGCGCCGTTTGCCGTGTAGACGACATGCCAAAGTCCCACGATGGGGTCGTGGGGGCCGCTGGCGTAAGCTTCCTCCTCGCCTCCGGCGGCGGCGAACATCGGCATCTTAATGGGAGTTCTCGACTCCAGTTGAGAGAAACTACCGCACGCGGCTCGCGCGCTGGTGGCAGCAAATAGCAGGCTCGCGATCGCAAGCGTTGTCAAAATCCCACGCGACAGCCGGCTCGTCTTCTTCGTATCTCGATTCATGGTGCTCCTTTTGCGCTCGTCCGAGCGAGCGACGTGGGCCCGAGTGTGGGGCACTCGCGCACTTGGAGCAATGCCCTGCCAGGCGATTTATTTAACCCCGGATAACCCTCAAAACAGCAATCACTTAGGCGAAGTTATCCCCTGCCTGGGAGGGGTTATGAAAGGTGATACACGCCTTCCCTTCTGATGCTAAACTCATCTCTCGCTGGTGCAGGGAGGGTGAGCAGTGGCGGTTTCGCCTGCTGAGGACGTGATTCGCTTTGGCCTCTTTGAGCTCGATCTCAAAGCCGGGCAGCTGAGTAGGAATGGCACTAAACTCCGGCTACCGCAGCAACCGCTGCAAGTCCTGGCTGTGCTCCTCGAACGCCCCGGTGAGATCCTCACCCGCGACGAACTCCGGCAACGCCTTTGGTCCTCAGACGTCTTTGTCGACTTTGACCATGGACTCAACAAATCCGTCCAAAAGCTCCGCGACGCGCTGGGTGACTCGGCAACTTCTCCTCGTTACATAGAAACCATTCCTCGAGTCGGCTACCGCTTCATCGCGCCGGTGAGAAACGGAGCCCGTCCGCTAGAGCCCGAAGTTGTCATGAAGATCGACCGCCCTGCCCCGGCACCTGCGGCTCAAGCGGTAGCCGGCAAACAAAGGGCGCGATGGTGGATGCTGGGCGCCGGCGTCCTAACGGTGTGCGCCGTCCTCGCCGTGTATCTTTACTCTCCCTACCACCCAGCTGTCATCAAGTACACGCAGCTAACCGATTTCACTGACTCCGCGGCGACACCGGCCATATCGCCAGACGGCCACATCCTCGCGTTCATTCGCGGGGGTAGCGATTTCATGTCGGCCGATCAGATCTACGCCAAAGTGCTTCCCGATGGGGAAGCCCGACGCCTGACCGATGATCCGCGGGTGAAATACGGCTTGGCCTTCTCACCAGACGGCTCGCAGATCGCCTACACCGTTATGGAAAGTCAGTCTTTCGGTACGTACGCCGTCTCGGTATTGGGAGGTGATTCGCGTCTTCTACTGCACAATGCGGCTGGACTCTCCTGGCTCGACCCGGGGCATTTTCTTTTCTCCCGCATGCACTCAGGTATACATCTAGGAGTCGTGACCCAGTCGATAACCGGTGACAGTTATCGCGAACTGTATTTTCCTCCCCACGAACGGGGCATGGCGCATTACTCGTACGCTTCTCCCGACCGCTCGTCGGCTTTAGTTGTGGAGATGAATGGACAGGGAAACTGGGCGGTGTGCCAGCTGATTTCGCTCGACGGGCAATTTCAGGCTAGACCGATAGGGCCAGAAGGTGCGTGCACCTCCGCCGGCTGGGCTCCCGATGGCTCGTGGATGTACTTCATCGCTACCATCGAAGGACAAAGCCACCTCTGGCGCCAGCGCTTTCCCAACGGACGGCCGGAGCAAATCACATTTGGCCCCATGGAAGAGGAAGGATTGGCAGTGGAGCCGGATGGCCGTTCTGTCATCACTTCGATAGGCGTGCGGGCAAGCGCCATTTGGATTCATGACGACCAGGGCGAACGATCCTTATCTTCCGAGGGAGAAATCGTAGCTGACCTATCGCCTCCTTCCTTTACGGCGGACAATAAGGCCCTCTACTATCTCCTGCGCCGTGCACCGGCGGGTTCGGGTCCTGAACTCTGGCGCATGACGATCGATTCGGGCAAGAGTGAAGCGGTGTTTCCCGGCGTTTCTATGTTGGCCTACGATGTATCGCCAGATGACAAACAAGTCGTCTATGCCACGGCGGGGCGTGATGGAAAGTCGCAGTTGTGGCTGGCGCCCATCGACAGAAGCTCTCCCCCCAAACAGATCGGTCGATCCGGCGAAACGTGGCCTTTCTTTGGTCCTCGGGGAAAAATCATATTTCAAATGGCAGAGGGAAACGCCAACTACCTGGAGGAGATGAATGCGGACGGATCGGGACATGCGAAAGTTGTTCCTTACCCGATCGATGAGGCGACAGAGATCTCGCCCGGCCGAAAATGGCTGATGGGGATCGTTCCTTATTCAAACGGCAAGAGTGTAGTGCCCATGGACATGGCCATTCCGCTCGACGGTGGACCTCCGGTGCGCATCTGTGCAGGTTATTGCCCGGCGACATGGTCGTCGAGCGGAAAGTTCCTTTTCATCGCGGTCGAAGCGCCGACAGAGACAAGTCCGGGGCGAAGCCTGGCGATTCCGGTTGGTCCCGGGGAAAGCCTGGCCGCGATTCCCCCGGGAGGAATCAAGGCAGGGGCAGAACCGGATGAAGTGCCGGGCTGCCAATCGGTGAACCGCGCCTTGCTAGTGCCCGGCAGAGACCCCTCGCATTTTGCCTATGTGAATACTTCGGCGCATCGGAACCTGTATCGCATTTCGCTACCCTGACAAAGACTTCGCGTATATACAATCCAGGCATCCATATGAAAATTGCTCGACCGTTTCTTGCCATACCGTTCGTGTTCGCGCTTCTGATGGCTCCCTTTGCGGTTGGGCGCGCTCAAGTTCCTGAGAATATGACACCGCTGTTGCTCGCAGTCCAGGACGCACCCGTACCCTTTATGGGATCGGACGGAAAGATCCACCTGGTTTACGAGTTGGGAATGACGAACTTTTCCAGCGCGGAGATCGCTGTGGAGAAGGTCGAGGTGGTTGGAGATGGGTCCGTCTTGCAGACTCTCGATACAGCCGCCGTAGCCGGACGACTGCAGCCCGCCGGCGTGCGCGAGCCAGCGGGAACGCTTGCCAAGAGCACACACGGCCTACTCTTTCTCAACCTTACGCTCGCTCCGGGAAGCAAGATTCCTTCTGAGCTGTCGCACCGCGTTGCATTGCGTGTCAGCGCTGCGCCACCAGGGCAGCAGGAGCTCAGCGAAAGCGGCGGCGGCACCACGGTCGATAAGCGATCGGTTGCGTTGATCGGTCCCCCATTGCGCGGAGAGCGTTACATTGCAGCGGATTCCTGCTGCGACGCCACACGCCATCAGCGGGCGGCACTGCCCGTCAACGGCCGCGTGTGGCTAGCGCAACGCTACGCTGTGGACTGGGAGCAAATGGATGCAAGCGGCCGCATCTATACTGGCCCACGGGAGAAGCTTGAGAGCTATGCGATCTTCGGCCAGCCTGCGCTCGCGGTGGCAAACGCTCTCGTCGTTTCTGTCATCGACGGTCAACCCGAGCAGACGCCGGGCAGTTATCCCACCAACATCACGCTCGATGCAGCGGACGGAAACTCGATCATTCTTGATCTTGGCGAGAAGCGCTATGCGCTCTATGCCCACCTTCAGCCGGGAAGCATCAAAGTGCACCGCGGCGAAAAGGTTCATCTCGGCCAGGTTATGGGCCTCGTCGGTGATACAGGCAACTCAGTCGTTCCCCACCTGCACTTTCAGGTGATGGACGGCCCGTCCTCCCTCTCTTCCAATGGGCTTCCCTACGAGATCAGCGATTTTGAGATGACCGGAAAATCCCACGGCACCGAGGCCTTCGACCAGGCCGAATCAAACGGAACTCCGTTGCCGGTCACCCCAATCTCTCCACAGCAGATGGTCAAACAGGCAATGCCCCTTGACCAGACGATTATCTCGTTTGCGGGGCATTAGACACTTCTACTGTGGCAGAACGGGATCTTTGGCGTCTGGAATCTGGATCTCGCCGGCAGGCTAGTGCCGAATGTACCAGACTATGCCGATCACCGCCAAGACCACACCCAGGGCTGTGACTCGCACTGTCCCAAGTCTGTTCTGCCAATCGCTATTGCTTTTCATCCCGGCACCTCGTCCAACATTATAGATGCCTACTGCGGAACTCCGTTGAATTCCATGTAGACGGTGAGCGCAACCTCTCCAGCCGCCTTTCCGCCGTCTGTGATGCTCCAGCGTAACTCCTGCGGAGGCGCGTCTTTTTGGGTCGTGGGCGCGGTCAGGAATATCTGCGCAGGGTAGGTGCTGCGTGGTTCCAGGTGGTAGAGGACATCCTTGGCGGGCGGAGTCCAGCCCTCGGGCAGCGAGGCGTGGAGAATTAACTCCCGCGGCTGGTCGCTATCGTTATGCAGCAATAAAGGCACCCATAGGCCGTGATCTGCGCTCAATGCCGTTTGGGGTTTCAAGAAGCTCATGACCGACGTCAAACCGTGGGCCACATAGAACTGCTGATAAAAGGCCCAGGGGCCGCCTAACTCGAGACTCACGGGAGGACGCTGTACGGGTTGATAGCAAGGTGGTGGTGCGTATGGTATCGGCGTATGGTCGATACCATCCCACACGTCTGCCTCTACCGGGGACTTGACCAACGACTTGGCAAGTATCAAATAGTCCGGCATGTGTACGTAGTAGTCTTCCAGCGGATCGATCTGGGTGGCGTACAAGTCCCAGGCGATTTTGTTCAAGGCCGCAAAAGAGACACCCTTGCTGCTCGAGATATCGCTGGCCAGATACTTCGGGCCATGGTGCTCAAGAAAATCCTGATGGCTGGCGTCAGAAAAGAAGTAGAGTTTCTTGGCTTGCCAAGGATGAAGCCCCTCCCCGTAGTTGCTGATGCCCTGGTTGCGCCGCGGTGCGTTCACCTGCTCAGGAAATACGACCGGATCACCCGCTATATCGAAGGCCTCGTTCGCCACCACGGAGGCCGCCTGATGGTCGCCGTGGTTCTCTCCCGCCACGTAGCCAGGCATCCAGGTGATGATGACCTCAGGCCGGGTCAAACGAATGATGCGCACCACCTCATCGAGCGCCTCTCCATGCCCCAGCGTTTCGAGCGAATGAAGCACGTCCTGCGTTGGCGTATCGGAACCATGGAGGAACCAGACGTTGCTGATGCCACTTACCGCTAACGATTGGCGCGCTTCCATCTCGCGCTCGTCGGCCATTGCCTTGGCCTGCTCCATGCCGAAAGCGTTGCCGCCTGAGTTGCCCCGGGTGGTGAAGACGACGGCCACTCGTTTGTGCTGGTCGAGGGAGGCGCGGGTGATGTAGTTCGAAACGCCGGTATCATCGTCGGGGTGGGCGACCACTAGGAGAATATCGGCCTTGTATCGATCGTCCGGCTTGGGGATCGGCGGTGCTGTCTGCACCGCTTGTCCCTGTAACCGCGGCTGGAACCATCCGCAAAGCAGACTGCAGGCCAGCAGCGCTGCTCCCGTACATGCTTTCATTTTCCACTCCTTGGGTTCGTCGTATCCCGATGGTCACGTCGACAGTGAATCGTTGGCAAGCAGTACCTCAGGGGCTAAAGCCCTCATCGGGCGCGATTGTACGGCCCGACTAAAGTCGTGCCCTGATACAAAGCAGGAGTTTTTCCGCAGCCTCTGAAGCCGTGCCCTTGGTGAAGAGTCTTCGCCTGCAGCGCCACTCAGAACCGGAAGTGGAGCCCAAATTGCATTTGCCGCATATTCGCTCCGGGCAGGAGCGAGGTGATTTGTCCTGCATTGGCTTCGTCTACCAGGTTCGCGGGAGTGTTCAAGTTGGTATGGTTAAGCGCGTTGAAATTTTCCCAGCGGAACTCTATCGTCTTTTCCTGATAGATGGTGAATACCTTGGCCAGCGACAGGTTCATCAGGAACAAACGGGGACCGACTAGAGAGTTCCGGCTGACGAAGCCATCGCGATAGAGGCCCTGAGGTTCAACAAATGCTGCCGGGTTATACCATTCCGTACGGTTGGGATTGGAGACGTGCGGGTTGCCAACCTGGTCCGGCCGAACATTGTTGAAGTTTGTGTTGAGCAGCGGAGCATTGGCAACGTTGACGGTAAACGGGTAGCCGGAAGTGGCCGAGGTAATCCCATTGAGCTGCCATCCACCAGCCACCAGGTCAACGGCGCGATTCACATTAGAGCCAAAGCGCTGACCGCGTCCGTACGGCAGCTTCCATACGTTGGCAACGGAGAGAATGTGCCTCCGGTCAAAGGTGGCCGGCCCGTAATCCGCAGGGTAGTCGAGGTTGTTATCGAATACGCCGCCCAGCTCCGTATCGTCCAGCGCTTTGGAGTAGGTATAGGAAACGATAAAGTCGAGACCCCGCGCCTGGTGGTCAACCCACTTCAGTTGCAGGCTGTGATAGTTGGAAGTGTCGCAGTTGCAGATACTATAAAGCCCTTGAGTCAGCCCGAAGTTGGGGTAGAAGCGTTCCCTGGGAAAGAGCGCCCCGGGTCCAGGCACGGCCTGATTAAGGTTTGCGTTGACATAGATGTGTCGGCCGACGTTCCCAACGTAGGCGGCGTCGATCGACATGGTGGGCGTGATCTGATGCTGGATGGCGGCGTTCCAGAACATCGCCAGGGGCACGCGATAGCTGTTTGGCGGGTCAAACCAATAGTAGACGCCGAGGTCGTTGGGCAGCGGATAAGCGCCCGTTGTTCCCGATGGCAGCGTCGGCAAGGGTGGCCCGGCAAAGAGGTTATACACGCTGGAGTAGGGAGTGCTCGGGCTTAGCTGCTGAGGAAGGAGGATCGGTGGATCATAGTCTGGCGCCTGACCAAACACCGCTCCCAAGCCGGCCGGAGTAAAGCTGCTGCCAAAGCCGCCCCGGATGACCGTCTTCGGCTGCAGCTGGTAGGCCACGCCGATGCGTGGAACAAAGCCGCTCTTGTAAGCGGTTACGTTCATGGTTTTCGACACCGGAGCGACACCGGCAACGAGCAGGTCGCCTGTTGCAGGATCGAAGCTGCCGGCGCCGCCCGGATAGGCTGCGTTCTGCGGCAGGTAATTCTCGTAGCGCAAACCGTAGGTTAAGGTCAGCCGCGGCGTTGCCCGCCAGTTGTCCTGGACAAAGAAGAACATGCGCGTCTGCCGCAGGCCCGGACGCAGTCCAGCACCGGTAAAGTAACGCGCGAACGACTCCGGAACCCCCAACATCAAGGATGCAATTCCGGCTCCGGTGGTCAAGCCGGAGTTCTGGCCGGCAAGATCGGCGTCGTAGTTGCCGGTGGTCGCGGGATCAAAAGTGATTTCGCCCGAGCGGTGGCTGTCGCTGGGGATACGCGTTTGCTGCGCCCGGCGAATATCGGCTCCCCAGCCGATAGTGTGCGTGCCTAGAATCTTGGTCCAGTTATTCACCCACTGGAAGTGATTCTCTGTTTCCGAGAGCGGGCAATTGCAGGAGTTGATGGGGAGTGAGTAGCCAAATTCGAACGCCCCGTTCCCATTCACATAGAACGCGGGCATTCCACTGGTAGCGTCGGTACCGAGGTTCAGGCCAGGAATACCGGCATCGTTTGCAGGCGTGGTGCCAACGTCCCCCGGCTGCACCCGCACCCTATATCGATAGGTGCCGAAGCGTGCCTCCAAAATCAGCGTTGGACTAAAGGTCCGGGTGTAACCGAGCGCCAGGCTCTGGTTATCGGTATTCGAAGAGCCGGCAAAGTTGGCGCCGCTGAGGGCTGGGCCGCCCGCCAGCACTCCGAAGGCGCCCGGCGCTGATGCCGAGAATTGACTGATCGAGTATCGACCGAAGATGCGAGAGTTCGCATTCAGCGTATAGTCGATGCGGCCATCCTCCTGGTCATCTTGAAAAGTCGACTTGCCTGTGCCGACATAGTTGTTCACGATTGCGCCCGCTCCGCCCGTGTTTGGTTGCGGAAGATAGGCCAGCAGCTTGGTGATGGCCGCCGGCACCGCGGGCAGAACATTCACTTGTCCGTTGGTAGAGATCGCCTTTCGTCCGCTACCATCGCTGTTGCCGGTGGTTGGGTCGAAGACCATGCCAGCCTGGGGCGCAACGAAGTTGCCCTCGGTTGTTTGTACCAGGGGGGCGCCGGCGATGACGGGTCCTAGCAGCGATGTCAGATCGCCGGCGCGTTCGGCGGCGGTGGGCACGGTGGTGGTCACCGGGGCGCCTGTAGTTTCTCGCGTGCCCTGATAGTCGGCGAAGATGAAGAGCTTATCTTTCAGTATCGGCCCGCCGACAGATCCGCCAAATTGGTTCCAGTGCAAGGGCAGACTTCCGGGAGCGAAGGGATTCTGCGCGATAAATTCGGTGTTGCGCAGATACTCAAACGCAGAACCGTGAAAGCTATTCGTGCCCGACTTGGTGGTCGCCTGAATCAATGTGCCGGCCACCGAGCCGAACTCGGCGTCGTAATTGCTGGTGGTCAACTTCAACTCCTGCAAGGAGTCGATATTGGGATTGATCACCGCGATGCCGAGGATGGCGCTGTTGTTCTCTGTGCCGTCGAGTAAGAAACCGTTGGCGAAATACTGCTGTCCGTTGGTGGCGAACTGGTAGCCACCCTGGGCGTTTTCTGCGTCGGAGACCTGGAAGTTTGCCAACACTGTGCCCGGCGCCGTAAAGGCCAGTCCGGTTGCATTGCGTCCGAGCAGCGGCAAACTGTCCACCTCAGAGGTGGTCAGCTGGGTGCTGATCTCGGCGCGATCCGTCTGCAGAAGCGGGGTCTGATCGGTTACCTGAACCGTAGCCGCTCCGGAGCCGACCTTGAGGCTCGCGTCCAGCTTCACCGTGCTGTCGACGTGTACCTGGATGCTGCTGGAGAAGGTGGTAAACCCGGGAGCGGTGATCTCCACCGTGTAGGGGCCGGCAAGCAGCTGACCCTGCTCATAGCCGCCCTGTTCTTTGGTCACGGTGTGATATTCCGTGCCGCGATCAACGTCCCTTATCGCCACGCTGGCGCCCACGATTGCGGCGCCAGAATAATCGGTCACCGTGCCCGCTATGTTGCCGAAGACGGCTTGAGCGCCGGCTCGCGAATCACTTAGGAACAATGCTGTCAGGACGGAAAGGATGTAGACCGCGGATAGCCAGCTGCGCTTCATCGAAACCTCCAGAACAAGATCCAGTTGTGGGAGTACTTCTTAATCGACTACGCCGTTTCTCCGCAGCAGTGGAAGATGGATAGCCGCGGTTACTTGTCTGACGAAAGCTGATTGGGTTTTATGGCACGAAGTGCCGCGATACCCGCAGCGCCTGGTCTAGAGGGGACATCGCCTCGGAAGACCGAGGCGCTTAGACACATCCAACGGATCGCAAAGCCTCATGTTCGCTTCCTAGTTCGCATCTTTTCTGAGGGATGGGGCCCTAAACGCAACAGCATTTGTTGTCCGGGCAACGGAAAAGATGTCCAGCCTTTGGCAGCCTGGCAGCGTTGCTCAAGCAGCAGGCTTGCGCTCTGGCGCAAAAAAACGAAAGCCCGCCTCTTCGTGCAATAGAAAGTGGCGCTCGAAGGTCGACTTACCAGAACCACGCTGGGTTAACGCGATACTGGCGTCACAGCTCCTCGCCACGTGGAGTACCTTGCTTCTTTCAACAGCAGCTTGATAGAAAGCGCGCTTCGGGGTCTTGCTGAACGAGAAGGATGCGGCGTACTGTCATCGACACGATTTCCCCTAGCAGACAAGCGACTTGCTTGATTGTCAGATATATCGCAACGGCGTAAAAAATTCAATATATTTGCGTTCCCCGCTGCGTAAACCGGTAAGAAATTCCTCTCCATGTACGGCTGGGAAGCTTGTTGGTGTGGGCGAACTTCATGCGGCTTTCCTTACTGAAAGCCGCACACGCAGTCATAGGATGGGGCCACGCACAGGAAATCCGGGTTCGCTGGCGATCGGTATAACAGAGGTGTGACTTCCCCTCCCATCACCTCCCGGCGGGTGCGCTGGTTCGTCGTGGCCACGCTCTTCGGGCTCAGCTTCGCCAGCTATATGGAACGGATGAACCTTTCCATCGCCGCCGAGCTGATGTTGCCGGCCCTGTCATTGACGAAGAGTGATCTTTCCGTTATTTTCAACGGCTTTCTGCTCGGCTACGCGATCTTTCAGGTCCCGGCCGGCTGGTTGGGAGATCGGTTTGGCTCGCGCATGGTGCTGGGACTATCAGCGCTTGCCTGGGGAGTACTCACTATGTTGAGTGGCATGCTGCCCGGGGTCATCTCGCGTACGGCTGCGGCCACAGTCGCTTTGCTGGTGGCGCTGCGCTTTCTGCTTGGCGCTGCCGAGGCCTCCACCTATCCCGTCGCCGCGCGCGCCGTGCACCAGTGGATGCCTCCTGAACGCCGCGGCTTCGGCAGTTCGCTCATGCTCATGGGCGGCACGGTTGCATCCGCGTTCACGGCGCCTTTCGTCTCCTGGAGCATGCTGCGCTTCGGATGGCGTGCCTCCTTCTATCTCACCTCGATGGTTGCGTTCGCCGTAGCCCTGCTATGGCTGAGCTTCACGCAAGCGCCTCCGGCCTCCGAACAGCCCGCGCCGATGGCATCTTCGCGACGACGGGCGGGGCGGTGGTTGAACACCAATGTGATGCTGCTTTCGCTCAGCTATGTTTCCGAGGGCTATCTGCTATTCATGTTCGTATCGTGGCTGTATATCTACCTGGTCGAGGTACGAGGCTTCAGCCTGGCCAATGGAGGGCCGGTCGCCGCGCTGCCCTGGTTGGCCGGGATCGCGGCCACTCCGCTGGGAGGGTTTCTCTCTGACCGGATTGCCGTGCGCTGGGGCAGGATCGCCAGCGCACGCATTATCATCATGACCGGATATACATCGTCAGGGGTGTTGCTGCTGGCAGCGGCCCTGGTCCATGCGCGTCCCCTTGCGGTGCTGGCGCTCTGTATCAGCCTCGGCTCTCTGTACCTCGCCGAGTCTTCTTTTTGGACGACAGCTGCCTTGATCGCAGGAAGGGATGCAGGGGTGGTCGCCGGCTTTATGAACACGATCGGCATCCTGGGAGGTATCGCTTCGACTAGCATCGTCCCTCCGTTGATCAAGCATTACGGATACGGAGGGTGGATCGCAGCCTTTAGTTCAGGTACGGCGATGGGGGTGTTCTCTGCCGTGATCTGGTGGGTGTTGGGGAAGCGCCTTGCGAAGACCGCGCATAGCTAAACTACCTGCGCAAGAAGCCCGGTCCGGAAAGAGTCAGCTTTTCAACAGAGCTCATTAAAAACTGGACGGGTGCCCCACGTTCGCGTCAGCGTACGTGGGTTGATTAAGACGGGCGAAGCCCATCATCGCAAATCGATCAGCAACTTCAGTGTGGGACTAGGAAAAGCAATCGAAAAATATCATTTTCGGCCCACGTACGCTGAGGCGAACGTGGGGCACCCGTCCAGTTTCTAACAAGTTCCGTTTGGAGACCGAGTATTGCCGGGTTGAGTTCTAACGCGAGACGCGCTGGTGATAGCGTAAACAGGCAGGCATTCACATTTTAATGTTCCTAGAGGAGGCGAGCAGGGTGAAACTCGCGGGTATCGGACTTCTGTTGCTGTTCGCTGTCGTTGCGGGCTGGGCGTTTTGGCAACCGGCTAGCTCTTCCAAGTGGACATTGACCAAAGAGTCCGAAGCGGTGGTGCCGGATGCCGAGCTACGCAACCAGATATTCAAAGCTCTGGACGCGGCGGAGAAAGGTCACACCGATCCACCCATTTCTCACTTTCAGGTGCCCGTCGCTACCGTGCTCAAGGTGAATGGCAAAGAAGAGGTAGTTCTGGGCGGCAACTCTGAATATGGACGCCCACAAGGTATTCACGGTGAAACCTCTCTGTTGAACCACGTGACAGTGCAATTTGGCCCTGAGGTGACACGCCACGCGGTTCGCTTTGTTGCCTTTTACGGTCAGACCTGTGGCGACACGGGGAGCTGTGGCGATTGTCGCGATTACCAGATTGCGACCACGGACTATGAACATTTGCTCGTCGCCTGCGGTCAGGCGTCTGACCACACGGTGCGGGTACATCGCTTCATGGATCAAGTTGTCTGCGAGCGGGATTTCCCGGTCGTCGATGCCGCGAAGATTCCGCTCAACGCCGGCGAACTTGCTACGCTGGTGAAGTTAGCCGAAGAAGCGCGCACCGCCGGAATCACGCTCTTTACGCCTGGGCACAATAGCGCTGCCGCAGGATTGTCGTGGTCAGGGAAAACCTATCGGGCAGCCGGCGCCGATGACGCCGCCTTTCACTACCGCTATCCCATCGGCGGAATGCTGCAGCAGGCGGCCACCGAGAGCGATTACCTGATGCGCGCCATCGTGGTTGCCGGCGAACCAGGGCAATGGCCTGCCGTCAGCTACCGCGATCGTCAGTACGGCTATGAGGTCAGTACCTTCAATCATGCGGAAGGAAAACCTCCGATCACGCTGATACTCACCGATGGCCAGGGTAAATACAAAGTCACCACCTTCGAGTCTGCCCTACCCTACGCCTTCAGCACCGCCGCTTTCATGCCAGACGCCCTCAGCGCCTTCTTGAAGTCGCATCCGAATGCCAAACCGTAACATCCAGGCATACTGCACGCTCGCGCCCGTTATTAAACCGGCACTCCATAAAAAGTGCCGCTACGAGGGTTCAGCGCGGAGGTGAAGATACCATTGGATGAAGACGGCAGATGAGGTTCGAATGAGCGGCTTGAAGAAGGCGACGACGGTTCAGGGCTCGGATAGCTTTCCGGCACCCGTCTATCGCAGGACGGTACTTGAGCAGATATTCCAGAACGCGAAAGTGTATTTTCTGGAGCCGCTGCTGGCGATTGAGTACGCACACACGCTTATGCTGGCCAGGCAGAAGATCATTCCTCAACAAAGTGCGGTCATCTGCTTACGTGGCCTGGAGCAATTCGATGTTGAGCAGATAAGGCGCGAGCCCTATGACCCCGAGGTAGAAGACCTTTACTTCTATATCGAAAAGAAGCTGATCGAGCTTTGTGGGCCCGAGCATGCGGGCAGGATACCGACGGCGCGAAGCCGCAACGACGTCGACATGACGATGTATCGCATGGTTTTGCGTTCGCGAACCCTCACCGTGCTGCGATCGCTCTTAGCCTTGCGTGAAGTGATGGTGCGGTTGGCATGGGACCACAGGACCTCGCTGATCACCGCGTACACCCATCAACAACCTGCACAACCTACAACCCTGGGCCATTACCTGATGGCCTCTGTGGAATGGATGGAGCGCGATACGCGCCGCCTGCAAGCTGCCTATAGCAACCTGAACCGCTCTCCGCTGGGGGCTTGCGCCATCACTGGAACCGGGTTCCCAATCGATCGCGATTACACCGCCGCACTGCTCGGTTTCGACGGTCTGCAGCTGAATTGCTTTGGAGCGATCGCCTCTGTCGACTATTTGACGGAGGCCTGCTCCGCCTTGATGGTGAGCATGGTCAACCTGGGGAGATTTACCCAGGATCTGCTGCTTTGGAGCACGGCGGAGTTTGCCTATCTCACGCTGTGCGATGCTTTCGTCCAGGTGAGCAGCATCATGCCGCAAAAGCGCAACCCAGTCGCACTCGAACATGTGCGCGCTCTTGCCAGTAGGGCTCTGGTTCAGGCGCAAGGAGTTCTGACGTTGTTGCACAACACACCCTTTGCCGATATGAACGATGCGGAAGACGATCTGCAGCCCACAGCCTACAACGCTTTTGACGATGCGGCGCGTGCGCTCGATCTAGCAGCCGGCCTGCTAGAGACCGCCAGGTTCGACACCAAGGTTATGGAGGATCGTGCCCAGAGCAACTTTCTTGCCGTCACTGAGCTGGCGGATGTGTTGGTCCGCTCCAGCGGCATCAGCTTTCGTACCGCCCATGAGATCGTGAGCCTGGCGGTGAAAGAGGCCGGGCGCTCGGACGGCAACAGAGATCCGCAGAAGATCGTAGATAGTGTCGAACGGGCTTTTCCGCAGTTGACTGGAAGAGCATTAGAGGTCGACCGGCAGGTTCTTCATCGTGCGCTCGATCCAAGGCATTTCGTCGATGTGCGAAAAACTCCGGGTGGCCCGTCCGCAGAGGTGTTGGCGCAAACAATCACGGCAGCCAGGGAGAGGCTCGCAGCCGACACGAGCTGGGTTGAGGCCGCTGCGGCTCACATCGAGCGAGCCAGGCAACAACTGCAAGAACAAACGGAAGCATTTCTCACCAGCAATCCTGTCGCCTGATGTAGTCCCCTGGGTTTAATGGCCAGTGTCGCATTCTGCAAAGAGACTGAATCGAAGAGGAGACGTCAAGTGCATGGAAGATTAGCGCGGTGCGTCGCAGTGGCGGCAGCGATTCTAATGGGCTGGCCCGGACGGGCGAATGCTGCGCCTGCGCCGCTTGAGATCCGCGTGGTGGTCGTGACCACCTTCGAGGTCGGCAACGACACCGGTGACCGGGCCGGCGAGTTTCAAAACTGGGTCGAGCATTACCCATTGCCCGAAGTGCTGCCGTTTCCGCAGGGCTACCATCCGCTGCGCTACAACGCTACCGACCACGTGCTGGGCATCGTGACCGGTGTCGGCAAGTCGCACGCGGCGGCCTCGATCATGGCCCTCGGCCTGGACCCGCGCTTCGATCTCAGCAGGGCCTACTGGATCCTGGCCGGCATCGGCGGTATCGATCCCAACCGGGCCTCGGTCGGCTCGGCGGCTTGGGCCAGTTCCATCGTCGACGGCGATCTGGCCTACGAAATCGATGCAAGAGAAATTCCTGAGCATTGGTCGAGTGGCATCGTGCCCTACGATCGTGCGACACCGCTCGAGCAACCGGCGCCGCCGGCCGTGTCAGTCAACGGCGAGATGGCCCATGAACTGAACGACGGGTTCGTAACCTGGGCTTGTGACCTTTCACGCGGCGTCGTGCTGGCGGACGATAACAAGCTCAAGGCGGCGCGCGCCGGCTATCCTGACTTCCCCATGGCGCAGCGGCCTCCTTTCGTGCTGAAGGGGGATACGCTGACCGCGGACCGGTTCTGGGTCGGCGCCAGGATGAACGATTGGGCGGAACAGTGGGTGCCCTACTGGACCCAGGGCGTAGGCCGTTTCGTTACCTCAGCAGAAGAAGACACTGCCTATTTACAGGCGCTCACCTTTCTTTCTCACGCCGGCCGTGTGGATCTTGCGCGTGCACTCGACCTGAGAACCGGCAGCGACTTCACGGTGCCGCCCAAGGGCGTGTCGGCCGCGGATTTTCTCAAGACCGAAGCAACGGGCAACTACGCCGGCAGTGCTGAGGCGATCGAGAATGCCTATCGCGTTGGCAGCCCCGTGGTACGCGAACTGGCGCAGCATTGGCCGCGCTACCGGGAGACAGTACCCGCAGTTAAGCCCTGAGATCAGCCGCTTTGAGCAACTGTCAAGCGCATTCCATCTTGCTATCAGTTCGCCGCCGGCCGCTCCGCTGTATCGACCACTAGCGCATCGACCGGCCCCTTTGTTGCCTCCAGTTTCAAGCCAAGCTCTTGCTGGATAGCCTCGAATAGAGGCGGGCTCGTGGCGGCTGCAGTGGCCGGCGGTACGTCGCCGCCGAACTGCGTCTCGTCCGGCGCCCAGTCCAAATCGAAGTCGTACCTGCCGGAAAGCCCGGTCTTGTCTACCACCGGGCGATCGAGTATGGCGCGCTGCAGCAATGAGACAAAGTTCCCCATGGTCGCGTTGCGGCCCGGCAGCACGATACGCTGCGGATAGACCACACCCGGGCCCACGACCACCGGGTCGTCGGGACGCGCCGTGCTCTCTTTGAGCTTTGGCCCGCTCTTTGCCAGCTCCAGCTGGTAGATCGAGAAAACTTTCGGTTCGCGATGAAATGCAAGTTTGAACCGATCGGCAAGCAGGCTTCGCAGCATCGTCATCTGCTCATTATGGTCGGGCCGGACATCGCCCGGCGTTACGGCAAGAATGTCGTAGTGGTCGGTGCCGATCCATGCCGGACCGCCGGAGATGGTGCGCGGGTTGAGATCGTAAGCAGCCGCGATCAGCAACTTGAGCGTGTAGTCCTTCTCGACAAACCGATTCGAGCCCTGCATGGTAATGAACCGGCCGCTCTTAGGGTCGGAATCTACCGGCTTGACGGTCGCCACTTCAAAAGCGTCAAACTTCGGGCGCGGCGCCGGGGACTGCGCCAACATTGCGGAAGTGGAAATAGCCAGCGCGGCTATTGCGAATCGTCGGACCATAACACTCCACCTCTGAGACAATATGCCGGAGACGCCATTCTCTCACAGGCCCGTTTCGAAGATCGTTACTCAATCATGCGGGGTTCCGCAGATCACTTGGTAACACCCCAGCCGGGCAAAGAGCGGATATTTATTTGCAATTCGGACGGGCGAAAACGGAAGATGGGCGTCTGTCTCCATAAGGGGAACATGGCGTTGGTGGAGTCGAGCAGGTGAGGCAGAGACACCGGGGGCGGCGTTGGGAAAGCCACGTCAAAGGTTTCTTCGGAGATCTTCGACTTGCAGTACGACGCCTGGTGAAAGAACCACACTTCTCACTTAGCGCGATTCTCACCCTCGGCCTAGGCATCGGTTCGACAACGTTGGTCTTTAGCCTGGTTTATAACCTTCTGTTTCAGCCGTTTGCCTATCGAAACTTCAAGCGCTCTATCGTCTTTCAGATCCATGATATCTCCGAGACCGGAAGCGAGGGCCGAAGACTGCTCTCTATTCCTGAGTTCCTGGCCTTTAGACAAGAGAACCATGTCTTCGAGGATCTCGTCGGCTATAACAACACCGTGGCCATCTCATACACAGATGGCAGCGGGACACGCGAGATACTCGGCACAAGCGGCTCAGAGTCCCACGCGGGCGCCGGTGGCGCCTATGTCACCACCAATACGTTTGATTACTACGGTGTATTGCCTCTCTTAGGGCGTGGAATCACGCAGCAAGACGGGAACCCAGGTGCTCCACCAGTCTTCGTGATGAATGACAGACTGTGGCTGGGAATGTTCGGGGGTGATCCCAACGTGCTGGGGAAAACCTTCGTTCTCAACGGCGAGGCGAGAACCCTCGTAGGCATCATGCCGCCCCGGTTCCAAGCCTATGGAGCAAGCGTTTGGCTACCTATGACGCTAAACGCTGGTTCGTCCGAGACCCCGCAAGGTTTACTGGCCATTGGCCGTCTAAGGCCGGGTGTGAACCTCAAAACTGCAGCAGCAGACCTTACCAATGTCGCGCGCGGCCTTGCGAGAGTCTCTCCGGATCGGTATCCAGCGCGGTTTATCGTGACCACAGAAACACTCGTTGATAGCCTTCTGCGAAGATTCAAGACCACGCTGTACGCCCTGCTAGCAGCGGTCCTGATGCTGTTGTTGATCTCTTGCACGAATGTCGCGAATCTGTTGTTGGCGCGTGCCACTACCAAGCGGGGAGAATTCGTTCTGCGCGCTTCGCTCGGGGCCAGCCGTAGCCGTTTAATCGAGCAGCTTTTGGCGGAGGCACTGGTCTTAGCTTCGGTGGGTTGTGTTTTCGGTTGCCTCCTGGCCTACGGGAGTTTGAAGTGGCTTGTGGCCTTGATCCCCGCACACAGAGTGCCCGACGGCGTAGTGTTTCGTCTCAACCTGCCCGTCCTGTTCTTTTCCATGGCCCTCAGCGTACTAGCCGCGGTCCTGTGTGGGTTCACCCCCGCGCTTCAAGTGTTGGGTCATAAGCTGCAGACGCAGTCGGATGTAGGAGGAAGGCTTGGAGGCCTGCGGAGCGGGTTGGTCGTCGCGCAAGTTGCCGTCTCGATTGTTCTGCTGACTGGGGCGGGCTTAATGATGCGTAGTTTTTTCGCATTAACTCATGTTGATCTCGGTTTCCGTCCGTATTCGGTTCTGTACATTCGACTAGATCTTCCCAAAGGCCGCTATGAGGCGGCGCAGCCCAGGAGAATCCTTTTGAGAAAGATTGTCGAACGGGTCAAGGCGTTGCCCGGGGTAATAGCCGCAGCCGAAACCTGGTCGCTGCCTCCAGACGACCGGAAACAGAGTGACGTCACTATCCCTGGCAAGATACATTCCCACGAATGGGACGCAAATACCAATCTTTGCAGCGAGGATTATTTTCAAACGTTAGGTCTTTCCTTGCTAAGGGGCACGCTGTTTTCAAAGGGGGATGTGGAGTCTGCCCGGCATGTGGCGGTCATTAATCAGGCATTCGCCCGCACCTTCTTCGGGAAGGATGAGCCGATCGGCCAGATGATCAAATTCAATGAATTCGATGAGCAGCCCGATGCGCCCCACGACACATATTTTCAAATTATCGGGATTGTGGCCGACTATAGAAACGCTGGGCTCAAACATCAGCCAGTACCAGAGGCATTGCTGCCATACACCATAGCTCCGCTTGGAGTACCAAACATCCTGGCCAGAACCGCACTGAAACCAAATTCATTGCTGAGGGCCGTCAATCAGGCAGTATGGACCGCAGACCCTGAGGTAGGGGTCAATATGTCGGGATCGCTTGGAAACCTCTTGGACGAATACGAATACCAGGAGCCACAATTTGAGTTCGTTATCCTGGCCGCGTTCGCCGGAATCGGGCTGCTGTTGGTCATCGCCGGAGTATATAGTGTTACGGCCTATACGGTGGCGATGAGGACACACGAAATCGGTGTCCGAACCGCATTGGGGGCCCAGCCCGGCTCCATCATACGGCTGGTACTTAGGCGCGCATTCGCTTTGATCGCGACAGGCATTCTATTGGGGGTATTTGGGAGCCTTGCGCTCACGCGTTTACTCGCGAGTCAGATCTGGAGTGTTTCGCCTACCGATCCGTGGACATTTGCCGCGGTCGTGGCGTGTGTTCTGGTTGCCGGTCTTGGCGCGTGCACGCTGCCAGCCCGACGTGCAGCGCAAGTTGACCCACTGATAGCGCTTCGCTACGAGTGACCAGGTTCTCACACCGACCAAGAGGCTTTCTCCGCGCCGGCTGAATTTGTTGGTGAATATGGCGGAGGCGGGACTAGTCCCCGCCTCCAAGCAGAACGGAATCTCACCGATGCTACAAGATGCTGCCCTCGTAGACCTTCTCGAACAGCTTCACATTCTGGCGATAGTCCACATGGACTCCCACGAGCACCGGGCCGGGGGTATCGAAGGCCTTGCGCAACGTGGCAGTAATCTGGTCCGGCCGCTCAATGCGCAGGCCCGTGGCGCCAAATGCCTCCGCATACTTGACCGTATCGACGGGGCCAAAATCAACCCCAGAGACACGATCGTATTTGAGGCGTTCTTGCGAGCCCACCATGTCGTAGGTGCCGTCGATCCAAATCATATGCACCAGGTGGGACTTGAGACGCACTGCGGTTTCTAGCTCGTTTGCCGAGAACAAAAACCCGCCGTCCCCAGAGATGGAAGAACTTTCTCCTGAGGACGGACCAGCGTGGCCGCGATAGCCCACGGCAACGCTACGCCGAGCGTCTGCTGACCGTTCGTAATCAGAAATTGTCGCGCGCGAAAACTATAAAGATAACGCGCCAGGTACATGCTGACCGAGCCCATATCAGAGCACACGGTCACATCGGGCGTGAGGATATCCTGAAGCTCCGCGATGATGCGCAGCGGATGAATCGGAACACCAGACAAGGAAGCTGCCTCGGCCAACATCTGTTCTCGATCTTGCGCGATTCGAGAGAGGAGGGCCTTAGAGGAACCGTCGAGCAGCGGCCGATGCAAAAGCGGCGTCAATGCAACCAGCGTTTCTTCTACGCTCCCGATCAGTTCGACTGCCGGGTCATAGTTGTTCTCAACTTCAGCAGGAACGACGTCAAGGTGCACGATGGTACGATCTCGACCCTTGTTCCACAGCAACGGCCAGTACTCAACCGCGTCGTATCCAATCGTAAGCACGACGTCCGCCGCTTCCAGTACCTCGTCAGCGGGCTGGTTTGCCAGCTGTCCCACACGTCCCGCAAAGAGCGGCACCAGCTCTCGAGAAATAGCTCCGGCTGCCTGAAAGGTTGCGACGACGGGCATGGAACACTGACTCAAAAAGGCGTGAATGGCATCGGCAACCTTCGCCTTGCTGGCCATCAGGCCCAGAAAAACAACCGGTCTCTGGGCAGAATTGATGAGGCGCGCGGCTTCGCGCAGCGACACTTCCGCAGCCCGTCCCTGATCCGTGAAGCGACTCATGCCAATCGGTTTGCATTGCGCTTCTCCAGTCATCACATCCATGGGAAGGCTGACGAACGCGGAGCCGGGCCGAGCCGATTCGGCGGCGCGAAATGCGGCCGCGAGCACTTCAGCCGTGGAAGCGGGTGAATCTACCTCCGCGGCGTACTTGGTGATGGGCTTGCAGATGCTCACTGAATCCATCGTCTGATGCACGGATTTAAGGCGCTCCGAAACCGCGACCGCGCCGCCCAGGGCCACCATTGGATCGCCTTCTGAATGAGCGGTAGCCCAAACCAGTCACAAGGTTAGAAACGCCTGGACCCGATGTCGCAATTGCCACTCCGGCGTTGCCTGTCATGCGTCCGATGCCCCCGGCGATGAAGGCTGCATTTTGCTCGTGCCGGCAGACCACGGTCTGAATGGAGGAGTCGCGCAAGGTATCGAATACTTTGTCGATCTTTGCACCGGGCACTCCAAAAACATATTTCGTGTCCCGCGCCTCGAGCATTTCGACGACAACTTCCGCTCCTGTCTTTGTTTTTTCCGCTGGTTGTGCTTTCATCCTATTTTCTCCTTTTGGGTTAACTATTCAGCTTTTTCGAGAACCCCAGTTGTATCTATGGCGAGGTTCTCCTTCAAAAATGTTCCGGATTCCGGGAGCTGGACCTCATAGTCGTACAGCGTCTGGATGCCAATGTGTAATGCCCTCGCCGTGCAGCTGAGCACGTGGCCGCCCCTGGTGCGGTCCTTGGAGAGGAAGTGAAAGTGATAGCCGGGAATGCTAAACGAACTCGAATAGCGCGGGGACCATAAGCACACCAAGGTACCCTCGATATCTGTAAAGTGGAATTCGGGTTGCGTCTGCGCAGCAGCGGCGAGCCCGGTACCTGCGGCGGCTGGTTTCACTGCACGGGTATGCATGCGCTCGAAAAAACCGTCGGCGCGTAGGGCGTAAAAGAGATTGTCGGATTCACGGTGAGGATCGCACGCTTGCGCAAGGGCTTCCAGACCATCGAAGGCACCCACAGCAAAGCTCTCGTCCGGCTGAAATCGGCTCACCACTGCAAAGGGGATGCGGAAGTTGTCTCGCCGGCGCTGCACACTGCCGTCTCCGCGTACCTGGTAGATGTCTCCGTCAAGCACCACCATCTCCCCGTCGAGATGCTCAAAGGTTCCCAACCCGAAGTCACCGTGGGCAAGCAAAGTTTGCGAGGATACCGCTCCGTCAGACGCTCCCTGCACCAGCGCAGCGGAGGTCGAGATTTGATAGGCACGATGGCGATCGATTTCAAAATATTGACTTAACGCCGCGGTAACAACGCTGTCGAGCGAGCTCGCGCGCCTGGCAACAACATCGTTCAGAATGGTCGCGAGAGAGGTTGGAATGACCACATTCAGATTCGGCATGGCACCACTTTCGTTTGGTTTTCGGCATCGTGGCTGATAGCTTGGACCGCTTTTCCTCCGGGGAGCGCTGTCTTGATCTCAATCGTGCCTTCCGTCAGCCTGGCAATCCAGATCACTGGTTCGGTGTGCCTAAGATGCACGCAATGGTTAAAAGGGCTCATAGGCTCGCCGCAGGTGGCGGAGAAACCAGCTGGACTAACGCGACGCGCTTTTGATCCACAACACGGATGAAAAGCAAGCTCCGCAGGCAGGCAATCTGCACTTGAGTTTCGCGGGTGCTCCATATTTCGACAGTCAATCCGCCTGTTTTCTGGCGCAGACCTCCAAGAGGATGCTCCGGGTCGGCGGCAGGCGTGCTCGAGAAAAATATCTGCATTTATTTGCATTTCTTTCGGGCGAAAACGGAGGTCGGGCGTCTGTCTCCATAGAAGGGGAACATGGCATCAACCGAGGGCTGCAGCTTGGCGTTGCCGTTTATAGAGGATGCTCGGCCAGCGGTCGATCTCGCCGCTCTCGTCGAGACGTACTCGGCGCTACTGTTCCGCATAGCCAACTCGGTGCTCAGAAGCAGGACCGAGGCCGAAGACGTGGTGCAGGATGTTTTCGTTCGCGTGCTGCAGCATCGCCTTTCGCTCTCGACCGTGCGCGATATGCGCGTGTGGCTGGTTCGCATCGCGTGGAACCTTGCCCTCGACCGTAAGAGACGCAAACGGCCGGAGCAATTGGACGAGAGCTTCGCTCAATCACTGGCCAGCGAAACGATGCCGGCGGATGCGGTGATGGAGGAGGCACAGCGCTTTCGTTCTGTTCTGCGGGAGATCGAGAGATTGCCCAAGGCCGAGGGCCATGTGTTGCTGCTCTCCGCCATCGAGGAGTTGGACACGGCGGAGATCGCGGCCGTGCTGGGGCGAAGCGAGTCGGCAGTGCGAGCTCTGCTCTCACGAGCGAGGTCGCGACTGCGAGACCGGATTTCCTGCCACGCTGCACTGGACTGAGCCGCGTGCCCGGATTTCGAGTACGCGGGCCTAAGGGACGGTGACGTGTGCGGCTTTCACTTGAGGAAAGCCGCATGGAGTGCATCAACGCCAATAAAGTTCACAGGAAATCCGGGGTGTGCGACTTTCCGTGAAGAAAGGCACATAAAGACCGCCAACGCCACCAACCTCGACAGGAAATCCGGGGAGCGGCTTGAAGGAGAAGAGGAATCGCGATGAAGGATGCTGACGGGACGATCGAAAGGCTGTTGGCCGGGCTGCGCGACGCGGAGCCTCCTGGAGGGATGGAGCGCCGCATTCTCGAGGCGCTTGGCGGGATGGGGGCTCGCGAGGTGGCAGCCTCCGCTTCGCTCTGGCTCCCGGCGATGGCGCTGCTGTTGGCGGGTGCGGTGATCCTGATGGCCGCCGTCATGGTTCACCAACACAGGCATGCGCCCGCAAATCTGAGTCATTCGACGAGTGCCGACTTGCGCCAAGCGACAGAGGCGGAGGTGATCACGCAGAAGACGCCCATTGTGCCTCGGCGAACGACCTCGCGGGTCGTGTTGAGGCGTCCGCATGAAGTGCCTGCGGCGAAGGAGACAGAGGCAGCCAGCTTCCCTGCACCACCTTTGCCTTTGACTGAGCAGGAGAGATTGCTGCTGCGTCTTGCGCATCGCGGGGATGCAGACAATATGGCCATACTCAATCCCGATGTACGGGCGGTGCTGTCTGCCAAGGCAACGGAACAGTTTCAGCAATTCTTTGAGATCAATGCCAAAGAGATGAGGACCCAAAGTGAATAAGCAGAAGACAGCCAATTGGACGAGGAAGCCACTCGTGGTGGCCATCACCCTGGCAACGGCCTACTGTGGGATGACGGCGGTTGCACAGGAGCAGACCGCTGACGCAAAGGCCGGCCCGGAAATCTATCAGACCCTCTATCTCACCAACCTTACGCAGCAGAACGACGCAAATGAGCTTCAGACCGACCTGCGGAATATGTTGCCCAAAGCAAGGCTGTATTATTTGCCGGCGCAAAGCGCCATCTCCATCCGAGGCACGGCAGAGGATATTGCGCTCGCGCAGAGGATTCTCTCCGACCTGGACAAGACCAAGAAGATCTATCGCCTCACCTACACCATGACGGAAAAGGACGGTGGCAAGACCATCGGTGTGCAGCACTTTTCGATCATCGTAGCTTCGGGCAGCAGAACAGACCTTAAGCAAGGCAGCAGGGTTCCAATAGCCGTAGGTACGAGCTCCTCATCTGGGGGCTCCAACTCTGACATCACCTATCTGGATCTAGGCACGGAGATTGAAGCCTCTCTGGACGGCTATCTCGATGGGGTGCGATTGCGCACGAAGGTGATGCAATCCAGTATTGCGGAGGATAAGTCCAGCGTAAGTGCACAGGTTCCTGTCATCCGGCAGGCCACGCTTGAGGGGACTTCTACTCTGGTTCAGGGGAAACCGCTGGTGCTTGGATCGCTGGATGTTCCGGGTAGTACGCGGCGCCAGGAAGTCGAAGTCGTTTCAGAACTCGTTCGCTAGCTACCGGGCGACACCACGAACCAGCTCGGCTTTAGTCTTGGTTCCAGCTTTCGCCGCCATCAGAGAACGGCACATGCGGAACAACATCGACTGCAGTAGCTTTCTTCTGCTCGGCAAACTGTCGTGCGTTGTCTCTAGAGACTTTCTCGAAGTAGCGTCTGATGTAGTTGTGCAGCGTTTCTTCGGCCTTGAGCGGCGCCATTTCGATTACATCCAATCCGGGAAATTTGGGGAGAGCTAACTCAATTAGCAAAGCTCTATGAAAGCACGAACAGCGATTCTCCTCGTTGCTTTCATCGAGTTCATCCCCCGAAGAAATCGTTGAAAGTGTTCTTAGAGAATCGCCGCTTGTTGATTAGCATACTGGCTCTGGAGCAGTTCACAATGCTTCTTGCGTTACCCCTGGGCAATCCCAGTTGTATGCTGAAGCGCGATCGTCGGTAACGTGAAAGAACCTTCGTGGGACAGTGAGTTGACGCATACGACGGTGCCTGGTTGTCACAGTCTCCTTGATCGGCGGTTGTATCGGGGGTGTCGCCGGTGCCTCATAAAATCCCGCAGGCAAGAACTCCCGCACCCTCGCGCCTTCGGATTGCAGAAATGCCGCGAGCGACGTTGCCGTCATCGCTTCCGCGCGAACTCGCGTCCCGATGAAGCTAAGAACAGATTGTCCCGCCACGGCCAGTAACGTCACCGCGGAAGTTGCTCGCAAGCGCGACTCGCGGCTCACCGCATTGAGGGCTGCATCCTGTCCTCTTCCAAGCACAACTGTTAGAAATTTCTTTCCGCTGGAGATCAAAGGAGAAGTGGGGCTGGCAAGTTGGCCGGCGATCACCGCCGAACCAATGTCTGCGGGCCCTTTAAAGGCCATATCGATTACCTGGCGCATCGCATCTGGCTGTCCCGTAAGGCGGTTTAGACCGTCAAAGATCGCAGCGGTAGCCAGCTCGAATCCTCTGGAAACAGCGGGTTCAGATTCACCCAGAGTTCTGGCAATCTCTTCGCGGGTGGATAGATTGAGCGTAGACGATAAAGAGGAGAGCAGAGTGTTTGGCATGAAACCTCCGTCGTGGCGCAATTAACTCCGTGGCCCATCTTCCTCAACACGCCGGAGCATATACCGCTTTGTTTACATTTGCGGTTACAAATACAAATAAATTGTGAATTTGATGAGCCAGGTTTTGACGATCCGAAAGATTCAGTCGGGATCGTGCACATTGATAAGTGCTGGAAGGCGCGACAAATCCCATGGCTCCATGGGGTTGAGAAGAACAAATGCTTAAACAGCTAGTTTGCCAAATTACCGTTAAATAACTAATTAATTTTCGAGTTATCTCGCGCGAACTTACGAGTCAGGGGAAATTAACACTACGAGGCCCTCGATTCGATTCGGCAATGTTGCAAACCTCGGGCAGCGACATCACACCCATTGCACCAAATCAACGCCGGCGCTCTTCCAGATCCCGCTCGCGTTCCAGCCTGGCTACGAGGAGCGCCGCGGAGGTTTCTTCCGCTTCAGGGCAAATACTCCGGACGTACTCTTTTGCAATCTCGTGAATCGCCTTCGGCTCAGCTTCTCTGAACTCCGCCACTGTGTCGCCATCAGGAGCAACTACAAGGACGTGGTTCCCCAGCCGCCTCTCATCCAGCAGCACCGTGGCCAGTGCGATTCCTATGCTGATGATTTCCTCGGGCGCATAGCCGTACTCGTTGGTGAGGGATAACACCTTTTCTGTCAAATCAGAGGTAAGCTTAATCTTCATATCCGGTCCAAGGGCGACAACGAGGTCGAGGCCACTAAATCCTTTATCGTGAGAGCGTTTGTCTCATTTAACCTGCATGCTGCGCCTGCGCAAATGCAACTTCCGGGCAAGGTACGCGGGTGGTCACCGAAGCGACTGGTCCTGTTGAGCTGTTGGGTCCTGTCCGATTCGCTTTGCCGTAATCATGTGCATGGCTCTCTGCAACACGATGGCGTGATCTGCGGCGTAGCTTGCGATTGCGGCGGCAAGCGAGGGATCGCGAGTATATTCAAAGTCGATTGGAAAACTTGTTTCGCTTCCGGGACGGAACGCATCCATATTGTTAGCAGAAGTCCAATGCGGCACAAAAGGTGAGGTTATTGCATGGGAAAAATGACCCGGTTCGCCCTCATTGCCATCGGCGCCGTAGTGGCGCTATTGGTTCTTGTAGCAGTTTGCCTGCCCCTGTTCCTGAATGCGGATAGTTTCCGTGCGCGGATTGAATCCACCCTGACGAAATCACTTGGCCGGAAGGTGACCATCGGAAAACTGGATCTATCCGTATGGTCGGGCGGGTTGGTGGCTACGAATAGCACCGTAGCCGACGACCCGGCGTTCAGCACGCAGCCGTTTATTCAAGCAGATAGTGTCAAAATTGGGGTGGATATTCTTCCCCTGATTCTGAGCAAGCAGATCCGCATACGGGGATTCTCACTGTTGTCACCCAAAGTGCAGTTGCTGCGCGCGGCGAACGGTACCTGGAACTACTCGACTATCGGAAAGACGGCGCCAGCGGCCCAGGATGCGGACAGCAAGCAGGCTTTCCCGGATCTGACGGTGGGACATGTGACGGTCGAAAACGGGCGGTTCACGGTGGGAGTGCAGCCGGCGCCGGGCGCGGCGGCGGGCGCTCCCGTGCGGGTGTACGACCAGGTAAATCTTGAGGCGAAGGACTTCGGCTTCAAAAACTCATTTCCCTTTACGGTTTCGGCCCATCTTCCCGGGGACGGCACGGTCACCCTGAAAGGAAATGCGGGGCCGATCAACCAGGAGGATGCATCGGCGACGCCCTTCTCCGGGCAACTGGAGATAAAGCACATCGATCCGCTGGCTGCCGGTTTTGTGGACGCCTCGGACGGCGTCACTGGCGTGGTCGGCGACATGGTTTTGGATGCCAGCTGGAACGGACAGCAAATGCATGTGGCCAAGCTGCTGGTGGATAGCCCACAAATCACCCTCGTACGCAGCAACACACCCAAGCCACCGGCACCGGCGCCCGCGGCCGCCAACCCCGAGGGGACCACCATGCTCCAAAATCTCTCGGTGGATGACGCCCAGATCAAGAATGGATCGGTGACACTCAAAACGGCTGGGCAGCCGGGAGCGGCCGTCTATCAGCAGTTGAACGCACAGATTACGAACCTGACCCCGAAGACCTCGTCACCCTTCAATGTGAGCGGGCAACTTCCCGGAGGGGGAGCTGTCAGCGCGAACGGAAAGGTTGGGCCGTTCAATCAAGCGAACAACGCGGCCACCCCGCTCGATGCGCAAGTGACGCTGAAGCACGTGGAGCTGGGCTCCGCCGGCTTTTTGCCGCCGGACGCGGGCATTGGCGGCACGGCGGACCTCCAGGCCCAGGTGCAATCGAATGGGCAGACATTGAATGCCAAGGGATCGACACAGATCGCAGGCATCAAGCTGGCGAAAGACGGACAGCCTTCCGCCAAGCCGGTGCAGCTTCAGTTCACCATCGCCCAGAACGAACAGGCGATGACCGGAGAGGTGCAGCAGGCAATCTTCACTGTGGGACGGGCGATCATTAACATGGCCGGTACCTACCAGACGAGCGGCCCGACCACGGCGATCAATTTGAAGGTAAACGGTAATGGCGTGCCGATCGATGATCTTGTGGCCTTTCTCCCATCCGCGGGTGTGCGGCTGCCGCAGGGGTCCCAGCTCAAAGGAGGAACCTTAACCACCGCTCTGACGGTTTCAGGGTCGTCGGCGAGTCCAGTGATCAGTGGACCCGTCCGGTTGGATAATACGCAGCTGGCCGGGTTTGACCTCGGCTCGAAATTGAAAACGCTCTCTCAACTCACTGGCGGCCAGCTCGGCAGCGCCACCGGTTCTGGAACCAACATTCGTTCGCTGAGCATGAATATTCGTGAGGCCGGCGGCGCGATACAGACGGATAACATCGCGCTCGACGTAACTGGAGTAGGAACGGCTACCGGTGCGGGCAGCGTCAGCGCGGCAGGAGCGCTCAACTACAACGTGGTCTTGAAGCTTACCGGCCTGGCCGCGGGGTCATCGGGTGGCAAGGCCCCTGCGGCGGGTGCGGCAGGAGGCAACGCTGCGCTGTTGGGTGGACTGGCAGGAATGATCCCCGGCGGTGCAGGCGGGGCGGCCGGCGGTCTGGGTTCCATTGGTGGGCTGGCGAGCGGCCTGTTGAAGAACGGGATCCCGGTGGCCATTGGGGGAACGACCAGCAGCCCGACCTTTACTCCCAATATGCGCAGCCTTGCTGCTGGCGTGGGAGCAGGTGCAGGCCAAGGCTTGGTGAAAGGAAAGCAGAACGGGACTCAGAGCAATCCTGTGGGCAATGCATTGGGCGGCCTCCTGAACCATCACTAACGAAAGGACCTTCGAATGAGTGACAAAGCGGATTTCAATGCGGACGAGTGGGACCTTCTGCGTTCCGCTCCTGTGATGGCGAGCCTTCTTGTGGTGGCTGCGAGTCCGAGCGGACCGGTTGGGCTGGTGCAGGAGACAACTGCCGCGGGTAAGGTCATCGTGCAGACCCCGGAGACGGCGCAGACGCCATTGCTCAAAACCTTGTCTGCAGATGTGATGCAGACGATGGCAATTCCCAAACCACCGCCAGGGGCTACACCCGAAAAGGTGCAGGAGGCGGCGGCCGAAATTCTGAGGCGGACCTCAGTGCTGCTGAGCACCAAGGCCACGCCCGAAGAAGCGAGCGAAATAAAGGCCTGGCTGGCAGAGATTGCCCAAGCGACCGCGGAGGCAGCCAAGGAGGGAGGCTTCCTCGGCTTCGGCGGCGTCTCGGTCTCCGATCAGGAAAAGACCGCGCTAGCAATGGTCGACGCAGCTCTCAGCCTCGGAGTGGCTCAATAACGTGGGAGTCGGTTTTATTCCGGGAGAACAGCGCCGATCGCCCGCGGAATTTTTCGCAGTACCTTGAGCGGACGGTCAAAGGCGCGTCAGCGTCGCAGTGATGGTGAAGTCTGGAGATTTCAGTAGTCCGTGGATTCCGTATCGGACGTCCTGTCGAATGCTCTCGAGAACCAGGGCAGCATCCGCGGCAGTCACGCGTTCCTTAAGCACCTTGGGATTTCCGAAGCGAACCAGAGCATCTCGCTGCGCTTCTTCTGGCGTCATGCCCGCCGCAATGTTGTCTTCGATCCGCATTGCGATGTGCGATTTCAGTTCAGCATCGATCTCTTGCCCTACCTTAGAGCGAGCGAAAAGATTTGAGATACTGCGGACGAGCGACATTGGCACCTCCTCATGCGTAACGCAATATGGCGCGGACACCAGCAAGGAATCCGACGCCCTCTGGATGTGGAGGACAATGCCGTAACCATGCAGCGAGCCCATTTGGGAGAGTGTTTTCAAAACCAACAGATCCAGGGTTCCCTGTAGGTCATTCTTTGCGATCTCAATACACCTCTACACATCTCGGTAGCGATGAGATTACCCACAGATGCTTGGGTGTGCCAAGACCCGTTTATCGCCGCGAAACGGTCAGTCTCTCGACCTTCTCGCCCCGTCTGATTCGTCTGAGCTGGCGATGGAGTTGCTTTTCCGGAGAGTCTGGCCCTCCCTCGGCGTCGTCATCCGCTTGGTCATCGAATTTTTCTGCAAGCACATATTCGACCCTTGGTTGAGCTATCGCTTGCAGCGCTTGCAAGGCGTTGCCGGCGGAAGTATAGGTCGGGCAAAAGCCAAGGGTGCGCCTTCCCTGCCGCTTTCGCCGCTTCCAGAGGAAACGTCTCACGCAAAATAAAACGCAACACGAAAATATGAACAGTCCGTTGAACAGAAAATAGCCGCGCAAGAAATTCACAGAAAAATCCATGGGATCCCTGCACCCTCGATAAGGCGAAAACCAGCTGAGAAAGGCGGGCGAGTTCCCGCCCGCGTAGGCAGAGAACGGCACCCGCAGAGCTGACTTACTTAAGTGGTGGCGGGAGGTGGGCGCTGGAACCGGGATGGAAGGTCAGGTGATTGCGGAGGGTGCTCTTCGCTCGCGTGTGATCGCAGCCACAGACAGCCTGGACGATGGACTATCCCGAAGAGAAACACAACGGCAACGACAGGGTATGCCGCAGTGACAACAAGGTGATGAGGGTGCGGAAGGAGAACCAGCAGCAGAGTAAACACGAGGGCTGAGGCCGCGATGATCTTCCACGCCCGCTCTCTTCGGCTCCGACCCATCGTCTAATGAACTCCTGCTTGGTGGCAGCAATGTTAGCAGCCCGCCGGGGAGCGTGCATAGATGCAGTCGCGGGCTACGAGCGGGCCGAGTAATTGCTCACGGGTAGCTGGGTGAGGCTTCGCTTAGCGATCGTCAGCCTGAAAGTTCGCCAGTGGCGATGGATGGGGCCGCCTGGCGAGCAGCTATCAGCGCCACGGTTGCAGAACGTGGGCCTTGAATTCCTGGGGTAGCTCCAGAAGCCTGCCCGCTTCCATCGAGCACGCAGCCCAATCGACCAGCGATCTATATTGATGTAGCTCGGTGATATTGCCCAGCCATTGAGAGCCAGCGTCAGAGTTAACCACGACTACGTTAGGAAAATCGCATGGGCCCACGCAGCCGCTAATGGAGAGTTGGACACGCTTCAGTAAGCCGCGTCTGCGCCACTCCTCCTTCAGCCAGACAACCGGCACCTCGGGACGATCCTTGTGCGTTGCCCCGCAGCAGCATCCCTGACAAACAATCATCTGCCCGATCACTCGGCGTTTGGTGTCCAGCATCTTTCCCCCTCTTTCAATCTAATATAGTATAGGGGACTATATTACATTTGTCCGTCCGGGAGGCACGATTGGCACACACGACCAAGGATAAGAAGAAACTGTTGTCGCGCACGCGTCGCATCAAGGGCCAAGTCGAAGCGGTGGAACGTGCTTTGGAAGGAGATGCCGAATGCGAAGAAATCTTGCAGCTGGTGGCTTCCTGTCGTGGTGCTCTCAACGGCCTGATGGCGGAACTGATCGAGGGACACGTCCGCTTTCACGTTCTTTCCCCCGAGCAGAAGTCACTTCCCTCACAACTCGAGGCGGCGGACGAACTGATTTCAGTGGTGAAGAGATATTTCAAGTAAGAGCGCGGAGGCGGATATGGCCGTTGTCAACCAGAACCACACAAACCCTGAACTCGCCGAGGTAGCCGAAGCGGATATTCGACTTCCCAAGCCCACTGATGCTCTCTCCCAGGGCTCGCAGGAAGAAGACCATGAGCACGAGCACGAACATGGTTTCGAACTTGTCGAGGTACTTCGGGTAGTCTTTGTCGCCCTCGCCGCTGCGGCCGTCTGGTTCCATCTCTGGGAGCCGTTCCGCCGGATAAGCGTGATCGGGCTGGTGGCTACGCTGATCGGGGGCTATCCCATATTCAAAGAGGCGTTGGAGAACATTCTCGATCGCCGCATGACGATGGAACTGTCCATGACGATCGCCCTTGTTTCCGCGCTGGCGATCGGCGAATTTTTCACCGCGCTGGTGATTACCGCGTTCGTTCTCGCAGCGGAGATCCTCGAAGGCCTCACGGTCGGGCGGGGGCGCCGCGCCATTCAAGACATGCTGGACTTTCTACCCCAGACCGCGAGCGTGCTCCGGGAGGATCGAATCGTCGAAGTGGAGACGAAAACGATTCGACCGGGAGAAGTGGTTGTCATACGGCCCGGCGGTAGGATCCCCGTCGACGGCCGTGTTCTGAGTGGTCATTCGTTTGTGGAGCAGGCAGCCATCACAGGCGAGCCGATGCCCAGTGAAAAGACGGCGGGAAGCGATGTCTACGCGGGAACGATCAACCAGGCGGGTACACTCCAGGTGCGAGCGGAACGTCTGGGGAAAGAGACGACCTTTGGCAAGATCATCGAGGCCGTGGAAAACGCAGAGCGCTCCCGGGCGCCGATACAGAAAACTGCGGACCGGCTGGCCGGTTACTTGGTCTACTTCGCTCTCGGCGCAGCGGTGCTTACCTTCCTGATCACCCACAACCTGCGCTCTACCATCTCGGTCATCATCGTCGCCGGGGCATGCGGGATTGCCGCGGGTACGCCCCTGGCGATCCTGGGCGCGATCGGACGCGCGGCTCGCCAGGGCGCTGTTATTAAGGGTGGAATCTACCTTGAAGCGTTGGGACAGTTGCAGATCGTCTTCCTCGACAAGACGGGAACATTGACCTATGGAACTCCCCTGGTGTCGGCGGTTCATAGCGCTCCGGGCATTTCGCAGCGCACCCTCGTCGAGACCGCAGCCACGGCGGAACGAAATTCAGAGCATCCGTTGGGTCGCGCTGTCATCCGCTTTGCGGACCGGCAAAATATGCAGGGCGCTGAGCCTGAATTCTTTGAGTACCGCGTTGGCCGCGGAGTTCTCGCCTCCTTGCGCGGCACAGCCATCGTGGTCGGCAATCGGGCTCTCTTCAAAGAACTGGGGATCGCTCATCCCGAGAAGGCGATCGATGACAAAGAGGCCGGGACCGAGGTCCTGGTCGGGCGGGGCGGCCGATATTGCGGCTCCATTGTGGTCACCGACCAGTTACGTCCCAGCGCCGCTCCCGCGGTCAAGGCTCTTGGTGAGATGAATATCAAAGTCGTCTTACTCACCGGGGATACCAAGGCCGCCGCGAAAGCCGTAGCTGACCAGCTGGGCATCATTGAGGTCTACGCTGAGCTTCTCCCGGAACAGAAGTCGGCCTTCATCGCCGAGCAGGTGAAAAAAGGACGAGCCGTGGCCATGTTGGGCGACGGCATTAATGACGCCCCCGCGCTTAGCGAGGCGACCGTGGGCGTCGCCATGGGAGCCGGTACGGACGTTGCGCGGGAAAGTGCCGACGTGGTTCTGATCGGCAATGATCTGGCGAAGTTTGTGGAGACTGTCCGCATCGCGCGAAACTGCCGCCGCATCATCCTGCAAAATTTCTATGGCACGCTGATCGTCGATACCATCGGCATTGCCTTGGCCGCCGCTGGCTTTCTCAACCCGCTGCTCGCGACATTTATTCACGTCGCTTCGGAACTTACCTTCATCCTCAACTCAACGCGCCTGCTTCCCCCTCGTGAGAAAAATAAACCGGCCGCGGAGCCGGCCATGGCCAGCGCTTAAGGAGCCGGACAAGGTGAGACGCATTTCGCATACCGAGTTCCTCGTCACCCTGCTTGCCTTGGGCTCCTGGATCCTGGTTGGGTTCATAGCTTGGGCACTCCTACGCTCTTCCTAATCGAAGGAGTGGCCCGTGAGCCACCATGCGATCCAGAGGGTCTCGATCACCACTACCAGAAACAGCAACAGCATGCTTAGCTTCTCTGAACGCTTCCAGCGGACCAGCCCGACCTTCCGCTTGCTGCCCTTACCGACGTTTATCTCTCCCGCCACGATCGCCTCCCTTCAAATGCCTGCTTTAGGGACAGCAAATGCACGCTGTCCCTAAAGCGTTCGGAAAGACGCGTTGGTCTCGGACTAGAAGTGGAAGCCTACTTCCGCAGAAAACGCTCGCGGCGTCACGTAGTGAGTACCGCTGAACGTCGACAGAAAGTTGTAGAGCGCATACTTGTTGGCGATGTTCACGGCCTCCAGGCGCAAACTCCATCGGTAATTGTCGCCTTTGAAGATGTTGTCTTCGCCAATAGCGGCATCGAACAAGTTGCGCGGTTGGATACGCTGCGGGTTCTTGTCGTTATTGCCCGTATTGGGAGCCGGAATTTTCACCAGGTTGGAGGTGTATTCCGAAGCCGGGCACGGCGTTGGCAGCGGGGTGGTCGGCGTGGCTTTGACACCGTCGCAGTTGAGCCCCGCCTGAAACTCCTCGTCCGCAGTTAACCCGCTCAAGTCGACCGCTGGTTGTCCATTGAGGGTTGTAGAGGTTCCGAGGCACGGGCTGTTCGGATCCGTCACCCCGTAACACGGTACCGAGCCGGCGACCAAGCCGCTGTCATACCGCCAATTAAAACCGATCCAAGGCCTCAGGAAGCCGTTGCCCGGTGTTTGATATTGCACGTGCGTGGTCTCGTTAAACCGCTCGTCATGGTCAATGCGAAACGGATACCCGCTCTGCCCAACCGTAGCGCCCGCCCCCGCAGTCTGCGGTGGGAAGAAGCGTGCCGCAACCGAAGACATCACCACGAAGGCGCTGATGTTATGAAAGTTGGGGACATCCGCGCGCAGCGCGAAGCCCGGAATCTTCGAGTTGTGCCAGTCAATGGGAAAGGTGATGGGAGTATTGCCCAGGACACTGAAGTCGAAGGCATTGTGGGTGTACTTCCAAATGTAATCTCCGCTGAAGACAAAGTTCTTCCCAGCCGCCTGCTGAAACCCTGCGTGGAACTCGTTGCGGAAACCAGGCTGAAGCGTTCCAGAGACACCGGGCGTGCAAAGGAGCAGCGGAGCCAGCACAGGATTGGAACATCCGGAGCTGGATAGGACCAGGTTCTCGTTGAACGGTGATTCCAGAGTGCGCGCGTAAGAAACTCGCAGCACCGTGCTGGTGGGCTTGAGGCTGTATGCGATGCCGACACGTGGCTCCGCCTGGCGGGCAACCGTGAGACCGTTGTACAAATCGCCGCGCATGCCGACATTGAAGAGCCAGTTACCAGCCTTGATCTGATCCTCGATATACAGGGCCAATTCCTTTACATCGGTGTGACCGAAATAGCTGTAAAGGCTGCCTCCGCGGGTCAGGTCGTAGGGCGCGAGAACCGAATTATAGGTGCCGGTAGGGTTCACTGCCGGATCATTGGATACGAAGCCAAACGCGGCGCATTGCGTGGGATCGGAAAATCCCGGCTGAGCATCGCCATTGGCGTCGACGCATGGAGAGTTGTAAGCGGGGTCGACGACGCCAAGACTGTCATTCTCACGCAGGAACGTTTGCTGGTAGACCGCCCCCAACTTGATGTTGTTAATTCCCTTTTGGTAGGAGAAATCTGTTCGCAGACCGGAATTGGTGAGCGTTCGATACTGTGCGATCGAAGAGGTTTGCAGATTTGCAGGACCGCGATCCGCCAGGGGATCGCCACTGGGATAGTAATTGTAAGCATCGCGGCGAACGTAGGCCCCGAAGTTAAGGACCGCTCTGGTTCCGAAGATGCGGGTATACGTGGGTGCGATATCGAAGGTTTCAATCTTGGAGAGCTGGTCGGTGTTCCCGACATTGCCGAAGACTGGGTCGGGATTGGAGCCCCCGCTGACCACGTTCGATACGTTCAGGTTATCGTAGGCGTTCGGGGTCTGAAACCATGAGCGGCTGTAGTTCAGGTTCAGATGGATGGAATCCACCGGCGTGAATTGATAGTCGACCCGATCGAAGGCATTCTCCTCATTCCCTTTGTCGTGGAAGACGACGAACTCCGGTGGATCCAGGAATCGTCCGGTATTCAGGCCATCGAATTCGACGAAGTTCCCCCAGTTTTTGCCGCCGTAGCCAAGGTCGAAGCTTCCCGTCGCTGAGCCGAACGCTCCATACGAGGATGCAAAATCGCCTGTTGGCTTGGTCAGCCCTTGACCTGACCGCGTGGTCGCAACGATCACCAGGCTGGTCTTTCCGCCGTACTCCGCCGGAGGCGCGCCCGATATGACCTCAATGGACTGAATGGAGTTGGACGGCAACTGGTTGGAGAATACCTTGCTCTGCTGATCTGTGATCGGCTGACCATCCACGGAAAAAGAATTAGAGGCATGGTCACCAAGGCCATGAAACAGACCGTTGGAGTCGGCGGCGACGCCGGGCGAGGATAGAGTTACCAGAGAACTTAGAGAGGACGACTGGCTTTCGAGGGGTAATTTCTGGAAAAGTCCCCGATCCACGTCGGTGTGAAAGGTCGGGTCGTTCTCTAATAGATCTGCTCCGCTTTCGACGGTCACGGTTGTAGAGGCGCCCGCCACTTTTAAGGTGATCCCCACATTCACGGACACAGCCGATCGCACATCGGCATCTTGAGCCACGCCGCCGAAGCCCGTGGCCAAAGCCGTGAGATGGTACGGGTTGAAGGGCAGATTGCTGAACTGAAACCGCCCTGTGCTATCCGTCTTTGCCGTGCGGAGAAGCCCGCTGACCGGGTTTTCAATGGTGACGGTTGCTCCGGGGACGACTGCGCCAGACGGATCAGTAACTGTGCCGTTAATTGAGCCAGAGTTAGACTGCGCCTGGAGCGGCCAGAACATCGCTGAAAATACAAACACCAATACGAACGAGAGAATGCTGCGCGTAGGCATGCGCATGAGAAGCCTCCTGAGATTCCTGATTTTTGAGACAGAGCTGCTTAAGAGTTGGCAGTCTGCGCAGGCGGAGGCCGGGTGAAGAGGGAGAATACAAAAAAGAATTGAGCACGAATCGGCTGCAGGGCAGTCGATACCCTGGCCACGACAAAGGCGGTGCGTGGCAGAGACTGGGGAGCGGACGGTTGAACGACCAGGTGGGCGACGTGGCAGAGCGCGCAATCGGACTGGACCGCTTGTCCGTCCGCGTGCGTGTGCCCGGCTTGCACGATCCCGCCGAGAGTAATGAGCGCGCAGCAAAAGAAGCCGAGCACCACCCACAGCAGATGACGTGTTCTTAGATTACGGGTGCCCCTTGGCATGGGTGCCTCCATAGATCCTGTGTTTTTGCATTTGACGTTGCTTTATGCGAAAGCAATGTCCACAGGTGGAGGCCGGGTGAAGAGAGAAAATACAGAGAAGTGCCTGGAACGGACCGGCTGCAGCGCGGCTAAGATCGCCGCCACGATGAGCACGCTCGGTGGCAATGACTGTGGGATAGCTGGCTGAACAACTAAGTGGGCTGTATGGCAAAGCGCGCAATCAGACTGGACGGTTTGTCCATCAGGATGCGTATGGCCAACCTGCACGATCGCGGTGCAGGCAATGATCGCACAGCAGAGGAAGCCAAGCGCTACCCAGAGTGAATGACGTGCTCTCTGATTGAGGCCACAACTTAGCATTCTTAGCGAGTATACCCCAGAAGCGGTGCAGGGCTGCAAGCCCGGGGGTAAGGCGGTTGTCGCGGAATGCCTGCGCGTCCGATCTCTCAGACGCCAAGGGAAACTGCATCAACCCGGTGAACCCGGATCTTTATCTCCACGCGAGAGCCGAGACGGTTGATGATCGACATAAGTCGATCCACCGTGAATCGGTCAAGATCCGCGTTGCGAATCCTCGAGCCTGAATTCGACAGAGATCGTCTACCGTGCGGAACTGCCGGGCAAGATGTGGCACGCTAGCACGTCAACATTGCTCAGGGAGCCGGCCATGGTGTTGAGCAAAAGCTGAAAAGGTGGTCGCAGCTTGAACGCACAACACAATGCCCACGAAGTAACAGAGGATCACTCTACGAGAGATGAGAGGGGATGGCAAGCGATCTGTGGGTAAATCCCCGCCTACATTTCTTATTGTGCAACGCAGGGAAGGCGATCTCCACTCCCTCATCACGCCACGCCTACCCGTCTCCGTTGCCTCCAGCCACTCTAGTTCCGCCGAATCGGGGGATCAGGAGAGCGATGAGCCAAGAGCGATGACTGTGGTTGGTTGGCCTGATTATTTCATGCTTTCGGTCATTCCAACTTTCACACAGAAGTCCGTTGCTGGAGCGATCTCCGACCGGAGAGGAGTGGCCGTGGCAGCGTCTTTAAAATTAACTTTGAAATTAAAAGTTGACTGTGTCTCCTTCACGGTGTTAGCGTTCCCACCGGATAATAAACTGCTTATTGCATAATACGCAATAAGATCCGAGGGGCTCCCATGTCTACTCGCAAGCTTATGGGCCGGACGCATTGCACTCTTGTTTTCAGTTTTCTTATCCTCATCATTCCCGCGATTGGGCAGGTCCGATCGGGGATAATCACCGGCTCCGTCGAGGATTCGAGCGGCGCCACATTGACCGATGCGAATGTGACCGTCACCGACACCGGAACCAATATTTCCTATTCCACGAAGACCACACAGTCAGTCAATGCCAACGGCGGCACGACCGCTCAAGATAACAGCAACCGGCTCGACGGCATCGCTGGCGCGCTCACCCTTGTTGGCGAGGATGTCTCGTTCGTCCAGCCAGGCTCAAATCTTAAGCCGCCCTATGCGGCGAAATACTTTGCCGTCTATAGTGGTGGCCGATTGAAAGCTAAGAAAACAATACGTTTTGCTCTCGGACCTTCGATCAAGGTCGCGGGGCCGATTTTCGACTCGGAGGTCTGTTATGTTCAAAAATCGTAGGGTCGCCGGCACGCTCCTCTGTTTATCTCTGCTAGCTGCCACAGGAAATGCCCAAATCCGCTCGGGGACGATTACGGGGTCCGCGCAAGATTCGACCGGGGCCGTGATCACTGATGCGAACGTTACCGTTACCAACACCGCCACGAACGTTTCCTACACCACCAAGACCAACCAAGCCGGCCTCTTCACGGTGCCCTACCTGGCAGATGGAACCTATTCCGTCGCCGTAACCAAGGCCGGTTTTGAGATCTTTACCGAGAACAGCGTCCATCTGGACCCCTCGGAAACGGCAAGGGTGGCCGCCACTCTAAGAGTCGGGTCGGCCTCTGCCAAGGTCGAGGTGACGGCGTCGGCAGCGCAACTGCAAACCGACAGCAGCACCGTCTCTGCAGGAGTCAGTGCGCAAGTGATCGACGTGATTCCAAACATCACTGAGAATCCGTTCTACTACACGACACTGCAGAACGGCGTGCAACCTCGCAACGAGACCTCGGACAGTCAAACCCTCAACTCGTTTGGAATTGGTGTCGCCGGACGGTCGGAGTTTTCCGCCATCGGCGTCAACGGAGGCCGCGCCTTTGAAAACGACATTCAGTTGGACGGGCTGGCCGTGATGGGCGACGGATTCAACGAAGCATCGATCATTCCCAACGAAGAAGGAATTCAGGAAGTGAGGGTGATCAACAACAACTTTACCGCGGACTACGGTCATGGCCAGAGTGTTATGGCCATCACCTCAAAGTCCGGCACCAACCAGTTCCATGGCCAGGCCTCCTACCTGATTCGGAATGAAGCCCTGAACGCAAATACCTGGGGGAATAACCTGCAAGGGATTCGCCGGCCGGCCTTCAAAGTGAATGATTTCGGCGGCGCCCTGGGGGGGCCGATTGTCAAAGATAAGCTGTTCTTTTACTCCAGTTATCACTATTTAAGGTTCAATCAAGGCCAAACCTACCTGGAAACAGTACCAACCGCTCTGGAGCGTGTGGGGAATTTCAGCCAGACCTTTCAACAGAACTCAAATGGTGTTCCATCTCCCGCACAGGTATTCAATCCGTTCAGTGTTACCCAATTGGGCAGCAACCTCTATCAGCGAGCTCCGTTTCCTAACGCGATCATTCCAAATCCGGACCCAGCGGCTCTCGACATCTACAGCTTCTATCCCATGCCCAACCGGACACCGGACGATGTGTACAACACGAACAACTTCACCGCAACTGTGGTCAACACCGTCCGCCGGCAGACGCTAAACAACCGCGTCGACTACAAACTCGGTAGACACTCTATCTATGGAAATGGAGGATTCGACTTCGGCACGATCTTGCAACCTTTTTATTGGGGCAAATTTGTGACCAAGGGATTCAATGACGCGCCAACCACAACCAAAGATACCAACCCGTATGCCCAGGTTGGAGACACGATCATTATCAATCCGACTTTGTTCATTGATGTGCGGTATGGCGCAACACGAACCAATGCGATCGCTGAGTCTGGAAACCATTCTGGTTTCACTCAATACGACGCTTTCGGCATCGCTCCAGGCACTCAGGCACTCTTCGCCCTTCCCGGTGCTGCACCGGTTGTGAACCCAAATATCGGCTCGAATTCGGGGGGCGGCAGTAACTGGTCAGGTCTCTCGGGCGGTCAATTTGCAAACAAGCAGGAACGTCAGATTAGCCAGGCCGTTAACGGCAGCGTCACCAAGGTGCACGGCAGCTGGACCTATAAGGCAGGAGCGGAATTCCGCGTGATCACGGCAAACTATACCGATTTTGAGGAGGCGTCGACCAATATCGGAGGGTGCTGCGCGAATGATCCCGGAGGGAACTACACTTTCGAATACAACACAGCGAATGGCGGCTCAGCGCCACAAAATACTTCTCCTTTGGTGAGCGGTATCAATGGCGCCACTATGTTGGTGGGAGAGGGCGTTTGGTTCGTCCGGCCGGGCGCCAACCTCAAGCCGGCCTACGCGGCAAAGTATTTCGCCGTTTATTCGCAGAATGACTGGCGCGCTACGCCTAAGTTAACGGTCAATCTCGGCCTGCGTTGGGATCTCCAACCCGGCCCGACCGAACGCTACAACCGGATAGCCGGCTATGACTTCACCAAGACAAACTCTTTTGGAACCTTGGGACGCATCGACTTTCCTGGAACACAGGGCTACAGCCGTAATCTTTGGGATACCGAATATCATGATTTTCAACCACGCGTCGGCGCTGCGTACCAATTCAATTCAGGCCTCGTCGTTCACGGTGGCTTCGGCATCACCTACCTGCCCAGCAATACCGGATATTTCTCCAGCCCCAACGATTACGGTGAGGCGACTTTCGCTCCCGGCAACCTTGCGCTGCCGTACGGCACTGCTCCCAACGGTGTCCCTACCTCGCGTCTTGAAGATGCAGCGCCTCTCGTGGCAGCCACCGGCAACAATCCGGCAGCACCGCAGACGTACGGAGTTGGCGAAGCATACTTTGACCGGCACCTCAAGAATCAAATAGCCAAACAGGGAAATGTATTCCTGGAACAATCCTTTGGCCCCAAAGGCCAGTGGCTATTCGCCTTGGGCTGGAGCGGCTCCTTCTCCAACCATTTGACCACGCGAAACCTTCCCTTCGAAGATCTCCAGAATGTGCCCGCGAGCACACTTGATGCATGGAGAACTCAGTACATTGCAAGCAATGGCGCTACCAATCCGGCAAATGTTCTCGTCCCCAACCCCTACCAACCAGCTACCGGCGCGCTTCTGCCGTTTCAGGGGCCCCTGGCGGGCAGCACGATACAGCAATTCATTACCTTGCTTCCCTATCCTCTTATCTACAATGGCGGTCTAAACGGATCCACCGGTTTCGCCAGTTATAACTCCTTTCAAACGCGTCTGAGGCACGCCTTTTCCTCCGGACTTTTCATGGATGTCAACTACACATGGGGTAAGGAACTCGACTTCACAACCACCGGCATCGAGGATGGACAGGGTGTGAACTATGGAGGGAACACCGGCACTCCTGACTTGATCAATAACCGGCTGAACAGGAACTACGGATTGGCTGACATGCCGCACCGGGTCGTCGCAACCCTGACCTACGCCTCGCCGTTCGGTGCAAATGGACCCTTTACCCTGAGCAATAAGATAGGAAGGGCTGTCCTCGGTGACTGGACCACGGGCTCGGTGATTGTCGTCCAGAGCGGGTTGCCGTTTGTTGTTTCCATGTCAAACAGTGACGGATCCATCACGTCGCGCCTAGATAGAGTTGCAGGCCAGCCGATGCAAGTGCCACAAGCCCTCCAGCACTGGTACGACGGAAGCACGACGGTGACGTTGCCGTGCGGAAAGACCGTCACTCCACAAAAGTACACCTTCCTCAAATACAACGCCTGCGCTTTCACCGGAGAGACGGTGACGACTCCGAACGGAAGTATTGTCCCAAACCAGTTCTGGAATGGAGACGCTGCACAGACCAGCGGATCCCTTCGCGGACCCGACCGCTTCAATGTTGACTTCACGCTGAGGAGAAGCTTTCCGGTCACCGAGCGAATCAAGTTGGAGGTTGCTGCAGAGGTTTCGAATCTGCTGAACCATACCGAGTATAACGGCTCCAACAACACTGGATTCTCCGGCAACCTCGGTAGTCCTAACCTTGTAAATAGCCCTGGCACCGGATTGATTCCCGGGCTCGGTACCAGCAGCACCTATGGCACCATGGGAGTGGGCACCTTTGATCCACGCCAGATCACCATGCATGCAAGGGTTGTTTTTTGACAGCCAGGAGAAGCGCACGCTCGAGCAAAGTTCACGCGCGCCGTTGTCGCGAGTAGACTTTGTTGTGAACTGCAGGAACTTTGATCAGCTTTGGGACAATGGATGAAGGACAATTACCGGCTCGGCGTTATCGTTTTCTGTTCCTTATTAATTCCGGGCAGAGTGAATGCGCAAACGGACTGGCCAATGTTTGGCCACGATCCTGGCGCAATGCGCTATTCTCCGTTGAAGCAAGTCAATACGAAAAACGTAGACCAGCTTCGGCTCGCGTGGCAATTCGACACTGCAGAGGAGAATGCGCCGCCTGCAACAGCTCCCATCACCCCCCATGCTGCGCCCGACGCTCCTTCCGAAGTGCCTCCATCCAAAGATTCTGCGCGGCCTGCTGCTCCGGCTCGACGCCCGCCATCACGGATGTCCGAATCGATCCCTCTTGTGGTGAGCGGTGTCCTCTACATGTCTACGGGATACAACCGGGTCGTGGCTCTCGACGCAGAGACGGGGCATAAGATCTGGGAGTACGAGAGCCAGCATGCGCCGGCTTTCCGCGGTGTCTCCTACTGGCCAGGGACGCAAGGATACGCGCCCGCGATTGTCTTTGGAACTCTCGATGGCTGGTTGATTTCTCTCAACGCAAAGACGGGCAAGCTCAATGCGGGCTTCGGCGTTGAAGGCCTGGTCAATCTTAGAATTGGCGTCACCGAAAAATTCCCTAAAGCGCGATATGCCATTACTTCTCCGCCGAGTATCTACAGAAATCTGGTGATCACAGGCTCGAGTCCGGGGGAAGAACCCGCGTTTGGGGCAACCGGCGATATTCGAGCGTGGGATATGCGCACCGGCAAACTGGTTTGGACATTTCACACCCTACCGCGGCCCGGCGAAGCCAATCACGAGGTATGGCAGGACGGGCAGTGGGAGAGCCGCGCAGGCGTAAATTCGTGGAGTTTTATTACTGTCGACGTGAAACGCGGCATGGCGTTCGTTCCGATTGGGACGCCGAATACGGACTTTTATGGTGGCGATCGTAAAGGCTCTAACCTTTACGGATCTACTCTCGTGGCCTTGGACGCTGCTACTGGTAAGTTGAAATGGTATTTTCAGACGACCCACCACGACAATTGGGACTACGATCTCGCCTCGGCGCCGATTCTGATCACGATTAAGCAGAACGGCAAGAGCATTCCAGCCGTCGCCCAGGTTACCAAGCAAGGGTATCTGTTCATCTTCGATCGCTTGACCGGCAAGCCGATCTTCGACGTGAACGAAGTTCCCGTCGCTAATGACAATGCGGCTCCAGGCGATGCGAACTGGCCAACTCAACCAATCCCGGTAAAACCACCGCCCCTGGCGCGTAACACTTTTACCCCGGATGAGATCGCTACGGTAACGCCAGAACATGAGAAATATTGCCGCGATCTGCTCGCCATGGAAGGCGGCGCGCTGACCGGAGGCCCATTCGCGCAATACGGTCCAAAGCTTCGCGTAATCTTTCCCAGTTGGACTGGAGGAACAAACTGGGGTGGCGGATCCTTCGACCCCAAGCTGGGCTACGTGTTCGTCGACACCAAGAGTCTGGCTAATTTCAACAAACTGGTTCCCCGCGCCGACGGCAAGGGTTATCGAAGAGTAGGCCCGGACAATGCACCTCCGAAGATGGGTGACTACTTCTGGGACGGCGGGAAACACTGGCCATGCCAAAAACCGCCTTGGGGAGAACTTGTCGCAGTGAATGTAAATACGGGAGAAATCGCGTGGCGAGTTCCGCTTGGGTCATTCGAGGAACTGGACAAGCTCGGTGTACCTAAGACAGGAACTCCAACTACCAACGGCGGATCGATCGCAACCGCCGGCGGGCTTGTTTTCATTGGGGCTACGCTCGACGGCAAGTTCCGGGCGTTCGATTCCCGAACCGGGCGAGAACTGTGGGTCACCAATCTAGGCGTAGACGTGAACTCGATACCCATCACATGGAAGAGCAAGAACGGCAAACAGTACGTTGCCGTGTTCGCCTCCGGAGGCGCCCATGGTGATGCGCAATCTGGCCGGCTGCTCGTCTATTCACTGCCCTAGTAGCTGAGGTACGCGTTTCGAGACAAGTAGGTCGAGTCTATGGCAAAGAAATGTAGGTTGTTGGTACGCTCATGGGTGGGGATTGGCATGGTTCGAGCAGAAGCGAGATGCGCAGGGAAAGATTTCCTTTGTTGAGCACATGGTCATGGATGATTTCTCCACCAAGAACGCAGGCGGGGTTACCTTCTCTGAGTTACATGGGTCTACCTTCGCCGATGTCGATGGAGATGGCATTCCAGATTTCATTGTGGGCAAGAGGTATTTTTCCCACCTGGATACCAACATCGATCCCGATCCCCGTGATTCTCCGGTGCTTTATTGGTATAAGACAGTACGCGATCCGAAGGCGCCTGGAGGTGCACAGTTGATTCCGCACCTCATCGACAACCATAGCGGTTCCGGTTCCGATGTGCTCGCGGTCGATTTAAACCAGGATGGCGCGATGGATATTGTGACTGCGACGCGGTTTGGTACTTTTGTCTATTGGGGCAAGCCTCACTCGGGGGGTGCTAACGAAAAACACGCGCGCGGACAGCCGTGAGACGAGGAGCCACTCAAATCCCAACAACGATGCTCTCGCCGTCGAGCAAGAGTAGGTGCCGAGACCAGGGTTTCTGTCCTCTTGGTCTCCGAGCCTGGCAGGGCTGATAGAATTCTCGCCAAGCGCCCTTATATCCTCGACGAGATAACCAGCATGCCTTTTGGTGACTATCGCAGTTCGCGTCTTTTTCGCTCCAAAGTAGCTTCGCAGGAGCGATCTTCTCTCAGTTCCCTCCCCTACCGCCTTGTTCTATTCACCTTGATCGTGGCCGCGATGGGAGCCGTTTCCTGCGTTGTCAAAGCCCAGGAAAAGATGAAGCTCCCGGGTCAAGACTGGATCCAGTTATTCAACGGGGACAATCTCGATGGGTGGACCAAGATCGGCAATGAGAGCTGGACGGTAGAAGATGGGCTAATCCACGGAAAGGGCCTGACCAAGGACTACGGATATTTAGAAACCGCCAACGACTACAAAGACTTTCAGCTTTCCCTACGCTTCAAATGCGTGGGCGACGGCAACAGCGGCGTCTTCTTCCATAGTGAATTCAAGCCTGGCACCGCGGATGTGACGCAGGGGATGCAATTTGAGATCGACTGCAAAATGATGCATCACACCGCCGGCGTATACGCCGAGGACGGGCGCGAATGGGTGGCTTGGCCGGCGCCGGAAAATGAGGGCGTCGTCCGTATGGGCGATTGGAACGACTATCTGCTGGAGGTGGTCGGCAACCGTTACCGCTCTCGCCTGAATGGCGTGCCCATGTTGGACTTCACCGATCCCAAGCCAAGTTCATGGGATGGCAAGATTGCACTGCAATTGCATGCCGGCGGACAAGGCAACATGGAATTCAAAGACATCTGGATACGCGATTTGTCTCACCGCTAGCTATTCTTTGCGGTCACTCGGCTTCGTTCCTAATGACACGGTCTGAGAGGGCCCTCGTTTAGTGCCGCACCTACGGCGCTCAGATCATCTTCGGGATTGAACCCCAGCCCTTCCGGGCTGGGCTCACGTTTAGCGGTCGGCCCTCCGGGCCTCGCATCCATGGCGATTTTGCAGTGTCATTTCTCTCTCAAATTGGCATAGTCAAGTTTGGCTGCTCCCACGGCACGCTCCACGGCATGCCGGGACGGGCGGGGCAGGCGGGATGACAAGGGGAGGGTAGCGCGTCGATGGAGAGCAGTTGCTGAATGAGAGCCGTTTTTCATCTCCTTGGGTGGGCCAAGGGCTCATGACTCCTCCGGTCCCACGGCAGGCCGGGCGGGATGACAGTTGTGTGGGACCATAGACAGCCGATCGTCCGATCGCTTTTGAGCCATTTCCTGCAAGAGACTTGTCATCCCGACCGGAGTTTTCATGGGCCGTCGGCGCACCCAAGGAGATGAAAAGCCGTTTTCATTCAGCAACTGCTCTCCATCGACGCGCTAACCTCCCCTTTGTCATCCCGAGGAACTGACCTGCCTGCGGCAAGTTGAGAAAGAAATGACACTGCAAAGTTGCCATGGATGCGAGGCCTGGAGGGCCGACCGCCAAACGTGAGCCCAGCCCGGAAGGGCTGGGGCTCAATCTCGAAGATGATCCGAGCGCCGTAGGTGCGGCACCAAACCTGAGCCCGCTCGCAACTTTGTCATTAGGAGCGAAGTCGAGGGACCTGCGGTTTCTCTTCTAGTGCTCACGCAGACTCTGGTAGACCGTAGCTTTTCCATCGACGACGTTGGCGACGTAGCGGCCATCCGCGAGAAATTGCATGACCTTCCTGCCTTCGCGCGCGAGTTTCGCCCAGCGCGAGTTGGTAGTCGCGTTTTGCTCGACCCCGCGCAGGGCCGCACCCTCGCATTTGAAATCCACTTCCCGCAACTTGGATCGCGAGGTCCTGCGGACAGGATAGCTCTCATCGTCGAGAGTCACCGTCTTGGCGTTTTCTACCATCACCTGGCGCCACACGGAAATAAGAGCATCCTCTAAGCTCGTGGCCATATTCGGTTTTCTCCACCGCTCGAGACTATATTCTCAAATCCCATCCATCCTTGACACACAACCCATATCGGCATTTAATCGCGCTCGTTATGCGCTTCAGCGTCTCCCTTCTCCTTGCCGGCTCTCTACTCATCCCCATCGTGGGCTGCAGGAAATCTCCTCCTGCAAACGCCGTCGGCGACGGGGCAGATTGGGCCATGTATGGGAGGACCAACGATGAGCAGCGGTTCAGTCCCTTAAACCAGATCAACGAGCAGAACATCAGCTCGCTCGGCCTCGCCTGGAGCAAAGAACTGGGCACCACGCGCGGCCTGGAAGCTACTCCCCTCGTCTCCAACGGCGTCATCTACACCACGGGCGAATGGAGCGTCGCTTTTGCCTTGGATGCCAAAAGCGGCCAAATCCTCTGGACCTACGATCCCAAGGTAAATCGCGCCCACGCCCGCACCATCTGCTGCGACGTGGTCAATCGAGGGGTCGCCCTCTACCACGGCAAGGTGTACCTGGGCACGCTCGACGGCCGGCTCATAGCACTCGACGCCAAGTCGGGACACTCTGTTTGGGAGGTGCTCACCGCAGATCAATCCCATCCCTACGCGATTACCGGAGCTCCTCGCATCGCCAAGGGAATGGTTCTGATTGGAAACGCCGGCGGGGAGTTTGGAGTGCGCGGCTATCTCTCCGCATACGATGCGGAAAGCGGGAAGCTGATCTGGCGCACTTACACCGTGCCGGGTGATCCGGCGCAAGGTTTCGAGTCCAAAGCGCTGGAGAATGCCGCGAAAACCTGGCACGGAAAGTGGTGGGTTGCGGGCGGCGGAGGCACTCCTTGGGACTCAATCGTCTATGACCCCGGCCTCGATCTCATCTACACCGGCACGGGCAACGGAATCGTATGGTACCGCGATCTGCGCAGCCCAGGCGGAGGCGACAATTTGTACATCGCCTCCATATTGGCGCTGCGCCCCAGCACCGGGGAGTTGGTCTGGTACTACCAGGTAACCCCGGGAGACAACTGGGACTACGACGCTACACAGCCTTTAATGCTGGCAGATCTGAAGATCGGCGACACAGTGCGCAAGGTCATCATGCAGGCGTCGAAGAACGGATTTTTCTACGTGCTCGATCGCCAGACAGGCCAGTTCCTTTCCGCGAAACAGTTCGTCAAGGACGTCACTTGGGCCAGCGGAATCGATCCCAAGAGCGGACGGCCGATTGAATCGCCAACCGCGTATAACGGCCTTGAGCCGGTCCTGGTTTCTCCGGCGCCGGGCGGCGCGCATAACTGGTATCCCATGGCGTTTGATCCCGCCACAGGCCTGGTTTATGTGCCTGCACGCGAGGGCTCCCCCGCGCTGCACGTTCCAGACAAGCATTGGACCTCAAATACCACCAACTGGAATCGCGGCGAGGATGCGGCGTACAACGGGCCACTCGTGGCGAAATATCAGTCTTACCCGAAAATGACTGGCCATTTGATCGCCTGGAATCCGGTCGAGCAGCGTGAGGCATGGAACGTCAGTCTTCCCCTCATCGAAAGCGGCGGCGTGCTGGCGACCGCGGGCAACCTGGTCCTCCAGGGCCGGTCCGACGGAATGCTCTGCGCCTATCGCGCCACCGACGGCAAAAAACTTTGGGAGTTCTACGCGGGCACGGGCATTATGGCTCCGCCGGTGACCTACCTCCTCGACGGAGTGCAATACATTACGCTCATGGTCGGCTGGGGCGGCTCCGCCGGAATCAACAATCTCGAGAACAGCGGGCCGGTCAAACCCGGCTACGGCCGCGTCCTTACCTTCTCCCTTGGCGGCAATGCAAAACTCGACATTCCTCCTTTCGGACATCAGGGGCCGCCTTCGCCTGCGATCCACATGAACACAACGCCGGCGACTCTCCGCGAAGGCGAGATCCTATTCAACCGGCAGTGCTTCTACTGCCACGGAGTGGGCGCTATCTCCGGGTCCGGCGTCCCTGACCTGCGCTACGCTACGGCTGCAACCCATCATCAATTCGCATCCATCGTGCTGGGAGGCGCTCGCCAGCAAGGTGGCATGCCATCGTTCAAAGATCTGCTCAAGCCTGATGAAGTGCGAGCGATCGAGGCCTATATTTTGTCGCGCGCTGCGGCCGCAGCTAACCCGCCCGCAAGCAAAGCACCTTGAGCGGATGTAAGCTTTATCCCACCAACAATACTTTTTCTAAACACTGTGCTTGATCCGGAGGCAACACCTATGAACGAACCACAACCCGATCACATTCTGCAGGTGGGAATGGGTTTTTGGGCCTCGAAAACGCTGTTGAGCGCTATTGAAATGGAAGTATTCACGGAGCTGGCTGATCGCCCTGAGCCTCTGGAAATACTCCAGGGGCGGCTGGGGCTTCATCGGCGCGCGGCGCGGGATTTTCTCGATGCGCTGGTGGCGCTGAAATTCCTCGAGCGCCATGACGGCAACTACAGCAACACGCCGTCTACCGCGTTCTTCCTCGATAAGCGCAAACCATCCTACATCGGCGGCATTCTGGAGATGGCCAACCACCGGCTCTATCCCTTCTGGGGCCATCTCACCACCGCGCTACGCACGGGCGCCCCGCAAAACGAATCCAAGGATGGCGGCCCCGATCCTTTTGTACCTCTCTATGCCAACCCGGCGCGTCTGAAGCAGTTCCTGGGAGCCATGACCGGCATAAGCCATGGAGGCAACATGGCCATCGCGCGCCAGTTCCCGTGGAAGCAATACCAAACTGCTGTGGATGTCGGAACTGCACAAGGTGACTTGATCACGCAAGTGGCCCTAGCCAATCCGCATATCGAGGGAACTGGATTTGATCTCCCGGCTGTTGGCCCTATTTTCGAGGAGTATGTCGAGGCCAATGGGCTCTCCAACCGGGTGAAGTTTGCTCCCGGGAGCTTCTTCGAACAGCTCCTGCCCAAGGCGGACGTGGTCATGATGGGCCACATCCTCCACGATTGGGATCTGGAAACCAAGCGAATGCTGGTCGCCAAAGCCTTTGCGGCGCTGCCGCCGGGCGGCGCCTTCATCGTCTACGAAAGCATTATCGACGACGATCGTTCGACGAACGCCTTTGGCTTGCTGGCGAGCCTGAACATGCTGGTCGAGACCGCGGGCGGCTTTGACTTTACGGGAAGCGACTGCACCGGGTGGATGCAAGAAGCAGGCTTCCGTGAGACCCGCGTTGAGCACCTGGTCGGTCCCGACTCCATGGTCATCGGGATTAAATGAGTGATCGTTATCTCACTGCTGGACGGCCCAAGCCAGGCCGTCCGGTTCCCCGCCGGCGTCGATGTGGCCAGTGACTTCCAGCGTCTTCAGGTCCAGCACCGCAACGTAGTTATCAGGCGTGCAAGCGATGAACGCGCGCGAGCCATCCGGCTGCACCAGGATCCCGGCAGCCCCATGGCCGATCTTGATACGTTTGAATTCCGTGCGCGTTGCCGCATTCAGAACTACCAGGTCCGCGCCGTCCAGGCTGGAGATCAGAACCAGTTTGCCATCACCGGTAAATTTCAGGCGATTGGCGCTAAAGACGTTCGCCGCAATGGTCGCCACCACCTTCTTGGCAGCGATATCCACGACCGAGACCGTACCGTCCTCCGCGTTGGCGGTCCACAATTCACGGCCATCGGGAGATACATCGAACCCCTCGCCGCCCCGGCCAACAGGAATGACGGTTTGATTCCAGTCCATCCGCCGGCCCCTTTGATTTCCCGGAGGAGGTCCGCCCGAGGGTGGTCCCTTTGGGCCACCCCGCATTCCCGGCGGCGGTCCCATGGGCGGAAGCGCAATCTTTTCCAGAATGCTGACCGTCGCCGAGCTTACGTTGGTCGTGTAAACCTGCTTCTGATCGGCAGTGACGTAGATCATGTGCGTTCGGTTTTGCCCTGTGCCCATGATCCAGTCAACCTTTTCCGAAGCCGGGTCGTAGCGGCCGACTGCCTTGGCTCCTTCCGCCGTAAACCAGAGCTTGCCGCCCACAAAAGCCAGTCCGTGGGGGCCATTCAAGGCGCCAAGATCGATGTCCGGCAGCGCCTTCTGCGCCATCAAATCTATTACGGAAAGCACGTGGTAAGCGCCACCGCCATAGATGGAGACATAGGCAGTCTTGCCGTCAGAGGAGGCGATTACTTCATGAGGGTCTGGCCCCACGGGGGCGCGGGCAACCACCTTCAGCGTCTCCGGGTCAACAATGGACAATGCATGGTCGTGCTTGGAGAGCACCAGCAATGACTGCTTTGGAGTGGTTTGCGCGGTGATCTGCGTGGCCAGACAGAGGCCGAGGGCTAGAACTGCGCCGGCAAAGAAGAGGTGCGTAAATCGATGTCGCATCAGTTGCTCCGCTGCTTCATTATCACCCTGTAGAATTTCGCAGGATTTCATTTCTTCAACGAGGCGTAGATTGAGCGACCATCTGCTGATACGAACGGCCGAAAAGCGAGATTTTGCGCAATGGAAAGTGCTTTGGGACGGCTACAACGCGTTTTACGGCCGCAAAGGACCGACCGCGTTGCCGGACGCCGTCACAAATATGACGTGGTCACGCTTCTTCGATGGCTATGAACCGATGCAAGCTCTGGTCGCGGAGGAATCGGGACAACTCATCGGCCTGGCGCATTTTCTCTTTCATCGCACTACGATTTCCATTGAGTCCATCTGCTACCTGCAAGACCTATTCACTCTCGAAGCGGCTCGAGGCAAGGGAGTGGGGCGCGCGCTGATAGAAGAGATCTATCAACGCGCGAAACAAGCCGGCTGCAGCAGGGTGTATTGGCACACCCATGAGACCAATGCAACCGCGATGCAGCTATATGACAAGGTCGCGGAGAAGTCCGGGTTCCTTGTGTATCGAAAGACTCTTTGACATTGATCCGCGACGCCGCTCTCTAAGTCTGCCTTACGAAATTTATAGTCCTCTATTCGGAACGAAGTGCCTGCATCGGCTCAATCGAAGCAGCGCGGCGAGCTGGGATGAGTGCGGCCGCGACAGAAACGAACAACATGCCCAATCCAGCGGCAACGAAGCTGACTGAGTCGTGGGGTGAAAGATGAAAGAGCATGGAAGCCATCAGTCTTGATGTAAACCAGGCAAGCGGTAATCCGACGATGAGGCCGACGGCGATCAGGGAGAGACTTTCGCGAACGATCATCCACAGCACCTCGGTACGGGCTGCGCCGAGCGCCATGCGTACACCTATCTCTGTCGTCCGGCGGGAGACGCGGTAGGCTAGCGTCCCATGAAGCCCAACGGCGACCAGCGTCGCTGCGAGAGCGCCGAAAAAGATGGCCAGCCGTGCGAATAGAGCCGGCATCAGGTAAGTTTCCTCAAATCCGGTTTGCAGAAGCTGGGGCTTACCGAGCGGAGCGTTGGGATCGAGGTCGCGGACGACCCGTCGAACTCCAGGGAGAAGGCTCATCGGGTCGCCGGACGTCTGAATTTCGACATCCATGCTCTGAATCATTTTTTGCTGCCGATAGCTGCCCCAGATCATTGGCATCGGGTCTTCATCACTGGAAGCGTATTTGCTGTCTCGCGCGACTCCCACAATCGTCGCGACATGCTTGGCATCGCCGACCGTGTGGCCGATAGGATAGATCCCCTTGAGATAGCGATCGACGAGAGTTTGGTTGACTACGACCACCCTCTGTGCCGTCTGTGTATCGGATTGACTGATGTCGCGGCCGGCGATCATTGGAATTCCTAGAGTGGCGAAGAAATCTGGGCCGACCAGATTGCTGCGCAGCATATTTCTGCCGTCGTCCCACGGGTACAAATGTCCGTCGATGGTGAGAGGAGCGTTGTCTGACCAGCCGGTGCCGGGACGAAGTTCAGCAAGCGTCACTGCCTTTACGCCGGGCAGCGCCCGCAGACGTTCAGTAAGTTGCGTATAGAAAGCCAACGAGTGGGCGTAATCGGGCGCGCCGACGGGATGAATGTCCACGGCGAGGACACTCTCCGCACGCATACCCAAGTCGACGTTCTGGTAATTGCGCAAGGTGCGGAGCAGCAACCCGGACGCGAAGAGCAGGACCACGCAAAAGGCCATCTGGAAGGCGATGAGGACTTTTCCCGTCAACATGCGCCCCCGAGTTGACGTAGTCTGCGTGCCCGAAGATTTAAGCACAAGTCCAACCTCCGTAGGGGCCGCAGTGCGCAGAGGAGCAACGCTGAACAGAAGTGCGGAAAGCGCCGAAATGGCCAGAGTAAAAAGGAAGACTGGCTTGTCTGGTGAAAGACTCACTTCCAACTCCGACCAGACGGCGAGTAGGTGCGTGGCTTCCACAGCAAAGAGCCAGCCGAGCAAAGACCCGACTGTGACCAGAACACCGCTCTCGGCCAGTAATTGCCGAAATAGCGGTCCTCGGCCTGCGCCCAGCGCAAGTCGCAGGGCGAACTCGCGCTCGCGCACGGAGCTGCGCGCGACCAGAAGCATGATGATGTTCACACAGGCAATGATCAGAACCAGTACGACCATGCCCATCAGAACGCGCAGAGGATCGCGGTAGTCGCTGCTCGCTGTGCCCAATCCCTGAGCGGACACCAGCGCCAGTTCCAGCTTCTGCCCGCTCTTCCTATCTTCAACGCCTGTAGTCTCATAGGCCGCATGGTTAAAGAGAGGGTTTATCCTCGCCAATGCCTGTTGCCGGGTGACCCCGTCCTTAAGGCGCGCCATCAACATCAGGCTCCACCAGTTGGGGCTGGAATAGAGCGTATTCTGGCTGGTTGCAGGGACTCCCCAGGCATTCAATTCGGGCCGATTCTGTAGCGGCACCCAGAGATCGGTCGCCGAGCCGCCGGATTCGACTCCATAGAAGCCGGGCGCACTTACACCCGTCACGGTGAACGGCACCCCGTTGACGAAGATTGGCTTGCCAATAAGGTTGGGGTCACGGTTGAAACGGCGGCTCCAGTATCCGTAGCTGATGACGGCTGCCTGCGAGTGCTGGTCCTCATCCGCGGCGGCAAAGGGCTGGCCGGCGGCCATCGCCACTCCGAGCGCGGAGAAGAAGTTTCCGCTTACTTCATTGGCGTCGATTTCTTCCGGTGTTTCTGCGAAGCGAACAGCGGTCTTGTGTTCAGAGAGCGGAGCGTAGGCAATCACATCGGAGAATGCCGATTGGTCTGCTTTGAGCCGGCGATAGACATTGATGCCAAAGGTGTACCGCGAATCCGCGATGTTCCCGACGTCGGGCGGCATGTTGGCGTGAGTGAGGTAGAAGAGCTGTTTCGGCTCGCGCACCGGCAGCATGCGCAGCAGCACCGCGTTCATCACGCTGAAGACAGCAGTGTTGACGCCAATACCCAGTGCCAGCGTTGCGATGACGGTGATGGCGAAGCCGGGTGAATTTCGGATTTGCCGGATTGCGTAGTGATAATCCTTGAGCATCGTTTGCATGGAGCCCCCGTTGATTCACCTACGACAACATCGAGGAGTGCAATCCTTTCACCACTTCAGGCGGGACACAACTCGATGAGTCGAGATCATCGCGCAACGATGCACATGTCATGCCTGTCCGAAATCGTTAAGGAGCTGTTCATAATCGGACATCTGCACGGCGCTTAATCGATACGCGCAAACCGGTACATCGTCTGGCCGCCGTCGAGGATCAGATCGCTGGAATCGTCGGAGACCTGGAGCCGGAGGCCGCCCTGCCACGGAGGGCAGGTAAGGACAATTTGGCGGCTTTCCTTGGATTGCTCTTCCACTCCAAGATCACTGGACCAGGATTCGAAGTCGATACGGTAGCCCGCTTCGCATTTGCAGATCCGCGCCGGACCTAATTCTTCAGAGCGATACAATCCGACGTACTTCTCGATCCAGGCGATTTCGGCGGGAGCGATTTTCACGCGCTGTTGGATGCGCTCGAGAGATTGCTGCGTCGCAGTGGAGGCTGCCGCCACAATCGCGTCGGCCTTGGCGGTTGCGCCGAAGAGGAGTTCAAGCAGCCGTTGGTGAACCGCACCCAGGAATGTAACCGCGGCGCGCAAGTTGGTGAGGATCACCATCCCGATGCCGTGCTTCGGCAGGAACAGCATGTCCGAGCTGAAACCAAGAGTGTTGCCGCCGTGCATGACTTCCTCAATACCTTGGCGTTCTGTAAGGAACAGACCGAGCCCGTAGCTGCTTTGGCCATCGATCTTGATCACAGGTTGACGGCGCGCCATCAGGCTTTCCACTGAAACCACCTGTTCGCCGAGATCGTTGACGCCATTCTGCAGCTCACATCGCACATACTTCACCATGTCGAGAATGGTGGACCAGACCGATCCGGCCGGCGCCACAGCGTCGGCAAACCGCTCCATAGCGGGGTCGATCGGAACGGAATTCCCTTCCAGGTCGGGACCGTGGGGCGCTGCGTCCTCAGGTGAGTCGTTGCAGAGAATGGATGTCTGTCGCATGCCCAGAGGTTCGAGGACAAGCTGTCCCATCGCGCGCTCGTAGGCCTCAGCCAGAGAGGAACCGGGAGCAAAGCTGTGGGCCGCAGCATATCCACCGGCAGCCACCAAGTAGTTGGAGTACTGAAAGGTTTCGCCAAAGCCGGTGGTGGGCAGCATCGCCTTCATTTCAGCTATGCGGTCCTCAGGCCGGATTCCCTGGAATCGGAAGAGCAGATCGACATCGCGGCGCGGCATGCCGGTGCTCGCGCTGACGGTGTGCCGCATCTCCAGCTTGCTGGTAACCTCGGCGTCGGCGAGCGAGAATCCCGGGAGGACCTCAGCGACCGCTGTGGTCCAGGCAAAGCACCCCGTGTCCACGAGCTTTGCCATCATCAGGGTGGTGAGCGGCTTGGTGGAGGAACCGATCATGAAGCGAGTAGTCGGCGTCACCGGGTCGTTGTTGCCTACCTTACGCACGCCAAAGCCTTCCGCGTACACCATCTCGCCATTCTGAACAATGGCGACCGCGGCGCCGGGAATGCGGAGCTGCCGCATGGCCGAGCGGATAAACTCGCTCATGGCATGCCGCTCCACATCGCCAAAGGACTTCGGCTCGGTCCCGGCAAGGCTGGGCTCGCGAAGACCGGCAGGCTTCCACGTTCTGCTGATCTCCGAAATCTGCGCCAGGCGGCGGCTGAAGGCGGCTTTGGCGCCATCGATCAGATTGATGTAGGCCCGCTCGCCGAGCACGCGCACGATGGCAAGCGCCAGGCGGTTCTCATTGGCCGGCATGTCGTAGACAATCTGCATTACGCTGTCCCAGCCTTCCGTCGACGGCATCTCAGCCCGGTGCCGGATGGGCTTGTCGAATTCCGGGTCGAGCTGCCGCCACGCGGAGCGGACCTGATCGTCCACGCTCTCTCCCAGGAGAACGCTGAAGTAGGAGATCCTCAGATCGCGTTCCGGTCCGACGACCGTGAGCGGATCAGCCGGATGAGAGACCGTCCAGCCTTTCGGCAGGGCGCTGGGCAGAGGCGAATCGGGCATGTTCACGTACACATCGGGATCGTCCATGAGGTCTCCAGAAGAACGCACGCGTTCGTTGATTCGTCTCTCGCTGCGATCGCTCGTTTATCGTATCGCTGACTGTGGTTCATCCGGAAGTTACGGAGGAGAAGCTGGCCTTCCGTTTCGGAAGCGTGGGGGAACATGGTTCAGTCTGGCGCGGTCTTAACTTTCCGTGCCCACGGGAGAAGTGTTCAATAGCGGACGCAGGATTCTAAATCCGCACATTCCCGCGTGTGGCGGCAATGTTTCGGATTTATTGCAAAGGATTTATGCGGAACTCTGTTGGAGACAAACGTGCACCACGCAGTGGCGCAAGAGGGCTTTTCGAGGACATCCGGATGTACATCCCGCTTTCTGAGTTTCGTTATGCGTTGCGGCAGCTGCGCAAGAACCCAGGCTTTACCACCGTAGCGGTTCTGACCCTGGCGCTCGGCATAGGGGCGAACAGCGCGATATTTAGCGTTGTCTATGCGGTTCTGCTGCGCCCTCTTCCCTTTCATGATGCAAGCCGCCTGGTGGCCATCCAGACCACGGAACCCGGCCGGCACGATGAAATTGATGTCTCTTATCCTGGGTTCCTGGACTGGAGAGCGCAGAGTCATGTCTTCGAGGGCATGTCCGCATTTGATCAGCGAGATTTCACCCTTACAGGAAGAGGCGAGCCCGCACATTTGACGGGCGCGGTCGCCTCTGCAAATTTGTTTTCGGTGTTGGGCGTTCCCCCTGCGCTGGGAAGGGGATTTCTTCCTGCTGAAGACAAGCCGGGCACCAGCCTGCCGATCGTCCTGAGCCATGGCCTTTGGCAAAGCCGTTTTGGAGCAGATCAGAAAATCATTGGGCAGAATCTGACCCTGGATGGCCAATCCTTCAGTGTTGTTGGCGTGATGCCGGCAGGATTTCAATTTCCGGTAGAGCGAACTCCGATCGATTTCTGGACGACCATTGCTCTTGATACACGAGGGCCCACGCCGATGACTTCTCAGCGCGGATCGAGCTATCTCGACGTGATTGGCAGACTGAAAAGCGGTGTCACTCCCGTGACCGCGCAGACAGAAATGGCCGGTATTCAGTCCGGATTGAACCACCGGTATCCAGAGAACAGGCCAAGAGGCATCCGTATCGTTGGAGAACTGGATGCGGTGGTAGGAGAGATGCGCCAGGGTCTGTTCATTCTCTTCGGCGCAGTGGGTCTGGTCCTTCTCATTGCCTGCGTTAACCTGTCGAATCTGTCGCTGGCCAGGGCAAGCTCGCGCAGCAAGGAGATAAGTGTCCGCAAAGCGTTAGGAGCGACGCAATCGATGATTCTGCGCCAGCTTCTTATCGAAAGCCTGGTGCTCGCAGCTGGAGGGGCAGCGCTCGGTCTTGTCTTCGCGTCCTGGGCAATTCAATTGCTGACAAGACTAGCGCCCGGTGGGCTGCCACGAGTCATGGACAGTAGCCTCAACCTGCAGGCGCTGGCATTCACCGGTACGGTTGCACTTTTCACCAGCATTGTCCTGGGGCTGATTCCCGCCTTTCAGGGTGGAAAAGGTGAACTGGCTTCCTCCATGAAGGAGGATAGCCGGAGCGGAACGGAATCACGGATGCGGCGTCGTCTAAGGTCTGGGCTGATCGTGACGGAAATGGCTTTTGCCATCGTGTTGCTGGTTGGCGCCGGCCTATTGCTGCGAAGCCTTCTGAGTTTGGAAAAGGTAGATCCCGGCTTTGCCAAAGATCACGTCGTTACCTTCGGACTCGACTTAACCTACGACCACGCTCACAAGGTGGACTTCTATAACAGGCTGCTGGCAAAAATTCGGGCCACTCCTGGTGTCCGTTCCGCCAGCGCCGCAGCCCCCCTCCCACTTGAGGCGGATGACGTCAAGACAAGCTTCGACGTGGAAGCTCATCCCATGAAGCAATCGGAACGGCCGGTGACGACCCTCCACATCATCGATCAGAACTACTTTCAAACGCTCAAGATTCCGCTTCTGCGCGGCCGCGAGTTCAATCAGCAAGATGATGTCTCGGGAGCAACGCCGGCCGTGATCATCAGTGAGAGGTTGGCGCAGCAGGCCTTCCACGGAGAGGATCCGATCGGGCGCCGGATTCAACCAGATATTGGGACTGGAGCTTCGGGTGCGCCCATGCGGGTCGTTGTCGGTGTAGTGGGTGATGTAAAGGCGGAAGGTCTGGGTGCTCCTTCCATTGCAGAATCGTATGTGCCCTACTCTCAATTGCCGATGATGGACATGTCGGTTGTCGTGCGTACCGAGATCCCCCCTGGAGACTTGGTGCCTACACTGACGAGTGAGGTCCAGGCCTTGGATCCTTCGCTGCCTCTGCTGCACGTGAAGACTCTGGACGACTATGTGAGCGATTCTGTCGGTGGCACGCGCTTTGAAGCCGTTCTCCTCGGCATCTTTGGCGGGCTTGCATTTCTGCTGACTGCTGTCGGACTCTATGGAGTGATTTCTTACACGGTCGCCCAGCGAACGAGAGAGATGGGGATTCGGCTCGCACTGGGGGCAAACCGCAGGGCAATCACGAAGATGATTGTCAGGAACGGGACGCTGCTGGCCTGTACAGGGGTCGTGATCGGGCTGGCCGCTGCATTCTTGCTGACGCGGCTGGTCGCTAGCTTACTCTACGGTGTGGGACCCACGGACCCGCTGACGTTCGTCTGCGCCCCAATCGCACTGATTACGATTGCCGTGCTCGCCAGCTACATCCCCGCACGCCGTGCGGCCAACGTGGATCCGATAGTCACGCTGCGACAAGAGTGATGCTGACCTCTCGCGTGATTAGCTGTGCGGCATGTAGCCCAAGCCAGGACGATCGCAGGCATGCTGAATTGTCCATTGTTGGACACCTCTGCCACGAGTGAACACCTTGGCCCGTTAAGCCGTGACGTTTCGGCAATGTTTCGATAGCTGGGTTTGGAAGATAACGTGCTCAGTCTTTAAGTAGCCGCAAAGAGGGCGAGAACGGAGCGTACGCATGTCAAGCCTGCTTCAAGACCTTCGCTATAGTCTGCGGATGATGTTTCGCAATCGCGCGTTCACCATCCTTGCAGTGTTCACGCTGGCCATTGGCATCGGAGCGAACACTACTGTTTTCTCCTGGGTCGATGGGCTGCTGCTTCGTCCGCTCTCCGGGGTCGCGTCGCCTGATCGCCTCGTGGCGGTCGAGACACTGACTCCGAATGGCGCCTTTGTTCCCAATTCGTACCCAGACTACCGCGACTTCCGCGACCATCTAAAACTCGTGAGCGGTATTGCCGTGACCCATCCCGCCGCCTTTAGTGTGGGACAGCAAGATCACGCCGAACGCGTCTGGGGTGAACTTGTCTCCGGCAACTTTTTCTCCGTTCTTGGCACACGAGCAACCGTAGGCCGCGTTTTCCTTCCGGAGGAGTATGGCGACAAGCCCGGCGCCTTTCCCCTGGTTGTGATCAGCGATCGCTTCTGGCGGTCGCATTTCAACGCGGATCCCTCCATCGTCGGCAAGACCGTTCGGGTCAACCAGCACGAACTAACGCTGATTGGCATCGCGGATCCCGCCTTCCACGGTTCGTACGCGGGGGAGGCGTTTGACCTCTGGGTGCCATACATGATGCAGCCGGAGCTTAACGGCGTGGATGAATGGATGCTGCGCGACCGTGCAGATCGCAATATGTTCGGAATCGCACGTCTCAAGCCAGGAGTCACACTGGATCAGGCTCGCGCCGAACTCGCCTCCCTGGCAACGCGCATGGCTATCGCCGATGCCGACACCAACCAAGGCCTGAGCGCCACCGTGCTGCCCCTCGCCAACTCGCATTTCGGTCCACAATCCTTGTTGCTCGCTCCGCTTCGCATCCTTATGGGCGTGTGCGGAGTTCTGCTGCTCATTGTCTGCGCTAACGTTGCCAATCTACTGCTGGCTCGAGCCACCGTTCGCCAGAAGGAGTTTAGTACGCGTCTCGCGTTGGGCGCGGGAAAGGCAAGGCTGGCGCGCCAGATGGCCATGGAAATCCTTCTGCTCGCTAGCGCAGCAACCATCTGCGGCATCGTCGTCACCGTGTGGATGAGCCGCAGCCTGGTTAAATTGCTGCCGCCGGGCCGCCTTTCTCTGGCCCTCGATCCGCATCTGAACTTTCATGTATTCGCTTTTAGCGCACTGCTCTGTATCGTCACCACTATTACCGCCGGCCTATTCCCTGCTCTCCAGGCAGGACGCACCAACCTGAACGAGAACCTGAATGAGGCCGGCCGCAGCGGTGTAGGAGGGGTGCGCTCCCATCGCCTGCGCTCTTCGCTGGTGGTGGTCGAAGTCTCGCTGGCGCTGGTCGCCCTTATTGGCGCAGCCTTGTTTGCAAGAGGATTCTCAGCTGCCCGAAAGATCGATCCCGGCTTCCATCCCAACCATGTACTGCTCTCGCAGTTTTATCTCGCCAGCAACGGTTACAGTCTCGAGCAGCGCAAGGAATTCACCCGCCGCCTGGGCGAAAAGCTTCAGTCTGCTCCCGGCATCGCCAGTGTGGCCTGGTCTGATTTCGTGCCGCTGGGCTTCGACGCCGGCTCCTGGGAACACCTGGAGGTGCGAGGTTACACCCCGCGTCGAGACGAGAACATGAAGATCTATCGCAACATGATATCGCCCGATTATCTGCCGCTCCTGGGTATCCCCATCACCGAAGGCCGCAACTTCACTGCGCATGACGACGAAAAATCGCCGCGGGTGATGATCGTCACTCAAGCCTTCGTCGATCATTTCTTCGGCGGGCAAAACCCGATCGGCCGCCAGATCCATGGGTGGGGTGAGTGGTTCACCGTGATCGGTGTTGCCGGCAACAGTAAATACCATTACCTCAGCGAAGCGCCTCTGCCTTACTTCTACGTACCCTTTCGCCAGATGTATCGCGCAGATCTGGACCTGGCGTTCTATGTACGAACACAGGGCAATCCGGAGACTGCCCTCTCCCTCGTCCGGCAGAAAGCCAGGGAGATCGACCCCGCCGTCACGGTATTCGACTCGGTACCTCTCTCCGAATTCATTGAAGCCTCGCTGTATCCGCAAAAGGTTGCGGCCAGCTTGCTGAGTGTTCTGGGTACGCTCTCCGTCGTCCTCGCTGCTGTAGGTCTCTATAGCGTCATGGCCTATTCCGTGGCCCAACGCACACATGAAATTGGTATCCGCATGGCCCTGGGCGCGCGGCCGGCGGACGTGCTCCGCCTGGTAGTGAGGCAGGGCCTGTCGCTGGTCCTGGCTGGGCTCGTGGTAGGTCTCTGCCTATCGCTGGCGGTGTCACGAAGCATTGCGGCCATGTCTATCTTTGGATCCTCCATGGATACACCCACCAAGCTGCTGGGTGTGAGCGCTATGGATCCACTTACTTATGCCGGGGCGATACTCGCGCTTTTGGTCGTAGCCTTTTTCGCTGCCTGGATTCCCGCTCGCCGAGCTGCCGGCGTTGAACCCATGGAGGCACTTCGCTGCGACTAAAGCGATTTCACGAGACCGGATGTCGCCGGCTATAGTAGCAGCTCGGCTTATGACTTCCAAAATGGAGAAGGGCCAACCAGCTTCATTTCGTATCGCCCGATGAACGCGGCGTCCCCCGCGGATCCCTGGGCATTTTCAGCATCGCGGAAGTACTGCTCCATTTTGCCGGCAGGACAGAACGCGATCAGCAAGCGGCCGGGCGTCGCGCCTACAGAGGAAAATGTGTGCGGCACGAGGCGGGGAGCCAGTACTGATTCGCCCGCGTGCAGCTGGACCCTCTGCTCGCCTACCTGGAAGGCCACTTCTCCCTCCATCACGTAGAACCATTCTTCCTGATACAGGTGGAGATGCAAAGGCGGTCCACCCGGAAGGAGATGGGTGTGCTCCATAACGAAGAGGCCGCCTGCGGTTTCACTGGTTGGCACCTTGAAGAGAATCGAGCTGATCCCTAAGGAATGAGGATGGCCGGAGCGGTCCTCCCCGGCTCCAACTACATGCATTGCGGGGGCAGATGTGGAAGCCTGGGCGTGCGCCAGAGTCACGAGAAAATTTTGCAGGCCGGCAGCAGGCGCCCCGGCTGCGACGGTTTTGAGAAACGAACGGCGTCTCATGGCGCCTCCTTTAACTGTGCAGAAAGGGAAGCTGGCAAAGCATAGTGGAACGAGATATGCCGGGCAAGAAGAATCGGGGCCCGATGCTATTGCACTGGAAGACGCCGGCACTTGGACCAGTCTTCTCTGCTGATAGCAAAACCGCGGCCGATGTGAAACTCTAGACCCACAAAACCATGGGAATGCCCTATTGGTACCGGCGAGTCTTTCTGCTCGCCATCCCGCTCATTCTTTCGAACCTGACCCAGCCTCTGCTCTCCATGGTGGACACGATCCTCTCTGGCCATCTGCCCGGCCCGGCCGCGCTGGGCGGCGTTGCCGTGGGAGGCATCTTTTTCAACTCCGTCTACTGGACCTTCGGCTTCCTGCGCATGGCGACCACCGGCCTGGTCGCACAGTCGCACGGGGCCGGGGACCAGGATCAGGTGATGCACCACTTCGGCCGCGCACTTCTCACCGCGCTGCTTATCGGAGCTTTGATCCTCGTTGTCCAAAAGCCGCTCATCTCCGCCTCATTGGCTCTGCTGGGCGCCAGCTCGGAGGTGCATCGCAATGCCCTGTTATATTGCAGCATTCGCATCTGGTCGGCGCCGGCGGCGTTGGCGAACTACACCATCCTCGGCTATCTTCTCGGCAAGCAGCGTGCCCGAACCGCCTTGCTGCTGCAAGCGGCGATTAACATCGTCAACGTGGTGCTGGCTCTCACGCTGGTCTTACGCTGGCACTGGGGCGTGGCCGGCATCGCCACCGCAACCATGACCGCGGAATGGACCGGATGCTTTCTCGGCCTGGCACTCATGCTGGCCACCGGCGCTCGCCCCAGGCACGTGCGCTGGAGCGAACTGGTCGACGGCGGAAGCCTGCGCCGGCTCTTTGCCCTCAACCGCGACATCCTTCTGCGCACCCTGAGCCTGGTCGCAGCCTACGTCTGGTTCACCCGCACGGGCGCCCGCGCCGGAAATGCGATTCTGGCTGCGAATGCAGTGCTCATCAACTTTCTCTGGATCGCGGGCTACGGGCTCGACGGGTTTGCCAATGCCACTGAGGCGTTGGTTGGTGAAGCCATCGGTGCGCGGCGGCGGGCCGACTATCGCGCGGTGCTCAAGGCCAGCTCGGTTTCGGCCTTCACTGTCGCGGCTGGCCTCTCCCTCCTGTATCTCGTTTTTGGCCGCAGCGTCATCGCTATTTTCACCAATCAGGAACTGATCCGCTCGCTCGCCGGACAGTATCTTCCCTGGCTGATCGTCTTGCCCCTGGTGGCCGTGTGGAGCTTTCTGCTCGACGGGGTTTTCATCGGCGCCACGCGCGCCCAGGAGCTACGCGATAGCATGCTGATTTCGCTCGCCGGCTATCTCGGCCTGGCCGTCGTGCTCACGGCTCGCTTCGGCAATCACGGCTTGTGGTGCGCCATGCTTGCGTTCATGGCTCTGCGGGCGATTACTCTGGCCTTGCACTTACCCGGTATCGAACGAAAATCCTTTGCCGTCGCTGAAGATCCCGTCGAGGCATAACTCGCGGTTCGGTGACCCAAAGCCGGGCCACTTCAGCGGTCAAGTGGCTGCTGACCGTGAAGCGCGGGTCTCATCCGGGTCAATGCTGCTGGAACTGAAGGTGGATAAGAGTCCCATCCTTTTGGACGATGACAAGACCGCACTAAGTCGATACGGTGTGTCAGCAAGATAGATGTAAGGAGGCAACAATGGCGGCTAGCACGCCGGTTCTGGATAGCGGCTTGGCAACCAGCAAGATGATTTTAGATGGCGACTTCGAGAGAATCGATTTTCGAGGAGAGCTTCGCGACGGGCACCTCGTCACCAAAGGGATCCTCGCGGATCAGGCGGCGATCGATAATATCCCTGTGGGAATATATGTCCTGGAAATAGATGGCACCCTCGTGAAGTGCAACAAAACTGCAATCGCCGCCTGGGGACGCACGCCATCTCTGGGGACATCAGAAAAGTATTGCGGGGCTCACATTCTTCGCTACCCTTCGGGAGAGGTGATGCCACACGAACTTGCGCCACCCTCCGTGGTGATCAAAAACGGCGGCACGGTTCGGAACGCCGACGCGATTTGCGAGCAGCCCAGTGGTAAGCGTCTTTTAGCGCTCGCCAACATTTTTCCCATCCGCAACAACGACGACGAAGTGATCGGAGCCGTCAATATCTTCCGCCACAATACAAGCAAGACCGTTCCTGGGCTTACAAACTAATTCGATCAATTGTTCCTGGCTTCCGGGCCGCGAAAATACCGCGGCCTCGGAAACGAAAGAGAATCCAGGCAATCACCGCGCAGAACAAACCGTGGACACCCAATCCATCGAACGAGTCAAAGACACTCAGAACCACGTGAAATAAGATCCAGGCAAGCGCGAGGCAGTGGCCCAGTTGTGGCCTCTGAGCATCAGGGCTTGTGGTGCGCCATGCTGGCCTTCATGGCACTAAGAGCAACGCGCTGTACCTGCCCGGAGTCGAACGAAAATCCTTTGCTGTCGCTGAATATTCAGTCGAGGCATAACTCGCCAATCTTAAGCTTTCCTGCCTCGTTCGCAGGACCTTAATTCTTCCCATAGCCATTCGAGTGGTGTATAACGTTTCTTGCATAGTCATTCGAGTGGAGGACGCCACGTGCTATCGAAAAAACCGCCGGAAGCCGGCGAGATTCTGCAAGGCACTCTGGACCTGCTCATCCTGCGCACATTGGTGATGGGTCCGGCCCATGGGCACACCATCGCCCAGGTCATCGAGCACACATCGGAGAACGCGCTCGAGGTGGAGCAGGGCTCGCTCTATCCCGCACTGCATCGCCTCGAAGACCGGGGCTGGGTGTCCTCGGAATGGGGCGTGAGCGAAAACAACCGCAGGGCAAAGTTTTACCGCCTCACTGCCAAAGGCCGGAAAGAACTGATCGCCGCCGCCGGCCGCTGGCGCAGGATGACGCGCGCCATTGGCCTTATTTTGGGTGACTCGATCGAATCAGCAGGAGAGTGACGCCAATGACCATACGCCGCTTCATGCATCGCAGCAGGAAGGATGAGGATTTGGCGGAGGAGATCGAGTCGCACCTGGCTCATGAGCAGGACGTGCATGCCGAGCGCGGTCTATCTCCTCAGGAAGCGCGCCGCCAAGCTCGTCTGCGCTTTGGAAATCCCCACGCGGCGCGGGAGCGCGTGTGGCGTTATCGCTCCTTCCCCTGGCTGGAAGATTTATGGCGCGACCTCCAATTCGCTCTGCGCGGACTCGGAAAGACACCGGGATTTACAGTCATCGCCATTCTTGTGATCGCTGTCGGCGTCGGCGTGAACACAGCCGTCTTTTCAGTCATCAATACTGTGCTGCTCAAACCGTTGACGTATCCGGATCCGGAGTCACTGTTTGAGATGAGGATTACCAGCCCACAGGGATCGTTTCCAGGGGCAAACGTCCCGAAGTTCAATATCTGGCATCAGCAACCCGAAATTTTTCAGCAGGTGGCGGCCTACGACTTCGGCGGCGCCGGGCTCAATATCACTGGTGGCGACCATCCTGAACAGGTGCAGGGCTCTCACGTTTCCGCAGAATACTTTAGCCTGTTCGGCGCTCCGATTGCTGCTGGACGCACATTCACCGCCGCGGAAGACAGTCCACACGGTGGGCATGTGACAGTGCTGAGCTACGGTCTCTGGAAGAGTCGCTACGGGGCCGACCCCAAGGCCGTCGGCACGACTATCCAGCTCGATGGGCAGCCATATCTTATTGTCGGAGTCATTGGCCGAGGATTTGTGACCGATACTCCGGCAGATCTCTGGGTACCTTTCCAGTTCGATCTGAACTCGCAGGACATGGCCCACTACTTCACGGTGGCAGCGCGTCTCAAGCCCGGTGTAACCCTGGCGCAGGTCAATGCACAGTTACGCCTCGCTGCGGATGAGTACCGCCGTATCTATGGCAAAGACTCACTTTCCCCCGATAACGGATTCGGCGTTTTCTCACTCCAGGAGGCGACGATCGGCGATACGCGCTTTCCGCTGCTCGTGCTGTTAGGCGCTGTCGGCTTCGTTCTATTGATTGCCTGCGCCAACATTGCCAACCTGCTGCTGGCAAGAGCCTCTTCGAGAAAGCGCGAGTTTGCTACCCGTGCGGCTCTCGGAGCCGGCCGTAGTCAAATCATCCGGCAACTGCTGACAGAAAGCCTTGCGCTTTCGCTTGCTGGGGGTATGCTTGGCCTCATTCTTGGGTTCGGCGGCGTTCGCTTTTTGCTCAGCATCAACCCCGGCAACATTCCACGCATTGGAGAAGATGGTTCAGCCGTAACGCTCGACGTCAACATCCTGCTCTTTACGCTCGGCGTTTCTATTCTCACCGGAATCCTTTTTGGTTTGGCCCCCGCAATCAGCGCTTCTCGACCAAATCTGGTTTCTATGCTCAACGAAAGCGGCAGCCGTTCGGGCGTGGGCTTTCGCAGTGGCAAGCTCCGCTCTGCACTTGTCATCGGCGAAATGGCTCTCACTCTTGTGCTTATCATTGGAGCAGCTCTGCTGATCCGTACCTTCCTTAAGTTGCAGGCTGTCAATCCTGGCTTTGCAACGCACAATGTCATCAGCATGGCCATGTCCATGAGCGGCGACCGTTTCCAAAAGACAGCGGCTGTCGCTCAGGTCATTCGCGGGGGCACGGATCGTGTGCTTGCGATTCCCGGGGTCCTCGATGTGGGCGTGAGCAACGGCCTGCCTATGGCCGGCGGTTTTGGCATGATCTTTGATGTCGTCGGCCGTCCCAAAGGGAATTCCCCTGCCACCGGCGACGCGGGCTTTTATTCCGTTTCCTGGCGATACTTCAGTGCACTCAAAATTCCGCTGTTGCGTGGCCGCGGTTTCACTGAACAGGATGATGCTGCTGCACCCGGCGTCGTGATCATCAACCAGGCGATGGCCCGCCACTATTGGCCCAAAGGTGATCCGCTTAAGGATCGCATGCAGATCGGACCTGGCGCTGGACCAGCCTTTGCTGAAGGCTCCCGTCAGGTTGTCGGCATCGTGGGTGACACGCACGATGGTGGCCCCAATCGCGATCCCTTTCCTATGATGTACATTCCGCTTGCGCAGATGCCGGACCTCGAGACCGCGCTCAATTCACGCGTGACGCCGCTCTGGTGGATCATCCGAAGCGAGGTCGATCCGCACACAGTTGTTCCTGCAATCACAGCTTCTCTTCACGATGCCAGCGGCGGCTTGCCGGTTGCGCACATTCGCACCATGGACGAGATCGAGGCGCGCAATACGGCGCGTCAGCGCTTCAATATGCTGCTTCTCACTGTCTTCGGATCCGCAGGCTTGCTCATGGCGGCCATCGGAGTTTACGGAGTCATGTCCTACTCCGTCCAGCAGCGCACACAGGAACTCGGCGTACGCATGGCGCTGGGAGCGCAGGCATCGAATCTCCGCAACACGGTCATCGGGCAAGGCATGATCCTAACCGGCGCCGGCGTGGTCCTGGGTATCGGCGGAGCGTTCTGGCTCACTCGCTTTCTGGCCAGCTTCCTCTTTGGTGTCAAAGCCTGGGATCCCGTCGCATTCATCGTCACGCCGCTCCTTCTCAGCGCGGTCGCCCTCATCGCCGTGTGGGTTCCGGCGCAGAGGGCAACGCGCGTCGACCCGATGACCGCGCTTCGGCTCGAATAGCAGAGCGCATATCTGCCGGCGGAAAAGGTGCAGCAATTTGGTGAATGCTTCCAAGTCCGTCGCATGGCCATCCATCCTGATCCCAATTTTGATCATGGGACTGCGCACAAGCGCGCAGAGTGTGACTACGTCGCAGTATGACAATGCACGAAGCGGCACCAACCGCGTCGAAACCATCCTGACTCCGCGCGATGTGAACGTCCGCCATTTTGGAAAGCTATTCACGTTGAAAGTAGACGGTGACGTCTACGCGCAACCGCTCTTCCTTGCAGGATTGGAGATACCTGGCAAGGGCCGGCACGATGTGCTGTTTGTTGCAACCGAGCACGACAGCGTATATGCCTTCGACGCTTACGGCCACCGCGCTGTGCCGCTCTGGCACGTGAACTTTCTCAGGAAGGGCGTGACGACTGTTCCGGAGGACGATGTCGAATGCCCCTTTATCGCGCCGGAAGTCGGGATCACGTCCACACCCGTAATTGATGCGGATACCGGAACACTGTATGTGCTGGCGCGTACCAAGGAGTTGCCGTCGAGTCACTACACGCAGCGTCTGCACGCGCTGGACGTGACAACAGGGCTCGAGAAGTTCGGTGGCCCGGTCGCTATCAGGGCCACGATCAACGGGAGGGGCGCCGGTAGCCACTCGGGGAAAGTGGAATTCGATCCGTTGCGCGAGAATCCTCGTGCCGCGCTCCTGCTGGCAAATGGCTCGGTCTATCTTACGTGGGGTTCTTCCTGCGATGTTGGACCATACCACGGGTGGGTGATGGCCTATGACGCGCAAACCCTCAAACAAAAAGCAGTCTTCAATGCATCTCCCGACGCAGATGACGGCGGCTTCTGGGCGGGCGACACAGGACCGTCCACCGACGAGCAAGGCCATCTGTTTCTAGCGGCTGGAAACGGACGCTTCGATGCAGCCAGTGGGGGGCGCGATTATGGAGATAGCTTGCTGAAACTGGACGGGCAAAGTTTGAAGCTCTATGACTATTTCGCGCCGTTCGACGTCGTCGAACTGGATGCAAAAGATAAAGACCTGGGTTCGGGAGGGCCGGTGCTACTGCCGTCCCAGCCGGGACCGCATCCGCACCTCGCCGTTATTGCCGGCAAAGACGGGACCATCTACTTGATCGACCGCGCCCACATGGGTCATTACCATCCAAACAATGATAGCCACGCAGTGCAAACGATTCCCAGCCCCGGTGGCGGCGTCTATGGCTCAATGGCCTACTGGAACCACAACCTCTACGTGCTGAGCAACAGCGACCATGATGCACTTCGGCAATTCACCGTGCAGGACGGAAAACTCTCGCTCAAAGCGGCAAGCGGTTCCCATTTCCCAGCTATCGGCGCAACCCCGGCTATTTCAGCGAACGGTTCGCGGGATGGTGTGCTTTGGGTGCTGCACTCGAGAGCATGGAACACCGACGACGCGAACGCGGTGTTGTTCGCCTACGACGCACTCGATACCTCCCGGTTGCTCTACGTCAGTGAGCAGAATCCCTCTCGCGACCGGGCCGGGCTGGCCCTTCGGTTCAATATTCCAATCATCGCAAACGGCCATGTCTATGTGGGAGCAAAGCGCGAAGTTGATGTCTACGGCCTGTTGTCTCAAGAGGCAGCACGCAAATGAACAGGCGGTGGCGACTGTCGCTGCTTATCCCCCACTTGTGTCCTTCGGTTGAGTGCTGGCAGGTTCAGGACGGGTACGCATCCGTATAAGCGCATACTCACCGACAATCAGCGACTTGGACACTTGCCGGTTTTACGTCCAGGTGGACTGGATTTGTAAACACTGGCCGACCTATGAGGACTATTCGCCGTGCGGGCACCATATCGATCAGGTCATTTGAGCAGTCGGCTCTATGGGGAATGCATATTCTGGGCACACCGTTGAAGCATGGACCGTAGTGTACCGATCTCCTCAGCAGTAAAACCGACTGTCATGCTCTTCTCCACATCATCGATTGCTTCGCGTGCGCTTGCCAGCACCTCAGTGCCTTTTTGCGTCAACTCAGTCTGCATGATGCGTCCGTGTGTCTGGTGAGGAGTTCGATGCAAGAGCCTCATCTTTTCCAGGTTGGCCACGATTCCCAGCATGCTCTGTGCTGTGACAAAGGCCCCACGTGCAAGGGAGGCATTTGAAATGCCCGGTTGCTGCTGAACTGCTGATAAAACGTTGAACTGTGCCGTGGTCACACCCAGATGGCTGAGCTGGTCATCCATGCTCGTCCGGAGTGCGTGTTGTGCTTGCTTGAGCACGTATCCTAGCCGATCCGCCATCGGATGTTCTGGTGCCATGTTCGTCGATGTGCCTTCCACGCTTGACATATAAGGATCCTTATATATTATAAGGACCATGACAACATCCAGCAAGCACAGGACTACGCCAAAATTGATCGGGCCAAGCTTTATTGCGCTCCAGGTACGCGACCTTGAGGCTTCCAAAACCTTCTACGTAGAGCAGATCGGTCTCACTGCATCCCCGCACAATCCACCGGGCGCGGTTGTCTTCAACACCAAACCTGTCCCGTTTGCGATCCGGACACCGATGGCTGACCTCGATGCAACTAGCAAGCTGGGATGGGGCGTGTCTCTTTGGATCGCCGCAACGGATGCCGATGCGCTCCACGCGCAACTGGTGGAGAAAGGCGTACCCATCCTTCTCCCTCCTGCCGATGGACCGTTTGGGAGATTCTTCGCCTTCCGTGACCCGGATGGATACGCAATTACCGTCCACACAGAAAAGCCAAAGCAGGCAACGGCAACGTTGGACGCAAGCAGCGGATATCTAACATTCGTCAACACCTTCTCCGTCGAACCTGAAAACGCGGACCGCTTGGTGGAGAACCTGCAGAAGGCTACGGAAGAGATTTTTCGAGATCAACCCGGCTTCATCTCCGCGAACCTCCACGTCAGTCGAGACCGACGCAAGGTCGTCAATTACGCGCAGTGGCGATCAAAGGAAGACTATGCAGCCATGAGCAAGCTGCCCGGCATTCAGGCGCACATGAAGGCAGCCGCGACGTTGGCGACCGGGTTTGATCCTGTCGACTACGATCTCCGCGCCGTGATGCTTGGCGAGGGCGAGTAATAAGTTCTTCAGCCTTGATGGAGGTTCGAATTGGCACTCGCAAAGGTGACACACAAAAGCCATTGGGTTGGGGTCGCAAGCCACGACCATGTGCTCGGTGCCGTTCAAGGCGGCTTCTGCCAACTGGGCCACGGTAAGGAGGCTTTGGTGCGCCGATTGAAGGCCGGCGACCTCATCGTCTTCTACTCGCCACGCGAATTGATGGGAAGCGGACCTGTCCTGCAGGCTTTCACCGCCGCCGGACGCATCCTTGACGAATTTCCCTACGAAGCTGAGCAGTCTGCGGGCTTTCGTCCATATCGCCGCCGGACGAAGTTTTTCAAGAGTAGACAAGCGCCCGTCCGGCCGCTACTGCAAGAACTGACATTTACCCAAGGGAACGAGAGTTGGGGCTTAGCGTTTCGCAGAGGAGCTTTCCGGATCACTGCGGACGACTTCAAGAGAATTGCAAAGGCCATGTCCATCAAATCTGAAGATCTATCGTCAACATTCGCCTCTAGCAACAGAGCGATTGAGAACGGTCATTCCAATCAGTCCTCATAAACGCGCTAAGGTTCATTGACTTCCGGTGGGGGACTCTCCACATGGACGAAGAGTCGGCTCGGCAACTTGACACCAATTGTCAAATCGCGGCGGAGGCTTTTGGCTAAATTCAAAGCGCTACTTCTTCTGCAGTTCAGCTTCGGCGATCTTCACTGCCGCCTCCAATGCATTCGCTGCTTCCACCTTCACCTCCGGCTCCACGCCTACCCCTTCCCAGTCTGCATTTCCGAAGGGGTTGATCGACCTTACTTGAGGAATGCCCACGCCAAAGTGATCGTCAATGCGATGGAAAACACCGGCATGAGCGCCACCAGCCGTTCTCTCACCGATCAAAGTGGCGCGTTTGAGCATCTTCAGGTTGTAGCAGAACTGCTCAGCGCCCGACCAGGTCCTGGATGAGGTCAGCACATATACCGGCTTGTCCGCCAACTTATTTCCCGGAACAGGCGACCGCGTCCAGGAATCCTCAGTTGGAGCTTCCCTCGGGTTATACCAATACTCCGGATGATCGAATAGATAGGCGGCAAACAGCAGGGTTGAACCCGGAGCACCGCCGCGGTTGTCTCGCAAATCAAAGATGATCGCATTGGCGTCGTTCAAGGAAGCCATCGTGGACACGTCCATTGTCTGGCAGATAGAGGGCTCCGAAAACCAATCAAGCTTCAGATACCCGATCCGGTGCGGCAGGATCTCGACCTTCTTGATGAAGCAGTTGTTCTGTTCCACGAACTTTCTATAACGTGCAAGGTCCTCCGGAGTTTGCGCCGGCGGACGCTCCGGTAACTTGTCCCGGCTGTATACCATCGTCAAGTCCATGTTATGGCTCGCATCCCTCATCTGCCTGGTCAGCAGATCGGCAAATGCGCCGCCATCCGTCACCGCCCTGTCGTCGCCGCTCCTCTCATGCGCCAGCAGCGCGTCCGCTGTCTTCTGCGCAACGTTTCGATCGAAGTAGTACTGCCTGATATGCACAATTACCAGGTCAAGCACACGCTGCCGCTCTGCCGCATCCAGTCTCGCGTCGCCGGCCACAGCCTCGGCCAACGCGCCGGAGACACGCCCTCGATCGTAGCCTCCGGCATGATAGATCAAGGCGGGGAACGCGGCCAGCGAAGCCAGCGTGAGTATTTGTGCGAAAAGATGTTTGGGCATTGTGCTCGATGATCGATATATCGATACACGATGTTGTAATCCAGTGCCGGCTCTCTTGTCAAAAATTTTATGCGGTTTGCTTTCGTTTATTCATGCCGCAAAGCCCGCATAGGGTCCACGCCTGCCGCGCGCCGCGCGGGAATCCAGCTTGCCGCAATGGCCACGCCGATCAGCAGCGCGGCCGAAGAGATCAGCGTCATCGGATCCCAGGAGTTGAGCCCATAGAGCATGCTGGCAATCACGCGTCCCATTCCCACCGCCGCGCAAACCCCTACCACGACCCCAATCGCAACTAGCCGCGAGGCTTCACGGAGTATCATGCCGAGAACGAGCCTGGGTTGCGCCCCTATCGCCATGCGGATGCCGATCTCGTTGGTGCGCCGTGAAACCGAGTAGGCCATGATTCCGTACATGCCGATGGACGCCAGCACCAGCGCCAGAACGCCGAAACCCGCGGAGAGATTGGCAAAGATCCGCTCTGGCCGCATGGTGGAGTCGATCTGCTGTTGCTGCGTGCGCACGTCGAGCACAGGCAGGTTAGGATCGACCGAGGCCACCGCAGCGCGCACTGACGGCACAATCGCCGCGAGATCCATGCGCGTGGAGATCTCGTAGGTCATCTGCATACCGCCCTCGGGATCGCCATGCTGGCGATAGGGCGCATAGTAGGTGGCTCGAACATCCTTAGTTACGCGATCGTACTTGGCATCGCCGCAAATGCCGACGATCGTGATGGGCGACGTGTCTTTCAGGTCGGTAGTGAACGTACGGCCAACTGGATCGACGTTGGGATAAAACTCTTTGGCCAGCGCCCGGTTGATGATCGCAACTTTCCGCGAGGTTTCCGTATCCCCGGAGTTGAAGCTGCGGCCCGCGACCAGTGGAATGCCCATGGTCAAGAAGAACCGCTCGCCGACCAGGTTGAATTGTGCCCGGCGCTGCTTGAAACTTGCCTGACCTGAGGGCATGAACTGCGATTGCGTTATGTTGTCGGCGATCAGCGCCTGCCGCGAAAGCGTCACCGCATCTACGCCGGGCACAGCGGCCAATCTCTGTTCAAGCTCCCGATGCAGCGCGACGTCCGTGGGCGCACGATAGCGTGCGGAAGGAGGTTCGATGTCGAACAGCAGCAGATGATCCGGGCTGAACCCCAGATGCGCGTAGCCCAGATTGACCAGCGTGCGCACAAACAGCCCGGCACCTACCAACAGGAGCATGGCCAACGAAATCTGCACCACGACGATGGCCTTGCCGGCGAATCCTTTTCGGCGCCGTGTGGCGGTCTGCACGCTGTCCTTGAGGCCGGAACTGATGTGGACGCGGCTGGCCTGCCACGCCGGAGCAAGGCCGAACAGCAGCCCTGTCGCTATGGAAATGGCCGAGGCGAAGGCGAAGATGCCCCAGTCAATGCGACCCTCGAAGGGTGCTTGGCCCCACGGCTCGGTCATCATGCGAGGAATCGCATTGCGGCCCACGTAAGCCAGCAGCAGCCCGGCCGCTCCGCCTAGCATGGAGAGCAGCAGACTCTCACAAAACATCTGGCGCAGGATGCGTCCGCGCCGCGCGCCCAGGGCCAGACGCACACTCATCTCGCACTGCCGCGCTCCCGTCCGCGCCAGCAGAAGGTTGGCGAGGTTGGCGCACGCCAGCAAGAGCACAAAGCCGGCAAGCCCCTGCAGCACGTAGACCGGCTTGGACATTTGCGCTTCCTGATCTTGCCCGCGTTTGCCGTCGCGCACCAACAGGCGGGGCATTTTGGCGTCTTTCCTCACGGCGATCGTGTTCCGTATGGCCGCTTCGAAGGCGACATTGAGGGCTGCTTCCGCCGCGGACTCGGAAACGCCGGGCTTGGCACGGCCCATCATCATAACCCACCACTCGTCCGGATCGGTCAGAAGCGATTGCGATCCGTTGGGCGCCACGATCGGCTGCATGCTGAAGGGCATAAAAACGTCGGGCGAGCTCATCGTGTCGTAAGCGCCCGTGAATCCGGGAGAGTTCACGCCGACGATGGTCATGGGCGTGGAGTTGATGTTGATGGTTTTGCCGATCACACTGGGCGAGCGGGAAAAGCGGTTGGTCCAGTAGCGATCGCTGATCACGATGACCGGCCCGCTGCCCGGCTCCCCGTCGTCGGACTCGCCGATCGCGCGGCCCACAGCCGGCTGTACGCCAAGTGCGGAGTAGAAGTTGCCGGAAATCATCTCCGTGCTCACGGCTTCGGCGTGGCCATCAATGGTGGCGGTCATGCGCCAGAAACGCTTGATCGCGAAGATATCCGCGAGCGAATGGTTTTGCTTTCGCAACTGCTGATAGATGGGATAGGAAAACGATGTGGTGGTAGTGTTCGAGCCACCCGGCGCGCCTTCAAAGTAGCCCCAGAAGCCTTTGACTGCAACGTCGTCCGACTCGGTGCACCACAGCAGACGAAGCTGTTCGGGATGGGGCACGCCGAGACGATCGAGCAGCATATGCTTGGCCGTGGTGAAAATGACGGTGTTCGCGCCGATGCCCAGTGCGAGCGACGTTATGGCAATCGCTGCCAGCCCTGGGCTCTTGGCCAGCATCCGCACGGCAAGGCGCAGGTCGCCGCGCAACTCGTCGAAGATGCGCGTGCCCCAAGCTGACCGGCAGTTCTCCTTCCGCGCCGAAATGCTCCCTAGCTCGGCGCGCGCCCGGCGCATGGCTTCGTCGTGCGCAAGACCGTTGCGGACCAGGTCCTCGGCGTAGCTCTCGATGTGGAACCTAAGTTCCTCGTCGATCTGCCGATCCAGCTCCCGGCCTCGGCTGACAGCTCTCCACCATGTCGAAATGCGGCTCAGCAGTCTCATATCTCCTCCGGCTTCACCTTGAGAATCGATCCCATCAGGTCGACAAACTGGTTCCATTTTTTGGCTTCGGCATCGAGCCGTCGCCGGCCGGCCGCGGTCAGCTTGTAGTAGCGTGCGCGGCGCTTGTTCTCGCTCTCGCCCCACTCGCCGGCGATCCAGCCCTCGTGCTCTATCCGATAGAGCGCCGGATACAGCGATGCCTGCCGGATTTCCAAGCGGTCGCCTGAAATCTGCTGGATGCGCAACAGCACTCCGTAGCCGTGCAGCGGTCCCAGCGATACCGCCTTCAGCACGAGCAGGTCCAGCGTCCCCTGCAAAAGATCCACATCGTTATTGTTATTGCGAGTCAAGGGAATCGTCTCTCCCAGTTTGTCTGGGAGAGTAGCAAGCGTTCTCCCAGGCTGTCAAGGAGAGACGCAAGAATCTCCAGGCCGGTTTCCCTCAAGTTCGTTCGGAGAGTGCGTAATCGCTGACTCACTCAGCGAGCAACCGCCTAGACGTCGATCATTGCTCCCGGCCGCGAAAATACCGCGAGGCCTCGGGCTGGAAGAGAATCCAGCCAATCACCGCACAGAACAAGCCGTGCACAACCAATCCATGACCCGAGTCGAAGATGCTCAGAATCACGTGGAATATGATCCAGGCAAGCGCAAGCCAGCGTGCCCAGTTATGGCCTCTGAGCATGAACGCTCCGGAGACAACCGCCAGGAACTCGGTGAGCTCGACCGAAACGCTGTCCCGTTGTAGCGACAGCAGTTCACGGAAATGATAAACAAAGGCGACGGTGCCGACCGCCAGATACAAGCAAGCGACTATGGTGACGGAGATGGGTCGCTGGCTCGCGTTCATGGCAGCATCTCCAGCACGGCGTCGCTGGGTTCCAAGGCCATGGCATCCGCCGATAAAATCGCCCCAGCATCCAGCAGCGCCTGGACGGTTCCGACGTAATCCCCTGTATCTCGATGCCAACCATTTCCGGATCCGAACAGGGCCCAGGCGAGCGCGGTCCCGGCATACTCCTGCGATTTCAATTCAAGCACCGGATGGAACCGCAGTATCTGGCGCGCCATTTCCGCATTCCCGTGGAAGCCCGCCCAGTGCAGTGCCGTAGCTCCCATCTCTCCCGGAGTATCGACCGGCCATCCCGCTTCGAGCATCAGCCGAACCGCTTCCGTGTTGTTTGTCTGCGCAGCAGTGGGCAGCTTTCGCTGGTCTGCCTCGGAGAGCGTCTTGGCCGCATGCGGATGTTTCGACAGAAATGCACGGAACGCCGCTTCATCGCCCAGTTCACACGCCAGCGCTAACTTCAGGTCCTCGGGAGTCCGCTGCAACAGCAGCTGGTACACATCCTCATGGCCAAAATCGCGGGCCACGGAATGCGCGGTGCGATGGGCCCCCAGGGTCCAGATGTAAATGGTGCCGCCGGCGCGCGGATTCTGCTTGGGAAACCATTCCTCCGATACGCTCATGCGGACGCAGTTGGGATCGATGTCCAGATGCCGCCGCACTAAATCCGCATCGCCGAGTGCCGCGGCCATCAGGATGTCCGTCCGGCATCCGCGTGAAATCAGATAGCGAGCCACGTCCTGCCGGTCATGCGGGTAATGCCGCTTCTGGTCTACACGGAGCATGTATTGCGCCGGCGTCGAGTCATGGTCCACATCACGAGCGTCGATCTCGGCGTGGTTCGCCAGCAGGAACTCCGCAACCTCCACAGTAGAGGCGAAGTGCAGCGGCGTCTGCCCATCTCCACCGCGCGCGTGGACCACTTCTGGATCGGCGGCCACCAGCTCCGCCAGCTTTGGCATCCATCCCAGCCGCGACGCCGCATGCGCATCGACCACTGCTCCGCGTTCGACCAGAAACTCCACCAGGCTCGGATCGCAATCATCCAGAACGCCAAACCCACCGGCCCACCAGTCGGTGCGCCTCCGGATATTGGCGCCTGCGCTTAACAGCAAATCGATGGCCGCCCGATTGCTACGCTGCACTGCCGCGAATAGCGCCTGTTGGCCGAAACCATAGTCAGGCAGCGGATCATCGATGCTCGCCCGCAATTCCGGATACTGCTTCAAGACGTCGCGGACGCGTGCTGCATCGTTGTCGCACACCGCCGCCTTAAGCGCCTCAGATGGACTAAGCGTCAGCGCCTGGACGTGTGCCTTCAGATCCGCCCAGCTGCGGAAGCCGTATTCCTTGGAGAGTGCAAGTTGAGCATCGGCCAGCTTGCCCTGCTGCCTGATGCGCAGCAGTTCCTTGGCCTGCTTTTTGAGAAATTCCAGATTGGGTTTTTCGGGTAGCTGACGAGACATAACTCCTCCTTCTATGGCCCGGCGTCCGCTATGACGGGCAGAAGAGAAGTCAGTGCTCGATGCTCAATGACTGGTTCAGGTGGGATAATCCCTTTCCGCGGACGGGGTGCAACCTGGATTGCGACTCCCAATATAACAAATCCACCGCCAAAGCTCCGAAAATATGACTTGGTGGGCGCCGCAAGCTAGCTCGTGCATTTGACCCGCTAGGGTTAGTTGAGCGAATGTACTCCCCAGGACCGAAGTAACGGTCCGTGCGCAACACCCGGAGGCAGCGATGAGGCTGGCGGGTTTGCTATCGACGAGTATCCTTTGCGCCGCAAGCAGTGTGATGGCGGTCACGCCCCTGCAGGCTCAAGCCCCATGCGAACAGATAAGAACAGCGTGTAAGAATGCCGGCTTCGTCCAGGGTGGTCCGATCGGAGAGCGGCTGGTCCTCGATTGCTTCAATCCCCTTGTCTTCGGCGAGAACCCGCCGAAACGGGTTTCCAGGCCCCTTCCGCAAATCACCCAGCAATTGGCGGCCGCATGCCGGGAGAAGAGCCAGGCCAGGCAGTCGCCTCAGGATAACCAGCAATTGCCTCCCCAAGGCGGATCCACGCTGATCGCCCGCGAGGGGGGTCGTACCGTATATGACGCCCGCTTGAAAGTCACCTGGCTGGCCGATGCCAACCTGGCCGCGAAGCAAAGCTTTGGCGTTCCCGATATCAACAAATCCGGCTCGATGAACTATGCAACCGCGGTTCGCTGGGTCGCGGCGATGAATGCCTCTGATGGCGGCGCGGGCTATCTCGGACACCCTAACTGGCAACTGCCAACGGCGCCGGACACCGATAGAACCTGCAAGCTTACCGGACGCCACGGCGAGTCCTTTGGGTTTAACTGTTCCGGCAGTGCCCTAGGATCTCTCTATTACGTTTCGCTTGGTCTCCGCGAACCGGATTCGGCAGTCCCGAGTTCTCAAAATCGAGTCGGCCCGTTCCAGAACTTCCAACCCTATCTTTATTGGTCGAAATCTCCAGCCGCTGATCCGAAGCAGGGTTTTGTGAGTTTCTCGTTTAGCACAGGATTTCAGGGAGCCAATGTCTTCCGAAATTATCTCTACGTATTGCCGGTGATCAAAAGCAAGCTGCCAGGCACGCCCCCGGCGTCGAGCAGCCACTTGCAGGCCAATCCAGGAGGAAATACCGTATACGACCCCATCACTCAGGTCACGTGGCTCGCGGATGCCAACCTGCCCGCCCGGCAAACATTCGGTCTCGCAGAGATCAACCGCGATGGCGCCATGGATCACGACACGGCAATCCGCTGGGTGGAGGCCTTGAATCAAGCCGATGGCGGCCATGGATACCTCGGTCAAACGAACTGGGATTTACCAGAGAGGGGACCACCTGATCCCGGGTGCAGCATGAAAGGCACGACCGGCTTTGGCTGCACCAGCAGCGCTATGGGATCGCTTTTTTATCGACAGCTCGGTCTTCGTCCGGGTGACTCTGTCATCGCGCCGTCCGAGGCACGCGTCGGTCCCTTTTACCATGTGCAGCCCTATCTCTACTGGGCTTGCGCAGGCCAGTCGGCTTCGTCAGCATGCCAGCCAAATGGACCGGGCGAGGGCTTCGAATGGAATTTTTCCCTGGGCAACGGCTTCCAAGGCACAAACCTCGTGGGTAATGCGCTTTACGTGATGGTGTATTACCCGGATAGCTCCGCCGCGCAACCAGCGCCTTAATGTGTCCGCGGTTTCGCTTCCAGTTCTCACGCAGACACTTAATACCGCCCTCTCAGCCAAGCTTCGCGTATTCGGCCCTGGCCTGTCGGAGGACGGGGATGTCCTCGTCGGCATCTTTCCAGAGGGTAAGAAAGTCCTGATAGGCGTTCTTGGCCGTGGCCATGTCGCCCGAGATAATGTGTGCCCTGCCCAGTTGCAAGTACGCCAGCGCGCCGATCGGATCGGCAAGAACGATGCCGCGATGATCCAGGACTTTTTGGAACTCCGCCGCCGCCTCCCGGCCGCGCCCTGCCTGCAGGTACGCCTGACCGCGCACGTAGGCGGGATATAGGCCTCCGAACTTGGCGAAGAAAGCCGTGCCCGGCATCGCAAGGTCGTAGGGAAGCGCCGTTTGCAGCCGCTCGATCGCGTCCAACGGGGCCTTATCGTAGAGCGCGAAAAGCGCTCGCAGCGTGGGAAGATACTCGAACTGTACCGGGGTGTCTTCCGGGAATCGTTTTGCCAGGTCCTCGGCGAGCGTTTGCGATCCGGAAATGTCGCCTGAGAGCGCCAGGGCAAACCCCGCGGCATACTCCACATCGCGGCCCTTTCCCAGCGCGAGCGCCGCCCGGGCGAGCTCTTTTGCCTGATCCCAAAATCCGAAATGTGCTTCGCACACTGTCTCCGCGGCCTGGTAAATGGCCGCCTTTTCGCGGTCGCCGTTCTGTTGCGCCAATTCGATCGTATGCTGCCAAAGGATTCTCGCGTTTCGCATCTGTCCGGAACGCGCCAACACCAAGGCATGGTTGTGCGACATCCAGCCCTCTGTCTCCAGGTTTCCGCGTGCCCGATCGATTTCGCGTTTCATCCCCGCTTCGTCGCCCTCGAGAAACGCGACATAGTAGCGGCCGACCAGAAAATAGGGAGTTTCCAATTTGCGATCAGCGGCCCGCTGCAATGCAGCCGCAGCTTCTACGAACCTGCCAAGCGAAATATTGTGGGCAATAAGAGCCTCATAGGCAAATGGGAGGTCGGGATTTAACCGAATCGCCTCCTGGCCCGCTTTAATTCCCCTCTCATACTGGCCAGTCCCCCGCGTGCCCCATCCGCCCCAAACCGACCAGGCTTGCCAATCACGAGGATAGGTTTGCACCCATGACTCGATAGTCGCCAATTCCTTCTGCAAGTTTCCAGTTACCTGCCGGTCGTACAGAAAGAGGATAAAGAGCCTCTCCCGGTCGCTGACGCCGTCCTGCAGCTCATAGGCTTTGCGGACGTGTTCCGCGCCCACATCGGTATGACCCATGTTCCAGTAAAAAAACCCTAGGTCGGCGTGCGCCATGGCGAACTTAGGATCGATGGCGATAGCACGCTGGAGATGGGGGATTGCGGCAGCGAAACCACGGGCGAACAGAGCGTTCCGTGCGACGCTATACGCCTTCAAAGCTTCCAGCGAAGGCGTGGTTGCCTGCTCGAGGGGCGTCGAGTGCTCCCGGATGGTTGCCAGCGACTCGCCCAGCCTCGCCCTGATTTGGGCCGCAATCCCAGTGAGCGCGTCCAGGACCTGTTCTTTTCTTTCCGCCTTCGCCTGTTCCTGGCCAAGAACGTCTCCGGTGCGGCAGCTTCTGGCGCGTAACCACAAAACATACTGGCTTCCGAGGGCTGCAATCGAGCCTTCCAGGACAGCCGTGCCGTTGGTTCGCTCACAGATCTCGTGCGCCACCTCAGGAGTGAGCCGCGTCTCCAGCGGCCGGTTCATATAACGCAGTACCTGCTGGATCTGTTGATCCGAGACGAGAGTGAGGAAAGGAGACTGCTCTAGTTGTACCGACAAGCCCTGGCGGAGCATTCCATCAAACGCCGGATCGCCGGTCTTGTTCTCGAATTCGCCCAGCACAATCTTGGTTTTCCGGGTGAGTTTCGGCGCCCGGTGCAGAGAAGAGTGTGTGGCGGCGCTCAATCCACGGCTCACCCTGCGAACCGCCGCCAGCTCCCGTTGTAACTCGGCAGCGGATTGCCAGCGGCGCTCGGGATCTTCTTCCAGACACCGGCATACGATGGTTTCCAACTTGCGAGCACGAAGGTGCCTCCGCTGGATGGCGACCCGCTTGCCGGTCAGCATTTCGTAGAGGACCCAGCCGAATGCGTAGATGTCCGTGCGGACATCCGCGGGTTTGCCTTCCCGCTGCTCTGGCGCCATATAGGCGGGCGTGCCCATCACCATTCGTTCCTCGGTGAGTGTTTGGTCTCCTTCCAGCCTCGCGAGCCCGAAATCCAGGACCTTCGCCCCGGACCTGGCCAGCATAACGTTGCCGGGCTTCAGATCGCGGTGGATGATTCCCTTTTCGTGCGCCGCCTCCAGCGCGGCGACGATCTGCCGGGCGTAGCGGAGCGCCTCTTCGAGGGGGAGCGGGCCCTTTTTCAGCCGGGACGCGATCGTTTCCCCTTCCACCAGTTCCATGACCAGATAGTCGGGTCCGACGTCGTGAAGGGTACAGATGTTGGGGTGGTTCAGGGACGAGATCGCGCGGGCCTCGCGCGCGAAGCGGGCGTTGAACTGTTCGCGAGTGGTTTTGATAGCGACGGCGCGGCCTAATCGCGTGTCGATGGCCCGAAAGACCTTGCCCATGCCGCCCTCGCCGAGCTTGCTTTCGATGCGGTACGGTCCCAGACGCGCGCCCGCAGCCAATCCGGTGAGAGTCGAATCCTCCAGCAGGTGGGGAGCATTCCGGATTGCAGGCCGATCGAGAAATTCGCCGCCTGCCGGTTCTATCAGGAGCGATTCCACTTCGCGGCGCAATTCCGGATCTGCCTGCGCCATCAGCGCCGCTCGCACATCGGCAGTGCCCTCGCGAGCCGCGTGGTATAGCTCTTCGATCTGCCGGAAACGCTCCGGAGTCATATCAGACTCCCGATTGTTCTCCCATTGTATGGCTTAACTCACGCAGCAGCCATGCCTTGGCGAGGTCCCAATCGCGCCTGACGGTGCGCGGCGAAATTTTCAGGGCCGCCACGATCTCCTCCTCCGTCAATCCACCGAAATAACGCAGCTCGACCACCTTGGCCTGGCGCGGCGCCACTTGAGAGAACGCTATCAGGGCCTCGTCGAGAGCGAGGATAGATCGGTCGGGCGCCGGTGACAAGACGGCGGATTCATCCAGATTCACTTTGGACGGTATTCCGCCGCGCCTCCGCGAACCGCGCGTGCGAGCGGCGTCCACCAGGATGCGCCGCATCATCTGGGCCGCGATGGCAAAGAACTGCGCGCGCGCCTGCCATTCCACGTTGGTCACGTCGACCATGCGGAGGAAGACCTCATGAACTAACGCGGTGGCCTGGAGGGTGTTGCCCCGGGCTTCGTTTTTCATGTAGCGGCGGGCCATGAGACGCAGTTCGGGATAGACGTGCTCCGCCAGACGGCCCAGGGCCGCTTCGTCACCGCCTGCCCAGGCTTTCAACAGATTCGTGATTTCTGCTGAGCGTGCGTCGATAGATAGCCCTTCTCCCTGTGGGCTTCAAAAATATAACAAATACCGTGGCCGCTTTTGGGGGGCCACTTCCGCCTGTACCGGCAGAAGGAGAACAAAGTCTCACCATGATCTCCCTCCAGAAAGCAGGACGCACAAATGAAACACATAGCAACTATGGCGCTCATGCTCAATCTCGGTGTCGCAAGCGTTTACGCACAACAGCATCCGGTAAAGATGGTGTTTTCGGGAACTTCTGCGGCCAGCACGGTCAATCTCCAACAACCCGATACCAGTAACGACGAAGACAATTTCGCCGGGAAAGGCACACTGGGCTCATTCGCCTTTCGTAATGTACGAGCGATCGCAAATTCTCCGACGCCGTCCAGCACTTGCTCGGGCCCAAATAAGCTCAACTTCGCGGATCCCGCCGGCGCAGGCGTATTTCGCTTCCAGGATGGGAGTCTATTGAAAGTCAGTCTCACGCAAGGGGACGATTGCATTGATCTCGCGGCTGACGAGGGCCATTGCACTCTGACTCTTAAAATCACCGGGGGAACCGGCCGTTTCGAGAATGCGTCCGGTACCCTTACGTTTACCGAGACGTCGGTGCCAGTGCTGACCGATGCCTTACATAATCCCGTCTTCTTTGCCGCTACCGGGGAGTTTACGGGAACAATTTCCGGAGTCAGCGAGGAGCAAGGCCACGCCGAAGAGCAATAGGTACAAACGCTACACCCTTTTATCATTGGAACAAATGCAGGTATAGCTGCGAATGGAGTGGCGCTGCAGCAGAAGAGCTGCAGCGCCGCGGGAGAAGAGCCAGGCCAGGCAATCGCCTCAGGATAACCAGCAATTGCCTCCCCAAGGCGGATCCACGCTAATCGCCCGCGAGGGGGGTCGTACCGTATATGACGCCCGCCTGAAAGTCACCTGGCTGGCCGATGCCAACCTAGCCGCGAAGCAAAGCTTTGGCGTTCCGGATATCAACAAATCCGGCTCGATGAACTATGCAACCGCGGTTCGCTGGGTCGCGGCGATGAATGCGTCTGATGGCGGCGCGGGCTATCTCGGACACCATAACTGGCAACTGCCAACGGCGCCGGACACCGATCGAACCTGCAAGCTTACCGGACGCCACGGCGAGTCGTTTGGGTTTAACTGTTCTGGCAGCGCCCTGGGATCTCTCTATTACGCTTCGCTTGGCCTCCGCGAACCGGATTCGGCGGTCCCCAGTTCTCAAAATCGAGTCGGCCCGTTCCAGAACTTCCAACCCTATCTTTATTGGTCGAAATCTCCGCCCGCTGATCCGAAGCAAGGCTTTGTGAGCTTCTCGTTTAGCACAGGATTTCAGGGCGCCAACGTCTTCCGAAATTATCTCTACGTGTTGCCGGTGATCAAAAGCAAGCTGCCAGGCACGCCCCCGGCATCGGGCAGCCACTTGCAGGCCAATCCAGGAGGAAATACCGTATACGACCCATCACTCAGGTCACGTGGCTCGCGGACGCGAACCTGCCCGCCAGACAAACATTCGGTCTCGCAGAGATCAACCGCGATGGCGCCATGGATCACGACACGGCAATCCGCTGGGTGGAGGCCTTGAATCAAGCCGATGGCGGACGTGGATACCTCGGTCAAACGAACTGGGATTTGCCCGAGACGGGACCGCCTGATCCCGGGTGCAGCATGAAAGGCACGACCGGCTTTGGCTGCACCAGCAGCGCAATGGGATCGCTTTTTTATCGACAGCTCGGTCTTCGTCCAGGTGACCCTGTCATCGCGCCGTCCGAGGCACGCGTCGGTCCCTTTTACCATGTGCAGCCCTATCTCTACTGGGCTTGCGCAGGCCAGTCGGCTTCGTCAGCATGCCAGCCAAATGGACCGGGCGAGGGCTTCGAATGGAATTTTTCCCTGGGCAACGGCTTCCAAGGCACAAACCTCGTGGGTAATGCGCTTTACGTGATGGTGTATTACACCGATAACTCCGCCGCACAACCAGCGCCATAACCGCCGCCTTCTCGTTCCCTCACGAACGACGGGTGCCCCACACCCCGGATTTCCTGTGAAGCTTGTCGGCGTTAATGAGCTTCATGCGGTTTTCCTCAATGAAAGCCGCACACGTGGACGTTCCTTGGTGCCGCGTACAGGAAATCCGGGTATCTCGCTGGTTTTTCGCGAGATGTGGGGCACCCGTCCTTCGTGAGGGGGCAAGGGGTCCGCCGGTCGTATGTTCTTCGACCGGATCACCCAGCATCATCGGAAACAGAAATCCTTGGTCCCTGCCTCCACCTTGTGTGTGACTCATCGTCCTCTCCTTCGGGGAACATAGGCATCCAACTAACTGACTCTATCAATTAGCTCTTGAATCGTGACCAAGGCAGCAGACAGGTTCTCCTGTTCAACCTTGTCCAAGCGCCGTATCTGCTCGGTAAGGAATTGGACCCGGCGAGCGCGACCTCGGATAAGTACTCTCTTGCCCTTAGCAGTCGCGGCGATCCGAATGACTCTACCATCGCCAGGATCTTGCGCTTTGACGACGAGCTCCTGCTGCTCCAAGGCGTTTACGATCCGGGTCATCGTTGGAGGCCGCACCTGTTCGGCCTCGGCCAGCTTGCCCAATGTGATTTGGCCGGTGAAAACAATCACGGAAAGGGCTGACAGACGAGGAGCCGTCAAGCCGATCGATTCGTCCACTCGCCGGACGGTTCGGAGCAAACGAATTGCCGTCGAGTGCAGTAGCTCAGCGAGAGTCTCAAGAGCGGGAGGAGTGGCTATTGACATGTTTTAGTGTCACTATCATAATTCATTAGCTTAGCTAACGAATGGAGAAATGAAATGGTTCCAGAGCCACAGAACGAAGTCCACCTGCAGGACGTCGCACAAATCGCCTTCACTGTTCTGAACCTGGCGGAGGCCAAGATCTTCTACCGGGACGTGCTTGAACTGAAGTTCTTATTCGAGGCGGGAACCATGGCTTTCTTTCAATGCGGGTCTGTAAGGCTAATGATCGGTGAAGCTGAAAGGCCCTCCATATCAGAGGGGACCATCGTCTACTTCCGTGTTGCCGACCTTGAAGCCACGGCTCACTTGTTGGAATCACGTGGGACCAGCTTTGTTCAACCACCACATTTAGTGGCGAGGATGAAGAGTCACGACTTGTGGATGGCGTTTCTCAAGGACCCCACTGGAAACACGCTTGGGCTCATGAGTGAGATAGTCCGAACTAAGGAAAAGGAGAATGCGAATGCGCTTCAATAAGGCAGTCTGCCATATCGTCCTGTCCCTGGGAGCCTCCCTGGTGTCCTCATGACTTTCCGTGGCGCAGCCGGCACAATCGACGCCCGAAACGGTTCTCGCCACGTTTCGGGTCAAGCCTGATCAGCTCTCCCCCCTCCTTAAATTCATGCCGGAGTATTGGGCGGCACTGCGCGCGCAGGATCTTGTACTCGCTGACCCGCACCTCGTGTTGCAAGGAGAGGATCACGGTAGGCCAACGATTGTGGAGGTGTTCAGTTGGAAAGACCATGACGCACCAGAACACGTTCCTGCCCAGATTCAGAAGTACTGGGACACGATAAATGGGATGGTGGAATCCCGAGACGGCCATGCCGGCGTTGAGTTCCCCGAGATGTCCATCGTGAAATAAGCAGCTCCTACCATTGGAAGAAACGTGGCTCAGGTGGAGCTGCGAATGGAGTGACGCTGAAGAAGAAGAGCCGCAGCGCCGCGAAGCCGGGCAACGTCGCCCTCGTGCGTGGGCAAAAGCCGTGGCGCCTTTCTCGTGAATATTAACTCGTCAAGCTCGGCTTGGATGATCGGTGCAAACCGGTCCCACGCTGAAGTGATATCGCCCGCGATCAGGACAATCTCCGGCGACAGGGCCGCGGTAACCATCCGCAAACCCTTCCCAATATACTTAGCCTGTTTTGCCAGAGCAGCGATAGCGTGCGGGTTTCCTTCTTCAGCCAGGTTGAGCAACTCATGAAACGTCAGGCGTTTCGTCTTCGGTTCCAACTCGCTGTAGTAGCGCAAGGCGGCGTTGCAGGATCCAAAGACCTCCCAGCATCCGTTCTGTTTACAAGCGCAGCGAGGACCCGCGGGGTCGATAGAAATATGCCCGAACTCGCCCGCCATTCCGTGCTGGCCAGAGATAATTTGTCCATTTGCCAGGATGCCTGCTCCGATTCCTTCCGAAACAGTGATCAAGACCGCGTCGCGAACGCCGTCCATTCTTCCAAACCAGAGCTCCGACATGAGGCAGGCAGTGGCTGCATTCTCCATTTCCGTGGGTAGCCCCATCCGGCGCTCGACTACCTGCTTGATATCGTATTTCGGCCATTTCAGATTGGGAGCAAAGATAAGGCAATGCGATTCCTTATCAACCCGCCCTGGAACGCTGATGCCAATTCCCTCCAGCGACTTTTTGGGATAGCTATCCCGGATCCGCTGCATGCAGTCAATCATACCGGCAACCGACTTGGACGGGTCCGAACCCAGGGGGAGTGTAGATCGGGACAGCAGGCGGCCATTCAGGTCGAGCATGGCAACCGTGACTTGCCGGGGATGGATGTCGGCCGCCAGAACGACCAGATCATCATTCAAGACCAGCATCGTTGGGCGCCGTCCGCGCGGCAACTGTGCAATGGCCCCTTCGCGTATCCATCGCTCCCGAATGAGTTGCTCTATGATCTGCGAGACGGTGCTGCGCTGCAATCCAGACACTCGCGCAAGCTCCGCCCTGGAAATTGGCTGACGCGCGTGTATCAACTGCAGAACGATCTCTCGATTGATATGGCGGGCGGTTTCGCTGGAAGCCGACTCAATCGCATTGAGGTCGACGCGTCCCATCCCTTTCGTCGCTTGCCAGGAATTCTTCAAAACGTCTCCCGAGTGAGTCGCCAATTCACCCGCCCAGTCATCATAACCATCACGCAGTCTGCGAGAAACCCTGTTTATAGGCCGGGGAGGTCGAAAACACCTTCCGCGAGCGGAGACAAATCGTGTTGCGCCGACATTTCAGGACCGGCCTTTCGTGAGCGCAACGTTTTTTCGTTGGCGTTAAATACCCATCGCAGCAGCCAAGTCCGCCCCGACGCCCTTGACAATCCCTAAATTATACCAGTATAGTTCGTGTCGCCTATTAAGTAACCCAGCGGCTCGGCCGCTGAGCCCAGTGGCGATGGCATTTAAACCAAATTAGTTTTAGAACACGCCCGGGTTTGCGCGTAGCAGATTCGCGGCTAAATTATTACTTAATTCGTGATGACAACAATAACTATTTTCCGCGAGGGGATAGTATGACAGCCAGGCCAGAAGCGCAACGTCTTAAAGGATCGGAACCGGCCATCCGGTGGGTGATGGCTACGGTGCTGATCATAACGCTGATAGGGACTCTTACGGCAAAAGCGCAGGTGCTCTACGGCACGCTCACCGGCACCGTCACGGATAAGACCGGTGCGGTCATTCCGAATACAGCCGTAACCCTTACCGACCAAGCCACAGGACAGCTGCGTTCTGCAACTGCCGACGCCCAGGGCAACTATCAACTAACCAACCTGCTGCCAGGTACGTACACCCTCTCGATGCAGCAGACGGGCTTCGCGGGATTTACGGAAAAGGACATTGCAATCGAGATCAACCGGCAACTACGTGTGGACGCCACACTGCAGCCGGCGGGGGTAACGCAGGTGGTAACCGTCACGCAGGCTGCTCCAATGCTGCAGACGGAAACGGCCGAGGTGAACCACGAAATCAGCGAGGAGCAGCTCGCCCAGCTCCCCATCACCTCTAGCCAGGGGCGTAACTATCAGTCCCTCTACACGATTATTCCTGGCGCAGCCGCTGTCGCCGAACAGAACTCCACTGCTTCCAACCCCTCGCGCGCCATGTCGCTGAACGTAAACGGTGTCGAAGACATGAGCAACACAACCCGGATCGATGGCGCGGTGAATACCTACGGCTGGCTACCTTACCTGGTTGCCTACGTTCCACCGGCGGATTCCATCCAGACAGTCAACATCGTGACCAACTCCTTCAACGCCGAGCAGGGCGTGGCTGGAGGCGCCTCGATCAACGTCGTTACCAAGAGCGGCACCAACCACTTCCACGGCAGCTTGTGGGAGTACTACCAGGACGCAGCCATCAGCGCGCGCCCTTATACAGCGACCGCGCAGTCACAGCCGACTCTGCCCAAGAACATCTTCAACGAATACGGCTTCTCGATCGGCGGCCCCATCTACATCCCCAGGATTCTGACCCGCAGGGACAAGCTTTTCTTCTTCCAGGATTTCGATCGGACCACGCGGCGGCAACTGATTACCGGCACCCAGACCGTGCCGACCACGGCAATGCTGGGCGGAGACTTCTCCGCGGTACTAGCCGGAGCCGGCGCGGCCAACACCACACTCTACGATCCGCAGCCCGGCGGCGCGGGCCCCTATCTGCCCGTCGGTTCCCGACCGACGTTCATGTCTGAGTACGGCTGCAACTGCATTCCGGCATCGCGGCAATCGACAGCCGCAGCGAAGATGCTCGCTTTGCTTGATCCGATTTCGTCGAAAATAACCAATCCTAACTATGCTTCCCAGCTGGCCAACGACTATCTCGGCAGCGGGACGCTGGGATATAACCGCAACCAGTCGGATACCAGGATCGACTACATCGCCAGCCAGAGCACTACGATATTCGGTAAATACGCCATCGAACCGTTTTCGGTTACCGATCCGCAGGAGTTAGGTGCGGCCGGCGGTGGCACCTTCGACGGTGGACAGCCCGGCGCAGCCAGCGGCCGCATTCAGAGCGTGGGCCTGGGCGCTAGCCATGTTTTCACCCCCAACCTGGTGCTCGATGCAGACTTCGGCTACACCCGCCAGGTCACCGGCGCGCAATCCACCATCGACATTGCCTCCGGCGACTACGGCCTCAATGTGCTGCAGATTCCCGGCACGAACGGCGTGGGATCGAATTACGTCGGTCAGCCCACCTTCGCGTTTGGATCGTCGACATCAAACAGCGGCGGAACCTCCGCCTTTTCGTCTTTAGGGAATAGCAATGGCGCCAACCCTTTTCTGTTCCGCGACAACCAATTTACCGGCGATGTAAACCTAAGTTGGAACAAGGGCCGGCACGCCATGAAGTATGGTTTCACTTACTATCACTTTCTGCTGAATCATTTTCAGCCGACCAGCGGAGGCGGGGTGAGTAGTCCCCGCGGCGGCTTCATGTTCCAGGGCGGCATGACCAGCGATTCGGCAACCGTGATTACCGCCTACAATGCACTGGCCGATTTCCTGCTCGGCTTGCCCAACAACGGCACAGGGATCGCCGTGGCGAAGGAGACGCAGCTCACCAATCCTAATTCGCTGCGCTGGTCGGAGTTTGCCGGGTACGCACAGGATCAATTCAAAGCTACCGCCAAGCTGACCATCACCTACGGCCTGCGTTACGAATTCTATCCCCCGCCCTATCGCGATCACACCGGCGTCTACCGCCTGGATCCGACCCTACCGCAGTCGGCCAACGTGATTGTCGGCGGTGTCAACGGACAACCGGAGAACGCCGGTTACCAGATGGGTTGGGGCACCATCTTTCCCCGTCTCGGCATTGCTTACCGCCTCAACGACCGGTGGGTGGTTCGAACAGGAACTGGCCTTACCTCTGATCCTGACAGCCTCCGCTTCCTGCGCGATGCGTTCCCCGAAGACATTTCGCCGACCTACAGCGGAACAGCCACCGGCACGGTTGCGGTTGATCCAACGACGGGCACGCCATTAACTCTGGTAAACGGCATTCCTCCGCCGGTCTTCCCCAACTTCTCCACTGGCTTCGCCTCGCTTCCGGTCAGCGGATCGACCAACACGGCTCCAGCCAATTACCACCGCGGTTATATCGAAAGCTGGAACCTCTTCGTCCAGGGAGACTTGGGGGCGAAATTAGTTGCGAACGTCGGGTATGTGGGAACGCGGGCGGTTCGGCAGTTGGCCGGCGTGACTCTGAATGCGGCGCCGCTGCCCGGCGGATCGACGGTCTGCATGGCGAATGGACAGTACAATCCCTCGTCGCCGTATTACACCCACGCCCTGGGATCAAACCCGTGCAATTTCGCCGCCAACGAAACCATTAACACGGAGAATTGCGCCGGCAGCACCAGCGCCACTTGCTACAACACCGGCGGCATTACGATGAACGAGCCCATCTTCTCCGCCAACTACAATGGTATGCAGGCGCAGTTGACGCGCCTCGCGGGGCGTTCGTCGCAATTTGGACTGGTCTACACGTGGTCGAAGGCCATGAATGACGAGGACAACGGCGCCGGTTCTGGTTCCGCAGGCACGGCGTTCTCGTATCCGGCGTACTTTTCCATGAATCGCGGTTTAGCGACTTACGATCGCAAGAACAACCTGCAGTTCTGGGGGATCTATAATCTGCCCTTTGGAGCCGGTCAGCGCTGGGTTAACCATGGCGTTGCCGGGGCGATCATCGGTGGCTTTCAGCTGAACGGCCAGCTCAGCCACATAAGCGGTCAACCGTTCTCTGTAAGCCCTTCGGCCTCATCGATCAACGACCCGGGCAACACGGAGTATGCCAACCTGGTCAAGCCTTACCATCAGCTGGGCGGCCACAACCGAACCGTAGGGAACACTTCTGTTTCCGGTGGCCGGGCATGGTTCGATCCAACGTCGTTCGCAAACCCGACGGAACCCAAATACTCACCCACCCAATCGCCGGCGGAAATTGTTGCTCCCGTGTTCGGCAATACCAACCGCAACGGCTTCCGTGGCCCGGGGGTCACTTATATAAACGCCAGCCTGTTCCGTTCCTTCCATGTTTATCGTGAGTCCGCCTTCCAGATTCGCTTCGAGGCGTTCAACGCGCTGAACCATGCAATTCTCACTAACCCGAACACGACGGTGGGCGCCGGCACGTTCGGTTACATCACCACCTTCGGCACCACCTCACCCGCGGCCCCCCGCGTGCTGCAGTTTGGCGGCCGCTTCAATTTTTGAGCTTGCATATTTGAGCGGCAGCTTCCAGCTGCCGCCCCTTCTCTTCTGCAGCCGCAAACGAATATCCTTCGCGTTTCTGGTAGAAAGGCAGTGGACATCGGCTTTCACCTGGACCGAAGACGTAGAAGGAGATTTGCGATGAAGAATCCGAACTTTGCTGTGCTTGCCGCGCTAGCTTTGTTATCCGCAGCTTATTCGCCCGCGCAGACCGCGGCCCACCGGCCGGCGATCCGCGGGATATCCCATATTAGCGTTTATAGCTCGGACCCGACCAAGACGGAGCATTTCTACGTGCATGATCTCGGTGGGGTAAAGCGCGAAGATCCGGAGAATTCCGCCGGCGTTCGCTACTACTTCAGCGCAATCCAGTTTGTTGAAGTGTTGCCCTTGCCCGCTGGGAACACTTCCATCAACCGGCTCGATCACGTGGCCTTCAACACCGCCAATGCGGAAGGACTACGGAAGTACCTCGGGGAGCATGGCACCACCGTGCCGGCGAACGTCGAGAAAGCGAGCGACGGAAGCCAATGGTTTGACGTGACCGATCCGGAGGGCAACAAAGTGCAATTTGTGCAGCCGCCCGCCAGGCCATCGCCCGTTCCGGTGAACCCGCTCAGCAATCACATGATCCACGTGGGCTACGTGGTGCATAGTCCCGACGCGGAGAACGCGTTTTTCCGGGATGTATTGGGCTTCCGTCCTTACTGGCATGGCGGCCGGAATGGCAAGACAGAATGGATTTCCCAGCAGGTGCCGGACGGCACCGATTGGCTGGAATATATGGTGGCGAGCGGCCCTGAGACCCGAGGCATTCCACCGAACATGTCGCAGGAAACCCTCGGCGTGCTTGACCACTTCTCGTTGGGGGTTTTCAACATGGAGAAAACAGTCGACCTGCTTTATGCCGGAGACCGCTTGACCGCGAAGCATAGCCCTCCGCAGATCGGACTGGATGGCAAATGGCAGCTGAATATCTACGATCCTGATGGCACGCGCGCAGAGTTGATGGAATTTCAGCCGGCGGTCAAGCCATGCTGTTCTGACTTCACCGCAACAAGCCCGACCAAGTAGCCCGGCAACGATGAACCAACAGGGGTGACAACGATGACCGACCGGCCGCCACGCCCCATTCTTCAGAGACTAGGCACGACGCTCGTGGTTGCCAGCATGGCCACCGGGTTGTTGGGACAACGGGGTCACCAGGCAACGGGTGACTTTATGTTGGATCGCTCAGTCACCATTGTTGTAAGTAGCGACGAGCCTGGGCCAGTTCGACTGGCAGCGGAGGATTTAGCAGGCGATTTTGCAAAGGTGCTGGGTACAAGGCCGAATATCGTCCCGCGCTTCGAGGATGCGGGGCAGGAAGCGATCGTGGTGGGCGAACTGGACCGGCTTTCACCAGCGATGCGGCCCAAGGGATTGAGCGCGCCTGAATCATTTTCGATCGCCGGTGCTTCGGGCAGCAAACACACGGTCGTGTTGTGCGGGGCTGACATGCGCGGCACAATCTATGCGATTTATCAGTTTTCGCAGGAACATCTGGGCGTCGACCCGATGTATTACTGGACCGATCACCTACCCCAGCAGCGTACTCAAATTGCCCTGCCCTCCTCCTTGGCAGAAACCTTTCCCGCTCCGGTTTTCAAATATCGGGGCTTTTTCATTAACGATGAAGACCTGTTGACCGGCTGGGCCCCCGGTGACAAGGACAAGACCGGCATCTCTCTCGAGGCGTGGAACAAGGTGTATGAGACCATCCTGCGGCTTAAGGGAAATATGGTTGTTCCCGGAACGTGGATCTTCCCCGATGATCCGCAGGTTGCACTGGCGGGAAAGCGGGGCCTGATCCTCACCCAGCATCACGCAATTCCATTGGGCCTGAACGTTGCCCGGTGGCCGAAGGACGTGCCCTATAACTACTCCACGCATCCCGAGATTCTGGAGCGAGCCTGGAAGGATGCGGTCGCGACCTATTCTCCCACGCAGGAGATTCTTTGGGATGTTGGATTGCGCGGTCTTTCTGACGTGAGCTACGCGTCGATGGACCCCAGTGTGCAAAACAACGATAAGGCGCTCGGTCCACTCATCAGCAAAGCCATCGCGGAGCAGATCAGGATTGTGCGCGCTGCGCGTCCCGATGCGAAGTTTGTGACCGATCTGTGGCAGGAGGGCGCACGACTCGTCCAGCAGGGCGATCTGACTATACCGCCGGATGTGATTACGGTGTGGGCAGACACCGGCTACGGAGACCTGCAGGATGGAGGTAAAGTTGCCACCGGCGAAGGAGCGTACTATCACACGGCGATGATGAATAACCGCGCGAATCAGCTGACCGAAATGGTTCCTATCGAACGCATCGTAGCCGAGATGGGCCGCTACCAGAAGGCTGGGGCCACGGCATATTTTTTGCTGAACACCAGTGACATTCGCCCGGTGCCCATGGGGACCAATGCGGTGATGGAGATCGCGTGGAAAGGGGTTCCGCAGGGCGGCGCCGACGAATACTACCGCGAGTGGACCGCAGAAGAGTTCGGAGCAAAGGCGAGCTCTGCTCTCGTGCAAGCGTATAAGGACTACTTCCACGCGCCGGCACAGTTCGGCCAGCCGGCCAAAGAGTATGGCGACCAACTCTACCATACTGAAGGGCGCCAGTTGATGCTGACTTATATGATCGATTCGCCTCTCTATACTGTGCCCAGCCAGGCCCCGAAGTGGGAGCCGCCGCGCTTCGTCCAGTCCCGTAGCGGCGAGCCCCAGGGAAAGGAGTGGATGCTCGAGACAGCCAAACACGAGATTCAACAATGTGGAGACGCCCGGCCGCGATGGGAGGCGGTGTGGCAGGAGGCAAACCAGGCGAAGTCGCTCATCCCTGCCGATCGACAGGAGTTCTATAACGCTGCGGTGCTTACCATGATCACGATCAATCGCGAAAGCAACGACATGCTTTACCTGATTTCGAAATCGATTGTCGATGCACAGGCTGGCCGGACAGCGGACGCAGAACGGGAAGCACAAGAGGCGGTGAGCGACATTAAACGGATCGAAGCCGCACAAAGCAGCGCCGAGTATGGGAAGTGGGCAAACTGGTATCGCGGAGACTGGCTCACCAACGTGTCTCGCACAGGCGAAATAGCGGACACCTTTGCACGCTATTTAGAAGACCCGCTGACGCGAATGGCTTCCCCGCTGGTTTGGAGTAATTGGGAAGCGTATTACCACATTATGCGTTACGAACAGGACCGCTCAGCCGACGTGAAGTAGCAGGCGGCCCTAAATAGACCGAAATCGCATCCATCGGCCCTGGCGGCAGTTGACAAAGCTCGATCCCGCATCATACAAAGAGTGTGTTGCGGTGAAGGAGTTCACCCTTAACTGCCGCCCAGCCAATAAATCGCACTGCGGATGGGCGGATGATGACTCCTGACAGGGAATCCTGTCGCGGAGTCATATCCACGGCAACATTCCCGAACAGACTTGAATGAAGTGGGGCGCACGAATTTCATGAGTGCGTCCTCAAGGTCCTCCGGTTGTTTCCGGAGGTAATGAACACCTTTGAGGAGAGATGTCGAAACCAAACTCAGAGATTACCATGGAGCGGCATCCAGGACAGCTCAATGAGCACCAGCAATCCCGGCTGAGAGTTACCTGTCAATATATCGACAAGCTGCTCAGTGAAATGGAGGATATCCTCCATGCCGCAACCTCCTCCTCGCCATTTCCACGCTACCTGGTGGATCTCAATCCTGCGCAAGTCCGGCTCATCGAGGACCACATCCGGCGGCTGCGGTCGCAGTTGATCCACTCCCTCAAGTGGCAACAAATGAAACCTTCACCCCCAGAGATTCCTGCTACCCGAGCGGTCCTCACCAATCTCACCTTCGTAGATATCGCCATCGAGGAACTCAAACCGCATTACATGCGTGGCTTCGGCCCCGTCCCTGACGACGCCGTCAGGGAGCTGAATGGAGTCGTCCATGAGCTTCGGTCGCTCGTCACCGGGATGGAGCGGTATCTCAAGCAGGAGTTGGATCGGGATCTGGATAAGCGACTCAGGCAACTGGAGAGGACCGGATTCGATGTTGTCTTACTCCGCCTCCTCGAACAGGCCGCGACACGAAATGGGCTAGTCGAATTTCGTCTGCGCATCGATGCCCTTGCCTCCCGCCTGGAAGAAGACACCTTCGAGGTCGCACTCTTTGGCCGTGTGAGTTCGGGGAAATCCTCGCTCCTCAACGCCCTCCTGGGAATCGACATCCTGCCCGTCGGAGTAAATCCGATTACCGCTGTGCCAACGAAACTACGCTATGGCAAAACTCTTAAAGCTGCAGTCGCCTATGGAGACGGCCGCTCTGCACAAGTTCCGGTCGAAGAATTGGCGAGACTCGTCACCGAGCAAGAAAATCCTGGAAATCTTAAAAACATTGTGCGCGCCGTCATGGAGGTTCCCTCTTCGCGGTTGAAAGACGGCATCCTGCTCGTCGACACTCCTGGACTTGGTTCCCTCGCGAAGCGCGGTGCGGCAGAAACCCTGGCTTACCTTCCCTCCTGCGACCTTGCTCTCCTGTTGATCGATGCCGGCGCCACACTCAACGAAGAGGACATCGGCACGTTGCGGCTTCTCTACGAGGCTGGAATTCCAGCATTGGCTCTATTGAGCAAATCTGACTTGCTGGCCAATGGCGATCTCCACCTTACGATCTCTTATATAGAAGCACAACTCAAGCATGAGCTCGGAATTGCCGCCACCGTGCACGCAGTCAGCGCACTGAGCGAATATCAGGTCGTGCTTGATCAATTCTTTGAACGCGAGTTGCTGCCTCGCTTCGAGAAGGCTCGATCCCTCAGGGAGGCTTCCATCACCAGAAAGATAGGAGCGCTGCGCGATGCCATCATGGCTGCCCTCGATACCAATCTGCACCGCGAAAAGAGAAATGCGTCTCCGGCTTCAGCAATCGTTTCAGACGTCGAGTCAGTCCTGCGCGTGGTGACCGGCGAGGTTGGAGAACAGCACACAATTCTTGACCACGCATTCCGTACCCTCGGCGAGACACCAGACGCACTCATCGAGACGGTTACCGATAAAGCAACATCGTTTATGCGCAGTTCCACTCAACAGCAGGTCTCACCTTTGCAATTCTCGGAATGGATTCACGAGGTGGTTAGCGATTCTGTCCAATCGGCGATGAGCACTTTACGTAACGTAGGCAAGGGCGCCGTCGAGCACCTGCAACAAATTGCGCAAGAGCTGGGACGGAGTGACGCTCCGTCACTGAATGACTTTGAAGCGATTCTGCGCGAGATGCCCCGCTTTGAAATGGCGGCGTTGCCAAAACCTTTCAACCCTGCACCCTGGAATGTTCGGGGCCACAAAATACTGCGGTCAAGGATCAAAGCCAGTTTGCGGCAAAGTATCGCCTTCCCCCTCAAAGAGGATCTGCATCTCTATGGGCTGGCCTTGTCCCAATGGAGCGGCCAGATTGTGCGCAAGCTTGAACTTCTGATACATTCATACGCCGACGCCTATCGAATGCAGATCCATCGCTCCAATGGAACGTCAGATCCGGCGGTGAATCCGGGCCAGCTCCAGGCCGATTTGGAGCTCCTGCGGAATTGGCATCCGGCGAACAACGCCACCGTTGCGGATCACACCTGTTAACAGGCCCATCGCGCCGTCGAGCTGAAGGAAGACCGGGGGGTGACATGAAAGAACAATTCCAAGCCAGAATGTTGCGTATCCACTTTACCGAGGCTGATCAATGGGAGGGCGAGGCACTCTATAAGGCGATCGTGGCCAAATGCATCGAACTGGGACTCTCCGGCGCAACCGTCTACCGTGGCCTCGAGGGTTTTGGAGCAAGCGCCCGCATTTACCATGCCCGGAGCCTCGCCATCTCGAAAAATGCTCCCATCATGGTAACTGTGATTGACAGGGAGGAACAGATAAGCAAACTGATTCCGCACCTCGACCGAATGATTGCCGGAGGTCTGATCGCCACCTCGACAGTTGAAGTAATCCGCTATTCACAATCGGCCAGAGATTCGCCAGCGGCTGGCTAAAAGCAGATAAGCGCCACCGTATGACCACGACTCAGCAAAACATGCCGCACTCCGCCGAGCAGCGCCATTCGATCGCAGGGACCTTGCGTGTCCTGCTGACCATCTCAGAGTCTGGAACAGGAAACGATAGCCTGCGCGAGAAGCTCCTCTCCCTGGAACGAAAGCTTGCTTCCAATCAACTTCATCTTGCCGTGCTGGGGCAGATGAAGCGCGGGAAAAGTTCTTTTATCAACGCTCTGCTAGGCGACGAGATTTTGCCAACCGGGGTTCTCCCCGTAACTGCCGTCATCACGGAAATCAAATATGGCCTGGCTCCGCAGGCGACTATCCATTTCTCCACAGGGGCGCGGGAGCAGGTTGATCCCGGAACCTTGGCTGGCTACATTACAGAATCCGGCAATCCAGGAAACAGGAAGCAGGTCGCGTCGGTCGAGCTAGCTTACCCTTCGCCCTTCCTTGAGAGTGGAATCATCCTCATCGATACTCCAGGCATCGGCTCGACTCATGCCCACAACACTCGCACTACCGAAGGCTATCTCGAAAAAGTGGATGCCGGGATCGTCATGCTCTCCGTAGACCCGCCGATTACCGAAGTTGAGTCCCATTTCATTCGAAATCTCAAACAAGAGATTCCCAAGCTCTTCTTCATCCTGAACAAGATCGACATAGCCTCAACGGATGAGGTCTCTCACATCTCGCGTTTCCTGGAGGAGGAATTGAGCCGCCTTCAGATTGAGTCCCCAGAGATCTTTTGCCTCTCGGCTCGCAGAGCTATCGAGGGCCGGGGCAAGCCTTCCGCTATAGCGACGTCGAGCGGGATCGAGACCTTCGAACAGCGTCTAAGAACCTTTCTCCTGGAGGAGAAAGACCTGGTTCTTGTCCGCTCCATTGCCTTCGATGCTCTGCATATTGCGCGCACTCTCAAGTTTGCCGCAACCATTGGCGTACGAGCGCAACTCCTGAGCCTTGACGAACTGCATCTTAAAGGGCGCGCGATCGACGAACTGCTGGAGCAAACAGACTCCGAAATGCGTGAGCTGCAAGTCTTGCTGCGCCAGCATTCAGCCAACATCATAGCCCGCGTGGAGCGCGATCTCACCGCGCACGTGCAAGAGTCTGTTCCCGTTGTGCGGCAACATCTAAACCAGTTTCAATCTCAGCATCCCAGCGAAACCGGCCGCGCCTTTGGTGTCCTGCTCGAAAGCTTTCTCCTGGAAGAGATAGAGACCGTCTTCCGCAACTGGCGAATCCGGGAAGATGAAGCAATTCAGTCACTACTGGACGCCCTTTCGGCTCGTTTCGTAGAGCGCGCCAACGCGATCCTGGAGCGTCTTCAACAAGCTGCCGGAGTCCTTTTCGAGATACCGGTCGAGCCCGTGACGATTAACTGTCCACTTCGCGTGGAAAGTCATCTCCATTACAGGGTCGAGCGCGTCTTTCATTCGCTCGATTCGTTCTTTCTTGCACTGCCTCGCTTCCTCTTGCGCCCGCTTGTTCTTGGCAAAATGCAGCAGCGAACCTGGCAACTCCTGGATCTGAATGCAGGCCGCATCCGCTACGACTATATCGAACGCCTTCAGTCGAGCATGACTCAGTTCGAAAAAGGCCTCAGTGCCGCCGTCACGATGCTCACAGAGAGTCTGCGCTCCGCTCTTCGCAGGCCACGAGACAGCGCCCAACCGGGAACCGCAGCTCTTGATGTACTCGACTGCGTCTTGAGAGATTGCTCGCAAATAGTGGACGAGTCGAAGTTCAGTCATGATCGTCATGAACAACCAGCACAGAAACCAGGCAATGACGGACCAGGCTATCTGGACTACCGAATGGGGCGCCGCTAGGCCGAGGATGATTCAAGGATCGAAACGAAATTGCTAAATATGCCGCAGCTAGCACGTGACAAATCAGTGACATCCGCGTGACAACTCCCCCCAGGCAATGGGTCTATCGTTCTCTTTAAGCAGGGAGAACCCGTTGCCCAAGTCACGCAAAATCGTCTTCTTTTTCCCATCCTTCGCGAGTTCTGATGCGACGGCCCCGTTGGGTATTCTGGCAGTTGCAACACCTCTGCTGCGCGCCGGATATCAAATCTGCCTCATTGATTCCACCATCACCCCAAACTACAAAAAGCGCGTCCTCGAAGAAGTACGCGATGCACTCTGCCTTGGTATCTCTCTTGTGACCGGACCCATGATCCGGGAGACAGTCGAAATTGCTCGCGCTATTAAGGAGTGGAATCCGGAATTCCCCATCATCCTGGGCGGATGGCACCCCTCACTGCTGCCCACACAAACGCTGCAAGCCCCGTATATCGACTATGTCGTTCGCGGGCAGGGCGAAGATTCTCTGCTCGAGCTCGTCAACCATATTGAGAAGGGCTCAGCGCCTGACTTTGTCGCGGGTATCGGTTTCAAGCGCGACAACAAGCTGGTCTTCACTCCCGAACGCCCATTGAAGCCGCTGGTAGATATGCCTCCAAAAGCCTACCACCTGGCGGATTTTGACGCCTATGAGCGTTTATGCGGCCGGCGCTGGGCAATGTATACCTCCAGCCTCGCCTGCCCGTTCAATTGTGCCTACTGCACCAACGCGGGCGTCTACGGGCGCAAGTGGAACGCCTTGCCGGCCGAGCAATTTGTGGAAGAAACGGTCGATCTGAGCCGCAGATATGGCTTAGAGATGCTGTGGATCGTTGACGACAACTTCCTCGTCGACCTTGACCGCGCACGGGCCATCTCCGAAGGGCTGGTGCGGGCCGGCGCCGCCTTTAAGTGGAGCATACAGGCAACCACGAACCTCACCGCCCGCCTTTCTCTCGAAGACCTGAAGCTGCTGCACCGCAGCGGACTCCACCAGATATGCCAGGGCGCCGAATCGGGGTCTCGCAAAGTCTGGAAGGCCATGAACAAAGACTTTCAGGACTTCCCGACCATCTATGAAAGCGCGGCGCGCTGCCTGGAAGCGGGGATTCGCCCATCCTTCAACATCATCTTCGCCTTTCCGGGTGAAGGAGCAAAAGAGCGAAGAGAGACCATCAATTTTGTGATGGACGTATGCCGGCGTTTACCTGGCGCCGAATTCTGGACCAATATCTTCACCCCGTATCCGGGCGCTCCCATCATGGATAAGATTGCGGACCTTGGCGTCCAGACGCCGGACTCGCTAGAAGGCTGGGTGGACTTTTTCCCACGTTATACCAAACTTCCCTGGCTGAACGGCCGCGATCACCAGGAGCTGCAGGTAATGCGGGACTATCTCCGCATAGCCTTCGATCGCATTCCGATCTCGGCGGACACGCGCAAGCCCATCACCCGCTTGGCGCAGAAATGCATCTCGCTGCCTGCCCGCTGGCGGCTCGACCATGGCGCTTACCGCTTCCCTGTCGAGCTGTGGCTCAACAAAAAGCTCAAAGAGCGTACTGCGGCGCTCAAGCCAGCCGTCGATGCAAAGCGGCTGGAGCCAAACGCGGTGGAGGCCACGTGCTGAGCCGGGGAAAAGTCGTCCTGTTTTATCCGGCGTATGACGGACCGCCGCTCGGCGCTCCTCTCTGTCTGCTTGCTCTTGCTTCCACACTACGTCAAGCCAATTTTGACGTGGTGATGATCGATGCAGCCATTGAACCTGACTATCGAACGCGTATCGAATGTGAGGTCGTGGATGCCCTGTGCATTGGTATCTCGGTGCTCACCGGGCCCATGATCAAGGGCGCCATCGAGATAGCTGCTGCCATCAAGAGCGTCCATCCGTGGCTCCCGATTATCTTTGGTGGTTGGCATCCGACTCTGCTGCCCGATGAGACGCTGAGCGAGCCCTTTGTCGATGTAGTGGTGCGCGGGCAGGGCGAGGTCAGCATCGTGGAGGTGGCAGAAGCACTGCTGGCAAAAAGATCGCTGGATGGGATTGCCGGAGTTTCGTGGAAGAGCCGTGGCCTCCGCAAGCATAACGTCGATCGCCGCGTGGAGCCCCTGGATGCGCTTCCGATCCCAGCCTTTGACCTTACTGATTTCGACGCATACGAGAGACTTAGCGGCGCCAGAAAAATTGGATACGCGACCAGCGTCGGGTGCCCATACGCTTGCAACTACTGCACCGACATGGTCTTTTACAAGCGCCGGTTCAATGCGCTTTCCGCCGAGCGTGTTGTTTCCGAGATGACTGACCTGGTCACCAGGTATCGCATCCAGGAAGTCGCTTTGCTCGATTCCAACTTCCCGGTCCAACTGGACCGGGCGCTCGACATTGCCCGCGGTATATTGGCCTCCGGCGTAAAGTTCCGCTGGACCTTTCAGGCCTCCACAGATTTTCTATGCCGCATGAGCGAAGACGAAGTGCGGTTGCTCGGCGATAGCGGCGTATCGCACATGGGCTTCGGCACTGAATCGACCTCTGAATCAGTGTTGAAGCTCATGAACAAGCGTCATCAGCGAGTGAATGAGATGTATGAGACCGCGCGTAAGGCCAACTTGGCCGGCATCCGGGTCACATTCAATCTCATCTTTGCCTATCCCGGCGAAACCGAGGCCGACCGCTCGATCACCTTTCAAACCATGAGCGATATTGCCCGTCAATTTCCCAATGTGAGCTTTTCGCCGAATATTTTCACTCCCTATCCAGGCATTCCCATCTGGCCCCAACTGCGGGAACTTGGCGTCCCGGAGCCGCACTCTTTGCGTGAATGGATGGACATGCCCCTGGGCGCGAACATGTTGCCCTGGCTCAAAGGCAAAGAGCTGGCGCGGCTGGAACGCTTGGTCGAATATTTTCTACTCAACAGTAAGTACTGCCGCCAGACGGCGCGCCTTTCGAGCTTGCGGCAAGCAGTCCAATTCATCACTCAATCGCCGATCCGTTGGCGTCTGCGTTCCAGTCAATGCTTCTTCCCCTGGGAGCTTTGGCTCGCACGTCTATCTGAGCGGCTGGCCTTGCGCCGCTCGCTTGTAACTGGCCAGGAACTCCCTAAACTGCCCGCGAGCGCGTGCTAGCAGGCTGCGGAAGAATCTGGTCTTTGAAGGGCACAGGCTTCAGAGTTTGCCTGACACAGTCCCGAAGGGACGGCTGAGAGTAGCCCAGGACGTAGTCCTGGGTAGAGTTGGCAGTATGAACCAGTCCCGAAGAGCCTGCCCTGAGCTTGTCGAAGGGGACGGCTGAGAATATCCCAGGACGTAAGTCCTGGGCTTCAGCTCACGCAGACTCTTCAGCCCGCACGTAAGTGGTGTTAAACAGCTTTAACCCGCTGGGAGACACAGCGTGCTAGTGAACACGATGTATATGAGGTAACTTGTGGCGGACATCCTACTAGCGCACTCCTACCATCTCGCGTATGACCCCAAGCAGCTACGGAAGATGCAGCCGTATCCGCCCCTCGGCACCCTCTATGCGGCCACAGCCCTGAGAGAGCAAGGCATCTCCGTTGCCGTCTTTGACTCTATGCTGCAGGACCCCATCTCCGCCTTTCCGGAAACATTGAAGCGCCATCAGCCCAAGGTACTAGCCATCTATGAAGACGATTTCAATTTCCTCTCTAAGATGTGCCTGACCCGGATGCGTGAGCTGGCATGGCAACTTGCGCGAGCCGCACGGGATGCCGGTGCGATCGTGATCGCCCACGGATCGGACGCAACCGACCACGCCAAAGCATATCTCGACCATGGCGCCGACTTTGTTCTCGTAGGCGAGGCCGAGCAGAGCCTGGTCGAACTTTGTGCATCGATCCTGCAAGGAGGCGAACTGCCCGGCAGCATCCCCGGTGTCATCCATCTCGATGCTCAAGGCAATCTTGTTGAAAGCCTGGTCAAGTCATCGCGCAACGTAAATTGGAAGAATCTGCCCATACCGGCGCGCGACCTGGTCGACCTCGCACCATACCGGGAGGCCTGGCTCTCGGCTCACGGCCACTTCTCTACCAACGTGGTCGCCAGCCGCGGATGCCCCTACCGCTGTAACTGGTGTGCCAAGCCGATTTCCGGCAATAAGTTCCAGCTCCGTTCACCGCAGCTGGTTGCGGCCGAGATTTGTGAGCTCAAAGAAGTGCATGGGGTTGAACATATCTGGTTCGGGGATGACGTCTTTGCCCTCAACCAGCACTGGGTCCAGGAATTCGCCGGCGCCATGGAAACGCTCCACTGCCGAGTACCCTTCAAGATTCAATCCCGTGCTGATCTTATGACGCGGGACACGGTCGCAGGCCTGAAACGGGCGGGCTGCGCCGAAGTGTGGATGGGAGTCGAGTCCGGATCGCAACGAGTGCTCGATGCCATGGATAAGGGTTTGCGCATCGCAGAGGTAGAAGACGCGCGGGCGCGCCTGGGCGACGCAGGTATTCACGCATGCTATTTCCTGCAGCTCGGGTATCCCGGGGAGCAATGGGAGGACATCCAGCAGACGATTGAGCTGGTGCGTAACACGCGCCCGCACGACATTGGCGTTTCTTTCTCTTATCCACTTCCAGGCACTACCTTCTTCGAACGGGTGCGGGAGCAGATCGGCTCCAAGACAAATTGGGCGGATAGCGATGACCTCTGCCTGATGTTCACGGCGGCCTACAAGGATGAGTTCTATCTCGCGCTGCGCGATGCGCTCCACGCCGAGGTCGACTTCTGGCGTGATAGCGGCTCCGCGAAAAGTGCGGTGGCCTTAACGGGTCTTTGGCAGCAGGTATTTGCGCTCGAACAAACCAGCAGGAACTCAGAGGCCACCGTTTTCCCCCACTACGACGCGCCGCCCAAAGACACCAATCGGTACCAGCTTGTCCGCCTGCAGGGTGCGCGGGCGCATTGAGGAGGGAGAGATAGATGGCGGAACTCTTGCTCACACACGGTTACTTTCTCTACGAGGATCCCAAAGAGCTTCAGATCATGAAGCCTTATGCTCCCCTGGGCATTTTGTATCTCTGTTCGCACCTGCGGCAACAGGGCTTCGATGTGGATGTATTCGACACGACCTTTTCCAGCCGTGAGGCGCTCTTTCAGCATCTGCGCAGCGAGGCCCCTTCCGTCCTGGGTATCTATGCCAACCTGATGACCCGCAAGAACGTGGTCGAGATTCTGAAGGTAGCGCGGGAGGCCGGCTGGAAGACGATCGTCGGAGGCCCCGAGCCCGGGGCGTATGCGCTCGAATATCTGCAGGCGGGAGCCGACTTCGTTGTCTTTGGCGAGGGTGAGCTCACTGTGGGCGAATTACTCGCCTCGTTCCGTTGCGGTGCCAAAGACTCCTACACGGAAATCTGCGGCATCGCCTACCTCGACTCCGCGGGCCACATGCACGAAACCGGGCAACGCACACAGATCGCGGATCTCGACGGCCAACCCTGGCCGGCGCGCCAGGCCATCGACATCACCCGCTATGTAAAGACCTGGCGCGACGCCCACGGGAAAGGATCGATCAACTTCATCACCGCGCGTGGCTGCCCTTATAAGTGCCGTTGGTGCAGTCACCAGGTTTTTGGGCAGACGCACCGCCGGCGCAATCCTGTGTTGGTGGTGGATGAAGTGGAGTGGCTCCTGCGCACTTACACCCCAGACATGGTCTGGGTGTCTGACGATGTCTTCACCATCAACCACCAATGGCTTCGCAGTTATGCCGCGGAGATGCGCACCCGCGGCTTGCGCATCCCCTTCGAGTGCATCTCCCGCGCAGATCGCCTCAACTCCGAGATGCTCGATCTGCTTGCGGAGCTGGGATGCTTCCGCATTTGGATCGGGTCAGAAAGCGGATCGCAGCGCATTCTTGACTCCATGGATCGCGGGGTCAAGATCGAGCAGGTTCACCAGGCAGTGGCCATGAGCCGGGAGCGCGGCATTGAAAGCGGAATGTTCCTCATGTGGGGTTACGAGGGAGAAGAGATGGAAGACATAGAGGCCACCATCCGGCACGTCAGCACTTCCCAACCGGATATCTTCTTCACCACGGTCTCTTATCCCATCAAGGGAACTCCCTACTACAAGAAGATGGCCGATCGCCTGGTTCAGCTTGAGCCGTGGGGAACCAGCTCTGATCGCAATCTAAAGATCAAAGGCCGGCATTCGCAACGGTTTTACAGTTATGCCGACAAGCTGCTCAAGGATGAAGTGCAGCTGGCGCGCCTGTCCGGTACGCCCGCGGCCAACTCCGAGCGTGCATCGAGCCTCCGCCAGAGTATCCAGTTATCGCGCGCGGGCCTGCTCTCTTCGGTCTCAGAGGTGGAAGCATGATCGCCGCCTCCGAAGTTCAGAACCAGGCGCTTCTGGCCTTTGACAGTATTGCCCCAAGCTACGACGACCTGTTTACTCGCTCCACGATCGGCCGCGCCCAGCGCGGAGCCGTATGGGAGGTCCTCTTCGACATCTTTGAGGAGGGTGCCCATATCCTGGAACTCAATTGCGGTACCGGCGAAGACGCGCTCTTCCTCGCCCGGCATGACATGTCTGTTGTTGCCTGTGACGGATCGGAAGGCATGATCCGCACCGCGCGAAAGCGCCTGCAAGAAGAAGATCCGGATGCCCCGATCCAGTTCGAGCTTCTCCCCACCGAGCATCTGGCGCAGCTTCACCCCGGCACACTGTTCGATGGAGCCCTATCGAACTTCTCCGGATTGAACTGTGTTTCAGACCTCAACCAGGTGGCCCGGGACCTCGCCTCCCTGGTTACGCCGCATGCTCCCGTGCTCATCTGCCTCTCGACCCGGTTCTGCCTCGTGGAAACGCTTTGGTTTCTCTTCCACGGCAACTTTCGCAAAGCCTTCCGCAGAACCCCAGGGGTTGCTCACGCAAAAGTAAGCGGCTACATGGTGAAAGTACATTACCCGACCTTGCGCCAGGTGAGGCAGTTGTTCTCGCCCTGGTTTCGGCTGCGTTCCTGCACCGGCATCGGTGTCGCGGTTCCACCATCGTATCTGGAGCCGATGATCCGCAAATACCCGCGTCTGCTCAGCCTACTCAGTTCTATCGATAAGCGCATTTCCCGTCTTCCTTTGCTTCGCATCATGGGCGACCACATGCTTCTTCATTTTGAGCGGGAGGGGAAATGTTGTTGAGCCGGCAAGAAGCAACGCAGAGAGCGAGCAGTCAGGTGAGCACCGGCATTCGGCTGCGCTGCCCGCAGTGCGGCAACTCGATCGGCGACTTACCAGACGACGACATCACCCTTACCTGCTCCCGCTGCAAAATGAATATGCCTTGCCGGCGAGGAGTGTGGCAGGCACTATTGCCCGAGCGCGAAGCGCACTTCGCGCGCTTCGTCGAAGACTATCAGCGTATCCGAGCCTCTGAGGGCCGGGGAAGTACCAGCGACGACTACTACCTTGCGCTTCCATATCGTGATCTTTCCGGGCGCAATAGCTGGCAGTGGGCCATCCGTGCTCGTACCTTTCGCTACATCGAGCGGAAGATTCTCCCCGGCATCATTACCCTGGCGCGCCCTTCACATCGAATTCTGGACCTGGGCGCGGGTAACGGCTGGATGAGCTATCGCTTGGCAAAGCAGGGCCATTCACCGGTCGCAGTCGACCTCATGACGAATGATCAAGACGGTCTTGAGGCCGCGGAGCATTACAAGCAGTCGCTGCCTTCTCTCTTTCCGAGATTTCAAGCGGAACTCGATAATCTGCCCTTTGCCGACAGGCAATTCGACCTCGTGATCTTCAATGCTTCGTTTCACTACTCGGAGAATTACGAAAAGACCATCTCCGAAGCGCTTCGCTGCACGCGGAGAAACGGCACCGTGATCATTGCCGACACTCCGTGGTACGGCGATGAGCAGAGCGGCTGCCGCATGCTCGAAGAGCGCCGCGCCTCGTTCGTGACGCGTTATGGCTTCCCTTCCGACGGCCTCAGCAGCCTTGAATACCTCACCGATCAGCGATTGGCACGCATGGAATCGTGGCTTGGGATTCATTGGCGAGTGCATGAACCCTACTACGGAATACGGTGGCAGATGCGGCCCTGGCTGGCAAAACTACGCCGCAAACGCGAGCCCTCCCGCTTCCGAATCTATGTAGCCAAGGCTATCCAATGATTATCCTCTTCCATCCCCGGGCCACCCGGCCTCGCAACTGTAGGCTCCCGCTGGCTGTGCTTGCGCTTGCCGCCGTGCTCGAAGGCCGTGAAGAATACAGAATCATCGACGGCAATCTGGAAGATGATCCCACGGGAGCGATCATAAGCACCATCGATATGCACCAGGTCGAGCTTCTTGGCGTTTCCTGCATGCCCGGACCGCAGATGGTCGCCGCCATGGAAACTTCGCGTGAGATACGCCGCCTCCGCCCCCATGTGCGCATCGTCTGGGGCGGCTACTTCCCTTCTCTTTATCCCGACACCGCGCTGAACGCCAAGTACGTCGACTATGTGGTCCGTGGCCAAGGCGAAGACACTCTGCTTGAGCTGATCGACGCGCTGCGTGGAAAGAGAGGGCTCGAATCAATCCTCGGCCTCTGCTACAAAGACGTCTTCGGCTTTCATCGCACCAACCCCGAGCGGCCGATGAAAGGTCCGGACGAGTTCCCCTGGTCGCCCTTCCATCGCCTTCCGGTCGCCAAGTACCTGCGACCCTCCTTCTTTGGCAAGCGTACCGCGGTCCATCATGCCAGCATCGGCTGCCCCTTCAATTGCAGCTTCTGCGGTGTCCACGCAGCCTACGGACGCGCAGAGCGTATGGAGTCTCCGGAGAGAACGGCCAGGATTCTCAACTATCTGGTGGCTCGATACGGCGCCGACTCGGTTCAGTTCTATGACATGAACTTCTTTCTTCGCGAAGATCACGCCCGAGAGCTGGCTGACCGCCTCGCGCCCCTCAACCTTAGATGGTGGTGTGAAGCGCGCGTGGATATTATGTCGCGCTACTCGGATGCAACCCTGGAAGCCGTCCGGAAGGCCGGCTGCACCATGATCTTCTTCGGCGCCGAGTCCGGCTCCGATTGGGTACTCAAAGAAATGCAGAAAGGCATCACCACCGAGGAAACGCTCGCCATGGCCCATCGCACGCGCCAATTCGGCATCATCCCCGAATTTTCGTTTGTCATCGGCAACCCCAACGATCCCGAGCGCGACACGCGAGAAACGGTGAGATTCATTCGCAAGCTCAAACGCATCAATCCCAGCTCTGAGATCATCGTGCAGCACTACACCCCCACGCCCCAACCGGGCAAGATGTATGGAGATGTTGAAAGCCAGATCACCTTTCCAGATAGTCCAGCCGGGTGGGCCAGCAAAGAATGGCTCGACTACACACTCCGCATCGATACCCATGCCCCATGGTTGAAGCCCAGGACCAAGAAGCTGATCGACAACTTTGAGACTGTGGTTGCGTCGCGCTGGCCTACCGTTCAAGACATCAGGGCTCCGCAATGGAGCCGTGCCCTTTTAAAGTTTCTCAGCTGGTGGCGCTATGCGCTGCGATTCTATTCCTTTCCGTTTGAGCTCCAGTTGGCCAACAACTTCATCAACCTTCGCAAGCCGAAGCGGGAGAGCCTATGAAACAAGACTTATCCTCACCCGTTGTGGAAGCCTTCGACGCCTGGTCCGAGGTTTATGACACCCAGGCGAATCCTCTGCTGGCACTGGAAGAGCGTGTCCTTGGTTCCATGATGCCGGATGTTCGCGGCCTCGATGTGCTCGATGCCGGCTGCGGCACAGGGAGATGGCTGCAGCGGTTGCTCGCTCGCTCTCCGAGGAGCTTGCTGGGTGTCGACATCTCGCCGGCGATGCTGCTTCTTGCCGGCATCAAGCTGAGCCAGAACTGTAGTCTCCGCCTCGGGAGTTGCACGGCTCTGCCTGTCAGTGACACGGCGTGCGACATCGTGTTGTCCTCCTTCGTCGTCAGCTACCTGGAAGATCTCGAAACCTTCGCGCGGGAGATCGATCGAGTTGCCCGTCCGGGCGCAACCATTTGTCTGACTGACATGCATCCGGAAACCGAGGCATTCCGCGGTTGGAAGCGGACGTTCAAAGTGAAGGGCGCGGAGACGCAAATCCGAGCCAAGGGATGGGATCTCCAGCAGATCACCCAGGCCTTTCAAGCTCGTGGATTTAAGCTTGTTTCGCTTACTGAGCCGGCCTTCGGTCCGGAAGAGAGGCATATCTTCGAAGATTGCGGCAAGCTCGAGTTGTACCACTCCACTGAGGCTCTCCCGGCGATTTACGTACTTGAGTTGCGCAAACCTACCAGTGCCCCTCGGCTCCGCAAGGTGATGGCGCACTCGGCCGGATCTTTTGTTCTTAAGCAAGCGCGCTATGCGACCGGACCCGATACGACTGCGGAGGGTTCGATCGCGGTCTCGGGCGAACGCATCCAGTCGATCCAAAATCAATCCCAGGCGTCCGGGCACTGGGTGGATGAAAGATCTCACTCCTTCATCGGATGTAGTCTCGACCTGTCTGGATATCTTCTCCTGCCGGGGCTCATCAATGCGCACGATCATCTGGAATTCAGTCTCTATCCCAATATCGGAGATGGCCCTTACTACAATGCGGCCCAATGGGCGCGGGATATTCACGCCAACCGGGCGCCCCTCATTGCGCAACATCGCAAAGTGCCCCGCTCAACCTGCTTATGGTGGGGAGCGATCCGCAACTTACTCTGCGGCGCAACTACCGTCTGCCATCACAACCCGGTCACTCCCGAATTAACTGGCCCCGGGTTCCCAATCCGCGTTGTGCAAGAGTTCGCCTGGGCACACTCGCCCTCTTTCGAACCAGAGCTTGCCAGCAAATTTCGCGAGAGCCGCGCCGATCTGCCCTTCATTCTTCATGCTGCGGAAGGAGTCGATGAAGGCAGCGCTGAAGAAATCTTCGAACTGGATCGACTCCATGCTCTCGACCATCGCACGGTGCTTGTCCACGGGCTAGCGTGCACTCCCGAGTCCATCTCCCTCATTAACCGGCGCCTTGCAGCCCTCATCCTGTGCCCTACGTCGAACCGGTTTCTCTTCCACCGATCGCCTTCGCTTGCCTTCATCCGTTCGCTCGACACCGCTGTGCTGGGCAGCGATTCGCCACTCACCGCAGCCGGCGATCTCTTGGACGAAATCACATTTGCTCGCGAGCGGATCGGCATCGATGCCAACTCCATCTATGCCATGGTCACCAATCGTCCGGCTGAAGTCCTTCGCCTGCGCCGCGGCGAAGGCAGCATCAAGCCTGGTTCGCTAGCGGATATCTTGGTTATCCGCGATGCCGGGCTCAGCCCGGCCGAAACCCTCGCCCACCTGACCAGTGACCAAATTGAACTGGTCATCGTTGGCGGGCGTATTCAACTCGCCGGCCCATCGCTCATCGAGCGTCTCCCGGGCGTGCTTAGGCAGGGATTAGAGCTGTTGCAGGTAGATGGCCAGCCGCGATGGGTGCGCGCTCCAATCAAGAAACTATTGGCCGAAGCCGAAGAGGCTCTGGGAAGCGACCTTCGTGTCGGTGGAAAGAGAGTGCGCCATGCCCCTGCTGCATGAGGAAGACATAGCATCGAGCCAACCGGTTTCACAGCTCACATCGATGCCGATTTTAATCCTGAATGTTCACAGCCACTGCAACTGCCGCTGCATTATGTGCGACATCTGGAAGCGGGAAACCCACGAGCAAGTCCGCGTCGCCGATCTGGATCGTCATCGCGCGTCACTGCGCAATCTCGGTGTTCGCCAAGTCGTTCTTTCCGGCGGCGAACCGTTGCTCCACAACGACCTGGGCGCTCTTTGCGGCTTCTTTCGTCAGGAGAATATTCGCCTGACCCTGTTAACCACTGGCATACTCCTCTCCAAGCGCGCCCATGATGTCTCCACCCTGTTCGATGATGTAATCGTCTCTATTGATGGTCCTCCAGAGGTACACGATGATATCCGGCGCGTCTACGGCGCATTCGATGTAATCGCCAAAGGCGTTGCGGCGATTCACGCGCAACGGCCAGATATGCACATAGCATGCCGGACCACCGTCCAGAAGGCTAATCACCGCCATCTTCGCGCTACCGTCGCAGCAGCCAAGACAATAGGATTTGATTCGATCTCCTTTCTAGCGGCCGATCTGACCTCAGAAGCCTTCAATCGGCCTTTGGTTTGGCCGGGAGATCGGCAGAATGAGATTGCTTTAACCGCGGCGGAAGTCACCGTCCTGGCTGACGAAATCGAACAACTCATTCTGGAAGATGCGGGCGGCCTTCGCGGCAAATACATAGCGGAGACACCGGAAAAGCTTCGACGCATCATTCGCCGCTTCCGGGCGCATCTGGGGCAAACGGCTCCCGAGTCACCCACTTGCAATGCCCCCTGGGTTTCATCCGTCGTCGAAGTCGACGGATCGGTAAGGCCGTGCTTCTTTCATCGTGCCATCGGAAACATCAACTCTTCCACTCTGGAAGCGATTATCAACGGTGAGGCTGCCCGGGCTTTCAGGCAGTCACTCAATGTAAGTGAGAACCCGACATGCCAGCGCTGTGTGTGCTCGTTGAATTACCATGACAAAGTAGCAAGTTAGTACTCAAATCTGTTGCCGAGTGAAGGACCATGCGAATCAACCTTTCCAAAATGCTCTTCTCCCTCATGTTGCTGGGGCTTGGCCCCTGGAATGTAGCCACTGCGAACGCGGCAGACATCGATCTACAGCCCGGAGCCAAGGCTCCCACATTCACTCTGCCCTCTCAGGACGGCACTCCGATCAGTCTTGCGGATTATCGGGGTAAATGGGTGGTTCTTTATTTCTATCCCAAAGATAAATCCAGCGGCTGCACGATTCAGGCGCACGCCTACCAGAGCAATCTGCCGCAGTTTGAGTCGCACAATGCCGTTGTGCTAGGCGTTAGCCTCGATACGGCAGATAGCCACAAGAGCTTCTGCGCTGAAGATGGGCTGACGTTTAAGCTGCTCGCGGATCCTCAGAGGGAAGCGGCCGCGGCGTATGGTGTTCCCTTGATGACCTTCAAGGACATGAAGTTCGACGAGCGCGACACTTTTCTCATCGCGCCGGATGGAAAGATTGCCCAGGTTTGGAGAAAGGTAGATCCACGGGAAGATAGCAAGATCGTTCTCCAGGCAATCGCAACGCACACCAGCCACTAAACACTTGCCGTCTTACAAGCTGAGGTACACCCATAAAGAACTGGGTGAGCGAAAGCCCGATCCGCCCTGCCAGCGTACAGGCAGGGCGAGATTCGCCGAAGCAAACTGTTGCACCAGGGGAAGAGTCATCGTAGCGGCCACCATGCGAATCAAGCCGGCAGCTACGCATGCGTGCGGACCCGCCCCCAGCGTGAAATGTCCTCCATCGCGGCGTGTCACATCGACCCGATGCGGCTCCGCAAAGCGCTCCGGGTCCCGATTGGCCGCAATGATCCTCAGGACGACTCGCTCGCCTTTTCGAATGGAGAAGCCATTGAGGTCGAGATCCGCCGTAGCCGTCCTGAAGAGGGTGCGCGTCAAGCCGGCGTAGCGCAGCAGTTCCTCTATTGCTTGCTCCGTCAGTTCGGGCTGTTGATGCAGCAGACTCCATTCCTGTGGAAATTGCATCAGAGCGAACCAGGCATTCCCTAATAAGCAAGGTAGCGTCTGCGAGAGCGCGACGAATCCGGAGTCGCGCAGAGCCTCGGGCCCGGAGTGAAAGCAGCCCCGAAGTGCTGCGTTGGCCGACTTCGCGCTGACGCGCACAGCTGCATCATAAGGTTCGGCAGCGCTCGCTGATACCCGTCGTGCCATTTCCCAGAGATCTTCGGCAGCGCCCCAGGAGATGCCCGTTATCATCGCCGCCAAAGAGAGACACACTGGCCGCGCGTAGCCATCCATCAGGTCCACCGGCTCTTCGCTGGGGAAAGTATTGACCAGCGCAACGGCCTCGGGGGTTATCCGTTCCCGCCACACGCGTAGTTGATTCGCAGAGAGCGCCTCCATGGTCTCCGAGCGCATCTTCGTTCGCTCGCTCTCCCCCGATGGCTCACCACCGTTCTGGTCATTTGGGCCAGAGGGGGAGAGACTCGAAGCACGAAACGCGCCCAGGATATCCGCATGTCTGCTGAGGACCCATGCTCTGAGATGCTCATCGAAATAAGGAGCTTCCAACTCGGGTGGGCTTGGGGAGTCGAGTTGATCTCGGCTCCATGCGGGTATGGAAAGATTATCTCGTCTGGCCGGCATCGCATCTCACTACAAGACTTAGGCTACCGCAACACACAAACTGGATTGTCATCGGCTTGTCAAATGGTGTTCAGAGACTTGATATAGCACCGTCGCCCCACTCGTTGTCCGAGAGGTCGCAAGGGAGAAACCGTTGCGGGTGCGTCTTCCATTGTATTACACTTTGGTAAGATGAATCTTACTTGGGAGTAGCACATGCGATCCTCTTCCATCATCAGTTCCAAAGGCCAGATCGTAATTCCCGCGAACCTGAGAAAGCGATACGGGTTAAAGGAAGGCACGACCGTAGTGTTTCAAGAGGACCGTGGCCGCCTGGTACTTGAGCCCAGCAATTACGCCGCGATCTATGCTCTTCAAGGAAGTCTTGCGGACTTCGCGCTTGAAGAGGAGCTGGCCAGGGAGAGACGAGCGGACCGGGAGCGAGAGAACAAACGGTGAAGGAATACGTTCTGGACTCGAACGCAGTTCTGCGGTACTTCGGCGTCAGTGCGGGACAAGGGACCGACAAGGTTCGTGCGCTCTTCGAACAGGCTGAGCGTGGACAAGCACGGCTATCGATTTCTGTGGTCAACCTGGGCGAAGTCTTCTATGTGCTTCTCAAGCATGTTGGCGAGCAGCGTGCCCGGCACTATGTCCAGGTGCTTCAACATGTGGCAACGATGGTCGAAGCAGATACTTCTCAAGCCCTTAGCGCGGCAGAGATGAAACACCACTACAAGCTTGGCTACGCGGACAGCTTTGCTGCCACCGTGGCAGTCACATTGAAAGCAACGCTGGTCTCAGCCGATCCGGGGTTCGAAAAGCTTGGCAAATCGATCAAGTGGCTCCGCCTGCCAAAATTCGCCCAGTAGCTCTCCTGTTATCTCACTGCTCTGTATCGGCCTCAATCTCCCTTGGAGTAATCGTCGTAGAAGCCCCGGCCTGACTTGACGCCCAGCCGTCCTTCGTCCGCATAACGCCGCAGCAGCTTCCGCGGCCCTTCAGGAAGGTCCTTGCGGACCGCGGCATAGTGCTCTTCAATCGCCAGTACAACATCCAGCCCAACCCTGTCCATAAGGCGGAATGGCGCCGGCTGATGAGCGGTAAACAAATCCCACATCCTGTCTACGTCCTCGAGCTTGGCTACACCTTCTTCGACCACAGACAGAGACTCGCGCTTGATTGCTGCCCAAATTCGATTGAAGATGAAGCCGACGCTCTCCCGCTGCACACGAAAGGGCACGAGGCCATAGAGCGGCAAATGCTCCATGAGGAAATCGATGATAGCCGGGTCTGTCTTTCCGCAAGACATCAACTCCACAATGGGGAGCTCTGGCGGCATGTAATAGTGCATGTTGAGCAACCGCTCAGGACGCGCAACCTGGTCGATGAGTTGACTGGAGGGATACGAGGACGAGTTGGTGGCCAAGATCGCATCCTGCGGCGCCACAGAATCCAACTCGGCGAAGACTTCTCGCTTGACGTTGAGCTGCTCGGGAACAGCTTCCACAACCAGCCAAGCATCTCTTACTGCTGCTGCGAGTTCCGTCTCTCCACTCACGTGCCCGGCGACTGCCCCGGGCATCGATGCCACGACGGCCGGGAGCGCTTCCGTGACATGTTTCAGTCCCTCGTCGAGGGAGCGTTGGTGCGGGTCGAATATGCGCACCTCCCCACCCCGCGTGCTCGCCATAAGAGCGATGCGACGGCCCAACGTGCCACAACCGATCACCGCAATCGGGCGACCGGCGATTTCCTCCGCTTTGGTTGCGCTCATTTCCGCGATCCTTTCGTTGAAAAATCTGCAGTCAGCCAAACGGAAGTTAAGCTTCTCCGCGCTGCATACCCCTACAGTAAGACTTCCAGTTCATCTGCGCTGCTCCATCATTACATGGAGGATATGAGCCAAGCCTCCGGAGGAGAAAACCTCGCCGATGGCCTCCCTTGCCCCCGCCGCGGCCTCTTCTGCCCGGGCGAACATCGCAATCTCAGTCCGTTGCCGGACCGGCCCCAATGATCGCGATACGAGGTGCAATGTGCGTGGACATGCTTTAGCCTCCTTCGCCGTCATCACAGTGCTGTTGGCCAAGCTCTTTCACGGCCTTCTTTATCCAGGGCCTTGTTCCACGTGAGGCGTCCCGTGCGCAGATCATCTGCGATGGCCTGAACCCACCGGAGTTCAGCCACCGCCTGCGCATGAAGCAACCCAATTTCGAGCCGGAACAATGGCCGGCTATGCCTGGATCGCGAAAGGGAGGTCCCTATCTCCGTGCAAGTCAAGACATGGACGATCGCGACGCTACCGGAAAACTGGCAACAACTTCGCGACCGCTGGGGAGCCTTCTATGTAGTGCGCGTGGTTGCGTCCCTCGCGGGTCTTGGCCTCCTCGTGGCCGGAGGCATCTTCTCCTGACATCGATCGCCGCGCGCTTCGCGAGTTTGGTGTTCCCCATACGATCTTGCGCCCCGGTTACTATATTCAAAACGACGCCGGCCTGAAGGACGCGCTTACAGGTCCAGGCGTCTACCCTGTGCCGATTGGCACCAATCTGCGCGGTAGACGTTGGGGACATTGTGTGAGGATTTCGCGGCGGAAACCTCCGCCATTTGAAAGCCCTAGGCAGTCACGCCTGCAAAAACACGAGACCACAAGCCAAGGAGAAGCAGCATGATGGAAACGAAATCGGAGTACCCACCCCTTCCCGCCGACGATCTTAAGCGCACTCTCAAATTAGCCGAGCCCGATAAGGAGGATGGAAAGCTGCCGCATATAGGTCTGGTCGGGGACACCTACACCATCACCGTCTCCGGAAACGACACCAACGACCGATTTTGCGCGATCGACATGCACGTCCCTCCGGGCGGCGGGCCTGGTCCACATCGCCATGACTTCGAAGAGACATTCATTGTGCTCGACGGAGAGATCGAGGTAACCTTCCGCGGCAAGACATCTATCGTGCGCGTAGGCGAAACCGCCAACATTCCATCCAACGCCCCCCATCGATTCCACAACGCCTCCTCCAAGCCTGCTCGCCTGATCTGCATCTGTTCCCCCGCTGGCATGGACAGATTCTTCCAGGAAGTCGGCGTACCCGTCGCGACGCGCACAACCGCTCCGCCCAAACTCGACGAAAAACAAATGATGGAATTCCTGCAGAAGGCAACGGTCCTTGCGCCAAAGTACCGCACAGAGCTCTTGAAAGAAGCGTAGCCCGTAACGGCCATACCGCGGCGAGTGCCTTCGGACATTCTTCAAGCGGTTAGGGCTTATGATAGCTTTTGCAATCGCACCGTGGAGCGATACGAATTGGCAATTGGATCAATCACACGGAGGGAAGCACTCAAGGGGCTCTTGCTCTCCACACCTCTTCTCGGTGAGCAGGCCCCTTCTCCGACAGAGCACGGGTCCCATTCTTCCTCAACTACAGCTTGCACCCACGTCACCGTGATCGACGGGGCCGTCTCCGAAGATCAAACCGTCGTTTTCAGCGGAGATCGGATCATGATGGTCGGCCCCTCGTCTCTGACCACCATACCTGCAGGCGCGCGCATCATCGACGGCCGCGGCCGGTTCCTGATTCCGGGTCTGTGGGATTGCCACGCGCACCTGAGCTACTTCAAACAGAGCGCGCTTCCCGTCTTGCTTGCCAACGGCGTAACGTCTGTCCGCGATATGGGCGGTTTGCTCGACGAGGTATACCGCTGGAAAACTGAGACGAATAACGGGACTAGGCCGGGACCGAGGATCTTCTGCGCCGGACCTATGCTGAATGGCAAAGTCTTCAACGAGTATCAAGTCGCCGTGGCTGATGCCGCGGAGGCACGTGGCGCTGTTCGCGTGCTCAAAAACGCAAACGTGGATTTCATAAAAATCCACGCGGCGATCTCTCGCGACGCATATTTCGGAGTCCAGTCCGAGTGCAAAGAACACGGTCTACGCTATGTCGGACACATGCCGCGCGCTCTCACACCGGAGGAGGCCTCCAACGCCGGGCAGTTGACGCTTGAGCACGTGGGAGCGTTCGCTGACCGGTTCGCTTCTCAGGGGGTCGCTGACAATGATATCGCCGCGACGCTGGCACACTTTAGAACGCAAGAAGCTCCGGCAATGTTCGCTCTCTTTGCCCGCAACCGTACCTGGTTCACTCCTACGCTTGTAGCTTCAAAATCCGCCATCCACTTCGCAGACCACCAACCCGATCCACGAGACAAGTACGTGTCGGCTTCTTGCAAGAAGGTCACGGAAGAACTTCTGAAGCGGCCAAGCTATCAAGCTTTTTCCGCTCCTGGATCCGTCGAGCGCCAAGAACGCGAGTTCGCTCAGTTGCCGCCCTTAGTAGAATTGATGCGCTCCTCCCGAGTGCCTCTGCTGGCGGGAACCGATTTCGCGGTCAGCATCATCTATCCCGGCTTCAGCCTTCATGATGAATTGGAGTTGCTGGTCGAATCCGGTCTGAAGCCAATAGAAGCATTGCAAACGGCGACATCCAATCCTGCTACCGTTCTGGGACATGGCGATCTAGGAGCAATCAAGGCCGGTAATCTGGCCGACATGGTCTTGCTGGATGCGAACCCGCTCGCGGATATCCGCAATACCAGCCGCATTCGCATGGTAATTAGCAGAGGAGAATATTATGACCGCGAAGGCCTCGACCAACTTCTGGCGAACGCGGCGATGGAAGCGGCTAGAACCTAATCGGACAAGGATGCCCTGCGGATCGTGTCTGCCAGTATCCGGATCGTTCGACGGCTGCGAAAGCCTCATCCGAGCCAATTCAAACGGCGCTTTCGGGTGTCGTCATCCTTTATTAAAAGCTTTGGCACAAACCATTGACATCTAGGCATAGATATCTTAGTGTTGAGCCAAGATAAACGCGATGGCTCGAAACGATCTTCAAGGCGCGCTCGACCTGCTCATCCTCAAAACTCTTGCCCAGCTTGGCTCGGTACACGGTTACGGCATTACGGTCCACATCCAGCGGGTATCAGACGACCTGTTGCACATCGAGGAAGGATCCTTGTATCCGGCCCTCCATCGCATGGAGCGCTCCGGCTTCATCCGCTCTCAATGGGCGCTCTCGGAGACGAACCGCCGCGCGAAATTCTATTTGTTGACTCCAGCCGGCAAGAAGCAACTGTTGGTAGCGGAGAGAAGTTGGGCAGATGTGGTCAAGGGCGTGCAAGCAGTTCTCCGATTTGCGTGAGGCAAACGATGCGTCATAAAAGTCACTCCTGGTTACATCGACTGTGGGCTCTTAGCAAGCACTCCGGCGGAGAGCGCGAGATTGAAGAGGAACTCCATGCGCATCTGGAGATGCGTATCGCGGACAACCTGGCTGCCGGCATGGACGCCCAGACCGCTGAGCGGAATGCTCGCATCCGCTTCGGCAACGTCACCGCGACGCGCGAGCATGTTGCCGCCATAGACACGGCATTGGGGGTTCAGAGTGTTTGGCGCGATGTGATGTATGCCTTCCGCAGCTTTCGCATAAACAGGGCCTTCAGCGCGGTCGCAATCGTTACCTTGGCATTAGGCATTGGGGCCAATGCGGGCATCTACACGGTGCTCAACGCGGTGCTGTTGAAGTCGTTGCCGGTCGACAAGCCTGAGCAGTTGCGTCTTCTCAAGATAAGCGGTGATGCAGCTGAGCATGCGCGTTTTTCCTACCTGATCCTCGATCGTATGCGCGCCGCCCTGCCTGCCTCCGCTTCCCTTTCCATGATGAGCTGGCCATCCGGCTTCAATGTCAAACATGGTGACGCCGAAGCGGAACGCCAGACAGGCCAGCTCGTCTCCGGTGATTTCTTTTCCACTCTTCAGACTCATCCAATTCTCGGCCGTCTGCTGACTCCCGAGGACGACCATCCGGAGAGTGGTTCCGTCGCCGTACTGAGCTACGACTACTGGAGTAAGAGGGTCGGCCAGAGCGCCGCGATCCTCAATCAGAAGATTCTAATCAACGGTATTCCTGTCACTGTGGTAGGGGTCACTGCTCCCGGTTTCTTCGGGATGCGGGTTGGCGTCGTTCCTGCCTTCTGGTTGCCTCTGCATATGCAGCAGCTCGTCCGCTACGACGGACACTTCAGCACCCAGCATGCCAATCCTGCCCAACCCTGGGCTCCGCAACCGGGCATACGCTGGCTGCAAGCAGTCCTACGCGTCACAAAGTCTGAGGACATTCCTCAGATCACGGCTCAACTCGAGACCATCTATCGGGACGACGTTCAGCTTGCAGCGAAAGATGAACCAGCAGCTGATCAGCAACAAACCCTCGCCCGGCAGCACATTCAGTTGGTGCCGGGAAACAAGGGATTTGAAAGGCTGCAAAAGCAATTCTCGCAGCCGTTGTTGCTGCTGATGGGGATGGCCGTGACACTGCTGCTGATCGCCTGCGCAAATATCGCCAATCTACTGTTGGCTCGGGCCGCAGCGCGACAACGCGAGATTGCGGTGCGGCTGTCGATTGGTGCGCGCCGAAGTCGCGTTGTGCGGCAGTTGCTTACCGAAGCGATTTTGCTCTCGTTTTCTGGTGGAGTGCTCGGTATTGGCATTGCCTGGTGGTGTGCGCGCATGCTTCCCCGATGGGCTTCCGACGGACCGTCCCCGATTCCATTGAACCTTGCGCCAGATGCGCGCGTGCTCTGCTTCAGCATCGGCCTTTCTCTGCTCACCGGCATCCTCTTTGGCCTGGCGCCTGCCTTGCAGACCACGCGGGTTGAGCTCTCCTCTGTGCTCAAAGCCAGCGGACGCGGACTTCAGGGAACCGGTGGAAGGGCGAAGCATGCATGGAGTACTGGCAAGCTGCTGGTGTCGGCGCAGGTTGCCCTCTCCCTCACGCTCCTGGTAGCGGCGGGACTGTTCCTGCGAACCATTCAGAACTACAACCGGCTCGATACCGGCCTAGATCGAACGCACCTTTTGAGTGCTTATTTAGACTCCCACGTCGCTGGCTTTAGCCCGGACCAGGTGAAGCTTCTTTACTCGCAAATCCCCGATGCCATCGAAGCCCTTCCGGGCGTTCAATCTGCCAGCGTCGCTTCCTGTGGCCTTTCCGCCGGATGCGTTGACGCGAGCGATGTGTGGCTGAAGCCATCCGGAGGATCCAGCCAAAACCATGTGGTCGCACAAGTGAACACAGTTACGCCAAACTACTTCAGCACTGTCGGCATTCCACTTCTACAGGGCCGTATCTTTACCGCCGCCGACAAAGAAGACACTCCAGGAGTAGCAGTCGTCAACCAGGCCTTTGTGCGCCGCTTCATTCCATCGAATGCTGTCATCGGTGCGCGAGTTACCGATTTCGATGATCCGGCTGGCGCACACAGTGCTGAGATCGTGGGCATCGTTGGCAACGCGCGGGTCAACGACGTGCGCGAGGATGCTCCTCCGCTCATGTATTTTTCCATGTACCAATACCCCCAAGGACTCGTCAGCGTGGATGTTCGCGCCATGGGAGATCCACACTCCCTCGAAGCGCAGGTGAGGGCCGTTCTCACGCGCCTTAGCATCGCGCCGCAAAAAGTTCTCACCCTGCAGGATCAAATTGAACAAAATCTGGCTCAACAACGGGCGGTTACCCGGCTCACCACATGGTTCGGTCTGCTTGCACTGTCGCTTGCCTGTCTCGGGCTTTACGGAATCGTCGCCTATGACGTGGCTCGCAGAACAGGGGAGATCGGCGTACGTTTGGCGCTCGGCTCCACGCAAGCCGGCGTTCGGTGGCTAATTCTTAAGGAGAGCATGGTTGTCATTACCGTCGGTATCGTCGCTGGTATCGCTCTTTCACTCGCCGTAGCACGTGTGGCAAGGAGTCTGCTCTTTGGCCTGACTGCGCAAGATCCAACAACGCTCGCCGCAGCCGCCACTCTACTGCTGATGGTGGCTCTGTGCGCCGCGGCCATCCCCGCCTGGAGAGCCTCACGCGTAAATCCGACAGAAGCCTTGCGGATGGAATAAAGTGATAAGCCACTCAGCGCAGCCGGGCAGCAGCCGCGTTCGCTGGAGATGGGATTATTCGTAGCGGAGCGCGATCAGGGGGTTGATGCGCATGGCTCGACGCGCGGGGATATAGCAGGCCGCGAGCGCCACAAGAGTAAGCAAAATGGTGACCCCCACGAACGTGAGAGGATCTGTGGGGCTCACGCCGTAAAGCAGCCCCGCCATGAGGTGCGAGGCGATCAGCGCACCCACCAGTCCCATTGCGGCGCCGGAAATCGCGAGCCCCAGTCCCTGACGCAGAACCATCTCCAGGATATTCTCTCTTTGCGCCCCGAGCGCAAGGCGAATGCCGATGTCGCGTGTACGCTCGCTGACGATATACGAGATCACTCCATAAATACCCAGCGCCGCCAGCAGCAATGCCGTCGCAGCGAAGGACGCCACCATCTCCATCAAGAATCGCCTCTCAGCCAGAGAAGCTGATAGCGCGTCGGCAAGCGTCTGCGCCCGGTAAACCGGAAGCTCCGGGTTCACCGACTGCACTTGCTCGCGCACCTCCGCCGGAATCGCACCGGGGTCCAGTTGCCCACGCAGAAAGATTGCCAGTTCCTTTGGCTTGGTTTGGTACATGCTCAGATAGATTTGCGGAACATTCGCGTCCGCCAGCGATTCCGTTCGCGCATTTGCGATGACGCCGACCACGGTAATCCAGGAAGTGCTCGACGGCTTCATCTTCAGGCGCTTGCCCAGGGGATCTCCATTTGGCCAGTAAGTCCGCGCCATCGCCTGATTGATCACTGCGACCTGAGGCGCCTTCTCATTGTCGAGATCGCCGAACAGACGGCCACGCAGCAGCGGGATTTCCAGCAAATGAAAATACCCCGGCGAAACGTCCGAGCTCTCCACCAAAGGAGGCTGCTTGCCCTGAATCTCGCGCCCTTCCAGAATCAACGGCGATAAGTTTCGATCGTGGTTCAATGGAATGGACGCGTCGAGTCCGAGCGCCACCTCTTGCACTCCCGGCAACGTCCCGCCGCGACGAAGCAATTCGCGCAGAAACGGCGCCTCCTGTGCAGGGCTTCCATAAACGTCCGTCTTAGGGTCATTGGGCACAGGCAGCCACAACTGAACGGCCATGACGCGCTCCGGGTTGTATCCTAGCGGCACCTTGAACAACTCCCAGAAACTGCGCAGCAGAAGGCCAGAGGCAACCATCAGGACTAAAGACAGGGCAAACTCCGTCACCACCAGCAAGTTGCGTGTTTTCGTCTGTTCCCGTGAGCCCCTCGACCCGCGGCCTTCCAGCCTGAGCATCTGGCCCAGATTTAGCCGGCCTACCTCGAAGGCCGGAGCCAGGCCGAAAATCGTACCGGCCAAGACAGAGGCGCCAAGGGCGAACAGCATCACGCTCCAGTTAATCGATATGTCATGGAGCCGTGGAAGGCTCTCCGGCAGTAGTTGCAGCAGAAATCGCTTGGTGCAGAACAGAATCACCACACCGGCCATTCCTCCAAGCAGGGAAAGCAGCACGCTCTCGGTGAGCAACTGCCGCACCAGCCGATACCGTGCGGCGCCGAGCGCCTGGCGAACTGCCATCTCTCGTCCTCTCGCGCTGGCGCGCGCCAGCAGCAGATTCGCCACGTTCACACAGCCGATAAGCAGAACCAATCCCACCGCGCCCAACAGCAATATCAACGACCGGCGAACATTGCCGAACACGCTTTCTTTCAGGGGCACTAATCGCACCCTCCATGCGCTTTCGACCGGATAATCGTCCGGGAATTGTTTCTGCAAAGACGCCACCAACGCATCCAAGTGGCTCTGCGCCGCCGCAATCGTCAGTCCAGGCTTCAGTCGCGCAATGGTCTTCAAAGCCAACCGCGAGCTGCGGAGCGGGGGCGGGGCCGGGGCGGCGGAGAAACCCGAGGCGGCCCATAACTCGGTATTCCTTTCCCCCGGTGTTCGTCCTGGATCGTGAAAACCGGCCGGCATGACGCCGATGACACGATACAAATCGTTGTCGAGCCGCAAGCTCCTGCCCAGAATCTTCGCGTCGCCTCCGAAAGCCCGCTTCCACAGGCCATCGCTGATGACCACATCGAGTGTGAAGCCGGGTGTCGGATCCTCCGGATCGAAGGTTCGACCCAACTCCGGCTTCACTCCCAGCAGCGCGAAATAGCCCGGCGTGACCGGCTCAAACTGGATCCGTGACGGCTGCGAAGAGCCTGTGAGGTTCACGGAGCCGAATCCTTGTAGTACCACATATTGAAAAATGCCGGAACGCTTCAGGTCATTCCACTCAGGAATAGATATGCCTGCGTCCTCCGCGCGGATGCCCGGCAGGTCGTCTTCGATCCGCACCAGTTGTTCCGGGTGAGGGTACGACAGCGGGTGCAGCAGCGTGGCATCGACCAGGCTGAAGATCGCTGTGGTCGCTCCAATCCCCAAAGCCATCGTCAGCACCGCGACGGCAGCGAAACCCGGCGACTTTGCCAGCAGCCGCAGCCCGTAGCGTACGTCCTGCAATAAGGTTTCAAGGAACGGCAGCCCCTGCTCAGCGTGGTAACTCTCCCGGATCCCCTCCCGCGCGCCGAACTTCAGCACCGCCTGGCGGCGCGCCTCCGACGCAGACATGCCGGCGCGAAGGTTCTCCCCTGCCTGGAGAGCGATGTGTTCTTCCATCTCTTCCCGCAACCGCTGCTCATGGCTCCGGCCCGTCACAAAGTTCCTGATTCGCGTCGACAATCGCCTGAGGAATCGCATGACAAATCCTCCGCTTTCCCTGCGAACAACCGCGCATGATCGCCGTTATAGCCCTTTTGGTTTCCCAAAGGGATGATGGCACACGTCCTTTGGGAAAGCAACAGGTAAATCGCTACCATACTCCGAGATGGCGTTCACTATTTCTCAGTGGCGCGGGTCTTCCGGGCAAAGAGATATGCCCTTCGGCTCGGGTACTCTACTTCAGGCTTGTAAGGCTCTCGTCCATACGCTCATCAATGCTCGCTTGGCGCAGAGCTGGATCCATTTCCTTGGCATGGTAGTTTGAGGCTGACGACAAGGCCGCCTTCAGGGCGGTTCCGCGCCCACACCTCTCCGTGATGCAGCCGCACCGCGCGGTTCGCGATCGCCAATCCTACCCCGAATCCCCCCGTGTCCCGCTGTCTTGCGTCGTCAGCCCGATAGAAGGGCCGAAAAATATTTTCCAGCTCATTCTCCGGAAGCCCGGGCCCGCAATCACTAACATCGAGGATGACCATGGGCGCGCCAACCTGTTTTTCACAACTGAGCTTAAGCTCCACCACCGATTGCTCCCGGGTGTAGCGAACCGCATTGCGAACAATGTTCTCGATAGCGCGGTAAATCAGTTCCGCGCTTCCCTGCACCAGGCAATCGCAATGGTTCAATAAGCGAACCTGGCAAAGCCTTTGTTCTGCCTCGAATTCCACATCCGGCAGCATCCTTTCGAGCAGTGTATTCAGCTGGAAGCTCTCCGTAGAATTCGACGCGTCCGTCGATTCCATAGAGGAGAGGCGAAGCAGCTGCCCGATCAGTTCGTTCAGGCGCCCCGCTTCGCGTTCTATGCGCTTGAGATGGCCCATCATGGCTGGGGGAGACTCTTCGCGCGCCAGTTCGAGCGCCACGCTCAGCCGAGCCAGCGGCGACCGCAACTCGTGGGAGACATCGCGCAAGAGCATCTTCTGCGCCCCGACCAGCCGCTCGAGCCGCTCCGCCATATAGTTAAAATCCCGCACCAATCCCTGGATTTCGTCTCCTCCGAATAACCGCTCTTCTCCGTCTGGCTCCGGAACCCGCGCGGCCAGTTCGCCGTTTGCCAGACTGCGAGCGGCCACCCGCAGTTTGCCGATCGGACGCATCAGCAGCAGAACCAGAACGAAGGTGACCGCTCCGCAAACGATGATCGCTACCCATAGCTGCGGAAATGCAAAATGCATCAGGTCGCGCAGCCAGTGTTTGTTGCCGATCCGCGGCCGGCTGAGGAGGAAAACGTAACTGTGCCCCGTAGCAGAATGGATCGTCGTACTCCACAGGTAAAAATCGCCCGCCGGCGTGGAGAGCGTCCCAGGCTGTTTCTCTGCAGCGGCCAGCGCATCCGCAGCAACTGGGAGCACCGGCAGGGTCACAAAGAAAGTGGGTTGGCGTGTCGGCCAGATAGATGGTCAGATGACGCGATGCGGCATACTCACGCAGACCGGAGCATCCGGCAGTCTCATACGTATTCACAACAGCCGCTCCCTCACTGGGAAGTGCTGTCTTAAGAACATCCATGATTTCGTTCGGCCGGACGAAGCTACGCTGCATGATCAGCATGGTGGAGATGGCGAAAGTCAGGCTTTGCGCAATCCAGAAGCCGAGAAAGATCTTGGTGAATAGCCCTCGCATCGCCTATCGTTCTCCCGCGAGTTTGCGCTGCGCCGGCACTGCAAGTTGATACCCTACGCCGCGGATAGTCTTGACCCGGTCGCCGAAATTATCTGCCATGTCCAATTTGTGGCGCAACCTGCTCACGTGCATATCGAGACTGCGATCGAAGGGATGAAACTTACGTCCCAGCACGGCCTCCGCTAGCTGCTCCCGGGCCACCACTTCGCCGGCGGAACGCATCAGTGTTTGCAGTAGCCCGAACTCAATATCCGTCAGATCGAGCAAGGTGCCGTTGCAACGCGCAACCCGGGCCGCGGTATCCAGCTCCAAGCCAGCCACGGCGAGCAAGTCTCCTGCAGCAGCCGGCGCCTCTACGTTTCCGCTCCGGCGCAGAATTGCGCGAATCCTGGCCAGCAGCTCGCGCGGATTGAAAGGCTTTGGCAGGTAGTCGTCGGCCCCTATCTCCAAACCGACAATGCGATCAACATCCTCGCCGCGAGCCGTCAGCAGCAGAACATTCATGGGCGATCCCGCAGCGCGCAATCGGCGAAGCACCTCAAAACCGTCCAGGCCAGGCAGCATCACGTCCAGAAGCAACATGGCGTAGCTGCCACCCAGAGCCTTCTCCAAGCCCGTCTTGCCATGGTGTGCCGCGGTTACGTGATAACCATGGCGGCCGAGGTAATCGGTCAGCATAGAGCAGAGTTCCACATCGTCGTCGATCAGAAGAATGGGCTCCATCTGTCTCTTTCGGTCCTTTCCGAGACTACTCTGATCGGGCAGCCGGGGAACCTCGAAAATGTAACAAATTGTCACAGGGAGGTGACACTCCGTTACCAACAATTACTCATTGTGACCGCAAGCCCAGGCGTGTCGGTGTCTTCTGAGAGTGGCAACAAAACTATGCTGCAAAGCTGCAATACCTCAGGAGCGACTCCATGCGCACTTCCTCTGCAACCCTAAGAGTGGCCGTAATGCTCCTCTGCCTGGGTCTCTTTTCCGCCATGAATCTATTCGCGTTTCAAGCCAGCGGATCGCTTCACGGCGCGGCAACAGACCCCTCCGGAGCACGCGTGGTCAAAGCCACCGTCACCGCTCAAGCCGCGGACGGAACCACATCGACCGCCCAGACCGGCGCGGATGGTGCCTACGTCTTTCCCCAGCTCGCTCCCGGCAGCTACACCATCACCGTCACTGCCCAGGGATTCGCCCTTGCGCAGCCGCAGGTGGTAACCATTTCGGCCGGACATGCCACACTTCAGAATCTCGCCCTAAGCATCGCCGTCGAACAGCAGCAAGTCACCGTCAGCGAACAAGGCGCGGGACTCGACACCAGCCCCGACAACAACGCCAACGCCATCGTGATTAAAGGCAAGGATCTGGATGCGCTCTCCGACGACCCCGACGAACTGCAGGATGAGCTGAATGCTCTTGCCGGGCCCGCAGCCGGACCCAACGGGGGCGAGATCTACATTGACGGCTTCTCCGGAGGACAACTCCCGCCCAAGTCCTCGATCCGAGAAATAAGAATCAACCAGAACCCCTTCTCCGCGGAGTACGACAAGCTTGGCTACGGACGTATCGAAATCCTAACCAAACCGGGCACAGATAAACTGCACGGATCAATAATGGCCAACGGCAACTCTTCCGCCTTCAACTCGCTGAACACCTTTGTCACCAGCGAACCGGCCTACTACTCCACCTTTTTTCTGGGCAACGTCAGCGGCTCTCTCAACAGCCGGGCCTCCTGGTTTTTCAGCGGATTCCGCCGAGACAATGATGCCAACTCGATCATCAATGCCCAGTTACTTGACACCACGGGTGGAAGCTATAACTACTCGGCCGCGGTTCCCAATCCGCAATCGCGCATGGATCTGAGCCCGCGCTTCGACTTCCAACTTACCCCAACCAACACGCTCACCGTCCGCTATATGTACGACCGCCAAAAGAGCACCAACAACGGTGTCTCGCAGTTTGCCCTGCAGACCCAGGGTTACGACACCTTAAATCAGGAGAATACCTTGCAGTTGAGCGACACCCAGGTGCTCAGCGACAAGGTGATCAATGAAACGCGATTCGAGTACATTCGTGATCGCGACAATCAAAATCCGCTTTTTAACACCCCAACCATCACCGTGCAAGGCGCCTTTACTGGAGGCGGCAACAACGAGGGGATCATCCGCGACGCTCAGGATCACTATGAGTTGCAGAACTACACCACCGCGGCGCTCGGAACGCACACCATCCGGTTCGGCGCCCGTCTGCGCGCCGTACGCGATTCCAATGAATCAACCTCCGGCTTCAATGGAAGTTACACCTATGCTTCTCTCAACAGCTACGCTGCCGGCCAGCCCTCGCAGTACGAGGTAACCGTGGGGACTCCGGCCGCCCGCGTCACCGTCTTTGACGCCGGTGTTTTCTACCAGGACGATTGGCGGCTGCGTCCAAACTTTACCTTCAGCTATGGCCTCCGCTATGAAGGGCAAAACCGTATCAACGACCATGCTGACTTCGGACCGCGCCTCTCCTTCGCTTGGGGTGTTGACGGCAAAACCAAACCGGCAAAGACAGTGATCCGTGGTGGCTACGGTTGGTTCTTCGACCGCTTCCAATCGACCAATGTCTTGCAGGCTATTCGCCAAAATGGAATCAACCAGCAGCAGTATGTAGTGAAGAACCCCTCTCCAAACGAGACTGCAGCCACCGCATCGGCGGCGGCCAGCGAGGCAGCGCCGACCACCTATTCCATCGCTCCTAACCTGACGGCGCCCGTGAACATGCAGGCCGCCATCGGTGTCGAACATCGATTCGGGCAGAAGATCACCATCGCGACCACGTATATCAACTCTCACGGCGTGCATCAGCTGTACACCGACAATATCAACGCCTTCCTGCCCGGCACCTATGACCCCACCACAGGGACCGGTATCCGCCCCAACGGCATCAATGAGAATACGTATCAATATCAGTCCGGAGGCCTCTACAACCAGAATCAATTAGTCACCAATTTTAGCATCCGCGCGCGTAAAGTCACGCTCTTTGGTTTCTACATGGTGAACTTTGCCAAGGCCGATACGTCGGGAGTGACCTACTTCCCTTCCAATCAATTTGATCCCCGGGCCGACTACGGCAGATCGACGTTTGACGTCCACAATCGCTTCCTTGTGGGGGGCAATTACCTGGCTCCTTTCGGCGTTTCCATCAGCCCCTTTCTGGTGACCAACTCTGGAACCCCCTTCAACATCACCGTCGGCCAAGACCTGAACGGTGACAACCAGTTCAACGATCGACCCGCATTTGCAACCTCTTCAAGCACAGATGTGATGAACACGAAGTACGGCAGTTTCGACCTGAACCCCTCAGGCGACGCAGCGCGCATCCCCTACAACTACGTCACCGGCCCTGGCCAGTTCAGCCTGAACCTGCGTGTAAGCAAGTCGATCGGCATTGGACCGCGTTCCGAGCGAGCGGCGAGTGGCGGTTTCAACGGACCCCCTCCAGGAGGCGGCGGCCGTGGCGGACCCGGAGGCGGTGGCCCTCCAGGAGGCGGACTCGGCCCGGGTGGCCTAAGCAGCTCTGGCGGAAGGCCGCCCATGTTCGATCAGCAGGCGCCGCGCCGTTACTCGTTGAACTTTACGGCGATGGGCAGAAATGTCTTCAACAACGTCAACCTTGCGCCGCCCGTAGGCGTGTTGGAATCACCCCTCTTTGGCATGTCAAACGCCCTGGCAGGCGGCTTCTTTTCCTCGCCCTCCTCCAATCGAAGCATCGATCTGCAGGTCTCGTTCAACTTCTAGGGCCCCTTTGGTCAGTAATTGATCGAGAGCGTAAAAAGGGCACTCTGGGAAAGTGTGGGGACCCTCCTTGCTTGACTCCGTCCATCCACCTCCACCTATGCCAAGGTGAGCCACCGCCCTCCAATTTGTCATCCCGACTGGAGCGCAGCGGAAGGGAGGGACCTGCAGTTTCACTTTCGGCACAAGCGAATGTGCCGTGGGCAACTAGCCCTCGGGTTCCGTTTCCCCATCAACGCAAACTGCAGGTCCCTCCCTTTCGCTGCGCTCCAGTCGGGATGACAAATTTAAGGGTGGCGTCCTACCTTGAGACCAGTGTGTTGGCTGGACAGAGCCAAGCAACCGGGTCCCCACATGACCAGCCGTTACCTCCGACGCTACAGCTACCCCAATTCGTGCCAGCCCCGGACTTCAGTCGGGCCGTAAACGATTGAGAACATGACGGGCTTTAGCCGCTGAATGTTCCTTTCCTGCTCCGTACGGACTTTTCCGCAGCCTGTTCACCACCGGTGAGAACGCCCCCAATTCACCCCCAACTCGAAAAAAAACAAAAAAACACTTGCATGTGATCTACTGATGTAGTTAACTACATCACCAGAGAGCAACCCTCTCGCAGGCTACTGGAAACCAGGATGGATCAGTGGAACGACAATCAGCCGATTTACCGCCAGCTGCGCGATCGCGTCGCCGACATGATTCTCGACGGCGTCCTCAAAGAAGGCGACCCGTTGCCCTCCGTGCGCAATGTCGCCGCCGAATTTCGCGTCAATCCCCTTACCGTCCTGAAGGGCTATCAGCAACTGGTCGACGAGCAACTGGTCGAGACGAAGCGAGGTCGCGGCATGTTCATCAATGAGGGTGCGCGCCATCTGTTACTGCAAGGCGAACGTCAGAAGTTTCTGGACGAGCAATGGCCGCGAGTCTACGCCACCATTCAGCGGCTCGGCTTGAACGCCAAAGAACTGCTGGCTGCCGCACAGGAGAAGCCCAAGCCATGAACGTCGTCGAAGCACGTGGCCTGCGCAAATCCTTCGGAAAGACCATCGCCCTCGATGGTGTGGAGATTCGTCTCCAAGAGGGCCGCATCCTCGGACTCATCGGCCCCAACGGCGCCGGTAAGAGCACTGCGCTCCACGCCATTCTCGGTCTCGTCCCTTACCAGGGAGAACTGAAAGTCCTCGGACGCGATCCCTGGAGCGAGCGCGATCAGCTCATGCGCGATGTCTGCTTCATCGCCGATGTGGCTGTGCTGCCGCGCTGGCTGCGGGTTTCGCGGGCGCTCGATTACGTCGCCGGCGTGCATCCTCGTTTTGTACGCGAGAAGGCCGAAGCTTTTATTGCCCGCACCTCCATCAAGCGATCCAGCAAGGTGCGGGAATTATCCAAGGGCATGGTCACCCAGCTCCACCTCGCCCTGGTCATGGCCATTGACGCGAAATTGCTGGTGTTGGACGAGCCAACGCTGGGCCTCGACCTCCTGTATCGCAAGCAGTTTTACGATTCGCTGCTGAACGAATACTTCGATAGCAGTCGCACCATCATCGTGACCACTCACCAGGTGGAAGAGGTGGAGCACGTCCTCACCGACGTCATGTTCATCAACCGCGGTCGCATCGTTCTCGATTGCAGCATGGAGGCATTCGAGGCGCGCTACCAGGAAGTGATGGTGCACCCCGATCAGGTCGTCGCGGCACGGGCGCTCAAGCCCATCCACGAGCGCCAGGTCTTCGGCCGCAGTGTGCAGATCTTCGATGGTTGCGATCGACAGCAACTTTCTGCGCTGGGCGAAGTGCGCACGCCCAGCATTGCCGACCTGTTCGTAGCCCTCATGGGAGACAAAACAAGCAACGTCGCACCCCAGGGAGCCGCCCTATGAACACTCCATCTTCCCGCGACTCACAGCGGATCGCGCCGTCGGCCACCCGGCCCTTGTACTGGTCGGTAAGGCGCGAACTGTGGGAGAACCATTCCATCTACATCGCGCCCTTGGCCGTCGCCGCCTTGGCATTATTCGGCTTCCTGCTCACCCTGATTCATCCGCCCCAGAACAAAGACATGGGGCTGGCGGCGATCAACCCGTCGTTTGAGCCCACCGCGCTCGCCATGCCCTACAGCCACGCAGCCATGCTCCTCGTGCTGACCGGGTTCATCGTCGTAATCTTCTACTGTCTCGACGCGCTCTACGCTGAACGCCGCGATCGCAGCATCCTGTTTTGGAAGTCGCTGCCGGTTTCCGATCTTACGACCGTACTCGCAAAGGCCGGCATTCCCCTCGTCGTTCTGCCTCTGGTCGTCTTCGCCATCACCGTCGCACTGCAGCTAATCATGTTGGTGCTGAGCACCGCGACCCTGCTGATGAGCGGTGGCAGTGTCGCGACTCTATGGAAACAATTGCCGCTCTTGCAGTTGGAAGCCGTGCTCTTCTACAGCCTGGCCGTGATTGCGCTTTGGTACGCGCCCATTTACGCGTGGTTGTTGCTGATCTCCGCCTGGGCGCGGCGCACCACGTTCCTATGGGCGGTGCTGCCCCCGCTGGCCGTCGCCCTGGTCGAGTTCATTACCTTCCACACCGTGCACTTCGGATCGTTATTGCGAGATCGCTTCTTTGGGTTCGCTCCCAGGGCTTTCAACTTCATGCGTCCCGACGGCTCCATGATCGATCCCCATTTCATCCCGATAAGCCAAATCACTCCCGGGAGATTCCTGGGCACGCCGGGTCTGTGGATCGGACTGGTCTTTGCCGCCGCATTCCTCGCCGCGGCGGTCCGGCTCCGCCGTTATCGCGAACCAATCTGATATTGAATTCGATGTTCAGGAGGATGTATGGAAACCATGATTGCTCTCAACTCAGCCACCCCATGTACTTCCCTCTCACCCAGTGCTGTCATCTGGCAGGACGTCCTGGCACAGGCCATGACCGGCGAGCTGATCGCCGCCATGAACTACACCTCCCTCGCGGAGATATGTGATAACCCCGAAGAAGTAGCCGACGCTCTGGAGCACGCCGACGGAGAACGCTGGCATGCTGCTGCCTTCGCCTCCGAGGGCCGCAAGATGGGACTGGACGTCCCCAACAACGTCAACGCCAGGCATTGGAAGCGGCTGCGCGAGGCCTTCCTGCGTTGCGTCGAAGCCCGCGACTTTATCGGCTGCCTCATCGTTCAGGAGATCATGCTGGAATCCTTCGCCGTCGCCAGCTATGCCCGTGTCAGCAGAGTTGGGCCGGGGAGTCTGGGCAAAACCTTTGCCGCCATCGCAGCCGAAGAAGAAGGGCATATCGATCATGCCATGGAGATTCTCAAAGCGGAGCGAGCCCTGGACCCGCAGCGCTTCGACGACAAGGTCCACCGGCTGCATCTGGATGTCATGACCACCCTCGCGGAGATGTTGACCAGGGAATGCCGGACTGGACATTGCGAAGTCTGCCACGGCAGCTGTGTGAAGCCCTCACTACCCGCGGTCAGCCTCTCTGCAGCCGAGCTACGCGGAGTGTCACTGCAACAGTATCTAAAGACGCTCGACAAGCTGGGGTTACCCGGCGAGGTGACACTAACATGGGTGAGTCAGTTGCCAGTCTAGCCAGGCGAGGGCGAGAGATCGATTTCGCCCTCATCGGGCATCAGGAAAGCTGGAGAGCGGCTGCGGACGTGCTCGCCGTCCTGCGCGGCCCGCAGCATGCGCCTCTGCCCGACGACGAGATCAAAGATATCCTTCCCTGGATCCCGCCCCGCGCAGTCTGCCATGTCGACGTAGGATCCATTGCTGGCGCGAACGCGCACGGCGCCTACATTGACTCCTTCATACCTCCCGACCACCTGGAAGCCGCCTACATGCACGACAACATCGCCCGCGTTCGTGGCGCGGCGGCTTACGCCATCAAGGCGGGAGCGAAGATCGTGAGTCTCGGCGGATTCAGTTCCATTCTGATCGAAGGCAACTTCGATCAGCTGCCTGAAAGACAAGACACCGTCTTCACCACAGGAAATACGTTGACCGTCGCCTTCATCGTTCAGGGCACCCGGAAGATGTGTGCGCGCGAAGGCCGCAACCTCCGCCGATCAACGCTGCTCATCGTGGGAGCAACCGGAGATGTGGGTTCCGGTTGCGCCCGCTGCCTGGCGCCTTACGTAAAGCGCGTGCTGCTCAGCGCGCGCAACCTGGAGCGTCTACGCAAGCTAGCCGCCGAGCTCGAAGCCGATGGAGTCCAAGTGGAGATAGCAACCGCCCAGCAGCAATTCTCCGCCGAGGCCGATGTAGTGATCTGCGCCGCGAGCCTGGCCTCGGGTTCCCTTCTATTGGGCCGCATCGCGCCTGACGCAATCGTATGCGATGCGGGTTACCCCAAGAACCTCTCTCCAAACGCGCAGATGCCAGGCGCCAGAATCTTCTTCGGAGGTCTGGGGCAGATCACTGGTGGAATGCGCTTCACGCCGGATTTTCACGGGGTTTTAAATCGCCACCCCTTCCCCGACGTGGTGCATGGGTGTCTCCTCGAAGGCATGGCCCTCGCACTGGAGGGCCGGTTCGAGCCCTTCTCTCAGGGAAGAGGCTTCATCACTCCGCAGCGCGTAGAGGAGATAGAAACCATCGCTGAACGCCACGGTATCTATCTCGCCCCGCTTTACAACGCCGAAGGACCAGTGGAAAACGCACTCGATCGCGAAGCGGAGTATTCGATAGCGCGAGGAAAAATATCACGGCACGCCCGCTGGATGGGCCAACTATGCTGGCCACACACTATCGAATCTCAAGTGGAAGCGCATCCGACCAGCCAGAAACTACATCAACCTACTCCGTACGCAGCGCCTGCACGGGATCAATGGAAGCCGCTCGTTGCGCCGGGATAATGCTCGCAAACAAAGCGCACACTCCAAGCGCGACGATCGACCCCCCAAGAACGATCGGATCCCACCCCCGCACCTGATAAAGCTGAGCAGAGATCAGGTGCGAGCATCCGATCGAAACTGGAATCCCGATGACCAGCCCGATGAGCACTTGCAGAAACGCTCCACGCAGCACCAGTCGAACCACATTGCCGCGGTTCGCCCCCAGTGCCATCCGCACTCCAATTTCGCTGGTCCGGCGCTCGACCGTATAAGCAGTCACGCCATAGAGTCCCACAGCAGCCAGAATGAGTGCGAGAATCCCGAACAGCCCCGTCATCTGCGCCACGGTGCGCTGCTGATCGAGCCGGTTCGCCACCTGGTCATCCATCGTCTGGATGCCCAGGATGGTCAAGTTGGGATCCACCTCCGTGAAGACGCGGCGGATTTGCGGCTCCAGGCCCTCCATGCTACCGCGCAGCTGGAGAACCACGCTCTCGATCAGATGCGTCCGGTCATCAACCATCTGCAGCATGGCTATCGGATAGTGGACGTGCTGTGCCAGCGGCACGAAGAACAACGGACGTCTCCAGTGCCCGCTGGGGTCAGTGTAGTTCGCCTCGCGCACCACTCCGACAATCTCAAACGTGCCGCTGTAGTCCGCTTTGTTTAACCCGAAATGCGTGCCGATCGGTTCCTCGCCCTTCTTGAAGAACTTGCGCACGAAGAGTTCATCCACTACAGCAACATTCCGCGTCGCCGCGGTGTCCTGTTCCGTAATGCTGCGCCCACGCACGATGTGCTGGCCCATCAACTCCAGATAGCCGGCGCCGACATGATCCCACGAGGAACCCTGATCTTCGTTCACATTGGGGATCCCGTGGCCTTCGCGGATCACCATCTCGCCCCAGTTATCGGTGAAGGGGGAATACTGTGCCAGAGCAGCCCGTTGAACCCCGGGGATGGCCGCCAAGCGAGTTCGCAGTTCCGTATAGATGGCATCCAGCTTCTCCGGCGAGTAGCTGGAAAACGGCGCATTCACGGCTACGTTGATGCGATGATCGGTCTCAAAGCCGAAATCCTGATGCTCCATCTTCTGCAGGCTGCGGATGAGCAGCCCTGCTCCCGCGAGCAGAACAATGGAGATCGTGGCCTGTGCAACCACCAGGACTTTCTGCGGCAGCGATGAACTGTCGCGCGTACTGCGATTGGCTCCGCGCAGTGCTTCCGCCGGATCCGCGCGCGAAGAAAGCCACGCCGGGGCGGTGCCGAAGAGCGCTCCCGTCAATAGCGACAGGCCAAAGGCGAAAGCAAGAATGGGCAGCGAGGGGCTGGCATCGATAGGAACAAAGTGGGCGCTGTGGAAGGCCAGCATCACGATCGCTTTGACTCCCAGGTAAGCAATGGCCATCCCTGCCAATCCTCCCAAACAGGAAAGCACAATGCTTTCCGTGAGCGACTGGCGCATCAGGCGCTTCCTCGAAGCGCCGAGGGCGAGACGCACCGATGTCTGCGCCCGCCGTGCGGTTCCGCGAGCCATCAGCAGGTTGGCGATATTTGCGCACGCGATCAGCAACACCAGGCAGCAGACGATGAACAGGATGCGCAGACTGTCTTTGTAGTCCTCCTTCATCGTCAACACGCCTGCCCCTGCAGGGACCACCTTGATATCTTGCTTGGGCAACATACCCCTGATCTGCGGTAGATATTCCTTCAAATCCTCGCCCACAAAATCGGTGACCAGCCACTGCCGCATGATTGCTGTAAAACGAGCGGCGAGCCCATCTGTCGTCGCTCCGGGGCGAAGGCGCCCGATCACGCGCAGCCATGCATTCGTTTGCTTTAGGAGGGAGCTCGGGGCCGCAAGCATGGGCTCCTGCTGCAGCGGAATCCATATCTCCGGCGGGTCGCTGCGCAGTGTCTCCCCATAGAAACCCGGTGGCGTGATGCCGACGATGGTGAAGGGATGGCTATCCAGCATAAAGGTTGCGCCGACCACCTTGGGGTCGGCGCCGTATTCCTGCTGCCAGGCGCGATAGCTGAGCATTGCTGCAGGCGAGGCCGCGGGCTGGTCATCGGCAGGCACCAGCGCCCTGCCGGCAAAAGCCTGAACACCGAAGGTGGCAAAGTAGTTTCCAGTAACGTACTCGCCCCGCAGCGGCTTGGCCAGGCGGTCGACCTCACTGCGCCGCACGCTGAATTGTGATCCGCCGGCCTGGAAAGCAGCCAATTGTTCGAATTCCGGAGCGGCCTTTTGAAAGCGCTGATATAGCTGGTACGAATACATACCCCAGTTGGTCTGCGGGCCGCCCTCTACACAGCAATCATTGCCATCGCCCACGCGATAGAGGCTCGACGGGTCGACCACCGGCAGCGACTTGAGCATGACCGAGTGGATCAGCGAAAAGATAGCCGTGGTTGCGCCGATGCCCAGGGCAAGGGTAAGCATGGCTGTCAGCGTGAAAACCGGAGACAACAGCATTTGTCGCAATGCATACGAAATATCCTGACGCAGAGTTTGCATAACCGCCCTCTGGCGGTCTATACGACCAATCGAAGGCGGATGTTCCCCAGACCGAGAAGAAAACAACCGCCCCACCCCTGAATCCCGGCTGCCCCGACTTGCCGTGGGGCTCGCCCCGGACCGAAGCCGAGCGATTTGCGGTTCAGCCAATTCCTCATGAAAGCACCGCCCTCCCCTTTGTCATCCCGAGCGAACTCCGGATTTCCTCCTACGCAGCACTAATCAACGGCCACGTATGCGGCTTTCAGTAAGGAAAGCCGCATGAGGTCTATCGACACCACTAAGCTTGACAGGAAATCGGGAGGAAGCCGAGGGACCTGCGGTGCGCCTTTCCCAAACGCAACTGCCCAAGTAAGTAGCTCTCAACGGAGGTGAACGCGGCCCTCCCCAAAGAGTAGCCAAGGGCCCGCCGCACCTCCTTACCTCTTGTATGCTGGCTGCATTTGTAAGCAAGCCAGGAGAGCTACTATGAAAACTTCGTTGGTGGGCGTTATGGGCGCATGCATGTTGGCATGTGTAACAGCCTTGGCCCAAGCCACAGACTCCGCAGCAGTCAAACTGCGCCTGCTGCAAGTGGCAAAATCATACACAGCGGGTAATTCCTTTATGGGCACGGTACTCGTCGCCGAAGGAGATCAAGTACTGCTAGACCAAGGCTACGGAATGGCCGACCTGGAGTGGAATATCCCCAACTCACCCGACGTCAAGTTTCGCCTCGGCTCGTTGACCAAGCAATTTACCGCAACTCTGGTTCTTCTTCTGCAACAGGACGGCAAACTGCACATAGAGGATCCTGTCGGCAAGTACCTGCCGGATGCGCCCAAGAGCTGGGAGAAGATCACGCTGGCCAACCTGCTGGGGCATACCTCTGGAATTCCAAACTTCACCAGCGACAAGGACTTTCTAACGTGGGGAATGAGCCGGCACACAACAGAGGAGGAAATCGCCTTTTTCCGCGACAAGCCGCTTGATTTCGAGCCTGGCAGCAAGTTCGCCTATAGCAATTCAAACTACGAAGTGCTCGGCGCCGTCATCGAGAAGGTCAGCGGGGAAAAGTACGGCGACCTGCTGCGCAAGCGCATCTTCGAGCCACTCGGTATGCACGACACGGGACTGGATACCGATGAACTCATTCTGCCCAAGCGTGCGCAAGGCTACCGGCCAGACAAAGATGGTCTGGTGCATGCCCGCGCGGAGTCGATGACTGTGCCATGGGCCGCCGGGTCTATTTACTCTACGACCGGTGATCTGTTGCGCTGGGAGCGCGCGCTCTTCGGCGGGAAGGTACTCAATGACGCCTCGCTTGCGGCGATGACCACAGCGGGTAAAGGAGATTACGGCTTGGGAGTAGGGGTGGTTCAGCAAAGCGGGGTCAAAGTAATTCAACACGGCGGCGGAATCGAAGGCTTCAATACTCAGCTGGCATATCTCCCTGACCGGAAGATTACGGTCGTCGTTCTGAGTAACGTGAATGGAGCTGCGCCCGGCTCCATGGGGGCACAACTGCTGGATGTGGCCATGGGTAAGCCTGTCATCCTGGCCAGCGAACGCAAACCCGTCCCGATTGCAAAAGAGGAGTTGCAGAAATTCACCGGCGTCTACGAGGTGAATCCGTCCTTTGCGCTCACCATCGCCGTTAGCGGCGATTCGCTGACCGTCCAAGGTACCAACCAACCGGCGGCGCTGACGGCGATGTACCAAGGAGCCGAGGGTGGGCATCCACGCTTCTTCGTGCCTCAGGTAAACGCGGAGATCGAGTTCCTGCCGGACTCTACCGGCGCCATAAGTTCGCTGGTGCTCCACCAAGTCGGAGATCATCCGGCTAAGAAACGCCCAGCGAATTAGAAACCCTATAGGCGATCGTTTATGAACTTGACAAAGTAGATGTAGGCGGACTCGAATGCATGGCACCTGTCGGAGGGGCCTCGCATGAGCAGGTCAACCCAGGCTTGTCTTGCAGTTTTCTTTTCCTTGCCGGCGGTTGCATTTGCCCAACAGGCCGCCGCGCCGGCCGCACCCGTAATTCACTTCGTGGCTGGATCAACCGTCAAATTGCAACAACTACTCGGCGAAACGGACAAAGAGAAACATCAACCGACGCTCAGCTTGACCGAGACACGTTACGGAATTCGAGGCACGGACCTCGGCAATTCATACGAGTATAACGGGCGCGTCTACTTTCTATTTGGCGATACCGTGGGCCGCCTCGACCATGCGCTGGACACCATCGCAACCGCGGACGCGACCGACCCGGAGCAGGGCGTGCGCTTGGATTTCCTCATGGCAGGCCGCGACTACCTGACCATCCAGCCTCCCGGCATAAGCATGGGCGCCTTTGAGGTACCGGTAGCAGGGATCAGTCTCGGCGGCCAGATGTATGTGGCGGTCAGCACAGACCATTCCCCGGATCGAAGTACAGACCGTTCCGTACTGACCAGGTTCACGCTCCCCGCGACCTTTCAACCCTTGCGCACAATTTCCCAGCTTCCCTCTGGACACTTCGTCAAGATGTCCTTGCACACCCAGCCGGGACCAATTGCGGGAATGCCCTCCGGTGGCCCCTTTGTCCTTGTCTGGGGCACGGGCGTTTACCGCCAGAGCGACGCTTATCTCTCGATTGTCCCGGCCGCACAATTTGAGACCGGCAAAGGGACGATGTATTTCACCGGAACGGATGCGGCAGGCGCACCGTCGTGGAGCGCCAATGAATCAGAAGCCAAGCCCATCGTGCAGAACGGCACTCTGGGCGATCTCTCGGTCACCTGGTGCAAGGATCTCGGCTTGTGGCTGATGACCTATGACAGTAGAGCACCCACCCGTGGCATCGCTTTCAGCTATTCCCGCACGCCTTGGGGACCATGGAGTGAGCCGCAAGTTCTGTTCAATGTTGCCAACGATGGTATCGGCAGGTTTATCCATAATCCGAACGGAAATCCGCCCGACGGGCTCGCCGGACCAGTCATCGGCAAAGGCCAGATGGATCCGGAAGCCGTGCGTGGTGGAGCGTACGCTCCGTACGTAGTGGAGCGATGGACGAAACTGAAGGGCTCCGAGCTAAGCGTCTACTACGTTCTCTCCACCTGGAATCCCTACGTCGTCGTCCTGATGAAGTCGCGCTTGAAGGTCGAATAGCCGCCTACTGGACCACTTCGCGACTGGACAGCAAGCCCGCGAGTGTTCGTTACGATACTCTTCTCAAGTAATGAGCGGCAGTAGAATTTCGGGTTCCGGAAGATTCGTCATGAAACGCGCCAGCGCTATTCTCGGCTCAGCAATCTTTCTGGTTGTAGCCCCAGGAACGCTTGCTATCTATGTCCCATGGGCAGTTACTCACTGGCACTTCGGCCCGGCCCTGCTCGGGGTTTTCTTCCTCCGCATCATTGGAGCGCTGATGATCGCTGCCGGTCTTCCCGTCCTGCTTGACTCCTTTGCTCGGTTCGCGACCCAGGGGCTGGGGACGCCGGCGCCCGTCGCTCCCCCACAGCACCTCGTAGTTACCGGGCTATATCGCTGGATGCGCAATCCGATGTATGTTGTTGTGTCGCTGCTGATCTTCGGCCAGGGGTTGCTCTTCGGCAGCGCCCGCCTGCTCGAATACGGACTTCTTGTTTGGCTGGCATTCTTTGCCTTTGTTGTCCTTTATGAAGAGCCTGCGCTCTCCCGAAAATTTGGGAAGGAATACGAAGACTACTGCCTTCATGTTCCCCGCTGGATTCCCCGTCTAAAACCGCTTGATCCCCTGCCTTGAACCTCGCATCGGACAGCGCCGCGCGGCGGAATGTGCATAAAACCGAAGACGTGGCAGAATAGGTGGGGTCGTTGAGATGGGACCAGAAGGATCAGCCCCGTCGAGGCAAGCCATGGCGCAGCAAAAACCCACAATCCTGAAGGACCTGCCTCCGATTCTTCGCTATGCCCTTGCCGTCGGGTCTGTGGCGCTGACGCTCGGCTTGGCCCTGCTTCTGGAACGTTCCAACTTCCGCGGGGTGGAGTTCCCTCTATTCCTCTTCGCCATAGCGGTAAGCGTCTGGTACGCAGGCCTCTGGCCTGGTGTTCTGGCCGTCGTACTCTCGAGCCTGGCCTTCAACTACTTCTTCACCGAGCCCCTCTACACTTTCTACGTCGCTCGTGTTGACCTCCCCTACTACGTCGTTTTCATCCTATTTGCCTCGCTGCTGGCCTGGTTCAGCACCATCCGGCGCCGCGTCGAACAAGAGCTCTTGCGATCCCAAGACGAACTCCAGAAGGAGGTGGCGGAGCGAACCCAACAAGCCAGCCTGCTCAATCTCACCCATGACACCATCATCGCCCGTGACATGAGCGACATCATCACCTTCTGGAACAGGGGCGCAGAGGAATTGTATGGATGGTCCTGGCAGGAGGTAGTCGGCAAGCATAGCCAGCAGCTGTTGCAGACGGAGTTCCCTATTCCAATCGAGGAAATACGCGCAGAGTTGCTGCGTACCGGCCGATGGGAGGGCGAGCTGCGCAAAACCAAAGCGGACGGATCCGGTGTGGTCGTGGCCAGCCGTTGGTCCCTGCGTCAGGATGAACAGGGGCGACCCACAACAATCCTGGAAACGAACAACGACATCACCGAACGCAAGCAGCGGGAAGAAGAAATTCGCAAGCTGAACGTTGAGCTTGGCAAGAGAACCAGCGATCTGGAGGTGAGTAACAAAGAGCTGGAAGCCTTTGCTTACTCCGTATCCCATGACCTGCGCGCACCTCTTCGCCACATGGTCGGATTTACCGAGCTGCTGCAAAAACATATCGGCCCAACACTGGATGAGAAGGGCCACCGATATACGAGGATCATCCTGGAAGCAGCAAAAAAGATGGGCTCCTTGATCGATGACCTCCTTGCTTTTTCAAGAATCGGCCGCGCCGAAACTCGCGAAACCATGGTCAGCCTGGAACAACTGGTGAAAGAAGTTCTGACCGATATGCAGCAGGAGACCGATGGACGCAAGATCGCGTGGAAGATCGGCGTATTGCCCAATCTCTATGGAGATCGTTCCATGCTGAAGCTGGCGCTCGTCAATCTTGTCTCGAATGCGGTGAAGTTCACGCGGCAACAGCCGCAACCCGAAATCGAAATCGCGTCTATGGAGACGAAAGAAGAGGGCATGGTAGTGTTTGTAAGGGACAACGGAGTTGGTTTCGATATGAAGTATGCCCACAAGCTATTTGGCGTATTTCAACGCCTTCACCAGTCCGATTATTTTGAAGGAACCGGCATAGGACTGGCCACCGTGCAACGTATCATCCATCGCCACGGAGGCAGAGTCTGGGCTGAGAGTCTGGTCGACAGAGGCGCCACCTTTTTTTTCTCGGTTCCTAGCCGCAGGAGATAGCAAGTATGAACAACCTTGGACGCATTTTGCTGGTGGAAGACGACCCCAAAGACGTGGAGCTTACCATGGTCGCTTTGGAGGAATACAACCTGGTCAATGAAGTAGTTGTGCTTGGCGATGGCGCGGAGGCCCTGGACTACCTCTATTGCCGTGGAAACTTCGCGGATCGAACCAGTGAGAATCCCGCCGTCTTACTCCTTGATCTCAAGCTGCCCAAGGTCGATGGATTAGAGGTCCTGCAGCAGATCAAATCTGATCAGAAACTGAGAATGATTCCAGTGGTCGTCCTCACCTCGTCGCGTGAGGAAAGAGATATGGTGGCGAGCTATAAGCTTGGCGTGAACGCCTATGTGGTAAAACCAGTGGACTTTCACGAGTTTGTCAATGCCATCAAGGAACTCGGAGTCTTCTGGGCAGTTATCAACGAGCCGCCACCGGGAAGCATAAAAAAGAACTAGCCATTTCGAGCATTGGAGATATCGGAAGACTGTGAAATCTCCCTTACGCATTCTGTTTCTTGAAGACGATCCGCAGGACGCAGAGCTGGTTCAGGCAATGCTTGAGGCCGAGGGTGTCGTTTGTCTCGTAACCCGCGTGGAGACACAGGCGGATTTCCTGGCTTCCCTCGAGCACAACGGCTTTGACCTGATCCTGGCTGACTACTCCCTCCCCTCCTTCGACGGCATTTCGGCACTGAAACTCGCTGTCGATAGGCGCCCGGAACTGCCCTTCATTTTCGTTTCCGGAAAAATGGGCGAAGAAGTGGCCATCGAAGCGCTCAAGATCGGGGCCACGGACTATGTTCTCAAGACCCGTCTCTCGCGCATTCTCCCCTCAGTGCAACGAGCTCTGCGTGAGGGCCAGGAAAGGGCCGAGCGTACCATTGCCGAGCAAGCCCTGCGACGCAGCGAGGCTTACTCATCAGGAGCGCAGCGGCTGAGCCAGACCGGCAGCGTAGGATGGAAAGTCTCAAGCGGAGAGCTTTACTGGTCCGAGGAGACCTATCGCATCTTCGCCTACGATCGGACAACAAAACCAACCGTGAAACTTTTTCTTCAACGGGTCCACCCGGAAGACGTGGCCCCGGTGAAACAGATCGTCGAACGCGCAGCGCAGGATAAAAAAGATTATGAACACAAGTACCGCCTGCTCATGCCGGACGGTTCTATCAAGTACATTCATTTCGCAGCCCACGCATTAAGTGATGTATCGGGGGACATTGAATTTGTCGGCGCAATGAGGGATGAGAGCGCTGCCAAAAAGGCCGAGGAAGCCCTGCGCCTAAGCGAGGAACAATGGCGGGATGTCTTCGAAAATAATCCCATCATGTACTTCATGGTGGATGCCGCGGGCAAAGTAATGGCCGTAAATCCTTTTGGCGCCGAGCAGCTTGGCTACCGGGTCGATGAGTTGGTCGGCCAGCCGGTGTTCTCCTTCTTTCATCAGTCCGATTGCGCGGAAGTGCAAACGAATTTCGCCCTTTGCCTGGAACAGCTCGGACGTGGTCAAAGCTGGGAGTTTCGCTGCGTGCGCAAAGACGGCACGGTGCTCCGGGTGCGCGGCTCGGCCAAGGCAGTGGCCCGCGTGAACGGCCCCATCGTTCTCATCGCCTGTGAGGACATTACTGAGCAGAAGCGTGCTGAAGAGGCGCTCTTCCACGTAGGCCTGGAAGCGCGCGTGGCCGAGCGCATGCGCATCGCGCGGGAGATGCACGATACCTTGTTGCAAAGCCTGAACGGCTTGATCCTCCGCTTTCAGGCGGCTCGCAACATGCTTCCCCGGCGCCCCGAAGACGCAATGCGTATCCTCGATAGCGCTCTCACCCGGGCGGACCAGGCCATCGCCGAAAGCCGCGATGCAATTCAAGGCTTACGTTCCGCGCCGGTCGCTCCGATCGATCTCGCGGACTTGCTCACGGCAATAGGTCAGGAGATGGCCGACGCGCAGGAGCCCAACCGCGATTCGCCCGCCTTCTGCGTGAGGGTAGAGGGCGAACGGCAAACCTTGTCTCCCCCTCTGCAGGACGAAATCTACCGGATTGGCCGCGAGGCGCTACGAAATGCTTTCCTGCACGCGGGTGCGCGCCACATCGAAGCCAGGATCCTCTACGACGAGCACCTGCTTCGCCTGCGTATTCGCGATGACGGCAAGGGCATAGACCCGAAGGTCCTGGAAGAAGGTGGACGCGCCGGACACTGGGGCCTGATCGGCATTCGTGAACGGGCGAAGCGCATGGGCGGTCAGTTGGATTTCTGGAGCGAGCCCGGCGCAGGCACTGAAGTCCAGCTCACCGTTCCCGCCTCCGTGGCCTACGAACCATCCTCTGCTGAGCCAGGATGCAATCCTGTCCTGCAAGACGATTAACGTGCCACCTTAAAGGCCGTGCAAACCTCAGCAAAAGGTACGCCAGGGGCTGAAGTGTCTGCGTGAGAACTACCCTCTCCAAACTGAGTCCCGCAGAGCCTGCCCTGAGCTTGTCGAAGGGGACGGCTGAGAGTAGCTCAGGGCAGGCTCCACGGGACTCAGTTTGGAGGAGGTAATTCCTTGGCTACCGAGTGGCCCAACTTAACGCTATAAGACGAGCAAGGCCAATAGCTTACTGGAAATAGCTCGACAGTAGCTTCACACTTCCGGAACCCTTCCCGCACCTGAATGCATCTCTTGTATCGATATAATAAGGATGCCGTATGTGGCAGAGCAGCCACACCGACATCAGGGAAGAAATGACCAAAGCCCAGCAGCATCCTCTGCAGAAGATCCTCGAGCAACGCATCGCCATCATCGATGGAGCGATGGGCACCACCATCCGCACCTACGGCATGAAGGAACCGGACATCCGCGGCTCGCGCTTTGCTGACTCGAAAAAGGACCTGTTGAACAACGGTGACCTCTTCTCCCTGACCCAGCCCAAGATGATCGGCGACATCCATCGCCGTTTTCTCGAGGCCGGAGCAGACATCATCGAGACCAACACCTTCGGCGCCACCAGCATCACCCAGAGCGAGTTCTTCGTGGAAGATCCGCGGGAGCACGGCGGCCGCAAGGACCCCGCCTTCTACCAGAAAGTCATCGAAGATCCCTTCCTCAACAATCTGGCTTGGGAGATCAACGAGACCTCAGCGCGGCAATGCCGTGAATGGGCCGATCGCATCGCCAATGAAACCGGGCGTCAGCGCTTCGTCGCCGGGGCCATCGGGCCGCTCACTGTCTCGCTCTCCAACTCGCCCGATCCCGACGATGCCGGCTTCCGCGTGGTGACCTTCGACCAGGTTAAGACCGCCTATGCACAGGAGGCTCGCGCCCTCATCGCAGGCGGCGTAGATCTGCTATTGGTAGAGACCATCTTCGACTCCCTCAACGCTAAGGCGGCGCTGGTCGCCATCCGCGAGGTCTTCGATCAGGACGGCACCGAGCTGCCGGTGATGATCTCGGCAGCGGTAGGGCGAGGGGGCGAGACGCTGATCTCCGCGCAGACCACTGAGGCCTTCTGGAACGCGGTGCAGCATGTGAAGCCGCTCTCCGTGGGACTCAACTGTTCGCTCGGTCCCGACCTCATGTATCCGTTCCTGGAGGAGCTCTCAGAGAAGGCGGACGTGGCCATCTCCTGCTACCCCAATGCCGGCTTGCCCAATCCCCTCTCCGAAACCGGCTTCGATCTGGGTCCGCCCGACATGGCCCGTTACCTCGGCGAGTTTGCCCGGGGAGGCCTGATCAACATCGCCGGCGGCTGTTGCGGCAACACCCCGGAGCACATAGCGGCCATCGCCAAAGCGCTCGAAGGCCTGCCTCCTCGTCCCGTGGGAGTGCACGCCCACCCGATCGAGATACCCGCATGAGCGTAGCCGTGGAGCCCAAGCCGCTCCGTCTCTCCGGATCTCAACCCTTCACCCAGCAGCGAAACGTCTTCATCATGATTGGCGAGCGAACCAACGTGGCCGGTTCGCCGCGCTTCGCCAAGCTGGTCAAGGAAAGCAAATTCGAAGAAGCAGTCAGCGTCGCGCGGCAACAAGTCGACAACGGAGCCAACGTCCTCGACATCTGCATGGACGAGGGCATGATCGACGGTGTCGCCGCCATGACCCGCTATCTGCAGCTGCTGGCCAGCGAGCCCGAAGTCGCCAAGGTCCCCTTCATGGTGGACTCCTCCAAATGGGAGGTCATCGAAGCAGGACTCAAGTGCCTGCAGGGCAAAGGCATCGTCAACTCCATCTCGCTGAAGGAAGGCGAAATCAAGTTTCGCCAGAATGCCGCCACGGTGCTCAAGTACGGAGCGGCGGTAGTGGTAATGGCCTTCGATGAAAAAGGTCAGGCCGCGACCTACGAGGAGAAGATCCGCATCTGCGAGCGCGCCTATCGGATGCTCGTGGACGAAGTAGGCTTCCCGCCCGAAGACATCATCTTCGACCCCAACATCCTCACCGTGGCCACCGGCATGGAGGAGCACAACAACTACGCCGTCGACTTCATCAACGCCACCCGCTGGATCAAGGCCAACCTGCCCCACGCCAAGGTGAGCGGCGGTGTCTCCAACATCTCCTTCAGCTTTCCGCGGTAACAATAAGGTACGAGAGGCGATGCACTCGGCCTTTCTCTATCACGCCATCGCTGCCGGCCTGGACATGGGCATCGTGAACGCCGGCATGCTTGAAGTGTATGAAGAGATCGACCCGGAACTTAAAGTATTGGTTGAAGATGTGCTGCTCAACCGCCGTCCTGATGCGACCGAGCGCCTGGTGGACTTTGGCGAAACGCTCAAGGGCGCCGGCACCGTAGCCAGCGAAAAGAAAGCCGAGGAATGGCGCAACGGTACCGTCGAGGAGCGCCTTTCGCACGCCCTGGTCAAGGGCATCGACGCCTACATCGAGATCGACACCGAAGAAGCGCGCGTCAAGCTGGGTCGCCCATTGCTGGTGATTGAGGGCCCGCTGATGGACGGCATGAGCGTGGTGGGCGACCTGTTCGGCGCGGGCAAGATGTTCCTGCCCCAGGTAGTCAAGTCGGCCCGGGTGATGAAGAAGGCCGTCGCCCATCTGACTCCTTACATGGAGGCAGAGAAGGTAGCCATGGCCGCGGCCGGCCAGGAGGTCAGGGCGCAGGGCAAAATCGTGCTCGCCACCGTCAAGGGCGACGTGCACGACATTGGCAAGAACATCGTCGGCGTCGTGCTGGCCTGCAACAACTACGAGGTCATCGATCTCGGCGTGATGGTCTCGAGCGAAAAGATCCTGGAGCGCGCCAAGGCAGAGAAGGCCGACCTGATCGGCCTGAGCGGCCTCATCACTCCTTCGCTCGACGAGATGGTGCACGTAGCCCGCGAGATGGAGCGCCAGGGATTCAAGCTGCCGCTGCTCATCGGCGGAGCGACCACCAGCCGCGCCCACACCGCCATCAAGATTGCGCCCAACTACAGCGAGCCGGTGGTCCACGTGCTCGACGCCAGCCGCGCTGTGCCTGTCACCACCAGCCTGCTGAGTGAAGACGGCAAAGGCGCGTTCGTGGTCGCGCATCGCGACGAATACGAGAAGCTTCGCAAATCGCACGCCGCGCCCAAGCAAAAGCTCGTCGGCATTGAGACCGCGCGCAAACGCAGGACGCCGATTGAGTGGAGAGCGGAAGACATACCGACGCCGTCGTTCACTGGAGTACGCGCGTTGGATAACTTTCCTCTAGCCACCCTGCGCGACTTCATCGACTGGTCACCCTTCTTCCACACCTGGGGCCTCAAAGGCATTTACCCTCGCATCTTCGAGCACCCGGAGTACGGTGCGCAGGCACGCCAAATCTACACCGAAGCCAATGCCCTGCTGGACAAGATCGTCGCGGAGAAACTGATCACCGCGCGTGGTGTCTACGGCTTTTTCCCCGCCAACGCCGTAGGCGACGACGTCGAGCTCTACACCGACAGCACGCGCACCAAGGTGCAGCGGCGTTTCCACTTCCTCCGCCAGCAAGCCAACCGTGAAGGCAGCGAGCCCTGCCGCTCGCTGGTCGACTTCATCGCGCCGAAAGAAACCGGCCTGACCGACCACATCGGAGCTTTTGCCGTAACCAGCGGCATCTGTCTCAAGGAACTGTGCGACAGCTTCCGCGCCAAGAACGACGACTACAACGCCATCATGGCGGAAGCCATTGCCGACCGCCTGGCGGAAGCCTTCGCCGAATGCCTGCACAAACGGGTGCGCGAGGAATGGGGCTACGGCTGCAAAGAAGGCCTGAGCAACGCCGACCTGATTGAGGAAAAGTATCGCGGCATCCGCCCGGCTGCGGGTTATCCGGCATGTCCCGATCACACTGAGAAGGGTCCGCTCTGGCAACTGCTCGATGTGCAGAAGAACACCGGCATGCTGATCACGGAGTCCTTCGCGATGTGGCCTGGCTCGAGCGTAAGTGGCCTCTACTTCGCCCACCCGGAGTCGCGCTATTTCAGCCTGGGCAAGATCGACCGCGATCAAGTCACCGACTACGCCGAACGCAAGGGCATGACCGTGGCCGAAGTCGAGCGCTGGCTCGGACCTAACTTGAACTACGACCCTGCTAGTTAGGTGATCCAGCAAGACGCAGCGAGCCATCCCGGCCTCCAGGAAATCCTACGTTGACATCGCCTATTTTGATCCTGTAGCGTTTGCAGCGATCGAAATCCTGCCAGGAGTGCAACCGCCCATGCAACTCCCTCTGCGATTCAGCAAGCCTATTTTCCCTACCTGCAACCAGGCCAGCACCCGCTCCACCCAACCGCGCCGGTTCCTGTGCCTCTGTGCTGCACTCTTCCTCACCTTCGCCGCCGTCCTGGCCCATGCTCAGGACTACACCTCGATCGTCGTCTTTGGTGACTCTCTTTCCGATACCGGTAATTTCGCCGACCTTACCCAAGCCAAGTACTTAGAACGGATTCCCGGGCCGGACGTGAACTACGCCGACGGCCGCTTTACCGACAGCGACGGCACCCTGCCCATGGCGAAAAACTACTTCGGTGTCTGGATTGAGCAGTTCGCAGCCATGCTGCCATCTAAGCCTCCGGTCACGGCCTGGCTCGACGGCGGAACCAACTACGCATACGGCGATGCAAAAACCGGAAACGGCACCTCCACGGTTACCTTTGGCCCCTCGAACTCGCTGTCCGTCAACGTCAACAATATCGGCCAGCAGGTCACCGACTATCTCGCCATCAACCCCGCAATCAGCGATAAGACGCTCTTCGCCGTTTGGGGCGGCTCCAACGACGTGCTTGATGCCACCTCTCCAGGCGATGTCGTCAAAGGGGTGATCGCTGAGTTGACCAACATCCAGTATCTGATCGATGCCGGAGCCACCCAGTTCCTTATCCCGAACCTGCCGCCCCTTGGATCGACTCCTTTCTTCAACGGAACTCCCGCAGAGGGGGTTGCCGCCACCGCGGGGAGTGTCCTTTACAATCGGCTTCTCTCCGATGGCCTCTCGATCCTGCGTGACATCAACCGCCGTAAGCACGTGCGTCTTGTCCAGCTCGACGTCTTTTCTCTCTTCAATCAGATCGTCGCGACGCCCTCCAAGTACTCGCTGACCAATGTGAATACGAGCGCCCAGGGCTTGGCCACCATTGATCCCGACACTTATCTTTTCTGGGATGACCTCCATCCCACGACCCGCGGCCACAACATCGTCGCCGTCACTGCTGCCGCCGCCCTCGCCACCGTCGAATGTGAGGCCGTGCCCTGTAAATGAGATAGGGCTGACCAATCCGTGCCAGCCCCGGCCTTGAGTCCCGGGGGGAAAGTGTGCGCCTTAAGCGCCCTAAGTCCCCGCGTTGGCGGCTAAGCCCTTTGTTTCATCAAGATGATCAAGATGATCAAATTAATTAATTGATCATCTTCGTACCTACCCGGAAAAGATGGCCCTCTTTCAAACGCGGTGCTACCTATATAGATCCAGTTCCGTGGCGTTTTGGTCCCCCTCTGAAAAATTATTCTCGAGTCCCGGTAGAAGCGGATCTTGTGTCTCGCTCCCTGAGACTTAGGCCGCTTGCAGTACGTCCAACCTGTCGAAAGCGCCTTAAAAGCGTAGAATTTCAGCAAAATCCCCTTGCCACTGGGAGCCCGCCTTATGCCCCTTGAATTGAAAATCAACAACGTGGTCAAAACCGTGGATGTCGATCCGGACACGCCGCTCCTCTGGGTCTTACGCGACACCCTCGACCTGCACGGCACCAAGTATGGCTGCGGCATGGGCTTGTGCGGAGCCTGCACCGTCCACGTCAATGGCCAGGCCACCCGCTCCTGCCTGACCCAGGTCTCCGCGGCCGCCGGCAAGCAGATCACCACCATTGAAGGCCTCTCCCCGGACTGCTCTCACCCCGTCCAGCGCGCCTGGGAAGCCATCGACGTGCCCCAGTGCGGATACTGCCAGGCCGGCCAGATCATGACCGCGTCCGCCTTGTTAGCCCACACCCCGCACCCCACCGATCAGGAGATCGACGCCGCCATGAGCGGCAATCTCTGCCGTTGCGGAACCTACCCACGCATTCGCCAGGCCGTCCGCCAGGCGGCGGCATCCATGGTCACCAGCTAAGGGAGACCTCATGAATCGCAGATCGTTCCTGAAAATCAGCGCCCTGGCCAGCGGAGGCCTCACCCTTGGTCTCTACATCCCTTCCGCCCGCGCCCAAGCCCCGAAGAAGGGCGACCTGAAGCCGACCGCCTTCATCAAAATCGCCCCCGACGGCACCGTCACGATCAAAGCCCGCGGACCCGAAATGGGCCAGGGCATCAAGACCGAGCTGCCCATGCTCATCGCCGAAGAGCTCGACGTCGACTGGAAGAAGGTCCGTGTGGAGCAGGCTGACCTCGACGAGGCCACCTACGGCAGCCAATCCGCCGGCGGCAGCACCTCCACTCCCAAATCCTGGGATCCGCTGCGCCGCGTAGGAGCGGCCGGCCGCCAGATGCTCGTAACCGCGGCTGCGACAATCTGGGCTGTCCCGCTCTCGGAGTGCACCACCCAATCCGGCTGCGTCCTGCACCAGGCCACCGGCAAATCGCTCACCTATGGGGAGCTCTCCAGCAAAGCCGCCGCGCTCCCCTGCCCGGTCCTCAGCGACGTCCCGCTCAAAGACCCGAAAGATTACACCATCATCGGCAAGTCCCAGACCGGCGTCGACACCCGCTCCATCATCAGCGGCAAGCCGCTCTTCGGCATCGATGTCTCGCTGCCGGGCATGCTCTACGCGTCGATCGAGAAGTGCCCGGTCTTCGGCGGCAAAGTCAAAACCGCCAACCTCGACCAGGTAAAGCAAATGCCGGGAGTGCGCCAGGTCCTGGTGATCGACGGCACCCTCAAGCTCGCGGCCTACACGCCGCCCGAGCCGGGCATGGAGCCCGGCATCGCCATTGTGGCCGGCTCCTGGTGGCAGGCGCAGAAGGCGCGCAAGGCCTTAAAGGTCGAGTGGGACAACGGCCCTGCGCAAACCCAAAGCAGCGAAAGCTTCCAGAAGCAGGCCGAGGCCCTGCTGCAGGCGCCGCCCGTCAACACCGTCCGCACCTATGGCGACGTGGACGCCGCGTTGAAAACCTCCGCCAAAGTGCTGCAGGCGACCTACGCCTTCCCCTTCCTGGCCCATGCCACGCTGGAACCCATGAACACCACAGCCCACTGGAAGGACGGCAAGTTGGAGATGTGGGCCCCCAGCCAGGCTCCGGGAGGCGGCAGCGCCCTGGTGGCCAAGTCGCTGGGCATCCCGGAGAAGGACATCACCGTGCACCTCACCCGCGTGGGTGGAGGCTTTGGCCGCCGTCTCATGAACGACTACATGGTGGAGGCGGCCTGGCTGGCCCAGCAAGTGGATGCTCCGGTCAAGCTCTTGTGGTCGCGCGAAGACGACACCACCCACGACGCCTATCGCGCCGGGGGAACGGTGGGCCTGAAGGCCGGCCTGGACGCGCAGGGCAAGCTGGTAGCCTGGCGCCATCACCTGGTCACCTACGGAGATGGCAAGCAGCTAGCGCCGGGAGCCAACATAGGCGCCGACGAGTTCCCTTCCGGCTTCGCGCCGCACTACGCCCTCTACACCTCGGGGATGCCGCTGATGCTGCGCACCGGCTACCTGCGCGCGCCGGGCGGCAACGCCTACGCGTGGGTGGGGCAGTCGTTTATCGATGAGCTGGCGGTCGCGGCGGGGCGTGATCCGCTGGAGTTTCAACTGGAGATCCTGAGCTCCACCCCGGTGCCCGTGCCCGGCGAGGAGAACAAGCCGAAGGGGCCGCGCGACCTGAATCCGGAGCGCCTGAAGGGCGTGCTGCAGTTGGCGGCGGAGAAAGCCAACTGGGCCAACCGCAAGCGAGAACCAGGACGAGGCATGGGGATCGCCGCCTACTTCTGCCACCTGGGGTATTTCGCCGAAGTAGCGGACGTCAGCGTGGACAAAGACAACAAGGTAAAGCTGAACCATGTCTGGGCGGCCGGCGATGTAGGCAGCCAGATCATCAACCCGCAAGCCGCCGAGAGCATGGGCTTTGGCGGGGTAGTCGAGGGCATGGGCCACATGCAGCAGGAGATCACGCTGGTGGATGGCAAGGTGCAGCAGACGAACTTCCACCAGCATCCGCTGATGCGGATGAAGCAAGTGCCGCCGATTGAGGTGTATTGGATCAAGTCGAACTTCGCGCCGACGGGGTTGGGCGAGCCTACGTTGCCGCCGATCTTGCCGGCGGTTGGCAATGCTATCTTTGCGGCTACGGGTAAGAGGGTGCGGACGCTGCCACTGCAGCGGAGCGGGTTTAGCTGGGCGTAGTGGCGGCCATAATGGTTCTGTACCTTTGCATGCCCCCCGGGTGAAGAAAGCGGCAAAGAAAGCGTCCGCTAGGCGGGTGGCCGGCAAACACGGCCGCTCAGCACGCTGAACCCGAACGAGTTTTCCTGAACATTCCCTACGACGCGAAGTTTGAGCGTCTCTACTTAGCTTACATAGTCGGCGTCATCGAGCTTGGCCTAAAGCCGCGGGCAACGCTCGCAATCCCGGGGGTGTCACCGAATCCGCATGCCCATCCTTTCCACCCCGTGAAAGAGTGCGTAGCAAATCCTCTTCGCGATCGGGGGCCTTTTATGCAAATATTGCGAGTAGGACCACTACATCCCTAGATTCCCCCTCGAAGGATGTTCCTCATCTGCCTGTAATGTTGCTTGGGTGGTTTGGCGGTCCACTGGTTCTATGGGACCCTGCTGGAAAATCAACTAGATACTAGTCAATCCATTGAGTACCCTCCCCACTCGCAATACTCGTCCTTTCCGCGCGCGCGGGACACACTTTTTTGTTCCGGCTTGTCTCTGCGTCTGGCTACTCGTGTGCTGGAGCGTGCCCGCAATGGGCCAGGTGAATGTCTATACCAGGAGCTACGACACTTCACGGACCGGTGCGAATTTGCAGGAGACGATTCTCACTCCGGCCAATGTAAACGCAACCAACTTCGGAAAACTTTGGACCTTCCATACCGACGGGGAGATTTATGCTCAGCCCCTCTACGTATCGAACCTGGCGATTGCCGGGTCCACACATAACGTTGTTTTTGTAGCGAGCATGTTGAACACCGTCTACGCGCTCGATGCGGACACCGGCGCCCAGCTATGGTCGCAAAACTTTGGCTCGCCCATCATCCCGGAAGATGTGGAGGTGGATCAGAATATTTCCTGGGCGACGAGGCTCGGCATTTTGGGAACACCGGTCATCGATCCCACCACCAACATCATGTATTTCGTCTCCGCTTCCCAACCAGCCAGCGGCGCCCTGCAATACTCCGACCATCTCAACGCGATTGAGATCGCAACCGGACTTCCTGTGAGCGGAAGCCCGGTGACGATAGCCGCCACCTACTCCACTCCCGATCTCACCACTCCGATGGTGTTCAATGCCAGGAAGCAGAATTCCCGTCCGGGGGTTGCGCTGGCCAACGGGAACGTCTACATCGCGTTTGGTGGCCACGACGACGTGCCACCCTACGACGGCTGGGTCATGGCGTACAGCGCGTCCACACTGGCCCAGACGGCTGTTTACTCGGATACAACGAACGGCACCCAGGGCGGAATTTGGAATGCCGGCCAGGCGCCGGCGATCGATGCCGCCGGCAATCTCTACATTTCCACCGGCAATGGAAGCTTTGGTCCCACTCCGAATAACCTGGTGCAGACCGGCAACAGCTTTATCAAGTTATCGCCGGCTCTGCAGTTGCTCGACTACTTCACCCCGTACAACAGCGCCGTGATGAATGCAGGCGACCTGGATTTAGGTTCATCCGGCCTGATGCTCATCCCGAACACCCATTATGTGCTGGGCGGCGGCAAGAGGGGTGTGCTCTACCTGGCAGACGCAACCGCGATGGGGGGATTCAACGCTTCGACCGACAACGTGCGCCAGGAGTTTCAGGCTGTCTATGGCGTCGGTACCGGCCACATCCACGGTGGCACGGTGTACTTCGACAGCGACGTGAATGGCCCCACCGCGTATGTCTGGGGAGAGAACGACGTACTGCGCGGCTTCCTGTTTAATACCACCACCGGCCTTCTGACCCCCACTCCCTTCGCCACCAGCACGATGACCGCACCGGCGACCAATAACGATGGGTCTATGCCCGGCGGGTTTCTTTCCATCTCGGCAAACGGAAACAGTAACGGCATTCTATGGGCGTCGACACCTTACAACGGCAACGCCGCATATCATCCGATCCAAGGCGTTCTCTATGCGTTCAATGCGGATACGCTGAACCTGCTGTGGACCGATAAGACCAAGGACGCGCGGGATGAGATCGGCATGTTCGCAAAGGATGTGCCTCCCGTGGTGGCGAACGGCAAGGTCTATGTGCCCAACTTCGGTCCGGTGGGCAACACGGACGGCTCGGGCAACCTGGTTGCCTACGGCTTACTGCACCAGCTGACAGTCACCGCCGCGAACGCCACCATGGTGGCCGATGGTGCGCTGCCCGCCTTGACGGGAACCGTCACCGGGCTGGTGACTGGAGATACGCTAGGGACCACGATTGTCGTCACGTACAGCACGACGGCCACCAGCAGTTCCCCGCCCGGCACTTATCCCATTACCGCGACAGTGACCGGTTCCTCCGCCGGCAACTACGAAGTGGTGGTGAACGCGGGTACGCTTACCATCACGCCCGCGGCGCGCGGGGTGCTGACCGTGACGGCCAACAGCGCCAACCGTGCCTATGATGCCGCCAACCCGACCTTCAGCGGAACGACGTCCGGTGCGCAGAACGGCGACGCCTTTACAGAGAGCTTTGTCACCACGGCGACCACTACCAGCGTCATCGGCAGTTATCCCATTGTGCCTTCCGCGACCGGCCCGAACCTGGCTGACTACACTGTCAACATCGTCAACGGCACCTTAACGGTGACTGCCGCAGCCACCACGACCGCATTGAGTGCGCCGGCCAGCACTAGCTATGGCAGCAGCGTCACGTTGGCCGCCACGGTAGCCTCGACTGCGGGCACACCCGCCGGCATGGTTACATTCAGTAGCGGCTCTACCGTGCTGGGAACGGGCACTCTGAACGGCAGCGGCGTAGCCACCTTGGGCACAGCGGCGCTGCCCGCCGGGTCCGATGCCATCTCGGCTAGTTACGCAGCCTCAGGGAACTTTGCCGCCAGTGCTTCGCCGGCAACCCTCATCACGGTCAAAGGAGCGTCGCAGACCCTCACGTTCCCGGCCATTGCGTCGAAGGTGTACGGCAGCGCACCCTTCGCCGTGACGGCTACCTCGAGCTTGGGCACCGGTTATCCGGTCACGATGAGCGTGGTGTCAGGCCCAGCAACGATCCATGTCGCCACCGTGACTGTTACGGGTGTGGGCACCGTAGTGCTGCAAGCCACCCAAGCCGGTGGTGGCAACTACGGTCCGGCCTCCGCGACGCAGAGCTTCCAGGTAACGCCCGCACCGACCACAACCAGCCTGGCGGCACCGGCCAATGCGGCAGTGGGCGCAAGCTTTCCATTGACCGCCACGGTGACGTCCACAGCGGGCATGCCTGCAGGAAACGTGACGTTCTACAACGGTGCGACTTCGCTGTGCGTGGGGACGCTGAACGGGAACGGTGTGGCCACGTGCAGCACGGCCGCGCTCCCTGCGGGAACGGATACCGTCACTGCTACGTATGCGGCGGCGGGAAATTTTGCCGCCAGTAGCTCAACAGGAGCGACGGTCACCATCACCGCCGCGCCAGTGAAACCGCTGGGCGCCTATACGGTGGCCGCGAACCCCACCACGCTGACCATCGCGGCGGGTGGAGCAGGAAAGACGACGCTCACCCTCACGCCGACAGGCGGCTATAGCGGGACGATCTCATTTAGCTGTTTGAATCTACCAACCGGTGCGAGCTGCGCCTTTGCGACGAGTCAGGTCACGATGAGTGGGAACGATCAGAGCGTAGACACCGGGCTTACCATCAACACCACGACGCCGCAAGCGGGTACGCTTCAGGCGCCGCAAAGCCCGTTCCACCCGGCCCTGTTTGCATGGGCGTTCTGGTGCCCAGGAGGCCTAACCGCATTGGCGATGCTGGCTCCCAGACGACAGTTTTTGAAGACACAGCGCCTTTGGCATCTTTGCCTGCTGCTCGCTGGGGCGTGGGCCTTTGCCGTAGGCCTGTCAGGGTGTGGCATGCACGGGTATGTCGCAAACGTCACCTCCGGCACCGCGCAAGTAACTGTCGTAGCTGCTGGAACTTCTGGATCTGTTGTCACAACCCAAGCCGAAACGCTTACCATAAATATCTTGCAGTAGAAAGCCTTATGGCCTGGCATGGCAATCGGGAGATGGAAATGACCCTAAAGCAAACGTATTAGAGTAACTCTCGAGAGACCCGATCCCCTTAGGGTCATTTCCGTCTGTTTTATTTGTCCTGTTTTATTCCAATCCGTTTAGGGCTTTTTTCGTCTGTCTCACACTACTTGGAGACCTTAAAGCGACACCAGCCCGGCTCTTTGTGGGTGCGGCCTCTCGAGGTCCACGCCCTCCCTGGTTGGAGAGGGCGTGGACTTCCGTACGGAGGCCTTCAATAAGAGAGCAACCCACAAACTAGTGGCCTCCGGCACTTCCTGAAGCAGAGACGTTGCCGTGCGCGGCAGCCACCATGGCGAGCGAACGAGATATGGAGATGTTGTAAACGAGATCCCCGGTCTGAATCGAGCTGAGTAAGTAGCGCGCCCCAACCCGTTCGAAACCCACTTTTGGTTTGTCAGAAGAGGGTTCAGCGATCGAAAGAGGCAGCACAAATACGCTGGCAGTACTGTTATCGTTGGTGAGCAGCAGCGCACTCAATGGATCATCCCCCAAACGACTTACTTTGTATGTGCCTGCAGGGAGGGTTTTTCCGCCAACCACAAACTGGAATGGAAATTTGGCAATGATCTCAGGCCGAGTCTCCGCTTTGGCAGCCACACCCAGTCCAAGAAGGAAAGTGACGGCGACTAGAATTTTTGCATACTTCTTCATAAGTTATCCTTTTAAGATTTCAGTTATCGTTGCTGATCCGTGCAGCACGTCGCCCTTGGTTACGTCAGACAGGTGCTTGGCATCGGCTTCACAAATCATTCTTTGAACGTAAGGGTTTGGCCGGGAAACCTTGTCACGTCGGGGTCACAGTGTTGTCATATCTTGATCGTCAAGCCCAAATAGGGCAGCAGCGCTGATTGCATCCGGGGCGCTGACTTTCGGGCGGGACTAGACGGAGATTACCCCAATAGAGGCATCGAGTTTTCCGTCGTGGAGCTGCCTGTGGCCCCAGGGCGCTGTAGTCGTCCTTGCGGCATGTGTGACCCGACGAGGCATCCCTTAAAAAAAGACGCTTTCCTGACAATCTCATGACAAGTAAGGGTGTCGCTCGCGCCTATCGTGATCCTAGGTCACCTCTTTGAGTGGGACCCATCTTCCCCAAAATCAGGAGCAGGTAGAAACAAGTATGGAAAATCCGGCGAGCGACACGAAACCTGCGGTGGAACGCCCAATCGCATCGGGGGTGGAAGCGAAAGTGGAGTCTACGTCCAAAATCGAGCAGTTTTCAGCAACTCAACTTGGGAATTTGCGGACAGCACTGATGGACTCCGCAATTGACTCCTGGCAAGCTGCGGATGTGCTCAGCACCTTTCTCACTGGGCGCGGTTACGGCATCAGCCCCCAAGGGGCACGCGACGCGATTGCTCGCTTGGAAGGCACGAATCGAGCCCTGGATAGCATGCAGGAAGAGTTGGAGCGAGTAGCCGTCGTGATGTAGCGGAAGCACTCCGCCGCGAGCCGTGCCTGATGCTGCATTGCGTTGGCAAGCAATCACTTCCAGAGGCATGCATCCGGGTATACCAGAAGTCCAACGGCGGCGGTCCGAAGACTCTATTGAGGAATAGCTGTATTAGATACTCATAGAGGGCCTCCTCCAGGGCGATGTCTACTCTAAGCCGCTCCTTCTAAAGAAGAGGGCCGATCTTCGCGGAAGCGTCCTTGCTCTCCTGGGCACACAGATCGACCTCGGGTCATCCGCTGTATCAGAGATGGGGGACAAGAGATGGGCCCCCGGACGGGGTGACAGATGAAACGTAACCCAATGAGCGTTCCCGAATAACAGGGGACCCAGCAGATGCAACTCGTCCATGGGAACGAAGCAAACCGGCTCTGAAAGAGGTGCCCCGTCCATCGCCCTCGGGCATGATGAAATTGGTGAAGCGCCGATGCGCTTCTCCCACTGTCGGGCCGGACGTGCACCGACTGAAAAACGCCAGCTTTGCTTGGCGCACTGACAGGATGCCTATTCCGTTCGTCCTTACGAGCAGAGCGCATGTATGCATAGTCAACGCCCACCGTAGCGGGCGCTTCATTGCAAAATCACTTCCATATCTGTCGCGAGCTTATCTACCGGATCCCAAACCTTCGCGCCGGTCATGAGGACTTGGGACGGCCCATGTGCGGACAAGTCGGAAGCGTTCACCCGCGTTCCGAACAAAATCACCGCAAGGGAACGGTCATCCTGACGTGACGTCCAAAGCAACCCTTGAGCGTGGGGATAGTGTGCGTATAACGCCTCGGCCCAAAGACGGGTCTCAGGGTAGTGCGCTTTGGTTGTCGCGATAAGGTGCTCCGGCTTCACTCCCATCCTTCGCAACCCAACTTTGCTGAGGTCGATGAGCTGAAATTCGGCATGGAATCGAACAGTCGAATAGACCATGTCTGCGAGCCGCGTCTTGAAGACTGTCTTAAGTCCCTTGCGATATGGAACATCATGGAAGACTGTTTCCATCAGCGCACCTTGCAGCGATGTCGCCGCGTATATCGTAGGAATGATGTTGCTATCTGGGCCGCGTATCGGACTGAAGCGCGCGTTACCCTTGTCACTCGGGTTAAAGATGGCGGGCGAATACACACTTTCATGGACGCGGTGCATGTCGCGATCTCGGCCCCAGGGAACCATTTCGGCCTCGAGCGGCGGCCTTGGCAAACGATCGTACGCGGCCTTTCTAGCCATGCTGGATTCCGGCCATCTCATCTTCCGCTGCCGCGATCACGCGGCTCGGGTCGATGGCCAGAGTGTCCTGCGGTCGTTCGTCGTCCAGGAAGCTGTTCAAGGAAGCGAACCAGAGCGCGATGCCCCAACTGTCCTTTGAGCCGCCAAAAATGCGAAGAACGTCAGCCACTTCCTCCCGCGGCAGATATTTGTTGTTAGGGTCTAGGGCATAAAACGGGAAGTAGTCCTTACCCTCACTCTGGATCGCGAAGATTTTGCCGCTCCGCTTCCATTTGTTCGGGTAAACAGAAGGATTCGTCTCGCTATAGCCAGCGAGCTTGCTCACCTCCTTCGGAGTGATGAAGTTACCGCTCCGGAGGATGGACGAACGGGCCGCAATCAGCATCTGGGCTTGCGCCCGCGCGGCGGCCGAGGGCATGACACTGGGCAGCAGGGTGTCGACGAACTTCTTCAATGTCTCTTCCTGCCTTGTCTCGATCAGTTGGGGCAGAAACTCAGCGACCCGAACAAAAACGTTCTCCGCCGCAGCCGCTTGCTCCTCGTCTTGGTTTTCGATACGCACGGCGACGAACCGTGCGTTTGGGGTACGGTCAAGCACACGCCGCACCTCTTCGCCGGTACCACTCATAATCTTCGGCGCAGAGCCGAGGTCGATCACCGCGGCACTCGGATCCTTCTCCACACCTCGTGATCTCGCAATCGGCGCTTCGGCTGAAGAAGAAGATTTGTTTTCTCTCCTAGCTTTCGAGCGGACGACAAGGTGGCCAGTGTCTCGATCAACTTCAACCATGATCCCCCCGAGCTTTCAGACCGATCATGGCGTCTTCTCCAACGACGATCGCGGCGCTAATTGGATGCGTCTCTTCTATTTTCTGACCGAGCACATAATGCCCCGTTTTTGGGTCGAATTTGACCGTGTGGCCAAGAACAATCCCGCGAGCTTGCGGATCGTCCTCAATACCTATCGCCTTCGCGCTGACGGGTTTCGCGTCACCACCCATACCAACAATCGTGACGCCCCCGGTCGTGGGCAAAACATCATTGGCCTTGCCCCCCGCAACTTTGGCTTTGACCGTCCCGATCCGATCCTGCTTCTCCACGGTCATGCTTGTTGGCTCCTGCTGCTGCATCCCTATATATAACAATTATAGCAAATATATGGATAATTTAAATAATAGCGTCTACTGCCAAAAGGGAGAAGGACGATCACGGCCGGAGGAGATCTGGCGACAGGTCCCCGAAACACTCGATAGACCTCCTGGTCGCCGCCGCCCTCAAGAAAGATCGTCTCCCGACGATTCCCGCGCTGCGTAACGTGATGCGGAAGGCCGGCAACCACCGTGCGCGCGAATCGTGCCATGGGGACAATTGACGTGAGTGGCGGAACCGGGGATAGGTTGTATCCTGTCCCCCTATCCCCAACCCACAATAAGCGTGTAACCGCCAATGTCCTAATTGAGCGCCCGGAACCCGCAATGCTGGTCCCTTTGTCTGGATGAGCGCATTGGCCTGAAGTCGCCAACTGCGGTCAGGATGTTAAATACAAGCGGACAGATACAGCACTAAGACTTCACGTTATCAATCAACCCGTAGCTGCGAGGCCCAGGTTGAACTGCATACACGCCGCGAAGCTCGCTTCGAGATGTTCCATGAACCCGCGCGGTGTATTCGGTGCCACCCAAGCGGCGCTGAATGAAGCTGCGCATGAATGGCGCACCCTGCTGGTCGACGGCGTTTGTCACGAGCCGGTTCCGGTAGGAGGGTCTTCCTCGCTGGCTAACGCTCGTAGCGCCATTCGCTGATGAAGTGGAAGCCGCGCTCGAGGAGCGGGTAGTGGTCGGGCGTCGGGGTTCGGGTGAGGGTGAGGACGGCGGGGGTGAAGGGCGCGGCGGGTTTGTCGGGCTTGTGGTTGGGGTCGGGTTTGGATGGGTCGGGTGGGACCGAGGTGAGAATGAGGTGGTTGGGGTCGGAGAGCTGCCAGGCGTAGTTGGTGGGGGCGCTGATGAAGTAGCAGCTGATGCGGACGGTGTGTTTCTTGGGGTCGAGATTGACGACGGAGAGCCAGAGCTCGCCGTCGGTGGAGCGCGTGTAGGCGCGGCCGGAGGGGGCGACGTAGAGGTCGGTGATGGGAAGGCCTTCGGGGTCGATGAAGGCGCCGGAGGCTGGGTGGGTGGCGTCGAGATGCCAGGCGCCGACCAGAGGGGATGGCGTGCGGAGCGCGACTTGAAGGTGGTGCCAGCCGATGGTCATGAAGATGGGTTGGACGACGAGGAAGGCGGCGGCGAAGACAATCTCGGTGACGAGGATGGCGATGCGCCCGGCGCGGCGGCTGGTGGGGGGAACCCAGGTGGCGGTGGGCGCGGCGGGTTTGTGGCTCCAGAAGAAGCGGCAGAGGGAGAGGGCGTCGGGCAGGGCGAGGAAGATGCAGCCGAGGAGCAGGTTGGCGGCGAAGAGCTTGACGGGGACGTCGTAGCAGAAGTTGAAGATGACGCACGTTGGTGATGACGAAGGTGGAGAAGAGGGCGCCGGCGAGCGCGGTGCGGCGGTAGAGCAGGAGGATACCGCCGAGGACCTCGGCTGAGCCGCAGATGATCTCGTAGACGGGGTTGAGGCCGATGAGGTTCCAGAGGAAGGTCATGGGAGCCATGTTGCCGACGGGCTCGTTAAGGACGGCGATGGAGGGAGGGGGCATCTGGAACGGAAAGACCTTGACCAGGCCATAGCCGACCATGAACATGCCGCAGGTGAGGCGGAGGAAGAAGCGAAGCCAGGCGTGAAGGGTGCGGTACTCGGTGCGACGGTTGTTACGGAGGTGGGCGATGAAGGTCCAAAGGATGCCGCCGGCTAGGGCGAAGGTGAGGAAGAGGCCGTTCTGGATCCAGTTCATCGTGGTGTCGCCGGATTCGCTGGGGTGCCAGTGTGCGGCGATGCCGGTGAGATGGAAGAGATGCTGGCCGGCGAACTCGGAGAGATGGTTGAAGGGCCAGTTGAGCTTGTTTTCGATCCAGGCGCCGACGACCGGGAAGACATGAAAGAGGGTTCCGTTGGCGCCGAGGACGGTGAAGCAGAAGAAGTAGAGGAAGGCGATACGGAAGCCGAAGCGGGTGGCGGGGCTCCAGGGAGCGGGCGGAGTAGCGGCGGAGACGGGGGACTCGGCGGGGGTGGTGATGCCTGAAGGCTCCAAACGGGACCTCGCATGGGGACGATTTTGGATGTTGGACGATTTTGGTGTGGGGCGAGTTTGGAGTCAAGGAAAGAAAATTTTGTAGGGAGTTGGGAGGACCGGCCGCGCTCGAGGTTCGTGATCGCTATGGTGAGGCTATTGTGATGCTGGGGCGCATGGCCTTGTGGCTGGGGAAGGATAGCGGAAAACGCGCTTCTCGGATGTGATGCGCGTGGATTGACGCCAAATCGCCGAGTCACTCATTGAGCTTCGTACAAGCTCAACACTTCCGCGTTGCTCCTGAGTTACCGCCAAGCAGGAAGTACTCCCCGAAAATGCGGTTCCGTCCGGTTAGGCGATTCGGCCAAGTGGATTGTTCCGAATGCTCGATGAGCGCATTGGCGATTTAGTGCAATCCCGGGTAGAGGTGAAAGAAAATCAGCAAGAAGTCCACTGTATCCGTAACGCCATGAGCAATGATAGGCACCGCCAATTTGTGCCCACACTTCAGATAGAGTGCTCCAAGAATGACTCCATCGATAAAATTCTCACTCACTCCCGTGATTCCCTGCATGAAGTGCGAGAGGCCGAAGATAGCGCTCGCCAACACTGAGCGACGCCCCAACCACTGCGCGTGCGACCAACGAGATCAGTAATTCGATTCATCAAATAGCCGCGGAAAATGAACTCTTCCCCGAAAGCGAAGAGCGTCCACGTAAACGCAGAGACACCATTAGCCATTTCACGTTTCCCGCTACTCGGTCGAATGCAGATAGATCGGGCATTTGGCCTGTGAGATGCGCAAGCAGGGGCTGCGTACAGAAGAGCTCCATCATTTCGATCCCGACACCTGCCAGTATCCCGATCAAGAGCGTTCTACCCCAGCCTTTGTAAAGGCCGAGACCAACATCGCGCCAGCGCATTCCTCGTAGACGCAGCGATAGCCATCCCAATAGAAAAAGGTATGGGACTTTGCTGAGGATGATATGGTGCTTCCAATCGGCAATATAGGCTGCTGTGAACAATGCGAACTCAAGCCAGATAATGTGTTTGCTTTGCCACCATGACGGCGGTTTTTCGCTCGCGCTCAATGAACGTTTCATCTGTCGCTCCGTTCGTTGGTCGGTGTTTGATAAGTCTTAAGGCAATACACGCGATTGACGGTACAGCCGCGCACACCAGAGTGCAAATCGCGTGGTCAGTGCAACGAGGCCGCAGCCCGTCAATAGTCCGACAGGGAGGAGCCACCAACCAAGAACATCACTGGCGCCAATGGGCGGACCGCCAAATCCCATTCGGAGGGAAAGATCGAGGTCGCCAGTGCTGGAGGGCCCATAAACCTGCAGCACGCGGATGAATCAGCTTCAGCAGTGCGCTAAGCATAAGGGCGGCCCCAAGACCTAGTTTGCGGTGGGGGTCTCCTCGATGTGATCGATGACCAGGACGGGGTAAGGACGTTTGGTCTTTTCTAGTTTGAGACCCAGTTGCTTGTTGACGGCGTCGAAGACGGAGAGGGCTCCATTGGGGTCAGAGCTGTTGGCGGCATCTCCGGCGCCGGGGGTGGGAAGGATCTTATCGACGGAGCTGAAGCTGAGGGTGAAATCGTAGGAGCCCTTCAGACCTGTGCCGTCAATCACCGTGTTGTAGATATAACCGTTGGCTACGTGCTGCAGCTCGTCGCCGATCTGGGCAATGGTCATGTTCTGGCAGCTGAGGAGGCGGTTGAGGATGGGGTTGGCGGTGCGGGGATCTTTGCCGTCCGGACCCGGGCCTTCTTTGCATTTGGTGCGTTCGGTGGGATCGGTGGTGGGCTTAAGTTTGGGGTTGGCAGCTAGCAGGGTGTAAGCGGTGACGGGGCGGTCCTCCATATGCCACTTCATCTGAAAACGCTCGCTGATCATGGCCCGCATCATGCTGCGGAGGTCTTCGTAGTTGATGAGTCTGGCGGAGGAAAACTTGTCCACGCGAACATTGGCTCCAGCCTTGGCGGTGATGTCGAACTTGGTGTCATCGAGCCATTTGGGCGCATTGGCGATCCCTTCCTTATTGCTGGGGTTGATGTCCCAGGCAAAGTTAATCAGGAACCTGAGGGGAATGGCGCGGGTCTCGACCTGGTCACCGGTGATGCGGCCGTAGCCCTTCTCATCAGGGGCGCTGGGCTTGATGACGGTGACATCGAACGCGGCCGCAGGCGGCTCGGGAAGGGCTTGGTCGATGTTGGCGACGTTGGGGGTGGGCGTTGCGTCAACGCTCGCCACCTGGAAGACGGGGCGGGGAGCGGTTTTGAGTTCCAGCTTGAGGCCTAGTTCCTTTTCTACGGCGGCGAAGATGGAGATGCCATCGGCACCCTGCTTTTCAAGCAGGTTGCGAGGGGTCCATTTGAGGGTGAAGTCCCAGGCGCCGGCAAGGTTGGTTTCGTCGACAACCGGTTGATCGAGATACCCTCCAGCGAAATTGTGGAGCGTGTCGGCGAGTGCGGGCATGGTGAGATGCTTGCAGGTGGCGCTGATGTAGAGCGGTGCGCCGGGAGGATTGTTCTGTGGCGGAGGAAGAGGGACGCAGGAGGCATCGCCCGAACCTTCCGACTCCGTCATCTTCGGCTTTCCGGAGCCGGCGGAGAGGACGTAGGTGGGCACAGGAGCAGTAGCAGTTTTGACAACGACGTGAAAACGATCGGCGAGGAGAGCGCGCAGCATGAGCTTGACGTCCTCCTGTGTGGTATTGGGCGGCACTTTCGCGCGAATGTCGTAGCGATTGCGCTCGAGCCAGGTTGGACCTCCCTGCACATTGGCTACATCGACGCCGTAAGCGGTGGCAATAAGGTCGGCCATGGTGGCCTGGGTAAGGAAATATCGGTCGCCCTGGATGGAGTTGCCGTGCATAAAGGGATTGGACGTGAATGGGCTGGCGTGGACGTCGGCGATGACGAAGGACTTGGGGGCGCCCGTGGTCTGAGCGTACGACGAGATGGAGAGAATCGCGAAAAGGACGAGAACTGTTCGCATCCGGTAAGCCTCCGGGTGGCGCAGATCGAGTGCTGATGCTACTTAGGTTAACGCGGAAATGAGGGTGGCGTTATCAGAGGTTTCGCGGACCAGGCGAACTGACTTAGAAGAACCCCGGGGGGACAGGTCCACGAAACTCTGTCCACGGGACTCCCCAGGTTTACCGCGTCCCTGGTTTACTCCGATCTTCCGATTTCGGTTTTTCCTAAGTAAGCCGCCGGTTCGAATTCAGAGGATCTTGAAAAGATAAGGAACTACTGCTGCAGGCGGCCGACGGCTGCGATGGGACAATGCGCGGATAATCCCGTTTAAGATGTCATCTAGGCGCTTTCCGACATCTTCCGCGAGAAATCGAAGCACGAGATAGCCATTCTCCTGCAACAAAGAATCCTTGCGCCGATCACGCCGATACGCCTCGACGCCGGCGAAATGCTGTGCCCCATCCAACTCGACAGCTATACGGGCATCGGCGCATAGCAGGTCCACTTCCATCCGACCCGAACCATCAAACGGAATGGGCAACTCGACATTCAATCGGAAGCGGCCGGCTGTTTCAGGCAGAGTTTCAAGCCGCCGAAACAGAAAGAGCTCACTTGCGCTCCTGGCGCGATCAGGGCTCTCCGGGCTCGACGAGGGGGTACCGGCCGTTTGAGCAAAGAGATTCGCTAATGGAGGGTCAACACCGTCAAGGACCAACCGCCGTACTGTAGACGAGTATTGACTCTTCCATTGGGAATCGACCGGAAGCGATACGCTCGGCGGCCAGCCAGGCACAGCACTAGCCGGCAACTGAATCGTATAGCCTACTGCCTCGTAGCCTTTACAGCGACGATCAAACATCCGCGAGAGCATCGGCACGTCGAAATCGGCATAGTCGTACACCCGGACCTCCCGCTTGCCGTCGTGTAAGCGGTGCAGACGGCCCACATACTGCGCAATCGTGCCTCGCCAGGAGATGGGTAACGTAAGGAACAAGGTGTCCAGCCGAGCGTCATCGAACCCCTCGCCGGCGTAGCGTCCTGTTGCCAGCAGGAGACGCTCTTCATCGTCAGGAATGGCAGCCAGCTGCGCGCGGGTCTTCTCGATCTCCTTTCTGCTCATACCGCCGCGGAGCACAACAACATGTCTTACTTCCGGCGCCAACTCGCTTATGAGCTTATCGAGATGATCGTTCCGCTCCGTTAGCACTATTGGGGAACGGCGGTCTCGAACAGCTTGCATGATTTCCTGGCAAATCATGCGCGTTCGGCCTTCGTCGGAGACAAGCTCATCGGTGAGTTCGCGAAACTGGGCGCGCAGGTCAGGGTTAGGCGCACGCAATGCTCGAAACCCGGTAGACCGGACCAGTACGGCGTGTTCGAATGGACGGGATGCCGCCTGCTCCCGGGCATTTACCCGATGACGCAGCGGGCCGCACTGCATGAAAATAATTGGATGATGCCCGTCCTTACGCGTCACGGTTGCAGATAGACCGGTTATGAATCTTGCTTTGGCCTGCCGCGCAACTTGCTCGAAACTGTAAGCGGAAAGGTGATGGCACTCGTCGACAATCACGTGTCCATAATCCCCAATGATTTCGTCTACGGCTCCTTTGTGGATAAGGCTTTGGATGGTGGCTACGTCGAGGATTCCGGTCGGTCGTTTGCGTCCGCCTCCAACCCGGCCGATAGCATCTGCCGGCAACGCCAGAAACATCGACAGTCGCTCAATCCATTGTTCTTGCAATTGCCGCCGATGCACTAACACCAGCGTATTGACGGCGCGTTTTGCAATGAGCCATGCGCCAATCACGGTCTTGCCGAAAGCGGTGGTTGCAGCCAGCACGCCCGTTTCGTGGGCAAGCATGGTTTCCGCCGCGACTCTCTGCTCTGGGCGTAGTTCACCCTGGAAAGAAACGTTCAGCGTTTTGCCCGGGAAACGTTCGTCTCGCAGGACACATGCGATCTTCAAGTCGGAAAGCAACTGCCGGAGATCCTCCAGGCAACCACGAGGCAAGCCAAGATGATGCGGGTAATCCCGTGCACAGCCAACGATCCGGGAAGTCTCATATGTGGGTAGACGCATCACTTGCGCCCTGTAGAATTCCGGATTTTGAAACGCTGCCAGCCGGATGAGGCGGTTGCGAAGAGCGGGAGGCAAGAGGTGTTTATCAATGAATATTTCGCTGCCTAGAACCAACTCCAATTCTTTCGGCAAAGGACCGGCTATCGGCCTTTCCCTACGGCGCGCCTCTGTAGCGGCCCAAGGAGGGACATCCTCTTCCTCCCCGCTCAGATGAAGACGCACTCCAATCACGCGCCCCTTAGCCTCCGCCTTGCTCACGAACTCTTCCACTTCGCTGCGGCCGATTCTGCGAACCTCTGACAGAAAGGCCCATTGATCGTCATACGGAGAAAGGTTGTCGTCAAGAAACACACTGTTGGCCAGCAGCCTCGGCTTCCGTTGCAGCGGTAGTGCGATCAGGCTGCCAAAGCCGCCTTGCGGAAGAGTGTCTTGATTAGGGAAAAACCTGTCATACGAATCCAAACCCACATCGGGGCGGCGCTCCATCGTCTCCGTCAAAACAGACGCAGCGAGCTTTCGAGCAAGCGCAGCTGGAATGGCTTCGCTAAAGAACAGCCAGACATGGCCGCCATTTCCGGAGCGAGACCTCTCCAGGGCAGCCGGGAGATTCGTCGCACGGCAGGTCTCGATATATGCCGTTGCATCCTCCTGCCAAGTTGCTTTATCGAAGTCCGCAACAACGAAGAAACACGTCTCATCCAGCAGCATCGGGTAGACGCCCATGGTGAAATCCCAGCCGTTCCCATCCTGTCCGGAGAGATGACAGCGAATGACCTCATCCGTAACCGGTAGAAAACGGCGATTCGGACACTCCGCGCATTTGATTTTCGGCTTTTCGCATACGCCCTTGACCCATTCATTAGCGCAAGCAGGCGCATAGCCGGATTTCCCCGTCTTGCGGCTCTCGAAGCGGCGTGGATAAACATCATCACGACCGCGGAAAAGCGACCGGAACAGCGTGATCTTGTCTTCTGGGGACGAATGATGATGAATGCGCGGGTTTGATTCCATGGCGCGTGCGTACCGGTGACGTTAGGCCAATCATAAATTGCGCTTAACCTCACTTCGCTTTACTTTTGATAAAATGTAAAGTAAGGGGCCACCACATCATGGAAGCCACGCTCAGCAGCAAGAACCAGGCCACTATCCCAAAGGCGGTTCGGGAATACCTGCACCTCAAACCGGGCGACCGTTTCAGGTTCTTTTTTCAGCCCGATGGGGCTGTTGTGATCCTGCCCAGGATCCCGACATCGGCGCTCAAAGGCAGCGTTCCAAAATCTTCCCGGCCCGTTTCAGTCGAGCAGATGGACGCGGCCATTAAGGCCGGCGCGACAAACAGATTCCGCTGATGATCGGACTCGATACGAACGTGATTTTGCGGTACCTGCTTCAGGATGATCCTAAGCAGACAATACTCGCCAACCATATCGTCGACCAGGTACTGAGCGACCGGAACCCCGGCTTCATCAGCCTCGTGGCTGTCCTCGAGATGGTATGGGTGCTCCGTAGTCTTCTGAAGCAGACGCCTACCGAAATCGCAACCCATCTTGAGCACCTTCTTGCTGCAGATTCTCTCGAAGTTCAGAATGGGCAACAGGTCTTCGAGGCGGCGTTCGCCCTTAAACGCGGTACTGGGGAGCTCGAGGACGCCTTGATCGGTGCTCTGAACGCCTGGGCGGGCTGCCCGCACACGTTGACTTTTGATAAGAGAGCCATACGGATGCCCTACTTTCAACTCATTTCCTGATCGCGACCATCGCAGCGGAAGAGGTCTACGACCTTTCCAGCATCACTCACACCGAACAACGAACTTGGCATTGGTCGATATACGGATTGCGGAAGAGACACTTTCCCATTCATCGGGCTTTAGCCCCGGTTCTGGAATGCTGCTGGTGGAGCGTCCCGAAGAGGATCCGTACTGCTCCGCGCGCCTGAAGGCGGAAGTCGATCCAGCCCCGCAGCAGTTCCAACAGAACCCCGCGGCTAAAGCCGGAGGAGAATACTCCAACGCAAGCCGCTCGGCTTGAAAGCCGAGTTCCCGCGTAAATGCGGGGGCTCCCACCAGCGCTCTTTACCAACCACGGCCTGGCTTACAGTGAACGGGACGATGCGCGAATCGCGTTGACGTGCTTTTGCCGGCCACTCTATGATGGCTCATTCACCCTGTCAAAAAGATGATCGATTCCACGATCTCCCATTACCGGATTGCCGCGAAGTTGGGGGGCGGTGGGATGGGCATCGTCTACAAGGCGGAAGATATTCGCCTCGGGCGCTTTGTAGCGCTGAAATTTCTTCCTGAGGAACTGGCGCGCGAGCCACTGGCGCTGGAGCGATTCCGGCGGGAGGCGCGGGCCGCCTCGGCGCTCACCCATCCCAACATTTGCACGCTTTACGATATCGGCGAAGAAGACGGCCGTGTCTTCATGGTGATGGAGTACCTGGACGGCATGACGCTCAAGCACCGGATCGCCGGCCAGGCGCTGGATATGAACCTGGTGCTGCGGATGGGAGTGGAGATTGCCGATGCGCTGGAAGCTGCGCATGGCCAGGGCGTCATCCATCGCGACATCAAGCCGGCAAATATCTTCGTAACCCAGCGAGAGCACACCAAGATCCTGGACTTTGGGCTGGCCAAAGTCACAGCCAAGGCGGTCGCCGGCGGCCAGGGATCCGATTCGCTGACCGTCACTTCCGGTGGCGAGGGGCTCACCAGCGCCGGAGCCATGCTGGGCACGGTTGCCTACATGTCCCCCGAACAAGTACGGGCTGCGGATCTGGACGCGCGCACGGACCTGTTCTCGTTCGGCGCGGTGCTGTACGAGATGGCTACCGGGCGCATGGCCTTCCAGGGAGCCAGCGCCGGGGAAATTTGGGGAGCCATTCTCCACCAGGAGCCGGTGCCGGTCTCGCAGGTGAATCCGGCAGTTACCCCGGGGCTGGAAGGGGTGATCCGGAAGGCGCTGGAGAAGGACTGCAAGGACCGTTATCAGTCGGCGGCGGAGATGGGGGCTGACCTGCAGAGGCTGCTGCGGGAAACGGAAAGCGGGTCCCACGCGTCATCCGGCACTGTCGCCGCCGCGGTTGCAGAGTTGCAGCCATCCAAACCGCCGGCGGAGAAACAGACGGGCAGGCTCGCAGGCAAGCGGCTGCTAATCTTCGCATCTGGCGCAGTGGTGGTGCTGGCAGCAGCCGGCGCCTGGCTGTGGTATCACGGCCGCCAGGCCAGCCGCCTGACCGACAAGGACACCATCGTGGTCGCGGATTTCCAGAACAGCACGGGCGATCCGGTGTTCGATGACACATTGAAAACGGCTCTGACGGTTGCCCTCAACCAGTCGCCGTTTCTCAATGTGCTGGCGGATAACCGGGTGGCGGCAACGCTGAAGCTGATGACCCGGCCGCCCGGAACCAGGCTTACGCCGGATGTGGCGCGCGAGCTCTGCGAGCGGGCCGGAGCCAAGGCGACGATCGACGGTTCGATTGCCAACCTGGGCAATCAGTACGTGTTGGGGCTGAAGGTGGTGAATTGCCAAAACGGCGACACCATCGCGGAGCAGCAGGTTACAGCCGACGGCAAGGAGCATGTGCTCAATGTGCTGGGGGACGCGGCGGCGAAACTGCGCGGCCAATTGGGCGAGTCCTTGAGCACGATTCAGAAGCTGGATGTTCCCCTGCCGCAGGCCACGACCTCCTCACTCGAGGCTCTGCAGGCCTACAGCCTGGGCACTAAAGAAGCGAGCGGAACCGGTACCGTCAATCAAGCTTTGTTGGACCATCAACGCGCCATCCAGTTGGATCCGAACTTTGCCATGGGATACGCGGGGGTGGCGAGCGATTATTTCAGCACTGGTCAGATTGGCCGGGCCAACGAATACTACACCAAGGCCTATGCGCTGCGGGACCACGCCAGTGAACGGGAAAGACTGTCCATCGCCTCCAGCTACGAGTTGAATGTCACGGGAGATTTGGAGCGCGCGGCAGCAGCTTTTCAGGAGACCATCGCGCTGTATCCGCGAGACTTTCATCCATACAACAGCCTGGGCCTTGTCTACGCTGGGCAGGGCCAGTATGACAAGGCGCTGCAGGCAACGCATCAGAGCCAGCAGCTCGGTCCTGATTTCGTTGGCAGCTATGCAAATCAGGGTAACTACCTGATGGCTCTGCAGCGATTCGACGACGCCAGGCAGCAAGTGGAGCTGGCGCTGGCGAGGAAATTGGATGACTACATCCTTCACCTTCTGCTCTATGCTCTGGGTTTTCTCAAGCCGGATTCTGCGGCCGTTACGCAGCAGCAGCAGTGGCTCGCGACGCATGCAGACGTCGCGTACTTTGGTCTCTCGCTTGACTCTGACAGCGCTGCCTATGCCGGGCGTTTGAACCAGGCACAAGCGCTCACTCGCCAGGCTGTGGAATCCGCGGTCCAGGCCGACAGCAACGAGAACGGTGGTATCTGGTGGGAGAATGCCGCACTTCGTGAAGCCGCCTTCGGGGAATCCGCAGCAGCACGCCAGAGTGCGGCGGCCGGCGTTAAGCTCGCTGCTGCCAGCCAAGCGATCGCTGTGGAAGCCGCGCTGGCGGATGCAATGATCGGCGACAACGGCCCGGCTCAGACACTGATGCAGGACCTGAATAAGCGCTTTCCTGCCGATACGCAGATGCAATCGCTGTGGCTGCCCGCGATCCAGGCGCAACTGGAGTTGAACAAAAAGAATCCGGCGGGAGCGATCGCTGCTTTGCAGCGCGCCTTGCCGCCCCTGGAGTACGGGCAGACCCAGTGGATAAACAGCATATCCTGCCTCTATCCCACGTACATTCGCGGCCAAGCGTACCTGGCGGCGGGGCAAGGCGCAGAGGCAGCTGCGGAGTTCCAGAAGATCCTCGACCACAGCGGTATGGTGTGGAATTGCTGGACGGGCGCGCTGGCCCATTTGGGTGTGGCGCGGGCCAACGCGTTGGAAACGAAGACCACGCAGGGGGCCGATGCCGATGCGGCACGGGTGCGGGCGCTGGCGGCGTACAAGGATTTCCTGGGGTTATGGAAAGACGCAGACCCGGGAATTCCCGTGTACCAGCAGGCGAAGGCGGAGTACGCGAAGATGCACTGAGGAATTTACTCGTCAAATTACTCGTGAGAAGGGACCGTCTGACGAGGAGTTTCGGGGGGGAGTTTCCAGACGGAGTAACCACCATCTCTAAACCGGGGGTACTCCGTCTGCCCTGTGGGCATGTCCCTGTGGGCAATTGGGAGTTCATCGAAGGTTTAGCTATCGCTCTCAAGAAGAATCTAGCGCTAAAATATTGGTGAATTGAAGGGAGCAAACACTGCACGATGCGAAGCGAATCTCAGCTCAAGTATCGTATCGAAGTAATTCAGCAGCTAGCGGAATGGAAGATTCGCAACAAAGGAACAGCGGAGCAAATCGGAGCGGCTGAAAGACTCCTGGATGCAATTGAGTCCTTTGACAGGCTGCGAGGCGGAAGCAGTTCTTTTGAAGCTGCTATACCCCCTGGCCGTCTCAGGCGGCTCTGACGTGGATAGCGATCCGACGAACTGAGAACCCTTGGCCGCGCCGCCCAACCCAAGAGGCCCGATCTGACGATCAAATTCCAGCAAATGCTACTTACTCCGTTCCGGTTTACATTGCTGCCAGAACCTCCTGAAAGAGATGCTTTGCGCCCTCCACCCCATCCCAGGGGCCGGCTTCGTACTCCAATGCAAAGACGCCGGTGTAATTGTTGTTGAGCATGATGCGCACATTCCGCTGAACGTCGGGCTCGCCAAAGCGATCCCAGAACTTGGCGTGAACGGTAGTGTGCGCGTACGGAGCTAGATCGTTCAGAGCGTGATAGAGAAGGTATTTGTGTTCCCAATTGCAGAAATCCGGGCTGGCTTCGCAGAAGGGATTGTTCACCTCTTCAATGATGATGCGAATGTTAATGGGGTTGGCGGTGAGCCCCCAGTGGTTTTCGAGCGTCACCTTGACGCCGACCTGGGAGCCGTAGTCCGCCATCTCCTTGAACGACTCGATGCACTTCGCCAGGTACTCCTCAATATGAGCGTTGGTTGGGTAACCGCTGGCATTGTTTTGCGCACCAGGCGCGACGCGCGGGCCACCGCTGTTCACCCGCATGGACTTGGCGCCGAGGATCGCGGCGCCATCCAGCCACTTCTTCGCGATCGCAACGCCCTCCTGGCGTTTCGCAGTGTCGAGGTCGCAGATGTTGCGCGGCGCGTTGTTTGAGATGTGATGGCATTTCGTTCCTGTCTTCACCAGCACGCTGGCCATCGTCTCCAGCCACTTTTTCCCGGACGGGCTCGAAAGGTCAAACTCCCGGGTCGCGTGTGTTTTTCCGTCGGAACCCAGATAGGACGCGTCGACGAATTGACTGGCATCATCGCTATCTCCAAACAGCGAAGACCACAGATCCATCTGGTAGACACCTGGAAAAGTTTTCTTGGTGAACTCCGGGAAGTCCAGCATGGTAATTTCCCCGTACTTCTTCTTCATCGCAACGTCCTGATCTTCCGTGGACAGGATCGGTTCCCTGGACTTGAAGATGTAGCGGATGGGATAGCTATTGGATGCGATGCGCACCAACTTCTCCTTCTCTGACATGGGAGGGGAAACGCTGGCGTGCGTAATCGATTCGGGGCTGACCGCCTGGGCTACGGCCGATGTTGCGGAGGATCCTGCCAACAGACCGGCCCCCAGACTGACGCCTGCCCCTTTCAGAAACCTACGCCTATCCAATTTGCCCTGGGCCACGTACGGTATGGTCATCGCAAGTACCTCCCTTTGTGCTCTAAGTCCAGTATATTTCTGAGATGGCCGACTCACATCCACCGGACCCGCAGCACAAAGGCCTGGGGACTGGACGGAAAGTTTACCTGGGGCCCTGACGCATCGAGCCGAGATGAGGTAGCTTCCAGTCTGTCCCCGGTATACCAAAGCTCAGATCAGGCCGCGCCTTTCCCTTCTCATTCTGACCGCCATGCTCCGGCTTGCCCGACTGCTATCTGGAACGCCGATCGGGGTCCGTGCTATTGAGTCCAAGCCCGTAGAAGAGCGCTGTCAACAGCACTAGCCATAGCGGGCCGATAATCAAGGCTACCCGCGTATCCGGGAAATAGGCCATCAATCCTATAACGAACGCTAAGAAAGCCAGTGCCAGCCACGAAGCATAGGGATAGAAAGGCATGCGGAAAGTCAGCCGCTCGCGTTCTGTCGCGCTCAAGCTCTTCCGGAATTTCATTTGCGTCACCAGGACGACGGTCCAGGTCCAGATGGCGGCGAAGGTTGCGATCGACGTGACCCACACAAAAACCTTTGCCGGCACCAGATAGTTGAGCAATACCCCAAAGAGCAAAGCGATACTTGATATCAGAATTGCCCTGTAAGGCACGCCGCCCGACGAAGTGATTGCAAAGAGCCGCGGCGCCTGGCGCTGTTCGGCGAGGTTATAGAGCATGCGGCCGGTGCTGTAGATACCTCCGTTGCACGAAGACAGGGCGGCGGTGAGCACCACGAAATTAATGATGTCCGCCGCCGATTGAATGCCCAGCCGCTCGAATGTCATGACGAACGGACTGCCATTCGTGCCGAGCTCGTTCCACGGATAGATCGACAAAATCACGAAGAGGGCACCCACATAGAAAATGACAATGCGCCAGAACACGGAGTTGATGGCATCGGGAATCGACTTCTTTGGGTTGGAAGCTTCGCCTGCGGTAACTCCGATCATCTCCACGCCCAGGTATGCAAACATCACCATCTGCAGGGCCATGAGCACGCCAAGCCCGCCGTTGGGGAAGAAGCCGCCATGTGTCCAAAGGTTGCTGATACCGGTAGCGACACCGTGATTGCCCACGCCGAAAACAATCATGCCGGCGCCGGCCACAATCATCAGCACAATTGTGATGACCTTGATCATCGCGAACCAGAATTCGAATTCGCCGTAGGCCTTGACGGCAGCCAGATTGACCGCGCTCATCGCCACGAGCGCTAGCAGCGCCCAGACCCATTGCGGCACGTTCGGAAACCAGACACCCATGTAAATACCGACCGCCGTGATCTCCGCGACACAGGTGACTAGCCACATGAACCAGTAGTTCCAGCCGGTCAGATAGCCGGCCAGGGGACCGAGGTGATCTTGCGCATAGCGGCTAAAAGAGCCGGCAACCGGCTGATCCACGGCCATTTCGCCGAGAGCGCGCATGATGATGAAGATCGCGATCCCACCCAGAACGTACGAGAGCAAGATTGCAGGGCCGGCGAGCTTGATCGCGTTGGCGGAGCCCAGAAATAGGCCGACACCTATCGTGGAGCCCAGCGCCATAAGGCGAATGTGTCGTTCCCGCAAGCCGCGATTTAACGCTGGTTCATTTGTATCCATGTCGTGCCTTTCGTTCCTATCGAACGAGCTTTCACTTCGGATCTAATGATCTGGCCTCGAAGCTCCCTTTGCAGACGCTTCGTTCCGACTGACGTGGCTATGGATACGCCCTCGCTATGCGGAGGGCAATATCCGCTATTGAGGAAAGCGAGGCCTAGACGCCGTCCGACACCCCTCGCGGCTCGAAATCCTCCTCCGGCATCCGGGCCCGGCTCTCCGCCGCCTGGCGCCTCTCACGGCGGCCATGGATCGTCTTGAAGGCGCCGATCAAAAGATATGCCCAGCCCGATAGAGCCAGCAGCCTCACCGGCAGCGCCAGTGCCAGCGCACAGGAGAGCAGGCCGATCGCTGCCATTCCCGCCGCATCCACAATGTAGTTCTTCGCAAGCGTTCGCTCCAGCGAGTTCAAGTCCAGCTCATCCCGCCCGCCCACCCATTCCAGTAGAGGGCCGCGATCATCAGGTAGATCGCAGCGAAACCTCCGCCGTAGAGCACCATCAGCTCAACCGGCTGGCGCGGGTCAGAATACCGCCCCGCGTCTGTGTTGCCCATCAGCTGCGCAATCACCAGGTTGCATAGAAACTTCAAGGGATACACATAAAACAGAAGAAGAAATAACAGCACAGCGTTGAGCGCGATCGTCCGAAGATCATGCAGCCCGAATCTGCGGAAGAACTTGTAGTGCTCGTACCAGATCGTCAGCAGAACTCCAAAGCAGATCGCGAACGGCGCAAATCCTATCAGCGTCTCTTGCAGCTCAGCGAATCCCTTCGGCACCTCGAGCGAGACCACCAGCAGAGTCAGGGCAAAGGCAAACACTGCGTCGCTGAAGGCATCGATCCGCGACATCGCGATCCCGCGAAGTCGAAACCCGTCCCGTCCAATATGTGCGTGCAGCAGGTCCATTTGCCACTCCAAAGCCAGCCTACGGGATCGAGCACCGCGCGCCCTCCGGAGTCCGCCCTCGGCTCCCTACTCTTTGGCGGAACTTCTTCGGCGTCATGCATGTTAACAGCGAGCAAACCGATCACACACTCAACGGACGTGGATCCTGGCCTGCTCGCCGTGCTCTGCATGCATACCCAGCCACACGATTCCATCCCTACTTCCAGATCGCGCCAGCGAACTTCCCACAAGCTACCACACCCTGCGATGGGCGACGAGAAGCGGTAGGGTCGAGGACTGGCGCGGTGTTCCGTAGGTCTAGCCTAGCTATTGCTCCCCGTTTCCTCTGGGAGTGCCTCAGTAGCCAAACCGTGAATCCGTTTCCAGCCCCCGCCACATCGCACCCAGCGTGCGGATTTCCCGCACTGGGCGCACCTGTTTGCTTAGTGCCAAGGTTTATGGGGCCTATCTAACTGGGGCAACTTTCGCACTGGACCATCGACGAAGCTGGTAGTCGTTGAACAAACCCAGCCCATCATAAAGCCACTCGCTACTCCGCCGCTTCCAGGGAAAGCCGTTGCGCCCCCGGGCACGTACCAGATGTTTCCGGACCTTCATTTCTACCCATTGTTTGACCTTTGAAAAACAGGAACTCGAATGACCGACCCGAAAGTAGTTCACCCAGCCACGGAGAATCGGATTGATTTTCGCAATCACGACTTCGACGGGCCAGCTGACATGCTGTCGGAAGACCTCCCTGAGCTTTTCAAACAGCGCTGTCCGCTTCTTCATCTTGGGCGCGTAGTATGGCCGCCCCTTCTGCCGAAAGCTGAGTATGCGCCGATACTGAAAACCCAGAAAAGCAAAGCTCTCTCCCTTCTTCAGATCGACCATCCGACTCTTGTCCTCGTTGATCGCAACGCGTAGCTTTGCGAACTCCTCGCGCAGCCGTCTATCTATCGCCTTCACCAGCCAGTCACTCCGCCGTTCAGCGTCGATCAAGATCACCATATCGTCCGCATACCGTGCATACTGGACGTTGGTTGACTTGCCCCTTCTCGTTGTGTCCACCGCCTTCTCCAGCATCCGGTCTACCTCATTCAGATAGAGGTTACTGAGCAACGGTGAAATCACACCGCCTTGGGGAACGCCTTTCTTCCCAGTCGCCTTGAGGATCATCTTGAGAAGATGCATGACCGCATCATCCTGGACTCGCCGAGCCACTTTCTCTAACAGCAGAGAATGCTGCACGTTATCGAAATAGGAGGCTAAATCCAGATCGATGATGCGGGTCTTCTCTTCGACGATCGCTCTGGCCACCCGGGCTACGGCTTCATGCGCCGTCCGCTTCGGTCGATATCCAAACGACCCCGATTGGAAGTCAGCTTCGAAGATCGGCTCCAGGATGAGCTTTAACGCTCCCTGGACCACGCGATCGCGGATTGCAGGAATCGACAGGACGCGGATTTTCTTGCCCCCGTCCTTTGGAATCTCCTTCTTCCGTGCCTGCATGGGCCGATACGTGTTGGCAACTACTTCATCCCGAATCTGCACGAGAAAACTCTCCGCTCCGCTTTCCTCGATGGCTTCGAACGTGACCCCGTCAATTCCCGGCGCCCCGCCATTGCTTCTCGCCATTTGGTAAGCTTCCCGCAAAGTCTCCATCTTGCAAACGTGGACGTATAGCCCCCAGAAACGCCAAGACGGTTCTGCCTTCGCCTTGACATATAGACTCCTTCTCAGGTCCTGCAAACTGATGGGCGCTTTTGTCATCTCACCCTTGCCTCCCTTTTTGTTAGAGCCGTTACAAACAGCAGGGCCTCTTCGCTCCACGGACATTACTCCGCTTCCTCGCTACTACAGACCCGGCCGATTCCCTCTCGCCTTCCACCGACTTCCCGGTGTCACCGGTTATACGGCTTGCCTGCTCCGACGATTTCTCGACGGGGCGAGGAGGGTTTCTCCAGTTGCTTAGCATGACCTTGTAACCGTGCTGCCCCTACCAACCCCGCCGAAGTGTTGCGCCGCATCAGTCCTTGCGACGCTCCATGCTGCCTTCGCCCAAAAACGGGAGGCTCGGCCTTCGGGTCTTGTCCTTTCGAGGCCATATGGGTTTACTTGCGTTACGGCCCGGCAACTCGCTCGCCATCCTTTTCAGATGGCTTTGTCAATAGGCTTCAGGATGCTCAGTTTCCTTCCTTCCTGCTATTCAAGCTACGGGGCTTGGACTCTTACCCCGGTGGGACTTGCACCCACTGTTCATGCCAGCCTTCGCTGGACGCACCGTTTTTTTTTCCGGGCTGATCCTGGATGTTGGACTAAAACAGTCGATTTGGGGTCTGGGAGAAGCGAATTTTCCAGGACATTTCTGTGGCTGCCAAAAGAGCGCGATCGCGGAGAAAATTGGGCTGAGGTTGTTTCCTCTGCTCCTCAGGCGGTTGCTTACCTTTCAGTGGATCACCGTGTTCGCCGTTATCATAGGCATCCCTGTCTTGATCTGTTACAACAGCTTGATGATAGGAGCACTCTTGCCGGTGTTCATTACGCGGGCTAAAACGCAATACTCCGTCTGTCACTTGAATACCCTTACGCGGGAGCGTCCTAATTGTTAACCAGGCGAAAGCTTATTGGAGCGGCGATCGCAGCAGGGGGATCGGTCTGCTTTGGACCGTACAGCTTTGCCCAGACATCAGATGGTGCTTCGAACCAACGCCCACAGGATCCGCGAGCATGGGACGTAAGGCAGTTTGGTGCAAAGGGAGACGGGAAGTCGCTCGACACCCGCGGCGTGCAGGCTGCCATTGATGCCTGTCATCAGGCCGGAGGCGGCGCTGTGCATTTTGCCACTGGCTGTACGTTCCTGATTGGCACCATCTATCTCAAAGATCATATTGAATTGCATCTCGATACCAATGCCGTCCTGCTCGGAAGCGACAATCTCGCCGACTATGGAAAGGACGTTGGCCTGAATCCGTTTTACCCGGAGACGATCGACCCTTGCCTGATCTACGCCAAGGGCTGCGTGGACATCCGCATCGGCGGCGACGGGACGATCGTAGGACACACGAATGATCGCTTCACAGCGCCCCCAGGCGCCGGCCAAAGGGCCCGCAACGAGCGCCCGATGCTCATTCGTTTAGAGAATTGCGGTCAAATTTCCGTGGCCGATGTGTCGCTCAAGCATTGCGGCTCGTGGTGCATGCACTTGAAAAACAGCCATGACATCTTCCTCCGCAATATCCGAATTACCAATGAGATCCAGGATGGCTTCGACCTCGAAAGCTGCCAGAACGTAACCATCTCGGATTGCCACCTGGAATGTGGTGACGATGCGATCGCGATCACCACAAGCTCCAAGGACCATCCGGCGCGCAACATCACCGTCACGAATTGCCTGATGCGGTCGCGCTGGTCCGCCATTCGTTTCGGTCCGCTCTCGAAAGGCGACTTCGAGAACATCACGATCTCGAATTGCGTCTTCTACGACTGCAATGGAGGCGGCCTCAAGCTGGGAACGTTCGAAGGGGGCGAGATTCGCAGGTGCGTCTTCGACAATATCGTCATGGACCAGGTCATCGCCCCGATCACGATGTTTGTCGCTACCTGGCCGGAGATCGGCTCCCTCCAACCCAACCCTCCCATGATGCCCGCAGGCAAGATCAGCGGCCTGCAGTTCCGGGGCATTCAGGCTGTCACCAAGCCCGGACCACCGAACACCCGGCCTGACGCAAACGGCGGTCTCTTCTTTCATGGACATCCCCAGGGGATGGCAGAAAACATCCTGCTCCGCGATATCACGGTGACTTGCTCAGGCGGGGGCACGGTGGAGCAAGCGGCCCGCAGAGATATTGTCGATATGGACCAGATCGACTACCGGAAGGACGGATATTGGACCGACCATAAGAGCACTTGGGGAGTGCCCCCTGCGTATGGGCTCTACGCTCGCCATATGAAAGGCCTGGTGCTCGACAACGTCAACTTCCAGCTACTTGCTCCCGACATGCGCTCAGCCGTGTTTTGCTTTGACTGCGAAGATGTTCGCCTCTCAAACCTTACAGCCGCCTGCAGCCCTGCCGGCACTACGGTCGTTACCGCCCGGAATTGTCATGGGCTGCGTCTGTCGGGCATACAGCCGCGACCGAAGGCGGCAGTCTTGCTGCGTCTCGAGGGCGCAAAATCGGATAACGTTATCCTGGCAGACAACGATCCCAGAGGGTTCACCAAGCCGTTCGTCTGCGCAGAGGGTGCAAGCGAAACCGCGATACTCTCCCAACCATATTGAGAGATTCGGGACATCCATGAATCTCCCGGACTGATTGGCAACCCCCATGCAGTGATTGCTAGCTGACTTTGGCGAATTTCTGGGCCGGTTTGCAGACCGGACAATCCTGCTCATGAAGAACCACCCGCTCCTGGGCAGCGGTTCTCTCGTTTCGTGCCTTCTGTTTAATTTCCGCGGTCAGGCGAGCCGCTGCGTCAAGTAAACCACTCCGACGGGAAGACGACTCGGCCTGTTCGCAACGTCGCACTGCTACTACGTAATGCTGGTGAAGTCTGAAGTATTCCAAGCAAGCCATGTTACAGTAGATGCCGCTTTTTAATGTTCGATTCCAAGTGTTTCTCTCAGATCAAAAAATGTCTTGAAAGTAGCAAAAGCAGAGGAAAAAAGAGAGCCCCGACCCAATCAAAGGGCGACGGACAAGTTTTCTGTGAGAGGCGAGGTTTCTGTAGCAAAGCGAAGCGTTCGCGGCACTCCAGTCGTCATGCACAGGATTTCGACTTCTCCCGTATATTGCTGAGATGGCCGACTCAAATCCACCGGACCCGCGGCACAAAGGCGGACGGCTGCGCCTTTTCTCTCTGATTGCCGCGACTTTCTTTATGGTCTCCGGTGGCCCCTACGGCATCGAGGACACGCTCGGCGGCGCGGGGTACTTGGGCGCGCTGCTGATCCTCGCCATCGTTCCATTCGTGTGGAGTCTGCCCACCACCCTCATGATCGGCGAGCTGGCCAGCGCCATCCCCGCCGAGGGCGGCTTCTATGTCTGGGTGCGGCAAGCCTTCGGCCCCTTCTGGGGTTACCAGGAGGCGTGGCTCTCGTTGGCTGCCAGCATCTTCGACATGGCCATCTATCCCACGCTGTCCGTCCTCTATCTCGGGAAGCTGTTTCCCACATGGACCACCGGCAGCCACGCAACTCTGTGGGCGGTGACCTTTGTGATCCTGTGCTGCGTGTGGAATCTGGGGGGAGCACGCACGGTCGGCCGGGGCGCGATTGTCCTGTTCGTTGCCCTGCTCGCTCCTTTCGTCGTGCTGGTGGGCTGCGGCTACTGGGCTGGATGGCATCACCTGCTTCAGCATGTTTCCTATCCGCAGTCGGCCGCGCCGCACGGCACGCTCACCACGGCCCTGCTGGTCGCTATGTGGAACTACATGGGCTGGGACAACGCCTCGACCGTCGCGCAGGAGGTGGAGAATCCGCGACGCAATTATCCGCTGGCGATGCTGGCGACTTGCGGAATCGTCGCGCTGTCCTACATTCTTCCGCTCAGTGCAATCGCTGCAGCCGGTATCCCCGTAGATCAGTTCACCACAGGCTCGTGGACCGATGCGGCGCGCCTGCTTGCCGGACCATGGCTGGCGGTCGCCGTCGTCATCGGCGGCATCATCAACGGCGTGGGCATGTTCAATGCGCTCACCCTCTCCTATACCCGGCTGCCGGTAGTGATGGCGGAGGACCGCATGATGCCATCCGCACTGGCGCGGCGCAACCGCCGGCGCAGCCCCTGGGTAGCCATTGTGCTGTGCGGCCTTGGCTGGGCACTGGCGCTCGGATTCACCTACGAGCGGCTCATCTCCATCGATCTGATCTTGTATGGCGCCAGCCTGGTGCTCGAGTTTGCAGCGCTCATCGCGCTGCGCATCAAGCAACCGGAGATGGTGCGGCCCTTTCGTATTCCCGGCGGCATGGCCGGCGTGTGGGTGGTTAGCGTCTGTCCGGTGGCGCTGCTGGTGTACGCCGCGTATGCATCCCGGTCCGAACAGGTAGCGCATATGCCGGCGTTGCTGTTCGGATTGCTGGTCGCTGCCGGCGGGCCCGTCTGCTATCTGCTCTCGCGGTGGCGGTGGGGCAAACCGCTGCCCACAGCACAACCCACAGAGATTGCTGCGGACTGAAGGACGGAAGTGTGGATAGCGTTGCCTTGTTGACGTTCGGAGTGGAGTAGAATCGCGCGGATCAGGCTGTGCCGATTTCCCGTAGGGGTTATTCCGTCTGGAAGCTGTGAAAAATTCATATAACCCCGATCCAGGCCAACCCGGAACTAGTTTTGATTGAATCTTCTCCATGAGCATGTAGGCGTGGCTAGGTGCGGCCATCAAAATTGAAGAGGCAATAAGGAGCGTCTCTTTGCCCTTGTCGTCTAAAGGGTGGCCCGAAGGTGGCTCATTTGCATCTGTCTAAGCCGCGGCCGCGACGGCGCTGAGCTTCCGCCGTATGCTGAACAACCGGATGATGTTGTAACTGAGACAAGCCCAAGTGGCCTCCATGGATGTCTTCTCTCGTCCCCGGCAGCGAAATTGCCGGAGTGCACATCGTTCTTTCATCCAGGCGTGCGGGAACTCGGCGATCTGCGATCGTTGGCGATAGATTGCTTTTGCCTCTTCGGTCTCCATCTTGGCTTTGAAAGCAGTGGTCGCAACAGGATCCACGCTCCGAGTGACGGACCGTACCCAATTGGACTTCTTCTTCTTGGGGCCGCACTGATCACGCAAGGCACAGGTACGGCATGCTGCTTTGGGTGCTCTATATACATGCGTGCGCACACCGTTCTCCCCGTTTTTCACGACATGGAGAGTGAGTCGTTTGCCAGCGGGACAGAGGTAGACATCGTGCTCAGCATCATAGGGAAACGCACTACTGATAAAGGCTCCGCTACGGCCATGGGCGTCATATTCCACCGGTCTCCAGGTATCTTGCCAGGAACCAAATAAGTCCACACCAGCTGCTGCAGCAGCCTGCACGGACGCATGGTTGGTATAGTCTCCATCGGCCACCATTTGCTTTGGTAGTTTGCCCAGAGTGTCCTTGCAACGCTGAAGAGCTGGTTCCAATTGGCGAAAATCGATGGCGTCGGTGGTCGCTTCCACATTCACAATCAATCCATGAGTCGTGTCGGTAACCAACTGTACGTTGTAGCTGGGAACCGTGCCCCCCTCACCGTTTCTCATCACATGAGCCTCGGGGTCGCTGGTCGATGCTCTGGCTACGTATTGATCGCGATCGTGTTTCTTGTTCTCCTGCAGGCGCTCGACTTCACGAAACGCCGCCTCCAGGCGACTGACCCGTTGCCGTGCCGCGCGACGCTTCGCAGCGGATCGACGTTTGGCTACTTTCTCTTCCTCCGCGGCCTGTTCGTTCATCTTCTGCACTTGCTCTCGCGCCAGAGCCAAATGAGCTTCGATCTTTTCCTTTCTTCGAAACGTGTTGCCGCTGGCATTGGCCTTGATCTTGGTGCCATCCAAGGTGACCCGTTGCATGGTAATCAGCCCCTCGGCACTCAGCATGCCCACCACTTGTACAAACAGGTTCTCTAATGCCTCCTTGTGATCAGACCGGAACCCCGATAGGGTTCGATGACTGATTGGCTGCAATCCGCAAAGCCACGCGAATCCAGGTTCAAATGCACATTGGCGTGCAATTTCACGTGCGGAGCTAATCCCGTGGCTGTAGGCGTATAGCCATAAGGAGATCAACAACTGCGGTGCAGTATGGTCGCGGCCAGCGCGCCCTTCCAGCGCCGCGATCTTGGCATGATACAAACTCAGATTCATGCGCCCTACCAAGTGCCAAATCGAGCGAGCACTGTGGTCCTCGTCGATCAGTCGCTCGACGTCAAGGGTATGCAAAAGCAGTTGAGAACGGTCAATCGAAGCCAGGCGAGGTAGGGGCGAAGCTGGCATATTGCTCATGCCTGCACTGTACAGGATTACCTATACGTAACCATAACTGTATGTGTACATTTGCCAATTTCTTCACACCTTCCTGTCGCGCATCTCCTGGTGCCGCCTTGCTCGGCTGATACGATTGGCAGCGTGAGCGAAAAACCCAAAATCGACAGTTGGTGGACATACCTAAAGGCAGTTCTTTTCCGGCCCATTTGGGAGTTCCTCACTGTCGGAGCGCTGTTTACGTTTCTCTTTGTCACAACTTGGTGGCGGGACAATCTTGCCTCTGGTGAGTGGAAGGAAAGGCTCGAACTGAAGGTTCTCCTTCCTCATTGGCATCCAGCCATATGGCTTTGTCTCTGCCTGCTGGTTCTGTCATTCGTGGCGCTACGGCACTCTTTTCACATCTGGCAGGAACAAGAGGTTGCGCTCGATGAATATCGCGCAAAGCCCATCCCGGAATTCGTCATTGATATAGCTAAAGAGGGAGAGGAAGTTGTAGGGTTCAAGATTCGAAACACATGGTCACAGAATCTTTACAGCGTGGGCATCGCCAACATGCAGACCCGAATTGGCGAAGTCTTGTGGGATGAGAACTATTTTCCCTGCCTCGATGCCCGAATTGGAGAGAAGGTTCTGAAGCCATGCTCTCCTCCGGGCCAATGGGCACGCTTCCACGATGTACCGACCTTGAGGAAAGCTCTTGAACTAACGCCCGGTGGCACTAATCCCGAAGATGTCGGAGACATCGTTGTGTTTGCACACGATGCGGACGGCATCGCCTACAGATTTTCGACCACTTTACAGTTATGGAATCTGTACACGTGGCGAGTCTGGGATACGGTACGTTCTCGCCAGCCACCAAAGGGGAGCTAAAAGCCAGCCGTTGAAGTTCGGAGTCTTTTTAAGTCTTTGCCACTGAGCCAGGATCTGGAGAAGGCAACGCAGCGCCGGATAGCGCACAGAAGCGAGGACTACGCGAAAAGATCGTCACAGATCGAAGGCAGGCCCTTTCAGGGACGGAATTTCCACTAATGCGAGCGAGGCCGCTGCCAAGCATCCGGAGAGGAGACCCTTGGTCTTGGGCTAGCTCTGGTCTGCACGCGACGCTCATTAGGGAAATTCCGTCCCCGAAAAGGGCCCGAATTAATGTTATAGACCGATCAGTTGAGGGTGCGGTTCCTATAATCGCAGAACTCCTTCCACGCCTGTTCATTCAGCTTGCCGATATCGATCTCGACATAATCCTTTCGAATGTGGTTTAAGAGTTCCTTTTTCGCCTTACGCAGAGCCAATGCGGCCTGTTCAATCTTCTTCCAATCGCGTTCTTGTTCATCGCTGAAGGGTCGATAATTGGGATTGTCAAAGATGTAGTTGCCATTTGGAATTCGCCGATAGTGGATGCCGTAGGAAACTGTCTTGTCCCAAGACGAATGAAGCGCCTCCATTTCCACTGCGAGCTGGCTATCGTATAGATGGAACAAGCTGCCGGTGTACAAGGCATGAAAACCTTCGAAGAAGTGGAAGATGGGATCGATCATGATGTAAGGCAGTTCTGACACGTGCTCATCAAGCGTCGGCCAGTGGATAATCTCGAGTACAGAGATCAAGGTCTCGAGATCGCGTTGGCGCTGAAGTTTGGCAGTTTCCTGCGCCGAGTCCATCACTGCGCCAGCAGAACGCTTGATCCGCATCTCTTCCAACCACGCATAGAGGTCATCCCTCCAAGCCCTGACTTCTGGCGGGGTGTAGTTCTTGTGCTGACTGGCCTTCGAATCGTAAATCGAATGGTGCGGGAGGCACAGGAAGGCCAGATTGCCTTCGGCGTAATTGGACGGATCGCGATCCAAATGCGCGATCTGACCTAATTGTTTGCTTGAATCATTGTTAAGGTGGAAACACAGCGGGCAGCGACGGTTGCTCTTGCGCAACACGGCCGTTTCGACGTCTTTCGGTGTAGTTCTCCTTCGGGGCATAGGTTGGGGAGAAATCTCAAGGTCATGGAGCGCAGAGTAAGGCTAGTGTAGCTGACTCCTGATCAGACCCTGCGGGGTGCTGCCGCAGTAATGGGGGAAAACGGGAAGGGGGGACTCGGGGACGGAACGAAGTAGCCCCTAACGTTAGCTACGGGGTTGCTCCGTCCGTCCCTTCAATTCCCGCCCAGTTCTCACTGTTCTGATCATGACGGAACATCAGTTCAGGCTGTCCCCCTTTTCCCCCCGGGATGGTCCGAATCACCCCTGAAACTACGGCATATCAGGTGCAGTTCTTGGATGTCACCGCCTTTTCAACGCCACGGACTCAACTGGACATGGTGCCCTCCACGAGATACTTAGGCAAGGTCCCGATGACGAGGCCATGGAAGAGGTGCGGCTATTATTGGCCGCGGGAGCAATAGCAAACACGCGGACATCCGATCGTGAGTGGAATACACCTTTGCAGGTGGCCATAGCCCAGCGTTGGCCGGAGGAAACCCTCAAACTGTTGTTGGCAGCGGGAGGTGATCCGAATGCGAAGGACTATCTGGGAAGAACGCCGATCTCTTTTGCGACGGACGATTATCAACGATCTGAACTATTTTCCAGGGCGAGCGCGCGCTAAAGGGCCGGTTGAACGTAGTTTTGGCGCGGCCAGCTCTCACTGAAAACGTCTCAATTCCTTTCATGATTCAATGGGGCTGTCGAGCCGGAGGAACCTGGATGACCCGTGAGCCAGCACTGCTGCCCCAGGAAGAGGATAACGAAGCACCCGGCGGAAGGTTCTTTTTCCTGTTTATGTTCCTCCTGATGGATATCGTCCTTTATCCCTATGCCGGCGATCGGGGGCTGCGCTTTCAGCTCTTTCGCTCGATAGCGTTTTTTGTGACGCTGGCGAGCGTCTATGCCGTCAGCTTTCGCCGCTCGACCTGGATCATCGCTCTGATCTTTGCCATCCCCGTCCTTTGGCATCGCGTGCTGACAATGGAAAGAGGGGACGGCAAGCTGGCCCTGGTCGGTCTTCTGGTCAGCTTCTCATTCGACGTCTTCATTGTCATCGTGGTCTTTCACCGGGTCTTTCGCACGCGGGTTGTCACTTCCGCGACGATCTTCGGAGCCGTCTCGATCTATCTCATGGCGGGATTTGCTTTCACCAGGCTCTATCAATTTCTCGCGGCCGTTCAGCCTGGCGCCTTCTACTTGGATCCGGTGCTGAACCATCACACCGTTCTCAGCCGCTTTGATCTGATCTATTACAGCTTTGGCGCTTTGACCTCCCTCGGGGCGGCCGGCATTGCACCCGTAAGTGCGCAGGCGCGATCGCTTACCGTCATCGAAGCGATTCTAGGCATTCTCTATTTGGGAGTTCTCGTTTCTCGATTGATCGCGATGTATGTGCCCCAGATATCGCAAAGTACTTCGCAGAAATCTTAGCCGGATAATCCGATGACTGCCCTAACCTTCATGTGGGGAAGATTGGGAAAGCTTAACGTATGAGGTGTTGCAGTCGGGAGGCGATGCTTCTTAGGCTGGCTGTCAACCCCTTTTCACTTCAAGAGTGCGGAATAGGAACCCGTATTCGAACCTCCGTTCGCTGCAGTTTGTCCCTCGTTTCAGTGTCTCAAGTTTGGGGTCCACTACAGGTCACCAGGTTCTCCGATGTGTAAAGCTTGCGTGTCGTGAACTGTCCTCGATCAGCGGTGAGGACCAACGCATAAGCCGCGGGGTCAGACATCCACTTGCGGGGACAACAAAGGTTAAGCGTCGTCCACGAACAACAAGAGAGCATCATTTCACTCACCTTGACATTCTACCTGAAGCCAGATAGAGTCGCCTAGCATGTCTACTAGAGGGCAACAAGGGCGTATCGAGCTGCTTCAAGGAACACTCGACCTCCTGATTCTCCGCACCTTGCAACTTGGCCTTATGCACGGGCACGCGATCGCCAAGACTATCGAATTGAGGACCGACGATGTACTCCAGGTGGAGCAGGGGTCTCTATATCCAGCTCTGCACCGCCTGATAAAACGACGATGGATCTCTTTCAATGAAGGAGTTTCAGAAAACAATCGCCGGGCAAAATTCTACGCGCTGACAGCCAAGGCAGGCAGCAATTGACTGTCGACACCGGCAAATGGGAGAAACTCACTCGAGCAGTCGCGCAGGTTCTAAGTACTCAAGAGCAGGAGGAAGCATGAGGCGGCGCAAACGCATGCTGAAGGATCTCGACGATGACATTCGGGATTATCTCGAACGAGAAACCCAGGACAACATAGACCGGGGAATGCCTGCGGAGGAAGCCCGCTTCGCTGCATTGCGCAAGTTAGGCAACGTGAGGAGGGTTAAAGAGGAAACCTGGAAAGTATGGAGCATTGAATGGTTGGAGTGCCTGTTGCAGGATTTTCGCTTTGCCCTTCGCAGCCTGAGAAAGGCGCCCGGACACACCGCCTCCGTCGTGCTCACGCTCGCGCTGGGCCTCGGCTCCGTTGCCACCATGCTCGCCATCGTGGATAGCGTCCTCCTCCGTCCCGTTGCCATTCCGCGCCCTCACGAACTCGTTATGCTGTACCTCAATTCCGGCCAGACAGGGATGCGTGGTGGGCTCACCTGGTCGCAGATTCAGGATCTTCAACGGAACAGTCGCCTCTTCACGTCGATCGCAGGATACACGACGATGATCAAGCCCGTAGGGACATCCAATGGGACTGGCTGGGCAATTGCAGTTCAGGTCACGCCTGGTTTTTTCCGCATGCTGAATGTCCAGCCGACGTTGGGCAGACTGCCCGAACCCAATAGCACCGGGCCGGCTGCAGTTGTCAGCGACGATTTTTGGCAGGAGCGCCTCGGTTCGGATCCACACGCCGTTGGGTCCGTCATTCATCTTGACGGCGAAGCGCGAACGATCATCGGAGTTTTGCCTCGGGGCATGAGCATTTTGTCCGGAACCGGGGGCCCGGTCGTTTACACAACAATCTCCCAGCCGTCGCAGCGGAATGTCGCGCTGGCTAGTGCGTTTGCCATGGCGAGGATACAGCCCGGCGTCTCCGTCTCCCAGGCCCTCGCGGAGGCTCGGAGCATCCTTGCTCATTCAAATCCTCAGGATGAGTTCGCTAGCCGCCATGTCTCCTTACAGTCCTATGACAGCTATCTCACGGGCAGCTTGCAAAAACCTCTATTCGTGCTGCTCGGGGGGGTAATGATCCTGTTACTGATCAGCTTGGCCAACGCCGCTAACCTGCAGATTGCGCGCACCATGGAGCGGAAGACGGAAATGTATGTCCGATCTGCGCTGGGTGCGAGCTTCAGCCGGCTTTTGCAGCAGTTGTTCGTCGAAAGCGTCGTCATCTCGCTGCTCGGTGCGGCGCTCGGGTGCGCCCTCGCGTATGGATCAGCGGCAATCATCCGAACCGAATACGGAAATCAATATGCACGCTTTCGCGAAATTGCTGTTCACCCCAGCGTCATTGTGGGCATCTCGTTCCTTGCATTTGTCGCCGGTATGATTGCTTCCCTCGCGCCGGCTTTCAGCATTCGCCACCAGGCGCGCACCGCAGCTATTACGCAGCACGCCACCCCGCGAAAGCGAATGTCTGGCATTCTCGTCGCTCTGCAAATAGCACTGACTTGTGTTCTCCTGGCGACCACCGGCTTATTTGTGCGAACTTTCGACGCGCTCCGGCAAATCCCTCTGGGATTCAACGCGCATCACCTCACAAATTTGGTCATTATGCCGGTTGATTCCCGGCAACCACCCCTTCGTATCCGCCAGATGGACAATCTCCTGCTCGAACGCTTCGGCACTCTTCCGAGTGTTGAATCCGCAGCCATGCAGTTTTCTGTCCCATTCTCGGTTTACACCCCTACGCTAGCCTGCGCCACTGACGTCAGCGGCCGACCCTTTCAAAATGGTGATATGCCCCTCTACAACTTCGTCAGTTCCAATTTCGTAACCGCCAGCGGAATCCAAATGCTGAGGGGGCGTGCATTTACTACCCAGGACGACACGAGCCCCGACATAGTAGCGCTCGTCAATCAGGCTTTCGTCAGCAAGTTCCTGCTTGGACGTAATCCCATCGGCATAAGTCTTCGGTCCCACCGCCCTCCTCGTCCTCCTCGGAATGCAGGCCCAGGCATCCTGCCCGAGGAGTTCCTGAGCATTCTTGAACCGGAGCCCAATGTGCCGCTTAAGCCGAGTTTCACCATCATCGGGGTTGTACAGAACGAGCTACAGGGTCAGGACCTTGGAGCGCCGATCCAGCCCATGATTTACCTTAACTATCGGCAGATTCCAGATGATTCCTCCCTCCTGGACATCCTTGCCGAGCAGAGTCAGTTTGTCATTCGCTCGCGGCTGCCCCAAGGCGTTCTCAACAAAGAACTGCGCACGACGCTGAAGCAGGTAGCGCCCGAGATGGCCGAGATGCAGCTCTATCCGATGGAAGAAGAGCTGGCACACGCGCTCGGCGAGCGCAGTCTTGGACTTCGCCTGGTATCCAGCTTCGGCGCAATTGCCCTGTTGCTGGCTGCCATTGGGATCTACGCCATGCTGGCGTACTCGGTGACTATCCGGCGCAGAGAGATTGGAGTCCGAATGGCGTTGGGTTCATCGCGCTCCAGAGTCACCAAACTTGTCCTGCGCCAGGCCGGCCGGATGGTTCTCGCAGGCGTCATTCCTGGATTGGTTGGAGCATGGGCCGCCGGACGCGCTGTGCAAGCCTTCCTGTTCGGCGTAAAACCTCTGGATCCTAAGTCGCTCGTAACAGCCACAGCCATTCTGCTGCTGACTGGTATGGTGGCCGCCGTCCTCCCAGCGTGGCGAGCAGCCCTGGTAGACCCGATGGAGGTACTCCGCGTCGAGTAAATCCTGAATCTGGCTTTGCAATCCTTCTCAACAGCAGGAATGTAGGACGGAATGTAGCGGAATGTAGGACAGACCGGAAATGACCCTAAAGCAAATCCGACTGTGTGCTCATTGCCCCTTTTCTCGGGCGATTGCAGGACCAATATCACGTTTGACTTCTTCCATAGTTTCTTCAACGGTCGCCTCGCCGAGAAACAACTTGGACAGTCTTTCGTGAACCTTCGAGTTGAAGATCGACTCCCGCAAAAGATCTCGTTTAATATCCGCATAGTCCGCGCGGCTGCGCGGGATGGCCGCATCGAAGGCCTCTTCGAACCCTGCCCAGCCGGAGGCCAGGAACGCTCTCGAAATGGCGGCGTAGTTCTCCGCACCAACCGTCTTCGGCCCTGGTATTGATTCCATTCCTTGTACGAACTGCATTAATCGCAGCGTCAGCGGGTCCGCGGGCGGAAACTTGATTGCGTGGAGGAACCAAGGCAGAGTGGCCCCTTGCTCTTGCTTATCAGCGAGTGCCTGTTCGATGTACCCAAGTTCTTTATGGGCCAATTCGCTCTCCGGATCGAGTTCGAGAGAGGCATTGTAAGCGTCTTTCGCTTCAGAAAAGCACGCCAAATCAATGAGAGCAGAGCCCTGCCAGCGAAGAGCTCGGGCTGTGACTCTTTGCGGCGCCCACGGGCGAACAGTGGCCGCTGTTCGGTACGCTTCCAATGCCTCTTGGTGGCGCCCGATCCGGTTGAAGGTGTAACCACGTTCTATCCATAGAAACGGATGGTCCGGTTCCAACTCCAGTCCCTTCGCAATGCAGACAAGAGCATTATCTAAGCGCTCTTCCGATGTGTTCATCCCGGCGAGCTGCCACCAGAGTTTTGAGAAGGATACTGTTGTCCAAACAATTGTCTTCCCGTTAGCGGCTCTTTGGCTGCCGACATACGCGAGAAATTCATCCCGGTCCCAGAAGGCTCCGCGGATTGTTTCTTCATCCTCATCGAGCGGTTTCCAGTTTGCCGGCATTAACGCGAGCGCCCGCTTGATCAGATCGCGAGCATCGCCATTCCTGTTTTGGCTTATTGCAGCCGCTATCGACTCGTGTACCCAATCCAACTCAGGCATTTTGGCCCTCTGCGTGAACTGAAAATGATATGGACTAGTTTAGGCGCGGGTACTCACCGCATCCTTCATCGTGTCCCCTTATCTCCCTTATCTCCCCCAGGCCCGTCGGTTTGCCAATGGGCTACCTCGTCTTTCCCTCCAACCCTAGAATTTTCAAAACGTCGTCCTGCACAATAGGCCCTTGAACATCGCGGGCCAGATCGCTGTCGGGTCTGCCGAAAACCCAGCACGGGACATAGTCGGGCCGCCCTCGCAGGGCGGCAAACAGGGGGATATAGTCATCGGACACGACAAACGACTTGCCCCGCTGATAGACGAATAGATTCCGAAACTGCCCATTGCTCCAAGCACCGAACACCTGAGCGATGGCCTGCCTACCCACCGGGTGGAGATCCGGCCGATGGGAGAAGAGGGGAGAAGAGGGACAGCCTGACCTGCGTGATTTACTTTTGTTGAGGTCAGAGGAAAATCGCGCAGATCAGGCCGTCCCCCATCCCCCCATTCCCGACGTGGAAACGCCGTGCTATTTATTGCGGCTGGTCCGCCGCTCCTGGTATCCGCAGAAAGCCAAAAACATCCCGTCCCCGAGAGTAGTTCCCCGTAATCACACCCCAATCGTTGATGCTTGCGGCGGTCGTGCCAACGCCGCCGGGAAATTGGATCGGACTGACGGTTCCATCCGCTAACCGTAGAAAAGCCACGATCGGGCCCCCGAGGTAAACATTGCCAATAATGGAACCCACCTCGTTGATGCCGATGTACTGCGTAAATAACGCCGGGGCCGCGAAGCCGAAAGTGTCGATGGCGCCCTCTGGAAAGCGCACAAAGCCCTGCTCGAAACCGGTGGACAGGAAAGACCACCCCGCGATGTCTCCCCGGGCATTGATGGCCTCCGGTATTCCGGGGTAGGTAGTCATATCTCCAGCGGCGGAACGTACGAATCCTCCCCGGTAGATATCGCCGGTGCCGAAATAGTAGACGCCGGCGATTTCGCCCGCAGCGTTGATGGCGACGGGTTGGGTGATATCGCTCCCAGGCACATCGAATGTATCGATCGTCCCGTGCACGCCGCGGATAAAACCGTGCATCGGGGGAAGCCCGCCGGTGGCCCCGTAGTAACCCACGATAACTCCCTCCTTGTTGATGCCTGTCACATAAGTGAAACCGGGAAACCTGCCGCCCGGGCTAAACGTGGCAATGGTTCCGTTCGCATCGCGCAGAAAGCCGGAGAAGTTCTCCTCACTATTCTTGAAGTTTCCGGCGATTTCTCCCCCAGCATTTATGGAGACCGGAGACGTCACCGCGTTTCCATGCACCACGAAGGTGGTGACGTCCCCATCCGCATTGCGAACAAATCCTTCCGTCGCCCCGGCTTGGTTGATGTAGTAGCCGGCGACGGTCATAGAGTCGTTCACGCTCGTCGGAAAAGAGGCGGAAAAGAGGGACAGCCTGACCTGCGTGATTTACTTGTGTTGAGATTAAAGGAAAATCACGTAGGTCAGGCTGTCCCTCTTTCCCCCTGTTGGCGATCACCGAGTTATCACGCGGACAAGCGCTGATACTTTCCCGGTGGTTGGCGGCAGATGCACGGGTAGAGCGCGCCGGTGCATGGCCAAGCAGGGCCGTCGTGGTAAGACGGCGCTGACGTGTCGATACTTGCTCACACAGTAGTACGGTTTTGGGGCCGCGTCCAGAGCTGAGCGGAGAGAAGTTTTTTTGGTAACCAGGCGCGTCCATTACCAGCCTATTTGTCGCATTCGCTCCAGGGCATTGCAGCGAGCACTTGAATTTTCTGCAATCGGTATGCTGTCGCCGAATTATGCCCCTCAACCACTGTCCCCTCAACCGTCCGAATGGACCGCAACAAGGCGCGAACTGGCCGCGGGCAAACGCTGTCCACCGGCAAAACGGCCCCATTCAAGCCAAAACAAGGCTTGAACGGACCACCGAAATATCTTCGGCGGAGTAGCTATCTTACGCCGTGGCGCCGCGCCTGAAAGCATCGGGAGGCCTATTCAAGCGCTCTTTTGGCTTGAGTAGGCTAGGTTGACTCCCAATCGCTGAGGTCCCACTATTGCTTCTCCATTATCTCAACATTGTGCACTTTCTCGCCCTTGGCGTTTACACCATCATCCGTGTTGGTCACGGTTTTTCCATCTTTTGAAATGACCACATGCAACGTATCGGTTATTTTGCCGTTTTGTTTGAGCACGACATGGAGAGTTCGGGCATTAACCCAGGTAACTGCAGCCGTGATCGGGGGTGCGGGAGGCTGCGTCACGAGATGATCCTTGCCGTCCCAGGGGATGCTTGAGTCCTCGTTGATAGCACTCCCATCACCGTTCGTTCCCGTTGCAATACGGTGAATCTTGTCCCCGTCTTGCTCGAATTTGACGTTTACCTCTTTCGGGGCGGGACCAGGGCTATATGTGGATTTGGCAACGTTGAGCTCCCAGGTGCCAAGAAAGGGGTTATCTGCTGCAAAAAGAGGTTGTGCCAGAAGACAAAGAGTTAGGGCAGTGTACGCGAAACGCATGAAGCTCTCCTTTTAGATTCGCGGAAATATATCATATTTCCGCCTAAAGCTAGTGAGTGAGATTTTGCCGCACTTCGGAAAGGTGACAGACAGGACGTACCCCATGAATTTGTCCCTGAAGGCTTCTCGAACTCGGCTAGGGCTTCTGTCGCAGTAGATCCGGAGTTTCGGGACAGGAACTAAAGCAGTGCAGACGGAAAAGACCCTAATGTAAGCGCATCTCTTTTGACAGCTACACTGATGCGTTTCCTTTAGGGTCTTTTCCGTCTGTCCTACTTTTTCGTTTTCCGTCTGTCCTACTTTTTCTACTTTTTCGCCGCAAGACAGAGCGCTCTCTAGATGCTTAGCAAACCCTTCCAAGGAGGGTCAAGACGGCCTCGCTGGCGTTGGGGGAAATCCCGTCCCCGAAAAGGGTCCGAGCCGACATCACGGTACCAATCCGGCCCAACTTCCTCGAAGCCTGTTTCGGGTCAGAGATAGAGCGCTGAAGCGCTCTTTGGTGCTAGGGGTTGCAGTTTTCACCGACGAGCCCGCCTCTCGCTTCGCCCTGAACGCGGAGTCCCGACAGGATGATGGCAAGAATGACTGTAGGGAGCAATATTGCTCAGACTGCCGCTGATCATTTCCCTCAAAGTAAATGGTATCTACCTGGCCAAGGGCAGATGGACCCAGATGGTTGCTGGTACAGGGCAAAAGACGAGCGACGACATTTGATGTGAACAGCATTTTTTAAGGGTGAGACTCGAAATGGAAGCAGCAAAGATGGTTTTGGATCCTAGAGACGACTTGCCGGTTGAGCAAGCCGTCCCTGCAGGAAAACTAGCCAAGAGTGAACTATTGGATTTGGCTGTCAATGCACACGGCGGTCTTCACCGTTGGAACAAGGTGAAGGCGGTCAAGGTTGCCGCATCGATTACGGGCGCGATCTGGTTTGTCAAAGGTAAAGGAGACTTCCTGAAGAACGTGGTCTTGACCGCAGACACGCGGAACGAGCGCCTCACGGTGGACTTCTCTGGGCAGGACAAGCGGGCGATTTTCGAGCCGAACCGCATTGTGATCGAAACGCTGAATGGTGCGCTCATCGAGGCCCGCGATGATCCAGAGAAGTCATTCGAAAAACAACAGAGAGAAACGCCGTGGGATGACATCGATGTCGCGTACTTTGTTGGTGAAGCATTGTGGACGTACCTGAATACTCCGTTTCTCTACACCCATGACGGATTCACTACTGAGGAGATCCCGTCGATTCAAGTCGAGGGTGAAACCTGGCGGCGGCTGAAGGTGACCTTCCCCGATAGTGTGAAGAGTCATACCAAGGAACAGATCTCTTGCTTTGGACCGGATGGCTTATTGCGCCGCCACGACTACACGGTTGACATTCTTGGCGGCGCCACCGGCTTGAACTACGCCTCGGACTACCGTGACGTAGACGGCATCATCATGCCGACCAAACGTCGAGTGTACGCGTATGAGGGCGATTACCAGCTAGTGAAAGAGCCTTTGCTGGTTGCAATCGATATGGGCGAGATCACGTTACTCTAGCCATCTTGCCCATCCGTGTACGGCCAACACCTAAGGGAAATAGGCACAATGCCCAAAGAATTACTCTTTAGTCCTCTACAGCTCGGGGCCATCCAGATCCCGAATCGAATCATTATGGCGCCTCTGACGAGGATGCGTGCGGGCGCCAACAGCGTGCCGACACCAGTAAACGCCAAGTATTACGCTCAGCGCGCTTCCGCCGGTCTCATTATTTCTGAAGGGACAGCAGTCAGTGCTGATGGGCATGGCTACCCGAGCGCCCCGGGAATCTATACGGCAGAACAGATTACCGGCTGGCGCGTGGTCACGGATGCCGTTCATGCACGCGGGGGACGGATCATCATGCAAATCGCTCACAACGGACGAAACTCGCACTCTTCGTTGCGTCCGGATGGCTCTGTGCCCGTTGCTCCTTCGGCCATTCCTGGGAATATTCCTGCCCTTACAAGAGATTTTCAACAAGTTGAAGCTGAAATTCCCCGTGCCTTGGAAACAGCAGAGATTCCAGTCATCGTCGGCACCTTTCGTCAGGCGGCTCTGAATGCGATTGAGGCAGGCTTTGACGGGGCCGAACTACAGGGAGCAAATAGCCACCTGATCGAACAGTTCCTAGAAGACGGAACCAACAAACGCACCGACGACTATGGTGGTTCACAGGAGAACAGAGCTCGTTTTCTTCTCGACATTGTCGAGGAGGTCAGTACTGCCATCGGCTCGGATCGCCTGGGGGTTCGTCTTTCGCCCTTCGGGCAATATGGTGGCATCCACGATAGCATGCCCAAGGAGCTGTTCAGCGTCGTGATCAAAGAGCTGAACGAGCGTCACCTTGCCTACCTGCACCTCATCGAAGCGCGCGGATCTGAGATGGGTCTAACAGACGAACTGCACGAAGACGCTATAAGCAATGCAATCCTATTTCGGTCCGTATTCAGCGGCCCGCTACTCTCCGCGGCTGCCTACACCCCGGCAAGCGCGGCCGTGGCCGTCGAGCAAAAGCACGCAGACGCAATCGTCTTCGGTCGATACTTCATTGCAAACCCAGATCTGGTGGAGCGCATCAAGTGGAATCACCCCTTAAACCTTTTTGATCGCTCTACGTTCTATGGTGGCGCGGAACATGGCTATACGGACTACAAGACCTTTGGAGAAGTCGCATGAATGCCGCCGCACATGCCCCTTAACCGGCTGCATCTGGAACACCCGTCGAGTTCAGGATAAGGTGACAGACGGAGAGTGTGTCGGAGAGAAGGCTGGAAGTTCGGGAGTTTCGGGGAGTTTCGGGGAGTTTCGGGGAGTTTCGGGAAACTCCTCGAAACTCCTTCCGAAACTCCCGAAACTCCCGAAACTCCCAAGTCGCAACCAATCTACGGTCTTGCAGTCCTATTGGCCATCTTCGGCGCGTCTCTGTATGCGGCGTACAAACTGGTTCAAGCTCCTACGCATCCCAGCAGCAGGGAAATTGAGACGGCGGCCATCTCAAGCATTATCGTCGGTTTCATCGCCTGGTTATTCGCTCGCATGGACGTACTCGGGCTCAAGCTAAACCCTGAGGCGCTGCGGACATATTTACTTTTGGGTTTAGCCTTGTCATTCTTAGGCGTCGACAAGATTTTAGGGAAGGCCCTCGGCGGAAGCGAAGAACTGGTTAACAGCAGCAGACCGAAGTCGCTCCCGGACCGGGGTGCTTTGGAGGCGGGAGCAAAACCCCGAGAAGTCGCTAAGGGAGAAGGACCACAGGAGATGAGCAGGCGGTAAGGACATGATACCTGAAGTGGACCCCTCGGTTGAAAAAGGGAAATTGGGGACGACGGAAAGCTCACCTGATGTTCCGGGTTGGACTCCAGTTCAGTAACCACCCCGCGATTACCGCCGTTTTCAAATGCAGTTACTTCACATGGCCGCCGCGCCTGCATCATAACTTGGCCAGTAAGTCGTATCCCAGGTGCGGCTGCTGCCCGTGGTCTCACTTACATCGCGCTGGCTGCGAAGTGGATCCTGTAACCAATAATCGTCGCCGACAGCGATATCGCCCGAATCAGGAAAGCATCGGCGTTGTTACGTCCCAAGATCTAAGGTAACTCGACGCCGTGCGCATGACGCATCGCGTTCCGCGGCGCGGTCACCGCATAGCGTGCGCAGCGACCGCATCGAATGCGGCGAACCATCACCCAAGCTCCGAACATGGTGCGAAATGAGTGTTATTCGCGCGGCGGGAACCCTCACTTAACGCTGCACGGCTTCAACAAATTTTCATCAGGTTGAAGGCGATCCAGAACTTTTTCCTTAGCGAGTAACTCAGCCAGCCGTATCAGCCTCCTAAATGATAGTGCCATTGGGTTACCGACCATGTCCGGGTTGCGTCTCCCCGTGGAACCGGATATGTCGACCCTTCTATCACCAACGCCAAACAAGCCAGTCGAGATGTCGGCGGCCGACGCCGACCGGTGCTCAAACTTTTTGGGGAGGATTCAAGGCTCCCCCCAAAGCTTCCCAATTTGGAACGGCAGAGAATCAGACGGGGAAAAAGGAATGGACTATACCCAGGTGCAAGGCGAAAGCGCGCCGTTTCTGAAGTGGGACGGCTGGTCGAAGTGGGTTTTGTTTTTGCTGGTTGGGTACGCACTGACCGGGCGCAGTTTCTCTTATCTCGGAATCCCACCGGCCAAGATGTTTATCGGAGATCTGACCCTGGCGGCGTTTATTGTTCTTAAGCCACGCAAAATTTTTGATCCCTGGATCCTGGCTCTCACCAAAAGTGGGCCTCTAAGTTCCTTTGCCTGGATCCTCCTGCTTTCCGTCGCTTATGGCATCTTCGAAGTCATTCGCGGCATATTGGCAGGTTTCTCTCCCCTCACCGCACTGCAGAACCTGGTGTTCAATATCTACCCCTTGTACTTCTTTCTCGGCCTGTGGTTGGGCGCACGGCGGCCAGAGTTGCTATTGCGCTACATCCAGACGTTCGCTGTCCTCCTTGCCATCTACGCCCCGCTGTACCTGCTGTTTCTGAACAAGATTGACATCGCGATGCCTGGCTCAGACGGCGTAACCGTCTTTGGTCAGGTGGGCGGTGGCGGTCTGGTCATCCTGTCGCTGCTCTGTCTCGATCCCAGGCCCGCTCGATGGTGGCCGGCAATGGCGGTCGCTGCAGCCGCCTTCCTGGCAGCTCAGGTCCGTGCCGAATGGCTCGGTTCGGGGGTGGCCATAGTGCTCTGGGGCCTCTTATCGCGGCAAATGAAACGCGTGGCGATGGTCGCCGTGGGCATATTTGCTGTGCTGGCGATCGGCGCTCTTCTGGATGTCGACCTGCCTTCTCCGGCAACACGGGGTGGTGCGATCTCCACCCGCGAAATTGTGGCACGTGGATTGTCGGCGGTTAATCCTGAGCTGGCGAAAAACCTGACCGGTTCGGAAGATACGGCGATGTATGGGGGGACCATCAAATGGAGAGAAACGTGGTGGCATGCCATCTGGGAGAATTCCCAGGAGAACAAGACGAATCTGATCATCGGGCCAGGCTATGGGTTTGAACTGAAGAATCTCGTCACCTATCTAAGCTACGATGTCCGTACGCCACACAACATCTTTTACTCCGCGCTCGGCTATACCGGCTGGCTCGGAGTGGTAATCTTTTTTGCCCTGCAACTCACTATTGTTTCCATGCTTTGGCGGGTCTACCGGCTCACCGGCCAGGCCTACGGGCTAGCGGTGTGGACCGCTACCCTGATTGCCGCATTCTTTGGCAATGTCATGGAGACGCCTTTTGGCGCCATTCCCTTGTATCTCACCATAGGTCTGTTCATAGGACCGACGCTCGACATCGTTCCCAGTTCATCGTTCTATCGCCTCCCAGCGGACGAATCGGAGTCAGCCTACGCGGCCTAACTGGCCCCAACCAATAGGAGTCGGGCATGAGTTCGAAATTAATAAGCGCGGCATCTTCCCACGGCATTTCCTTCCCCTCGAAGCGCGTGGGGAGGGCACCACAACACGGCCACCTGAAAGCGTTTGTCATTGCGCTGCTGTTGGTTGTCTCGTTCCTCACTCTCTTAGTGACGGTTCTGATGCACTACCCGAAGAAGGTGGACGCATTTCTAAACTCGGATGATCCAGTCGAGAGCAAGCACGTTGTGACCAGCAGCAAATGAGTTAGCCCGAGTTCTCCGGTGATCAGGGATAATAGGAAGCTCGATTCTGGGACGACTCGCTCTTCGGTCCGGAGCCGTTCATTCGGCACTCTTCAAGAATTCGGCTCAAGGTACCGATTCACCATCGAGATTTTCACTCGCGGCAATAGGAATGCTGCCCAAGCCGGAATGGAGCCGCTTCACCTTTTCCGCAGGGCTCTCGCATCCCCGGCAATGTTTCGGTTTATCCCTGCTCTCTCTGTCCACGAAACTAGCGAACGAGATGCCGGGATACGGCCGTCGGTAGGATTCTTAGATAGTCGTAGGATAGCCTCACGATGCGCGCATTTGCTTCTGGGGTACCTCCGTCCGCCCCCTTTATCACCCGCTTTTTCTTTCCTTGCTCCCCTTTGCTCCCTACTGGTTACTTCACCCCGAAACCCGTCCTCGATAGATTCTCCGCATGGTACTGTGGAAGCCAGGTTTCCTGATCGGAACGCGGCTCCAACGGGAGAGGGATGAATAAGCTCGACGAAACCGCCGAGCGGCTTTTCGGAGAGGCTCTCGACCTGCCGCGCGAGCAACGGCCCGCCTTCCTCGACCGGGTCTGCGCTGCCAACCCTCAGCTGCGGCAAATGATCGACGATCTGCTGAGCGAGAACGACCGCCTGAGCGGCTTCCTCTCGGAGCCTGCCTTGCCAGCACCCGCGGCAGATCCCACGATCGTGGCGACCGAAACCCAACTCCTCGACCGCTATCGCATGCTCGCGCAGATCGGCTCAGGCGGTATGGGCGTCGTCTATCGCGCGCGCGATGAAAAACTCGAGCGCGATGTTGCCATCAAGATGCTCCAGCCCGGCCTGCTCACTGGCCAGGAAGGACGAGAGCGCTTTCGCCGGGAAGCGCGCGTGCTGGCGAAGCTCAATCACCCCCACATCGCCTCCGTCTATGACGTGATCGAGTCCAAGGGCTCTGACTACATCGTCATGGAGCTGGTCGCGGGCGAATCGCTCGCCGCGAAGCTGTGCGCAGGACCGCTGCCGATCGCCGAGGCCACCTCGATTGCCGCGCAGATCGCCGAGGCCCTTGAAGAGGCGCACGAGCAGGGAGTCATTCATCGCGACCTCAAACCAGGCAACGTGATGATCACTCCCAAGGGTCAGGCGAAGGTCCTCGATTTCGGCCTCGCCAAGCTTTTCGCGCCTCTCAGCACCGACCCCGCCCTGTCCGTCTCCGACAACCGCATGCTCATGGGCACTCCCCGCTATATGTCACCGGAACAAGCGCTCGGCAGGAAGCTCGACGCCCGCACCGACCTCTGGAGCCTGGGCGTCCTCTTCTATGAATCCCTCAGCGGCGCCACACCCTTCCAAGGCAAAAGCAACATCGCCATTCTGAACGCGATCATGACAGATTCTTTTCCGCCGCTGCAGGAAGTTCGTCCCGATCTCCCTGCGTTCGCTGACACGATCGTGACCCACGCGCTTCACAAGGATCCCAAGCAGAGATATGTATCTGCGAGGGAGATGAGAGCCGATCTCCTGAAGCTGGCACACAGGGGATCAGACGAACGTTCCCCCGTGCCCCACGACAGCACCCAGCGGCCGGAAAACTTCGAACCCGCAACAGCTGCCCCAGCCACAAAACCAAAACGTTGGAAAACTTGGCCGGCAGCGGCTGCACTTCTGATTCTGGCATCCGGGGCCGCCCTGTTTTTCTTCCACAACACATCCCCGCGCCCTCTTCCCGACAGCAAGGACTGGCAGCAGCTAACCTTCTTTACCGATTCAGCCGTCTACCCAGCTCTGTCCTCTGACGGACGCACCCTTGCCTTCATCCGCGGCGCCAGTTCCTTCATGGGGTCCGGCGAGATCTACGTGAAGTTGCTGCCCGATGGCGAACCCGTGCAGCTCACGCATGACGGGAAGATGAAGATAGCGCCGGCCTTCTCTCCGGATAACACAGGCATCGTCTACAGCTTTGTCGGACCGTGGGATACCTGGGAAGTGGCCGTCCTGGGCGGCGACCCTCATCTGCTGCTGCCTAACTCCTCGTCTTTGTCCTGGATTGAGGGAGGCAAGCGCCTGATGTTTTCCGAGATGCGCAATGGCATGCATCTGGTCCTGGTCACCACGGACGAAGCCCGAGGGGACCTCCGCGATGTTTACCTCCCGCCGGGCGAACGCAGCATGGTCCATCATTCTTATCTTTCGCCGGATGGCCGATCAGTCCTCACTGTCGAGATGGACAATCAAGGCGTCCTCACGCCTTGCCGTGTGGTTCCTTTTGCGGGCACAGGCGGTTCGAGAGTGGTCGGCCCTCCTGACCATCGATGTTTGTCGGGCGCCTGGTCCGCTGACGGGCAATGGCTGTTCCTCACCGTCCTGACGAATGGCTTTCACCTCTGGCGGCAGCGCTACCCCGACGGAACTCCCGAGCAGGTCACGTTCGGCCCCACCACGCAAGAAGGGATCGCGATGGCGCCGGACGGCAAGTCGCTCATTACTTCCGTCGGCATCCAGGACAGTACAGTGTGGATGCACGACAGCGAGGGAGAACACCAGATCTCCTCCGAAGGCTCTGCCACCGCCCCGCAGTTTTCTTTCGATGGGCGCAGCCTCTATTTTCTGATGGCCAACGGGCACACGACCGGCCAGGAATTGTGGAGCAAGGACCTGGCCACCGGCAAGGTCGACCGCATCCTGCCCGGTTACTCGATGGAAACGTATACCGTGTCGCGGGACGCAAAAGAAATCGCCTTTGTCATGAAGGACAAGACCGGCCGTCCGAACCTGTGGGTGGCTCCCACCAGCCGTCGCTCCTCTCCCCGCAATCTCTCCGCTGCGGTGATCGAAGATAGCCCCGTATTTCTGCCAGACGGCGAGTTAGTGGTCCGCGCGATCGAGGGAGGATCGAACTATCTCTATCGCATGAAGACAGACGGCAGCCAGCGCCGCAGGATTATCCAGGAACGTATCCTCGACAGCTTCTCTGTATCACCGGACGGACGTTGGGTTGTGGTCACGATCCCGGGCACCGGGGACGATCGTCCTGTTCTGACGGTTGCGTACGCGACGGATGGAAGTGCGAAGGTTGGACTTTGCACCGAGTGGTGTAATTTCCATTGGGACAATGCCGGGAAGACTGGATTTCTGACCTTCCCGCCCCTCTTTGATGGCACCTACGCTCTCCCGATCATGCAGAACACGGGGCTTCCCAAGTTGCCGCCGGACGGAGTTGACCGAATGGACGATATTCCGGATGTGAAAACTCGTGCGCCGATCCCATGGATGGTCGCCTCCGCAATCAATCCCGCGGTCTACGCCTACGCCCGCCAAGAGACTCGCCGCAATCTTTACCGTATCCAGCTGCCGTAAGCATTGGCTGGAGGCCCCTGTTGCTTTCCCAAGGGAAATATACGGCCCTTTTTACTGGGTTACGTTTCGTCTGTCCCTAGGTCCCCGTCCCCAGGTCCCCGCATCTACCCACGCGGCAAAAACGGTATCCTGTTGCCAGGGAGACCAAATATTTTGATCCGCGACTTTGGCTGTTGCATGTGTGCGCTCTTCTTCTTCGTGCTGCGTCTACCGGCTGCCTACGCGCAGGGCACCGCACCCACGTTCAGCCACACTGTCGACCAACACGCTTACACGTTTCTGGGCCACGATCCTGCGCAGGCGGTTTCGACAACGATTCCGACGGTGCTTGTTCCCATCGAGCTTTCCTTTGCGGCCAAGACGACGGACGGCAGGCCCTTCGTCATGGCTGCGGCGCCAGACGTCCCCCGCATTCTGAGTTCACCCATCTTCTCCAGGTTCGCATTCTCCTCCGGCAACAAGACCCAATATGGCGACGCCCTGCTGAGGACCACGTTCCCCAACCAACCTGGCTGGCATACACTGCTGGGCAAGCCGGAAGTGAAGCCCCTCAAGATCGAGGTGCCGCTGGGCTACGGCTATATCCTCACCTCGAGGAAGGAGGGAACCTCCTTCGCCGTCGTCGATGTGGAATTTCTGCAACGGGCAATCTTCAAGCATCTGCCGCGGCAGGAGGGCAAACTCATCCTGGCGGTCACTCACAACACGACCTACTATAGTGACGGCGACGCAACGGAGTGCTGTTCCTGGGGAACACACGGCGTCGACACCGACACCGGCAATTCTTTCGTGCTCAGCTCCTATCTGGGTGCCGCGCCCGCAGTCGTGCGCGATCGCGACGTGCAGCCCATCACCCAGCAGCTCGCCGAATTCATCAACGATCCCCAGCACGATCCTCTTTTCCATGGCGGCCATGGCACGCCCACGCCGGGCAACAGCGTTCCCCGCTGGACGAGACTCCCGCGCGTGCCGGCGGGCGATCAGGGCCGCTGCGGCGGCGGCGGCATTGCCTCCATGTACTTTTTGCTGGAGCCCACCAACACCAACGCCAAAAACGAGATCCCGGCATCCCCAAGCTTTGTCGCCCAAGCCGGCGGCAAGAGCTATCATTTGCAGAACGTCGCGTTGCTGCCCTGGTATACGGGTTCTTCCGCCGATCTGGGCAGTACTTACAGTTTCCCGGACGCAAGCGTGCTCACCGCCGCCGCCGAGCCGTGCCCGGCAAACCAGGACCTTTGGGGCGGAACCGCACTGGCTCCGCCGCCGCCCAACGTCGCCGCGATCCCAAATGCCGGCTCGGGCAACGGCCACAAGTTGATCGGTTACTGGGAAGGCTACGGCAGAGCCAATGCCATTTTCCCCCTGCACGAGGTCTCGCCTCAGTGGGACGTGATCATCGTCGCCTTCGCCAAACCCGCGAAAAACGCGCCCGAAGGCACCATGGAGTTCCATACGCCGGCGGGGCTCGATCCCGCGCAGTTCAAGGCGGACATTGCTTTGCTGAAGAGCCAGGGCAAGAAGGTCATGATCTCCCTGGGCGGCGGTGGCGAGCACTTCACGCTCGCTGACCCGAAACGCGTGCCTCTGTATGTCTCGACGGTCGCGGAGATTGTCAGCGAATACGGCTTCGACGGCATTGATATCGACTTTGAAAGCCCTTCCCTCTCGATTGATCCAGGGGACACGGACTTCAAGCATCCCACCACGCCTTCGATCGTGAACCTGATCTCAGCCTTGCACCAGTTGCACGATCACTTCGGTCCCGGCTTCATGATCAGCCTGGTGCCTGAAGGAACGCAGATCCCTGCCGGCTACCCAAGCTATGGCGGCCAATTCGGTTCGTACCTGGCGATCACCTACGCCATCCGCGACATACTCTCCTTCGTCGACGTGCAGGACTACAACACGCCGCCGCTCCAGGGTCTCGACGGCGAAATCTACCAGCCGGGCAGCGTGGACTACCACGCAGCCATGACGGAACTCCTGCTGCACGGCTTCCAGGTGGGCGGCGACCCGAAGCACTTCTTCCCGCCAATGCCTCCTGACAAGGTTGCGGTCGGCTTCCTAACGCCGGATACCACGCCTGCCATTGTCATGCAGGCGATGGACTACATCATCACCGGCACCGCACCCCCAGGCACCACGTACAAGCTGCGCAACCCGGCCGGCTACCCGGGAATGATCGGCGCGATGTTCTGGACCATTAATGACGACCGCCGTCAAAGTTACAACTACTCCAACACCGTGGGTCCGCAACTGCATAGCTTTCCCAGGGCGAAATAGACGGAGCGAGGGGCGGGCGGGGGATAACGGGACGGAGATAACGGGACTCTCTGGTTTCTCCGTCCTGGTTTCTCCCTGGTTTCTCCTGGTTTCTCTGTCCTGGTTTCTCTCTTATGCCCCCCTATCTCGCGCCGGATTATTTGAGATGGATGGTGATACCGGAAGAGATTCGTAGCAGGTTTTGGTCGTTGCCGGCGAGGTTGGGCAGCCGGGTGTATCCGTAGTCGGCCTGGATTACGCGGAAGGACAGATGCCTGCGGTATTTGTAATCGAGCCCAATGCCCGCCAACAACGCAAAGGAGTTAGCCGAGGGTTGGATAAAACCTGACTTGTCCGGAAAAGCCGAATCGAAGCCATGGGCAAAGCCCGCCAGACCCTGCACAAAAGGCTTGAGGCTGTGAAACGTATCTTCTCCGTCGTCCCGTTGGTGACCCATTCTAAAATTGAGGCGAGTCCCCCCCGTCACCATAAGTAGTGAGAAGGGTTGACCCGTGTTGTGGATCTGCCCCGTATGCGCGGCGGTCACGTCGACCACCGTGGTGTATGCACGATAAGTGCGGAAGTTTCCCTCGGCGCTGGCGCCGTTCATGAAAAAGCAACCGCATTGCCCGGGACCGGCGTTGGCTTCTGTCGCACTGTAGGCGAGCGAGACCTCCGCCCGCGGCAAAGAAAAGTCTCTTCCGCCGGGCACGTTCTGGCCACGAAGGCCGACCGTGGTGAATACGACCATCGCGGCCATCAACAGCTGCAGTGCACCCCGCTTACTGGATATCAAGGGGCACCTCCACTGTGCGCTGAACTGTTCCCTCAGTCGCTGTAACGGTGATGGAGTAGGGAACTTTTCGCGCCGCGAAAAGGCCCGCACCCGAGCACCCGCTCAGGCCCGCAACAGCGGCCAGGGTGAGCACTGCAAAGAGGGCCACACCCAACGACGTAGGAATCTGTCGCAACCGCCGTCGTACCGCTTTCGTTCCCAAGAGCGGAAGCAAGAGCCCCAGGGCGAGCGGCACGCGCTCGAAGGGCGAGGGTGGTGGCTCGTTGGAGGCAGTTGCTGCTGTCTTGACGGTCATGGTGATATTGGTCATTTGACCGGCCGCCGGCAGCGTCGCCGGGGAAAAGATCGCGGTTGCCCCGGCAGGCAAGCCACCGGTCGAGAAGCTTACGTTGTACAGGAATGCCGTTGCCACCTGCGGCTGCACCTGAAGCGTATACACCACCGTGGTACCGGGCAGGATCGTCGTGTTGTTGTCTCCCACCCGAAGGATGCGCAGCTCGTCGATTTTGACTGATACTGCATTCGAGCCGCTGGGCAGGAAGCTGGGATCTCCGCCATAGCTGGCAGTGATGCTATGCACGCCGGGGCCTATGTTGGTCAAGGTTAAAACCGCTTGTCCGTTGGCGCCCATGGGCGCGGTCCCAATCTGGGCGCCGACACTCTGATCGTAGAAGGTGACCGTGCCGGCAGGATTGGCAAAGAAAGGTTCGTCCGAAACCGAACTCAACTGGGCCGTAAACGTCACCGGCATAGTGATTATTTGCTCGGCGGGGCTTGCGGTTAAGGTTAACGCCGTGGCGACAGTCAAGCCCTGTAGCGGGATGGTGGACGAGGTACTCGGGGCAAACCCACTATTTCCCTCATAAACGGCGTCCACATAGTGGGTTCCGGTGCCGGCGATTGTGACATTCGACACACTTGCGGTTGCTGTCTGCGTGAATTCGTTCAGCAGGATGGTAGTGTTATAGTCCGCTACATTGGGGATGGCCAGGTCGATGGTGCCATCTCCGTTGAAGTCTGCCGCCGCTATGTCGCTGGGAGATTGTCCCATCTGGATCGGCGGTCCCAACGGTGCGAAGCCGCCGTTTCCATCTCCCAGAAAGACCATCAATGACTGGGTCGGGAAGTCCGTAATGTCGCCGCCGTTAATGACTGCCAAGTCGGTCTTGCCGTCCTGGTTAAAGTCCGCGGCAAGCACGTTTGTAGCCTCTAACCCCACCGTAATCGGTGAACCCGGTGCAGGGGCAAAGGTACCGTCTCCCTTGCCCAGCATAATGACTACATCGCTCTTTTGCTGGTCTAAGGGAGGCGTTTGGTCGACGGCGGTATAGTTTGCTACCGCCAGATCGGGCTTGCCGTCTCCGTTAAAATCGGCGGCGGCGATCTGGACGGGATTGTAGTTGAACCCGGCAACCGGCGAGCCGGGTGCCGGGGTAAAGGTACCGTCTCCGTTGCCCAGCAGCACGCTCACCGTGCTATCGTCGGCGTTGGTCACTGCTACATCGGCCGAGCCGTCGCCGTTGAAGTCTGCTACCGCCAGGAAAAAAGGAAATCCGCCCACCGGAACGGGCGAGCCGTTAGCAGCCGTGAAGGTGCCGTCTCCATTACCCAGCAGAATACTTACGGTATTGTCCTTGCCATTGGAGACCACTAGATCCTGAAGGCCGTCATTGTTGAAATCTCCGATCTTTACCGTTTGAGGAAAATTGCCCACGGTAATCGGGGAGCCGCTGGCCGGCGTAAATGTGCCATCTCCATGGCCGAGCAGGATGATCACGGTATTGTCGAAGTCACTGGTTGCAGCCAGGTCGGCGTTGCCGTCGTGGTTGAAATCTCCCACAACCACGGAGCAATTGGAACGCTGGTTTAAGGGGTACGGGATGCAGGGAGTGCTCCCAACGTTATTGATGGTTGTGCCTTGGGTGAAGGTGCCGTCCCCGTTTCCCAGCAGGATGGTAATCGCTTCATCCTGGGTGAGCATGATTGCCAGGTCTGGCTTTCCATCCCCGTTGAAGTCGCCAATGCCGACGGCTGCAGGCTCATTGCCGTTAGGGATTGGGGATTTGTTCGCCGGAGTGAAAACCTCCGCGAAGGCCGGTGTGCCGAGGGGAGCTGTTCCCAGAACGAAGTCACCATTGCTGGTGTCCTGAAAAGACACCGTGCCCGCTAGCAACGGCGGATGATTTGCGTAGCCGACCACCGTTGCCGTCAGCCCATAGCCGCTGGGGTTACCGGTTGCGGCAATCGCAGTCGTCGTAGGATAGAGGCCAGTCACGGTCAAGCTTTGTGGGCTCGAAGTGCTGGGTGCGGCAGCCGTTGTGCCGGTGAATATCGCCGTATATTTATGGCTACCGATCGCAGGTATGAATGAGAACGTCGCAGTTGCTCCGTTCAACTGTGCGCTGCCTACGACCGCCGAATCTTCGCACAGAGGATAAAGACCTGCCACATCGCAGAAGGTGATGGAGCCTCTTGTTACCGGCACACCGCCGGCTGTCACTGAAGCAGTCAACGTCACCCTCGCGGGCGACGCCTGTGATGACGAAGAGAGGGTGAGGGTCGTCGTTGTGGGTAGCGGAGCCGCTTGTGCGGCGGTCGCCAAAGCGCAGGCGGCAGTCAGCACCAGCCTGAAAGTCAGGCAACGGGACGATACGATTCGTCTACAGGCAGGAAGAAATACATTCCACATTTAACAGTCCTTGGTTCACACCTCACTGCGCTTGTAACTCGTCCCGTCGCGTGAAGTGCACGTCCTACTGAGCACGAAAATAAATAGCTAGCCAACGCCACGCAATCCCCCAAGGCATCGGACGATAGCCACGTAACATTACGCAGCCGGTTACGGAGGCATCTAAACGTTGAGAAACCAACACAGATTATGTCTGGTACTAACACAAAAGAGTGACTCTTATGTTCCCGAAGCATCAAGATACCCGTTCCAGAGCGATATCCAATCAATCCCAGGCCATAGGCTCGGGCTTGCCCGGATGCACAGTCAATTCCGGAACATAATGCGGTTGCATTTCCCTTTGCTACTAGTTGCCAGTTCGCAGTTGCCGGGCCTCAACTCTTCGGCCTAATTGATGACTGTCTACGCGCTGGGCATCATTCTCTATGAATTGCTGGCCGGCAAACTCCCCTACACCATCGGCAGGCAGCTGCACGATGCCGTGCGCGTGATTCGCGAAGAAGAGCCGGCACGGCTCAGCTCGGTCCATCGCACGTACCGCGCCGACGTGGAGACCATCGTTGCCAGGGCGCTCGAGAAAGACAAGAGCCGCCGCTACGCATCGGCGGCGGAGTTGGCGGCGGACATCCGGCGCTACCTGCACCATGAGCCCATCGTGGCTCGGCCGCCAAGCACAACTTATCAGTTACAGGGGAGATGCGGGAGTGGCTGCCGTATTAGTCGTGCTCGTTCTCGGGATAGTGGCCAGCACCTGGGAGGCGGTGCAGGCGCGCCGTGCGCAGAAGCAAGCTCAGCAGCAAGCCGCCATCTCGCAGGCCGTGAACGATTTCCTGCAAAAAGATCTGCTCGGTCAGGCCAGTGCCTTTAGCCAGGAGAAGCCCGATCCCAACATCACCGTGCGGACCGTGCTCGATCGTGCGGCAAAAAACATTCAGGGCAAGTTCAACCAACAGCCAGAGGTCGAGGCCGCGATTCGTGACACCATCGGGAACGCTAACTACGACCTCGGCTTGAGCGCGGAGGCACAGGAGCAATTGCAACCCGCATTAGCCCTCGGCCGCCGCGTGCTGGGAACCCAGAATCCCAAAGCGCTCGCCATCCTGTTTGACGACGTTGCAAGGGTCGATACCGAACAAGGCAAATATGGAGAAGCCGAAAAGTTGTTGTCCGAGGCAATCGGAAGCGATCGCCGTGTGCTTGGACAACAGCATCCTGAGACCCTGCAAGCCATGGGGCTGTTGGGAAAGACTTACAGCGACGAAGGTAAGAATCAAGAAGCCGAGACACTGCTGCAGCAAACGGTCGATCTCGATCGGCGAGTCCTCGGACCCGCCGATCGCGGCACGGTGATCACCATGGGCTATCTGGTTGGCGTTTACTCAGACGAAGCCAAGTACACCCAGGCGGAGTCGCTCGCCGGTCAATTGCTGCAAATTGATCGACAGAGGAGTCGCGCCAACGATCCCTTCACCTTGTCACACATGAACGAGCTTGCTGCCATCTACCTTCAGGAGGGCAAATACAGTCAGGCTGAAGCGATGCTGAGAGAGACGCTGGAGATGCAACGCCGGTTGTTTGGTCCCGAGCATCCGAACACGCTCACTCTGGAGACCAATCTTGCAGCGTGCTATCTCGCTGAGGGCAAATACGCACAGGCCGAAACGCTGGTGAAACCGGCGCTGGGCATCGAACGCAGGCTAAAGGGTCGCGGGCACCGCGACACGGCGATCCTCACACACATTCTGCTGAAAACGTACGCCGCGGAGGGAAAGTATGCTGAGGCCGAGGAATTGTGCCGAGAGGCTATTCCCGATTTTCAAGATAACTCGGTAGGTCTCATGAGCCTGGCCTGGTTTCGGCTCACGGCTGCGGACCCTCGTTTACGCCGCAACGAAGAGGCCCTGGGAGAGGCCCGGCGCGGGGTCAAGCTCACGCCCGGAAATGGGAACTACCTGAATACCTTGGGCCTGGCCGAGGTGCGTAACAGCCTGTGGAAGGAGGCGATTCCGACACTTCAGAACGCTATCGCACTACACGGTGCGACAGACCCGTCGGATCTTTTCGTTCTGGCTATGGCCTACGAGCAAAAGCGAGATACAGCGCAGGCCGAGCAGAATCTGGCCCGGGGCACTAACCTGGCGAGCAAAGGCGAGATGAGCGATGACACGAAGATGCTGCAGGCCGAGGCGGCAAAGGCGCTGGGCAAACCGAGACCGCACTCCTGACTCCTGGACGGCGGAAAGGTGACAGACAGGACGTACCCCGTGAATTTGTGCCTGAAGGCTTCTCGAACTCGGCTAGGGCTTCTGTCGCAGTAGATCCGCTCAAATTTACTCGTCAAATTTACTCGTCAGACGGGACTGGTACTTTGAGAAAAGGGTTTTTCCAAAAGTACCAGTCCCGTCTGACGATCAAATTCCAGG
>CAWEZM010000010.1:0-275830 GCA_963813475.1 uncultured Acidobacteriaceae bacterium | reverse complement strand
TGACTTCCATTAGCACTGCAATCTCCCTGGTGTCACGTATTCCATCAACATGCCGTTGAAGACAGTCACGTTACGTTTACCTGAAGAAATGCTCCAGGCACTTGAACTTCGTTGCGGATGTACAGCAGCGGGACAGAAGCTTTAGATCAATGAAGCCGTGACTCAATACCTCTCGCTCTACGAGTACCACCGTACATTGATTGAAGAAGGCATTCGACAGGACGATGCTGGAGATGTGATCGACCATGAAACGGTGCTGAACATGGTGGCCGGCTTGATCCGTAAGCCTACGAAACGCCTATGACGTTAATACAGTGTTTGCGAGAGGCGGAAAACAGCGTGTTACCTGTGCTTTTGGTTTTCGGGGAGCGTCTTTCCACATTTCGCGCCTTGCGCGAGATATGGGGCACCCATGGATTCGTTGCACATTGAGTTTTAACCTAACGTCAACTCCCGATCTTGCATCATAGTCTAGCTGAGGCGACAAGATGACCGACGTGAAGAAATGTGCACACCCTGCCTGCAACTGTATCCCTGCAGAGAAGCAAAAGTACTGCAGTGAGACCTGCGAAGACGCCAAGGGGATGACAGAGCTTACCTGCCAATGCGACCACCCAGGCTGCCGGGGCGAAGCTCTTAAAGCTTAAAGGTTCTCTTGCAGAAACATCTGCTTAATGCCCCGCAATGCCTGCCTGGTGCGTTCCTCGTTCTCGATCAGGGAAAAGCGCACGTGCTCATCCCCATGCTCGCCAAAGCCCACACCTGGGCTGACCGCGACCTTAGCCACTGTCAACAGCTTCTTGGAAAATTCGAGCGAGCCCATCGACTTATACCGTTCAGGGATAGAAGCCCAGACAAACATGGTGGCCTTGGGCAACGGAACTTGCCAGTTCAATTGATTCAACCCCTTGACCAGCACATCACGCCGCTTGCGGTAGTTCTCACAAATCTCCTGGACGCATTGCGGCGGCCCCTCCAGGGCGAGGCTGGAAGCCACCTGGATGGGCGTGAAGGTACCGTAGTCGAAGTAACTCTTCAGCCGCCCCAACGCGCCTACTAACTCAGGATTGCCCACCATGAACCCAACCCGCCAGCCAGGCATGTTGTAGCTCTTGGACAAGGTGAAAAACTCAACCGCAATATCTTTCGCCCCTGGCACCTGCAGGATCGATGGCGCACGATACCCATCGAACACGATGTCAGCATAGGCAAGATCGTGCACTAGGTAAATTTGGAACTCTTTGCATAGAGCCACCACCCGTTCGAAAAATGCCAGATCCACACATTGCGTGGTGGGGTTCGCCGGGAAATTCAGGATCAACATCCTGGGACGTGGATACATCAGCGGAACAGTATGCTCCAGCTCCGCCAGAAAGTCGTCCGTGCTGTGGACCGGAATAGCGCGAACGTTAGCCCCGGCAATTACTGGACCATAAATGTGGAATTCGGATAGCTGGGGCTGGGCACCGCCACCACCTCACCGCGGTCAAGCGCGGCCAGGCATAGATGAGCAATTCCCTCCTTCGAGCCGATGGTGACGATCGCCTCCGTCAGTGGATCCAGACTCCACACCATAACGCTTCAGGTACCAGTTGCAAATCGCTTTGCGCAGCCGCGGGATTCCCTTACAAGGAGTAGCGGTGAGTAGCAGTCTTGCCCGCTGCTTCGATCATCTTGTCCACAATGTGCTTGGGCGTAGCGCCGTCGGGGTCGCCCATGCCGAAGTCGATAATGTCTTCTCCCCGCGCCCGGGCCGCAGCCTTCAGTTCGCTGGTGATGTTGAAGACATACGGTGGCAGGCGTTTTAACCTGAGAAACTCTTGCATGGGCTTTGTTCCCATCGTCTTACTGAATACGCTCATATCGATAGCCCTCGGCTTCAAGTGCATTGGCGATCGCGCTGATATGCGCGGCGCCCCTCGTTTCGAGGGTGATGTCTATTACTGTATCGCCTAAATTGACGCCGTAATAAGCACGGTTGTGTAAGGTCTCGACGATGTTTGCCCGCTGATCGGAGAGAATTTTCGTCAAGTGATGAAGAGCTCCCGGCCGATCGGCAAGATGGACGCGAATGCGAACCCGCCGGCCGTCCTTGAACGGCCGCGTTCGATAATCCTGGCCAGCAGACTTACATCGATGTTGCCTCCGCAGACCAGGACCGCGGTACGTTCCCCTTGGAGCGAGGTCTTCTTCTGCAGCAGAGCTGCCAGGGCCACGGCCCCAGCGCCTTCCGCCAGGGTTTTCTCCCTTTCAAGCAGGACCATGATGGCATTGGCGATCTCCTCTTCATCGACGGTAACGATTTCGTCGACAAAGCGTTTGACCAACGGTAGGGTGATCTCCGGCGCGACGGACTGCGATGCCGTCCGCGATCGTCGCTTCGGCTGGGAGGGTAACCGGGCTTCCGTTCTCGATTGCACGCAACATGGAGGGAAGGCGCTCTGTCTCGACGCCAACCACACGAATCGCCGGGTTGCTTTCTTTCAACGCGCAGGCCACGCCACTGATCAGTCCCCCGCCGCCGATAGGTACCACCACTGCCTGGAGACCTTGCACCTGCTCCAGCAGTTCAAGGCCGATCGTCCCCTGGCCGTTGATGACTGCGTGGTCATCGAAAGGATGCAGAAACGTCATCCCTTCCAGTTCGCAGATCCGGAGCGCTTCGTCGCAGGCCTCATCGTAGTTCGCGCCGTGGAGGATCACCTCAGCCCCAAACCCACGGGTGGCGGAGATCTTCACCAGCGGCGTCATGAGCGGCATGACGATGCGCGCCGGCACGCCGCGCTGGGTGGCGTGGTAGGCCACGGCCTGAGCATGATTGCCCGCGCTGGCAGCGATCACGCCGCGCCGTTTTTCATTATCACTCAGCAGTAGAATCCGGTTGAGCGCGCCCCGCTCTTTGAAAGCTCCGGTTCGCTGCAGATTATCCAGCTTGAGGAAGACCTGTTGACCGGTCACCTCGGAGAGAGCGTCCGACAGCTGGCAGGGGGAGAAGTAGATGAAATCGCGAATTCTCTGTTCTGCTTTTCTTATCTGAGCAAGGGAAACGTCCACAGTTGGATTAAAACATTTCTCATGTTGGTGTCAAAGGGGAGGGACTGGAAATGCCAACCTCTGCGCCGAGCGTCCCGTTCAGAATTGGGTTGAAGAAATAGCAGGTCCCCTTCGACTTCGCTCAGGGCAGGCTCTCCACTGCCCTCCCGCGGATTTCCTGTTGAAACCTGGTGTCGCCGGTGAAGTTCATGCGGCTTTCTTTAGGGAAACCCCCGCACGTGGCCATGCATGGGTGGGTGGCTCATTCAAGCCTTTTGGCTTGAACGGGGCACCCGCCCGCTCCCGGTCGGTTTCTTGGCGGCAACTTCCGGTTAGCCGACCATCCTCCTCAAGCACGTTCCTATCCTTACCAGGAACTGCATACACTATGGACAGCCATGCCGCGACCGAAGACCGGAGACAAGCGTGCTGCCATCCTCCGTGCAGCCACCAAGACGATTGCTGAAGATGGCATTGGTGCGTCCACTGCCGGCATTGCGAAGGCCGCGGCCGTGGCCGAGGGATCGCTGTTCCGGTACTTCCCGGATAAAGATAAGCTCCTCAACGAACTCTACCGCGAACTGAAACTAGACATGCGAAGCGCTACGATCGCGGGCTTTCCCCTGACCGGCTCACTCAGGAAGCGAGTACAACATATCTGGAACGCCTACGTCACCTGGGGTATGGAGTCACCGGCGAAACGTAGGGCGATGCTGCAGCTTACCGTTTCTGAGCGCATCACCGAGCAAAGCAGACACGAGGGGAAGGTGGGCTTCGAAGACGCTACCGAAGCCATGCGGCAGCTTGTCGCGCAGGGCAAATTGAGCGGTCTGCCTCCCGCTTTTGCCTCAGACCTCCTGCTCGCGATGGCTGAGACGACCATGGCGTCCATGGCGGCCAATCCAGCCAAAGCAGAGCACTACCGAAGCGCGGGTTTCGAGGCCTTTTGGAGCGCGGCAGCCAAAAAGTAGCCTGCCAGGAATGTCCCATCGAATTAATGAGTATTCACTCCGTTACACTGCATCCAATCGGCAGAACGGAGGTTTTTTGTGTCCAAAGTCTGGTTGGTAACAGGTAGCGCAACTGGTTTGGGTCGCGATATCGCGGAGGCAGTTCTTGCTTCCGGTGATCGCCTCCTGGCAACGGCCCGCGATCCACACCGGTTGAACGATTTGGTGGAGCGATATGGCGAGCAGGTGCATACAGCGCCCCTCGATGTGGCAGATGAGGCGGCGGCAAAGGCCGCGGTCGAAAGGGCTGTTGCGGTCTTCGGACGGCTGGATGTTGTCATCAACAACGCGGGGTACGGAGAGGTTGCCCCTTTTGAGCAGCTAAGTTCAGAGAGATTTCGCGCTGTAGTCGACACCAACCTCTTCGGCGTCGTCTATATGACACGAGCGGCAATCCCGGTCATGCGGAAGCAGAAGAGTGGTTGCATCCTTCAAATCTCTTCCGTCGGGGGGAGGTTGGGTGTTCCCGGAAACGCAGCCTATCACGCAGCAAAATGGGCTGTAGGAGGCTTCACAGAATCACTTGCACCGGAGCTAGCTCAATTCGGCGTTCGAGTGTGTGCATTGGAACCGGGCGGTATGCGCACCAACTGGGGCAAGCGGGCAAGCGCGGGCGTACCAAAACTCTTGCCGGAGTATGAGCCATCGGTCGGCCTCATTATCAAGAGGTTGGAGGACCACTGGGGGCATGAGATGAGTGATCCGGCAAAGGTCGCTCAGGTCATTCTGCAACTAGCCTCCGAAGAGCAGCTTCCTGCACATCTGTTGCTCGGCAGCGATGCTCTGCATTATTCCCGGCTTGCGGAGGAAAAGCGGGAATCAGACGCCAAAGCATGGCACAAGATCAGCGTCTCAACCGACATGGCGGATGTAAAAGGGTTACCCGATTTGAAGTTCTGAAATTGGTGCTGGCGTGGCTGTGGAGATCCGTTGAACGCCAGCATTCTATCTATAAATGTCACAAAATTCCCTTATGGCGGGCAACTCTCACCAACAATCGCGGTCCGATTGGCCCGCCATATGCATCTATGACTCGCGCATGGAAACTTTGCGGCATGGCGTCGAAGAACCTCACATTGAAGGGACAGACGAAATAACCACCATTCGTCCAGCCTTTGCAGGTGCGCGACATTTCCTTCGGTGACTATTTCGTCCTGAAACTTCCGGCAGGCTTACCAATTCAACGCTCCTATTGGTGAACGCGTGCCAACCCCACGCGGCGTCCTCGATAATCTCTCATCAATACGAAGGTATGGACCGATACCTTCGTCTTATAGCTGCGCCTTCTTTTCTCGGGCACAATCACGACATCAGCTTCACGATCATTGTCGTGTGGCGGATGGGTCTAGATCCAGAGCGAGAGCCTGCGAAACTTGGTTTCGAACGGACATCGAACTGCGTGGACCGTGATCAATACCGATGGTCACAGTTTCCTCGTCGCAGCATCAATGGCTATTCCACTCGCCTCAGAAGACTCCTCTATCCGGTTCTAAGACGTCGTTCAATTGAGGAAAAATTTTAAAGGCCTAATTCGCTGACTTCACTCGACCGAGTCCTAGCGAGAAAACGTCTTAGCGGCTTAGTGCAAAGCGCTGATGCCTTGCAGGGAGGGCATCCACCACCATCGGAGGGAAAATGTATGCCGAATAACGGAACAGTCGTCACTACCGAAGCCCAGCCCACCGTATCAAATCCACTCGATATCGTGCCCAACGAAATACCATTCGATGTTCCTTATGGGCTCCCGATATCACTAGACCGAGCCCAGGCGGTTATTCACGCCGCCGTGGCCGAAGCGAAGAAACGGAATTGGAAGATGAACATAGCAGTAGCCGATTCCGGCGGTAACTTAGTTGCCTTCCAGAGAATGGACGGCGCGATGCTTGCTTCCATTCAGATAGCGGAACACAATGCGCGAGCAGCCGCGACCTTTCGACGCCCGACCAAGGTCTTCGAGGACGGCATTCAGCTTATGGGTCTCAACTATTTGCTCGCGTTCGATGGAGTGATTGCGTCTCGAGGTGGAATTCCACTGATCGACCAGGGCGGGATTATCGGTGCGATCGGTTGTTCGGGAGGCACGGATTCCCAAGACGAGATCGTCAGCGAAGCGGGCGCCACAGTAATTAACAAACTCCCTGCGACGACCAATTGATCCAGATCTCGATGAAGCGTTGGGGGCATTCAACCGCGGCTTGCAAGACTAACAAATACCAAAGGAGAATCCAATGACAACTGTTACAGAAGAGAATCGCGCGACAACTTCCGGCTCACCTGTGGAACCCGCACAGATTCGCGTGTCTCGGCGGTCGCCGGCCTACTGGCGAGTGACCATCGACAACCCGCCCATCAACGTCATGGGCCCGGAAATGATCCGGCAGTTCCAGAAAATCATCGATGCTCTTGAGGCCGACGAGCATGTCAGGGTCGTGGTCTTCGACAGCGCGGTCGACGACTACTTTCTGAATCACTCCGATTTCACGGCCAGGCTCGAAGACCTCACCTCAATGCCGGCGGGTCCCACTGGCTTGCCTCCCTGGCTGGACTTCCTGGTACGACTGACGCACCTACCCGCCGCCTCCATCGCTCTGATCCGTGGCCGGGCGACCGGCAACGGCAGCGAGCTGACTCTGGCCTGCGACATGAGTTTCGCCAGCCGCGAAAAGGCCATTATCTCGCAATGGGAAGTGGGCGTGGGGTTGGTTCCTGGTGGCGGCCCCATGGCCCGGCTGCCCCAACTGATCGGCCGAAACCGCGCCCTCGAGGTTCTCTTAAGTTCGGAAGACATCAGGGGGGACCAGGCCGAGGCTTACGGCTATGTGAATCGCGCTCTGCCCGACGCCGATTTAGACGCATTCGTAGAAGCGCTTGCGACACGGATCGCCAAATTCGACAAATGGGCGATCGCCAACACCAAGCGCCTCGTCAACACCAGCCTGCCGCCAGACGTCGAGCTTGGCGCCGGGTGGGATGCCTGTATCGCTTCGCTCGGGCGACCCGCTGCGCAGGATGGAATCAAAGCCCTCATGTCTCGAGGGTTCCACAAGCCGGGGGATGCCGAGAATCGGCTCGGATACTATGTAGGCCAAATCCCGCGCTAGGCCGACTCCAGACGCGGTTCCCAACCCCGCGGGGAAAGGGCACCGCACATCAATCCGGTCAATGTGGCCAAGTTGGGTCTATCCACCTTGGCCACATTGATCAACCTGAGCAGCCTCGAATGCTTCTCTGCAGTTGGAGGCATTACGGCGTTGCTGTCGAGGGAGATGCTATGAAGAAGATCGCGGCCCCCATTCCTTTTGCTGGTTCCCAGATCGACCAAACGCGTCATGTCTGCGCTTTCTTCAACAGCCCTGACGAAGAGTATCGGGTCTTGCTCCCATTCATAAAAGACGGATTCCAGTGTGGCCATAAGGCAATTCACATTGTTAATCGGGATCAGCGTCAGGACCACCTGCAACGCCTGACGGCCGCGGGCATCGATACAGCGGTTGCGGAGCAAAGCGGACAGCTGGAGATTCGGACGGATACTGAAGTCTACCTTCCGGAAGGCCGTTTCGACGCAGATCGCATGATTTCGGCGTTCGAGCAGTTGGCCAGCGGCAATGGCACCGGAGGATTCCCGCTAGGGCGTATTTGCTGTCGGATGGATTGGGCAGTTGAAAGCGGATCGCATGTAGATGATGTGATTGAGTTCGAGTCGCGGGTAAATGAGGTGTGGCGTCGGCACGAGGACGCAGTTATCTGTACCTACCATCTCGGCAAGTTTGGAGGAGACGCCGTCGTTGACATCTTGCGGACCCATCCGATGGTCGTCATCGGCGGCGTCCTTCAACAAAATCCCTTCTTTGTGCCGCCAGACGAATTCCTGCGTGAATTTCGCGAGCGTCGGTCTCGTCGGAGCGGCTCACCTACGGTGGCCTGACATGGAAGTACAGCTCGAAGATCCAGCCCAGGAGATCAAGCGCCTTCAGCGCTGCATGAATGATCTAATGAGCTTGCTCGCTCTGCCTGCTATCTGGCGCGGCAGTGAACCATCGCAAATTGTTCAAACACTTCTAAATGTACTCCTCCGTATGCTCAGCCTGGATTTCGCTTACGCTCGGTTGAGTGACGCCTTTGGCGTGATGCCGGTGGAGATCCTCCGAGTCGCCGAGGACAGCAAAATCAACCTGTCGGCCGAGGAAGTCCGCAATATGCTCGGCGACCCACTGGCTGCCTATGCTCAAGGGTCTCTCCCGCAAATAAGGAACCAATTAGCAGTCGAAGGCATTGCGATCGTCCCCGCGCAGTTGGGCGTACATGGTGAAATCGGCGTGATCGTCCTGGGTTCTAACCGGACAGGCTTCCCTGAGAAAACGGAAAGCCTCCTTCTGACCGTAGCTGCAAATGAGGCATCTATCGGATTGCAAGAGGCAAGACTCTTAAGCGAACAGAAGCGGATTTCCGCTGAGCTCAATGCCGAGAACCAGATGTGGCCGGCCCTTACGGAGGTCGAGATAGATCGTGCGCGGCCGTACGGACGGGTGCGCCGGGTGGAGCTTGGCGAGATTCTGTATCGGCCGGGAGAGGTGGGCAGGCCGTGCTTCATCCTCTTATCCGTCAGCTTGGAAATCGTTCAGCCAACTATCCACGGCGAACGGCTGGTCACGATCTTACGCCCAGGAATGTTCACCGGTGAGGCGGGCATGATCGCAGGACAACGAACCGTAGTGCAGGCCCGAGTTATACAAGCAGGTGAAATCCTGGAGGTTCGACCCGAAGACCTTCGCACTCTTGTGGCGCACGATGCAAGTCTGAGTGAGATCCTCTTGCGCGCGTTTATGTTGCGAAGGCTTATGCTCATAGACCGACAGTTGGGGAATGTCGTTATCATTGGCTCACGGCATTCTGCAGACACTCTGCGCCTTCGGGAATTTCTGAGCCGAAATGGTCATCCATTCTCTTATATCGACTTGGATATGGACGATGCTTATCGGAACCTTCTCGACCGCTTTGGAATCGCTGTCTCCGAAATCCCGATCGTGATTGGCAACGGGACGATGGTTTTGCGAAATCCGTCAACCTCACAGCTGGCGGACTCCCTCGGACTTAACGACAATATCGACCATAGTTCGCTTCACGATCTGATCATCGTGGGCGCGGGCCCCGCAGGCCTGGCAGCAGCGGTATACGCGGCCTCGGAGGGGATCGATGCTCTCGTTATAGAAAGCCACGCCCCTGGGGGGCAGGCGGGCTCCAGTTCAAAGATAGAGAATTATCTGGGATTTCCAACCGGGGTCTCCGGTCAGGAACTCGCTACAAGCGCCACCAAGCAGGCACAGAAGTTCGGAGCGAAGATGGCGTTGGCACGCGCGATTGTTCAACTTAAGTGCCAACCTCGCCCCTACGAACTCGTGATGAACGATGGTACTGTCTTCTTCGCACGGACTATTGTCATTGCGACTGGCGCCTGCTACAAGAAGCCAACGGCCGTGAACCTGGACCGCTTCGTGGGGCACGGGATCCATTACGGCGCCACCTTTCTTGAAGCTCAGTTGTGCGAGGGCGAAGAGGTCATTGTTGTGGGCGGCGGCAATTCGGCTGGTCAAGCTGCAGTCTTCCTCTCGCAGACCGCACGCAAGGTATATATGCTTGTGCGAGCCGCCACGTTATCCGAATCGATGTCACATTATCTCATCGCGCGCATTTCTGGAAATCCGTCTATCGAACTGCTGTGCAACTCCGAACTAGCCGACCTTGGGGGCGAGAGCGCTCTCGAAAAAGTGACTTGGGTCAACAAGCTGAACGGAGAGGTGCGTTCGGTCAAGGCCCATCACCTTTTCATCATGGCTGGCGCCTCACCTAACACAAGCTGGCTTCGAGGCCGTGTCGCTCTTGATGAGAAGGGCTTTATCCTCACCGGACGTGATCTGCCACTGGTTGTTGACCCGGATCGGAGTCCTCTCTGGCCGCTTTCGCGCCCACCTTTCATGCTGGAGAGCAGCCTACCCGGAGTATTCGCGGTGGGTGATGTCCGCGCCGGAAGCGTCAAGCGGGTTGCTTCAGCGGTTGGTGAGGGAGCTATTTCCGTGAGTATGGTGCATCGAGCTCTCACGGAGCTTTAGTGAACCGGACGTGAGCGAATTCCCGGCCTGACAGGATGAGGAGGAAGTATGTTTTCCAAGACGCCTGGAAACATGGATCGGTTGATTGGGAGGTGGGTATGCTGCATCGCAATCATGATCTGCGCATCCTCTCTTGCTCGCGGTCAGGACACCGAGCAGCAACTGCAAGCTCTGAAGCAACAATACGAGACGACCACGAAAGAGTTCGAGCAGAGGATTGCTGTGCTCGAACAGCAAATCAATGAAGAGAAGACTGCCACGGACCAGCAAAAGTTGGCCGACGCAGTGGCCAAGGCAAAACAAGCAGCCGACAATACCATAACGGTGACGCAGGAGACAGCACAAAAGAAATGGTTCGCAGAATCGAATGACGTCGGAGCTAGATTTCAAGGTCAACTACCTTCCGAGCCTACATACGACCTTCTCCGGGAAGCCGACAAAAGAATCGCAGAACTGCAGGAACGTGAGGCGTCCTTCGAATTTCATGGATACTTTCGTTCAGGCTTCGGTGTAAACAGCAGAGGGGGACAACAGGTCGCGTTTGAAGCGCCCGGAGCCCAAGCCAAATACCGCTTGGGAAACGAAGCGGAAACCTATGCAGAGTTGATCTTTGTCAATAACTGGGTGAATCCAGAGCATGGTTCAGACGAGGCGTGGTTCAAAACTGAATTAACCGTCGAGGCCAACACATCGAACTCCGAAAACTATGCTCCGACGACCGGCCTCGGTGCTGATCAATACCGTCTGCGAGAGGCGTTCGCGCAGGCCGGCAATCTCTTCGAGAGCCAGCCGAACGCCAAGGTTTGGGCTGGAGAGAGATATTATCGTCGACAACACATCGATAGCGACGATTTCTTCCCGCTGGACATGAGCGGTTATGGCGGGGTGTTGAAGATCTGGACGCAAAAATCGGCAAGGTTGCCGTGTCCTATATCGGCGTAGCCCTGCCCGGCGTGATCACACAAAACGGCAACCTGGCAACAAGCCACCTCGATGCCACCATATATGACATAAAGGGACCACTAGGTCTGTGGGGAGGTTGGTTCGATTACGCGACTTCAAAAGGTGGCCGGGTCACACCTGCGTCAACTCCAGGTTCATCGGCCGTTACCAACATTCCCTCAGCAAACGGATACGCATATGGGATCCGCCATCAGCGATTGGAGTGGCACGGCGGCTATCACACGTTCTTGATCTTTTACGGAACTGGCGCGGCGAGCAACTTCAGCGGACCGGGCTTCGGGGCGACGATCCTAACCCCATCACCGCTTTTGGCCAAATCGAGTCAGTTTTTGGCCGCCGAACAGATAGTCCTGCAGCCAAATGACAAGTTTGCCGTGATGCCCATCGTGCTGTTTCAGCGAATGAGAAACGTAAATACAAACGATGACCGGCTCCAATGGGTGTCGTTTGGGGTGAGGCCCGCGGTATTTCTCACTAGACATTTGTCGTTGACGGGCGAATGTGGATTCGATCATACGAATCTTTCCGGCTCTTATGCCGGCTGGTTGCGCAAATGTACATTCGCTCCACAAATTGGAGCGGATAGAAAATTCTTCGGACGGCCTGTATTCCGCGCATTTGTAACCTACGCGAATTGGTCAAACGGATTCCGGGGCCTCGTGGGCGGAGTTCCATTTGAGAACCAAACGGCCGGGCTCACATACGGCGTGCAGGCTGAACACTGGTGGTAGGCCGGGACCTTAACTGCAAAATGGTCGAGAGGGTGGAGAGCCCGGCGAATCGTGCACCGAATGGAGGAGACACAGGCCACTATGCAGTTACCGCACCTTTCCCGACATTGAAGGGACACACATTGAAGGGACAGACGAAATAACCACCATTCGTCCAGCCTTTGCAGGTGCGCGACATTTCCTTCGGTGACTATTTCGTCCTGAAACTTCTGTCCTGAAACTTCATCACGGTTGGTTCATAGTCAGAGGACCATCAAAACTTCTTCCTGGCGGAGGCAGTGTCGAATCGTCTATCACTGTAGAAGAGCAGACAGCGCTGAAAGGCAGAACCGGTAGATGATCGTGAAAACCCCGCATTTGGAGTATTCCCTGCAAGAGGAACAAAGACGTACGATGCGTTCGAAGGTTCTTGTAGCCGCTTTTCTTCTTATCGCTCCTGTTATAGCCGCGCATGCCCAAAGTGCTCCGGTGGTTGTATCCGGGGATCAGCGTTTTCACTTCACTGAGAAGCCCGGACCGGATGCCGTGGGACTGAAGGTTGTGGAGCAGTATGATTTCTCGCGCAGCTATCGTTCTTTCACCGATGAGTTGGGCAGGCCGTATCAGGGAGAGCGCGCGCGGCCGCTGCAGACGCTGATCTGGTATCCGGCGCAGAAGAGCAGCGGCAAACCGATGACGGTTGGGGACTACGGCGACCTGCTGGCTACGGAGACGAGCTTTGGGAGACCTGAACTTTGGGCGGATTGGAAGCAGTGGCTCGACAGCATGAAGCCTACGCTGAAGGATTCGATGTGGGCGGTGCGCAATGCTCCGCTGCTGGCGGGACGGTTTCCGGTTGTGATCTATGCGCCGAGTCTTTCCTCGATGTCTTGGGAGAACGCAGACTTGTGCGAGTACCTGGCGAGCCAGGGCTATGTGGTGGTGGCGAGCCCCGACATGGGTGCAACCTCACGGGATATGACCACTGACCTCGGCGGTATCAATGCGCAGGCGCAGGACATCTCGTTTCTGATTGGGTATGCGCAGACGCTGCCGGATACGGAGATGTCGGAGATTGCGGTGGCGGGGTTTAGCTGGGGTGGGATCTCAAATCTGTTTGCGGCGGCGCGCGACAACCGCATTAACGCGCTGGTGGCGCTCGACGGCAGCATGCGGTATTACCCGGGGCTAGTGAAGGCGGCGACCGATGTACATCCGGAGCAGATGACGATACCGATGCTGTTTTTTACGCAGGGGCCCACCTCGCTGGAGAAGCTGGCGCGACACACCACAAGCAAAGACACCGAGGGCCCCAACGTGCTCAATGCCTGGACGCACGGTGATCTGATTACCGTTGACGACATGGCCCTGGTGCACACGGAGCACAGCTCGATGTACCAGCGAAATGAGGACATATGGAAGGACTATCCCAGCAGTCACAAAGCGGATTATTCGCGGGCCGATGGGATCGTCGGCTATGCCTGGGTCGCGCGCTACACGTTGGAGTTCCTGGATGCGTATCTCAAGCAGGATGCGCAGGCGATGGCGTTTCTGAGGAAGACGCCTGCGGAGGTTGGCGTGCCGCCGCACATGATGACGGAGGACTTTCGCGCGGGCAAAGGGATACCGGCTACTCTCGATGCGTTCCGCGCGGAGCTGGGACGGCAGGGATTCGATCATGCTCCGGCGATCTATGCGGCGATGCTGAAGGACCAGCCGGATTTCAAGCTGGATGAGGCGGCCGTAAATGGGTGGGCGTACGACCTGATGGGGAAGAACCACCTGCCCGAGGCGACCGACCTGTTCAAGTTGAACGTGCAGGTGTTTCCGGGTTCGTGGAATGCCTATGACAGCCTGGGCGAGGCGTACATGAAAGCCGGGCAGAAGCAATTGGCGATCGACAACTACAAGAAGTCGCTGGAGCTGAACCCAGCGAATGACGGTGCCAAAGAGAAGCTGAAGGTGCTGGATACGGCACCTGCGCGCTGACCGTTTCCAAGCCGTAATTGGGGCCACAGCCCCTTATGCGGGCCCGTTCGGCGTAATGGCGCAGGGCAGAAGGCGCGGCCACGCGGCCCTCAGATTAACCTGCCCGCCCAGCAGTAGCGGAGACCTTTTTGATTTCGATGGGTACAAGCCCGTCCTACCTCCGGAAGCAATCACATCGTTGAGAATCCGGCCTGCATAACGAAGTGCATGAAAAACGGGGGTGATTCCCCAACGGGCCTACAATTTATATAAATCCAGGAAGTAAGCAGGGGCATCGAAGGGTCATCATGAGGCTCAAGCTGAAATACGGATTCCTTATTGCGCTGACTCTGGCGGCGTCGATGGCGTGGGCCGACACATTGCAGTTGAAGAACGGCAGTCTGATTAAGGGCAAGTTCCTGGGTGGCACCGAGACTGAAATCGGCTTCCAGGTCGGCTCGACGGTACAGAAATATAACGTCGCTGACATCGTTTCGCTCAAGTTCGATTCGGAAGGCGCAGCAAGTGCCCCGGCGCCGCAGCCGCAGAGTTCGCTTCCCGACGATCCGGGGACGCTAGCGCATGTCGAAATGAAGCCGGCCTATGTAACTATCCCAGCCGGGACACGAATTTCTGTGCGCACCATGGATGCCATCGATTCCACCTATAACGCCGTGGGAGACCGCTTCCAGGCTTCGCTCGAAGAACCCCTGATGTTGGAGGGCAACGTGCTAGTCGCTGAAGATGCCCTCGTCTATGGCCGGCTGACACAATCGAAGGAGTCAGGAACCTTCACCGGCAGATCGCAGCTACGTCTGGAGTTGACCGGGATTGTGGTGAATAGAAAGTTGGTGCCCGTGGTGACGGGAGAATATCAAGTGACCGGCAAGTCGCGCGGCGCGAGCACCGCGAAGAGAACGGTCGGCGGAGCGGCTCTTGGAGCGATCATCGGTGGCGTTGCCGACGGCGGCCAGGGAGCAGCGGTCGGCGCGGGCATCGGCGCAGGTGCTGGCGCAGGCTCGGAAGTCATCACTGGGGGCGACCAGGTAAAGGTGCCCAGTGAGACCCTGATCGATTTCACGCTGCAGCAAGATGTGTCGATACCGACGCCCCAGAGCTAATTCCCGGCACAGTCACGAGAGAAGCCCAGCATTACGAATCAGTCAAGAAGCGCACGGCTGAGCCGACGGAGCATCGCCTGGTGCTCCTCATTTCAGGGGGGGTTCGCTGCGTAGTCTTCGGATGAGCGAAGGACGATGGCAGGCGCGAATCGACGGAATTAACACCGGAATTTCATGTCCAATCAGTTTTCTGATGGCATCTCCGCGTGGTCGATCACGATGGTATCGAGCGGGCCTTTGATTGGTTTCAGCTCCAACCCGAGCTGTTCTTTGACAGCGGTGAAGACCGATGGTCCGCTCGCCTCCGGCGCACTCATCCCTGTAGCGGACGGATTCGTCGTCTCCACCGGAGTCCAATGCAGCGCGATAGTGTAGTAGCCACTGAGCCCCGTCTGATCCACAACTTTTCGTCCGAGATCGTTTCGCGCATTGCCGCCCAGGCTTAAGGCAAATTGCATCATTGTGCACCCCTGCATCTCGATCACTCCTTTGCCAACTCCCTTGTTCATGCACATCACACCAGACACCGGGTTTTTCTGAAGGTCCTCCTGTCTCGTCTCCTCAACCTTCGGTCCGCCCTTCGCGATGGCAAGCGCGTAAAGCGGAAACTCCTTGGCCTCGTGATGCACCACCACCTTGAAGCGATCGGCCAGGAGCTGCTGTAGCAGGGCTTGGCGCTGTCCACGCGTGAGGCTGGGGTATTGCGACACATCGAATTTCGCCTCGATGTCAAACCGTGCCTTATCCAGCCACGCCGGGCCGCCCGACCAAAGATCGTTGTCGCCGATTCCGTACGCCTCATGCAGAACCCACAAAAGCGTCACGTCCGTCGCGTGCACTCCATCGGCAGTGAAGTACATATTCCAGCGCGGGTTGGGGTTCGCATTTTGTCGGATGCTGGCAACTTCGAATGTAGGAGTGCCAGCCGGTGTGGCCGCAGTTTGAGCCAATAGCGGATAATGCGAGATTGCCAGGTCGGCTATTATCGCGAGCACGAGTTGATTCAGACGTCTGGGATCCATCCGTCTAGTCCTCTCAATGACTGGGTGCTAGCCAGGAAATGCTCCGGAGCGCATCGCGATCTCCTGGTCCATGGTTGGCTGCCATGCTCCATCTGCTAACCCTGCGCCAGAGCCACTGTTAATCTAGGCGGGAGAGGAGCAAACATGCTTGATGTCCATCCACCCCACGAGAAGATGCACGGCTTCAAAGACTTTCTGTTGCATCTACTCACAATCACCATCGGATTACTGATCGCACTCGGCCTCGAGGGATGTGTGGAGCACTGGAAGCAAAGAGAGCTAAAGAAAGATGCTGACACAAAGCTACGCCAAGAGATTCGAGAAAATGCAAAAGAAATGGCCTTGGTCCATAACGCAAACGCAACTGAACAGGCGAATCTTGTAAGAATCGTCGACTTTATGAGTGCGCGGAAGAGGAACCAGTCCTATGATATCCATCAGATTCGGCTTGACTTCACACTCGGCGACCTGAAAAGTGCGAGTTGGAAAACAGCAGCAGCGACCGGAGCGTTGGGGTTCATGGACTACGATCAAGTCCAACGTTATGCGGATGTTTACCAGCTTCAAGACAAGTATTCGGCTTTGCAGGACCAGACTATCGACGAGTTCTTACAACTTCAGTCTTACGTCATCTATGGTTTCGATCCCGAAAAGATCACTCCTGCCGACGCTAGTTCAGCAGAGCTGGACGCGCGGCGTACGCTGGTTCGCTTGACGGCGATGGATCAGGTCGGCACCGCCCTCGCCAAGGAATACGACGCCGTCTTAAAAAGTAACTGAAACAAACTCGTTCTCGGGGACGGACGGAATTTCCCCTAATGAGCGTCGCGAACACCAGCATAAATGGGCTGCTTCGACTTTGTCAGCACGTTGCGGCAGCTTGTCGATCAAGACAGGAGTTTGGGGGCAGACGAACGAGCCACCCATCGCCGCGTGCCCTGGACATCCACACGCAGGAACGACACCCAGGCCCCGCCCAAGAAGATTAATTGTGAGTAAGCCGGCTAAATCGGCAATCACTTCCTTGCGCGATGATGAAGTAACAGACCGCGCCTGATTACCAAAATATTTTTCTCTCGCTCAGTCGCGGCCCAAAAACCGTACTACTGTGGAAGTAAGAATTGAGACGTCAGCGCCGTTTTGCCACGACGGCCCTGCTTGGCCTTGCATCGGCGTCCTCCACCCGTGCATCTGCCGCCAACCACCGGAAAAGCATCAGCGCGAGTCGGCGTGATGACTTGGGTGATCGCAAACAGTAGTGTGACATCAAAGCAACGGATCACGCCTGTCCGCAACATTCCTGCGCCCCGCGAGGACGCCTGCGGAGAGCACAAATAACTTCCTTTAAGCAGGGTGCGCTCAGTGCGTCCCCTTGATTGAGCGGTTTTGACAATTTGGAAAACACCGGCCTGAAGCCCCCGAGGTAACGCCCTGCCTGTCGAAATCCGCCCGTCGAAATTTCGGACAGAAGCGTCCCAGATCGGCAAAGAATCGGCAAGCCGTCACATGAGAGGGGTACTTATGGCGCTTATAGCGCTTTTAGCGCTTATGGCGCTTATGGCGCTAACTTAAATTTGGCCAACCATCCTCTATGATGGCCTCTCCGGGGAATGAGCGCGCATACCGCGCTTTTTTGCCCCTCACCCAGGCAAGATGATCAATTAATTGTTTGATCATCTTGATCATCTTCGTGAAACAAGGGACTTATTTGGCAACCTTGCCAGATCGTCCGCCGCGTCGGGGACGCCGGTTAATGAACGACGAAACGTAATCCTTTCTTTGTTGTGCTGCTTGACATCTATCCCTACGTCTTTTCAAGAAAATATGCCCATTACGCTCTTTACGCATAGAGACTCCACCGCGTCTGGGAACTTAGTTCGCTTAGTTCGCTTAGTTCGCACATTTCTACACAAGAACAAAAGACGCCGGAGAGCGCGGGAGAGTCGGGAGCTCCCTGGCAAGAAGCGATAGAACATTGCGAACGAGCTGCGATGTGCTGCACCCGTGATCGATACCGAAAATATTCCTCATGCCGCAGGGCGTTTACCCCCGCATTCCTAGCGTAGCGAGGAAACTAACCGGGCTCTGGCGATCCTAATCAATTCCATGCAACCGGGCCGCTCTCCGCGAAAGCCATAAAAGGCGGCAAAGCCTAACAGGGTCTGTGCTGAGGCGAAGACGGCTAGCGCAACGGTAAACCGGAAGGCGATCAGTTGCTGGAAACAGAGTGCTCCTATGCCCATGCCGACGAAGTTGGTGAAGGTCGCGAGTCCAGTAATCTGACCTCGGTGTCTGGGGTCCAATGACGTCGTAATACTGGACATCAGCGGATGCGTCGCGTCGAATCCTACGGACAAAGCTGTGATGACAAGCGCTGCGACAAACCGGGGACTGTGAGGAATCAGGAGGAAAGCACATATTGCAGCCCAAATAAAGCCGGCCGGGACAACGTAGCTCCTTCCATAACGATCTCCCCATTTCCCAATCACGGTGCCGAAGAAGATGCCTGGCAGTCCGTATCCTGCTAGCGCCAACCCGATCCCGGTGTCATGAAGGTGATAGCGGCGCATCAGCAAAAGGCCGAGCCAGGCAAAGATTCCGCCATGGAAAGCTCCGTTGCAGAAGATGAACGCCAGGGTTCGTCCACCACGCGGAGTCTCCAGGACAGCGAGGTATTCGCGGATCACCTGGCGAAAAGAAGTGAGTCTCCTGGTCACTTTGAGGGCCGATTTGCTGCTCTTGATAATGAACGCGGCCGCCAGGCAGCAGATGCATGCGAGCCCTCTGTATTCGTTCCTCCAGCCTACAAGCGGATTCAGCAAGGGCCCCAGGGTTGAGCCGAATCCGATACCCGCTGCAATGCCTCCGAACATTCTGCCCATGGGGCGTCCCTGAACCTCGTAGGGATAGCGGTCCCCGACAATCGCCAGAGAGATGGTGACGATCCCACCACATCCCACCCCGGATAGGATCCGCGCCATGAGGAGTGACCGCCACGATCCTGCGAAGGAGAGCAGCACCATGGTTGCCGTGGCGAAGCAGAGAAGAGTGACGAGAACGGGAGTTCGTCCCCAACGATCAGACAACGCCCCGTATACGAGCGTCGAAATGCCATAAGGGATCAGGAAGCCCGGAATCAACCAGCCCAGTTGATAAGGGCTCACTGAAAACTCATTTGAGAGTGCGGGGATGAGCGGAGCCATCATGTAATTGCTGTAGACGACAGCGAAGGCGATGGCGGCCATCACCCAAAGTTGAGATTCGTCGTTCTTACTAGAAACGTCCACATCCTATCCTTGGTTGCCGAACTGTCATTCGGATGCCGATCATAGGTCGAGATCGACTTTTGATATGGGCGTCGAGCAACAGATCAACGCATTGCCTGGCGCGGGCCGGTCAAGCGGCTCGGGAGCGTAGCGAAGCTCGCCATCCAGGAGCCCGGTCTCACACATATGGCAAACACCGGTGCGACAAGACCATCTCACGGAAACGTCGCAAGCTTCTGCAAACTCCAACAGACTGTTGAAACGGCTGTCCCACGGCACAGCCAGACCGCTACGCGAGAAGAACACGACCGGTCCGCTACCCGGAAAGCCAACTGGAAGATGCGGAGTCTTCCTCTCTGTTTTGGTTACGCCTGGCTCTATGGAGCTCGAGGCTCCAAATATTTCCTGATGGACAGCGTCCGGCGAGACACCCAAAGAAGCGAGCTCACGATTCATATCCACAAGAAAGCCGGTCGGGCCGCATAAATAGAAGTCAGCCTCGGTGGGAATGCCAAGTCTCTGTAAGCTCGTGAGGTTAAGGTGTCCCTGGATGTCGAAGTCTTCACCGAGCCGGTCTGCCGGATCTGGTTCGCTATAGGCGATTACGGAATGGCTTCCGGGAATGGTGTCCAGGAGTTTCCGGGCCTCTTTGGCAAAGACATGTTCCTTTGCATTGCGCGCGCCGTGTATCCACCACACCTCTCGCGACGATTCGGCATAGCTATTTGCGAGAGCGTAGAGCATAGAGAGAACGGGGGTGACGCCAATCCCAGCGCTCATCAGCACCACCGGGCGCGTGCCGGTTCGCAAGACGAAGTCGCCGCGGGGCGCGCTGGTCTCCAATAAGTCGCCGATTCGGGTTGAGCTAACAAGATACCTGCTGCCCGGACCGGCGCCACGCTTCACGCTGATGCGATACGCGCCGGAGCCAGGAACACTTGATATCGAATAACTGTTCACGACGGGGCCAGAAGTCTTATCGGGATAGAGCCGCAGAGCCAGGTATTGGCCGGGAAAGGAAGGTGGGAGAGGCGCCCCGTCCGCTGCCCCCAACACGACTGACGTTACTTCGCTCGATTCCTGGTGAACTGCTGTCACTCTCAACGCCCGAAAGCCATTCCATGCAGGCGGCGACTGAATCGAGGGTGTAAGTCCCGCATTTCCTTCGTGAACTCCGTTCTTATCAGCCTCGAGCAATGCCTGCAAAGAATTTCTCCATCCCGCACTGAGAGCGGGAATACCAGCGGCAATCGCAATGCGGCTGCGGTTGTGGTTGGGAAGGTACAGCAGCGAATCTATTTCGGCGACCGTGATCTTTCCCGGTCCATCGGAAACCTTCAGAATTTCGTCTCCTGCGCCAACTTCGCCCTCCTCAATCACACGAAAATAGAAGCCTGGCCTGTGGTGCGAGACGACCAGGGCCGCCATCTGGGGATTGTTCATTCGAATCCCGAGCCGATAGCAGGTGACGCGGGGCTGCGTCACTTCAAAGACCGCGCCGCCGATTCTGTACCGGTCACCGATACCGACCTCATCGTCCGCCAGGCCATCGACAGTAAAATTCTCACCAAACTGTCCGTGTTCAAAGTCGTTCCGGCCGAGCTGTGATTCCCAATACCGATAGGCCTGAAGCTGATAGACCATCACGGCACGGTGCTCTCCGCCATGACCGGCAAGATCCCCTTGGCCATCGCCGTCCAAATTCAACCGCCGCGCGATGATGCGGTGGGTTACGGGACGCTTCCAGATCGCTGTGCGAACCACCTTGCCCTGCCACTCAATTTCGCGCGGAAGGCCGACATTTACCGACAGAAGTTTCGCCATTGAGTTTGATTTCTATGCTGGATACCTCTGATTTCTCCCAGGGTTTCTACGATAAACCACGTATGCTATGCACCGAGCGGCTGAACTGACAGAATGCACGCCGCAAGGCAGAGAAAAGGACATAAGGATTGTCGGCGCCTGATCGAGGAAAAGGCCTGTTCCTTCGCAGGCACAACTCCCTGGAGCAAGTAACTTGCCAACCCAGGGAGTATTGCGGGCAGAAGAGAGTAGCCCGCTAACGTCTTCTTCTTGAGGACGATCCGCTCAGGTGGCATAGGTACACTTTGCTTCGATGGTGACGGATTTGTGACCGATGACCGTCACTGACGGCTTCTCGTCGCAAGATCGGTGCGGGTTGATCGCCCATTGTTCACGGATCTTCCCGGGAATCCGCATTGACTGAAGATGCTGCGCAGGATGATCGCCAGAGGCGAAAAAGTTAGCAACATTATGAGACCACCGGCCGGAACTCGAACTCTAAACCGGGCGGGGATGAGACTGTTTGGGGTCCTGGCTAAGGCTCTGCCGGCGCGCCCGGTTGTTTGGCTCTGGAATGAATGCACAGAAGCATCGCAGCTGCGGCAACTGGCGGTATACTGTCGCCGCCCGGAAAACAAAATGGAAATCCCGGCAAAAAAGAGGTTTAAATGATCCAGTCACCTTCGTCGCCAAGAGAGTTTCCACTCAGGTCGCTGGTAATTATTGCTGCGGTCGTCGGCGTAGCCGCCGTTGCTTTCGCGTATACGGCAGGATGGCTCTCGCCGCAGCGGCTGACGCCAAAAAAGATCGTGGCGGGGTTGGCGCCTCCGGGCGGCCCGGCGCTTGGCCATCGTCGCAACCATGCCAAAGGCATCTGTTTCACCGGCACGTTCGACGCGAATGGAGAGGGCTCGGCGCTCTCCCAGGCGCAGGTCTTCGTTCGCGGCCAGTATCCGGTGTTGGGACGATTCAACCTCGCCACCGCTGATCCGAATGCCGCGGATGCGATGGTGCGCGTGCGCGGCCTCGGCATCAGCATCAAGACGCCCGACGGGCAGGAATGGCGCAGCGCTATGATCGACGCTCCGATCTTCCCCGTCTCCACGCCGCAAGCCTTCTACCAGTTGCTGACTGCCTCCGGAAGCAAAGACCCCGATGCGATGAAGAAGTTCATCGCAGCAAATCCGGAATTTCTTACGTTCGTCAGTTGGGCCAAAAGTGCGCCTTGGACCGGGAGCTATGCCGAGGAGCCCTACAACAGCCTCGACTCCTTTGTGTTTGTCGACGGATCCGGCGGCGAACATACGATACGCTGGTCATTGGTTCCCGCGGCCCAGGCTGTGCCTGTCTCGCCGGATGAACTGGCCAAGCGTGGCCCCAATTTTCTGGAGCAGGAGATCACCCAGCGCGTTGCTGCCGGACCTCAACGCTGGAGTCTGGTGCTGACCGTCGCCAACCCCGGTGATCCAACCGCAGACCCCAACCATGCTTGGCCCGCAGGCCGCCGCACGATCGAGGTGGGAACTCTTACAGTGCAGCAGATCGAGCCGGAGCGTGACGGACCGTGCCGCGACATCAATTTCGACCCGACTGTGTTGCCGGCCGGCATCAAGACCTCGGATGACCCCTTCCCTGCCGCCCGCTCGGCCGCCTACTCCCGGTCCTACAACAGCCGCACGGCGGAAGAAGCCTACTATCCGCGTACCGCCCCAGGAGCTAAAGAATGACGACCAACCGCAAACGTTTCGCTGCGCCACAGCGACTGCTTCACTGGCTCATGGCGGTCTGCATCCTGGCGATGCTGTTCATCGGGGTAGGCATGGTCTCGACCGTCACTCCGAAGTACCTGACGCTAGTCCAGATTCATAAGCCGCTGGGCATCGCCATCCTGATACTGGTGCTCATCCGTCTGGTACTTCGGCTTGTTTATGGCTCACCTGAGCTGCCTGCGGATCTGCCGGCGCCGATAAAGCTCGGCGCATATCTGTCGCAGATTGCTTTGTACGGGTTGATGATCGCCATGCCGTTGCTCGGCTGGGGAATGTTATCCGCGGCTTCGTACCCCGTGGTGCTGTTCGGCGGCGTGCATCTGCCATCGATCCTGCCTCTGAGCCCCAGCCTGCATACGCTTCTGTGGCATGCGCATTTCTACCTGGCCTTTGCCTTTTTCGCGCTGATCCTGATGCATGTCGCAGCGATTCTCTTCCATCGGCTGGTCAGGAATGATGGCGTATTTGAGACCATGGGACCGGCCCTCGGCCGCAACGAGTCAAAAAGTGACTGACTGATCGAGTGGCACTGCTCGTTAACCTTCTGTTGCGTTCTCTTGGGAGGTTTGCCGTTTTCTGCCCAATCTCCGAATGAGCCATTCGAATCCGATGTCCTGATATGCCAGCCGCCTCGGGACGCACAGTGTGACGGTTGTGCCTTTACCCGGAGCACTCTCGACGACAAGCTCAGCATCAATGTTTCGAGCGCGTTCGTACATTCCTTTGATCCCGTAGTGTCCGGGCTTCCCTTCTCGCATGAGCGTCACATCGCCACCGCGGCCGTCGTCGTTGACGGTGACGACAAAATCACGTCCGTAATCGAGCGTGATCATGAGCGTGGAAGCGCCTGAATGGGAGCAGGAGTTCCTGATTCCTTCCGCCATGATCCGATAGACTTCGTCCTGTACGGATGCCTCAAGGTCTCTGGGGGACCCGTTCACTACGATATTCAATCGCATTGACTTGGGAGCGCAGACCTCGGCGGCTTTGAACAATGCCGTGGCTATATCTTCAGGAGGTGTGGAGCGAAGAGAATCAAGGGCGACGCGCCCTTCGTTAATTGCTCCGCCTAACCAGGTTGAAAGTTGCTTCAATGCATGCCTCATTCCCTCCGTATTCTGAGGAAGTTCCTGCGCATGATCAGCCAGCAACTTGCTGCCCTGAATGGTTTGAATCAGCGTGTCATGAAGATTGCGCGCAATACGAGTGCGTTCCTCCAGCCGCTCCTGGTATCTGGAGCGAACACGCATCATGTATCGCTGTCTTTCAAGAAACATCAATCCATACAGGAGAAAAACCATGGACACCAGTACGCAAAACCGGAACAGAGACGTCTGATACCACGCGGGCGCAACGGAAACTGTAAAGCTTTCTCCACTCGTGTTCCATATCCCGTCGCTGTTGGCTGCAACCACTTGGAATGTGTATTCCCCAGGAGTGAGATTGTTGTAGATTGCTTCACGCCTGGATCCGGCATCGAGCCAACTCTGACTTAAACCAACCAGACGATATCTGAACGAGATTTCGTCGGGCTTCACGAAGCTAAGCGCGCTGTAATGAATTTCCAAATTCTTGATATTCGGTGGAAGCGCTACTGCGTTACCTGTAACGCTGTACGGTTTTCCGTCCGCCGCAATGGTCTCAATGTGCACAGGAGGGACTAAGACATTCTTAGGAATACGTTTGGGATCAATCTTTTGCAGATCTTGACCATTGGAAAACCAGACTTGTCCATCTTCGCTCACAGCCGGACGGGAGGTAGAAATTCCTGAAGATACGCCGTCTGAAGCGTCAAACAGTCTCCAAGGAACTTGACCGATCTTATCGTCCCACCAGCGCTGGATATCAGAGCTCTGAAGTTGCAGCAAGCCAGAAGACATGTAGAGCCATACAGAGCCACGTCTATCATCGATCAAATTAAGAACTGTGTCTGTGGCGGATACGCCCTGTAGCTTCAAGGTACGCATCTTTCCATCCTGTAAACGAATCAGAGTGCTTGCCGGGTATGCCCATGACCCCTTCGGGTCAGGAGAGAGACCAAAGCCCGCACCTTCGGAGAGGATTCTTTCGAAAGCGCCGTCGTGAAACCAATAGAGCTGCCCTCTCACCGTGCTTAACCATAAGCCTGTGCCGGGATGGGCGCTAATAGAACTCATCGGGTCACGGCTTAGAGATTTAGGCCAGTAATATCTCTCGACGATGACCCCATTTTGAATGCGATTGAGCGCTGAGCCGTACTCTGAAGAGATTGTTACGGCCCAAAGGTCTCCCGAGGCATCCTCCGATAGTTCGACCGCAGTACCGATATCGGCGTTGCCTTTGTAGGGCACAAGATGGAATCGGTCATTCTTGTAAAACGCCAGGCGTTTGTTACCGGCAACCCACATTGTGCCGGTGACATCCCGGTAAAGATCCCCAATGGATCCGATCTCCGGGATGGTTATGCGGCGAACCGGCCGGGAGCCACTGGCGTCAAGGATATATAACCCGTCGAGCGCTCCGGCCCATACTTCATCGCCCGACGTTGTGGCGGCTACAGCTTTGATCGATCCGCCGATGAGGCCTTCGTGTTCACCAAAGGTTAGAACAGGAGGGCAATAGAACTGGTCCAAGCCTTGCGGAGTTACGATCCACATGCTTCCTTCGTGATCCTCAAATATCTGATTCACAACATCACCGGTTAAGCCGTCTCTGGACGAGAAGTGGTCTACCCGTGAACCGTTGATCCGATAAAGGCCGTCACCGGAGGTTCCAATCCATAGGCCGCCGGTAGTATCTGTAAAGAGTGAGCGAACCCTGACCCTACGACCATCGAAACCAGGGACGATATAGTCTTTCAGCTTGTTCTGGCGGAGATAGACGAGCCCTTCGTTTCCGCCTCCGTCCTCGATTCCCGCCAGGATGGTGCCATCCTTGCCTTTTGTGATAGCGATAACCATCTTGGAACTTGTCCGGGATTTCTCCGGAAGAGGAAATACCTGCGGCGGCTGACCCGGTACCCAATGCACTAACCTATTTTCGCCACCTAGCCAGCGTCCACCTCCCGGCTCGGGCAAGAAGCCGGCAAAGGGACCGTGAAGGCCACTCTCCGCCTCATCAACACAGCGCTCCTCAAGATGAGCGATTTGACATATAGCGTGATCATCGTCGTATCTGCCGGGCGTAAACCATATCTTCCCTGAAGAATCTTCCGCGAACGGGCCAGGATAGCCCTTATTATCACCAATCTTTTGCACCCTCCCGTCCTTCCAGCGAAAGACGCCATAAGACCTCGAACTGATGTACAAGGCTCCATCACTTGCCGCAAAAAGAAATCGCGTGTCTTGTACGTGCGGGACGTTGGTTTCCGGATCAGGTAGGGGCACAAATTGTATTCCGTCAAAGTGGTAGAGTTGACGCTTGGTTCCTATCCAGATGTAGCCATCTTTCGTTTGCGCAATGCTCAGTGGAGGAGCTTCCAGCCCGCGTTCTCCAACCCTCCAGGGAATATGCGCATATTGAGTGATTACTGCCCTGGGGTCCAGGCCGAAGCATTGCAAGCAAGTAGCTAAAACGATCAAGACAAACCGCGCGACACCTTTCACTGATTTCGAACCTCGCATGGCTCGCGGCAGCCGAATACCGAGGAAATGTCGAGGGCCGGTAGCACGCATGCGAATGACCCTGAATTCCATTGAATAAATTATCGTTCAAACCGTCAGGAGTTTGCGTGGAATAGAGCAAAAGATCGGTAGTTGCTGTAGAGGTGGTTCTGCCATCCACTTCCACCTATGTCAAGATTGGCCACCGCCCTTAAACTTGTCATCCCGACCGGAGCGTAGCGGAGTGGAGGGACCTGCGGTTTGCGTTGATGGAGAAACGGAACCCGCAGGCGATTCGCCCACGGCACCCTCGCTTGTGTCCGAGGTGGAACAGCAGGTCCCTCCGTTCGAGCTAGCTCGGATTTCCCGTCCAGCTTGGTGGTGTGAGCGAACTGCATGCGGCACCGCAATGAAGGAAATCCGGGTCGGCTCCGCTCCTAAGATCAGGACCCGTCTATGCACGCATTTCCGTGGTGGATTCTTCCTGGCCACTTCTCATGGTTTGTCTTATGGGCGCCGAGATTCCTTCAGGCCGCAAGAACGGACGTTGCGCGGTGAGGCCGCCATCCAATACAAGGGACTGGCCTGTGTAATACGACGAGTACTCGGAAAAGAGCCAAGCCACAGCATCGGCTACATCCTCCGGAGAACCGATGCGGCGAGCCGGATGGATACCTGCCAACTCATCAAGCGCCGTATCACTGCCGACCACCTCCCGCAGCATTTCGGTTCGAATGGCGCCTGGACTCACGGCATTTACGCGTATGCCGTAGGGACCATATTCAATGGCAGCCGACTTTGTCAGCCCAATTACTGCGTGCTTACTGGCGACGTAGACTGAGGCTCCAGGAGTCGCCAGCAGACCGCCCACCGAGGCCATATTCACGATCGAGCCACCGCTGCCTTGGCGAAGCATCTGACGAATTTCCTGCTGAAGAGCGATGAACAGGCCTTTGACGTTGATGGAAAACACTTCGTCGAAATTACTCTCTGTCTGATCGTCGATGAGCCCCATCTGACCGGATATCCCAGCGTTATTGAACGCGTAGTCAAGGCGCCCATAGATGTCAACCGATGCCGATACAATTCTTCTGACTTCATCGGGATGACTGACGTCGGCTTTGAGAAAGACCGCCTCGGCGCCATCGCGGAGAAGTTCAGATTCAATTCGCCGGCCATCATTCTCATCTCTGCCGACAAAGACCGTCTTCGCCCCCAGGCTGGCGAGGCGGCGTACTGTCGCCTCGCCAATCCCCGCTGTGCCACCCGTGATGAGCGCGACCCTGTCTTCAAAAGTCATAGGCCCCACCCACCTGCCGAACGTGTTCCATCCGGACTGCCCCAGATTACCGTCCACGAGGAACTTTCCTTGTGGTGGCCGCGCCGCTGCTTTATGACGGGTCCGGAGCCTGCCCCCTTCAGTAACGACCGGAGCCGGTTCTTGCGGAGAATGGCCACGGCTTCATCCATAAGGACTCGTACGACACATGCGCGAAAGCCGCCTTCATGTTCCAGTGACGGAACCTTGCGCCGGATGGATAGCATGCAGCTTTGCACGGCGTCCTCTGCGTCCGTGTGATTGCCGAGCACGCGGTATGCAACGAAATAGAGCACGCGGCGATATCGCGAAATCCACGTTTCTAATGTTGTAAGATCTGCTTGCGAGACGGCTCCGGCCTCGCTTCTATTCTCCGATTGAGTATTTGAGTTCATTTCTTTTGGATCCCTCTTCCTAACGTTCGGCTGCAGAGAATTCTCTATCACTCCATGGATAACACCTGAACGGGCGAATTATTCCCGGACATGAGTGTCGCTCGTCGGATCACGCCGATCTGGATTGCTCCAAACTCGAGGAGATTGCAAAGGACCCATCAACGAAAGGAAAGTTTTGCGCTTCACGAAACGAGTGCTCCTTCTGCACGACTCTCGAAGCCATCATTTCGTGGGGAGGGCACAGGACGGCTTATGCGAAGCTTGCGCATTTTGTAAACCAATGACGTCCGTTTCATACCCAATCGACCTGCAGCCCCATTGCGACCGCCGACGACCCAATTGCTTGCCTCCAACGCGCGAAGGATATGGTCTCGTTTGACCTCGTCCAGCCCTGTTATCGGCATGTGTGATTCCTTGTGCCCACTGAATTGCTCCAGCTCCCAGGTCGGGGCGCGCAAGACGGTGTGGGGGGAGAGAATCACGGCCCGCTGGACGAAGTTTTGCAATTCTCTGACATTTCCAGGCCAGCGATATCGCACCAATGCATCCATCGTCTCCGGCGGGATGTGGTCGATTCTCTTGTTCATTGGCCGATCATGGAGTGCGGTGAAGTGCCAAATCAGTTTCGGAATGTCCTCCGTACGTTGCCGTAGAGCCGGAACGGTGATAGGAAATACTTTCAGCCGATAATATAGATCCTCGCGAAATGTTCCTTGTTTCACCATCGCAGTTAAATCACGATGCGTGGCTGCGATCATGCGGACGTCCACTTTGTGTGTACGGTTGCTACCGAGTCTCTCGAATTCCTGTTCTTGCAGTACGCGCAGCAATTTCGCTTGAAGTTCCAGAGGGATGTCGCCGACCTCATCCAGAAAGAGGGTGCCCTTGTTAGCCAGCTCAAAGCGTCCCATCTTGGGAGCGATCGCGCCGGTAAATGCCCCTCTTTCATGACCGAACAATTCGCTCTCTAAAAGCCCAAGGGGGATCGCAGCACAATTCAATCTGACAAAGGCTCGTTGCCTTCGATTGCTCAGATTGTGGATTGCACGCGCGATAAGTTCCTTCCCGGTTCCCGTCTCGCCCAGGATCAGCACGCTCGAAGTGGTTGGCGCCACAATCGAGACTAGATGCAATGCGGCCTTCAACACAGGGCTTTCGCCTACGATCTCTGCAAACTCGGCGTGCGTTTCCCCTTCGATGATTTGATCGAATATGTGCTCAGTATGAGTCTGATCACAAAAGCGAAGTGCGTTCACACTCTCCATTAACCCTCCGGTCAACCTTCCTCAGCATGAACGAGACGTTTATGAATTGCCTACCCCAAATCCAACCGTTCCAGCACTGCATTTTTCTACAGGGAACAGAACCGGCTAAGGTGAGTACCAGGCACGAGCCGTTGGCCAAGACACAAACAACTATTTACAATCTCATCAGTGAGGCAATTACGTTGGTCTCTCCCAACATGATTCGGATCCTGAGTGTTGAGGATCATCCGGTTTTCCGTGAAGGGCTGAGCACGATCATTGCGTCGCAGCCAGACATGGCCTTGGTTGCGCAAGCTTCGAATGCAGCTGAAGCCATGGCGGAGTTTCGCCAGCATCGGCCGGACATCACGCTGATGGACCTCCGCCTTCCTGGCACCAATGGTACGGACGCGCTCATCGCCATTCGGGGTGAGAACCCGCAGGCCCGCATCATCATTCTCACAACTTCAGACAGTGATGGCGAGATTCAGCGTGCGCTGCGGGCGGGTGCCTCCGCGTACATCTTCAAAAGCATGCCGAAAAACGAATTACTGGGAGTGATCCGGTCGGTGCACGCCGGAAAACGGCACGTCCCGCCGGAGGTGGCAGCTCGTCTTGCCGAGTATTTGGCAGACGACGATCTGACGACGCGAGAAATGGATGTACTTCGGCTGATTCGAGACGGCTATCGAAACAAGCAGATCGCGGATGCGTTGACCATCGCCGAGACCACAGTCAACTTCCATATCAAGAACCTCGTAGACAAGCTGGGAGCCAACGACCGAACACACGCGGTCACCATCGCCATTCGACGTGGGTTACTCCAAATCTGATCGTTGACCTATAGAAAACTACAGGATTCCGCCAGTGAATCCTGGTGTGTCGCGAAACCCTCGAGCGCAGTAGAGTCAGAAAATGCGGCTTAACGAACGTATTTTTCCGGAAACGGTTCAACACTGTTTTCGGCGGACCTGCAGCGTTGGAGATTCGTGATCTAAAGTGGAAAGACTGCACATTTCGCGGTCATTGCCGCGCTGCTTTCTGACCTTAAACTTCGGGATTGCGCCGGCATGGTTCCAGACTAAGTGGTTTCTGGGTCTGTGCGTCTTAAGCATCGGATTCCTGATCTGGGGCTCTCTACCGCCTGCGAGTTCGGCAGATCCACAAATCCCTGAGCGCCCGTTTTGAGGAGCGGTTAGCAGCACGCACACGAATGGCGCGAGAACTCCATGACACCTTTCTCCAAACTCTTGAAGGCAGCAAGCTGGTTGCCGAAGACGCACTGGAAAAGCCATCGGACGCTGTGCATATGCGACGAGCTATGGAACAGCTGTCGGATTGGCTCGGACAGGCCGTCCAGGAAGGGCGAGTTGCGCTGGACTCTCTCCGCATCTCAACCTCACAAAAGAACGACCTGGAAGAAGCCTTCAGGCGGGCGACAGAAGAATGTCGATGGGTTGGCTTGATGGAGGCGTCCTTTTCCGTGACCGGACACGCAAAGGAGATGCATCCGGTTGTCTGCGACGAGCTCTATCGCGTCGGCTATGAGGCCATTCACAATGTCTGCGCGCACTCCAAGGCGAGTCGACTGGAAGTCGAGTTGAAATATGGGCACGATCTTGTGGTGCGCGTAAAGGACAATGGGATTGGGGTCGATCCGGTAATCCTGGACCACGGCAAAGAGGGACACTTTGGCTTGCACGGAATGCGCGAGCGGGTTGCGCGAATCGGAGGCAGACTGGCGATCGTGAGTTCCGCGAGTTCCGGAACAGAAATTACTGTGGTGTTCCCGGTGGTATCGTGTTCCGGGAGCCGCGCCGTCAACCTGACACGATAAGAACCTTCCTGCGAAGGACAAACCCGGCACCCGCCGTAATAGTCCCGAAGGGCTTTCGTGCCTGGCCCCGATGGGATTCGCACTGTGCAATTCCATTCGCTTAGAGACTCGTTCCCTCTCCCCCAGCCGCGATGAATACTCGCTCATCAGAAACGCGCCGGCGAATCGATTGACCACGAAAAGCCGCCATCCCTTCCTGATGCGATAGCTGTCGATCGCCATCGGACCAGATCCACCGACGACGAGCGCCGCGAGACAAGCAAGATAGAGTAGGTCACACTCGTAGCCCGGCGGCCCAAATTGGGCACGGCCTGAGGTCACGCTCATCAACTTGATCGAGCTGAATCCATAGGGCAGATGGACGCTGAAGATCGCGACCAAGAGAAGCCCTGACATCGGCAGACTGACCAGAGGGATAAAAGCTCCCAGAAGTACGGCGAATCCGCCGAAGACTTCAATCAGAATCGTAAGCCACGCCATGAGATGAGGCGCGGGCACGCCGATTGCATGCAGGATGACAGCAAAGGCTTCAGGGCCTTTGGACAGCTTGGCAAAGCCGTGTTGCATAAAGCCATACCCAACCATCAGCCGGAGCGGAATGGGAGCCCAGCGCGCTACCGAGGCCCGGTTCAGGAATGCAAAACGCTCTCTAAATCCTTGTTCCGATGGTTTGCGAATGATACTCACCTTCCAACGACTAGGTGCTAAAGTCAGGAACCTGATTTGGTTATTGGCTTTTATTTTCAGAAAGGATCGCTCCTTGATGGATCTTATCCGCCCCCGACTCTCATCCATGTGCAACCGGCATACCAAACACAAAGCCCCCTTCCCTGGTGGTGGGTTGTCGAGCTAAGTTCTTTCTGCTCCGCAGAATCGATGGTTAACTTGACGACAAATCCTGATATCAAGCTGGCAAAGTCGCGACGGAGGTCCGACAGTGACAGAGATCCGACACTGACAGAGATCCGACACTGTGCGCAGGACCGTGCGTACCATCTTGAAGGAGGTTTGCCCTCGTCCGGTCGAATTGCGTTCCCTGAGTCGCGTGCCTACGAATTTGCGACGGATATTCAACACTGACAGAAGTTTGTCGTGACCTTCGTCGCAGCATATGCCATCGCGGACTCTGACCTTTCACAAAGAGGATGTCTCGAAGAATACTCGCAACTTTTGAGGTTATAGCGTCTTACCTTGTTGCTTGAGGCTCTGCAATGAGCCAAGGAGGACCCGTTTGCCGCTGATCGCAAGTGCGGGTCGGGTTTGGCCACACAGGTGCACTATCCAAGCGTGCTATGCGATCCACGCACGTGCGATGCGCTGTCGGTGGATTGATGCGGGCGATTCGCTTCGAGTTAGTTCTAACCTTGGGAGTGTACTCATGACAGCGGAAGACAATGATACCTTCGAGAAAGGCTCTACGGAGATGAGCGATGCATTGCTGGTCTCAACGGCAAAGTCAGGTGACGGCGATGCTTTCGTCGAGCTTAGCAAGCGCCACTACAGGAAGGTCTTTCACGAGACTTACCGAATCACCAGAAACCGGGAGGACGCAGAAGATGCGTTTCAGGACTCCTTGCTTAGAGCTTTCTCTCATCTGAACAATTTTCAGGAAAGATCAAGCTTTTCCACGTGGCTCACGCGGATTGCGATCAATTCGGCGCTCATGATCTTGCGGAAGAGGCGGAATTGCTTCGAATTTTCACTGGACGGAACCGACGATGCTAGCGGCAATAGCGACACCTGGGAGATACCGTCCCTTACGGAGGACCCGGAGACCAGCTACGTTCGGAGAGAGGGAGAAGCCTTACTACAAGAAGCAATACTGCGGCTTTCACCACGCTGCCGGGAAGTCGTTGAGTTGTGGCAGGCGTACGAATATTCGGCGCGGGAGATCGCGCAGACTCTCGGAATCTCTGTGCCCGCGGTCAAGTCAAGGTTGTCGCGCGCTCGAATGACGCTGCGGGCAGAATTGCTTCCAACCGAGTCGCAAGCCGAATCCTGTTAGTGGTTGTTTCGCTGTATGGCCTAAAATATAGCGACCAGGCTGAGTTTGTGTGGATCTGATGGATGTTGACGAGCCGACGGTAATGAACCTCCCAAGCGACTTAATGGCAGAGCAAACGCAATCGAAAGTCGAACGCCCTGACCACGCCAGGCGCATTGTAGATATTGTTGCAGCCTTGAGCACGATCGAAGCTCTGAAAGGCCTGACCGAGGAAGAGTTCACCTGGCTCGCGACCCATGGAACGGAGAGATTTGCTAAAGACGGAGAGCTTCTTTTTAGCCAGGGAACTCCGCCGGAACACCTGATGTTCATTCTGCATGGCGATATTATCGTCAAGCGCCATTCGTCGAGCCCAGTCTCCGTCCTGATCGGCCAGACGGGTCGGATTACGGGCAAGACCCCTTTCTCGCGCATCAAGGCATGGAATGCGGACGGGCGCTCGTCCGGAGAGACGTGGATATTGGAGTTGCACGACAGCTATTTCCCGGAACTCCTCACAGCAATACCGTCGATGACGCAACGAGTTGTCCGGCTGTTGCTGGACCGCAATCGGGAATACACGCGAGCAGAAGAGCAGATTGGTAAACTGGCGGCGCTCAACAAACTTGCCGCAAACCTGGCTCATGAACTGAACAATCCGGCTTCGGCGGCTAAAAGCGCCGCCTCGCATCTGCTGAGCGCCGCGGAAGGCCCATCAGCGCGTGCTGCTTATCGAATTGGCATGGCACTGGGCACAGACGACCGCCTTAACGCCTACCTCGACTGGCTTTCCAGGCTCCGCTCCGCAGTGTCGCGCGCCCGCGAAACTGCGAATGGTAACCCATCTGTCGATACTGCATCGCTTGAAGATGCGTTGACCAATTGGCTGGAAGAAAAAGAGTTTGCCGAGGCATGGAAATTCGCTCCAATGTTGGCCGAAGCCAGTATCCAGCTCTCTTCGCTTGAGGAACTTGAGCGCCTGGTAGCTGCGGACAAGCTGTGCGCTGCGCTGAGCGACGCTATGGCTGCTCTCGAGCGGGAGGCTTCATTACTGTTGGTGAGCGAGGCGGCTGACAGGATCTTCCGCCTCGTCACGGCAGTAAAGGACTATTCCTATATGGATCGGCAGCCCGTCCAGGATGTGAATGTTGCCGAATCTCTCGACACCGTGCTCCACCTTTTTCAGCCCAGACTCGCCGGCATCACAGTAAGACGTGTCTATAGTCCAGATGCTCCGTTGCTCCAAGCTTATGGGAGCGAACTGAACCAGGCTTGGGCAGCGCTCATAGAGAACTCGCTAGACGCAATGGGTGATTCCGGCACGCTCACCCTGTGCACCAGGTTGCAGGGGAAGACGATTCTTGTCGAGATCACCGATACCGGGCACGGCATTCCGCCGGAGTGTGCGAATCGCGTATTCGAGCCCTTCTTTACGACAAAACCCTTCGGCAAGGGATTAGGGTTGGGGCTGGATACCGTGCAGCGAGTCATCCAGAAGCATTTTGGCGCGGTCGCTTTCGATTCGAATCCACAGGAAACAACGTTTCGTGTGCGATTGCCTCTGGATCGCGCTGAGGTTTACTGAAGTCCACTCATGACTCTGCACCGGACGCGAAAGCAATACCTCAGGGGCTAAAGCCCGTCGTATTCGCATCGTTTTCGACCAATTTATCCCGTCGAATCGATCAGCGAACTTTCGGGACATCACGCTAGATGCCCTTGATTTCTCCGCCGTCCATACGCACACAAGATCCCGTCATCCACTTCGCCGCAGGCGATACCAGGTAAGCCATCAGATCGGCAATCTCTTCTGGTTTGCCGAAACGAGCTATGCCGACTTCTTCGGGGAACTTCTTCACCGCCTCTTCCACGGTAAGGTTGTGTGCCGGCGCCCACTTTTTAAAGAACGACTCCCTGCGTCCGGTCATCACAGCGCCTGGCACCACACTATTGACCTGTACGCCATCCTTGATGCCTTGCTCTGCGAATGCCTTGGCCAGCGCGATGATCGCGGCATTCACGGTGGCGACCGCGGCGAAGCCAGGTTTGGGGTCGAGAGCAGCGCTTCCGGAAATCAGAACGACCGATCCCTGCGAAGCCTTCAGAGCATCCCAGGCTCGTATGGTCAGACGGCGCGCGCCGTGGAGCTTGAGTGCTAAGCCGTCTTCCCACTGCGCATCTGTCATCTCGAAGAGATTAATCTGTGGCACCGCTCCGGCAATGTTGAGCAGGGCATCGATTCTGCCAAAACGCTCGAGGGTGCCCTTGACAATGGTTTCAGCCGACTGGGGCTCACGCAGGTCGAGCGCGTAGATCTGTGACTTGGCCCCTGCGGCGCATACAGCCGCTGCGGCCGTCTGCAACTCATCCTGATTTCTTGAGGCCAGTACAATCGCAGAGAAATCGCGTGCTAACCGCACCGCAGTCGCACGACCGATTCCCTGGCTTGCGCCAGTAACGATAGCAACGGAATTGCTGTTCATGTGCTCCCCATTGGTTGTGCGATGGCCCACTTAAATCGCCGCGAGCAGCATTGCCAGATAAGCGTGGTTCACGGAAATCATCAGGCAGCTTCCAGAATTACATCCACTACGAGCTCTGGCGCTGTGTACATAGGCGAGTGGTCTACCCTGTGGGAGCGTATGGTCGCATCCATCCGGGTAGCCATGAATCGCTGGGTCTCGGGGACAATCATGCGATCCTCTTCGGCAACGAAATACCAGGAGGGGATCTTCTTCCACGCCGGCGCGGGGGCCTTTTCCTGAATGCATTGCACGGCGATCGGCCGCTGCACCGCGGCCATGATGGCGAGTTGGTCCGGAGATGCCTTGTGTGCTACCGCACAGCCGAAACCCTCTTCCGGCATCCAAATCAGTCCATGCGCATCCGGTGCAAGCTGGGGTGCTTTGGGATGCGGGGCGGTACGATAAAACACATCTGCAACCGTTTCACCCTCATCAGGTGCTAACGCCGCAATGTATACCAGCGCCTTCACCCGATCATCATGGGCCGCGGCGATCACAGCGCCCGCATACGCGTGTCCTACCAGGATGACCGGGCCAGTCGTTCTCTCGATCACGCGTCGAAGAACGGCAGCGTCATCGGTAAGCGACGTGAGCGGAATAGGCGCTGCAGTGACCTGAAGCCCTTGATGTCGCAAGGGCAGGATGACGTTACTCCAACAATATCCATCGGCCCAGGCCCCGTGCACCAGCACGACCGTACTGCCTCGAAGAGAGGAATTCATCGCGCAACCACCTTATCCGCGCGGCCGGCGCTCGCCGCCTCAAGGAACTCTCTTATGGCCGCGGCGATCTCCACCACATGCGTCTCTGTCGCGAAATGTCCGGTATCTAAAAACTGGACCTTCGCACTCGGCAGATCTTTCTGAAATGCCTTCGCTCCCGCAGGAATAAAAAAGGGATCGTTCTTACCCCAGATGGCAAGTAAAGGCGGCTTCGATTTGCGGAAATACTCTTGAAACTTGGGATAGAGCTTCACATTGGACGCGTAATCCAGAAACAAATCGAGCTGAATCTCCTTGTTGCCCTTGCGTTCCAGCAGCGCCACATCCAACGTATACGACTCAGGCGCGACGCTTTCCGGATTGGCTACGCCGTGCGTGTATTGCCAGCGCGTCCCTTCCAGGGTGAGGATGTTTTTTCCAATCACTTCGCGGTTTTCTGCTGTCGGCTCCGCCCAATATTTCCGAATGGGTCCCCACGCGTCGCCGAGCCCCTCTTCGTAGGCATTGCCGTTCTGCGAAATGATCGCTGAAACTCGCTCGGGGCGAGCCATTGCCAGACGCAAGCCGGTTGGTGCTCCGTAGTCGAAGACATAAATCGCATAGCGGTTGAGGCCGAGCGCATTGGTGAAGGCCTCGATGGTGCGCGCCAAGGCGTCGAACGAATAAGTGTATTTTCGTTCCTCGGGTACTTCTGTAAATCCAAAACCAGGCAGATCGGGTGCGATCACGCGAAACCGGTCCGCCAGGCGTGGAATGAGTTCGCGGAACATGAACGACGATGTCGGGAATCCGTGCAGCAAGAGCACCACGGGCGCACTCGGGTCGCCTGCCGCGCGGTAGAAGACGTTCACTCCGTCTGCTTCGATCTTATGAACGGAGGTCACAGGTACTGCCAATTGGGTAAGAACCGGACTCATAAAAACTCCTCTTCACTCTGTGTAGTTTGTTTGCTTCTGGGCAATCTGCGGGCAGGTCTCTGCCACCGCAGCGTGTGTCCGTCAGCGTTAGCGGGCAAAACCTTAGCGCGCCATGGTTTGCGTTTGGTGGTTGAATAAGCGCAATCGGGCCAGAACAACCTGCTTGACCGATTCTTCCGCAATGGGCAGGAGCTTATAAGGAACAACCTCCCGCGGATTTTTAGCAAGGGCCTCTTCCAGACCACGACGCCATGCCACCCGCAGTTCGGTGTTGATGTGAATGATATTGATTCCAGCAGCGATCGCTTCCTCGAGGTCATGATCTTCTGTCCCGGAGCCACCGTGCAAGGTCAACAAAGATTTGGTCGCGCGCTTAATCTCCCGTATCCGTGCCAGGTCGAGCCGCTTCCTCACGTTCCCTTGCACCATGCTTTGCACCATGCCGTGCGAGTTGCCAACGGCCGGAGCGAGAATATCGATTCCCGTGCTTTCTACAAACTGCTTTGCTTCCTCCGGGGTGGTCAGGTCCTTCGAGTGGTCAGGCACCGAATCATGTATCTCAGAGCCTGTTCCGATATTGCCAATCTCCCCTTCCACGAGGATTTTCGGATTCACCGACTTCAGCGCCTCCACCGCCTGCCTCGTTTGCTTGACATTCTCCGCAAAGGGCAATGCGGATAGGTCGAATACGATCGAATCGAAGCCGGCTTTCGCCGCCGCCATTGCGCTCTCAAGGGAATGGGTGTGATCGGCATTGAGAAAAATGGGTATGCCCTGTTCCTCGCGCAGGCTTCTTACCAAGGCAGCGATTTGAGCCACACCTAAAAATGCGCGCTCCCCTTCGGATGCGCCGACGATTACCGGAACCTTCAACTCCTGAGCAGCCGCGTATACGGCTTTAAGCAAGGTCAAATCGGAGATGTTGAAGTGACCGACGGCCACCCCGTTGCTTTGGGCTTCTTCCAGCTGATTCCGCAGTTCCTGCATAATTTTCTCCCTTCAGCTGTTGGATACTTGCCGGGTCGATGTGGTGCTATTTTCATCATTTGGCGTTCATCAAGAACGGCCGTGCGCCATGGCCGGCGTATCCGCTTGTGCATCGGCCGACAGCGAAGGCGCGGACGAGAACAATGCCCCGAGTCCTTCGACCAGAGTGGGGTGGGCCCAAATGGCATCGCGCAGTGCGGTATAAGGCATTCCGGCGATCATGGCCGTCTGTACCGAAGCCATGATCTCTCCAGCATCGACAGCAAAGGCGGTGAAACCGAGGATGCGATTGCCGGCTACTTCTACCAGCGCTTTCAAGAATCCACGTGTTTCAGAGACGGTTCGGGCTCGAAGCACCCGATCCATCGGAATCTTGAACAAGCGGTAGGCCATTCCTCGCGCTTTGGCTTCTTTCTCGTTCAGGCCTACGCGTGCAAGTTCCGGGTCGGTGAAAAGGGTGTAGGGGATGAGCCTGCCTGTTGTAAGGTGGTTGCCCCCTTCGAGGTTGTCGCGGACCACGCGGAAGTCGTCCACGCTGACGTGGGTGAACTGAGGGCTACCCGCGACTTCGCCGATCGCCCAAACGCCGGGGGCGGTGGTCTCGAGTCGCTCGTTAACCTTGATATAGCCGCGATCGGTCACCTCAATACCAGCCGATTCCAGCCCGATGTTCTCAGTGTTTGGGCGCCGGCCCGCTGCGACCAGTAGATGCGTGCCCGTGAGAGTCTTCTCTTTCCCACCTTGCTCGACAACAACGGTGACTGAGTCGCCCGATTTCCCGGAAATCCGGATTGGCCGTGCGTTCAACGCCGCGTCGATGCCCTCTTCAGTGAGCAAATCGGCAAGAGCTTTGGTCACGTCATCGTCTTCCTTATGCAGCAAACGGTCATTGTGATCGATGAGGGTGACCTTGCTGCCGAACCGGCGCATCCCCTGGGCTAGTTCCAGTCCGACGTACCCGCCGCCGAGTACTATCAGTTGGGCTGGAACGTGATCCAATTCGAGTGCTTCGATGTGCGTGAGCGGATGGGCATCGGCCAGGCCGGGAGTTGGGTCCAAGGCAGCCCGGGTACCAGTGCTGACGATTACATTGGCTCCGTGGAGGCGGCGAATTGTTCCACCAGGAAGAGTGACTTCCACAGTCTTCCGGCCTACAAAGCGTCCCGAACCGAGAATGAATTCAGCACCAGTCTCCTTGTAGTTGGCAAGATACATCTCGTTTAAGCCAGAGACCATGGCCCGTTTTCGGCCAAGGACCGCCGCCATGTCAACGTGGAAACTGTCGGCGAACATGCCGAACTCTTTGCCGCGACGAAAATACGACGCTATTCGGGCACTGTGAAGAATGTTCTTACTGGGCAGACAGGCAATGTTGGGGCATGATCCACCAATGTATTTGCGGTCAATCACCGCAACGCGTTGTCCTTGACTGGCAAATGTCCATGCAGCCACCGTCGATCCTGTACCCCCGCCGAGGATGACCACATCGTAGACTTCCAAAGCGCGAGCCTGATTTGCATGGGCTGAAGAAAGTGTTTCGCTCCCCTTGATGTCCATGTCTATACCGGTGCACCCGGTGGGCCATTGCTCAAGAGGTTCAGCCGGACCAGGGAGTCTTCGACCTAAGTGATTCTGCCGCTGAAGGTTAATGCACGTCAGCAGACTGCGCAGCGGAGATCTGGCGTGACCAACCGGCGACGGTAGTCTGACACTGGCGGAATGTGAACGCAGCGACCGTCGCATGAGTTTTTCCGCAAGCTGTGAAGCCGTGCCCTTCGTCGCCGTAGTTCCCCTACCCTTCTTCCACATCTTTTTTTCCAGAACTCTGGACGGTCAACCCGACCTGTAATACGGTCCTAACAGACTCCGATGATTCTGCTCATCGAATGAGCCGCGGGATAATCCCATCGGGGCCTTGCCGGAATCGCTCCGTAGGGAAACCAGCAGCCGGCAAATACCGCTCTCCTAAACAGCTTATGGGGGCGGGAAAAAATAAAATTTGGCCATCTTGGTAAAACAAAGGACTTAGCCGCCACCCCGACGGAAACCAAAGACGGGAACATTGCATTCTTGAAACCAAACCGCAACCCAGGGCCGCCGCCCCTGGCACGCCCCAAGGGGCGGATCGATCGATCTTTCTCAACTCAATTCAATTCTTCCCGCCAGATTCGTCTTGCCGGTGGCCTGCCCGGCCATCGGCAAGACCACGCTGCGCCCCGGCTTTCGTCCGGTAGGGATGAACTCTGTTATTGGGTGGAGATAGGACGGCTAATGCGGAGCTTGCGGATCTTGTAAACGAGGGACGTCCGCTTCATTCCTAGGCGCTCTGCGGCGCCGTTCCGGCCCCCCACGACCCAATTGCTCGCTTCGAGCGCACGTACGATGTGATCTCGCTCAACTTCCTCGAGACCCGTGATGGGTAGATTGGATCCCTTGTGAACGCTGAAGGGCTCCAATTCGGAAGTGGGGGCTCGCAAGACCGCGCGAGGAGAGAGAATCACCGCCCGCTCGATAAAGTTCTGCAATTCCCGAACATTCCCCGGCCAGCGATAGCGCACCAGCGCATCCATAATCTCGGAAGGGATTTCGTCGATTCTCTTGTTCATTCGCCGCGCGTAGAGCTCTGTGAAATGCCAGACGAGCTTAGGTATGTCCTCTATACGCTGGCGCAAGGGCGGAACATCGATGGGAAATACTTTGAGCCGATAGTAGAGATCTTCGCGAAACGTCGCCTGCCTTACCATAGCGGCCAAATCACGATGAGTGGCCGCGATCAGACGAACGTCTACTTTGTGCGTACGGTTGCTACCGAGTCTCTCGAATTCCTGCTCTTGCAGTACCCGTAGCAGCTTCGCCTGAAGTTCCAGAGGGATGTCTCCGACTTCATCAAGAAAGAGAGTGCCTTTGTGCGCGAGCTCGAAACGTCCCGTTTTTTGCGCAATGGCTCCGGTGAATGCTCCCCTTTCGTGGCCGAATAACTCACTTTCGAGGAGCCCAAGCGGGATCGCCGCGCAGTTCAATTTGACGAAAGCCCGTTCCCGCCGGCTACTAAGGTTGTGGATGGCGCGCGCGATAAGCTCCTTACCTGTCCCTGTCTCACCCAGAACCAGCACGCTCGAATCCGTAGGCGCCACGATAGATACCAGGTGCAATGCGGCGTTCAAAGATGGACTATCGCCAACAATTGCTCCGAACTCGGCACGAACTTCCTCTTCGAGATAGAGCCTCCGCTTGGTTTCGCTGGCCCGGTCTTCGGTCGCCTCTTCATAGTCCAAAGCGTTCTCAACCGCAATGGCTACTTGTAAGGCGACTTGTTCCAGGAAGGCAAACTCATCTTCGCTGAAAGCCCTCTCGGAGCGGCTGAACGCTCCCAAAACACCGATGACGCCCTTTCGACCGATCAGTGGTAGTTCGCAACCGGACTTCAAGCCCTCCGCGAGCACTCGCCCAAAGAAGCGTCGCCCTTCGCTATTTCCGAAGCTTTCAGGGTCGTGGCTCAGGTCTTCGAGGCTGTTGATCAGTTGATTCTTACCAGACACGAACGCTTTACCGCACGTCGAACCCTTGACCGGAACGATGGTGCCATCGCGAATGGCGCCTCGGCCCTCCGGGTTGTATAGAACGGTCACGCGCAATTGACTACGATCCACGTGGGGCAACAGCAATGCGCAAAAATCACACCGCGTTACGCTCAGCAAATTGGTGGATAGTGTCGCAACCAAATGGCCGAGATCCAGCTTTGACGTCATGCTATTGGTGATTTTGAGAAGCAAGCGCAGCCGGTCGCGTTCATGCCGTAGCTTTTGTTCGTTCAAGTGGCGCTCAATCGCGATTCCCGCGATGTGGCTGGCATTCTCGATCAACTGCAGGTCAGCTGCACTCGGGCTACGGACTTCGCGATAAAGGATGGCGAATGTGCCGAGCACCTTACCTTCACCCGAAAACAAGGGGCGCGACCACACTGCACGAATGCCAAAAGGCGAGATTGCGTCACGATAGTCGTCCCACAGGGAGTCGCTCAAGATGTCGGTGACATAGACCGGCTCTCGCCGATAGATAGCTGTGCCGCAGGATGCGCCTTTGGGACTAACGAGCGTGGTGCCTACTTGGGCGCTGAATCCAGGGAGGCTGGGAGCCGCTGCACAGTGAATTCGCCTTTCATCGCCATCAGGAAGCCAGATGGTGCAGAATGTGCCCTCGCCTTGAGATTCCACCAATTGGGCAATCACCGCGAGCACTTCAGATAATGGAGCGCCGGCAAGAATCAACTTGAGAACATCGAGCACGGACTCGCTGGAAAAGAAGCCGGACTCGTTCTGTGCCCGTTCCGCACGGGAAAGGAGTTGTAGAAGAGATTCCGTTGCTGGCTCCATGAGCTTTCCTATGCCGAGTTACGGCGTGGGTGGAGGCCTCCGACTGATTGTTCAGTATTGTATTGCCCTGGCGACCGCACTTATCAATCAAAGAAAGGCTAGCTCAGGGCTTACTACCTGACCTGCGACTCCAACTGAATCTGCGCGGGCCTGCCGCTGGGTCTTCGGATGCTGATAACTGAATGCTGGTCGCAAGCCCAGGCCATGTATTTCGCTGATTGCTCCGTCGAGTCTTATGGCCTGTAAAGCCAGGCTTCACGATTTTCGCAGTGGAATGAGACACCGGAGAACCAGCTGGACTACAGTTACATCACAGGATAGAACACTTGTCAAGGCACGGTTTGCAGGTTACATTTCGGTCTGGGTGCTGCCGAGCAAACACTGTGAGCCCGAAGGAATTGAGCAAATCTCGCGCGTTGTTTTTGGCGGGCCACTCGGCCCTGGATTTTCTGAACACTCGCATGAGAGTCAATGAAGATCTCGTGGACATTTTGCAAAGCGACGAGGATGTGCTTGTTTGGCTTAAACAAGCCGGGTTTTCTGCCCCGACGATCGGCGCCGGCACACTTCTAGCTTGCGCGCGAAGGCTGCGGGAAGGCATTCGGTCCCTGGTTGAAAAGCGAAAGGCGGGGAGACAGGGAGATCCTTCCATCCTCAACAGTTTTCTGGCGGCCAGCCAGAGCTATCCACAGCTGGTCTGGAACAAATCGAGCACACCGGTCATTGACACGGTGAGGCGACAAGACACAGCCGAGTCAATTTTGGCTCCGGTTGCGGAAGCTGCCGCCGATCTGCTGACCATGGCGGACTTCAAGCTGGTAAAACGCTGCGAAGACAAGAGCTGCGTACTATGGTTCTTCGACCAAACTAAATCGCATCATCGCCGCTGGTGCAGCATGGAAATATGTGGGAACCGCCACAAGGTCGCCGCCTATAGAGAACGACGTCATCGAAGAGCGGCGCGCGGCTGATGCCTGTTCAGCCTGACCGAGAGCCTGGGTGACAGCCGTTCTAACCGTTCTGCCCGTCCAGTTTGTCACAGCATTTCGCCCACTGGTCAAAAACCCTTTCTCGCAAGATTGCGTAGGGCACAGACTGCCTCCTGGATGATGGAAACGTGTTGCTCAGGAAGGGAGGACTCTCATGGGAGCACCTATCGATCTCCGCCTGGCCCGCCATGGCGCGATTTTGCTTCTTTTGGGTATGCTCACGGGCTTCGTAATCGTCGATTTCCATAACCGGGGCGTTGGCAACGCCGCCCACTTGACGGGGTTGATCGGTGGATATGGCTTGATTGCTCTCGGTCTCCTTTGGCCGAAGCTGAATCTTGGACGTTGGTCCGGCGCAGGAGCGTGGATAACCGCGGCATCTCTCTATCTGAACTGGCTTGGCCTGGTTCTGCAGGGCGGCTTTGGGAGCGGTCCCAAGGCTCCGACTTCACCGCGTCTGGGCCCGGCCGTGCTGTGGGACCGCGCAGGCGGATTCATTCTTACGATGGCTGTGCTTCTGTCGCTATTGTCGGGGCTCATCGTTCTGATCGGACTACGTAAGCTCGCAGCGCCGGCCGACCCGCTGGGGCCGAGCGAACGCAACGAATTAATATTCAGAAGGTAAAGGCAAAGCCAGCGGTGAAGCGCTGTTGCAGATAAGTCGCAGGCGGGGTGGTATTCGTAACCGTAACGGTGTAAGCACCGGCCTCCGGAGGGGTCGCGGGCACATAGCTTTCGTAACTACTCCTGATCATTTTTGGATTCCTGCTCCAATTTTCGCGGAAATCGAGGCGCATGGTGAGGCGTGGGAGCACACGATACTTTACGCCACCGCCATACTGCAGTCCGGGCTGGAAAATACCCCCGCCGTCAAGGGGCGGTACGCTGTCGAAATTGAATGCCGATTGAATAATTCCTATGTTGGAAAGCCCGAGCCGGAATAGGCCGCTGGGGCCCTTCAGCGGCGCGGCTGCAAGCTTGATCAGCTGCAAATCCGGACCAACGGCAAAATAGGGGCGAAACCGTGAAGCGCGAGGAAGCGCGTTGAACAGCACGTTGTATTCAGCCTGGCGAGTTGACAAGCCAACGGTCGAGGTACCAGCTGGCTGCGGCGGGTTCTGAACTCCGGTAAGGACGGTGGTGAATAGATCGTATTTTGTCTGTTGTTGCGTGTAGGCGAACTCACTCGAAATCCACTTCCACGAATTGAGCGTAAGGGAGACGCCCGCCGCCCAACCGTCCGTGGAAGTATCCGCGAGTCCCTGGAAGTAAGTATAGGCGTTCGGTTTTTTGGGATCGACGGGTTGAAGCAGAATCAAGACATTTTCCAGGTTGGTGTTGACGAACCGCGAATATCCGCCCTGGATCGCGATCTCAAAGAGCGGGGGATCCCAGCGGTGGGACTCGACAAGCGCTTGCGCGTCAGAATCGAGTTGGTTCTCACCCTGGCTGGTATTAGCCCAGGGAGGCCGGCGCTGTAAAAGGGCCGGAGCAGTCCCGGCCACCCTGTAACTGGTCCCGGATGCATCGCTTTTTTGCCAGTGGCCGGCGTCCTCCGGGAGTTCCCCCTGCGTGGTCAGGTAGTGGTGTACCTTGATCCCACCTGAGATGCCCTGATAGACAACGTTTCCGCGGTATAGCTGGTCTTTGATGGTGAGAACGGTGTTGCGCTCGCTACGCTCAAAAAGTCCTGCCCGGGCAGCGGGAGTCAAGGGTGTGGTACGGGGGGCGGCGCAATCATTGAGAAACAACACAGCCGCGGCGCCATCAGTACGCAAACGATCACCGGTGGAGTTATAAGCGTCCTGTGGAACCCATGGCCGCGGAACCAGGCCGACATGATCCACGCAACCAGTGAAATCCAAGTCGTCGACGACCTTTGACCGCTCGTTGTCAAGGTACTGATCGATGACGTGAATGAATGTCTTCTGCTTGTACGAGAAAGCGATCGCGATGTCCTGCGTGGAGGACGCAGTGAGAATCGTTTTGCCATCGAAGGTTTCACCGGTGGGAAAGACACGGACATGGTGGCGAGAAGAAAATGTATTGTTTGTCTTCTGCAAGGTAAACAGCGGCTCTTCATCACCCAGCAGCAGCATCGACATGGGGGCTTGGGCATAGGTCTGGTTGCCCGTCAGCGTTTTGACGGTCTCGAACGTTGAAGCCGCAGTCAGTTGGTCGGCGGTGGTCCAACCGGCGGCATCGAAGGCGCGGCGCAAAGAAGATGGGCTGCCGATAAAAATAAGGTTGGTAATGTCGGAGAGTTTTTTCGTGGTCTGCGTGCGGGTGCGATAAGGCAGCGCTCTTACCATGGAATCGAACTGGGAGAGTTGCTCGCCGGCCAGATCCACCGGGGTCACAGTTGGCTGGTAGGTTTGCGTCGTGATCACCGGCGTGTGGAATGCAATTACCAGTTCTGTACCCGCGTTGTAAAGAATCTCGGGTTCGGCAAATCCCAGGGTAGCCGGGCCAGAGAGCGACAAAAAGAGGTACGCGGTCGGATCGATCTGGGCCAGCGAAGAGATCTTATTCTCGGCCGAATTTCCCAACGTTCCGGTGGATCGGATTCCCTCAATTTCGCCATTCGCGCTTACCTGCTCACGCGCGTTATCCACGCGGAATACGCGAGCGTCGATGGGCAGGACGCGTCCATCGGGCAGCTTGGAGGAATAGAAGTGGACGGTCAGCGCTGCTGTCTCGTGGCGAATACCCCAGCCCACGGCATGGGCCGCTGCGATCTTGCCCTCGAAGCTGCTGCCCTCGGGAATGAGAATGGAACCTGAGGAGATGGCCGGCGCGATCGAAACGGCATGGACCTCCATACCAACCTTTGCGGTTCTGGAAGATAAAGGTTGAAGCAAGCGCACTTCAAGCATGGCGGCAGCGGGGATCCCTACCACCGGGTGCAGAGCTGCCCGCTGCCAGAGGACGACCTCTCCCTTAGCCGGAGTGACGTGGAAAGATATGCCATCCGTGAGCCAACGCCCCTGCTCTACTTGTCCCGCCCGATCGATCACGAGCGCGTCCCCGTCCGGCAGAAACTCCAAATAGGCGGCCTTCGCGTCCGCGGCTGATGGAGCAAGGATTGCGCCCTGGACATCCCTGCCCAGAAGCACCTGCAGATCGATGGTTTGTGCGCCACTGGGAGTTCGGAAGGAGAGCGATGCGGGGGAGAAGACCGGCTTGGAGGCATGGTCGATGCGGGCGTGAATTGCTTGCGTATCTCCCGCGAACATCACGGACTCTTTGCCGGCGGGATCGATGCCGCTGAGGGTGAAGGCCCAGGTGCCGCTGGTGGATTCCACCATCGTGGCCTGAGCGAAGGGCACCTCGCCGAGAAGCCGGCTTTTTCCTGCGTCAAGCTCGTAGTAGCGAACGCGGTATGGTTGATTTTTTTTCAACGGAGAAAGCAACAGCAATGCACCTTGGCCCTGCTGGATCGTCCACGCCTGGAGGGCGTGCGCGGCAATGCTTCCCGTCTTACCGTTCACCGTGGCCATGGCACGGCCATCTGTCTTGCCGGGCTTCTTCACCACGGTGATGCTGCGAATCACTGGCGGGGCTAATGGAACCGCGGCGAGTACAAGAGGACAATGGAAGGCGACCGTCGCAGCAAGTATGCCAAGGATGACGCGATGGGCTTTCCAGTCAAGACCTCGATCCAACATTGCTGGGCTCGAAGGGTTCTGCCGGACGTGACTGGATATGCGTGTGAACGTAATGTGAGTCCTACAAGTTAAAGCGCAAAAGGTCAGCAAAACGGATCATAGATTTCTTCATTTTGGTATACTTCGGCGCCTGGGTTTGCATGACACCCGAAGAATGGAATCGGCTCTTCGACCTGTTTCACGCCGCCCGTGAGAAGTCCGGAGGGGAGCGGGTGATGGTGCTCGATGCGGCTTGCGGAGAGAGTACGCCACTCCGGAAGGCGGTTGAAGAGCTGCTGAGAGAGGACGAAGCCGCCGGCGACTTTTTGAGTGAGCCCCTGTTCAGCTCGCTCCGTGGTGAGCCGCGTGCGAGCCGGATTGCTCCCGGTCAGCGTGTCGGACGATATGTCACCGTAGCACTGATTGGACGCGGCGGCATGGGGGAAGTCTGGTCGGCTCAGGATACCGACCTGGACCGATTGGTTGCGCTCAAATTCCTGAATTCCGAAACATTGGCGGGTTTGGATCCGCAGCAGATCACACGCGAGGCGAAGGCTGCGTCGGCATTGAATCACCACAGCATTGTGACCATTCACGAGGTTGTGCAAGCCGGATCGACCGCCGCGCTGGTGATGGAATTGGTGGAAGGCAAACCGCTCCGCGAGGTGTGCGGGAAGCCAATGCCAATTCCTGATGTGTTGGCCATCGGTCTTCAAATTGCGGAAGCTTTGGCTGCCGCCCACGCCAGCGGCGTGATTCACGGGGACATCAAACCCGAAAACATACTCTTGCGGCCCGACGACTACGTTAAATTGCTTGACTTCGGTCTGGCCCGCAAAGTGACGACGGAAGCGATCGCGCTGGGCAGCGGCCTCACGCTGGGCACGCTGCGCTATATGTCACCGGAACAGGCTCGTACAGAGCCTTTGACCCCGGCGAGCGACGTCTTCTCTTTTGGCTTGGTGCTCTACGAGCTGCTCGCCGGCCAGCACGCCTTCCCGGCGGCCTCTCCCCTCGACACGGCGCAAGGCATCCTGGAGAAGGAAGCGGTCGCGCCTTCCTCTTTGAATCCACAGGTGCCGGCGCGCCTGGACCTGCTGGTTCGCGACATGCTGGCCAAGGCGCCTTCTGCGCGTCCCACCGCGGCGGAAGTTGTGCGGACGCTGAGCGAACTAAGTGAGCCGCGAAAAACTTTCCTTGATTCAGTTCCGGCAATTTGGAAATGGGCGGTTGTTGCTGTATTGGCCGCGGTGGCGTGTTTTGCCGGGTGGCGATGGAAGCAAGGCCGACTCGCAGGCGACACTGCTACATTTCGCCAGATTACAACGCTGATTCCTGAGAACCGGGCGACCGCCGCGGCGATCTCGCCGGATGGGAAGCTGGCGGCCTATGCCAATGTCGATGGAATCTTTCTGCGAAGACTTCAGGATGGCGATACCAGGACGCTGTCCGCGCCCAGTGATTTCCTTGTGGATCGTCTGGCATGGTTCGCCGATGGCAAGAAGCTGGTCGCGAGCGGTTTCTCGTCGACGACGAATGTGCCGAGCATCTGGCTGATCTCAACCGCCGGAGCGGAGCCCATCCTTCTTCGAACGAATGCCCGTGCGGCGACTCCCTCACCGGACGGAACGCGGGTTGCGTTCGCAAGCCAGGATTGGGGCGAGATCTGGGTGGCAGGAGCTCGTGGCGAAGAACCGCGAAAGATCGTCGCCGGGCCTGCCGACGACACATTCCGGCTTGTGTTCTGGTCGCCGGATGGACGCCGGTTGGGAATTCAACGGCGACACTTCAATCAAAGTGGTTACGAGTATTGGTACGAATCGGCGGACCTGGCTACAGGAAGGATCGTCGTCGAAGCGCGAAACATATTATTGATGAATTCGGCTTCCGCACTGCCCGACGGCCGCATCATGTTTCTGCGCTGGGATAACGCCAATTTCACCTCTTCTCATGAGTTGTGGGAGGTGATGACCGACCCGGCAACCGGCGCCCTCAAGGGGGAACCGCGGAAAATCACGAGCGTGCCGGGCGGCAGTACAAGCACTCTGCTGGGCCTAAGCGTCACTGCGACTGGAAAGCAAGCAATGGTCCTGATGCAGTCTGCCCAAAATAGCGTCTTCGTGGGGGATTTTGATCCATCCCCGCCGCGCATCAGCAATGTTCGCCGGTTAACCCTGGACGATCGAACAAACTATCCCCACGCGTGGACGGCGGACAGTCGCGCGGTGATTTTCGAGTCCGACCGCAGCGGCAGCTTTGACCTCTTCCAACAAGGAATCGACCAGCGAACGCCCAAGGCCATTGTCGCCACACCGATGACGGAGGTCCTGCCTCAACTGGCGCCCGATGGTCATTATGTTTTGTATGCGGCGCGATCTGCTGAACGCGAAGGGCTTTGGTATTACAAGCCGGGGACTTACAAGTTGATGCGGGTGCCGGTGGAGGGAGGGACGCCACAGGAAGTTCCGATTGGCGGACCGCTGGATGAGTTTCGCTGCGCGTTGGGCCCCGGTAAGCGCTGCGTATTGAGGACCACGGAAGGTGCGAAATGGCGCACCTACTACGATCTGGATGCCGCACGGGGCAGGGGCGCGGAACTGGCTCGCACCAAGTGGTCTGTCGAGGTCCTCTGGGACTGGGATATTTCTCCTGATGGTACGCAGGTAGCCATTCCTAACCATGATTCACGCGAGGCGCGCATCCGCGTGGTGTCACTGGAAGCGAAGCCGAATGAGCCACGTGAGCGTGAAGTCGTCCTGCCCGGCGTGGCCAATCTGAGCGGGCTGATATGGGCCGCCGACGGTCGGGGCTGGTTCGTATCCGTAGATACCACCGTGGGCAATCAGTTGCTCTACGTGTACCTGGATGGCCGATTCCATTCGCTGGGAGACATCCACGGCTGGGCAGTACCGTCTCCAGATGGACGGCGGGTGGCATTCGTAAACCCCATCACCGCCACAAACGCCTGGCTCATTGAGCGTCACTGAGAAAAAGCCCCGGCAACTTTTTTTGGCTTTGATGATCCCAAAACTCGTTTACTTGCGCTTTACCAGCCAGAGGGAAGATACGATTCTGCCTGCAATCCCCTTTTTCGTGGTGACGTCATGGCTCAAATACTTCAAGATTGTGCAACGGACGCTATCAGCAGTCCTTCTCGCGCCATGGTCCCTGTCATCGCATTTTCCCTGTTCCTCGACTATTTCCTTTACGGCATGCTTTTCCCTTTGGCGGCGCATTCCCCCGCCGGTTTGAAAGGCGAGGGGCAGCTTGCGCTACTTTATGGCGTCTATGCAATCAGCGTCCTGCTGGTCACTCCAGTGTTCGGGTACCTGGGTGACCGCATCGGCGGCCGGTCCACGATGATGTGCGGCGCGGCCTTGGCTGTCTGTGCAGTGTCGCTCTTAGGCCTGGCGCCGAACCTCTGGCTGTTGCTGCTGGGAAAGTTCTGCCAGGGCGCCGCCTCGGCCGGGCTGTGGACCTCGGGACTGGCACTCATCGCAGAGAATTATGTTGAAAAGCGGGTGGTGATGCTAGGGTATGCATTCACCGGCGGAACCTTCGGTTCAGTGATCGGACCGGTGGCCGGCGGACTTCTCTATCACGCCGGCGGTTATAGGGCGCCTTTTCTCACCACCGGGGTCGCGTTTGCAATCGCCGCTGCGCTCATTGCCCGTCTTGTTCCAGCGGGAGGTGTGCGACGAAACGCGCCAGTCAATTTTCTTGCTTTGGTGCGCAACCGGTCGCTGATGGTCCCTGCTGTAGCAGTCGCCTTGGCCGCGTTCTCCGTGGGAATCATTGAACCGCTCTTGCCTGTGCGGCTGGCACGATATGGCGCATCATCGATGGCCATCGGCATCCTCTTTACTGTCTCGACCATAGTGTACGGCTTGAGCGCACCAGTTGTCGGGCACGTATCGGAACGAATTCCTGTCCAGAACGTGATCGTTCTGGGCACGATCGCGATGGCTGCCACGCTTCCTTTCCTGGCGCTCTTCAAGGGGGTCATCCTGGCCGGCATCACGTTATCTCTAGTCAATATATCGTTCGCGTTCATGCTCAACCCAGCGTCTGCGGAACTGGGCAACGCTGTCGATCGATCCGGGATGTCGAGCTACGCTGCGGTCTACGCGGTTTACAACATCTTTTATTCCATAGGAATGTTGTCCACGGCAGCACTCGCTTCCGCCGCAGCGCGGCTGCTCAGCTTTTGGGGTGTTTTGCTGTGCGCCAGCGCAATCTTGCTGCTGTCCATCCCTTTTCTGCGCAAGGCGGGGCCGTCGCGAGAGGCGGTTACCGCGGCATCCGGTGGATAACGGTAAAGGAAATACAGCGAAGAGAAATCTTGAAAAGAGTACGTCAAGGAGATAAATGCCATGATTCAGCCCGTTCTAAGCCCAGTCATCGAAACTCCCGATAGTTTGCTCGCAGCGCTTGATCGCGGGGAGTCGCTTCCCGCCCACTGGTACACGGACGCCGCCATTACGGCGCGCGAAATCGAAAAGATTTTCAGGAAAAGTTGGAACTACATTGGTCCCGCCAAGGAACTAACTAACCAGGGCGACTACATCACCGGCTATGCGGGCGAAGTCCCCGTCGTGGTAATCCGCAACGAAGAGGGGTTGGCGGGCTTCGTCAATGTATGCCGCCATCGCAGGCATGAAGTGATGAAGGGCCGCGGAAACTCGAAGATGATGCAATGCGGATATCACGCCTGGACCTATAATCTCGACGGTTGCCTGAAGGGTGCGCCCCGCTCGGCGGCTGAGCCTAACTTTCGACTGGAAGACTATCCACTGCTGCCGATTCGCGTGGAGACCCTGGGTCCGTTTGTCTTTGTCAACCTTGACTCCCGCGCAAAGCCTCTTGCCACGTACTTCGGCGAGTTGCTCAAGATCATCACAGGAAGCGGCATCCACCTGGAAAGTCTCGAGCTGTACAGCCGAGAATCCTGGAACGCCGGCGCCAACTGGAAGACGATGCTGGAAAACTACCTGGAGTGTTACCACTGCGCCGTAGCCCATCCCGGTTTCAGCGCCGCCATCGATGTCAAGGAGGAAAACTATAACCTGACTACACATGGCTGGTTCGCGAGCCAGCTGGGGCAGGTGCGCCAGTCGGCGCTGGAAGGCAAGACCGCCGTGGAAATCTATGACGCGCGTGGCGAGATAGCACAGGCGCAATATCACCTGTTGTTTCCTAATATCACCATCAATATCAATCCTGGCTTTCCCAACCTTTCCATCGACGTGTGGTTTCCTGATGGGCCCAACAAGGCCAAGGGAATCTCGGAGCAATACTTTGCGCCGGGTGTTTCTGAGAAGTTTGCCCATGACCTGATCGCCTTTAACAAACAAGTGGGCTACGAAGACGATGTTCTAACCGATTCCGTGCAGAAGGGGCTCCTGGGCGGAATACCCGATCGCGGCAGGTTCCTCACCAATGCCGAGCACCTTTGCATCCATTTTCAAAAGCTGATTGTTCAGACGATGTCCGCGAACTCAGGAGGATTGGAAGTATTGCCACCGGCCAGTTCGCTCCCGGTTTCCACGACGATTAGCGCTGTTCCTACTGCTTCGGTCACCGCCGAGAGCGAGCGCAATACCTACGTGGAACTGGAAGTGGCAAAGATGGAAAAGGAGAGCGAGATCATCACCTCCTTCTATCTCCGGCGCGCCGACGGCGCACCGCTCTATCGCTGGGAGCCAGGCCAGTTCCTGCCTATCCGGGTGGCGATTCCCGGCCGCACGGAACCTGCTTTGCGGACCTATACGATCTCAAGCTGTTACAACCCCCACTTCTACCGGTTGTCGATCCGGCGCGGCGAAGGGGATGCGCTTGTCTCTCAGTTCATGCATGCCAATGCGAAGGCCGGCTTTCGTCTGCAAGCGTTGATGCCCCGCGGCAAGTTCGTCCTCGACCAAAGCAGCGCACGGCCGGTTGTGCTGGTTTCGGGTGGAGTCGGGATAACGCCCATGATGGCCATCACCGAGCACATCGTCGAAGAGGGCCGGCGCAGCGGCAAATACCGGCCGATCCATTTTATTCACGGCGGGCAAAACGGCCGGGTCCGCGCATTTGGCAACCGCCTTCAGCAACTCGCGTCGGAGCATCCCACGCTTAGCGTGCACGTCTGCCTCAGCAGTCCATCGCCGGAGGATGAGATCGGCGTTCACTACGACAGCAAGGGCCGCGTCGACATGAGTCTTTTGACTGCGCTCTTGCCTCCCGGCGACTTTGATTATTACCTTTGCGGTCCTTCCGAGTTCATGAACCAGCTGTATTCCGGACTCACCGGAACTGGCGTCCGCCCGGAGCGCATTCATTATGAATCCTTCGGTCCGGGGACGGTGCTCAAGCCGGAGTTACCCAGAAAGCCCTCCGAGGATCATGGCGCAAGTGCGGTCCGCGTGAAGTTTGCCCGGTCTGGGATCGAGACAACATGGTCCCGTGAAGATGGCACGCTGCTCGAGCTCGCGGAAGAGGTTGGCCTCGCTCCCGCTTTTGGCTGCCGTTCAGGTATCTGCGGAACATGCAAAACCCGGATTATCAACGGCGCGGTGGACTATCTGGACGAACCGTTGGCTGACCGCGGCGAAGGGGAGATCCTGCTGTGCTGTTCCGTGCCGCGAAAGGCTGAGGGGGGAAACCACAACGGAGGAGGTGGGGAAGTAATTCTCGACTTTTAGCGGCAGGAGATGGAGTAACTCATCCCGCGAGCTGATCTTTTACGCCAAGCATCGATCAAAGGAGACGAGTATGACAATGGTGCAAACCCAGGCGCCCGCACAAGACTTCCACCAGCAGGCGGCGGCGCTCCGTCCCGAGACGCGGATGATTATCGATGGCAAGCTGGCCGATGCCAGGTCAGGCCGGCGATTCGAAACGGTCAACCCGGCGAACGATGAGACTTTGGCATCCGTGCCTCTGGGGGACGCGGAGGATGTCGATCTTGCGGTAGCTTCGGCGCGTGCGGCATTCAGGACGGGAGCCTGGTCCCGGATGGAGCCACGCGCCCGTATGCAGGTGATGTATCGAATGGCCGATCTGATCACGGAACATGGGCTCCGCCTGGGCCTAATGGATTCGTTGAATGTCGGGAAACCGATCGCCGACATGCTTAATCCGAATGGCGAGGTTGCTGCCGCAGCCTTGACTTTCCGGTTCTTCGGAGAAGCCATCGACAAGATCGAGGGATCGGTAACGACGACGGCATCGAATGCATTCCACTATATCGTGCGCCAGCCGATCGGTGTAGTGGCCTGTATTGCGCCCTGGAATTATCCATTGCTGATCGCGGCGTGGAAGGTGGCGCCGGCACTCGCGATAGGCAACTCAGTCATTCTGAAACCTGCGCAGCTCTCCCCCTTTTCAGCGACCCTTTTCGGGCAACTCTTTCTGGAAGCCGGCGGTCCGCCCGGCGTCTTTAACGTAGTGCACGGAGCAGGTGGCACGGTGGGAAAGGCACTCGCGCTTCACCCGGACGTCAACAAGATCAGTTTTACGGGTTCGACTGATGTCGGGCAAGATGATGATGGTGTATTCGGGTCAATCGAATCTGAAACGTGTCACCGTGGAGACTGGAGGCAAGTCACCCCAAATCATCACCGCCAATGTATCCGATCTCGATGTTGCGGTCGAATATGCAGTCCACGGTATCTACGGCAATAAGGGAGAGATGTGCAGCGCCGGTTCGCGCCTGCTGGTCGATGCCCGGATTCATGATGACTTTGTCGAGAGGTTCAAAACCAAGACACGCGAGACCGATCAGAATCGGAGATCCCCTGGACACCGCGACCACGATGGGGCCGTTGGCTAGCCGAGGCCAACAAAAGAGCGTTCTCTCAGAGATCAATCTCGCCAAGCAGGAAGGCGCCAGGCTGGCGCTGGGCGGCCAAACCCGGAGGGATTCGACCGCGGAGCCTATGTTGAACCTACGTTGTTCACCGGAGTGAACAACGGAATGCGCATCGCGCGTGAGGAAGTCTTTGGACCAGTGGCCGCCGTGCTGCCGTTCGAGACAATCGATGAAGCGGTCGCCATTTCCAATGACAGCATTTATGGCTTGTCGGCCAGTGTGTGGACAACGGATATTAACACTGCGCACAAAGTAGCTCGCGACCTGGAGGCCGGCGTTGTGTGGGTGAACTGTTACGACTTGGGGGATATGACTCAACCATGGGGTGGCTTCAAGCAGTCAGGTATAGGCCGGGATAAGTGCCTGGATACGCTGGACGCCGTTAGTGAGTCCAAGTCGGTCTGGATCAATCTGGAGTAGTTGTCGGCTGTCAGCATTCAAGTGCGGCAATAGCAGCAGAACCATCCAGGCCCAAGTATGCAGAAGAGCCCTGGATCAAAGGGCCGCTCCCCGCTTACAGCGAATATCAGACAAATTGCGCGATTACGAGGTTTTTTTCGTGTACAGACCTAGCGGAATCCATCGATAATGAACCCGCAAATTGGTGTGCTCCCCAAGCTGCTATATCACCAGAGGGACCTGCAGTGATCTTCTTCCGCCGCTCCGATCGCCTGCTGCTGCTCACATTCCTGCTCTGCTGTTCCAGCCTGTCCATGCATGCACAGAACGGTGGCATGCTTGGCCAAAGCATCAGCTGGCAGCCGGCCAGATCACCATTTACTCCCGATGCTTCCAATGGCGCGATCATGGGTGGTCCGGGCGCCGATCCCAATCCAGGCACCCCGATGTACATATGCCGCGCACGGGTGCAGGGCAGCATGGTTCCCGGGAAATGGGTTCAGGGCAATTGCAATGTGCCATTCGGCGGGTCGGAACAAATTATGAATTCCTACGAGGTCGCCTATGGAACTGCACATTGGGGCGGCTACCGGGGAAGCCTTTATGGCCTCGCTCAAATGGGCAGAGACGTCGATGGCAGTCCGCTTTATTCGTGCCGCGTCCACTACGTCGATGCGTCAGGAACAGACTACGGCTATCAGCCCGGTAAGCTGGTTTCCGACGGAACCTGCCACATACCGTTCGGCGGAGCTGAGGTCACGCAGGGACCACCCTTTGAAGTGCTGTACGCAACCGGCGGTGGACGGCCTCCCTGGAACCCGTCTTACCCGCCTTCCTATCCCTATCCGCCTCCTTATCCGCCTGCCCAGGTACAGCCGTTTCCGCCCTGCAAACTCGGTGATCCCGGCGTTGGGCTAGATGTGAACACCGGCTGGTGGGTCGGGGCGAACTGTTCCTCTATCGACAGCCAGGGCAGAATCACGCAACTCAAGTATCCCCAGCCCGCACAACCTCCGGCTTACACGCCGCCGCCGCCTCCTCCTCCCTATGATCCGGGGCCGAGCTCTGTGACGTGGCAACCGGCGCAAAAACCGTTCGTTCCCGGCCAGAACGCGATCATGGGAGGTCCCGGGAATGGTCCTAAACCGGGTTCGCCGCTCTATGTCTGCCGCGTCCAATACAACAACAACCTTTTTCCGGGCAAGTGGGTCGAGGGAGCGTGCAACTTCTCAGACGATGCCGGAAAGGAACAGTCGTCGAACACCTACGAGGTAGCCGTTGGTCCGGCAGAGTGGCGGGACTTCGATGGTAACGTGGGAGCGCTTGTTCCCGGCGGCGTCGCTGCCGACGGTACACACCTCTTTATCTGCCGTAAGCAAATCAGTACCTGGGGAAGCAATCGGGGCCTTCAGCCGGGCTGGCTCGAGAATGGCCAATGCCACATTCCATACCAGGTGGATTCGGTCTATAGCGCGCCCTTCCAAGCGCTTTACAACGTCTTCGGTCCGCCGGGGGCCAACAATCCACAGAGCCAGGATCCAGTGGCCCCGGCGCAAACGCCTGCGCCAGCTCAGGTGCCTTCTCAGGCGCATGGAATCCTCATCTCCTTCGCGGGCGGAACCGCGGCCACTCAAGGTTCAATTACTGTAACGAATGGCGCCACAGGAACAACGGTCACCAAACCATTGCCGCCAAATTCCACTGCGCAACAATGCATGGAGATCCTGCAGCAGGCCGCGCTCCAAGCCGCCCTACAGATCCAAACCCAGGCTGGCGGCGCCGGGTTGAAGGTTTTTGGATTGAGCAATGCCGTAAACGTTACAGAGGCCTCGGTTGCGATAAGTCAGTTCTGAGGAGCCGAGCGAGAACACTTAGGGTGGCCTCAACTTACTCAATCACAGCAGCAGGGCGCATGCGTTTTATATTTGGGCGATTCCCGCGGGAGCTAAGCGCAGGGTCATTACGGTAATGTCATCATCCTGGCCAAAGTCTTGCGCAGCCTGCACGATTGAATCCGCTGATTGAGTCGTCATCGCCATCACGCGATCAAAGCCGAGCAGTTCCCCGCCGGATGCGCGGGCTTCTACGACGCCATCGGTCATCAGGGTGAGTTGTTCGTCCGCGGCGAGCGAAAAGACGGATTCTGCGTATTGCTCGTGCGCAGAGAGGCCGAGCGGGAGGCCGTTGGAAAGAGTGAGCTCGCGGCCATTTATGTATGGGGCGATGTGGCCAGCGTTGGCGGCAGTGAGCGTTCCTTCGGCGCTGACGGTGAGAACGAGGCAAGTGGTGAATCCGCCGGAACTGCGCGCCAGCATGCGCTGGTTCATCGCGGCAAGGATCTCTGAGGGCTTTTGCGTGTAATGAGCGAGAGTGCGCAGGGTTCCGACCAGCAGCGCGACGGTCATGGCAGCCGGCATGCCCTTGCCGCTGACGTCGCCGATAGCGACGAGGACTCCGCCATTGGCGATGGGGATGATCTGAAAGAAGTCGCCACCGACCTGGCCGGCGGGCCTGTAGACACTGGCCAGAGCAAAGCCGGGAATGGTGGGGATTTCGTCGGGCACGAGGACTTGCTGCACGGTGCGCGCGGCCTCGAGCTCCGTCTTGTAGCGCTCTTCGTCGCTGCGGGTGCGGACGAAGCGGAACAGCAGAATGGTGAAGAGCGCGAGTTGAACGACGATCCCGGTGGTTTGATACGTTCCCAGCGGGAAGGGCCAGCCGGTGAAGGCGATGAAGAGCTGCACGTAGCTGCCCACCCCGCTCGCGCCCTGCACCAGCAAAGCGAATGCTCCGTAGACGGCTGTGAGATTCAGGAAGTAGACCGCGACCGGCAAAGCAAAGACCCGCATCTCCAGCTTGCTCTCCTTCGAGGTTTGGAAGAGCAGACCGCAGTTCAAAGCTCCGAGCAGGAGCTTCAAGACGGCCTCAGCCACGCAGAACCAGAAGATGCTGATCCCATTGAGACCTTGGAAAACGTTGATCGCAGAGTCGAGCAGCGCGACAGCGATGGCTGCCCAGTAAAGACGGGTTCGATCGGTCCTTCCAAAGTGCCGGATCAGTATCGGCATGCACCCATTGAGACCAGCAAGCAGGACGGCCCCGCCGAGCCTCCAAAGAACGACGTTGAAAGAATGGAAGTTGCACCACACCCCAAGAAGGACGTAGAGAACGTTGAAGGCCTCCCACACGCTGAACCAGAGAAATTCGCGGTCGGTCGGGCGCAGAAAGAAGAGCACCAGGGACCCAAGGCCCGCCAGCAGGCAAATGAGGCCATCGATGTTGAATTGCGTGTTGACCCAAAATAGCACGCGCCATCGCTGTGCCTGCCACTCCTGAATGAGGCCGGCATCACCGAGTTGCATGGATTCCTGGAGGCCGCCGAACAGCTGATACTCCCACCGATAGTGCCATACGCGGATGGCAAAGCTGACGGGCTGGCCGGAATTTGCAAGATCGGCGGGGATGGGGAAGACGAGGTTTGGTCCGTATCGCGGGATAGGACGCGGGGGCATGGCACCGTTCTCGGCGATCAGCCGGCCGTCGGCATAGATTTGAAAGTTCGTGGCGATGAGGGGAACCCAAAGTGCTAGCGGGCCCGAGTGGCTGGGCAGCGTAACCTTGAACCGGTACCACGCAAAGCCGGTGAGGCGCGGATAACCTTGCGCGTACCACGTTTCGTTGCCGCGGATGAGGGGCCAGGAGGAATCGTCTAAGGCAGGATCGGCCCAGGCGAGATCGTCGCCGGGGTGGAAACGCATGAGCCGGTCAAGCGCGATGATCTGCTGGCCGTGCGCGGCCAGATCGTAGTTCTGCGCGGTGAGCGCGCCGCTGTGGGCAGCGGCGGCCAAGGCCACGGCAATCAGGCGGAATGCCATGCGGGGAAGCATTAGTTGCCATCTTGTCACCCAAGTCAATGGGCGTACAACCGAAAACGGCGGGCCTCGTGCAGCCCGGCATCCCGCGGACCACGGCACCGAGCGGAACAGAAATCAGGAATACATCGCACCGAGCGGGAGACGGCATGGCACGCGAAACCCCCAAAGCTGACGTGCGCATAATCGACTCCGCGTATTTCGAATTGAATCCGTACTGACGAACGGGGCAGCCAAGTGAGCCGGTGAGCCACTGTCTCGGTAAGTTCCCCAACGACTGGAACCAACCACTTAAGGATGCCGGATTGGTGTCTAATTATTCGAGGGCCGCCCAAACATGTCGAGGCTGCTGCTAATCATCTCTGCACTCGGCCGCAACTCTATTCATGGGAACGGACAAATCCAAGAGGCCCAGTGATGTTCTGTGCGATGCCGCCGTCAACCACCGAGGAGATCGCCAACAGGATTGTCTCTCTGGGTTCGAAAGGCATGTGGATTTTAACAATGGATGGATTTGACAGAACTGGCGAGTGGACCGATGGCGTCGAGATAGAACCTTATCAACATAACTCAAATTTGCCTAACCCTGACCGTTTGACGAGTCAGGATCTTCTTCCCAGTCCTTCATCCCTGCGCTGACTCACCGCTCGACGGCGACGGGCACGATAGGCAGGCTGATGTAACTGGCTTCGCGGCTTGTGTGCCAGATACGCTGCGTGGCTTTCTGGTAGTTGGCGGGTTTGGCCTCAAAGATGTTGGGGACAAATGTCTGCGGGTTGCGGTCGTAGAGCGGAAAGAGCGTGGACTGCACCTGCACCATGATGCGGTGACCGGCTGGAATGGTACGCTCGACCATCGGCAGCGCGAATGTGTATTCGAGCGGCTTATCGGGCTCGATGGCCGAAGGGTGCTCGAAGCTGGTGCGATAGCGGCCACGGAAGATGTCGGTCGCCATAGGCAGTTCGTAACCGTTCATGTCCCAAGGCTGCCCGATCAGACCGGGGAACGTGCCGCTGAGGTCCACGCTGCCGAGCTCGCGGTTCGGGTACACGTCGATCAACTTGACGACCCAGTCAGAGTCGGTGCCACTCGTGGAAGCGATAAGGTGGACGACCGGCTCACCGGACAGCTTCATTGGCGCGGAGAGCGGGTCGCTTATGAAGGTCAGCACGTCGGGGCGACCGTCTACGAATCGCTGGTCGGTCACAAGCCATGTGCGCCAGCCGGTTCCGTCCTTTTCCAGGATGGGCCGCGGACTATACGGCACGGGTTTGGCAGGATCGGATACAAATTCCGTGTAGCGTTCGGCCTTTTCTTCGCGTTCCGGGCCGCTGAACGAGAGCTTACCGCTGGATGCGAGATAGAGCGGCTTCGAAAGGACGTTGCAGCCGTGCTCGCAGCTGGTGGGGAAGGTGGAGAGACGGTCCCAGTGGTCGGCGCCGGTGTCATACACCCAGACCGGAGGCGTGTCAGCTTTCAGAGCATCGGCCTTTAGATATTGGTTGAAGAAGGGCACCATCACGTCGCGGCGCCACTGGTTTGCAGTATCCGTCGCCCAGATGAATGGGCCCATTGCGCGGCCTTGGCGATTGATTTGCGAGTGGAACCACGGCCCCATGACCAGGAAGTTCATGCCACTCGCGTTCGCCTTGCCCTGTAGCGCCCGATATGAGTGGATCGCACCCCACATGTCTTCCTGGTCGTAGAGACCCTGCACCCACATGGTGGGCACGGTGAGCGGAAGCTTTGCAATCTGCTTGTCGAGCGCGCCGGCCTGCCAGAAGGAATCGTAGGCCTGATGCTCTTCGAGGATGCGCATGAACGGCAGATCGGCGCCTCCTTCTTCTCGCGCCATGTCGCCAGCCGAGCCTGCTAGGAGGTAGTTGGTGTAGTCGTCCCCGATGCGCGGCGCTCCGATACCGTTGCCGCGCGCGGTCATCTGCTCAATGACATAGTCTATGTTGGGTTGGCGGAACGCGCCGTAGTGAAACCAGTCATCGCCCATCCAGCCGTCGACCATTGGGCTCTCGGGCACAGCAGCCTTCAGGGCCGGGTGCGGATGCAACAGAGCCATCACCACAGTGAATCCTTCGTAGGACGAGCCGATCATACCGACACGGCCGTTGGTCTCTGGCACATTCCTGGTCAGCCACTCGATCGTGTCCCACGCATCGGTGGTGTCATCGGCGCCGGTGCTGTTGAAGCCCGAGTCCACGGGCAGCGGCGTCATCAGGTAAGGACCCTCGGAGCCGTACTTGCCGCGCACATCCTGGTAAACCCGGATATAGCCGTTTTCCACAAAGCCTTCATCGGCGATTGAGAGCTCATCGATCAGCATCCGCGCGGGCGGTGCGGACAGGGTGCGCACGTGATCCGCGGCGTTGTACGGCGTGCGCGTGAGCATGATCGGCGCATCGTGCGCTCCTTTGGGAACAAAGATGACGGTGAACAGCTTGACCCCGTCGCGCATGGGCAACATAACAACGCGGCGTTCGTAGTTGCGTTCCACGGCCGGTGCCTGGAACTCATGCCCCATCTGATCGCCGCCAATCTTCATTGGCGCGGACTGCGTGGTTTGCGCGCCGGCTGCCGCTGCGCTGCAGAGCAGAGTGAGAACCAGCGTGGAAGGAATGGCTGCAGTCATCGTTTCTCCTCGTTTTGAATGCGATCAGGTGGCACACGCGACCTCAAAAGCGTCATCGCATTGCGCTTCGCCATCCACAAACCACCCACCTGCAGTGACAAGCCTCCACCCATAGTGGTTATTGACGTTCCATTTCTACTGTCCGTCACCAAGATTCTATCTAGCGCCGGTTGATTCGAGGCAAAGACTGCCAGGAGTCCAACGCGCTCATCGTCTCCTCGATGAGCGTAACGCGCTACCAGTTATGTAAGGTTATGCATTACATTCGGATTGAATAAGGAGACAGGAGACACCATGAAGAAGGGTTATTGGGTAGTTGCATATCAATCGATTTCGGACGAATTTGCGGTAAAGGCCTATAGCACATTAGCACGACAGGCGCTTGAGTCATTCGGTGCACGTTTGTTGACCAGTTCCACGAGCCAGATCCACGCTCACGAAGCCGGGTTGCAACTGCGGACGATACTTGTCGAGTTCGACAGCTATGAGATCGCGCTGGCAGCTCACGAAAGCGAGGCTTACCAAAAGGCGATTGAGGCACTGGGATCTGGCGCAGAGCGCGACTTCCGCATCGTCGAGGGTATGTAGACACTCTAACCAACCGCGGCCACTTCCCTGCGATCGTCGTAGCTGGGTTCTATTGCGGATGGAGAAGGCGGCGCGAGATGGCTCCTACGGCTGTATTGTCCTGGTGAACAGCCCATGACCCTTTTGAAGGCTTTGCCAAAAGCGCTTTCGGATTCATAACCGAGCGATAAGGCAATATCGGAGATAGGCTCGTCGAGAGTCTTGAGCCTGTCGCCTGCCAGTAGCATTCGCCAGCGTGTCAGGTACTCCATCGGCGTCTCCCCAACCGTCTCTTTGAACCTGAGAGCGAAGATCGATCGCGACATACCGACGCGTCCGGCGAGTTCCTGCAATGTCCAACGATGCCCTGGATCGTCGTGCATACAGGTGATCGCCACGCACATCTGTTTATCGGCCAAGGCGAAGAGCCAACCGACGCCACCTTTCGCCTCGTCTGCCAAATGCAGGCGAAGCGCTTGAATGAGCATCATGTAGGCAAGTTGCTGTGCGATCAGAGAGCCGCCCGGCTGCGGATTGCGCAGCTCTTCCCTCATACGTTCCAGCGACCAGCGCATCGCTGCCTTATCCGACTCCTTGCGGATATGCACGATGGGCGGCAAAGCCCCCAGCAACATATCGGCATGACTGCCGCTAAGAAGGAAATGACCGCCGACAATATAGCGTCCCTCACCTTCACTGCGGGAGACCGCGCCAGCCGCCTTCCGGGCTGAGAGAAGCGTGTGGAAGTCGACAGGCGTGAGTGACAGATCGGTTGCGAGGCGGAAGGGCAGCCCACGCGGCAAAAGAAAACAGTCCCCCGCCGTGAGGAGCACCGGATCGGGAACGCCTTCCACAGACAACCAGCACTGGCCCGCGAGCACGGCATAGCACTTGATGCCTTGATGTTTTGGAAATTGGATGGCCAAGTCACCACCCACTTCGAAGCCGCCCGATATATAGCTGCGTGGTTTCAGCAACGACAGCACATCGGAGAGAGGGTCCATGCAGCCTCCGGACGATCGAACCAATAATACGGACTATCAGTATAGATCGTATCAACTCCATGCCCCATCTAGTTGGTACGGTCCTCAACTGAAGTAAGAGGAGAAGTTCATCATGCGTGTTTTTGTCACTGGCGCTACCGGTTTTATCGGCTCTGCGATTGTTCCGGAACTCATCAATACGGGCCACCAGGTACTTGGACTGACACGGTCGGATGCGGGCGCCCAGCTCTGATCGCCGCCGGCGCCGAAGTGCACCGAGGCGATCTTAATGACCTGGAAAGTCTGCGTCGCGGAGCGGAGTTGTCGGATGGCGTGATTCACCTTGCCTTCAATCACGACTTTTCGAATTTCCTCGCGAATTGCGAGCTAGATCGAAGGGCCATCGAGGCGATTGGCTCCGTGCTTGCCCGGCTCTGACCGCCCGTTGGTCATCACCTCCGGGACTGGAATGGGGAACGCTGCGCCAGGTCAACCCGCGGCCGAAGAAAACTTCAACCCCAACCACCCGAATTTTTCAAGTCAAGCGACTGCTGAAATTCTTCGATACGAGCCTTCCTCCCGCCGTATGATCTGATTGCCCCGAACAACTTGGTTTAGAGTGAAGACGTCCTGGTTTGGATCCACCGTCTCATTTCATGAAGGCAGAGGAAAATGTTATGACACTCCGCACTCTTGCGGCTGCACTGATTCTCTCCATCTCGCCGGTGATCGTGGCGCAGCAAATGTCCTCCCAGCCAGGCCAGGGCCGCTCCATGGTCGTGACGAAGCTTCGGGATTGTGGCGGCCCCGCAGTTTCTCGCCTCTCAAGCCGGTGCGCACATTCTGGAAGAGGGTGGAAACGCCATCGACGCCGCTATCGCGGCCAACGCCGTCATGGGTGTGGTCCAGCCGTACGTCAACGGGATGGGCGGCGATTTGTTCGCGATCTACTACGAAGCCAAGACGGGCAAGCTTTACGGTCTCAACTCAAGCGGATGGACGCCGAAGGCGCTGACCATCGACTACATGAAGGCGCACCACATCGACCACATCAATCCGATTGGCGTTGAGACCATCGATATTCCGGGTGCCGTCGCCGGTTGGGATGCGATGAGAACGCGGTTCGGCACGCTTCCCTTCACCCAGACTCTGGCTCCCGCCATCTACTACGCCGAGAATGGATTTCCTCTGGCTGAACGAAATGCACGTTACTGGGTGGCCAAGAGTCTGTTCCAACAGCCTGGATACAAGGAGACCTACCTGCCCAACGGTGTGGCGCCCAAGGTTGGGGATGAATTCAAGAATCCGGCCCTGGCGCACTCGCTGCGGGAAGTTGCCGAGCATGGAAGGGATGCATATTACAACGGGCCAATGACGGAGATCATGGTGAAGTTCCTGCAAGCCCAGGGAGGCACGCACACGCTCGAGGACTTCAAAGATTTTCAACCGGAGTGGGTCGAGCCGGTCTCCACTACCTATCGCGGCTGGACGGTCTACGAGCTGCCGCCGAATGGACAGGGCATCGCAGCGCTCTCGATGCTGAACATCATGGAGCAATTTCCCATGGGGCAGTACGGGCATAACTCCGCGGACGCGCTGCAGGTGATGATTGAGGCCAAGAAGCTGGCCTATGCGGATATGCACCAGTATGTGGGTGACCCGCGCTTCACCCCGATACCGGTGAAGGAAATGATCTCGAAAGATCTGGCGGTGCAGCGGGCGAAGCTGATCCAGATGGACAAGGCTGCGTGCCAGGTCGTTCCTTCCGACATAGAGAAGATGCTCGATGCCCACGGCACCTCGACCATCTATATGTCTACGATCGACAAGGACGGCAACATCGTCTCCTTGATCCAGAGCAACTACGCGGGCTATGGCACGGGCATGGTCGCGCCCGGCCTGGGCTTCTCGTTTCATAACCGGGGTGCGGGCTTCGAGCTGACGCCGGGCCTTCCTAACTCACTCGCCGGCCACAAGCGGCCGCTTCACACCATCATTCCGGCCTTCATGGAAAAGGGGGATATTCATATCGGATTCGGCATCATGGGCGGTTGGAACCAGGCGCAGGCGCACGCACAGTTTGTCGCCAACGTCGTCGATTACGGGATGAATGTGCAGGCGGCCTTGGAACAGCCGAGATTCACCAAGGGAACCTTCCAGGGGTGCGATGTGGAGATGGAAGAAACAGTTCCCGAGACGGTACGAGCAGAACTTACAAAGCGAGGACACGAGATTCAACTGCTGGAGCCGTTCTCTTTCTCCGTCGGTCAGGGGGAAGCCGTGGTAAGGGACAGCGGACGAAAGGTCAACTTCGCCGGGGCAGATCCGCGCTCAGACGGCGAGGCGATTCCGCAGGAACCGGATACCAAATAAGACCTTGCTGGGCGAATCCCATGTTTCTGGCTCGCGCTACCGAAGATGACTACGCTGCGATCGTAGACCTTACTAATTTAGCCTTTCGCGGCGTCGGCCCTTCAGCGGGTTGGAACTCCGAAGCAGATTTCATCGAGGGGCAGCGCCTGACCGAGTCTCTTCTCAGAGAAGACCTGACCGCAAAGCCTGATGCCGTATTGCTGACCTGCCGGAACGATCCGCATGGTGAGTTGTTGGGGACGGTTTGGCTGGAGCCAAAGAGGGACGGAGTATGGTATCTCGGCCTGCTGACTGTCCGGCCTGATCTGCAAAACAAGCAAATGGGCCGTGCCCTGTTAGCCCTTGCGGAGGGATTTGCGAAGCAGCATGGTGCTTGCCGTATCCGTATGTCGGTGGTGAATGTCCGCACAACTCTGATCGGCTGGTATCAACGCCGAGGTTACGTATTGACCGGTGAAACCCAACCCCTTTCCCTATGGTGACCAGCGCTTCGGCAGACCACTCCGGGACGATTTAAGCTTTGTTCTGCTGGAGAAGGAGATCTGATGACGCCAGCGGCCAGCAGCCATTGCGCGGGATCACCCCGACTTACTCATTGAGGGCGTTGGGGACATATGGGCTTGACTACTGGCGGGAAGCGCGACCACCGTCTTCAGCCTTTGCTCTCTGAGGCAGGGGATGTTTCGTCAAAACGATCAGTTGATCGCGAAGCGCCGCGAGAATCTCACGAGATAACGCCTTGTCGTTGACGGCGCGGGCGAGAGATAAGCCCCCGATGCCAGCACTAAGCAAGAGTATCGCTCGCGCCCTCCGCGATGCTGCGTCGCCACCCTTCAGCCGATCGGCAGAGTAGCCAAGGCTGTGTTTCACACGCTGTGTGAAGACCGTCCTTACACCTGTGCTCGCATGACGAACGTCGCCAGCCAGGGCCGTTATCGCGCAACCCGTTCCAGGGCGGTCGCAGTGCTCTTCTCCCAGGTAGAAGCGCAACAATGCAGGCAGGTCTTCCGCCTCCTGCTCCCATCTCTCAAGATCCTTGAAAGCCTCCGCCAGGGCTTCGATGACCAGTTCGTCACGGGATTCGAAATGCTTGTAAAAGCCGCCGACGCTGCTGCCTGCTTCCTTCATTACGTCTGCGACTCCGATCCCCTCCAGCCCCAGCTCGCGAAAGCGCTTGGCCGCCACGGCGACGATCTTGGAGTGGGTGGCCGCCTTTTCGGTCCTCGAGTGTCTCATGGCTCTAACCTCCCTAGAAACTCCGTGGGGTGAAATTCCCTCGTGAGTTATTGGAGCACATTGCTAATCCAAATGATTCACCAATCACAAGAAAGCTATATTTCGCAACAGACGGTAGCTGCCTAACCTCAAGAAAGCTTCCTCGCTCAAGGGCATTAGGCGTTCAAACAGACGGGATTTCCACCGATACTTCAACCCACCTTCCCAGCAGCCGGACTTTCTGGACTAGGGGCGAAAAAAACACATTCGGATTGCGTAGAAATATTTTGCGAATCGTTAGGAGTATGACAGTACTCTATTTCACTGAACACGGAGATGCGAGTACTTCTCCACGGGCGGATTCAACGGGGGAAATATGAGGCTGGTGGGAAACACGATTTTAGTGACAGGTGGAGGATCCGGTATCGGACGGGGTCTCGCAGAGGCATTTCATAAGCTGGGCAACAAAGTGATCGTCGCGGGACGCCGGAAGGCCAAGTTGGCTGACCTAGTGCAGGCAAACCCGGGCATCGATACAGTGGAGTTAGATGTCTCGAACCTGGAGAGCATCGCCTCCGTTTCGAAAGAGTTGATGACTAAATACCCGAAGCTCAATGTGCTTGTGAACAACGCGGGCATCATGCAACTGGACGATGTCTCCAAGCCTATCGACGACAAGCTCTTGACCTCGGAATTCGAAACCAACTTCTTTGGTACGGTGCGGATGACGAGCGCGCTGATCGAGCATCTCAAGCGACAGGAATCGGCAACGGTCTTGAATGTATCGTCCGTGCTGGGCTACGTGCCGATGGCATTTGCGGCACTTTACAGCGCGACGAAGGCCGGCATCCATGCGTACTCGATGGGACTCCGCTATCGGCTCAGAGGAACATCGGTACAGGTTTTGGAAATCGTTCCGCCGTGGGTTCAGACGGACCTGCTGAACAGCAGTGAAGAACCCCGTGCGATGCCTTTGAAGCCGTTCATCGAGCAGACGATTGAGGCGTTGCGAACCAGTGACAGCGAAGTACTCGTGGAGATCGCCAAACCTTTCAGGGCAAATCCCGGAGTAAACGAAGCAGCCTTCTTCCACCAGATGAACGATTGGTTTGCACAAGGATAATAAGGGCTTGCATGCAATGGAGCGTGCGAGTCCTGCTTTCAGAAATCCAAAGAGCGCGACTTTTTGGAGACGAGATCGCTCCAACGGTCGGCACGCAACCGGGGAGTCTTCGGAGCGGGACTGCCCCATAGATCACTCCAGGAGGAGATAAATGTCACAGACCCTGCAAGAAAAGAACAAAGCGCTTCTGCTCGAAGGTTTCAATGTCCTTTTTAACAAGCGCGATTTCGCCTGTGCGGAGAAGTACTGGTCGCCGAACTACATTCAGCACAGCTCACATATCGAACCGGGCAGAGACGGATTGTTCAATCTAGTGAAATCGCTGCCCACTGGATCCAAGTGGGAGCACGGCATCATGATGGCTGAAGGCGACTATATGATGATTCATAGCCGCTACTCCAACCCGGACGGCTCTGCCATTGTTGTCGTCGACATCATGCGTATTAAGGACGGTGTGTTCGTGGAACATTGGGACGTGATCCAGCCCGAAGCAACCAAGGAGGAATCGAAGAGCAAGCTTCCCATGTTTGGAAACAGCTTCCCGCAGTAGGAATGTTCTTTGGCAGAAGAACCGTTCACAGCCCGGGTTGGCCGTTCAGGAATGACCGATTAGCTCCGCTAAGGGCGTTTAACATTAGCTGTATGGACGCTCACGATGACGAGTTAAGAGGATTCGAAGCGACCGGCGCCACTCCACTGCCGGTCACGGACGATCTGGGTCATATCGAAAATGACGGAGCCCGTATCTGGTATAGCGCTTACGGCGTTGGTCCACCTGTGGTCTTGCTGCATGGCGGTCTGGGCCACGGCGGCAATTGGGGATACCAGGTTCCAGCTCTCATCGCGAACGGCTATCGCGCGGTTGTGATCGACAGCCGCGGTCACGGTCGCAGCACTCGCGATGGACGGCCTTACTCCTATGAACTGATGGCATCCGACGTGCTGGCCGTGATGAACGCCTTGCATCTCGACCGAGCCGCCCTGGTGGGTTGGAGTGACGGCGCGTGCACCGCATTGATTCTTGCAGCGAAATACCCCTCACGCGTTGCGGGTGTCTTCTACTTTGCCTGCAATATGGACCCGACCGGCGTTAAACCGTTTGAAGCCACTCCAGCGCTGAACCGCTGTTTCTCGCGCCACGCTGAGGACTACAAGCAGCTTTCGGCTACACCGGAGCAGTTCGGACAATTCGTGGAGGATGTGGGCCTGATGCAGCGGACGCAACCGAATTACTCCGCGCAGGATCTTGAGAATATAAGTGTGCCCGTTAGGATTGCGCAAAGCGAGAGGGACGAGTTCATCAAACGCGACCACGCAGAATACTTGGCCCGGACCATTCCAGGGGCATCATTCATCCTGCTTGATGGTGTGAGCCACTTCGCTCCGTTGCAACGTCCCAAGCAGTTCAATACGGCAATGCTTGCGCTTGTAGACGAAGTTCTACGGCAGCAAACTGGTATGGACGGTTCAACGACTGAAAGAGCGCGAGAACTGCGTTGATACTAGAAACTCAACCTCCTCATCGACATTTCTGGATGGAATGGACCCGCTTTCACGTCTTTTGCCATCAAGTTGCCGAGATGCCGACCCGTTGGCCGCTCTTGCTCTTCATGCAGCTTTCTTGCCGCGGAGCTGCCGGCTTTTCGCGAAGCCATTCTTCCGCACCAAAAGGATGGCAGGCGTCTGGTGATGGGTGCAGAATATTGAGGGATATTACTTCACCGCGGTCTACCGCCCGGAGGTTTCCATGGATATACAGGACAAGCTAGCCCGGTCTGTCGCAGTGACCGCCGGAATCGCCGCCGCAGGTCTGGCTGTTGGCGCTGCCGCGATGGGCGTTTTTGCTATTGGCGCCTTGGCTGTCGGCGCACTGGCCATTCGGAAGGTCGCAATTCGCGGCGACCGCGTAGAGAAACTAAGCGTTGGCGAACTGACGGTCGATCGGCTCCTGGCCAAGGATTCCGCAAATCGCGAGTAATCACGCTTTGCCGATTTTTTTACAGATCCCGACGAATCCTTCGGAACTCAGCGCCGTTTCTTGAAAGAGCGTCGCACTGCAGGATGGCCGGTGCAAGCACCATGCCGCAATGCTTTCACTGCTCAGCTACGCCTGAACGGCCCTAACAGTCGTTTGTGAGTGATCGCTGGAGATTCCGGCAATCACCATCGTATCGTTTCCCTGGCCCGGTTTGCTGATGTCGATGCCGCCCTTGAAGAAGGCGCCATCACCAACGCTGATGCGCTGTGCGGTTACATCCCCGGTCAACGAACCTTCACTGCGGATGTCCACATGATCGCTGGCATAGATATTACCGCTCACTTTGCCAAAAACCACCACTTCACGAGCTGTGATATTCGCCGATACCTGGGCATCCCGGCTAACCGTGACCCGGTTGTCAGGTGAGTTGATCGCGCCCTCGACGCTGCCGTCGATGTACAACGATTCGGAACCTGTCACTTCACCCTTGATCTGCAGGCTCTTGCCAATCGTGGCCGGATCAGCGGTGGAGGGGGAGGTGTTGGAAGGGGTCGATTCATGGCTTGCCGCCATTGATACTGACGACAGCGTTGGTGCCTCGCCTGAAGGCAAAGGCGTTCCAGGTTGGATTTGCTCTCTGCTAGTGATCACTAGGTTGTTCTCGATTCGCCATCGGCATAATAGCGTCAGGCCGATAGGGTGTCTTCTTGCCGTAGATAATGCTACGTCCACTCGTTTGGGTTGCGCAATCACTTGCAGGGTGACACAAGCGATTTCCCAAAGGTACGGTAGAGGACTTGCCACCTTGGATCGCAGCCAATGTCGCCCTCAACCCCGTTCCCAGACGAGGGTGCCCGCCTCGGCCGCAGCGGCGGTCAGTATGCGATTGCGCGTGGTAAAGAGTGCAAGTTCGAGGCGATCTGAAACCCCCGTCTTGTCATAAATACTGCGCAGGCAATTCTTGATCACTTGTTCGGTGGTGCCGAGGCGAAGCGCAATCTCTTTGTTCTTGCAACCTTGCATGAGCACGGCAACGATTTGCATCTCTTTTGGGGTCAGGCGATTGCGAACACGCACGCCTATGGAATCTTCTTCGTCCGACCCGGTAGCTTCGCCGGGCCGCTGAATCGACCGGTAACCCTTGATCACTCCTTGCACGCACGCCACCAGCTCCGGGCCGGGAGTGTTGCGATAGACCACTCCGCGAATATCGTGAGCGATGAAGCTATGGGCCGGCTCGCCGTTCTCGGCGATCACCACCGCGCGGCTTCCTGCGGCCGTTACGTGCGCCATCAGATCCTGATACTCGGGCCTTAGCGCGGAAGCAAACAGAACGATCGAGGAGCGGTACGCATCAACGGAGAGCAGTAGACGTTCCAGGTCCGCGCACTGTGCCACCAGGTGAAAATCCTTTTCGCTCGCCAGGATTCTGCCCATGCCAATGCGAAAAAGCTCTTGGTTGTCAGCCAGGATAATTTTATTCATAGCGCTATTTTATGCCTCGGATTGCTCCGATTCGCAACCTCCAGAGTTACATCCTGACTGATTCATGGGTCCCTACAGCAAATCAGCGGGAAGGTCGGCGAGCCAGCCATGCATGTGGAACTACGCCTCACGATGCGCTCGTGGCCGGAACTCTCGAGAAGGGTACACAACGGTATAGAAGCTTATGATCGCCCACGCATTGCAGAGATATCTAGTGAGAGGCTGTTATCGGCTAACCTCAATCACAATGGAACCCATGCGTTTGCTGCTGGCATACTCCCGATGCGCCTTCTGGATCTCATCAAGCCTGAAGGTATTTTTGATTGGCACAGAGATCCTTCCGTCTCTGAGCCATTCAAAAAGTTGTACCAGATCTGAAGCGAAGTGCTTTGACCTGCGATTTACACCGTAGAAGGTCGTGTGCTTCCCCGACCAAAAGAGCAAGTTCTTCGAGAACAGTTTGAGCGCAGAAGGGATCACCCAACGTTCAGGGGTATGGGTCCATCCCGGCAAGTTCATGCCATACCCCACGAGAACTCCTCCTTTTTTCAAGATCGAGTAGGACTCGTCGAAGCTCTCAAATCCGAGGGGATCGAAGACGGCGTCTACCCCACCGAGGTCCTGCGTGGAGGTGATCCATTTCTTGTTCGAGTAATCGAAAGGGACTGCTCCGAGTTGTCGTAGTTCGTCGTGCCTTTTCAATGAAGCTGTACCGAAGACTTGGGCTCCCTGTAGTTTCGCGAGCTGTAGGAGCGCGCCTCCCACGGCGCCGCTCAACGCATGAACGAAGATCTTCTGGCCAGCGGTGACATGCGCTGCGCGGTGCAGCATTTGATATGCGGTGACCCAATCCAGGATGAGGACAACAGCAGCCTTTTTGTCTACTGCATCGGGCACGCGTACCAGAAATTTTTCCGGAAGGTTGATCAGTTCCGATTGTCCCTCATACTTCGAAAGACACGCAACGCAGTCACCAATAGCGAACTTTGCGGAGTCTGGGCCATTCAGCCGCACGTTGCCAATGACACTATAGCCGGGAGTCAGGGGCGGCTTCTTCTGAAGCGGATAGGTGCCGCGACGCATATTGACGTCGGAACCTGAGACGATGGTGTACTCGACCGACAGTTGAACTTCACCGGCTGCAGGATCGTTTAGATCGCTTTCGACAATCGTAAGCTTGCTTTCGTCGCCGAACGCCGTAATGACGACTTTTTTCGTCCTGGCCATAAGCTCACCCTCGATGGATTCTCTCACCAATAAAGGATGCTGCAGGGAAGCGGCGCAAAACGCAAAGGTCGTTAAATTTCAAACGCGGGTAAGATCAGGCGCGCCGGTGAGCGCTAGATATTGATGGATGAACGCGATCGACATGCTGCCTTCGCCCACACCGCTGGCTACACGTTTGATCGAACCATGGCGAACGTCGCCAGCGCAAAATATGCCCGGAAGGCTTGTTTCCAGAGGAAACGGCTCTCGATCAAGAGGCCACTCGGTTAGGTCTCTTCCGGTGTAAATATAACCTTTGGCATCACGCTCCAGGGTGGGTGGGAGCCAGGATGTGTTTGCGGTCGCGCCGATCATCAGCAACAACGCATCGGCAGTGCGCGTAGTGGAAACTCGTTCACGAGTGGTGGTTACGATCTGCTCCAGTCGCTCTCCGCCAAGCACTTCTGTGACTTCTGTCCACGATTCGATCCGAATGTTGCTCTTCCCCGCGATCTGCGCGATCAGATATTGCGACATGCTCAGGGCAAGACCAGCACCACGCACCAGCATGATTACTTCGGCAGCATAATTAGAGAAGAACACCGCCGCCTGGCCAGCAGAGTTACCTCCTCCGACCACGAATACCCTCTTACCAGCTACACTATGGGCCTCCTGACGAGAGGCGCCGTAAAGTATTCCCCTACCAAGCAGGCGGTCCAGTCCGGGAACTTCGATCCGGTGCCACTCGACGCCAGTCGATAGCAATACAGCGGGGGCAAAAATGTGCTCTCCACCATCCAGGTCAAGGCGATAACCCGTATCTGTCATTTGTACCGCTTCGACGCTGCGTGTTACGGCGATCTCCGAGCCGAAATGGCGTGCCTGCTTGAGCGCGCGCTCGGTAAGCTCAACACCAGAGATGCCGGAAGGAAAACCCAAGTAGTTTTCAATCCTGGATGAGGTCCCTGCCTGTCCGCCGGCAGCCGAGCGTTCGACAATCAGCACCTTCAACCCTTCCGAGGCTCCATAGACTCCAGCCGCCATGCCTGCCGGTCCCGCACCGGCAACAATAACGTCATAGTGCTTGTTCTTCGGCGCGGTCTGGAAACCCAGCACCTGTGCAACGTTGCGGACGGTCGGAGTCACCAGGCGAGTCGCACCATCGACGAAGACTGCGACTCCTTCGTTCGCTCGCGGAACGAAGGAGGAAGCGCGCTCCGGCTCAAGTTCGCTATTGACCCAGTCATACTGAACCTGATTCGCGGAAAGGAAGCTGCGGATAGCCCGGCAATGCGCGTCATAGGGGGATCCCACCAAAAGAACTCGTGAGGTGGGGGTCTCCTTTACGTACTGCGGCGCCATTGAGAGTCGATCCGTCATCGTCTGAAAAATGAGTGTGCCGCTAGCAGAGAAATCTCGAATCAACTCCTGAAGTTGCTGCCGGTCGAAACGCGCCAAGCGGGAGCGAGATACCGCCAGCACGGAGACAATATTTGCGGTGCCCAGGAGAATCGGAATCTCGCCAAAAAACTCGCCTGTCTTGAGCTGCTCAAGCTCCCGGCGTTGTCCCACAATATCCTTCATTACCTGGAGTAAGCCCTCCAGAAGGACAAAGAACCGCGGATCCTCACCTTCGCGTATGACCCAATCACCACCTTCAACGTGGATATCAGCAGCCTTTTGTGCAAGTCTTTGGCGCGCGGGTTCGTCCAGGACGGCGAAGAGAGGGATGGGCGCCAGTTCTGCAGCAGTGATCACCTAGTCTTTTCCCCGCTACACGTAGGGTAGGCCTATGGCAGGAGATAAAGTGCTTTTTCTTCAGGTGTCTCGCCTATGCTTCGAGGCCGGGAGATAGGGCGTCTTCGGGGGATTCGCTGTATGAGAATGGAATCGGCTTGTGTTTTACCGGCCTGATACAAAACATGAGTTTTCCCTCAACTGTAAAGCCGCTCCTGTCTGCAACCACCTATGAACGAGCTGAAGCTCGCTGCGGCGAGGTAGCCCGCACCCTTCAAAAACCAGAGCATTCCGCAGCCTGTTATCTTGTCCAAATCTTCACAAATACTTCGGTACTGATAACTTGGCAGCCATAGCTGCGCCCGCCAAGATAGAAGTAGGACCGGGCCCTGGCCTGCATAGTGCCTACCCCGGAGCGATCGATCCATGACGACATTGTCTTCGCGATTCAAGTTTGCCTCCGCACCCGATAGCTGGGGGGTTTTGGATTATCCCGGCCCGTCCTGGGAGCAAAGCTATCAAACCATGTTGGATGAAATGGCCGTGGCGGGCTACACGGGTACCGAGCTTGGACCCTATGGTTTCCTGCCCATGGATCCGCAGTTGCTGGCGAGCGAATTAGCGCAGCGAAAGTTGAAGCTGTTGGGCTCTTTCGTGCCTGCCAACCTGGGCGATCCTGCGGCGACGAAGACCGTCGTCGACCAGATCACAAAGGTGGGTGGACTACTAACCGCACTGGGGGCGCCGTTCCTCGTTCTTGCAGATGGCCAGTCGGTCGAACGCGACCGGATTGCGGGGCGGGTCCCGCGGGACGGAAGCCGTGGATGGACTGCTGAGCAGTGGAGGCAGGTTGCCCGGGTGGTCGCGGAGGCGGCGCACGTGGTGGCCGGATTTGGCTTGGATCTGGTCTTTCATCCGCACATTTCCACCTACGTGGAAACGCCGGAGGAGACGGAACAATTCTTTGATGTCACATCGGCTTCGAAGATCGGACTCTGCCTGGATACCGGGCATTGCGCTTACGCCGGCGGGGATCCAATCGCGGAAGCGGAAAAGTATCGTGCCCTTCTCAGGTTTGTTCACCTCAAGGATGTGAACGAGAAGGTCCTGGCTGAAGCTCGCCGGAAGCAATCGACCTTCGAGCAAGCGATCGAGATGCAGGCGTTCACGATCATTGGGCAAGGGTCCATCAATTTTCCTGAGTTCCTTGGCGTCCTAGCCAGGAATGGCTATTCCGGCTGGATGGTGGTCGAGCAGGATGTGAAGTTTGGCGCGACGGTCATCCCTCCCGTGGAAAGCATCGCCGCTAGTCTGCGCTATTTGCGCGGCGTGGTAGCCGAACTGGATGCAGCCGCGGCCAGGAAGTAAACATGTAATACCATAAAAGGATGAAGAGTCAGGGACGGAAAGCTGCGCCCTTATTAGGATGATCATTCAGCAGCGGCGTGTAGTGGTTACCGGGGTTGGTTTGGTAAGCCCCGTGGGCATAGGAACGGAAGCTACCTGGAACGCTCTACTGCAGGGTGAGTCAGGCATCGGTGTGATCACGCTATTTGATGCCTCAGGGTTCAGCTGCAAAATTGCCGGCGAAGTCAAGGATTTCAGCCCCGAAGAGTACATCGAGCGCAAAGAAATCAAGAAGATGGGCCGGTTTATCCAGTTTGCCCTGGCGGCCTCGGAGTTCGCTGTGAAGCAGGCCGGCCTGAACATGGCGGTGGAAGATGCCGGCAAGGTCGGGGTGTATGTAGGCAGCGGCATTGGCGCTTTCGAGGTGATTGAGCGGGAGCACAGCAAGTTGCTGGCCGCCGGCCCCCACCGGGTATCACCCTTTTTCATTACCGCTACCATCGCCAATCTTGCCGCCGGCCAGATCTCGATTCGCTATGGCGCGACCGGTCCCAATCTCACCTGCGCCACTGCATGCACCACGGGCGCGCACGCTATCGGCGAGTCTTTCCGGGTGATTCAACGGGGCGACGCGGACGTGATGATCTGCGGTGGAAGCGAAGCAGCAGTCACCCCGCTTTCGGTCGCCGGCTTCGCCGCTATGCGTGCTCTGTCCACGCGCAATGATGATCCGGCTACTGCCTCGCGTCCATGGGATGAAGGCCGCGACGGGTTCGTGGTAGGTGAAGGCGCCGGGGTACTGATCCTGGAAGAATACGACCATGCGGTAAAACGGGAAGCGACAATCCTATCCGAGCTGGTTGGCTACGCCGCCAACAGCGACGCCTATCACACCAATGCTCCTCCTGAGGATGGCCGGGGTGTCCGCCGGGTGATGGAATTGGCCCTGCTCGACGCAGAGGTCGAGCCAAGCAAAATCAAGTACCTGAACGCGCATGCTACTTCCACTCCCCTGGGTGATCGCGCCGAAGCCAGAGCGATCTGCAATACCTTCGGCGAGTCAGCGACAAGCCTGCTGGTGAGTTCGACCAAGTCGATGACCGGTCATCTGCTGGGTGGGGCGGGCAGCCTGGAAGCGGGGATTACGGTGCTGGCGCTCCGCGATCAGATTGCTCCTCCCATGACAAATCTCCAGAATATCGATGAGGCTTGCGGCTTTTGCCTGGTCAAGGACAAGGGACTCGCGGCAACGATGGAGTATGCCATGACCAACTCCTTCGGCTTCGGGGGAACCAATGCTTCGCTCATCTTCCGCCGGAGCCGGTAAGGAAGTAGCTGTCAGGAAGCGCTCGGCAGAGAGCACCCTTAAATTCCGAGAAATGTTCTAGTCTATAGCTCATGAGCCAAGACAATTCACAGCCGAACGTCATTCTGGAGCGCACGCCCGAGTACCGCGAGGGCTATGCCAACAGCGTTCAGGTGCAGAAGAGCGTCTGGGACTTCCGACTCACCTTCGGCACCGCTTATCAGGAAACGGCCGATCAGATCACCATCAACACCTTCCAAACCGTTTACCTCAGCCCACAACAAGCCAAGGCACTGTGCAATGTACTGGAGCAGAACCTGCTCCAATATGAGCACACCTTTGGCGCCATCTCCCTCGAACCCCGGCCCCCGATCATGCCTCAAGGCCCAGTCCACTAAATTATGTTTGCCGGGAAGAGGAGGAGGGACTCGTGGCCGTACTTCCCCGACAGCCAACACCGCTCGACCGTCCGCTGCCCCTCAGGTTCATCTTCCCCCTGCTCTTCGTCGGCATCTACCTCGCGCACCTGACGCTGCTGCGCCTGCCTTACTACTGGGACGAAGCAGGTTATTACATCCCCGCCGCGTATGACTTCTTTCGCACCGGGGACGTGATTCCGTCGACCACTCTGGCCAACGCTCATCCTCCGCTTCCCTCCCTTTACCTTGCCCTGTGGTGGAAGTCCGGATTCACGCCAGCCGTCACTCGCACCGCCATGTGCCTGATTACCGCGATCGCGCTGCTTGCTGTCTACCGCCTCGCGATGCTGCTCAATGGCCGCCCATGGGTGGCTGCTACGACCACTGTGCTGACCGCGATCTACCCCGTCTGGTTTGCCCAGAGCACCCTGGCGCACGCGGATATGTTTGCCGCCGCCGCAACCCTGTGGGGCTTGGTCTTTGTCTTTGATAGCCGACCCCCGGATTTCCTGTACGCTGCGCCGGATACAACCGCGCGTGCGGTCCCGGCTGGCCGGGACCGCATGAAGGTCTTCAACGCCACGAACCTCGACAGGAAATCCGGGGAACGCCGCCCCCAGGTCCTATGGGCGGCAGCCGCCTGCTTTGCCGTGGCCGCTTGGTGTAAAGAGACAGCGATCATTACTCCCTTGGCGATCGCGTTGTGGGAGCTATGCCTGGCCTGGCGCAACAGGCCCGGAAAGTCTGATGCACCGCCTAATTTAGATCGACGCGCCCACCTCCGCGTTGGGCTGGTCTTGCTTACGCCGATCATCCCGCTGCTGGGCTGGTATGCCTACTATCGGCACCGCACCGGGTATCTGCTGGGCAATCCGGAATTCCTGCGTTACAACGCGACCTCCACGCTCTCGCCGCTGCGCATCCTGGTGGCCCTGGCGCATCGCATCCTGCAACTCACTGCGCACATGAACATGTTCGTGCCCGTGCTGTGCATGCTGGGGGCAATGCTCCTGCTGCCCTTGCGGGAACGCGATGGAACCGAGCGACCACGCATCTCGCCGCCGGACCAGGCCATTCTTTATGTCGTCATGGCGGCGAATATCCTTTTCTACTCAGTGCTCGGGGGTGCTCTGCTGACGCGCTATCTGCTTCCCCTGTACCCGCTGATTCTGCTGCTGTGCGTTTCCACCTTTTATCGCCGTGTGCCCTACTGGTGGGGACTGAGCCTGCTGACTGCGGCTGCTTTTCTCATTGGACTGTTCGTCAACCCGCCTTACAAGTTCGCCCCCGAAGACAACCTGAACTACGCCGACGTGGTCCGCCTGCATCAACAGGCGATCCGGCAGATTGTGACCCACTTTCCCGGGAGCACGATCTTGACCGCCTGGCCGGCCAGCGATGAGCTCACCAAGCCGGAGCTAGGCTACGTGAAAAAGCCGCTGCCGGTCGTCACCGTGGCGAATTTCTCTCTCCCCGAGATAGAGAAGGCGGCTGTCTCTGCTCAGAACTTCAGCGTCGGCTTCGCTTTTTCGACCAAATACGACCCTCCGCGGCTGATGCTGGATCTGGGAGCACGCAACGAGGCCCTGGACACCCGTTTTTTCGATTTCCATCGCGATCTGACGCCGGGTGCGATTGCTCACCTTCTGGGCGGCCGCATCGTCTGGCGCGACGATCGCCAGGGCGAATGGGTTGCAGTCCTGCACTTCAATCGTCCCCAGGTGGCAAGCTTGCATACAGATCTGGTTACGAGCAGAGAACGATAATCCCCGGAACTGTACCCCCGGAACTATACTGGTAGGGTGCTCCCCCGGCATCCAACATTTTCCCTTCTGCTGTTTAAGAAGGAGCGAAAGCCTTGGCGTCTTTTCCTCAAGAAAAGACGCACTGCACTGCGCTGTCCCGGGCAGCGTGGAAGGGAAAATGCTCTAACGCGTGTTTTCGTGGTGGTTGTGGCTGTTTTCACGTCCTTTGGGATGATGGCGCAGAGCCCCGCGCCTGAAGCTTCGCCTGGACGGCTCATCCTAGTGCTGCCCTTCGACAACCGCAGCGACCAGCCGAACCTGGACTGGATTAGCGAAGCAATCCCGGAAGTGCTGAACCGGCGTCTTGCCTCGGCCGGATTTCTGCCCATCAGCCGCGATGACCGCCTCTATGCACTCGACCACTTGGGGCTGCCCTCCACCTTTCAGCCATCGCGCGCCAGCGCCATTCGCCTGGCGCAGACGCTGGATGCGGACTACATCATCGTGGGATCATTTTCGACCACCGGCGCCCGCTTTCAGGCCAAGGCCCAGGTCCTGAAGGTGGAGTCGCTGCACATGTCCGCCCCGATTCAGGAAGAGGCGGATATGCCCCACTTGCTGGATGTGCTGAACAGCCTTGCGTGGGGACTGGCGAAGCAACTGGATCCGCAATTCGCCGTGGCCCGCAACACCTTTGTCGCCGCCGGCGCCGGGCTGCGGGTGGACGCCTTTGAGAACTATACCCGCGGGCTGGTGGAGCCCGATCCCGACGAACAGATCCGGCACCTGAAAGAGGCGGTGCGGCTTGACCCCACCTTCTCTCCCGCGCTGCTGGCGCTGGGCAAAGCCTATTTCGCTAATCAGCAATTCGAGCTGGCGGCCACCACCCTGGGACGCCTCCCGCGCAATGACCCCAACGCTCGCGAGGCCGACTTCGATCGCGGCCTGGCATATTTCTATCTGGGCAGTTACGTCAAGGCGGAAGACGCCTTCGCTTTTGTAAGTCAGCAGCTGCCGCTGCCGGAAGTAGTTAACAACCAGGGTGTAACCGCCAGCCGCCGGGGTCTGGATGCCACCTCCTTTTTCCAACAGGCAGTGGCGGCGGATCCCAACGATCCGGACTATCAGTTCAACCTCGCCGTCGCCTTGAGGCGCAAGAAAGACGTAGCAGGAGCTCAGCGGGCGATCGCGCAAACGCTAAAGCTTCGTCCCGCCGATACCGAGGCCGAAGCGTTCCAGGCTACTCTCCGCGCTGAGCCGCAGCATCCTTCGGCCCCCGCCGTCGCGCCAAGCAATCGAGTGAATGCAGCCTTTGATCCAACCACGCAGGCCGAGAACCTGCCCCTGGAGCGGATCAAACGGAGCTTCAACGAGGCCTCCTTCCGCCAGGCTGCCCTTGAAATGGAGCAGATGGACGAGGCTCGCCTGGCCAGCCTGCCGCCGCAGAAGCACGCGGCCGCGCTTACCGACGCAGGAATGCGTTTCTTCAACCAGGGGCTGATCCTGGAGGCCGAGCGCGAATTTCAGGCTGCGCTGGTAGCCGACGGCGGCAACGCGGACGCCCATGCCGGGCTGGCGTTGGTGAGGGAGCGAGGGGGAGACATCCAGGAAGCGCACGCGCAGGCAGACGAGTCGGTCAAAATGAAGCCGAACGTGACGGCTTACCTGGTCTTAGCCCGGCTCGATTTGCAGGCCAACCAAAAAACTGCGGCGGCTGCGGACGTGAGCGAGGCACTCAAGCTGGAACCGCAGAATTCGGCCGCACACGCATTGCGGCAACAGATCGAAAGCAAGGGGCAGCCGGTTCCATGAACCGCCTCCTGCGGGCGTGTTCGGCACTCATTCTGAGCTGCTTCGGAACACTCGCCTGCGTGGCCCAACAGAAACCAGAAGTGGTGCTGATCCACCTCGACGACACCATTCAGCCCATCAGCGCGGGCTACATGGAGCGAGGGCTGGACCTGGCCGCGGCCCAGCACGCCAGTGCAGTGCTCATCGAGATCAATACACCAGGCGGCCTGCTCGATTCCACGCGCCAGATGGTAAGCAGGATCCTCGCCTCTCCGGTGCCCATCATCGTCTATGTCGCACCCTCCGGAAGCCGGGCCGGATCGGCGGGATTTTTCCTGCTGGAAGCTGCGGATATAGCCGCGATGGCCCCGGGCAGCAACGCCGGCGCGGCGCATCCCGTGGTCGAGGGAGGAGCCAAGCTCGACGACATCATGAAGCAGAAGCTGGAGAACGATACGGCCGCATTTCTGCGCTCCTATGTCGCTCGCCGGGGACGCAATGTGGCGGCGGCCGAAGACGCAATCCGCACTTCCAAGTCCTACAGTGACCAGGAGGCTCTGCAACTGAAACTGATCGATTTGGTTGCGCCCAATGACGCCGACCTGCTCAATACCGTTGACGGCCGCACCATCACTCGCTTCGACGGTTCCACGATGGTGTTGCACACCCGCGACGCGCGGCTGGTTGTGGTTGAGCCAACCCTGCGGGAGGAGATTCTGGACCGGCTCACCGATCCCAACCTCGCTGTGCTGGTGCTGGTGATCGGCGGATTGCTCATCTATGTGGAGTTCAATACACCCGGCACCATTATTCCCGGAACCCTGGGCACAATCATGGTGCTGCTCGCGATCTTTTCCCTGAACCTGCTCCCGGTGCGCTACACCTCGGTGATGCTGCTGGCCTCCGCTTTTGTATTGCTGATCCTGGAGGCTCATTTCGCTACTCATGGGATTCTGGCTGCTGCAGGCATCCTCGCCCTGGTGATTGGCGCTCTTACTCTGGTAGATGGGCCCATTCCCGAGCTGCGTGTGCATCTTGCCACTGCCCTCAGCAGCGGCCTCGCCTTCGGCCTGATCACCGTCTTTCTCCTGCGTCTAGCCCTCAAGGCGCGGCGAAGCAAGTCACGCATGGGAGCGGACGCCATGATCGGACAGATCGCGGTGGTCACGCAGCCGCTGGCGCCCAGCGGCCAGGTGATAGTGAATGGTGAGCTCTGGCAGGCAGAGTCCGCCACCCCCGCAGCCGCGGGCGAACAGGTGCGGGTGCGTGGGTTGCGCGATCTTACGTTATTAGTGGAGCGGGTTCCCTAAACCTTCGCCGGGAACAGCAGCCGCAGGGGCTCCTGTACAATTTAAGTTGAGCGAGGCCCCCACACATGATGGGTATTGGCATTCCAGGCCTGATTATCATTTTTGTTGTTGCCATCTATCTGATCAATTCCATCAAGATTCTCAGAGAGTATGAGCGCGGCGTAGTTTTCCGCCTGGGACGCATTTTGCCCGCGCCCAAGGGTCCGGGTGTCATTCTCATCTTTCGTCCCTTCGACCAGATGGTGCGCGTCTCTCTGCGCCAGGAAGTGCTCGAGGTGCCGCCGCAGGACATCATTACCCGCGACAACGTGACCCTAAAGGTGAACGCAGTCATTACCCTAAAGGTCGTCGACCCATCGCGAGCCGTGATCGAGGTGATGAACTACGTCTACCAGACCTCGCAATTTGCCCAGACAACCCTGCGCTCGGTGCTGGGTGAAGTAGAGCTGGATGAACTGCTCTCGCACCGGGAAGTCCTTAACCAGAGGATCCAAACCATCATCGACCAGCACACCGCGCCTTGGGGAGTAAAGGTAGTCAGCGTCGCGGTGAAGCAGGTGGACTTGCCGGAATCGATGCTGCGCGCCATAGCCAAACAGGCCGAAGCCGAACGCGAGAAGCGCGCCAAGGTGATTCATGCCGAGGGTGAGTTCAGCGCCGCACAACGCCTGGTGGATGCTGCTGCCCTGCTGGCCACCCAGCCTATGACGCTGCAATTACGGTACTTGCAGACGCTGCAGGATATTGGCGTGGAAAAAAATACGACCATCGTCTTCCCGCTGCCATTGGAGATGATGACTTTATTCAATAAAATGGGAGACATGCGAGTGCCTGCGACGGTCGCCGGCACCGCCGAGGTCAAGCCGGAGAAATCGATATGAGATCCCTGCTCGATACAGAAGAGGAAGAAGAAACCACAGCGCGGGAGATTACGCTGAGCACAGCGTCCCTGCTGGGTATTTTCTTTGGCCTGGTGTTGATCTGTGGCGTGTTCTTTGGCTTTGGCTACTCCCTGGGCCGGGGAACGGAACAGGGAGCGCAAGCGGCTAGCCTGCGCACCGGACCCGCTGCCAGCGCCGGCGAATCGGACGACGCAGCGACCGCTGCGAACCAACAGCCAGCGGCACCGGCGGCGCAAGCGCAGGATCACGCTCCTGCAAAAGCCGATGTGCCGGTTGTCGTCCGGCATGCAAAATCTGATGATGCCGAAGACGCGTCCGGAGAGGACGCAGCCCCGGCACCGCCCAAGCGCGTGAGCCAGGCGCTGGTTGCTGCCGAGTCGGCGGTGCAGCCAAAGCCCTCGGCAAGAATAGCGCCGCCGGTTACGGTGGCCGCACCCACTTCACCTAGTGCTGCTCCGGCTCCAGGCACGGGCAAGCCGATGGTACAGATCGCGGCGGTTGCCCGCCAGGAAGATGCCGATGTCCTGGTTTCCGCTCTGCGTCAGCGGGGCTATGGAGTGGTGGTGCGCAACGAGCCTCAGGACAAACTCTTACACGTCCAGGTCGGGCCGTTTGCGGACCGCACGCAGGCTACAGCGATCAAGCAAAAGCTGCTCTCCGACGGATACAACGCCATCATCAAGCAGTAGGCGCTGGAGCGCCATACGGCCACTTCCGATTATTCAGGGAATGCGTTCGTGGGGCTGCGCCCCATAAGCGCTAACTTGTTTTGGCAGACAATAGAAATCCGAGAAGATGCTGTTTTTGCATCTCCAACTCGCCGCAAAATCGTCATCCTGAGCGGAGCGCCTCACAGGCTTATCGCGTGACACGACGCTTGGTGGCGCGGAGTCGAAGGACCCCGGCGGTGCCTATCTTACCCACGCCTTTCGGAGCTTTTCAACCACCGAACCCCCGAGAACAGGATCTCCTGCAATGCAAAGCGTGCGTGTATGGCTGCAGGAGATGTAGCCGCCGGACATAGCAAGATGCTAGGAAGTTCTTGAATATCCGCCCCAGGGAAAGACCGTGGCGGGTCCGCTTGGTGCGGGTTTCGGTTGTTGAAAAGCTCCGAAAGGCATGGGTAAGATAGGCACCGCCGGGGTCCTTCGACTCCGCGCCACCAAGCATCGTGTCACGCGATACACCTGTGAGGCGCTCCGCTCAGGATGACGATTTTGTGGGAGTTTTGACGAAAAACATCCTAAACAAGTTAGCGCTTATGGGGCTTCGCCCCGTCGTTTTCGGCCCAGCTACGCTTGGGCGAACCTGGGGTACCCGTCCCCTTCCCCCGCCGGATCATGTCATTTAGAGAAGTTCTAGTTGTCTTCCCACATCCATTGCGGCAGGGCTGAGGTGATGGCCGCCCGAACAGCTGCGCCAAGCTGCTCGCGGGTTGCAAATTGCTGGGGGTAAACAGCCGGGTGAAAGGTCAGGTGCGCGGTTCCGGGCTTGATGCGCAGGCTGCCCTTGGTCATCATGTGCTCCGAACCCCAGATGGAGATGGGGATGATCGGTGCGCCCGACTCCATGGCGAGATAAAATGGCCCCTTTTTGAAAGGCAGCAATCTGCCGTCGCGCGAGCGCGTGCCCTCGGGAAAAGTAGAGATGTTGACGCCGGAAGCCAGCACCTTGTTGGCGAATTGAACGCTTTCCCGCGCCGACTCCAAACGTCCATCGCGGTCCACCGGGATAAAGCCGGCCAGCCGCATCCCGTAACCCACCAGGGGAATCTTGAGCAGCGACCGCTTGATGAAGAAGGCAGTGCGAAAGGGAAGAAAAGGCAGAATGATCGGCGGATCGAGATTGGAGACGTGATTGGACATGAAAATAGAAGGCTGGGCGGGTATATGCTCGCGGCCTTCTACCTGCACACGAATGCGCGCCAGCCTCACCCCAGCACGCACGACCCTCATACTCCAACGGTAAAGCGGACCGATATCCCCGGTCAGCAACGCCCAGGGAATGCCGATAGCGCCCACGGGCAGGCCAAGAACCACATACGTAACAAGCATGGTGACCGAACTGAGCATGATGAATTACCCGTGACGCAGAATCTCAAACCCGGCTCCGCTGCTCAAGAGACATCGGCAGCTTCTCATAAATGCCATCGAAGCCGCCGTTGGAAAGAATCGCCACCACATCACCCGGCTCCAGCCGAGGCGTAAGCCCCTGCACGATGGCGTCCGCGGTGGCATAGAAGGTGGCGTCGTGGCCGGCGCTCGCGAGCGCAGCGACCACTTTCTCCGGATGCATTCTTTCCGGCTCGGGAATGCTCTCCTGCTTGAATACTCCGGCCACGACAATACCATCGGCCAGGGCGAGGCTCTCCACCAACTCACGCTCAAAGACATTTCTGCGCAGGGTATTGGAGCGTGGCTCAAGCACTGCCCACAATCTCTGGCCCGGGTACGCGGCGCGCAAGGCTTTCAAGGTCTCGCGTATCGCGGTTGGGTGGTGGGCGAAATCATCGACGATGGTGACTCCAGCGGCGACGGCGCGCACCTCGAGCCTGCGCTTCACGCTGCGGAAGGTGGCCAGGGCTTCGGCGATTGCAGACGGTTCGATTCCCTGCCCCGCGGCCAGCGCCGCCGCCGCGGTGGCGTTGAGCGCGTTGTGCTCGCCAGGCATGGGCAAGGTTACCTGCAGCCACTCCTGCCCGAAGCGGAAAATCTTCCAACTCGAGTTGCGGCTGTCGTGGGTTAGATCCTCGATCCGCCAGGTAGAGCCGGGTTTGAACCCGTAGCGCTCGATCGAACAAAATGCGCGCGCAACACATTCATCGACGTTGGCGCTGCCGTCAAAGGCCACCACCCGGCCGCGGCGCGGAACCAGGTTCACTAGCCGGCGGAAGGCGGTCTTGACCGCGTTGAGATTTTCGTAAATGTCGGCGTGGTCGAACTCCACATGGGTCAGGATCAGGGCATCGGGAAAATAGTGCATGAACTTCGGCCCTTTATCGAAGAAAGCGGTATCGTATTCGTCGCCCTCGAGGATGAAGGCCTTGCCCTCGCGCACGCAAAAGCTGGTGCCGAAATTTTCTGCGATGCCGCCGATCAGGAAGGATGGAGCCATCTCCTTCTGGCTCCGCGAAGCGACTTCATAGATCCAGGCCAACATGCTGGTGGTGGTGGTTTTCCCGTGGGTTCCCGCGACCACGAGTGACTCCCTTCCGGGAAGAAACTCATGCTGGATGGTCTCGGCCAGAGAGCGAAAAGGAATGCGTTGATCGAGCACGTATTCCAGTTCCAAGTTCCCACGCGAGATCGCGTTGCCCACGATCACCAGGTCCGGACGAGGCGCGAGGTTGGCTTCGCCATAGGGCTCTTTGATCGCTATGCCCAGGGCATGAAGGAGGTCAGACATGGGCGGATAGGCCGCGGCGTCCGAGCCGGTTACGCGATAGCCCCTTGTCTGCAGCATGCCGGCCAGCGACGCCATCGCCGAGCCGCAGATCCCGATCAGGTGAATGTGCTTCTCTTGTGCCATAGGATTATTTCTCTGTCGCCCGTTCGAGAAAGCTCAGCAGCGGTGCACGCACCAGGTCCAACTCGGCTTGGATACCGAAGGCGAGGGTCACATTGCGGCGCGACGCGTGGCCGGAGCGGAGGCCAATCGCGATCGGTCCCTGAAACCAGTCCAACACTCGCAGGATCACATCGTCTAATATGCTATTTTTCTGCCCGGGAGCCAAACAGTCCAACATCTCGCCAAAGATGATTCCGGTGACCCCGGCGAATTTTCCCGCCAGAATCATTTGTCGCAGTAGTCGATCTAATTGATAAGGCTTCACGTCGCGGTCCTCTAAGAAGAGGAGCTTGCCTTCTGTCCGGGGCGCATATGGGGTGCCCAGCGAGGCCGCGAGCAACGTGAGACAGCCGCCGTAGAGGACTCCGGTGGCTTTTCCCGGAATCAGAGTGCGCAGGCCCGCAGCCTCGCCCACGAACCAGCGCTCGCCGCCCAGGGCGGCCAGCAGGCTGGGTTCATCGACTCCGTCGGGCACAGAGAAATCGCCGGCGACCATGGGCCCGTGGAAAGAGACCAGCCCGATCTGGTCCAACAGCCAGGTCTGCATGCAAGTCATGTCGGAATGGGCGATAAATGGCTTGGGATGCTCCCGCACCAGGCCCAGGTCGAGACTCCCCAGCAGGTAATTGGAACCGTAACCTCCACGGCTACAAAAGATCGCTGCGGCGGAAGGATCGAGGAAGGCGGCATGCAGATCGTCGAGCCTGGCCTGCGCGCTTCCGGCAAAGTAATGATGAGCCTTGGAGAGCGCTTGCCGGCCCACCGAGGGCACAAAGCCGAGACGGCCCAGGGCTTCGACTCCCTTGGCGAGTCTGTCCGGCTGGGGATAACTGGCGGGCGAGATCACCGACACTCTCGAACCGCGGCGCACAGCGGGAATCGTCAGGTTGCGGACCGTCAAATTGCGAACCTCAAGGCCAGGAACTTTCACCATGCCTCTCCAAAGCAGACCAGCTGCGCCGGACCGGTCAACAGGATTTCGGAGCCTCGCTCATGCCACTCCACGGTTTGCGCTCCCCCGGGCGCGATCACGCGCAACACCGGGGGCGCGGAGCGCAGGGCGATGGCGGCGCTGCCTGCGGCGCAGGTGCCGGTACCGGAAGACGAGGTGGGGCCAACGCCGCGCTCATAGATGCGTATTTCGATTTCATCACGTCCGGTCATGCGCACGAATTCCACATTGGTCTGATGGGGAAACTGTGGGTGGCTGCAGATCTCTGCGCCGATCGCCTGCCAAGCGTGGCCCTGCACACGGAAGTCCGGCGTATCGACGAAAATGACGAAGTGGGGATTACCGGTTGAGACCACGGCGCCTTCGATCCGTGCGCCACTTGCAAGCTGCACATGTCCCGCATGGACTTCAGGGACACCCATCGAGGAAGCGATGCGAAAATCCGGCCCGATGCAGGCATCGATGAGGCAGATACGGCGGCCGGCATCGGTTTCGAGGACGATTTCATCGCCCGGGCCGGCCTCGGTCTCGTAGGCAATCCACGCGGCGACACAACGGGTTCCATTGCCTGAGATCTCAGCGATCGAGCCGTCGGCATTATGCAGGCGGATTTTGCCCTGGCGATCTCCGTCCCAGGTAAGGAACTCCACCCCATCCGCGCCAACGCCCTGGTTGCGATGGCAGAGGCGCCGCGTCAGCTCATCCCTTGGTTCGGTGCCTGCGAGCGCCTCCTGCACCACCAGAAAGTCGTTTCCGCAGGCGTGCGCCTTCACAAACGGAATCACTCGTCCTCCGCCCCCCCGGATTTCCTGTGGAGCTGGTTGGCGTTGGCGAACTTCATGCGGCTTTCCTCAATGAAAGCCGCACACGCGGTCGTATCCAGCGCAGCGTACAGGAAATCCGGAGCATCGTGATAGGTGAGCAATCGGCCGATGACCGGGAAAGCATCCAGATTGAAGTTAAATAGGTTCAGGTACATTGCTTGAGCGTGATGCTACCATCGCGCGGCGACGGGTCGGTGTAACCAGTTTTGTTCGTGCCGGCTCTAGTGGGCAAATTGCGAATGGTAGATGCGGGCGCACGGCTGGCCGGTGGAGCAGATTACGTTGCTCATCTGCAAGCCTTCAGGGTGGCGCTGAATCGCTTGAGAGACAACATCCCCGTCGAATGCGACCACCGTGGAGACGCTCCGCGCCGGCGCTTCCAGGGCGCGTTGCCAGGTCAGGTAGTCGCCTTCATTCACGATACGGCGCAATGGAATGGCCGCTTGCTGCACCGCCCCAACATCGCTCGAGACACGCATCAGAATCAACCCGTTGCCGGGGATGCCAAGGAGAGCATTCGCCAATGCCGTTTCAAACGCGAGGCGGCTGCGCGAATTAACGACTGCCTCCTGAAAAACCAAAGGGCGTGCTCGCAGTAGGACAATGCTGTTGGCCACCACCAATAGCAAACTCGCCAGCAACGCGTAGCGCCGCACCCTGGGCAACCAAGAGAGCAGCACCGGGATCAGGCACCCAGTAAACAGGGCAAAGGCAGGCAGCAGCTCCATGCCGTAACGCGTGTTGTACCAGGAGAAAGGCCGCCAGGTGGGAATGAAGATGGGCACCGATCCATAGGCGACCGAATAGGCATAAAAGGGTAGCGGCAACCACAACAACAGCACCGGCCAGATCTGCCGCCGGCGGAAGGCCCACAATGCCGCCAGCGTGCCCGCGGCGCTCAGCCAGCACAGCTGGCGTCCGAACCGTAGGGGCGCCGCGCCCAACTGCGCCGCCTTAAGAAAATACAGCCACGAAACGCGCAGGTTATGAACGCCCGGATGGGGCGACGCACCGGGCGGCGTGGTTCTGGCTTCGATGGCGCGGGCCGAGTAAGGACCACGGATGAAATCCAGTGGATCACCGAATTGCTTGGCGTTGTAAGCCAACCACAACGAGGGAGCAGCAATCAGCAAGGCGGTAAACAACACCCAGGCGCCCGCCTCCGGCCCTCTCCACGTCCATCGGCGGCGAGCAGCCAGCAGCGCCCCGGTGGCAAAAAGCCACGCTGCGGCCGCGTACACCCAGCCGTCGTAGCGGGTAAAGATCGCGCCCACCAACACCAGCCCGGCGCGGATGAGAAGCTGACTGGCGGAAGCGCTGCCGGGCGACTCAGTCTCAAGCTCTGGATGCAGGAGCGCACGTTGATACTGCACGATCAGCAGCACGGCCCAGATCATCTCGGCCAGGAAGAGAGGCTCGGTCATGGCCGTGGTGGCCATATAGAGCAGCCCGGGGTTCAGACCATAGAAGGCCACAGCCACGACTGCGGCGGGCATATCCAGCCACATGCGAGCCAGACGGTAGACTCCGGCACATCCCAACACATAACTGGGTATGGAAAGGCAGGCTCCCGCCAGACCGCTATGCCACCAACCCATATTCCAGACGAACGGCAAAAGAAGAATGTGCGGCAGGGGCAGCCAGACAGACCCCAACTGGCGGAAGCCGGGGGTAATGGAATCGAAGACGCGACGGGCAATATGCAGATGGGCGACCGCGTCCCCGTAAAGAAGAAGCGTGCCATGGCGGACACAATAGGCAAGGGCTACCAGGCCCAAGGCCAAAGCGGTCCATGCCACGAACATAGTCTCCCGGCGGATGGCCTCCGCGGCATCGCCCGTGGCAATCGATGGAGCGACTCGCAACTCAGTCAAGATGAGAAAGCTCGCGGAAGAGAGCGAAGCGTTGATCGATCTCCTCTCGCGTGAGCGCTTGCACACGCTCCGTACCGAAACGCTCCACCGCAAACGAGCCCATCACGCCGCCATAAAACATGGCGTGCTTAAACGTCTGCAATGTCACCTTCGGCTGCGAGGCAAGATATCCGAAGAAGCCCCCGGCAAAGGAATCACCCGCACCCGTGGGATCCACGATCTTATCCAGCGGCAGGGCAGGGGCACGGAAAGGCAGAACCGAACCCTTTTCGCTTGCCCCGTCCAGCAGTCGGTCACCGAAGAACGCCGTGGAGCCATACTCGCCATGCTTGACGATGAGAGCCTTCGGGCCCATGGCGAGGATCTTGCGTGCGGCGAGCACCAGGTTGCTGTTATCGGCCAGCAGCTTGGCCTCTCCGTCGTTGATCAATAGCGCGTCTAGCCCGGTGAGTACTTTGGCAAGGTTGTCGCGGTGACCGGTAATCCAGTAGTTCATGGTGTCGCCGCCCACCATGCGCACATTCGGCATCTGCTTGCGAACGCTGCTCTGCAGCACCGGATCGATATTGGCCAGAAAGAGGAAGTCACTATCCTGGTAAACAGCCGGTACTTTGGGGGAGAAGCTCTCGAAGACATTGAGGTCGGTCTTCAGAGTCTGCGCCTCGTTCAGGTTCTTCATGTAGGAGCCGGTCCAGTGGAAGCTCTTGCCTGCGGTGTGTTCCAGGCCCTGGGTATCGACTCCGTGGCTGGTGAGCACGGCCTCGTTTTCAGCGGTGAAGTCTTCGCCCACCACGGCGATCACGCGCACGTTGGTAAAGTAGCTTGCGGCCAGCGCGAAGTAAGTTGCCGCACCGCCCAGGCACCGGTCGCGCCGGCCCTCCGGGGTCTCGATGCTGTCAAATGCAACACTTCCTACGACAAGAATGGACATGGGTTCTTTCTGCTTCAGAGTCTTACCCGGAAAACTCGCCGGCTAGGTTTTACGACTGTACTTGCCTAACAACAGAGCCAGCTTTTCGCGGGCGGCTTCTGGAATAGCTTCCGGGCTGGTAAGGATAGCGAACTGCAACGCGGTTGCGCAGGCACAGGCGCGCTCCCGAGGCATAGCTGCAACCGCGGCGCGTACCGCCGTGGCGGCGTTAGCCGAATTCTGATGGAGTACGGCGACTACCTGATCGACGGTGACGGCATCGTGGCCATCGTGCCAGCAATCGTAGTCGGTGACCATGGCCATGGTGGCGTAGCAGATCTCTGCTTCGCGGGCCAGCTTGGCCTCCTGCAGATTGGTCATGCCGATAATATCGGCGCCCCAACTGCGATAGAGATTCGATTCGGCGCGGGTGGAAAACTGCGGGCCTTCCATGCACACATAAACGCCGCCTTGCTTGGCGACCACGCCTGCGCTTTCCGCACCCTGATGGATCGCTTTCGAGACCGTCGCGCAGACCGGATCGCCAAACGCTACATGGCCTACGATTCCCTCCCCGAAAAAGGTGGAGGGGCGCAGCGAGGTGCGATCGATGAACTGATCGGGAACCACAAACTCGGTCGGCTTATGCTCCAGCTTGAGCGAACCGACGGCGGAGACGGAGATGATCCGTTCCACCCCGAGCTTTTTCATGGCGAAGATATTGGCGCGGAAGTTCAGCTCCGTGGGCAGGATGCGATGGCCGCGGCCGTGACGGGCAAGAAAAACCACCTTCCGCCCTTCCAACTCGCCGGCAACGAATACATCCGAGGGATCGCCAAATGGCGTACTTACCTCAACCTGGTGAGAATTGCTCAGGCCGGGCATGGTGTAGAGCCCGCTGCCGCCTATGATTCCGATTTCCGCCTGCTGCAAACCCGGCTCCGCCACGCGCCCTGACCCGGTTCGCGTCTCTGGGGAATGAATTGAAATTCCCTTCAAGTATACAGGGGGCTGAGAGAGAAACCGCTGGTGCCCTCCTCGACGTTATGGAGCATGTTTTTGGTTTTGTATCAGGGCACGACTTCACAGGCTGCGGAAAAAGTCATGTTTTGTATCAGGGCACGACTTTAGTCGGGCCGTAAACGAGAATACATTGCGCTTCTAGAGGCTGCGTGGGAACCAGTCGGTCCAAAACTCAGTCCCGAAGGGACGGCTGAGAGTAGCCCAGGACGTGAGTCCTGGGTAACATCCGGAACCACGGACCAGTCCCGCCACGGACGGCTGAGAATACCCCAGGACCCCCGTCCTGGGTACACTCGACTGAGAATACGAATCGGGCAGAAAACATCTACTTTCCCAGGGGAATTGAGGACTGTGGATTGTCGCGCGGACTCGTAGGCTCCAGCCCCATACAGGGAGCCCAGGACTGACGTCCTGGGATATTCTCAGCCGTCCCTACGGGACTCAAGTTAAGTCATGCCCTGACACAAAGCATCGGATTTGGACGTATCCATCCTCGGTCTTCTTCCGGATTCAGGGCTAGTGCAACAAGGATGCCTTCATCAGACCGCAGCCGGCCATCATCCGTGTCAGGTGCGTGGTCAGTTCGTCGGCCGGAGGGGCGGCATGCGCTGCTTCCTGCGTTTCTTCGCTCTGCTGCGCTCCGAAAAAGAGGAACTGCAGCTTGCGTGCCGTGGTGAGATCAAAACTCTCGCTCACGAACACCTGGTTACCTTGGCGGACAATCAACACCGGCCCTTCACTCGCGTTGTAAACCTGCTCAGTAGAAGTAGATTCCGATGCCGGATCGCGCACCACCCCGGAATATTTCTTGCTCAACTCACGCCCGTAAAGCTTGGCGAATTCCGTCGCCGCGGCTTCGCTTCGCCACGCCGAAAGATAAAGCAGCGCCACCGAAGAGGTCGCTGCCTGCTCCTCAGCCGTACGCGCCTTGCGGCTTTGCACTGCGTAGTAGAGGCCACCCTTCCATTGCGGCGTGAGCATCGCAGCTTCCTCCGGACCGCCGAAAAGCTCGGTCAAAATGCGCACATCGAGCTCGCCCATCACGCCGATGTCGTAAGGCTGGTAGTCGGCTTCCAGCAGTCCGTGCACGTCGGGCATGCGCAGCAGAGGAACCGTTGCCTTCCGTTCATAGGCGCGCGGGTTCATGATCTCGTAACTGGTCGAGGGCGGCCGGTCCAAGACCCCGGCAAAGGCATATTGCGCGCCTTTATCCTTCAACAGCCTTTGCTCAAATCCCAGACCGTCCTTGTAGGGAAAAAGAAGTGATTGCTGCAACAGCAGAGGCGCCCGAGCCATGACCGGCGAACTGTCGGTCGTGTCCGTGTCGTCTTTTGGTGTGCGCATCACGTCCGGTGATGGTCAGCAGGCTCTTGCCCGCAGGCTTCAGCGTGTAGTCCAGATAGACGGCCATGGCCTGCCCTTCAAGGACCGCATCGCGGGCCGTATCCCGCTCGTCGATCTCCAGGCGCTGATTGTCTTCGGTAACGTTCTTGGAAATCGTATCCGGATCTTCCGGCTCCCATTTGTCCAGATCCGTATGCTGGTCCTGCAACGCATGGGTCAGCTCATGCGCCATGACCGGCTTCTGCTCCTCCGGCGAAACCCAGTCCACTAAGTTCATCGTCTTGGTCTTGTTGTCGTAATAGCCGGCGATCTGTTCCTTCAGCAGGCTCACCAGGAAGGGCTGCAACTGAAAATCGCGGTCAAGCAGGCCAAACTTCTTGAGCACGATCTCTTCGCGCTGCATGCGTTTGGCATCCTTGTCGTCGTGAAACTTGTCCAGAATGTACTTTTCTACCTGCTCCCGGGTGATGAGCCGTTTTTTTACCTCATGGTGGACCTGCAGCTGGGTGTCATCACTGGCAAAGGTAAGGATTTGATTCAGCGAACGAAAAAGCTCCTTGGCCTGCTCCGGGGTGATGCGGGTTTCCTTCTGCGCCTGGGGAGCCGGCGGCTGCGAGCCCGGCGAGGTGTCCTGGGAGAAGGCATACACGGTCAAGGAGGCTAAGACCAGCGCCGCCGCGAGGGGAGCGCACGACTTCTTGCAGATAAGCTTCATTCTTCGTCCTTTTCCGGCTTCCCCCGGATTTTCTGTGTAGCTGGTTGGCGTTGGCGAAGTTCATGCGGCTTTCCTTAACGAAAGCCGCACACGCGGTCATTTCCAGCGCAGCGTACAGAAAATCCGGGTCGGCCTGCGCTGCGCCGCACTCGCTCTGCTGCAAGGCTATAATTTTATTGTGCTTTCTGCTATGAACCAGCCCCAACCCCATCCAGTAGCCGACCCGCTGACCGCTCCCGGGGCAGTCCAAGTGTCCGGCCCCAACGCCCGTCGACACTGTTTTGTTCGCCGCACTCCGACCGCAAGAGGCTTTGCTCGAGCCCGCCCTGCACTGCGGCACGTTGACGCCCCGTGTCTTTGACGGTCTGGCAGGCGAGATGGATTCCCTACTACATTCCGCCGGGGTCAGCGACCTGGGCTGGCGGGGCAAGATTCTGGTAACCGGCAGCGACCGCCTGCGCTGGCTGAACGGCATGGTTTCAAATACGGTGCAGTCGCTCCCCGAAGGAGAGGGGAATTACAGCTTTCTGTTGAGCGTACAAGGGCGTATCCAGGGAGACTGCTATGTTTACCGGCGCTCCGGCGATCTGCTGCTGGATACAGGCTTTGACCAGATCCCGGCCCTGATGCGTCATCTCGATCACTTCATCATAATGGACGATGTTGAGCTGGCAGATGTTAGCCAGCAATGGACCGCCTTGTCGCTGGCCGGACCGGCTGCGGCCAGGGTGCTGGCAACGCTGGGCTTCTCGCCGATCGGCTCCCGGCGTAGAAAATGCGCGCATGAATACGGCCCGCATCGGCGAGGTGCCCTGCACCATCATCGAGGCTTACCACGTGGCCGTTCCCCGCTTCGAGCTATGGTTTGCCCCCGAGCATGTGCTGGCCGTCTGGGAGACGCTGCAGGCCGCCGGCGCCACTCCATGCGGGCTCGAGGCGATGGAAACTCTGCGCGTGCTGGAGGCAACTCCGCTCTACGGTATCGACCTGAATGATCGCGACCTGCCGCAGGAAACGGCCCAGGCGCGCGCGCTCAACTTCAGCAAGGGTTGCTACCTGGGCCAGGAAATCGTGGAACGCATTCGTTCCCGGGGGAAAGTGAACCGCCAGTTCCGGCAATTTGCACTGCACGGCAGCCAGCCTTCCCAGTTGCCAATGGAATTGAGGAGTGGCGAACAATCCGTAGGCCGGATAACCAGCACCGCATCGTTATCAAGTGCCGGCCTGCCGCAAGATTGCTGGCGCTGGGTTTTATCCGCATCGAAGTAGTGGAACGCAATGCCGAGATCACCTATGACGGAGGGGTGGCAACCGCGCTGGCCGCGCCGCCCGTGATTCCCGGGGCCTCACCCAGCTAGCTGAACCGAACCCGAGCCTGCCGGACAAGAGTCAATGTCCATCAGTATCAGGCAGCGTTACAAACATGATTGGAAGAGACTATGCGCGATAAAGAACCGCAATTCACCGTAACCGATCGCCGCAAGTTCACCGCCGAAGGCGAGTTGCGCGAAGGAACGGCCAGCGAGAGCAGCGCGCCGCCAGCCGTCGCTGAGCGAGCCAAGCCGTCCGCGAGCCCGCAGGCAGCAGCCACCACCGCCCAGGCGGTGCATGCCGGTTTGGATGAGCCGGATGCGCTGGCGCCGGACGATGAGGAAAACATCCCGGAACCCACCGCGGCAGAATCCGCGCAGCAGCGCCAGGATTACCATGCCTCGGCGCGCCGCCTGGACGATATGTTTCTCAAGGCCAATCCAGGCCAACCTGCCGTACCCGCGATGAACTTCGATCGCCTGGTGCAGTCGCTCTACATGACCGCGGCGGTGCAGATGGGCGCCGGCTCTGCACCCAACGAGCAGCCCCGCATCGACATCCTGGGAGCACGGCAAAGCATTGACATGCTCAGCGTGCTGGATGAAAAGACCAAGGGCAATCTTACCGAGCAGGAGAAGCGGCTGTTACAGAATGCGCTCTTCGATCTGCGCATGTCGTTTCTCGAGATCACGAATGCCATTGCCAGTTCTGCCCAGCGGCCTCCGCAAGCAGGCAAACCCCATTAACGCATTTTTGCTAATACCGTGATCCGGTGGGATCAGTTATGTGCGGCCATTCTTCTGCGGAATGGCCGCGTCGAGTTCAGTTTCCTGGTCTACACCATTAGCAAAAACGCTTAGAGCTTTTCTGGGAGTGTCTCATCCAGCCAGCAGAGATCACTATTCTTGGCAGTGGCACCTCGATGGGTGTGCCGACCCTGGGCTGCACCTGCCGGGTCTGCACCTCGACTGACCCGCGCGATCGCCGCACACGCCCGTCTATCGCGGTCACCTGGGCTGGACATCGGGTGGTGATCGACACTGGACCGGACTTTCGCATGCAGGCCCTGCGTGAGGGCATCGATCATGTCGACGCAGTGCTCTATACGCACTCCCATGCCGACCACGTCCTTGGCCTGGACGATTTACGGCCACTCAGCTTCAAGCACAAGAGCAAAATCCCGCTGTATGCCGATGACGACGCAGCCAAAGTGATTGAACGCATATTTGATTACACCTTCGACCCCAATTCCCCATATCCCACCCGTGCCCGGGTGGAAATGCATCGACTGGGGACTTCGGTGGAGGTCGAGGGCGCGGTCTTCCTGCGCGTTCCGCTCACCCACGGCAGGCTAGAAGTCGCGGGCTTCCGCTTTGGCAACGCCGCTTACCTGACCGACATGAACGACATCCCGGAGAGCAGCCTGGCGCTGCTTGAAAACCTGGATGTGGTGATTCTCGATGCTCTGCGCAAGACGCCGCACTCCAGCCACGCGACCCTGGAGCAGGCGGTTGGATTCGTGGCCCGCATGCAACCACGGCGCGCGTTCTTTACCCACATGTCCCACGATCTGTTGCACGCCGAAACCAACAACGAGCTTCCAGAGCACATCCAACTCGCTTACGACGGGTTGCGGATTCCTTTCGAGATCTGACCATGCACGTCTTCCGCAATCTCGGCGAGATCCCCCAAGACTTCGGGAGCACGGTGGTAAGCATTGGGAACTTCGACGGCGTCCATCTTGGCCATCAGTTCATTCTGGAGCGGCTCAGGCAAAGCGCCGCGGCGCGATCAGCGCGCTCGGTAGCGGTTACATTTGATCCTCACCCGTTGCGTTTTCTGCGGCCGGAGACCTGCCCCAAGCTCATTACTCCCCTGGAGACGCGGCTCGAGCTGTTGGGAGACGCCGGCGTGGACGCTGTCCTGGTGCTGGATTTCACCGCCGAGCTCTCGCGCATGCGGGCCGCGGAATTCGTCACAACTATCGTGCGTAATGCGTTGCGAGCGGTCGAGATCCATGAAGGAACCAACTTCCGTTTTGGCTACCGCGCCGAAGGCGGCACCGGCGAACTGAGCGAACTGGGCCGCGCGCTTGGTTTCGATGTGGTGATCCACGGCGCGTGCCAGGTGAGAGGATTGACCGTTTCCAGCAGCAAGATCAGGGAATTACTTTCCCGGGGCGATCTGCGCACAGCGCGTACGCTGCTGGGGCATGGTTTCTTTATTGATTCCACGCCGGCCCGTGGACGCGGAATCGGCGGGACGCTCACGGTTCCCACCATCAACCTGGCGCCCTACCAGGAGCTGCTGCCGCCCAACGGCGTCTACGTCACGCAACTGCGTGTCGACGGAGAATGGTTCGATGCGGTGACCAACGTGGGCAACCGGCCAACCTTCGGCGCAGATTCCTTTGCGGTGGAATCGCACCTGCTGGATTTTCGCCCGCTCGCCCTGTCGGAGCAGACGCCCCTGAGGCTTCTCTTTCATCGCCGGCTTCGTGAGGAGCGACGCTGGCCCTCTCCCGAGGCATTGAAGGAGCAGATCATGCGCGATGTCGCCCAGGCGAAACGTTACCTGCACTTGATGCGCCTGCTGGGGAAAGAAGTAAATACCTGCTCTTCTGTCGCTTTCACTAAACCCTGGGCCGTAACCTTCAGAGAAGGTGTACCTCAGGGGCTAAAGCCCTCATAGCTGTCCTTTGTACGGCCCGACTAAAGTCGTGTCTTGATACAAAGCTTCAGAGCAGGACCACCGGTAAGCTCGCGTATTCCGCACACAAAACATGAGTTTTTCCGCAGCCTGTAAAGTCGTGTCTTGATACAAAGCTTCAAGAGCAGGACCACCGGTAAGCTCGCGTATTCCGCAGATTCGCATCCACTTTCTCTGAAGGTGGAGAAACTCCAGCGCCATGGTTTACTGCGGGGTGGCTACGGCTGCGGGCTGGCTTGCCGGCCGGGTGGTATTCGTCTTCAGGGCTACATTGGTCGATGGCAGCGGGCGTACATCTCCGGCAAAGTGTTCGTTGGGCCGGTCGGCGATCGCCACCTTCATGAAGTCCATCCACAGCGGGAGCGCAGCGTGGCCGCCGCTCTCTTTATCGCCAATTGACTGCCGGTTGTCGTAGCCAACCCAAACCCCGCAGGTGATGGAGGGTGAGAAACCGATAAACCAGGCGTCGTTGAAGTCACTGGTCGTCCCTGTCTTGCCACCCAGCGGATGATTGAGCTTCCCGGCCTCGGCGGCTGTGCCGCCCGGTTGCATGACCGACTTTAAGAAGGTCATCATGATGCGCGCCGTCTTCATGCTGGTGGACTCGGTCACATTCGCCGGGCTCTCCGAAAGCGTGAGCCCATCCGCGTTGGTTACCTTGCGAATGAGGTGCGGTCCAAGACGTACCCCGTCATTGGGAAAGCTGCTGTAAGCAGCCACCTGCTCCTGCAACGTAGCCTCAACTGAACCCAACGCCACGGGGAGGAACGGCGGAATATTGCTGCTCAGGCCGAACTTGTGGGCCGTAGCGATCACCTTGCGTATACCGACGCGTTCGGCAAGCTTGACTGCCGGGATGTTTCGCGAATCGGCAAAGGCATGCACCAGCGACACCGGACCTTCGAAGGTGTCGTCGTAGTTGTGCGGCGTGTAAGGACCAACGGCGGTCGAAAACGTAACCGGAGCATCGACAATACTCTCGTCCGGACGTGCGCCTGCATCCACCGCAGCGGCATAGACGTAGGGTTTGAAGGAAGACCCCGTCTGCCGCTCGGCCTGCGTGGCGCGGTTGAACTGCGACAGATTGAAGTCGCGTCCGCCGACCATCGCTAATACTTCGCCGGAGGTATTATCCACCGCCATCAGCGATCCCTGGATACCGGAATCCTGCTCCAGCGCGGCATGCAGCACCAGGTTGGAGTCGTTTGAGGCCACAATGTGCACGTAGATAATGTCGCCCGGCTTAAGAAAGTTCTCCGCATCCCGCTGCTTGGTCCAGGCAAAATCGTCGGGACCTAAGATCACCTGCTGCTGCCCAATGCGCGCCGTCACCTGGTACGGCAACACATTCGTGACCAGGGCGTGCATGTACGATCCCGGCGCGGTCGGTTGACGCCAATCGGGGTGACGGAAATCGTCCAGCGACCCGCCGGCCGCGACCACATTGAGCAGGTTGCCCTTCCATCCATGACGCCGTTCCAGTGCGGCTAATCCATCGAGCACAGCGGAATTGGCTGTCTGCTGCAAATCCAGATCCAGAGTGGTGTAAACCCGTAGCCCATCCTCATGTACCTGCTCACTGCCAAACTGACGTTCCAGTTCCCGGCGCACGTCTTCCACGAACCAGGGAGCAATGCTGTTCGAGGGAGGCTCAATATGCAAACCCAGCGGTGCAGCCTTGGCGGCGTTGGCCTGGGCATTGGTGATCACTCCGTCTTCCAGCATGGAGTTGATGACCATATTCCGGCGGCGGAAGGCGCGGTCCGGGTTCGCGATGGGAGAATACGCGGTCGGGCTCTTAGGCAAAGCGGCCAGCAACGTCGCTTCCGGCAGCGTGAGGTCACGCGCGTGTTTGCTGAAGTAGTATTCCGATCCAGCCTCGAATCCATAAACACCCTGACCTAGATAGATCTGGTTGGCGTACAGGGTAAAAATCTGCTCCTTGGTTAACGCATGCTCGATTTGAATGGAGAGAAAGATCTCCTGCAGCTTGCGGCCGAAGGTTTGCTGGCTGGAGAGAAAAAGGTTTTTTGCCAGTTGCATGGTCAGGGTGGAGGCGCCCTGGGTGCGGCCATTCGAGGTCAGATCGTGATAAGCCGCGCCCAGCACGCGGAAGATGTTCACTCCCCAATGGCTCTCAAAGTTTTTATCCTCGATCGATATCACGGCCTGGCGCAGCACGGGAGGAAGCGCTTCATAGGGGACCACGATGCGCCGCTCCAAGGCGAAGGACCCAAAGACGCGACCGTGGACGTCGAGCAGGTCGGTGGCGGTGATAGGACGGTATTTTTCCAGGTCCGCAATTTGCGGCAAGTCGACGGAGTACACCAGCATGAGGCCGGTTAACGATCCGGCGATGATGGCGAGAGCCAGCAGCGCGACAAAGGTAATGCTACCTGCCAACTTCATAGGCACCGACGCGGACGTGCCCGGCGCACCGGGCGGACGAAAGCGATCAGCGCCCGAAGATGGAGCTTGCCCAATCAATGATAGATCCGGACTATGCGCTCTTCTGCTTCAGGATATCGAGCGCCTTGGTCAATTGATCATCCGACTTAGGAGTTTTCGCCTCGGCCGCCTGGTCGTCATTATTTTCCTGGCTGGCGGCGACCACGACATTCGGGGTAACCGCCTCGTCCTGAATCTTTTTGCCCAATGGCGAAGCATACTTGGCGACGGAAAGGATCAGAGCAGCGCCATCGGGAAGCTCCATGGTCTTTTGCACGGAGCCTTCGCCGAAGGTTCTGTCTCCTACTACGTCCGCTCGCTTGTTATCGAGAACCGCCGCGGCGACAATCTCTCCCGGTCCGGATGTGCCATGGTTCACCAGGACCACCAGGGGGGCTCCAGTAATGAACTTGGAGGTGTCGGCGTTAAAGGCCTCGTAGGTATATTTCTGTCCGGAGAGGGTGGCAATGGTTCCCGACTCGAGGAAGAAGTTGGCCAGGCGCACGCCTTGCTCCTCGTCCCCTTCGGCGACGTCACGCAGATCCAGCAAAATCTTCTTATTGCCATTCTTCTGCATGGCCTTCAGGCGGCTGGCAATCTCTGACACACGCTCTTTGCTAAGCACTCCCGGCTTGAGGTAAAGGATGCTGCTGCTCTCGTACTGCGTCTCTGCCAGGGGAGGAGCTGCGGACACGGTGCGGGTAAGAGTGATCTTGTCCGGCTCCGCCTTGCGCGGGCGAACCAGCGAGAAGGTCACAGTGCTTCCCGGCTTGCCCTCGAGCAGCAGGCGAATCATGACCAGAGACATCTCCCGGGTCGAATGACCCTCGATGGCCTCGACGATGTCCCCGTCTTCGATTTGTTCTTTTTCCGCCGGGCTTCCGGGCTCCACAGAAACCACGGTCGCGTATCCATAGCGCTTGGAGATATTCAATCCAACCTGTGCCGAGCCCTCATTGCCGTGCTGCTTAAATGCCTTGTATTCGTCCGGGGTCAGGTAGCTGGAGTCCGGATCGAGTGACTCGAGCAGCCCGTGTAAGGCGCCGACGGTGACTTTCGTCATGTTGGGATCGGAGACATAGTCGGTCTGAACCTTCTTCAGAACCTCGCTGTAGACCTCCATCTCGGGGTAAGCGCCATCCTGCTGCGAATCCGCGCGCACACGGCTCGGGCCTAATCCACCGAGGAAGACCAACGCTACCAACAAGATCGATACACCAAACACGGCACGGGTAAAGGTTCGAGACATAGCTCCACTTTGGACCATAAGTATGGTCTAAACAAATAATACTACTGGGTTAGACGCAGCCTGGAACCAATCGGGAGACTATACGGGAGGGGTTTTGGTGGCGGCGGGCCGGATCGAACGGCCGACCTACGGGTTATGAGTCCGTCGCTCTAACCATCTGAGCTACGCCGCCCCATGTTGATTCTACAACAGTTGCCTAGGGATCAAACCCGTTGGAGCGGGTTTTGCGAAGGGTTCATTCGTCGGCCTGTTCAGCGAGTATCGCATCCACGATCTCCTGACGGTAACGGAAATTCGTGCGCTTTAACCGCGCAAAAGAGTCGGCGAGATTAACCAATCCGCGACGTGCAGCCAGATTCAGAACCCCAACGTTCCGGTTACGGCAAAACCTTTGTTCCGAGCTACGACCACGCCTTCACGATCGTCCATGAGCAGAAGATCGGCGTTGATCGCAACGGCCAAAGCGATGGCAGCTCGTTCGCCTTGGTCCAACCCATCCAGAGAATCGTCGTTTAAATCGCTGACAGGCGTTTCCTTTAATTCCAACCAGACGGGAGGATTGGCAATCCAGTCCCGTACGGCAGGCGGCGTTTCTCCGTCATCCAATTCTCGTTGGACGGCGGACGGCAGAATCACCTTCTGAAATAAGGTAGGAAGCAGATCGATATGCCCGATCAAGACGAGGTAATTGATGGGTCCAGTATCGGCGATGACGAGTCGCACCTGTCAGAATCCAAGGCGTTCGAGGGCTTCACGCTCACGTCGGGCATCCTCCAACGTGTAGTCGATCCATACATCGTGGGCTTTGAGAAATCCATCAACCTGGTAGCGGGTTCCAAAACCAAGAAGGCGCCGCAGTTCGGCCTGAGTGATATGACCACTTTTGTATTCCTCTAATGCGAACGCCTCTAGCGCGCGACGAGACAAGTCGCCACCCTCCGCACTCAGCCTGCTTGCGAGATCGTCTGGAATCTGGACAGTCAGGTTCATGACTAAGGCTACCTCTTCTGCCACAGTAAGGGATCGGGGGACCTTCTGTCACGAAGTCGCTGCGTCCACCGATGGAACACGTCCCATTAGTCCGTTAACCGAGGTGCTCACCGAGTGGTTTACGGGCGACGACGATGCGCAACGGTGGAAAAGTGTACAGCGGATTTCCCCAGCGCCTTTGGACCAGCAGGTCCGCCTGGCGAAGCTGCTGAGCATATTCCCCGGTGAGCTTGTAGTCGGAGAGGATCGCGACCCCTCCGGGTTTCAGCACCCGGACGATCTGCTGCACAGCTTGGCGACGGGTTTCCCGGTCATAGATGTTGTGCAGGCACAAATTGGAAAGGATGACGTCGAAGGTTTCGTCAGGAAATGGCATCTCCTGCGCGGGAATCCCTAGTAGCGTGCAGGGATCGCTGACCCCTTCCAGCTCCAGATTATGAAGCGTGGCAGCTTCGGAATTGCCGCCCATATCCACGTTGGACCAGATATCGATGCCTGTCGCTTTTCCGCCGCTGGCCAGTAGTTTCGCTGCTCCCGCCAACAGCAGGCCGCGGCCACAACCAACGTCCAGCACCTGTTCGTCACCGCGCCATTTGCGGAGCGAAAGCATCCGATCCCGATGATGGTATTTGCCGACTTTTACGTAGAAGAGAAAGAGGAACCCTTCGAGCACCAGCAAGGTACCCGTCCCAAGGAGCGTCGGGCGGGGGAGGAAATCGACCTGCGCCATGTGGATTTGGCGGGGGCCAAAGATTCCGAAAAGAAGGCAAGCCGCGCCGATCAGGAAGAGATTGCGCAAGACATTGGGAGCGTCTACCCCGTAGTCAGGGTTCTTGCTCTGGCCGATTACCACGGGCAGCCTCCACCGGCGCAGTCCATTGCGCCGGTTATCGATCGAACTCAGTTCCATCGGCTTTACGAATGTCGGTCTTGCTGAAATCCATTCCCTTGAACAAGAGAGGTTCGCCGGTCGCTTTCGCCAAGGCGTAGGCGAAGCAGTCGCCAAAGTTCAATTGTGCAGGATGCCTTCCCTTGCCGAAATCGAGGAACGCTTGCCGGGCTAGATGCGCCTGCTCAACTGTAACCATTTCAATAACGATTTCGGCGCGCCTGAAAAACATATCAAGCTGGCGCCCAGCCTCCGGGCCCAGTTGACTTTCTATCACCAGGGAAAGCTCAACAAAGTTGGCCGAGCTGATGCGGCAACGGTCAGCATTCTGAATCATCTGAATATACTGATCGCCCTCAGGTTCTCCAAAAAAGATGGCGCTCACTACGGACGTGTCCAAAATCATTTTGGAAGACCCCGTTCGTCGTACAGGAATTCCGCGTGATCGAGATAAGCACCCTTGTCGGACCCACCGGCACGTCGTACGATGGCGCGCAGTTCCTCCACCGAGGCTTTGCGCTGGCGGCTTGGCAGGCGCTCGAAGCGCTCCCGCAGAGCTTCGGTTACGACACGAGTCATGGTTTCCCCAGTCTCCTGTGCTATGGCTGCGGCGAGACGGTGAGCCTCCGGATCTTTTATGTTGAGTGTGCGCATAGTCGTTGCTTCTGTAAATAATCTATTTTTCTACCATTCTACCCTATATCGGTGCGGAATCCGGGTGAACTGCGGGACGGCTTTACACTTGCGTCTAGCTAAATAGGTGCCTACATGTCTTCTTTCCAACCCGGAGCGATGCCCGGCCTGCGTATCGTACGCAGCGGTGAACTGGACAGCAACACTCCGCAGACGCCTGGGATGACCCGGGCCGAGGCCATTTCTTACGCCCGAGTCGGCGCGCAGAAGCTGTGGGCAGGCACGGTCGTCGTCCACCCCAACGCGAAGACCGGCCCCCATCACCACGGAGAGCTGGAGACGGTGATCTACATCGTGCGCGGACGCGCTCGATTCCGCTGGGGAGAACATCTCGAATTTGTCGATGAGGCCGGACCGGGAGATTTTGTCTACGTCCCTCCTTTTGCCCCCCATCAGGAGCTGAACGCGCGCAAGGACCAGCCGGTCGAAGCCGTCATTGTCCGCAGCGGCCAGGAGCCAGTCGTCGTCAACCTGGATATCCCCAGCCCCGAAGACGAGGTGGACGGGCTGGGGTCCGACCCGTTCCACTCGGGCACATCATGAGTGACCGCGTGGTGGCGGTGATTCCGGCCCGCCTCGCTTCCACCCGGCTGCCGGGCAAGGTGCTCCGCCCCATCGCCGGTGTCCCCATGCTCGGCTGGGTTTATCGGGCTGCGCGTGCCTGCCCGCAGCTCGACCAGGTGTTGATCGCCACGGATTCCCAGGAGGTGGTTGCGTACGCCGATTCACAAGGCTGGCCGAGTGTCATGACCTCGCCTGACCTGGCCAGCGGCACAGACCGGGTCCAGGCCGTGGCGGCATTGGTCGATGCCGATATCTACGTCAATATCCAGGGAGATGAACCACTGCTTCGCCCCGAACACATCGATGCGCTTCTCTGGCCCTTCTCACGGACCGATGCTGGGGTTACTACGCTTTCAACCCCTTGCGCGCCCGAACAGCTCGACGACCCCAATGCCGTAAAAGTGGTCACGGCCAACAACGGAAGAGCCCTTTACTTTTCTCGCGCAACGATCCCGTACCAGAGGGGCACTCCCCTCGCCCCACGCAAGCACCTCGGCATCTACGCTTACCGCAAAGCTGCCCTGCGCCGCTTCGCGGAGTTACCGCCAAGCCCTCTTGAATCGGCCGAACGGCTAGAACAGTTACGCTGGCTTGAGGAGGGAATTAGCATCCACGTGGTGCCCACTCCTTTCGACACCATCGGGGTCGATACCGAGGAGGACCTGGTAGCCGCTGAGAAAATACTGCAGCAGCGGGTCCGGTAGGAGTGCCGCGTACGGGAAATCCGGGGTGTGGGACACCCCCGGGGCTTTCTGCACAAGGGAATCTCAGAAGCGCTCCCATTTTGCTGCTTTCGCGAAGGGGTGGGAGTCTGCCAAGATAGTAGGGATGACCGCACCCATTGCTACCAATATCTTCGCCGACCGTATCGGCCGCATTGAGGTTTCGGCCACTATGGCCGTTACCGCGGAAGCAGCCAAGCTACGGGCTCAGGGCGCCCAACTGGTCGACTTCGGGGCCGGCGAACCCCATTTCCCCACCCCGCGCCACATCAAAGACGCCGCCATCGCGGCCATCGAAGCCAACTTCACTCGGTACACGGTGGTCGCCGGCATCCCCGAGCTCAGAAAAGCGATCGTGCAGCGCCACGCCTGCGACTTTGGTTCCGACTACACGGCGGACGAGGCGGTCTTCACCACCGGCGGCAAGCTGGCGCTCTTTAATGCCATCCAGGTGCTGGTGGACCACGGCGATGAGGTGATCTTGCCCGTCCCCTACTGGGTGTCGTTCAAGGACATCATTCAGTACGCGGGCGGCAAGGTCGTGTTCCTGCCCACCAAAGAAGCGGAAAACTTCCGCGTTACCGCCGATGCCATCGAGCGCGCGATCACCCCGCGGACCAAGGCCATCATCCTCAACACGCCCTCGAACCCGGCCGGCTCCGTCGTCTCACCCGACGACTTGGAACGCATTGTGAAGCTGGCCCACGCGCGGGGAATCTTCCTGTTGCTGGATGAGTGCTACGCGTACCTGCAGTATGCCGGCGCTCCAGTCTCCGGCGGTTCCTTTGTTGAGGCCAAGGAGCATGTCATCGTGCTCGGTTCCCTCTCCAAAACCTATGCCATGACTGGTTGGCGAGCGGGTTTCGCTCTCGGGCCCAAGCCCATCATCGCCGCCATGAGCAAGCTGCAGAGCCAGTCGACCTCCTCCACCGCGGCGTTTGTGCAAAAGGCGGCCATTGCCGCGGTGAGCGGTCCGCAGGAATGCGTGGCCGAGGTGCGAGCAGATTATCTCCAGTTGCGCGATCGCATCCTGGCCGGACTAAGGGCCATTCCCGGCATCACCTGCACCCAGCCCGACGGCGCATTTTATGTCTACCCGAATGTGTCGCCCTTCCTAGGCAAGCCGGGCGCGAAGACGACGACCGAACTGGCCACCCGCCTGCTGCATGAAGCGCACGTGGTCACGGTTCCCGGGGAGGCATTTGGCACCCAGGAGCATATCCGGCTCTCCTACGCTGTCGCGCACAGCGACATAGAAGAAGGCCTGGTCAGGATGAGAAACTTCTTCGCCAGTCTTTCCTAAGCAGTCCTACGGGATCAGGAGCAGATGACAGCTAAAGTAGAGTTTCGCCCGATCATCCTGGCCGGTGGCAGCGGCACGCGCTTCTGGCCCAGGAGCCGCCGCTGGCGCGCGAAGCAGCTCCTGGTGCTGGATGGCGCGCGCACCATGATCCAAAGCACCGTGGATCGTCTGGGCACGTTGGCCACCGCGAACGAGCTTTGGGTGATCACCAATGACCTGCTGTCCAAGGCCATCTCCGAGCAATTGCAGACCATGCTGGGGGAGCAGATCATTTGTGAGCCGGCGGCGCGGAATACCGCGCCCGCAGCGGGCCTGGCAGCGTTCCTCATCGAGCGCACCGCTCCCGATGCGGTGCTGGGCATTTTCCCGGCCGATCACGTGATCACCAACGAGGAGAGGTATCGGGCCACCATCGAGCAAGGCATCGCCCTGGCCGCAGTAGGGGAAAACATCGTAGTGCTGGGGGTGAAGCCGGTCCGGCCGGAGACCGGGTACGGCTACATCGAGACCGGGGAACTACTGCCTCACGGCGTCAAGCGCGTCCGCCGCTTTACCGAGAAGCCTAACCGGGAGCGGGCAGAAGAGTTTGTGCTCGCCGGCAACTATTATTGGAATAGCGGCATATTCCTGTGGACTGCGCGCACGCTGGCCCTCGCCATCCGCGAGCATCTCTCAGAGACCGCGCCTTTTCTGCAGCAGATTGCCGACGCCTATGGAACGCCGCGGTTCGCCGAGGTATTTCGCGAGCTCTACCCAAAATGCGAAAACATCAGCATCGATTACGCGGTGCTCGAGCCGCGCTCGGCCAAGGGCGAACGCCATTCGAATATCTACTGCCTGCCGGCGGAGTTCGGCTGGAACGACCTGGGTTCGTGGGATGCCCTCTACGAGCATCAACTGGCGCAAGGCAACGCGAAGGACGGCAACGTCACTGAGGCGAAGGGCATGGTGGGGATCGACGCGCGCAATAATTACGTCTACAGCCCGGGGAAATTTGTCGCACTGGTCGGGGTCGATGACCTGGTAGTCGTGGAAACCGAAGACGCGATTCTGATCACCACCCGGGAGCGTTCGCAAGATGTACGCCGCGTAGTCAGCGAGCTCGCCGGAAAGCACGACGAATTGATTTGAAACAAAAGCCCGTTCATTTCGGCACCGACGGATGGCGAGGAATACTCGCTGATGACTTCACGGATGAAAACGTCCGCCTCGCTGCCGGGGCCATCGCTCACTATGTTCGCGAGCACGAAGATCCGGTGCGCGGCCTGTGCATCGGCTATGACACTCGATTCATGTCGCAGCGCTTTGCGCAGATCGTTGCCGAAGTGGCCGCCGCTGCCGGAATCCCAGTGCGTATCGCTGATCGCATCACCCCGACGCCGGCTCTCTCCTACGCGGTAAAGCATCTGCGCGCTGCCGGCGGGGTGATGATTACCTCCAGCCACAATCCGGCTGAGTGGAACGGGGTGAAATTCAAAGCGAGCTATGGCGGATCGGGAAGCCCGGCGATCATGGCGGCGATCGAAGGCTACCTGGGGCAAGGGGTACCTGTGGCAGCCTCCAGCGGCGCCATTACCGAGGCTGACTTTCTTAGCCCCTATGTCGATGCCATCTCCGTCTTCGCCGACCTGAAGCGGATCGCCGCAACCCGGCAAAAATACGCCATCGACTGCATGTACGGCGCGGGACGAGGTGTCCTCTCCGGCATCTTCTCCCGCATGGGCATCGACCACGTTGAGATCCGCGCCGAGTTGAATCCGCTCTTTCCCGGCATCCAGCCGGAGCCGATTCCGCCCCACATCCGTGCACTCGAGGTCGCTGTCCTGGAGCACCACTGCCAGGCCGGCTTTGCCACCGACGGCGACGCGGACCGCATTGGCGCGGTGGATGAGGAGGGACGGTTCGTCGATGCCAATAAGATCTACTGCCTCTTGTTGGAGTGGCTGCTCAAACGCAAGCAGTGGCCGGGCGATGTGGCGCGGGCTTTCAACACCACCAAGATGGTGGATCGCATTGCGGCTCGATATGGACGCAAGCTTTACGAGCATGGAATCGGTTTCAAGCACGTGTGCGAGCTGATGCTGGAGAAGGACATTCTCATCGGCGGCGAAGAATCGGGCAGCATCGGTATTGGCCGGCATTTGCCAGAGCGCGATGGGCTTCTCAACGCACTGTTGCTGGCTAATGTCATGGCGGAGGAAGGCCGGACGCTGGGCTCGCTGGTGAACGCGCTGCAGGAGGAATATGGCGAGCATTATTACGGACGAATTGATCTGCACATCCCGGAGGCGGTCAAGCAATCGGCCATCCGCCGCGCAGCGGCCGGCGTGAAGGAGTTTGCCGGTATGCCGGTCTCGCGCCTGGAAACCCTGGACGGCCTGAAATTTTATCTCGAGAATCCGGAACCGCAATCTGCGGAGAGCTGGCTGTTGCTGCGTGCCTCGGGCACCGAGCCTTTGTTGCGCATATACGCCGAGAGCGGCGGGCGCGCATCGCTGAATGCGCTACTTGAAGCGGGACGAAAGTTTGCCATGGGAGACGGTGCATGATCAAGGTAAGAACCAAGGGCCTGCTTTTTGACATGGATGGAGTGCTGATCAGCTCGCTGGAATCGGTCGAGCGAAGCTGGCAAACCTGGGCAGAGCGCCATGGGCTAGACGTGCGGAAAACGATCAAGACCGCACATGGAATGCGGGCCATCGAAACCGTGCGCACGCTTAAGCCCGATGCCGACCACGAGGCAGAACTCAAAGTGATTGAAGATCTCGAGGTCGGGGACAACGAAGGGCTCGAGGTTTTAGAAGGCGTGACATCGATTCTGCAATTGCTTCCACAGAAGTTCTGGACCATCGTCACCTCAGCCACGGAACGGCTGGCGCGCAGCCGCCTGGCGTTCGCCGGCGTTCCAGTGCCGGAGCACATCATCACTGCCGACAAGGTAACGAATGGCAAGCCTCACCCCGAGCCCTATCTCAAGGGTGCAAAGATTCTCGGTCTGGCGCCGGCGGATTGTATTGTGATTGAGGATTCGTCTTCAGGCGCTAAAGCGGGCCACGCTGCGGGGTGCAAGGTTCTGGCCACGACTTTTTCTCACAGTATTGAACAGCTCGCGGCGGCAGACTGGATCGTCGAATCGCTGGCGAAGGTGAAGATTAGTATTCTGCCTGAGGATGAAGGCCTGGAGCTGGAGTTCGAGCCGATCTCCAGGTAGTGGACGGGGCACCCGTCCTTGTTTTATCTAAGGGTTGCTACAAGATGAGTGAAACCGCAGGTCCCTCCACTCCGCTACGCTCCGGTCGGGATGACAAATTTATTGCAAAAGAAGAATTGTCATCCCGACCGGAGCGTAGCGGAGTGGAGGGACCTGCGGTTTCACTTTCGGGGTCACCTATGCGGGCACTGTCCGGCTCTGCACTGCGCGGCGCAGAGCTACTCGCGCTAGCAAGCGCGTTGAGTCAAGCGTAGGCAGGGGAGAATTTTCGTCGTTCATGAGCAGCGGAATCTCGGTGCAGCCGAGCACCACTGCATCGCAGCCCTCATCTTTCATCTTCTCGATGACCCGCTGAAACGTTAACACCGCCTCCGGCTTGAAGACGCCATAGACCAACTCGTCCATGATGATGCGATTGATCTCTTCGCGGTCCTCCGCGTTGGGGCGCACATACTCCAGATCACGCGCTTTCAGCTTTTCCGGATAGACCTCGCTCTCGACCAGATAGCGAGTGCCGGTTAGGCCTAATCGCCGGAAGCGGCGTCCAACTGCCTGGGCGGCGACCGCATCAGCGATGTGCAGCCAGCGCAGCGGTAGACGCTGCTCTATAAAAGGCAGGCCCTGGTGAATCGTGTTATCCGGGCAGATCAGGAAATCAGCACCAAGGCTCGCCAGCTTGTTGGCGGACGAGAGCATCAGTTCCCCTACACCTTGCCAGTCACCGCGATAGATACATTTCATGTACTCGCCCAGCGAATACGTATGCATCGATATCTCGGGATGCTCATGCGGCCCGAGCAGGTCCGCACCCCCTAAACAGATAGAGCGATAACAAAGAGCGGCTCCTTCCGCGGAGCAAGCGACAATACCGATGTGCTGGGACATGCCTCGATTTTACAAGGACGGTAAAGCGGTTTCACCATAGGTGTAAGCCGGTGCTTTACACGGTTCTTTTCCCCAACAAAAGTCTTCCTCACCCAGCCCGAGGGGACACACTCATAGTGAACCGCTCTAAGATAGCAGGAATGCGCCTGCGTGCAGCGATCAACCTTCTGGCCTTGAGTCTTCTTTTCGTGGCCCCTTGTCTTCGCGCCGAAACCGGTGCAGAAGGCTGGCTTCGGTACGCCCCACTGCCCGCGCAACTGGCGCAGCAATACAAACTCCCGCACTGCATCGTCGCCACCGGCAAGTCTGCCGTCGCCCACAACGCCGCCAGTGAGCTTGCCCGGGGGCTGCACTCGATGCTCGGCAAGAACCTGCAGATCTCATCCACAATCTGTGGGGAAGACGCCTTCATCCTCGGCACCCCGCTGGAGATTCGGCATCTTCTGCCCACCTGGAAAGCGGACTCTCCGATTGCGCCGGAAGGCTTCTCTATTTTTCAATTTGGCGCACACTGGGTGATCGCCGGCGGTAGCGACCGTGGCGAGCTCTACGGCGTTTTCCAGGTACTGGAGCAGGTCGCTCAACAGAAGTTCATCGCCGCCGATACGGAATCGCCTTCTGCGCCCATTCGCTGGGTCAATCAGTGGGATAACTTCGACGGAAGCATCGAGCGCGGCTACGCCGGGCGCAGCATTTTTTTCGACAATGGCCACGTGCGCACGGACCTGAGCCGGGTCTCGGAGTATGGACGGCTGCTGGCCTCGGTTGGCCTCAACGGCGCCACTGTCAACAACGTCAACGCCAACCTGCACACGCTCGACCCGGAGATGATCCAGGAACTCGCCCGGATCGCGGATGCGTTTCGTCCCTGGGGCGTGCGCATGTCCCTGTCGATCGATCTTTCGAGCCCCCAGGTTGTAGGTCATTTGCGCACCTTCGATCCGGTGAATCCAGAAGTCGCCGCATGGTGGAAAGCGAAGGTTAACGAAATCTACCGTGCCATCCCCGACTTTGCCGGCTTTGTCATCAAGGCGGATTCCGAAGGCCGCCCCGGGCCATCGCAATACGGCCGTACTCCCGCGCAGGCGGCAAACACCGTCGCCCGCGCACTCCAGCCGCACGGCGGTGTGGTGCTTTATCGCGGCTTTGTCTACAACAACCATCTCGACTGGAATGACCTCAAGGCCGACCGCGCCCGAGCCGGCTATGACAACTTCCGCGCCCTCGATGGCAAGTTCGAGCGCAATGTAGTGATCCAGATCAAGCACGGCCCCATCGACTTCCAGGTACGCGAGCCTGTCTCTCCCCTGTTTGCCGCCCTTCACCACACCAACCAAGCCATTGAACTGCAGGTCACGCAGGAGTACACCGGCCAACAACGCCACATGGTCTTCCTCGTCCCCATGTGGAAGTGGGTGTTGGACACCGATCTCCGGGCCCAGAACCGCAGCACCCCGGTCAGCGAGATTGTCGAGGGCAAGAGCTTCCACCAGCCCCTGGGTGGTTTTGTCGCCGTGGCCAACGTCGGCCTCGATACCAACTGGCTGCATCACCCCATGGCCATGGCCAACCTTTACGGCTTCGGCAAGCTGGCTTGGAATCCCGACCTGACCACCGAGGAGATCATCGACTCCTGGACGCGCCTGACGTTCGGCAACGATCCCAAAGTCATCTTTATCGTTAACGGCTTGCTGGAGAACTCCTGGCGGGTGTATGAGCAATACACGGGTCCACTCGGCCATTGGGGGCCTGACCAACATCATCAGCGTCCACTACGGTCCCGGTATCGAGTCCGCCGAGCGCAACGGTTGGGGGCAATGGTTTCGGGCTGACAAGAAAGGCATCGGCATGGACCGCACTGTCGCCACGGGAACTGGCTACATCGGCCAATACCCGCCTGAGTTGGCCAAGGTTTACGAGTCCCTGGAGAGCTGCCCCGACAGCCTGCTGCTCTTCATGCATCACGTTCCGTACAACTACATGCTGCACAACGGCAAGACGCTGGTGCAGTACGTCTACGATTCGCACTATGAGGGCGCTGCAGTGGCTGGTTCCTATCCGTCGCGATGGCGGACGCTGCATGGCCTGATCGACGACCAGCGCTATAACGAAACACTAGCGCTCTTCGAGTACGAAGCCGGTCACGCTATCGTATGGAGGGATGCGGTCACCGCATGGTTCCAGAACATCTCCGGCATCCAAGATAAGCTGGGCCGCGTCGGGCACTATCCTGACCGCATCGAAGCCGAGTCCATGCAGGCGGACGGATACACCACGGTCGCCGTCACTCCGTGGGAAACCGGCTCCGGCAGGCAAGGCGGTGGTTTGCAATCGCCCTGCGCTCGTGCACGCTCACCACAAAACCAGGGCGGCCGGAAGGAACGTACACCATTGGCGTGCGTTATTTTGATCTGCGCACCGGCGCATCACAGTACGAGCTGCTGCTGAACGGCAAGTCCCTGGCGCACTGGACGGCGAATGCAACCCTACCTCCGGCCGTTGTCGATCCCCATCTCGACGGCAGCACCAGCATGCTCTTCACCGTTGCCGGAGTTCATCTCAAGCCGCGCGACACGCTCACTCTTCGCGGAACGCCGGACCAGGGCGAACCAGCGCCGGTCGACTACATCGAAATAGAAAAACAATAGGGGCTACAAACAAGATAGGATCAGGTGCCGATAGCAACGCGTGAAAATCGAGATCAACTTCCGGTATCTGATTCTGCTTGCCGCGACCGCAGCGCTGGGCGGCGTGCTCTTCGGCTTCGACATTGCGATCATCACCGGCGCCGGTCCGTTTTTGACGGAGCACTTCGGGCTGAATGACCTGGAGCTGGGTTGGGCCTTCAGTTCACTTCTCTTTGGCTGCGTGCTGGGGTCTCTCGCTGCCGGCAGGTTTGCCGACCGTTACGGACGAAAGCGAATCCTGGTTGGGGTAGCTGTGCTGTTCGCGCTAACCTCGATCGCGACCGCAGTGGCGCCGACCTTTCACATGTTTGTTGCCGCCCGTTTCGTTGGCGGACTGGCTGTCGGAGCGGCCTCTCTTCTCTCCCCCATGTATATATCCGAGGTTTCACCGCCCTCGGTACGAGGGCGCATGGGCACTCTCTATCAGCTGTCTATCGTCATTGGCATTCTCACTTCCTATGGCATCAACTACCTGTTGCGCAATAGCGGCGTCAACAATTGGCGGTGGATGTTCTTCACCGGCATCTTTCCGTCGGTGATCTTTTTCGTCCTCATGCTGATAGCGCCGGAAACGCCGCGCTTCCTCATGATGGCTGGCAAGAAGGAGGAAGCCTTTAACCTGCTGGCAAGGATCTCGGGCAGGCAAAGCGCCGGGCTTGCCATCGCGGAGATGCAAGCAGCCGTTCACAAAGGGGGCGGCTGGCAAGCGTTGCGGCGCCCGGGGTGAAGCGCGCGCTCAGGGTAAGTTTCTTCCTGGCTATTCTGATTCACGTCTCGGGGATCAATACCATTGTCGATTACGCGCCAGCTATCTTTCGCTCCGCCGGATGGAAGATCGATGGCGCTCTCTTGTCCACCTTTCTCGTCGGAGTAACGGAATTTGTCTTTACCGTCGCATCCTTCTGGATGATCGACCGCTATGGCCGCAAGCCGTTATACGTCATCGGTTCGATCGGCATGTGCGCGGCCCTGGTCTCGCTGATGGTGACGATCGCCACCAATCGATTTCACGGGCCGCTGGTGCTGGTGCTGATTCTTAGTTATCTCGCCTTCTTCTCTTGCTGCATCGGGCCGGTGTTTTGGACGCTGCTCCCGGAGATCTTTCCCACCGATGTGCGTGGTCTGGCAATGACCGTCCCAGTGCTGACCCAATGGGTGGCCAACGCTCTGGTTGTTCTGCTCTTCCCCTTCGCCTATCACCAGATCGGCAAGGTGGTCACCTTCGGATTTCTCGCGGCCATGGCGCTTGCCCAGGCTATCTTTACCTGGTTCTTTGTGCCCGAAACCAAAAATAAACCGCTGGAAGAGATAGAGGAATTCTGGAATCTAAAGCGGAGTGCCGTTTAGCTTTGGCCAGTCAAGACCTTGTGGGATGAAACTAGTGCCGCACCTACGGTGCTCGTCATCGCATGATTGACATCCCAGCCCTTCCGAGCTGGGCTGACGTTTGGCAGTCGGCCCTACCGGGCCTTAGCGATTGCAGGGGATTGGTGCATCTTCTAGTTCTCACACAGAACTGAAGCCTGAACTACCAAGATCGTGTTTTTTTTCCACAGCCTGACCCCAATTGCGAAGCAGCTTTAGCCGCGGTTGGGAACCACGCGCGATTGCAGGCGGCTGATCACCGTCTGTGGAACCAGTCCCTCGACCGAGCCGCCCAGTTCGAAGACGTTCTTGATCAGGCGCGAGCTCACGTAGGAATATTTCTCGTCGGCCATCAGAAAGACGGTCTCCACATTCGGCGCCAACCGCCGGTTCATCAGCGCCATCTGCAGCTCATATTCGTAGTCGCTGATCGCGCGAACGCCGCGCAGGATGGCCTGGGCACGCTGCTCCAGAACAAACTCCACCAGCAGGCCATTGAAGGTTGCCACCGAGACATTCCCATAGGGCTGAACCGCCTCGGTGATCATCTCAATTCGCTCGTCGACAGAAAACAGCGGCGCCTTCTCAGAATTCTTGAGAATCGCGACCACCAGGTGGTCGAAGATCTTCGCCCCGCGCGCAACCAAGTCCAGATGACCATTGGTCAAAGGGTCGAAGCTACCCGGATAAATGGCTTTGACTGTGTTCAAGACAATTTACTGCCTGCGCACAGGTACCTTCACCGCTTCCGCCGCCTGGGCTGAACCATTGAGCGGAACCGCGGGAATGTCGGCCGGCTTCACCCCAGTGAGGCCAAGCTTCTGCCGTAGTTGGCCATCGATGCGAGCGAAGATTTCCGGATGGTCTTTGAGAAAGCTGCGAACATTCTCCCTGCCCTGGCCAATGCGCTCGCCTGCGTAGCTATACCAGGCGCCTGACTTCTCCACGATATTCTGCGCCACGGCAAGATCGAGTACATCGCCTTCGCGGGAGATGCCTTCGCCATACAGGATGTCAAACTCAGCTTCGCGGAAAGGCGCGGCGACTTTGTTCTTGACCACCTTGATCTTGGTGCGGGAGCCGACCACCACGTCGCCTTCCTTGACCGCCGCGATGCGGCGAATGTCGATGCGCACCGAGGAGTAAAACTTGAGCGCGCGGCCACCGGTAGTCGTTTCCGGGTTGCCGAACATGACCCCGATCTTCTCCCGGATCTGATTAATAAAAATTAATGAAGTGCGCGATTTAGAAACCGTGCCCGTAAGCTTGCGCAGCGCCTGCGACATGAGGCGCGCCTGCAATCCCATATGGGAGTCGCCCATTTCGCCGTCGAGTTCCGCCTTGGGTACCAGTGCAGCCACCGAATCGACCACCAGCACATCGATGGCTCCGGAGCGCACCAACGCTTCAGTGATCTCCAGTGCCTGCTCGCCGTAATCGGGCTGCGACACCAGCAGGTTGTCGACATCGACTCCCAGCTTCTTGGCATATTGCGGATCGAGCGCGTGTTCCGCGTCAACGAAAGCCGCCATGCCACCCGACTTCTGCGCTTCGGCGATGATTTGCAGCGTAATGGTAGTTTTGCCCGACGATTCAGGGCCAAAAATCTCGATCACCCGGCCGCGGGGAACACCACCCACGCCGAGCGCGGCGTCAAAAGAAATCGAGCCGGTGGAAATAACGGAGATGGGCACAATTGCCTCTTTGTTGCCGAGGCGCATGATAGAGCCCTTGCCGAATTGTTTTTCAATTTGTGCTAATGCCAAGTCAATGGCGCGGGAACGTTCGTCTGCCATGGGGGGTCTCCAGTGGGTAGGTACGTTTACTCAAAAGCGGGCGGCTTGTAGAGGATCATACACCGCTATCGCTGCAGCAGGTCCACGGGTTGGTGGATATCCCGGACGCGAAAGTACGGAGCGAGCGCCGGATGCTTGCGGGCGACCGCCTGGTACATCTCCCAGGCAATGCGGCGGTAGGAAAAATGGCCGGCCGGCGCGGAGCGCAGCTCCGCGATATACAGGGCTTCGGCGAAATCCATTTTGAATAGGGCGCGTGTGCGCGTGCCCAGTGGTAGCACGTAGCGCGCATTCTCGATGAGACCAGCCCGTGAGACCTGCTCGAAAACGGAGTGGGCATGGGTCATAGCGGAGTCGTATTGCTGCAGCAGGCCCGCCTCAGCCAATCCTTCAGGAACTTCATAACCGTGAGCATTGGTGAACGGCTGCAGTATCTGGACGCAACGGCGGTGGCGGTGCATATCGCGGAAGCCGCCGATATCCATGAGAATGTCAAAGCGTAGGCCCTGGCCCGCGGAGAACTCCCGTAGCAGCTCGTCATGGCGGCCGCGATGCCGCGCGCCGATGGCGATGATCTCGTTGCGGCGCGCCTCTTCGAGCGCGGCGACCTGGCGGGCGATCTGGCGATAGGAGTAATGGCTGGCGCCGTAAAGCAGCGTTGTGGCCAAGATCGATTTCCAGCGTCTGGTCATCGACCAAGTCGACTGGACCGGCCGGCGTCTCGATTGGCGCATCCTTCATCAGTGCGGCCGCGGCCTCTGCCAGTTCGACTCGGGTGGCCAGCATGTAGTCATTTGGCGCTGCGTACTTGACCAGCGTGGGCGCGGTCTTCACCTCGCGGGTCAGCAGAGCTTCCGCACTGACGCCGAGGGCAGGGTCGAGGATCGCGATCTCGCGCTGCAAGGCGCTGAGTGCTTCGCCCTGTACATTCCAGGCCGAACCGGCGGCCGCTTCCCGTAGCCGCTCACCCAGCTGCCGAACCTCTTCGTGAGGGTCGGAGAGCAAGCGGGAGATCTGGGTCTCGAGTGTGCGCGCGTTCACGATCTGACCCAGCGAAGTGTTGGTGGCCAGCGGCAGCAGGTAGCGGGAGACGTCGAATGCGCGGGCCTTCAGGGTGCGATGAAAGGCTTCTTCCTTCATCTCCGCCGGCCGCGCGGTGCGCCCTTTCAGATGCTCAAACATCAACTCCGTGCTGGAGTGATATTCGGCGAAGAGCGCCTCGATGGCCCCGGTAAAAGCCTGACCGCTGGCGGGGCTCAAGGAAAAATCAGGGAGATACCAGCCGCTCTTGCGGAAATTCTGGTAGCGAGTCGAACGCTCCTGGCCATCCCAGCGTTGCTCGTCGACCAGAATGATGGCCGCCAGCAGCGATAGCCGCTCGATGGCGAAGGCCACATGCGCCAGATCCGCAATCGAGCGGTGGCCATATTGAAAGTAAAACGTGTTGAGGAAATGCTCGGCGCGCTGGGTGGAGATCTCGCGCAGCGATTCCTTCATTGAAAGCGCGGAGCGCGAGTACTTTGCCATGGCATAGGCCAGGACTTCAGGGTCGGCCCCATGCACCGCATAAACCTCAGTCTGGTTTCGGGATGCTTCGGGCAGGACGGGGGAAGCTGTAGTGACGATTTCGCTCTGAGCCATGGTTACGCTTCAGGATAGAGCATTCCCGCCATGGTGTGGGGCCACGGTACCTTCGCTTACAAGAGAACCGTTGGCGGCGGGCTTCCGGGAACGAACTAGGGTAAGATTGGGGGGACAACCGCGGTGCGGATTGCGCCTTTTACGAGTGAGTTCGCTCTTATGGCCACGAGCCGCTATTCCGAGCCTGACCAAGAAGCCTTGTCGGTGGTAAATCACCGGCCTTACGCGTTGCCCAAGCGTCCCTGGACGATGATGCAGCGCTGGAACGATTTGCTCTTTGCCCACTGGCCGATCCCCGCTGCCAAACTCGAATCGCTGCTTCCGCCGGGCCTGCAAGTAGACACGTTTGATCAATCCGCCTGGGTGGGCGTCGTTCCCTTCTGGATGGACCGGGTTCAATTGCGCGGAGTACCCCGGATTCCCGGGGCCAGCCGCTTTCCTGAGCTGAACCTCAGAACCTATGTCCGGGAACGGAATACGAATCGCGCCGGGGTCTATTTTTTCTGCCTGGAAGCTTCCAATCCGCTGGCGGTCATCGTGGCCAAAGCAGTCTTCCATCTGCCCTACCATTGGGCCCGCATGTCGATCAAGACACGCAGCGAGCGGGAATTCACCTACCAGAGCGAGCGCCTTCTGAGCGCCAAACCGGCACGCTTCCGGGCTCATTATCGAGGCTTGGGGAAGTTACGTTCGATCGACCAAAGCCGGCCGGGAACGATCGAGTACTTTCTCACGGAACGCTATTGTCTCTTCACCACCAACCGCAGCGGACAACTGCTGCGCGGCGATATCCACCACATGCCTTGGCCGCTCGAAGCCGCGGAAGCAGAGATTGAGCTGAATGACCTGCCCGCCATCTATGGCATTGAAATCCCACCGACGGCGCCGCTGCTGCACTACTCGCGGGAGCTCGTGGTCTATCTCTGGTCGCTCGACAAAGTGTGGGGTAAGCTGCCGGCCCTCGAGGCAGCGGCAGTGCGCACCGCCGAGATCGTCTAATTCCCTGGAGTATCTCTGGATATTTTGAGTTTCTGAGTTCTGTCTATGGGTGTCAGTGGATATCTTGAGTTTCTGAATTTCAGTATGCCTGTCTAACCGTGTTTCCCAAAAACACGGTAGCACTGGAAATTCGTTCAGTATTTCTTACCGAGGACTGCGTCCTCGAGCGCTAACTAATTTGGGGATGTTTTTCGCCTGCGAATTCTTTCCACAAAAACGTCTACCTCCTGAGCGGAGCGCCTCACAGATTTCTCGCGTGACACGGCGCTTGTGGCGCGGAGTCGAAGGACCTCGGCGGTGCCTATCTGACCCCTGCTGCTACGGAGCTTTTCAACCGCTGAAGTCCGCACCGGGCGGGGCCGCCGCGGCTTGGAAGATGATTACAGAGCATGAAAAGATGTACCCGTGACCATCAAGTGCGTACCGCAGCCGATCCTGTTTTCGGGCTTCGGTGGTTGAAAAGCTCCGAGCAGCATGGGTCAGATAAGCATCGCCGAGGTCCTTCGACTCCGCGCCACAAGCGCCGTGTCACGCGAGAAATCTGTGAGGCGCTCCGCTCAGGATGACGTTTTTGCGGCGAGGATGACGTTTTTGCGGCGAGTTGGAGATGCAAAAACCAGCATCTTCTCGGATTTCTATGGTCTGCCAAACAAGTTAGCGCTTGGGGACGTAGTCCTGGCAGTCGTCACTGCGGGACTCAGAAGCTGAGGCGTCTTGGGCGACGGGTTCCCGCTCTTCTGGTAACCTCACAGTTTTGTGGGGAGTGACCATGGAACTAGAAGGCAAGACAGCATTTGTTACCGGAGCATCCCAGGGAATCGGCCGCGCTTGTGCGCTGGCACTGGCAACGGTGGGGGCCCGCGTTGCGCTGGCCGCGCGCAATGAGGCCAACCTCGAAGCCGTGGCCGCCGAGATAGCCGCGGCCGGGCGGGCAGGCCAAATCCTTCGTAATGGACGTGGCCAGCGAAGCCTCCATCCAGGCCGCCGCCAAGGCCGCCATTGCTCATTTCGGCAGTGTGGAAATATTGGTAAACAATGCGGGCATCACCCGGGACACCCTACTGCTGCGCATGAAACGCGCGGACTGGGACGCGGTGATGACCACCAACCTGACCGGCGCCTTCCTTCTGACCCAGGCATTGTTGAACCCCATGCTGCGCGGGCGCTGGGGCAGAATCATCAACATCAGCAGCGTAGTAGGGCGCACCGGCCAGGCGGGACAGGCAAACTACGCCGCCAGCAAGGCCGGGCTGATCGGATTTACCCAGTCGATGGCGCGGGAACTGGCCTCGCGCTCGGTTACCGTCAATGCAGTGGCGCCCGGCTATATTGAAACCGCCATGACGGCGGTACTCGAGGAGAAGCAGCGCGAAGCGCTTTTGAGCCATATCCCGCTGGGGCGGCCGGGCAGCGATCAGGATGTCGCCCACGCGGTGGCTTTTCTCGCATCGCCCCAGGCCGGCTATATCACCGGGCACGTGCTGGACGTAAACGGCGGCCTGTTCATGAACTAACCACAAGCCTGTTTCGATGAACCATCGCGGATACAAAATCCCGATTTTGGAAAAATATGATTCACATCGTGAAAAAAAATCTTGCTAGTCGTCTCTTCGGCGTGTTAACTATGCTGCCAACACCTGAAAATGTGTTAACTGCTTCTGGTCCATTGGGGTGAATGTGTGAACGAAGGTCGTTGCTTATGAAAATTGGCATTACCATTCGCGGATACCGGTTGCAGAAGGGTCTTTCGCAAGGAGATATCGAGAAGCGCACCGGCCTGTTGCGCTGTTACCTGTCGAGAGTTGAGAACGGACATACTGTTCCCTCACTTGACACTCTCGCCAAAATCGCGCAGGCCCTGGATATCCCGCTGGCCCAGTTCTTCGCCGAAGACTCGCTGGGACGCGAGATGAACACCCAGAAGCTAACCGATGACGAATTGCGGTTTTTAACCCAGATACGGCGCTACGCGACCAACCTGAACGACAGCGACCGCAAGCTCCTGTTGGCCATGGTTAAGAAGTTCGCCGCAACCGCAGTGCGCTAGGCCTAACCTAGCGCGATCTGGCCAGACCGTAGCCGAAAGCCAGCAGCAGCACGGTCATACCACCATAGGCCGCCCAGGAGCGAACAGCGAATTCGCTCCTCGCGGAGCCGATTCTGGGCACCAGCGGCGCTCCCAGGGCAAGGCCGCAAAGAAAGCCGCCCAGGTGAGCCATGTTGTCGATCTGAATGCTGGTGCGCAAGAACATCGTGGTGCCGCCAATCACAAAGTTCAAAAGGGCAAAGTAAATCACGCTCCTGCGCAGGCGACGAATCTCCTCCGGGGGAACCGGCAACAATTTCGCCTTGAGTAGCAAAATGAGCACGCCGGCAATCCCAAAGACCGCGCCGGAGGCGCCGGCGCCGACAATCTGCGGATGCACCGCCGTGCTGAGCAAATTCCCTGCCACTCCCGTCAGCACATAGACGGCAACGACACCGGCAGGGCCGAGTAATGGCTCGCCCAACAAACCCAGATTCCATAAGCACCACATGTTGGTCGCCAGGTGCAGGAGGCCAATGTGGACAAAAGCGGCGGTGAGCAGACGCCACCACTGCCCGCGCTCGAGCACGTAGACGCCAAAGTTGGCGCCCCAGTGCACCAATTCGGCGACGGTGGGGTTGCTGGGGGAGACCCCGCGCAGCACCATGGCCAGGTAGACCGCACAGTTGATGCCAACGAGGGTGTAAGTGGCCGGAGCGGTGGCCCAACGGTTTCCCCGGGGTCGCCTGGATGGACCTGGCTGGATCGGCCCGGGATCCCCGTCGTAGCCAGGCATTCTGCCGTAGGAACGAGGGTCATCGCGGCCTTCCGGCGGCAAAACTTCCGCGGGAACTTGCGACGGCCTGTCTCCTCCCCAGTTCTGTGCCATAGGGCTAAGCTATCCTGAGCGAGGGTCGCTGACAAATCGGCGCTCCGTTCGTCCGATCCAATTCATCTATCTACTGTGCGGAATAATGATTCTTACAAATCGCGACAAGGGCAGGTTTTGAGTGGAATATAAGCAGGTTAAACGGGCCCTTTTGAGTGTTACGGATAAGACCGGCCTGGTAGATTTCTCCCGCCAGCTGGCCGGCATGAACGTAGAACTGGTTTCGACTGGAGGTACGGCCCGGACCTTGCGCGAGGCTGGGCTTGCGGTACGCGATATTTCCGATCTCACCGGCTTCCCGGAGATGCTGGATGGCCGGGTAAAGACGCTGCATCCCAAGGTCCATGGGGGCATCCTGCACCTGCGGGGCAGCGAGGAGCACCGGGCGACAGTGGCCGCGCAGGGAATCGAGCCGATCGACATGGTGGTGGTGAATCTTTACGCCTTCGAAGAGACCGCCCGCAAGCCCGGGGTGGCCTTCGGCGAGCTGGTGGAGAACATCGACATCGGCGGACCCTCGATGGTGCGATCGGCAGCCAAGAACTTCGAAGACGTGGCTGTGGTCACCGCGGCGGCAGACTACGAAACATTGGCGGCTGAGATGCAGGCGCACCAGGGTGCACTTTCACTCGAAACCCGATGGAGGCTGGCGCGGCAGGCCTTCACCCTCACGGCGTCCTACGACTCGGCAATCGCTGTGACATTCAGCAGGATTGCAGCTAAACAAGAGCAGACCCCCGGCCTGGAACCGGCGGAAGAGGTAGCTCATTTCCCTTCTACGCTGCTCCTGGCTTATTCCAAGACGGCCGACCTGCGTTACGGGGAAAACCCGCACCAGGGCGCAGCGCTCTATGCAGACGGCTCGGGCACCGGGGTCGCGGCGGCGCAGCAACTTCAAGGCAAAGAACTTAGCTACAACAACTTGGTCGATCTGGATGCCGCCTGGGAGCTGGTCCATGAGTTCGAGCAGCCCGCCGTAGCCATCATCAAGCACAGCAATCCCAGCGGAGCGGCTATCGCTTCCTCGGTGGTTGAGGCATACTCGAAAGCCCTGGCCACGGATCCCGTCTCCGCCTTTGGCAGCGTGATCGGCATCAATCGCGAGGTCGACGAGGCTGCGGCGGAAGAAATCGTCAAGCTCTTCGTTGAGGCCATTGCGGCTCCATCGTTCAGCGAAGGCGCCAAGGCGAGATTCAGCACCAAGAAGAATCTGCGCTTGCTGACGGTAAAGCACGCGCCCCCAGGCAAGTCGGTCAAGCAGATTTCCGGAGGGCTGCTGCTCCAAGACGCGGATACCGAAGGCGTCTCGGCGGCCGGGCTGACGGTGGCTACCGTACGCCAGCCGTCAGCGGAGGAGTTGGAGTCACTTCTTTTTGCCTGGCGGGTGGCTAAGCACGTAAAGTCGAATGCCATTGTGTATGCGCGCGACGGGCAGACGATCGGAGTAGGCGCGGGCCAGATGAGCCGCGTGGATGCGGCGAAATTTGGCGCCATGAAAGCATTGCTGCCGCTGGCCAACTGTGTTGCTGCCTCCGACGCTTTTTTCCCCTTCCCCGACGGGTTGGAGGCAGTGGCAGCGGCCGGGGCCACGGCAGTGATTCAGCCTGGGGGCTCGGTGCGCGATCAGGAAGTGATCGACGTGGCCAATCGACTGGGCATAGCCATGGTCTTTACCGGAACGCGGCACTTCCGGCACTAGAGCAGTTTCGCAATTGGTGTAAGCCAAGCGATAGGCCTTTTCGTGGTCCCGGCGCGCCGGGACCGCCCCTCGCGGTCTTTGTCAGGCCCCAGTCGTTGCGAAACTGCTCTAAAGCAATGGAGGAACCATGGGCGCCGTTCTGTCCTTGTGTATCAGGACAGTTACGGCCCCATGGAAAAGCGGCGGAACGGTGCACAATCCGCTATGACCAGGCGCGGGAAAAGTAGTCTAAACTTAGAGAAGGTCGAGTAAGGCAGTTTTGCAAGTACTGTCGCCTGATAAGGATCACGAAAAGGCTTATCGCGTCGGTGTGCATTCATTGCGAGAATTGCCGTAGCGGAGCAGGCAGTACGTTAGTGAGACAACCAAAGTAACAGCGAAGCTCCTGGAGTAGGACGAATTGGGGAGTGTTTGGACTTTTTGCACAGGATTACAATCGATCTGAACCAGATGCTGCGCTGCGGCGCCACTGCATGCGCATAAAACAAAAAAATGCGGTTCCTCTGCACCGCGTTTGGACCGCCGGCGTCAGTTCAATGCAACGGAAGCCCGGGCACAGGAACTCCCATAAATGACCAACAAGCCGCAGCCCTCCTCTAAAACTCGTCAAGCGACCCTCTTTCACGTGGCGCTTGCTTGCGCAGCCATCGCTACTCCAGCTTCCGCCCTTGCATCCCCTCAGGCCGGCGGCTCCCCGCAGCAGAGTGCGGCGCCACAAAGCGCGCCGGCGAAGCCTGCCGACGGCGGGATAGTAGTGAAAACACCCCCGGCAACAACGCAAAAGCCGGACCGCTCTGCGGCTTACTACCATTTCGGCTTGGCGCACATGTACGAGGAGATGGCCACCAACTACGGCCGCCCCGAGTACGCGACGCGCGCGATTGAGGAATATAAGCTGGCGCTCGACGCCGATCCCAACTCCAAATACCTGAACAGTGGGTTGGCCGAACTTTATCTCCGCACCGGCCGGGTACGGGATGCCGTGCTGGCGGCACAGGACATCCTTAAGACCGAGCCGGACAACCTGGACGCCCACAAGCTGCTGGGCCGTGTCTACCTGCAGTCCTTGGGCAATGTGCAGAATGGCGGACCTTCGGAAAAGGTGCTGCAGCTGGCCATTGCCGAATACACCAAGATCGTGCAATTGCAGGGCAACGATATCGAGAGCCGTCTGCTGCTCGGTCAGCTTTACACTTTGGCCCACGACACGCCGCATGCGGAAGAGCAGTTTAAGGCGGCCCAACGTATCGATCCCAGTTCAGAAGATGTAGTGCTGAACCTGGCCCGGCTGTACAGCGATTCCGGCGACATGGCGCACGCCATCCAGGTGCTGAGCGCCGTGCCGGCGGACGATCGCACCGCCAAAATGGACTACGCGCTGGGCATGAGCTACGACCAGCTGAAGCAAAACAAGAACGCCATCGACGCGTACAGCAAGGCGTTCGACATGGAACCGGATAACCTGGACGCGGAGAGGGGTCTGGCGCAGGCGTTGTTGAATGACAACCAGCTCAGCCCCGCCCTCAAGCACTTTGAGGCCATCTCGACCGCCGATCCGCAGGACGCGCAGACCTATGTGCGCATCGCGGAGATTGAGCGCCGGCAGGGCCACTACGAACAGGCACTGACCACCCTGAAGAAGGCCAAGGCTTTGGCCTCGGATTCGGTCGAACTGGGCTACAACGAGGCCTTGACCGACGACTCGCTCGGCCACTACGACGAGGCCGTGCAAACCCTGCAGAGCCTGGTGAAACAGAGCACACATCCGGACGGGCAATACTCAGACGGCGAGAAGAACAATCGCTCCATCTTTCTCGACCGGCTGGCCAACGTCTACAAAGAGCAGGAAAAGACAGACTTGGCGGTGCAGACCTACCAGCTGATGGTCGCCATGGGCGGGGATTACGCCGAGCGCGGGTACCAGGGCCAAGTGGATGCCTACCGCGATGCCAAACAGTACGATAAGGCAACTCAGGTCGCCCAGCAGGCGGCTCTGGCCATGCCCAAGGACAAGACCATCCAGTTGATGCTGGCCAGCCAGCTTGCAGATAGCGGCAAGGTGGAAGAGGGGATCAAGCTGGCCAAGGCCCAGCTCCATGGCAACCCCGGCGACCGCGAAGTAAACCTGGTATTGGCGCAGATCTACACTCGCCTGCGACGCTGGAAGGAAGCAGCCGACGAGATCGATGCGGCCGATGCTCTTTCCACCAAACAAGACGACAAGATCTACATTTACTTTTTGCGCGGGGCGCTCGATGAGCGGCAGAAGCACTACGATTCCTCCGAAGAGCAATTCCGCAAGATTCTGGCCATCGACCCGGACAATGCCATGACCCTCAACTACCTGGGCTACATGCTGGGCGATCGCGGCGTCAAGCTGGATGACGCACTCGCGATGGTGCAGAAGGCGGTGCAGGCGGAGCCCCAGAACGGCGCCTATCTGGATTCCCTCGGCTGGGTCTACTTCAAGATGGGCCAGTATGCGCTGGCGGAAGCCAACCTGCGCAAGGCAAGCGATCGCATGGGAAGTGATCCTGCGGTGCACGACCACCTGGGCGAGCTTTATGAAAAGACCGGCCGTTTGAAGATGGCCGCCTCACAATGGGAGCAGAGCCTGCAGGAGTATGCGCGCACCGTACCCGCGGACGCGGAGCCCGCCGACGTGAGCAAAGTGCAGAAGAAGCTTGATAGCGCGCGGGTCAAGCTGGCTAAGGAAGAATCGGCGGGCGCCAGCCCGAAGCAGTAAGTGACCCTCGCACTGCCGCCTGGCTGTTCCGTTCCTGATGACGCCACCGGCCCGCTTGCCCAGCGGGTGCATTCAGAAGCGGCCCATCCCTATCGCACCCCATTTCAGCGTGATCGGGCGCGGGTGATCCATGCGCGCTCATTTCGCCGCCTGGCAGGAAAAACCCAGGTCTTCACCCACCGCTACTCCGATCACTTTCGCAGCCGGCTCACCCACACCATGGAAGTGGCGCAGATCGCACGCGCCATCGCCAGTGCGCTGAAGCTGAACGAAGACATGACGGAAGCGCTGGCGCTGGTGCATGACATCGGGCACCCACCCTTCGGTCATGCCGGCGAGCGGGCACTGGATGAAGCCATGCGGGAATTTGGTCTGAGCTTCGATCACAACCTGCACGCACTGCGCATCGTGGAATATTTCGAAGTTCGTTATGCCGCCTTTCGCGGCCTGAATCTCACCCTCGGCGTGCGCGAAGGAATCGTCAAGCACTCACGGGATTACTCCGCGGCCGAACACCCGGAGCTCAGCCCTTATTTCCTTGGCCAACAACCTCCTCTGGAGGCGCAGCTTATCGATCTGGCCGATGAAATTGCCTACCTCACGGCCGATATGGATGATGGCATGGAAGCGGGGATGCTCCATGCGCAAGATCTCCGCAAACATGTGCGCATCTTCGATCAATCGCTGTGCGCGGCGGAGCGCGAGTATCCCGCGGCTGCGGAAAACCTGCTCTCCAATGAAGCCCTGAAGAGGATGCTGAATACCCTGGTGGGCGATCTTCTGCGCGAGACTGCGCGCCGTGTCCATGCCGCGGGTGTGCTTACCCTCGAGGATGTTCGCCGCTCGCCACAGCGGCTGGCGGCGTTTTCCCCAGAGATCGAGGAGCTCCGCCGCGAGGCGAAGCAACATCTCTACGCCACGCTCTACAGCTGCGAGGAATTGCAACGGGATCTGCAGGAGGCGGCTTTGGTGGTACGGAATATGTTTGCCCGCTGGGTCAACGATCCGTCACTGTTACCAACTGCGGGCCAGTCTCAGCTTGCCGGCCAGGGCGTGCCCCGCGTGGTCGCGGACTACATCGCGGGGATGACAGATAACTACATCCTGCAGCAATATTCCGACTGGACCAAGCATCAGTGACAGATCGTTCTGTACTGATGCCTGGACGAGGACTCACGTTCCGACCACATGTCAGGTGAACAGATCCAAATGCGTTATGCGCCACTTTTGGGTCGTCGCAACTTTAATGCTTTGTATCAGGGCACGACTTTAGTCGGGCCGCACAAGCCCGACAAAGATCTGGGCTTTAGCCCCTGCGCATTTTCTTTGCCGGGTAAACGCAGCCGAAGGGGATACGACACGGCTGTATCGCTCAAAATTGTTTTCAGACAAGTATTCAGTGCAGAACAGGGGCTGAAGCCCAATTCTCTTTAAGTTCTTTACGGCCCGACTAAAGTCGTGCCCTGATACAAAACGAAAACACAGGATTTAAAGAAGCTTCTCTCGAAATGTCGTGCCCTGGGTAGCTGAATTTTTAGAAACAGAAGGGCACGACTTCCGGAGATCAGCTACAGGTTCGTAATCTGCATCGGGCTGAGCGTACCAGTGAGGAGATCGCGGAAGGCGGCGAGGTTTCCGCAAAACCTTCCCAAGCGGTCCACATGTGCTTCCGGCTTCAGGCTCCATACCAGGTTCTTCAGGCATGGACCGACAATAAAGCGGAAGACATGCGACCAGGGAAAGGTTCCTTTGCGCGCAAGGTAGATCGGATTGGCCACTTGCGCGTAACCCATGCGCACTCCGGTCGTACGGCCAATCTTGACGCTGAGGTGAACTCCGCACGCATTGGAGACGTGAACGATCGAACCAAATTGCGCCAACTGGCGCGAGAAGTCCCAATCCTCGTACCACCCATAGAGCGGAAGCGTCTCATCGAAGCGAAGCGCATGCTCCCGGATGGGAGCCATGCGGAGCCCCATATTGCAGCCGTAAACACAGTACCTGGGGCTTATCTGCTGCTCGCACTGCGCGGCGGTGTTGCCGGCGAGAATCAACCTGGCTTGCTCCACCGTGAGACCGGGTCCCTTCACATCGTCTGCCAGCACCCTGCCGGTGGATGCCACCACATCCGGGTTCTCCTTGAAGAAGCGCTCGGTTATCTGCAGATAGTGTGGGTCAAGATAGAAATCATCATCGATAAAAAGCAGAATGGAGCAATCCCAAGCCAGGCTAAGGATTGCATTGCGCTGGCGGGTAAGCCCCAGCTGCCGCCTGGATGAACGTCACGTGTGGAAATCGATCCAGCGCATCGCCCACATCCGCGAGCTCTGCGTAAGCCACCAGGATTTTGTCCGGCTGGCGTTCCTGCTTGGCCAAAAAGGTAATCGTCTCAGCGAGTATCGCGCAGCGCCCGCGGGTCGCAATACCAACGACGAGGTTCGTTGGTGTATCAGCACATTGCCCGGAGACATCCTGCTCAGCGGTGCTCAGCGGCGCTTGGCTTTCCATGTTTCCTTTCGTCGTCGCGCTTAGAGCGGTTTCGCAATCATCGTGGCCTGACAAAGATCGCGATGAGCGGTTTTCCTTGGAAGAAAACCACGAAAAGCCCCGTTGCTTCGGTCTACACCAATCGCGAAACGCGCTAGCCCGCGCCCCAGGGCGGAAGCTTGACCGGAACAGCCCAGGGAGGCGCGCCCGGCACATGAAGCTTTCTGCGATACACTTTCCCGCCACTCGCAACATAGAGCGTATCGAAATCATGGCCGCCGAAACAGAGGCCCGTACCCGCGGCGTTACCGGGCAAAGGAAGAATCGCCGCCACGCGCCCATTGCGATCGAAAACCTGGACTCCCATCCGCGTGGCAACGTAGGCCCGTCCGTCGCGGTCCATACCAATTCCAGCCGCATCGCTGTCGTCTGCCCAGGCGGGAACATAGAAGTCGTAGAATGCCTCCCGGGCGTCGACTGTTCCGTCGGAGCTGACTCGGTAGCTCAACCCGGTGCGCGAGAGGGCTTGGGCGACAAACAGCCAGAGGCCGTCGGGTGAAAGAGCCACCCCGGACGCTCCCTTCAGATCTTTGTCCAACCGTACCTTTTCCCCGTTGGCCCGGATGAGCCATAGTTCATTTTCCAAATCGCCCGTCCGCGTCACAGCATAGATATCACCGTTGTTACGAACAGTCAGACTGCCGATGTGGAGACCCTGGCCGAGTATTTTGGGTTGCCCATGGGCAGAGCGGTCCGTAACCTGGATACCGCCCTCCGTACGGGTCACGTACACCCGCCCGTCCGCTCCAAAGGCAACCGACGCGTCTGCCGCCGGCTGACCGCATTGCATTGGCTTCCCATCGGCAACAATCTCAGAAATCTTTCGATCGACCTGGGCCGCGTAGAAAATCTGCCCCTGGGTATTTGCAGCTATCTTGGTTACAGATGCGCAGTTTTCAGCGGCAACCTGCCAGTCCTCTCCTGGCTGCAGGATCGTCTTGAGTACCGGGTTGCCGGGCTCCCCGGCCCGGATAGGCGTGGGCCAGTCTCTCCAGAGCCAGCGCATCGCTTCGGGGAAGAGCGATGCAGCCTGGTTGCCGTTGTGTGTTCCCGCGCCCCAAGTGTGCCGAACATCATAGCCGGCGAACTCCAGCGCCCGATTCATGGTCTGGTTCGACATCCACCAATCACCCATCTCCGGACCGCCGGGCCATTCATCGTGCACGCCGTCCTGCATAAAGATGCGCAGCGGTTTCGGATCGGTCTTGCGCACCAGCACGTAATACTGCTCTCCGCCACGCATGCCCACATAGGTGCCGATGGCGCTGAAGACCCGTCGAAAAGCATCCGGGCGCTCCCAGGCGACGGTGAAGGCGGCGATGGCGCCGGTACTTCCGCCACCAATGGCGCGGTCGTTGGGGTCGGTCGAAAGCCTGATCGCGCGCCCCTGGGCAGTGGTGTGACGCTCTACCGCCGGGATCACTTCCTCTATCAGGAAACGGGCCAGGCGGTCACTGCGGCTGTCGAATTCGAAACTGCGATCGAAGCGAGGATTATCCGGTGGACTGGCCGAAGCCACGACACCCGGAGAAACACCGATGGCGATGGTGATCGGCATCGCATGCTGGGCAATGAGGTTGTCGAAAACGGTTGCGGCGTTGAAACCGAGACCATCCAGGCCGACATAAACACACGCCGGCTTGTCGCCTTGGTACTCTGCCGGCACATACACTGTGATCGTCCGCGTGGTACCGGCGAAAATCTTCGAGTCTGTCAGCTCGAATTTGAAGGTCGCTCCCGCCGCTACTCCCGCAATTGGCTTTGCATCCGGAGGCAACGGATAGTTATCGGATGCCGCCGGGACGGTCTCATCGATCGCCGGCGGCGCTGCGTCCGTCGTCTGGGAAAAAGACGGCACCGAGCCCAATAAGATAAGAGACGTCAGCAGCTCGTATCTGCACCAAGCTTTCATTGGCTCTCCTTTGCCAGGCTTTAAGGAAGGGCATACCCCAGAAGCTGCTCGGTTACTTTGCCTTCACAGCCTGGATCCTGGCTGACGAAATGATCGGCGCCCATTTTGCAACGGTAAAGAGCTACCAGATTGAGGCCGGCAACGGGCTTTGCGTAGCCGTAACCGTTGGTACCGAGGATGCGAGAACCTTCACAGTTGGGATCGAGGGAAACGAAGTAGTCTGTGGACCCGCTCTTACAGCCAAAGAATGGAACTGTAGCGCCCTGCTGCGGGCTTTCGTAGAGATGTCCCAAGGTGGATTGCAGAGAAAAGCCGCCACCGGGATCGATCCAGCCTGTCGTGACCTCGTGAGCGGTTTGATTGAAGTAGCGATTGAACGCCTTCAATGGCTGACCAGGCACCCACGCAGCTGTTGCGATATCCCAAAAGGCAATGTTACCGGAAACACCAGCCTCAACAGGAGATGCATTCCACGGCGGTTGCGGATTTGACACGGAGGTGTACAGAGTTATCGTGGGATACGAACCGACATTCAGACTGCCATAGGAATCACGCAGAAAACCGGCAATAAAATTCGATTCGTAGCCGGTGAGGTTGGTGTCGATGGTCGTGACCATCTCCCAAGGGGTGGCCCCGTTCAAATGGGAGCCGTCGGGAATGCGGTACAACTGGATACCGTACTGGCCCAGTTCGGACACCCCTCCGGTGGTCGATGGATTTCGGGTGGGTAGGTTGAAGGCGGCATACCAATAACCGGTCTGCGGGTCAAAGGCCATGTCCCCCCAGCTGGGCTGCGGGTTGTTTGGGTCGATCCCTTTGGTGGTTAGAGTGCCCACTGTCGTAAAGTGCACCCCATCGCTGGAGATCGCTTCAACGTGGTGGCAGTTAGAACTGTAGTCCTCATAAAACATCCGGATCCCAGCTTTATGGTCAGTGTTATAGAGCGCCGGCTGGCCTACACCGTAGTTCCCTAGCGTTTCCGGGGAGATGACCGGTTGAGGATATTTCCTCCAGTTGAGTCCATCGTTGGAAAAGGCAACGCCGATGCTATTGTTTTCTCCCTGCAGAGAATTGGTCGCAACGTAATACATGGCATAGCTATAAGTCTTGCCGTTGCCCAGAGGATTGGCGAAGGAGCCGCCAATGACCTTCGGATTGCAGGTATATACCGAATCCCATCCGTACTGAGTTTCGCCCAGTACGGGCACTGGCAGCAGAACGCGAGTTGTTGGTCAGGTTGATCGACTCATACTCGATGGAGTCCGATATCTGGGATCGTGTCAGATGCGTTGTCATCTGAGCCGCACCACCAAACCTGCACCACATTGCCGGTTTGTATGGCGGACGGAGAATAATCATAGATTCCCGCTCTTCCGGCGACAGAACCTGCGGGCAAATGTCTGTCATGAATGCCGCACCCCGCTGCTACAGCAAGAGCTACGCCCAACGACAGGAATGTTCTCGCGACTCTCTGCGCCTGAGCCATGGGCCAGCTATTGAACCTTGCCCTGGGGCCGCAGTTTGCGCAGCTCCTGCGCACACTCCACGGCATTCAACGCACAAAGTTCAAGGTTGTCGGCAGAAGCCCAGAGCCACAAGCGTCGTGACTGCGAGACACCCTCCTCATCGAAGCGGACGCGGACGGAAACATCCTGGTCGCCGATGGAGTTGAGGTTGCCGGGCGCATCGGCATCGCCAAGAATGACGTCCACATGAGGCGCGGAAAGCGTCGCCTCAATCTGCTCCAACGTCACCTGGCGCTCGTACTCGACCGCAATCGAAAACGTATGTCCATGGAAGACGGGCACGTGGATCAGCTGCAACGAAAGCTGCGGCAGCCGTCCGCCGGATAGCAGCGCATAGTGCCGCCGGATGCGTGCTTCGCTGTCCGCCAGGCTGACTTTGGCGGCTTCCCCAAACGCGGCGACGGTGTTGAAGGCTACCTGGACGTCGTACAACTCGAGCGGAATACTCTGGAACGAAAGCAGCGCCACTGTCTGCTGGTGCAACTCGTCCAGCGCCGCCTTTCCATACTCCGAAGCCGGCTCCATTACGGTCGCTGAGACCTGGCGAATGGCCCCGGCCCGCTGCAAACGCTCAAGCAGGAGGGCGAGCACCAGAGCAGCGGGGTGAGCCGAAACAATCGCCGGCGTATGCAGAGTCGGCGTGCCGGCAACTGCCGCTTCGCCCATTGCTTCCTGTACCCAGGGTGCGCACACCAGCACTCCGGCTTCACCCTCCAGCGCCGCGGAAAGATCGACAATGCTGGAACCGGCCCGCTGCGCTGCCTGCCAGTGGCGGCGGGTTAACTCTGCTGTCCCAGCGAAAAACGTGAAATCGATGCGCTCAAACGATCCGGCCGTGATCGGCTGGATAAACGTCACCTCATCGCCCACCGCTTCCAATTGCCCCAACGCTTGCTGGTCGTCCATCAGCGCGAACTCGGCGCTGGCAAAGCTTGACTCGGTGAGCGCTTCGTTGAGCTGTTTGCCGCGAATCGAAGCGGCGCCAACAATCGCAATATGGTAGTTGGTGGTCATCAATTGACTTGCCTACCGGGGCTTCTCATGGGTGAACTGGTGGTTGGGATGGAGGGTGAGAAGGCGGCAAGGGAGGGCCCGCTTCGCTGGCTGCAACTGCATCGGGACTCATGAGCTGCCGGTTGGCGACCTTGTGGCGGCGCTGCCAGGAGTATGCTGCACGGGCGAAAATGCCGGAAAACATATAAAAAAAGGCCAACAGAAAGAGAACGATCTGGGAGAAAACAAACGTGGCGTAGATCGCCAGTCCTATGACCACGATCCGCTGAAAGGGATGGCGATCGGTCAGGTTGATTTCTTTCCCGCTCCAGAAGCGCCAGGTACTGACCATCAGCAGCCCGACCAGGAAGACCAGCAGCATCCACATGATGGCGACCCGCCAGTTGGGCACCGGCGTTCCGGAAAAGAAATGGACCACGGCGGCAATCACGCCGGCAGCCGCGGGAATAGGCATGCCCACGAAATATTTTCGCCCCGGACGTCCGGGATTCTTGGGCAACAAGTTGGCGCCGATATTAAAGCGCGCCAGGCGGCCGGCGCCGCAAAGCAGAAAAAGAAAGCAGACGAATGCGCCCCACTGCACCACGTGCTGCCGCCGCACGGGATCCATAGCCGTGGGCAGCATCTGGAAACCCCAGGTGAAGGCCAGGAGGCTGGGAGCGACGCCGAAGGTAATCACATCCGCCAGCGAATCGAGCTCTTTGCCGAAGTCGCTGGTGGTTTTGGTCATGCGCGCGATGCGGCCATCGATAGCGTCAAAGGGGATGGCAAAGCCGATAGCCAGGGCGGCATAGTCGAAATGCCGCGGCTCCTGCACAGATCCCTGCAGGCTTTGCATAATAGCGAAGTAGCCGGCGGCGATATTGCCTGCCGTGAAGAGCGACGGCACGATATACATGCCGCGGCGCAGACGACCCCTCCTTTTGCGCTCCGGCAGCCGGCCGCGGTCGAGCAGCCTGGAGGCGTCGGCACTCAAGCGAAACTCTCCGCCAGGACGTCGAGCGATCCCTCATCCTCTGCCGGCTGGATATCGGCCAATACCGAGGCGCCTCCCTTGACCCGCTGCCCCAAGGCCACACGGACGTGGGCATGGCCAGGCAACAGAACGTTCACCCGGGAGCCGAACTTGATCAGGCCGACGCGTTGGCCTCGCTCCACAAAATCGCCTGGTTTAAAGCGGAAGACGATGCGCCGCGCCAGGATACCGGCGATCTGGCTGAAGATCACATCGAACTCATCCCCCTGCACGGTCACCACATTCTGCTCGTTCTTTGCTGACTCGGGATCGAGCGCGTTCAGGTGCTTGCCTTTCTGATACCGGACGTCGCGCACTGTGCCGGCAATGGGCGAGCGGTTGACATGCACATCGAAGACGCTGAGGAAGATACTCAAGCGAATACGCTCCCCCTCCGGCGTTTGAATGCGCGCGACCTCAGTGATTTTGCCATCCGCGGGCGAAACCACCAGGCCTGCCTCGATCGGTACAGGGCGCTGGGGATCGCGAAAGAACCAGAGAAAAAAGCATGCCAGCAGAAACGGTACGACTGCCCAGATCCAACTCCCGGTTACCAGCCACACCAGGACAGCAGCCGCGATAAACCCAAAACCATAGAAGTATCCGTCACGCACCATGTATAAGACCAAACCCTTGCAGAATTATAGAGGGTGGCACGCGCTAGGGCAGTTTCGCAATTGGTGTAGACCGAAGCCATAGACCCTGTCCGTGGTTTTCTTCCAACGGAAAACCACACCTCGCCATCTTTATCAGGACACAGTAATTGCGAAACTGCCTTAAGTTGTGTACTGAGCACCCAATGGCGCCTGCAGCAGCACGGCGTCTTCGATTGGAGCAGAGTAATAGGCGCGGCGGTATCCCACGGCAGAGAAGCCGTGGCGCTGATAGAGCGCAAGCGCGGCCGCGTTCGATGCCCGCACCTCCAGGCGGATGTTCAACGCCCCGGCGTTAGCCGCCCACTCCTTGCAGGCCCGGATCAGGGCACTCCCAATACCCTGCCGGCGATACCTTTCGTCGACCACCAGGCCCTCGATTTCAGCTGGTTCCAGGAGTAAACAGCTGGCCACGGCAAAGCCGGCCAGGTGGTTGTCGCTCAGGGCTACCACGGAGCAGCGGGTCAAAGTTGTGGGCGAGATTGTGGCCGAGGCAGCGGGTGGAGCTGCGCGTGGGGCTGTTCGTGGAGCGGCGGGCGGGGCTTCGGGGAGTGATGGGCACGGCATCTGCTCGTAGTCGCGCCGGGTCCAGTGGGGGGCTTCGACGAACCTGGCGGCGAGCTTGACCACTTCATCGATGTCCTGCACCGTCATCGCGCGGACGCTAAAACTCATGTCGCAACCCCCGCTCTGGCAGCACGGAAAACCTCGGCGTCGGAGCGGCGAAGATAGTTTGCCTGCAGGGTTTCGACGTCATCAAATTTGCCCGCGCGAAAGCGGTCCAGCGCAAAACGGAGCGCCTCGGCAGCATCGGGAGGTTGCACGTAGACCGGCCCGCAGATTGCCAGGGCGGCGCAGGCGCTGGTGGCTGACGCGGGGGCCTCAGAAGCAACGCTCTCGTCGCAAACCAGTACTCCCGCGCCGGGCTGTTTGGCCAAGGCAACCGTCTCGGCTCCGCTCAGAAGTACCTCTCCCAGATTATTGCCGTTCTGGTATTCGCCCACGTAGTACTCACCCCGGCCCGCGTCCACGGCGGCGAGCACATGGGGCAAGCCACTGGCGCCGGCTAGCAGCGCCAAACGCGACACCGCAATCAGGGGGATGCCGGCGCCTTCGGCCAGGCCTTTGGCCGTGCTTAGACCCACCCGGATGCCGGTGAAACTGCCGGGCCCGTTCACCACCACGATCGCTTCGATATCGCGCAAGCTCGCATGCTGGCTCTCAAGCATAGCGGCGATCTCGGGAATCAGGCGCGCCGAATAGGTGCGCACGGCAAGGGTGGCAGTGGCGAGAATCTTGACCTCATGCGCGCCTGCCACGCCAAGTGCCACGCTGGCCGTGCTTCCGCAGGTGTTGAGAGCTAGCAGCATAGCTTAGAGCCTTTTCACTTCTACTCTCCATAGGGAAGTGTAGCGAAGTGCGTCTTTTCTTGAGGAAAAGCCGCGTCAGGAGCAGTTGCTCCGTATATACCAGAAGTGAAAATGCTAGACTCCGGCAATCGGATCCTGGCAGATCTCCAGCAGCACGCCGTTCGCTGCCGATGGATCCACCAGAAAATGAAGCCGGCCTCCGGCCCCGATCTCGATTTCCTCGGAGATCAGCCGCACGCCGGCCTGCTTCATCTCCTCGAAAGTGCCAGAAATGTCGTCCACGTGGAGCGCCAGGTGGTGCAGGCCTTCCCCATGCTGCGCCAGAAACTTGCCTAAGTCTGTCCCCTTATCCAGCGGCTCTAAGCAGGCGCACCCGGCTCTCTCCCAGCGGAATCATCACGCTGCGCACGCCCTCCTCTCCGTCTTCTTCCTCCAGCACCGTGAGACCGAGGGCTTCATACAAGCGCCGGGCCTGCTCAATACTGTTAACCGCAATGCCCAGGTGATCGATCTTTGCCATCTTTCTCTCCTCGTGTGAGTTGCCCTACTAGCTTCGGGTACCAGCTGATAAGGATCCAGTTCTTTAAGCACGACCTGGTGACCGATCGCCGCCAGCGCCTGTTCGCTCAGGCCATGTCCGCGCATGGCGCGTAATAGTTCATGCGAAATCATTTCCATCACCCGGGCTCGCCAGTGTGCTTCCCGCCGGGCGGTAAGCCTTCCCTCCTCCGCCAGCCATGACCAGAACTTATCGACCATCTTTTCCAGTTCTTCGATGCCGTCGCCCGTGGTGGCAATGGTTCGGACCACGGGCGGAATCCAGCTTCCGTGTTGCGCTGCCAGCGATTGCAACGACCGCACTTCTTTTTCCACCCGGTCTGCGCCGTCGCGATCGCTCTTGTTGATCACGAAAATGTCGGCAATCTCCATAATGCCTGCTTTGATGCTCTGCACATCGTCGCCCATGCCGGGCACCAGCACAACGATGGTTACGTCGGCCAGGCGCACGATATCGACTTCGTCCTGGCCGACGCCCACGGTTTCGAGCAACAGCCGTTGCTTGCCGCTGGCCTCGATCACGGCGGCCACCTCCGCCGAGCTGCGGGCGAGGCCGCCCAACGAGCCTCGAGTCGCCATGCTGCGCATATAAAAGCCGGGATCGCCATCGTGGTCGCGCATGCGGATGCGATCTCCCAGGATGGCTCCCCCGGTATAGGGGCTGGTGGGGTCGACGGCAACCACTCCGACGGTCGCCTGTTGCGCGCGATATCGGCGAGCGAGCCCATCGACCAGGGTACTCTTGCCCGCGCCGGGAGAGCCGGTGATGCCGATGCGCATCGCGGAGCCACTGTAGGGGAAGCAACAGGAAAGAATCTGCCGTGCCGAAGGTGCGTCATTCTCCACCAGTGAGACCGCTCGAGCCAGGGCGCGTACGTCCCCCTGGCGCATGCGCCTCACCAGCTCCTCTGCGTCGTTGCTGTCCGTCTTCATCCCTCCCGATCATACGATTCCCGCGGAGATGGACGGATTACAGCGGCTTCCCGGTCCAGACTTGGAAGCCCACGATTGCTTTTTCACGGGCTTGGTTCGAAGTTACGATCGAGAGAAAGCATTCGAAAAGATCATTTTCGGCCCAGGTACGCTGGTGCGAACCCGGGGGCACCCGTCCAGGGTGAAGGGCTTTCTTACTTGTTGAGGATCTCGCGGGCGATGATCAGGCGCTGAATCTCGCTCGTGCCTTCGCCGATGGTGCATAGCTTGACGTCGCGGTAGAACTTCTCCACCGGGTAGTCCTTGATGAAGCCGTAACCTCCGTGAAGCTGCACCGCCTCATCGCAAACCCTCACCGCTACTTCGCTGGCCATCAATTTGGCCATGGACGACTCGAGCGTAATCTTCTGGCCGGCATCCTTCATCACCGCGGCGCGCAGCGTGAGCAGCCGCGCGGCGTCGAGCTGGGTCGCCATATCGGCTAGTTTCCACTGAATACCTTGAAACTCCGAGATCGCCTTGCCGAACTGGTGGCGCTGCTTCACGTAGCGGCGAGCGGCGTCGAAGGCCCCGCGCCCGATACCCAGCGAAAGCGCGGCGATGGAGATGCGGCCGCCGTCCAGAACACGCATGGAGTCGATAAATCCCTCCCCCTCCTGGCCCAGCAGATTTTCGTCCGGGATCTCGCAGTCTTCAAAAATAAGCTCAGAGGTGTCGCTGGCGCGCAGGCCAAGCTTGTTCTCTTTCTTCCCCGCGCGAAATCCCGGCAGTTCCCTTCTCCACCACGAAGGCCGAAAGGCCGCGCGTACCCTTACTCTTATCCGTAACCGCGATGATGACAGAAACATCGGCATAGTGGCCGTTGGTGATGAACGTCTTGTTCCCGTTCAGCACCCAGCGATCCCCCTTGCGTACGGCGGTGGTGCGGGCGCTTCCGGCGTCGGAGCCGGAACCAGGCTCGGTCAATCCCCAGGCTCCGAGCCATTTGCCCGATGCCAGCAGGGGAATGTACTTGCGCTTTTGCTCATCGTTACCGGCAACAAAAATGTGGTTGGTGCAGAGAGAGTTGTGCGAGGCCACGATAATTCCGATGGAGCCATCGACGGCCGAAAGCTCTTCCACGGCGAGCGCATAGTCCACATAGCCTAGACCCGCGCCTCCCAGTTCTACCGGGAAGATCACGCCCATCAGGCCCATCGCGCCCAACTTCTGCACCACCTCCAGCGGGAACTCGCTGGCTTCGTCCCAGCGCATGACATTGGGAGCGATTTCGCGCGCGGCAAACTCGCGAATCTCCTTGCACAACTGCTCCTGGTCCTCGGTCAGCGCAAAGGAATGGGTCGGGGTAAGGGCGCTATCAGCTGCGTAGGCACTCATGGCGTGGGCTCCATCGTCTGAACGGTTAGGCTCAGTCGAGTAAACCCTTGAGTTTATCACCCTGGTACTCACAGCACGCTGAGCGCCTGCTGCAAATCCTCGAGCAGATCATCGGCATCTTCAATACCTGCCGAGATGCGCACCATGCCGTCGGTGAGGCCGATTTTGGCCCGGCCCTCTTCGCCCAGCGCCGCGTGCGTCATGGTGGCGGGATGCGAGATAAGCGTCTCCACCCCGCCCAGCGATTCGCCGACGGTGCATATCTTGAGCCGGCGCAGCACGGAATTGGCCTTCTCCAGAGAACCGGTCTCGAAAGTAATGAGCGCGCCGAAGCCGGACATCTGCCGCCGGGCAAGCTCATGCTGGGGATGGTCGGGCAGGCCTGGATAAAAAACCGCGGGGATCTTCGGGTGGCGCGCGAGATACTCAGCGATCGCACCGCCGTTCAACTCATGTTGCTTCATGCGGACAGCCAGCGTCTTGACCCCGCGCAACACCAGAAAGCACTCGAAGGGGGAGAGAATGCCTCCGGTGCATTTTTGCACGAAGGCAAACGACTCTTTGTGCTGCGGAGTGGTCCCCACCAGAACGCCCCCCAGACCATCACTGTGGCCATTGAGAAACTTGGTGGTCGAGTGCATGACGATATCCGCGCCCCACTCCAGCGGCCGCTGAAAGTAGGGCGACATAAAGGTGTTGTCGACGCTCAGGTCGATCGCCTGTCCCGCACTGCGCCGTTCATGACAGAGGTCGGCGATGGCGCGGATGTCGGTGATCTGCATCAAGGGGTTGGTCGGGGTTTCAATATGCAGCAGCCTGGTGGTGGGCCGGATCGCTCGCCGCACCTGCTCCACATCGGTGGTGTCGACGTAGGTGAAGAGGATGCCGTAGTTGGCAATGATCTGGTCGAAGAGCCGCGGCGTTCCCCCGTAGACATTGGATCCGCAGATAACGTGGTCGCCGGTCTTGAGCATGGTGACCAGGGCTGCGATGGCCGCCATCCCGCTGGAAAAAACGTGCGCCGAAGCGCCGCCTTCCAGCGAGGCCAGATTTTCTTCGAGCGCCGTGCGCGTGGGATTCGAAACCCGGGAGTATTCGTATCCGCGGTGCTTACCGATCTCTTCCTGGGCATAGGTGGATGAGGCGTAAATAGGCACGTTGACCGCGCCGGTTGCGGCATCTGCAGGCTGGCCGTCGTGGATGGCGCGGGTGGAAAAGCCGTGGCGGCTGGTGCTCACAGACCGCCCTCGAAGATCTTTTTCGAAAGGTAACGCTCCGCGGAATCGGGAATCACGGTGGCCACCCGCTTCCCTTTGCCCAGGCGGACAGCGATCTGCACCGCTGCATCCACCGCCGCACCACCACTCGAGCCGGCGAGCACGCCTTCCTCTGCCGCCAGCCGCGTGACCATGGTGAAGGCCTCCGGATCTTTGACCATGACGATCTCGTCGCACCACTCGCGGTTGAAGGTCTGGGGGATAAAGGAAACGCCGATCCCCTCCACTTTGTGGTGACCCGGCGGGCCCCCCTGCAAGATGGAGCCCTGGGTCTCGACTGCCACGGTCAGAATGGCGGGGTCCTGTTCTTTAAGAAAGCGAGCGACCCCAGAGAAAGTGCCACCGGTCCCGACACCCGCGACAAAGGCATCCACCCGGCCCTCCATCTGCTCCCAGAGCTCGGGGGCAGTGGTGGCATAGTGGAAGTCGGGATTGGCGGGGTTCTCGAACTGGAGGGCAGCAAACGAGCCCGGGGTTTCCGCGGCCATGGCCCGGCAGCGGCGGATGGCGCCGGACATAGCCTCTGCCTCCGGAGTGCGGATGACCGTGGCGCCAAAACCTCGCATGAGAATGCATTTCTCTTCGGCAAAGCCCTCAGGCACAAAGAGTACGACCTTGTAACCGCGATGCACGCCCACCAGGGCGAGCCCCACCCCGGTATTGCCGGCGGTCGCCTCGAAGATAGTTGCGCCCGGCTGCAACAGGCCGCGCCGTTCGGCGTCCAGAATCATGCCCAGCGCGGCCCGATCCTTGACGCTCCCGCCGGGATTGAATAGCTCAAGTTTTGCGTAGATATCGGCCGCCCCTGCGGGAACGACCCGGTGCAGGTGCAGCATGGGGGTGGACCCCATCAATTGCGTTATATCTTCAGCGACATGCAACGCGCGCGCTGCAACCTCACGAGTAAATGGGGGACATAGGCCAAATGACAAGTGTACCAGCCGGAAATTAATTGGCTGCCGCCGGTGACCCATTCTGCGGCGCTACGCTGGCCTTCTTTACGTTCGGGTAGTAGCCGGTCTTGGTGCGTACCGTCAGCTTGTTGTATCCCTTGGCCTTGGCTTCCACGTGAACCGAACGGAAACCGCCCTGGCTGATGGGCTTGGTGGAGTGATAGCCGATGGTGTACTGCTCGCGGATATCCTTCGCAACCTCCCCGGCGATGGCGTCCACCTGATCCAGATTCTTGGGGAAGAAGGAAATACCGCCCGTCTCATTGGACAGCATCTCGAGCGCCCGCTTGGCGCGATGAGCCTCCCGGCCGCCGCCAGTGTCGTCGTAGAGCAACCCTATCGAATAAACGATCGGCCCCTGCAGATCCTGAATGCGGCGCACCGTTTCTTCGAGCGTGGTGCTCGAAGCATTGTCTTCTCCATCCGTGATGACCAGCAGAACCTGCTTGGGACGCTTGGCGTTCTTGGTCAGGTAATCGGCCGAGGCCATGATGGCGTCGTAGAGGGCGGTGCCTCCCTTGGAATCGATATGCGAGAGACCGTCGCGCAGCTTGTTCACGTTGGCAGTGAAATCCTGATCAATGTATGCCTCGTCGGAGAAGTTGACCACGAAGCTCTCATCATCCGGGTTCGAATAGTGCACCAAATCGAGGGCAGCTGTATTCACCGCCGTGCGTTTGGTGCGCATGGAGCCGGAGTTGTCGACCAGAATTCCCAGCGATATGGGAATGTCCTGGTGCTGAAACGAAGTAATGGTCTGCTGCACGCCGTCTTCTGAGACCTTGAAGTCGTCCTTCGCCAGGGTGTTCACCATGTGCTGCTTGTCGTCGAGCACGGTGGCATTCAAGACCACTTCATCGACATTGCGCTGCAGGGTGTATTTCCCGTTATCGCGACCGATCACCGTTGCATTCTCGGGCTGTTTGGGAGCGCCATTGCCCGCCCCGTCAGGTGAGGCAACGGGATCACGATCGACATTAAGCGGCTGCTGTTTCTCCGCCGGTAGCTGCGAGGCAGACGGCGGAGGAGACACTTGCATCAGGGCCGGGAGCGGCGAGCTGCAAAGCAGGAAGATCGGAATGAACAGCCAACTACTGCAAGGGCGCATAGTATCCGGTACGGGCGTGAACGGTGAGCTGGGGCAGCCCCTCGGGCGGAACCAGCTTTACCTTCAATTTACGCCACTTGCCGTCCCGTTTAATATCCTCTGACCTATACCCCAGCACGTATTGATTGCGTAATTCGGCACTGATCTTGGTAGCGATGTCGGCCATATCGGCAAGATCGTCCACCCGGAAGAGCTGGCCCCCGGTCTCCTCGCTCACATCGTGCAGCAGAATAGGCCCCAACTGCTCTTCGCGGGTGGGAGCGTACTGGTCGAAGATCCCGATGGAATAAATCTGCACGTCTGACTCACGGACCACCGCGCGCACTTCGCTTTCCGTATAGCGGCTCCGGTTGTCGCCCCCGTCGGATACCACCAGCAGCGCCTTGCGCTCGTTCTTCGCCTGCTTCATCTTGTTCAAGCCGAAGTAGATGGCGTCCAGCAGCGCAGTGCGATGGCCAGGCTTCACGGTCAGCAGGCGAGACTCGATGTTGTCCACATTGTTGGTGAAGTCCGTGATCAACTCGGGCCGGTCGTTGAAGCCGATGACAAAAAACTCGTCCTGCGGGTTGGCCGTACGCAGAAACTCCAGGATCGAGTTCCGGGCGCGGTTGATCTTGTCCGTCATGCTGCCGCTCAGGTCAAAAATGATCCCGATGGAGACCGGAGCATCCTCGGAGGAGAAACTCTTGATCTTCTGCAGAGCGTTGTTCTCGTAGAGGAAGAAGTCCTGCCGCTCCAGGCCGGTGACCAGGCGGTTGAGCGGGTCGGTCACGGTAACCGGCACCAGTACCAGGTTGACATCTACCCGGATGCGCTCGTTGGGCCGCGCCGTCATGGCCTTCTTGCCTTCGAGCGGGGCTACGGTAACGCCCGGCTTGGCGTTGGGGTCTGTCTTGGCGTTGGGGTCCGCGGGCGCAATAGGCGCGGTGGGCGCCGGAGGCGGGGGATTTACGTGGACGTCGTTTAAGGGATCCTGGGCCCGGCTAACCCCGGAGAGCGTGAGCCAGATGGTCAGTAGGATGGCAAGCTTGACCGTCATCCACGCGCACAGCCTTCCTTGAGTGCGGACGCTGTATGAAAACCCGCGAATGGGCCCAGCGCAACCATTTATCCCCATTCTGCGCTCGCTAGAGAGCGCCATAATCCCAGCCCTCGTGTCTCCGAATTTCTTGAGCGTGGCGCCAGATGTGGGATGGACGTGCAGCTTTCTGTGCGGAAAGCCGCGTACGCTTCGGTCGCCCCACCAAGCTCCACAGGAAATCCGGGTCCCACTGCTCGTGTGCAGGATGGTAGCACGTCGACATTAAACCTGCGTCCGCCTTTTTCAATGCGGATTTGATCATGCAATCGCTCATTTCAGGTGTTACCTCCCGTGGGACGGGCAGGTCAGGAAGCGTCGGCGCGGCCGTCCTGGTCAGGTACAATCTGGCAGGTATAAGAGAGCAAAGCAATTGGCAGCGCAGCCTGAGGTTGCCGATGTCCGGAGCTGGACCCCAAAAGCATGGCCCGCATTTACCCTTTTCGCGCATTGCGCTACAACCCGAGCCTGGTCCGGATGGAAGACGTAGTAACCCAGCCTTACGACAAAATTTCCCCAGCAATGCAGCAGGCTTACTACCAGCGTAGCCTGTACAACCTTGTCCGCATCATCCTGGGACTACCCGAACTGTTTGACGAACCTGGCAGCAACGATGTCTACACGCGCGCGGCGCGAGATTTCGCGGACTGGCGCCGCATGGGGATTCTGGCCCAGGAAAAAGACGCCTGCATCTTCGCCTACTCGCAGCGGTTTACCGTGCCCGGCGGCGATGGAGAAATCCGTGAGCGCCGTGCCTTTATCGCCCTGGGCGAGGTATGTGATTACAGCCAACAGGTGGTTTTCCGCCACGAGCAGACGCTTTCCAAGCCTAAGTCGGACCGGCTGAACCTGCTGCGCGCCACGCGGGCCCACTTCGGACAGATTTTCATGCTCTATTCGGACCCGGCCCTCACCGCGGAAAAGATCCTGTTCTCCGGCCGCGCAGCGCCGGAAATCGAAGTAACCGACGAGTTCGGCGTGACCCACCGGGTGTGGAAAGTCAGCGATATGAGCACCATCAACATCCTGCTGGGCGCAATGGAGGACAAAAAGCTCATCATCGCCGACGGTCACCACCGCTACGAAACCGCCTTGGCCTATTCGCTCGAGCATGCCCCGCCGAGCGTGACCCGGACGGAGCGGAACCTGGCCAATACCACCCCCCAGCCGGCTTATCCTGAGGCTGCCGTCATGATGACCTTCGTCAACATGGACTCGGCCGGCATCACCATTCTGCCCACCCATCGGGTGGTCTTTGGGCTCAAGGATTTCTCCCCCGCGGCGTTTATCGAGATGGCCAAGAAATACTTTGATATTCAGCCCGTGCAATGCGGAGGATCCGGTCCAATTGACCCGGCTGTTGGCGCGGCAACCGGGCACGGCGTTCATTGCGGCCACCCAGCTCGGCTACCACCTGCTCTCCGCCAAGCCCGAAGTAGTCGCCCAGGCGCTAAGTAAGCTGCCCGAGCGGCAGCGCCGGCTGGACCTGGCACAGTTGCACTCCCTGGTTCTGGAGCAACTGCTGGGCATTACCCCGGAGGCGATTCGCGAGCAAAGGAACCTGCGCTATGTACGCGATGCCGGTGAAGCTACCGAGCAGGTCGCGCGCGGGCAGGCGGACGTGGCCTTCCTGACCAATCCGATCACCCTGGGTCAGTTGCGTGAAGTCGCCTTCGCAGGCGATGTCATGCCCCAGAAGTCGACTGACTTCTATCCCAAACTACTGAGCGGCCTTGCCATCTATGCGTTGGATTGAGGGGCTCTGCTGCCTCGCAATAGGCTTTATTCTGGCGCCTCTGCTCGCCGGTGCGCAGACAACTCCACCGCCGCCACCGCCTCCGGCGCCACCGCCGGCCCAGCCCTCTGTCGTCAAGCCGTCCCCGCGCTTTGGGGTGGTGATCGACGCCGCCCATGGGGGCTCCGACAGCGGAGCGCGTTTGTCTGACCACTCCGCAGGAAAAAGACCTGGTGCTGACGCTATCGGTGCGGTTGCGCTCTACCTTGGCCGCGCATGGCATTTATGTGGTCACCACGCGGGAATCCGATAGCGCCATCCCGGCATTGAACCGCGCCGAGGCGGCCAACCATGTGGGAGCGGCCGCCTGCATCACCCTGCATGCCACCACCAGCGGCAGCGGAGTGCATCTCTTTACCTCGTCCCTGACGCAAATCCCGCTCACCCGCTTTCTGCCCTGGGACACCGCCCAAGGCGCCTATGCAGAGCAGAGTTTGCGGCTCTCGTCGGAGTTCGACTCCGCGCTGACGCATGCGGAGATTCCGGTGACCCTGGGGCGCACCGCCTTACAGCCCCTCGACAGCTTCGCCTGCCCGGCGGTTGCAATAGAACTGTCGCCGTTGAACATATCTGGGAAAGTCACCGCGCTCTCCGACCCTGCGTACCAGGACCGTATTGTGGCGGCACTGGCCGCAGCCCTCGAACAATGGCAGCGAGACTGGAGGCAACAACCGTGATCTCCCGTGGGCAACGCATCCTTTTCTGGACTCTCCTGGTCAGCTCGGTGGTGATGTCGGTGGTCTTGCTGCGCATGCGCGAGCGGGCCATGGACCGCCTGCTCGCCTCTGCCGAGAGCATGCCGCTCAATCCGTCGGCGGGCCGCCCGGCGCAGAATGTAACCATGATGATTGCCAATGACTTGGACGGTTCCCTGCAGCCCGCAACCCAGAACCTGGCGCTGCCGGTCGATGGCAACGCGCGCGCCCACGTGATCCTGCAGCACCTGATCCTTGACTACGCGCGGCCCAGCAGCAAGCATCCGATTGCGGACAACAAAGGGGTAAACGGGATCTTCTTCATGACGCTGCCGCTGCAAGCCAATCAAGTCGTACCGGACACCCAAGCCATCGTCGACCTGAGTTCATCGTTCGTCGCCGCCCACCCGTCCGGGATCGAGCCGGAGACCCTCACCCTGCTTTCCATCCTCGGCACCCTGCACGCCAACTTTCCCCAGATCTCGCAGGTGCGTTTTCTGGTGGATGGGCAACAGCGCGACACCCTTGCCGGGCACGCCGATCTGACCCGTGTTTATCTGGCTACCGATGCTCCCGGAGTGAAGCACCTGTGAAGATTGGTGTATTCGACTCCGGTTTCGGGGGCCTGACTGTGCTGCGGGCGCTGCTGCCATTGCTTCCCCAGGCGGAGTTCCTCTACCTGGGCGACACGGCGCGGCTGCCCTATGGCTCAAAGTCACGCGCGACGATTGTTCGCTATGCGCTTTCCAGCACCCGCTTTCTGCTCGACCAGGGCGCCGAATTTCTGGTGATCGCCTGCAACACCGCCAGTGCGCTGGCCCTGAAAGAGATTCGCGAGTCGACGACGGTGCCGGTTGTGGGAATGATCGAGACCGGGGCCAACGAGGCCCGCACCCAGTCAAAGACGCGCGACATCCTGGTGATCGGGACGGACGCAACCATCTCCAGTCATGCCTATGCCGCGGCCTGCCGGGAGCGAGGCCTGCGCGCCATGGAAAAAGCCTGTCCTCTGCTGGTGCCGCTGGTGGAAGAAGGCTGGGTCGATCACCCGGTCACGCAGGAGGTGGTCCGCATTTATCTCACTGAACTGTTGCAGCAGGCCCAGGAGTCGGATCTTGACCCGGACACGCTGGTGCTGGGATGCACGCACTATCCGCTGCTGCGACCGATGATGGAGGCGGCGCTTTCGCCCGCCATCCGGGTGATCGATTCGGCCCAGGCAACTGCAAGCCAGGCAGCGCAGCAACTGGCCGGTCATCGCTTCGCCGGCGGAAAAGCAGGAAGCTCATCCTGCAGCTGCCGCTTTTTCGCGACCGACTCGGTGGCCAAGTTTCGCAATCTCGGCACTCGCTTTCTGGGCAGCCCGATTCACGAGGTCGAATTAGTGGACCTGGGTGGCTGATATATCCTTAATCCCGTTGCATGGAGAGAAGAGGAGCAGTCAATGACGGATCTTAAGGGTCAGACGGCAGTGGTTTTTGGTCTGGCAAACAAACGCAGCATCGCCTGGGCAATTGCGCAAAAGCTAGCGGGGGCCGGGGCACGGATTGCCATCTGCTATCAAAACGAACGTCTGCGGGTTGAGGCTGAGGCGCTGGCCGGTGAGCTGCCCGACGCAGCGATCTTCGAGTGCGATGTTTCCAGTGATGAACAAATCGACAAGGTCTTCGCCCAATTGAAGGATCGCTATGGCAAGCTCGACACCCTGGTGCACAGCGTCGCCTTTGCTCCTGCCGAGGAGCTGCACAACGATTTTGTGATGACCAGCCGCGAAGGCTTCCGGGTGGCGCACGAGATCAGCGTCTATTCCTTGATCGCCCTGAGCCGGGGAGCCGCTCCCTTGATGACAGATGGCGGCAGCATCATCACCCTGACCTATTACGGGTCGCAAAAGGTAGTGCCGCGCTACAACGTGATGGGCGTGGCCAAGGCGGCGCTTGAGGCTACGGTACGTTATCTTGCTGCCGATCTGGGGCCGAAGAAGATTCGGGTCAACGCGATTTCCGCTGGCCCCATCAAGACGCTGGCGGCTCGCGGCATCGGTGGGTTGGGCGAAATGCTAAAGGTGCACGCCGAGCGCTCGCCCCTCAAGCGCAATATTGAGCCCGCCGAGGTGGGCAACGCGGCGTTGTTTCTGGCTTCGGATCTGTCGTCCGGGGTAAGTGGAGAGGTGCTGTACGTGGACTGCGGCTACAACGTGATGTCCTTCAGCAGCTCGGAGTTGGTGCGCAGCTAGCTGAGCGGCATCTGCTGCGGTGAGACAGCAGATCCTCGTACTCAGTCCGCAGGAACTGACTGATAGTCGCACTTGTGGTCGTAACGGCTCCGATGCCCTGTGTCAGGGCACGACTTTAGTCGGGCCGTAAAGGACTAAAAGAGAATTGGGCTTTAGCCCCTGCGACGGCGGATGCCGCAGGAAATGCTTGTCGGAGATAATTCTCAGCTGTGCGCGATGTCCGCCGGAACGCCAAGAAAAAGCCCAGGGGCTAAAGCACAGATTTTGCTGCACCTCAACGGCCCGACTGAAGTCGTGCCCTGACACAAAGCATCAGAGCCGTTACGATCAGAAAATTGAGTGGATGGACCTGCTGTTTTCTAGCTCCGACCAGCCAGCGACTCTGCCTGCAGGGTCACCAGCTCGGTCAGATCCTTCTTTTCCAGGCCGTGCACTTCCTTGTTAAATGCATCCACTTTGCTCGACCAGTTCATGGAGCAGAACTTGGGCCCGCACATGGAGCAGAACGCGGCTTCCTTGTAATAATCGTCGGGCAGCGTCTCGTCGTGCATGGAGCGCGCCGTCTCCGGGTCCAGTGACAGCGCGAACTGCTTATTCCAATCGAAGGTATAGCGTGCGTAACTGATCGCGTCGTCGCGGTCCTGCGCCCCTGGACGATGCCTGGCGATATCGGCTGCATGAGCTGCGATGCGGTAGGCAATCATGCCGTCCTTCACATCTTTCTCATTGGGCAACCCCAGGTGTTCCTTGGGCGTGACGTAGCACAGCATGGACGCGCCGTGCCAGCCGATCATCGCCGCTCCAATCGCACTGGTGATGTGGTCATAACCCGGGGCGATATCGGTCACCAGCGGTCCCAGGGTATAGAAGGGAGCACCGTCACAAAGCTCTACTTCTTTTTCCACTTGCTCCTGGATCTTGTCCAACGGTACGTGGCCGGGGCCTTCAATCATTACCTGCACATCGCTCTTCCAGGCAGTACGGGTCAGCTCGCCTAAGGTCTTCAACTCGGCAAACTGCGCCTCGTCGCTGGCGTCGGCGATGCAGCCCGGCCGCAGACCGTCCCCCAGGGAGAAGCTCACGTCGTACTTGGCCATCACCTTAACGATGCGATCGAAGTGTTCATAGAGAAAATTCTGGCGATGGTGATGGGTCATCCACTGGGCCAGAATCGCCCCTCCGCGGCTGACGATGCCGGTGATGCGCTTGGCTACCATGGGCACATACTGGATCAGAACGCCGGCGTGGACGGTGAAGTAATCCACCCCCTGCTGCGCCTGCTCTTCGATCACTTCCAGGTACACGTCGATGTTCAGATCTTCGAGCTTCTTGACCCGGTTCAGCGCCTCGTAGATCGGCACCGTACCGATGGGTACCGGACTGTGGCGCAGAATCGCCTCCCGGATCTCTGGAATATTCCCTCCGGTCGAAAGGTCCATCACCGTGTCGGCGCCGAAGTTGACCGCGGTATGCAGCTTGTCCAGTTCCTCGCGGATATTCGAGGTCACTGCGGAGTTGCCGATATTGGCGTTGATCTTGCACTTGGTCGCCACCCCAATCCCCATCGGTTCCAGCTCCGGGTGGTTGATGTTGGCGGGGATAATCAGCCGTCCGGCGGCGATCTCATCCCGGATCAATCCCACCGGGAGTTTTTCCCGTTCGGCAACGAAGGACATCTCTTCGGTAACTTGGCCGCGGCGGGCAAAGTGCATCTGGGACATGTTGCTATCGCCGGTCCGAGCCGCCTCGAGCTTCCGCTTTACGATCCAGTCCGCGCGCGGCTTCAGAATCTCGTGCGTCGGGTTCACCGCCGCCTCATGGGTGCCGTTTCCATTGCTGCTCATATTCGAATCGCCTCGTCTAGGGAGTTGGATGTTGGATGGGGTGTTTGGGACCGATCAGCGCACTCGAGTCGATTATACGTTCAGATGCCAAACAGCTGCCCTTGACGGAAGGGATCTAGGCTCCTACCCTTATAGAAGCGATGAAGATACCTCCGCAGACACTCCGCATCGGTGCGGCCGCAGTGATTATCCTGGGCACTATCATCTACCTGGCCATCACCGGGGTTCAAGCGGACAAGAGCTACTACGTCACCATCGGCGAATTGCAGGCGATGGGGAACAAGGCCTATACCCGTCATCTCCGGGTAGCCGGCGACGTGGCTGCCCATTCCATCGAGCGTAGCGGGACCAACGCAAAATTTGTGCTCACCGAACAGGGTCACACGCTAGCGGTCAGCTACCAGGGTATTGAGCCCCCGCCGGATACCTTCAAGGACGGTTCCCAGGCCCTCGCCATGGGCACTTACGGGCGGGATGGTGTCTTCCATGCCACTGAACTGCAAGCCAAATGCGCCTCAAAATACGCAGCCGCCAAGCCTGCACCCAACACCGCTTCCCTTAAGACGCCCGCTCCCGCGACACCGGCCAAGTAGAACCCGAGCACTCCCACTCTATACTCCACCCGGATTTCCTGTGGAGCTGGTTGGCGTTGACGAACTTCATGCGGTCCCGGCAGGCCGGGACCGCACACGCGGCCATGTCAGGGGCATCGTACAGGAAATCCGGGGAATGGGATTGGCATCCACGTTAGCCCAGCTCGACCAGGTATCGCGCCTCTTCGGCCGTTTCGCGGCGCTGCGTAAAGTTTCCATTAGCCTTGCTGCAGGTCGTTGTTACGTTCTGCTGGGAGAAAATGGCGCCGGAAAATCGACCCTGCTGCGGGTACTCGCCGGGCTGCTGGAGCCAACCCTGGGCACCGCCCGCATCTTCACCGCCGGCAAACCGGAAGAGATTGCCGACCAACGGGCGCGCATCGGCTACATGAGCCATGCCCCGATGCTGTATGACGAGCTCTCAGCCATGGAAAACCTGCGCTACTTCGCGGGCCTTTACCGCACTTGCTCTTGCCTTACGCCGGAAGAGGCATTGCATGCGGTAGGACTCGATCCCGCGCTCTCCCGTCCCGTCGGCCAGTACTCGCAGGGCATGCGCCAGCGTACTTCCCTGGCCCGGGTGTTGCTGCCCCAACCAGAACTTTTGCTGCTGGACGAGCCCTTCTCCAATATGGATGCCGCCAGCGCGGGCAAGATGGTAGCCCTGCTTGGCCGCCTGCGCGGCGCAAGCCGCACCGTCGTGCTCACCACCCACCAGAGATCGCTCGCCGAACCTTTGGCTGATTACTTCCTGATGATGGAAGCAGGACAGCTCGTCTCTACCACCGAAGGGCCGGCCCTCCACGCATGAAGACCAACGCCGCCCGCATCTTGGAGAACCTCGCCATCACCTATACTCTGCAGGAGTACGAGGTCGATCCCGACGACCTCTCCGCAATTGCCGTAGCGCGGAAGATCGGCCTGCCGGTCGAGCAGGTCTTTAAGACCCTGCTCACAACGACCGGTCCTGACCAATATGCGTTTGCCGTCATCCCCGGGGACGCGGAGCTGGATTTCAAGAAGCTTGCCCGCGCCGCGGGAGCACGCAAAGCCGAGATGGTCTCGCTCAAGGACGTGCAGCCGCTCACCGGCTATATCCGCGGCGGCGTCACCGTCTTCGGCGCCAAGAAGGACTTCCCTGTTTTTGCCGACGAGACCATCGAGCTCTTCGATTTCATTTCCGTCTCCGCCGGGCAGCGCGGCGTCCAGATCCTGCTCGCGCCCCAGGATTACCTGCGCGTCGCCAAGGCTACGGTGGCCGACCTGACCAAGGATCAGGCGCGCCTGTGAGCTATCTACTCATCCATTTGGCCAAAGACCTGCGCCTGGAGTGGCGATCGAAAGACGCCATCAACGGCATGCTCTTCTTCGCTCTTGCTCGTGGTTGTGCTGTTCAGCCTGGCTTTTGATCCCACGACTGCGATCTCGCGCCAGATTGCCGGAGGCATCCTTTGTGTCGCGACTTTGTTCGCTTCCGTGACTGCGCTCAATCAAGCGTGGTCGCGCGAACTGCGTCACCAGGTGCTGGATGCGCAACGCATGGCGCCCGCCCCGGCTTCCTCACTTTTTCTGGCCAAAGTGATTGCCAATTTTATTTTCGTAAGCGTGGTGCAGATTATTCTGGCGCCTCTCTTCGCCATCTTTTACAACCTGCATCCGGTGGGACAAACGTGGCTATTACTGTTGGTTCTGCCGCTGGGAACCTGGGCGCTGGTTGTGAATGGAACTTTCTTTGCCGCAGTCTCGGTCCGCACACGGAATCGCGAGTTGCTGCTTCCCTTGCTGCTCTTTCCTATTTTCATTCCAGCGCTGCTGGGCATGGTCGAGGCGACGACCGCCATCCTGGTGGGTGATTCTGAACCGGGGCTCTGGATCCAACTTCTCGCCGGCTACGATGTAATCTTCACCACCGTAGGTCTGCTGCTCTTTTCCACTGTCCTCAATGCCGAGTGAGGGCCCTCAGCGTCTGCGTGAGAACTAGCGAAACCGCAGGTCCCTCCAAAGAAAGCCGGCCAATGGTATGTGGCCGGATCCACAATTACGATGTCATTTTCAGCTTGTATACCCGGTGCCCGTTTTCCCAAACCAGGGTATGAAAGAGCTTCGGAGTTGTATTGGCCTTCAATACAGTGAGGGTTTCGCGAGCGACGCACTTGCCCGCAAGCCTGGCTGCACCCGGATTCCCTCCCTGGGAAATGCCCGCGCCATGTCCGTCGGTGCAGGAGCAGTCGCTGCCAAAGAGCAACTTGTCCCTATGCCGCTTAAGAAAATCAGCGGTGAAGGAGGGATCGCGCGTCAGTGCGTTGTTGCCGGAGTTGGCCGAAAGATCACCGAAGAGGTTTGGATAATCAGAGAGCCATTTGTCGGTAATGCCTCCGCGCACGATAGGTGTTCTGGGATAGTCCTTGTCGTTGGCATAGTCTGCGCTAACGTTGGCCCAAAATGCATCGCAATGTCCGACAAAGGTGGTCTTGGGAAACTCCTTCAGAACTGCGTCGAAGCGCTTGAAGCCGGTGTTGAATACGCCTTCGGTGGGTGTGTGCGGTACTTCCTGAAAGTGGATGGTCACGGGCACATCCAGCTCGGCGGCCGCCGCATAGAGCCGCTTCATCTCCGGCCCATCGGCTTCGACATGAAATTTCACTTCGCCAAAGCCGTGGGCTCCGGCCTTTACCGCCTCGGTCAACAGCTTTACCGCGTCAGGCGCTGACACGTTGGTGCTGGCCGAATAGCCGGCAAAACGGGTTGGCTCCTGGGCCATGAAGCGCTTGCAGTCGTCCACCGCTGTAAGGCGCGCCAACATATAGGCGGCCTGACAACCCGATCCGTTCAGGTGAGCAAGGTTCGCCTCGATGGTAGGCCGCGGATGAAAGTGACAGTCGATCACCGGGCTACCCCAGAGGTTCGCCGTCTCCGGAGGCAGCTGCGCTTTGACGATGCGTCCGGCTGCGACCGCTACCATGGACGTAAGAAATGCTCTCCTATTGATTCCCATTGAGACGCGCTCCTTTGCGCGATTCGTTCCCGAGAGAGTATATCTGCCAGGCTCCGTCATTTGTCGTTGGCCAGGATCAGGTTCATGAGACCGCCATCGATAGCGGTCTCGGCGCACCCCGGTTTCAGGCGCGAACTTAGCACCTGGAAGGTGTTCGCATCGAACGACGCGTCGTCGGGAATATAGCCTGAGTTCGCCATTCCGTTGCCCAGCGTCACCATGACCGTGTTTGCCATGGGCGATTGTTCTTTCAACCGTCTGCCAATGGTGCTGTACAGCTCCTTACCTGCAGGAACCTACAAGATTCACTGGCAAGCGGGTTCGAGCGATGCTCAATTCACGCTTTCCGGCAATGGGCGTCAGATTATCGTTCCGGCCTCCATCGCTCCCGGCAACGGCCCGGACCAGGTTCTCGAACATCGAGACGGCAGCACCCAGGTTGTCGACGGGTTCACCGTCAAGGAAACAAACTTCGCCCTTAAAACCCCGTAGCATGGCTCATTTTTACTTCGGCGCCGGACTATACCCGGCGCCGAAGTAGAACAGGGGAGAAATAACAGGAGATCTTGCGCGACTCCCAAAGCCTGCTCGCCTCGTCCATCCTGAGGGGACGAGGGGCAGCCCCCGCAGGACTGAGTTCGTCAGTAGAGGCAAGAGCTTTCCAACCTACACGTGAGCTGAGGAGTCTCTCTTGCAGTTGGCTATGATCAGCGTGATATCGTCGTGCTGCTCATGCGGGCTGAACTTCTGTATTTCTTCGACCACGAACCCCAGCAACCGATGAGCGGGTAACTCGCGCCGCTGCTGCAACGAATCGACCAGGCGCTGCTCTCCGAACTCTTCGCCCGCGACGTTGCATGATTCGGTCACGCCATCGGTATACAGCACGAGCGTGTCTCCGGGATTGAATCCGCACTCGGCTGCCGGGCAGTCCCAATCCTTGAACAGACCCAGAACCGTTCCGGTGGAGTGGAGTCTTTCCACTCCACCGTCGTGACGTAGCAGAAGCGCCGGCAGATGCCCGCAGTTCGCGTAGCGCAGACGTTGCGCGCGCTCGTCGTAATCGGCGAAGAAGAAAGTGGCATAGGCGCTATCCGCCGTGTTCTCGTAAAACAGCCGATTCACCGACTGCAAAAGAAGCCGCGGCTGTTCGCGGGCCAGGGCAAACTGGCTGCGCAGGTTGGCCTGGAGATTGGCCATTAAGAGCGCGGCAGCGATTCCCTTACCGGAGATGTCGCCAATCAACAGCCCAAGCCGATCCTGCCCCAGGGAAAGAAAGTCATAGTAATCGCCGCCGACATGGCGAGCCTGGATACAACTGCCGGCGTAGTCGAGGCTCCTGAGAGCGGGAAGCGTTTGCGGAAAGAGCCTGGCCTGCACCTGTTTGGCAATTTCCAACTCCTGCTGGAGGCGCCGCTCAGCTTCCAGCTTCTCGGCGACGGCCTGCCGCTGGGCCTCGATTTCGCGGTTCACCCCGTCGGAGGCGAGCAGTTCAAAGGTGTTCCCATCAGCATCTGAAAAGGTCGCCGACGCTCCGCCGAACAGAGACTTCTGTGGGGGATGATGAAAGCCGACCCCGCGGCTACTCCACAGCTCGAAGGTCGCATTGATATCCTCGGAGACAAATGCAATCTGCGTATGACGGCCAATGTGCTTGTAGTTCTTTGAGCCCCGTTTGGGAGCGACGAGGGCGAGAATCGCACTGCCATCCGGAGGAGCAAGGGCCACCCAGCGTCCGGCGAACTCGAAGCGGGTGTCGGCAACTACACTGAATCCCAATTTGTCCACGTAGAACTGCAAGCTTCGATCATGATCGCGAACGAAGACGGTGGACTTGAAAATACGAAGATACGGGCTCTCCGGCTTCAAGGTGTGTCCCCCGGGAGCACAGCACCTTGCTGCGCCAGGAATGCCTGGCCAAATTTCGTGAGAATCCAAGCGTAGGTTGTCATTCCTAACGCGCAGGTTAGCAGGGAAACTAGGATGGACGTCAAATTTTGATCAAAATGCCATCAACAAGCCCGGGAATGTGAAAGGCAGGGGATGTTTGCCGGGTGCCACCGGCCAATCGCTGAGCCTCAATGAAGGGACACTTTGCGTGAATCCGGCAATTGGCCTAACTCTTCTGCTGTTTTCTAACGTCGATTACAAGTGCATATTCCCCTAGAACTTCTATTGATGTATGCTCGCTTGCATAGAACTTCTATGGGGGCAGGCAATGATGAGCTGGCGCCGGCTTTTTCGACGCGGTCAGAGCGATGCGGTAATCCAGCAGGAGATCGAGCTGCATCTGGCCGAAGAGATTGCGGAAAACATCGAGCGCGGCATGTCCGCAGACGAGGCGCGGCGGCAGGCATACCTGAAGTTCGGCAGCCCCCGGCGGGTGCGCGAGGAGCTGTGGCAGCAGAATTCCTTTGCGGTGATGGATACATTTTGGCGTGATTTGCGCCAGCGTGCTTCGACGCCTCGAAAGATCACCGTCTGCCGTGCTGACGGTAATGATCTCGCTGGGGCTGGGGATAGCGGCGAATGTCTTCATCTTTACCGCGGTGAACAAACTGTTGTTGCAAGAGCCGCCGGTAGGGCACCCCACAACGTTGCTGAATATATATTCGATATACGACCATGGCCAGCGCACAGGCCCATCGTCGCTGGCGACGTTTAATGATCTGCGTGAGGAGGCGAAGTCCTTCTCCGGGGTGGCGGCCTACAATAACTTTCTGCCAGCCACGATCGCAGGCCCGGGCGAGCCCGAACGGGTTTGGGGACAGAGTGCCACCACCAACTTCTTCGACGTTGCCGAGTTGCCGATGGCTCTGGGCCGAGGCTTTCATAGCGGCGAAGACCAATCGCCGGTAATCGTGCTGAGCTATGGCCTGTGGCGCCGCCACTTCGGCGGAGATCCCGCAATCCTGGGAAAAACCGTCTCCGCTCTCGGGGAAGATATTTACCGTGATCGGCGTTACCATGCCGGGATTTCGTGGGATTCACCGGCTCGCGAACATTGAGTTCTGGGTGCCTCAGGGCGAACGCGAGCAACTGGCGGCCGATAAGGTGAACGGTATGGATCTTCACAACTTGGTCCTGCTGGACGTGGTCGCCCGTTTGAAACCAGGGGTGAGCCGGACTCAGGCGCAGGTCGAGCTGGACGCTTTGGCGCGACGGTTTGCGACTGCCTATCCAAAGGAAGATGAAGGGCTCGGTTTCCACACCGAGCAGGCAGGCAGGATGTTGCCGAGCGCGAGGGCCCACTTCGAAACCTTCCTGACTGCGCTGACAGTAGTTGCCCTGTTGGTTCTTTGCATTGCCGGCTCGAATGTCGCGAACCTGCTGCTGGCGCGGGCGGCGGCGCGGCATCGGGAGATGGCGGTGCGCATTGCGCTGGGTGCGACTCGCTTCCAGCTGATACGGCCCATGCTGTTAGAAAGCACCTTGATGGCTTTGAGTGGCGGCGTATTCGGAGTGGTCCTGAGTGTCGCGGGGCTCCGCGGACTGAGCGCGTTTCATCTACCCGCTGCCTTCCCTGTCGATTTGAGTTTGACCATGGGTTGGCGGGTCATCTTGTATGCCTTTCTGCTGAGCGTGGGAACGGGGATGCTGTGCGGAGTTGCGCCGGCACTAACTGCATCGCGCCCGGCAGTGCCGAACTCGCTAAAGGGAGAGAGCACGTTGCAGCGTCCCGGCCGTGCGTGGACCCTGCGAAACGTTCTCGTGATGCTGCAAATTTCGCTGTGCTTGATACTGCTTTGCACGACGGGGCTTTTTCTCCGCAGCCTGCGGAAATCGGCAGAAGCTGACCCCGGATTCCGAAAACGCGGAGTGTTGATGATGTCGATCGACCCGGTGCATAACGGATATACCGCTCAGCAGACTCCACTGCTGTTGAAGCGCCTTGGTGAGAGGACAGCGGAATTGCCGGGCGTAAATTCGGTAGCGTGGACAGACCACATCCCGCTTTCGTTCTATGGCCAGAAGAGCGAATTCCACACCGCTGCCAAGGAAGCGAACGCCGGGCACGATCCACTCGCTGAGATCTACCAGGTGAGCTCAGGCTATTTCGAGACAATCGGAATACCGTGGATTGCAGGGCGCGATTTCAATACGGTCGATCCTGGTGCGCCAAAGCAGGCCGTGGTGAACGAAGCCTTTGCGCGGACGATACTCGGTGGAAGCAGAGCAGTCGGCGAGCGGGTTACGGGTGAAAAGACGACATATGAGATTGTAGGCGTGGTGAAAGACGCCAAATCGCAAACCCTCGATGAGGTCGATGAACCGATTCTTTATCGTTCTTTGGAGCAAAATATCGGTTTGGCCGCGCCGGCTTTTGGGTTTTCCCTGCTCGTGCACTACGAGGGAAATGCAGCAGAGCTAAGGACCGCGGTGCGAAACGAAATCCACACGCTGAACCCACAACTAGCCATCTTCAATGAGAAAACAATCGAAGAGCATCTGAGCGATGCGCTGATTCTTCCACGCGTATCGGCGGCGATGTTCGGCTTCTTCGGCTTGGCAGGACTATTGCTGGCGGCGGTTGGTCTATATGGCGTGATGAGTTACTCGGTAAGCAGCCGTACCTCGGAGATCGGGATTCGGCTGGCGTTGGGGGCAACGCGAAGCGGGGTGCAGCGGCTCATTGTTCGACAGGGAGTACTGCTCTCGTGCATCGCCATGGGGATCGGACTGCCGCTCGCATGGGCGGCATCGAGGGTGGTAGCCGGAGTACTCTACGGAATTGCGCCACACGATTGGATCACCTTCACCACGGTGCCTGCGTTCCTGGCGGCAGTGACGCTGCTTGCATGCTGGATTCCCGCACGTCGTGCGGCTACCGTAGAGCCGCAGACCGCTTTGCGGCACGAATAGGCCCTAGCGGATCTTAAAGTCCCGACCGGTCATCCCCCTGTCCTAGCTCTGTCTCTGAGAGCGAACCTGAAAAAACCTCAGAAAAAAACAGATTCTGTCGATTTGGGTTCGCCTCGTTCGACGTATGGGCAGGAGGAGACAACGATGATTTCAAACAGGAGCATCGTCCGGAGTTTAATTGCCGGAACCATTTTGGCCCTGTCGATCCTGGCTGCGGCTGCCGAAACCCCAACGATGACGCCCTCAAAAACAGGTTATGCCCCTGTGAACGGGCTTAATCTCTACTACGAAATCTATGGGGCGGGAGAACCTCTGATTCTGCTGCACGGAGGCGCAGGCGCCATCGAGATCTTCAGCAGCATCATGCCCGATCTTTCCAGGAACCACCAGGTCATCGCCGTTGATTTGCAGGCGCACGGACGCACCGCGGATATCGCACGCCCCTTGAGTTACGACGCTATGGCCGACGATATTGCCGATCTCATTCAGTGTCTGGGAATCGAGAAAGCCGATGTGATGGGGTATTCCCTGGGAGGGGAAGTTGCTTTGCGTGTTGCCATCCAGCATCCCAAGGCCGTTCGAAAGCTTGTGCTCGTCTCAGTGGCATACAAAAGCAGCGGCTGGTATCCCGAAATATTGGCTGCTGAAGCGCGCACAGGGCCGGAGGTCTTCGAGCAAATGAAGCAAACGCCAATGTATCAACTTTACCAGCGCACCGCCCCCAGGCCCGCAGATTGGCCGGTGCTGCTCAGCAAACTGAATCGTCTCCTGACCCAGGACTATGACTGGTCGAGTGAGGTTACAAAGATCCAGACACCCACTTTGCTTGTCTTTGGGGATGCTGACGCCGTCCGGCCGGCTCATGCTGTGGAGTTCTTCGGACTCCTTGGCGGCGGGAAACGAGATGGCGGTTGGGACGGATCAGGAATGTCCAACGCTCGGCTTGCAATCTTACCGGGCGTGACGCACTACACCATCTTCTCGTCGCCCGCGATGACAACTGCAGTGGTGCAATTCCTCGATGCTGGGTCGGCTACAACGAAGTGATAGTAGGATGCGGAAAACTTGCTGGCTGGGTACGGGCTCGAGACGATGCTTGCTCGTACAAAACAAATCGGAAATACCATTCATCGACAAACTGAAAAGGAGACTCATTCGTATGCGATTCCCAAGTGTCTACCAAGCCCCTGAGCGCGCCACAGCACCGACGGAAGAGGAGAAGATAGTGATGGGCCGGTTTATCGAACAAGGGATGAAGAGCGGCATGCTGCTTGCCACCGAAGGCTGCATGCCTACTGCGCATGGCGCGCGAGTCAGCCTCTCCGGGGGCAAGCTGACAACGACAGACGGCCCGTTTGCGGAGTCTAAAGAGGTCATCGCCGGATTCGCCCTTCTCCAGACTGCTTCAAAAGAGGAGGCGCTTGCATACATAAGGGAATTTCTCAACGTGGTTGGAGGGGGCCAGTGCGAACTGCGGCAGCTTTATGGCTGAGTGCGCTATTCTTCCTTATTGCTGCATATATCACCCGCTCTGGCGTGTACGTTTGTCAGCGCGGGTGCCCGTGGCAAGCGGAGGTGCTTAATGAGTGTTCCTGATGCAGTCCTTATAGGCATGCGTGAGACCAACGACCTATTCTGTGCAAAGGCAATCCGGTCCCGCGATATGAATGCTCTTGACCGCGTCTACACGCCCGATGCTCATATCTTGCCGCCCGGGGCTGACATGATTCAAGGCATTGCCGATATCAAGAGCTTCTGGCTTAAGGCCATCACCGGCCTCGATGTAAAAGATGCATCCCTCGCCACCGTTTCTGCGGAGTCCGCTGGAGACGCAGTAGTTGAGATTGGCCGCGCCGAGCTTACCCTGGCAAGTGGCCAGATAGTTCCTGTGAAATACGTTGTTCACTGGAAACGCCACGGAGAAGCCTGGAAGTGGCACACAGACATCTGGAACATGAACCGGTAAAATTACCCTTCGCTACTTCATTCTTTGCCGCTCGCGGCCGCGTTGATCCGGTACTGCTCGGCGGCGGCGTACGGCTGCTACCGGAGGGCAGGCGCTGGCCGCTCCGCCTCGGCGATTGCAAGACCTTACCCAACAGCGGGATCGTGATGCTCAAATACGCTGCCAGACCTGAGCCAGCAGCCGGATGAGATGGTGAGCGGAGCGCACGAGTCGTAGCGACGCATGCTTTCTCCGCATCGCTCGCGCTCCGATTCGGCCGAGAGAATTCGCATCCCCCCGAATATCGCGAACAATCCTGCGCGCGTAAAGTTCATCCCTTTTTGATGGGCGGGTATTTGCTCGCTACGCCGATTGGCTAAGGGCTCGCCCGCTCTTTAACTCCCACGCTTTACGCAGATCCTCGCGGCGCGCCTGAACGTACGCCTTAGCCTCTTCCAAACTGCCGTAGACACGCCGGCCCTTGATCATATTGCATGGGCGACAGCAGGCCACCAGGTTGCTGGGGTCCTTTTTGCCCCTGCGGGCACGAGGAACCACGAAATCAACCGACATGATGAGAGCATTTTCGAAGCTGGCCATCCCGTCCAGTCCACAGTAGCGGCAACGGTACCGATCCCGTTCCAATACTTTGGTGCCCTCGTCCAACGTTACCGGCTTAGCTACCAACGTTAAAGTGGTAAGGTCCAATGGCATTTAACACCTCCTGATCGGAATCTCTTGATCTTTCGTGCTTGGCCCCTTTTCTCGCGAATGAGGATCTGAACCCTCGATGCTCCATTTCAAAAACGCCAACCAGTCTATACCCATCTCGCCTGTTCGCGATATTGGTGAGGCGAATTTATGGGGAACGCTCCCGCTATCTCCCCGGCTGGTGGATGCGGTCGAGCTGGTCAGGCAGTAAGCACGCCTTGGCGGTAGACGATACCGATAGCTATCTCGTTTTCAAGGCCTGCACCGGATCAAGCGTTGAGGCGCGCAGTGCCGGAACTAGGCAAGCCAATCCCGCCACCAGCAGCAGAGTCGCGGTCACGGAGAAGAACACTGCCGGATCGAGCGGCTCAGTGGCATACAACATGGACCGGATGAGACGCACGACCGCAGCGCCTGCTCCGAGCCCGAGAATAAGCCCCAGGAGCGCGGGCCGCAAACCGTCAAGCAACATCAGCCATAACACCTGTTGCCGTTGCGCCCCGAGCGCGATACGAATACCAATTTCACCCGTGCGTAGCGTTACCAGATAGGCAAGCACACCATAAAGGCCAACGGCGGCGAGCAGCAACGCGATCATGGCAAAAGCCAACACCAGAATCGAATCGAACTGCGAGTCAATCGTGGATTTGCCAATCGTTTCTCGCAACGTCATCACGTTGGAGACCGGTAAATCCGGGTCCATTTCACCGATGAGCTTCTGTACCGGCATGGCGAGCGTCTCCACATTTCGCGCCGAGCGAATGACAATCGTGGCTACGCTGTAGTCGTTGCCGTAAATCGGCCTGTATAGCGTGGGATGCACTGGTTGGGAGATAGACCACCGCGCGTCGCCAACGACGCCAACCACCTCGTAGACTTCGCCGGCAGAGCTGTCATTTAGATGCCTGCCGATCGGATCCTCGCCGGGAAAACAGAGCTGAGCGGCGGACTGGCTGATGAGGGCGACGTGGGCGCGCGTCAACCGCTCGCCGGATGTAAAGATACGACCGTGCACCAGCGGAATCTGGATTGCCGCAAAGTATCCCGGCTCTGCGCCGCGCATCATAAGGTCGAAGCCCTCGCCCTTGGGCAGCGGAGGGTGTTCGACGACGCTGACGATATGGTCGCCACCCCAGCCCTGCCCCGGTGCCGTGCTCACCAGCCCTGCCGCCTGCACTCCGGGCAGCGAGCGGACACTCGCGATGAGGCGCTCAAAGAAGGCAACCTGCTCGACCGGCTCTTTGTAGCGGGCCTCCGGCAGGCTGAGATGCATGGTTAACACGTTATCTTCGGGCACGCCAAGACCGGCATTCCGCAGCCGCTCATAGCTTTTCAGCAGCAGGCCGGCTCCAACCAGAAGAACGACTGTGAGGCTCACTTCCAGTACTAAGAGGACCTTGCGCAAGCCGGCACGCGCCCGCCCGCTGCCGTGTGCCCGCGACGATTCCTGCAGGGAGGCGAGAATCTGCTTACCGTCCCGGCCAGCGGTAGCTATCAGACCGGAGAAGAGCGCGCACAATAGGATCGTGCCCAGCGTCGTGGCCACGACGACTCCATCGATGTGAATGGTTTCAACCCGGTTCATCGTGTCCCGGGCGCGCACCAACCAACCGAGTGCTCCCCACGCCAGCAACAATCCCAGGGTGCCTCCGGCGGCCGATAGCAAGAAGCTCTCTGTCAATCGTTCCCCCAGCAAGCGCATCCGTCCGCCACCCAACGCCGCCCGGATAGCAAGCTCCTTACTCCGCGCAGCGGTGCGCGCCACCAACAGGCTGGCCACGTTGAGACAGGCGATCAGCAGCAAACACCCGGTAGCGGCGAGCAGCGCGTACAGCGAAGTCTTGTACCCCTGAACCGAGTCGTCCAGCATCGTACGTCCGCTGACCCCGTCGTGAACTCCGGGCGCGATATGGTCCGCTTTGATCTGCCTCTGCACTGCGTCTAATTGGCTGACCAAGCCAGCAAGGGTTGTGCCGGGCAGCAAGCGCGCGATCACCAGGAACTCGTGGTCCGCAAAAGTGGCCATCAGCCATGGCGGTGCTTCGTGGCCGGCGGCGGTCCACACTTGCACAGTGTTGCCGCCAAACGAGCTGGAATAGAGAAAGGAGGACGGCATCACTCCGATAACCGTGTAGGGTTTGGCATCCAGCCAGATTTTCCTGCCCACGACGGCCGGATCGCCGCTATATCTCCGCTTCCAGAAGCCAGCCGAGAGGATAACGGCAGCCTCGGCGCCGGGCCGATCGTCATCAGCGGTGAACCCTCGCCCAATGGCGGGCGCTATCCCAAGCGTGGGGAAAAAATTCCACGAGCACCACGCGGCATCGATCTGCTCGGGGAGTTTTCCTCCCTCGGCGGAGACGTTATATTGCTGCCAAGGCGACACCATGGCCAGTTTCGCCGCCCCCGCCGCGGAGCTCTGCCATACGGCGAAGCTGCCGGCAGCCACGGGATAATAGGGGTTGAGGTCTTTCTGATCTCTTGAATGTTCAAAAAGAGAGACCAGCTGCGACGGGTCGCGATAGGGCAGCGGGTTCAGCAGTACGCAGCGCACAACGGTGAACAATGCAATGTTGGCGCCGATGCCGAGGGCCATCACGACAATCGCGATCAGGGTAAATCCCGGCGATCTGGATAGTGTTCTCGCGGCATACTTCAAATCGCGCAAGGCGCTGTCTACGAAGGTGACGGAGTTCTGTTGCCATACGCTCTCGCGCACCTGCTGACGACTCCCAAATTTCAAGTAAGCGCGGCGCCTCGCCTCATCCGGCGACATACCGCGTGCAATGTTTTCATCGATCTCTTCCGCAAGGTAGAGATCGATCTCTTCCGCCAGGACTACATCCGCCCCTCTTCGGCGCCAAAACCTGCGCCAGCTCATTGCTCACCTTCTTCGACGATCCTCTTCTCGCCCATAACCAACCCGATCGCACGCGCCATCTGCCGCCACCGGTTGGTCTCCTGAATGAGCTGCCGTCTGCCGGCGGCCGTCAGCCTGTAGAACCTGGCTTTGCGATTGTTCTCGCTTGTGCCCCAGTAGGAGGAAACCCAGCCGCGGTCTGCCAGCCTGTGAAGCGCGGGATATAACGAGCCCTGCTCCACCTCCAGCACGTCCTCCGATGTTCGCTCAATCACCTTGGCGATGGTATGCCCGTGAGCGTCCCCCGTCAGCAGCGTCCGCAAGATCATCATGTCGAGCGTCCCCTTCAGCATCTCCGCGTTCGACACGTTCTTCTTCGCCGTCATGCATCTCTCCAATAGAAGTTCTATGGGAACCATAGCATATCCCACTAGAACTTCTATGTAAAGAAGTACCGACCTGATCATTACTAGCTGGATTAAATAGCTCGACCGCATGAGCGCTGCCAGCCGGGGTGGGATGATATAGAGTGGGGCCGCAGAGAGGACAGATTTCTTCTGTACGCCTTGTTTCGCTTAGCCGCTAACGGGAAGCGAGCTTCGGCGATTGAAAAGGCGCTGCCGCCTTCCCTGAGGCGTCCAGTCTAACCAGGGGAGCCGGCTTGCCATTGGACGGGGCAAAACTCCGCCAAGCGTGCGAAGTCACGTTGGTTCGCCGTGAGCACTGTGATGCCACTGCGAGCCGCACTTGTGGCAATCAGCGCGTCGTTCGTCAGCCGCGCCCGTCCGATTCGCTCGTATCCATACTTCTGCGCCAACCGGGCGAGGACTTTCCCGGTCTGGGTCCAATCGCTCAGATTTGGGATGAGAACCCTTCTCGCTCTCTCAAAATCGCGCTCCAGCTTTTCCAGGACCACGTAATCGTTTGGGTTCGCTCCTGCGAAAAGCTCCTCCAGTACAACGGAACTAAGCCAGAGGGGAGACTCCTGCGCCCAGCGCTGCAACAGGAGAGCAGCATCGCTACCCGCTCGGAGAGCGGTGATGTACAGGGATGAATCGAAAAGAACCGGCATCTCCTACTCAGTCAGCGTCCCAAAAACATCGCGGATGATGACGCCGCTTCTGACGAACTTCTGATTGGCTTCCTGAACCAATCTGTTGCGTTCGTGTTCAGCGATTGCGAGTTCGAGCGCGCGTTCGACAGTCTCGGTTTCTGTCCTGGCCTCAAGCACCTTCTGGGCGCGCTTGAGCTTAACGGCATCGAGCCGGAAGTGCTTGTGGGTGATGCGGCTCTTCGGGGTGGCCATCGCTCCGTCCTCGGAATCAGTTTAGCAGGAATGTGCACAGAAAGTAGATTGGTGAACATCGTCTGACGCCAGACTATGACTCCCTTCGCCGTGCGCACGTCCCGGGCGCCCTTGAGCATTGCTTAAGAATCGTAGCCGGGGCCGGCAGGCGACCCGCATTCCTTCCATAGCTTTTCCCAATTCCAGATCCCGGCCATCACCTCGTTCGGCAACGGGAACCCGAGCTGATGCGCGAGCATACACACCTGGCCGCGATGATGGGCTTCGTGAGCAAGCATGTAGCACAGCATCTCCGGGCCAACCGGCCAAGGCTTCGCCCAACCGTCCCGGTGAAACTTCTCCACGCGGCCCTCACCACCGCCCAGCGCCTCAGCGAGCATCTCGGCGCAGCGAGCGGCGCTCTCGGCCAATCCCGCACGCGCCTGCTGCGGCGTGCAGTGCACGCGGTTGAGCTGCGGCGGAACCTTCAGGTGGGGGGCGGTAAGCCTGATCCACTTGGAGCGCATATTGTGCATGTGGGTGAAGATCGCCGCGATGGTGCGGACCTTACCCGGCGGCGTGGCGGTCCAGACGCTAGGGTCAAGACGCTCGATAAGAAGCTGGTTCATGCGATCATTGACGGCAAAAATCTGGACCGCGGCTCGGCCGAATTGAGTGTGAACCTTGGGTGGACGTGTGGCCACAGCTCCCTACTCCTCGACCCATCATACTTCCGGCCCGCCGGCCATCCGTGCAATCGATATGCGCCGGTCTTCAATCTACGATTTGGCCATCCCGCATGCGAATGGTTCGACTGCCATAAGCGGCCGCATCCTGATCGTGGGTGATCATGAGAATCGTCTGGCCAAGATCCCGATTTAGCCTCTTTAAGAGCTCCAGGACTGCTGTCGTATTTTGGCTGTCGAGGTTGCCGGTGGGTTCATCGGCCAGGAGAATGGATGGCTCATTGACCAGGGCTCGCGCGATGGCTACCCGCTGTTGCTGGCCGCCTGACAGGGCACGAGGTTTGTGTTTCATCCGATTGGCAATCCCTAAAATGTCGAGGATCTCAAGAAACGCCGGGCTGAAGTTCATCCCTCGTCCACCGATGTATTGAACGATGCGGATGTTATCTTCCGCAGTGAGCGTCGGTAGCAGGTTGTATTTCTGAAAGACAAAGCCCACCGTTTTTTTCCGAAGTGCGGCTCGCTGCGGGCCAGACAAGCTTTCCAGGTTGTTTCCTGCGATGCTCACGGTGCCGGAAGTTGGCGAAGTAAGCGCACCGAGAACGTTAAATAGGGTCGATTTACCGGATCCTGAAGCGCCCACGACGGAAACAAACTCGCCCTTTTCCACCTCCAGATTCGCTCCCTGCAGCGCGTGCACGTCGACGTCGCCAGCCCTGTAGGTCTTATAAAGATCCTGCACTTTGATAATGGGCTGTTCACTCATAGGAGAGAGCCTCCGTCGCATCCTGCTTGACGGCTCGTATTGCGGGAACGATGACCCCGAGCAGCGCACCACCAACAGCGATGGCGCCCGCGATCGGCCACCAGCGATACACGGTTTCCTGGGTCAGACTGGCCGGCACCGCGTATTGCATCAGCCACTGTGTCACGTAGGTCAGCAAAATGCCGGCGAACGACCCTAACAAGGAGAGCAGGATCGTCTCCCGAACCAGCAGACTCAAAATAAAGCCCGAGGAGGCTCCAACTGCCTTGAGGATGCCAATCTCACGAGTTCGCTCAAGGACCGCGGTATACATGGCCATGAAAACGACAATGAACCCTACGGTGACCGCCACGCCAATCACCACGCCAATAAAGCTGCGCAGCATTCCGACGCTGTTAACCGTAAGCAGAGATGTGTACTCTTCCATGGTGTAGATGGGATAGCCGGGTAGCTTGGCTCGCAACTCCTCGAGCACTTGCTGAACATGCTCCTGACTATCTGCCTTGACGTAGATCTGGCTCAGATGGTGAGGGCTGACCATGAGTTCCTGAAGAACAGGAAGGCGCACGCAGATCCGGGCCAGCTTACCTGACTCGAATATTCCGGCGATGTTCCATGTACGGCTGATAAGCTGAACTTTGTCCCCGACATGGAGCCCTTTCTCCTTGGCGTAGTACTCATCGACGAGCATGTCCTGGTCCGTCTTGAAGGGTCCGCCTTCCAGATAGTGGAAGCCGCCACTCATCTTCGAAAACGCGTCGAGGTCCAAACCCGTGATCGAGTCGAAACCAGACAACGGCTGGATAGCCGTTCCAGTCGCTAAAGCAACGTGAGGCAGTTGAGCGACAACTCCCAAAAGGGCATCGGGGATGGGCGCCGTGCTGAGCCCCATGAGGGAAGATCCTTTAGGGCGGATCATGATATCCGCACCCACTCCGCGAGCACGCCGCGCTGTCGCGTCCAGCGTTCCGTAGCTTACGCCGACCAGGGTAAGGATCATCGTGACTTCTACAGCGATGGCAAGGACGCTTAAGATCGTGCGCACCGGGCGGTGGGCTAGATTCGAGAGAACCAGTTTATTTATCAAGGCTTCCGGATGTGTCGGTGACTGCATTGAGTCTACCGGAACATTGCATCGCGGACTGGAAAGGGTGGAGACAGGCGGAAACGGTGCCTGCATAGGAAACAGGGCTTGAAACGCCGCCAACTCTCCGCTATCCCATCAGATTACCGCGGGAATTTGCCGCGCAAGGTTGTTAGTCTGGTTCCACAGAACCATGCTCAAGAACAAGTGGACACTTGCGATTATCCTTGCTTCGGCGATCCCGGTCACTGGAGCGGCGCTTTCACAGAACACCCAAGACCCGCTTCAGCGACTGGTGGAGACATCGGCTCGCAGGCTGCTCATCGCCAAGGAAGTAGCGCTGGCGAAATGGGATCAAGGAACACCAGTGGAGGATGCGCCCCGCGAAGAAAAAGTCATAGCAAGCGCAGTGAAGGATGGCGCAGCGACAGGCCTGGAAGCGGCATCGGTGGAAAGCTTCTTCCGCGCCCAAATCGAGGCGAACAAAGTTGTGCAGTACGCACTGTTAGCAGATTGGCATCGTTCTGGTACGGCGCCCGCCCACGCACCCATCAATCTAGTTGTGACGATACGGCCGCAGCTGGACCAGTTGCAAACCGCGCTGATTGCAGAATTGAAGGACGCTGCGGCCATCCGTGCGAGCGCAACTTGTCCTATTGAAGTCGCCAGGGCGGTCGGCAAATATGTGACGGCACATAAGCATGACCTTGGTCCAGTTGAAGAGATAGCGCTCGACCGTGCTTTGGCTGCCACCTGCAGGTAAATGCTGCTGGTCCGCGGGAGTCTGATTGCGCACCCTCTCAATGCCGAACACCGCCTGCACCTAGAAGTTCAGAGCGAAAGCGTACAGAGAATCGCCGGAGGCCGCGAGCACATACTGGTGGCCGTCAAGCATGTAGGTTTCCACTGCATTGGATACCTGGCCGAGATGGGTATGCCATAGCGGCTTTCCATTCGCCGGGTCGTAAGCGACCAGGTTGCCGTTGGCATCGCCACTGAAGAGCAATTTTCCCGCGGTCGTGGTCAAGCCGGTATTGCCTGAGCCCTCTCCGGCAGAAACCTGCAGATGCCGCCACGCGATCTTGCCCGTCTTGTAATCGATCGCCGTTATAAATTTCCCCATCGTGCCTACTGGCTGCTCTTGAATGCCGTTAAGGCCCTGCAGGGCCCTGACGTTCGGTTCGGTGCGGTAGAAAACCGAATAATTCTCGTCCGTGGCGACATAGAAGAGCCCGGTTTGCGGATCATAGGTAGGCGGCTGCCAGTTGACGATGCCGTCGGAGTCTGGCGATACCAGGGAACCGCCCGGCGATGCATCCTTTTCCGGATTACCGATAGGATGGCCTGACTTATCAAATCCCGTCGTCCAATTCAGCGAGTCCGCAAAAGGCACAGTGAGTAAATGCTCGCCGGTCACGCGGTCGAGAACAAAGAAGTAACCGTTCCGGCTGGCATCGAGCAACAGCTTACGCGGCTTCCCCTTGAATTCCCCATCGACGATGACGGGAGTCTGGCCCGCGTCCCAATCGTGCGTATCATGTGGCGAGGGTTGGTAATACCAGGCGAGCTTTCCTGTGTCCACGTTCAAGGCTACGACGCAGGACGTATAAAGGTTGTCTCCTTCGCGCGTCACACCTGAGAAAGCAGGGGTCGGATTGGCTGTTCCAAAATAATAGAGGTGCAGCTGGGGATCATAGCTTCCCGGAACCCACGGGCCCGCCCCGCCATGACGCATAGAATCCAGGTTCGGCCACGTCTCGGAGCCAGGATCACCCATCTTCTCCGGTTCGGTGTAGAACTTCCATTGCAGCTCGCCTGTTTCCGGATCAAAGGATTGCAGGAAGCCCGGAGCATCCAAATCGTCGCCCGTCCCGACAATCAAATGATTGCCGATGACAATCGGCGCCATGGTGGAGAAGTATTGCTCATTGAAGTCTGAGATTACCTTGTGCCAGCGCTCCTTGCCAGTCTTGGCATCGAGCGAAACCAGGTAATCGTCGGGAGTCTCGAAGTACAGCCAGTCGTGGTACATGCCCACGCCGCGGTTTCCGATGTGGGTCCCGCCCTTGGTCTTCCAGTAGTAGTGCCATAGCACCTCTCCGTTGCGAGCGTCGACAGCCCAGGTATTGTCAGGCACAGTTACATAAAGGATCCCGTTCACTTGCAAGACCGCGCCAGAGATGTGGCCGGCGCCACGTACCGGAACGGCTTCATCAATTTCACCGCCGACGATCGTCGGCGCGTTTCCGGGACCGGGTCTGGAAAACCGTCCTGTGGTGCTCATTCCAGGAGTCAAATGGCTCACCCATGCAAGCCCCAGGTTCTTCACATTCGTCTGATTGATCTGCGTCAGCGAACTGAACCGGCGGCCGGAATAGTCTCCGGAGTAAGTCGGCCAGGAATCTGTCGCTGGTTTGGTCAGCAACGTAGGATCGAGCCCCTGTGCTGACACGATGCCGGCCACGGAAACGAAGGAAATCACGAGCAGGAGAGTTCTTGTCTTCTTCATTTCAGAGTCACCAGGTAGGCAGTCAGATTATGGATGTCATCGTCCTTCAAGGTGTGAAGCATATCCAGGTGGGGTTGCAATGGATTTTTGATGACCACCTTTGGATAATCCCCCTGGCGAGCGTAACTATGATAATTGCCGTCGGCATCTATGAGTGAAACGATGAAGTCATCGATCTGATACAACTTACCTTCCACTGTTTGTCCGCTACGGAGGGTGACGGTCACTGTTTTCCAGGGAGCCGCGGAAAATTGTCCGATGGGTTCTCCGGAAAGCATTGTCCCTTGCAGTGCCCTCACGTCAGTGTACTTGGCGCCGATTCCGGCGAGGTCTCCCGACACGGAATGGCAGGTAGCGCATTTTCCGGGCCCATTGAAGTAGGCTTCGCCGGCCTTCGCGTCGCCCACCAACGGATCCACCGTGCCCGTGGTTGCTGCGCGGCCACCCACCGGCGCGCTATGAATAAAGGCGGCGATGCTGGCAATCTCTTCTGTCGAAAGATCAAATTTTGGCATGCCCTTGTCCGGCCGCCCGTTCTGCACCACCGGCGTGATCAGTTCCCCATTGTTATCGTTCAACACGAGCTCGCTGCGGATCAGATTGGGACCGCCTTCGCCACCGCGAGCATCGGATCCATGGCAAAAGCTGCAATTCGCGCTAAAGATCTGGCGGCCGCGCTGGACCACGGCAGGGTCGGCAGGCGCCCGGTGCGGATAAGCCGAAGGAGGGGGTACCCGCACGGGAGGGGCGCCAGGCGTCTGGGCCGGGGCTGGAGGAGTTGTTTGATTGGCACCGGGTTGCTGGACCGGAGCGGAAACCGAAGGCTGCTGTGCTACTAAGGCAGCCGCACCAAGCCCCAGTAACGTAAAAAGGACAATTTTCACCCGATGCAAAATAACCCCCAACCTGAGATGGCGACGAACGTTGAGACTTTCCCATTTATCTTATCGTCGGATACAGGAAGGACGGACGGAAAAGGTCCTAATGGCAACACATTCGTCTGTCGGCTATTTTTGTTCAACCCCCACCAGGCCCTCCCCCCTCCGGGGCGATAAGATCTTGCAGGTGACAACTGTCCCGGTAAACGGAGGGCGTTCTCGAGAGTGTTTAGGCGAATGGCTACACGCTTGTGGATGACTCACTGCATGCGCTACCGCTGGAAAAAACTTGGTTTTGGCGTCCTTTCCGGGAGTCTCCTCCTCGTACACTCCCTCTGCGCACAGACACCTCAGCGGCCGCGCATCACCGGCATTTCGCATTTCGCGATCTATGCCCGCGACTACGAGAAGTCGCGCACATTTTACGGCCAATTTCTCGGTTTTGAAGAGCCCTACTCTTTGCAGAACCCAGACGGATCTGCATCGATGACCTTCTTCAAGATCAATGACCGCCAGACCATCGAGCTCTTTCCTGAGCGCCAGGCAGGCACTGACAGGCTAAACCACATCTCCTTTGAGACAGACGACATCGAGGCGCTTAGGGTCTATCTGGCATCGAAAGGAGTGAAGGTTCCGAGTGAAGCACACCGCGCTCGCATTGGAAATCTTGGTTTCAACATTACCGACCCCGAGGGCCATACCGTAGAGATGGTGCAATACATGCCAGATGGAAAAACCACGCTTGCCAAGGGGCAATACATGAGTGATCAAGCCGTCTCTCATCGCATGACGCATGTTGGGCTGGTTGTCACCCATCTGGATGCCGAGTACAAGTTCTACACAGACATACTCGGATTCAAGGAGACATGGCGAGGCAGTAAATCAGGTCAAGTGCTTTCCTGGGTCAATCTGAAGGTTCCCGATGGAGATGACTACATAGAGTTCATGCTCTACAAAGATGCGCCGGCGGCCACGGAGCGCGGCGGTGCTCATCATCTCTGCTTGCAGGTTCCGGATGTCGCCGCCGCCGTAGCCAAGCTCAAAGCTGAGCCATACTACAAAGTATATTCGCGTCCGATTGAGGTGCACGTTGGAATCAATCGTAAGCGCCAGGCCAATCTCTTCGATCCCGATGGCACCCGAACAGAAATCATGGAGCCTGACACAATCGACGGAAAGCCAACGCCTCCTTCCGCCGCGCCTGCCCCCAATAAGGGGTCTACGAAATCTGCGCAAATCGTATCTAGGTGGTGCGGCCACGATTGTTCTTACCCCACCGCTCGAAAGCGCTCGAGCTTTCAGCCTCCCTCGTCGACAAGCGGAGCACTATTTGACTAGAAGCTGGGGCGCCGCGGCTGCTTCGGTCTAGGCGTCAGCGGGTCGCGCATCGGGAACAACGTTTACTTTAGTAACTTCCCTCTGTTCGGCAAATTGTCGTGCCGTGCCTTTGGAGACTCTCTCAAAGTGCCGTCTGAGGTAAATATGCAGTGTCTCTTCCGTCTTGAGCGGTACCATTTCGATGCCTCCGGCCAATCAGCAGCCCTATACTGTAGCAGCGATTCCCCTCGTTCCCTTTCATCGCGTCCCTCCCCCGAAAGAATCGGTGAAAGGTCGTATCAGTGAATCGCCGCTTGTTGGTAAGCATAGCGGTTCCAGCAAGTTGTGCCATAGTTCTTGGGTGACAGCCGGGTCAATCGTAGTTGTATGCTGGCGGCCCGGTCGTCGCCGGCGTCAAACCTTTGTGGGACTGGTAGCGTCACCTGGGCTGGGAGGGGATCCGTTGAAGAGCGAATCTTTGGGCATTCCGTTTATCTCCGTATCACTTAACTGAACTGGTCAATGACAGATCGCTACATGAGGGTGATCTCGCCCATGTCGATTGCGACCAGCAAACGTTCTTTCACCAGTCTGTTCTTCTTGCGCGATGATGAAGTAAAAAAGCGCCGCGATGGTTACCAAAGAATTCCTTTCGCTCTCGACACGACCCAAAAACCGTACTACTGTGGGACTAAGAATCCACACATCAGGGCCGTCTTGCCACGACGGCCCTGCTTGGCACTGCACCGGCGCGCGCTCCGCCCGTGCATCTGCCGCCAACCACCGGAAAGCATCAGCGCTTGTCGGCGTGATGACTCGGGTGGTGCAAACGAAAATGTGACAGCGACGGATCAAGCATGACCGCAGCATTCCTGCGCCCCGCGAGGGTGCCTGCGGAGAGTAAGCAGGGTGCGCCCAGTGCGTCCTCTTGATTGAGCAGTTTTGACAACTTGGAAAACACCGCACCGGACACGCCCGTAAGCGAGGCAACGACTGCCTGGCGAAATTCCGGGGCAGAAGCGTCCCGATCGGCAAAAGATCGGGACGCCAGCACACGAGAAGGAGACTTATGGCGCTTATGGCGCTTATAGCGCTTATGGCGCACTTTTATTAAAAAAAATCATCTCCCAGGACGGCATCTCCGGGAATGAGCGCCCATACCGCGCTCATTCCCCACAAATCCCCAACCCCAACCGGGCAAGATGATCAAATTAATTGCTTGATCATCTTGGTCATCTTCCTGAAACAAAGGGCGTCGCGGGGAACTTAGTTCGCATAGTTCGCTTAGTTCGCACATTTCTGCACCAAAAAAGTTTGTCATCCCGCCTGCCCCGGCGTGCCGTGGGAGCGAACTCAGGATTTCCTGCTACGCTGCACTCATCAACGGCCACATATGCGGCTTTCAGTAAGGAAAGCCGCATGAAGTTCGACAACGCCACCAATCTCGACAGGACCAGAAAATGCCGGCGCAAATTCGCCTGTTAATCTAAGAGAGAAACCTCTCTTATCGATGAACGAGACCATCCTGATTCACTTCTCCGGCCGGGACCGGCCCGGGCTTACTACAGAGTTAACCGCAATTTTGGCCAGGTATGACGCCTGCGTGCTGGATATTGGACAGGCGGTCGTCCATGAAACGCTCTCTTTTGGTCTGCTGGTCGAGATCCCGAGAGGTGAGAGTTTTCGAGGCTTGCAAGACACCTTGATGGCAAAGTCGACAGAACTGCAATTGCAAGTTGATTTCACGCCCATCGCAAAGGCGGACCTGGATGACTGGATCTCGTCGCAGGGCAAGGATCAATTCATCGTCACCATCCTTGGCCGCGCGATTACCGCGGACCATCTCGCCCGGGTGAGCGCCATCATTGCGGAGCACGGCTTGAACGTGGACCGCATTGAGCGGCTCTCCGGACGTTTGTCGCTGGCAGTGCATACTCCCGACGCGAATGCTTGTGTCGAGTTTACGGTGAACGGAAATTCCTCTTCTGAAGCGTCTATGCGCGCGGCGTTTCTTGCCACGGCGCATGATCTGAAAATCGACATCGCCTTCCAGCGAGAGAGCATCTTTCGCCGCAACCGGCGCCTTTTTGCCTTCGACATGGATTCCACGCTGATTGAAGGTGAGGTCATTGACGAGCTGGCGAGATTGGCTGGCGTAGCCGACGAGGTGGTGAAGGTCACCGAAGCCGCCATGCGTGGAGAAATTGAATTCCAGGAGAGCTTCCGGCGCCGGGTGGCGCTGTTGCGCGGGCTCAAAGAGGTAAAGGTTCGCGAGCTGCTGGATACCATTCCTTTGGTCGAAGGGGCCGAACAGCTAATCGGCACGCTCAAGATGCTGGGCTATAAAACGGCGATCCTCTCCGGCGGATTTAATTTTTTCGCTCACCATCTGCAGAGGCGTTTGGGGATCGACTATGTCTTTGCCAATGATCTGGACATCGTCGATGGGGTGGTGAGCGGAGAGGTGCGGACGCCGATCGTTGACGGCGCACGCAAGGCCGAGTTGCTGCGGCAGATTGCCGGGCAGGAGAATATCTCGCTCGACCAGGTCGTCGCAGTCGGGGATGGCGCTAACGATCTTCCCATGCTTGGCATCGCCGGCATGGGCATCGCCTTTCGGGCCAAGCCGCTCGTGCGGCAAACCGCCAGCCATGCCGTATCATTTCTAGGCTTGGATAGCCTGCTCTACCTGGTTGGTGTGCGCGACCGGGATTTGCCTAACTCGGCGGATGCAACCAAGCCCTCCGTCCCTTGCGAGAACCGAATGACTCTTAGCGATAGCTAACCTGCCAATAAGTCCAGCCGAAGTCATCCTTCATCGGAGTGAGATCGAAAGGTGGGAAATTCATCGTATGCGTGCTCTTTGTTACGGCGAGTGGAAGAGCCGCTTTACGGCCATTTATCTCCACTGCCAAAAGAGTGCTATTGCCATAGGAGATGCTATGTAGGACTTTGTGGCTGGTGATGCGGCCGTAGTCGCCGGATCTGCCCCAGTCGACGACAAAACGGCCGTAGGGATAGCCATCCTTCGCATATCGCTGCGTGTGCTCTTGCCAATCGGGATCGTTATTCCAGATACCAAACGCTTTCGAGAAGTCCTGTGCCTCGACCGCGCGAAGAATTGGTTCACGCGATGTTCCGCAGGCAGATTCCAGCAGAGAGCGACAACGATGCCGGCGAAAGCACAGAAAAGAAGAGCGCCTATCACGAGATTGCGGCGTCTCTTGGTGAGAGTTCGGTCGTAGACGGGTGCGTCCAGCAGGGTCATAGGCCTCCTCTAAGAGTCAGCGGAAAAACAGTACGAAGGGCACGCCTTCAGCCGTGCCGTAAACGATTAAGAATACGTCGGGCTTTAGCCCCTGAGGTATTGCTTTCCTGCTCGGTGCAGACCTTTTCCGCGGCCTGCTAGGACTCACATCCCTATCTCATCAGACACCGGGGAATGCGCGAATGTTCCTTTGCTTCGCGGATAGACGAAACGACCAACATGAATAACCCCGTCCTCGCGAGCCAATCTAATGCGGAGGGGGATTATCGGGCAAAGGCTTCGATGATTTCGGCGAGACGCTATGGGCGGGCGGGTTTGCCGGTGCTGACGAGGCGCCTTCGGCTTGGGCGTTGTAGGCCTTGATGAGGTCGTCCGTAATATCCATGTTGCCAGCCGCGTACCAAACAACCGGATTAGCATCGGATCCGCGCTCGATCACCGCGGAGTAACCATGCTGTTGCGAGAAGGTCTGCAGAAAAGCGTAAACCTTCTGCGCGACTCGTTGAAAAACCTGTTCTGATTCGCTTTGCGAATCGCTTTTGAAATCCTCGGCTTCGCGCTGAAGTTCCTTCTCTTTACTTTCCAGTGATCGCGCGCGGGTTGCTCTTTCTGCATCACTGAGATTGCTGCTGGTGTCAGCTAGCTGCTTTCGCAGACTTTCGACTTCGTCATTCAGGGCCTGCAGCTGCTTCTGCTTGGGAGCGAATCGGGCTTGGAGTGAACTGAGGCTCTTCTGCGCCTCCGCAGTTTGAAGCACCGCAGCGTTGAAGCTCACCGTGACGATATTCTGAGGTTTGACTTCACTCGGAGATGCCTGTGCATAGGCCACACTTGTCACGCCCGAAACGCACAAAAGTAGCAAGAATATTCTCCATCGAGTCATCGCGGCCTCCATCCGTTAGCCAATTCGTCTATTGAGTCACATTCTCGACAAAATGAAACTTGAGAGGAGTATCCCCAAACTCAAAGATCGGATGAGTTCTGTAGCGATCGATGTCGAGAGAGGGATGAAAGCCCCGGGCTCCAGGAGTTGCAAAGGTGAACCGTGATGGAATGATCAACGGTTTGGTTGCGCCGTAATCGGAGTCCGCCAGGAGTAGCAGTGCAGTCTCCCTGATCAACGGTTGGGGAACTGCCAACCTGAATCTCGACGGCATGTAAGGCCAGGATGAAAGCCGGCCTACGTCCGACGGCATCGTTGCCAACGTGTAATGCGGCGAGGAGAATGCGGCGGGAAAATAGCGGTTTTGGAAAGCTTCCAGATGGCCTGGCAACGCTCCAGATTTCCTGGCTTGAGAACCCGACGATGGAACGGACCGCCACTGAACCAGGACGCTCCTTGACCTTGAAACACGGCTCCGATCTCTTTTTCCCGAGAGAAGGGTCATCGGAGAGCCCGGCGGTATGAGACTTGCTACGTGAACAGGATTTGCGAGCTGCGCAGCGTCGAAATGACTGGCATCAACAACGGGTCTCGAGAATGGCCCAGTTCTGATCGCTGCCGCCGTGACCAGCAGGATAATAAAAACGGCGCTGGCCAGACCCGAGGTTGCCCAGCCCGGCTGTCGAAGGCGAATTGAGCGGGACGCCCTCCTTGATTGCTCGCGCGATGAAACGCTCCCGCATGCCTTTTGGCAAGCGCCCATTTCGACGGGTGAAGGCGCGGGACAGAAACAGGTATGCATCGATCTTGGTCATCTCATGAATTCGGTTCCTGCAAGAGACACACTCCAGAGAATGCTGGTGGAGTTCAACCAGCTCCGGTCCAGTAAGCTCATCGCTGATAGCGAATGCACACAGGGATTCGAAATGCTTGTGGTTCGATGTCATCTGGACTCTCCCTTCGCGGTCGAAGAGACATTCGCGCAGAAAGCTTTCCTGAGTTTTTCAAGGCCGCGGTAAAGATTGTGGCGCACCACGCGCACGCTCTCCCCCGTCCGTTTGGAGACCTCTTCTGCCGTAAGGCCTTCGTAGTAGACAAGCTCAATGGTCCTACGCTGTCGAGGCTGGAGTGCACTCAGCACCTGCTCGACCAAGACGCTCATTTCAGGCAGCGAATACCCCAATGAACGTTCCGTCAACGGAAACACTGCGGGTAAGAGTTCATCAAAAGGATCGGTGTCAAAAAAGCGATTGGCTGCAAGTGATCGGCGGCAGTTGGAAATCCTCTGGTATGCGAACAGCAGAAGCCACGTCTTGAAGCTGCCTTTTTCCGGGTCGAACTGCTGGATAGATCGAAAGACATCAAGGAAGGTCTGCTGGACCGCATCCTCTGCCTCGGCTTCATTGCGCAGGATCCGTCTCGCGATTCGGAAAAGGCTTGAAGCGTGGCGTTCAAACAGGACTGTCAAAGCGTCCGCATTGCCGCTTTGCAAGTCCCTTGCTAGTGCTTCGTCCGATAGAAACCTCTGCCGCAGTAGCCCGATGAGGGATATTCCGTCGGGAGTGGCCTCGGTGCCGGCCGCAGAGACACACGTGTCTGGGAAATCGGCCGCCCTGGGCGGGACCGCGCCGAATACGAGCCTCGCAATACGTGAGCTCACCTTATCCCCCAGCCCTACCCTTGGCTAAAAGCTTAGCGAAAAGCGTAGAAGCAATCATGCCAGCGATCCAACCCTGCTATATGTGTATGCACGCGAGGGGGCCGGTTCTTCCCCATTGTTACCGCATTTATTTTTCAGGGCGATTTTGGATTAGCATCGCTTGCACTAGAGACAGCCGACCGGGGTTCAGGGAGAGCACGGTTCAGGGCATTTTTCACTCCTTGCAGCGTTACGCCGAGGAAACTCGACTAACCTACGAGGGTGCAGATGCAACCACTTCTTGATGCAGAACTCGTACGGGCAGCCCGGTCGGGCGACCGGGCCGCCTATGACGAGCTGATTCGCCGCTATCAGCACCAGATGTATGGTTTGGCTTGTGTTTTGCTGGGTGATCGCTCTGAGGCTGAGGACATCACGCAAGAGGCTTTTCTCCGCGCATGGCTGAACCTCGATCTGCTGAGCGACCCGGCAAAGTTTGAACCATGGGTACGACGGATCGTTTTTGGAACTTCTATTGACTGGCTGCGGGTATTCCGACCGGGCCTCTATCGCCTCGCCAATGCGGATGCCGAGTCAGAATTATTAGCGGCGCCGTCGGCAACCATGTCTGCTTTAGCGGCACTGGAATCGGTTGAGATGCGAGAGAGGATTTGGCAGGCAGTGGCCAAGCTCCCTCCACGCTACCGCTTGCCGCTCAAGCTCTTTCATCTGGACGGCTTAAGCCATGCGCAAATTGCCGAATCCGTGGGCGTGACCGAGAGTACCGTCCGCTCGCTGGTTACGCGTGCGCGTCAGAAGCTGGAGCCCATGCTGATGCCCTATGCGAAAGAGGTTCTACCCGCACTCAAGGATGTACTGAGAGAGCAGCCCACCAAGCAGCGGACGATGCTGCATATCACCGATGGAGAATCGGTTGCGGGAACACTCAGGCAATCCGCGGTGCCAGGCGAAGTGCGGATTTTTGGCGATCTGATGTATGAGGGACCGGCCCCGGCCGGACTCACCGACGCGGAATGGTGGGACACGCGGGCACAATTCCTTTCCGAGAGCGGCATCTTCATTCTCGCAGAGGCCCGTCACGCTGTAAAAACTTTCGAGGATTCGCTGAACATCATTCCCAAGCACGATGAAACTGTGCTTTGGATGGACCACCGTCTCTCGGATCAGTTGATTCTGATCATGCTTTTGGAACGGTTCTATCGTTTACATCGCGGAAGATCCAGTCTCAGCCTCATCTGCGTCGGCCGCTACCCCGGCATGGAAAACTTCGTTGGACTTGGCCAACTCACGGCGGAGCAGCTTGCCTCGCTCGCTGATACTCGCTCTCCGGTTTCGGAGGCTGAATTCGTCCTGGCAAGCGCTGCGTGGAACGCTTTTACATCCTCGGTTCCAACTGACATCGAGCTGGTCATAGCGGGGGACACCTCCGCGCTCCCATTTCTTGCTCCTGCCTTACGTCGTCATCTGGAGCAATTCCCTTCTGTCGAAAATGGCTTGTCACGTACGGAACAGCAGGCGCTCTCGATTCTTCGAGATCATGGTCCACTACCAGCGCTGCAACTCTTCTTCGCCGTTCAAAGAATGGAGGATCCCCTCTTCATGGGAGATCTGTCATTCTTCGCAATACTCAGAGAGTTGGAATCGGCACATTTCCCCCTCGTTCGGATGGATAGCAATGCTGGACTCGTTACGTTGACTGAAGTTGGCAGCCGGGTTCTCGAGTTCCAAGACGATCACGTTCATCTAAACGGGATCGAGCGATGGCTCGGAGGCGTTCATCTGACGGGCACTGATGCCGTGTGGCGCTGGGACAGCGCTCGCAAGTGCATGCGCCTTGCGTAATCAAGCAAACACTCACCGCGATGGCCCATAAGCGCTAACTTGTTTAGGATGTTTTGCGTCAAAGCTCCCACAAAATCGTCATCCTGAGCGGAGCGCCGCACAGATTTATCGCGTGACACAGCGCTTGGTGGCGCGGAGTCGAAGAGCCCGTCCCGAACGTAGCCGAGGGAACCCCGGCGGTGCCCATCTTACCCATGCTGTTCGGAGCTTTTCAACCACCGAAGCCCGAGTTAGCGCTTATGGTGCGAGGGCCATGGGTTAGAGAATTGGGAATTGTGCAGGAAGTCTTCATCGGTGAGCGACTCGAGGAATGCTTTGAGGTCACCGCGCTGCTGAGGAGTGAGCGTGAATCCTGATACGAAGGGAGACTTGTTCGGATTCTTGCTGCCATCGCCCGCGTTTGGACCTTCAGAAACAATCCGGCCCCCGTGGGTGTAGTGGTCGAAAACTTCGTCAAGGCTGTGGAGACTGCCGTCATGCATATAAGGCGCACGAACGGCTACATTCCGCAGCGAAGGCGGGCGGAATTTACCCACGTCGGCGGGGTTGTGGGTGAACTCATAAACACCAAGGTTGTCGGCGGGGTAGGAGAGTTTCCCAGCAAGGTTGTAAAGACCGTTGTTTTGAAATTCAATGCCGTGGCCATCGTCCGTTGTTTGATAGATGGTTTCGCCGCCGAAGGTGAACCCGCCGTGGCATCGGGAACAACTCAGCGGCGCATGGAAAAAGAGGTCTTCGCCGCGCTTGGCAGATTCCGAGATGGCGTTCTCTTCATGGCGGTAGCGGTAATGGTCATAGGGAGAGTTGCCGGAGATGAGGGTCCGCTCAAAGGCAGCCAGGGCCTTGCGAACATGGAGGAATGTATATGGGCCCGAGTCGCCAGGAAAGGCTCTGGGAAAGAGTTCCCGGTAAGTAGGATCGGTAGCGATCACCTGGAGGAATCGATCGTTCTGCGGGAGTAGTCCGAGTTCGACGGGGTGGTCGTTGAAGAGCGGGGTTACCGATTGATCTTCGAGCTGGGTGACGGTGGGGTTGGCCCAGTTGAAGACCGCGAACCATGCGACGTTGGCCAGGGGCATGACGCGGCGCGGGTGAGACTGACCCGTCACGCCGACGGCCACGGGCCGTTGATCGGTGAAGCCGAATTGCTGCATGTGGCAGGTGGAGCAGGAGCCTTTGCCATTCACAGACAGACGCAAGTCATAAAAGAGATAGCGGCCCAACTCAACCTTGGCCGGCAGCATGGGATTGTCGGCAGGGACCGGAGGCGCAGGAAATCCAGTGGGCAGATTCCATTGGAACCCGCTGCCTGCCCGGTACGCCAATGCAGATGCGGCGGCGAAGGCAAAGAGCAGGAAGACCCAGGCTATCCCAGAGCGTCTGTCGGATGACGAATTTGCATCCACCGCGTCAGTAAGGCCACGACGCCGCGAATCACTGCGATTTCGAGAATCCATACTCATGCATGTTTGAGCCGTACTTCTTTGGTTTACATTGTTGCTTATGAAAAGTGCGTCGGCAAAGGTTCGTTGGCATGTCGCGGCATATTTAGCTCCGCTGTTGGTGGTTGCTGCCCTAGTCTCTGGAGATCAGTTAGCGACGTCCACAACCGTATACGCGGCGCAGGAAGCAGTGGCGGCGCCGGCGGTGCTTAAGGTGGAGGGGGCGCTGCCGACGCCACTTTCGCTCACCGCAGAGGACCTCGCGAAGATGCCGCGCGCAACCGCTACGCTGTCCTCGGACGGGACAACCACCACCTATGAGGGCGTGCTCCTGTACGACATCCTGGTGAAAGCTGGATGGCAGTTTGGCCGCGGCATGACAGGCAAGCCGATGGCCAGCTACTTGATTGCGAGCGGGAAGGATGGATACGAAGTGGTGTTTGCGCTGCCGGAGATTGATCCGCAGTTTTCCGGAGCAAAAGTGATTATCGCCGACAAGGCGGACGGTGCAGCACTGCCGGCGAGGGAGCAACCGTTTCGAATTGTGGCTCCCGAAGACAAGATGCATGCCCGATCCATCTATTCCTTGGTCAAGTTAGAAGTAGTCCGGCTGCGGCCATAGGCCTCGAAACTTTCAGTGCGGACTCAAACGTCGCCACTGCTTCTCAAGACTCGCGGAATCAGCTTCGGCAGCGTGTCCGGTAGACTCTTGTCATGCTTGACGTCCATCCTCCTCATAAAGCAATCGGCAACGCGGGTGAATTCTTCCTGCACCTCTTTACCATCACGATCGGTCTGTTGATCGCGGTGGGTATTGAGGGCGCCGTGGAACATCACCAGCATCGTAAGCTCGCCGGCGAGGCGAGGGAGACGATGACGGAGGAAATACGCAAGAACGCCGGCAGTATCACTGACGCGCTCGCGGATATCGCCAGTGAACAGCAGAAGATGAAGGAAAACCTCGGAGCGGTTCGGAAAGTGCAATTGAATCCGAACGACCCTTCGGCGGACAACCTGCATCTCGATATCAGCTATAGCTCCACAGGGCTCGAGGACACGGGTTGGAAGACGGCGCAGGCCACCGGCGCTTTAGCTTTTATGCCATATGCGGAATCCAAGAAATTCAGCGGCATTTACGGAGGAGAGGAGACATTTCTGAAGGAACAGGACCAACTCTCCGCGGACGAAGCTCATGTTCTGGGCACGATCGAGAAGTTTCACGTCGGAAACGGGAAGATGAGCAAGGATGCGGCGGATGCACTTGCGGAGCAATTTGGAATCTGGCAAGGGCATCTGTTGACCTTGAAGATCGCGGCCGAATTCTTGCAAGAGCAGCAGAATGCCTTTTTAGAGGGCAGGGAGCCGAAAAACCACATGTCGGAACGCCTAAGCGAGTGAAGCGCGCCCCGCGGATCTCAGCCGGGGGGACACGCAGGTCTGGCAAGCGGCATCCAGCTCTGTTAATGATTCGCCCCATGATGGAGAACGATCCGCCCCACCGCCATGGCAATCAGCAGTAACCCCGCCAGGAACAGCGTTAGCCTCGTGAGCACCCGCCAGATGCGGCTCTCAGGGGGCAGAACCCCCCGTTTGGTCTTAAGGCTGTATGCCTGCCCCAGTATTCCCGACAGCACTAGAAAAAACCCTAAGGCAAGCAATAGCCATGTCATGAACGGTCCTCCATCGCTCTATCACATTACATCCGCGGCTCAGAGCGCGCTTTCGCATGCGGCCAACATCTTCATTTTCGCCTCTGCGCGACCGCGGGCCGGGGGCAGAAATGATCTAAACTGGTGGTGTCGGCACTAGGAGTTGCGTGATGAAGATCTTCCGCTGGGTCTGGCTTGCATTCACCCTTGGCCTGCTTGGCTACGCTTTTTACCAAGGCATGTATGTGGCGCCTACTGAGGCCACCATGGGCGACATCCAGCGCATCTTCTACTACCACTTCCCTTCGGCGATGATGGCGTTCCTCTTCTTCTTTGTCAGCTTTGTCGCCTCCATCGTTTATCTAGCTTCCCGGCGTAATCATCCCCAGCGAGCGCTCGCAGCCGATGCTGCCGCCCTGGCCGGAGCGGAGATGGGAATCGTCTTTTGCACCCTGGTACTGATCCAGGGCCCGCTTTGGGCCCGGCCTGTGTGGGGCATCTGGTGGACCTGGGATGCGCGCCTGACCACCACCCTGGTGCTTTGGCTCATCTACGCCAGCTATCTGCTGCTGCGCAAGTTTGCCGACGGCCCGCAGATGCAGACCCTGGCCGCGGTGCTGGCCATCTTTGGCTACGTCGATGTCCCCATCGTCTACTACTCCACCACCTGGTGGCGGACCCAGCATCCTGCTCCGGTCATCGGCGGCGATGGCAGCCTCGATCCAGCAATGTGGACTGCGGTCCTGTGGAACCTGGCTGCGTGGCTTGCCTGGGGGATCCTGCTGGCCGGCTGGCGATACAACATTGAACGGCGCCGGCAGATCGCAGAACAGCACGCGGCGCTGCATGCTCTCGAAGCCAGCCTCGAAGTCACGCTCTAGAGAAGAAGGAAACCATGGCCCATCGTCATCTCATTCTCGCCTATGTCTTCACCATCCTGATCCAACTTGGGTATGCGGGATGGGTGGGCCTGAAATACTGGGAAACGCGGAAGCTGGAGCGCGAATTCCCCCCTTACCCGCCCACGACCAAATAGGACGTTTACGAACCCCTCCCGCAGGGGCCTGACGCTGGTTCCCTCACGAAGGGACGGGTGGACGTTGACCGGAAAGTGCATCGAATGAATCGAGAGCCAGAGGGAAAGAGCCGCCCACCCGTCCTTGGCGAGAGAACCGGTGGTTCAAAGGCTAGCGTTTTCCCGGAGCTCTTACGGCACATGGGAGGGGGGAGGCGCTTCCCTGACTTCTTCGCCCATCAACTCCCCCGGATGACTTCCTCCCAGGAGCTCTTCTTCCGGCTCGATGTGCACCAGGACCTCTGCGATCTTGTCCACCTGCTCCCGCACCTGGTCGGCGACGGCGTGCGCGATGAGGTGCCCTTCGCGCACGGTAAGATCGCCACGCACCACGACATGCAGATCCACGTAGTAGCGGAAGCCCACCTTACGGACAAAGCACTTTTCCACCCCAAAAACACCCGCCACCGACTCGGCCACGCGGCGGACATGCTCTTCAATCTCCGGCGCGGGCGCGGTGTCCAGCAGCTCGGCTACCGGGCGGCGGAGTTGCTGCCAGCCCCCCAGAAGGATCACCGGAGCGGCGCACAAGGCGGCCCAATCGTCCGCCGTAGGGTTGCCCGTCCAGAGTGCGGCCGAGATCCCTACAAAGGCAAACGCCGAGATAATCGCATCGCTGAGATGATGCCAGGCGTCTCCTCGCAGGGCTGAGCTCTCGATTTTTTGGCCAACTCCGGCGACATATCGAGACAGCAAACCCTTAATGGGAACCACGCAGATCAAGACCAAAAGCGTGTAGGCCTGGGGCAGCTTGTGCGGGGTGCGAATCAGGTTGATGCTCTCCGCGGCGATGCCGAAGGCGGCCGCGATCATGGCTACTCCCACCACCGCGGCCGCGATCGGGTCCGCCTTGCCATGCCCGTAGGGATGATCTTTATCCGGCGGCTTGATCGCCAGCCGCAGTCCGTAGTACACAACCGACGAACTGATGACATCCAGGAACGATTCGATTCCGTCGGCCAGCAGGGCAAACGAATGCCCAATCAGCCCGGCCAGGCATTTGACCAGCGCCAGGGAGAGGTTGATGACGATGCCGAGCAGGGAGGACCGCAGCCCGCCTTCCACCATCTCTTCGGTTGTCGGCGAGGCCGTCATGGCTGCATTGTCTCTTATTTCCCTGTTTCCAGGGGGCAGTCACCAAACCGGGAACGGGGCATGTTCCCAATGGATGTCTTTTTTTTGAATCCAACTTGCCCCAGCTGGACGATCCTTACTAAACTTAGCTTGAACTCAAGCGTTTCACGATTGCTGTGCCCGATCTCGCCTCAGTGAAGTGGGGCTTTTCCTGGTGAAAGGCTCCGCCCGCGGCACCTTCACTGATAGACCTATCGTGAAACCGCTTCGGGACCCGGAGGCGTCCGTTGTTGCGCTTTTTGAAGCTCGCTCTCATTTTCGAACTATCCACGGTACTCGGGCTTTCGATACTGACGGGGCAGTTTTTTTACCGCGCCTACAACAATTCCAGTCGCGAGCATCTGCCGGTTAGTTTTCTGGCCGCGCTGGTCATGCTGGTGCTGGGCACACAGCAGACGGCGATGTCGCTTCGCCGGGAAAAACTCCGACTGGCTTACGGCCGCCCGACCGTCAAAGAAAAACTTCGCCTCAAAGTGGCCTACAGCACCCTGACCTTGCTGCTTTTTATTGCCGCCGGAGTTTTGCTGGTAATTCTCAGGAACCATCTCCAATAGAGCCGTTTCGCAATTTGTGTAGACCGAGGCGATCTTTGTCAGGCCACAGTAATTGCGAAATCAGCTAGAGATCCCTTCCCCTCCTAGTCTGCACAAGCGAGTGTAGCGAGAGTGCGGCTTTTCCTCATGAAAAGCCGCACCTCGTTGTCCTTGCCCGTGCAGTGTAGAAGTGAAACTGTTTTATCGGCTCGCGCCGACGGCTCTTTTCTGGCGGGGAACCACCGATTGCGGTTTTCTGGGCTGCCCGACATCCTGATGGCGACTCCGCCTTGCGCGGCTGGGCGCCCTGCGACGACTGTTGGTCCATCCATTCGTCGAGACGAGACCGCTTAAATCGCCAGCGATTGCCAAGCTTGAACGCAGGGACGAAACCGTCCGAAGCATATTTGTAAAGTGTGTCGGGGCTGATGCCGAGATAGTCAGAAGCCATGCGAATATCCATCACTTCGCGAACTTCATCCCTCGCCGGTGTTGTTCTCATCGAAGTTCTCTCCTCTGGGAACTGCGGGACCGGGCGAGACTACATACCCGCCGTTGTGCTTATACCGCGTTTTCACCCTATAACACAAGAAATTATCGCGTATTGCTGTAGTCTTCCGGGTTTTAAAACGGTATCTAGCGGCTTTGTTTAGTTCCGGTAGGAGCGTAACAGAAATCGCGCGCATGGGATGCATTACTTGCGGCATGCGCGCGGTTACCAAGGACATCGTATCGGATCTGATCCCCACAACAGGATCGTTCATCCTGCACTTTGTGTATCGTCCATATCTTTCTCATTCATCAGCATTAACTGTGGAAATCGCCTCCGCCCTCACGGCCCTTTCTGGCTACAATTCCGGTTGCAAACCAGCGGCGAGGGCAATCAAGTCGTCACCTATGGTGCGGGTTTTTGCGATCGCATCCTCGAGCGGGATGTGGGTAATCTCTGTGCCGCGAAGCACGACAAGACGGCCAAACTTGCCCGCGTGCACCAAATCGATTGCAGCCGATCCATAGCGGGTGGCAAGCATACGGTCATAGGCGGTTGGAGTTCCACCACGCTGGGTATGTCCCAGATTCACCGAGCGCGTTTCATAGCCCGGTCTTCTCCTCAATCAACTCAGCCACGGTTTGACCAATTCCAGCCAGGCGGGCGTGCCCGAAGGCGTCCACCTTGGTGCCGAGTGTGGCTTGTTTGTCAGCACCGGGGATCTTCGCGCCTTCCGCGACCACGACGATGGAGAAGAGCTTGCCGCGCTCGTGGCGCTCCTTGAGGATCTTGACTGCCTGATCGATGTCGATTGGCTTTTCGGGAACGAAAATGACGTCGGCGCCTCCGGCGATGCCCGAGGTGATCGCAATCCATCCGGCGTCGCGTCCCATCACCTCGCAGACGATGACTCGATTGTGGGCTTCCGCGGTGGAGTGCAGCCGGTCGACGGCTTCGGTGGCGATGGAGACGGCGGTGTCAAAGCCGAAGCAGGCGTCGGTTCCGCTCAGGTCATTGTCGATGGTCTTCGGCACGCCCACCACCTTGATGCCCTTCTGGACCAGCGCATTGGCTACGCCCTGGGTGTCATCGCCTCCGATGGTAATCAGCGCGTCCAGCTGGTTGGCCTTGATGCTCGCCAGGCACTTGTCGATGCCGCCCTCCATCTTGCGCGGGTTGGTGCGTGAGGTGCGCAGGATGGTGCCGCCCAACTGCAGAATTCCAGAGACAGTGTCAATCGTGAGCGGCATGGTCTTGTTTTCAACCACGCCCCGCCAACCCTCAATAAAGCCGACAAACTCGTCGTTGTGGTGAAAAATGCCTTTACGTACAGCGGCGCGGATGACCGCGTTCAGTCCGGGGCAGTCGCCTCCGCCGGTGAGGATTCCAACTCGCATGGTGCTTCTTCTCCTAGAGTGCCTTGTGAATCATACTGCTGAGTTCACGAGAAGGAAATCCAAGGACGAAGAAGCACTCGTTCTACCGGATAAATCTTTTTTCAGCAGTCGGTTATCTCAAAATACTTCTAGTGATGGAAGAGCTTGAGCACGTCCGAGGCATTGGGCTGCTTATTACCGTTGCCCAATATTTGCTGCTTGAGAATGTTGCCGGCATTCTTTTGCAGCAACTGGTTGAGATCGGCCTGGATCACGGGATTGGTTGTGGTGCCGGTGATGTGCACGGGGATTCCATTGGCCGCCGCCGTGCTGACCGCCTGGCCCAGGACGCCGCCGCCCAGCGAAGTCAATCCTGCCAACGCACCGGAGCTGGTATTAATCTTGGCCACCACCTGAAAGTTAAGCGCGCCCTGCGGGGAAACGGTGCCGTCGCCTGTAGCCGTGCCGAGCTGAGGAACCGAGGCGTAGAGATTATCGATGCGCGTGCCCTGCGACGATGAGTTCACGTTGGCCCGAACCGTCTGGATCTGTGTGCCTCCCTGGGAGCCGGAAACCGGCTTCAACCCGCCAATTTTCGAAGAGAGGTCGAAGCCGGCCAGCCTGGTGTTGTCGACCTGGATCGGACCGCTGATGGTCGGAGCGGTGGCTGGTCCGGTAATCGCGAGGTTCGCTGTGAGTGTGCCGCCCTGCAAGCTTGACCCGCTGGGCAGGCGCACGCCAGCCGCAGGCAACAGCGCCTCAACCTGGTCGATGGGCAGGTTCGGCGCAGCCAGATGGAGCGCCACCGTCACTTGCGGCCCAGTCATCGCGTAGGTCCCATTCACATGCACGGCGACCCCGCCGGTGTTGATACTCAGGTCGTTGATCTGACCGCTTCTGGCATCCAGGTTGTGATTGACGGTGTAGGAAATATTGACCGGGTTCGGCGTGGGAGAGCCGTTGGCCACCAGTTGCAGCCGGGCAGCACTGACCGTGCCGTTGCTGGTCAGGGTCTGGCCATTGGAAGTGACCTTGGGCGGTCATGTCGGCCAGCATGGAAATACCCTGGCTCGCCTGGATCACGCCCGCAGCGACTGGATCAAAATGCTTCAAGTGAATAGTTGCATTCAGCGGCGTATCTGAAGCGTCCTTTTGATTTACCGGTCCTGCATTGCCCTTCATCGTCGAGCAGCCCGCCGCCCGGAAGACTGGCCGAGAGCTCGAAGGGAAAAGACTTGGCAAAGGAGAAATCGCTCGCCGACAGGTTCAGGTTGCTATAGGTAAACGGAGTTCCCGGTGAGCGGCACATCGGAAACTACGGCGGTGCCATTCACCACCTTCATCTCGCCCACGGTGAAATTCGGGAGGGCGCTCTCCTTCTGGGTGTCTTGCGTGCGGCTGCCGGCGTTGCGTCCCATGTCGGAGAAGTTCCACGTTCCCTGCGCGTTGTGAACGAGGTTGATCGACGGCGAGTCGGCGACAAAGCTGGTAACCAGTAGCTGCCGGTGGAACAGCAGTGGCGCGACCTCCACCCCGATGTGCAGCGACTTGGCCTGGAGGAATGGCTTGGAGCTGAAGGCAGGATCGTCGGCGATGGAAATATTGTCGGCGACCAGGCTGCCGGAGAAAACCGAGAAGCTCAAATTTCCCAGAGTCACCTTGCGGCCGAGAGCATCGGAGAGCTGCGTCTCCAGCGTGGAGCGGAAGGTATTGGCATTGACGAACAGCGGCACCAGCAGAACAGCGAGCAACAGAAGAACGACGACGGCGACGAGAATGCTAATCAGCGGATGCTTTTTCACGGGACACCTCTACCGGAATTGGATGCGGCAGGCTACCGATGGGCGGTAGATTCGTCGTGGTAGAAGGCGGCGATCTCTGCGGCATAGCGCTCGGCGACCACGCGCCGGCGCAGTTTCAGCGTGGGTGTCAGCTCACCGGAATCCATCGACCACTCGTCGGGAACCAGGTGGAAGCGCTTGATGGTCTCGAAATTCGCCAGACCCTCATTAATGCTGTGGACGAGGGCATGGTATTGCGCTTGCACCGCTGGATTCGCGACCAGATCGGCGCGCGAGGAGAAGGCGATTCCCTGCTGCCGCGCCAGGTTCTCGAGCGCAGGAAAGTTTGGCGCGATCAGCGCGCTTAGAAATTTGTGCCGATCGCCAACCAACACGGCGTTGGCTACCAGCACGCTTGCATTCAGCTTGCTTTCGATCGGCTGGGGAGCGATCATTTTGCCGCCCGAAGTCTTGATCAGCTCCTTCTTCCGGTCGGTGACGTAGAGAAATCCATCCGCGTCCTGGCGCGCGATATCGCCGGTGTGGAACCATCCGTCGGCTTCGATGGCTTGGGCGGTGGCATCCGGTTTGCGCCAATAGCCGGCAAAGACAAAAGGCCCTCTCACCAGCAACTCGCCGTCGTCAGCGAAGCGGCATTCCACCGACTCGATCGGCTTGCCCACGGAACCGATGCGGTGATCCCGGGAATTGTTCAGAGCCAACACGGGCGAAGTTTCCGTGAGGCCGTAGCCCTCGAAGATGCGAATGCCGACGTCGGCAAACCAACCCGCGGTGTCTACACCGAGCGGTGCTCCTCCGGCGATAAAGTCGCGGACCTTGCCTCCAAAAGCCTGCTTGACCTTCTTGAAGACCAATCGATCGGCCAGGCGCCAGCTCAGCGACGAAGGGATTTGCCCCTTGAGAATCTGCTCCCGATGGCGGCGCCCGGTAGCGAGAGCCCAGGCAAGAAGCTTCTTGGTCGCAGGCTTGCTGCCCGCACGGCGCTGGACCTCATCGCGAATCTTCTCGTACACCCGGGGCACGGCGACAAAGACGGTCGGTTGAATGGTGGTAAGGGCCGCCCGGCAGCCGGTCGAAGTGTCCGCAATAGGCAATGGTCGCGCCGTAGCAAAAGAGAGCGTAGTCGAGATGGCGAGCCGTGATGTGGGAGAGGGGTAGAAAGGAAATGCAGGAGGAGTTGGGATCCCAGGAAAACGCGCGGGTGGAGTAGTTCAGGTTAGAGGCGATGTTGCCATGGGTGAGCATCACTCCCTTGGGCTCGCCGGTGGTGCCCGAAGTATAGATGAGGGTGGCCAGATCCTCCGGCTTGACCGCAAAACTGCGCAGCCAACGCTCCATGTCAACCGCAGCTGCGGCAGCGTCGGCATCTTTGAGCAACGAGGAGAGCGGCGTGCACTCCCGGCCGTCGATATCGTCCATGACGACGATGCGCTCAAGCTGCGTCCGGCTGCGGATGGAGGCAATCTTGTCGTACTGTGCCTCGGTCGATACCACGGCGATGCGAGCGCCGGAATCGATCAGCAGGCTGGCGATCTGCTCGGCTGTGAGCGTGGGATAGATGGGCACATCCGCCGCGCCCAGCGCCAGTGTGGCGAAGTCCACCACCGGCCACTCCCAGCGATTTTCCGCCAGCAGCGCGATGCGGTCACCCTTGACGATGCCCCACGAGCTGAAAGCTTGAGCAATGGCATACACGCGAGCCATGAGCTCGCCGCTCGACATGGGGTGCCAGTTGCCTGCTGCATCCTGCCACAGAATCGCGCGTTCCCGCTTGCTGGCAGCAATCAGCGCGCAAACATCCACTAAGGTTTCAAGATTGAACATGAACGGGGTTCATTGTACCCCGCGCTCACGGAAATGATGATGAAGCGGCGCGGCCTCCGCTTGGAGAGAGGGGAACGCAGGCCCTCGGCGCTTCGTCCGGCATTTCCTGCGCACGCCCACGGCAGGCGGGGAGTTCGCCCCATCTTTTCGGTCCAGGGACGCTGGTGCGACACTGGGCTCCCGTCCAGTTCCCTGCCATTGGGCTGTTACATGCGCCTACGCCTGAGGTAGAGGCGTAAGGCGCACGAAGCGCGAGGAAAGGTTGGACCAATCCGAGAAGATCCAGCGCGCGCGCGTGCTGGCGGTCTTTTCCGCATGCAGCTGGATCAGCTCACGCAGCTCCTCGCCCGCAGCAGGGTCGAGCTGAGAGAGAGGCTCCGGAGCAAGAAAGCTGGTGTGGTAACGAGTCTGAGAGACAAACGTGCCGTCTTCATCAAAAACCCAGGCCAGACCGCCCGTCATCCCCGCGCCAAAATTCTGGCCCGTGGAGCCGAGCACCGCCACCAGTCCACCAGTCATGTATTCGCAGCCGTGATCACCGACGCCCTCAATCACCGCCAGCGCTCCTGAGTTGCGCACCGCGAAACGTTCGCCCGCCCGTCCGGCGGCAAAGAGCGAGCCGCTGGTAGCCCCGTAGAGAGCGACATTGCCAAGGATGACGTGCAGCTCGCTTTGCCGCGCCGCGCGCCCTTGCCCGCGAAGAATCAGTTCTCCTCCGCACAGCCCCTTGCCCACGAAATCGTTAGCCATGCCCTCCAGCACCAGCTGCATGCCGGGCACGGCGAAGGCTCCGAAGGATTGGCCGGCAACGCCGGTCAATTTGAAGCTAAGCGGCGACTCTGCCTCATGCAGTCCATGCCAGACCAGCTCCCCGGCCAGTCGCGCACCGAGGGTCCGATGCTTGTTGGCGATGGTGGCTTCGACCGAAAAGGGCTGATTGGCAGCGCGGGCAGCCAGTGCCGGCTGCACCCAGGCGTTATCAATATTGGCATGGTCGCTCGGACGGCGATTGCGCTGGCCTTGCCAGCGTACGGGTCCCTCACGAGCCGGCGCCAGCAATGCGCTCAGGTCGAGTCCGCCGGCAGCGCTCACTTGCTCCAGCAGATCGATGCGTCCGGTAGCAGCCTCGAGCGACGGCAGGCCGAGCGAGGCCAGCAGCATCTGAATGTCGCGCGTTAGCTCTTCGAAAAAGCGCACGACATGGGCCGGCTTGCCGCGGAATTTCGCCCGCAGATCGGGCCTTTGCGTGGCAATGCCAGTAGGACAAGTGTTGAGGTGACACTGGCGCGCCATGTCGCAGCCCAGAGCTACCAGCACCGCGGTGCCAAAGGCGAATTCATCGGCGCCCAGCAGCGACGCGATCAGCACATCACGGCCCGTCCGCAGCCCGCCATCGCAACGCAGGCGCACACGCCCCCGCAGACCGTTCTGCATCAGCACCTGCTGCGCTTCGGCCAGCCCAATCTCCCAGGGATTGCCGGCGTACTTGATGCTGGAGAGGGGCGACGCGCCGGTGCCGCCGGCGTGACCCGCGATGACGATATAGTCCGCGTAGGCCTTCGCCACCCCAGCGGCTACCGTGCCTACTCCACACTCCGAGACCAGCTTGACGCCGATAGCCGCGCGTGGATTCACCCGCTTCAGGTCAAAGATCAGCTGGGCCAGATCTTCAATGGAGTAAATGTCATGATGCGGCGGAGGGCTGATGAGCGCGACCCCCGGTTGCGCATGGCGCAGGCGCGCGATCAGCTCGGTGACCTTGTGGCTAGGCAGCTGGCCGCCTTCGCCCGGCTTGGAGCCCTGGGAGATCTTGATCTCGATCTCCTCGGCGTGGGCGAGATATTCGGTGGTGACTCCAAAGCGCGCGGACGCCACCTGCTTCACCTTGTTATTAAGGATCGCGGGAGCTCCGGGATAGGCCGGGTAGTGGGTCGGATCTTCTCCACCTTCTCCAGTATTGGAGCGAGCGCCGAGCTGGTTCATGGCTTCGGTGATGGTCTGGTGCGCCTCCGGGCTCAGCGAGCCCAGCGACATGGCGGACGCAATGAAGCGGCGCACGATGGTGGGGGAGGACTCCACCTGGTCCAGCGCCAGCGGCGCCGCGGCAGGACGAATCTCCAATAGATCACGCAGCACCGTGGGCTTGTTCTCGGCCGCCTGGGTATTGAAGGCCGTCCAGGCTTGAGCAGGCGAAAGGGCCGCCCCGCCTGCACCGCGAGCGCTTCCGGTCACGATCTGCAGAGCCTTTACCGTCTGCGGCTGCCAGCTGTGCGGCTCGGCGCGATCGTCTTTGCGGAAACGAACCCATCCGTAGTCAGGTAGGACTTTGGCTTCCCGCTGCGCGACCGGCGCCTGCGCAGTGGCCGTGGGCGGCTGCGAATCCTGATTCACAGCATTCACCAGCGCTGGTTGGCTGTCCTCGTCCTGGGCCGCGGCCCAACGATCGCGCACCGCGACTTCCAGCTCGGCAAAGCCGATGCCGGAGATAGGCGACGGCGTTCCTTCAAAACAACGCTCCACCACCTCGTGGTCGAGGCCAAGGATGTCGAACAGATGGGCGCTGCGATAGCTGTCGACCACGGAAATGCCCATCTTCGACATAATCTTGGCCAAGCCGAGGTCGAAGGCGTGCAGCATGTTGGCTTCGCCCTTTTCCGGATCGAGATTGCGCGCCGTCTCCAGGGCCAGCCAGGGGCAGACCGCGCCCGCTCCGTAGCCGAAGAGGACTGCGGCGTGGTGCAGGTCACGGCAATCGCCGGCCTCCACCGCCAGGCCGGCGTGGGTACGAACCCCGGCATGCACCAGGGCATGATGCACCGCTCCCGTCGCCAGGGCCATCGGGATGGGGAGAAGCTCGGCGCGACCTCCCGGTTGGGTGATGGCGCGATCGCTGAGCAGCAAGATGGCCGCCCCGCCGCGCACCAGGTCGATGGCGCGCGCGCACAGATCGTCGATCGCCCGGCGCAGGTTGCAAGTGGGCGCAAAGACGCAGTCCAGAACCGCCAGCGGCATCTCGTCGGCCAAGGCGTGCTCGCGATTGCGCAGCGCATGCATCTGGCCCAGGGAGAGGAAAGGCGACTCCAGCGAGAGGCCGGGAATGCGCGCAGTGGTATTGAGCAGGTGCGGCCAGGGGCCGAGACGGGTGTGCAACTGCACCACAATCGACTCGCGCACCGGGTCGATGGCCGGATTGGTCACCTGGGCAAAGCGCTGGCGGAAGAAGGCATACACCGGCCGCGGCGCATGGGCCAACGGCGCCAGCGGCGTATCGTCGCCCATCGACCAAACTGCATCCTTGCCGTCGCTGGCCATGGGGGCCAGCACCATGCGGACATCTTCCCGGGTGTAGCCAAAAGCCTGCTGCAGCTGGGTCAAATCCTCCAGCGGCGGAGTGAAGGCGGCGGGCTCCAGCGGAGTATCCTCTACCAGCGCGCCGTAGGTGGTGAAACGGTCGAATTCCTTCAGCAGCTGATCGTCTTCGAACAGCTGGTGCGCATCCAGGTCGGCCACCAGCATTTCGCCCGGACCGAGGCGGCCGCTATGGATGATCCTCTCCGGATCAAGGTCCACCAGCCCGGCTTCCGATCCGGCGACCACCAGCGCGTCTTCGGTCAGGAAAAAGCGGCAAGGGCGCAGGCCATTGCGGTCCAGGGCGACGCCCACCAGGTGGCCGTCGGCAAAGGCCAACGCCGCAGGGCCATCCCAGGGCTCAACGCAGTCCGCGTGGTAGCGAAGAAAAGACGAATCCTTTTGCCGCCCGGCGGGAGGCAGCAACATTCTGACCGCTTCGGCGACGCTGCGGCCGTTGCGCGCCAGCAATTCCACCACCTCGTCGAGGCTGGTTGAGTCCGATCCGTCCGCAGTCAGGATGGGATGACACTCCGCGGGGATGGTAGCCGCCCGGGCGTCCATGCGGCCGCGGTTGCCCCAGACGGTATTGATCTCCCCGTTGTGAGCCAGGGTCCGGAGTGGCTGGGCCCGATCCCACGAGGGCGCAACGTTGGTGGCATACCGCTGGTGGAAGATGGCGAAGGGGGTCACGTAACGCGGATCCGCCAAGTCAGGATAAAACTCCGACAGCAGACGCCCGGCACACATGGCCTTGTAGACCACGGAACAGGAAGAGAGCGAGCAGACATAGCCGGAAGCAGTGGCCTCGCGCTCGAATTGCTTGCGCGCCAGGTAGAGACGACGCTCGAAATGGGCGGAGTCACTCGCCGTCACCAGCACCTGGCGAATCACCGGAATGCTGGAGAGCGCGATCTCGCCCAGGACATCTTCGCAGGTGGGCACCACTCGCCACGCCAGCACTTGCAGCTTTTGCGCGGCCAGCGCTTGCTCCAAGGCCTGCTGGCCGGCACTCGATTCATTGGGAAAAAAGACTACGCCCACCGCCAGCGGCTGCCCGGCATCGAGCGAAACCCCAGTGGAGGTGAGCAGAAACTCCCGCGGGATCGCGGTCATGATGCCCACTCCATCGCTGCTTTTGCCGTCGGCGGCAATGGCTCCGCGATGCGCCAGACGAGCCAGAGCGGTGAGGGCCTGGGTCAGAATTTCATGGGAGGGAATATTGCGCAGCGTAGCGACGAAACCGACTCCGCAGGAGTCGTGGTCAAAGCGAGGATCCAACAGGGTAGGGGTACAGCCATGCTCCAGCGTCTTTGAGGCAAAGAAACCCATACGTAACTATAATCCCCGTTTCTGTGACAAGCACCCGGCAATTAAATTTTCTTTCGCACCACAAGCGGCAACGGCGGCGGCGTGACTTTTCCTTAAAAAAAGGCATCCATTCGTTGACAAAGGGACTCTGTATATTTATACATGTGAATGTATTTTTATGCACACCGAGCGCGGCCGTCGGCCGCGCTCTGGCTTTGCAGCAAAAGACAGGAACAAAGAGCCCAGGATGGACAGCTGTCATCGGGCTGCAACAAGAAGGAACGCATAATGAAGCAGGATCGGCACAGTGCAATTCGGGAGCTCGTCGCCGGCGCGCCTATCGGCAGCCAGGATGAGCTACGACGCCGGCTGGTCAAGCGCGGTTTCGAAGTGACTCAGGCCACGCTCTCGCGCGATATACACGAGCTGCATCTCTACAAAGGTCCGAATGGCTATGCGGTGCCGAACGGCGTAGCGCTGGACGAAGACGACTCCCTGCCCGGGACCAGCGAAATGCTGAACAGCTTCGGACTGAGGGTGAAACAGGCGCTCAACCAGCTGGTGCTGATCACCACCAGCGGGAGTGCCCAGCCGGTCGCCCTGGCGATCGATGGCGAAGACTGGCCGGAGGTGGTCGGGACCATCGCCGGAGACGATACGGTGCTGATTATTTGTCCCGACCAAAAGCGGGCGACCCTGTTGCGGGAACGCCTGGAAATCATGATCGGATGATGCGGAAAGACTCAATACAAACCGCGGTTGCTGGAGTCAGCGGCTACGCCGGCCTGGAGTTGGCACGCCTGCTGCTGCACCACCCCGCCCTGAAGGGGCGCCCGCCGGTGTTTGTCGGCCGCGACGCCGAAGCGGTCCGGCTGACTGAGATGCATCCCCAGCTGGCCGATAACAACGGCAGCTCTGGATTGCTGGTCGAACCCTTCTCCTGGGAGCTGCTGAAGGAGCGCGGGGTGGAACTGCTTTTTCTGGCGACGCCGCATGAGCAATCGCGGAGCTGGGTGCCGGAAGCACTGGAGCACGGTCTGAGAGTGGTGGATTTGAGCGCAGCATGGCGGTTGCGGGAGCCCGAAAATCGAACCATCTACGGCTTCCATGATGCCGATACGGTTGTGGCCGAGCGGGTGCAGACCAAGAGCGTCTATGGTTTGCCGGAGTTGCATCGGGCGTGCATCCGCAATGCGCAGCTGGTGGCTAACCCCGGATGCTATGCCACCTCGATCATTTTGGCGTTGAAGCCGCTGGTGGCCGCAGGCTGGGTGGATCTGGACCGGGGGATCATCTGCGATTCGAAGTCGGGCGTCTCTGGCGCGGGCAAAGCGCCCACCACCACCACCCACTTCATGTACGCCGCGGACAATCTCTCCGCCTATGCGGTCTTTGGCCATCGCCACATGGGCGAGATGCTGGAGCAGTTGGGCCTGGAGGAGTCGCAGATTATTTTCACACCGCACCTGTTGCCGATTCCGCGGGGGATTCTTTCCACCACCTACGTGACCTTCCGGGAAAAGAAGGAAACGGCCGAGGTGGAAGCGTGCTTCCGTGAGTTCTACGCGTCGAGCCCCATGGTGCGGGTGAGTACAAAACTGCCGCAGATACAGTACTCGGTGCATACCAACTACTGCGACATCGGCTTCAAGCTGGCAAAAGACGGGCGGCGATGTGTCGTGGTCTCCTGTTTGGACAACCTGCTCAAGGGGGCGGCCGGGCAGGCGGTAGAGAATATGAACCTGATGTGCGGATGGGACGAAGCGGAGGGGCTGGCATGAAATTCGTGGTCAAACTCGGTGGTTCGGCCCTGGAAGATCAGGACCTGCTGCACGGCTGTGCGCGTGCGATTGCCGTGCTGGCACAGGACGGCAACCAGGTCGCCGTGGTCCACGGCGGCGGCGCGGCGTTGACCCGCACCCTGAAGCAGATGGGCAAGCAGAGCGAGTTTATCGCCGGCCTGCGTATCACCGATGCCGAAACCCGCGATGCCGCGCTGATGGTGCTGGGCGGCCGCGTGAACAAGGAGTTGGTAGCCGCGCTCGGCGGCCACGGCCAGGCGGGCGTAGGCCTTTCTGGTGGAGATGGATTGATCTTTCGCGCGCGCAAAAAGCGCACCACCCCGGACCTGGGGTTTGTGGGCGAGATCGTGGCCTCGGATACGCGCTGGCTCGATGCCATCTGGAAGATGGGCGCCGTGCCGGTGATCTCGAGCCTGGCCTTGGGCTTCGACGGCGAGTACTACAACATCAATGCCGACGAAATGGCGTCCGCCTGCGCGGTCGCCTGCAAGGCCGACGCGCTGGTCTTTCTTACCGACGTGCCCGGCGTGCGCGGAGCCAACGGCGAGGTGATGCGCTGGTTGAGCGTGGATCAGATTGCCGGCCTGACGCGGGAGGAAGTGATCAGCGGCGGCATGTTGCCCAAGCTGAATGCCTGCCGCGAGGCGCTGTTGGCCGGCGTGAAAAGAGTGCGCATTCTGCCTGCGGATGCGGCAGCGGTATTACCCGATCTGTGTTCGACGCGGGTACTTCAAGGGACTGAGGTGATGGTGGCATGAAGCTCGAAGCAATACAGGCGGCAGAGGCTAAGCTGCTGCTCCCCACATATGAGCGCAATCCGATTCTCTTTGTCGAAGGTTCAGGCATGTACCTGATCGACGACAACGGGGAGCGGTATCTCGATCTGCTCAGCGGAATCGGCGTCAACGCATTGGGCTATGCACACCCTGCGGTGACCAATGCCATCGAGCGGCAGAGCCGCAAGCTGGTGCATATCTCGAACCTGTACTTCCATGAAGGGCAGGCGGAACTGGCGATGCGGCTGACGGAGAGGAGCGGTCTCGACCGCGCCTTCTTCTGCAACAGCGGAACCGAAGCGTGGGAAGCAGCGATGAAGCTGGCGCGGGCCTACTCCGCGCTGAAGCGGAGCGAAGGTAAGGCCATGGGCACCAGGTTCCTGGCGCTGGAAAACAGCTTCCACGGGCGGACCATGGGCGCGGTATCCACCACCCATAAGGATAAGTATCGCGAGCCCTTCCAGCCGCTGGTGCCGGGAGTGGACTTTGTGCGCTTCAACGATGTGGATCATCTGCGGGCCAGTTTCTCCAACGAGGTCTGCGCCATATTGATCGAAGCCATCCAGGGCGAGGGCGGAATCCGTCCTGTGTCGCAGGAGTTCTTCGCTGCCGCACGCGAGCTTACCAAGTCGACGGGCGCTTTGCTGATTGTGGATGAGATTCAGTCCGGCCTGGGGCGTACGGGCAAGTGGTTTGCCTACCAGCAGTTTGGCATTCAGCCGGATGTGACCACGCTGGCCAAGCCGCTGGCCGGCGGTCTCCCGCTGGGAGCCATGCTCTGCAGCGAGGAAGCGTCACACGGTATCCATCCCGGCCTGCACGGAACCACCTTCGGCGGCGGCCCGCTGGCTTGCGCGGTGGCCATCGCTGTCATTGACGCCATCGAGCAGGAAGATCTGCTGGGCAACATCGCCAAGACCGGCGCGTACTTCAAGCACCAGTTGCATGACGTCGCGGCCAGGCACGAGAGCGTAGTCGACGTGCGCGGCATGGGGCTGATGCTGGCCATGGACCTGAACTCCGCCGACCTGGCCAAGCGGGTGGTGGCGAAGATGCTCGAACGGCGCATCCTGATCAACCGCACCAGCGAGACCGTGCTGCGTTTTCTGCCGCCTTACATCATGGGGCGGGAGCACGTGGATATCGCGATCTCCGCATTGAACGAAATTTTGAGCGAAGAAGGTGCGGGCGTGCCCAGTATGGCCGCGGCGCATCAAAACACAGGGGGGCCAAGGAATGGCTAGCAAAACTTTACTCGTCGAAGAAAAGGCAGTACATCAGGAGAGCAGCATGCTGGCTCAAGCTTCCGTGACGCTCGCAGGGCGCGATTTGTGCTCCATTGCCGATCTTTCGCAGCGGGAAATCGCCGCCATCATGGAACTCGCGCATGCCATCAAGGCGACTCCGGGCGATTATCGCTATTCTCTCGACGCGCGGCAGATGGTGATGTTTTTTGAGAAGGCCTCCCTGCGCACGCGGCTGACCTTTGAAGCCGGGATGAACACGCTGGGCGGTTCGGCGATGTTCGTGGACCAGACGCAATCGCCGCTCGGCGAGCGCGAATCGCTGGCCGATATCGCTCGCAACGTGGAACGCTGGGTGAGCCTGATCGTGCTCCGCACCTATGCCCACGAAACCATCACCGAGATGGCGGAGTATTCCCGGGTTCCGGTGATCAACGCGCTCAGTGACCTGGAGCATCCCTGCCAGGCGCTGGCCGACTTCATGACCATCGAAGAACGCTTCGGCACGGCGCGCGGGGTGAAGTTCACCTACGTGGGCGACGGTAACAATGTCTGTCACTCATTGATGCTGACCGCTGCCCTGCTGGGCGCGGACTGCACCGTGGCCACGCCCAAGGGGTATGCCCCCAAGCAGGACGTCGTTGCCCAGGCGCGCAAGATCGGCGAGGAGTCCGGGGCCACGCTCACGCTGACCCAGGATGTAGTGGGTGCGGTGCGCGGCGCCGATGCCGTGTACACCGACGTTTGCACCAGCATGGGTTTTGAGCATGAAGTGACCAAGCGGGCTCCCATCTTCAAGCCTTACCAGGTGAACGAGGCATTGATGGCCCACGCCGCGCCCCACGCTGTGTTCATGCACTGCCTGCCCGCGCATCGCAACGCCGAGGTTACGGATGCAGTGCTCGATGGCCCGCAATCCGTTGTCTTCGAGCAGGCGGAGAATCGGCTGCATGCCCAGAAGGCGCTGATGGTTCTGCTGTTGGGCGGCGGCCTGGCCGGCGTCCGCGATGGAGCGAGGGCTGCGATAGGACCGCTCTTAACAAGCGCGTACGAAGGGCGCGGCTTTACAGGTTGCGGCAGAACACATGTTTTGTATCAGGGCACGACTTTAGTCGGGCCGTAAACGTTGAAAATACGACGGGCTTTAGCCCCTGAGGTATTTCCTTTCCTGCTCGTTGCGGATTTTTTTGCAAGCTGTTTAGTCGTGCCGAAGATTGAATGCCTGTAGCGCGGCTTTAGCCGCTGAGGTACGGTTTTAAAACGTAGGTTCCATGCGGACGGAAGCTTGGAGAAGCGTACCTCAGGGGCTAAAGCCCTCACTTTGGCGAGAGTAGTGCGGCACGGCTAAACCCGTGCCCTTCGTCTGGAAACCGTTCAGGTCGCTGTATCGACGCTGACAATTTTTGAAGGAGTTTCGCATGTCAAAAAAAGTTGTTCTTGCTTACTCAGGTGGTCTCGACACCTCGATCATTATTCCCTGGCTCAACGAGAACTACGGTATGGATGTAATCGCCATGATTGCTGATGTAGGCCAGGGAGAAGACCTGGACGCCGTGGTGGCGAAAGCCTATGCCACGGGCGCCAAGAAGGCCGTGGTGCTCGACCTGCGCGACGAGTTCGTGCGCGAGTATGTCTATCCCACCGTCCGCGCCGGCGCCATCTATGAGCACAAGTACCTGCTGGGCACTTCGATTGCACGGCCGGTGATCGCCAAGCACCAGGTGGAAGTGGCGCTGCAGGAAGGCGCTGAAGCAGTGGCCCACGGCTGCACCGGCAAAGGCAACGACCAGGTTCGTTTCGAGCATGCCTACCAGGCGCTGGCGCCGGATCTGAAGGTCATCGCTCCCTGGCGTGAATGGACGCTCAAGTCGCGCGAGGACTGCCTCGACTATGCCGAAGCGCACGGCATCCCGGTGGCAGCCAGCAGGGAGAAGATCCACTCCCGCGATCGCAACCTGTGGCACATCAGCCACGAGGGTGGCGAGTTGGAAAATGCCGGCAATGCTCCTTTGCCCACCACCTGGGTAATGACCCGCTCGCCGCAGGAAGCGCCCGACCGCGAAGAAGTGGTGGAGATTGGCTTCATCGAAGGCAAGCCCGTCTCGGTGGACGGAATGCAGTTGGAGCCGGTGCAGATCGTGGAGCTGCTGAACGAGATCGGCGCTCGCAATGCTATCGGCCGCATCGACCTGGTGGAGAACCGCTTTGTCGGCATCAAGAGCCGTGGTCTCTATGAGACGCCGGGCGGCACTCTGATCACCACCGCGCATCGCGAGCTCGAGGCATTGACGCTGGACCGCGAAGTGATGCACTACAAGCAGCAGGTCGCGCTGAAGTATGCCGAGCTGGTCTACTTCGGTCTTTGGTTTACCCCGCTGCGCGAAGCCCTGGACGCCTTTGTCGAGAATACGCAGAAGCACGTCACGGGTTCCGTCAGCCTCTCTCTGTACAAGGGCAACATCAGTGTCGCGAAGCGGCATTCGCCGTTCTCGCTTTACTCCGACGATCTGTCTTCGTTCACCATGGGCGACAGCTACGATCAGAAGGACGCCAAGGGCTTCATCCAGATCCTGGGGCTGCCTGCTCGTACCCGGGCGCGGCTGCTGCAGAAGAAAGAGGCTGTCCAGTGAAGATGTGGTCTGGCCGCTTTCGCGAGCCACTGGATCACGACTTCGAACAATGGCAACGGTCACTGGTATTTGATTGGCAGCTGCTTCCCCAGGAAGTAGCTGCCAGCAAAGCCCACGCGCGCACCATCGCCGCGGCGGGCATCCTCACGCCTGAGGAACTGGAGAAGATCGCGGGCGCTCTCGACGCGATTCGCGACGAGTACGCGCAGCGGCCGCCCAGCGACATCTATGGCTGCACGCAAGCGGAAGACATTCACCACTTCGTGGAGCTGGAACTGGTAGCGCGCATCGGCGATCTCGGTTTCAAGCTGCACACCGGCCGCAGCCGCAACGAGCAGATTGCGACCGACCTTCGCCTGTACGTGCGCGAGAAGTGCTCTGCCATCGCCGGCCACCTCGCAGACTGGTCGCGGGCATTCACAGCCCAGGCGCAAGCAGCGGGAGACGCGGTGATGCCGGCCTACACCCATCTGCAGCGCGCCGAACCGGTGTTGGTCGCGCATTGGCTGCAGGCTTATGGAGAGATGCTGCTGCGCGATATGACGCGGCTGGGGGATTTAAGCCGTCGCTTGAATTATTGTCCACTAGGGTTCTGGAGCAGTAGCGGGCGCGACCCTGAAGCTGGACCGGGCGATTGCCGCGCGGGAGCTGGGTTTTTCCGGGCCAACCGCAAATAGCATGGACGCCACCAGCGACCGCGACTTCGCTCTCGAGTTTTTGCAGGCGCTGACGCTGATTGCTTTGCACGCCAGCCGCTTTGCGGAGGAGATCACACTGTACGCCACGGCGGAGTTCGGATTCGTTGAGCTGCCGGAAGCATTTTCGACCGGATCCAGCGCCATGCCGCAGAAGAAAAATCCGGATCTGACCGAACTGGTGCGCGCCAAGGTGGCCCGCATCAACGGCGCGGCACAGACAGTCACTATGTTGCTCAAGGGTCTTCCGCTGGCCTATAACAAGGACCTGCAGGAGAGCCAGGAGCCGCTTTTTTCCGCAGCGGATGCAGCGGAGCGGATGACCGCTTTGCTGGCCAGGTTTACTGCCGCGCTGCGCTTCAACACGGCGCGCATGCGCAGTGCCTGCGAGACCGGCTTTCTCAATGCCATGGCCGCCGCCACCTACCTCGTGCACAAGGGAGTTCCCTTTCGCAAGGCGCACGAGAAAATCGGCCTGGCGGTGCGTTATGGTCTGGAGAGGGGTTGCGAACTCGATGGCCTTACGCTCGACGAGCTGAAGCAGTTTGGTCCGGAGTTCGAAGCCGATTTTTTTTCGAGCATCACCCTCGATGCCACGGTGAACTGCCACGACGTGATGGGTGGCACCGCGGTCGGGCGAGTGCGTGAGGCGCTAGCCGCGCACGAGGCAAGACTTTCTGCGGTCATGGGACAGATAGATGGAAATACGTAAGGCGCGGCTTCAGGATGCGTCCAACATATACGAACTAGTGAACAGCCTTTCGCAGGACGGCACGCTGCTGCGGCGCGCCTTCGCGGAGATCTGCGAGAACGTGCGCGACTTTACTGTCGCGGAGTCAGATGGCGGCATCTTCCAGGGCTGCGGCGCCTTGCACCTCTACGGTCCGCATCTGGCCGAGGTGCGCTCGATCGTGGTCCGCCCGGAAGCCAAGAGCAAAGGCACCGGCGGCATGCTGCTGCAATCCTTACTGGACGAAGCCGAGGATCACGGCGTCGGCTGTGTCTGTCTCTTCACCCGCATCCCCGATTTCTTCTTCCGCCACGGCTTTCGCGTGGTGGAGGATCGAACCGCCCTTCCCGACAAGATCTACAAGGACTGCCAGAACTGCCCCCGGCTCTACCGCTGCGATGAAGTAGCGATGGCGCGCGGCCAGATTCCCAAAGTCTCGATCCTGGGAACCAGGATCGAGGCCGAGCAATTGGTGCGCCTGACGGGGTAAGCGATAGAGCGAAAACGCGACAAGACCCTACAGCGGGTCCAGGGAGTCGGCACCCGCTTTTTCCACGGTGCTATTCGCTGCACCCGGTACGCTGCCTGTGTCTTCATCGCGCAGACCGCGTACCCACGTAGTAATCTCTTCTTGGGAAGAAAAGGCCGGGAGCGCTCCTGCATACTTCTCAAACGGGTTTTTGTGGCTCGGAGGCATCTATCGCTATCTCCCTTATTCAATCATAAGCCTTTTCTCACGACATCCTTAGCAGCCTACTTTCCGAGTTGCACCGGACCCAGTCTCTTCAACTGTTGTGCAGGCGTGCCCGTGATGGGTGCGAATGGCAGAGGTGCCCCTGCCGCGTTGGACCGCACGAGCAAGTACGCCTCACCCTTGCGAACTGGCAGCTCAAGGATGGAATCTGCGCTCTTCAGGACGACCCTTCCCTGCCCATCCATGACTTCCACCGGCTGACCCGGCCATGGATTGCGGATGCGCAAAGTCGACGTTGCTCCGGCCTCGATGGCGACCGTGGTAGGGACGCCTGCCCGGACCTGCACATCGACTCGGGTGCGATCGCGCACCCAAACGCTGCCCTCGAAATCCCACTGGGATGGCGTTGCAGGCGCGATGCGTATCAGGCCGTCATAGTCCTGCACCAGGGCCTCTGCGAGCGCCAGGGCTACGACGCCTTCCTGCTCGACGTAGAACTCTCCTTCGGGGCCGCCCCAGTTGGCGAAGCCGTTGATGTACTTTTGGTATCTCTCCGTTAACGCGATCAATGTCGATCGCACTTCATCGCTGAGGCCGAGGCGCGCAGCCTGCACGGGATCAAAGCTCCAGTCCTGGTGAACCGGGTAAGGGCGGGTGGCATAGGTGGATTTCGCCAGCGCCAGCATCGGCGAGTTGTCGCCAATCAGGTTGTAGGGCCACACCGGCTCGAGACCGATGTTCTCCTCGTTATGTGCAACAGCGGCTGGATCATATGACTCGGTAATGACCGTTTGCTTCCCGCTGGCGCTGGCCTTCTCGGCTTGGGGAAGAGGGGGAATCTGTTTTAGCTCCGCTTCGAGTTGCTCAACCAGTTGGCTATCGGTGTGCAGCAGCTTTGCTGCCTGGGCGACGGCGGGAAAGAGAGCTGTGCGCGCAGACAGATCCGTGGTCGGGTCGATGGTGTCCCACTCTTGTTCGTGTGCATTCGACGGGTGGGTATGCATTTTGCCGTCCGCGCCGCGCGTTTCGTACGCCAGCAGAAACTGTGCGCTCGCGACCATGACGGGGTAGTTCGAAGCTAGAAAGGCGCGATCGCCGGTCGCCAGATATTGCCGCCAGATCCAAAGCGAAACTTCCGCGGCAGTGGATAGAGTGCGCGCGTTGTAATACGGGCGTGAGGCGGCATCGCAGTTCAGGCCGATGACCGCGGGCTTAGACGGATTCCACTCGGCCTCATACTCAACGCCAGGTCCGTTGAAGCGCATCGTCTCCGGCACGCAGATACCCGGGCGCCCTGCCATGTGTGTCCGTGTCCAGTCTTTGATGTTGGCAAGATTCTCCCGATACAGGCGGAAGTAGGGCGCGTTCAGATCAGAGACCCCGGCATCGATATTCGCGGCGACCTGCATGCGAAGATTCCAGTGCCAGAAGGCAGCTGGATCCCAGTGGTGAAGATCCTGCACAGCGGAGAAAAGGTCCGCGATGCCGGCCTGTGAACCAGGAAATCTGCCACCGCTCTCAGCCGCGGCGGTATAGAGATACAGATTGCGAAGATTCTCCAGGTACTCTCCAGAACCATCTCCGGAAGTGAGCTTGATCAGTCCGGCGCGATGCCAGAACGCGTGCCACCAGGCGATGTGTTCCTGGGGATCAGCGTTCGCCAACGCGCTCGTCGATACCAGCCAGTTGGCCTTTCAAACCGTTGTAGTGAGGACTCGCGACCATCACCCGAAAATGTCCGTCTTCGGCGGGCTTGAAGGTGACCGTCACCGAGCGGGGACTGCTCACCGCGACCGACACATCGCGACCCGTCGCGGTGATGGCGGCGAGGGCTCCGAATGTCTCGCCGGTTGCTCCAGGACCATAGTGGTCGACCCAGGTTTGTTCGAGCATGCCCACCCTCTTCGCAGCCGTGGCGCTTGGCTTGCGGGGCTCCCAGAGGCGAAGTGTGGCGGTCTGGGTCACGCTTGGGTCCGCGCCAGTCACGTCGACCACGAATGTATCGGTGGATACCTGAACGTAGGCGATAAGGCTGATACCGCCTCCATGCTCGACAAATGATCCGTTGTACAAATCGAGACGGCCGCTGAAATCCTTAGCCGAAGTAAGCGCGGCGAGGCCGGGTATGACGAGCTGCCCTGGAGAATCTCGATGCGGCAGGGTATCTGCGCGGTTCAGTTGAGCAGTGAATCCGTCCGCAGCCCATACCGCGATGCCCAGCCGCCCGTTGCCCATCGGCATCGCTTCGCCAGGCTTGGCGTTTGGCTCACCCAGCACAATGTCCGATCGGCCTAACAGTCCGCCGGCATCTACCGCAAAATGTCCAGCCTTCCATGCCGTCGTCGAGACCACGTTCCCCGCCCTGCGCGAGCACGGTCGACTGCACGGAGGTGAGACTTAGTAAAGTAACCAGATAGAACGCATGTCGCGGTTGTAAACGCATCCTTCTGGTTTACCACTTTGTTTTGAGCGCAGCCAGATAAAACAGATGACGCAATGCTGCTCAGGCATTCGAACCCGTGGCGGAGAGGGGCATAACCATCAAAACGGCCAGAACCACGATATCCAACCACGCGAACCAATCGCCAAACCGGGAATAAATGGTTGCATCGTGGCGAACCGGAATTGTCGCTATGACAGTGGCAAAGGGAACAGCGAGCGTATTACGATCCGCCAAAATGCGGCCCCGGTCATCGGTCGCAGTAAGCAGGCCTAGCTTGGCGGAACGAGCGATACTGAATCCGCTTTCGACGCCCCGTAGCACCGCCATCCGGCCATGCAACCAGCCGTCGTCAACGAAATCCCATGCAGGCACAAGAAGCAGGCCGACTCCATCCTGAGAATACTGCCGGCTGAGACGCGGGAAATCCATGTCTTTGCATATCTCCATACCCCACTTCCCCGAAGGCTCGCTAACCACCGTGCGCTGTGTGCCCGGAGTTTCATTCTCCCAGTGCGGCAGCAGATGATGCTTGTTGTAGGACGCTACAAACGATCCGTCCGGCGAGTAGAGGCGCTCCTGATTCCAGGTGGCGGTGGGAACGCTTCGGTCAATTCCAACGGTCACGTAGGCGCCGGTCTGCTTGGCCATTTGCCCCAAAAGGCCGTCGAAGTCTGACTGGGTAGTGTTGGTTACGGGTCCACTGTGCTCAGGCAGAGACAAAGACCTGAACTCCCTGCGCGGCCAAGGCCTTCATCTGCTCTGCATAACGCCCATATACCACCTGTTCCTGCCCGAGAGTTGCTGGATGTAAGTTTCCCGCTTCATCCGAAGCGATGAGAGCAACCTTCACGGTTGGTGAATCTTCTCGGCGTTGTCGCCAGACGCCATACTCCAAACCCGAGTACGCACGCGAGGAGCACAGAAACAGACGATGGCTAACGGAGCTTTTGCCGGTACGAGAGCCCACACTGAGAAGCGCGGCCATGGTAGCTGCAAAGAGAAAAATGCAGAAGCTGATGCCCCAGATACCCGTGACGGAAGCGATCTGCAAAATAGGCAGAAAATCCATCTGCGAATAGGAAATATCGCCAAAGGTGCCGTGAACAGAGGTAATGGCGATAAGGTATGCAACGGCAACCCAGAACGCAGGAACAATCAGCGCCGCTTGCCACAATTTTCCACGTAGGATGCGGCTGCGGAAAAACAAAACCGCCAATCCAAAGACGCAGGCCACAAGAAGCAGGATCGACGCTACAAGCCACGTAGGCAGCACGGTGCGGGAATACCTCCAGTCATTTAGTTCGCCCAGCGCATAGGCGGCAACCGCTACGAAGAATGCCTCTCCAGCCGATACGCGAGGCGCAATCCATAACACAGGGATCGGCGCCAGCCAGGTGAGCGGCCAGAGTGGCGAAAGCCCTGTGCCTAGAAAGAACAACAGCGCAGAAAGACTAAGGCACAGCGCGATGAGAAGGTTACCACTAGGCCTTGAGACCATAGATCATTCTCCTGATGGAATTGCGGGTGAGGGTACGAAATTCCGTTTCCGACAAATGGAATCGTCCGGCACGGTAAAGCATGATGTACCCGTGAGCATGTGCCCAGAGCTGTAACGCAATCTCCCATATGTCGTGACGTTTCAGAAATCCGGCATCCATGGCCTGAGACACGAGATCGGCAATCGCGTTCAAGGTCGGCGAACGCTGCGCACGGAAGTCATCCGGATAGCGACGGGCATTCGACCTGGGCTGCGAAAAAACGTAGTCGAAAATACAAGGGCGGTCGAAGGCATAGTCGATGTAGGAGTCCATGCAGCTGGTAAGACGAGTTTCCCAGGACCCCTTCCCAGGGCGCGCTTGGATGTAACCCAGGAATTTCGTGAACTCCCGGTCAACTACAAAATCGAGTAGCGCCTCGCGGTTTGGAAAGTGGTGATAGATGGCCATCGGAGTAATGCCGACGGCCTGGGCTACGCGGCGCATACTCACTGCGTCCTCGCCTTCCTTTTCGAGAATCTTCAGCGCTTCCTCGGCAATGCGCTCGGCTGTGGCTGTTTCTTTCATCACCTATACACTGTATAGCACAATGGCTATACAGCGTATAGGTGATTTTTTGGGACGCCCGGAGCAACTTGGAATGCAGAGGCCGAGTGCTAAACTTGGCATCAACTGGACGAATCGGCACAGCACAAGCAACGGAGGGTGGCCTGACAATGCAAGGCAAGCGTGTTTCGCAGAACAAACAGTCTGAGGAAACGGCACCTGAGGGGTTCGCATCCACCTGCAGCGTCCTCGCGGTGGGGCTTTTTGTGCTTACCTTTGTATTTCAGAACTTCGTGATTCCCTCATCGTCGATGGCGAGCACTCTTCTGGCCGGCGATCATGTCGTGGTTGAGCGCGAGACGCTGGCGCCGGCTCCCAAATGGGCCCCCTTCATGCACTATCGCGAGGTGCATCGAGGAGATATTGTTGTCTTCTACAAGCCAACCGAGGAAGCCAATGGCGAACACATATTTCTTGTGAAGCGGGTTATCGGCACTCCTGGCGATCGCATTCATCTGCGCAACGGCATTGTCTTCCTCAATGGTGTGGCGCAGGATGAGCCTCAGGCGGCCAAGCCTACGTCCGAGAACTACGACTCGTATGTGGATGATTTCCCCTCCGTGAGTCCCTCCACCGAGCCTAGAGTTACGGCGCAATGGTCCGCGAGCCTCCCCGCTCACATGCAGGGCCCGGACGTGGTCGTACCTGCCGGCAATTATTTCGTTATGGGCGATAACCGCACCAACAGTATGGACAGCCGGTTCTGGGGCTTCTTGCCGCGGCAGAACATACTAGGGCGACCTCTCTTCGTCTACTGGTCGATCGTGACCCCCGAATCCGGTGTCGACGAGGCGCCCCTGGCGGAGCAAGCGGAGTCTAGCCTTCATGAGCTCATTCATTTCTTCGATGAGACTCGCTGGAGTAGGACCTTTCACCGGATTCAATAGCAGAGCGCTAAATCTCTGAACCGAGGGCACGGCTTCATGGGCTGCGTGAGAACTCCGACCGTTGATGTCCGGGCTTTAGTGTCTGCGTGAGAACCGGATCTCGCAGAATTGATAAAGATGCCCAGGACCGTGTCCTGGGAAATTCTCAGCCATACTTGTCCAAATTGGCGCGTCGGACGGTAGTGGATCGAGAGCATAAGTGGGCAGTCCGGGTAAATGTGGGGAACCTGGCTGCTTGACTCTGTCCATACGCGCCCACCTTGGCATGAGTGGAGCCGGATGGACAGAGTCATGTACTACAACAACCAACCTGATTTTGCTTGCCCGCGTTCTCATCAACGCGCTCAGCAAGTTGCGCCGTCCGGAAGACCATTGTTCCGCGAATCTGGACCGCTCTGACTTTCAGCCGTCCCCTTCGACAAGCTCCGACGGCACGCCGGGGCAGGCAGGGCAGGCTCTGCGGGACTGAGTTCTGGACCGACAGGTTCTCACGGTGAACCTTAAATTCGTCAGCGCCGCTGCGGTTTCGAGCAGAAATACCCACTCTGGGACTTCTTCCCAAAACGAACCCGGGAGCGCTCCCCAGCGCGCATTTCCTACCCGGTGTCTTGTCGCCTGACGGTACCTTTGTAACAGTGTTGCGTCATTCTAAATTGCATCTCAACCATCAGGAGAGTTTATGAAAGCCTTTTGTGTCATACTATGCAGCCACTCTTTCATCAACCCCACATCCTATCCGCGGACCAAGCGCTTTTATGTCGGGGCCCTCACGGCCAACAGGGCGATACGCACGGCATCCGAGTTGAACCCGGGATTCCGCGTCCTGGGTGTCGAGCATAGCGACCTGCTAGCCCCATACGCGCTAAGCTAATCTTGCAACAGCAAGGTGGCCGATGCGAAAAGAAATCGTTGGACAAAATGCGGCTGCGGCCGAGCCGCAGACCGCTGCCGAATGGCTCGATCTAACCTCGATCGCTCGCGTACAGCTCACATCAGAAGATCCGGCCTTCCCAATCGAAAACGCGCTGAGCACGAACCCGACGCTCAATGAGCTCGGCTGGCGCGCTACCAGTCCCGGAGCGCAGACAATCACCGTCCTGTTCGACGTGCCGCAACGCATTCGGCGGATCGTTGTGCATTTTGCCGAACGTAACCTGGAGCGCTCCCAGGAATTTCTACTCCGCTACTCTTCCGCTAAGGAGACAGATCGCGAAATTGTGCGCCAACAATGGAGCTTTAGCCCAAATGGCTCCGCGCAGGAGGTCGAAGACTATGCGGTCGAACTGGAATCTGTGACCAAGCTCGAACTGGTGATCGATCCTGACCGCGGACGTCGAAACAGCGTGGCGACGCTCAGTGCATTACGAATAGCATGAGGGGTTTGGTCTAAATGTCCGCGTCTGATCGCAATGCGGTGAAGCCACTTCCGGTTTTTGGGCGTTTGGGCAGGTTGGCGATAACTCCTGCTCCGTCGAGTCCCGGCTCCTCGCGACGAGGAGCCTGTTCATAGCGGGCGAAGCGCATGAAATATGCGGGGCGCCCGTACCTGCTCGAGCGCAGCATCTCGGAAAGTGGCACGATGGCATGGACCACTGCCGAACCGGCATCCTGCGCAATACTGTCGATTCTTCCCCGACGGCTATTCAGATCGCCCATGGTGGTCCCCAGGAATTCCTCTTTGACCGTGATGTCAACGGCCATGAGAGGCTCCAGAATGATCGGACGCGCCTTGCGGGCGGCTTCTTTAAAAGCTATCGACCCGGCGATTTTGAAGGCCATTTCGTTCGAATCCACCTCATGAAAGCTGCCGTCAAACAACGACACCTTCACATCCACCAGTTCGTAACCAGCAAGAACACCACCGCGCGCTGCTTCGCGGATCCCCATCTCGGCCGGTTCGATATATTCCGCCGGGACCACGCCGCCCCGGAGTTCATTGTTGAACTCAATGCCCTCGCCCGTTTCATTTGGCTCTATGCGGACCTTGACGTGTCCATAGTTACCCGAACCACCCGTCTGCCGGATGTATCTGCCTTCCCCCTCACCTTGCTTGCGAATCGTCTCCTGGTAGATAACTTCGGCCGCACCCGCGTCGACTTCTATTTTGTATTGGCGCAGGATACGGCCGCAGATTGATTCCAGATGCAACTCGTCCATCCCGCTAAGGGTGGTCTGCCCGTCTACCGGCCCAGCCTGAATCCTGACGGTCGGATCTTCTTGCGCGATCTCGTTGAGCGCCTGTATAAGGCGCGTGCCGTCACCATCAGCCTTCGGACGGATGGCCAGAGATATCACGGGACGGTGTTGGGTCTTAGGTTCGTTCATGCGCGCGGTCTATCATCTCCAATTCGCAGTGTAACCGTGGGAACCAGGCAACTAATTTGTTCGAGACTTACCGGGTTGCTACAGTGGTAACATTGTCTTCATTCAAACGGGAGGGACCTCCGTATGAAGCCCTGTCTTTCCATCCTTCTACTCGCCCTTGCAACTCCCCTCTGTTTTGCTCAAGCTGTCACTCGCTCGCAGAATACCCAGTCGCAAATTCCTGGCCAAACTCCGCTGACCGCCGGCCAACCTCTTGACCTGGAGCGGCAGGTTGTCAAGGATATGTGGTGTCCGGTCGATCTCATCAGCGCCACGATCGACACACCAGCTCGCTACCTCCCGGTGGCAACAGAAGAAAGCGATTCTGGTTCGCTCGATCTAACATTCCGCAACGCGGCGGGTAAGAAGATCAAGTCAGCAGCATTGAAAGTGCAGGTGAAGGCCAAGAAGAGTATCTACGACCTGGATGCGTACACCCTGACGACGCATCTGGAGATCTCGGGAATCGATGTGGCTTCGGGCCAGTTGTCGCGGCGACTCCTCCTGCCCGTGCCTGCATTTGGGGTCGCACAGGTGATTCTTGAGAGTGTTATCTATGCCGACGGCTCTATCTGGTCGCGCAAGGCCGGCAGCGGTTGCCGCCTGGATGGGCAGGCCCTCGCGCGCGTAGCGCACTGACCTGGAGCTATCAGTTATGAGCGCTGGAGTTTACGGCGCAGGCACGAATAGCCACATTGAAGAGCTTCGCCGCTTGGTTGGCCAACTCAGATGACGCCATCGGCAGCACCATCGAGGCCGCTCTCGAATCAACGTCCTGGATTCCGTTGACCGTGCTGGTTTCCGCAATGTTGCTATTCGGCGCTGTGATTTGAATCCAGGAAAGCGTGCAGGAGCGATCTTCCTCGCACTGAACCCTGGTGTTGATATTCAGTTGACCCGGGACTGCACGAAGAGCGCGGACCCCACCCGCGCTGAGGTCACCCAGGTTAAAGCGATATTCGTAGACGGTATCGTCTTTCAGCTCACCCGTCGGCTCCAGACGAACTCGCCCCAAGCTCCTGTGCTCGATAGCACCTGAATATCTATCCTCGACGGCCACGCGAGCCGTCACCTTGCATTCATCTAGCTTGAAGAGATGGATGCCGGCGTAGAGTGTGCCGCTATAGGAAACCCGCTCGTTTTGATCGTCGACGTAGGACTGCGAGTACGTCAGCACAGAACCACGTTGTTGTTCAGAAGCAATGAACTTCAGGAGTTCGCCGGCCTCCGGAGTCGTTTGTGCGTCCACGCTTATGGAAGGTAAGTTGGCGATAAGAAAGAGGACGAAGGCCGCGCGCCTAACTAAACTCATAAGCGACAGGGTTGTCAGGGACTGAACAACTCAGCCATTAGTTTACCTCTCCTTCCCCGCGCCGTCAGTTGAACCAAATGACTCTTCGCGTCAAGCCCCACGGCACGCTGGGGCAGGCGGGCTGGACAGGACAGGCGAGATGACGAGGGGCGCGGCTGGGAATGGCAAACACTTCTTTGTTGCCGTCGGGCGGCTTGAATGCCTGCCAAACTTTGGCCGGTCCCCGCTTCTGTGAGACCGGCCGGCCGAACAACATAAGCTGCCAAGGGACGGCCGCTTATGGTTTAAGTCGAAATTGCGTTCTAGTGGTGACCGCCCTCGCCACCGTGAGGTGCGCCGCCGCCGTGAGGTGCGCCGCCTCCGTGATATCCAGGGAGGGCATGTTCATTCCCGCCATCGTGGGGAGCGTTGCCTACGTGGCCTTGGGCATCATGCGCCTCGTTAGCCTGGAAGTGGTTGAACTGCGCTGCGCCACGTGGGGGCAACGGCCCATGATAACCATGATGCGGGTCGTAGCGGTTGTCGACATGGCCATAGAAGCCGTGTGGACCGTGGAACCAGGGTCCAGCTCCAATAAACACCCCGCCCGTAAACCAATCCGGACCGTAGTAGCCGTAGGGTGCACAGTCGTATGGAGCGTAGTCGAAATACCCGTAGGGGCATACCGGAGCCACTCCAATGTTGATGGATACCTGCGCCGGCGCCAGGCTTGCGCAGCTTAACAGGACAGCTGCGAGAGCTGAAAAAGAAAGAGCTTTCCAGTGAGACATAGTTTCTCCTCGGTTTCCGTTAGACGCTGACAAAGAACAGGGAGTTGTCTCTCAAGAGACACGCGGCCCGAGTGGACTGCGTCAATCGGCGGTATTGCGGTTCTAACCATCGAGACCATAACCGTTAAGCAGGGGCGCACCTTTTTCTCCAGGTTCCGGGATACAGCGCCCGCATCCCTGGGCTTCGGCCATTCGTAAAATTTGTAAAATTCGATATTCTTGGGTCCTTTTTAGGATTGGCAGCTCAGCGGCGGTGCTTGAAAGGGTTCACTTTAATAGAGAAAGGAACTCTGGTGTCTGGAACAGAATTGAATAGGGGAACATAAGGCGGCAGGCCGTCCGCGAGGGGAACGCGATGAGCGAACGTGGGCTGACTGGGGGCAGGGGCCGGAGGCGGCTCTGCTGCCGAGCCGGGAGCGGGTTCGGGCTCGGGGACGCCCCACGGCACGCTCCACGGCACGCCGGCACAGGCCGGGCGGGCAGGCGGCTTCATAGATTTGCACGTTGACAGGCGCAGGAGCTGATTTTTTTCCGCAGAGACGGCGCGACGGTCGGGGACGAAGTTCAGCATGGCCACGATCATCGAAATGGCCTTGACCTGTCCGGTAATGCTGTTTCGGGTCATATCGGGGCTGAGGTTGGCGATTTCCCATAGGCGGTTTAGTACTTGTTCGCGGTCCAGGTTGAGGCGGTGCTGTCCCTCCACGGCACGCCCCACGGCTCGCCGGGGCAGGCGGGACAGGTCGGCCTCTTGCTGGACGAGTTGTTGCTGCACTGCGGCGCTCCGCCCATGCCGTGCCTCGTAGCGAACGGCTGCCGGCTGCAACCCCTCTGTATAATCCCTGCGATGAACGCTCAGCGGTGTTACAGACACCTCGGCATAACGATCCTGCTCTTGTCGCTTGGATTGATGGGCAAGTCTGCTTATTGCGCTCAAGATCGAAAGGGTGTCACCGAGATCACGCCGAATCTTCTTGTCTTTGCCACGGACAATGGAAATGTCTTGGCCTCGGTAGGGCCGGACGGTGTGCTGATCGTTGGAACGCCATCAGCCGAGAGCACTCCGCAAATCAGTAGTGTTCTTGCCGGCCGGACGAAGTCTCCTGTTCGTTATGTGGTGATTGCACCGCAAGATCTCGCCCATTCTCAGGGCGATGCCGGCTGGGGACGCCGGGGCGCGTTCGTCGCCATGCAAGAGAATGCATTGCAACGTCTCGGAGGTCACGCCATGGGGCCGCCCGGTCAACAGCCGCCTCGGCTGGTCCAACTCGGAGTTGACCGCCCGCGCGTATCCTTCTCTGAAGTCTTATCCTTCGACATCAATGGAGATGCAATTCATATCGTCCATCAGCCGCCCGGCTACAGCGACGCGGACGCGATCGTGCATTTCCACGTTGCTAACACGGTTTACCTTGGCGAGGTATTCCCCGGTGACGGATACCCGATGGTTGACCCAGCCCAAGGCGGCAACCTGGACGGTTTGGTTAAAACGCTCGGCTCGTGGACGGGCGACACCTTCCGTATTGTTCCCGCGCGAGGAAGCGTGACCAACGGAGCGAATGTAGAAGCCTTTCGGGATATGATCGTGACCGTCCGTGGCCGCGTGCAGCAAATAATCAATGCAGGTCAAACCGAGAGCCAAGTGTTGGCTGCTCATCCGACATTGGAATTCGACGATCGATGGGGACATGGACGCGTCCCTCCCAAAATATTTGTGCACGAAGTCTACGCCGCTCTTTCCTCGCACAACGTTAAGTAGGACGTGGATTCCAGCCATACTCTCCTCTTGCGCTTCGACAATACTTTGCTTTATCGTCTTGTGTAGAAGTGGAAGGGTAAACGTAAACCCCACATGGCTGACGAACGGCTGGAACTGCCCCAAGGCACACTCGATCTCCTCATCCTAAAAGCGCTTGCTCTGGAATCGCTTCACGGCTGGGCCATCTCGGAACGTCTGCAGCAGATCTCGCGCGAAGCCTTGCAGGTTCAGCAGGGCTCCCTGTACCCGGCTTTGCACCGCCTGGAGCGGCGCGGCTGGATCAAGGCTCATTGGGCGGTGAGTGAAAACAATCGACGCGCCAAGTATTACGAGCTGACCCGCCAAGGCAAGAAGCAACTGGAAGTGGAGACGCTGGCGTGGCGCAAACTGGCGGCAGCTATTGGCCTCGTTCTCGATGTAGCCGAGGGAAGCTGATATGTTCAGCGACCTGCTCTACCGGCTCCGTGCTCTCTTCCGCCGCAAAGCGGTGGACCGCGAATTGGAAGAGGAACTGCAGTATCACCTGGATCGTGAGGCGGAAAAATACCGCAAGGTCGAAGCTATCCCGGAAAAGGCTATGCGGCGCGCACGACTGTCACTCGGCGGACCCGAACAGGTAAAGCAGCAGTGCCGTGAGGCACGGGGCACAAGGCTACTCGACGACCTGATGCAGGATCTGCGTTACTGTATACGAACACTTGGCAAGAACGCGAGTTTTACTGTCGTTGTCGTCTCGACACTCGCTCTGGGGATCGGCAGCTGTAGCGCCATCTTTAGCATTGTGAATGCGGTTCTGATTCGCTCGCTGCCATATGGCAATGTGGAACGACTTGTTTATCTCTTTACGCCCAATCCCCATTTTGGCAACCTCCCAGTTGAGGCGTTTGGTCCGAGCTATGCCGATTTTTTCGATCTTCAACGGCTTAGCCGTTCTTTTACCAGCATGACAGCCTTTGAGCAGACTACCTTCAATTCTGCATCGCAGAACACGGCGGTACGAGTTGGGGGAGCCCGCGTAAACGGGAACTTCTTCTCCACGCTGCAATCCTTCCTTGAAGTCGGACGCGCGATCGGTCCGGAGGACGACCACCCTGGACACGACGATGTTGTGATCATCAGCCATGCTCTTTGGCAGTCGATGTTCGGAGGGAGCGCGCAAATTCTGACGAAGTCTTTACGCCTGGATGGCAGGCTCTACCAAATCATTGGGGTGATGCCACCCGAATTCGGATATCCGCACGTTGCGGATTTCCCACCCGGAGTCGGATTCGGCAGCGCCACAAGTACCGAGGTGTGGGTCCCACTAGCCCTCGCGCGATGACTTTACTGGCTACGCAATTGCGAGACTAAAACCTGGAGTTTCGGTACGGCTGGCTCAGACGGAAATGCGCGCGCTCATGATTCAAATTGATTTGCTCCACGCGGCGGACTTGCGCGGCTGGGGCGCGTTCGTCAAGCCCTTTCGAGATAGCGCCGTTGGGGCTGTCCGCGTTTTAATGTGGCTCCTGTTAGGGGCAGTTTGCCTGGTTCTCTTCATCGCATGCGGAAATGCAGCAAACCTGCTGTTGTCGCGAGCGGCAGCTCGCCACCATGAATTGGGTGTGCGGGCAACCCTGGGGGCGGCAAAGGGCCGACTGATTCGCCAGATGCTTACCGAGTCTCTTCTCCTGGGGCTCGCGGGCGGGTTCGCTGGAATCGTTCTAGCTTACGTTTTTCTGCGCGGCCTTCTCCGCCTGAGTCCCGGAGACATTCCTCGGCTGAACGAGGCCTCGATAGACGCCCGAGTGCTCTTCTTCACCTTAGTCATCGCCGTGCTGACTAGCGGGGTATTTGGGATTCTTCCTGCGCTCTTCGCAACGCGCATCAATCTGGTCGAGTTCCTGAAAGCAGGTGGCAGCCGTGGAAGCGTGGGCACTGATAATCGCCTGCGAAGCGTCCTGATTGTTGGGGAGCTTGGCTTGGTAGTGGTCCTGCTCGCCGGAGCGGGGTTGTTGTTGCGCAGCTATGTCAACGTCGAAGCTGTGGACACTGGATTCTCTTCGTCGACGCTTTCGACGAGCATTCAACTCGATGCTCGATACGGCAATCGCGAGCAGCGTCTGGCATTCTTCCGGGCCCTGCTTTCCAAGATTGAATCCATCCCCGGCATTGAATCTGCCGGAGTGATCAATGCACTTCCCTTTACCAATTCTGAAAGCCTCAGCTCGTTCTGGGTGGACGGGTACGAGAATCAGAAAGAGCAGCTGATAAACGATCTCAACATTACACCTCACTACTTTTCGGCGATGGGCATTCCTGTTGTAGAAGGACGATCCTTTACCGATGAGGATGTCCCGGGCCGTCCCATCGTGGCTATGGTCAACGAGGCATTTGCCAAGAAGTACTTCGATAACCGCGATCCCCTTGGCCGAAGGATTCGGACGGCGGGACCTCACAATCCATGGAGGACTGTGATAGGAGTCGTAGGAAATGAGCACTATGCAAGCCTCGAAACCGCCGCTGCCCCTGAGTTTTATGAACCACTGTGGCAGAATACCAACGGTGGAAGCGCCTATGTTGCCATTCGCTCCTCGCTTCCGCCGGACGATGTTGCAACATCGGTGCGCTCAGCATTAAGAGCCGTCGATCCCAACCTTGCTTTTGCCGATATCCAGACGATGGGGAAGCTGACGTCGCAGGCGACCGCACGGCGCCGCTTTCAGACGGCACTTCTGACCGCTTTTGCGGGGATGGCGATGCTGCTCGGGATGGTAGGAGTTCATGGTCTGCTTGCTTATTCGGTAAAGCAGCGTACCGCCGAAATTGGCCTCCGCATCGCCCTCGGAGCATCGCGACAGCGGGTGATTGGGATGATTCTGCGTCAGGGGTTGCAGCTCACAATTGCCGGCCTACTGTTGGGATTAGCCGGTGCGTTGGCTTTTACTCGCGTTCTGGTCTCCTCACTCTACGGCGTGAGCGCGCTCGATCCGATTACGTTTGCCGTTGTGCCCGCGTTGTTGCTTCTCGTCACGATCGCATCCTGTTTGATCCCGGCGAGACGAGCTGCAAGCATTGATCCTATACACACGATTCGATATGAGTGATTGCGCAGCGATCGGTATTGCCTCCGATCAGCTTTAAGAGAAGTGACTATGTTAAGCGACCTGGTGTACCGGCTCCGTGCTCTCTTCCGCCGCAAAGCGGTGGACCGCGAATTGGAAGAGGAACTACAGTATCACCTGGATCGCGAGGCGGAAAAATACCGCCAGGTCGAACCTTCCCCGGACAAGGCAGTGCGTCGCGCGAAACTTGCACTGGGCGGAACGGAACAAGTCACACAACAATGCCGCGAGGCACGCGGTACGAAGCTGATCGAAGACCTGGCGCAAGATCTGCGTTATGCCGCGCGCCAGTTGCGCAAGTCCATCGGTTTTACCTGCGCCGTGATCCTGACGCTGACCCTTGCGATCGGCGTGAACTCCGCGGTCTTCAGCCTGCTAGATGGCTTTCTGCTGCGCACCCTGCCCTACCCGCACCCGGAACGTATCGGCGTTCTGATGACGCACGTGTTGGATTCGTTCTGCTGATTGCCTGCGCCAACCTGGCGGGGCTGTCGCTGGTGCGGATCGCCCAGCGCAATCTCGAAGTAGCAACGCGGATGGCGCTGGGAGCTTCACGGGCACGGGTGCTGTGGCAGCTATGGATCGAAAGTCTGCCGCTCGCAGCGTTTGGCGGAGCAGCCGGGCTTGGGCTGGCGTTTACGTTGATTGGCGCAGCAAGAAAGCTGCTGCCCGATGAAATGGTTCCCCTTGGCGGCTTTGGTCTGGACAGCCGGGTACTGATATTTACCGCCGATGCCACGGTGCTGACCAGCTTATTATTCGGCGCCATGCCGGCATTGGAAACGCGCAGGCTTGACCTGCGGCGCACGCTGGCGGCCGGCACGCGCGCCGTGGCTGGCCGGTCGGGACGAATCCGGCAGTGGCTTATCGGCGCAGAAGTCGCGCTGACGGTGGTGCTACTGGCAGCCGCCGGTCTGCTGGTGCGCACGCTTGTGCATTTGGAAACGCTGCCACCCGGCTTCGATGCAACAAATGTAATGACCGCCAAAGCGTCTCTGAACGCGGGGCACTATAACGATCCCATCGCGTTCGCGGGCCTACTGGACAAGAGTCTCACATCCATACGAAGGATTCCCGGCGTGGAGGATGCCTCAGCCGGCCTTAGTGTTCCCTACGAACGCGGACTGAATTATTCCCTGACCATCATGGATGGCCCACAGGCGGGCAAAGGTACCAGCTCAAACCTTAGCTACGTGACGCCCGGATATTTTTCCACGCTGCGGATTCCCCTGCTCATGGGACGAGGTTTATCATCCAGCGATACTTCCACTTCGCAGCCAGTCGCAATCGTGAACGCAGAGTTTGCACGCCACTTCTACAAGGACCGCGACGCAGTTGGGGGGCATTTCCAAATCGAAGGCGGCCGCATCAAATACGCCATCGTCGGCGTGGTCGCAAACGTGCAAAAAAGCCGAGTATGTACGGAGATGCGCCGCTGGCTACCGAACCGGTGATTTATCTAGCCGCCGCCCAGCCCCCGGCATCGGTCATAGCAGCCGGGAACCTCTGGTTCCAACCCTCGTGGATTGTCCGCACACGCGGCCCAATATCCGGCTTGACAGAGGCCATGCAGCGGGCACTGGCCGAAGCCGATCCAGATCTGCCCTTCGCCGGCTTCTACTCCATGCGCGACCTGCTGAACCAGCGATTGCAGCTGCAGCACATCGAAGTGACGTTGCTGGGCGTTCTGGCTGGGCTGGCACTGTTGCTTTCTTCGATTGGCATCTATGCCCTGATCTCCAATCTAGTTGTACAGCGGACACGAGAGATCGGCATTCGCATTGCGCTGGGCTGCACATTACGGCGAGCTATCTTAGGAGTCAGCTCTACCGGGGCAATACCGGTGTGCGGCGGCGTCTTCGCCGGCCTTGCGCTGTCATTCTTTGCTCTGCGGGCCTTGCAGAGCGAGATCTATGGCGTTAGCGCTTACGACCGCGTGACTCTGATCAGCGTTCCTCTCCTGCTGGTAGCGATTGCCGGGGTAGCGAGCTTTCTGCCGGCGCTGCGCATCGCTAAGATCGATCCTGTGGAAACGCTTCGGGCGGAATAGGAGATCCGTCTCACACAGAGCCCCATAAGAACTGGACGGGTGCCCCTCGCCCGCCTGCCCCGGCTTGCCGTGGGAGCGTACCTGGGCCGAAAAGGACGGGCCCTCAGCAGCCCTAACCTAGACAAGACTGCACTCCAGCGGCCTCCCGGATTCACCATCTTTTCTTCCCCAGTCTGCCTCGCAGCCAATACACTTCCGATGCAGACAGACAGGAGAGCCCATGGCCCTGCACAACACCGAAGAACTAAAAGCCGGCCCTACCAGCCAACTCGAATCCGACGTCCTGGACGACCAGAACCAGACCTACGAGTTCCCCGCCGCCAAGCAGGACCCGCAAACCGTCTACCAGACCATCCACAACCAGCTCATCCTCGACGGCAACTCAGGGCAGAATCTCGCCACCTTCTGCACCACCTGGATCGAACCCGAGGTCATGAAGCTCATGGACGAGTCCGCTGACAAGAACATGATCGACAAGGATGAATACCCGCAGACTGCAGCCATCGAAGAGCGATGCGTGCACATGCTGGCGGATCTGTGGAACTCGCCTGAAGCCGCCAGCACCATCGGCTGCTCCACCACCGGCTCCAGCGAAGCGGCCATGCTCGGCGGTCTGGCTCTCAAGTGGAAATGGCGCAAGCGCCAACGCTCCAAAGGCAAATCCACCGACGCTCCGAACCTCATCATGGGCCCGGTTCAGGTCTGCTGGCACAAGTTCTGCCGCTACTTCGACGTCGAAATCCGCGAAGTCCCCATGGAAGGCGAACGGCTTCTGCTGACTCCGGAAGAAGTGATCAAGCGCTGTGACGAAAACACCATCGGGGTTGTCGTCACCCTCGGGGTGACGTTTACTTTGCAATTCGAGCCGGTGCACGAGATCAGCATCGCACTCGACAAGCTGCAGGCTGAGACCGGGCTGGACATCCCCATCCACGTCGACGGAGCGAGCGGCGCCTTCCTCGCGCCCTTCATGCAGCCAGAGCTTCTGTGGGATTTCCGCCTGCCGCGGGTAAAATCCATCAATGCCTCCGGCCATAAATTCGGTCTCGCCCCGCTGGGCGTTGGCTGGGCTCTGTGGCGCGAAAAGCAGGATCTTCCCCAGGAACTGATCTTTGAGGTCAACTACCTTGGCGGCAACATGCCCACCTTTGCGCTCAACTTCTCGCGGCCCGGGGGCGAAGTCATTTGCCAGTACTACAACTTTCTACGTCTCGGCAAAGACGGCTACCGCGAAATTCAAAATGGTTGTTATGAGCTGGGCCGCTATCTCGCCGAAAAGATCGGCGACTTCGGGCCCTTCAAGATTATTTACGACGGTCACGGAGGGATCCCCGGCCTGTGCTGGGAACTGAAAGACCCCAGCATCCTCGAGCTTCACGCTCTATGACTACGCCGATCTGTTGCGAGAGCGAGGCTGGCTGGTTCCTGCCTATTCCATGCCACCAAATCGCGAAGATCTCGTCATCCAGCGCATCCTCGTCCGCCACGGCTTTACGCGAGACATGGCCGACGAGCTTCTGCTCGAAATGCAAGACGCCCTGCACCACATAGCCCAACACCCACCCGACCCATCATCGACACTCGCGCTCGCCGGCGCAGAAGCGAGCTCGCACGACCACTCCGGCCGATAGACAAGACGAGAGCTATCCGCCTGGCCATGGTATCGTTATGCCAATCCTGCGGGTAGCTTTCAATTAGGAACTGTAGCGGATCGCACCAACACTGGACTGTGGTTCGCTCCCTGACGGCTCCCGCGACTTTATACCTCGGGGAAGCTTCGCATGGGTCATTTGAATCTCTCGCTTCGCTGGAATCTCTCGCTTCGCTACTCGTTCGCTCTGGCCGCTTTGGCCTGTTTTGTTCTGTGCGGTTTCGCCCAGGCCGCTCCGCCGTTGCTTCTGCGCAACCCCTCCCTTAGCGCGGACAAGATCGCGTTTCTCTACGCAGACGATATTTGGACGGTTTCGCGTCAGGGCGGTGAAGCCAGGCGGCTCACTTCGGTCAATGCAGTCACGGACGGCCCCTATTTTTCTCCTGACGGCAGCCGGATCGCCTACTCGACGACCCAGGGCGGGCTCAATGACGTATACGTGGTGAGTGCGGAGGGTGGGGTTCCGCAGCGCCTCACCTGGGAGCCGACCGGCAACTCGGCCGTGGGCTGGACCCCGGATGGCAAAGATGTTCTCTTCTCCTCGGGGCACGCGAGCTACTCAGACTTTCCCCGGTTGTTTCGCACCCATGCCGATGGCACCGGATCGCCTGTTGTTCTCCCGCTGCCCAGCGCGACTACGGGCACCTACTCAGCGGACGGCAATACGCTGGCCTACGTGCCGGTAGCGCAATGGCAAAGCGCCTGGAAACACTACCGCGGCGGGCAGACCACACCAGTATGGCTGGTGGACATGAAGACCCTCGACCTGGTGAAGATTCCGCGCGAGAACTCGAACGATTCGAGCCCGGTGTGGGAGGGCAACACGGTTTACTTCCTCTCCGACCGCAATGGCCCGGTCTCGCTCTTCAGCTACGACATCAACACCAAACAAGTGCAGCAGGTAGTCGACAATCACGGTTACGATTTGAAAACGGTGAGCGCCGGCCCGGGCGCGCTGGTCTACGAGCAGTTTGGCTCGCTGCACCTATATGATCTGGCCACGCACCAGGAACACGCGGTGCCGATCACGATCCAGGGAGATCTGCCCGCGCTGACTCCGCGCCTGACGGCAATTCCCGCGAAAGAGGTAGAGAATGTCGCGCTCTCGCCAACCGGCGTGCGCGTGGTGGCGGAGGCGCACGGCGACATCTTTACCCTGCCCGGCGAAAAGGGCGATATCCGCAATCTGACCAAGACGCCGGGCACTGCCGAACGCGACCCCTCCTGGTCGCCGGACGGCAAGTCCATCGCCTACTTCAGCGACGCCTCGGGCGAGTACCAACTTTATATTCGCGATCAGGACGGCCTGCAGCCGCCCAAGGTGATCGATCTCGGCCCCGACCCCTCGTTCTTCTACAGTCCCCGCTGGTCGCCCGACTCCAAGCACATCGCCTTCTCCGACAAGCACCTGCGGCTTTGGTATGTCGACGCAGCCGGGGGCAAGCCGGTGAAAATCGACACCGGCCTGCGCGGCGGCTTCGGCCCTTCCACCGAGCTCTCGTGGTCACCGGACTCGCAGTGGATCGCCTACACGCGCGACCTGGAAAACCAGCTGCACGCGGTCTTCTTCTATTCGCTGGCCACGCACACATCCACGCAGATCACGGATGGCATGAGCAACGCCGCACACCTGGTCTTCGACCCGAACGGCAAGTATCTCTACTTCACCGTCTCGACGAATAACGGCCCCTCTGACGCCGGCATCGACCTTTCTTCGCTCGATCGCGCTACCACCAGCAATGCCTACGTGATCGTGCTGGCGCGTGACGGCGCTTCGCCCGTGCCACCCGAAAGCGACGACGAGAACAAGAAGAAGGACGACGACAAGAAAGACGCCGACAAAAAAGACGACAAGTCAGACGCCGGCAAGGATAAAGATGCGGCTAAGGGGGACGAGAAAAAGGACGCTGACAAAAAGAAGGAAGAGAAACCGAAGCCCACGGTCATCGATCTGGCTGGAATCGGCAACCGCATCCTCTCGCTGCCGATTCCAGCCCGCAACTACGTCGGTCTTTCTGTAGGCAAGACCGGAGTGCTTTTTCTGGCGGAGGGCGATCCGGTTGGGCGAGCCTCCTCTGGCGACGGTCCGCCGATCCGCTCGCTGTGGCGCTTTACCACCGAAACGCGCAAGACGGAAGAGATGCTTAGCGGGCTGGCCGGCTACGACGTCTCCTTTAACGGTGAAAAACTCTTCTACATGCGCGGCGACAACTGGTTTTTTGTTCCGACTGCGGATCTCAAGCCCGGTTCGCCGGACGCCCCGCAAGGCAAGCCTGTGAACAACGGCGGCATGTTCGCCATGGTGGATCCGCACCTGGAGTGGAAGCAGATGTATCGCGAGACCTGGCACATCGAACGCGACTTCTTCTACGACCCGCATCTGCACGGGCTTGATCTGGCAAAGATTCAAGCGAAGTACGAGCCCTACCTCGATGGGCTTGCCTCGCGCGCGGAATTCACCTACCTCTCCAACGAAATGCTGGGAGAGATCGAGGTCGGGCACATGTTCGTACGCGGGCCAAGAGACCCGAAGGACGGACCAAAGCCCGGCTTGCTCGGGGCAGACTACACCGTCGACAACAACCGCTACAAATTCGCCAAGATCTACAACGGCCAGAACTGGACCCCGTCGCTTACCGCGCCGCTTACGCTGCCGGGCATCAACGTTGTCGAGGGCGAGTACCTGCTCGCCGTGAACGGCCGCGAGTTGCACGCGACAGACAACCTCGACAGCTTCTTCGACGGCACAGCGGGCAAGCAAACGGTGGTGCGAGTGGGCACCAAGGCGGATGGCAGCGACGGCCGCGACGTCACGGTGGTGCCGGTGGACTCAGAGAAAGGCCTGCGCAACATCGACTGGATCGAGTCAAACCGGCGCAAGGTCGATCAGCTCTCCGGCGGCAAGGTCGCCTACATCTATATGCCAAACACGGCGGGAGCCGGCTACTCGAACTTCAACCGCTATTTCTTTGCCCAGCTCGATAAGCAGGCTGTCGTGCTCGATGAGCGCTACAACGAGGGCGGGCTCATTGCCGACTACATCGTGAATGTGCTTGGCCAGAAAATACTCAGCGGTGCGATCGGGCGAGATGGCGAGCCTGTTCACGATCCGCATGGGCGCGATCTTCGGCCCCAAGGCGATGATCATCAATCAATCGGCCGGCTCGGGCGGTGATGCGATGCCCTGGTATTTTCGCAAGGCGAACCTGGGCACGCTGGTGGGCGTCCGCACCTGGGGCGGGCTGGTGGGAATCGGCGGCTACCCGGTGCTGATCGATGGCGGCCGGGTCACCGCACCTCGCTATGCGATCTACGGTCTGAACGGCGAATGGGAAGTGGAAGGCCACGGCATTCCGCCGGATGTGGAGGTGGAAGAGCTGCCGAAGGACGTGGCGGCTGGTCACGACCTGCAACTGGAGCGCGCCGTTGCGATCGTGCTTGAGCAGCTAAAGGAACATCCCGTGCCCACCCCGGCGGTGCCGCCTTATCCCAACTACCATCAGCACGACGACGTCGGGGGACACTGAGCACGAGCGATTCCCAATCAACCAAAGTGCGCATGGAACACTTGGCTTTCACTTGGGGCAGCTACGTCTATACTTGAGCCATACGCGCCATGCGTCAGCCCTGGATTATCTGCGGCCTGCTCGTCCTTACGCTCTTTGCCGCTGCGCCTCGCGCCGGCTCACAAACCAACATTCCTTCCGCGCAAGACGTGCCGCGCTACAACCTCAGCGTCGCGGTCGATGAAGTCAGCCTCACTTTCCACGCAACCGACGCCCAGGGCCTGCCCATCAACGACCTGAAACCCGATGAGCTGAGAATTTTTGACAACGAAAAGCCACCGCGCAAAATCCTTGCCTTCCAGTCGCTGGAGAACTTTCCCATCCGCGCCGGCTTTCTCCTGGACACGAGTGATTCCGTGGAGGGATATCTTCCTCGCAATCGGGCAATAGCCCTCGAATACGCGCAGCAGCTGTTGCGGCAACAGACCGACCAAGCCTTCGTGATGAACTTTAACTTCCTTGCGGAAGTCGCACAGCCCTGGACCAGCAATGCGGCTGCGCTCACCGCAGGCATTCGCAAATTCACCCGGTACGGCCAAAGCCGGATCGGAGGCACAGCGATCTTCACCGCCATCTATCAAGCATGTCTTAACCAATTTGACAAGATCGACCACACAGCGACCGGAAACTTCATCCTGCTCTTCTCGGATGGTGAAGACAACGCCAGCCGTGCTGATCTAAAGCAGGCCGTTGACATGTGCCAGCGCGCCAACACCGCCATCTACGCCTTTCGCGTGGAGTCACCGTACAGTTCCTCCTCAGGTCCAAAGACGTTGGCCGAGTTAACCTCGCAAACTGGCGGCCGCGTCTTTTTCGATGACGACTCAGATGTAGGAATCTATAACGACCTGCGCACCATCGAGGCAGATCTCCGCAATCAATACCGCCTCGTTTATAAACCAGAAAACCTGAAGCACGACGGCTCCTTCCACCGGATCGATCTGCTCGGCCCGGAACGCGCAGGCAACATCATCGTCCGCTCCGGCTACTACGCTCCCGCGCATTGAACGTGCAACGCAGGTCATGGGCGATCCCAGTTCCCTCACAAAAGACGGGTAAGTGTGGAGACCCTTGTTGCCTGACTCTGTCCATCCACCTCTACCCATGCCAAGGTGAGCCACCGCCCTCAAATTTGTCATCCCGACTGGAGCGTACCCGGATTTCCTGCTACGCGGCCCTCACCAACGTCTACGTGTGCGGCTTTCTGTTAGAGAAAGCCGCATGAAGTTTGCCAACGCCACCAAGCTGGACAGGAAGTCCGGGGTAGCGGAGGGGAGGGACCTGCAGTTTCTGTTGATGGAAAAACCGAGCCCGGAGGCGATTGACCCACGTGTTCGCTGCGCCCGAAAGTGGAACCGCAGGTCCCTCCGCTCCGGTCGGGATGACAAGGTTGAGGGCGGTGGCCCACCTCGGCATGGGTGGAAGTGAACGGACAGAACCAGTGCTACCAGATCAAGCCCGACCCGCAAACTCCCGGTTCTCGGTCGACACCTTCACCTTCTCCCCTTCTTTAATAAAGAGCGGCACCCGGATCTCAAGACCAGTCTCCAGCCTGGCCATCTTGGTCACGCTGCCGCTCGAGGTGTCGCCCTTCACCGCTGGTTCGGTATACGCGACATTCAACTCAACAAACAGCGGCAACTGTAAACCGATGGGGTTGCCGTTGTAGATATGCATCTGCAACAGTGCGCCTTCGACCAGCAACTCCAATGCATTTCCCACCAGCCCTTCGCTCAGGGTGAGGGTCTCGAAGCTTTCCTGGTCCAGGAAGTGAGAACCATCGCCGTCGCTGTACAAATACGATGCCGGAACCAATTGCAGGTCCGGTTCCTTGAACTTGTCGCTCGCCTTGAAAGTCTTTTCAAAGACCGCGCTGGTAAGCAGGTTGCGCATCTTCAGGCGCACCAGGGTCTGACCGCCGCGGGCCGTGGGAGAGTTTACTTCGACCTCGAGACAGGAATAGGGGACATTTTCAAACTCGAAAACAGTCTTGCGCTTGACGCTGATCGCGTCCATCAGTGCGGCCATAAGCTCCTCATTTTCCTCTCAAGTATAAAGTGCCCAATAAATTCCTGGACCGATTGTCCATTTCCCTACCCCGCGAACGACTATCTTACGTATCACGGAGTTTTCGGAGGAAACAGAATGAAATACCTGTGCATGGTTTTGGTGGACGAGAAGAAGCTGCACGCCCTTTCCGAGAGCGAATTGCAAGCGCTGGATGACGAGAGTCTGGCCTTTGACGACACTCTCCGCAAGAAGGGTCACCTGCTGGCGGCCCAGGCATTGGAATCCGTCAGCACGGCCACCATCGTGCGGGTTCGAGGCGGCAAGGTGTCCGTCACCGATGGGCCCTTTGCCGAGACCCACGAACAGATCGGCGGCTTCCTCCTGATCGAAGCGCAAGACCTCAATGAGGCTATCCAATTGGCCTCCAAGATTCCGGCGATCCAGCTTGGGGGGATCGAAATACGCCCGATCAAGGAATTGACCAGCAGTAAAGCCGTAAGTAAAGGAGGAGATCGATGTGCCCTTTATGTATCTCGTCCATGGCCCTGACGGTGGCCGGCGCAACTTCGACCGGAGCGGTAAGCACGTTCCTCGTGCGACGATTCGCTCCCATCGGCAAGGAAACTAAAAACACATCAACCTGAGGAGACACTGCGTCATGATAACGAACCTGACCGAACGCCCGAACGTAGTCTCGCGCGCTGAATGGCTGGCAGCGCGTAAAGAATTATTGCTCAAGGAAAAGCAGCTAACCCGGCAACGCGACGAGATCGACCGGCAGCGCCGCGCGTTGCCCTGGGTGAAGGTCGAGAAAAACTACATTTTCGATGGTCCGAACGGACAACAAAGCCTGGCCGATCTTTTTGAGAACCGGAGCCAGCTCATTGTGTCGCACTTCATGCTCGGTCCCGGCTGGAAGGAGGGCTGTGTGGGCTGCTCCTTCCGCTCCGATCACGTCGACGGCGCGCTGACACACCTCCAACACCACGATGTATCGCTGGTGACCATCTCGCGAGCACCGCTGGCAGAGATCGAGGCCTTCAAGAAGCGCATGGGTTGGCGCTTCCCCTGGCTCTCCTCGTATGGCAGCGACTTCAACTACGACTACCAGGTGTCGTTCGCAAAAGAGGAAGCCGCGACGGGCAAGGTCTATTACAACTATGACAACCGGGACTTCGTGAGCGAAGAACTCTCTGGCCTCAGCGTCTTCTACAAAGACGAAAACGGCGATGTCTTCCACACCTACTCCACCTACGGGCGCGGAGACGAGATGGTGGACACCACCTACATGTATCTGGACCTGACGCCCAAGGGCCGCAATGAAACCGGCCCTCATTACAACCTGGGCGATTGGGTGCGGCACCATGACCGGTATGACGTCGCAGGGTGGTGGATGCGGGTGGACGCTTTGTAGCGGCCCAGGCCGGAGACTCTTCGTGTAAGTGCGGCGAATGAATGCGGCTCGTTCTTCAGGCGGCTCCAGATATGATGGAGGTCGATCAGGAGCCGCCGATGGGCCTACCGCAGAAAGCCGAGGACGATGCAGCGCGTGCGCGCGAGATGGTGGATGCGGTCTACCGCTCCGACTCGCGCCGTGTCCTGGCGACGCTCATCCGTCTGTTGGGCGACTTCGATCGGGCCGAAGAGGCTATGCACGATGCCTTCGTTGCGGCGGTGGAACAGTGGCCGCAGCAAGGGGTTCCGGCGAATCCCCGTGCCTGGCTGGTCTCCGCAGGACGATTCAAAGCCATCGACAGCATACGCCGGCGCACCCGGTTCGACGCGACCCTGGCCGATTTTGCGCAGCGCCTGGATGCAGTAACCAGCAATCCCGCAGAATGGGATGAGCAAGACATCGAAGACGACCAGCTGAGGCTGATCTTCACCTGTTGCCACCCTGCCCTACCACCAGATGCCCAGGTCGCGCTCACGCTGCGGGAGGTGTGTGGCCTCACCACCGAGGAGATCGCGCGCTCCTTCCTCACCGCCGCCCCTACCATCGCCAAGCGTATCGTGCGCGCGAAAGGCAAGATTCGCGACGCGCACATTCCCTACGAAGTGCCATCGGAGACTGATCTCCCCGAGCGGCTCGATACGGTGCTAAGTGTCATCTACCTGTTGTTCACCGAAGGATATTCACCATCGTCGGGCGGGTCGCTTACGCGGCCGGATATCTCGCTCGAAGCAATCCGTCTGGGGCGCCTGCTGGTGGAGCTACTGCCGGAGCCCGAGGCTGTCGGATTATTGGCCCTGATGTTGCTGCAGGAGTCACGACGCACCGCGCGCTCGTCAGCGGAAGGCGAGGTGGTCCTGCTGGAGGACCAGGATCGCTCGCTGTGGAACCAGGAGCAGATTGCCGAAGGATCAGCACTGGTAAAGCGCGCTCTGTCATCGCGGCGAATCGGATCCTATACGCTGCAAGCGGCCATTGCCGCAGTACATGCAGAAGCCCGCAACAGCGCCGCGACCGACTGGCCGCAAATCGTTGGCCTATACGATGTGCTGCTAAGTGCGCATCCGTCCCCTGTGGTTGAACTGAATCGCGCAGTAGCCGTGGCCATGCGGGATGGCCCTTCGGCTGGGCTCTCCCTGATCGAAGCAATTCTGGAGCGCGGCGACCTCGAGGACTACTATCTGGCGTACTCCGCCCTTGCCGACCTGAATCGGCGGCTAGGGAAAACAACGGAGGCGCGCGCCGCTTACCAGCAGTCGCTCAAGCTTGCCCGGCAGGAGCCGGCGCGGCGATTTCTCCAGCGGCGTTTAGAGGAATTGAAGAACGAACCCAGGAAGTTCGAAGCGGACGGAATGGCCGGATGAAGCTTAGCGATCTCCGCCGTCATGCAATTGCATCTTCTCTTTTCCCGGAGACTACGCTACGCCGGGCGATTGGCCGCCTCGGGTTCATTCAAGCCGACCCCATTCGATCCCCGGCACGCGCGCAGGATTTGATTCTGCGTCATCGCGTCACCAGCTACCGCGCAGGCGACCTGGATCGGAATTATCGCGCGCTCAAGCTGGAAGAAGACTACCTCTACGCGTACGGGTTCATGCCGATCGAGACCTGGCAACTTCTTCATCCCAGAAAACGGCGCTCCCTCACCCGCGCAGAGCAGAAGGTGCTCGACATTGTTACCAATCAAAAGCATCTGCACCCCCAGGAACTGGAAGCGCACCTGGGCAAGAGCCTGGAGATCAATGCATGGGGCGGATCTTCGAAGGCGACAACCCGATCTCTTGAGAGGCTTCACTACCTCGGCCTGATACGCATCGCCGGCCGTGTTAAGGGCATAAAACTATATCAGCGCGCAACAATTACCCACGAACCGCTTGACCCGGTCGAGCGGCTTCGCCGGTTGGTGTTACTGATCGCGAATATCCTCGCGCCGCTGCCGGAGAGCAGCCTGCGCGCGGCGGTCCAGCGTCTGCGCTATTCCGCTCCCGACCTGGCAGGAAGAAAGGAGCCGTTGCTGGTCTCTTAAAGTCTGGTGCCCTGGAGAGCGCCGTGGTGGACGGAGTGCGCTACGTGTGGCCCAGCGGCCGGCTAAAGCGCAGCGAACCACCAGAAGTGGTTCGCTTTCTCGCGCCGTTTGATCCGCTGGTTTGGGATCGGCGGCGATTCGAGCACTTTTGGGGCTGGCCCTATCGCTTCGAAGCTTACACACCGCCGGCGAAACGGAAGCTCGGGTATTACGCTCTTCCTCTGTTATGGAGAGCGGATGTGATCGGGTGGGTGAATGTGTTGGGCCGGGGCGACGCACTCACAATCAATCCCGGCTTTGTCAGTGGGCAGCCACCTTCAGAGAAGGCCTTCCATGAGGCGTTCGCAATGGAATCGGAGCGGCTGCGCTATTTTCTTTCATCGCCCAATGATGCAGATTAAATCGATGCGAGAGCGTGAGGGCTTTACAGAACTTTACCCAGCTTAACCAATCTTTATCGCGCGTCCGCTGCGGCAATGCTGAAATCGTAGTGGGGTTTCACACTTCAATCGCAGGCCTAAACTGCCACAAACTTCGCCGAAGCCCAAAGCCCAATTCACCCGCCATGCGAGCCCGCACCGGGGCGCAGTTGCGGCTGTCTATGTCGTGCTGAAGCGGGGGGTCGCATGAACGCCGCCCGCGAGGGCAAGCTCATCCGCATACTCCACCTGATCCTCAGTATTCCCATCCTTGGCTTCTTGTATGGCCCTGTATCCGGAATTCCGCCCGCGGCGTGGTTCACTCGGTTCGTTGCCATGCCGCTTGTCATCCTCAGCGGCCTTTGGCTGTGGTTGAAGCCGCGGCTTCTTCGATGGCTGAAGAACCGTTACACGCGCACAGTTAATTCCCGTGCCGGTGCAACAGCACAGTGGTAATCTGCCGCCACTCATCATCCAGCGAGGTTTCAGGATGAGGCTGGTGCGCCCGCTTGTACCAGTAACCCGCGTTCTCCGAATCGCCTTCCCTGCGATGCAGATAGGCGTGAACCCAAGCCGCCTCTTGGCCGGACGCGTCATCCTGGGCAATATCATGGGCGCGATCGAAATTTCCCCTGGCGTCCCACCACAGAGCCTGGAGCAGGGGCGATAGGCCCGCCGGAGGCACCCCCTCACGCAGAGAAGCTCGGAATTCTTCAATCGTCATGGCGGCATTCTACGCCGGTAGACCCACAGGCGCTGAACAGCGAACGCGACACAGTCCCTCCGCTTCGCGTCCCCATTCAGGGATTGTCATCAGCACGGCCTAGCCGTATAGTTAGATATGCGACCTCAATGGTCGCATTTGGCGACTTTTCCCCCGGATCGCGAGGACGACCCTTACTTTTATGCCCCGCACGCTTGCATCGACTGCGCTGAGCGATCTCGCCATTGGTTCCTGTGCGACCCTAGCATCGCTCGAGCTCCCGGAGGAAATCCAGGGTCAGCTTATGCATCTCGGCTTCGTCCCGGAGAGCCGCGTACTGGCCCTTCGCCGCGCGCCGGCCGGCGATCCGACCGTCTATTGCGTGGATGGGGCCGAAGTGGCCCTGCGCAAGGAAACAGCCAAGTTTATTTCCGTCCATAGCGTCTTTCGTGGCCGTCCGGAAGGACGCGCGATGAGCCACTGCGAACCCGGCGGCGTCGCCGTCGAGACCTCCCAGCCCAGGGTTTCGGGCAAGATCAGCACAGTGGCGCTTATCGGGCCGCCGAACTCCGGTAAGTCTACTCTTTTCAATCGCTTGACCGGCCTGCGCCAAAAGGTGGCCAACTATCCCGGGGTCACTGTGGAGCAGCATTCCGCCCGCATGAGCGGCATCGGCCATCGCGAGTTGACGCTGATCGACCTGCCCGGTATCTATAGCCTCAATTCCTATTCTGAGGATGCCCGGGTCGCGGTCGATGTACTGCAGGGCAACATGCCCGGCACTCCGGCTCCGGACGCCGTGCTGCTGGTGCTGGATGCATTGCAGCTGAACCGCCAGCTGATGCTGGCCGCTCCCGTGCTGGCCATGGGTTTGCCGACGCTGGTGCTGCTGAACATGTCTGACCTGATGACGGCGCGCGGGGGTGAGATCGACCCCCTGGCCCTGGCCCGCGAGTTGGGCGCCCCGGTGGCCATGATCAGCGCCACCAAGGGCATCGGATTCGATGCCATCGCGCGCTTTCTGGTCCGGCTTTCTGAGCCCCCCGAAATGCGGCTCCAGCCCATGCAGTTGCCGGTTTTGCAGAATGCCGCCTCCTGCCATCAGTGGGCTACCGGGGTAAGCTCGCGCACCAAGTACAAGGCGCCAAACTCGTCGAATTGGACGCGCAGGCTCGATGCCGTGCTGCTGCACAAAATCTGGGGACCCCTGATCTTTCTGGCGGTCGTGATCGGCGTCTTTCAGGTGGTCTTCGCCGCCGGCCTGCCGCTGAGCGATTGGCTCACCGAGATCTTTACCAAGGCGGGCGCAGCGGTGGTCAGCTTCCTGCCGGTGCCTTGGCTGCAGGTGCTGTTGCGCGATGGGATATGGAATGGCGTGCAGGCAGTGCTGGTTTTCCTGCCCCAGATCCTGCTGCTCTTCCTGGTGATCGGCGTGCTCGAAGACTCCGGCTACCTGGCGCGCGCCGCCCTGATCGCCGATCGCGTGATGCGGTCGATTGGATTGAATGGCAAGGCGTTCATTCCGCTTCTCTCCGCCTACGCCTGCGCAGTGCCGGCGATTATGGCCACGCGGACCATTGAAAACAAACGCGACCGGCTGGCGACCATCCTGGTGGCGCCATTCATGACCTGCGCGGCGCGGCTGCCTATCTATACGTTGATCATTGCCGCGTTTATTCCCAACCGGCCGATCCTGGGCAACTTTTTTGGCCTGCGCGCGGCGGTGATGTTGAGTCTTTACCTGCTCGGCTTTCTGGCTGCGCTGGCCACGGCGCGCATGCTCAAGTCTTCTATTCTCAAGGCCAATGCAGCGCCTTTCATCCTGGAATTGCCACAGTACCGGTGGCCGACCCTGCGCTCCATCGGGCTGCGCCTGCTGGACCGCGGCAGGGTCTTTGTTCAGCAGACCGGCACAGTAATCCTGGCGGTTACGTTTGTCCTGTGGCTGCTGAGCATCGTGCCCTTTCATCACGGCAGTATCGCGCCGCTGACCGAAAGCGTGATCGGGAGGCTGGGCCATTTCATCGAGCCGGTGCTACACCCGCTCGGCTTCAACTGGAAAATCGGCATCGGGCTTCTCTCCTCGATCATCGCCCGTGAAGTGATCGTGGGCACGCTGGGAACGCTCTATGGCGCCGACCCCGCTACCCAGTCGGTCGGATTGCAGGCGGCGCTGCGGCACGATATGACCATCGGCGGCGCTATCGCCCTGGTCGTCTTCTTCGCCTTCGCCATGCAATGCACCTCGACGCTTGCCGTGGTGCGGCGCGAGACCAATAGCTGGAAGTGGCCGGCTGTGCAGTTCTTATACATGACGGGACTTGCCTACGTGGCGGCGTTTGCCGCCAACCAGATCCTGTCGCGCATCTTCTAAGGCATTCCCCAGCGCTGTTTGCTTTGCTTTAAAGCCGCACTAAATCTGCGAAAATAGAAGTGAATCTAAGAAAACAAGAGACTGAATCATGATTTCTGTCACCGATGTAACTATGCGTTATGGAGCCAAGCTCCTATTTGAAGAGGTTTCGGTCCAGTTCATTCCCGGGCGCCGATTCGGGCTTACCGGTCCGAATGGCGCGGGCAAATCCACCTTCATGAAGATCCTGTCTGGTGAGTTGGAGCCGCAAAAGGGCACCGTGGTGCGGCCCAAAAAGCTCGGCGTACTGCGCCAGGACCAGTACGCGTTCGATGCCTACCGGGTGATCGATACCGTCATCATGGGCAACAAGGGTCTGTGGAAGGCTCTGGAAGAGCGCGATGCAATCTACGAGAAGGCAGAGCTGACCGACGAAGACGGCATGCGTCTGGGCGAACTGGAAGGCATCGTGGGCGAGGAAGACGGCTACACCGCCGAGAGCGATGCCGCCATCCTGCTGCAGGGGTTGGATATACCCGATGAGTTCCACGACCGCAAAATGAGCGAATTACAGGGCGGGCAAAAGGTGCGGGTGTTGCTCGCGCAGGCGCTCTTCGGCAAGCCCCAGGGGCTGCTGCTGGACGAGCCCACGAACTCGCTCGATCTTGACTCCGTGCACTGGCTGCAGAACTTTCTCCTGGAATTTGAGGGCACGCTCATCACCATCTCGCACGATCGGCATTTTCTAAACAGCGTGTGCACGCACATCGCGGACATCGATTACGAGACCATCATTACCTACACCGGCGGCTACGACGACATGGTGCTGGCCAAAACCCAGGTCCGCTCCCGCCTGGAATCGCAAAACGCCCAGCGGGAAAAGAAGATCGCGCAGTTGAACGAGTTCATCGCGCGCTTCTCTGCCGGCACTCGCTCCAGCCAGGTGACCTCACGTAAGAAAGAAGTGGAGCGGCTGCAAACCACCGAGCTGGCGCGCTCGAATATTCAACGCCCTTATATTCGTTTCGATCTGCTGCGTCCCTCGGGCAAGCACATCCTGGAGTTCGAGCACTTGAGCAAGTCGTACGGAGATCAGCGGGTCATTAGCGACTTCAGCGCCGCCTTGTTGCGCGGCGAAAAGGTCTGCCTGATGGGCCGCAACGGTTTGGGCAAGACGACGTTGCTGAAGTCTCTGCTGGTGAAGATGGACCAGGCCGAGCCCGGCTTCGCCCTCGACCAGGGAACGGTCAAGTGGGGACACGAGGCGCAGATCGGCTACTTCCCTCAGGACCATACCGGCTCGATCGAAAAAGGCATGACAGTTTCCGACTGGCTGCATCAATTCGATCCCCGGGTTACCAAAGAAGACATCCGCGGTCTGCTGGGGCAGATGTTGTTCAGCGGCGAGGAAGGGCTGAAGAAGACCGAGGCGCTCTCCGGTGGCGAGGCGGCGCGGCTGATCTTCTGCCGCTTGATGTTGCAGAAGCCGAATATTCTCATTCTCGACGAGCCGACGAACCATCTCGATCTGGAGGCCATCAACGCGCTGAATATCGCCATCCAGCGCTATGAAGGCACGGTGCTGTTGGTCACCCACGACCACGATCTGATCGACGAAGTGGCTACCCGGATCTGGCACTTCGATCAAGGCACCATCGACGACTTCAAGGGACCCTACGCGGAGTACATGACCGCAACCGCCGCAGCCCGGTAAGGGGAAGGGCATCCACGCCTAAATAGCGTGCGGAAAAAGTCGCTCAACGAAGGGCACGGGTTTAGCCGTGCCGCACGAAGTATGTCCTCGGAGAGGGCTTTAGCCCCTGAGGTACGGTTTTCTAATGATTCGGGGCGGAATTTAGGGTGATCACTGTACTTCGGCGCATTGCAAGTTGCGAAAGACGGGTGATCTCGTGTGGAAGGCGCAGAAAAACGTACCTCAGGGGCTAAACCTCAATTTCCTGTACGGGGATGCTGGATAGGTCCGCGTGTGCGGTTTTCTCTCAAGGAAAACCGCATGAAACGCCATGGCTCATTAGGCCTCTACAGGAAATTGAGGGAAGCCCTCCGACACTGCGGCTAAATATGGCACGGCTAAACCCGTGCCCTTCGTTCAACGAGTTTTCCGCAACCTGTAAGACCTTGCCCTTCGTTGAGTGGAGGGACCTGCGGTTGAATCCTTAACCCGTCACAACCTTTTCAAGGACCACATTGGCCCCAATCCTCAACGCACAGGGAATCTCGAAACAATTCGGGGCTGACCCGCTGTTACGCAATGTCGCCTTCACGGTCGAGGAGCGAGCCCGCATCGGGCTCATTGGACCCAACGGCTCGGGTAAGTCGACGCTGCTTGGCATCCTCGCCGGTGAGATTGAACCCGACAGCGGAGAGGTTGCTACCCGCAAGCGCACCCGCTTGGCCTATGTAGCGCAGCAATCCGAATTCGCCGACGGCACCACCATCCGGATGGTCCTCGAAGCCTCGCTCAAGCGCATCGCCGTGCCGTCGGCAGAGTGGGAAGGGCGCATCGCGGAAACACTGGGACGTGCCGGCTTTGACGATCTCGCCGCTGATGCTGGGCGTCTCTCCGGCGGCTGGCGCAAACGCCTGGCCATTGCCGAGGCCCTGGTGCAGCACCCCGATGTGCTGCTGCTGGACGAGCCCACCAATCATCTCGACCTGAGCGGGATTGAATGGCTGGAAGCCTTGCTCAACAACTCCTCATTCGCCTGCGTGGTGGTCAGCCACGACCGCTACTTCCTGGAAAACGTCTGCACGGAAACGGTGGAGCTGAACCGCGCCTATCCTGATGGACTGCTGCGCGTAGACGGCAACTACAGCGCGTTCCTGATCAAGAAGGAAGCCTTCCTCGAAGCCCAGGCCAAGCGGCAAGATGCGCTTGCCAACCGCGTACGCACGGAAATCGATTGGCTGCGCCGGGGACCGAAAGCGCGCACCACAAAATCCAAAGCCAGGATCGACCGGGCGCACGAACTCATCGGCGAGTTGGCGGATGTCTCCAGCCGCAACCGCACCGCGACCGCCTCCATTGAATTCTCCGCCACGGATCGCCAGACCAAGCGCCTGGTGGAACTCGAAAACCTGAGCTACGGCTTCAACGGACGCACGCTCTTCGCCGGCCTAAACTTTGTGCTCACCGCAGGCATGCGAGTGGGCCTCGTGGGGCCGAATGGCAGCGGCAAGACGACCCTGCTCAAGCTGCTCCGGGGCGAACTGGAACCGCTCGATGGTGGGATCAAACGAGCGACCGCGCTGCGCACCGTCTACTTCGACCAGAATCGCATTCTGGAACCGGACGTCACGCTGCGCAGAGCATTAGCTCCTGACAGCGACTCGGTGATCTATCAGGATCGGGTGATTCATGTCGCGTCCTGGGCGGCACGATTCTTGTTCACCGGCGATCAGCTCAATCAACCCGTGGGACGGCTGTCAGGCGGCGAGCGCGCACGCGTACTGATCGCGCGACTGATGCTGGAACCGGCCGACCTGCTGCTGCTGGACGAGCCCACGAACGACCTCGATATCCCGACCCTCGAGATCCTGGAAGAAAGCCTGCTTGAATTTCGCGGAGCACTGGTGCTGGTCACGCACGACCGCTACATGCTCGACCGGGTCTGCACCAGTGTGCTGGGCTTGGATGGGCGCGGCGGCGCAGAGCGCTTCGCCGACTATGGGCAATGGGAGGCGTGGCAGGCTGAGCCGGAGCAGGTTGCAAAGCAGCCTGCTCAGCAGGAAAAGCGAAGCCCGGCTGGAAAAAAGAAGCTCTCGTATCTGGAAGCGCGCGAATTTGCCGGCATAGAGGATCGCGTAACCGCCGCCGAGGAACTCGTTGCCCGAGAGCGTGCAGTGGTCGAAGATCCTGCAGTGGCCACCGATGCCGTACGGCTGCAGGCAGCCCTGCTCGCCATGGAGCAAGCGCAACAAGCTCTCGATGCTCTCTATACACGCTGGGCCGAACTCGAAGCCAAGAGCGTGTGACTACCTCTCATCTGCCACGGTCTTAGTGGCAGATATACCATCGGCGTTGTGTCTAGGTGCCCATGGTCACTACAAATGGTACTCAACCGACTTTGTCGTTTACGGTAATGGTTGATTCTGCTAGTCTGCCCTAGCTCCTACTGCTTACTGAAATACAAGGTGCTCTGTGGGCCATTCCAAGGTGGTTGCTGCATTTCTTTGTGCGTTTAGTCTCTCTTCCTACGGAGCTTCAAAGCCTGAGCCGACGAAAAGCTTAATCGAAGAGGGCATGCCGGTTTTGTTTGAGCCGGCTCCCAGCCAGTCTCCGGCATCAGTGACCATGACTGGACGGCTCCCGGGTGCGACCGTGGCATTTGAACCGGCGGACAGTAATGATGGAGTTGCAGGGCAGCCACGCCAGCCCGCTGAGCATTGGATTTGCCGGGGCATCCCCGGCTATTCCCCACGGGAGTTTCCTCCAGAAGAGCCAGAGTAACTACCTGCTGGGCAATGACCCGGCCCGGTGGCGTACCCACGTTCCAAATTACAAGCAAGTTGTCTATGCAGGGCTATATCCCGGCATCGACGCCGTGTTCTACGGCAATGGGCAAATGCTGGAACATGACTTTGTGATTGCTCCCGGTGCAGACTACCGGCAAATCCGTCTCCATCTTTCAGAGCATGCGCGCGCGACCATTGCCAACGATGGGGAGATGACGATTGCGCTTTCCGGCGGAAACCTGCACATGCACAAGCCGGTAATCTACCAGGATGCCCCCGGCGGCCGGCAATTCCGTAAAGGCTCCTTCCATCTCCTTGCGGATGGAGACATTGGGTTTACCGTGGAGAGTTACGATCATCAACGTCCGCTGGTGATCGATCCCGTTCTTTCGTTTTCTACTTATCTTTCGACAGATGCAATCAGTGCTGGCTACGTAGCGACAGACAGCAATGGTAACAGTTACCTGACTGGCATTGCGGTCCCCGGCTTTCCTGTGACGCCCGGGGCCCTTGCAGGTTGCGGAAGCTGTGTTGCGAATGAGGTGGTGGGTTATGTCAGCAAGCTGAGTGCTGATGGTAAGACGTTGATTTACTCCACTTTGGTGGGCGGCAACGGCGCCACGCAACCCTACAACGTGGCCGTGGACAGCAATGGAAATGTTTTTGTTGCCGGCGAAACACAGGCCTCCGATTTTCCCACCAAGAACGGTCAGCCTGTAGGGGCAGGAGGGGGCAACAACTTTGGTTTTCTTCTCTCGCTTTCGGCGGATGGATCGTCGCTTAACTATGGAACGCTTCTTGGCGGCGCGGCGGCGTTGGGACAAGGCGCGGATACCGTATCCACCGGACTGACCGTTGACGCAACCGGTAACGCCTACCTAGGCGGTGACACCCAATCCAGTCTTTTCCCCACCACGCAAGGCGCCTTGTATGGCGGCACGCCCGGTTTCTCGGGTTCCCAAGTCTTTCTGTCTAAGTTCAGCCCGACCGGTACATTGCTGTACAGCGCCCTCCTCGGCAACCCGGATATACAGAATGGCGGCGCCGGCCCGACCGGTGTCTCCGCTGTGAGCGTGGACGCTGCCGGAGACGTATATGTGACCGGCAGAGCGGGCGCTCTATGGCCTACGACCAGCGGCGCATACCTCCCGCAGATGCCCGTGACGCTATTCAACGCGGTCCCATACGTGGCAAAACTTGCGCCCGACGGGGGCAGCTTGATCTTCTCCACCTATCTGGATGACGCGTACTCTGTTGCGGGCATTGCAGTTCTGCCCGGTGGAGAGGTGTTTGTCGCCGGTTATGGCGCCGGTTCCACGTACCCAACGACACCGAACGCCTATCAGCCGGCTTCGACGAGTGCCGGCAATGCGCTTCCTCACTGAGTTGAACGCCGCAGGCTCCGGGCTCGTATATGCGACGCTCTTCGGTAGTGCGGCCTATTCTCCGCATGCGTTCGCAATGGATCCCGATGGCGATCTATGGGTCGCGGGGCAGGCAGGAAGCCCGCAATTCCCCTTAGTCGCACCGCTCCAGGATGTTTTGCCGCTGGCGTCGAGCATTGACGGTCCTACTGCGTCGACACTCAGCCAGTTTGATCCAACGGGTACAACTCTGAAGTTCTCAACTTTCCTGGGGGGAACTGCCACCGGTTTGGCCACAGGTCTGGCGGTCGATAACAACCATCGAGCGCACGTCGCCGCAGCCGCCACCTACGGCCTTTACACCACCCCCGGCGTATACATGGGACAGGTACCGACTCCTGCCCCGGGAGTCTTGTACGGATATGTGGCGTTGGTCGACCCGACTGTGGCCGCGCCGGCGCTTTGCGTCAAGCCCAACAGTGCGCTGTACTGGGGACCGGTAACGGTGGGCACTTTTCTCGACATTCAGCTCACCATCACCAGCTGCGGCACACTGCCGTTAACCATCTCCAGCGTTACCGCAGCAGCCAGCGTGTTCACCGTGCCGGCAGCAGCAAACGGGTGCATCCAAACACTCCCCGTTGGTCAAAGCTGCACGTTGTCTGTGCGCTATTCGCCGACCGCTCCTGAGACGGACGCGTCCACACTAACCTTCGAGTCAAATGCTTCGATGACAGAGGCTGTCTTACCGCTGAATGGCGTCGGGACGGTGCCAAAAATCCAGGTGAGTTACCCGCCCAACTTCGATTTCACCATGGTTGGACAGACCTCTGCCCCCGGGCTGTTGGTTATACAGAATGTAGGACAATCACCGCTCGTTCTGAACGCGGCCAATACCAAAATCTCGGGAGATTTCTCGCTGCAGGGGCTGGGAAGCTGCTCCGGGCAAATTGGCGTCAGCGGGGGCTGCGGGCTGTCGATTTACTTCACTCCGACGGCTCCGGGCTCACGAACCGGAACCCTGCAGATCGCCTCCAATGATCCGGCCAACCCGATTGTTTCCGTGCCGCTCCAGGGAACTGGTTATACGGCCGCGCCGGTTCCCCAGGTCACGAGCGTGGGATCGCAGCTGTTGCCGGCTGGTGCGGGCGAAATAGCATTCCCCGTGCAGGGCTTCGGCTTCCTCCCATCGTCCGTGGTCGAATTGAATGGCGTTCCGCAACAGACTACCTATGTCAGCGAGACCTTGCTCCGGGCCACTCTGGCCGCAAGTTCTATCCCGGCCAACGCCTATGGCGAGATCGCCCTCACCGTAGCCAACCCAGCACCCGGCGGCGGACAGAGTGCCCCGTATACCGTCACCGAGTACCAGTCCGTTCCAATCCAGAATACCTTCCTGCTTTACGAGCCTGTGGGCAAGCAGCTCTATGCCTCGATTCCAGTAACCTCTCCGACGAACCCGGACACCGTGCTGCCCATCAACCCGGTCACGGCAACGCCGGGCACACCCATCCCGGTGGGCGAAAATCCCGGTGTACTCGCTGCTTCTTCTGATGGCGCGTACCTTTATGTTGCGCTGAACGCGGATCACAGCATTCAACGCATCAACCTCTCCACACGGGCGATCGAACGCACCTTTGCGTTGCCGATTGATCCTGACTACGGCAACAACCTGCAAGTCGCAGATATGCATGTGGTGCCGGGCAGTCCCACCGAGGTCGTCGTATCGCTCGAGATACCACAAGTCTCCCCCGCAGCGAATGGTGTCGCTTTTTACAACGATGCGGGCCTGGTCAATTGGATCGGACGTAATGGAGCCACGCCCGGCGTCAACTCAGTTGCAGCCGACATTTATAACTTTGCGTTCATCAATCCAGGCACCCTTTACGGAATTACTGCTTTTCAGGGAGTTCTTAACGAGTTCACCGTCAGCCCTGCCGGCATCGTCACCACTGATATAGTCTGCTGTTCGTCGTCCAACAACTTGGCCTCGGACGGCACTTTGATCTACAGCGATTCGGGCCTGGTGTGGAATCCGGCGACCGGCCAGCAGGTGGCCAAGTACTCGCTTGGCATAGAACCCGTGATGGATAGCGTTATACCCGACGCAAGCACCGGCAAGACCTATTTCCTGAACACCTTTGGAACCTATGGCCAGTACCAGGCTCTAAGCGTTCTGGCATTCGATCAGACATCGTTGGCACAAACAGCATCGCTTTCTTTCGTCTCATTCGGGGAAACAACAGCTCCTACTGGAACGCAGATGGTCCGCTGGGGTTCCAACGGCTTTGCCCTACGTGGCCTGGCCCCGGCCGCTTCCACGAGCGGAGCTATCCTGTTGTTCACCAGCAGCATTACCAGCGGCAGCAATTTAAATGCAACCCCCGTGGCCAGCACGCTGGCGCCCGCATCCACGCCGGCCGGAGGTGCAGATTTCACACTGACGGTTACCGGCAGCAACTTCGTTCCGGGAAGCACCGTGGAATGGAATAACAGCCCGCGACTCACCACGATGGTTTCGGCGACGCAGCTAACGGCAACAATTTATGCCTCCGACATTGCGACTATGGGTACAGCCCAGGTGATCGTGGTAAACCCCGGCAACGGCGGCGGCGTTTCTACGGCACTCCCCTTCACGATTTCCGCCGCGCTACCGCCGCCGGCGGGAGCGCCAGTCGTGACCATCTCGCCCGCTAGCCTCACCTTTGCAGCCCAGGCGGTTGCCACGGCCTCTGCCGCTCAAACTATTTCGCTGAAGAACAGCGGGAACGCAGATCTCACCGGCGTGAAGATCACGATCGCGGGAGCAGACGCGGCCAGCTTCGCTGAGACCAATAACTGCGGGACCACGGTGGCCGCTGGAGCGTCGTGCAATATAAACGTCGTCTTCACGCCGGCAAGCGCCGGTGCTCTGTCTGCAACTGTGAATATTGCGGATAATGCGACCAATTCTCCGCAGGCCATTGCCCTCAGCGGAACAGGTGCGCAGACGCCATTTGTCATTGCGCCACAGCCTGGAGGAAGCGCGACGACTACAGTGACAGCGGGTCAACCGGCAAGCTATGCTCTCTTGCTGACGCCGGCAACCGGCTACTCCGGAACGATCTCGCTGAGTTGCACCGGACTGCCGGCGAACGCGAGCTGCTCCTTTACTCCCGTTACCCTCGCACTCGCCGGGGGTAAGGCGACAAATTTCACCGTTGCCATTGCGACAGAAGCGCCACAAACCGCTGAGCTGTTGGGTAAATTCGGTGCAGGCCTAGCGGGTATTCTGCTCCTTTTGCCATTCCCGTGGTGGAAGCGTCGCAGGCTTGCGACGTGCTTTGTCTTCTCGGTCTTCCTGTTCTTGACGGCGGGTTTGTCGGGATGTGGGGGCGGAGGCAGTGGCTCCAGCACGACGACACCGCCAGGCACCTCGTCGCCGTCTACGGTTACTCCGGGGACTTACACGATCCAGGTAGTCGCGTCCGATGGCACAACAACGCAGAAAATGCCGCTCACTCTGGTTGTCATGTAGAGTTTTGCATTTCAGATGCCTTTGCTAGCCACGGCCGGATTTCGTGGCCGAAATCGCAAAAAGCTGTGGGGGGCTCCCCCCGGATTTCCTGTTGAGTTTGGTGGCGTCGGCGAGCCTCATGCCGCTTTCCTTACTGAAAGCCGCACACGTGGACGTTGGTGAGTGCCACGTAGCAGGAAATCCGGATCACCCTTCTTTTTCGGCCCAGGTACGCTGTGGCGAACATGGGGCACCCGTCCTCCTGTTCCTATTGGGACTTGCTAGGACACAAGCAGCTCAACTACGGCACAACGTCGGTTGCGCTGGCAAAGCTCAACTGGTGGATTGCCAGCCACGTTTGCGCGTAGGAGTTCAATGCATTCAGGCTGGTGGTCCGATCGTCCTGCAGAGCACTCAGATAATCGAGCAAAGCGATCCCGCCGTGGTCGTAGGCAAACTGCGCGATCGACAAGACATCCTTCGCTTCAGCGAGATAGTGCCCGTTGTAGCGGTCGGAAAGCACCTTGGAAGTGGTGTAGGAAATCCAGGCCTGATCTACATCGGAATAGACCTGGTTCTGCGCCGCCACCTCGACCGAACCGGCTGGCCTGCGCCAGGTATTTACTGGTGTCTTTGTTTCCCTGGTTACGGTCGAAGATGCGCATGCGGAATGCTGATGCTAAACCCGGCCGAGCTGTCGACGCCACTGCGGTCGTATTCCCCTTCAAGCGTGGGGTCGGTGGTTCCGTTGGCGTACGCAAGTTTCACATTGGCATCCGCCACCCGTACGGCGGCCTGGGCTGCACGATAATCCGGCCTTTCCGCCAGCGCCTTTTGCTCCAGATCCGTCAGGTTGTTCGAGATCACTGGCGGAACAAGATCACCCGAAATATCGAAAGAGCGGATCGGCTGTTGGTAGCCGATCAACGTCTGCAGTTGATCGCTGGCCTGCACCAGGTTCATCTCGGCGTTCGACTCATCCGATTCGAACTGTGCCAGTTGCAGATCCAGGCGCTCGTAATCCAGCTTGCCAATGTCACCCGCATCGTAACGGTCGTGGTTAATCTGCAACTGCTGCCGAAAGCTGCTCAGGTTGTCTTGCGCCAGTTTCAAAGTCGCTTTGGCGAGCAGCAGATTGGTGAAGCTTTGTCTGACCTGCAGAGTCGTCTGTCTTATTTGGTCGTGATATTGCGCATCCGTCTGGGCGGTCTGCGCCCGCGCGCTATCCAGTCGCCAGCGCCGCTTCTGACCGCGCTCGAAGAACCGCGAAAGCTGCAGCACTGTAGGAGTAGGGATTCCCCGGGTTAGCGGCCGGAAGCGTGATGATCGGTCCCAGTGCCGGTCAAGGTCAGGATTCGGCGCGCAGCCCCGCCTCCACCTCCTGCCCCTTCATGGAGAGCAGATTCTGCTGCGCCGACAGCAGAACCGGATTGTGCGCCAGGGTCATATCCACGGCCTGCTGCATGGTGATCGGCGCTGTGGGAGGAGGCGGCGCTGGGGCCGCTGGGGCTGGAGCTGGTGCCGGAGCCTGCGCGTAGGCGCCCGCCCGCGGCAAATCCCATCCAGAGCCACAACGCGAGCGTGCTTCGTCTGCGGGAGTTCAATTCTCAAACTCCGTTTCCGGTGTCGGGAGCACGTCCCGGTCACCCGCGATCCATACATAGAGCGTTGGCAGCAGAAAGACGCTCATTAACAACGCCGCAATCAGGCCGCCCACAATGACGATGGCAAAGGGACGCTGCGAATCCGAGCCGATGCCATGTGAGGTGGCCGCCGGCAACAGTCCCAATGTGGCCACCAGCATGGTCATCATGATGGGGCGAAGTCTGAGCACCGCGCCTTCGACCGCGGATTCCTCGATCGAGTGCCCGCGAACACGCAACTGATTGATGTACTCCAGCATGATGACGCCGGTCTGCACCGAAACGCCGAAGAGGGCGAGAAAGCCGACCCCGGAAGAAACACTGAAATTGGTGTGCGTGAACAACAGCGCCAGCATGCCGCCGACCGGAGCCATGGCAACGTTGCACAGAATGAGCAGCGCCCACTTCGCCGAACGGAACATGGTGTAAAGGATGATGAAGATGATGGTGATGGTGATGGGCAAGACCAGCGCCAGGCGCTTGTCCGCTCTCTTCTGGCTTTGATATTCACCCGCCCAGTCCAGATGGTAGCCGGGAGGTAGCTTCACCTGGGCGTTGACCTTGGCGATCGCCTCTTCTACGGTGCTGCCCAGATCGCGGCCGCGAACGCTGTATTTAATCGCGACGTAGCGCTGGTTGGCCTCGCGATAAATCTCCTCCGCGCCATCTTCCACTTTGACCTGGGTCAACTGGGCCAGCGAAACCCGTTCGCCGGAAGGAGCCAGCAGGCGAATGTCTTCAATCGCCTCCTGCGTGTCACGGTATGGCTTCTGGTAGCGAACCACCAGGTCGTAGCGCGCCTCGCCCTGCAGCACCTGGCTGACCGCGCCTCCGCCCACCGCGGTTTGGATGGCATCTTGCACGTCAGCCACATTGATACCAAAGCGCGCCGCGGCTGCCCGGTCGACCACGTAGTTCAAGTTGGGTTGGCCGATGACGCGGAAGATACCGAGATCCTGGATGCCTCGAATCTGGCTCATGATGCCTTCGATCTGTTCGCTCTTTTGCTCCAGCAGCTTCAGGTCATCCCCGTAAAGCTTGACCGCCAGTTCGCCTTTGACGCCGCTGACCGCCTCCTCCACGTTGTCTGAGATGGGCTGAGAAAAGTTCCATATCACCCCTGGCATCTTCTCCAGTTCGCGATTCATGGCGCCAATCAACTCGTCTTTGTTCTGGTGGAAGGCCGGCCGCCACTTCTCTTTGGGAAGCAGATCCACAAAATATTCCGTGTTGAAGAAGCCCGTCGTATCGGTGCCATCGTCGGGCCGTCCTACCTGGCTCACCACATCCGTAACCTCTGGAAATGCGGCCAGAACGACGCGTGCCTTATCCATGGTGGCAACGCCCGCGGTCGGGCCGGTGCTGGGAGCCAGGGTGCCGCGAACCCAGATCGCGCCTTCATCCAGGTGAGGCAGAAACTCCGAACCGATGACTCCACTCAAACCCAGAAAACCCGCCAGCAGCAGCGCGCACACCGCAACGCCGACGGTAACGGAACGATGTTCAATGGCCCAGGTCGCGGCATGGCGGTAGCGATCGGTGAGCCAGCTCATCACCGGGTTATGCCATTCGCGCGCACCCTTATAGAAGAGGAAACTGGACAGCACGGGCGCGATCAACATGGAGAAGATCAACGCACCCAGCAAGGCAAACGCCACCGTCCAGGCCATCGGCTTGAACAATCGCCCCTCAACTGCCTGCAAGGTAAAGATAGGAAGGTACGCGGTCACGATGATGCCGATGGCGTAGAAGACCGGGACGCTGCACCTCGTGTGCGGCTTCGCGAATCTGCTCGCTGGGGCTGCTGCTATCGGAGCGCCGGCGGCCGAGATGACGGACAATGTTCTCCACCATGACCACGGCGCCGTCGACCACCATGCCAAAGTCGAGCGCGCCCAGCGACAGCAGATTGGCCGGGATATGAACCAGATCGAGACAGATGGAGGCAAAGAGCAGAGAGAAAGGAATGGTGAGCGAAACAATGAGAGCGCCGCGAACATTCCCCAGGAAGAGAAAGAGAATGATCACAACGAGGATGATGCCCTCGGTCAGATTGTGCAGCACCGTGTGCGTGGTGTAGTGCAACAGATCGCTGCGATCCAGAAAGGGAACGACCTTGACTCCCTTGGGCAGTATCAGGTCATTCAGCTCTTTCACCTTGGCGTGGATGCCCACCAGGGTCGAGTCGGAATCGTCACCTTTCTGCAGCAGCACGATACCCTCGACCACATCGCCGTCGTCGATAACCTTTCCGTCGACACGACGAATGGCCTTGCCGATCTGGCCCAGGCGTATCTTCGGTCCCTGCACGACTTCGGCGATATCCTTGACCCGCAGCGCAGTTCCGTTGGTTGTTTTGAGAACGGTATTCTCGATATCCTGGACGTTGCGAAAGAGGCCCACCTCACGGACATTGATTTGCTGCTGGCCCTGCTCGATAAAGCTGCCACCGGCATTAATGTTGTTGTTGGCCAGTTGCTGCTCCACCTGGCCAATGCTCAAGCCGTAGGCGATCAGCTTGCTGGGGTCGACGCGCACCTGGTATTCGCGCGTGATTCCACCAAAACTCGCGACATCCACAACGCCGGGGACGGACTTGAATTGCTTCTCCAGCGTCCAGTCCTCGATCGACTTCAACTCCATGTTGTCGTACGCGGGATTGGTGCTATGCAGCGTGTACCAAAAGATCTGCCCGACAGGACTCCAGTCGGTGCCGATCTGCGGCTGCAAACCCGCAGGCAGCGTGACCTGGGAAAGCCGTTCCAGAACCTTCTCACGATTCCAGTCGTTGACCGAATCATCGTCGAAGATCATCTTGACGTCGGAAAGGCCGGCCAGCGAAAAGGAGCGCAGATGCTGCATGTGCGGGATGCCGGCCATCTGGACTTCGATGGGCACCGTAACCTGCTGCTCCACCTCTTCGGCAGCGCGCCCCGGCCACTGCGTGATCACCTCGACGTAGTTGTTGGCTACGTCGGGATACGCCTCGACCGGCAGATTATGAAAAGAGATAGCGCCCCAGACAAACAGCAGAATGGCAATCGCCAGGATCATGAACCGGTTGTTCAGTGCAAAATCAACCAGACCACGGATCATTACTGGTCCACCGTATTCTGCAGTTCGAGCGCCCTGGTCACTACCTGCTGGCCGGCAGTCGAGGCCGGAGGTGACCTCCTGCATTCCGCCAGGAAGCATGGCGCCGCCGACAACACCTACCCGCTTAAACTTTCCCCCGTCCACGGGCACATAGACCCAGTCCCGATCATGCAGGTGAAGGATCGCGGACGCTGGTACCGACACGTGGTCCAGGAGCCTGCGGCCGTGAAAAGTGGCTGTGGCAAACATACCGATGCGCATCAGGTGGTCAGGATTAGGCACCTGAATACGAACTTTCGCGGTGCGGATACTGGGATCAAGAACGGCGTCGATCTCACTGATGGTGCCGGTGAACGTGTGGTCGGGATAGGCATTCAGCCGAATATCTGCTGTCTGCCCAACGTGAACCATAGGCAGATCGTTCTCGTAGACATCGCAGATGATCCACACTTGGGAGAGATCGGCTATGGTGAAGGCGGTCGACGATCCCGCATACGTGACGCCGGTTGCGGCGGCATTGGTAACATTTTGCGCGATGACCACCCCGCTCGCAGGGGCATAGACTTTTGCCGTTAGCGACGGATGGGCCGGGTCGACACCAAGGAAATGCAACTGCTGCTCCGCCGCTGTCAGATCGGTCTTGGCGTCCTGCTCGGCGTCGTCCGCGATTTCCAGCTGGCTCTTGGCGATCGCGCCCTTGTCATAAAGAATCTTGGCGCGTTCGTCCTGGGTCCGCGCCAGTCTCTCGTCATTGACCGCCTTCAGGTATTGATCGAAGGCATTGGAGATGTCGGTGCTCTGCACCTCCATGAGCAGCTGGCCCTTCTTGACGTAGGCGCCGATTTGGGTGTGAATCGCAATCACACGGCCGGAGGCTATCGAAATAACCGGGATGGTTCGGGAAACATCCGGATTGACCGTACCGGTCACGTTGAGCGTAGAGGTCGACGCATATTGCGTCGCTGTCGTTACGGAAAAGCGGTCGGGGTGATCGACGGTGATGAGAGTGACCCCGCCCTCATCCACCACCTGCACGGGAGGCGGGGCCTCAGCCGCTTTATCATGCTTCTCGCCGCCGCAACCACTCAACATGCCAAGACCGAGAGCGGCTGCGATAAGCACCGTTCGCTTCATGAATAAACCTCACGAAAATTAACCTCACGTCCCAGGGCAGAATTCCTATCTTTCCCGGGGCGAATCTGCACTAGCCGGGATGGACGGTTTGCATACTTTTGAGCATGGTTGGACGGAGCAGAAAACAGGGCCGGGCACACCATTCAGCAAAGCTTCGACCCGGCCCCGGATTTCCTGTACTTGGCTCCGCATCCACGGACTGCGTGTGCGGCTTTCAGTCAGGAAAGCCGCATGAACTTAGCCAACGCCACAAAGGCCCACAAAAAACCCAGGGGCCGGCAATGCGGACCGGTCAGTCTCGCGGTTTTGGAATCCGTTGCCCCTCTTTTTAGCTTGCCGGATGGGCTGTATCCGAATCATCGGATCCTATTCCACCAGTACAAGGAAAGCCCCCTTCAGCAAAATGAGGCCCTTCGCGCGCCACGCGTTCCACGCGAAGACGGCACGCGACAAAAGCGCGGCACCCAAGCTAGATGTTACTTGAGGCCAGGGGCCACGATTGGTCAGTTCCAGGTATCTTTCGATCTAGAGACTACCTGTTTAGTGGCAAATACCACATAAAACTTTTGTTAGTAATTTAGAAGCACGAACATTGCGTTTACACCTCGATCGTAACCGAGATAGATTCCCCCTTCGCCAATCGAGCACCGCGTAACTTGCCCGGCATGCTGTTTTTCACTAGAGTCTTGGTCCAGGCAGCAAAGCACATTCGCAATCGTCCAAAGCATAGGGACTCGCATGGCCATTAGAATGAAGATAGGACCAGAGGACAGCGAAGAAATGCCGCTCTTTTCCATCTTCGTGTCGGGGACGCGCCGGACGTCGCTGCCGATCGCCGGGCTGATGATCGCGTTGATTGCGGCGATCGATGCGCATGCCGCGCGCGGAGATCCCGCTCGGCTTTCTGTATCTGGCTCCGATGCTGGTGGTGGGCGCCGCCTTGACCCGCTGGGAGATAGGCGCGGTCGCCGGGCGTCTGCGCCTGGCTGGCGGAGTCCTTCGATGAGTTTGCCTGGGGACCCAATACCGGGCTGCCACGCGACCTGCTCTATTTCTCCGCTTTTTTTTGCATGGGACTCTTCATGCACGAGGTGACGCGCAGCCGGAAGCTTTCTGCCCGCCACATGCGGCAGATCGAAGGCGAGATGACGGCACGAAGGGATGCGGAGGAGCAACTGAAAGTGCTCGTGGATAGCAGTCCCGCGGCCATCATCACCACCAGTTCCGACGGCACGGTCCTGCTCGCCAACGACGCAGCGAACCGCCTTTTCGGCCTTGAACCCGGCACGCTTCCCGGCTTGCCCATCCGCAATTACCTGCCGTCGCTGATTAACGTGCCCGCCCTGGATTGCAACCGCCAGGCTTTTCGCACGGCCATGCAATGCCGCGGGCGCAGAGCGGATGGGGAGGTCTTCCAGGCGGACGTCTGGTTCTCCACCTACGTGACCAGTGCCGGACCGCGGCTGGCGGCCATGGTGCTGGATACCTCCGAAGACCTGAGGACGCACGAGGAATCAGCTTTTCATCAAATGCTGACCAGTTCGCGCATCCTGGTGGCCGCTGTTTCGCATGAAGTGCGCAACGTATGCGGGGCCATTGCCCTGGTCCATGAAAATCTGGCGCGTAGCGGCAAACTGAAAGAAAATAAAGACTTTGAGAGCCTGGGCACGCTGGTTTTGGCGCTCGAGCGGATTGCCGCAATGGATCTGCGGCAGACAGCAAGCCATGCCGCCAGGGGCCGAGGTGCCGTCCCTGCTCGACGAGCTGCGCATCGTCATCGAGTCTTCTCTGCGCGAGAGCGGAGTGACCAGCCGGTGGGAGATAGAAGACGATCTGCCTACCGTGTGGGCGGACCGTCAAAGCCTGATGCAGGTCTTCCTCAACCTGACCAAGAACAGCGAGCGCGCCATGGAGGAACAAGAGCGGAAGGAATTGACCGTGAGCGCCCGCCGCGAGGGCTTGGGAGTCGCCATTCGTTTCCGCGATACCGGCGGCGGGGTCGCCCACCCGGAGCGCCTCTTCCATCCCTTTCAGCAGGATGCCCAATCGACCGGGCTGGGCCTTTATCTCTCGCGCGCTTTGATGCGCAGCTTTAAAGGTGACCTGCATTACGAACCGGAAACCGGGGGCTCGACTTTTGTCGTGGAGTTGTCACCCGCTGTACGGGAAAGCAAGAATGATAGCTATGAGCAGCGAAATTCGACTATTGCTGATCGACGATCACAGCCTGTTCCGCGAGAGCCTGAGCCGGCTGCTTCAGACCGAGCCTGACTTCCACATCGTGGCCACCTGCGCCTCCGCGAGCGAGGCGTTCGCGTTGCCACATCTGGAGGAGGTCAACGTGGTTCTGCTGGATTACGATCTCGGTCCTGAGCAGGGAACACAGTTCCTCGACCGGGCGCGCAGCGCCCGTTTTCCCGGCCGCATTTTGATGGTGACCGCCGGCATGAGCGATTCGGTGATGCTGCGCATGCTGGAGAACGGCGCTTCCGGCGTCTTTCTCAAACACAGTCCCCCGAGCCGCCTGGTGGAGGCCATCCGCAAGGTCTTTGCCGGCGAGGTCTGGCTCGACCCCGCGGTGACCCGCTCCATCATTGCTGCGGCCACCGGCAACACGGCCGCGCCCCGCCGTGCGCAGGGCTTGACGCAGCGTGAGCAGGCGGTGCTCAAAGGGGTATTCGAAGGGCTCACCAATAAGGAAATCGGCGCCCGCTTGGAGATCTCAGAGAGCTCGGTCAAAGCGGTACTGCAACAGCTTTTCGAGAAGACCGGCGTGCGCACCCGTAGCCAACTGGTGCGCATTGCCCTGGAAAAACACTCCGAGGAGTGGCTGACAAATCCTACCTGAGCGGGAAAATGCCTGTGGATGCTGGTGGTCAGCTTTGGGACGCGATCGTGGTGGGAGCGGGACCCGCCGGTTGCGCGGCAGCCTATGATCTGGCGGCCGCGGGCCGATCCGTACTGCTACTCGACAAGAAGGACTTCCCGCGTGCAAAAGCCTGTGCCGGCGGTTTGACCAGCAAGGCCGTCCAGGCGCTCCGATACTCGATTGACCCGGTGGTGAGAAAGGTGATCGGGCGGGTTCGGCTGGAGGGCGACAGCTCGTCCTCCTCCCCGGGCGCCGTTGTGCTGAAGAGCCGCCAGCCCATCTGCGTGATGACGGTGCGGGCCGAGTTCGATGAATACTGCCTGCGCAAAACGATGGCGGCGGGAGCCTGTCTGCGAAAGATTGAGGGCGTGCGGCAGATTCTGCGCGGCGGCGATCAGGTACATCTGCTAACCCCGGGCGCCCACTATCGGGCGCCGCTTTCTGGTCGGCGCCGATGGCGCTAGCGGCCAGGTACGGCGGCTGTGCGCGGCCGGCTCCTGGTTTTCCCAGGGCTTTGCGCTAGAGGTCCAGACAGCGGTGCCACGGGAGGAGCTTGATCTTACCTTCGATTTTGCCTCCGTCAGCAATGGATACGCATGGATCTTTCCCAAGGGCGACCATCTCAACGTAGGCCTTTATTCGCCTGTCGTCTGCGGCCAGCCTGACGCGGAGCCGGCTTCTGAGCTATGTAAAGAACAGGCTGGGCACCGATGTCCTGCATGGTGTGACCGGGCAATATCTGGGGATCGGTGCCGGTGAGAGTCCGGCCGAATATATTCAGCCGGATTTGCGTGATCGCGTTTTCCTGGTGGGAGACGCCGGCGGCTTCGCCGATCCCCTCACGGGCGAGGGAATCTACGGCGCGTTGGTCAGCGGACAGGCGGCAGCAAAGGCGATCCTGGCGGAACTGCGGGGAGAGAGTACCGCCGCTGAGGCATTTGCCGGCCATCTCACCGGCTACCGTCAGACGCTACGCTTTTCTTCGCGCGCAGCAGCGGCTTTCTATGCCAATCCAGCCCGCGGATTCCGCGCCATGCGCCTGCCCTTCGTGCGCCGATCCCTGGTCAAAACCTACACCCATGGACTGAACGTCAAGAGCCTGGCAATGCGCATCGCACTCGCCCACTGCTGACGGTAACAGCGGTGGTTTCATATGCGAGAGGCAACCGGGGCGCTCGGCGACAGCTAAGTTGGGCAGATGCTGACTTCAACAGGCCTGTTCGGGAAGTCTACGTAGGTCCGCATGCAACAGTTGTGGATACATATCAGGCGTGAAAGAAGCTGTAGAGCAACACGGTAAGAACGATGCTGCTGACCACGATATAGATCTTGTCCTTCTGCGCTGCGAAACCATAGACGCAATACGCGACCCTCATGATCGGGGTCGCGACCAGTAGCAGAATGCCCAAGCGGATGATGCTGCGACTGTCCGGATGGCCGCCGGCCAGGAGCGGCGGGATTCGGTCCGCGGGGCCGGCAATTCCGTGAAAATGGCGATAATCCGGCGTCACTCCATGGGCCTGCAACATATAGAGACACCCGCCAACAAACACCACAATGGCAGCCAGGCTGACGCCTGCGCGCAGCATTTGGCTGATGGCAATTTCCATTTTCAGATCGGCTTCCGACGCCATCGGCTCACAACCTTCCCGTGGCGCCGCTGTAGATCATCTCGACGCCCAGCGCGACAATGACTACGGCAAAGACCACCCTGAGGATTGGTACACGGATCCTGACCAGCAAGCGCGCTCCTACAAGCGAACCAGCCAGGACGCCAAGCATCACCGGCGCTGCCAGACCTGGAGCGATATAGCCCCGGCCAAGATAAATACCGGCGCTCGCCGCCGCGGTCACACCGATCATGAAGTTGCTGGTTGTGGTGGAGACTTTGAAGGGCAGTTTCATGGCGTGATCCATGGCCAGAACCTTGACCGCCCCGGAGCCAATGCCGAGAAGACCGGAGAGAATTCCGGCGATAAACATGATGCCAAAGCCTGCGGGAACATTCTGCGCGACGTAGGCCTCGCGGCCGCTCGCCGTCGGATAATCTCCACTCAGCTTCAGCTTCTCGGCCAGCGCATTCTGCTTGCGCGGCCTCTCATTTTGCTTATGGTGGAATGAACTCCAGGCAGAGTAAAGCAACGTAAAGCCAAAAATAATAGCGATGGCGTGGTTGGAGATGCGCGCAGTCAGATAAGCGCCAACCAGGGCTCCCACCGTGGTTGCCACCTCCAGAAACATTCCGATGCGGACGTTGGAGAAGCCTTCCCGGACATAGGAGACAGCCGCACCCGAAGAAGTGGCGATGACCGAAACCAGCGAAGCCCCAATGGCGTAGCGAAGATCGATATGGAAGAGAAGAGCCAGCGCGGGGACAATGACCACGCCTCCACCAAGACCAGTCAGGGCGCCGAGCAGTCCGGCGAGGACCGACATCAACAACACTGCGCACGTAAACTCGATCAAGCCCATCTGCCCTTTCAAGCATCCCACTCAGGAGTGGCGCGGATCAGCCTGACTTTTCGCTTTCGTCGCCAGTCCTAGTGTGTATCAGGGTTTCGCGTAAAAACAGACAAAATTTTGGAAGGTTCCATGAGTCGACAGATTCTTAACGGTTGGAAAGAAATCTCCAACCACATTGAGCGCGGCGTGCGCACAGCTCAACGTTGGGAAGTTCGTCTGGGAATGCCGGTTCACCGCCCGGCGTTGAAAGATAGAAGCGCAGTGGTCGCGTTTACCGACGAGCTCGACCGTTGGCTCTCACGTACCGCACCGGACACCCTGGACGCGAATGGTGAAGCGAGCGAACGAGACTCTCATGCGGGTGCACCACAACCTGAGCACCCTGGCGTGGCACACCTCAGAACTCGCGTCGCAGACCAGAGCCTTGCAGGAGCAACTGAAGCGATCGCTCGAGATCCAGCACAATCGGATCGCATCGAGAATGTGTGTCCCCGCCGCACGCTTCAAGCAGGAACCCGGGCTACGACGCTGCCGTTCCAACCCAGGAACAACCCTCGACGTCCGCTGCATCCCCTAAACAGAAGGAACTGAGATTACCAAAAGGTGACCATAGTAACCAAATCGATGGTGACTATAGGACGCATGCTTCCCTCACCTCCGTGCACCTCGGTGATGAGGGAAAACCCTACTTTCGTTTAGGACGTCTAGTAATTTTGGGGTGGATTCTTACACCTGCCTCACAACCCGACGCAACCTGGAGCTAGAAACATGCAATCGTTGCCAACGGATGACGATGGCCTCGGCAGGGAGCGCGCGCCGGCGGCTCTCGAATTAGTCAATGAACGATTGGAAAAGGCGATTGAGCAGCTCCGCCTGGCCAATCAAGGCACTCGAAGTCACCGGCCATGAACTCGGCACGTTGAACAATCAGCTGGAGATGATGCATGAAGAGATGGAGAGGCTCAGCCAGGAAGTGGTTCGACTGAGAGATGGCTACGCCCACGCCCTCAACCACGTGCCATACCCGGTAGTGCTGGCAGACAGAGAGGGGAAGATCGAGGCCTGGAATACTGCTGCACAAGCGCTATTCCACCTGGCACTCGATGCCTGGGTTGGTATCGATTTGTCTGAGTTTCCAGTGCAGCCTTCCCTGGGGCAGGCACTGAGCAGGAAACATCGGGCAGTGGTGGAGGGTGGAGCGGCATCGATGCTGAGCAACCAACTGGTGCAGGTGAAGCGCGCCATTCATCGCATGGATGTGCATTTCACTTCGCTTAGCCGGGAGCGATCAAGTCATGGCGTCCTGGTGACGTTCGTGACCTCGCCGCGCGGGACGAGGTGGTCTCTGTGTGGGAAGCGGAACGACAACAACCTGGTGGATAGCGCCGCCAGCTGAGAACGCGGTAAACGCCTCCATCACCGTTTCGTATTCAGGAAGGTGTTAAAAGCAATTCGGGCGACTTTTCCTGAAGAAAAGCCGCCCGATGTATTTCGCTGTGCAGCAGAAGTGAAAATGCCTTAGTAAACGGATGCCCCGCCCACGGATGCAAGGTCCGGTTGGCCGGCAGCATGGGAACCCGGCGGGGATAAGACCGACTCGTAGATCTGCATCATCTGCGCGTAGTTCTCTTCCCCGGTATATTTGGTCTCATATTCCCTTCGGCGCTTGAGCGCGCATCAACGCAACCTCCGCGGGATGGGCGCGCAGCCAACGCACCTTCTCCACCAGGTCGCTTGCGTTCCCGGGCTCAAAGTGCAGCCCGGTTCGCAGATGATCAACTACGGACGACATGCTTCCCAGGTTGCTGGCAATCACGGGCAAGCCCACGGCGAAGGCTTCGGCCAGGATCATAGGGAAGCCCTCATACCACGTCGAGGGCAGTATGAGCATCGACGCATCCTTCATCCGCTGCAGGATGTCCGCTCGCGGAAGCCATTTCAGCCAGGTCACACCTTCCATTTCACGGCTGGCCTTTTCCACCTCTACCGCCGACGGACCGTCACCCGCAATTTGCAATGGCAGCTCATGGCCGATTTGCCGCCAGGCTTCCAGCATCGTGCTGATTCCCTTCTCCGGCGTCAATCGTCCCACAAACAAGGCGTAGTTGCCCTGGCCCTCACCGCGCCCGGGATCGGTCTGCAGAAAATTAGGCTTGACCAGGATCTTCTCCGCGGGAAAGCCCCCCTCGATGAACTTGTCGCGCGCGAAATCGGTCAGGGCAATGTAGGCGGAGACGGTTTTGCTATAGGTCTGCTTATAGTTGTGCGTCGCCAGCATCGCGGCCCCGGCCGCTGTCGCCAGCCTGCTGCCGCGATAGCAGGCATGCACCACGCCTGGCCAGGGAATGCTCTTGGTCACGCACTTCTCGCATACATGTCCATCGCGGAAGAGAGTGCCCGCGGGACAGAGGAGGCGGTAATTGTGCAGGGTTTGTACGACTGGAATTCCTTCCCGGTTGGCCGCGTAGTAGACAGCGGGAGAAATGAGCGGGAAAGTATTATGGACGTGAACGATGTCGGGTTTTTCCCGGCTGCATCAGGGCGCGAAGCTCCTGATGGATTTGCTTATTGAAAATGGTGTTCCCGAGCAGGACCAGGGGGTTCATGCCGTTCACCTGATCGTTGCTGGCCTGGTACAAAACCACGTCATGGCCATGCGAGCGCAGCAGATCGGCCTCCTGGGCGAAGACCTGATCCTCACCTCCTGGCAACTGGTACGAATTGTGCACGGAGAGAATCTTCATAACGCACCCTGCTTGCCACGAACGGCGCGATTCACCATCTGCTTCCATACACTCTGGGTGAGCAAGAGATCGACCGCGCGCTGGAAGAGCGGCCGGGGCAGACGGTTGGAGTAGCGCCAGAACCGATCCATTTTCGAATTCTCTCGCAGGCCGTAACGGCACAGATCGCTGTATGCGCTGATGCACCGCCGGATCGTTGTTCAGGCGATGCCGGATGTAGTTCATCTTGAGATAAAGCGGGTTGCGGTCGACGGCCGGAAAGGACGCCGCGAGCTGTGGATCGACGCTCTTCAGGTAGCGCTTCTTGCTCCAGCCAGAGCGATTCCATGATCTTGAGTTCCCGCTCCAGGCGGCGCGGCGTGATGCGGGTGGAGTTCTGGTCATTCTGCCCGTGCAATCGCCACGGGCCAATGGCTCATCCACCGCGCACAGTTCAGTCATCAGCGGAGCCAGACGGTGAATCATCTGCTCGGCGTAACCGGTGTATTCCACTGGTATGGGGAATATCTGTTCGGCGACTTCACGGCGCAGCGCCAGGTTGGTCGTGGGCGGCAGGCCCATCAGGATACCCGCGTTGTCGTAAGTACATCTGCGCGCAGTCTCCGCTAGGAAGAGCGCTCAACAACGGGTACATACCACGTTGACGTTTCTGGTTGTCGACCAGGCTGGCGCGATGGATGGCAAAGCCGGCCTGCGGGTGAGACGCGAAAGGCATTCACCACGGCTTCCACCTTGCCGGGCAGGAAGATATCATCCGCATCCAGCAGACAGATCACGTCTCCGGTACAGTTCCGGTAGGCGGCATTCAGGTTGGCGGCCATGCCGCCGTGGGGATTGCGCAGCAACCGTATGCCATGGCCGCGGCTCACATAGGATTCCACCACCTCGCAGGAGTTGTCGTGCGAGGCGTCATCGCTGACGATGATTTCGGACGGAGGGTACGTCTGCGCGAGAGCGCTGTCAATGGCCTGGCCGACGTAGGCCCCGTAGTTGAAGCAGGTGATCAGGACGGAGACCGAGGGCTTCTGCGGAAAACTCTTCAGGGCCAACGGAACGAGCTTGCTCAGGCTTGCGCCTGGCGTCGTTCTGTCGTGTGGTGCAGTTTCAAGTGCCATGCCCGTATTTCCCCTCCCGTACATCCTCGCAGATCCTTCGACTGACCCTCAATTACTCGCAGGCGTTAGACCGGGCATTGTTGCAGATAAAAGGCACGCCAAGCATCCACAAAGTGCTCTTCAGAGCATGCAGAGGCCGCCAGGCGAGCTCGTTGACCCATGGCGCGGCGATCGGCCGGGCTAAGCGCCAGAACGCGCTGCAGGCCCTCTCTCACCCCGGCAACCGTCGTTTCAATCAGGAAGCCGTTGTCGCCATCCTGAAGCAGATCTTCCACCCCGTAGAGCTGAGAGACCACAATAGGAAGGCCAGAGGCGGCCGCCTCATACGTTACCAAAGAAAATGTCTCGTAAAGCGATGGAAACACGAAGACATCCGAGCTCCACAGGTAGGGCCGGACATCGGACTGCATACCCACAAATTTGACCCGGTTACCAAGCTGATCCCTCACGGCCTGGCCCACCGAAGCGCGCGATCAGGTCAGCTTCGCCGCCCACGACGATCAGTTTGACCCGCTCCATCCCTTCGGTGCACAGCGCCTGGAGCAACAGTGGCAGTCCCTTGCGTTCAAATTGTCCCAGGGCCACAAACAGGGCCACCAGATCCTGGTCTTCGATGCCCAGAGCCGTGACGAAATGCCAAGCGATCAAACTCGCCCGGCATTTGCAGACGCGGCAGGCTGATGGGATTGGGCAGCACGGTTAGCTTGTTCTCGATATAGGGAAATTCCGCTCGCAATTCCCTCGCCAGGCCGCGCGATGGAACCACTACCTGTTTTGCTCGCGGATAGGTAAACCTTTCCATCCACCCGTGAAGCGTATGGTCGAGCCAGCGGAACCAGCCGCGCAAACCTTTGGCGCCGGACTTGCTCCAATGATGCTTGAGGTACATGCGATGGCAAAAGTGCGAGTACAGCAGGTCGCCAAAAGAAAGGTTGCTCTCCAGCGCCTGAACCAGATCGAACTTAGCGCCGCCGCGGAGGCGGTAGAACAGGTAACACAGGGGGGCCATGAAGTGATAAACGACAAAGAGCAGCGCCAGCGGGCGCATTAGGCGACGGCACGCGCACGAACCGTATCTTTTCCGGGCAGGGATTTTCGAACTCCACCGCAAACACGGTAAAGTCATGCTCCGACGCAAGCGCGCGGAGCATGGCCAGGTGGCAGCTCCCAATCGGATTGTTGCGCGTTATCTTGTAGTCGAAGACGGCGATGCGCACGCGGAGTTTCCTTTGCAGCTTCTCTCGGTTAGTGGTTGGTAATGCATAACTCTAACGCAGAACAACTTGTGACTTTGTATCGAGCACGACTTGCCTGCGGAAAAAGTCGCTGAATCTAGAAGAAATCATCCCTCAGCGGCTTCAAAGCCGACCGGTTGACAACATTACGTACGGGCTGATAGCCCGTACCTTTCATTGAGAATTAGTTCCTGCGTGAGAACCGCAGCGGTTCTCGCAGAATTGGAAAGATGCCCAGGACCGTGTCCTGGGATATTCTCAGCCGTCCCCTTCGACAAGCTCAGGGCAGGCTCTGCGGGACTGATTCGTGGTATCAAATCCTACCCAGGGCTTACGTCCTGGATGTGCTTAGCCGTCGCCGGGTTAAGCCATCTTGACCAACGAAAGGCGGCCCGGACGGGGTACCTTGCTGACAATCTTCTTGGCGATCTCGAGCGAAGCCGTGGCTGCGGGCGAAGGAGCATTGCAGACATGCAAGGAGTTCTTGCCTTCCACCAGCAGGAAGTCGTCGACCATGCTGCCATCGCGCAGCAGGGCTTGCGCCCGCACACCGCTCTTGCTCGGAATCAGGTCATCCGCTTGCACCTCGGGCACCATCCGCTGCAGGCTTCGGGTAAATGCGGCCTTGCTCCAGGAGCGATACATCTCCCGAAACCCTTCGCGGTAATAGCGAGAGGAAAGCTTCCAGAAACCAGGATAAGTCATAACCTCGGAGAGATCGCGCCAGCTGAAGTCTGACTTGCGATATCCCTCGCGCTTCATACTCAACACCGCGTTAGGCCCGGCGTGGATGCTTCCATCCATCATGCGCGTAAAGTGTACGCCGAGGAATGGAAAGTCCGGATTCGGGACCGGGTAAATGAGATGACGTACCAGGTGGCGTCGCTCGGGCTTGAGCTCGAAGTACTCGCCCCGGAAGGGAACGATCATGGCTTTCGGTTCCACGCCGCCCAGCCGCGCCACACGGTCGCTGTGCAGACCGGCGCAGTTGATCAGAAAGCGCGTCTCCATCGCGCCCCATGAGGTCTCCAGCAGGTGACCCAGCGGAGTGGGCACAACCTGGAGCACTTCCGTGCCCACCTTCAGTTCCCCTCCCTGTTGCTGTATCTCGTGCACCAACGCGTGGCATACCTGCCGGTAATCGACAATGCCGGTGGTGGGAACACGAATCGCAGCAATGCAGGAAACATGCGGTTCCACTTCTTTTACTTCTTCCGGGTGCAGCCGCATCGCCGGTACGCCATTCTCCAATGCGCGCTCGACCAGGGCATCGAGCTGAGGAATCTCCTCCGGCCTGGTGGCCACGATCAATTTGCCGCACACCTCGAACGGAACACCGTACTCATAGCAAAATTCACGCAGGGACTGATTCCCCGCCTGCGCCATCTGTGCCTTCAGGCTCCCAGGCTGGTAATAAATGCCGGAATGAATGACGCCGCTATTGCGGCCGGTCTGGTGCTGGGCAAAACCAACTTCTTTTTCCACTAGAAGAATGCGCGCGAAAGGATAACGGCGGCCAAGAGCGGCGCCGGTCGCCAGACCAACAATTCCTCCACCGATTATCGCGAAATCATACATACATTGCCTTTTGAAGCCTCTGCTCGTTGGCAGGCTGGATTGAAATCAAACCGAGACACAACCTCGGCAGAGAGGCCCATTTTTCGAAATCGGCTTCCGGTTCCCCTGGATTTCCTGTTGACCTCGGGGGCGTTGGCTAGCCTCATGCGGCTTTCCTCACTGAAAGCCGCACACGCAGCCATGGATGAAGCAACGTACAGGAAATCCGGGTCCCCCGGATGACAAAGTGGAGGCCAGTTCATCCGCATACGGTTGGTAACATGAATGGAAGGACAAACAGCAGGTCCTTCACTGGTCAGAGGGCATATCTCCGCACCCCCGCTCCATAAGTGGGCTGTGACAAAGAAGCGTGGGCGACTTATGGAAGGAAATCAGGCGGCGGGACAGTCACTGTTGCAATCGCACAAACGACGGTGGTCGCTTTGGCTCTCTTTCAGGCAGCCTTTCACGACTATGCTGAAGAGCGAGGCGGCAATTCTTTTGCGCCTTCGCTGAATGCAATTCTGCTTAAATACCTCTATTCGACGACCCCTTTCTGCACCATAGACTCCGGCTCAGTCACCAGGAATTCGATCGGCGCTTCCTCATGGTCCATCCCCGAGACGACAGCCAGATCGCTCAGGCTTGGCGCCCGGCCCGCTACGGCTGCCCGCAAAAGGATTCAACCCGGCTCGCCACAATACGAAGATGAAAGCTACCAGGGTATACCCCTGCGAAATCACGGCAGCCCATGCGATACCAACCGCCGCCATCCTGGGAACAAGCAGGAAAGCAACCAGGATGCCCAGCCCGCCGGCACTGTAATTGACAAAGTTGAACTGGGTGTCCAGCTGATTAGGCAGCAGCAACTGGAAGATCATCACGGTGGTCAGTGCGATCATCGGAATCCACATGGAAAAGACGCGCAACACCGGCACCGAATCCCGGAATGCAGGTCCCAGCACAAAGCGCACCAGCAGCGGAGCTCCCAGATAGATAGCCAGGCCGAAGATCATGCCCAGCCCGCCGAGAAGAAGCAGGCTGTACTTCACCGTCTTCATCGCTTTCCCGGGGCTATCCTGCATCTGCTTGGTCAACCTCGGGTAGAGGGCCTGATTCACCGGCCACATCCCTTGTTGGAAGACCCGCGTGATGCGTTCTGCGCCGGCGTACTCACCCAACGCAGCCACCGGCGCCACCGAACCCAGGATCAACCGGTTGGCTGAACCGCAGATACTCTGCACCGCGCGAAATAAAAACATCGAGGTGCCCAGGCGGAGTGAATCCCAGACCGACCGGGGAGTAGGCCATTGAAAACCTACTTCCCTATAAGCCAGGACGACCGTGACTCCATGAGCCACCACGCAGCCGACACACTGGGCCGCCATCACCTTCCATCCATCGGAGGGCTTATGGACCAGCACGAAAATGCTCAACGTAGCAAGAACCTTGCCTCCGATTTCCAGCATGCTGGCCAGGCGCATACGCTCCAGACCCTGGAAATACCAGAGCATATTGATACCCTGGCAGACCCCCCATATGGTGCTGGCCCAAAACAGCGCCAGTGATGGAGCCACGTGGTGGGTAAAGCGCCGGGAGAAGATCGCTCCCGCGATGCACAAAATAGCCAGCAGAAATTTGGCGCCCAACACCCCGGAGATCAGCGCGGAGAGATGTTTCGGTTCGTTGCGGTGACGCGAAGTATCACGGGCGGCGGAGATGTCGAAGCCATACTCCACCACGCTCGCGATCACCTCTCCGATCGCTTGCGCAAAAACCACCACGCCCCATCCCGAAGGACCGAGCACGCGCGCCAGATAGGGAAAAGTAAGCAGAGGCAGCGCGTAGGTACAAGCCTGCACTCCATACAAAGCGATTACATTGTGTAAGACACCGCTGCGCAGCAGCTTTCTTGGATTCAGATTCAGATGAGGAGGTCTGGCCCGGCGAGCCCGCTGACATCATGTCCCGCTTCCCACTCCCACCGTGCGTGTTGCGATAGTTTCTCCCTGGGCTCATCATGGCATCCGACCAGGTTTTCCATGGTGCCTGTCCGGTTTCCCATAGACTCTCCAGGTATCTCTTTTCGCGTATGGTATCCATACACTGCCAGAAAGCGCTGTGGCGATAGGCCATGAGTTGGCCGGCAGCCGCCAACCGTTCCAGCGGTTCTTTTTCGAAGTGGGTGCTATCGCCGTCGATAAAATCAAGTACCTCTGGCTCCAACACAAAAAATGCGCCGTTGATCCAGCCTTCCTTGGTCTGCGGCTGGCTTGAGACCTCAACGATCCTGTCGTCTTGCAATTCCAAATGCCCGAATCTTGCCGTCGGTCGAACCGCAGTCAGCGTAGCCAGTTTTCCATGGGAGCGGTGGAACGCCAGCAAGTCGTGGAGGTTGATATCGGCAACGCCATCACCCCAGGCGAGCATGAAGGTCTCGCTGCCAAGGTACGGAGCCAACCTCTTGATCCGGCCACCCGTCTCCGTCTTCATGCCGGTATCGACTAACTCCACCATCCAGTCGGGAACCGCTCCGCCATTCATCCTCACCCTTCCCGTTTTCAGCGACACGCTCAGATCCCGGTTAAGCGAGCAGTAATCCAGCATGTACTTTTTGATGACTTCGCCCTTATGTCCCAGGGCGATCACGAACTCTTCGTGACCGTAGTGTGCGTAGTGCATCAGGATGTGCCAGAGAATTGGTTTGCCGCCAATCTCGACCATCGTTTTTGGTTTGAGTTCTGTGTCCTCCGCAAGGCAGGAACCAATGGTTCCGGCAAGAACGGCGACTTTCATATAGATTCTTCTCCGCGCGGGTTGAGATCGAGCGAGCCCAGAGGTGCGGGTGTGGCCAGCTGTTGCATGCCGGTTCTGCAGGTTGGACAAGGCCCAGCGCACGATCGCGCCATAGCATTTGAGCCGTTGACCTCTACTCAGCGGAGAGCGGGCTACGGAACGAGCGAACTCCTTGGCCGCGTTCCATTCCGGAAAGACAGGTTTGCGGCTTGGTTCCCACAGAGGCGAGACGACCGGTACCGTGTGCTTGGTACAGATAGACAAATGCTCCGGGACTTCGTAGAAGCGTCCCAGCAGTCCCAGCTGCAACAGAAGCACACGGTCACTGTGTTCATAACTGCCCCGTGGCGGAAGCTTACGCAGCGCATCGAGACGGATCAGACCGGAGATAGGATAACCGCCATGCCCTTTAAGCAGCAGGTCTCGTGCACGCACTACCGGATCGAGCGAGCTAGTGCGTAAGCGTTCATCATCGCTTTCGACGAATTGCCCACTCTCGTCGATGCACCGCGTCAGGGTGTGGGCCACGACCAGCGAGTCATCTGCTTCCAAAGCATCGATACACAGACGCAGATAGTCGGGCTGAATCATGTCGTCGTGCGTCGCCCATTTGAAGTACTTTCCGGTGGCCTTGAAATAAACATCCTTCAGGTTCCAACCGGCACTCATCTCGTGTTCCGCGCGGTAATACCGAATGCGGGAATCCTGGGCTGCAAACCGGCGGCAGATCTCCTCGCTGCCATCCGTAGAGCAATTGTCGGAGATGATAAGTTCAAAATCCCGGAACGTTTGATTCAGAATGGATTCGATCGCAGCTTCCAGAAAACGATCCCCGTTGTAAAGGAATAGTCCAATACTAAGGAGGGGCGCGGTGCTCATGGATTCATTGCTCCAATCTGGCATGCGAGGCAGCGCACGGGAGGGGGAGAACGAGGAAATGCAACGCCACGACGATTCGTGGGGCCGCTTTTTGCATCGTGACCGCGTGATTGTGTATGACCTATGACGCGCTGGGTGCCCGGATTTCCTGTACGTGGCTCCATCCCCACGATTGCGTGTGCGGCTTTCATTAAGGAAAGCCGCATGAAGTTTGCCAAGGCCGGCAAGCTCCACAGGAAATCCGGGAATGCTCCTGGTCTCGCTCTTGAGACCTGGGATGTACTTTCCCCCAACGGTCACAGGACTAGGCCAGTTTTCTAATCCGGGAAACCAATTGTTTGATCCAACTTTGCCGAATCAGGAGATTGACGGCAAAATCAAAAACCCGGTGGGGCAGGTAAATGGAGATCTTCCAAAACCATACATGCCTCGCGTCCGGCAAGGTGAGGACTTTCACGTAGCGATCATAGTGCTGGCGAACGTCCGGATCGCGGGCAAGCTTGGCTTGGATATACTTCGTGAAGGCGAAGTACGGATGCTGGCTAAACGGCTGAAAGGCCTCGGATAGCCGAGGGTCCATGGATTCGAGGAAGCGCTTCTGGGCTCCCCATAGCGCCTCACAGTAGTCCATCTCGCGCTGAAACGACGCTGCCGTCACCCGGTCCAGCCCATAACTGTTTCCGCCGTGCAGACGATATTCCGATAAGGCCTCGTGTTCACGGGTCACATTTGTGATCAGCGGAGCCAGGCGAGTAATCAATTGATCGGGACAGCTTACCAACGGAACTTGCAGCGGCAGAGGAAACAGTCGCTGAGCCACATCCCGATGCAGGCTCAAGCCGGAAGTCGGTGGCATGAAGGGCAAGATACCCCCATCGTGCAACAGACGCGTGCCATACCAGCCACGTGGTAAGGCGGCCGTCATCGGCCACACGCCCTGGCGGCGCAGGTCGGCGGTCATCCGGATCACACGATGCACCCCGAAGCCCGCTTCAGGGTTTGCCTGAAAATCAGCCACAACCCGCTCGATCTTGTGCGGCAAGTAGCGATCGTCTGAGTCGAGCAGGGCAATAATCTCACCCCGGCTGGCCGCAAACGCCGCATTGAAGCCTGACGCCTGTCCACCATTGGTCTTGCGGATCAACTTGAGGCGCGGGTCTTTCCGCTGATACTCCTCAATGATGCTGATTGAGTCATCGGTCGAACCGTCGTCACAGATGATCAGCTCAAAGTTGGAATACGTCTGGTCAAGCGCGCTCTGAATCGATTCGCCGATGTAGCGGGCGTAGTTGTAGTTCGAAACCAGAATGGAAACAAGCGGCTCCGCCGACAAACGGCGGAGCTCAATAGGATATAGCCCGGTGAGAGTTTCAGCTTCTAAAGTGGCCATAAGGTTTGGGTAAGACAACATCACGCACTTGGGTGGGAACTACCTTCAGCCGTCGTCCGGAACCCTGCTTTGCTGATGAATCCCGGCGTATTCAGCGCACCACTCAATATGCTCCGACTCCCTTCACCACCAAACCAGGGGTGGCCAGAATAATTTTGATGTCCAGCAGCAGCGACCATTCGCGAATGTATTGCAAATCCAGTCGCACCATCTCTTCGAAAGGAAGTTCGCTGCGACCGTTCACCTGCCACAGACCGGTGATGCCCGGATAGACAGCAGACCTTCCCTCGGACCAGTCCGCGTATTCGCGGCTCATCCCATCCGGTCCCAGATCGCCGGCCGGCAAAGGCCTGGGACCTACCAGGCTCATCTCGCCGCGCAACACATTGATCAACTGTGGCAGCTCATCCAGGCTGTAGCGGCGAATGAAACGGCCGATCGGAGTCACCCGCGGATCCTGTTTGATCTTGAAGATATGGCCTTGCTTTTCATTGGCGTGGGCCACATGAGTCCGATCCATTGCCGTATACATCGACCGGAATTTGAGGAACATGAAATGACGTCCGCCTCGGCCTACGCGCGGCGCCTTGTACAGAATGGGTCCGTCGGAGGTGAACTTCACCAAGGCTGCGATGACCAACATGGTCGGCGCCAGAAATATGAGCGCCAGAGTAGACGCAAAGATGTCAAAGCCACGCTTGACGATCTCCTGCCCCCTGCTGAACGCCAACGGCCGCAATTCAACCAGCGGCAATCCATATTGGGTGATCACATTGACCCGGCCCGGTTCGGGGGCAAAGTCCACTGTGCAATTGACGATCACACCCATGCGCTTGAAGACCTTGTTGCATTCGTCAAGCTCACCACGCGAAATCGACCCATTCAAAAGAATGATGCGATTCAGGTGTTCGCGATTGATCAGCTCGGCTAACTGGGCCGTGGTCCCCAGGACCGGCAAGGGAAGTGAAAGACCCGTGGTGGTGTGGCCCTCGGGCAGGATGAGGCCTTTGATTACGTTGGCCACGTTGGCCGAGTTCATGAGGTCGACCAGGCGCCCCGCATGGGAGCCGTCTCCCAGTAGCGCTGCGCGGACGGGCGATGGCCAGTGCCGCTCAGCCACCATGGTCGCAAACACGCTGATGCACCTTGCCAGGCCTAAGCTAACAAAGACCAGAGGCGCGAAAATCATGAAAAACGACCGCGATACGTTGGCTCCCAGTTGGCGGGAGAAGAAAGTGACGATGACGATGTTGCAGCTGGCCAGCAGCGCGCCTTCGGCTGCGTTCACCACGCAGTTCCAAAGACGGATCCGGCCTTCCACACGATAGAAACGGAGCCGCCATGCCATGATGACCCACAACACCAGGATCATCATCAGCGATGGCGCCCAGATCGAAGCGTAGGTCCAGTTAAGGTGTCGCGTGGCCAAGGGGTTTAGCAACACCCGCATCTGAATCGTACAGGTCCACGCAACCGAGACCGCGAGAAGGTCTAGGACGAATTGCATGGTTTGATATAAGCGTAAATTCCGGACGTGCATGAGAGCGGTTCTCCCCATACGCTTCCTGACGGAGTCAGTGAAGCGTTCCAGTTACCAAAGCAGTCAGAGCCTTTCTCCTTGCGATCTAGAGGATCAACCGGGGCTTGATGAGCCACCGTCGCCGGAGAAATGCACTAGGAGAGGGAACGTCGGTACATCAAGACGATCTTTTAAAGTCACGAGACTCCACTCGGTGAAGCCAGCCCAACCCAACCCCATACGATCCGATTGGATACAGCCTGTGCTTCCCTGCGACTCGAAATCGCTAGAAGTCTCGCCGTCGTCTTTGTTCCCCTTGCTATCTCGATGTCGGTCGATGCAGCCGGTGCTTCGCGGTGGGGGAAGGTCCGCGCCCGGAGCTGCTAACGAAACCATCTACTTCGTGGGCCGACTCGAGTTGCTTATCAAATGGTCTCACATGTATCCATGAGACCTGATGAAACTACGTTTAACTACGGCTTACGCCGGCGTAGCTGTTGTAGCCGCTGACGTAGGACGGATCCTCGATGCGCATATCGCAGCCATTGAGAATGGTGCCAATGACCGGAGTGCCATCATCCGCCAGACGCTCTTTGGCTTCTCCCAACTGCTCCGGGCTGGTCTCGCCGGCGCGGCTGATCAGAATCACACCATCCGCATTGCGGCTCAGCAAGCGAGCGTCGGCCATACCCATCATCGGCGGAGAATCGATCAGCACGAAGTCATACTCCGACCGCGCCGTCTCGATCAGGCTGTCGAGATAGGTAGAGTGAAGCAGCTTGGAGATGTTGGCCGGCTCCGATCCGCCAGGCAGCACGGACAGTCCGGGTACAGGGCTGGTGCGGATCACGGAGTTCAACGTGATCGGCCCAGTTCCGCCATCGATGAGCGCATCGCTCAAGCCGGTTGCGAACTGCAACCCGAAGAGCTTGCCCAGGCGCGGCCGCCGCAGATCGCCGTCAATCAGCAACACACGCCGTCCGATTTCCGCCAGGCTGATGCCAAGATTCGCCACCGTGGTTGTTTTGCCGGCCTTGGGGCGTGGGCTGGTTACCAGGATGACCCGCGGGCTCACTCCGTTTACCCGGCTGAGCAGGATTGAGGTGATCGCGGACCGGTATGCGTCCGCCATCATGGTCTCATCGTGGCAGTACTGCACCAAGTCCTTGTCCATGATGGCCGACTTGCCAATCGACAAGCCATTCTTCGATTCGGCAAGCGCAGTGCTTCCACTCAAATTGCGCAGCGTGAGCGGGATGCGCTCGCTGTTGCCAATGCGGGCCGACGGAATGACCGCCAGTTCAGGCACGTTGAGATGCTTGACACTCTGCCCCGGTGACCGCAGGCTGGCATCGTTGCGCTCGCGCAGCAGGATGTAGCACGTCGAGAAAGTAAGACCTAGGAGGAATCCCAAGGACAAGTTCAGTGCAAGACTCGGCCGGTACGGCGAGACAGCCACAATCCCCGGACTCACTACGCGCACGTCGCTCGAGCGCAGGGCAGCGACGATGCTCGCTTCCTTCACTCTCTGCAACATCGATTGGTAAATGTCGCGGTTGGCGTCCAGTTCCTTCTTCAGGATGTTGTAGTGGACTTCTTTCACTGACTGATCGGAAACCACGCCCAGCTGTTGACGGTATTCCTGGTTCAACAATTGCTTGCGTCGCTCGGTGGCCGAGTTCTGCACTCCCAGCCGCTTGATGATGTTGGCGCGCTGGTGAGCAGATTGTTGCTCCAGGTCGGCGATCTGCGCCTGCAACTGCTGGATCTTATAGTTTTGCGGCGTCAGCGTAACACTCAGATCGGAAAGCTGGCGGCGCAGGTCGGCCAGGCGGGCGCGGTTGTCGCGCAGCGTCGGGTCATCCAGAACCTGGGGCATGGCTTCGGACGGATTGCTGTGCGAAACCTCCACCTGGGCCTGGGTATCGGCCTGGTCTGCCTCAGCCTTGGCCAGGTCGGTTTGAATCTGGCGCAGCTTATCGGCCGCGACACTTTCCTGCGACTCGCTGGGGATCACGATGCCCGTCTGCCGCGCGTAGTTTTGCAGGTCGTTTTCCGAATCCTGCAATTTCTTGCGCGCGTCGTTAAGCTGCGCCATGAGGAACTTGTTGGTGTCGCCGGCAGTGTTACCCCGGGCGTCCTGAGCCTGCTCGATAAACTGTTGCGTCAACGTGTTCGCCGTATCGGCGGTCAGCTGCGGTTCGGGACCGAGCACCGTCAACGAAATCAGATCCGAAGTTCCGTCGACCTTAACCTTGGCGTCGTCGAGCATCTTCAAGATCACGGCTTCGCCCTCGGCCGGAGTGGACACGGCCGGTTCGCCGATCCATCCCCGCACCGTGCCGATCAAGCCGTCACTCGACGCGATGGCGCCGGGGACCTTGGGACCCAGCACCTGCGCCGTCCGGTGTATCACCGGTGGGCTCTTCAAGAGCTTGGTTTGGGTCTCGATGTATGCATCGCCCGTGAGCTGGTTAGAGGTCGGATCGACTTCCTTGCTGTTCATGAAGTCCTGGTTGATCCCCATGACTTCCAGAATGACTTCCGACTTGTAAACCTTGGGGCTGACCACCGTGTACAGCACGCTGAGCAGAAGCGTACCGCCAACAATGGCAGCTACCGCGTTACGGTGGCGGCGAAGCAAGGCAGAGTAGTTGACCGAGGCCTCAGGCCGGGGCCGAGTTCCTGCTATCGGATGCGACAGCTCTATGGCGGTGCCGCGTCCGGCGTTCCGGCCTTCGGGTGAGCGAGGTCCAGGAATGATCTGCTGGGTCGGAGTCATCTTTTTGTAGTCCTTTCGGATTTTGATCGGTTCCGCTTCTGGAACCGATCTCATGCACGCTGCAATTTGTTTGGGAAGAACGGCCCCCCGTCAAGTCGGGGGTCTCGCTTGGGGCCTCGGAATGGGTGATGGTTAATCGATCGTTCTTAGCGCCAGATAGCCAGGCCTGTCCCAAGCCCGATGGCCGTTGACAACCCAAGCGCTCCCGCCATCTTGCCGGTGCTGTTGGGGATGAACAGGATGTCATCGGGACGCATTTGAATGTCCGGAGCTTTGTTATGCATGATCTTGCTCACGTTGGCGGGAATCTGTTCCCGCTCGGCTCCGCCCGAGGCGCGCAAAACCCTCGCGTCAGAAAGCTTCGCGGTCTTGTCCCAACCGCCGGCCAAGGCAATTGCCTTCGATACCGACATGCTCTCGTCATCGGTAAGCACAAACCCGCCCGGCTTGGTGACGTTGCCCAGAACGTAAATCATGCGCGCGCGGGGAACGGTCACCACATCGTGTGGCTTGATCGTGATGTTGCCCTGCGGATCCTTGCCGTTCATGACCGCGCGAATATCGATGCGCGCAATGCTGTACTTGCCCGTCGGATCCGTGAAAGCGTCGGCGACCGGGATCGGACCCTCACTCAGATTACGGGTAATCTGCACCGTGTCACCAGCATCAGGCCGCAGGCCGCCGGCCATGCTGATCACTTCCATCAGGTTGCGATTGCCCCGCAATTGCACCACGCCCGGGGTGGTGACATTGCCCGCTACCGACACCGGCTGGCTGTGGAATTCGTTCACCTGCACGGACACCTGCGGGTCCTTGAAATACTTCTTGTAGGCGGTGACCAGGTTGGCCTGCAATTGTTCCACCGTCAAGCCGGCCGCATGCACCGGCCCGATCATGGGCAGGGTGAGTGTTCCGTCGTTGTCAATCTGCACCGGCTTGTCCGGAATGTCATCCGCGGCAAAGACACGGACCGTAAGCAGATCTTCCGGCCCCAGTAGGTAGCTGGGCGAATCGGCTGCGGCCGGCGGGGGCGGCGGTGTGGGCACAGAGGCTGCCGCGAAAACTGCGGGCGGAGTACTGACCCGGCCATCCGCGGCCACTACGCTCTGGGCTGAAACTGGAACCAACATGATGCCCTCAAAGCAAAGAGACAACAAAATCAGTTTGGCTGGAGACTTGTGCATAATTTCACTCACCATAGGTACCTGGAATGCCGCCGAGAAATACCTCCGGCGGGGACGTGCTCGGGAAAGAGCGCCATTAGAGACAGGGAACGACAAAAAAAACTTGGGGTTGCCGACCAATCTAGCCGGCAAAGGGGGACGTACCTGGGTACTGGCGTACGCTACTACGGGAGAACCAAAAACGGGATAGACAGAAGTTATTCAAGATTTCACGAGCTTACCGCTAGGCCATCATCCGCTCCGCGGCTACTGGAGCATAGGGCGAGACCCAGTCGGGATGTACTTCGACCAGTACTGAGCGGCGCAGTAAATTTACGGAAAGAATCAACCGCTGCGAACGCCGAACCTCAACCAGGATACCGGTTAAGCCTGCCAGCGGGCCGCGCAGGATAGAGAACGAACCCGACTCTCCAACTTCGGTATACGGCCAGGCTTCGAGCGGCACGTCTACGCTGACCGTCTGCTGCAACGCCTCAATCTCTGCTTTGTCCGCAGGCAGCGGGTTGGTGCCCGCTCGCACTACGTCGATCACACCGCTCGTCATCAGAACCGGCACAATCAACGAGCGGCTCGTGGAGCAGAAAATGTAACCGGGAAAGAGCGGCATCTCTACCACTTTGGTTCGATCTGCCCACTGCCGCTTGGACTTGTAAAGGGGTAGAAATTCAGTGAAACCCTTCTCCCGCAGAGCAATCGAAACCTGCTTCTCGTGTCTTGGCCGGACGCGGAAGGCAAACCATTCGTTCGATTCGTTTGACCCTGGATCGCGATACATGAGTATCTCCGTTACAAGAGTGAGCTTGCGTGCTGCAATTCCCTAAGGGATCTCACTTCGCTTCGAGGGGGGACGATGCGAAACTTTGATTTTCCAAAACTTAAGATCAACCATTTGCTCGGCCAGACGAGCTTCCGCCATCTGGGTTACAGAGCTTGCTTTCAGGCTCTCGCC
>CAWEZM010000009.1:0-208512 GCA_963813475.1 uncultured Acidobacteriaceae bacterium | reverse complement strand
ATTTCCATATACAAATTATTCAAATAAAACGACTTAGATTGGCCATCGCGGCTTGCTGGGCGGCTCCGAAAGACGTATCATCAACTTAGCCCTTAGCCGCAGATTGCGCGAACCCCGCAAACGTTCTCCGCAGGCGATTCCGCCGTTCGAATAGCTAATCCCGTCTAAGGCCCACCTCTTATGGCAGATGATCAGAATCCTCTCCTCCCTCTAGGTCCCAACGGCAGCGACGGCAACCCGCCCGAAGGCCCGGGAACTCGCCTCATCCCCATCAACATTGAAGATGAGATGAAGCGGTCGTATCTCGACTACTCCATGTCGGTCATCATCGGGCGTGCGCTCCCCGACATTCGAGACGGCTTCAAGCCAGTGCATCGCAGAATCCTTTACACCCTGCATGGAATGGGTCTGGAGTACAACAAGAAGTACGCCAAGTGCGCCAAGGTGGTTGGTCAGGCCATGGGCGTGTATCACCCGCACGGCGACTCGGCCATCTACGACACGATGGTGCGGCTGGCGCAGCCTTTCAGCATGCGCTACCCCATGATCGATGGCCAGGGCAACTTCGGCTCCGTGGACGGCGACCCGCCGGCGGCCATGCGCTACACCGAGTGCCGCATGACGCGCATCGCCGGCCAGATGCTGGCCGACATCGATCAGGACACGGTTGACTTTGTTCCCAATTACGACGAAAGCACAACCGAGCCCAGCGTGCTGCCGACCCGCGTTCCCAACCTGATCGTGAACGGGTCGAATGGAATTGCCGTCGGCATGGCGACCAATATTCCCCCGCACAACCTCAATGAAGTGATCAGCGCCACCATTGAACTGGTCAAAAATCCCCAGGCTGGCCTCGCCGAAGTTTTGCAGCATGTGCAAGGGCCGGACTTCCCCACCGGCGGCTTCATCTACGGACGGGGCGGCATTGCCCAGGCCTACAAGACCGGCCGCGGGCGCTTCCTCATGCGGGCCAAGGCGGCCATCGAGCAGTTAAAGGGCGGCCGGCAGGCGATCATCGTCACCGAAATTCCCTACCAGGTCAACAAATCCAAACTGATCGAGCGCATCGCCGAGCTGGTCAACGACAAAGTAATTACTGATATTGCCGAAGATGACTTCCGCGACGAGAGCGATCGCGACGGCATGCGCATCGTCATCGGCCTCAAGCGCGGTGCGGAAGCGCAAATCGTTCTGAACCAGCTCTACAAGCACACCCAGATGCAAGAGAGCTTCTCCATGATCTTCCTCGCGGTCGTGAATGGCCAGCCGCGGGAGCTCGCCTTGCACGACGCAATCCGCCACTTCATTAATCACCGCGTGGACGTGGTTCGGCGCCGTACCTCTTTCCTGCTCAAGAAAGCCCGCGAGCGCGAACATATCCTCGAGGGCTACAACATCGCCCTGGATAACATCGACCAGGTGATCCGCATTATTCGCGCCTCCGGATCACGCGCCGAAGCACGGGAAAATCTGCGCCGCTTTTCCTTGTCCAAAGACATCGTGATCAAGATCGACCAGGGCAACGTAACCGGACCGGAACGCGAGCCGGGCCTGAGCTACCGCCAGATCGACGCTATTCTCGAATTGCAGCTCTACCGTCTCACCCAGCTTTCCACGGACGAGATCGTCAAGGAACTAATTGAGGTGCGTGAGCGCATTGCGGAGTATGAAGCCATCCTGGCCTCGGAACCGAAGCTGCGCGCCGTCATCATCAAAGAGCTCGAAGCTGCGCGCAAAGACTTTGGCGACGAGCGCCGTACCCAAATTCTCGATGAGACGGCCGAACTGCAGCTGGAGGACCTGATCGCCGACGAGCAGGTCGCTGTCACTGTGTCTCATTCGGGTTATCTCAAGCGCACGCCGATTTCCATTTACCGCCAGCAAAGGCGAGGCGGCACCGGCCGGCTGGGCATGAAGACGCGCGAAGAGGATTTCGTCTCCCAGCTCATCGTCGACTCCACCCACGCGTATTTGCTCTGTTTCACCAACGCCGGCCGCGTTTACTGGCTCAAAGTGTATGAGGTCCCGGACGTCGGTGCGGCCGGCAAAGGCAAGTCCATGGCCAGTCTCCTCAACCTGCAGCAGGGAGAGAGCGTGCGCACCATCCTGCCCGTGCGCAACCTGGAAGAGGACGGCAAGTTCATCTTCTTCGCGACCCGCAAGGGCACCGTCAAGAAGACTCCGCTCAAGGACTTTTCCAATGTAATGGCGCGCGGCATTATTGCCATCGGCATCGACGACGATGACGAGTTGATTGGCGCTTGCCGCACCGACGGCAATCAGATCATCTTCCTCGCCACCCATGCGGGCATGGCCATTCGCTTCGGCGAGAACGATGTCCGTTCCATGGGCCGCCCTGCTTATGGCGTCCGCGGCATTGATCTGATGAAGAGCGATTACCTGGTAGGTCTTGCCGCCACACCGCTCGAACGTAAAAAGAACGGCGACGGGGGGCACTCTCCCTCTCTGATCCTTTCCATTACCGAGCAGGGCTACGGCAAACGCACGGATGTGGACGAGTACCGGTTACAGACCCGCGGCGGCCGCGGAGTCATCAACGTGAAAACGACTGCTCGCAACGGCAAGGTGAGCGCCATCCTGCTGGTCGATGACAGTTCGGAACTGATGGTCATCAGTCAATACGGCAAGATCATCCGCATTGATACCAAAACCATCCGCGCCGCCGGTCGTTCGACTCAGGGTGTCAGGCTGCTGCATCTCGAGGAGCAAGACAAGGTCGCAGCAGCGGTCGTCATTCCGCCGGAAGAGGCCAAAATCGAACCGGAGAACGGAACCCTGCTGCAATAGCCGGGGAAAAGTGGAAGGGGTATCGCGAGCGCGATACCCCTCTCCAAGGCAGATTAACAGTGCCGCAAACTTAGAAACCTTTGCTGGCTTTCAGTGACGGCTGCTTGGTCGATGCAGACTCGCTACCGCTGGTCTGGTGCGAATTGCCACAGTTGTCGACCTGATTGCGGCCGTACTGGGGCTGCAAGTACAGCACGTACTGCTGGCCCACATACATCGCGAAGAAGCGAGGGCTGTTCTCGCTGAAAACTGTGACCTGAGTGTTGGGGCGAACCTTACCGCGGATCTTGGAGTCGACGCGCACCGTATAGTTCACGCCATCGAGAAAGTCCCACGCCTCCGGTACTGGTTGCGCTTCCGTTACCGTACCCACAACCACGGCAGATGCCATATGCATCTCCTTGCGGGCGCTAACACGATCGGTCTTGCACTGGGCGAACCCGTTGGCGGCACTTAGGCAGAGAAACAATGCAATAGCAAGCTTTTTCACAAACCCTCCTGGGGTCACAAATTGAATTTTTGCGTTACGACTAAAGTTGTATGTGTACTGCTTTAGTGGTAGATTGCCGTGTCTAACGGGGGATGGCAATTGTATTGTTTTCGGACGCCCTTACTTCGGAGGAGGTATGCGGGCCGATGGTAATGGGAGGGCGAAGGCAGGACGACTAAGCCCCTTGTTTGCAATATCTGTCACTAAGAACGTGGCAGATGCCGCGTGCGCCGGATTCCATCGATTGCGCGGCGGGACAGGCCAAGGCGGTACTTTCGTAATTCACGGGGGTACCAGGCGCGGCGGGCCCAGTATTTAGGAAGCAGTCACAGTGTCAAATGGAGGGCGGACGAGGGGTACATAAGGTGTAGAGAGTCATTTCGCCGGGAAAAGGGAACCGTAGTGGAGGGAATCCGCGGGTTGCAATGAGCGGCGTAGCGGACTTATGACATGGGAAGCGGCAACAGCGCCGGCTTAATCGTTGCGGGCGGCGTGGACCATCTGCTTGATTACCGCGCTCTTCTCATCCAAAGGGCCGGAGTTTCCACACTTATTTGCCATCCAGTGCTGGTAGTTGTTGGTGAGAAAAAGCAAGTACTGTTTGCCGGTCTCCGGGTTGAAGCCGTCTTCAGTGTGCTCGCTGAATATGGTGATCTCACCCGTTTGTTTGCCCTTGACTTTCTGGTCGATATGCACGACGTACTCGGTGCCATCCAGGGTGTCCCAGGACTGCGGCACCTGGCGTGCCGACACCACGGTGCCGATGACCACCACCTGGGAGTCCTTCATCTCCTGGGAGACGGGCAGCGTGTTCGTGCAAGCCGCGAACGAAGCTGTGGCGAAAAAAACGCAAGCTAATCCTGTGGCGACTCGCTTCAATATGCCTCGCTTCCCTCGCGTTGTCGTAGCGTTTTCACTTCTGCTGTATAGACGGCAACCGCTCCCGGCGCGGCTTTTTCTCAAGAAAGCCGCACTTCGCCCCACTCGCCTGCGCAGAGTAGAAGTGAAAATGCTCTACAGGTTATGATCCCACGATTGCGAGCCATTGCCTGCCTATAAACCGCTCACGAACCAAGAGATTCATCCCGCATTCCACTAAAGTGGCAGTCCTTGACTGCTCTACACCCGCGGCATGGATCAGTCTTGGCCAAATTAGTTTTTTTCGATTCTGTCCATCCACCTCCACTCATGCCAAGGTGGGCCACTGCCCTCAACTTTGTCATCCCGACTGAAGCGGGCCCGGATTTCCTGCATCGCGGTACCGCCAACACCACTAGGTTTGGACAGGAAATTCGGGGTAGCGTAGGGGAGGGACCTGCAGTTTCACGCGGACCCCACGCAAATGCCGACGAGCCATCAACCAACCCAACCCGAGTCTCTTCGATCTATTCCGGCCAGCGCCGGAAGATCAGGGCTCCATTGGTCCCGCCAAAGCCAAAGGAGTTGGAAAGAGCCACCTCTACCTTGGCGGCCTCCGGGCTATTGGCGATGTAATTCAGGTCGCACGCCGGGTCGGGATCGTCGAGATTGGTGGTCGGAGGGACGACTTGGCGTTGCAGGGCCATGATCGTGATGCCTGCCTCCAACCCGCCCGCTCCGCCCAGCAGATGGCCGGTCATGGACTTGGTCGAGCTCACCCGTAATTTCCCGCTGGTCGCGTGTTCGCCGAAAAGAGACTTGATGGCCGCGGTCTCCAGGGCATCGCCCAGCGGGGTGGAAGTGGCATGAGCATTTACATAGTCCACCGCGGAGGGTTCGATATTGGCGCTGCGTAGGGCATTTTTCATCGCCCGCACACATCCTTCTCCCTGGGGCGCCATGCTGGTGATGTGGTACGCGTCCGCGCTCATGCCGTAACCGATAATTTCGGCCAGGATCTTGGCCTCGCGGGCACGGGCGTGCTCCAACTCCTCCAGGATCAGGATGCCGGCCCCTTCACCGACCACGAAGCCGTCGCGGTCTTTATCGAACGGGCGGCAGGCATGTTCGGGGTCGGCGTTTCGCGTGGAGAGGGCGCGCATGGCAGCAAAGCCGCCAACACCCATGGGCGTTATGGCAGCTTCAGCCCCGCCCGCGATCATTACGTCCGCATCATCACGCTCAATGGTGCGAAAAGCGTTGCCCACGGAATGTGCACTGGTGGTGCAAGCCGTCGACGTCGCCTCGTTCGGACCCAGCGCTCCGTAACGGATGCTCACCTGGCCAGCCGCCAGGTTCACAATCGTCCCAGGAATAAAAAATGGTGAAATCTTGCGCGGGCCGCCATGGAGCATAGCGCTGTGCTCCCGCTCAATCACGTCGAATCCGCCGATACCGGAGCCGATGTGCACACCCACCCGCTCGGCGTTTTCCGGCCCGATCTTCAGTCCTGAATGCTGCAGCGCCTCCTGGGTAGCGGCAAGCGCGAAATGGATAAAGCGCCCCATCTTGCGCGCTTCCTTCTTATCCACGAAATCCAGTGGATTAAAGTTTTTCACCTCGGCCGCGAAGGTGACGGGAAAACCCGTCGTATCGAAGCTCGTGATGGGAGCCATTCCGCTCTTGCCGTCCAGCAGGTTGTCCCAGACTTCGGGCGCGGTATTTCCTACTCCGCACAACAACCCGATGCCTGTAACAACCACCCTTCTTGCCAAATCACTTACTGCCTTTCGCGTTCTTCTCGATGTATTCGGTAGCGTCTTTTACCGTCTTGATTTTTTCGGCATCTTCGTCCGGGATTTCCAGGTCAAAGGCTTCCTCAAACTGCATCACGAGTTCGACTACGTCGAGCGAGTCTGCCCCCAGATCCTCCTGAAACGACGCGCTGGGAGTCACTTCAGCTTCATCCACCTGAAGTTGCTCGACGATAATCTGCTTTACCTTCTCTTCCACTGCTGCTGCTGCCATGCCGTTCTCCTGTCTATAAAAACAAATCGTTATGCGGTTCCGCGATGGGTTGTAGCCGGTGAAGTGACCTCACCTGGAAAACCCCACTTCTCTGACGCCACAAGGGCTACGTCATCGTGAAACCGCGTTACAGGGCTAGCGCCCTGCAAGGTTAGGTGAACGGTCCGGGAAAGGCGGTGCGGCAGGCGTTCCGGTTTTCCTCCAGGCGCCACCTTGCCACAGAAAAGGAATCGGGCTACGCAGAAGGTCTCGAGCGGAGACCGGCTGCGCCGGAAGCCAATGCCTGGCAGGAGACATCAACAGGAAAAACGGCCTAACCCGCAACCCGCGCAGTTCACGGCCCCAAAGTTTCCAGTCTACTGAGCGCTCCAAGTGGTGTAAAGCGCGGCACCCCACAGCTTTCCTCCAGGAACTTTCGCTTCCGGGCGAGTAAAGTCAGAAAAAGAAGATGGCAATGTTTCCCGGTATGCTGACCCTCGTTTTTGCCGCCGTCGGCGCCTTTGTCGCCGGCATCGTCCTGGCCACGTATTTTGAGCGCACCCGCAGCAATGCGGAGCGCGCCAGTTTGGAAAAATCCTCCAAAACCCTGCTCGACCAGTTGGCCGACACCCGCGCCCATCTTGAGCGGGCACGCACCGAGGGCGCAACCCAACAGGCCACCATCGCCCGGCTGGAAGAACGCCACGCTGCGACAGAACGCGTTGTGGAGCAGATGCGCGCCGATCTGCCGGAGACATTCAAGTCGCTCGCCAGCCAGGTGCTGGAGGAAAAATCGAGCCGCTTCGCGGAGCAGAACCAGGCCGGCCTGGGCCAGGTTCTCGAGCCCCTCAAGGCCCGGCTGGAGGACTTTCAGAACAAAATCGAAGCCGCCCGCATGGAGCAGGTCAAGGGGGGCGTCCATCTGAGCTCCCAGATCGACAAGCTCTTCGAGTCGAACACCAGGTTCGCCGAGCAGGCCAACAACCTGGCCAGCGCGCTGCGCGGATCAAGTAAAGCGCAGGGCGCATGGGGGGAGTTAATCCTGGAACGGGTTTTACAAGCCGCCGGCTTGCGCCCCGGACACGAATACCATGCCCAGGAAAATTATGCAGGCGAGCACGGAAAGCGAGCTCAGCCGGATGTGGTCATCCATCTGCCGGGCGAGCGCCACCTGGTCATCGACTCGAAGGTCTCCCTGATTCATTACGAGGCCCACAGTATCGCGGAAAGCGATGCGGCCAGAGCGCTGGCTGCTGAAAGTCACACCAGCTCGGTGCGGGCCCATATCCGGGGCCTGGCAGAAAAGAATTATCAGACACTGTACGGTCTCAACTCGCTCGATTTCGTGATCATGTTTCTCCCCATCGAGCCCGCCTTCATGCTAGCTATCTCCCGGGATGACAAGCTGTGGGAGCAGGCCTGGCAGCGAAACGTCTTGCTGGTCAGTCCCAGCACACTGCTTTTTGTCTTGCGTACCGTCGCTTCTCTCTGGCGCCAGGAGCAGCAGAAACAAAACGTGGAAGAGATTGCCCGCAAAGGCGCGGATCTCTACAACAAGCTGGCCAGCTTTGTCGCCGACTTTAGCGAGGTGGGGAACCGGCTCGACACCGCGCAGCGAAGCTACGCCGACGCCATGTCAAAGCTGCACAGCGGCAAGGGCAACGTGATCCGTCAGGCAGAAATGCTGAAGGCTCTCGGCGTCAAGCCGACCAAGCAGCTCCCGCAGGGATTGGTCGAGTTGGCACAGCAGGAAACCCTGGAGCTGGACGATTCGGAGCTCATCGAGGTGCCGAATCTCCCCGCCGACTCCGTCCTAATCAGGGACCTGCGCGTGCCTCGTTAGGTTCGGTCAAATCCATCCCGCAGCCGAGTATCTCGCTCGTTTTTCGCGAGATGTGGGATTCCGCGAACCTTGACCGTTCACCTTCAACGCCGAGAGTCTGCCCGTGGCCAGACTCTTGCGGCCAAGCACTTTTGTAACCTCAGCGGCCAGCAAATCCCTCCCGCAGCCTCTGCCAGGTAGTCTCCAGAGTCTCCGGCAGCACACGCGTCTCCGCAATCACCGTCATGAAGTTGGAATCCCCCAGCCAGCGTGGAAGTACGTGCATGTGCAGATGTCCGGCCACCCCAGCCCCCGCAGCCTTTCCCAGGTTCAGGCCCATATTGATCCCGTCGGGGGTGTACACCTGGCGCAGAACGGCATCGGTACGTTGCGCCAGCGTCATAATCTCGGCCGCCACTGCCGGGTCCAGGCCGGCCAGCGTCTCCTGGTGGGCATACGGCACAATCATGACGTGCCCGGAAGAGTAGGGGAAAGCGTTGAGAACGATGAAGCTATGCTCCCCCCGCCACACGATATTAGCCGCGCGATCGGCGTCTACTGCGGAGCCTCCATGCTCGACCGCGAACCGGGTGGCCGCGATCAGGTTGCAAAAGACGCAGTGACAGTCACCGGTCCAGGCAGCCAACGCCTTGGGCACGCCCTTGCGCCCTTCAGGATCGGCATCGACCAGGTAAGGGTACCGCCAGGGCGTCCACAAGTAGTCCATGCGGTTCAAGTATACGGAGCATTCGCAGCACGCCCTCTCAGCCACGTCGTCACCACCGAAGCCTCTCTTCACCAACGGTTCACAAATCAATAAAAATAGGCATTTCCAGCGCTTTTAAGCGCCTTTGCGCGTGCTGAATTGACCAGGAGTTTCGTTGACATGCTTTCCCGGCGATTGCTATAGTTGTTATGAAGGGTCTACGTAGAGGATTCGGCGTAGACGTCCATCGCCGCTCTTGCTTTACCCCCCTCACCGGATGCTCCTACCGGAGATTGATTTAAGTGCCAAGCCATTCTGTCCGGCTACACTAACAGTCTCCCTCCGAACGTTTGTTGGTGGATGGATAAGCACTACGGTGCCCCTGCTTCGCGGACCATGCCTGCAAAATAGTCTGGCGAAGTAGCTGCGGGAATGAATCTCGGGGAGCCTTGGCTAAGTCTATTAAGACCAGGACAACGTGATTCAACGAAGAACCGTAGTGGTGGACGGATCGGGAGTTACCGATCGAGAATCCGGAGCTGGCATTCATGGCAGACGTCCTAAATCCTGAACGAACCGAGAGCGCACCCCTGAACACCGAATTGCAAACCCCAACGCTTGATGCACCGGCGGATCATTTTGACCCGTCCGAGGAGTTAACCCACAACCCGCAAGCTGTCGCCCCCAGCGTGCCGCACCGCGTCGTCGATCCCAAGCCAGTCGTCACCCACTCCGCTGGGGATGAAACCGAGCTGACCGGCATGGAAGACTTCGCCGCCGCGCTGGAATCGTTTGACCGCGAACAAGCCGCTGAAGCCGCCGCCCAGGCCTATGACGACAACGTCGTCACCGGTACCGTCATCAAGTTGACGGACAAGCATGTGGTGGTCGATGTCGGGCTCAAGTCCGAAGGTCTCATTCCCCTGGAGCAGGTGCTGGATCATAATGGCCAGCCCAAGCTCAAGGCGGGCGATACGGTCGAAGTGGTGGTGGAGCGCGAAGAAGCCGAAGGCGGCTTCCTGCTCAGCTACGACAAGGCGCAACGGCACCGGGTTTGGGATGCAATCGAACGGGCCGCCAACGAAAAGACTCCGGTGGTGGGCACAGTTTTGGGACGCGTCAAAGGCGGTCTCACCGTCGACATCGGTATCAAGGCGTTTCTGCCTGGCTCCCAGCTGGAAATCCGTCCGGTGCGCAATCTGGATGGCTACATCGGCCAGCAGATTGAAGTGCGCGTCATCAAGCTGAACAAGAAGCGCGGCAACGTGGTGGTCTCGCGCAAGGAGCTTCTCGAAGAGGAGCAGACCAGCAAGCGCACCCTGACGCTCGAGCATCTCGAAGAAGGCGCGGTCCTCACCGGCACGGTGAAGAACCTGACCGACTACGGCGCTTTTGTCGATCTGGGCGGAATCGATGGACTGTTACATATAACGGATATGTCCTGGGGGCGGCTCACCCATCCCCGCGACCTGGTAAACGTCGGCGACGAGATCCAGGTTAAGGTGCTCAAGTTCGATCGTGAGAAGCAGCGCGTTTCCCTGGGCTTCAAGCAGCTCACACCCGATCCCTGGCTCGATGCGGTGGAGCGCTATCCCATCGGCGCCCGCGTACGCGGCCGGGTGCTCAGCGTGACCGACTACGGCTCCTTTGTCGAGCTGGAGCAGGGCATTGAGGGACTGGTGCATGTCTCCGAGATGACCTGGTCCAAGCGGATGAAGCATCCCTCCAAGCTGGTTAAGCCTGGAGACGAGGTTGAAACCGTAGTGCTCAGCGTCAATCCCAACGACCGCCGCATTTCGTTGGGCATGAAGCAGTTGCTCGAGAACCCCTGGGAGCATCTCTCGGAGCGCTATCCTGCAGGCACCATCGTGGAAGGCCGGGTGCGCAATCTGACCGACTTTGGCGCCTTCATTGAGATTGAAGATGGCATCGACGGCTTGGTGCACGTAAGCAACCTGAGCTGGACCAAGCGCGTGAAGCATCCTTCCGAAATTCTCAAGAAGGGCGAGAAGGTTCGCGCCGTAGTCCTTGGGGTGGAAGCAGAGAATCGCCGCCTGTCACTCGGTATCAAGCAGCTGCAGCCGGATGTCTGGGAGACCTTCTTTGCCCAGCATCGCGTCGGCGATGTGGTCAAGGGCAAGGTACTGCGCACGGCGCAATTCGGAGCATTCATCGAGATCGCCGAAGGCGTCGAAGGACTGTGCCACGTTTCCGAAGCTGCTGACGCCATGGGCCAGCCCATCAAGCTGGAGGCTGGGCAGGAGTACGACTTCAAGATCATCAAGATGAATCAGGATGAGAAGAAGGTCGGCCTCAGCTTGCGCGCAGTAGGCGAAGAAGCCAGCCGGGCCGATGTGGAAGCCTACAAGCAGCCGGTCTCAAGCTCCACCACCACGCTGGGAGATCTGGTCAACTGGAAGCGTCTCGAACACGAATAAAGCCGCACGAATTAGGAGCACACAAATAAAGGCACACAGTGTTCACAAGCTGTGTGCCTTTTCTCTTTACTTCGCTGTGTCGATTTTCAGGTCAAAGTTAAATTGCTTCTTGCTGTCGAAGGAGCTGATGGATCTGGTCTTGGACTTGTGTCCTTTGAACTCTGCCCAGAGCTGATAATCCACCTCTGAGCTCAGCTGCCCAAAGCGGTAGTGTCCATCCGCCTCGGTGATAAACGTCCTGACCTCCTGGCTTTTCTGGTCCTGCAGGTAGACCACGGCGTTTGCCTGTGGCTGGTCGCTGGAATTCTGCACCATGCCCTGCACCACCCGCACCGCTTGTCCCAGGCTTTGAGCAGATCCTTGCGGACAGCTTGCCGCGCATGTGAATAGCAGCAGCAATAGCCAGGGCATCCATCGTGTCCCGCTACGAAACACAACTCTCATTCCTCTTCCTCGTCGGCCACTTCTTCATCGTCATCTTCGTAGCCTTCCTCGTCCACTTGGGAGAGTTCGAGCGGTTCCGTGGCGACGACTTCGAACTCAGTGCCGCATTCATCGCAGACCACGATGTCTCCTTCTTCCACTTCGTCGGGGTCGAAATCGAGAACGCTCTCGCATTCCTGACAGACTGGCATACAGCTCTCCTTTCACGGAGCATTAAGATATTGGTGATGACCGCCACCAAGATGCGGCTTGGCTAGTTTCCGGGAGAACACCCCGAACGTCAAGGAACTCCAACCGAGACAACAAATCGTACCGCGAACGGAGACCAAGGATTGAAAAAGAATACGAGTCTTCCGCTCCTGCTCCTGTTCTCACCGCGCTCATTACTAACGTATACGCCATCCTGCGGGGAAAGGATCCAGCGTTCCCGTCGCAACAGCCATGCTGGCAACTTTAGCCTCGCCGCCGGGTGCACCACAGAATGTGCTTCGTGGTCACGCCCGTGGTGAAAACGCGTTAGTCTTAAAAGACGAGTCATGGCACGCTTCCCCCGCACCGGTTTCTCCGCCCTATCATTCCCGAGCTTTAGTGGCGTCACCAGGCAACTGGTCCTGGCGAACGTCGCGGTCTACTTCTTATTGCTGATCCTGGAATTCGCGGCGCCGCGCATGGCGCTGGTCGTGAGCACCTATTTTTCGCTCACGCCGGTGCTGTTGCTCCACGGATGGGTTTGGCAGCTTGTGACCTACAGCTTCCTGAATTCCGGCGTGCTGCATGTCGCCTTCAACATGCTTACCTTGTGGTTTATCGGGTCCTTTCTGGAAACGTCCAAGGGAAGCCGCTGGCTGCTGGAGATTTACTTTTCGTGCGCCGTGGGCGGGGCCCTCATCGGGAGCGCGCTTAGCTTCACCCAGGTTTTTCATTCCAGTCCCTTGTCCACCACCAACAGCGCCGACGGTGCGCTCTTCGGCCTGCTGGCAGCCTTCGCCGTGCTCTTCGGCGACCTCGAGATGTACATGTTCCCGCTGCCGGTGGCCATCAAAGCCAAATATCTGGTCATCGTTTACATGCTGATCGAGGTCGCCATGTTGCTCTCCGGGGGACCTCCGCTCGCCATTTTCGTTATTCTCAGTGGCGCATTGATCGGTTTCTTTTTCGCCCGTCGCGCTCCCCGCCGGGCCATGAGCACGGGTGTAAGCGAAGCCCTCTTCGGCCTGCGCAACAACTACTATCGCTGGAAGCGCCGCCGTGCCTCGCGCAAGTTCGAAGTCTACATGCGTAAGCAGAACCGCGACGTCCGTTTCGACAGCGAAGGCCGCTACATCGATCCCGACGAAAAGCGCGACCCCAACGACCGCAAGTGGATGAACTAAAGGGCCAGCGCAGTCTACGCCTCTAGCGAAACCAATGAGGAACAGGACGGGTGCCCCTCGTTCGATCCTGCCATAACACAGTCCCGAAGGGACGGCTGAGAGTAGCCCAGGACGGAGTCCTGGGTGGGCTATCGAGACAATGACGTCTCAGTCCCGAAGGGACGACTGAAAATGTCCCAGGACGATTAGTCCTGGGCTACTCATCTCTAGCGAACGGACTGCGACTGATAACACCCTCAGCTCGTAGTCCGATATGCAATTCCCGCAACTGCTGTGGGCTGACCGGCGTAGGCGCATCGACCATTAAATCAATGGCCTTGGCCGTCTTGGGAAACGCAATAACCTCGCGCAGGCTCTGCGCCCCGGCCAGGATCATCGCAATGCGGTCCAACCCCAGCGCAATGCCTCCATGGGGTGGCGTTCCGTAGGTCAATGCCTCCAGGAAGAACCCAAAGCGCGACCGCGCCTCCTCTTCGCTCATCCCCAGCGCGCGGAATATCTCCTGCTGCACATCCTGCCGGTGGATACGAATCGAGCCGGAGCCCAGCTCCAGCCCATTCATGGCCAGGTCGTAGTAGCGCGCCCGTACCGATGCCGGATCGGAGACCAGCCTCTCCATGTCTTCCTCGTGTGGCGAAGTGAACGGGTGATGGGCCGGGAGCCAGCGTTGCGACTCTTTATCAAATTCAAACATGGGAAAATCCGTCACCCAGATGGGCCGGAAGGCCTTGTCTCCAGCGATCTGCTGGCCCAGGAGCCGCTCCGGTGACTCGACCACCTGATCGGTGATGGCGGAGGTCTTATGCCGGTCGGCATATCGCCGGGCCAACTCAACGCGCAGGTTCCCCGCCGCCGAATAGACGCAGATCTCCCGCTCGGAGAGGTGCCCATGCGTTTTGGTGTCGCTGGCCTGCACATGGGTGGTGGCATCGCCGGCCACCAGCACCAGCAGATCCTCCGCTTCGCCCTCTACCCGCGCCGGCGCCAGTGCGCGTATCTTCGCGACTGCTTCGGGAAAGCTCTTTTCCAACCGCTTCCAGTCGTCGATCAGCTTCGCGCCCTTGCTGCCGTCGAACAACGGCCGGTTGTCGTCGCGCTCCTTGCGGGAAAGCTCACCCACCCGCGGGATGCACACCACCACCACCGGAAGCGTCGGGATCGATGGCCAGCGTCTGCAAATCCTCATCGCGGAACGCGGCAGCGAACGTCAATCAACTCGGGCATCCGCAAGTCGGGCTTATCAATGCCGTAACGGCGCATGGCCTCGTCGTACGTGATGCGGGGAAAGGGAGTAGACAGCACCACGCCCACCGCGGCAAATGCTTCCCGCAAAAAATTCTCCACCACCAGGAAGACGTCTTCCTGGCGCACGAACGACATCTCCAGATCGACCTGGGTGAACTCCGGTTGCCGGTCGGCGCGCAGATCCTCATCGCGGAAGCAGCGCACGATCTGAAAATAGCGGTCGAAGCCCGAGATCATGAGGATCTGCTTGAATAACTGCGGCGATTGCGGCAGCGCATAAAAGTGCCCGCCATGCACCCGGCTGGGAACCAGGTAATCGCGCGCGCCTTCCGGGGTCGAGCGTGTCATGAACGGCGTCTCGATTTCCAGAAAGCCCTGGTTCGACAGGCTCTCCCGCACCGCACGGGTGATCTTGTGGCGCAACTCAAAATTCTGCTGCATCTGTTGCCGGCGCAGATCGATATAGCGGTATTTGAGGCGCAACTCTTCGTTGGCGATGGCCTCTTCGGCGGGCGAGAACGGAGGCACCCTGGAGTCGTTCAACACCAGCAACTGCTCCGCGGCCACCTCGATCTCACCGGTTGCCATCTTGGGGTTGATCACATCCCGGCCGCGCAGGCGTACCTTGCCCACCACCGCCACCACGTATTCCGGCCGCACCTGTTCCGCCTTGGCGTGGCCATCCGGGGTCAGGTCCTTGTCCAGAACGATTTGCGTGATCCCGGTACGGTCGCGCAGATCCAGAAAGATCAGGTTGCCATGGTCGCGGCGGCGGTTTACCCACCCCATAAGGATGACCTGTTCCCCAGCTTGCTGTGCGCGGAGCTGCCCACAAGTGTGCGTGCGTTGAAGAGTGCCTAGAAAGTCGAGCAATGCGAATGTCCTAATTTGAAGTTGGAGGGTCGAGAAGCGAGGCCAGCTTCTCGCCGAGTTGGGCCCGGGGAACCTTGAACTGCTCACCGGTGGCGAAGTGCTTTACCGTCAAGATACCGGAGGCAACCTCGTCCTCGCCGAGAATCACGATGGCCCGCGCCACTTTGTTGGCGGCCTCGAACGATTTCTTTAGCCGAAACGATCCATCGCCCAGTTCCGCCCGTAAGCCGGTGGCGCGCAGTTCCCTGGCCAAAGCCAACGCAGCAGGATTCATGCGATCGCCCAGCGGAGCGATATACGCCGCTGCCAGCTGAGGCGTATGCCTGCCCTGTGCCTCGAGCACCAGCACCAGGCGATCTTCGCCAATGGCAAATCCAATGCCCGGCGCCTTGGGTCCGCCGATCGCTTCCGAGAGCCCGTCGTAGCGTCCCCCGCCGAGCAGGGCGTTCTGCGATCCCAAGGCCACCCTCTCCGGGTTCGTCGTAAACGAACTCAAAAGTCGTCCGCGTGTAGTAATCGAGGCCGCGCACCAGGCGATGGTCGTGCTCGTACGGCACTCCGCAGGCGTCGAGAGCCGTGCAAACAGCGGCAAAATGTTCCTTGGAGCCCTCGTCGAGCGACTCCCAGATACGGGGCAGCGTGGCGATGATCGGCTGGTCTTCCGGATGCTTGCAATCGAGCACGCGCAGAGGGTTGGTCACCGCGCGGCGCTGGCAATCCTCGCACATGCGTGAGACCACCGGTTCCAGCGCCGCGCGCAGCGCCTGCACGTACCGCGGCCGATCGGTCGCCGAGCCGACGGAGTTGAGCAGCAACCTCCAGCCCGTAATCCCCAACTCGCCCAGCAAGGTGGCCAACATCTCCAGCACTTCCGCATCGCGCAGTGGTGACTCGCTGCCCGCGCTGGGCGGTCCGATCACCTCGGCGCCAATCTGAAAGAACTGGCGGTAGCGGCCTCTTTGCGGCCGTTCGCGGCGAAACTGGGGCCCGATGTAGTAGAGCTTCTGCAGTTGGCCGGTCTCGCCCATCTGGTGCTCAATGTAGGCGCGAACCACGCCGGCGGTATTCTCCGGACGCAGGGTCAGCGACTGCGTCGATTCGCCCTGAATTCGGGCCTCCGGAGTAAATGTGTACATTTCCTTCGAGACGATATCGGTTTCCTCTCCCACTCCGCGGGAAAAGAGCTGTGTGTCCTCAAAAATCGGCGTGCGAATCTCGCCGAAGGAATAACGCTCGAAAACCTGCCGCGCTGTGGTCTCGATGTGGTTCCAAAGTTCAGTTTCCGGAGGCAGCAGGTCCCGGGTACCCCGGACAGCTTGCAAAATGCTCATAAGTGCTGAAGTATCCAACTCTTTCCAGAATACAGGCGCACCCCAATCCCTTCCACTCGGAGAGGTTCACTTCTGCCGGACGCGCCTGGAGCTTCTACCTTTTAGAGAGGGTGGATCGATCCAAATCTGCGGAATGCGCGGGTTCTCTCGTCGTAGCGGCTCTAATGCTTTGAGTCAGGGCCCGACTAAAGAGCTTGCGGAAAAACACCTTGTTAGTCACTGGTAAAGCGGGAGCGTAGTTGTTAAGACGAGACATGCGCGGAGATGAGGGGAATCAAGACGTGATGTTTAGCTACGTGAAGCTGGAGAGGCGTGTTCCAGCAGAGCATCCACTGCGAGCGATCCGAGCGATGGCGGATATGGCATTGCGCGAGTTGGACGGTCATTTTGCCGGTCTTTATGCGCGAGGTGGTCGTCCGTCGATTGCGCCTGAGCGTCTGATCCGAGCTCAGCTTCTGCAGGTGCTGTACTCGGTGCGCTCGGAACGTCAGTTGATCGAACAACTGGATTACAACCTTTTGTTTCGTTGGTTTGTGGGCATAGAGATGGACGAGGTGGTGTGGGACGTGACGGTATTTACCAAGAATCGGGAGCGTCTGATCGGGGGCGGCATCGCCGAACAGTTGTTGCTGAAGGTGGTGGAACAGGCGCGGTCGCGGCAACTGCTGAGTGAGGAACACTTCACCGTGGATGGCACGCTGATCCAGGCTTGGGCCAACCGTCGCAGCTTCCAGGAGAAGTCCAATCCACCGCGGCGGGGCAGCGGAAGCCGCGGCCGCAAGCTGCTGCGCGATACCCACGAATCGACCACGGACGGAGATGCGCGGTTGTACAAGAAGAGCGGTGCGGCCGCCTCAGTGCCCTGCTATTTAGGCCATCTGTTGACCGAGAACCGGAACGGGTTGATCGTCGGCGCGATGGTGACCCAGGCCAGCAAGACGGCGGAGGGGGAGGCGGCGTTGGTGTTGCTGGATGGGCTCAAAGGTAGCCCAGCCAGCACGGTTGGCGCCGACAAAGGCTACCAGCAGCAGCCGTTCATAGAAGGACTCCGAGCGCGCAAGGTGGTGCCGCACGTAGCTGAGTATGAGCCTAATCCGACCTGGCCAAACTGGCTGACGGAGGCGGAACGCAGCAGCCCAGGCTTCGCCATCAGCCAGAGCAAACGCAAGCTGGTGGAGAAGATTTTCGGCTGGGCCAAGCAGGACCGAGCGGTCAGACAAGTAAAGATGCGCGGTAAACAACGCGTCGAGTGGATGTTTCGTCTGGTCGCCGCTGCACACAATCTGCTGCGCATGCGAAAGTTGATTCCGGTGCTGTAAATCCCGGGGAGACGTGTCCCCAAACATGCGCAATCACGCGCCAATAAACCAAATAATCACTTAAAACCGACAAAAAAACGCGCTGCTAACCCCAGGGGAAATTTAAACCCCATACGAAAGCTCATTTTTCCGCAACCTGTTTAGTCGGGCCGTTAGGGCCTAAAAAAATCTGGGCTTTAGCCCTGGGCTTTTGCAATTGCGCTCCCTACCACTTCTCCCGCTCCTTGAGATACGTCGCCGTGTACTCCACATAATTCCGCGCATACTGCAGGATCGACTCACGGTCGTTAGGGTCAAGCCGGCGTCGCTCTTTAGCCGGCACCCCCGCCCACAGCGTATTCGCCGGCACGACCGTATTCTCCGTAACCACCGCACCGGCGGCAATGATCGAACCCTCACCGATTCTCACGTTGTTGAGGATCGTCGCGCCCATGCCGATCAGGCAGGCATCTTCGATCACGCACCCATGAACCGTCGCATTGTGTCCGATCGTGACCCAATCGCCCACCTTGACCGGATGTTTGTAGCGCATGCCGTGCAACACAGCACAGTCCTGCACGTTGCTGTACGCGCCCAGGTGTATGGAGTGCACATCACCGCGTAAGACTGCATTCATCCACACGCTGGCGTGCTCGCCCAGCTCAACTTCCCCCAAAACCTGGGCGGAAATGTCGACGTAGCAGGAGCTGGGAATGACCGGATTATGACCGAGGTAGGACCGTACCATGACGAATTCCTTCTTGTGAGGCAGGGAAAATGCTGCCCAAGATGCTGATTAAGCTTGACTCCACACCTCAAAGGTAACGTAAGCTTATAGAACCCAATTGGGACTGTTTGGAGGTGTGGTTCATTTGGCAGAGGTTCGCGTGCAGGAAGGCGAGCCGCTTGAAAATGCATTGCGCCGTTTTAAGCGCAAGGTTCAGCAGGAAGACATTATCAAGGAAGTGAAGCGTCACTCCTTCTACCTGAAGCCTGGCGAGCGCCGTCGAGTTAAAGAAGCGCTGGCGCGCAAGCGGAATCGTAAAAAAGCAAGAAAAGAGCAGGATTAACCCTGCAGTGCCGGCTTACCGAGTTGCGAAGCATGCGGTAGGCCGGCAATCCCGCACTCTTCAAAGAATTTGTGAAAACGAGGTTGGTAAAGCACCATTTCCCCTCTCATTCCCGTATTTGGCGAATGAGAGGACAGTTGTCGAACTGACAGACGAATCAGCTGGTTGGTGACACGATGCCAATGCAGCGATCCGTCGACGGAATACTGAAAATTCCAAGGCATGCTCGGGGGGACGCGTAATGGATTTCATCGACAAGATACTGAAATGTTCTGATTGCGGTAACGACTTTGTCTTTACCGCCGGCGAACAACTGTTCTTTCACGATAAGCAATTCAAAAACGATCCAAAGCGTTGCAAACAGTGCAAAATTAAGCGCGTGGCCGGAACCGGCAATGGCGTGCGCACAGAAACCCGGACCGTCTGTTCGGAGTGCGCTACCGAAACCACCGTTCCCTTTAAGCCCACGCAAGGTCGCCCCGTGCTCTGCAGGTCCTGTTTCCAGCAGCGGCGGCCCCCGGTTCCGTCTACAGTAGCAGCCAGCGCCGCTTCCTGAGGAATCACTCCCTTCGGGGGAGGATATTCCTCAGACGGACAAATCAACGGCTATGCGCCGGTTTCCCGGATTTCCTGTGGAGTCTGTCTGCGTTGATGAACTTCATGCGGTCCCGGCCAGCCGGGACCGCACACGCTGCGGTCGCTTGGTGCCGCGTCCAGGAAATCCCGGTTTGGGGAGAGGTGTGACTGCGCTCCTCCTCAAGGCTTGCTTCAAAGTCGGACCCTGGCCTTTACAGCTTGCCGAAAAGCTCCGGTTTTGAAGGGTACGAGCTTCAGCCCGTACGTAAGTGGCTAGAACCCGTCCGGTTTTCCTGGCTGGGGAAAACTCCTGCCTTCGAAGCGTACGACTTCGACCGTACTTAAGTGGCTGGAGCAGCTAAGGCTATACATACTGCGGAAAAACTCATGCTTTGTGTCAGGACACGACTTCAGTCGGGCCGTAAACGACTCGAATACGACGGGCTTTAGCCCCTGGGTTTGCTTCTCCTCAGCTTCGGCGCCCTTTACCTTAAGCGCCCTTTTCCGCAAGCTGTTTGATCAGGGTCCTTAGTTTGCAGCCGCCGGTTTCCGTGTGGCCGTGCGGCCCGGTAGCCTTGACCGGCGGGGTGACTTTCGCGGCAAGTGCCTTCTGCTTCTTGTCCTCGTGGGTCACCAGTAGCGCCTCGATCTGCCGCAACAGGTTCATGATATTCATCGGCTTGACCAGCATCTCGTCCATGCCTTCGTCTCGCCACTCGGAGCCCGGAACGGGAAACGCTGTCAGCATAGCCACCGCCGGCTGGTAAGGCGCTTGCTTTGCCGCCCGCACCACATCGAGTCCGGCCGACTCATTTTCCATGCGCATATCCGTGATCACCATGTGAAAGGTGCCGGCCTTTAACTTTGACCGGGCCTCGCGAGCGGAAGCCGCCGTTTCCACCTCGAAGTCGTTCATTTCGAGGACCGCCTTGAGGGTCAACAGAATTGCGAGCTCGTCATCTACCAAAAGAATGCGACGTTTCATGGGGAAAACTCCAGGGTACAGTGGCTCTAGATCTTCGCCGTAGGTCCAGGGGAAAACTCGCCCTGATGGGATCCTACCTGAAATGGCGTTGCGTTGATTAGGCCTGTTTCGCAATTGGTGTAGAGCGAAGCGGCAAGCCTTTTCGTGGTTTTCTTCCAAGGAAAACCACACCTCGCGACCTTTATCAGGCCGCAATAATTGCGAAACTGCCTTTAGACTGACAACGTGGCAGAATACCACGTTGAGAACTTCGGCTGCCGTGCCAGCCGGGCGGACGGCGAGATCATAAGCGCCGAACTGCGGCATCGCGGCCTGAGCCCGGCTCTGAGCCCCGCCCGGGCCGACGTGATCGTTGCCAATACCTGCAGCGTGACCGCCCAGGCGGACCGCACGGCCCGCGCCTTCCTGCGTCGCATGCGGCGGGAAAACCCCACTGCGCGCATCCTGGTCACCGGATGCTATGCCCAGCGGGCGCCGCAAGAGGTCGCCGCGCTGCCCGGCGTTCACGCCGTGATCGGCAACAGCCATAAGTCTCTGGTAGCGGAGATTGCCCAGCACGCCGCGGCCTTTGTCCCGCTGACCGCATTACGGCCGGCCCCCGCCCTCTACGTGGACGACACCTTTGCTCACTCAGAACTCTCCATGCCTCAAGCGGGCTGGTGGGCGGGCAGCCAGACGCGCCCCAATCTCAAGGTGCAGGATGGTTGTGGCAACCGCTGCTCCTTCTGCATCATTCCTGCGACACGTGGCCATAGCCGTTCCCTGTCGCTCGAAACCTGCCTGCGCAACGTACAGGACTTTGTCGCGGGCGGTGGTACTGAGCTGGTGCTCTCCGGCATCAACCTGGGGCGATGGGGTCGAGACCTCACGCCGCAACGCACGCTGGAAGAACTGGTGGGCGCCATTTTGCTCCAGACCGAGTTGCCCCGCCTGCGTCTCAGCTCCATCGAGCCGATGGACTGGACGCCCGGGCTGCTGGCCCTCTTTCGTGCCTACGCCGTTCCCCCCGGGGCTCGGCTGGCGCGTCATGCCCATCTCCCGCTGCAATCCGGATCCGACGCCATCCTGCGCGCCATGCACCGCCGCTATCGCCCCTGGCACTACGCGGAGAAGCTGCGCCTGATTCGCGAGAGCATGCCGGACTCGGCCGTCGGCGCCGACGTGATGGTGGGCTTTCCGGGTGAAAGCGAAGCCCTCTTTGAAGAAAGCTTCGCCTTTATTGCGGCCCAGCCCTTCACGTACCTGCACCTGTTTCCTTTTTCCCCCCGCCCCGCTACCAGGGCTTGGCATCTGGCTCAGGAATATCCGGTGCCGCCGCAGGCGGTCGCAGAGCGCATGGCACGTTTGCGTGCACTGATTGCCGACAGGAATCGTCGCTTTCGGCAGAGTTTCCTGGGCCGCGAGCTGCCCGCGGTTACTTTGCACAGCGCGCAGGGCGAAACCACGCCAGCGCTAGCCGACAACTTTCTTGAAGTACTCCTCCAAGCCAAAATGCCGGCCAACCAGAGCGTCCGTTTGGTGGTGACGGGGCTCACCGAAACAGGCTTAATTGGCCAATTAGCGATATGACCGAAGAGTTCTTCCGGTCGGTGTGCCGAAATGCTATGCTTTATTTGAGGGGCCTTGCGTCTCTCGTCTCCGGAGGAAACCATCGATAAGCGTTCGGCCAAGTCTTTTATCCGCATTAACGACAGAATTCGCGCGCGTGAAATCCGCGTCATTGACGAAAACGGTGAACAGCTCGGAATTCTGCCTCCCTTCGAAGCCTTGAAGATAGCCCGCGAGCGTGGCCTGGATTTAGTTGAAGTTTCGCCTACGGCCCAGCCGCCGGTGTGTCGCATCCAGGACTACGGGAAATTCCTCTACGAGAAGGACAAGAGCGACCGCGCGGCGCGCAAGAAGCAAAAAGTCATTGTCGTCAAGGAAGTCAAGTTCTCCGTGACTGTAGACGAGCACGACTACCAGACCAAGAAGAACCAGGCCGTCCGCTTTCTGGGCGAAGGCGACAAGGTAAAGGCATCCTTGCGTTTCAAGGGTCGCCAGATGGCGCACCGTGAACTCGGCTACGCCATCATCAACCGCCTAATTCAAGACATGGGCGACGCAGGCATCGTGGAGTTCATGCCACGCATGGAAGGCACCACGCTGCACGCCATCCTAGCCCCGGGCAAGAAAGCCGAACCACCCAAAAAGCCCGCCGCCCCCAAGCCGCCGGCCGCAGGCCTGGTCGGCCAACAGCAACCCCAATCAGCCCAGTCGTAAGGACAAAACTGCAGATCTCTCCGCGTAGCGGAGGGACCTGCGGTTCCACCTACCCCAAGCCAATGCAGTCGTCTGCAATTCTTTCAGCCACTAGCGAATTCCTCACGGAAGCGCCCCACCACCCTTTGTCATCCCGACCGAAGCGTAGCGTAGGGGAGGGACCTGCAGTTTCCCTACCCCTCACACCAAGCCCCCCGCGAGTAGCGCCTCCCCCAACTCTCCCGTATAATCTCTAAAGTTAGAAACAGCTAAGTTAGCAGGAAAACCATGCCCAAATTGAAGACCCATAAGGGCGCGGCCAAGCGCTTTAAGAAGACCGGTACGGGGAAAATCCTCCGCGGTCAAACCAAGAAGCGCCACATTCTGACCTCCAAGAGCAAAAAGGTTAAGAAGAAGTTGAGTGGCACGGTTCTGGTTTCTGATGGTGATAAGCGCAAGGTAGCGCGAATGATTCCCTACGCCTGATCGGCCCTCATGGGTTTGGGCCCTTGGCCCCTGTCTTAAAGACAAGACGATCAGGATCAACAAAGCGAGTGAAGAGGTATTTCCTACCTCCAGCCGCACAACGAAGTACTAAAAGGAGAACCACCTGCCCCGCGTCAAACGTGGCACAAAACGCAATGACCGCCGCAAAAAAATTCTCAAGCGAGCCAGCGGCTACTTCCTAACCAAGTCCAAGCTCTACCAGGCAGCACAGGAAGCCGTTGAACGCGGTCTCAAATTCGCCTACATCGGCCGCAAGCAGAAGAAGCGCCAGTTCCGCAGGCTCTGGATCGTCCGCATCGGCGCTGCAGCCAAGCTCAACGGGATCAGCTATTCGCAGCTCATCCACGGTCTTAAGCTGGGGGGGATCGACCTGGATCGCAAGATTCTGGCCGACCTCGCCGTCAACGATCCGGCTGGCTTTACCGCGCTCACCGATCAGGCCAAGAGCGCCCTCACCAAGACCGCCGCGTAGAGCGGCTTCACGATAGGTGTAGTCGGTGAATATGCCTCATACGGGGCTTTTCCTCAAGAAAAGCCCCACATCTCTGAGGCCGGATCGGACGCAGTAATCGTGAACCGCTCCTAAACCCGACCGTCCACAGAGTCTCGCTCCAGCCCGGTCGCACTGTGATCGGGCTTTCGAGCGCTTGTGCCAGGAACCCATGCCACCCACTGAAATTCCTGAACTGAAAGACTACTCGCCGGACTCGCTGGACAGCTTCTTCAGCTGCATCCTGGCGCAATTCGACCAGGATGCGGCTAAGGCTGACACCGTCGAGGCGCTCGAGCAGTTGCGCATCCGCTGGATCGGCCGCAAGCAGGGACTCCTGACACGCGTCGGAGAGGTGTTGAAGGGTGCTCCGGCAGAGTCTCGACGGGAGGTCGGGCAACGCTTCAACGCCCTCAAATCCACCATCGAGCCTCGTTGTGAGCTGGGCCTCAAACCGGCGCCGCGCACCGATGAATCGATCGACATCACCCTCCCAGGAACTCGCCGCGCACTCGGCGCAGAGCACCCGCTGATCCGCACCATGAACGAGATCGTCAGCGTCTTTGCGGCGATGGGGTACTCCGTCGGCCTGGGCCCCGAAGTCGAGACCGACTACTACAACTTTGAATCGCTGAACTTCCCGCCCGGCCATCCCGCGCGCGACACGCAGGACACACTGGTGATCGTCAACCAGGAGCGAAAGCCCTTGCGCGAACGGCTGTTGATGCGCACCCATACCTCGCCGGTGCAGATCCACACCATGGAACAGCAACCGCCACCGTTGCGTATTGTCATTCCAGGCAAGGTGCACCGCAACGATGCCGCCGACGCCACCCACTCGCCCATCTTTCACCAGGTCGAAGGCCTCTGTGTCGATACCAACATCACTTTCTCCGACCTCAAGGGCACGCTTGACCACGCCATGAAGGCGTTTTTCGGAGCCAGCGTGAAAACGCGATTTTTCCCCTCCTTCTTTCCCTTCACCGAGCCATCTGCCGATGTGCAGATCAGTTGCATCTTCTGCGGCGGGCGGGGCTGCCGCAAGTGCAAACAATCCGGCTGGATCGAACTGTTAGGCTGCGGCATGGTCGATCCCGCGGTGTTCGCCTTCGCGGCGCGGCACCAGCCCGCTTATGATGCAAAAAAAATCAGCGGCTTCGCCTTCGGCATGGGCGTGGAGCGGATTGCCATGATGAAGTACGGTATCGGAGACATAGGCCAGTTCTACTCCGGGGACATGCGATTTCTGGAGCAATTCAGGTAAGTCGCAAACCTTATGAATATTCTTTCTCAGTGGATTCGTTCCTACGTGCCCGGCCTCACCTTGGCCGATCGCGAACTCGCCGAGGCGCTGACCCTGCGCGGCATTGCCGTCGAAGGCATCTTCGATCTTGGTCCGGGCCGGGGATCGCTCTACGAGATGGACATCACCACCAATCGTGTCGATGCCATGAATCACTACGGCATCGCGCGCGAGGCGGCTGCGATCGCGGGCCTTGGCCTCGCGCCCCTCGACATTACACTGCCCGCACCGCAGTCACTGACGGTGCCGATCAACGTTTCCATCGAAGCTCCCGAGCTTTGCGGCCGCTTCACCGCGCGGGCCCTCAGCCAGGTGCGTATCCAGCCGTCGGCAGGCGTAGTCGCCGAGCGCTTCGGCCTGCTGCAGCAGAAGCTCATCTCCAATGCCGTGGACGCGACCAACTACGTTACCGTCGCCATCGGTCAGCCCACCCACGTCTTCGATCGCGACAAGCTGGAAGGTGGCATCATCCTGCGCCGCGCACGCAGCGGCGAAAAACTCCGTACGCTGGATGGAATCGAGCGTGTGCTGGATTCCGAAGACCTGGTGGTGGCCGACGAGAAGAAAGCCCTCGCCCTCGCCGGCGTAATGGGCGGCTGGGACACGATGATCACCGCCGAAACAAAAAATATTCTGGTGGAGGCGGCGTGGTTCGATCCGGCAACGGTCCGCCGCAGCAGCAAGCGGCACGGCCTGCACACCGATGCCTCGCATCGTTTCGAGCGTGGAGCGGACTTTAATGCGCCGCCCGTAGCCTCTGCGCTGGTCAGCCAACTCATCCTCCAAGCCGGCGGCCATATAGACGGCGAATTGATCGACGTCGTAGTTCCGTCAGCAGAGGCGCGGACCGCCCGTCGCCCCGCCATCGCACTGAGCCATGGCGAGGTTCGCCGCATCCTGGGTACGACTGAAGATGGCGTGGGCGTGGTGCAGGAGACAACCGAGACCGTATTGCAGGCTCTGGGCTGTGCCTTGAACAAAGTCGCGGAAGGCGATTACCAGGTAACTCTGCCCAGTTGGCGCCTGGACCTGGAACGCGAGATCGACCTCATCGAGGAGATCGCCCGCGTCTACGGCTACAACCGCTTTGCCAATACGCTTCCCTCCTTTTCCGGCATAGTGCGCGAACTACCCCACGCCGGCAAAGAGGCAGTCATTCGCCGAACCTTGCTCGCCCTGGGTTGGAATGAAACTTTGTCCAGCACCTTCTGTTCTGTTACTGAAGCGGTTACCTTTGCGCCGCAACCCGGCCTGTCAGTACCCATGGGTAATCCGCTGAACGAGGAAGCCGGCATGTTGCGTCCCTCGCTGCTACCCGGGATGCTTACCATGCTGGCAAATAACCTCAACCGCAACGTCAGCGATGTCCAGCTTTTCGAGCAGGGTACTGTTTTCAGCGGCGGTGCGGAGCGCGTCGACGAGCGTCCGGCGCTCGCATTGGGCGCGTCCGGATCTGTTTGGAGCGGGCCGGAGCGGGCTGCCCATGCCATCGACTTCTATGATCTCAAGGGCGCCATCGAAGAAATTTTGGAGAAATTTGCTGCGCGCTCCTTCTACTTCGACACCTTCGCTGCGGGCGCGGGAATTCTCCCGGCGTGGCTTCACCCCGGGCACGCGGCGCGCGCCGTGGCCGATGGCCTGACCGTTGCCTGGTTCGGCCAACTCAATCCGGCTGAAGCGCAACCCCGCAAGCTTAGGCAAAGTGTTTATGTAGGCGAGATTTATCTTGACCGCCTCTATCGCCTGCCTTTGCGTCAGCCCATTGCGCAGGAACTCTCGCGCTTCCAGCCTGTTGATCGCGACTTCTCTTTCGTCTTCGCCGATGCCGTGCGCTGGCAGTCGATCGCCGAGGCGTTAGGTAACCTGCGCATCGCTGAGCTCACACGCTTCTCGCCGCGCGAGATCTTTCGCGATCTTTCGCAAAAAGGGCAACCCGCCGGCCACTATTCCATTCTTATCCGCGTTACCTTCCAGGCGTTGGAGCGGACCCTGCGTGATGAGGAATTGCAAAGTTATTCACAGGCTGTGACCGCCGCTCTGGAGTCCCTCGGCGGCCGGCAACGCGCGTAAAACCTCTACCATATTCAAGATGGAGGAACATGCGAAGACAATGCAGGTTCATCTTTTCTTGTGAATCGCGCGCAGAGTTTGCAAGCTATACTTTCTCTAGTACGCAATCCCGCTTTTGTGTCACGAGGTTTTGATGTCTTCAATCGCAGAACACCCTCCCGAGATGACTATGGCTGCAGACGATTTTCAGGCTCTCGAAGAACGCGTGCTGCGCACAGTAGAATTACTGAAAGGCGAGCGCGAACTCCGGTTTTCCGTTGAACAACACGCTTCGCGTCTTGCTCATCGCGTGGAAGAACAGGCCGCCCATGTTGCTCAGTTAGAAGAGCAGCTCGCTGGTCTGCAAAAGGAACGGGAAGCAGTGCGCACGCGCATCGAGCGTCTGCTCAAGCAAATCGACGAACTGGGCGATTGATCGCGGGATCAAGGCGATTGATCGGTGGGAATCGGAGAGACATGGCAGATAACATGGAAGTCCGGCGTACCAGCACCTCGGTCAGTGTAGATATCTACGACCAGACGTATCATCTGCGGGCCCCCGATCCGGATTACATTCAAAAGCTGGCCAACACCGTGGACGCCAAGATGCGCGCCGTCTCCGCCAACAGCAATACCGTCGATTCGTTGCGCGTGGCCGTGCTCGCTGCCCTGAACATCGCCGATGAACTCATGCGGTTGCAAGAGCATTGCAATCTACTCCACGGCACCATGAGCGAGACGCAGACGATCCTGCGTAGCCGCGCCAACAGCCTCTCCGGTCTGCTGGACTCGGTGCTCGACGACAAGCACCGCTACCACGATTCGGTTCCCGTCCCCGCCGGGCGGTAGCATGCTCACCGTATCGTCACTTGCCAACCAGCTTCGCTGACGTTAGCATCCATTCAGAGACCGGCCTGCAAAGCAGGTGCGGCAGTTAACGCTGGTTGAACCAACATTCATCGAACCGGGACTCGACTCGAACAATCGGCTCCGTGTGCAGTGTCCGCCAGTCCGGAATGCCTAAAGAGCTGCGGAGAGTCCCAAACGTCTTAGGACGGGTTCACCAGCGCACTGCTGCACGGCCCAGTGGGTCGGTTTCGTCTTCTCTCTTGCGGCGGATTTCCTGTAAGCCTGCGGAAAAAACTTGTTCTGTACCAACGCACGACTTTACAGGCTGCCGAAAAACTCATGCTTTGTGTGGCCGTAAACGATTGAGAACTCCGGGCTTTACGGGGTGGGGAAAACTCTCTGAACGAAGGACGCGGCTTTACAGGGTGCGGAGAAACTCATGCTTTGTGTCAGGGCACGACTTTAGTTGGGCCGTACAAAGCACAAGTATGAGGGCTTTAGCCCCTGAGGTATGCTTTCCTGGCCGGTGCAGATTTTTTCCGAGCCGCTATTGATCGACAACCGAGCCGCTGATGATCACGCGCCTTTTCCATAGGGAAAATACGCTCTTGACTGTTGGGGCATCGAAATAGGAAATTCGCCTGCGTGCACCCGCATCTCTTCCAGTTCGGCCGCCTTGTCCTGCCGACCTATGGATTTCTGGTTGCACTGGGCACGATCCTTTCCCTGCTGGTCTGCTTGCGTACCGCCCGCCTGCTTTCGCTCGATACTGACAAAGTCTGGAGTTGGGCTCTCGTGGCCATTGTCACTGGCTTGGTGGGTAGCCGGATTCTCCTCATCCTGTTGAACTGGCCGCGCTATGGCGTGCGGGCCCTCACAATGAGTCTCAACGGAACACGCGGCCCCGGACCGGCTGCAATTGCGATCGCAGTTGCAGCGGGCGTGGTCTATGCTTTGCACCTCGGCCTCCCCATCCGGAGAACGGCCGATGCCATTGCTCCCAGCCTGGCTCTCTGTAGTTCCGTTTTCTCAGTGGGCTGCCTGGAAGCGGGATGCGGCTATGGAACACCAACGCACCTCCCCTGGGCTGTCGTCTTCACCAATCCGGCTGTGATGCCCGGAACCCCCCGGGGGGTGCCGTTGCACCCCACCCAGATCTACGCGAGCCTGGTAGAGTTCGTGCTGTTCGTTGTCCTGCTGTGGCTCGTGCATCGCCCTCATCGCGACGGAGAAATCCTCGGTGCATGGCTCTTCCTCGGCGGCCTCTCCAGCTTCCTGCTTGCCTTTCTGCGCGGCGATGGCGGCTCGTGGCTTTCAGGTCTTGTCACGGTCACGCAGCTGGTGGCTGCGGCAATGGTGCTCGCCGGGGGTCTCTTGTGGGTGCATCGCCCGCAAGCTCTTCAGGTCTCCCATGGCGCCCCCCATGGAGAATGACGAGCCCATTTTGCACGAGCCAAAGTTGCGGCAGCTCACTGTCCCCGATGAGGCCGACGGTCAGCGTCTGGATCTCTTTCTCTCCCACCAACTAAACGATGTCAGCCGCTCACGGGTGCAGCTGCTGCTGGAGCAGGGCAGCGTTCTGATTGGCGGCAAGCTAGCCAAAGCGTCGCGCAAAGTGCGCGGCGGCGAGAGTATTTCCGTCCTTGGCGACCCGCAGCCACCGCCCCTGCGCGCCATGGCGGAAGCGATTCCGCTGGAGATTGTTTATGAAGACGGCGACCTCGCGGTGGTCAATAAGCCCGCCGGCATGATGGTTCACGCCGGTTCCGGTGCTACCGAAGATGCACGCAATCGCGGCACCCTGGTCAATGCCCTGTTGCATCACCTGCGCGACCTCTCCTCCTCCAGCGGTCCGCTGCGCCCGGGTATCGTGCACCGTCTCGACAAGCAGACCAGCGGGCTCATCGTCGTGGCCAAGAATGACGTCGCGCATGCCAGGCTGGCGTCGATGTTCTCCCGCCGCCAGGTACGAAAACTCTACCTCACGCTGGTGCAAGGCGAGTTGCCGCAGGATAGTGGAACGGTGAATGCCTCTATCAGCCGCGACACCATCCGCCGCACACGCATGACCACGCGTCGCGAAGGGGGCCGCAGCGCCGTCTCTCACTGGCAGGTGCTGCGACGCATTCACGGCCCTTACGGCAGTTTCACTCTGGCCTCAGTTCGTATTGAGACCGGGCGCACCCATCAGATTCGCGTCCACATGGCTTCGCTGGGGCATCCCGTTGTTGGGGACACGCTCTACGGAGCGTCCACCGCGATCGTGCCCCTGTCGGAATTCGCCAGGCTCCCGCGGCTGGCCCTGCAACGGAACTTCCTCCATGCGGCGGAGCTGGAATTCGCGCACCCAATCAGCAGCGACCGCATTACTATGGTTTCCAACCTTCCTACCGATCTCAAGGACTTCATGGCCCGGCTCGCCTCAACCCCGGTGGCCCGGTCAAAGAGTGTGGAAGGAATGTACCTCGATGAATGATGTGCGCGGGTGGCAAACCGTTCATGCTCTAGAATAAAAAGGGTTTCTATGACCAAAATGAAAGCTTGCTGGCGTTTGGCTGCCTCGGCGCTTGGATTAGCGTTGCTGGGGACTACGGCCGCCTTTGCTCAAACTGCGCCTCCCGCCGCCGCCCCATCAAAGGCCGCCTCATCGAACCCAGCCCCACCGAGCCCAGCCCCCGCAAACAACGACCAGGCCCCGGTACCCGGGACGCTGAGTGCCGTTCCCCAAGCTCAGAGTGGCCAAGGTGGCGACGCCCAGAACAATGGCAATTTCACCATTAAGACCAACGTCAATGAGGTGAATCTCATCTTCACCGTCACCGACAAGCATGGGCGCTTCATCCCCAATCTGCAGCAGAGAGACTTTGCCCTGCTGGATAACCAGAAAGCTCCCTCGCAGGTTTTCAATTTCACCCAGCAGACCAACCTGCCTCTGCGGGTCGGCATCATGATCGACGCCAGCACCTCGATCCGCCAACGCTTCGAATTTGAGCAGAGCGCCGCGATCCAGTTTTTGCAGCAGGTAATTCGCCCACAGGAAGATCTCGCCTTCGTCATGGGCTTCGACGTTACGCCCTACGTCACCCAGAACTACACCAACGATCAGGATAAGCTTGAAACCGGCATCACCAAGCTGCGCCCGGGCGGCGGTACCGCCTTGTTTGACGCTGTTTACACTGCCTGCCGCGATCAGCTGATAAAAGTCCCGCCGTCTAAGCAGGGTTCGGTGCGCAAGGCGCTCGTCTTGATCTCCGATGGAGACGACAACCAGAGCCGCGCTTATCCAGACGACGCAATTAAGATGTGTCAGCGCGCCGAGACCATCATCTACACCATCAGCACCAACGTCAGTCCCAGCCGTGACCGGGGTGATGATGTCCTGAGAAAAATGGCCGAAGCGACTGGAGGCGTCCCCTTTTTCCCCAAGCGCATTGAAGACATGACCGGCAGCTTTCATGACATCGAGGAAGAGCTGCGCAGCCAATATTCGCTGGCCTACCGTCCCGCGGACTTCAAGCTGGACGGAGCATTTCGCTCCATCTACCTGGTGGCGCTAAACCCCCGTTACATAGTGCGTGCCAAAAAAGGCTACTTCGCCCCCCCCAAGTCTTGAGCTCCGAGGTTGGGTAGGTCCGGGACCTAGAGCTCCAACCCGGACCTAATCCTCACGACCCATCGGCCTTCAATGCCTGCGTGAGAACTCCATTGACAAGCTCACTCCCGCAGGGGTCTGCCTCTCGTTCCCTCACGAAGGACGGGTGCCCCACATCTCGCTCGTTTTTCGCGAGATGCCCCGTATTTCCTGTACACAGCACTGGCCACGGCAGCGTGTGCGCCCTTCGTTAAGGAAGGGCGCATGAAGTTCGCGGAACCCACCGAGCATCACAGGAAATCGGGGGTGTGGGATACCACTGCTCTTTTCCTGATTCTCGATTCGTCCGATGCACTTAGCGGTCAACAGAGGGTAGGTACCCCTGCTACAGATCAAGCAAACGAAAGCCCTGCTACTTACTCCCGCCCGCAGCCGGTGCGGTCCCGTACTTGCGCACCGCCCGATCCACGATTACATACAGTAACTGATCGCGATCGGTCCTCGCCTGCGTCTTGATGTATTCCCCGAACTCACGGCCGACCGCTTCTTTATCCGGCAAAACCAGCCCGCGTTTTTGCGCGGAAAGCTCCGCCAGGGCTTTCACAATGGCAAAGAATCCCGCCTCGTTCTTTCCCCCCAGTTGCCAGGCGTCGTGGACGGAGCACGTCACCGCCTGATCGATCGTCCACGTGGGCGCGGGTTCCGTAGCCGAAGACGCCTCTTGGCCAAGGACCGGGACGGCAACGCAGGGCAGCAGCGTGGCAACCCATAGAACGGCAGCACATCTGTTCTTCATAACGATTCTCCTATAACGTTCGGTTCAACGACAGGTGGAATCCTTGAAGATCCTTCACGGGGCTCTTCCCAAGAGAAGCCCTGCTTCGCATTCCGTTTAATGGCGGTAGTAGTTGTTTTGTCGATTGTCCTGCGCAGATTTCCCAATAATCGCGCCAATCCCTGCGCCTGCGGCGCCGGTAATCAAACTACCCTTGACGCCGCCGCCAAACACTGCACCCAGCACCGCTCCAGCTCCTCCCCCGATCAATGCACCCTTACCCGGGCCGATGCCGCCCTGATTACGGTTGTCGTAATGGTGATCGTGGTATCTGCCCCCACCGTAGTTTCCCCCCTGGGATCCGCGTCGTGCTCCATCGTAGAATTGGCTATTGTTATTCCCCCGATTTTGAGCGAGCGTCGGGAACCCAGAGCCCAGGATCGAGCAGGAAAGAAGTACCGCGGTTGGCAAAGACGCAAATCGCATGGTTTTCTCCGTCGCGCAATTCTATGCGCCCGTTTTTTTGATGCTCATTCCAGCATCCCCAGAAGTCCTTCCTGATCAATCACCGGCACTTTCAATTCTTTGGCTTTATCGAGCTTCGATCCTGCGTCTTCTCCAGCCACCAGGTAGTTGGTCTTCTTGCTGACCGAGCCGGATACCCGGCCCCCGGCGGCTTCGATCCGAGACTTCGCTTCTTCGCGCGATAGGTCGGCCATGGTGCCGGTAAGCACGAACGTCAGGCCATCAAGCTTGGCCGACTTCTTTTTCTTCTCTGCCGTGAAGGTCAGGCCTGCGTGGCGCAGCTTTTCTATCAGCTGACGGTTTTTCTCCTCGGCAAAAAATTCCTGGATCGCCTGGGCCACACGCGGGCCGACCTCGTTGACCGACTCCAGTTCTTCCACACTTGCCGCCATCAGGGCGTCCATGGAACCGAACGCCTCGGCAAGCAACTGCGCGGTGCGCTCCCCCACGAAGCGAATGCCCAAGGCAAACAGCACCCGGTTCAACGGTAATTTCTTTGAATTTTCAATCTCCGCCAGCAGCGACTGTGCGCTTTTCTTCCCGATTCGTTCCAGCCCCAGTAGCTGTTCTTCGTCCAGCGAATAAATCCCGGCCAGGCTGCTCAACATTTGTCGCTCTAACAGTTGCTCAACCAGCGCGTCGCCCAGTCCCTCGATATTCATTACCTTGCGCGAAGCAAAGTGCAGGACGCTCTCCTTCAGGCGGGCAGGACAATCCACATTAATGCACCGGTAATCCGCCTCGCCCTCCTCGCGCACCACCTCACTGCCGCAAACCGGGCAGGCAGCGGGGAAAACGAAGGCCTTCTTTCCCCGCGGGTGCTGCGCATCGTCAACTACGGCCACGATCTTGGGAATCACATCGCCCCCGCGCTCCACCGTAACGTAGTCCCCGATCTTCACCCCCAGCCGTTCGATTTCGTCCGCATTATGCAACGTCGCCCGGCTCACTGTTGTGCCGCCAATAAATACGGGATGCAGCATCGCGACCGGCGTCAGCTTGCCTGTGCGCCCCACCTGTACCGCGATGTCGTCGATCTGCGTAACGCCGGAGCGGGCGGCGAACTTGTAGGCCACGGCCCAGCGCGGCGCGCGCCCGGTATAACCAAGACGCCGCTGCAGCGCCGTCTCATTGACCTTGATGACGACGCCGTCGATCTCGTAACCCAAAGCGTGACGCTGCTCCTCCGCCCAAGCGACGAAAGCCAGCAGCTCGTCCATATTCCGCAAATGTTTACGATGTGTGTTGACGCGAAAGCCTGCGCTGCTTAATGCCTCTAGCGACGTCCACTGCTCCGCAAAAGCACTCTCTCCCTTTTCCAGTGCGAAATAAGCGTAGAAGTCCAATCGCCGCTGAGCCACGATGTTTGGTTCGAGCGTTCGGATCGTTCCTGCAGCGGCATTTCTAGGGTTCACTGCGGGCGGGAGCCCCTGTTCTTCACGTTCCCGGTTCATTCTCAAGAAAGCATCGTCCGGCAGGATCACTTCGCCGCGCACCTCAAAACCTTGCGGCAGCCGGGCACGTTGCAACCGCTCCTTTGAAACCGAAAGCGGCACCGATCGTATGGTGCGCACGTTGCTGGTCACGTCCTCGCCTGTGACCCCATCTCCTCGTGTCAGGGCAGTCTGCAGTAAGGCGTTGCCTGCGGGGCCCGGCTCATATTGCAACGCCAGCGAAACCCCATCCATCTTCAACTCACATACGAAGCTGACTTCGGCGCTGCCGATGAGCGACCGCACCCGCCGTTCCCAATCGGCCAGCTCCTGTTCGCTGTTCACGTTGTCCAGCGAAAGCATGGGCCGTGAATGCGCTATCTTGGCGAAGCCTTCCTTGGGTTTACCACCCACGCGCTGGCTGGGTGAATCGGGTGTGATCAGCTCCGGATGGCGGGATTCGAGCGCGCGCAGCTCCCGCATGAGGGCGTCGTACTCGGCGTCCGAGATCTCCGGGGAATCCAGCACGTGATATTGATATTCGTGGTGTCGCAGTTCGTCGCGCAGCTCGTCGATTCGCTTTCCGGCTTCAATCTCGCTTGCTGCGCTGCTGGATCGGGTTTGTGGCATAGCGTGCATTATAGAAACACCGCGCCGGTGCCGAAACCCCGGGGAACGTTAGCGAGGATCACGCTCTCTTATGGAACCGGTCACGCATTTCCTTACTGGTGCATGCCTGGCCCGCACCGGCTTCAATCGCAGAACGGCCTACGCTACGTTGGCCATGACTCTGGCAGCCGAGGCGCCCGACCTGGACGTTCTTTGGGGCTTCCGCGGCCCGGTTGCCGTCTTCGAGCATCATCGCGGCATCACGCATACTTTTCTCGGCGCCCCGTTTGTCGCGCTCGCCGTGACCGGTGTGGTTTGGCTCTGGCATCGCAGCCGGCGCAAGCAGCCAGCCGTGCCGCCCCGTTGGGCGTTGCTCTGGCTCCTGTCCAGCGTGGCGGTCCTGAGCCACATCTTTCTCGACTGGACGAACAACTACGGCGTTCGTCCATTCTTTCCCTTCAACCCGCGCTGGTACGCGCTGGACATCGCCTTCATCATCGAGCCGGTCGTCTTTGCCGCTCTGCTGCTGGGCTTGCTGATCCCGGCAATATTCGGCCTGGCGGACCGGGAGATAGGAGCAGGCAAGCCTTTGTTTCGTGGCCGCGGTTGGGCGATTGCCGCGCTGGTGCTGGTTGGGATCAACCTGGACGTGCGTGCGGTGGAGCATCATCGGGCTCTACGCCTGATAAGCAATACCCGATTTGGCGATCAACCGATGCTCCGCGCTGGAGCCGAGCCTTATCCCGTGGATCCCTTCCACTGGTTCGCTGTGGTCGAAACCCCCGGCTACTACCAGACGGGCTTGGTCAACACCTGGAGCGAAACGGTCGACACCAACGACCAGGACGACGTCATCTTCAAGCCCCAGGTAGCCCCTGCAGTGATGGCCGCGAAGCGTTCCTGGTTGGGCCGCGCCTACCTGGACTGGGCGAGATTCCCCCTGGTCGAGGACCGGGGACACGCCAACCTGGTCGCTTCCGACGAACTCGCACCCGAGCCTGAGGACACGGCGGTCGAGTTCCGCGATCTCAGGTTTGCCTACCCTCCGCTTTCCTGGAGCAGCGAGGCCACCACCAGGGCACTGAACGCATGGGCCTACATCGCCCCAAACGGAGCCATCGACGCCATGGTCATGAACGGCCGCGTCCAGAAATGAGGGAAGAGAGTCCGGGGCAGGTTGGCGAGGGGCACCCGTCCTATCCCTACCGCTCCTGCTATGGCAGGGACGGCTCAGAGTCAGTCTTGTCCAAATTAGCTTTTTTTCGACTCTGTCCATCCACCTCCACTCATGCCAAGGTGCGCGACCGCCCTCAACTTTGTCATCCCGAGCGTAGCCGAGGGACCTGCTGTGCGCCCTTCCCTCTAACAACTCCCTACAGCTCCGTCATCCATCTCCACCAATGCCAAGGTGGGCCGCCGCCCTAAAATTTGTCATCCCGACCGGAGCGTAGCGCAGCGGAGGGACCTGCGGTTTGCCTTGATGGAAAAACGGAACCTGGAGGCGATTCGCCCGCGGCACATTCGCTTCTGCCGAAAGTGGAACCGCAGGTCCCTCCACTGCGCTACGCTCCGGTCGGGATGACAAATTTTAGGGCGGCGGCCCACCTTGGCATGAGTGGAGATGGATGGACGAGGCACTGCCAAAGCACCAACCCGATTTCGCTTGTCCACGTTCTCTTCCACGCATTCAGCAGGTTGCGCCGTCCAGAAGGCCATTTGCACGCTAATTTGGACAGCTCTGGCTCAGAGTAGCCCAGGACGTTAGTCCTGGGTGTCCATGCTCACCGAGATCAGTCCTGGAGAGCCTGCCCTGCCTGCCCCGGCGTGCCGTGGGAGCTTGTCGAAGGGGACGGCTGAGAATGCCCCAGGAGGTCAGTCCTACCGGCCAGGGGGCTTATCTCTCTTTTCTCTCACAAAGTGCATTCTTTTGCGCCCACGATGAGGACCTCGGTATCAGCACCGCAGCTCCCACCCAAAGCGCGGCATGGGGAACCTGAACCCGCACGCTACTTGGGAAGCTTAGCCAACTCTGTATCAACCCCTGGCAAGTCCTTCTTGCCCCGCCGTTTCCACACCGTCCGCCAAACCCAATAACCCAGCGCGGCAAGGAGCACGGTCAGGCCCGCTACGAGGAGCCACCGGTGCTGGGTCGCCAATCGTGCGGCGATGTGCACGATCTCCGGCCCGTACTCGATGGTCAGGATCGCCGTGATCAGGTTGCGGATCACCCGGCCAGCGAAGACTGCCATCAGGAAGGTGCTCAGCTTCATCTCGAAGACCCCGGCGGCAATCACAAAGAGTTTCCAGGGCGTGGGCGGCGGCAGGATCGAAGGGATCATCATGGCCAGAAATTCCTGCTTTTCGAAGCGGTCGCGCAGTTGCTCATATCGAGCGCGATCGATTCGTTTCATGAGGAAGAGCTCACCGCCTGCCCTTCCCAGCAGGAAAAAAACCAAGCCGCCCAGAGCCGATCCGGCCGCCGAGGCGATGACATAGAGGTAGAAGTGCTTCTTGTCGGCCCAGACATACGTGGCAAGAATCAGGTCCATCGGCACCGGGAATGCCCCAGCGTCGATGAAGGCCAAGGCACCTGCGCCCCAGAAGCCGAAAGGCTTCAAAAACGCCAGCAGCCATATCTCGTATTTAGCAAATAAATGGAGGATTTTCTTCAAGATCGATCCTGCTCATCATGGCCCTGTTCAAGAGAGATGATCCAAGCGTCCTTCAGGCCGGAGTTCCCGGGTGCTTTTCCTCTGCCCCGTGGTGTTCGTGGTGTTGGGTCGCTGTTCCTTCAAGTACGTTTAAAGCATGCGGAATGATGGAGATAACTGCTTCCAGCGACGCCTTGGCGCCGCCCGGGCTGCCGGGCAAATTCACAATCAGTGACCGGCCTCGCGTACCCGAAACTGAGCGGCTCAGCGGAGCAAATTGCGTCTGTTTCCTACCCTCCGTGCGCATCAGTTCCGCGAAACCGTCGAGGATCCGGTCGCAGACGCCTCTCGTTGCCTCGGGCGTTACGTCTCGAGGCCCAATGCCGGTGCCACCGGTTGTCACCACCAGGCTCGCCACCTCGCATTGTTGGCGCAGAGCATCCTCAATTTCCTCTTGCTCGTCGGGTACCACCAGGCGGCTGACCACTTGGAAACCGTGCACCAGAAGCAGGTCAGCCACCGTCGGCCCGGAGACGTCCACCCGTTGGCCCAGGAAGCAGGAGTCGCTCACGGTGATGACTGCGGCACGCATCATAAGCAGTATTGGTCCTCGTTTGTGCCGTAGCGCTGAACACATTAGCTCGGCGGCTGCGCTCAAAACGATTGTAAGGGTTCTTTGTGAAAGGCCGATCTCGGCGGCGCTCGAAACAATGAGAGAATGACATGATCTGCGGAATCCATCGCCGGACGTTGCTTCGGGCCTGGATCGCCGCCTTTACTGCCGGCCGATGCCTTCAACCGAAGTTCCAACCAGCCCCCCCGGTCGTCCACCGGAGCCGTTCACCCGACGTAGGCGCGTGCGCTACGAGGAGCTGGACCCTGACGAACTCCTACACCTGATTGACAGGCTCGAAGACGAGCGTTCCCGTGCTTTGCGCCGTGAAGGAATTTGGATCTCCTTCATCGCTCACCTGATTCTCTTCTGGTTCTTGTTTTACGGCCCGAAGTTTCGCAGTCATCAGCCCCATGTGGTCAATCCCAACGACAACAAGAAAGACCTGACTTACCTTAACCTTCCGCCCGATGCGCAGAAGCAGGTCAAGCCCAAACCTCAGGCGCCACTTTCCGACAAGAACCGCGTCGCTCAATCGCGGCATCCGACGCTTGATCGCAAGACCCTGCAACAGCTTGAGGCCATGCGCCGGGCTGGACCGCCGCAGCCGACCCCGCCTCAGGCGACCCCGCAGCCGGCACCGCTTGCCCCTGCTCCTGCGCCCCAGCAACAGGCGCAGGCTCGACCGGCGACTCCGCCGCCTCCGCCACCGCCCGCTCAGCAATCGCTGCTCAATGAGCCCAAGCCTGCGCCCACTCCACCCGCCCGGCCCAGCTTTGACACGGGGTCGCAAAATGCCGGAGATGCGATTCGCCAAGCGGAACGGAACGCTGCCCAGGGGGGCGCCCCCTCGGGCGACTACGGACAGAACGCTCCCTCCCAGCATCCGGCCATGGGGGCCGGCGCGGACATCCTCAGTGACACCATGGGGGTCGATTTCGGTCCTTATATGAAGCGGGTGATCGCCGCCACCTATCGCAGCTGGATCCCCATCATCCCCGAATCCGCGCGCCCGCCCCTCGACAAGCAGGGCCGTGTGGGGGTCCGTTTCAAAATCCTACCCGACGGCAGCGTGAAGGAGATGATCCTCGAGTTCCCCTCCGGAGACGTCTCCCTGGACCGTGCAGCCTGGGGTGGTATCACCGGCGCTGCCCCGTATCCGCCGCTCCCAAAGGACTTCAAAGGAAAATTCCTGGAGCTGCGCTTCGGCTTCTACTACAACCTGGACCCGGACAAGCTTCGTTAAGGGAAAGAGCCGCGTTGTGCCCGTCGATCCTGAATTCCGCAAACGCCAGATTTACGGCCTGTTGGTGGTAGCGGTTATTCTTCTGCTCGCCGGCCTGGGCCGTTCCTCCTTGCACGATCTCTTTCCGCCGGGGTGGTGGAGAGTTTGGTAGAGGAGACGGCTGATCCGCTTCTGGTCGTCGTCTTGGGCCCGACCGGTAGCGGCAAAACCTCTCTCTCCGTCGCGCTTGGCCGGCGCTTCGACGGTGAGATTGTCAGCTGTGACTCTGTGGCCGTGTACCGTGGCCTGGAGATCGGCTCCGCCAAACCTTCGGCGGAGCAACGAAAACTGGTACCGCATCACCTGCTGGACGTGGTGGATCCGGATGCCTTCTACACCGCGGGAGACTACTCCCGAGCTGCCCGTGAAGCCATCGCCGGCATCGTTGGGCGTGGCAGGCTGCCCATTGTCACCGGGGGCACAGGACTTTATCTTCGTGCCCTGCTGCAAGGTTTGTTTCCCGGTCCGCAACGGTCGGTAGCCCTGCGTGACCGTTTGCTGCGCAAGGCGGAAACGCGGGGCCCAATCTCCTTACACCGCATCCTCAAACGCCTCGACCCAGCTTCGGCTGCACGCATCCATGTCAACGATACCGCCAAGGTTATTCGAGCCATCGAGGTTACCTTGGCCGCCGCCCGGCCCATGTCCGAGGCCTGGAAGGGAGGGCGCGAAGCATTGACTGGCTACCGCGTATTGCGGCTCGGCCTGGATCCCGTCCGCCCGCAACTCTACCAGCGCATCAACGACCGGGCACACGCCATGTTTGCTCAAGGCTTGATAGAAGAGACGAGGGAGCTGCTTGCCCGCTATGGCCGCTCACCCGCCCTTGATTCATTAGGCTACCGCCAGGCAGCGCAGCATCTAGCCGGCGCGCTCACCCATGAACAAGCCGTTGCCGCGGCCAGCCAGGGGCACCGCAACTATGCCAAGCGACAGCTCACCTGGTTTCGCCGCGAGCCTGAAGTTCGCTGGCTGAATGGGTTTGGCGACGATCCCGCCCTGCTTGCGCAGGCGGAGAGCCTGATCGCCGGCAACCGTGCCTGGTGAGCCCGGCCGCGGCCACCCCGCGAAAGCGCAACGCGATGTGCTTTCCCCAGATACAATGAGCTTTAAGCCAACAGCATCTGGAACAAAATAAAGAGCGCAAAGTCAAAGTAAAGAGAGCAGAGATCCGAAGGATGAATGTGCGGTTGAGTGTGGGCAGGCTGGGGAACATAGCAAAAGGGATGCGCACCGCCGGCTGGTGCATGGTGTTTCTGGGCATGATAGCCGGCTTCACGGCTCGGCAGCAGCAGAAAACACGGCAGCGACCCGAACCGCGCTGGCGGTTTCCACAAACAATGCCGGGTCCGCGCACCAGGGTGACGTTGACGGCCCACGTCAGCGCGGATGTGACCGGCGCGCCCTCGGGAGTGGTGAACTTTCGCTCCGGGGAAATGGATCTTGGGTCGGCGTTTTTGGATGGCGAAGGCAATGCGGCCCTGGAGACGGACAACCTCCCTGCAGGCAGCCACCAGGTGGTCGCAATCTATCAGGGCGGGACCGGCTATGCGAGCTCGCTCTCGACGCCCGGCGCAGGTGCAGGCCAACGTATCGACGGTGGCAGGATTCACCGTGGCAGCCGCTCCCACCTCGCTTTCGACCGCAGTGGGCGGCTTTGTCAGCAGCGTGGTGACGGTAACTCCGGTCAATGGCTTCAACGCCTACGTCAGCCTTTCGTGTTCGGGGCTGCCGGTCAACACGACCTGCAACTTCACGCCCTTGAACGTGCCGGCGAATTGCACCACCAGTGCCAGCGGCGTCCAGACCTGCACTCCCGGAACCAGCGTGATGCAGATCCAAACCCTTGCGCCCTCACCGGGACGCACGGCCGGCCAACCGCGGTGACGCCGGGATGCCGGCGTTATGCTTTTGTCTTTCCGGCACTGTTTGGTCTCGCCGGCCTGGGTACGTGCAAGCGCCGCGCCTGGCGCAATCTAGCTCTGGGAGTGCTGGCACTCGCAGGGGCCATGAGCATGACTGCCTGTGCGCAGCGGTATAAATATCTGAATCACGGGCCGCCGGGAAACCCCGGAACCCCTATCGGCAGCTACACCGTCACCGTGGACGCGCAATCCTCCAACGGCTCGTTTACCATCACGCCTCCAACCCAGCCGCAGATAGCGCTCATCATCACTGCCGCGAAGTAACCTCTGGACGCTTACAAACTCCGCAATATGGACTAGCATGGAGTTGCAGGTGCGCCGGGCGGTCGCTGCTGAAGCGCTCGCGCGCTTCGGGAGAGGAAAGTCCGAACTCCGCAGGGCAGTGTGCCGGATAACGTCCGGGATTTGAGCGTTAAGGCTCAAAGACGGCCAGTGCCACAGAGAAGATACCGCCGCGGGCTTCATCGCTCGGGGTAAGGGTGAAAAGGTGCGGTAAGAGCGCACCGCGCCGTCTGTAAAGGCGGTGGCAGGGTAAACCCCACACGGAGCAAGACCAAATAGGGAGGGAATCCGCCGGCCAGACCCAGGCCGCGGATGCGTGCTGGCCCGGCGCGCTCACCAGGGTTCCGATCCCGGCTTGCCGGGACGGTGGGAAACCTCCGGGTAGGTCGCTTGAGCGGCGCAGTAATGCGTCGCCTAGAGGAATGATCGTCCTCGACAGAATTCGGCTTACAGGCCACTTGCAAACGCGGCCCCGCACCTCTCACCGAGATGCGGGGCCTCCGCTTTTTATCGTCCGGGTGGGAACCAGGAAAGCGTCTACACTCGTATCAAAGCGTGACCTGCCATGGAACTGACGGAAGCGGTCAAAATCGCGCTCCAATCCCTATGGGCGAACAAGCTGCGCTCGATTCTCACCCTGATGGGGGTAATGATCGGCGTGGCCGCTGTCATCATGGTGATCACGCTGGTGAACGGCGCGAACAAATTTGTCGCCACCAAGGTCTACGGCTACGGTGCGGATGTCTTTACCGCCTCCAAACAGCCTTCCGTGATCTTCACCGACGCGGAGTACAACAAATACCAAAAGCGCAAAGACCTAAAGATCGATGACTACCGCGAAGTAGCCGCAAAGTGTAAAGACTGTGCCAGCACCGGCGCCATGGCCAGCACTACCGGCAAGGTGGTCTACAACAGCCACTCCAGCACCGACACCAGTGTTCGCGGGTGGACCTGGACCATGCCTCCCATCTACAACATGAACATCGATCGCGGGCGGGGCTTTGTGCCTATCGATGAGCAGCACAACAGCAGGGTGGCCATCATCGGACCGGACATTGTGGACAATCAGATGGGGTCGATCGATCCCATCGGCAAGGAGATCCGGGTCGACGGGGGCCAATACACGGTGATCGGCGTCGGAGAGCGCAAGGGCAAGACGCTGGGGCAGAGCCAGGATGACTGGGTGGCGATCCCGCTGACCACTTTTCTCAACGCTTATGGATCGAATCGCAGCCTGACCATCTATGCGCGCGCCAACGGGGTGGGCGATCCGCTGGAGCTGGCCGTGGGCGAAGTGCGCACGATTCTCCGTTCCCACCGCCACGACCTGCCCGGAGCAGAGGACAGCTTCTCTACGGATACCAATAGTACGTTCGTCGGCATCTGGCAGAGCATCAGCTCCAGTTTTTCCGCAGTCTTTGTTTCCCTGGCAGCCATTTCGCTGGTGGTCGGCGGCATCGTCATCATGAACATCATGCTGGTGAGCGTTACCGAGCGGACGCGGGAGATTGGCGTGCGCAAGGCGTTGGGTGCGCGGCGGGGCGATGTCATGCTGCAATTCCTGATCGAATCGGCCACCATGTCGCTGGTCGGCGGCCTGATCGGCGTCATTGCCGGGGTGGTCTTTGCCAAAGTCATCACCCTGGTGATCGGCTTTCCCTCTGAGATTGAGCTATGGTCAGTGGCGCTGGGTCTCTTTATGGCCACGGCTGTTGGCATTTTTTTCGGTGTCTATCCTGCACGCAAGGCCTCGCTGCTCGACCCCATCGTAGCCTTGCGCTCGGAGCTATAAAATGACGGCTCGCCGACACCAACGAAGCAATCAGGATGGCCATGGACACGCTGCGCACCAACAAGCTGCGCTCCGGCCTGACCATGCTTGGCATCATGATCGGCGTCACCACCGTCATTCTCATCTCATCGGTCATCAACGGGCTCACAGGCAACGTCAACGGCCTGATCAAGTCGCTGGGATCCAATGTGTATTGGGTCTTTCGCTTTCCCGTCTTCGGTTCACGCCCGACAGCCGAGATGCTGGCCAGAAAACAATTGACCGTATGAAGATGGCGAGGCCATGAAAGTGCTGCCCCACGTCGTCGCAGTCGATGCATCGCAGCGGTACAGCACGCCCGAGGGTCAACAGGGTAGCTTTCTCGGTCAAGTACGGGAGCCATAAAGTACAGAACACCACCCTGCATGGCGAATCGGAGGATCAACCCGACGTCTACGATATCGATCTCGCCCAGGGACGCTTTTTCACCCCTCAGGAGGCGCAGCGAGCGGCCAATGTGGTGGTTCTCGGCTCAGACACGGCCCAGGAACTTTTTGGCAACGACCCTGCCGTAGGCAAGGAGGTCCAGATCGACGGTGATTTGTTCACCGTGGTCGGCGTTCTCGCGCCTCAGAAGCAGGTCTTCGGCGGGGGCAAAAATCCGAACGATAACTCCGCCCATTTTCCGACGTTAACCTTCCACAAGATCCATCCCGAGATCCTCGATCACTGGATCAGCGTCAAGTACGACGATGTCAAAAATAAAATCGCCGTCGAAGACGAGATTCGCGAACTGCTTCGCCGCCGGCGTAAAGTCCGTAATGACCAACCGGACAATTTCGCCATCTTCAGCTCCGACGCCCTGCTGGTGTTATGGAATCAGCTTACCGGTGGCTTGTTCATCTTTCTTGTCGGGGTTGCGAGCGTAGGTCTGATGGTCGGTGGCGTCGGGGTGATGAACATCATGCTGGTGAGCGTTACCGAACGAACGCGGGAGATTGGCGTACGTAAGGCGCTGGGCGCGACGCGAAAGAACATCATGTTTCAATTCACGCTGGAAGCGGTCACGCTGTGTGCCCTGGGCGGCGTGATCGGAATCTTGGTGGGCGGTCTGCTTACCTTTGTGCTCAAGCTGATCCTGGGCACGGTGCTGCCGGCCGAAATGTCAGTAGCCTGGTCGACCACCGCTTTTGTCGTTTCCTGTGCCATTGGGCTTCTCTTCGGTATCTATCCCGCGTGGAAAGCAGCATCGCTCGATCCCATTGTCGCCCTGCGCTACGAGTAAAGGGTGCCTTGGGCGTCGCGCTCGGCTAAGCGGTTTCGCGATAGGGTCCTCCGGTGAAAATGCCTTCCACGGGGCTTTTCACCAAGAAAAGCCCCACCTCGCGAAGGCGTGATTGGGCAGAGTAATCGTGAAACCGCTTAAACTAAGAGCGTTCTATGCTGCCGATCGTTGTCGCTGCCATCACGACCATTCTCAGCCTGGCCGGCCTGGGTTATTACCTGCTTGCGCTGTGGAGTGCGCGCGCCTTCCAGCGCCAGTTGCGGCGGCCTTTGCCCGATTTTCAGCCCGGAGTCAGCATCCTCAAGCCGGTGAAGGGTCTTGACCCGGAGATGTATGCCAGCTTTGCCAGCCACTGTCTGCAGCAATATCAGGGTCCCTACGAGATTCTCTTTGGCGTGAGCAGCATGGCCGATCCAGCCGTGGCCGCCATCGAAAGGCTCACGGCGGAGTTTCCCCAGCGGACGATTCGCCTGGTGTTGTGCCCGCAATTGCTGGGCACCAACGGCAAGGTGAGCAACCTGGTGCAGATGCTGGGCAGCGCGCAGTACGACCATATTTTGATCAACGACAGCGACATTAAGGTCTCGCCCTATTACCTGCGCCGGATCATGGGCTGTTTTCAACTACCTAAGCGGCGCGGCGGCCGTGTAGGCCTGGTCACGGCGCTTTACCGCGGCCAGGCGCACAGCACCATTGGCTCCCGCATGGAAGCGCTGGGGATTGCCACCGACTTTATCGCCGGGGTGCTGACCGCGCGGCAAATCGAAGACGGAATTCGCTTTGGCCTGGGCTCGACCCTGGCCGTCTCCCGCCAGGCGTTGGACGCCATCGGCGGTCTGGAGCCGCTGGTCGACTACCTGGCGGACGATTACGAGCTGGGGGCGCGCATTTGGCGGAACGGCTTCGAAGTCGTCTTAAGCGGCGAAGTGGTCGAGACCTTCTTGCCCGCGTATCCCTTCCGTCAGTTTCTGGCCCACCAGATTCGCTGGAGCCGCAGCACCCGCTTTTCCAGAAAGCTGGGCTACACCGGCATGGTCTTCACCTACGGATTACCCTGGGCCTTATGTAACTTCATCGCCTCCGGCGCCAGCCTCAGCAGTATTGCGCTGCTCAGCCTGACCTTGTTGGCCAGGGTGGCGCTAGCCTTGGCGGTCGGCGTGGGTGTGCTGGGCGATCGCCAGGTGCTGCGCGATCTTTGGCTGCTGCCGCCGCGCGACGTGGTGGCGCTGGGTATCTGGATCTGGAGCTTCGCGGGAAACACCGTGGCCTGGCGTGGCCAGCATTTCTCCTTGAAAGACGGCAAGATGAGCCGCCTCACCGCGGTCTAGCGGCGGCCACCGTCTGCAACTGCAACGATGGCTGGTAGCGGCTGAAAGAATCGCAGGCCGGTTGCCTATCTAGGGACGGACTCGTAGGCAGTTGCGTTCAGGAAAGGCGCACAGCAGGTCCCTCCGCTACGCTTCGCTACGGTCGGGATGACAAGGGTGGGGTGGTGCTTCCATGGGGAATTGGCTAGCGGCTGAAAGAAAGGTAGGCCGGTTGCCTATCTAGAGAGGAGACCCATAGGCGGTTGCGTTCGCGAAAGGCGCACAGCCGAGGGACCTGCGGTTTCACCCAACCACTAACCAATGCTCTCGCAAGCCAAGATATTTGCTACGGCCGATTGCTAAGGATCTCCTTCCCCCCGCTCTGCGCAATCGCGTAAGCCGGCCCAGGCAACTTGGGAACCTGGTCCATTGGGGTCCAAAGAAAAATCCGTTGCGGTCCGCTCCAAAGCCGCCGAAACGACGCATCGTCGTCAAAGATCTGCGGAGCATCGCTGAAGAACGAGCCATACCAGAGATCCGAAGAACGGCCGTCGAGAATGCGGACCTGGCGGCGCAAATAGAACCCCAGGGTCGAACCGGCCTCGTATTCGCCATGGATCTCCACCACGTCGCCGGCCTGCAACCGCGGCCGAATCGCATCAGCCAGAGCTCTTGAGGAAAGCACGGGCGAGAACGTGACCAACGCCATGTGCGCGGCGATCAGGAATACAACCATCATGGCGAATAGCGCGTAGTTTCCCATCCGGACCCTGCCGACGAATCGCAGGATCAGATTGGCCAGCGTCCCTGCCACCAAAGCAATCGCGGTCAGGATCAGAGGCAGGCGGAAAGCGCTCATGGCCCGCGTACTCAGATCGAGAAAATGACCCAGGGAGAGCGCATAATCTCCAGGATTCTGCGTGAGCAGGGTGGATATATCCACGCCGGGGGCCGGAGGCTGCGCGCGTATAGCCAGGAACGCGGCGAGCAGCCCTCCGGCCGCCCCGAGCAGGAAGAGAACGATGGCGATGCGGCGTCCGGCGATGCGAAGTGGGTCGCGCGGCAGAGCATTTCTCTTCCCGGCTCAGCCAGCCGCCGATCATCAGGGCGAGGGGCGGCAACGCGGGCAATGCATAGTATTCCTGCCGCGTAGAGAAGCTGAAGAAGAGCATCACAACAGCGGCCCATATGCCAAGCAGTTTCCATGCCCGATCGGTCCGGCCGGGGACGATCGCCTTGAACACGAAGGCGATCCACGGCATCAGCCAGACAGCAAGCAAGCCCCAGAACAGCAGCAGCGGCACGGTGTCGTAGTCTCGCGGAACCCGCCGGTTGAGGTAGCGGAGCACCTGTTCGTTGACGAAATAAAACCAGAAGAACCCGTGCACGTTGCCGGTTGCCGGCATGGTGCCGTTGGGGTTTCCCTGCGATGGATTGGCAATGCCTGCTGCAATATGCCAAGGCAGCGCGATCAGCAGGAAGACCAGCAGGCTGGAAAAAGGGTGCCAGCGCCGCAGGTGGCCCATATTCCGATTGAGCAACAGGAAGATAACGACAATGGCCAGCGGGAAAACAACGCCAATGAGCCCCTTGGTGAGCACGTTGAGGGCGCACGCTGCGGCAAAGCCCCAGGCGGTCCAGCGCGAAGGCTGTGGTTGCTCAAGAGAGATCCAGAACAGCAGCATGGCCAGCGAAAGCCACAAGCAGACGATGACATCGGGAATGATGATGCGCGTGTAAATGAAAATGCCGAAGGAGGTCAGCAGTATCAGGGCGGCATAGAAACCGGCGATATCGGAAGCGAACAAGCGGCGTCCGGTGGCGTATACCACCAGAAACAGGGCCAGTGTGGCGAGAGCCAGCGGCAGGCGAGCAGCCCAATCCTGGGGCCCGAAGAGAGTGAAGCTGGCTGCCATGCTCCAGTACATGAGGGGAGCCTTTTCGAGATAGCGGATGCCATTGGCGTAGAGGGTAATCCAGTCATGGCGCGCAACCATTTCCCGCGCAACCTCGGCATGCACCGAGTCGGCATCATCCAGCAGGGGCGGGCTGAAGAGCGCAAAGCTTGCGTAGAGCAGGAGCCAGAGGCCGGCAAGCGTGAGGATCATTTTCCTCGAACGATGCGTGATATTCGCTGCGATGGCGGGCTCCAAGGAGTAATACTGAACTTGACGGAAAGTGCTCCGAGGGTCCGCTTCTCTGGGCGATCGCTGCCTGCTCAGCCCGTAGCGCTATAGTAAGGGCAGGTTCTTCGGGATCGCGAGCCATGGCACTTGACGCAGCAGCGGGAAGAGGACCGGCGATTTTTCCAGCCAGCGATCTGCTGGGACCAGATACGTCCCTCATCTACAACGACTGGTACCCGGCCATGCGCAGCGGTGCGCTCCGGGGGCGGAAGATGGCCACCGCCATGCTCCTGGGGATCCCACTGGTGCTGGGCCGCAAAGAGGATGGCAGCATCTTTGCCATGCGCGACAGCTGCCCTCATCGCGGCATTCCGCTCTCCTGCGGATGGTTCGACGGCAGCGCGGTCACCTGCAAGTATCACGGCTGGGTCTTCGAGCCCGAGTCCGGGCAGTGCATGGAGATCCCTTCACTCACCAGTCAGGACTCCTACCCCCGGCGCATCTACGCGACCGCCTTTCCCTGCCAGGAGAGAGATGGATACGCCTGGGTCTACGTGCCCAAGCCGGGCAGCGGACGGGTCCGCATGGAGGCCAGGGATGCGCTGCCACCCGCGCCGCAACTCCCAACCTTCAGCGACCGTTATCGCAGCGCGCATCTGACGGCGGAATTGCCCTGCAACGTGGACCACGGCATCATCGGGCTGATGGACCCGGCACACGGGCCGTTTGTGCATCAGGCATGGTGGTGGCGGTCCCGGCACAGCATCCACGAAAAAGAGAAGCACTTCGAGCCCATTCCGCAGGGCTTTCGCATGTCGGCGCATACGCCCTCGGCCAACAGCGCGCCCTACAAATTGCTCGGCGTCTACGGCGAACCGATCGAGACCACGATCGACTTCGTGTTGCCCAACCGGCGCTATGAGACGATTCGCTGCGGACCCAAGTGGTTCGCCAGCCTGACCACGGTAACGCCCACCACTCCCGGCAATTCCCGCATCGACGTGTACGGCGCCTGGAACGTTTTCTACGGAGTGCCCTTCGTCACCGCGATCGCCAAATTCTTCGGCGAGCGCTTCGTCCGCCAGGACCAGCTCACCATGGTGCAGCAGGCGGAGGGACTCAAGTTCAATCCCGGCCTGATGCTCATCGATGATGCCGATCGTCCGGCGAAGTGGTATTTCGCGTTGAAGCGGGCGCGGCTCGAAGCCGACGAGACCGGCCGGCCGATGCAGCACCCGATGGATGGCCCAGTCACCCTCCGCTGGCGAAGCTAGCTCTTACGGAGCCATGGCCTTCAGGGCCAAGGGCGCAGGTTCCAGTGAGGCATTGATCCCGCGCGCGACCAGCGACCCTTCCTCCACCACTAATTGCTCCACCGCGATCGAGAGCTGACGGCCCAACTCGAGGAAGTTCGCCCTCCAGGCCTCTGCGGCCGAGGACTCCAGACCCCAGCAGGAAGCGGTTGGACTTGGTCAGCGTGTCGTACCAGATGTTTTGCGCCTGCCATAGATTGAGCTCGAACGGCAGCTCGCGCAGCGTGCGAGCGAGGGTGAGCGCGTGGTCGAGGCCACCGGGCTCCAGCGGTTTGGCATGGAGCTGGACCATCGCCCGCTTCATGTGTTGATCGGTCAGGTAGCGGAGCGCGTGGGTTTCCAGTACGACCCCGTCGGATTTAGCCAGAGAAATCAGGGAGCGGACGCGTGCCAGGTCGATGGGCTCGTCTTCGAGCGCTCGCCGCAGGCCGGCATTGATCGCGAAACCGGCAGCCATGGTGAGCGCCGGCGGTTTGGGAAGTCCGGAAGCATTCAAAAAGTGCAGCAGCGAGGCATGCTCCTCGTAGATCTTGACCAGGCTGTCTTCCACCTCGCTGAGCGTGGCATTGAGGATGAAGCGCAGAATGCGCCGCTGGTCGTCTTTGAAAAGAGAAGCGAGCGAGTACGGACTGCCGCCGAAGAAGCTATCGATCAGGCGAACCACTTCGGGCAAGTTCGCCTGGGTGACGGCGGCGCTGCACTTTTGTTTGAGGTCGTTGAAGGCGGAGAGATCTTGTGGCGTGGAGCGTTCCACCGCGGCGGTCACGTTATGATCGCCGAAATGCAGCGCAGCGAAGGAAACCTCCTCCGTCTCTTCGGTGAGGTTGGAGGTGATGCGGCAACGGCCAATGGCGAGGCGCGCGCGGCCCGAGGTTACGTTGTCGTAGTCCAGACGGCGGATGGTATAGCAAAAGAGGATCGTCTCTTCGGGATAGCTGCCAAAGACCGAGGAGATGGCATAGTGCGCGGCCACCTGCTCCAGGTTGACCTCCATCGGTTTGACCAGATGCCGGTAGATATCGCCGCCGTCTTTCCACGGCGGACTGTTGCTCTTGGCATGACGCAGCCGCTCCACAAACTGCCATTCGAGTAAAGCGCAGTTGAGGCCGAAGATGTCGGCGGCCAGGCGCAGGGCGCGCGCCGCATAAGCCATGATCTGAACCGTCTCGATGCCCGAGATGTCGTCGAAGAACCAGCCGCAGCTGGTGTACATCAACTGCGTGTGGCGCTGCATCTCCATCAGCTTGAGAACCAACGTCCGTTCCTCGGTCGAGAGAACGCGCTGCGCGTGGGCAGCGAAGAACTGGTCGATCGCCTCGTCAGCCCCGGCTGTCCTCGCGGCGAGTATGACCGAGATGTAAGCGTCGCGAGCGCTCCACACATCTTTCAGCAGTCCATGGGTCGCGTTTTCGCTGAGCGGGGTGACCGTATCCCGCAGCCAGTCGAGAGCTTCGCGCAGCGGCGCGCGCCATCGCTGGTTCCACCCTTGGTGGCCGCCGTTGCAGCCGCAGTCAGAACGCCAGCGTTCGACGCCGTGGGCGCAACTCCACGAGGTATCCTCGACGATTTCCGCCTCCCACTTGGGCGGGAATTGGGCCAGGAACTGGCCGTAATTCGTCAATTTCGCCAGCTTCTTGTCTTCAATGAAGCGCAGGGCGTAGGAGAGCGCCATCTCTCCGTGGCGATGGTGGTGGCCGTAACTTTCTCCGTCAGTGGCCACATGAACCACTTGCGGCTCGGCAGCGCTGGGGTCGAGGCCGCGCGCCAGTCGCCAGGCAAACGTCTCGCCGTTGTTGAGCATTCCTTCGAAGGCGATGGAACGTGAAACCGGGCCGTTGTAGAAAAAGACGGTAATGCTGCGTCCATCCTTCAGCGGCACCCGGTAAGGATGGTTGGGATTTACCGAAGCATTGGGCGTCTCTATCCAGCGAGCGCCGGCGCCATCGAGTCTGGGGAGAGCGGGTTGCAGGGTGCTCTCTGCGCGCTCACGCACCCGGGCGCACTGGTGCGGCGCAAGAATGGTGAACAGGATGCCATTTTGCGCCAACAGGTCCAGAGTCTCGGTATCGACCGCGGTTTCCGAAAGCCACATGCCTTCGGGGGCGCGCCCGAAGCGATGCTGAAAGTCGGCGATGCCCCAGCGGATCTGCGTGATACGGTCCCGGGTAATGGCCAGGGGCATAATGATGTGGTTGTAGACCTGCGCCAGTGCCGATCCGTGGCCATCGTAGCGCGAGCATGCTCTGCCGGTCGGCATCGCGGATCATGCGATACGTGCGCGGCGCATTTTCTTCCAGCCAGGAGAGCAGGGTAGGTCCGAAGTTGAAACTGATCCGCGAATAGTTGTTCATGATGCGGATGATCTGGTTCTCGCCATTGACGATGCGCGAAGCCCCGTTGGGCGCATAGCATTCGGCGGTGATCCGTTCATTCCAATCGTGGTAGGGCGCGGCCGAATCCTCGGTCTCGACGGTTTCGAGCCAGGGGTTTTCTCGCGGCGGCTGATAAAAATGGCCGTGAATGCAGATGTAGCGTTCCGCCGGCGTCGAATGATCTGACATGCAATTATGATAGCTGGATTTGCCCGGCGGGTGGCATGGGCGGCAACTCGCAGGCCCGCCACAGGTACCAGCTAGCTACTGAGCGCCACGGCTTCCAGCGCGCCGCCCGGCGTTGCATCTCTTCGGGTTTAGGCAGCATATCGGCCGTGATTGGCTTTCCCACTTTGGTCTTGCCAAAGGTAAGCAGATAACCTTTGCGGATCCCGTAATCCGTTCCGGGAAAGACGTCGGGTCGCCCCAGGCGAAAGATGAGCAACATCTCCGCGGTCCAGGTTCCGATCCCGCGCACGCTGCTTAGCCGCTCGATGATCACCTCGTCAGGCAAGCGCCGGATGGCGGCCAGAGGGGGTACTGTGCCGTCCAGGGTCTTGGCGGCCAGATCGCGCAGGGAGAGGAGCTTTGATCGTGAGAGGCCGGCCGCGCGCAGCATCTCCTCCGGGGCGGCAAGCAACTGCTCCGGCTGCGGATGCAGATCGCCGAATCCAGCCAGCAAACGTCCCAGGATAGCTTTCGCGGCATTCGCATGCAGTTGCTGGTACAGAATGGCCTCGAGCAGCGCTTCAAAGGGTGAGTGCGTGCTCTTCACCCGCAGCGCAAAGGGGCCAACCCGTTCGATCAGCGCTCCCAGCTTAGCGTCGGTGTTGGCCAAATGTGCGAGCGCAAGCGCTGTGTCGTAGCGAACCGGGCGCAGGCCGATGTCCATGGAAGTATCTTAACTTTCGGTCAGGGACAGAAACCGCAGACTCTTTAGCCCTGGTGAGACTGATTGATGTCGAGGCTTGACCCCTCTCATCCACGCCAAATTACGCCCTACGCAGTGCCGTAGATGCAAACAGTACGCAGTTGCGCAGGGCTTCTTTTCCCGATTGGCGGTTTCATTGCGGCCATAAATTCCCTTTGCCTGCTCCCGGGGGTTGCCTACCCCCCGAGGTTTGCTGCTATATTCAACTTTCCAGGCATGATCCGGGGAGGTGCTCCCGCGGTCGGTCCGGATCCAGTCGCAGACCAGAGTTCATAGCGGAACCTTCTCAACCAACACGGAATCTGAGGAAGCAGGGACCGATCCAATGGCGCAGATTTTTGACCGGAGTTCCAACGCGCTTGCCCGCGCGAGCCTGGTCCTGACAGGGTTGATCGTCATCGCCCTGGGAGTCACCCTCGATCAGTTGCAGGGCTCTCCGTGGGTGACCAAGCAAGGACAGCGCGCAGAACAGCCGGTGCCGTTCAGTCATAAGCATCACGTGATGGGCCTTGGATTACAGTGCCAGTACTGTCACACCTCGGTGGAGAAGTCCAGCTACGCGGGCATCCCCCCAACCAAGACCTGCATGAATTGCCACGCGCAGATCTGGACCAACGCAGGCCTGCTGCAACCGGTGCGGACCAGTTGGGCCACGGGTGAATCCATACCCTGGATCAAGATCCACGATCTGCCCGACTTTGTTTACTTCAATCACGAAATCCACGTGAACAAGGGGATCGGGTGTTCTTCTTGCCATGGACGTGTGGATCTGATGCCGCTTGATGTATCAGCAGAACACGCTGCAGATGTCATGGTGCCTGAACTGCCATCGCGACCCGGCCAAGAACCTTCGTCCCACCAGCGAGATTTACAACATGGCGTGGGAGGGTCCCACCTCGGAGAAGCCCGTCTGGTGCGGTAGTGAAGGTTTGAAAGATGGCGTTCCCACTGCGCAGACTGTGAGCTGCACCACCATCGATCCCAGCCAGACGGGCGCCCAGGTGGCCTCGCTCAATATGCTGCCCGATGGACTGCATGGGCAAGTCACCAGCGACGCGCCGGCGATGGTGGTTCCAGCGACCTTGCACTATGTAAAGCTGACCGACCAGGACTCGCTGGGCAAATATCTGATCAAGCAGTACCACATCCGCACGCCTCAGGAACTGAGCAGCTGCGAGACATGCCACCGATGAGCGAAACCAGGCACGCTGACGGATCCAGTGAGCAAAACGTGAAGACCACGCAATCTCTCGACCAGGGAAGACGCGAACCGAACATGGCAAATGAGACCACCCAAGGCCAGGGCCCAAATAATCACCGGCTCTGAAAAGCCAGGAGATGACGCTCGCAGCCGCCAGGGCCAAACTCGCCGGCCAGACCGGAAAGACCTACTGGCGCAGCGTGGACGAGCTAGCCGATACCCCCGCCTTCCGCGAGTCGTTACAGCGCGAATTTCCGGCGCAGGCTGCCGAATGGATCGACCCCGTCTCGCGGCGCGGCTTCCTCAAGGTCATGGGCGCTTCGCTGGCGCTCGCGGGGCTCTCCGGCTGCACCAAGCAACCGGATGAGCCGATCTATCCGTACGTTAAGGAGCCGGAAGACCTGGTGCTGGGTCGGCCGGTGTATTTTGCCTCGGCAATTCCCTTCAACACCGGCGCGGTGCCCCTGCTGGTCAAGAGCGATGCCTACCGGCCGATCAAGGTGGACGGTAATCCGGACCACCCGGTCAACCGCGGCACCTCCGATCCGCTGACCCAGGGCTCGTTGCTCGACCTTTACGATCCTGACCGCTCGCAGCGAGTGATCTGTCGTGGTGAGGTGCGGCAGTTTGCCGCATTTCTCGCCGAGTTCCGGGCTATGCTGTCCGACAAGAAGGCGAGCGGAGGCGTGGGACTCTACATTCTGAGCGACACCGTCACCTCTCCCACCCTGGCATCGCAATGGAAGACGGCGCAGAAGACATACCCCAACGCCAAATGGGTACAGTGGGACCCGATCAACCGCGATTCAGCCTATTCGGCATCGCAGACTGCCTTCGGCGACTACTATGACGCCCAATATCGTCTGCAGGGTGCGGACGTAATCGTATCCCTCGACGCGGACTTTCTTTCCGGCATCACCCATCCCGGATTTCTCCGCCTGGCGGCCGACTACGCCGGTCGTCGCAAGCTGGCCCAACCCGGACCGGACGGCACCTCCACCATGAACCGGCTGTACGCGGTGGAGAGCACGCCCAGCACCACCGGCTTCAAGGCCGAGCATCGCCTGGCCCTCAAAGCCGGGGAAATCGCTTCTTTCGCTGCCGCGTTGGCCTCCGCCGTCGGAGCCGGAAACTCCACTTCGCAAGCGCTCCCTGCTGGACTCGCGGGCAAATTTCTTTCCGCAGTAGCCGCCGATCTGAAAGCCAATGCCGGCAAATGCGTGGTCATTCCCGGCGAGCAGCAAGCACCGGCGGTGCATCTGGCCGCCATAGCCATCAACCAGGCGCTGGGCAACGTAGGCAAGACGGTGGTGTACACCGAGACCGTAAATCCCATGCCGTCGATTCAGGGGCAGGAGATCGTCTCCCTGGTCAACGACATGCGCGCCGGTAAGGTCGACTGGCTGGTGATTCTGAATGCCAACCCGGTCTACACCGCGCCCGTAGACCTGCATTTTGAAGAAGCCTTGGGCCACGTCAAGACGACGGCCCACCTCGGCTCCCATCTAAACGAAACCGGTGTGGTTACGGAATGGCATATCAACGGGACCCATTATTTGGAAAACTGGTCTGACACGCGCGCCTACGACGGCACGGCTACGGTCGTGCAGCCCATGATCGACCCGCTGTACGGCGGCAAGTCGGCGCACGATGTGATCCAGTCCATGCTCGACGATCCCGACACCTCGCCCTACGATGCAGTGCGCAAGACATGGCAGGCGAACCTCGGCACGAATTCGGGCACGGGCGACAGGAACATGGCTGGCGCAAGATACTCCACGACGGCTTCATGGACAGGCACGGCTTTCCAGCCCAAGACGGTGTCCGCCAAAATCGGCGACCTGCCGGTCACGCCTACCAGCGAATCGCCAGGGAACGGTCGAGGTCATCTTCCGCGCCGATCCCAACATCTACGACGGGCGCTTCGCGAATGTAGGCTGGCTGCAGGAGCTGCCCAAGCCGGTCACCAATATCTGCTGGGATAACGCCGCGCTGATGAGTTATCGCACGCTGGCGCAATTTGGGCTGGCCGAATCGGACGTAGTGGCCATCGAGTCTAACGGCAACACGGTCATGGCGCCGGTCTTCGCGGTCCCCGGGCACCCCGATGGGTCGGTCACGCTCCCGCTGGGTTATGGGCGGAGGAACGCGGGCCGGGTCGGCGCTGGGCTGGGCTTCAATGCATATGCGGTCCGCACCTCCAATGGCCTGCTGTTTGCTTCCGGCGCGACCATGAAGAAGACGGGCCAGACCTATGAGTTCTGCGTCATCAAGAGCCACTACACCGATCACCGCTCGGTCCTAGCCGGCGGAGACGGTTCGGGCACCCACTCGCTCGAAGGGAACGAGGCGCTGACGCGCGGAATTGTCCGCTATGCCACGCTCGATGAGTTCAAACAAAATCCCAACTTCGCCCACGAGGAAGAATGGGCTCTCCGATGATCCCGAGGCCGACGAGAGCATGTTCAGCAACTGGCGCTATGACAAGAACGCCTGGGGCATGGCCATCGATCAGAACTCCTGTGTCGGGTGCAATGCCTGCATTGTGAGTTGCTATGCGGAGAACAACATCGCCGTGGTGGGCAGGCACAACACCAAGGTTGGCCGCATCATGCAGTGGATCCGCATCGACACGTATTTCGAAGGCGATCTGGACGCGCCCAAGGCGCACTTTCAGCCCATGACCTGCCAGCATTGCGAGAATGCACCCTGCGAGCAGGTTTGCCCGGTGGGCGCTACGGTGCACTCCCCGGAAGGCCTCAACATCATGATCTACAACCGCTGCGTCGGGGTTCGTTACTGCTCCAACAACTGCCCCTACAAGGTGCGCCGGTTCAACTTCCTGCTCTTCTCCGATTTCGAGACCGAGAGTCTCAAGCTGATGCGCAATCCAGACGTGACCGTGCGCAGCCGCGGCGTGATGGAGAAGTGCAGCTACTGCACGCAAAGGATTGTTGCGGCCAAGATCGCGGCGGATAAGGAAAATCGCGAAATCCGCGATGGGGAAATTGTCACCGCCTGCCAGCAGGCCTGCCCCACCGGCGCCATCGTCTTCGGCAATATCAACGACCGGGCCAGCAAGGTGACCAAGCTGAAGGCGCAGCAGCGCAACTACGGCGTACTGGCGGACCTCAACGTACGTCCTCGTACGACGTATATTGCGGAAGTCTTCAACCCCAATCCGGATTTGGCCGAGGCGCGCACCGAGCATGCGCCCGAAAAAAGTTGAAAGGTTAGCGCAGCATGGCGACCAAACCAGAGTTACCGGTAAATGATCCGCAGTTGGATCCGAAGACAGGCGAATTCCGGGTAATCGCGCCCGGATACACCTTCAAATCGGTCACCAATGTTATCTCGCGCATAGTGCTCACCCCGCACACGCCCCTGGGCTGGTTCTTCGGCTTTGCGGTGGCGGGCAGCATTGTCGTCATGCTGCTCACGGCCTTGACCTGGCTCTTCCTCAAGGGCGTCGGCATCTGGGGCCTCACCATCCCGGTGGGCTGGGGATTCGCCATCATCAATTTTGTATGGTGGATCGGTATTGGTCACGCCGGCACGCTGATCTCCGCCATCCTGCTGCTCTTCAAGCAACAGTGGCGCAATTCCATCAACCGCTTCGCCGAGGCGATGACCATCTTTGCCGTGGTCTGCGCCGGCTTGTTCCCGCTCATCCACGTTGGCCGTCCCTGGCTGGGGTATTGGCTGCTTCCTTACCCCAACACCATGAACGTATGGCCTCAGTTCCGTTCTCCTCTGTTATGGGACGTCTTCGCGGTTTCCACCTATGCCACCATCTCCGTGGTCTTCTGGTACGTCGGCATGGTTCCCGACCTGGGAACCATGCGCGACAACGCCAAGAGCAAGCTGGCCCAGTACATTTACGGCATCCTTTCCCTCGGCTGGCGAGGCTCGGTGCGACACTGGATGCGCTACGAAACGGCTTCTCTGCTTCTGGCCGGTTTAGCCACTCCGCTGGTCTTGTCGGTGCACAGCGTCATCAGCTTCGATTTTGCGGTCGCCGTCCTGCCGGGTTGGCACACCACCATTTTCCCGCCCTACTTTGTCGCCGGCGCCATCTATTCCGGCTTTGCCATGGTGATCACGCTCGCCATTCCGATCCGCAAGTTCTACCACCTGGAAGGCCTGATCACCATCCGCCACATCGACAACATGGGCAAGGTGATGCTGGCCACCGGCCTGATTGTCGCCTATGGCTACTGCATGGAGATCTTCATGGCCTGGTATTCCGCCAGCCATTGGGAATACTTCATGATGTGGAACCGCATGTTCGGACCCATGGGCTGGGCCTACGGGGTGCTCATCACCTGCAACATCGCGTTGCCACAATTGTTGTGGCTACGCAGCGTTCGTGTAAGCCCGGGCAAGATGTTCATTATGTCGCTGATCATCAATACTGGCATGTGGTTCGAGCGCTTCGTCATCATCGTGACCAGTCTTTATCGTGACTTCCTGCCCTCTTCCTGGGGAACATATAAGGCAACCCGGTGGGACTATGCCACCTTTGTCGGCACGCTGGGCCTGTTTACCGCTCTTTTCTTTCTCTTCGTTCGGGTGCTGCCCATGATCCCGATGTCGGAGATACGGATGATGCTGCCTCAAGCTAAGGTGAGGCCGGAGTCGGAACCGTTGGAGGCGGGTGACTGATGCCTGTGCGCGAAGGAATCTACGGACTGTTGGCGGAATTCGATACGCCCGGCGAACTGGTGGTAGCTGCGCAGACCGCGCATGACTCGGGTTGGCGGCGGATGGACTGTTATACGCCGTACCCGGTAGAGGAGGCGGCCGAGGCGATTGGCTTCCACCGCAACTATGTGCCCTTCATTTGCCTGGTTGGCGGCCTGGTGGGATTGGCGGCTATGTTCCTGTTCGAAACCTGGGTCGCGGTCTTCGCGTATCCGTTGAACATCGCCGGGCGTCCGCTTTTTTCCTGGCCGGCCTTCCTTATTCCGGCTTATGAGTGGACCATCCTCTGGGCGGGTCTCTCGGCTGCCTTTGGCATGCTGGCTATGTGTGGCTTTCCGACCCTCTATCATCCGCTTTTCAATGCTCCCAATTTTCGTAATGGGGCAACTACGGACAAATTCTTTCTTTGTCTGGAGGCGAACGATCCCAAGTTCGAGGTAGTGGAAGCGCGCAGCTTTCTGGAAAGCTTCCGGCCGGTTTCGGTGGTGGAGGTGGAGTATTAATCGCATGAACCGATTCCGTACCGCAGGGAGTTGCTCGCGACTATTTGCTTTGGGCCTGGCTGCCATCGCCTGCGCCGGCTGCCGTCAGGACATGCAAGACCAGCCCAAATTCGTTCCCCAGCGCAGCACCACATTCTTCGCCGATGGCCGCTCGGTTCGGCCCCAGGTTGCGCACACGGTCGCTCGCGGCCAGTTGGACGAAGACAGCTTTTTCTACAGCGGCTTGGTTGATGGCAAAGAAGCCGACATGCTGCCCTTCCCGGTTTCCATGCAAGTGCTGGCCCGGGGGCAGGAACGGTTCAACATCTATTGCACGCCCTGCCACTCCCGGGTGGGCAATGGGGATGGAATTGTTGTGCAACGCGGCTACAAGCCCGCCGGCAACTTCCATAGTGCGCGGATCCTGGCCGAGCCGTTGGGCCACTACTTCTACGTGATGACGAACGGCTACGGCGCCATGCCCGATTACTCCGCCCAGCTCACCCCGGCCGACCGCTGGTCAGTCGCAGCGTATATCCGGGCGCTACAAATCAGTCAGAGTGCAAATGAATCCGAAGTTCCTTCCGGGGTCCAGGTGCAAAATCTGAAGGACATCGCGGAGCGAGAGGGTTATCCTGACTCGTTTGCCGAGCCGTGGTCGCTGCCCGCAACCGCTGTCTCCGCCGAACCGCCCGACGCCAGTCAAGGCACGCCCGGAATGGCGCCGGCGACTGGGGATAGCTCGGTACCGTCGATGACCCAGCAGCCGCGTATTCCGGCCGCCAGTGGCAAAGCAGTCACGCCGCAGGGCGCGAAATAGCTCTCAGGAAAAAACACATGGCTCACGAACCTCACGCAAATTCGCTACCCTCCGAGCTGAATGCTCCGCTGCTGCTCAATCAATGGCGGCGCCGGGCGATGGTTGTCGGCGCCATCTTTGCTGTTTTGTCGATTGTGCTGGCGTTGCTGGCGGCGATCGTGGATCACGACGGAATAAATCACCTGCTGCGCTCCTATTTGGTCGGTTACATCACCTGCTGGGGTTTCACCGTGGGCGGCTTGGCGCTGCTCATGGTGCAGTACGTGAGCGGCGGCAAGTGGGGCTTGCTGGTGCGCCGTCCGCTGGAAGCAATGTCGCGCTGCCTTCCCTTGGTCATCGTCCTGTTTTTGCCCATCGGTTTCTTCATGAAGACGCTGTACCTCTGGGCCAAGTACAGCAACCCCGCGGAGGCGCTCCGCCAGCATCTGATCACGCACGATCAGGCGCACGCGATCGCTTATAAGCATCCCATGCTGAGCGTCCCCAGCGTCTGGATACAGTCCGCAGTGATCTTCGCGATCTGGTACACCTTCATGTACCTGCTGAATAAGTGGGGCCTGCAACGCGATGCCGACCCTCATCCTAACGTTCGCTTCTGGCAGGTAAGGCTGGAGAACCTTAGCGGCTTTGGCATCCTGGTCTACTCCATCACTATGTCGGTCGGTGCGATCGACTGGGTCATGTCGCTCGACCCCACCTGGTACTCGTCGATCTATGGGTTCATGTTCCTGGTTAGCCAGGGGTACGCGGTTCTCGCCCTCTCCATCATCACTGTTCTTCGACTTTCTCAAGCGGAGCCGATGAAAACGGTGCTGCGTAAAACCGAGCAGCACGACCTGGGCAAACTGGCGTTTGCCTTCGTCATGTTGAACATCTACCTTGCCTTCTCCCAGTTTCTCATCATCTGGTCGGGAAACTTGCCGGACGAGATTCCCTGGTACCTCGACCGCATTCGCGGGGGCTGGGGCTGGATTGCTTCACTCGATGTGGTATTTCATTGGCTTATCCCCTTCACGCTGCTGCTCTCGGCCGACCTGAAGCGTAACAAGGAACGCCTGATCCTGGTATGCAAGTTGATGATCTTTGCCCGCTGTTGGGACATGTTCTGGCTGATTGAACCGAACTTCGCCGATGCCCGCAGGAATCTGCATTTCAGCTTCGGGATCCTGGAATACATGACCGTGCCGGTGGTCGTGATTTCGCTGTGGATGTGGTTCTATTTCGGCCAGCTGGAGAAGCGGCCGTTGATCCAGACCAACGATCCCCATCTGGAAGAGATTTTGGAGGCCGAGCATGCCCATGCATGATCCGCGCGAGCCGCAAGCACCACCGAGTGACTCGCCCGGCTATGAAGTCACGGACGTCAATGTTAACGGCATCGTCGTCTTTCTTGCATCGCTAGGCGCCTTTGTCGGGGTTTTCTTCATTTTTTGCTTTGGCATGGGCAAGGTAATCAACACCGCCATTATTAAGAGCGACGGGCCGCCCAACAAATGGAATCAGATTGGTTCTCAACCCAGGGGCAAGCGCGAGGATCTGACCTCGAATGCTGTAATGGAACAGCAGCAGCTCCGCGAGATGACTCAGCGTTTCCCCACGCCTCGGCTGCAAACCGATAACGGCGACCAGGACATTGCGGAATTGCACGCCCGGGAAGATCTGTTGCTCGACTACTACAGCTGGGTCGATCGTTCCAGTGGTAAGGTGCGCATCCCTATCGCCCGCGCAATGGAGCTGGTGGCCCAGCATGGTCTCCCGGTAGCCCCGGAGGAGCAGACCGAAACCCTGCTGGCGGGTGACAAGGCTCCCGTGGTGACCGTGCCGCTTACCGATGGGTTCGCTCGCACTGGCTACGAGCAGCAATACAGGGAAACCATTGAGCAGCAGCGCATGCGGGGCGAGAAACCAGGCGAGCAAGCAGCTCTCGGGGTGGGTGCCGCCGCTAAATAAAGGGCGCACCTGGAGATTTGTTTGGGGTCGAAGAGAGGTATTGCAGCAAGTTGTACCGCGCTCTGTTGAGCAGCGTGAACCAGTCTGGGCACGGCTTCGCGAATGACCCGGTGGCAGCGATACCATTAAGGCAGGGTGTTGGCATGCAAATGAGCGACGCACTTCGATGCAACGGCGGGAGGTTGGCCTGCTTCGCGCTGGCGGCGTCATTGTTCTTTGTTGTCGCAGCTCCCGCGCTGGCTCAGGTAGCTCCATACGGCGAAAAAACCATGGGCGATCCAGCGCAGGACCGGCTGCCCGATATTCTGAACACGGTCAAGATCGATCAGCGGTTGGGCCAGCAGTTGCCTCTTGACACTCCGTTCCGCGACGAGACCGGCAAAGCAGTCAAGCTGGGAGATTACTTTGGCAAGAAACCCGTGATCCTCTCGCTGGTCTACTACCAGTGCCAGATCCTCTGCGCCGAAGATCTGAATGGTCTGGTGGGCGCACTCGAAATGGTGAAGCTGACCCCAGGCAAAGACTTCCAGATCGTAATTGTCAGTATCGACCCAGCTGAGATTCCGGCAATGGCTGCGGCCAAAAAGGCCATGTATGTGAAGCGCTACGGCCGGATGGACACCGCAGGCGGCTGGCACTTCCTCACTGGGGAACAGCCTGCCATCAAGGCCCTCGCGCAGGCCGTCGGTTTCGGTTATGTGCGTCTCCCGCAGCCAGCGGGCAAGCCCCCGATGTTTGCCCATGCCAGCTCCATCGAGGTGGTCACGCCGGAGGGGCGGATGGCGCAGTACTACCTGGGGGTCGAGTATGCGCCCAACGATCTGCGGCTAGGCCTGATCGAAGCCTCTCACAACACCATCGGCTCGCCGGTCGACAATATCCTGACCTACTGCTACCGCTACGATCCGAAGTTGAACCGGCACAGCCTGGTCATTGCCCGGATCGTACAGATGGGCTGCCTGCTTACGTTTCTGGGCTTGGGCAGTTTCATGGTGGTGAATTTCCGCCGGGATTTCAAGCAAGCAGCGGAGCTGCAAGCGCTACCAACGCGAACGGGTAAAAAAGGGTAACGATGCATATAAGTCCAGTGCTGTGGCAGTTTCTCATAAGGTGGCTGACGAACTCTGCCCTTTTTCCGCCAGAAGCCTCGGCGATCTCGCCCCAAATGGACGCTTTCTACTTCTTTCTGATAGCGATCTCGGCCGTGGGCATGATCGCGGTCATCATCCTGGTCTTCGGCTTCTCCATCATGTATCGCAAGGAGAAGAATCCAGTCGCCACCCAGATAGAAGGCTCGACGCTGCTCGAGGCCACCTGGACGATTATTCCGCTGGCCCTCTTCATGGTCTGTTTTGTCTGGGGAGCGCTGCTCTATTTCCGCATTTACGATCCACCCACCAACGCGATGAATATTTACATCGTGGGCAAGCAGTGGATGTGGAAGGCCGAACATCCAGGCGGACAGCACGAGATCGATTCCCTGCATATCCCCATCAACCGGCAAGTGCAGTTGACCATGATCTCGCAGGACGTGTTTCATAGCTTTTCCATCCCGGCCTTCCGGGTGAAGCGCGAAGTCATCCCTGGCCGCTATTCCACCGTGTGGTTTGAAGCCACCGCGACCGGAACCTATCATCTGTTCTGTACCCAATATTGCGGTACGGATCACTCCGCGATGATTGGAGAAATCGTCGCCATGACCCCCGATGATTATCAGAAGTGGGCTGCAGGCAGCACCAGCGGCGCATCGCTGGCGCAAAATGGAGAGCGCCTTTTCGCCAGCCTGGGTTGCAATTCCTGCCACTCTGGCGAGGCCAGCGCGCGTGGGCCCAACCTGGCCCAGGTTTATGGCTCCAGATTGCAGCTGACGGATGGATCATTTGTCACTGCCAATGATGCTTATCTTCGCGAAGCGATTCTCAACCCATCGACCCGCGTAACCGCGGGCTACGCGCCCATCATGCCGACCTACCAGGGGCAGGTCAGCGAAGAGGGTCTTATCGACCTGGTGGAATACATCAAGAACCTCAATTCGAACTATCGCATTCAGCAGACGTTGACAGCGAGTCAACTTCCCCCTGGGCAAGGCGGCGCGTCCAGTTCTGGCGCCAGCTCGCCCACAATGAACTACCGCACCCAGCAGACGCTGGGCGCCGGTCACGGCGGCCCCCAAAAATCGGGCACGGCGGCACCTAAAGTGCCCGGGACGGTGAACCAATGAGCACCATCGTTACGCTTCCAGATCAGCAGAACGCGCAACTGCCGAAGTTAAGCTACCTCAACAGTGAGTATGGGCTGAAGAGCTGGCTGCTTACCGGCGACCACAAGCGCATCGCCATGCTGTATCTCTTCTCCATCACGTTCTTCTTCTTTATCGGCGGAGCCTTTGCCGGGCTGATCCGTCTGGAGCTGTTGACTCCGCTGCCGGACCTGGTTTCGTCCGACACCTACAACAAACTCTTTACCATGCACGGCGTGATCATGATCTTCCTCTTCCTGGTGCCGTCGGTTCCGGCAACCGTGGGGAATTTCGTCATTCCCATCATGGTCGGGGCCAAGGATCTTGCCTTTCCCAAGATCAACCTGCTGAGCTGGTATCTGTATGTTGCCGGCGCATGCTTTTTGGTTTTTGCGCTGCTCAACGGCGGTGTCGACACTGGCTGGACCTTTACCACTCCGCTCAGCACCCACTATGTCAATACCCATGTGATCACGGCTGCCATGGGGGTCTTCATCGCCGGGTTCAGCTCCATCTTCACCGGCCTGAACTTTATTGTGACCATCCACCGCATGCGCTGCCCGGGTATGACCTGGTTCCGCCTGCCGTTGTTCTGCTGGTCGAACTACGCGGCCTCGATCCTGATGGTTCTAGGGACGCCGGTACTCGCCATCACGCTGGTTCTGGTGATGCTCGAGCGCACCGTCGGCATCGGCGTTTTCGATCCCACCAAGGGCGGTGACCCGCTGTTATTTCAACATTTATTTTGGTTCTATTCGCATCCCGCCGTGTACATCATGATTCTGCCCGGCATGGGAGTGATCTCCGAGGTGATCAGCACCTTCTCTCGCAAGCGAGTATTCGGCTACACCGCGGTAGCCTTTTCCTCGGTGGCCATCGCCGTCTTTGGATTTTTCGTCTGGGCCCATCACATGTTCATCATGGGCGTATCGAACTATTCCGCGCTGGTCTTTTCGCTGCTGACCATGCTGGTCGCCGTGCCTTCCGCGATCAAGATCTTCAACTGGTCGGCGACTCTCTATAAGGGATCCATCACCTTTGAGACCCCGATGCTGTATGCCTTCGGCTTCATGGGTCTGTTTACCATCGGTGGGCTCACCGGCGTATTTCTGGGCTCGCTGGGCATGGACATCCACCTGACCGAGACCTACTTCATCGTCGCCCATTTCCATTTCGTGATGGTGGGCGGCATGTTGATGGCTTACCTGTCGGGCGTCCATTTCTGGTGGCCCAAGATGACGGGCAGAATGTATCCCGAATCCATGTCGCAGTTGAGCGCGGTCACCACTTTCATCGGATTCATCCTGACCTTCTTCCCCCAGTTCATCGTTGGCTACCTGGGCATGCCGCGCCGTTACCATGCTTATCCGCCCGAGTTCCAGGTGCTCAATGTCCTGTCGACAGCGGGCGCCTCGGTTCTCGGCATCGGTTATGTGCTACCAATGCTCTATATGCCCTGGTCGCTCAAGTACGGTAAGATCGCGGGCAGTAACCCTTGGCAGGCGACTGGCCTGGAATGGCAGATTCAGTCTCCGCCGCTGACAGAAAACTTTGTCGATATACCAATCATGGATCACGAGGCGTACGACTATGACTGGTTGGCGCACAAGACTGAACACGAGGTAACGACCGTTGGATAGTCAAGCGATCGCACCCGGGCACGCAGATCCCCACGAAGAGCATGACGAAGCGCATCCGGCTTATCTGCGCCACCATTTCGTCACTGTGGACCAGCAGCGGGAAACCGCAAGCTTCGGTATGTGGCTCTTTCTGCTGACCGAAATCATGTTCTTTGGCGGCCTGTTCATGGCCTACCTGCTCTATCGCAACTGGTATTACGACGCGTTCGTGGCCGGTAGCAATACGTTGAGCATCGGCCTCGGCACCACCAATACGGCGGTGCTGATCCTATCCAGCTTCACTATGGCCATGGGCGTCTATTCGGCAGAGATGCGCAACCGCAAGGCGTTGATTACTTGTCTAAGCCTTACCATTTTCTTGGGGTTGGTTTTTCTTGGCATCAAGAGCATCGAATATCACGACAAATACGTCGAACACCACATCCCTGGGGCAAGCTTCAGCGTGGAAGACTTTGTCCATCCCGCCGACAAGAGGGATGTTCCGTTGGCGCCTGACATGGCTCAACACGCACAGCTCTTTTTCTTCCTCTACTTTGCCATGACTGGCATGCACGCCCTGCACATGATCATCGGAGTTAGTATTTTGTTCTTTCTGCTCTACCATGCCTGGCACGGCGCTTATACCGAGGGACATACTTCAACCATCGACAATTTCGGTCTGTATTGGCATTTCGTCGATATTGTCTGGATCTTCCTTTTTCCGCTGCTGTATCTCATCAGCCGCCATCCTTTGAAGTAGGCGTAGAGGAGAGAATCATGTCGACTCCCGTTCAGCACGAACACCACATCGTTGGTCCCAAAATATACCTACTCATCCTGCTTGCCCTACTGGTGTTGACTGCGACCACAACCGGCGTCGCCTTCATCGATATGGGCATCTTTAACCCCATCGCGGCGCTTGCCATTGCCTGCCTCAAGGCCGTTCTGGTCATCCTCTTTTTTATGCATATCCGCTACAGCTCAAGAGTGATGATGCTGACCGTGGGCGCCGGGTTTTTCACCTTCCTGGTGTTGATCACCATGACCCTCTCCGATTACATCAGCCGCAACTGGGGTCTCTGGTAGCGATCGAATCCTTACGAACGACTCCCGATTTCCTGGGGCTGCCGTTGCACGTTAAAAGCCATCAAAACGAAGTATTCTCCCTCAATGAACTCCCCAGCTTCAAACCGGGAAGTACCTGAAGCGCTGCGCAAGATTGCAGACAATCCCAGAGTTCTTGTTCGCCGTGGCGGGCCCCTGGCGCCAGATGCGAAATGCGTTGTCTACTGGATGCAGCGAGCGGAAAGAGCGCTCGACAATCCAGCCCTCGACATCGCCGTGGAAGTTGGCAATGCCCTCGATCTGCCGGTTCTGGCTTACTTCTCGGCCATCTCCAATTTTCCCCATGCCAACTGGCGCCATTACGCCTTTTTGAACCAGGGCTTAGCTGACATCGAAGAAGATCTGCAACAGCGGCAGATTGGATTTATCGTCCGCCGGCCGCCGAAAAACTCCCTGGAAGCGCTGCTGGCCGAAGTGAACGCGGCCATGGTTATCGGCGATGAGAATCCCTGCCGCGAGCCGGAACGCTGGCGCAGAGTGTTGGCGGGCCGGTTACGCATCCCGTATTGGACCGTGGACGCCGACGTAGTAGTCCCATCCAATTTATTTGAAAAGCGGATGTACGCCCTGCATATCCTCAAGCCGAAGCTCTACGCTGAGCTGCCGAAATTTCTCGTCCGCCAGCCGGTGGTCAAACCGCACCGGGAATGGAAGCCATCGCAGGAATTGGAGTCCTTTGCCGTGCGCGAGGATGTCACCGAAGGGTGGAAGAAGCTGGATCGTTCCGTTCAACCGGTCGAAAGTTTCACTGGGGGCACCCATGCGGCGCTCAAGCGGCTGCACGACTTTGTGCAGAAAGATCTTGCTGCTTACGACCAGACGCGCAACCATCCTGAGGTGGACGGCACCAGCCGGCTGTCACCTTATCTGCACTTTGGTCATATTGGCCCCATTACTATCGCGCTGGCAGTCGAAGAAGCTTTTAAAGAAGGCAAAGTTCCCCAGCCCGCGCGCGATTCGTATATCAGCGAGTTGATCGGCTGGCGGGAACTGGCGGTGAACTTCGTCAAATTTACTGACAACTACGATTCGTTTGACTGCGCCGAGCCGTGGGCCCGCAAGACGCTCATGGAGCACGCGCGCGACCGGAGAGAACATCTCTACTCGATCGAGCAGTTGGAACGCTCCCAGACCCACGACGAGTTGTGGAATGCAGCCCAGAACCAGATGGTGAAGTTTGGCTGGATGCACAACTACATGCGCATGTACTGGGCAAAGAAGATCCTGGAGTGGTCTCCTGATCCGGCGAGGGCCTTCGAAACCTGCGTTACTCTCAATGACCGCTACTTTCTGGATGGCAGAGACCCCAATGGATACGCCGGGATCGCCTGGTCGATCGTGGGCAAGTTCGACCGGCCATGGTTTGACCGCCCGATCTTTGGCACCATCCGCTATATGTCCGGTGCCTCCACTGGCAAAAAGTTCAATTCCAGGAAGTACATACGGAAGATGTCAGAGGATTTTGCGCAGACTCCCTTTTGGGCCCAGGAGTAGGCCGGATCTCCTATTTTCGATGCCCCACGAGGACGAACTGGGCCGGTATGCTATTTTCAAAGGTGGTTTCTGACAGTCCATCTCCCCCCGAGTCCATGCCGCGAAATGCGCTGAGCTGCGATACTCGTTTGGCGCAGGAATCATTTTAGAATGGGCTGCCCCAGAACATAGGTGCGCGCCCTGGTGATTACGCACAGTGTTTGAGAACCGACGGTATGGCGAAATATCTGATTACGGGAATCGCGGGCTTCATTGGATCATCCCTGGCGAGAGCCCTGGTGGAGCGCGGGGAGCAGGTCAGTGGGGTGGACAACTACCTGACCGGGAAGGCGGCGAACCTTGCCGGCCTTGAGGGCAAAATCGAATTCCGGGAGGTGGATCTGCGCGATGCTCCCGCGATCTGCGCCGCCTGTGAAGGAATCGACTACATCCTGCACCTCGGTGCGTTGCCTTCTGTTCCTCTCTCGGTGAAGAGTCCTGAGCCGAGCCATGGTTGCAATGTGAATGGAACATTCCACGTGCTCGAGGGGGCTCGGGCAGCGGGCGTCAAGCGAGTCGTCTACGCAGCGTCCTCCTCCGCATACGGGGATCAACCGGTCCTGCCCAGCAAGGAATCGATGCGCCCCATGCCCATTTCGCCCTATGCCGTCCAGAAACTCACCGGCGAATATTACATGAGCAGCTATTGGCAGGTGTATGGGCTGGAGACTGTCAGCTTGCGCTACTTCAACGTCTTCGGGCCGCGCCAGGGCGCGGATTCGCCGTATAGCGGAGTGCTGGCAAAATTCATCCAGCAGATGCTCGAGGGGACGCGCCCAACTATCTTCGGCAACGGGGAGCAAGGGCGGGATTTTACCTATATCGACAATGTTGTTTCGGCCAACCTGCTGGCGTGTGCTGCTCCGGCGGAGAAGGTAGCGGGCAAGGTCTTCAATGCCGCCTGTGGCGGGCAGCACACGCTCAAAGAGATATACCAGTTGTTGGCAAAACTGATCGGGTTCGATCGCCCGCCGCTTTATGGTCCCCCACGAACGGGAGACATACTGAATTCGCAAGCCGATATTTCCGCAGCCGCCGAGGCGTTTGGTTATCGCCCCTTGATCGGAGTCAACGAGGGTCTGGAGCGCACCGTGGAGTGGTATCGCGAGACGCTGAAGCTGCCGGTTGCCTCAAGGTAAGTGCCTATCGTGAAATCCCCAGGGAGAAACATGTTGGTCGACCAGCAAAGTCTGACACAGTGGTTGTCGCTGGTTGAGAAGCGCGAGCTGCGGGTGGGAGTCATTGGCCTTGGCTATGTGGGGCTCCCCCTGGTTCTGCTATTCAGCCAGGAGGGGTTTCGCGTTACTGGCTTTGATATCGATGTGGCGAAGGTAGATCGGCTGAATGCAGGTGAGTCTTATATCCATCGTATCGATCCCCAACAGATCGAGAGTGCACAGAGCAAGGGCTTTCGCGCGACTGCCAACTTTGCTGAGATTGGGGAAGTCGACGCAATTTTGATTTGTGTGCCGACGCCTCTCAGCGATCACCACACGCCGGACATGAGTTACATTGCCGCAACCATGGATTCGATCGTTGACCATTTACGCCCTGGCCAACTGGTGGTCCTCGAGAGCACCACCTATCCCGGCACGACAGAGGAGTTGATCGCACCAGCGATCGAACGCGCGGGCAGGGTCAAGGTAATGCGCGAGGCGATCGTCGCCGACGGTGTTCTGGTGGCTTATTCTCCTGAGCGTGAAGACCCCGGTAACACCAGCATCGATCGGCGCGACATTCCCAAAGTTGTCGGTGGATTAGGGCACTTGGCGGCGGAGGCCGCCGGCGCCCTGTATAACGCCGCGTTCCGCCGTGTGATTCGCGTCTCCACCCCGGCAGCGGCGGAGATGACCAAGTTGCTGGAGAACATCTATCGTTGCGTGAATATCGCGCTGGTAAACGAACTGAAACTACTCTGCCTGCGCATGGGCATCGATATCTGGGAGGTGATTGGGGCGGCTGCGACCAAACCTTTCGGCTTCCAACCCTTCTATCCCGGCCCGGGACTCGGTGGCCACTGTATCCCCATCGATCCCTTTTATCTGAGCTGGAAAGCAAAGGAATTCGACTTTAGTACGCGCTTTATTGAGCTTGCCGGTGAAGTGAACGAAGCCATGCCGTATCACGTGGTGGCGGCGGTCTCCTCCGCGCTGAATCAGCGCAGCAAGCCCCTCAAGGGATCGCGGATCCTGGTGCTGGGCCTGGCTTACAAGCGAGACGTGGATGATCTGCGCGAATCTCCTTCGCTGTCGATCATCGAGATGCTGCAACACGACGGCGCCGCCGTCAGCTACAACGATCCTTTCTTTCCATCGGTCGGACGGGGGCGGAAATATAATCTGAATATGGAATCGCAGCCGCTAGAGAACCTTGGCGGTTACGATTGTGTGCTGATCGTGACCGATCATACTTCCTACGATTACGCCCGCATCGTCGAAGAATCGCAGCTCGTGGTCGACTCGCGCAACGCCACCCGCGGCCTGGTGTCAGAAAAAATCGTCCGCTGCTGAGCGGGCCACCAGGCTTGAGTCAGTCCGCAAGGCTCTGGCTCCAGCTAGAGGCTGGAACCTGCTCGAAACCTACCTAGCGCTGGCCGAAGAAGACCGAACCATCGCTGGTCGAAGGTGTTCCCGGAACGCCGTTATAACAGTACCCATTCTTCTGATAGATAGCGTTCTTTGAAATCCAGGTGCGAGTCGATCCCACCATGTTGACGAAGCAGTTCTTCGGACCAAGAGAAGCGACCAGTTCGCTGTTGCCTTCAATCATCGCGCTGTCTGCGTTTACGATTTCGATGTTGTACGGAGTGCCGTTCGTCGTAGTGAAGTAGTTATCGCGTACCACGACCCCATAGGCTCGGTATCCGCTTCCACCATTAGTCATGCCGAGCACAACCTGGCGCGGGGATGCCTCGAAGTAGTTTGCTTCGATGACGGTTCCGCGGGCCCTGGTCAGAAAGATTGCCCCGCCGTTTTCTTCGAAATCGTTGCCCATATAAAGATTGTTCAGCATCTCGGAGAGACCGTGTCCCACCACGATTGCGTCCTCAATAACGGCCCATTGCGAATTGTTCGTAATCTGGTTGTAGGTGACGTGGATGGCATTCGGGGCATAAGGAGGACCATTCACGGTGGTGCCACATTCCACAGGGCGGCCGCCGCAAAATGAGGGGATCATACGGATTCCATTCTTATTACCGGAGATCAGGTTGTCGTAGATATTGGAGCTGTTGGTCCCCTCGACGAGTATGCCGTCCCCAGCGGAAAATCCGGTGATGACCATGTTGCGAATGCTGATCCGGTTGGTGGGCAGCATGTGAATTCCCGAGACCGCATGGGGATTTCCTTTGAGCTGGAATCCTTCAATCAGGAGTTGAGAGTATCCAGGTTGATCGCCGATCGAGGTTGCGATCGCATCGCCGCCGCCGGTATAGGTCAAAATAGCTCCCGGATCGCCGCTCAGCTTATACCTGCCATAAGTGTTCAACTGCAGGTGAATGCCGACGGAAAACGAGTAATTGCCGGCGGGGATATAAACCGTGCACTGCAGAGAGCAGGACTTCAGCGCATGGTTAACGCGGTCCCCAATGTCGCTGCCGGGGACGCTGGTCGCTGTCAGAGGTTGCTGAGGCAAGGAAGCCGGCTGCGCGTGCAGGATACCCAGGGATAGATTGGCTGCGACCAGAAGTGCAAACGGCTTGATACGACTGCCCAAGCTCACGGATACCTCCTACCCAAGGTCCACCATACATCAGATCCCTCGGGTTGGAGGAAGGCGGCCTATTGCACCACGAGAGTGTAGGAGGTTTGGCTCTGCACTTTGTCTGAGCTCGCCGTGACCGTGAAGTTATATGTGCCCGTTGTGGTTTCAGGAGTAGGAGAGGCGCCACTACCCGCGCTGCAACTGGTCAGTCCCATTGCGACCAAAGCGAAGCTGCAGATCTAGCGTCGCCCAGACACGAGCCCCTCTGCGCCGTAGCGGCCATAACAGCATCAGACCTGCTAATCCCCGGCCATAGGCGACAGTACCCAGTCCCCGGCCTCCATCCTGTCTCAGCTGGCTGGTCGTCGTGCTCGCGGCAGTGTTGACGGAGAGCAGGGTGGAAACGACAGTCGCGCCAGAGACGGCTGAGCGGTTGCGGTGAGACCTACCAGGAAAAGAAGCAATCGGCGCATAGACCCAGGCAATCTTTCGCCAGGACTGTCTAAATTCGGGGGGCGCCCCAGTATATAGAGCATTTTGCGTACTCGTATCAAACGTTCTGTGGTTACGCAGATAACAGGCAGCGATGGTCGGGGTGAGGGTTGCGTTCGGCGTCCGGAAGGTCTAAGCGAAGTGGTTTGGCGATTTGCTCCGGGCGGTTCCCCGGGGAAAAGAATTTGCACTTCCAGCCGGAGGCCCTAAACTAAAGTAAGAATTGGACAAGTTCGCCCCCGGTTGGACGGGGCTGCGCCGATGGTAAAGGAGTAAAAGCTTGGCAGGAAACGCCGGCCGCTAGCCGGGCAATTTTCTGCTTTCACAAATTATGGGTAAGCGTTCAGGTCTTTTCTTTGCGATTCTGCTCATCGCCAGTGTTGGGCAGGTCGAACTGCCAGTTGCTGCCGCTCAGTCCGCTGGTTCCGATACATTCGATTGCCCCTCAGGTGTCATTTCCTCTGTGGATGGAAGTTGTGTGAGTGAGGAGGAGGCTCCGACCCAGGGCCTCGGCCAGTTGGGTACGGGGCTAACTGGCTCTTCTACAGGTGGCAGTGCTTACGGAGCTGGGGGGATTGGGGGCGGTCAGTTGGGGGGGCAGTACCCTGGACTGCAATCCTCGGGATTGAACAGCAGGGTGCAGAGCATTGTCGACCAGGGCGGCCTAAACAATGCACAGTCCCAACTGGAAGTGCTTGAACAGTCTCGCCTGTTGGCTATCCGGGCCCCTTCTGCTCCTACCGATTTCCAACTGATGGTCCGCGGCTCCCTGGGTACTCTGCTGCCGGTTTACGGCGACAGCCTCTTTCGCCAGGTGCCTTCGACCTTTGCTCCGCTGCGCGAGGTGAATGTAACTCCCGACTACGTCCTCGGGCCTGGCGATCAACTGGTGATTCGCATCTGGGGACAGGTCAATTTCAACGCGCAACTCACCGTAGACCGTTCCGGTTCGATATACCTTCCGCAGGTGGGTGAGATTCACGTTGCCGGCTTGCCGTTTGCACAAGTTAAGCAACATATTCATGATGCTCTCAGCCACATTTACAAGAGCTTCGAGCTTGATGTTGAAATGGGCCAGCTGCGGTCGATTCAGGTGTTCGTCGTAGGCCAAGCTCGCCGCCCCGGAACCTACACCCTAAGTTCGCTCAGCACACTGGTCACCGCGTTGTTTGCCACCGGTGGACCCGTCCGTTCAGGGCTCCCTCCGCGATATTCAGCTCCGCCGCAATGGGCAAACAATCAGCCACTTTGATCTGTACGATCTCCTGATACTTGGCGATATGTCCAAGGACGCGCCCTTACTCCCCGGAGACGTGATTTATATTCCTCCGGTCGGAACGCAAGTGGCCATCGCCGGCGACGTCCACGTCCCTGCTATCTACGAGCTGAAAGGCGCCACGACCGTTGACCAGGCTCTTCGCTTCGCCGGAGGGCTCTCATCCACGGCCTCGTTGCTGAGGGCGTCGCTGGAACGCCTGGACGAACACCGGACCCGCACCGTCTTGGATATCTCGCTCGAGGGCGCCGGGTTGGCGACTCCATTGCAGCAAGCCGATCTTCTGCGCGTGCTCCCCATCTCTCCGGAGTTCCAGAAGACCGTCACCTTACGCGGCAATGTTGCCGAAACAGGAAGATTCTCCTGGCATCCGGGCATGAAATTGAGCGACATCATTCCGGACAGTAAATCGTTGATAACCAGGGACTACTGGGAACGCAGGAACCAACTCGGCGTTCCGGGACCAGAGTTCAAACCGGAATATGCCAATAACCCCGACTACTACCCACGGGACCTCAATGGTTATCAGACGGGCTCAGCGCAATACGATAGCAACGGGGTTCCGATTTATAACGGACAACGCCCAGGGAATGGCACCCAAACCCAACAATCCAATGGATCGCAGGGTTATGGCTCCAACTCCGCACAGAACAGCTATCTGAACCAAAATCCAGCTTCTACACCGAACAACAACCCGGACTGCGACCCAAACGCCAGCAACTCGCAACAGAATCAGAGTGGTCAAGGCATCGGATCCGCTGCTACTAACTCGTCGAACAGCTCACAGAACGGCCAACCCTGCATCAGCCCGGGCAGCAGATCGCTGGCCGATGAGGAGCAGACGTCGGCGGGAAACCTGCCCCGGCCGGCGCTTGCGGTCGCGCTTCCTGTGCCTGAGATCGATTGGTCCTATGCGGTGATTGAGCGGATGAACCCGCAAACGCTCACCACTTCGCTGGTGCCGTTCAATCCAGGGCAGCTTGTCCTGGACCACGACGCTTCGCAGAATCTGACGCTCGAGCCGGGCGATGTGGTCACCATCTTCTCCCAGGCGGACATCAAGGTTCCGCAAGCCCAGCGCACCAAATTCGTCCGCCTTGAAGGCGAATTCAAGCAGGCGGGCATATACACCGTGCTTCCGGGTGAGACGCTTCCCCAATTGGTGGCCCGCGCAGGTGGTTTCACGCCGGATGCTTACCTGTTCGGATCGAACTTTACCCGCGAGTCGACACGCATCCTGCAGCAATTGCGTTTGAATGACTACCTGCAGAACCTGGAACTGGAGATCGACCGGTCCACCATCGCGGCCTCCGCCAGCATCGGCAGTGTTGACCCGGCTGCGACCGCCGCCTCCAGAAGTCTGGTGGCCAGGTTCCGCACCATACGCGCCACCGGGCGCGTGGTATTGGATATCCCGCAAAACGCAACAGGAATTGCCAGCCTGCCGAACATACAACTGGAGGACGGCGATCGCTTCGTAGTTCCGTCCAAGCCCAGTACGGTAAACGTGGTGGGAGCCGTGTACGACCAGAACTCTTTCCTGTTCCGGAGGACGCAGCCGGTGGGAAGTTACCTGCGGTTGGCCGGGGGACCGACCAAGAGCGCCGATGGCAGAGATTCTTTCATCATCCGGGCCGACGGCTCGGTGGTGAGCCGGAAGTCGCAGAATGGAGTTTTCGGCAATGGCTTTGCATCCATGCGCTTGAATGCAGGCGATACTCTGGTAGTCCCGGAAAAGGTACCAAGGCCTTCGGGTCTGAGAAACTTTATCAACTACACACAGATTTTCTCCCAACTAGCCCTGGGTGCGGCGGCGATTGCCGTGCTGCAGTAACATTGAGGAATTGGTATGCGGAACGGGTATAAAATCGGCCATGAGTCTCGGTTGAGGGGGAGTATACTCACGCCCGGCTTGATTGTGCGGGGTAGCCTATGGCCATAATGCCGCCCACCAGGGAATACAGCCCTCCGTTGGAGGCCGCTGCGCCGTCCGGAATCGAGTTTGACCTACTCGACCTGTTGCTGGTCATGGCGGAACGGAAGAAGACCATCATCCTGGCGACGGTGATTGGTATGTTCTTGACTACGGGGCTGGTGATGCTCGTGCACCCCATGTTTACAGCCAAGGTAACCATCATGCCCCCCCAACAGGGGCAGTCCAGCGCCGCCCTGATCAGCCAGCTAGGCAGTCTGGCATCGTTGACCGGGCTAGGCAATGGTTCGGGGATGAAGGATCCAAACGATCTTTACCTCGCCATTCTGCAGAGCGACACGATTGGAGATGCGCTGATCAAGCGCCTTGATCTTCTATCCGTTTACCACACCAAAAAGTTGAGTGAAGCGCGTCGTGTACTTTTCGCCAATACCAAGTTCTTGAGCCAAAACGGAGGCCTGATCAGCATTACCGTAAAGGATGAGGACCCGCACCGGGCCGCCCAGATCGCGAATGCTTACGTCGACGAGCTGCATGCGATTAACAGCCACTTGGTGATCGGCGAGGCGGGCGTAAGAAGGCTGTTTTTTTCCCAGCAGTTGGCGCTGGAGAAGGACCGCCTGACCGACGCAGAAATTGCGCTCAAGGAGACGGAAGAGGCCACCGGCGCAGTCTCACCCACAGGTCAGACTGGCTTGGCCATTGGACAAGTGGCGCAACTGCAGTCGCAGATCATCACTCATGAAGTGCAGCTGGACGCGATGCGTAATTCGGCCACGGATCAAAATCCGGATGTGATCCGCTTGAACAGCGAGCTCCAGAGCCTGCGGGAACAGCTACGCCAGATGGAGAGCGCTAAGCAGGGTAAAGGGCGCAATCCTGGGGATATTTTGCTTACCCCCCGGGCGCTCCCCGCGGATCAGCTGGAGTTCCTCCGCAAGCAAAGAGATGTGCAATACCACACGCTTATCTTCGATCTCATCGCTCGCCAGTTTGAAGCGGCCAGATTAGACGAGGCGAAAGCCTCTCCGGTGATCCAGGTGTTGGACCCGGCCGAGCCTCCGGATAGGAAGTCGTCTCCATTCCGAGCGCTGTGGACGTTGGTCGGGGGAATCCTCGGTTTCATCTACGGGTGCACACGGGTAATCGGCTCCTACGTCTATAGCTCGTGTGATTGCCGACGAGGTCTATGCCCAGAAGGTGGGCCAGTTTAGGCGCGCTCTCCGGTTTCGCTCCACCTAACCGGGAGCGTCTATGCAGATCCTCGCCGTCGTCGTGCTCTACAAGCGATTACCGCAAGAGTCCCAGACGATCCAGAGTCTGATCCAGGTATTCGAAAGCAATCCGCGGCTCAGCGCCTCGGTTCGTGTGCTTCTGTGGGACAACAGTCCCACCCCGGCGACCAATGTCTCTCTCCCCTTTGCCTTTGAGCTGGGTCATGCCGGGCGCAATGTAGGAACGTCCGGTGCCTACAACTACGCGATGGAGCTTGCCGAGTCTCTCGGATGCCCGTGGCTCTTGCTTCTCGATCAGGATACGACGGTCTCCGAACGAGTTCTTGCAGGGCATGATCGGGTATGGCGAAAAGTTTCGTGAGACGCCGGAGATAGCAGCTGTCGTTCCCTTTATCTTTTCCCATGGCACGCTGGTCTCGCCGCGGCGGCTGCTTAGCTTCAATCGCGTGCGACAGATTCCGCTTACCTTCAGCGGGCTCTGCAAAGACAAGGCCTACGCCGTAAATAGTGCCACGCTGATGCGCGTGAACGCCCTGCGCGAGGTGGGCGGCTACAGCGATGAGTTCTGGCTCGATCTCTCCGATGTCTACGTCTTTCAAGCATTTCATCGCAAGGGCAAGTACATGTATATCGCCGGAGACCTGCGCGTGGAGCACTCCATCGCGAGCATGGATTTCGATAAGGAAATGAGCCCCGAGCGCTACCGGAACTTCCTGGCGGCAGAGAGCGCATACGTAGATCTGTTCTTGTCTCCCCTGGAGCGAGCCTCTCAGCTGTCTGCGGCTTTTTGTGCGCACGGTAAGGCAATACCGTCGCTACGAAAACAAGATCTTTTCCAGAATCGCGTGGGAATATTTTCTGCAGAGACTCTTCCTGACCAGAGCAGGCCGGCTGCAACGCTGGCGGCAACAACTCAGAAAACGAGACATTCCAGCGATCGCCGATGGTCACACGATCGGTTAGGCCAGTTTCGCAATTGGTGTAGACCGAGGAGACGAGTCTTTTTCGCGATCTTTATCAGGCCACGGTAATTGCGAGACTGCCTCAGGCCATCGCCGGTTGGTGCGCTATCGCTTCGCTAGTCTCGACTTCTGGCTCTTCTTTCCTCGACAACTCAAGGCGAGCAAGACATAAACAAAGTAGTTGTAGCGAGGCTGCACGAACGGGGTTACCGCCGTCATGATCATATAGATAATCATCAGTAGGGCGATGGGACGCCGGGGATTCAGCAGACCCCTGCGATAGGCCATCACCAGCAGAGTGATGAGGGCAATCGAGAAAAGGGGAATGATGAATATGGAGTGAATGTCGCCCGTACCCAAGACCGCGTAGACTCGTCACAAACGTTATCGGCCGCAGTAGTTCGCCGAAGACATCCATGATGATCTTGGGCACCACAACCAGGGGAAAGCCAAAATGGGTCTGCATGTAATTGAGTTTGGCAATCGTGTTTGCGCCCCTTGCGTATTGCGTGAACGCTCCGATGCCAGAGCCGGGGATCAGGGCGATCAAGGGGTAAATCACCGTCAGGATGCCAATCACGATGAACCCAGCGCCAGCCTGGGATTGCGCGCGAAAACCGAGCGCTTTCTCTGCAGGAAAACAAAGAGCAGGATGATCGCGATCTGCTCCCACCGGGCAAAGAGGGAGAAAAAGAGCACCACTCCCAAAAGCAACTTCGAGTGCCCCTCGGAGTAAATGTACTTGGCCATCAGCAACGCCGTCACCAGTACCAGGATTTCTTTATTGAGTGTGATCAGGGCGGGAACGGTCTCTGAGCACAATAGCCAGAAGAAATAGAAGACGGTACCTGTCTACCCCGGGAATTGTGCAACCGATCTCGACGGCAAGCAAAGAAAAGAAAAATATTGAACAAACCAACCCCAATGCCAGTCCGGAACGCTGTCCCGATCAATACTGGCCCCAGGAGGTTTCCGGTGAATGAAACGAGAGGGTTCCCGGTATCCGCGTGTTGCTCCCGGTATTTTATTGCTTCCCAGTAAGTGGGTGAATCCGCGCCAAACCTCACCCAGGAATCATGGTTCAGGCGTGGCTGCTCCCACTGGAAATAGCAAGCCCAGCAGAAGACGAGATAAAGGCAGAACCCCCACATAAAAAGCCACTTATTCAGCGACCGGGGCTCCACAAAAAGCGACAGGAATGGGATCCGAACCGTAGGAACCTGGTGGGAGATGTGGAATGTGGGAGCTTGAGGCGCCTGGACAGACGGAATGGCAAGGGTAAACTTCATCCGGAAACTTCATTATAGGGTGTGCAATCCGATAGGGCCGCACACCCGATAGCATGGACAAGGGGGCGGAGTAGCTTTTGGCGGCCTCGAAGACTTATGCGCATCCTCTATGACCACCAGGTCTTTTCTCTGCAGGATGCCGGTGGCGCCTCCCGCTACCATTTCGAACTGGTGAGGAACCTGCAAGGATCAGACGAGGTTGAGCTCGAAATGCTCATGGGGCTAAATAGCTCCGTAATGCCTTTCGCCGCCCTCCGGCAGACCCATACCAAGGTCTTCGCCCGCAATACCGGGATCAAGCCAGGAATGGCTCGGTATGCCATCAACGAACTCTTCTCCGCCCTCATGGCGCCGCTCCGGGGAAAAATCGATATCTATCACCCCACGCTCTACCGTGCCCTCCCTTGGGTGCGCCGGCGGCGCATCGTGGTCACCCACCACGATTGCATCCATGAGCGCTTTCCTCAGCTGTTCTCGAACGCAGCTTCGATCATCGAAACCAAACGCAAGCTATTCGCTCAGGCAGACGCTATCCTCTGTGTCTCGGCCTCGAGTCAAAGCGATCTGTTTCACTTTTACGACGTCGCGGAGCAGAAGACCCATGTTATTCCTCACGGCTTCTCTCCCCTTCGGGTAGAGCCCGGGGAGATGGAAGCGACCCGCACGGCCGAGATGGTGGCGCCTTATCTGCTCTATGTGGGGTCGCGCGCCGGCTACAAGAACTTCGGCCTCCTTCTTGAGGCCTTCTCGCGAAGTGGCTTAGCGGAGAGTTATCGTTTGTTGGCAGTCGGCGGCGGAACGTTCTCAGCCGAAGAACAGGAACGAATCGCATCGCTCGGTCTCTCCCGCTCGATCACCCTCGTTCCAAAGGGCAACGACACTGTGCTCGCTCGCGCTTACCGCAGCGCCGCGTTATTCATCTATCCCAGCCTCTACGAGGGTTTCGGCTTTCCTCCGCTCGAAGCGATGAGCATGGGTTGTCCCGTATTGGTCAATCGAACATCCTCGCTGCCCGAGGTCTGCGGAGATGCCGCGTTTTACTTCGAGGCTTCCGGTGCCGATGAACTCGCCGCTATTCTGGTGTCCACGGTCAGCGATTCCCAGGGCTTAATGGCGAAGTGCAAGCTGGGTGAACAGCGGGTGCATCTCTACGACTGGCGTCGCAGCGCGCAAAGCACCCTGGACGTATACCGTACGCTGCTAACTGGTTAGCCGGTCTCTCCCCAGTTATCTGCAGGCTAAGCGGATAGATCCGGGCGACATTGATACCAAACAGGTTAAGATCAGAAGATGGGCGAAAAGGTCCTGATCACCGGAGGGCTTGGCTTCATCGGGCTGACCCTCGCCCGGACGTTGGTCCAGCGTGGCATGAGCGTTCGCCTCTTGGACAATCTGAGCCCGCAGATCCACGGCCCGGTCCCCCAGCCCGAACTGGGTGAGCTGCTCGGGGAGCCGCAGGTAGAGGTGATGCGCGGAGATGTCCGTCAGCGCCAGGATTGGGTCTTAGCCCTGAACGATGTCGATTCTGTCGTTCATCTCGCCGCGGAGACAGGAACAGGCCAATCGATGTACCGGATTGGCGACTACACCAGCACCAACGTCCTGGGTACTGCATTGCTGCTTGACGTCCTGGCCAACGACCCCCACCAAGTCACAAAACTGCTTCTGGCCTCTTCTCGCTCTGTCTATGGGGAAGGCACCTATCGCTGCGCTGGCTGCGGTTTGGTCTATCCTCCCATACGCAGCCTCGATAATCTGCAAGCGGGCCAATGGGAGCCGCTTTGCCCCAGCTGTTGCGGCCCCATTCACCCGGTAGCCACCCCAGAGATCGCCAGGACTAGCCCCGCGTCGGTCTACGCGGCCACCAAGCTAGCCCAGGAAGATCTCGTCCGGATCGCGGCCAACGCTCTCGGCATTCCCTTCCTGATTTTCCGCCTGCAGAATGTTTATGGAGAAGGCCAGTCGCTCAATAACCCTTACACCGGCATCTTGTCGATTTTTTCCAATCGGATTCGGCAGGGCAAAGTAATCGCTCTGTTCGAGGATGGTCAGGAGAGCCGCGATTTTGTGCACGTGTCGGATGTTTCTGAGGCGATGGCGCTCGGCCTCGAGTCGGACGGCGGGGACGGCTTGACCATGAACGTCGGATCGGGAGAACAGGTGAACGTCCATACCATCGCACGAAGCCTGCAACGGCAATTCACCGAATCCAGCACACTGGTGGTGTCGGGTCAGTATCGCCTGGGTGATATCCGCCACAATTTCGCGGATATTTCAGCCATCGGGCAAGCTCTAGGTTTTTCGCCCAGGGTGTCGCTTGAGGAAGGCATCGCGCGTTTCGCGCACTGGGTAAAGATGCAACCCATCGCCGAAGACGGCCCGGAGGACGGATTGGATCGCGCCAATCGGGAGCTGATTGAACGCGGCCTGATGAAGGCCTGACCAAATGCTGAAGGCGCTGCTGTACGCCGATCTCGAACGCCAGCTGCAATTGAGTGGCCAACCCGATGCTCAGGCTTCCCTGCTCTTGCTCTTGCGCCGGCTGCCTCATCCCAGGTTCTTACCTATCGTCCTGTGCCGCTCCAGCCGTTCGGCATTTCTTAACGGTCTTCCAGCCCTAGCACATCTTTTGTCTTATTTGAATCAAATTATTTTTGGGATTGAGATCTCCCCAAAATGCATTATTGGTCCCGGTATATTCTTTCCCCATACCTCGGGAACGGTCATTGGTGCATCAAAAATTGGCAAGGGTGTGACCATCTTCCAGGGCGTGACCCTGGGGGCCAGGCAGATCGATATGAAGTATGACTTGGCTCTCAGACCCGAACTGGGCGACTTTGTGGTCGTTGGAGCTGGCGCTAAGGTTCTCGGCGGAATAACTTTAGGCGATAATGTCAGGGTAGGTGCGAATTCTGTCTTGCTGCGATCCGTGCCTGCCGATGCAACCGTCGCGGGCGTTCCTGCGCGCGAAGTCCATTCATCCGAATAGAAGTGCCTGAGGTTTTGAAAGATTGATGAATCTCTTGCTCGACCTAACCATCATCATACCCAACTACAACACCAAAGCATTGCTACAGCAGTGCTTAGCCTCGATTTATCACTACACCAGGGGGATCCGGTTCGAGGTAATCTGCGTCGATGACGGTTCGACGGATGGCAGCGCGGAGATGGTCGAGTCGGCCTTTCCAGAAGTTATTCTCGTACGCAATAAGGTAGCGCTGCTTTATTCCAAAAATAATAATCTGGGCATGAAGATGTCGCGCGCCCGCTACGCCTGCCTGTTGAACAGCGACACCAAGCTGCTGGGCAACGTTTTCAAGGTGCTCGTAGGCTTTATGGACTCCCACCCGGAGGCTGCGGCGTGCGGCCCGCGGTTGCTCAACCCCGATGGCACCACCCAATCGTGCGTACGTAGTTTTGCCGGCCTGGGAACCATGATTCTCCAGGGCCTCAATTGGCACAAGTTCTTCCCCCGCGGGCAGGTCTCACGGGAATACTATGCCTGCGCCTTCGATTATTCGCGGGAACAGCAGGTGCAAAGCCTGGGGACCACGGCCTACGTGCTGCGCCGGGAAACTTGGGAGACATTCGGCATGCTCGACGAGCGTCTGCCCCATTTTCAGGTCGATTTGGCCTACAACCTGATGCTCAAACGCAACGGTTGCAAGATCTATTACACGCCCACTGCCGAGGTCATTCATTACGGGAGCCAAAGCATCAACCAGATGCCAAGGAAGAAGATCATAGAGCAGCATCGGGCGATGGTTGATTTCAATGAGCATTACGACTATTTTGGAAAGAGCCGGGTACTGAAACTGTTGGTTCGTGCGGCGGTCGCAGCTCGCTGCCTTCTCAAGATCGCAGAATTTCATTTGAGCAGGGATAAGCGTGTAATCAAGGGACCGGGAGCGCCTAGGCTGAATGCGATCGACAGGACTGTCATGCAACAGGAGGACTTGCGGACCGGTGCCGATTAGCAGATTCGAGTAAAAAAACCCTAGGTAACGTTCCGCTGCATCACAGGACAGCTTTTCCTGCTCCAGTGTCGTCAATTGCTTATTCAGGTAGATTGCCGTGTGAATATCTTTCCCTTGCAAGGTAAACCTTTGAACAAAAAGGGCGTCAGTCGCCCATGCGCAGGACTAGGAACCTTGACTGTTATGAGCAGTGGGGTACCCTAAACAATGGAAATGCTGTTATTTTGGTTAAAAGGTTGAATCGGGAAAAGTTCTGCCCGGCGCAACATCCTTTTTGGGCACGGGTTCATCCGTGTACATAGCGGGAATCGAGACCTTCGGCTCCAGCCGCGAAGACGCTCTCGAGGCAGTGAGATAAACGCAGTGTTTCGGTAGTAGGCTAAGGTAACTGTCTCCTTGGCCGATCAAGCGAGTGTCTAGCAAAAATTAAGAACTGCACCAGGACCGTCGACTTAGCAAAGAACTTGATTGACAAGACCCTGAACGAGAATTCAGCAAGCGCTCCAAAATTTTAGAACAGGTCTTTAAAAACGCATGGACACAAGCTTTGCTCCTCCGCAGCCCAGTGCGGCTCTGCTTTGGAATGATGTCGTCTCTGAGGTAAGCAACCATTCGACGACTTTGTTTCCACCGTTTTGCGCTATACCACAGGACCCTGCTGCCTACTATGCCGAGCCGAGTGCGTGGAGCGTTTCGGCCATCAAGCGCTGCATAGACTTCGTCTTTGCTGCAGTGGCGCTTCTGCTTTTCTGGCCCTTGCTCCTGCTCGCTGCCTTTTTGGTCCGCTACAAGTCCCCAGGCCCGGTCATCTTCCGCCAGAAGCGCGTGGGACGGAATGGGGTCCTCTTCACCGTTTTTAAGTTCAGGACCATGGCGATCGACGCCCAGGCAGACGGGCCCTCGCTCACCAAGCGTGGCGACCCACGGGTGACCAGGTTTGGCGGCTTCCTGCGCAAGTACAAGTTGGATGAGCTGCCCCAACTCCTCAATGTGTTGCGTGGCGACATGAGCCTGGTTGGGCCGCGGCCGAAGCTGCCTCATCTGGAAGTGATGCACATGCCGTTTCGTCCCGGCTTGACAGGCGCGGCAACACTCGCCTTCCGCTGCGAAGAAGAGATGCTGCAGGATATTCCCGATGAAGAGCTTGAGGCTTACTACTGCCGTATGATCAAGCCCTTGAAGGCGAAAATCGATTGGGATTACATGCGCGAGGCCACCCTGGCGAGCGATTTCTCTCTGCTCTATGAAACGGCCTTCTGCTGTGTCTCCAGCCGCGCCAATTCATGGGCGGTTGACTTTTCCAAGTCCGCGTAGAGTGGTGGACCGCGGCTAAACAGGCGGCGGAGAACTCAGCACCGGGCAGGAAAAGCAAAACCTCAGGTGCTAAAGCCCGTCGTATTCGCAGTCGTTTACGGCCCGGCTAAAGTCGTGCGCCCTGACACACAACACGAGTTTCCGCAGCTCCGGCAATTAAGGGGTCAACAAAGATCGGGGCCTTAGTGTCTGCGTGCCAGTTCAGTATTGGGTTCCGAGGGACCGATGAAAGCATACTTGTTCAAATGATTAGCCTCAAATCGTCTAGGCGGGCTCTAAGGCTTTGTGTCAGGGCACGACTTTAGTCGGGCCGTAAACGACTGCGAATACGACGGGCTTTAGAAGCCCCTGAGGGAACCTCCTCCATCGTTCTTCATGTTTTTCCGGAGTCTTTAAGAGCCTATGGCCGTTTCCGAACAGGACGTAGAGCGTGTCGCCGAACTGGCGAACCTCGAGTTAACGAGTGGCGAGAAGGCGAGAATGCTGCGCGATCTGAATTCCGTTCTCGACTATTTTGCCCAGCTCAACGAGTTGGACACAACCGCAGTGCCACCCATGACGCAGGTTGCCGATCTGTTAAGCGAAGGCGGGGAGTTGAAAGCATCGGCTCAACATCTGCGTGCAGACGAAATTGCTCCATCGCTGAGCCGCGAGCGGGTTCTTGCATGTGCGCCGGATACGGATGGGACCTTCTTTAAAGTGCCCAAGGTGATTGAACGTTAAAACAACAGAAATTGCCTGGCTGCTTCAGGCCGCACCAGAAGCTGTGATGGAACCGGTGTTGCTTCCAGACCCTCTCCAATATTTCTGCTCTTGATAACTTGATTCTCGATTTATCCAAAAGGGTCAGACATTGGGCACCTGCCCTCAAGCGGGAGATACGATGGCGCGCCAAAGCGCCGGCCTTACCTGCTCCGGTTTTGCCGTGGACCAAAGCGCATGCAAGGGATGCCGCGCGGAACGATAATGGATAAAGAGATAATGGAATAACGATGAATTGGAAGCAGAGCTGTATTTCCGAGGTTCAAGCAGCAGTGCGCTCCGCAAAGCCGAGTGCGACACAGTTAGCAGAGCTTTGTTTCCGCGAGATTGAAGCGAGCAATCCGTCTATCAATGCTTATCTGGCGGTGAGCCCGGAGCGTGCGCTGCGCGCAGCCGCGGCCGTCGACCAACTGGTGGCACAGGGCGGTCCCCTGCCTGCACTGGCCGGCGTTCCCATCGGGGTCAAGGATGTGCTGGTCATGAAGGGTTCCCCGGCAACGGCCGGCTCGCGGATCCTCGAAGGGTACATGCCGCCCTATGACGCCACCGTGGTCAAGCGTCTTGAGGCTGCGGGTGCAGTTCTGGTGGGAAAGCTGAACTGCGATGAATTCGCCATGGGTTCATCGACGGAGAATTCCGGTTACGGTCCGGTGCGCAATCCAGTGGCGTTGGATCGGGTTCCTGGAGGTTCAAGCGGCGGGTCGGCTGCGGCCGTGGCCGCAGGCATGGCGGTTGCCACTCTCGGCACCGATACGGGTGGATCGATTCGCCAGCCGGCATCTTTCTGTGGGGTGGTTGGACTCCTACCGACTTACAGACGGGTGTCGCGTTACGGTCTGATCGCTTTCGCCTCATCCCTGGATCGCGTGGGCCCGGTCACACGTACGGTCCGGGACGCAGCCATCCTGCTGGGGGTGATTGCAGGACACGATCCACTGGATGCTACCTCCGCTAGCTTGCCTGTACCGGACTATGTTCAGGCGCTCGAGCGGCCGGTGAAGGGAATGCGCGTGGGCGTTCCGGCTGAATACTTTGGTGACGGCCTCGATGCCGAGGTGCGCGCTGCGGTGGAGTCCGCGATCGAACGCCTGCGCGAGGCAGGATGCACTATACATCCTGTGTCTCTGCCGCACACCAGGTACGCGATCCCAACCTACTACCTGCTGGCGACTGCCGAGGCCAGTGCAAACCTGGCCAGGTTTGACGGCGTGCGCTACGGCTTTCGCGCCAAGAATGCGAATACCCTGGGAGCGATGTATCGCGAGTCGCGGGACATCGGTTTTGGAGCTGAAGTGAAGCGGCGAATCCTGTTGGGCACCTATGCGCTCAGCGCCGGCTACTATGACGCCTACTACAAGAAGGCACAGCAGGTGCGCACGCTGCTCACTCGCGACTTTCTTGCTGCTTTCGAGCAAGTCGATGTGTTGGTGACGCCGACGGCGCCAACCCCGGCCTTCAGGCTGGGCGAAAAGACCGACGATCCGCTTTCCATGTACCTCGCGGACATTTACACCGTGACCGCGAGCCTTGCCGGAATTTGCGGTATATCTGTGCCCTGCGGGCAATCGTCACAGGGACTGCCCATTGGGGCGCAGATTTTGGGAAAACATTTCGATGAGTCGTCGGTCCTGCGCGCCGCCCAAGCGGTCGAAAGCGCGGCAAGCCGGGGCTAGCGCATTTTTGCTAATGGTGTAGACCAGGAAACTGAACCCGACGCGGCCATTCCGCCAAAACCGGAGCCCCCGGGTACGCGGTCTTTGCGTGCCTGGGGTGGAAAGAATGGCCGCACATAACTGATCTCACCGGACCACAGTATTAGCAAAAATGCGTTAGAGCGACTCCGTGTCCAGCGGCTGATAGTATCGCTCTTCCGGGGCGGCACAGGAGAGGCAGAGGGTATGCCCGTCGCGCACCAGGAACCGGTCGTAGTTGATTCCCTCCCCGCATTGCTCGCAGGCGACGCGCTCGCCTTTGTATCCGGGAAATTCTCTGGCGTCGAGTGTTACCCGCACCCATTGCTCGTCAAACAGCTCGTGGTCGCTCATCTCGCGGTAGGCGGCCATTTGCTGCAGGTTCTTGTTTTCTATTTCCGGGTGCAACTGGCGAGCCAGGTCTTTGGACGATTCCCGGGCGGCTATGCGGATGGCGCGATGCGTTTCCAGGTCAACAAAAGTGGCTGCCATCTTCCCCCAATCGCGAAATTTGAGTGCACGCTTGCCTAGCCGGCAACCGGTGACGACTCCAATGGCGTCGGTGGCGCAGCGGTCGATTTCGACGAAGGTTACCAGGCGTTTGCGATCCTTGCCGCGTGGTTGCTCGATGCCCAGGCGGCTGCATCCGAGCATTGCCAAACGGACGCCCAAGACCTGCCCTGCGCAGAGATGTCCGTGGGCAATTCTGGCTTCTTCAAGAAGATCATCGAGAGTGGGCATGGTTTCCAGCATGCTTTGATGCTAGAACATTTTGGGCCGTACGGCATTCTCACTTCTGGCGTACACTCTCGCGTCGCCTTCGCAGCTAAGCAGTTTCGCAATTGGTGTACACCGAACCCGGATTCCCTGGGGATCTTTGTGGAGCCACCGAACTGCATGCGGCTTTCCTCGAAAAAAGCCGCACATCGCTTCTCTCAACCGCTACTTCGCGGCAGGAAATCCGGGGAAGGAATAGGCCTTTTCGTGGTTTTCTTCCAAAGAAAACCACACCTCGCGGTCTTTATCAGGCCACAGTAATTGCGAAACTGCTCTAGCCCGCATTTCTCACCATTACTGATTTTGCGCCAAGTTGAGAGCGCGGTGAGCCTCGTTGCAGTGCTTTTGCGTGATGGTGTTGGCCGGTGGGGTTAATTTCTGGTGTGTGACGAGCTGTTTTCGGGTTGTCAGGGCGGCATTTTGCATGGCTCGGCCAGGCCGGAGCGATCAAGTGGGAAGTGTAAGTTGGCTGCCGGCAGCGGGATTTCAGCAGCGCAGGGCGTGGAAGGCTTGAGCGAAGAGGTCTTTCCAGGGATAGGCCGAGTTGAGCTGGAGCATAATGCGGCGCACGCTGATGCGCACGATGGCACCGATCTTGAACAGCTTGAGGCGGATCGTGTCGACCTGAGCTTGAGCCCACTCTGTGCCTTGAAGGCCCAGCCGGCGTAGCGCCTCCATCAGGGTGTAGGCCAGCGCGGAGAAGTAGAGGCGTAGCTGATTGCCCTTCATCTCATCGGTGGAGAGCCGATCGGCAAACAGGAACATCTGTTCCTTGATGCGGTTTTCCATTTCTCCGCGGGCGCAGTAGAACTTCTCGTAAAGTGCTTGGTCGGGCCATTGGTCTGGAGTCAGCGAAGTGACTACAAAGCGGGGATTTTCGCCCTTGTCGAGATACTCGGCTTTGGCCACCACGCGGCGGGCGCGCGACCAGCTGTGGCGCGTGGTATAGGCGAAGCCGGTAAAGACGCGCGCCGCCTTGCCGGTGCTCTGGTGAAGGAGACGAGCTTGCTGCATCTGGGCGCCGATGATCTTCTGCAACCGTTGGTTGCGCGCCAAGCCAAATAGGTAATCCACCTTGTTGGCCTTGCACCAGTCCATCAACTCTTCACGGCAGAAACCGGAGTCGGCGCGCAACACCATCCGTGTCTGCGGCCATTGCTGCCGCAGTTGGGCAACGATGAGGCTCACTTCCTCCACCGCTCCGGCGGCCGCGTCCTGGTTGGCCGCCCGCACACGCGCGCACAGCAACTGGTCCCCGGCGAAGATATACAGCGGCAAATAGCAGTAGCTGCCGTAGTAGCCGTGGAAGAAGCGCTCCGGCTGATGGCCGTAAAGCGGGATGTCAGTGGCGTCCAGATCCAGCACGATCTGCTCCGGCGCACTGCGATGGGACTCCAGAAACAGCTCCCCTAACAAGCGGTCCAGTGACTCCGACGAGTAGCGGATCTTGTGATAGCGACCGCTGCGGCCAACCAGTTCCAGCCGGTTCAGCGTGCTCTTGCCGGCCAGCGGCTTGTCCAGCTCCCGCTTGCCGCTGAGCAACCCCAGCAACGGATCGGAGCGCAACTGCTCATGATCGCAAAGATCTTCATAGCCCAGCGCCAAGCCGAAGATGCGCTGCCCCAGCATCTCCGATAGCTGGTGCTTGACCAACAACGGCGATCGGCCATCCACAAAGCTGCCCGTCAGCCGACCCAGCAGGTTGATCTTGCGATCCACCTCGCGTAACAGCAGCCCACCGCCGTCGCTGGAAACTTGACCAGCACTAAACCCCGCCTCCACCCGGCGAGAAAAATGAGCTGTAAATGCAAACGTCCCGTGATTACACTCTGTCATCAGAAAGGCCGTCTCCGCACGGCATACACCACGTCTAGACAACGCAGTTATGCCATGAATAAACGGCCTTTCCAAGTCCTTCTCTCAATCCCCTTGCCCAGGTCTGCTTCTTGATATGTGAGAAATCCAGGCTAGCGGAGCTCCCGCCTTGCAGGCAAAGTATAGATGTGCTTTTGAATGGCGTTGGTCAAAGATTGCTGTTCATACGCCCGTTCTTCCGGGAAACCTTTCAGCAGATTCTGATCAATCATTGGCGAGTTGGCCTTGGGGTCGGCACGATAGAGCTCAATGCCTGTGAGAACCATCTGACGCCGCGCGCCAAGCTTCTTATAAGCGTGTATGTTCGCTAAGAGAAAAATGCTGGCAGCGAGCCCAAGGCAAACGATGTAAAAGCGCCTCTGGTTGAAAGTGGGCCAGCGGTTCGGTAGGTAATGTCGTAGAAAGGAATAGCAGAAAATCAGCACCAGAATGGAGTAGATGCTATAGCGTGAGCCGATCAAGAAAGCAGCTGCACCTCGCACCCATGAAACCATCAACGCCGTGGCCACGATCCAGGCGGTAAAGTAAAAGGCTACTGGATTGATCCGATCGAAGCGCGAGCGAACCGCGAGCAAAAAGACTCCCATGATGACAAGGCCCACCACCGCAGCTGGCCAACGGAACGGGATCGCAGCAGAGCCCAAAAAGGCAAGAAAAAAGAGTGGTCTGGTGATGTAGGGAATTCTCCCCACTGGCCGAACAAGGTGAGAGTAGTGGTAGAGGTAAGCAGCGAGTGGCAGGACAAAGCTGGCGCACCACACCACAGCCCGGGCGTAGGCGCGGCGAGGAAGAAAGATCAAGAGTCCCACCGGGCCCAGCAAGAAAGCGTTGGGTGCACAACACGTTGCCACCACGGCCGCTAGACAGGCGAGGACCAGATGCGTGCGATCCGATGCAAGTGTCCTCATGGGGAACAGGAGATAAACGGTAAGGAGGCTGAAGAAAATCACTGGGAGATTTTGTAGATCCGCCGTCGCCCAGTTGAGAGTCTCCCAATACGTCATCGAGAAAAAGATAAAGCTGATGGGAAGAAATGCAAGCAGACGCTGATTCAGATCACGCTCATCTTCCCGATACACCCGCCACAGAAGATAGCCGATGAGCAGCAGAAAGAGATCGCCGAGCCCGGTCAAAAGAGCAAAGTTTATATGATGAGTGAGCTCGAACTCCGAGGCCTCAATGAAATGTTCAAAGATGATCTTGTACTCGATGGTCTGTGCGGTCGCAATATCGAGCAGCTTCGCCTTCAAAGTGGGCAACTGATCGTAGTGGTCTGTAAAGTCCAGGATCACGGCGTAGTCATCCTGGTATGGAAGAGAGGACCCCTGCCGGTACAGAATCGCGAACGCAGAGATGGCCGGAAGCAGCACGGCAAGAAACAACAGCAGAGTAATTCCCGGCGATCCCGCTGTTACGTCGTCAGAGCGGCTAGTCTCAGCGTCCTGGGCGGCATCTTGAGATGGCATGGCTGATTATACCGAAGGCAATCAGCGCAAGAGAGTCCGTGACTTACTGCCAGAAACATCGAACTCTTCTAATTGTTAGCTCCCGAAGCAGGCTCTTCGTTGCCATCGCCATCTTCAACCAGCACGGCGGACAGCCCGACCAGGTCGTAGCTGACTGGCGTTGCACCCGACGGTTGGAAGGTCACGCGCAGCGGCTCCCGCTGCCACAGCGCAGCTGCGCACGCCGGCGGTTGGTTCTCCCCGGGGGACCATGGCGATAATTTTTTTGCCAGCACTGGCTTGCGCGCGGCGATCTGGGCGACCACAGCATACAATTGTTTCCCGCTGGCAGTGAGGCCACAGTAGGCCGCATAATCCCGAAACCAGATCACATTCGAAACAGCGGGGTCGTAATCCGGCAAATGCAGTGCGGTGATGCTGCCCTTTATCCGATCGACCATGAGCCATGGTCCACGTTGCCATATCCAATGTTCCGTCTTGTCACCGGGAAGTGAGTCATTGAGGCGGAGAACCCGGCGGACAACGAAGCTGCGGTCTGTGATGGCGTGGGTTTCTCCGCTTGTCCATTCCTTAACCTTGTCATCGACGAGAAGCGGGCGAACACGCAACTGCTTTTCTCCGGGTAGAGCACCGGCCGGGTCGCCGGTTACAGAGTAAGGAACATTTTTCCCGGCACCGATGAAGACCGTGTGCACCTTGGTTGCGGCAAAGGACTGCGACGCCGCAAACTGCCACAGCAACAGCAGTACATAGACCAGACCTGATAGCTGGAAGCGTGGCCAGCCGATCATTCTGTCTGGTCCGGGCAAAAGAAAGCACGACCTAATCCTGACGCTCATGGGGCACCAGATTAGGAGCGATGCGTCGAAAATACAAGTTAACAAAAACTTATATTTGCTGGTTTCATTCCCTACTTACCGCGGGCGGTCAGAGGAGACGTGGAAGCCGGCGACTTGGGTACCCGGAACAGCAAAGCCTGCAGCGCCGCCTCTCTCCAAATGTGCGGGTCTTTGCAGGCTTGTCGCAGATTCCTGCTGTGCCGTAACAACCAGATCCGGTAGAGCAGCCGGTCGGTAAAGTTCCCGTGCCTTTTGACATAGAGAGTCTGGGCCATGAGCACATTGTGCATCCGCCAAAAGGGTAGGCGGTCAATGTTGGCGTACGATGCTTCGTGCGCCAGCGTTGCCCGCATCACGTAGATGCGATAGCCACCGGCAAAAAGCGCATGGAAGACGGCGTGGTCCAGGTAATCCAGCCAGAACTCCGGAGGAAAGCCACCGACCGAGCGCACTGCCGAGACCCTGAGGGTAGAGCCAGAGTTATAAGAGCACATACGTTGTTGCAAAACGCCAACGACATCTCGACCTATGGGCTCATTGGAGGGTAGGAACTGACGCCGCATTTGCTCAATAAAGGGGATGGCCGGAGAATGTACGATGCCGTTCACTGTTAATTTGGGAACAATGGCTGCTACGTCTCGCTGGGCGTGCAAGCTGGCCGCGGCCTCCAGCAACTCGAGGATAAACTCGCGCGTGGGAGAAGTGTCCTGGTCCATCAGTAGCAGCCATTCGCGCTGCTCTGACTCGGCGCGCGCTAAGGCATAGTTGTAAGCAGAGGCCAGCCCTCCATTGGAAGGATCGTGGACATAATGAACGGGGAAGTCAGCCGGCATCGCGTGGCTCTGCGGTTGCGGCGAATTGTCATAGAGAACAAGCGAGAAGTGCTTCCCCAGCTCAGCGTTCTCGTTGAGTATCTCGAACAGCGAGGAAACCGATTGGCTTTGGGAGAGCTCGCAGTTGTACAGAACGACGACCGCTAATATCGACTTGGGCGAATGGGAAGCTTGAGGCATTTCATCGAGAGGAGTGCAGCAGGTTCGATAGCAGGCTAGGTCCGCTCTGGACGCCAGTATACCAGCCGGAGCAGGCCGGCCCTGAGTTCTCCCCGGTCCCCTGCCGTCAATGCAACCCACCATGCGATGGCCGCAGTCGTCACGATCCATATCGCGAGTACGGCCGGGGGCGCCGGCAGCATATTCAGCTTCCTCCAGAAGGGATAGAGGAAAAGTGAAGGCGCGATGATCAAGAGCGCGCGCCCCACTCCCTGCAGTACAAAGCGCGTCCGTGGAATAAGGATGGTTGGCTGGGTGTAACGCATGCTTACGAAAAGATGCACTCCGAAGTTGACGAAAGCGCCAACCAGGGTGCCCACCGCGACCCCGACCGCTCCGATCCTCTGCACCAGCCAGATGCTCAGGACAATATTGACTGTCGCTTCCGCGACCGCGGCGATCGTGGCCAGATGCTGTCTTCCGGTGGCTACAACTGCCAGGATGTAGGGCAAAACAAGCTGGCGAACCACGTTGCCCAGAACCAGCACCTGGAGATAAAGAGCGCTTTGTGCGGCATATCGTTTACCAACCCATAAGCTGAGCAACGGATAGCTGCCAAATATCAGGGGCAACCCGAGAAGCAATAGAAGCGAACCGCAATACCGGGTCAGTCTGATGCAAATGTCTCCAATCCGGCTTGGTGTTGTGCCCGCTTGCATGGAGGACACGGCAGGAACCAAGGGGCCGAATACGCTGGAAACGATCGCGAGCATGAAATTGGCAGCGCCGTTGGCAACGGAATAAAAGCCAGTATCGTTGTACTGGTAATGGCCGACGATCACGATATCCAACCCACTGATAAAGAACGTGGCTAGAGTCCAGATGGACATGACGCCGCCGTATTTTGCCAGTTGGATCGCGGATTTACGGTGGAATACAAAAAATGAAAAATCGACGCGCTCCTTAACCAACCTTCGCCAGCCAAAGAACTGTATTGCCGCCGTTGCCACATTGAACCCCGCCCACACCATCGCCAATTGCACCAGCCCGCCATGCATAAGGAGAATCACGACGAGTCCGACCGCAGTTCCTACACGGCTGACGATGGCGACGATCGTGGGAAAGACATATTGCTGCAGGCCGGTGAAAGTAGAAAGAAAAACACCGAAGGGGAGTATGACCGCAGTCGACAAGCCAACCGCGAGGAGCGCGCTACGCACTTGCGGCACGAGCGTCGCCGGCATCTGGTGAAAGAGCTGTGGCACGGTCCAGGCCATCACGACGATTGCCGCCGAACCGATGGCGGCTGCGAACGCGAGAATAGTAAACGATGTGCTTACGAGACCATGGCTTGCCTCGTGCTCACCCTTAGCGTCGTACTCGGCCACAAACTTGCCGATTGCGGTCTGCAAGCCTAAATCCAACATATAGACGTAGCCGCTCAGTTGCAGGATTAAGACCCATGCACTGTATTCAGCCGGCGTCATGCGATGTACCAGGAAGGGTGGCAGCACCAAGGAAACCAGCATGGAGAGCAGCATCCGCACTAGGTTGGAAGCAGAGCCTTGCAGTACTTTCCGCTTATGCGACATTTGTCACTTTCAACAGGCGAGGCTCCCAGCCTTACCTTACGAGTTCGCCCTCGGCTCTGGGAAGAGATTACTGTCGCAGAACGATCACAAACTCGTTTTCCTCAACAAGTTTGAAACCAAGACCCGCGAGTTGGTCCATCATGAGGCGAGACTTTTCGGCCCCGATGAACCTGTCGTGTGTCTCCATGATGATCGTGTCAGCACTTTTCAACACCTCTTTTTCCTGGGAAACCAGATCGTACTCCACGCCTTCTATATCGCAAATGAGCGTGAAACGGTTGAATCCGCGCTCACGCGCCAGGTCACCCAGCCGGGCCGTCTGAACCGTGACCGGCGAAAGATCACCGTCTCCTGTAATCGAATTTCCGCACATGCTGGAGTTGGGCCGGAAAGTGACAGAGTCGGCCCCATATGCAATGGCCCGATTGACTATTTCGAACTGGCATTGGTTTAGCCTCTTGTTGCCTTCCAGGTGTGGAATGGCAAGAGGATTCGCCTCGACGACCAGGTGAGCGGTTGGATTCTGCAAGAGTTTGTTGGTTATGCACGAGACGACTCCGATGGAACCGCCCAATTCAATGACGGGCAGATTCCGCCGTGCGTAGCGGGTGATGGCACGGCGCTCAGGCGCTTCGTAGTTATGAGTGATCAGTTCGATTCGCGTGGAACCGTCCGTGATTCCTTCTAAGCTAAACGTGCATCGGTCGATACGTACCTCGTTCTTATGGCCCCTGGCCAACATTTGCAGCCTGAGCCAGGAGTAGTCGTAGACCTTCTTGACTCCTCCATCGCGGAACAGGCCATAAGCAGTCACAACTTTCTTGCTTAGCATAGCGAGCCATCGACCGGCGAAAAGGGGTTGGATGGAGCTTGCGTTGGCGAAGGCTGGTGAAGCGGGATATGCATGGCTTCTTACCAGTATAAGGGCTGGCAAGTGTGCAAGGCACGAGCACATCCGTGTCATGGACCAGGAGCAAAATCAACCGAGGGCTTACATCATTTTTCACTTCTGATGTATCCACAGCAACTGATCCCGTTCGCGGCTTTCCTCAAGGAAAATCGCACCGCCACACGCCCCTCTGCCGAGTCGCAGTGAAAATTCAGGGAACCCGCGCGAGCAGGAAGATATGGTTGGGAAGCGGCAGTTCCACCGCAAGGACTTCCAGCCCGCTGCGAACCAGCAGTTCGCGGCTGTTCGTAGCGTCAAAAACATGATGGTGCAAACAGCGGTTGGTGAAATTGTCAAGCGACCGCCGGTGAAACTCCTCTACCGAAGCCGACCCGGGATCAAGACTGAAATCGTGTTTCTCCAGGATCTCCGGCAAATGAAAGAGGTCGTTTTCCGGAGTGTTTTCACGAAAGTCCTGAAACATGTGGTCGACTGTCGTTGGCGATCGTCGATGATCGAAGGTTCGGAGATAATTCGGTAGAAGCAGGATGAGACCGCCGCCGGGTCGGGTGACTCGCTTCCACTCATAGAGCGCCTTGACCGGATTAGCGAAGTGCTCCAGGTTGTGCGATGACAATACGAAGTCGTAGCTGCGATCCGTTATGCAGGACAGGTCCGAGGCATCCACAAAGATATTCTTCCCCGGCGGTTTGTGAGGACTGAACGTGTAAGCGTCCGCGTGGGTGGTCCAGGTGGTTACGCGGGAAATGTCACAGTTGTCCAGAGACTCTACGCGATGATAGATAGGTAGCGGCTGGAACCATTTTTGGAACGCAGTGCTTGGCCCACCGATTTCCAGGCCCTTCTTGCCTGCTACGAACGATAGCACCGTGTGAAAGGAACGCACCCGCCCGGCAGTCAGGAGACGAACCGTGTTCTTGGCGCGACGAACGAGGGATACATGCATGATCTCAAAGAATACCCCAGCGCGACTTACGCGGAGGCTGTCCGATTTGTGGGGACGACTAAACTTGAGGACGTTGGCTTCAGAGTCGCAAGGGCGACCTTGCAAGATTGGACGAAAGGATAGGGTCATCGCGTGGGAGCTGCGTGGCGTCCACAATCTGGGCGAAGTTACTCGTCTAGTTGTCTTGACCCGACAGCTGACGACCAGCATCACCGGAACGACACCCATCGCCCCTGCCCAAACCGCAGAAGACTAGTACTCCATCGGTTTCAGGATTTATGCTTGTTGGACACTGTGCGACCCAATTGATGTAAAGCGGGAAACCGAATGACTCTAAACTGGACGGGACATCGCGATGCGCTCCGCTGAAGCCCCTCGCCTGATTGCACTTTACCTGCCTCAGTTCTATCCAACTCCCTACAATGATGAGTGGTGGGGAAGAGGCTTCACGGAGTGGACGAACGTGGTGCAAGGACGTCCGCACTTCGAGGGCCACTATCAGCCTCATCTGCCCGCCGATCTCGGGTTCTATGATCTGCGTCTACCCGAGGCACGAGAAGCCCAGGCGGACTTAGCGCGAGAGTACGGGATTCACGGCTTTTGCTACTATCACTATTGGTTCAGCGGCAGGCGTATCCTGGAGCGTCCCTTGGATGAAGTGTTGGCTTCGGGCAAGCCGACCCTGCCCTTCTGTTTGTCCTGGGCGAACGAGAGCTGGACGCGAACGTGGAATGGAAATGACAACAAGGTGCTGTTGCAACAATCCTATTCCCCGGAAGACGATCTTAGGCATATTCAGCATCTGCTGCCAATTTTAAGCGACGATCGATACATCCAGGTTGATGGAAAACCAATGCTGCTGGTCTATCGGGTCGAATTGTTACCGGATCCGGTTGCTACTGCAGAAATTTGGAGGCGAGAAGCAGAGAAGTACGGTTTGAGAGGTCTCTTTTTGGTAAGTATGGAGAGCAACTATGTAGAGGGTATCACCAACCCTCGAATTGCTGGTTTTGATGCCACGGTTCGGTTTCAGCCGGATTTTACCGCTATAGCCAAAACTCTGACGCAGTCGCCGCTCCGGGGAGGTGCAGTTAAGGCGATGAAGGCACACATGCCTTGGCTGTACCGGGGAATGAAGCGTCTAAAGCCGCAGTCTGTTCCCGATTCCATCTTCGATTATGCCCAGTTGTACCGCAATTGGCAGAACAGATTGCCGCGCGTTGAAAGGCACTTCGAATGTGTAACACCGATGTGGGATAACTCAGCTCGACGGTATCGCGGCGCGACCATTTTCGACGGCTCCACTCCGGAGCTCTATGAGCAGTGGCTGCGTGAGGCAGTGGACCGGACGGTTCCGGATGGTGATGGGAAGAAGACAGTATTCATCAACGCCTGGAATGAATGGGCGGAAGGATGCCACTTGGAGCCTTGTAGTAAATGGAGGAGCCAATACCTTGAGGCGACACGACGTGTTTACCGCGCTGAGTAGAAAAGCGGGAAGCGCCTTTCGGTAGAGAACCGGTTGCTTCGTGTAACACGTTCTTATCGCTGATGTCGAACTTCTCGCCATCAAGCTGGCGTTCCGTCTTCTAGTCGAGGCCACTTACGCGTATGTACCCAATCCTCTTGTCGTGCTTCCGCGCCGGTGTCATCACCTGACCCTCCCCCCTGTGTCCAATTAGAGTTTGGACCTTGACGGGTAGGAGTAGGCGAGACTTTCGGAAAAGCGGGGACTAGTAGAATGTTACTGGGGGAGGGTGCGATTAAATGGCGAAATTTTGCGTCTCCTTAGTTCGCTGGTGAAGAATGTTATTGATTCTGTGGCAGTTAAGGGGGCAGCTGTCGCCACGAACGTTACTCAATCGGTCGTAAATCTGACGATCCCCTTTGCATTTTTCCATCCTCAGGCTGCCGGTCATGGGAAAGAGGTTTCTTCGGAGCAATTCGAATTTCCAGGTCTCTTTCTGCGATCACACGAATATAGGAATGTCCGAGTAGAGTACAGCGACGTTTCCAGTCGCCGGTGCCAGAAGGTGAGGGATGTTGAAAACCACTGAAATGCAAGAAATCATCCTTTCCGCAGGACGTACCAGGAAAAACTACTGGACCGATCTCTGGCGATTTCGCGAGCTGTTCTATTTCCTCGCGTGGCGCGACATTCTCCTCCGATATAAGCAGACCGTCCTGGGTGTAGCTTGGGCAGTGGTGCGTCCCCTGCTTACGATGCTGATCTTCACTGTGATCTTCAATCGAATCGCAAAACTAAATTCCGACGGCGCCATTCCCTACGCGTTGCTGGTAATGGCTGGAATGGTTCCATGGCAATTCGTATCTACATCGGCCAGTGAAGCCAGCACCAGCCTCATCCTGAACTCCAACCTGATTTCCAAGATTTACTTTCCCCGTCTCATCGTACCGGCCAGCGCCGTAATCACAAGCTTCGTTGACTTCGTTATCACCCTTGGCCTATTGGGCATCATGATGGGTTACTACCACTTCCTCCCCGATTGGCACATCGTACTTCTCGCGCCATTCGTCGTCCTCGCATTCATGGCTTCTTTCGGTGTCGGGCTGTGGCTTGCCGCGCTCAACGTAGAGTACCGGGATTTTCGTTTCATTGTGCCATTCATCGTTCAATTCGGTCTTTACGTTTCCCCGGTTGGCTTCAGCAGTGGCATCATCCCCGCCCGGTGGAGAATTTTGTTCTCCCTCAATCCGGTGGTCGGCGTTATTGACGGATTTCGCTGGAGCCTGTTACGCGGTCAAAGCGCAATATGGTGGCCCGGAGTGCTCATGTCCATTCTGGTAAGCACGCTGCTGTGTTCAAGCGGCATTTGGTACTTTCGCAGAACCGAAAAAACGTTCGCCGACATCATTTAGCCCGGCGATTCCTCCGTGCTAGCCGCGGAGCAGGAGAACATCCGGTAACTTATGCCCGAAACGCTCATATCCATAGATAAATTGGGAAAAAAGTATTTGATCGACCATCGCTCCGAAAGGCCTCGGTATAAGTCGCTGCGCGATGCCATTGCCGACGGGTCACGGGCCGCCCTTAGCCGCTTCATACCCAACGGCAAAACAACGCCGCGGCATACTGTGGAAGACTTCTGGGCGTTGAAAGATGTAAGTTTCGACGTCAAGCAGGGGGAGGTGATCGGGATCATTGGCAGAAACGGTGCAGGTAAAAGCACACTTCTTAAAGTGCTCAGCCGCATCACCGATCCCACCGAGGGAGAGGTCAGGATCAGGGGACGCGTTGCCAGTCTCCTCGAGGTTGGCACCGGCTTTCATCCCGAGTTGACCGGACGCGAGAACATCTACCTGAATGGCTCGATCCTGGGAATGAGCAAAGCCGAGATCAAGCGGAAGTTTGATGAAATAGTTGCGTTCGCAGAAGTCGAGAAATTTCTCGATACGCCCGTCAAGCGGTTCAGCAGCGGGATGTATGTTCGATTGGCATTCGCCGTAGCTGCGCACCTGGAGCCGGAGATTCTCATCGTGGATGAAGTTCTTGCGGTGGGAGATACCCAATTCCAGGAGAAATGCCTCGGCAAGATGCGCGACATCTCCAGTGGCGATGGCCGAACGGTCCTCTTTGTAAGCCACAACCTGGCCACGGTGAAGTCTCTCTGTAGTTCAGGCGTGCTGTTAAAGAACGGACGTGTCGTATATCAGGGAAGTACGGGCGATGCCATTCAGGAATACATCTCCACCAGTATTCAACACTCGGGACATTGGATCAGGAATGGCTCCGGGGGGAAAGACATTCGATTTGAGTCTGTGTCCCTTACCGACTTGCAAGGGAATATAAAGTCTGACTTCGATTTCTCGGAACCCATTTGCATTGATCTGCGCGCCACCATTCTCAAGGACCTTAAGGACGCAGAATTTGCGATCCGCGTAATCAATCAGGAAGGTCATACAATCTTCACTACAGGTAATTCGGATGATGCTCGGCGGTACCTCCCTCTATCCACGGGGCCGACACGCTACATCGTCACAATTCCACAAGAGTTTCTTAATCCTGGGCGATACCTTCTCAAGATCGCAGCCGTCGTTCCGAAGATTTGTCTTCATGATCTCATCGATGACGAACTCTCATTCGTAGTTCATGAAACGGGCAGTCTTAATGAGGTTTTGCATGACGATCGCGTGGGCCTTGTTCATGCTCAGGTCCGCTGGGAGCTTCAGTAGGCCTATGTCTCCGGCTCAACCGCATTGGCGAACTACATGGTCTCCATAGTAAGCTGCTGCAGATGCTGACGAATCATCAAGCAAGTCCCCCTACGCATTGCAAGATCTGCCAGGCGGAGACGCGTGCCTTTGGGGAAACCTTGATTATGGGCAAGCATACCGCTTCATACCGGCGCTGCGTAAGCTGTGGGTTTCTGTTTGCCGAGGAACCGCACTGGCTGCAGGAGGCCTATAGTGATGCCATAACTTCAACGGATATGGGCACAGTGTCGAGAACGGATCGGAATTCGCTCATGACCAAGGCCACAATTGATCTATTCTACCGGTCCTCCAAAACCTATCTCGACTATGGCGCCGGTTATGGCATGTTCGTTCGCCGCATGAGGGACCTGGGGTACGATTTTGACGCCTACGATTTGCATTGCCAGAACATGTTTGCGGAGCAGGTTGCACTCGTCAGTCTCGATGGAAAACACTATGATCTCTCCACCGCCTTCGAAGTATTCGAACACCTGGAAGACCCGCTGAGCATCATCAAACTGCTCTTCACGGTCGCAGACCATCTCCTCATTACTACAGAGACCCTGCCGGAGCCGATTCCATCTCTTGATGCTTGGTGGTACTTTGCTCCTGAACATGGACAACATATCAGCTTTTACACTCTTAAATCGCTAAGAATTATGGCAAACGCGGGCAGTCGATTCTTCTATACAAACGGCTACAATATCCATCTGTTCTCGCGCAAGCCGCTAAGCGAGTACTGGTTTCGCAAGGCGATACAAGAGCGCAATTCACAGTGGATTGGTCTGTGGAGACCCAGGAAAAGTCTTCTTGATCATGACTGGCAGAGGGTAAGAACGCAAGTGTTGACCAAGCTCGGCTATCAACAAGAAAAAGGTAGCCCAGAGAAAAAACAGGACAAGCATGACTAGCAACTTTGACCAGATATATTCACAAAATGCCTGGGTGTACGGTTCGGGCGAAGGCTCTTTGCCGATACATACTCGTCCGTACGTTAAATGGCTGCAAGCTTTTTTGCGCAAACATCGTATTCAGAGTGTGGTTGACATGGGCTGCGGCGATTGGCAGTTCTCCCGCCTGATCGACTGGAGCGGCATTACTTATCAAGGATTCGATGTTGTCAGCTCCGTTATCGCGAGCAATCGTGAGAAGTTCTCTTCGAGTAGTGTCTCGTTTCATCTCTATTCCGGAAACGGCGATGAGTTACCCTCCGCCGACCTGCTGATCGTGAAGGATGTCCTTCAGCACTTGTCCAACAAGAACATAGTCGCCTTCCTCCCTAATACGCGCAAATACAAGTACTGTTCGATCACCAACTGTGTAAACCCAAAAGGCAAGACCATCAACACCGACATCGAAGACGGCGGTTTTCGCTACCTGGATCTACGTCTGCCCCCCTTTTCCGTCGACGCAGAGGAGCTATTATCCTTCACCAATCACAGGCCCTCAATCGTCTCGCTGTTTACTAAGCCTCGGTGGAAGAAAAAGGTATTACTTCTCCATCAGCATTGACCGATCGAGTAGTAAATTATTCCGGATTACCACTGGCATGAAGAGACTTCGAGGCTTCGCTCAACGTATAAGTAGGCTTTCACGAGGCCGGGGTGTGCTTGCGCCTTCGCCCCAGGTGCACCCTGTGGGTGAGCGGACACCCATCATCCATCATTTCGAGAATCGTGAGGCGCTTCTTGATCTTGAGCTGGTGATTCTCATGCCGATAAGCCCCAACATCCAGCGCCAGTTCATCAACTCAGCAAGCTACCTTGTCCACCGTGCCGCACCGTCGTTTCGCACATGCCGTGTCGTTTTGGATCCCAGCGGAGATGCCCCTACAGCAGGAAAGCCTCATCCACATCGACAACCAGCACTGGCGAAAATTAGGCAGGAAATGGTCGACAAATACCTGGGCAATGCAGACTGGGTTGCGTGGATCGACGCGGACATCGTTGATTACTCGGCCAATCTGATTGCAGAACTCGTCAAGCGTGCTGAGAATGGGATTGCTGCCCCTCTCGTGTTGATGGACGGTGAGCGCGGGACTGGTTCTCTCAACGCCGACGGCTTCGGGCCCGGAAGGTTCTTTGACGTAGCGGGCTTCGTCGAAGATCTGCGATGGGCGCGCTTCGATGAGCCATGGTTTGACCAGCCCGGGCCAGTCTATTCCCTGGATAGCGTGGGAAGCCTGTATGTCGTCAACGCTGAGATCTACCGGCAAGGAGCCCGGCATACGGCAGACAAATATTCTGAGGAATTTGTGCGGCGGGGAATGAACTGGAAGCCCGGCATGGTTGCGATGAATCAACGGATGCCCGCTAATTGCTTTACGGAGCATTTCTCCGTCTGCCAGTGGGCCAAGGATCATGGTCTACCGGTGCGCGCCTTCGGAGATCTTATCGTGCGGCACGCCATTCTTTAAGCAGGTTCGGTAAACTCTCACTGCTGGGAAAGACAACAACTGATTGCCCTGTGTGCGTCGCCATGAACAACTCCCAGAATAAAATATCGGTGGCGCTATGCACGTACAACGGTGAACCATTTCTTCGCCAACAGCTCGAGAGTATTCAGCAACAGACCAGGTTGCCGGATGAATTGGTGGTGTGTGACGATCGGTCGGCGGATCAAACCCTTGCCATCGTCCGCGAATTCGCGGCCACGGTTTTCTTCCCGGTCGTAGTCTTCCAGAACCCTGAGACCTTGGGCTCGGCAAGGAATTTTGAGAAGGCCATTCGGCTCTGTACCGGGGACCTGATCGCGCTCAGCGACCAGGACGATATATGGTATCCCAATCGTCTCCAACGCTCCGAGCAGGAGTTCGTGGCTCATCCGCGTGCGGGTCTGGTCTTCTCTGATGCTGATATCATCGACGACCAAAACCGCCTCCAAGACGGGACGCTGTGGCAGCGTCTTGGCTTTGCCGGCGAGCGCAAGCAAGACCTGCTAGCTGGCCGATTCGTCGTTTTGGCCAAGCACAGGTTTGTGACCGGGGCCACAGTGATGTTCCGGGCAGACCTGCGTGATCGCTGTCTGCCCGTATCCGCAGGATGGATTCACGATGAATGGATCACCCTGGTCATAGCCACGCTCTCTGATCTGCGGCCAATCGACGAGCCGCTGATCCGCTATCGCCTCCATGGCGCGCAGCAGGTTGGATTTCAAAACAAACTCGAGCAACGGGCCCAGGGAAATACGCGTGCGGAGAAGCATTGGGGCCGCGTAGCCGAGTCGGCCAAAGACCTCCAGCAAATGGTTGACTTCTTGTCGGCGATGCCGACGGAGGAAGGCCGCGCAGTCCGGCTGGCTTACCAGCAACACCTGCAATTTCTTTCCTTCCGGTCTGGTCTTCCGGCTCGCCGGCTGATGCGCATGATTCCGATTCTGACGCGTTATTCGCAGTATGAGCGGCACGCTTCGGGTTTGCCCAGCATGCTAAAGGACTTGGCGCTGAAGCGGTCGCGATAACGCCGGATTCCTCATGTGATCACGGCGATTTTCGCTCGCTTGCCGACCCGCACGGCCACGCGCTTTGGTCGCCCCTCAATGACCCTTAGCTTATCGGTCGAGGTCACGCCATCGATGTTCACTCCCGCTGTTACCTGCCTGTCTGCTTCGGCACGGGAGGTTTTCAGGCCGAGTTCGACCAGCAGCTTGGCAACGCTCACATGCACTGGCAAATTACGGTCATGTACCGCCCGATCGACTGAAACGGCATCCGCGATCACAACCCGCTTAAAATCGATCGTCACCTCTTCGGCCACGCCCTCGACGTTTCGCTGCTGGAACTGCAAAGCCCACGCCTCATCCGCTTTGCGCGCGGCTTCCTCTGAGTGAAACCCGGCGACGATGGTGCGGGCCAGCCGCTTCTTGGCCTCCATGGGGTGCAGGGCTCCGCTGGCGACGTCGCTTTTCATGCGTTCCACTTCGCTTTGCCGCAGATCGGTAAGGAAAATCCAATACCGCCACATGAGCTCGTCGGAGATGGACATCAGCTTGCCGTACATTTCCTGTGCCGGCTCATGAATGCCGATCGCGTTGCCCAGCGACTTGGACATCTTCTGCACTCCATCCAGACCTTCAATGATGGGCGTCATCAGGACGATCTGGGATGGTTGGTCGTAGTGCCGTTGCAATTCACGCCCGATCAGCAAGTTGAATCTCTGGTCCGTGCCGCCGAGTTCCACATCCGCGCGCAAAGCGACGGAGTCGTAGCCTTGCGCCAGCGGATAGAGCATCTCGTGCAAAGAGATGGGTTGTTCGTTGTTGAACCGGCGGTGGAATTCCTCGCGCTCCAGCATCTGAGAGACGGTGAATCGTGAGGCCAGGCGAATGATGCCTTCGAATCCCAGGGTCGACAGCCACTCCGAGTTGAAACGAACCTCGGTCTTGTCCCGGTCGAGTATTTTGAAAACCTGCTCGGTGTAGGTTTTCGCATTCTGCGTGATCTCTTCGCTGGTGAGCGGCTTACGGGTGACCGAGCGCCCCGTGGGGTCACCAATCAGCGAGGTGAAGTCCCCGATCATAAAGATGACCTGGTGCCCGAGATCTTGAAAGTGCTTGAGCTTGCGCATGAGCACGGTGTGGCCCAGATGCAAATCGGGTGCGGTGGGGTCAAAACCCGCCTTCACCCGTAGCGGTTGGCCGGTTTTCCTGGAAGCCTCCAGACGCTCACGCAGGTCTGAGAGCCGGATGATTTCAGCTGCTCCCTTCTGCAGGTAATCAAGCTGTTCATCAACTGGCGGGAAATTAGCCATCTCTTCAGCAGTATAAGGTTTCAGGCAAAATGGGGAGGTGCCAGGCGAAATCGAGGGACCCATGCAGGACCAGGACATCGAACGGCTGCGAGCGGAGACTGCAGGCTGCGAGCAGACAACCTTCTTCAACAATGCCGGCGCAAGCTTGCAGCCGCGAGTCGTCGTCGCGCGCGTGATTGAGCATCTTCGGCTGGAGGAGCGGATAGGCGGCTACGAGGCGGCCGACATCGTCGCCCCGGAACTTGACGCGTTGTACCGCAGCGTGGCGCGCCTGTTGCATTGTGCTCCGGAGGAGATTGCGTTGCAGGAGAACGCAACCCGGGCCTGGGAAATGGCCTTTTACTCGCTGCGTTTCTCCCCAGGCGACCGCATCGTGACCGCGGCCAATGAATACGCAAGCAACTACATCGCATTTCTGCAGGTGGCCCGGCGTACCGGTGCAGAGATCTGCGTAGTGGATAGCGACCCGGCCGGAGAGGTCGATCTGCATGCTCTGGAGGGGCTGCTGGACGACCGGGTCAAGTTGATCGCGCTTACCCACGTGCCCACCAATGGCGGCCTGGTGCAGCCGGCAGCAAAGGTGGGCGTGCTCGCTCGCAGAGCCGGCATTCCCTTTCTCCTCGATGCGTGCCAGTCGACGGGGCAGATGCACCTGGACGTAAATGCTCTGGGGTGCGATATGCTGTGCGCGACCGGGCGCAAATACCTCAGGGGACCGCGGGGCACCGGCTTTTTGTATGTGCGGAGGGCAATGCTGGAGCAGATGGAACCGCCCCTGCTCGATCTGCGGGCAGCGACCTGGGTCTCCGCTGGTAAGTTTGAGGTGCGCGACGACGCGAAGAAATTTGAAACCTGGGAAGCAGCAGCAGCCCCCCGGCTTGGGTTAGGGGTAGCCGTCGAATATGCGCTGGCTTTGGGGCTGGACTGGATCGAGCGCCGGGTTCAATATCTGGCCGCCCTGCTGCGGGAGCGGCTGGCGGATGTGAAAGGCGTGACAGTGCGGGACCTGGGCCGTCTTCGCTGCGGCATTGTGACCTTCACCTATGAGCCTCATCCGGCTGGAGAAGTGATGCGATGGATGCATGCCAACGGTATCGCGGTACGAACCATTGAGCGTTCGTCGACTCGCATCGACATGGAACGGCGAGGGCTCGACGAGTTGGTGAGGGCGTCAGTGCATTACTACAACACTGAGGCGGAGCTGGAACGCCTCTGCGGCGTGCTACGCGCTATGAGTGATTGAGAGGTTCAGCCATGGATGCGGAACGCGCACGGGAATATCTTCTGCGATTGCCCTATGTGGTGGAGACCATGCAGTGGGGCGCCAATCTGGTCTTTTGGGTGGGCGACAAGGCGATTGGCGGCAAGATGTTTGCCGTGCTTAACCTCGATGAAGACCAAAAGGCGGTGGTCTCCTTTGCCGCTGGGCCGGAGCGATACGCCGAGCTGCTGGAAACCGAAGGTGTCTTTCCCGCACCGTATTTAGCCCGTGCGCACTGGGTGTCCATCCGGCATTGGGGCGTTCTGCGGAGCAGCGAGCTGGAAGAGCACCTCAAGCATGGCCACAGCCTGATCTACAACAAACTGCCCAAGAAGACCTGGGGTGTGCTGGCAATGCCGGCTGTGGCGCAGCGCAAGCTCTTGAAGGATCGAAAGAAACTGCTGGCAGCGCGGGCGGCTGCCCGCTAGTCCTCCGCCTCTAAAAAAACCTTTCAAAAACTGGACCAAAATAGTTTTTTCAATCGGCTGATCTGGACAGCGCTCGCTGAAAACAAATTAGCTATCAGGGCATATCGCGATCAGTCCCGCAGGGAAGGCTGAAAATCAGAGCTGTACAAATTAGCGAACAAATCGGGCTTAGTGTGCAGGCACTCCGTTGATCGAATGGAGCCGGGCTAATCTCAAACGGGATCGGGTTGGCTTTTGACGATCGCCTGTCGGCATTCCCGTGCGGTCCAAGTTCACCCAGGACTGACGTCCTGGGGCATCCTCGTATCTGCAAAGGTGATTTCGAAGCAGTCTGAGGCTCAGCCACTCCTATCGGCTCCTCATGGCCCGTCTAAGACATGTGCGACGCTTTCGCCGCGCCGTTGCCGGTTTGTACAATTGGGCAGCAGGAGGATCGAGCTGGATGGGGTTAGGGCTTGGCAGAAACGCCTATAGAACACTTGCTTGCCTATTGGTCATCATGGCAGCGCTGCGCCCGCTCGGGGCGCAGGACCCGGAAGCTGCCGCCAACCAAAAAAAGGCACGGGCTACCCTGGACGCCATGGTAGCCGCCCTGGGGGGCCAGAGGTGGCTCACGCTCACCAGCACCATGCAGCAGGGCCGGACATCGGGCTTCTACCTCGGCAAGCCCACCGGGATGACCGCTGAATTCTACGAAATCCAAAAATTTCCCGATCAGACCCGCATCGAGTTGGGCAAGAAACGGGATGTGTTCGAGATTATTTCGGGAGATCAGGCATGGGAAGTCACTTACAAAGGCAAACGGGAGCTGCCCAAGGACCAAGTCCAGGATCTCATCCGGCGTCGTGATCATTCCATTCAGACAGCTATGCGGGTCTGGCTGAACGACCCCCGGACGGTCCTCATTTATGGCGGGCAAAACCTGGTGGAACGCCATCTGGCCGATCGAACGACCCTCATCAACGCGGAGAATGACAGCATCACCATCCAGACCGATGCCGAAACCCACTTGCCCTTGCGCCGGACCTGGCAATGGCGCGATCCCCTCTACAAGGACAAGAATACTGACGCGGAAGAGTATGACGACTACCACATCATCGAGGGCTTTCCAACCGCATACACGATTACCCGCTACCACAACGACGACATGAGCAATCAGCGCTTCCTCTCCCACGCGGCCTACAATGTTGCCTTGACCCCAGACATGTTTAATCCTGACCAGGCCGCGGCCAAAATCAAAAAATGATGTTTTAAATGCTCTATAATCTGCCCTGCGACCATGGAAGACGAGACCCCCAGGCAGGATGCGGCGAGCGGGCTGGACATACGCCAGATCATGGCGATTCTGCCCCACCGTTATCCCTTTCTCCTGATTGACCGCGTACTCGAAAGCAGCCGCAAGAAGCGCATCGTGGCAATCAAGAATGTGACCATCAATGAGCCGTTTTTCCAAGGCCATTTTCCTGACTACGCCATCATGCCGGGAGTGCTGATGGTGGAAGCAATCGCCCAGGCAGGCGGAGTGCTGCTGCTCCCCGAGGTCCCGGATCATGAAAACAAGCTGTTGGTCTTCTCCGGGATCAACGATGCTCGCTTTCGCAGACCGGTGACGCCCGGCGATCAGCTGCGCATCGAAGTGGATGTTTTGAACTGGAGGCCGCTGGCAGCCCGGCTCAGGGGCAAGGTCTACGTAGAAGGCAAGCTGGTGTGTGAAGCCACCATCATGTGTGCGGTAGTGCCCCGGCCATCCCGCATCGGCAGCGACAGACCGGAAGGGCCGGTTGCTCCGCCTGCGGAGGATCCGGCTTTGGAGCCGGTGAATCAGGAGTGAGCATTCACCCCACAGCCATCGTGGCTGCCACGGCTAGTGTCCCTGAGTCCTGTAACGTTGGCCCCTATTGCACCATTGGTCCTGATGTCGCCCTGGGCGAGGACTGTGAACTGGTGTCCCATGTCGTGCTCGACGGAAAGACCCGTCTGGGCGCGCGAAACCGTGTCTACTCCTTTGCTTGCCTGGGCGTCGCGCCCCAGGATCTCAAGTACCGGGGCGAAGCTACCAGTCTTGAAATCGGCGATGACAACATCATTCGCGAGTGTGTCACCATCTCGCGGGGGACAAAGGGCGGCGGCGGCACGACGCGGCTAGGGAGCCACTGCTTGATCATGGCCTATACCCATATCGGTCACGACAGCACCATTGGGAGCCACTGCATTCTGGCCAACGGCGCCACCCTGGCCGGTCACGTCACCGTGGAAGACCATGCTAGTGTGGGTGCGCTTTGCCCGGTGCACCAATACTGCTGTATCGGAAAGCATGCCTACGTCGGCGGGGGCACCACCATTACCCAGGATGTTCTGCCCTACTCCCTGACCTCAGCCAAGCGTGAAACCCATGCCTACAGCCTGAACCGCGTCGGCCTCGAGCGCTCCGGCTTCAGTAAGGAGCAGTTGCGCGCCCTGCAGCGCGCCTACCGGGTGTTGCTGGCGGCCAAGCTCAACACCTCCCAGGCCCTGGAACGCTTGCGAAGCGAAGGTCAGCCGGAAGACTGCGTGGCGTATCTGATCGATTTTATCGAGCGCTCTCAACGGGGCGTGATCAAGTAGGAGCGGCCCAGTGAATCCGGAGCTGATCACCAGGCTGGGTTTGATTGCCGGCAACGGACGATTTCCGTTTCTGCTGCTCGATGCTGCGCGCGCGCATGGGGCCCAGATAGTAGTTGCCGCTATCAAGGAAGAAACCGACCCGGAAATAGATGCACGGGCCGCTGCCGACCCGGGCATACGGGTGCATTGGCTCTCTCTGGGGGAGTTGTCGCGATTGATCGAGACCTTCCGCCAGGAAGGCATATCCCAAGCCGTGATGGCCGGCCAGGTCAAGCACAAGCAAATCTTCTCCAGCATTCGGCCAGACTGGCGCCTCGCCAAGCTGCTGTTGAATCTGCGTACCCGGAACACTGATATGCTGCTGGGCGCCGTGGCCAAGGTTCTGAGCGATGAGGGGATCGAGTTGATCTCGTCCACCGCCTACCTGGAGCCGTTGCTGGCGCGGCCGGGAGTGCTGACCGTGCGTGCGCCAAGCGCGGAAGAGCAGCAGGATTTGGCCTATGGGCGCGAGGTGGCCCTAGCCCTCGCCGGCTATGACATTGGCCAGACTGTGGTCGTTGCGGGGCAGGCCTGTGTAGCGGTCGAAGCCATGGAGGGTACCGATGCCACCATCGAACGCGCCGGGGCCATCCTGCGGACTCTGGACGCTGAGGATGAGGCATCCACGCCGGCATCCACTCTAGCCCGGCGGCTGACTGTAGTGAAGGTGGCCAAGCCGGCGCAGGACATGCGTTTTGATGTGCCGGTGATTGGTCCCAAGACCATCGCGGTGATGCGCGCCGCGGGCGCGACTTGTCTTGCGATCGAAGCCGGCCGCACACTGATCTTCGATCGGGATACGGTTCAAGAGCTTGCCTCTGCTGGTGGTATCGCGATCATCGCCGTTTGACAGGTTGCGTGAAAATTCTGCACCGAGCAGAAAAGCAAAACCTCAGGGGCTAAACCTCAATTTCCTGTACGTGGATGCTGGATGGATCCGCGTGTGCGGTTTTCTCTCAAGGAAAACCGCATGAAGTGCCATGGCTCATTAGGCCTATACAGGAAATTGAGGGCAGCCCGTCGTATTGGCAATCGTTTACGGCACGACTTTAAGTCGTGCCCTGACACAAAACATGAGTTTTTCCGCAGCCTGTAAGGTCGTTCCCTGACAAAACATGGGATTTCCCCCACACTGTTTAGCCGGGTCGTCAAAGATCGCCTAAGGGGGATTTAGCGGCCGCAGAAAAGACTAATGTTTTGTGTCAGGGCACGGCTTTAGCCGGGCCGTAACGGATCTCGACGATGAGGGCTTTAGCCCCTGAGGCACTTCTTTCCTTGCCCAACGGCGAGTTTTTCCGCAGCCTGTTCAGACGTACCGTAAATGCAATATGCGACCCGCGGCTTCAGCCGCGGAAGTATCGTTCCAATGCTTTGCCCCCGCGAGCCCCGCTGGACAGCGGGAGACGAAAAGCGGTCTAATCGAGTGGGCTCACTTTAGCAGCAATCTGGAGATTCCAGTGAAAACGAGTCGAGTAGCAGTTGTCGCAATCCTAGTGGTTCTGCTTGCTGGCGTCGCCTTGAGCATCCGCGGAAGAGCCGATGATACCGCCATGCCGCAAGCGGGCCAGAGCGCCCCCAACTTTACCCTGCCCTCGCAGGATGGCACCCCAACCAGTCTCGATAGTTTTCGCGGCAAGTGGGTAGTGCTCTATTTCTACCCGAAGGATATGACCACGGGCTGCACCATTGAAGCCCACAACTTCCAACAGGACATCGCCAAGTATCAAAAACTGGATGCCGTGGTCGTCGGCGTGAGCGTTGACTCGACTGACAGCCACAAAGAGTTTTGTGCCAAGGAAGGACTAAGCTTCAAGCTTCTGAGCGATCAGGAAAAGAAAGTAGTGGTGCAGTATGGGTCCTTGGGCGATCACATGGGCATAAAGATCGCCAATCGCAACACGTTTTTGATTGATCCCCAGGGCAAGATCGTCCAAGTGTGGACAGGCGTTAAACCCTCGGAGCACAGCCAGCAGGTTCTCGCCGCGCTGGACGGTTTCGAGAAAAAATAGCCGGCTCTCGCATTCTCCTCGGAACCGAACAATTCCGCGGGCAGGCCTCTAGCATCTCCCAAAAAACCTCCAGACGCAAAAACGCCCGGCTGCTAGCCGGGCTCTTTTGCTTGCCTGTTTGTTATTAAGAACTACTTCTTCTTTGTTGCCTTTTTCGCCGCCTTCTTGGCTGACTTCTTTGCTGGCGACTTCTTGGCTGCCTTCTTTGCCGGAGCCTTCTTCGCCGCCGACTTCTTGGTTGCTGCTTTCTTCACTGCCAAAGGAATACCTCGTTTGATGGTAGATTTTTTGGTACTGGCGCTCTTCTTGTTACCGACCGCTTTCGCGGCCTTCCTGCCGCTTTTCGCGGCCTTCCGCCCTTTTCGCGCCTTTGCTGCTCTTCTTCGCGGCAGATTTCGTGGCGGCCTTTTTGGCCGGAGCTTTCGCCGCAGCCTTTTTTGCTGGGACTGTTTTCACTGCGGTTTTGGTTGCCGGAGGCTTGGCAACAGTCTTCTTGGCGGCGGCCTTTTTGGCCGGCGCTTTGGCGGGAGGTGGCGGCGCCGGGACGCTTACGGGTGGCGTAAGCAACTCGGTGCCTGCAGCGGTGGTTGCGACGATGACGCTTACTTCTTCTTCCTCTTCATCATCGTCATCGAAGCCGTCTTCCACCTCATCGGGGTACTCGTCCGCCTCGGCTTCAAACTCATTGTCTGCGTGTGCGTACAGTTTGTGATCGTCCTGCATTCTTATGCCTCCAAGGCTTCGGTTGCTACGGATTCGGATCGCAGAGAACCGCTTTCCATAATACTTGCCTGCGGCGCGGATTATAGCAACAGCATGCAACGGGATGCCAATGAACGCAAGTGCGAATTAAATTTCTTTTCTGGCAAAGCTCTCCGGCACTCCGCTGCAATTGTTTTTCTGGCGTCTTCCCGGTTCAGAGAGCTGGTGGGCTGTTCTTCGCGGTGGTATGCGCGCCAATCGCAGTATGAGCCGCCGGCTTGTGTGCAGTCGCGGAGTGCGCCACTCCCTGTTTCGCGCCGGCGGCGTGGTTCGTTGATGCGCGTACGCGACGTTTGGAACTGGTGACACGCGCCGGTTCAGCCACGTAAAGACGGCGACCTGGTTCCACTCGCGCCGAGGTCAGATGGTTCCAGCGCCGAAGCTGCTGCACCGTCACGTTGAAGCGATCAGCCACGGTCACCAGCGTGTCGCCGTGTTCCACCTTGTACAGGGTGAGGCGCGATCTGCTGGACGGAGCCGGCGGTACCGGAATAATGAGCGAGTCGGTCGAGGAGAGATCATCGCCGGCTTCCAACTGGTTCACAAAGACAATCTCCGCAGGGGTTACGTGGTAATCGCGAGCGACGGTCTGCAGCGATTCTCCGGCAACCACTTTGTGAAACCGCCATTGATTTCGCTTGTCCGCGGGGATTTCCGAGATGCGCTTTTGATAGAGGTCTTTGCTGCCGGCCGGCAGGTGCAACTCGAAGGGCGCGTCGCTGGGCGTGCTCATCCGCAACAGGCTGGGATTTAGGTCCGTTATCTCCTGAACCGGCGCTTCGACCAGGTCGGAGACCAGGCGCAGGTCAACGCTGTAGTCCGTGGTGACTGTATCGACCAGCAGCGGTGGGTCAGGCGTCAGCGACTGCAGTCCGTACTGCTGCGGATTCTTCGCCATGATCGCGGCAGCGATGATGATGGGCACATAATTCTTGGTTTCCTGCGGCAACACGTTGCGGTGGTATAGCTCCCAAAAATCCGCGTAGCCGGTGCGCTGCACTGCCTTCTGCACGTTGCCGGGACCCCAGTCATACGCTGCCATGGCCAGGTACCAATCGCCCAGCTGGGCGTACAGCACCTTCATGTAGCGAGCGTAGGCATGGGTTGATTTCTCCGGATCGAAGCGCTCGTCGTACCAGCCAGTACGGGTCAGGCCATAGGGTCCCGACGGCATAAACTGCCACATGCCACCCGCACCCGAGCGGCCGTTCACCGCCTGCGGCTGAAAACCGGATTCGGCCACGGCCTGATAAATGAGATCCTGGGGAACTTTCTCTTCGGCCAGCACTGCTGAGATCATGGCGTGATAGCGGCCGGCCCGCTCCAGCGACCGTGTGAGCGTTCCCTTCCCCTTGGAAGAGAAATAGCTGATGTAACCGGCGACGGGATCGTTGATCACCAGCGGCAAATCGGAGACCGTAGTCTTCAGTTCTGCGATCGCCTGCGCCTTGACCGTCGGGTCCACCGGGAAGGTGACATCGTTCGCAATATCGACTGGAGCAGGTTCGATCTTGGGTGCGAATCCATTTCCCTGCTTCAGCGCCTCGGTCTCCAGCGTATTGACAGCATCGAGGATGCGGTCGAACTCATCGCGCAGCTGGGGTTCGGTCCGCAGATCGAAATTGCTGGTCAGCATCATGTCGACGGCTCGATCGAAGTCTGCCTTGGCCGTCTGCAGCTTGCCCGCGTGGTAGTCGGTCACACCGCTCTGGTAGGACGCCTCGACCGCGTCGATCAGGGCCTGCACCTGCGGCCTGACGGTTGGCGTTGCCGGCGGCTTCGCGGACGCAGTGGATGGCGCGGTGGGCTTGAGCGCGGGAGCCGTGGCCTGCGGCGACTTCGCTGGTCCTGCGGTCACTGGGTTTTCCGGCACACACCCGGTAAGCAGCAACGGAGCCGCGGCGAGCACCAGTATGACCACTCTGGGAGCGATATTTAACCCTCTGAATAAGCCCATGCAAAAATGCCTTGGCACCCTCCGCCTTGGCTGCACAACGAAAGACCGGGTTCCTTCCGGCCTCCTGGCAACATCGTTCAGCTTGATTGTATTGCCCGGGGCCCTTCAGTGTGAATGATAAGATCGGGTGAGAGACTCCTCTCGCCATCAACTGATTTACCACCCGCCGATCGGCACCCCTTCATGGATAGCAAGCACATCCGCAATTTCGCCATCATCGCCCACATTGACCACGGCAAATCCACACTCTCGGACCGATTGCTGGAGTTGACCGGCTCCTTGACGGCACGCGAGATGCAGGCCCAGGTGCTGGACGCGATGGACCTGGAACGCGAGCGGGGCATCACCATCAAGGCCCACGCGGTGCGCATGAATTACCTTGCCCGGGATGGCGAGATGTACCAGTTAAACCTGTTGGATACACCAGGGCATGTCGACTTCTCCTACGAGGTCTCGCGTTCCCTGGCTTGCTGCGAGGGCGCGCTGCTGGTGGTCGACGCCTCGCAGGGCGTAGAGGCGCAAACCCTGGCCAATGCCCACCTGGCCATTAATAACGGCCTGGACATGATTCCCGTGATCAACAAGATCGATCTGCCCAGCGCCGACGTCTTGCGCACCCAGGAGATGATCGAGTCCACCGTCGGCTTGGACGCTACCGATGCGCTCCCCGTGAGTGCCAAAACGGGCCTTGGCGTTCCCGAGGTGCTGGAAGCCATCGTGACGCGTCTTCCGCCACCCACAGGAGACGCGGAAGCGCCCCTGCAAGCCCTGATCTTCGACTGCTGGTTTGATCCTTACCGTGGCGTCATCGTGTTGGCCCGCGTGATCAATGGCATCCTGCGCAAGGGTGCAAGGATCCGGCTCATGTCCAATGGCCGCGTATTCGATGTGGAGTCGGTCGGTGTGCTGACGCCGAAGCCGGTCGAGATTGGACAGTTGTCGGCGGGTGAGGTTGGCTTCTTTTCGGCGACCATCAAGAATGTGGCCGACACCAAGATCGGCGACACCGTCACCGAGGACACACGTCCGGCTGCGGCGGCACTGCCCGGCTTTAAAGACATTCAATCGATGGTTTTTGCCGGACTCTATACCGTGGATTCGCATGAGCACACGCTGCTGCGTGACGCGCTCGAGAAGCTGCGGCTGAACGACTCGTCGTTTTTCTTTGAGCCCGAAAGCTCGGTCGCGTTGGGATTCGGTTTCCGCTGCGGGTTTCTCGGGCTCCTGCACATGGAGATCATTCAGGAACGCCTGGAGCGCGAGTTCAACCTGGATCTCATTACCACAGCTCCCGGAGTGCGCTACAAAATCACCCTCACGGATGGGTCAGTCGTCGAGGTGGAGAATCCCTCCCGTTGGCCCGATCCCACCGATATCGAGAAGATCGAAGAGCCGGTGATCATCGCCACCATACTGACCAGCGAAGAGTACGTCGGTGGCATTCTCAAGTTGGTGGAGGAGAAGCGCGGCCGCCAGAAAAATTTCGAATACGTGACTCCCACGCGCGTCATGCTGACCTACGAGTTACCGCTCAACGAAATCGTATTGGATTTTTACGACCGTCTGAAATCGGTCTCGCGCGGCTATGCTTCCCTCGATTACCAACTGGCCGGCATGTGGGAATCGCCCATGGTCAAGCTGGATATTCTGATCTCGGGCGAACCCGTCGATGCGCTCTCCATCATCGTGCATAAAGATTTTGCCTACGAACGGGGACGAGCGCTGGTCTCCAAAATGCGCGAGCTCATTCCTCGCCAGATGTTTGAGGTTGCGATCCAGGCGGCCATCGGAGCTAAGATCGTCTCCCGGGAAACCGTCGCCGCGTTGCGCAAGAATGTCCTCGCCAAGTGCTACGGGGGAGACATCAGCCGCAAACGCAAACTGCTGGAGAAGCAAAAAGAAGGCAAGAAGCGCATGAAGCGCGTGGGCAAAGTGGACATTCCGCAAGAGGCATTTCTGGCGGTCCTCAAAGTTGGCGAGGATTCCAGCAAATAGTCGCAATCTGGGGTTACGTTGGTCATGCTTAGTTTGCGTTTTGTGGAAAGCCCGAAAATTAACGTCACCGGATAGCGCGTGGACCCCGGCCCATCGGACGGTCTCTAACATAGGCGATAAACGATTGACAAGTAAAAGGTTAAGGGATAGCGGCAACTGCCAGCCTGCGCTCTTGTGACAGCAGGATTTGGAGCAAAAAAAGAGCACTGCTCGGCTTTCCACATTTTTTTCCACAGACACGCCGGGAACTGCCTGCTAGGTATTTTTTAGCTGGTTTTGGTGATTATTTCCCTCCCGGCAAGTGATTCTTGCCGGGAGGGACGAGTAGAAAAGGCTCACTGCGGCGACTGCGACGGCGGCTTTGTCGTACTGGGGTGTGTGGTTGTTGCCGGCCGGCTGGGACTGGTTGTGCTGGGGCGCGGAGCGGCAGCGCTTGCTGCTGGTTGCGGAGGAACGCCGGACTTGACGTTGTAGGCCTCGACAATCTGCTTGGTGATGTCAGTGGACCCGTTGGCCCACAACACCGGCGTCTGCTGGGCGCTGGTGTCGAGCACCACGGTGAATTTGTTCTGCCCGGAATAAGTGTCCAGCACCGCATAGACCTTTTGTGCCAGTGCCTGGTACATATCGTTCATCGCGCCGCTGGCCTCGTTTTGAGCATCTTCCGCGGACCGCTGCAGCGATTTGGTCTTTTCGTCGATCACCCTGAGGCGGCTGTCGCGCTCCGGCTCGCTCAGATTGGCGCCGGCGTCCTGCAACTGCTTCTTGAGCGAATCGATCTCGTCGCTTTGCGCCTTCAGCTGAGCCTGCTTGGGTTCAAACTTAACCCTTAGTTGGGCGAAATTGCGCTGCCCTTCGTTGGTCGCTGCGACCGCCTGCTGGAAATTGATGATCGCTATCTTGGCACTGGCAGGGACTGCCGGAGCGGCGGCAAGACCAGCCGTTGAATCGGCAGGGGTGGGTGCGGCGGGTGCTGCTGGAGCTTGGGCTAACGCACTGCTGGGCGAGGTGATGATGCCCACGCCGGTGGCGGACGCGAGCAGGCAAACAAGTGTGAACGTACGCTTCATCGGAATACAGAACTCCTTTTGATCTTTGAATCCAGATCGCCCGCGTCTTTCAGCGGAAAGCGGGCCTTCGCTTGCGGGTCCCCCGCATGCGCATTTGCAATGCAGTCACCTGGCCAGCGCATCTGGCAGCAAATGCGAAGAAGAGACACGGACCGAGACAATCACAGGGCCAGCAGTGATTATAGGTGTGGGCCGAGGGAGCGTCAACGCAGGGTGGTCGCCTCCTGTGGGAGCAAAACTCGCGTCTCCTAGAAAGTAGTGCTCACGCTCAAGCGGAAAGTCTTCCTCGGTTCACGGAAATGTAACAGGGAGTCGTAAGCCGTAATGGCTTGCTGGTAGGTGTAGTCACCCGCGCCGCCGGCGGGGAACATGCTGCGCGTGATCAGGCTTTCTCCCTGGACATTCTCGAAGAGGCGATTCGTGTTGTATGCGTAATAGAGGCGCATGGGTGCATTCACGATGGGAAGCATGGCCGAGAGCTCTCCGCCGACTGACATGCGCGGTAGCACGTTGGTGCCCGCAATCGGCCTGATCACGTTGATGAACTGGATCGACTGCCCGCCCTGGCAAGCGCCGTTGAAGTAGGCGGTGCAACCGTAAAGAGGCGAATTGAGTTGGTCGGCGCCCTCGACGCTTTGCCGTAATTGCGATTGGCGAATCACAGACGTGATGTCGAAGTCGTCGAAGATCGCGAACTGGACCGGTCCTGCAATGGGAATCCGGTACTCGATGGTCGAAGTGAACTTGGCGTCGCCACCCACCGAAACGGGGCGGTAAATCGGGATCGGAATCAGGATGTTGCCCAGGGTGTAGTTGCCCGGATCGATGGGAACCGGCGTCCCGTCGGGATTGGTTAGCGTGATGTTTTGCCGTACGGGGATGAACCCATAGGGCGTCGCTGCGCGCACATCGAACCCGCGCAGTTCATTGTCGCCGCCGGAATAGAAACGGGCGAACGGGGGAGCCACATCTCCGCTGAAACCCTGGATATAAGAAGCCTGCATGCGATAGCCAAGGACGTTACGCCCTTCCGCGTTGGGTCGCAGACCTTTCATCGCGATGAAGTGCTTGTACTGCACCACCGGGGTGAAATATCGAACGTTGCCCCACAGGCCCGCGATGACCAAGGCGGCGGAAATATCCGTTCCGAAGCGAGGCCTGAAGATGGATGGACCGACCTTGTTGTACGTATAACTCAACGAAACCGAGCTGGTGTAAATGCCTTCCAGGGCATTGGCGCCCTGGATCTGGCCGCTGCGGAAGGCGAGCGTTTGGAAGAGGTTAGCGGAAGCCTGGCTGAAGGTCGTGATGGTCGACTTATCCCAGCTATAGGTCAAGCCCACCCGCTTGAAGGAGCGGCGCAGCGGATAGCTGACAGAGAAGGTCAACCCCGTCGAGGACTGGTTGTAATTCTGCGTGAGCGATTGCTGGGCAGCCGTCAGGTTCGTCGGCTTGCCCGGTAACCGTGGCGTAGTTGCGCGCTGAATTGTAATCCGACTTCCTGGAGAAGACCTGGAAGCCTACGCTGGTCGGCTTGTTGCGCAGGTAGGGCTCATTGAAGGCAAAAACCACGCTGCGTGCCAGGTTGCCGATATTTCCCTGGAGGCTTAACGTTTCGCCCAGGCCGAGAAAATTATTGGTCGAGTAGTTAAGACCGAGGAAAGTGCCGGAAAGACCACTGACGCCGCCGTTCAAGCCGATCGAGTTCTTGCCCTTCTCGTGCACCTTGAGCAGCAGCGACACAGTGCCGGTCTCGTTGTCCGGGTGTGTCTCGGTGTCCTGATCGACCTTAAGCGGGTCGAAGTAGTCCAACTGGTTCAGGCGCAGCAAGCTCGATTCCCACGAATTGCTGTTGTAGGGCTGGCCTTCTTCAATCAGCAGCTCCCGCCGGATGACCCGGTCGCGGGTGATGGTGTTGCCCTGGAACTCGATGCGCGAAACGGTAAACGCCTTGCCCTCGTCGATGTCGATGTCCAGGTAGACCAGGTGTTTGGCGTCATCGATGCGCGGCGTCGGCACGGCGGTGAAGTTGATGTAGCCCAGCGAACCATACGCCTTGCGTAGATTATCCAGTCCCTTGCCGATGGCGGTCGCATTGAACAATTCACCGTCTTTGGTGGGGAACTGAGCTCGCAGCGCCTTGACGTTCTGCACATGCGCGTTGCCGGTGAAGGTGACGCCGCCAAGCCGGTAGCGCGCCCCTCCTCGACGGGAATGCGGATGTCGATGCGCTTACCCTGTCGGGGGCGAAAAGTGAAGAACGATAGGCCGCCTTCATTCCGGATATGGGTGACCGGAGTGTCGACCTCCGCCCGGAAATAGCCCCGGTCCTGAAGTGCGCGGCGCACTCGCTCCGTATCTTCCTCGAGTTTGCTGGCATCGTAGGTGCGGGCGAAGAGGTTCTCCAGGAAAATCGAGTGCGGAATCCCCACTGGCCGAAGGTTCCTCATCGACGCGCGCAGCTCGCGCGAGCTCACCGCCCGGTTGCCGGTGAAGGAGATATTCCCCACTTTCACCGTGGGGCCTTCCTTGATGATGAAGTTGACCGAGACCGAGGAGGGCGGGATGGTCTTGATTTCCGGCTTTACCGTCGCGAACTGGTGCCCGTGTTCGGCCAGCAGTTCGCGGATCACATCGATCGCCCGCGCCAGCCGGGTGGGATCATAGGGGCTTTCCACCGAGAAGCCGGTGACATGCTCTTTCTTGAAGCGGTCCAGAACATCCGAAGTCGAGACCGAGTTCAGGCCCTTGTAGTTGATCTCGCGGATGGTTGGCTTTTCTTTAACGATGATGTCGAGAACAATGCCCTTGGGGGTATCCTCCCGCGCAATCTGCAGATTCTCGAAGTATCCGGTGTTCCAGAGCGAGTTGAAGTCGCGCTCGATGGTCGCCGGATCGTAGGTATCTCCGGGGTGGGTAAACAGCCGCGCCAGCACCGTCTCTCTGGGAATGCGGCGATTGCCGATCACTCGGATTTGGGTCACAACACCCGGCTGGGGAGCGACGTCCTGCTGAGCCCAGGCAATCAGACTGGAACCGCAAAATAGAAGCAAGCCCACGATCCTGCACATCCGAAAAAAAAACGGCAGCACAGGTTGGTTCTTATGAAACCGGGAGCGAAGGCTCCCTGACACGACGCGAAGAATAGGCACACCCTCACTGCTGAAAATCGGATCCTGCTGGAGGAAAAGGCGATTATATGTGACGGAAGGGGTACTCCCCAACTCCGAGGACTCGTTTCTCACGCCGCCTACCATCCAGGAGGCCCAGTCAGGACAGACACCAAAACTCCCTCAGCTCTCCAGCTCACTGCTGGCAAAGTATTCGCCCAGTGAGGAATCCCACGCCACGGAGAGAAAGTTTGGCTTGCAGCAGACCTGGCAGTCTTCCACATACCGCTGCCGCCCACCTGCCGACTCGTCCACCACGATCTCATTCCACTCTCCACAGCCCGCGCACTGGAAACCCGCTGGAAACGGCATCGTCGATCTCACGCTTGAGCAGGTGTTCCTAGTCTATCGGAGGGAAGAGGTTTTTGGTTGGGGTCAGCTTTCGAACTTCCACCAGGGTCGAATAGAACGTGGCCCCCCGGCCCAGGTCGGTGAGACGCTCAGAGGTAAGCGCGTTTACATTGTTTCCCCCTTCAGACAGCTTGTTCCAGTTGAGGCTGGCCGCCACCACGCCGGCCGGCACGCTGCCGTCGATACGCGCGCGCAGCTGCATTTTGCCGCGCGCATTGTAGATCTCCACCAATTCCGCTTCGCCGATCTGCCGCGCGGCAGCGTCGCTCGCGTGCATGAATAGCAGGCCTGGCGATTCCATCTTCTGGTGGCCGGGAAGGTTGGCGAAGGTTGAGTTCATATAGTGGTCGGCCTTGCGGGGCAAAAACTCGAGCGGAAATGTATGCGAATCGGCGCCCCGGCGCGATTCGTCCGGCGGGTGAAACGTTGGCAGCGGCTCGAGCCCCTCCGCCGCCAGCGCGCTCGAATAAAACTCAGCCTTGCCGCTCGGTGTGGCAAAAACGCCATTGGCAAACGGCAGCAGGACCGCGCGCCGCGCGCTGCAGGCGTATGCTCTTTTTCGCCTCCAGTTCCTGGCGGGTAATGCCTTGCGTCGCCGGCGCATTCAACGCCTGCTCGATCAGGTCGTCCACGGTGTCGTGGAAGCAGGCCTCAGAGAACCCCATGCGCTGCCCCAATTGGCTAAAGAGCCACACGTTGGGCCGGGCCTCCCCCAGCGGCGCGATGGCTTGCTCTGAGAGCTGCAGAAAGTAGTGACCGTACGCTCCCTGAAAGTCTTTGTGCTCCAGAAAGGTGGTCGCCGGCAGCACGATATCGGCGTAGTCGGTGGTGTCGGTAAAGAACTGCTCGTGTACCACGGTAAAAAGGTCGCTGCGCATCAGTCCGCGCACCACGGCGTTCTGGTTGGGGGCAATGGCCGCGGGGTTCGAGTTGTAGACGAAGAGCGCCTTCACCGGAGGTGCGTCGAGCTCGGTGAGTGCGTGGCCCAGGCGCGACATGTTGACCACGCGCGCTGGGCGCTGGAGTGGGCTCGCCAGCATAAGATCTGGTCGTTCCAGCTCCGCCGTGTTGAATGTGAAGGCTCCGCTGGTGGAGAGCTGCAGCCCTCCACCGAGCTGCTTCCAAGCGCCGATCAGCGCCGGCAGCATGCAAACCGCGCGCACGGCTGCCCCGCCGTTCTGCGAACGCTGTACTCCATAGTTCAAGCGGATCACCGCCGGCGCACTGGTCGCATATTCGCGTGCCAGGCGCGTGACGTCGGCCGCGGGGATGCCCGTTAAACAGGAAACATGCTCTGGCGTGTAGGACCCAACGTGCTCGCGCAGCGCCTCAAATCCGTGGGTATGTTCGGCAACATAATCCCGGTCGTAGAGCCCTTCGGCGATGATGACGTGCATCAGGCCGAGTGCCAAGGCCGTGTCTGTGCCGGGCTGGATGGGGATGTGCCAGTCGGCCACGCGCGCGGTACGGGTGAGGAATGGGTCGATCACCACCAGCCGCGCACCCTGGTGGCGTGCTTCTTCGACGAAGGGCCAAAGGTGAATGTTATTGCCGTGGATATTCGCGCCCCACGCGATGATGTACCGGGCATGGCGGAAGTGTTCCGGTTCTGTGCCCAGCTTTGTCCCGTAGACCGATAGCAAGGCATCGGCGCCTGTCGTCGCGCAGATCGTGCGATCGAGTTGCGAGGCGCCGAGCCGGTGAAAGAAGCGGCGATCCATGGAGCCATAGCCAAGCACCCCCATCGTTCCCGCGTAGGAATAGGGCAAGATGGACTCAGGACCGTGCTCCCGGGCAATGACTTCCAGCCGTTCCGCGATCAGGTCCAGGGCTTCGTCCCAGCCGATGCGTTCGAAGGCATCCGTCTCGCGGCCGGCGGGCATTCTCCCTTTGGGTGCTCCGGCTCGGCGGCGCATGGGGTAGAGCAACCGCGAGGGAGAATAGACGCGGTCCAGGTACTTAGCGACCTTGCCGCAGAGAAAGCCGCGGGTCACCGAATGGTCCGGATCACCCTGAACTCGTGTGGCCACTCCCGATTCATCGATCGTCACCAAAATGGCGCAGGAATCCGGACAATCGTGCGAACACACGGCGTGGACGGTTCTCGATCCAGGCATAAGTCATTGTAGTAGGAACGTTGCTGCAAGACCCTGTCCCGACTAAGAATCGAGCAGGACTAGAGTCCCGAAGGAGTCTGTGCCATAGAAAGGTCAGAAGGAATAGGACGGGTGCCCAGGTTTGCAAACCTGCCCCGGCCTGCCGTGGGGGCGTACCTGGGCCGAAAACGATGAGGCGTAGCCACATAAGCGCTAACTTGCTTAGAAAACAATAGAACTTCGAGAAGATGCTGGTATTTTGCATCTCCAACTCGCCACAAAATCGTCATCCTGAGCGGAGCGCCTCACAGATTTATTGCGTGACACAGGGCTTGGTGGCGCGTAGCCGAAGGACCCCGGCGATGCTTAACTTACCCATGCTGCTCGGAGCTTTTCAACCGCCGAAGCCCGCACCGGGCGGACCCGCTACGGTCTTTCCCTGAGGCAGGCGCCGAGCACCGAGAACTTGCTAGCATCGTTTCCGGCCTTGCACAGACCTGAGGATGGAAGGTTCCAGTGTATGAAAATATTTACCCGGGGCCATCAAGTGCGTAGCGCAGCAGATCGCGCTTCGGTGGTCGAAAAGCTCCGAGCAGCATGGGTAAGTTAAGCATCGCCGGGGTCCTTCGACTCCGCACCACCAAGCCCTGTGTTACGCAATAAATCTGTGAGGCGCTCCCCTCAGGATGACGATTTGGTAGGGGGGTGCAGAAAAACATCCTAAGCAAGTTACCGCTTATGCGGCGTAGCCCTACCAAAGCTTTTAGCAAATCGTCAAACTACGCTTGCTTTATCTTCGATCCATGAGAAAAGGTAGTGTCCACCTATTCCTCGCTCTCGTCCTGGCGTTAGCCTCTTCATCACAAGCGCAAACCGCCCCAGAGGCCGCCATTCGACATCTGCTCGACCAACAGACAGCAGATTGGAACCGCGGTGATGTCGAAGCCTTCATGAAGAGTTACGAAGACTCTCCCACCACTACCTTCGTCGGCCAGACAGTGCAATACGGCTACGCCACGATTCTCGAGCGCTACAAGAAGCTCTATGCGACGCCTGAGGCGATGGGCAAACTAACCTTTTCCCATCTTGCGATCCGCATCCTGGATGCCAACTACGCAGTCGCCACCGGGAATTTTCATCTGCAGCGCACCGCGGCCGGAGGCGGCAATGCCGACGGCATCTTCTCCCTGCTCTTCAAACGAGATTCGTCGGGCTGGAAGATCATTCTGGACCACACCAGCCGGATCGGCTGACGCTCAGATCTGCAGCACTTCTCTTTCTTTGTTGCGGCACATCTCTTCCATGCGCCGGATCTCATCGTCGGTGAGCTTCTGAATCTCCTCGAGCGAGCGCTTCTCCTCGTCCTCGGAGATCTTCTTGTCCTTGGCGGACTTCTTGATGAGGTCATTGCCATCGCGGCGAATATTCCGCACCGCGGTGCGATGGTCTTCCAGCGTCTTGTTGAGGTGCTTCACTACTTCGCGGCGGCGCTCCTCCGTCATCGGAGGGATGGGAATACGCACAATCTTGCCGTCGTTTTGCGGATTGAACCCCAGGTCAGACGTGCGCAACGCCTTCTCGATATCCCCCAGGATGCTGGGATCCCAGGGCTGGACCAGGATCAGGTTGGCCTCGGGAGCGGTCACCTGGGCCACCTGGTTGAGCGGCGTATCGGTGCCGTAGTAGGGCACCTTGACCTGGTCGAGCATGTGTACAGAGGCCCGTCCGGTGCGTGTGGACGCAAGGTTGCCGCGGAAATCATCCACCGCTTTTTCCATCCGCGTCTTGAGCTGCTGCTGAATGTCTTTCAGGGCCGGAATACTGGCCATTACCGAGACTGCCATCGTCTTCTTCCTCGATCTTTCAAAAAGATTTATGTAAGCAGAGTTACGCCAGTAGACTGCGCCTGCTCGCGCGCATGGTAGGACGACCGCACCAGCGGTCCCGACTCTACGTGGCGGAAACCCATCCTGAGAGCCTCTTCGCGCATATATGCGAACTCCTCCGGCGTGTAATAGCGGGCCATCGGCAGGTGATCTTTGGATGGACGCAAATACTGCCCAATGGTCAACACGTCCGTGCCAACCGCGGCCAGGTCGCGATAAACCTGCAACAGCTCATGCATCTCTTCGCCCAGGCCGACCATCACCCCGGACTTGGTGGTCATGCGCGGGTCGACGATCTTTGCGTACTCCAGCAGCCGAAGCGTTCGCTGGTAGCGTGCCCCCGATCGCACCACGCGATAGAGCCGCGGCACCGATTCGGTGTTGTGGTTCAGCATCTCGGGCTGGGCCTCGACCACGATGCGGATGGCCTCCTCCTGCCCCTGAAAATCGGGGATAAGGACCTCCACCTGGCAGCCCGGCGCCTGCCGCCGGATCTCCTCGATGACCATGGCAAACGCCCGGGCCCCTCCCAGAACGTCGTCGTCACGGTTCACGCTGGTGATCACAGCATGCTTAAGGTCGAGAATGGCGACCGCTTCGGCCACCCGGCGGGGCTCGTCGAAGTCGATGGGTTCCGGCCGGCCCTTGGGCACGGCGCAAAAGCCGCAGCGGCGGGTGCAGGTGTTGCCCAGCATCATGAAGGTCGCGGTGCGCTGGTTCCAGCACTCGCCGATGTTGGGGCAGTGGGCCGACTCGCACACAGTATGCAGGTTGAGTGACCGCGCCAGACTCTTCAGCTCGTGGTAGTTTTCACCCACCGGCGCGCGGGCCTTGAGCCAGGCAGGCTTGGGCACGGGACGGCGTGGGCGTTTGGTCGATCTGGACGAGGTCAATCACGCTGGTCTAATTGTAGCGGGTTGCAGCGTGCTAGCGAAGGCGTCCGGTGACCTCGGGACGCACCAGGTAAAGAAAGAAGACGAGATTGATCACTGCCCAGACCGCCCCCTGGGGCTGATGAAAGCGGAAAAGGCTATAGCTCCAGTAGCAAACGGAGCAGAAGACCGCGCCTAGGGTAAGCGCCCATCCCCATCGCCGCAAGCGGATGAGTCCAAGGCCGGCGATGGCAAAGACGCTGCACAGGATCAGGATGCCAACACGAGCCGCTCCCCGCGGGTAGTGGCCGGTCAGCACCCCGGCGACTCCCACCAGAGAGAGCGCCAGCATATATAGGGAGATAGCCGCCATGCCCGGCAGCGGAAGGTTGCTCATAACGTGTGCAGGTAGGCCATCAACTCTTCGAACTCCTGATCTGTCATTGTATTGCCCATGGGCGGCATCATGGCGTAGCCATGCAGGATGACCGCGCGCACTCGCGTGTCGTTTGCTGGCATCCCATTCGTCAGATAGGGCTTGGAAAACAGCCCAGCGAGGCCGGGGCCGTACGAGCCTTTGTCCGAATCGGCGTAGTGGCAGCTGGAGCATTGGTTCACGAACACCTGCTTCCCGGCGGCCTCCTGCGGGGTGAGAGCACGCACCGGCTTGGATGGTGACTGCTTGCAACCACAAGCGGCCAGCAGCCCGAGAGCAAGAATCAAGACCCGGTTTCTCCGAGAGAACATCTTCAATTCGCCTCCGCGATCGCGGCTACGATCTTGTCCATCGCGGCGCGGTCCGCGGGCAGGGATGGAGAATGATCGGTGCACATGATGGAGAAGGCGACCGTCTGGCCACTGGCAGCAACCAGGTAGCCGCTCAAAGCACGTGCTTCTCCCAGCGTCCCGGTCTTGGCGAAGACTTTGCCATCGAGCAGATCGCTGCTTGAAGCGGGCGGAGAGGGAGCCATCCACTCCCCCCACCGGCAGAGAAGTGCGGAATGCCTCGCCCCAGCTCTGCCGGGCTGCGTAGGCGAGCAAAGTCGTAAAGGCCCGGGGGGTGACCAGATCCTGGGGAGAGAGCCCACAGCCGTCGTAAAGCACAAAGTCGCTTGGGACGATGCCGGCTGAGACCAGAAACTGGCGCACCACCCGCGTGCCTTCGAGCAGCGATCCATCCGAGCTTTCGAGCTTGCCCAGGGTTCTGAGAGTGATCTCGGCGTGCAGGTTCTGGCTGACTTTGTTGGTCACCACCAGATCGTCGCCCAGCGGCGGCGACACATGGGAGGCGAGCAGAAACGGCCCCACGTTTGCCGCCTGCACGTTCTGAATCGAAATGGGATGAAACACAATCGGCTGTTGCTGATCGGAGAGAAAGTCGCCGGTCTCGGTGGACAGCCGATGTTGCGCCCGGGCGGTCCCGCTGACCTGGACCCCGCGCGCTAGCAGCATGGCCCGCAGAGCCCGTGCCGCATAATCGGCGGGATCATCGATGGCCAAAGCGGCATGCAGGCCTTGTTGGCCGAGGGGAGTCCGGCCAAAAAGCCGCACTGTCATCCCACCCGGAGAGCGCTCGATGCCCGGCTTGCCCGGGTCGCCCGGCGGTGCGGTGGTAAGCGAATTCTCCAGCGTGTAGTAAGCCGTTGCCGGGAGCCAGGAAGCCACAGCGGGTTCCCCCACCTGCGCCGCCGGCATGGCGTTCAGGTAGACCTCGTTATCGTTCACGCTGAGGGCCGAAGCCGGGGCTCCGTAGCCCCACTGCAGGTCATCCCAGCTCCAGCCCGCGCCGTAGCGTTCGAAGACAAACCAGGTGTCGTCTCCGACGATATCCCCGCTTATGGAATGGACGCCGTGGCGAACAATCTGATCGGCCATATCCTCCAGCGCCGCCAGCGGTGAGCCTGTGCGTTCGGTCTTGACCCCGAAGGGCATCGTGCGGGCTGACATGTTGGGGTCGCCCACCCCAAAGATCGTGACATCGCCGCGAACCTCTCCCGTCTGGCTGACCGGAGCACTGCTCGAAACCAGCGTGGTGAAGGTGAGCCCGCTGGGCAACAGGGAATAAGCCGCCGCCGTGGTGAGCAGCTTGGCGTTCGATGCTGGATTAAAGTACTGGCCGTCATTAAGCGCATAGAGTGAGCTGCCACTAAGCGCGACTACAGAGATTCCCCAGTGCGCCTGGTTGACTCCCGGATCGGCAAGAATACGAGCTACAGCCTTAGGGAGGGGCAGCTTGCGTGCGGCCGGGTGTTTGGCTGGGGCGGCCGCGATCGTTCCGCCGGAGAGCAGGGCCAGCAACAGGATGAGAAAGGGGGAGCGCGTTCGCATGTCTCTGCGCGGAGTGTACCTCACGCTCTTTGAGCATCCTAGAATGGACAAAGATGCCCTTTGCCAAGCGATCCTGCTACGACTGGAAGCTGCGCACACAGTCCCTGCCGCTGGGGAAGCGAACCCTGGTGATGGGGGTACTAAACACTACCCCGGACTCATTTTCCGATGGCGGCGCCTTTACCACCCCTGCGCAGGCGATCGAGCATGCCTTGGCGATGTTCGAGGACGGGGCTGACATCGTCGATGTCGGCGGCGAATCTACCCGGCCTGGAAAGCGCAAGCCGCTGGGCATCCAGGAGGAGATCGACCGGGTCATCCCTGTGCTGGAGGGCGTACTACGCCATCGGCCGGGGTCCATTCTCTCTATTGATACCTATAAATCCCCGACTGCAGCGGCCGCCCTCCGCGCCGGGGCCGAGATCGTCAACGATGTCAGCGGACTTTCCTGGGATGGGGAAATGGCCCAAGTCTGCGCCGCGGCCAGCTGTGGCGTCGTGCTGATGCACTTGCAAGGCCCGCCGGGCGAGTGGCAGGAATTGCCCGCGATGGATGGCAAGGAAATGGTAGGCGTGGTCAAGCGGGAGTTGCGGCAGCGGCTGGAGCAAGCACAACAGGCCGGAATCCAGCGCGAGAGGATTGTTCTCGATCCCGGTTTCGGCTTTGGCAAAGCCGGCGACCGGAATTACTCACTTGCTAGTGGGTCTTGAAGAGCTGGGCTGCCTGGGACAGCCGCTGCTCGCGGGTGTCTCGCGCAAGTCATTTCTGGGCAGAACCTTGTCCGCCCTCTATCAGGGAGTCGATGTGCCGGTGGCGAGCCGGGGAAATGCATCCATTGCTGCCCTAACCGCCACCATCCTGGCCGGTGCGCACATGATCAGGGTGCACGATGTACGCCCTGCCCGGGAAGCGGCAGCCATAGCCGACGCCGTCTTAGCAGCAGCATACGCCTGAATCGGGTTGGCTACGATGCTCCCCGTCCGCATTCACGTGCGGTCGAAGGTCACCCAGGACTGACCCCGGATTTCCCGTACGCTGCTCCAGACAGGTCTGCGTATGCGGCTTTCTTAACGGGAAGCCGCATGAGGCTCCTTGGTTCCACCAACCTGCACAGGAAATCCGGGTCCGTCCTGGGGCATTTTCAGCCGTCCCCTTCGACAAGCTCAGGGCAGGCTCTGCGGGACTAGTCCTGACACCGATATCTACCCAGGACATTGTCCTGGGCTTCCGTTACGTTTTGTTTTCAGCTCCGCCTCCGGGACCCGATTCCGAACCTGCGGTTCTCGCACAGGCTCGTCGGTCCTGGGTAGCTTAAGGTGATCGCGAATACTTCATTTACCAGGTGGGACCCTAGTGCTGGTCGTCCGACTCGTGGTTGTGGGAGATGCGGCTGGCTTCAAAACTAACGATTCTCCACTGGCCCATCCGATTGCTATACACCCGGGTATAGCGGAACCGTCCGCTAATATCACGGTCGCCATTTTTCCCCACCAGGTCGGCCTTCGATGTAACGACCGCCGTGTCCCCATAGATCCGTACTTTGATGTCGCTTAGATCGAGCTGCGTGATGTGCAGTGATCCGCTGCGGCGCCGGGTGAGTTCATCTGCTTTGGTTTCCAGGGTGCCGTTGGCGCTAATGCCCAGATAGTCATCGGCCAACAGGCGATCGACCTCAGAGATGTTGTTGGAAAGCTGAGCCTGCCGCCAATCCAGCTCCAGACCTTCAATCTCCTTGTGAGCATTCTCGTGGTGGGGAAAAAGGGCATGCGCCTGAGTTGCACACGCGGACAGCAGTATAAGGACGAAGAACAGTCTGCCGACCGTGGGAAACAGCCAACGATGCTCGGAATGAGCGCGCATAACCGTACCGGATGTTAGTCCGCGTCCGAATAATGAGTCAAAATTGAAACTCCAGAGTGACAGTTTTCGCGGTTGAACGCAATGCCCAGGGGCTTGGACTGCAAGCCCCTGGCAGTGTCGGCAGAGACGAAAACGCTCCTTGAACTAGGTCGGATGCCGAATCAGCCTGCCAGGTTCGCACCCATCGCTACAGCATTTTCACTTCTGGTGTTACGAGGCAACTGCTCCCGACGCGGCTTTTCCTCAAGAAAAGCCGCACTTCGCTGAACCCAACTGTACAGAGTAGAAGTGAAAATGCTCTACACAACCGCGGTTAGATTCTCGACCTCTCGCTCGCGCATAAGCTGAAAAAGGCCACCCACAGCAAATTTCTTAAAGTGGGGCGTGGTGCGGTGAAACTCACTTGCCGCCCGGTCACGGTACTGCTCGTAGATCACGACCACGGCTGGGTCGTCCTCAACGGTGTGTGGGACATAGCTCACGCAGCCCGGCTCCTGGCGCGAAGCGAGAGCCAACTGGCGCAGAATATCGCTAACGTTTTCACGGTCTTCGGCGGCGAATCGCATACGTACGATAAAGCTGACCATTGTGCCTCTAATCTATCGGAAATGCCTCTGAAAAAAATGGCCGTAGGCATTTGCAACCTCGCCTGCCCCGCCTGCCTCGGCTCGCCGTGGGTCATCCGTGGGAGTGCATCCAGTCCAGCGCTTCGGAGAAGCCGGGAAGAATCATGGTCTGCTCCCGATCCGGGCCGGTAGAGACCATGCCGATGCGGGCGCCGGACTCTTTTTCAAGAAAACGAAGATATGTCTGCGCCGCTTTGGGCAGCCGCTCAAAATCGGTGATGCCTTCGGTGGAAGACTGCCAGCCCTCCAGCTTGGTGTAAACCGGCTCAATCTTGTCAAACCCGCTGACATCCGCCGGGATGGTGTCAGAGAGCTTGCCGCCCATGCGATAGCCGGTGCAGATCGGGATCTCCGTCAGGCTATCCAGAACATCCAGCTTGGTGACCACCAGCCATTCCGTGCCGTTGATTTCGCTGGAATAGCGCAACAAGGGCAGATCGAGCCAGCCGCAACGGCGAGGCCGTCCGGTCACCGCTCCGTACTCCTGCCCGCGGGCGCGCAGCAGATCGCTGGTCTCGCCCCAGATCTCGGTCGGGAACGGGCCTTCGCCCACCCGCGTCACATAGGCCTTGGTGACCCCGATCACCGTGCCGATTGCGGTCGGTCCCACACCGGTGCCGATTACGGCGCCCCCGGCGGTGGCGGAAGAGGAGGTCACAAAGGGATAGGTACCATGATCGATATCGAGCATGGTGCCCTGGGCGCCTTCAAACATCACGCTTTGGCCTTTGCGGATCGCATCGTTCAGCAGCGCCGCGGTGTCGGTAACGAAGGGTCGCACGCGCTCCGCCGCCTCGGCATACTCGTCGTACATCTTGATTGGGTCGAGCGGGTCGGTTCCGAAAAGCGCGTGGGCGACCGCGTTCTTTTCGTTGCAGGCATTTTCAATATGCGTCTTGAGCAAACTTCGATTGAGCAGGTCAATCACCCGCAGGCCGCTGCGATGCATCTTGTCTTCATACGCGGGACCGATGCCCCGGCTGGTGGTGCCGATCTTCTGCCGCCCGGGAGCATTTTCCGACGCCAGCTCGATCATGCGATGGTAGGGAAGAATCACCTGCGCGCGGTTGGAGACAAAGAGCTGCTCATCGACGTTCACTCCCAGGTCGCGCAACTTGCCAACTTCTTTCAGGAAGGCCAACGGGTCGAGCACCACGCCGTTGCCGATGACCGCCCGGCAGTCCGGACGCAGAACCCCGCAGGGCACCAGTTGCAGGATAAACTTTTGTCCCCGGATGATGACGGTATGCCCTGCGTTGTGGCCGCCGGCATAGCGCGCCACCACGGCAAACCTATCGGAAAGAACGTCGACGATCTTTCCTTTTCCCTCGTCGCCCCATTGGGCACCCAGTACTACCGCAGTCTTGGCTCGCATGAACTCCCATCAATTTCGTGTGACGCACCCTTCCCCTGCCGGCTCGGCCTTTGGATCAAACCTCGTTAAACCTGCGCAGGGAGTGAGTGGAAATATTGCTGATCAGTCTGGCGCGACGCCCCGAATTTCCTGTGGAGCTTGATCGGAATCAATAAGCCTCATGCAGCTTTCCGTGAAGAAAGCCGCATACGCGGACTTGTCCAAATCCGCGTACAGGAAATCCGGGCGGCGCAGCCTGTTCCGACTCTTGATGATATAACGCCTCAGGGTAGCGGCCAAGCACCTGCGACAATGACAGAAGATGAGCCATGCCGGAACTGCCTGAGGTAGAAACCATCGCGCGCGGGGTCGATGAACGTCTCCGCGGGGACCGCATTGAGACCGTCTGGTTCAGCGAAAAGCCGGAGCCCTTCAGTTCTCCTCCCCAGCTCATGGCGAAGGAGTTGCACAGCCGGCGCATCGACCGCGTTCACCGGGTTGGCAAACACATCGTCTTCGATCTGGCAGACCGTCCAGCGTCATCACCGGGCGTGCAATGGATCGTGCACCTGGGCATGACCGGCCGCCTGCTGGTCGCCGATCCTGCCACACCGCTTCCCCCGCACACCCACGCCGTTCTGCATCTGAAGTCGGGGAGAGAGCTCCGCTTTGTGGATCCCCGGCGCTTCGGACGCATGGCGCTCCACGGCGTTTCCCCAAAAAAGACGAAACCCAAGCGCTTCCAGGGAACCGGTCAGGAGCCCCTGAGTATTTCGCCCGACGAGTTCGCCGCCCTTTTCCGGCACCGCCGCACACTCGATCAAGGCTGCCTTGCTGAATCAAAAGCTTTTGCATGGGGTGGGAAATATCTATGCCGACGAGAGTCTCTTTCGCGCCGGCATCCGGCCCCGCAGGATGGCTCGCCACTTGAAGCGGGCGGAACTTGACCGCCTGCATGCCAGCCTGCAGAGCGTCCTCAGGGAAGCCATCTCGCTCGGTGGCTCTTCCGTATCCGACTACGTGGATGCCGCCGGTGTCGCAGGCTTCTTCCAACTCGAGCATCGGGTCTATCTCCGCACCGGGCAGCCATGCCTGGTGTGCGGAACACCGATTCGACGCATGGTCCTGGCTGGCCGCGGCACCCACTATTGCCTCCACTGCCAGCGCTAGGTTGGCCTCAGGCCCCGGGCCATTTCTATGGATTCCAGAATGATTGTTTGGGCGCAGCTTCCATAAATCGGAATCTGCGCCCTGGGAGAAGGAGCTAACTAACTGATAATAGGTAACATGGCAAACGGCATGTCAACTGCTAATAAGGAGGGTAGCCAGCGACGCACGTGGCTCGCAAAATGCGAGTCCGGCGCTTTAGATCCGGCGAGCAGAGCTAGGTTCCACCGGGACCAGCCGCAACCGGAGCTTTACATCCCGCAGACGTGCGCTGCCGGGTTAACCCTTGGGAGGCCAGTGACTGGCCATCGTTAAAGAAAAGCCACTCAGCGGTGGCTTTTCTCTTTCTAGGTGCGTTTTCTGCCTTGTTTCCTCTCTTATGGCCCAACAGTAACCCCCCTACTCTGACTTCCGGTACGAAGCTTTCGAATAGCACTTGCTCTCAGGCAGGGTATCTGTGTATTATCGGTTTTGCCTATCGAGCGGCTGAAGCCAGATCTCGTAGTGAGTCAAGCTCGCCGCAATTCTCGAGAGTCAATAGGGTTTTTCTGCCGCGTCGCAACTGCTGGCCCAAATAGCGCTGTTCATCGCCGGGTCAATCAATAGCGGTACAGATAACACCAGTACTTTGTTTGAGAGATCAAACCATAGGTTCCACCCCCAACCGTATCTTTTGGATAAGTTCCTTTTGAGTGCGTGGGATGTGGCCGCTGGCCATCAATCAAGTGGAAACATGAGTTGCAGCCTATCTCTGCCTTCCCCGGTCCGGGGTAGGTCGCAACTGAACAAGCTGCAGGAATTGCCAACGCACCGGGATGTGCATGCATGACAACAGAGCAAAATCAACCTCAGGCTCAGCCGTCGAATCAGGCCCAGCCTGCTGGTCAAACTGAAGGGCAAGGGCATCGTCGCCGGCGCCGCAGACGTAAGGGATACGCGAACAACCAGGCGAAGGGCCATGCCAATGGCGAGCCTGGGGCAGGCTCTGGTCAGAGCCATCCGCCCAAGAAGGCCAAGGCCAAGTCTCCTGGCCAAAACCGCTTTATTGCCAAGAACGGCAATGGCGGCAATGGTGGTGCCCATGCGGCGATGAACAATGGCGGCAGCGGCGGTGGCCGGCGCAAAGGCAAGCAGCGCCGGCAACAGACATTCGTCGGCCCCATGGATCACAGCTATCGCGTGGTCAACGGCAACACCGCGGATGCGCCTCATTCTGCCGCGGAGTTTCGTGGCAACGGACACAACGGGCACTACGTGGATGCCTTGCCCAAGGATCCCGTCGTCGTCACCGTACGAGAAGATGCTCCCGTTCGCATTTACTGCTTCATCGAAGACCTGTTCTTCCTCGCCAAAATTCAAGAAGCGGCACGCAAAGTAGGCGTGAAAGTCGCCTTCGTTAAGGCGGATAAGGATATTGTGTCGCGCCTGGCGGATGTCCCCGAAGGGAGTCGGCCCTCGCTGATCGTCTTCGACCTGAACAATGTCAGTGCGAAGCCCCTCACCCTGATTCCGCGCCTCAAGAGCAAGCTGAAGCGCGGCACCTCAGTGATCGGTTTTCTCTCTCATTTGCAGGGCGACCTGAAGGCGAAAGCTGTGGAAGCAGGCTGTGACATGGTGATGCCACGCTCCGCCTTTTCTCAGAACCTGCCAAACCTGCTGCGCCGTCACGGACTCGATGCCGAAATCGAAGCGGTCGAGGCCTAGAGAAATTCGCGGATCGGTCCCGCGGCACGTGGGGGCTGAAGAGGGCGTGTCTGAACCGGGAAAGAAACCGCAGGTCCCTCCACTACGCTTCGCTCCGGTCGGGATGACAATTCCGTTGTGCCGCAAGAGCTTCGGCGAGAAATACTTGACCCTGTAACGGAATTGTCATCCCTACCGGAGCGAAGCGTAGTGGAGGGACCTGCGGTTCCACCCTACAGCCCAACAAATCTTCCGCAAAGTAGGCAACCCCTCAAACCGCGGTCAGTCCTCCATCGCACGTATAAAGCCCTCCAGTGCAATACGACGAGTCCTCGGACGCCAGAAAGACAGCGATACCTTCGATATCGCAGGGCCTCCCCAAGCGCCCCATCGGCACCGCTTCCCTGTACTGCTCTCGGGTCACTTCATCGTCCAGCAGGGGAGCATTCATCGGTGTATCCATCGTGCCCGGGATCAAAATGTTTACCCGAATTCCATCTCGGGCGTAAGCGGCCGCCATCGCCCTGGTGAGTCCATAGATCCCGGCTTTGCTGGTACTGTAAGCAGTTAAATTAGGCGCGCAGCCAGTCATCCCAGTGGGTGAGCCGAGGTTAATGATCGATCCACCTCCCTGTTTGAGCATGAACGGAATCACGTGTTTTGAGCACAGGAAGGTACCCTGCAGATTCACCCGCATCACCTGCTCCCACAGCTCCAGGCTCAGTTCATGGGCCCGTGCATCGCGGTCGTGGAAGAGCACCGCCGCATTGTTGTAGAGCACATCGATTCGTCCAAATTGATCCCATACAGACTGCAGAAGGGTCGTCACATCGCGCTCTTCTCCCACATCCGTACGGACGAAAATTCCACGTCCCCCATCCTTGCGAATCTGTTCGGCCACAGCGGCTCCGCCGGAAGCATTAGTGTCCGCCACGACCACCGCTCGCGCCTTCCCGCGCGTAGCGGTTGGCCACGGCACGTCCTAACCCCACGGCAGATCCGGTCACGACTGCCACTTTTCCTGAAAGTCTCATGAGTCCTATTGGTCAACCGGCCCGGGCGTGGCCAAGAACGCGCTACCGCTTACCCAAAGCAGAGTATTCGAGATGCATTCTTCGAGTCTCTGATATTCAAGCAAACTTTTTGTTGCAGCAGCATGATCGCCTGACAACCGGGCACGACCGGGGTTTTTCAAGATTCATTCGTAGCTTTCTTATAGCCAGCTCGCTAACTTCATAGGACTATGAATGCACTCGAATTGGCGGATTTTGGAGCCTGCCTGACAGGCCGAAGGGTTTCCTACGAAACTTAAAGATCGAGTAGCGCTGGTGACGGGTGCCGCGTCGGGCATCGCGCGGGCTACTGCGCAACGATTTGCTCGCGAAGGCGCAAAAGTGATTGTAGCGGATGGCAGTATCCCCGGTGGCCTGGAGACCGTTAAGGCTGATCGAAGCCGAGGGCGGCTCGGCGAGCTTTACTCAAGTAGACGTTTCTCAGGCGGAGCAAGTAAACCGGCTGGTCGAGGCCATCCTCAACCAGCACGGCCCAATCGACGTCCTCTTCAATGGTGCCGCCATCCTCTTCTACGGCACGGTGCTGGAAACGGCGGAAGAGGCATGGAACCGCATGCTTTCGATTAACCTGACCGGGACCTTTCTCTGTTGCCGGGCTGTCCTTCCGGGCATGATCAAGCACGGCCGCGGATCGATCATCAACATCGCCTCCACCACCGGCGCTCATGATGCTTGTGCTCGCGCAGTGGCATACGTGACTTCCAAGGGGGGAGTGAACATGTTGAGCCGTGCCATGGCGATCGATCACGCCAAGCAAGGCATTCGCGTGAATGTAATTTGCCCCGGTCCCACCGACACGCCGATGTTGCGCAATGCAATGACACCTGAACAGCTGGAGGCCTTCGCCAAAACATTTCCCATGGGCCGCCTCGGGTTACCCGAGGAAATTGCGGCCGCCGCTTTGTTCCTCGCTTCCGATGACGCATCATTTGTAACCGGGTCTGTGTTGTATGTCGATGGTGGGCAGACAGCAGAGGTTTAGCTTTTTGGAGGAATTCTATGATCTTCGCCGGCGATCTCGGTGCTCCTGAGGGACCGGTTGCTTTGCCCGATGGCACTTGGCTGATTGTAGAAGCCGCCGCTGAGCGCGGCTGCGTGAGCTGGTTAAGCGCCGACGGCCGAAGCAAATCAGTGATCAGGCAAACCGGCCGGCCGAACGGCTTGGCGGTCGATGCTGCCGGCGTCATCTGGGTGGCCGAATCCAAGAGTCCCTCTTTGCTGCGACTGACGATGGACGGTAAATGCGAAGTGGCAGCCGATGGATGCGACGGAGAGCCCTTCTTGTTCCCCAACGACCTTTGCTTCGGTCCGGATGGCGCCATCTATCTGACGGATTCCGGGGTGCAGATCGAGAGTTTTGCGCCCAATAATCAAATTCGTTCGGATTACCTGGACCTGCATTACGACGGCCGGGTATATCGCGTCGATCCGGGCACTGGAGCGGTCACTAAGGTGGATGAGGGAATTCTGTTCACCAACGGAATCGCCTTTGGTCCGGACGACATGCTCTATGTGGACGAATCAGTCACCGGCAATGTATTCCGCTATGGATGGCAGGACGGTGAGCTGCGTGCCCCGCGCGCTCTCTTCGGAAATGTGATCCGTGCCGATGCGCCGCCCGGCTGGAAGGGGCCCGATGGCATGGCCTTCGATGAGAATGGCCTGCTATACGTCGCCGTCTTCGGCCAGGGAGATGTCGCCGTCCTGGGAAACAACGGTGAAGTCGTTGACCGTATTTCTACTCGAGGGCGGCTCCCGACCAATGTAGCCTTTGCTTTGCCTGGGCAGCGGCGGCTTCACCTGACTGAATTTCAACATGGGCAAATGGAAGTCTTTCGTATGAGCAGTGACGGTTTTCCCTTGTGGGACGGCGTGAAGCGAAAGAGGCTGTCCCAATGAGTGTGCCTGCAGCAAATCCCACTACCGGTGCAGAAGTCCCCCGCTTGCGCCGGGTGTTAACGCTTTGGGATTTGATCTTCTATGGGGTCGTAGCTGTTACTCCGAGCGCCCCGGCGACCGTCTATGGGCTGGCGGAGGTGAAGTCGGGCGGATATGTGGTGGTTACAATTCTTGCCGCCATGGTCGCCATGGTCTTGACGGCCATCAGCTACGGCCGGATGGCAGCTCTTTATCCTTCGGCCGGTTCGGCCTACGCCTATGTGAGCCGTGGGATAAATCCCTATCTCGGGTTTGTGGCGGGATGGGCCATGCTCCTGGACTACATGCTTATCCCGCTCTTCTGTACTCTCTACGGAACGCTTTCCCTGCAAAGGGCACTGCCAATGTTACCTTTTCCCATCGGCGCACTCTTCTTTGCCGGCGGCATCACCCTGTTGAACCTCCGCGGGATTCGCTCGACAGCGCTCGCCAATCAAGCCCTGTTGGTTTTTATGGGCATTGTTCTGCTGAGCTTTATCGTGCTCGCGATTCGCTACATTGCTATCCGCCAGGGCTTTCTCGGATTGTTTTCTATCCAGCCGTTCTATCGGCCCGGGACCTTTCATGTGCGCGCCATCGCCTCGGCGACATCGTTCGCGGCCCTGACTTATCTCGGCTTCGACGCGGTCACGACCATGGCCGAGGATGTGAAGAATCCGCGCAAAAATGTGTTGCTCGCAGCGGTTTCCGTTTGTCTGTTCACGGGTTTCTTCGGGGGATTGCTGGTGTATCTCGGCCATTTAGTCTGGCCCAACTACAACACCTTCACCAACATTGATACCGCCTTCATCGACGTTACCGGCCGTGTCGGCGGGGTTGCGCTGTTGAAGGCGACGGCCCTCTTGTTGGTTGTGGCCAATGTGGGAGCGGGGCTTACTTCCCAGGTGGGTGCGGCACGGTTGCTCTTTGGCATGGGCAGGGAGAATGTGATCCCGTCCCGCTATTTTGCCCGTCTTCATCCCGTCCGCAATACCCCGGATATCAACATTATTCTGCTCGGCGTTGTGGGTTTTGTCGGTGCCCAGGTGATCAGTTACGAGCTGGCCGCGGAGCTTTTGAACTTTGGTGCATTTTTGGGCTTCATGGGAGTCAACCTGGCCGTCATCTGGAAATTCTGGGTGCACAAGGCGGACGAGAGAGGCAGAAACCTCCTGGTCGATGTCGTTCTGCCAGCTCTCGGTTTCCTGTTTTGCGCGGTCATCTGGGTCGGGTTGGGCAACATGGCCAAAATTGCCGGTTGTATATGGCTGGTAGTTGGCTTCTTTGTATTGGCCAGGCAAACGGGATGGTTCCAGCGTCCGATCGTGATGTCGGATCCCTCTTCTTACGAATAGCGAAAAGGTCATTCCCATGCGCATGAAAAAATTCATCAACGATCCAAAAAATCTGGTCACGGAACTGCTGGAGGGGATGGTCCTGGCCTTTCCCGATAAGGTTCAGTTGACGAGCCGCAACATCCTGGCGCGCGCCGTGCCAAAAGAAAAAGGCAAAGTGCGGCTGGTAACCCTGGGGGGAAGCGGACATGAGCCTGGCCTAAGCGGATTTGTAGGCAAAGGCATGCTTGATTTCAGCGTCGCTGGGGACATCTTCGCAGCCCCTGGAGCGCCGCGTTGCCTGGAGGCGATTCGCAGCGCTTGCGCTGCAGGCGAGAGCGCTTTGTTGGTGGTGTTGAACCATGCCGGGGATGTGCTCTCAGGAAACCTTGCCATGGAGATGGCTCTGCGCGAAGGCCACAAGATCGAGATGATGCTCACTCACGAGGATCTGGCTGGCGGCCCAAATCCTGAGGATCGCCGGGGGCTAGTCGGCTTCCTCCCGGTGTACAAGGTTGCCGGGGCGGCGGCCGAGCAGGGCGCATCGCTCGCTGCATGCCTCGAGATTGCGCTGCGCATGGAACGGAATATGCGCTCCTTGGCGGTCGCTGTCAACACTGCCACCCATCCTTCCACTGGTCAGCCTATCTTCGAGTTGGGCGATGACGAAATGGAGATCGGCATGGGTCAGCATGGCGAAGCGGGCACTGGCCGGATGCAGCTGAAGTCCGCAGACGAGACCGCCGAGATCATGCTCAATATGCTGCTGGAAGATCTGAACATCAAGAGCGGCGAAGAGATTCTGGTGCTCATCAATGGCGCCGGCGCAACGACCCTGATGGAGATGCTGATCGTCTTCCGTCGCGTGGCGCAACTTTTGACGGCTAAAAAGATCAAGTTGGCGCGCAGCGCCGTGGGAGAGTTCATCACCACCCAGGAACAGGCTGGTTTTCAAATGCTGATTGCCCGCATGGATCCGGAGTTGCTCAAGCTGTGGGATGCGCCGGCAGACGCTCCATTTTTTGTGAAGCAATGATTGAGATTCCAATTTCGATTTCGATGCCCGGCAATATCGGAAAGACGGAGTTCGCGAACATGTTTGCCCAGGCCGCGGTCTGTATTCGCAGTGAGCATCAGCGATTGACCGAATTAGATTCCATCGGCGGCGATGGAGATCACGGGACCACGATGCTTCGCGCAGCAGAGCAAATGGAAGATTGGGCCGATACGAACACGCAGAGCCTCACAGACTCTCTCAAGGCCGCCGGCTGGCGAGTGCTCGGTGTCGATGGAGGCGCTTCCAGCAGCCTTCTCGGAACATTCTTTGCGGGCATGGGTGATGTTGTGCTCGCCGGGGATGCGATGAACTGCAACGACCTCGCGCAATCGCTTCAGGCAGGTCTGCGCGCCGTGTCTCGGCAAACCAAGGCTCGGGGCGGCGACAAAACGATGATGGATGCCCTGGTTCCAGCAGTCGACGCGGTGAGCGCAGCCGCCGGCGCCGGTAAGAGCATTCCGGAAGCGCTGGATGATGCCGCCTTGGCCGCAAAGTTGGGCGCAGACTCCACCCGGGACATGGTTGCCCGCTATGGCCGAGCAAGATCTCTGGGCGAGAGAACGCGCGGCCATCCGGATGCGGGAGCGACTACGATCGCTCTCATCTTCAGAGGATTCAGGGAAGGATTAGAAAAAGGGAGCATTAGCAATGGCTGATCTCGACAACGTACAGGACGGAAAAAACTACTATCTCGATGTACCTCCACAGAGCGCCCCCGGCAGGCTCAAGGGGAGCAATGCGCTCGATTGGGGAATGAAGAACCGGCTCGCACGAATCTTTGATCCGCACGATGCGCGCACCGTGATGCTGGCCATCGATCACGGTTACTTTCAGGGCCCGACCACCGGTTTGGAGCGCATTGACGTCACCATCGTGCCCTTGATCGCCTATGCCGACGCGCTCATGGTGACGCGGGGTGGGCTGCGCAGCTCCATTCCCGCGGAGATCGCAAGGCCTGTCGTGCTGCGCTCGAGTGGTGGCCAAAGCATCCTCAAGGAGCTATCGAACGAGCTGGTCGCCGTCGACATCGACGATGCCATTCGCCTCAACGCCTCCGCCTTGGCGGTTCAGGTCTACATCGGCGGTGTGCATGAACATGAGTCGATTGGCAACCTGGTCAAGGTGGTCGACTCTGGCAATCGTTATGGCATTCCCACGATGGCCGTCACCGGGGTGGGCAAAGACCTTGTACGGGATGCCAAGTACCTCGGCCTCGCCACCCGCATATGTGCCGAAATGGGCGCGCACTTTGTGAAGACCTACTTTTGCGAGAAAGGCTTTTCCCGAGTCGCTGCGGGCTGTCCGGTTCCTTTGGTGATCGCGGGGGGAAAGAAGCTACCGGAGCTCGAAGCCTTGCAGATGGCCTGGCAGGCGGTCAATGAAGGAGCTGCGGGGGTCGACATGGGCCGCAACATCTTCCAGTGCGACGCTCCGCAAGCGATGATTCAGGCCGTGCGCGCTGTCGTCCATGGCGATGAGACGCCCGAGAAGGCCTTTGACCTCTATCTCAGTCTTAAATCGGTACCAGCAAACAGGTGAATGATGACCAAGAAAAATACAGTCCAGGTAGTCTGCGTCGCGGAGTTTTATGCATTGGAAGGCAAGACAGACGATCTCGTCGCTTCGCTCCACTCATTGATCAAAGCAACAACTGCGGAACCGGGTTGCATCCGTTACGAGCTGAATCAGCGCGTGGATGATCCTCGCTGGGTGAGCTTTGTGGAGAAATGGAAAGACCAGAAGGCCTTCGATGATCACTGCCAGATGTCCTACATCACGCATTATTTTAATGACGTGCGGCCCCAATTAGTGGAGAAGTTCGAAGTCAAGCTGTACCAGGAGATTCTGCCATAAGCGTGCTTCGCAGCGGGTGTACGCCGAAGCGCTGGAAGGGCTTCAACAGTGGCTTTGTATCTGGGCACAGCTAGACCGTACCACAGACAACGCGACGAGGAAGCGAGGAAGCTAGCGATATAACTTTGCATCAGAGCACGACTTTACAGGCTGCGGAGAACTCACGGAACGAAGGGCACGGGTTTAGCCGTGCCGTAAAAGCCTCCGCTGTTGAGGGCTTTAGCCCCTGGGGGATCTCTTCATGCTTTAATTCGCAGCCTCTGTTGTTCCCATGAATCCCAGTCGATTATTTCTGTGGTTAAGACGGGACGTATGGTATATCAGGTGTACATCCGGCATTAACAACAGACGCCCGAAGTAAGAAGACCGAACCATGGGTTAATTAGGGTGACGCAACCATGAACTTACATACTTTCTTACAGGGAGTACGCCATGGCGAAGTCGAAGAGATCTTCCGCATCGAAAACTCATATTGAAAAGTACGATGCCACCGGACAACGTCCGCGAGCGCATCTGAGGACTGGTCACGTGCATGTTCCCAGGAAATCCTGCAAAGATCACTTCAGCGTCATTGAGCCGCAAATCAATGCTGAAGGCGTTCACGTCTGGCCCTTCGATGTGTCCTGTCCTGTTGATGTCTTATTCCTGACCGAAGATGGCCAGCACAGTGTCAGAATGAATCGACACGGCTACTTCGAGATCTTGTATCTATGCTCGGGCTCGGCCAACTGTCATATTCAGGACCGGCTTCTTCCGTTCAACGAAGGGGATCTGGCTATTGTGGGCAGCACGCTTTACCACCGTGTGGAGTGCGAATCTTCGAGCCCGTTGACGATTGCCGCGTTGTTCTTCGAGCCCGATCTCATTCGCTGTGAGGGAGGCAGCGACAGCGCTGAATATCTCACGCCCTTTCTCCTGCAAGACTCGGAATTTCCCCATATCGTGCCCGCTGAAACCGGAATTCCCAACCAGGTTCTGGAACTCATGTTGCGGATCCGTTCTGAACTGCCGCCTTTGTCGCCGCGGGGCAGGCTCGCCGTCAAGACCTATTTGAAGATGATTCTGATGCTGCTGGTAAACCGCTATGCCTCTTATGCAGGCACTGTGGAAACCTTCCAACGCCAACAACGGGACCTCGACCGGCTTCTGCCCCTTTTTCGATTTTTGGGTGAGAACTGCGGCTGTGCGATTCAGGTGAAAGAGGCGTCTCGGATCTGCGGCATGAGCGAATCCCATTTCATGAGCTTTTTCAAGCGCGTGACTGGCCTGTCTTTCATGAAGTATCTCAACCACTACCGGGTGGAGCGTTCTCAAGTGTTGCTGGTGAACACGGATGAATCAATGGCAAGCATCAGCCAGGAAATGGGCTTTTGCGATCAGAGCTATTTCGGAACGGTCTTCCGCCGGCTGGTTGGTATGACGCCGGCCGCTTATCGCAGACGTTTTCGTACCAGAAACGGCTCCGGCCGTGCGCCGATCAGTCCTGCGCCTCCCATCTGGCCCGCGAAAGCCTCCTTGGCAGGCGCGCCGCGACCCAGCACAACAGATATCAACCGGCAACTCGCCGCCCTTCACGACAAGCCGGCAATCACTCAGACCTACTTCTACTAAGCTCGCCAGGTGGTGAAAATCTCGAAATAGCCAAAATGCTTGTAAAAGGCGTGACCTACGATCCTTTCAGCCACTAGCCAATTCCCCATGGAACACCACTCTACCCTTGTCATCACGAGCGAAGCCGAGGGACCTGCTGTGCGCCTTCCTAACCGCAACTGCCCATGGAGTCCGTCTTTCTGCTGCAGACCAGGTAGCAGTAAGCCCGGCTACTGAACCACCAGCATGAGCTGTAATCCGGACTCAAGCTGGAGATTCTTCTTTGCCGAAACGAACGTAGACACGGCCGCTGGTCCGTCCTCGATCTGAAGCGTAACTCCGGGCAATCCGATCACTGATCCTGTGTGGGCCGCCGTAGCTTTCCCCTGCGTACTCCCCGCATTGCCGGACAGGGCCGATTGAGTTCCGACGGGATTGTTGACCAGCTTCGGAGAGTCTTGTACGACGTTGTACGCCTGGCCGTTGAGCGGGTGGTCGTACGGCAAAGGGCCTGCGGAAGGAGACACCATCTTGTTGTTGCCGGCTGCCCCAGCCGGAGCGGAAGCCATCGCCGAGACAACGGAGAGGTTGAGTGGAAGCTTCACTTTCTTCTTCAACTCCACTGCGTCGAATGTGACCGCGATCGAGGAGATGTGCTGGTCGGTAGGAATCCGCGTCCACCTTCACCACGTGACCCAGCAGGGTCGAACCAGCAGGAATGACTGTCCCATCTTTAAGCGTTAGCGGCGTCACGGTCTGCGCGGTAATCGGGTCATTGGTCTTCGCCTTGTTGGCCTTTAAGGTCGTCTGCAACCCGGCCTGTACCTTTAACGAATTCGCATCAGGCGCAGCGGAAGGGGCCGCGGTCTGAGCCCAAATAGGCGACAGGGCCAGGCTGCCGAGAAGGGCGGAGGTTGCGATGAATGATCTTGTACATATGTCGACTCCAAAGGTTGAAGAAATCGGCGGGAACGGCCACCGATCGAGCTTTTTGATTGGATCAAGATACGCCTAGTTTCCTCCGCGCGCGATCCTTTTCGATTTGCTTTTGAGAGAAGAGAGGTATTCAAGAATGTTGGGGAACTTAGAGGAACCGGTCGCCTGGGAGCTGGTCGAAAAATGCGCCAAAGTCTCAGCTACCGCAATCATTTCGCGCTTCGAAAAACCTTGACTCTCCCGCTAACAATCGAGCCGTTCCTCATAGAAAACTTCCCTGGTTCCCGTAGGTTTTTTCCAATAAAGAATCGTGGGAATTCACTATACCGACTTGTAACACCGGCTCAACATTAACAACAACTCAGTTGTTTGGCCCGAGCACGAGGACGTCACGTTCCGCACCACCTCTATGCTCAATCACCATCTTGCTGTGTTCGTCGCTGCTGCCAGGCTTGACCGCAGCGCTTATTGGACCGCCGGGCCAAATTCAGGAGGCGTAACACTGTGACTCAGAAATCAGACGTTTCCAACATGCGTTTTCAGCTTGCTCACGACCGTATTCCTCCCCTTCCTGATGGTTTGCTTTACCGTGCTCTTCACCTGCGCCCGACTGCATGCCCAGGCGGTTAACGGCATCAACGGCACGGTCACGGATCCGAGCGGGGCGATCATTGTTGGGGCGAATGTCACCGTTACAAACAATGCCACCGGTGTAACCGCCAAGGCTGTAAGCTCGTCAGCCGGCACCTTCACACTGGTAGGCCTGAGTCCCGGCGACTATTCCGTGGTGGTGGACGCACCGGGATTCAAGACCGTAAAGACAACGCTGACCGTTGAAGTCGCCAAGATGTCGAGCACCAGCTTTCAAATGTCGCCCGGAGCCACAACTGAGACGGTGCAGGTGAAAGAGGCCGACGTGTTGCTAAACACTACGTCGCCTGCTCTCGGTACCACCCTGGAGCCGGAGTTGATTAAGAATGCTCCTATTGAGATCAATGGTCTGGCTCGGCAAATCGACTCGTTTATGTTTCTTGCTCCCGGTGTGCAAGGGAACGCGAACCAGCACAATATCAATGGCGGCGTCACCTTTGAAAATGAGGTTCAATTCAACGGTGTACCGGTGGCATTCGTCGACTACGCGGGAAACCAGACGTATATCAATCCGCCCTATGAAGCGATCAGTGAGTTTCGCGTTAACAGTTCGACCTTCGATGCCCGCTACGGGCTGGGGCAGGGCGCCGTCACCTATAACATGGCATCCGGCACCAACGACCTGCATGGAGATGCGTTCGAAATTCTGCGCAATCAGTTATTCGACTCCGCTGGATTTTTTCCTACCCGTTTCGGGCCGAAAGGATATCCGGCTCCACCCATCGATCAGCAAAACAACTATGGATTCACGGTCGGCGGCCCGGTAATTATCCCCAAGCTCTATAACGGCAGGAATCGCACCTTCGCCCATTACAGTGCCGACTGGTTCAAGCAGAACCAGGCGCAGAACAACATTGGGACCGTGCCTACGCAGGCCATGAAGAACGGTGACTTCACTGGTTTTGTCGATTCTACCGGCACGCAAATCCCGATATACGACCCGCAGACAGGCAAGCCATTTCCTGGCAATATCATTCCCCAAGCTCGCTTCAGTCCTCTCGCCACTTCGCTATTGCCCAGCATTCCTAATCCCGACCGTACCGGTATAAATTTTGGTTTGCAAAGTAACAAGTCGCCTGCCATTCCTTCCGTGGCGATCAACCAATTTCTCTGGGCCTACACCATCGATCACAATCTGAACGACCGTCAGAATATTCACTTCAGCCAATGGCGCGACCGGGTGACTGAGCCTAGCTTCACAGGCGCCCCGATTGTGCCCTTCGACAATCCGTTGCAAGATGGAGTCAGTAACGTCCAGTTGGGCAGCGGGTTTCTACTTAACTACGTGCAAACCCTCAACCAGAACCTGGTGGTGACCGCGGGTGCGGACTGGATTGGCTACATCACCGACCAGGACAACGCCAACCAGAATGTCAAATTTGGCGCCGTGGCTGGCGGCAACACCTTCCCGCTCATCGGTTTCGATGGCCAAAATGGCCCTACCCCCTGGGGGGTCAACGGGGGCTCTTATCTCGAATGTTGCGCGGGCGGACTTACCGTAGCAAAAAACCGTAGATTGGGGCTGGTCTTTGTCAACAACTGGCTGTGGACCAAGGGACGCCAGACCTTCAACATCGGGGGTCAGTTTCGTCGTACCTACCAGGACATTGTCAACTGCGATTTTTGTAGCGGCACCTTCAATTTTAGCCAGCGAACAACATCCACGCCGGATTCAACCGATCCCAATTTCGGCACCTACGGCAGCTCCTTCGCAAGCTTTCTTCTCGGCCAGGCGGATGCGAGTATACGCGTTCTTTCCGATGAACTGTATATGCGTAACAAAGCGTTTGCCTTCTATGTTCAGGACGATATCAAGTACAACAATCGCCTGACCTTCAATGTCGGCCTCCGTTATGACATTTTGGTTCCGTTCACGGAAAACAATAACAACATCATCTTTGTGAATACTTCAACGCCCAATCCCGGGGCTGGGAATCTGCCCGGTGCGGCTACCAAATTCGGCAATTGCACCGGATGCGCGGGGGTCAATCGCGCTGCTATTAGCTGGAAGAATTGGCAGCCCAGGGTGGGCTTTGCCTACCAGCTGAACTCGAAGATGGTGCTACGGTCTGGCTTCTACTACACGACTCTGGATGGCGGCGCCTACGAATATGGCACGTCCCAAAGCGCCTCGTTCATGGGGAGCCTACTGGCTGGCCAATATCTGCGTGCCGCGACCGGTAGCAGTGTTCCGGGCTACGGAAGCTGGGATACCCAAACGTTGCCCTTGCCGCCAACGACTCCATTTAGTCCTACCATCGGGAATGGAGCCGTCATCTTCAACTTTCCCTTAAAGAATCGCCAACGGCCACCCCTTCTACCCAACACGGTCACGGTTGGCGTGGCCCCATCGGATGTTGCCTGGAGTTTCGGCATTCAGCGAGAGTTGCCATGGAATATGTTCATGACGGCATCCTACGTCGGCAACCGCGCCGTTCATCTTCCCGCTACTTTGGAGCTGTCCAACCAGCCCAACCCATCGGTGCTCCAATATGGAGCTCTCTTGGGAGAGAACATCCTTTCTCCTGATGTCGTCGCCGCCGGTTTCACCGAACCCTATCCGGGGTTTGCGCAGCAGTATGGCGGTTCGGCGATTCTGGAACAGGCGCTGACTCCATTCCCTCAATTCGGCGGGTACTTTCCGGTCTATGAGAGTGACGGCACTTCCTTTTACAATGCCGCCCAGATCCAGGCAGAGAAGCGGTTCTCCAATGGCTTGAGTTACCTGGTCAGCGTCACCCTGGGCGCAAATAACGCCAACACTGCCATCGGATCTGCGCCCTATTCACCTAACGGATTGAACGCATATAACCCGAAGCCCGAATTCGTACGCTCCTACATCGACCAGGCGTATGCGACCAGTTGGGTCGCCACCTACCAGTTACCGGTCGGCCCCGGACAAAAATATTTCAATAACAAAGGCATCACTGGCCAGCTGATAGGTGGTTGGCAGATCAGCGGAATCCTGACCTATTCTGGCGGCAGCCCAATGGGCGCAACCAACAGCTACAATCCCCTGCTCGTGAATAGCTTTGATCGGCCGGATATTGACCCCAGTGTCAAGCTGAAAACCTACAGCTATAGCAGGTCGAAGGCCTACTTTACCGGTAAAGCGTCGACCCCGCCCGTTCAATATCCCACCAATGCCTTTATAAATACCGGGCCATGGGCCGTGGGAAATTCGGTGCGTGCCTATCCTGCGTTGCGCAGCCCGCCGTTGAGAGTTGAAAACTTTGATGCCATCAAGTCCTTCCATATCACAGAGGGCATAGTCGCTAGTCTGCGTGTCGATTATTTCAACGCCTTCAATCGAACCCGCTTACAGCAGCCCGATAACAATTCGCTCGATTCCACATTTGGTCAGATAACAAATCTGAGCTCACAGATCAGTAACCGGCAAGGACAGGCAACTTTTCGAGTGGATTTCTAAATCTGCCGCACAGAATGAATTTGTTGACGTTGTACCCGCGAGACCCCGAAAGACGGGGAATCGCGGGATGTAACGCAGCGAAGGGTTAATGTAGCGAAAGCACAATGAAAACGAATCTTCTCTACAAATCAATCTTCGGCGCCGTACTTGTGGCGCTTCCCTTGCTCAGCTCTTGCAACCAGCAGAAGACCCCGGTATCCGACGCAGCGCCGGAATCGCCCAAGACCTCCAGCGCAAGTGCGCCCGTCTATCCGGTCAAAGTCAGCGCCAACCACCGCTACCTGGTCGACCAGAACAACACTCCGTTCCTGATCGTCGGTGATACGCCGCAAGGTTTGATATCCAGGCTGAACGAAAAGGAAATCGATGCCTTTTGGGCCGATCGTCAGGCCCACGGGTTCAACACTATGGGGTGGGTCGACGTGCTCTGTGGCGGCCGGGACTTCATCACCAACACCTACGCCACCACCCCTGACGGTATTCGTCCCTTCACCGCGTTCCTCCACGGCCAGGAAGATCACACCGAGTATGACCTCTCCAAGCCCAACGAACCCTACTTCGTTCGCCTGGACCATATCGTCGAGCTCGCGGCGAAGCACAACATACTGATCTTCATCGATCCCATCGAGACGGCAGGCTGGCTTCAGACGCTTCGTAACAACGGCCTCAAGGCTGCGACCGCCTATGGCGAATACCTCGGCAACCGCTACAAGAAGTATCCCAACGTCGCCTGGCTGAGCGGCAACGATTTTCATGGTTGGCAGAAAGAGAGCGATGATGCGTTGGTCAGAGCAGTAGCCAAGGGCATCAAATCTGTCGATCCCGACCACATCCAGACGGTAGAGTTTGACCCGCCCTTTGGTTCCTCGCTGGAGGATCCGTCATGGTCAGCGATCATTGCAATCAACGGCGCTTACGTATACGGGCCGACTTATATCCAAGTGCTGCATAACTACAATCAGACTCCGGTTATGCCCGTTTTCCTGATGGAAGCGCACTATGAACTTGAGGATGTCGGCCACACGCCGGATTTCGGGACGCCGCTGGTGCTTCGGCGTGAAGAATATTGGGCCATGCTTTCAGGCGGCAAAGGACAGTTCTACGGCAACAAATACACCTGGTCCTTCAAGGACGGATGGCAGAACAATATCGATACCCCCGGGGCAACGCAGGTCACTATCTGGAAGGACTTCTTTTCTTCTTTGCCGTGGCAGGATCTCGTCCCGGACCAGGACCATTCGGTAGTAACCGCGGGGTTTGGAACCCTCGGCGACATGGAAACCCGGGTCAGCAAGAGCGACTACGCTACGACCTCCAAGACACCGGATGGCGGGTATGTGGTCGTGTATATGCCGAGCTCACGGACAATTACTGTCAACATGACGAATCTCAAGTCAAGCGCCAGCGGCAAGTGGTTCGATCCCTCCAACGGCGCCTACACCTCGATCGCGGGATCGCCGTTTACCAACAAAGGAACTCAGCAATTCACTCCGCCCGGAAACAATCACGCCGGTGACGGCGATTGGGTTCTGGTACTGGACGCGTCGAAATAAGGGATTCATGAAAGCGGCTGCTCTCATCCCGATGCTGCTAAGTAGGTGCCCGGACGTGCAACTCTTTCAGCCACTAGCTAATTCCTCCTGGAAGCGCTACCCCACCCTTGTCATCCCGAGCGGACTCCGGATTTCCTACGCGCTGCACCAATTAACGGCCACGTATGCGGCTTTCTTTGAGGCAAGCCGCACGAGGTTTGCCGACGCCGCTAAGCTCTGACAGGAAATCCGGAGGAAGCCGAGAGCCTGCACTGAGCGAAGTCGAACGGGGACCTGCAGTGCGCCTTTCCTGAACGCAACTCTCCCCATGAGTCGCTGCTAATCAAGTCGTTTGCGCCCGGGTGGGATACGCTTAAGAAGGTCCGAACAAGAGAGACGGTCATGAGGGAGCGGATTTTAAGCCGCACGCGGTTGGCACTCGCCATCATAGCCTTTACGGCGGCGGCTGCAGCCGTGCAGGCGCAGCAAAAACCGGAAACCGTTCAGCTCGCGGGCCTCAAGCAGCCGGTTGACATTCTGGTAGACCACTGGGGTGTGCCGCACATCTATGCGAAGAATGAGGCAGACTTGTTTTTTGCCCAGGGGTTCAATGTCGCCCGCGATCGCTTATTCCAGATAGATCTTTGGAGAAGGCGTGGGCTGGGAGAGCTGGCAGAAGTCTTCGGGCCGCAATTCGTCGAACAGGACAAGGCCGCTCGGCTCTTCTTATATCGCGGCGATATGAAGAGGGAATGGGCGGCGTACAGCCCGGACGCGGAAGCGATTGCCACGCAATTTGCCGCTGGGATCAATGCCTACATCCACTGGCTTGCGGCGCATCCGCAGCAGATGCCGTACGAATTCAAATTACTGAAATACCAACCAGCTCTATGGTCGCCGGAAGACGTGGTGCGCATCCGGAGTCACGGGCTGGGTGGAAACCTTCTTAAGGAAGCAGAACGCGCAGGGGTGGTATGCATCGCCGGCTGGAAGGCAGAAGAGATTCGCCAGCGCCTCGAGCCGCCCTGGCAAACCAGCGTGCCCGAAGGTCTGGATCCCTGTTTGCCGAAAGATGTACTGAAAGTCTTTTCCTTGGCGACGGCAGTTGTGAGGCTCGCGCCAGGCGCAACGGCCGGCAGCTACACGCTAACAGCGGCCGAACCGGAGCCCGCGAACGCGCCATCTTACGGGAGCAACAACTGGGTCATCAGTCCGCAAAAATCCGCTACCGGGCGAGCCATCCTGGCCAGTGATCCGCATCGTGACTACGTACAGCCCAGCGTCCGTTATCTGCAGGACCTCAACGCGCCCACACTGCACATCGAGGGCATGGGAGAGCCATTCGCTCCAGGAGTTTCCTTCGCTCACAACGACTGGATAGCCTACGCCGGAACCGTCTTCTGGATCGATCAGGAAGATCTATACGTGTACCAGCTGAACCCGGCAAACCCGGAGCAATACAAATACCAGGGCCGCTGGGAAACCTTCCGCAGCGTGCATGAAGAGTTCAAGGTCAAAGCCCAGCCCGCAGTCACGGCGGAATTAAAATTCACCCGCCACGGGCCGGTCATCTACGTAGACAAAGAGAAGAACAGAGCCTTCGCCATAAGGACAGCCTGGTCCGAACCAGGAACGTCGCCATACTTCGTCTCCGTAGCAGTGATGCGAGCGCGGACGTTTGGCGAGTACGAGAAGGCCGTGGCCCGTTGGGGAAAACCCGCCCTGAACCTCGTCTACGCCGACATAAAAGGAAATATCGCCTGGACGCCCCGAGGCTATGCTCCCATCCGGCCCAACTGGGATGGCTTGCTGCCCGTGCCGGGAGATGGAAAATACGAATGGTCGGGTACATGGACCGGAGCGCAATTACCGCTAAGCTACAACCCGCCCAGCGGCTATCTCACCACATCGAATGAGATGAACCTGCCCGCGGACTATCCCTACAAACAGAGAAAACTGGGCTTCGAGTGGTCAGATCCCTCCCGGCATCAGCGCATTGACGAGGTCCTGTCTCAACTGCCCAAGGTCTCGCTGGAAGATTCCATGCGGCTGCAAAATGACGAGCTCTCCATCCCAGCGCGAAGGTTGTTGGCGCTGCTGCGCCCGTTGACCAGTGACGATCTGGAGACGCAAGCGGCACTGCAGCTGTTGCAGAAGTGGAACGCGCGTCTTGATTCGAATTCAGCAGCAGCCGCATTGGAAGAAGTGTGGTTCACGCGCCATCTGCAGCCGGCCTTCAAAACAACAGTGCTGGGCAGCCAGGCCGCGAAACTCTTCGATGCGCCCAATACGCAAGTGCTTTTGGAGTGGTTTGAGCATGCCACCGCGCAGCAGCGGGACAAGCTGTTGCTCACAACTCTCGCGGCAGCCTATGCAGAGATGAAAACGCTCCAAGGTCCTGACCCTGCCCAGTGGACCTGGGGGAAGCTGCACCACAACTTCAGTGAACATCCTTTCTCCCGAGTCGTCAATGAAGCGACGCGAAAGCAATTGGATGTCGGACCGCTCGAAACCGGTGGAAGCGCATTTACGGTGAATGCGTCGTCCTACCGCCCGCGTGATTTTCTGCAATTGGGCGGCCCTTCCGTGCGTATGGTGCTCGACGTGGGGAATTGGGACAACTCGCGCGCAGTGAATTATCCCGGAGAATCGGGCGATCAAAACAGTCCGCACTACCGCGATTTAGCGCCTATGTGGGCAGGGGGAACCTATTTTCCCTTGTTGTATTCCAGGCAGGCAGTAGAGAAGGCAACGGAAACGCGAATCCGTCTCATGCCCAACGCAAATGTGCGCTGACGAACATCCACGTCCGAAAGCGGACACCCCTATCGCCGGAGCTCCCCTTCAAGGATAGCTAGGGCAACAACTTACCAGTTGCCTCAAGACGGCCACTCAATTGCACGCATAATTGAGTCGAAGGAGCATCTGCGTAATGACCACAGGCTTTCTCAACCAGGACGTCGCCTATGCTGTGCGGCAGTTGCGTAAGACCCCCGGCTTTACCTTCGCTACCGTGCTCACGTTGGCTTTGGGCATCGGCGCCAACCTCACGGTTTTTCTCCTCCTCTACGGTGTCCTCCTCCGTCCGCTGCCGTTTCCGCATCCCGAGCGATTGGTTCGGGTGGAGCGGTCCTATCCCAACGGCGACCTTGCGCCCGCCTATTCCGGAACCGTCGCACTCTTCCTGCGCCGTACCCGCCACAGCTTCGAGTCAGTCGCCATCTACGACTACATTCCCAGCAACGTGAACCTGGTCCAGGAGGGAGAGGCAATTCCCCTCAAGGCCCTGCGCACCACCTCGGATTTCTTTCGTGTTTTCGATATGAACCCGGCGATGGGGCGCGGTTTCAACCCGGGCGACATGATTCAGAACGCGCCCGGAGTGGTGGTGATTAGCAATGCCCTCTGGCGCGAACGCTTCGCCTCCGACCCCAACGTTCTCGGCAAGGCCATCACTCTCGGCAACCGTCCCTACTCCATCATCGGAGTAGCACGCCCCGAGTTCCGTCTCGATGCCCGGGCAGACGTGTGGATACCCCTGCCCATCGTGGAGAGCCCTCAAGATCAGGGTCACGGTTACAACATGGTCGTCCGCCTGCGGCCCGGTGTCAGCCGTACCCAGGCAGAGGCCGATCTCAAGGATGGACTGCTTCAGCTCAAGAGCACCTATCCCGTCCTTTGGGATAAGAATGAATCAGTCCGCGCCCTGGATTTCCATGACTCCCTGGTCGGCGATATTCGTCCCGCGCTTGAAATTCTCATGGGCGCAGTCGCCCTGGTACTGGTGATCGTTGCGGCGAACATTCTCAGCTTGTTGCTTACCCGTTCCATTGCCCGCCGCCGTGAGATGAGCCTGCGCTCCGCTTTGGGCGCATCGGGCTGGCGCATTCTGCGCCAACTGTTGGTGGAGAACGCCCTCCTATGCCTCGCCGGAGGCGTTGCTGGAATCCTCCTGGCGCAGTTGGCCGCTCCTATCCTCTTGCACCTTAGCCCGCTGGAATTGCCCGCCTTCAGCTCCATGCAGATGGGCGCCCCGGCCTTGGCATTTGCCGCAGCGCTCACCCTTGGCTGCGCGCTGCTCTTCAGCCTGGTTCCGGCATTCGAAAGCCGCAGTACACAGTTGAGCGAGTCGCTGCGGATAAACACCACGCAGATCGCCGGAGGTCGCCACCTCGCACAAAAGGCCCTGGTAGTCAGCGAGGTCGCGGTGTCACTGGTGCTAATGGTCGCTGCGGCTCTCTTGCTGACTAGCTTCTGGAAGCTGGTGCATACGCCAGCTGGCTTCGATACCACCAATGTATTGACCTTCAAGAACGCCTTCACTGATGAGCAGGCCGCGAGCAGCGCCTTGCTTGGCCAGCGTCTGGATGAACTCTCGGGCCGGCTGGAGGCTATTCCGGGAGTCGCCTCAGCGGCCGCGGTCTCCGATCTGCCCACACAGTTGGTTGCCGATCTGTCCTTCGACATTCTCGGTCGCAGCAAAGACCGCAAAGATGCGAGCGGCGATGAGAAATACATCGGCATCACTCCGCACTATTTCGACGCACTACGCGTTCCCATGGTGTCCGGGCGGTCATTCACCCAGTCAGATAGCCACGGTTCCGCGCCGGTTGTGATCGTGAACCAACAGTTTGTTCGCACCTATTTCAAAGGGGAGAATCCCATCGGGCAGCACATTCGTATCGGCGCCATGATGGGTCCCGGCTTTGAGGATCCCGTTCGCGAAATCGTCGGCGTGGCCGGCGATATCAAGCAAACTGGGCTCGACCAGCCCACACCGGGGGCGATGTATCTGCCGGCGGGCCAGCTTCCGGACCAGGAGACCCGGATGTTTAACGGTCTGCTGGGAATGAGCTGGATCGTGCGCACCAAGTCCGCTCAGGTGGATGTTGCGACTGCTGCCCGGCGCATCTTCATGGACAACGCGCATACTCCATTGCTGAGCGTCGAACCGCTCGACGTGGTGGTCAGCGCGTCCGTGGCCCAACAGCGCTTCAGCATGATCTTGCTTTCCGCCTTTGGCCTTATTTCCCTCGTGCTGGGAGCCGCCGGCCTCTACGGAGTCCTGTCGTTCGCGGTCGCCCGCCAGACCAAGGAGATCGGGGTGCGCATGGCGGTGGGCGCACAACGGGCAGACATCATCCGTATGGTGCTGCGCGATGCGGGAAAACTGATTCTCCTGGGCCTTGTGGCTGGCGTGATCGGGGCACTAGCCGGAGCGCATCTACTGCAGAGCCTGGTCTTTGGCATCGCGCCGCGAGACCCGCTCACCCTGGCGTGCATGTGCGGCGTACTCTTGCTCACCGGCCTGTTCGCGGCCTGGTGGCCGGCAAGACGTGCTGCCGCAACGGAGCCAATGCAGGCCCTACGGGCTGAATAACCCGCGGTCTGCGGAAAACTCATGTTTGTATCAGGGCACGACTCTAGCCGGGCCGTAAACGCTTGAGAATAACGTTGGGCTTTAGCCCCTGAGGTTTTGCTTTCCTGCCCGGTGCAGGTTTTTTCCGCAAGCTGTTTCAGCCCTTCCATCCAGACCCGATGTGCGTTGCTGAACATTCACGTCCGAAAGCGGACACTCCCGTCGCCAGGAGACCCTTAGAATCATAGCCGGGCCAGCAGCTTACAGTTTGCCTCAAGACGGCCACCCAATTGCACGTAGGTTAACCAAGGGGAGGACAAGCTGCGTGATGACGACAGGCTTTCTCAACCAGGATGTTGCATATGCGCTGCGGCAGTTGCGTAAGACCGCCGGCTTCACGTTCGCTACCGTGCTTACGCTGGCACTGGGCATTGGAGCCAACCTCACCGTCTTCCTTATCCTCTATGGCGTGCTACTCCGTCCACTGCCGTTCCCGCACCCCGGGCAGTTGGTTCGTATCGAGCGGTCCTATCCCAACGGCGCCGTCGGGCCGGCTTATTCCGGTACCGTGGCGCTGTTTATGCGTCGCACCAGCCACAGCTTTGAGTCGGCGGCTGCCTACGACTACATTCCCAGCAATATGAATCTTGTCCAGGGCGACGAAGCGATTCCGCTCAAGGCGCTGCGCGCCACGTCCGATTTCTTCCGCGTCTTCGCTATGGATCCCGCAATCGGCCGTGGTTTCAACGCGCAAGACATGATCCCGAATGCACCGGGAGTTGTGGTGATCAGCGACGCCCTTTGGCGGGAACGTTTCTCCTCCGACCCCAATATCCTCGGTCGAGCTATCACTCTGGGCAACCAGCCGTACTCCATCATCGGAGTGGCGCGGCCCGAGTTTCGTCTCGATGCGAAAGTGGACTTGTGGGTGCCGTTACCGATCGCGGAGAGCCCCAAAGATCAGAGCCACCAATACAACTTTGTCGCGCGCCTCCTCGCCGGTGTTACCCGTGCCCAGGCACACGCCGATCTCGACAACGTGATGCTTCAGCTCAAGCGCACCTACCCCGAACTTTGGCAACAGTATGAGTCGGAAAGCGTGCTCGATTACCATGATTCCTTGGTTGGCGATATCCGCCCCGCCCTCGAAATCCTCATGGGAGCCGTAGCGCTCGTTCTGGTGATCGTTTCGGCCAACATTCTCAGTCTGCTGCTTACCCGCTCCATCGCTCGCCGTCGCGAGATGAGTCTACGCGCCGCTCTGGGAGCATCCACCTGGCGCATCCTGCGCCAACTGCTGGTTGAGAACGCCATCCTATGCTTCGCCGGTGGTATTGCTGGAGTCGCCCTCGCGCAGTTGGCCGCTCCTGTCCTCATGCATTTGAGCCCGCTGGAACTCCCCGCCTTCAGCTCCATGGAGGTCGGTGTTCCGGCCCTGGCATTTGCTGCCGCGCTCACCCTGGCCTGTGCGTTACTCTTCAGCGTGGTACCCGCGTATGAAAGCCGAAGCACGCAACTGACTGAGTCGCTGCGGGTGAATACAAACCAGATCGCCACCGGCAGGCAGCTTGTGCAGAAGTCCCTGGTGGTGAGCGAAGTCGCAGTCTCGCTGGTGCTGATGGTTGCCGCTGCTCTCTTGCTTACCAGCTTCTGGAAGCTGATGCACACCTCGCCTGGCTTTGACGCCCGCAACGTCGTCACCTTCAAGAATGCCTTCACCGATGAGCAGGCTGCCACCAGCGCATTGCTCAGCCCCGTCTGGATGAGCTCGCCGGTCGCCTTGAGGCCATCCCCGGAGTCGCTTCAGCGGCTGCCGTGAACAGTCTTCCCACCCAGCTGGTTCCCGATCTGCCGTTCGACATCATGGGACGTGCGAGCAATCGCAAAGACGCTTCCGGCGACGAGAAATACGTCGTCATTACTGCGCACTATTTCGACGCCCTGCGCATTCCTGTCGTCTCTGGCCGCTCATTCACCCAATCAGACAGCCACACCTCAGCGCCCGTACTCATTGTTAACCAGCGGTTTGTCCACAGCTATTTCAAGGGTGAGAACCCCATCGGGCAGCACATCCACATCGGCGCCATGATGGGCCCTGGCTTCGAAGATCCCGTTCGCGAAATCGTCGGTGTGGTCGGCGATGTTAAGCAAACCGGGCTCGATCAAGCCACTCCAGGGATCATGTATCTGCCGCCGGGGCAAATTCCGGATCGCATGACCCTGATGGGCAACGGTCTGCTGGGTATGAGCTGGGTCGTGCGGACCAAATCCGGACAGGTGGATGTCGCTACTTCCGCCCGGAGCATATTTATGGACAACGCGCATACTCCGTTGCTGAGCGTTGAGCCGCTCGACGAAGTCATCAGCGCGTCGCTGGCTCAACAGCGTTTCAGCATGATCCTGCTCTCCTCGTTTGGTCTTATTTCCTTGGTGCTGGGAGCCGCCGGCCTCTACGGCGTCTTGTCGTTCTCGGTCGCGCGCCAGACTAAGGAGATTGGCCTCCGTATGGCGGTTGGCGCGGAGCGGGGTGACATCATCCGCATGGTTCTGCGCGATGCAGGAAAGCTCATTCTCATGGGTCTGGTGATCGGCGTGATCGCGGCAATCGCTGGAGCGCATCTACTGCAGAGCCTGGTCTTTGGCATCGCCCCGCGAGACCCGCTCACCTTGGCGTGCATGTGCGGCGTACTCTTGCTTACTGGCCTGTTCGCGGCCTGGTGGCCGGCAAGGCGCGCTGCGGCAACGGAACCGATGCAGGCCCTGCGGGCCGAATAAACATTAGCCCGGAGGCCAAGTCATCGCTCGTCCGCCCAGCAGGTGGACATGAAGATGATCGACCGTCTGGCCGCCGTCGGGCCCGGTGTTGATAACCGTCCGGAAGCCTTTCGAAAGTCCTTCGCTCTTGGCAAGTCTGCCGGCAACGAGATGAAGGTATCCAATCAAATCCCGGTCTGCGGCCTCTAACTCAGCCAGCGATGCAATGTGTTTGCGCGGAACGATCAATATATGCGTCGGCGCCTGGGGATTGATGTCTCTGAATGCGTAGGTCAGGTCGTCTTCAAAAACCTTCTTGGAAGGAATCTCGCCGGCGATGATTCTGCAGAATAAACAGGCCATGTCGTAATCATCCTACTTGCTGAAGTATCGTGGATGCCCGCCTGGCTTCCACGGATCGTAATTTGCCGCGAATGCCTCGCGCTCGGCGATCGGCGGGTGGGTGTAGGTCCAAAAGACAACCAGCGGCGAGGGGTAAGGGTACTCGAGCGATTGCTCCCCTAGGCGCTGGAATGACTCCGCATCCACCTTCTGCGGGTCGGCAACGATGCCATGGACCACCTCGATTCCGAAGACATCCGCCTGGTGCTCCTGAGCCCGGCTGATGCTATTGCCGATAGGCTCGGCGGCAAACGAAAGCACAGACAGCGCCAGCAACAGCACGCCGGTTGCCGCCCAGTCTTCGAGTGAAGCGATATGCCAGCGCGGCCCGTAGCGCCCGATCAGCCAATCCACAAAGCCGGCGCCGATCCATAAGAAGAATAGAGACAGCACCGCACCCATGGCGAGCCCGCGCTCGATATGGTGCAACACGTAATGGCCGAGCTCGTGGCCAAAGACCAACAGGATCTCATCCGGAGGGGAGCTCTTGATGGTGTTGTCCCAAACCACAACGCGCTGCGAGGAGCCGAACCCCGTCACGTAGGCATTCGAGCTGGTGTACTTTTCGCTGGCCTTCATCAGGAACATGCGTGCAGGCGGAATGGAAACTCCGGTCTTCGAGACCACGCGTTCCAGTTGCTGCACCAGCTCGGGATGAGTCTGCGCCAGTGGTTCAAAGTGATTGAACATCGGGTCGATGACCAGTGGCAGCACGAAGACGACCAGCACCTGCATGGGCACCGATACCACCCACAACCAGAGCCACCAGCGGCGAGACCTCCTGATCAAGACGAAGACCACAGAGAGCACAAACGTTCCGGTGACCAGATCAAGCAGCAGTGCCTTGCCCCAGTCCGCAAACCAACTGCCCCACCCTTGGATCGACTGACCGTAGCTGAGCGAGATGTGGTGGCCGAGGATGGCGAGTGGCAGGTGCGCCAGCGAGAGCAGCAGCAGGATCAGTGGGGCGAAGCAAAACCCCTGTAGCCATAGCTTGCGTGTAACCGTGGCTGACCACGCGCCCAGGCCTGAGGCCCAACGGAAATTGAGCACCGCTAGCAAGACGACGATGCTCCAGAGGGTCGAGCCGAAGTCAAGACCGGTGCGCCAATAGTAGAGCCACCGCGCCTTTTCCAACACCTCAGGCGGAAGTGTGTACACCAGCTGGGGAACGGGTGTCTGCAGCAGAATCATCATCGTGCCAGTTCCCAACGAAAGTTCCCCACAGTCTACGAGCCCTCACCGTCGGACGGGTTGCAGCCCCATAAGCGCTAACTTGTTTAGGATGTTTTTCGTCAAAACTCACACAAAATCGTCATCCTGAGCGGAGCGCCTCACAGATTATCGCGCGACACGACGCTTGGTGGCGCGGAGTCGAAGGACCCCGGCGGTGCCTATCTTACCCATGCTTTTCGGAGCTTTTCAACAACCGAAGCCCGCACGGGGCGGACCCGCCACGGTCTTTCCCTGGGCGGAGATTCAAGAACATCTTGGTCTGTCCGGCCCCTACATCTACATTCCCAGCAGCCATACAACCCACGCTTTACATTGCAGCAGATCCTGTTCTCGGGGGTTCGGTGGCTGAAAAGCTCCGAAAAGCATGGGTAAGATAGGCATCGCCGGGGTCCTTCGACTCCGCGCCACCAAGCGTCGTGTCGCGCGATAGTCTGTGAGACGCTCCGCTCAGGATGACGATTTTGCGGCGAGTTAGAGATGCAAAAAAAGCGTCTTCTCGGATTTCTATTTCTGCCAAACAAGTTAGCGCTTATGGGGCGCAGCCCCACCATTGCTTTGCTGGAACAGTTAGAAGGAACCGCGAATCTCTCCGTCATCAATCAAGCCGAACCAAATAGGCTTCGCCTTCACTAGGCTGCAGCTCGCGGGCAATCTCGACCGCGCGTCCTTTGTCGTCGTCTGCCGGACGGATGCGCACCCAATGACCAGTAGGCCCGGTAAACTCGATCACATTCGCCGTACGGTACTTTCGTGTTAGCTGATCGCGCAGCTGAAACGCTCCCTTCTCATTCTTGAACGCGCCAATCTGCACGCACCAACGTCCACCGTGATCCAGTGGCGATGGAGCAGCAAATACCTCCACCCGCACCCGGGCCAAGCCGGGCCTCCAAACTCCGATCGCTTTAGCCGATGCCAGAGAAAGATCGAGCATCCGATCGGGAACGAACGGCCCGCGGTCGGTCACCCGCAGAATGGCCGATTGTCCCGTCGACAGGTTCGTGACCTTAATCAGCGAATTCATGGGTAGCGTTCGATGGGCGGCGGTGAGTGCATCTTTGTCAAAGATCTCGCCGTTGGCTCCCCGCCGTTTGTCGTAGGGAGGCCCGTACCAGCTGGCAATTCCTTCTTCGCTATAAATCACCGGATGCGAGCTGACGAAATCCGCATCCGCCGGGCTGTCGGCCACGGGACCGGGCACACCGGTTGGGCCGGAAGCCGGCACGGAAGACGGAGCAGGGTTGGCTGGGGGAGTTGGCGCACCTAGGACTGGGGGTGGGGCAACGGCGACCCGCGACGATTTGTGGTGGCATCCTGTGATCGACGCGATCGCGGCGCTGAGCAAAATCATTTGCGACAGAGCCCGTAGCACATGGCCAGGCCCGCCCGTTACCGGCGTCACCTAGCGCGCTCCGCTGCCAGGTCCGTCGTCAAGCTGTTGAGCCAATTTGCGTAATCGATCGGCGGCCGCGTGCAGTGCCTGTGCGGAATCCTGCCGTAGCTGGGGCACCACCTGATCGTTGAGGTAGGCAATCACTTTTTTCAGCTCTTCCTCGACCCGCGGCATCGCCTGGTTGAGGCGTTCGTCCACCTTTTTCCCGAAATCTTCAAAGCGTCCGCTGCCTTTGTCACTGAACGGCTCTTGAGCCATAATCCCCCACTCCTGCATCTCACTTCTACTGGGTCAGGAATCGCCCGTCGGCATCGAAAGGATGCCGCCTGACGGGGCATCTTGCCGACGAACGTTAAGGGTAGAGTAAAGCACTGGACTACGTAAAGAACCAAGCCTTTGTGTCCTTGTCCCCTGCCTCACAAAGACTGGAAGGGCCAATGAACCTGGAAGCCGGAAGGGTTGTTTTGAAGAATTCTTTGCCGCTGTGCCGTCCCTTGGCTTTTCTCTTGTTAGCCATAGCCTGCGGCGGCGTAGGCCGCGGTCAGACGGTCTCCGAGGCCCGTGGGACAGCGCTGGCAGCGCTCTTGCCCGACGCGCCGCAGCCATCAGCGCAGTCGCCGGCCCGCAATTTCACGCCAAGCGCCCAGCAAACGGCGTTTTCTCCGCTCCCACCTGCGCGAAGATTCGCACAGGTGATAGAGCCCGGCCAGACAGAGTACCGGTTTACCGCTTCGGACAAACTGATATTCTCCTTCACCGAAGTTGCCCGCCCCATCACGCTCATTCCCGGCCTCTACTCTGCCAGCTACGAACAACTCTTCAATACCGACCCCAAGTACGGTAAAGATTCCGGCGCTTTCGGCGAAAAGTTGGGCGCAGCCATGCTGCGCTCTGCCACCGTGCGGGTCTTCTCCGATGGAATCTTTGCCGGGGCCTTTCACCAGGATCCGCGTTACTACCGGATCGCCGACGGCAGCTTCATCCGTCGCAGCCTCCTCTCCATGCGCCAGGCGGTGGTTCGCCGTGGGGACGACGGCACTGATCAATTTAATTATTCCGGAATTGCTGGCCGCGCAGTCGCCGCGGCGCTGGTCACGACCTACTATCCCGAACCCAGCGTTACCGCCAGGGTTGTCAGCCTTACTTTCCTGACATCGATCGCAACCGACGCTGGGGGAAACCTGGTATTGGAATTCTTTCCCACCGTGGCGCGCAAATTTCCCATCATTAACATCCTCCGCCTACAGTAAGTAATTCGCAGCCGTTCTCGATCTGCTCCTGTGGAACAATTTCTTGCGCCACCGGCAATGGCTGGGATCTGTTGCTCATCTATGATGGGCGATTGGCATCCTACCAATAGCGCGGCCTTCTCGGCCTCTCCCGCCTTGCCTGATACGACTTTCAGGGATGTGGGGTCTATAGAGATTGATGACCAGAAGCGTTCTCAGCGGAGCTTTGCTGCTCGCGACCCTCTTCCTGGGACGCCCACCTCTCTCCGCGCAACAGCCGAGACGGCCCTCAACACAATCCCCAACACAATCCGAAGCCTTGCCTGACGCGCCTCAACCCTCCGCGGATCTTGCCATGCAGGAGCCGGCAGTGAGCAATCCCGTGCCCGCTGACCGGTCATCGGAGGGAGCTTTCGGGCAGGGGCAACACGGCGCCAACCCTCCGGGATTCCCCCCGGTAACCCCACCCACGCCAGGAAGACCGCCTGTTCCGGAAGGCAGCCGTCGCAGCATCCCAGGCACACGGCCTGGATGCCAGCCCGATTCCTCCAGCCCGGCTGAGAAGGTCATGAGCTGCCAGCCCAATATCCCCATATTCGCCCGCTTCCTCAACTCCTCGGCTCCGCTGCCGCTCACCCCCAGGCAAAAGTTCATCCTGGCAGCCAGAAATGTAAGCGACCCCTTCAACCTGCTGACCATCGGCTGGGTCTCTGCGTACAGCGTCGCCACCGACTCCCATAACGCGGATGGACCTGGATTTCGAGGATTTGCCAAGAATGCCGGCGTGTCCCTCTCCCAGGACATGACGGGTGAATTCTTCAGCACCTTTCTGATCCCGTCCCTTGCTCACCAGGATCCGCACTACCATCGCATGCCAAATCTATCCAAGCGCCGGCGCATCCTTCATGTCCTCGATGAGGTGGTCATCGCCCAGAGCGATGAGGGAGTGCCGATGTTCAACTACGCCACCGTCGTCGGCACCATTTGCACCAACTCGCTGGGCAACGTGTATGTTCCCGGCCGTAAGCATAGCTTCGGTGCGAGCACGGCCCGCATCGCCACCTCCCTGGCAACTGATCCCATCGGCAATGCGATCACCGAATTTATGCCCGACTTGGCGCGCCACGTGAATATCCAGGTGGTTATCGTCCAAAGAGTGATCAACCGGGTAGCCATCGCCGAAGGCGGCGCATCTCAGGAATAACCTGTAAGGGGGCCGGAACCCCGAACGTTACCATCGTGGTTGCACCCATTGCCGTTCAAATCAATACTTTGCCGTCCGGCTCGCTATTCTCGCAGTTCAGCGGGACTCGTTTCGGCCTGTCGAGCGAAGCTCGTAATCTATAACTGGATTGGACCAGCGTCACCAGGTCCAACTATCAGATTCTTCAGTGCCTCCGGCCCCAGCTTTTCAGCGTCAATTAGATCAGGAGACTTCATGTCCAAAGCCGTCAAATATTCCGAGAGAGCGGTCACGATTCTTGCCCAAGGCGCGTGGTCGGTTTTTGAAAGAGCGAACCGTATCAGCCCAAATGCCTCTTTCACGCCCAAGTGGTCGGATAAGCCGCTGCTGAAGTCCTACCAGAAAGAAAAGCCGCCCCTTGGCTGGCCGCGCACCACCGATTCTCTTTGTCCCAAGTGCGTGCCCGAGATTCGCCAGCAGATCCTCGATGGCAAGCTGCCCCACGAGGTGCTCCTCAATGAGAAAGTGGGCGAGATCAAGGCCCAGATCATCGAGCGCGACGGCAAGATCCTGATGGTCAAGGACTGCCCGAAGCATGGCCATTTTGAAGATGTGATGTCCATCGACCCGGCTTTCTTCAAGCACCTCGAAGAGGTCTTCCCTGGCCGCGATATCCAAGCTCACAACGATGAGAAGCTGCACAACCATGGCACCTCGACCGTGACCCACGGGCGCGGTTCGGTTTTGACCATCGATTTGACCAACCGCTGCAACATGATGTGCGATCCCTGCTTCATGGATGCAAACCAGGTTGGCTTTGTTCATGAGCTCACCTGGGACGAGATCAAGACCATGCTCGACAACGCGGTCAGCATCAAGCCGCGCCGCCAGATGTCGGTTCAGTTTTCCGGCGGTGAGCCGACGCTCTCGCCCTACTTTCTGGACGCCATTGCCTACGCGCGCAAGGTCGGCTACGAGTCGGTGCAGGCAGCGACGAACGGAATCGAATTTGCCAAGAGCAAAGAGCTCTGCCGTGCCGCTGCCGAGGCGGGCCTGCGCTATGCATACCTGCAGTTCGATGGCATCGGCAACGCCGCAAACTCGCACCGCAAGGTCGGCAATTTGTTTGACGTCAAGCTGCAGGCGATTCACAACCTGCACGAAGCCGGTGTCGACATTGTCCCCGTTACCACCATCATCAACGGCATCAACAACGAGCAAGTCGGCCATATTATCCAGTTCGCGCTGGACAACCCGAAGAAGATCAACTTTCTCAGTTTCCAGCCGGTTTCTTTCACCGGCCGGGACGAAGCCGTAAGCGATGAGCGGCGTCTTGCGCAGCGCTACACCCTCAGCCACATGGCCCATGATGTCAAGAACCAGACCGGCATCGGCGAGCCCACGCGCGACTGGTTTCCCATCAGCTTCATGAGCACCTTCTCCGATTTCGCCGACCTGGTCCATGGGCCGGATCGCGAATGGGGTCAGATCTCCTGCGGATGCCACCCCAACTGCGGCATCGGCATGGCGATCATGATCGACAAGGAAACAAAGGAAGCTGTTCCAGTCACCGCATTCCTCAATGCGGATCGTTTGGCGAAGGATATCGCCAAGCTGAACGACGCGGCGCGGGGCAAGACTCTCTCGCTCTTTGGCATCACGCTGGCTCTTTTGCGCAACTACAATCCGCTCAAGGCGCCGAAGCATATGCGCATCATGGATCTGTTGCAGAAGTTCGATAAGTTTTCTGGCTCGACCAAGCGCAACTACGGTTCGGTGAAGGCAGACCGCACCATGGCCGACATCGAAAAGCGCCGCGCCGATCGCTGGAACTTCCTCTTCATCGCCGGCATGTGGTTCCAGGATCTCTTCAACTACGACTTCCGGCGCACCGAGCAGTGCATCATCCCTTACGCCACGCAGGAAGGCGAGATCTCCTTCTGCGCCTATAACACCGGCGTGGGCTGGCGCAATATCATCGAGAAGATGCATATGACCTCCACCCTCACCAAGTGGTACGAGGAGCACGGCAGGCACGAAATCTTTGCCGGTGGAAAGAAGGTCGGCATGGGCGATGCACAGCACACTCTCCTGCTTAACCAGGAGCATGTGATGGCCTCGGCCAACGACACGCTCGACAAGCTGGGCATTGCCAAGAATTCGCGTCAGGAAAAGCTGATGGCACGCGACGCGAAAATTAAGGCGGATGCGGAAAACGCCAAGATGGCGCGGCTCTATCGCGAGCATGTCCTGGGGGAGAAGCCGAAAGAGGGTTTCATTCCGCTCGACACGCTGATCGCCCCGGCGCCCAAGCCAGCCCCGGCGGCTAACAAGGAAGAACCCGTCATGGGCGACTAAGCGTTCCTTAGCAATAGGAGTGCGAAAAGGCTGCCAGCAATGGCAGCCTTTTTTGTGCTCCAATGAGAGCGATGCGCAAGATCTGGATTGCAAGTCTACTTGCTGCCGCCCTGGCAACTGTCGGCCTGAGCGGCTGCACCTTTTATGGAGAGAAGAAACAACCCACTCTCCAGAGCACGACCAGCGCGGAGCAGTTTGAACGGCTCTTCTGGTCGGCGGTGAAGGCAAAGAACTGGCAGCAGCTCCCGGGGATGCTCGCCGCCAATGTTATGTATCAGGTTGGGGGCAAGGTTCTCAGCAAAGATCAGGTCGTGCCCTATCTGCAAGGACTGAACATCGCTGATTTCACCATCACCAACATGGTCGTGAAGCCCAACGGTGTGGACATGACGCTCAGCTATACCTTGCAGCTTTCCTCGGCCACCGGGCTCCAGACCTTCACGGCCATCAGCGTCTGGCAGCAAGTCCCCAAGGGCTTGATCCTCATCGCGCATTCCGAGCATCCATCCCTCTGATACATTCGACCCATGGTGGGTCCTCGGTCCGGCAGCGATCCGGAAGTTTCAGCGAGAGCTATTAGCCTGGTTCGATTCCCATGCGCGAGATCTCCCTTGGCGGCGAAACGCTGACCCCTACGGAATCTGGGTTTCCGAGATCATGCTGCAGCAGACCAGGGTGACTGCTGTCCTTGACTACTACTCCCGCTTTCTGGCCTTGTTCCCTACCGTTGCCGCTCTTGCGCTGGCGGAGGAGCCTGCAGTGCTGGCAGCGTGGAGCGGGCTGGGGTACTACCGTCGCGCAAAGATGATGCACCGGGCGGCGCAGGTGGTCGTCCAGGAACATAACGGAACGTTGCCCACCACCGCCGCGGAACTGCGAAAGCTGCCCGGGATAGGAGAGTACACCTCCTCGGCCATCGCCAGCATTGCCTTTGGCGAGCGGGTTGCCGTGGTCGACGGCAATGTCGAGCGCGTACTGCTGCGCGTCTTTCCCGAGGCCGAAAAGCCGGCGACGCCCGCTGCCCAAGCCAAATGGCTTCGCGATCGTGCCGCCAGCCTGGTCGATCCCGAGCGCCCCGGAGACTTCAACCAGTCGATGATGGAGCTGGGAGCAACCGTCTGCCTGCCCCAACGTCCGTTGTGCCTGCAATGCCCCGTGCAGCCATTCTGCGCTACCCGCGGTGAGCACCAGGCGCCGCCGCCGAAAAAGATGCGCAGCCAGCAGATTGCCTACGCCCTGCTGCGCCGCGACCATGCTGATATCACGCAAGTGCTGCTTCAGCGGCGTCCCTCGTCAGCCTCGCTGATGCCGGGCATGTGGGAACTCCCGGAAGTGACGATGCAGCCAGACGACCACCAGCGGGTCGAGATCGCGTTGCGCCATGCCATCACCGTGACCAACTACCATGTTCGAGTGCTGCGCTTCTCTGAGCGCGAGGCCAGGAATCGCTGGCCGGCCCAGCGATATCCTCGCCAATGGGCCAAGAGTTCGGAGCTGGGCAGCTTGCCACTGACGGGGCTGGCGCGCAAGATACTCCAGCGGCTGCAGATCATGCCCCGTAGCTTGTGATTCGTGAGGTGAGATGAAGAGATTCCTTTGCCCTGTGTTATCGCTTACCGCTCTCCTCGGGCTTACTCTGCAGGCCCAGGAGCCGGCGATGCCCGAGGTGCCGGCAATCGCCGGCGTCCCAGCCGCTGCGCGCCAGGCTGCTGCAAGCATCGATCCTGAGAAGATCCGTGCTCACGTCCGCTTTCTGGCCAGCGATCTGCTGGAGGGACGCGGCCCAGGTACGCGAGGGGGCCAACTGGCGGCAGAATACATCGCCACCCAGTTCGCTCTGGCCGGCGCCCGGCCGGCGGGCGAGAATGGAACCTATTTTCAGAAGGTCCCGCTCATGGCCGTGCACACAGAGGTCGATAAGACCAGCTTTACCTTGGTTCCGGCTAGTGGCGCGCCGATCCACCTCAAGTACGGCGAAGACTACTTGACCAAGGACCAGACTGGTGAGCCGACCGTCGACATAGACGCTCCCATCGTCTTCGTGGGCTACGGCATCGATGCCCCGGAGTATCAATGGAATGATTACGTTGGCGTCGACGTCAAAGGCAAAATCCTGCTCATCATCGTCAATCAGCCGCCATCGAATGACGATCATTTTTTCAACGGTAAAGCCCTCACCTACTACGGCCGATGGACTTATAAGTTCGAAGAAGCGGCCCGCAGGGGCGCGCTGGGTGTTCTGATCATTCACCGCACTGACCTGGCAAGCTATGGTTGGGAAGTATTGCTGAACTCCGAAGCAACAGAGGTGTCCTACCTCCGCAACGATCCGCTTTCCACTCTTCGGGCCGCCAGCTGGATACAAATCGACGTCGCGCGGAAGCTCTTCGCAGCCGCCGGCATGAACGTGGATCAAATGATCGAGGCGGCGGGCAAGCGCGGATTCAAGGCAGTTGAGTTGCCCCTCCGTCTCCAGGCGCACATCACCAGCCGGGTGAGGAACTATGAATCCGCCAACGTGATCGCCATGGTGCCGGGAGCCGACTCGAGCCCAGGCGGCAATGTCCTTTACACCGCTCACTACGATCACCTGGGCATCGACCCCACCGCGGGCGGAGACCAGATCTTCAACGGGGCGGTGGACAATGGAACTGGCTGCGGGATCATCCTGGAGATGGCGCGAGCTTATGCTTCAGCGAAAACCCCTCCGCCCCGCAACGTCTACTTTGCGTCCGTTACCGCGGAAGAACAGAATCTCCTGGGGTCAAAATACCTGGGCATGCATCCTCCGGAGCCTATTCGCCACTTCACCTTGGACCTCAACTTCGATGAGTTGCTGCCCATCGGCGTGCCCACCTCAGTGGTGGCGAATGGTTCGGAGCGAACCAGCTTCTATCCAGTGGTAGAGAAGACGGCTGCCGCCTTCGGTCTTCAGATCCAGCCTGACAACGCCCCGATGGCGGGAATCTACTATCGCTCTGATCACTTCAGTTTTGCTCGCTTCGGCGTCCCGGCTTTCTCGATCGATGAAGGGACGCTCTTCGCCGGCCACACGGCGGAATGGGGAAAGCAGCAGAAGAAAGACTACGACGACCAGCGGTACCACCGCCCTACCGACGAATATCGGCCAGATATGGATTTCCGCGCCGATGCCAAATTGGCTCAGTTCGGGTTCCTATTAGGGTGGCAGGCGTTGTCGTCGGCTCCCGTGACCTGGAAGCCGGGAGACGAGTTTGAGGCTGCCCGGAAGCAGAGTATGAGCGGGCAATCGGCCCAGTAGAGGGAATTGTGCAATTTTTGAGTTGGCATGTGCGTCCAGTCAATGTGGCCGGGCTCGCTTTTGTGCTGCTCGCGCTGGCGCCGCTGTGGGCGCAGACCAAGACGCAGGATCCAGTGCTGCATCGGCGCAGCTATAACCAGGTGGACGATGATCTCGACATGAGCACCAGGTCGAGCGGCCGGACCATCCTCCCGCTGGAGGCCTCAGGAGCGTACTCGCTGGGTGCCGGGGGCTCGATTGATGTGGAGTTGCAGCCCGACCGGCTTAGCGGCTTCATCACCAGGATGGGTGATCGCGAGAGTGACGAGGGCACGCCCCTTACCTTCTTTTTTGCCACCAGCCGGCTGGCGGGGCAGCGATTGGCATTCACTACCCGCCAGGTTCACGGTGTTTGGTTCTCTTTTGAGGGAACGATCGTGCGCGGGTCCGCCCGCAGCCGCGACCAGCAGGGATACTATCTGCTCGAAGGCCGGCTGGTGATGCATGACGTGGCCAGCCAGACCGAGCAGGCGCGCATGGTGTCATTGCCGCTGGCCCGGCAGGGTCCGAACGGCTAAAACAATTTTATTCTCAAGAATTCCGCGACCCAGCTCCCTGGAAGACGCTGCAGACATCAATACAATGAGACGGGGTATTAGGGGGCTCGCTGGAGTTTCCCTACTCCCCAATTCGCCTCAAGAGGAGTTTCATATGGAGCGCACAGCAAGCGCGGTGTGGCACGGCGGCCTGAAAGATGGCAAAGGCACGATTTCGACCCAAAGCGGGGTGTTGAAAGACAGCCAGTATTCGTTTGGCACTCGATTCGAGAGTGGAATCGGCACCAACCCGGAAGAACTGATTGCGGCGGCCCACGCGGGCTGCTTTACCATGGCGCTGAGCGCTCAGCTCACCACCGCCAATCTGCCGCCGGAATCGCTTGAGACCAAGGCGACGGTAACCTTTGACAAGACGGACGCCGGACCGACGATCACCAAGATTCTGTTGACGACCACAGCGAAGGTGCCAGGTGCCGACAAGGCGGCGTTCGACAAGGCAGCGCAGGATGCCAAAGCCGGCTGCCCCATCTCCCGGCTCTTCAAAAACAATACTGAGATAACGCTGGACGCCAAGCTCGTCTAGAGTATTTCCCTCGCTTAAAGAAATCCGGGTAAGCTCCGGTCCCACGGCGAGCTGGGGCAGGCGAGATGACAATTCTTTTGCGCAAGAAGATTTGTCATCTCGAACCTCAGCTGTTAGCAACGATATATTCGCGCAGACTGCGGTTGATGCCGGCGGCTTGCACTACGCCGTTATCGAGGAGTTGGACCCACTGTTTGGCGGATTCATCATGTGACATAGCGCCCAGCAGGTAATTAGCCTGCACGATAATTTCCAGCGCATTGCTTAGATCGTGAGACAGACGGCGGATCTCTTTGGCCTGTTCTACAGGGATGGCGGGCGGATTGGGCGTCATTCGGACCTCAGCCGAGAGCCTGTCGCACCCTCGGATTCATGCTGGTGTTTATGTTGGTGGTTCCCGGAGCTTGCTGGTTGCACCAGAATGCGTCACTTTGCCGATCAGCTCTTTGGTAACCTCCCCTCGGGAAGTTGAGAAGAGGCGCCCAGTAACGTTATTGTAATGGGATGAACCCATATGCACGACAGCTAGGCACTCGCGATCCTCTCAAAGTGGTGGCCACTACCGCCAGGCATCTTGAACAACTTTCCGTTGCGCTCGGTCCGGCGCGCATCGAAGAATCGCCGGCTCCGGGAAAGTGGAGCCCACTCGAAATCTTGTGCCATCTCGCGGATTGCGAAATAGTCTTCAGCTACCGGCTACGCCAGGCTCTGGCAGAAAATCATCACGTCATCCAGCCCTTCGACCAGGAGCTATGGGCCCGGAACTACGCCGGTTACGATGCACAGGCTGCGATGATGACTTTCTCCTGCGTTCGCCAATGGAACCTGATGCTGCTGCGCTCGGTGCCTGCGGAGGCGATGTCCAAGCGACTTCTGCATCCGGAGCGTGGGGAGATGACGTTCCGCGAACTCCTTGAAACCATCGCAGGCCATGATCTGAATCACTTGGCGCAATTGGAAGCGATTGCCGTTCAAGTGCCCGTAAGCCGCTAAGCCCTTAGCTTTCTAGCGGTGATTCAGTCCTGAAGGGTACGGGCTTTAGTGTCCGCGGGGGTCCGCGGGAGAACTTTAGCGTTGGGTGGCTCCGGCTTGAAAGCCCCAGAGTGTACGTCTTTCGCTCGCACGATGGAGTCCCGTAGGGACGGCTGAGAGTAGCCCAGGACTTAGTCCTGGGTACAAGTTGGCAATGTGATTCAGTCCCGCAGGGACGGCTGAGAATTACCCAGGATGCAATCCTGGGTTCCACTGCACTTAGTTCTCACGCACTCTCTTTAGCCGGTATGGAAGTCATCCAGCAATGAATCGGCCTTCGGGCTCTGAAAGAGCGTTTTTCCCCAGTACCAGGGCCTTCGGGAATACTGGGAAACGGGTTCTCAGTCAGACTCAGCCCTTGAGTCCACCAGCGTTTGACATCAGGGCTGGCTTTTGTACACTAGGGGTTGCTGCCTATCCAGCCGATCGCGCTGGATTGTATCGTGCCGGAGTGGCGGAATTGGCAGACGCGCATGGTTCAGGTCCATGTACTCGCAAGGGTGTGGGGGTTCGAGTCCCTTCTTCGGCACCAATCTAATTTCTCTCCAGCCTAGTTTGCCCTTTCCGCTGCAGCATCCGTCTTTTCCAGGGCATGGAAAAAGCGGTCGCGCCATGTAAGGATGTCGGCCTGGCGAATCTGTTGACGCAGGCGAAGCATGCGCCGTCGGCGTTCCGTCGGCTTCATTTCCAGAGCCTGCTTTAACGCGGCGGCGACTCCCACTTCATCATTCGGGTTCACCAGGATCGCGCCGATGCGAAGCTCAGGAGCCGCGCCCGCAAATTCGCTCAAGACCAGCACGCCGTTCACTTCGGTCTTGGCCGCGCAGTACTCTTTCGCCACCAGGTTCATGCCGTCTTTGAGTGAAGTGATAAGAGCGACATCGGCTGCCCGATAGATCGCGATTAACTCGTCTCGCGGCACTGACCGGTAAATGAAATTGATGGGTACCCACCCCGGCTCGCTGAATTCGCCATTCACGTGGGTTACTAGGCGCTCCACCTCGCGCTTGAGCTGATCGTAACGAGGTATGCCTTCACGGCTCGGGACCACAATTTGGATCAGTTCAACCTTACGGTGGAACTCCGGGTAATGGCGTAGAAAGTAGCCATAAGCCTTGAGTCGCTCCGGAATGCCCTTGGTGTAGTCGAGGCGGTCGACGCCGACCACGATCTGAATGCCATGCGTCTTGGCTTTGATCTGCTTCACGCGTTCGAGCACCGGCTCGGACGCGGATTGCTCGGCAAAACCGCGGTAGTCGATGCTGATCGGGAAGGCCTCGACGTGCGTGTGCCCGTGCTCGCTGGCCACCAGGCGGCTCTCCCCCTTCCCAGAGATCTTCACTGAAGGAACGAAACAACGAAGGCAAGCAATCAGGTTTCGCTGGTCGCGCCCGGTCTGCAAGCCGAGCAGGTCGTGCGCCAGCAGGTCCTCGAGAATCTGCTTCCGCCACGGTAGCTTGGCAAAGATGTCAGGCGAGGGAAACGGGATGTGAAGAAAGAACGCCAGCCGCGCGGCCGGACGCCGGCAGCGCAAAGTCTTACCCACCTGCATGAGCTGGTAATCGTGAATCCAGATCAAGTCGCCGGGCTGCGACGCCTTCTCCACGGCATGCGCAAACTTGCGATTGACGCGTTCGTAGAAATCCCAATAACGGGGATCAAAGTTGCAGCGCGATTGCAAGTCATGGAAAAGTGGCCAAACAATCTCGTTGGAGAAGCCCTCGTAGAAGTTACTTTGCTCCTCCTCGGTCAGGAAGAGCGGAGCGTACTCAAAGGGATTCTTCCCGCTCGCCTGATCGAGAATTTTGCGGATGCGTGGGGAGTCTTCTGTGCCGCCCGAACCCACCCAGATGCCGCCATGATCTTTAAGCAGCGGCTCCAGCGCGCTCACCAATCCGCCGCTGCTGGACTGTCCCTTGAGCTTTCCATCCTCAGTGATAAACGTGATCGGGATGCGATTGGAAACCAAAACCAATTTGGTGGGGCTCATAGGAAAGCCTCTGCAGAGGTCGTCGTCGGGTACTGGCTTCGCGAGGCTGCGATCCAGGCGTCTAGGAACTCCAGCAGCTCTTCCGGTGGCCTCAGCCAAAACCGAGCATACGACTCCCGCGCCTCGGTGCGCACCAGGATGGGTAAACCCCGTTTCCCGATGGCGGCAAAGGCGTCTTCATCGGTAAGATCGTCGCCCAGGTAGGCCGCAGGGATGGCAGCTGGTTCTTCCGCAAGGATATGCCCCACCGCAGTCCCTTTGGTGATGTCGGTCGAACGCAATTCCAGGCCGCCATCAAACGGAAGCAGGTGCAGCCTGCCCGGTTCGGCAAGGTGGTCGAAGATCGATTGAATTGAGGAGCGAATCTGCTCTTGCGTGCCGGGGTCGGAGCTGCGCCAGTGGACGGCGAGGGAGGAAGGCTTAACCTCCAGTGCCTCTGCAAAGCCCAGGGTCGCCATCTCCCGCGCCACGCTTTGCAGCGTGGCCTGCTGCATGGAATCAAGCGCGAACAATTTATATGAGCCGTTGCACTTCAGCTGCTCCCGGCCGTGGCTACCCCAAATTTCAGCTTTGGTGCTGGGAGGCAAAAGGCGGCGAAGCTCACGGGCGGAGCGGCCGGTGACCAGCACCAGGCGAACCCTAGCCAACTCGGATAAAATCGCCAGCCGGTCCTCCACCCCGGGGTAAGCGACGGCCGCAAAGCGATTCACCTGGAAGGGCGCGAGCGTGCCGTCATAATCCAGCATCAGCAGGGAGCGGGGGGCAGATCTAAGTCGCTGCCCCAGAGCCGCCATTTCTGCCGAATTCGCCCAGGGTAGAGGGAAATGATTCATATACAAATGGTTCGATGCCGGCGGTGGGAGAGTTGGTACAAGCGGTAGGGAAAAGTCGGTCCGCCCAGCAGCATATACTGACACTAGCCCATGGAAAGCCAACTTACAAAAATCCTGGCCAGCACGCGGCGCGGAGTTGAGGAGCGGAAGGCCGCATCGTCAACCCGCGTTCTGGAGCAGGCGGCCGCCGCCCACCAGCCCCGGGGTTTCGCCCGTGCGCTGCGGCAGAAGGCGGCAAGCGGGCCGGCGGTGATCGCCGAGCTGAAGAAGGCATCGCCCTCGCGGGGATTGATTCGCCCTGACTTCGATGTGGCTGCCTTGGCCGCAGGGTTCGCAGACGGAGGCGCCGCTGCCCTCTCCGTGCTCACCGAAGAGCAGTTTTTTCAGGGCAGTTTGCGCAATCTGGAAGTGGCTTCCCAGTCTTGTAGTCTGCCCTGCCTGCGCAAAGATTTTCTGCTGGATGAATTCCAGCTTTTGGAGGCTCGCGCCCATCGGGCCGATGCTATTCTGTTGATCGCCGCCGCCTTGAGCGATGCACAGCTCCGTGCCCTTACAGCACAAGCCCACGCCCTGGAATTGGATGTGCTCTGCGAAGTGCATACCGGGGAAGAGTTGGACCGGATCCTTGCTCTGGACTGCGATGCTATCGGCGTCAATAACCGCGATCTCAGCACATTTTCGGTACGCCTCCAGGTCTCGCTCGATCTGGCTTCCCGCCTGCCCTCTGGTGCTGTTCACGTGAGCGAAAGCGGGATCGAGACCGCCGAGGATCTTAACCGCTTGCGCGCGGCGGGGTTCCATGCCTTTCTTATCGGCGAGTCGCTGATGCGTCAGCAGAATCCCGGCGCGGCGCTCGAGACCCTGCTTATGGCGGTGGACCGGATTTCCTGCCACGCTGCATTGGACGGAGCCGCGAGTGCGCCTTTCCGTGAAGAAAGGCGCATAAAGCTCGCTAACGCCGCCAACCTGGACAGGAAATCCGGGGACCGTTCGCCAGTGAGCAAGTGAGAGCCCGCCATGTGGATCAAGATTTGCGGCAACACCAGCCTTGAAGATGCGCGCTTTGCGGCGGAATGTGGCGCGGACGCAGTCGGATTCGTTTTTGCTCCAAGTCCAAGGCAGGTCGAGGCTAAATTGGTTCGCCAAATCACCGAAAAACTGCCCCGCCAGGTGGAGAAGTATGGCGTTTTCGTGGACGCAGGTTTCGCCGAGATTGTGTCGACCGTAGCTGCCGCCGGTTTGACTGGGGTGCAGCTCCATCGCTCTTCAGACGCCCTTCTTCCCCGCCGTTTGCGGGAGCATTTCGCCCGGGTTCCAGCGCGGTTGGGCATCTTGCGCGTGCTCCACTATAAAGAGCATGAGTTTGAGCAGCAATTGACCGAGTTGAGCGGGGACGATTCTCTTGACGGAGTTCTGGTGGACTCCTCAAGCCAGCGAGCGGTGGGTGGCACCGGCACCAGCTTCAACTGGCTGGGGGCGCGGAATGGTTTCCTCCAAGCTGCGCCGCATCTACGACTGATAGCGGCCGGTGGCCTGGCCCCGGAGAATGTGAAGCAGGCGCTTCAGGTTTTGCGGCCCTGGGGAGTAGACGTGGTAAGCGGCGTCGAGAGCGCGCTTGGCAGGAAGGATCCAGCGCGTGTGCTGGCCTTTATCCGGTCAGCCCAGCAAGCGGCGGCGGAAATACTTGAGGTGCCGCTTCCGATCCCATAAAGCTCAATCGGAGGAGCCTTCATGGGCCTAGGGTACGGACTTTACAGACTGCGGATCTTCTTTAGGGCACGACTTTACAGGCTGCGGAAAAACTCATGTTTTGTGTCAGGGCACGACTTTAGTCGGGCCGTAAATAATGGGCTGATGAGGGCTTTAGCCCCTGCGGTTGTTTTCTTGCCCGGAGCAGATTTTCTGAAGGGTACGGCCTTCCTCGCCGCAGCGAGCATCAGGCCCGTACGTAGATGGTTTTAAAACCCTCCGGCTTTAGCCGCTGAGGGCAATGATCCTCGGGTGGAGAGAAGAGGAAATCGTGAGCACTGTCATCCACACTGTTCCCGGCCGATTTGGCGCCTATGGGGGCCGCTACGTTCCGGAGACTCTTATGGCTGCCCTGGAGGAGTTGGAGCACGCCTATGCTGAAGCGCAGGCTGATCCTCTCTTTCACGCTGAGCTCAATCTTCTGCTGGCCGACTATGCGGGCCGTCCCACCCCGTTGTACCTGGCGTCGCGTCTGACCGGGCAGCTCGGCGGAGCCAAAATCTATCTCAAACGCGAGGATCTGCTGCACACCGGCGCCCACAAGATCAACAACTGTCTTGGCCAGGGGCTGTTGGCGCGCCGCATGGGCAAGCATCGCGTCATTGCCGAAACCGGTGCAGGCCAGCACGGTGTAGCCACCGCAACCGTCTGTGCGCTCTTCGGAATGGAATGCGTCGTGTACATGGGTGAGGAGGACATGCGCCGTCAGGAGCTCAACGTATACCGCATGCGCCTGCTCGGGGCTGAGGTCCGCGGGGTCAGTTCCGGCTCCCGTACATTGAAGGATGCCATCAACGAAGCCATGCGGGATTGGGTCATCAATGTTCGCACCACGCATTATCTGCTGGGCAGTGTTCTCGGAGCGCACCCTTACCCAACCATGGTGCGTGACTTTCATCGCGTGATCGGACAGGAGATCAAGGAGCAGATCCTGGAGAAGGAATCCAAGCTGCCTTCCGCGGTTTTGGCCTGCGTCGGAGGCGGTTCTAACGCCATCGGCGCATTTTATGACTTCATTGACGAGCCGCATGTGCGGCTGATCGGCGTGGAGGCGGGTGGCCGGGGGCAGGCGCTGGGCAGCCACGCTGCCCGCTTTAGCGGCGGAAGCCCCGGGGTTCTGCAAGGCACCTACTCGTACGTATTGCAGGATGACGCGGGACAGGTATCGCTGACCCACTCCGTCTCCGCCGGGCTGGACTACGCTTCGGTCGGGCCGGAGCACGCCGCCCTGCACGATTCAGGCCGGGCCGAGTATGTCTCCGCTTCCGATGACGAAGCTCTGCAGGCAGCCCAGCGATTGGCCCGGACCGAAGGCATCGTGCCTGCGCTGGAGAGCGCGCATGCCGTCGCCGAGTGTATCCGCCTGGCGCCCAAGCTGGCGAAGGATGACGTATTAGTAGTGAATCTATCCGGCCGCGGCGACAAGGATATGGGCATCATGGCGCGCGAGTTGCAATTGGCGGGTGCGGCGCATGCCGATTGAATTCAATAGGAGGCCGGGGTTAAAGCCCGGTCTGGTCATTTACCTCACGGCCGGAGATCCGAATCTGGCGACCACGCGCAACGTTGCCTTGGCGGCCATCGACGCAGGGGCGGAAGTGCTCGAGTTGGGGGTGCCGTTCAGCGATCCAATCGCCGATGGTCCGGTGATCCAGCGGGCCAGCGAGCGCGCCCTTGCCCACGGTACGAGCTTGCATGACGTGCTCAACTTGGCTGCGGAATTGCGCATCCTGAGACCCTCCGTCGGCCTGGTGATCTTCTCCTACTTCAATCCCATTCTGCGTTTTGGGCTGAAGCGCTTTTGCGCCCAAGCCGCCCGTTCCGGTGTGGATGGCGTATTAATCACCGACGTGATCGTGGAAGAGGCCGAAGAGTATCTGACCGAAATGCACCACAACGGGTTGATGCCGATCTTTCTGGCTGCGCCTACCAGTAGCGATCACCGGCTGAAGATGATCGCGGGCGTCTCACAGGGATTTGTCTATGCCATTTCCCGGGTAGGCATTACCGGGGCGCAGCAAAACCTGGCCGCCGATGCGAGCCGCCTGGTCGAGCGCTTGCGCCACTTCACCCAGTTGCCGATTGCCGTGGGTTTCGGCATCTCGACTGCAGGACACGTAGCCGCTGTGAGCGAGTTCGCGGACGCGGCAGTGATTGGCACTGCCATTGTGGCCTTGATAGAGAAAGCCGATCCGGGAACGGCGCCGGCCAGGGTTGCAGCATTTCTTCAGGGATTGAGGCAAGGACAGCACACAACCGCCAGCCTGGCATGAACGTCTGCAGGCTGACCCCGGCTTTAGGGTCACGGCACCGTATCATGTTGATAAGGCTACGGACAGGGCAAGGGAAGTGCATGGATATTGACGGCTGGCGAAAAAAAATTGATGAATTGGATCTTCAAATCGTGGCGCTGATCAGCGCGCGGGCGCAAGCCGCGCAGGAGATCGGCAAGTTGAAGCGTTCCACGTCGTTGCCGGTCTATGAGCCCAACCGTGAGCGCGTGATCTTCGAGAATGTTCGCGCCGCCAATCACGGGCCGCTCCCCGATATCGAGCTGACCCACATATACGAACGCATCATTGACGTGATGCGCTCACTGCAGAAGGACGAGTTGGCATCGCAACGCAAGAATGGGCCAGGTACGACGGGAGAGACAGGAAAGCAACCATGATAGTAGCTATGCAGGAGACAGCAACCGAGGAAGACATCCAGGGGGTGATCGAGCGTCTCGTTCAGGTGGGCTTCAATGTTCACCGCACCACAGGAGCTATCCAGACAGTTTTGGCGGGCGTGGGAACTCCATCGCATTTCGACCACAACGACTTCAAATTGCTAGCCGGCGTCGCGGACGTGGTCCGCATCTCATCGCCCTACAAGCTGGCTGGCCGTGGTTTCAGGCCTGAAGGAACCATCGTTCGCTTTCCCAATGGAGTCGCGGTGGGTGGGGATGAGGTCGTGGTCATGGCCGGCCCGTGCTCGGTCGAATCGCGCGAGCAAATCCTTACCGTTGCCGAGCAGGTGAAGTCCGCAGGGGCCTCGTTTCTGCGCGGAGGGGCGTTCAAACCGCGAAGTTCTCCGTATTCCTTCCAGGGAATGGGTCTTGAAGGGCTCAAGCTGCTCAAGGAAGTAAGAGACCGCACCGGCCTGCTGATTATCAGCGAGGTAATGGAGATCTCCCAGATCGACCTGATGCTCCCCTACGTGGATGTCTTTCAGGTGGGTGCGCGCAACATGCAGAACTTCAATTTACTGCGCGAGCTTGGGCTGGTACGCAAGCCGGTCCTGCTGAAGCGCGGCATTGCCGCTACGATCGAAGAGCTGCTGCTCTCCGCGGAGTACATCCTGTCGGGTGGTAATTACGACGTGATGCTCTGCGAGCGGGGCATTCGCACCTTCGAAACATACACGCGCAACACCATGGACATCTCCGCCATACCGGTCATCAAGAAGCTTTCCCACTTGCCTATATTGGCCGATCCTTCGCATGGCACCGGCCTGCGGGACAAGGTTCCGCCGATGGCCCTCGCCTCGGTCGCTGCTGGCTGTGACGGTTTGCTGATGGAAGTGCATCCCAATCCGGACAAGGCGTTGTCCGATGGAGCGCAGTCATTGTTTCCCGATCAGTTTGAGAAGCTCATGGACCGGCTGCGTCTTATCGCCCCGGTGGTGGGCCGGAGCGTCAGGGCAGAGATCCCTGTGGTTGGCTGACAGCAAGCAACATGGCTCAGAAGGCTCTACGGGACTTAAATGATCGTTAGAGAGCTCCGATGACCATCCAGCGCATCACGATCATGGGCACCGGCCTCATCGGCGCTTCCACCGGGCTTGCTCTGCGCGCCGCGCAGTTCCCAGGTGAGATTGTCGGCTGGGACCGTAGCTCAGCCCATCTGCAGATTGCTCTGGATCGCGGAGCGATCGATGTAGCCGCCGACGATCCAATCAGCGCGGCCGTCTCGAGCGACCTGGTGTTGCTGAGCGGTCCGGTCTTCACCATTCTGGACTGGATAGAAAGGCTTGCCCCGCTGCTCCAGCCGCATCAACTGGTAACCGACGTGGGCAGCGTGAAATTGGCCATTGCCGAACACGCCCTGCCACTCTTCGGCGCCTCCGGCCAACCCGGCTTTCTCCCCGGGCACCCAATGGCCGGCAAAGAAGTAAGCGGCGCCGCCCATGCGGACGCAGAGCTTTTCTCCCACGCGGTGTGGCTTTTTACTGAATTTGCCAGCCATCCGCTGGCCGCGGAATGGCGCAGCTGGGTGGAGCGCTTTGGTTGCCGCACCATGGACATCCAGGCCCGCCGGCATGACGAGATCTGTGCCTGGGTCAGCCATCTGCCGCAGTATCTCTCCACCGCCCTGAGCGCCATGCTGGAGGACCGCTTTGGCGACGCCCCCGATCTGCGTGCCATCGGAGGAAGGGCCCTGCGCGAGATGACCCGCCTGGGAGCAAGCCCCTATTCCATGTGGCGGGACGTCGCCCATACCAACACAGATGCGGTCGCTGAGGCACTGTTGGCCTTGGAGCAGCGGCTCGCGCACCTGCGCGAAAACCTCAAGACACCTGAACTGCGCGACGAGTTCGAATTGGCCAATCGCTTCCGAACCAACCCTCCCGTAAAGACCTAGGGCAGTTTCGCAATTGGTGTAGACCGAAGCCACAGCCCTTTTCGTGGTTTTCTCCCAAGGAAAACCACACCTCGCGATCTTTATCAGGCCACAATAATTGCGAAACTGCCTTAAGCTCGCCGTTCACGTAGCTGTCGCCTTCCCTGGAGCACAATAAACCCATGTCAATTCTCGACATCCTGACCGGCCGTCCTCTGGCCAACTGGGAAGAGCAAGGGGAACAGATAGGACCGTCTGCCGGCATTCCCATCTTTGGATTGGATGCCTTGAGCTCGGCTGCATACGGTCCTGAAGTTTCCCTGGTATCTGCAGACGTAACTAAATGGCTTCTATCGCATCAAACCAGAGAATCCGCTTTTGAACAGGTCCCGGAGCAGGCTCGGGGTATCATTCGAGACAGTCGTCTCAAGCATTTTCACTTCTAAGCTGTGCAGGGTAGTGTAGCGAGGGGCGGCTTTTCTTGAGGAAAAGCCGCGAACGGGATCAGTTGCTTTGTACGCACCAGAAGTAAAAATGCTGTAGGGAACCGGACTCACACGATGGGAATTGAGAACGCGGGAGCCAACTTTACTGGCCCGAAATATCCAAGCCCACTCCGGGGAGACTCGGAAAGCCTGTTCGAGCGATGTTCATGGTTCTACGCATTCTGTCGTGAGCATCTTTTTCGCGATCACACCGCAGCAATCTCCCACGCACTTTGGCCAGGCGCTCGGCCCGGCCCCGAAACCCACCTTCTGGAAATAGCCTGTGGTCCCGGTTTCTACGCTTGCAGTCTTGCCCAGCGCTACCCTGACATCAAGATTACCGGTGTGGACCTCTCCGAGCGTTTGCTCTCCCGCGCTAAAGACCGTGCCGACATTCGCCAGCTGAAGAACTGCCATTTCGTCAAAGCGAACGTTCTTGCCCTCTCCGAATCGCTTGCGCCGGTGGATGCGATCATTGCCTCCCGGCTTTTCATGGTGGTGGGGGATCGCCGGCAGGCTGTGCGCGAGATATTTTCCGCCTTGCGGCCAGGGGGCCGTTGCTTTATCGCCGAGCCTACGTCGGCCTTGCGTGCCATGCTCCCACTCTCCTGCATGTGGTTGTTCGCCCGCTTGATGGGAGACTGGAGCACCCGGTTCCACGAACCCTGGCGGGCAGCGGTGCTGAACCAGAAGGAATTCCAGTCCCTGATCGCGTCCCAGCCCTGGGGCACGGTCAGCCTGTGGCAGGACAACTGGTATCAGTACGCCGTGTGCGACCGGAGCTGCTGACGCGGACCAGATTTCCTACATCGCGGTACTGCCCGATGCGACGTATGCGGCTTTCCGTAAAGAAGGCCGCATGAAGTTTACCAACGCCACCAAGCTCGACAGGAAATCCGGAGTAGAATCTTTGCCTTACAAAACACTTCAACCAGGAGAAACGGCATGTGTTGGTCAGGGCCGCTGCGCCTTAGCCGTAATGGCCAAGGCTCCGCGCCCAGGCAAGGTAAAGACCCGGCTTTCCCCTCCGCTAACCCCCGAACAGGCCTCAGCACTCAACATCTGCTTCCTTCGCGACACCACGGAAAACATTCAGCAGGTAACAGAAGCCGGCAACAGCGCCGGGATTGTGGTCTACACGCCGGTAGGCGAAGAGGCAGCCTTTGATGGCATTCTGCCCGCTGGCTTTCAGCTGCTGGGGCAACGAGGCGATGGTTTCGGAGAGCGCCTTCTCCATGCCTGTGAAGATCTGTTTGCATGTGGATTCAGCGCGGTGTGCCTGATTGATTCCGACAGCCCCACCATGCCTCAGGATGCGCTGTTGCAAGCGGTCACGCGGCTATCGCTCCCAGGAGATCGATTGGTGCTGGGCGGCTCTGATGACGGCGGATACTACCTGATCGGCGTCAAGCACTCGCACCACCGGCTCTTCGAGCGGATCGATTGGAGCACGGAACGGGTGCTCGAGCAGACGCTGGAACGGGCCAGGGAAATCGGCCTCCAGGCCGAATTGCTGCCCACCTGGTTCGACGTGGATGATGGGGCCACTCTCGAACGCCTTCGCCGCGAACTCCTGCCCGCCTCGGGCCAAGGTTTTGCGGGCTACGATGCCAGGCACACCAGGACATACCTCGAGAGCTTGCAGGCTCCGCAAGGAATGGCCTGCACTGGAAGCAGCGCGTGCTAGGGCAGTTTCGCAATTGGTGTGGACCGGGGCGACAGGCCTCTTCGTGGTTTTCTTCCCAGGAAAACCACACCTCGCGCTCTTCATCAGGCCACAGTAATTGCGAAACTCCCTTAAGTGCGCGTTATCCAGGCGGCGGAGCGTGGCTGACGAATAGCGCGCTTGCCCTGCTGGGGCTGTCGTTGCTGGGGCTTTGCCGCCAGGGAGTCAACGAAATCCATCATTTCGTGATCGGCTTTGGCTTGGTCGCGATGTACCAGGCGCTGCTTTACCTGGTGGCAGTCTGGGTGGTGCTCAACCGGCCAGTGGACCGTTGGACATTTGTGATCATCCTGGCCTGTGCCGTGGGCTGCAGGCTGGTCTGTCTTTTTTCCCCGCCCTTTCTCTCGACCGACATCTTCCGCTACGTATGGGATGGGCGGGTGCAGGCTGCCGGCATCAATCCATTCCGCTACATTCCAGCTGATCCACATCTGGCGTTTCTTCGCGATCTCGACATCTACCCCCACATCAACCGGCGAGACTACGCCCACACTCTTTATCCTCCGGGAGCGCAGATGCTTTTCCTGCTGATCACCCGAATCGGCGCATCGGTGCTCTGGATGAAGGCGGGTATGGTGGGGCTGGAGGCGCTCACCATCTGGGTCCTGGTGAAGTTGCTGACGTCTGTTGGCTTGCGCCGTGAACAGGTATTGATCTATGCCTGGCATCCGTTGCTTCTCTGGGAGGTGGCCAGCAGCGGTCACGTGGATGGCGCCGCCTTGCCCTTTATCGCTCTCGCACTCCTCTTCTACGTCCGCAAAAAGCACGCGGCTACCGGGATCGCACTGGCCGCCGCCACCCTGGTCAAGCTGTACCCCATAGCCCTATTCCCCGCTCTCTACCGCCGCAGCACCTGGCGCGATTGGAGGATGCCGGCCGTGCTGCTCGGCGTGGTTGCGGCGGGGTACGCCTGCTACCTGAGCGTAGGCCGCCACGTGCTTGGGTTTTTGCCCGATTATGCCAAAGAGGAAGGGCTGGAATCCGGCAGCCGGTACTTTCTACTTACGTTGGCCCGCCAACGCTTGCATTGGGAGGAGCTCCCGACCGCGGCCTTCTATGCCTTCGCAGCGTTGTTGCTGCTCGGGCTCGCGGTGTGGGCGTGGGTTAGGAGTGAGGCCGGCCCGCTCGGTGCGATCCGCTGTTGCTTTGCCATCGCCGCTGTTTTCATGTTGCTGTTCTCCTCTCACTACCCGTGGTACTACCTGTGGCTGCTCCCCTTTTTGTGCTTGATCCCTTACGTGCCCATGCTCTATTTCACCACTGCCTGCTTTTACCTCTACACCACGCAGCTTGCTAATCCCGGGCCGGCCATGTACTACATGTTTGAATGGCTCTATGCCACGACGGCACTACTTACGCTGTGGTGTGTGGGCCTCCGTTCGCTGGAAACGAAAGATAAAGCGTTTGCAATGTATCCCACCACTGCGAGGAACTCATGAGCGAAAGTCTTTCTGTACTACCGCAAACCTTGGCGGAAGACCAGCAGAAGATGCGGCGCTACTTTGAGAAGCCGGAAGACCAGCTTTCCGTAATCATGGAAGCGGACCCCGTCTGCCTCTACCTGGAAACCACCAATCGCTGCAACCTGCTGTGTACTACCTGCCCGCGCACTTTTGAAGAGCTGGAACCAGAAGCGGACATGTCGTGGGAGTTGTTTACCAGCATCATCGATCAGTACCCCAAGATCGCACGTGTCGTGCTCCATGGAGTGGGTGAGCCGATGCTGGTGAAGGAGCTGCCGCGCATGATCCGGTATTTGAAAGAGCGCGGAGTGTATGTGCTCTTCAATACCAATGGCACGTTGTTGACGAAAGCCAATGGGCAGAAGCTGATGGACGCCGGTCTGGACGAATTGCGTGTCTCACTCGATGCGGCAGAGTCGTCTGTTTTCCAGATGGTGCGCGGTAAAGACATGTTCGACCGCATCGTGACCAATGTGGGCAACTTCGTCGCCATGCAGCGCGCCGGCCAGACCCAATTGCCGCGGGTTTCCCTCTGGCTCACCGGCTTGCGGGAGACGTTGGCGCAATTGGAGGCCTTCATCCGCCTGGCCCATCGCCTGGGTGTGATGGAGGTCTATCTGCAGAGGATGGTGTATCTGCCGGAAGGACAAGGGTTGGCGCGGCCGGAACAAGCATTGTTTGAGCACACCACCCGGCAGGAGGAAGAAGTTCTGCAACGAGCCGAAGCCGTCGCCCGAGAGCTGGGCGTGCTCTTCAGCGCGTCGGGCGCGACCGAGCCGCAGGTCAGCATCAAGAAGAGGAAGGACGACAGCCCATGGTCTCTTTGCCGCCGTCCCTGGAGCCTGATGTACATCACCGCCAACGGACAGGCCCTTCCCTGTTGCATCGCTCCATTCTCCATGCGCGGCTACGACAGTTTCACCCTGGGCAACGCTACGCAACAGACCATGCGTGAGATCTGGAATGGCGAAAAGTACCAGGAATTCCGGCGCGCATTGCTGAGCCCGCAGCCGCCCCCGGCCTGCTCCAATTGTGGGCTGCGCTGGAGCCTCTGATTTGGGCCTGCACGGGGTTTCGGTAGTGATTCCGGCATTGAACGAGGCGGAAAACATAGCCGCTGTCGTTCGGGAAATGCCCTGGGATCTGATTCGCGAATGCATCGTAGTAGACAACGGCAGCACCGACGCTACCGCGGCCGAAGCGGCAGCGGCCGGCGCCAGGGTAGTGCATCAGCCGCAACCTGGATATGGCCGTGCATGCGCCAGCGGGGCGGCGGCTGCCGATAACGGATCCGACATCTTGGTATTTATGGACGGCGACGGGAGCGATGCCCCGGCAGAAATGGGGCAATTGCTGGAACCGATCCTCGCCGGAGAATATGACTTCGTAATCGGCTCCCGGATGCGCGGCAAGCGCGAACCGGGCAGCATGCTGATCTCACAGATCTTTGCCGGATGGCTGGCAGGCATTCTTCTTCGCCTGCTCTACCGGGTGAGGTACACGGATATGGGGCCCTTTCGCGCGATCACCCGCGAAGCGCTCAGCCGCTTACACATGCGGGAAGAAACCTACGGCTGGAACCTTGAGATGCAGATGCGCTCGGCGCAATGCGGACTGCGCATCCGTGAAATTCCAGTGAGCTACCGCAATCGCGCCGGCGGGGTGAGCAAAGTCGCCGGTTCGTTAAGCGGCTCAATTCGAGCTGCAATCCGAATCACCCAGACCCTGCTCCGCGTGGCCTCAAACCCAAGGCCGTAAATCCTCGAAAAAGGACAAATTCTATACCCGTGGAAAATGACGGGTGCCCCACACCCCGGATTTCCTGTGAAGTTTGTTGGCGTTGATCCACAGCGCTAGCCCGTCAACTTTTTCCCGTCAAATTAAAGGAGGACGGGTGCCCCATGTTCGCATCAGCGTACATGGGACGAAAAAGACGCGAAGCCCCATAAGCGCTAATTGCTTTGGCAGATAATGGAAGTCCGAGAAGACGCTGTTTTTTTGCATCTCCAACTCGCCGCAAGATCGTCATCCTGAGCAGAGCGCCTCACAGGTTTATCGCGTGACGCAGCGCTTGATGGCGCGGAGTCGAAGGACCCCGGCGGTGCCTATCTTACCCATGCTTCTCGAAGCTTTTCAACCACCGAACCCCCGAGAACAGGATCTGGTGCAATGTAAAGCGTGTATGGCTGCCGGAAATATAGATGTAGCCGCCGGACATAGCAAGATGCTAGGAAGCTCTTGAATCTCCGCCCCAGGGAAAGACCGTGGCGGGTCTGCGGTACGGGCTTCGGTGGTTGAAAAGCTCCGAGAAGCATGGGCAAGACAGGCACCGCCGGGGTCCTTCGACTCCGCGCCATCAAGCGCTGTGTCACGCAATAAACCTGTGAGGCGCTCCGCTCAGGATGACGATTTTGTGCGAGTTTTGGCGAAGAACACCCTAAACAAGTTAGCGCTTAGGGGCCGAAGCCCCACCATCGCATCGGGATCAACCCTTAGCCCTTCTCAGCCGCGCCTTCAATCGCCTTCCACTCTTCCGGCGAAAGGTGCAGTTTGGCTGCAGCCATATTCTCTTCCAGGTGCTTCACAGAAGACGTGCCAGGGATGGGAAGCAGTACCGGCGAGTGATGTAAGAGCCATGCCAGCGAAAGCTGCGCAACCGTGGCCTGGTGCTGCTTCGCTGTCTTGTCGAGAGGACCACCAGCCTTCGCCAGCTTTCCCGCGGCAACAGGAAACCATGGAATGAAGGCCAATTTGTGCTGCTCGCAGTACTTGAGTGCCTTCTCATGCTGGCGATCACTCAGGTTGTACTGGTTCTGTACGCTGACAATCTTGACCGTCTTGTTAGCTCGCTCAATCTCCGCAGGAGAAACCTCTGACAACCCAATGTGCCGGATCTTACCCGCGTCCTGAAACTCTTTGAGTGCGCCGAGGCTCTCTTCCACCGGCACCTTTGGGTCGATTCGATGCAGCTGGTAAAGATCGATGCGCTCCAACTTCAGGCGGCGCAGGCTCATTTCAACGCACTGCCTCAGGTACTCTGGCCGTCCGTCCTCCGCCCACTTGTTGGGACCGGAGCGCGTGAACCCGCCCTTGGTCGCAATCACCAAATCCTTCTTGTAGGGATACAGGGCTTCCGCGATGATGTTCTCGCTCACTTCGGGACCATAGGCGTCCGCCGTGTCGATAAAGTTCACGCCGAGCTCCAGCGCGCGTTGCAACACCTTGCGCGCCTCGTTGCGATCCTTCGGTTCGCCCCAGATGCCGGGGCCAGTGATGCGCATGGCGCCATATCCAAGCCGGTTGACCGTGAGGTCTCCACCCAGCGCGAACGTTGTCGTAGCTTCTGCCTGCAAAGATTCCATGCCTTTTGAGATTCGCCGCCCTCGCGATTGGTTTCTCGTTCTGTGTGCTATCACTGGTGTGATCCGATGCCTCCCACCGCCAAAATCGTCGGAGCTGGTCCAAATGGCTTGGCTGCTGCCATCGTCTTGGCCAAAACCGGCTTCGTCGTTGAGGTGCGAGAGGCGGCTTCCTTCGCCGGTGGGGCCGCGCGGTCGGCCGAGCTCACCTTGCCCGGGTTCGTGCATGATTTGGGATCCGCGGTTCATCCTCTTGCCGTGACATCGCCGTTCTTCTCCACGTTGCCGCTGGCCGAATCCGGATTGCACTGGATCTCGCCTCCCGCGGCGCTGGCTCATCCGCTGGATGATGGAACGGCAGTAATGCTGGAAGGCGATGTCAGCGACACCGCCGGCCAGCTAGGGAAGGACGCAACGGCCTATTTTCGTCTTTACAGCCCGCTAGTCTCCAGTTGGGATGGCCTCCGGCACGATCTCCTCAAGCCCATCGGCTGGCCTCGACATCCGATCGCCATGGCTCGCTTTGGCCTGCTCGGATTGCGCTCTGCGCGCGCGATCGCCGATGGCCACTTCAAGGGGGTCCGAGCTCGCGCTCTCTTTGCAGGTTTAGCCGCGCATTCATTTCTACCCTTGGAATCGCCACTCTCCGCTTCCTTTGGGCTGGTGCTGGGAGTTACCGCGCACGCCGTGGGCTGGCCCATTCCGGAAGGCGGGGCGCAGTCCATCGCAGATGCGCTCATAGCCTGCCTGGAGAAAGCCGGAGGCACGGTGACCACCAACGCACGTGTGCTCTCGCTGCGGGAACTAGGGCGTCCGGACCTGGCGCTCCTGGATGTGACTCCCAGGCAGCTGCTTAGCCTTGGCGGTGAAGAGATTCAGCCAACCTACCGGCGGCAATTAGAGCGTTACCGCTACGGCCCCGGCGTCTTTAAAGTGGATTGGGCGCTGAGGCAGCCGATTCCGTGGCGCGCGAGGGAGTGCCTGCGCGCCGGCACGGTACATCTTGGCGGTACCTTCGAGCAGATCGCTGCGTCCGAGCGGGCGCCGGGGAGCGGAACTATGAGCGACCAGCCCTTTGTCCTGCTTTCGCAACCCACTCTTTTTGACCCCAGCCGGGCGCCCGCCGGAAAGCACGTGGCGTGGGCTTATTGCCACGTACCCAATGGCTGGTCCGGATCCGCGTTGGAGGCGATCGAAGCGCAGGTGGAACGCTTCGCGCCCGGTTTTCGCGAGTGCATCCTGGGCCGGGCGGTTTTTAGCCCCGCGGCGATGAACCAGTGGAATGCAAACCTGGTGGGAGGCGACATAAACGGCGGCTCTGTTTCCGGCTTGCAATTCTTTCTGCGCCCAACCTGGCGACGGTATGTCACTCCGATGAAAGGGGTCTACCTGTGCTCATCGTCCACACCCCCGGGCGGCGGGGTTCACGGCATGTGTGGCTATTGGGCAGCCCAATCCGCGCTCAAGCATTTTTGCTAATGGTGTAGACGAGGAAATTGAACTCGGCGCGGCCGTTCCGCCGAAGAGAATGGCCGCACATAACTGATCCCGCCGGACCACAGTATTAGCAAAAATGCGCTCAGACGCTATAAAGGACTTCGAGCATAGTGAAGTCATCGTTGGGTGGAGTACCGGCCATAAAGGTCTCAACCTTGCTCAGCACGCCCTCGATATTGGCGCCTCCGACAGCGGATTCCAGCCGCTCTTCTCCGAAAAACTCACCGTCCCGGCCCTCCGCCTCGGTAACTCCATCGGTAGCGAGCACAATGCGGTCGCCGGCCTTCAGCTGCAAGCGCTCGGATTCGTAGGTAGCCTCTTCGATCAAGCCCACCACCATGTTGGCATTTTCCAGCCGCTTGACGCCGTCGCTGTTGGCCAGGAGAGGCTGCACGTGCCCGCAGTTGACGTATTCGAAGGTCCCGTCCCGGTCGAGCTTGACCAGGATCATGGTGGCGTATTTCTGCACATTCTTCTCGCAGATGTAGCGATTGGCCACGTCCGCGATGTCGGCCAGCGGCTGACCGGCTAGCAACAACCCGTAAAGCAGGCCCTGCAGCGTGGAGGCAAGGATGGCGGCCGATACACCCTTACCGGAGATATCGGCGATCACGATATAGAGGCCGTCCGGGGTGGCAATCACGTCGTAAAAGTCGCCCCCGACGTCCTTGCAGGCAACGCTGCGAGCATGCACCTTGGCATAAGGCAGGTTGGGAATGGCAAACTCCATCAGCCCCTGCTGGATGGCGGCAGCGATGTTGAGTTCTTCGCGGTAGCGGCGTGAAGCTTCTTCTGCCTGCGCGAGAAAAGCGTTTTCCACCAGCGCGGCGGCCTCGGTCGCGATTGTCTCCAGAAGATCGTTGTCGACCTGGCTCAGTTTGCCCGGTTGCAGCCGGCTGTCCAGGTAAAGCACGCCGAGGATATCTTTCTCGTGGCAATCGGCGCCCGCCGCGCGCTTGCGCAGCGGAATGCAATACACCATGCGAATACTCTGCTGCACCATGCTCTCGGTGCGCGAATTGGCCTCAGCCGACAAAGTATCGGTGACGATGAACTTTGAGGCTTTGCAAGCTTGGGCGATAGCGCTGTGGGAAATGGTGGAATCGTCTTCCAGGCGATCGCCCTTGAGGCTGCGTCCCGCGGCAAGGGTAAGCTTGCCCTTCTCATCCCGCAGGAACACGTAGCCTCGTTCCACCTGGGTCAGCTCCAGGGTCGCTTCCACCAGCGTGGCCAGGATCTCGTTTACCGCCCCCAGGGTATTCAAGCGTTGCGCCGCAGCCAGGAACCAACTCAGCTTCTCCAGATCCGAGGTGGGTGCCGAAATCGCGTGCAGCTCGTCCAAAAGTTTATGAATGGTCGAGGTGCTTTCTCTCGCCGGGCCAAAGCGCAGCGACGGGCCATTAAGCGAACCCAGCCGGATCTCATCCCCTGGCTTCAGAGCCTGGCGGTCGACCAGGGGCTGTGCATTGAGAAAGGTGCCGTGGCGGCTGCCTTTGTCGACCACATGGAACTGGCCCTTCTCATAGAGAATGGCAGCATGGTCGCGGGAGATGAAAGCGTGCGCCAGTACCAGGTCGCGGTCCTGCAGCCGCCCGATGGTGAAGGGCGAATGCGTAACGTTGATCTCTTCCTGCCGGGAATCGTCGATCAGCAGCAAAGCGGTGGCTGGAATTGTTTCGGCCATGGGGTGCCTTTCGAAATAGCTCCGGAGGTTGGCTGCGCACTAGCCAAATACACCGGGCTGATGTTAAGAAAACTACCACATGCCCAAGCCCGAAGGACGCGTCTTCGGGCGCGGGAAATTCTTTACGCTCTCACAGCCCCGCCAGTCTTTCGGCGGCATCCAAGCGTCCATAAACTCGGCGCAGGCTTGCGCCATGTACATTCGAAGGCATAGGAGAAGAGAAATCGTGCGAATGCCCCTTATACCGCCCCCCCACGTAGAAGGCTATGCCAGCTACCTTGCCATGCAAATGCTGGATGGACCAGAAACACTCACCGCGGCTCTAGGGGACGAACCGGTCCAGCTTCCGCCACTTCAGTTCCTCAAATCCCTGGACGATCTGGATGAGGAAGAAGATGAAGACGACGACGATATTGAGGATTTGGACGAAGACGACGAGGAAGACGAGGAAGATGAAGACGATTTAGATGAAGACTACGATGATGAGGATGAGGACGAAGACGACGAGGAAGATGAGGACGAGGATGGAGGCGTTAAGCCACTGAAGATGGCCTCGTCAACATCCGCTCATCCCGCGCCTGCAAGTAGCATGCAAAGAAGTTGCGAACAGCTATAACGGTTCCACGATAGGTATAACCGGCGAAGATGATTCAGACGGGGCTTTTCCTCAAGAAAAGACCCACCTCGCTGGCCCCGGAATGGGGCAGATGAATCGTTTGAACCGCTCTGGAAGTGACCCAGGACGTGTCGTGCTGGGTCACTTTTCCACTTCGTTCCGGCCTCCTGGTGACCTCCCGGTAGTAATTGCCTGAAAGTGGAAGCTCCAATTTTCGGCAATTGGGTTACCTTGTGAAGGCCCCACGTATCCGGAGAGTGACTGTGAAACGGCGCATTCTGGTTGTGGATGACGATGACGAAGCACGCCACGCCGCGGCCTGCAGCCTGCGCACGATGACCGGGTGGGACGTGGTTGAGGCATACTGTGGCGCTCAGGCGATTGAAAGCGCTAAGCAGCATCAGCCCGACGCCATCCTGCTCGACGTGATGATGCCGGCGATGGATGGCCCCGCCATGCTGGCCAAACTCCGGACAGCGCGCGCCACCAGTCACATTCCCATTGTTCTTCTCACTGCAAAGGTGCAAGCCGTTCAAAACGGCTCCCTGTCACACCTTCCTGTAGCCGGCATTCTGTTAAAGCCTTTTGATCCTTTGCGTCTGGCTAGTCAGGTCGCGGACGCGCTGGGATGGGAAAGCGGTACCCCTCAGCCTTGAGCTGACAAGAGCGGCCGTCCGGCACGGAAAGACTGCAGGATTCGACCATCCGGCGAAACAGCCACGAGATTAGCCTCCCGTCCTTCTTCAAGCAAACCCCAATGCCGGTCAAGGCCCATGAGCGCAGCGGGATTGCTCCCGGCCATTTGCGCGCTGACCGCCAGGCTGGCGCCGGTAAACACAGAGAAGTTACGCACCGCCTGATCCATGGTCAGGACGCTGCCCGCCAGGACACCGGGAGACCCGGCTGAAGTGCATCGTCCATTGGAAACGTCGACATCCAGGTCACCTAGTTTGTATCTTCCGTCGGGCATGCCCGTGGCGCTCATGCCATCGGTGATCAGGACCGCCTTTTCAGCTCCCTTGGCCTTGTAAAACAAACGAACCATAGCCGGGTCAACGTGTATACCATCACAAATGAGCTCTGCAAAAAGCGCATCGTTGTCCAGAACATACGCGGCAATACCGGGATCGCGATGGTCCAGGCTGCGCATGGCATTGAAGGTGTGGGTGGCGCTGCGCCCACCGGCGAGGAAGCCGGCCTCGGCCTCCCCCAGGCTGCCGTTGCTGTGACCCAGGCTGCACACCACGCCCAAGGCACTGGCGTGCTGGATCAACTCCAGGGCCGTGGGCAGTTCAGGCGCAATGGTCATGATGCGAATATGCCCGCGAGCCGCTTGCCAGAAGCGATCGAATAGCGCTATCGATGGCTGCAGCAGTAGGGCAGCTGTGTGGACGCCCCGCTTGGCTACGGAAAGAAATGGTCCTTCGAGGTGAATGCCGAGCGGTACAGCGCTCTCGGTGGAGGGTCCAGCCTCGATCACGCCGGCGATCATGTCCAGGGCGCGCAAGGTTTCCTCGGTGGATGAGGTCACGGTGGTCGGGTAATAACCTCCCACTCCGTGGTGGGCCAGAGACTCCCCAACCGCGTCCAGCGCCTGCGGAGTCCCTTCCATCACGTCGTGGCCGACGGCCCCGTGCACATGAATATTGAGATAAGCCGGGACCAGCATGGCTTCGGGAAAGCCGTAGATGGAATCGTCCCCCGCGGCGTTTCTGCGGCTCTCAATGGAGGCGATGTGCCCGTCGTCTACGGTGATCAGCGGGTACTCTAAGATCTCGCTCCCGCGCAAGAGCCGCCGTGCAGTGATTGTGCTAGTCATCTCAGTGCTACCCCTGAGGAAGGATATAGCAATCGGAGACCGCCGCTGAGCAGTTCGCAGTAGGAGTGGGCCGAAGGGAATGAGGCTCACGTGGTTTTCCGCTAAAGCAATTTAGCTAATGGTGTAGACCAGGAAACTGAACTCGACGCGGCCATTCCGCCAAAGTATGGCCGCACATAACCGATCTCACCGGACCACAGTTAGCTAAAATGCGTTAAAGAAAACCACTCCTCGCAATCCTGGTCACGCCCAGCCACTGCGAAACTGCTGTAAAACGACTCTCGCCGCCAAGGTCTGACCTTGGCGGCGAGAAGGATGGAGAACCCTGGCAACTAAAGCAAGCGCACAATCAAAGCTTCTTTACTCAGTTGACCCTGACCCTTTAAACAAAGAAGCCTATCTGCTCGAGAACCTCTTCGCTCATCTCGATGTCGCTCAGCTTGGCGGCATGGGTGAACTTCAGCTCTTCCCGGAACCGGTCCAGGACGGCGGCATTGAGGTCGGTTCGCTTGTCCAGCAAGTGGAGCAATTCCGCGGCGGTGGTCGCGTGCTGATAGTTAGCTTTAATGCCGCGTGAATTTTCGATAGTCACAGCCACGGGGAGCGTGCGGAAATCGCTGGCTTGCTGGTGGGGTAGACGGGCTCGAATGTTGACTCGCATATTGGTGACGATATTGTCACGCTGCGACGAGGTAGAAAATACGACCTTAAGGGCTAATGCGTACCTGGACGGGTTATCAAGTTTAGCGGCCGGGGGACGACCCGGATGGGCCGGACACGCCAAATGGCCAATACCGTTGCTGGCGGGCCAGAATCAGGAAGAGGCCTACCCCACTGACAATGACCAATAGCACGTAGACCATGTACTTCCAGCCCTGGGGCTCAAAGGCCTGCACCAGAAAGATATAGAGCCAGCAGGCCATGGCGAACACCGCCGGCACCGGATACAGCCACATGCGAAAGGGACGCGGTGTCTCCGGGTGCCGCCTTCTCAGCAGCAGCAGGCCGATGATTTGGCCCACGAACATGATCAAAATCCGGGCCAGGATCAGGGCGGTGATGATCTGCACCAGGTCGAACAAGCTGGCGATGGCCGACAGGATACCGACCAGGAGCAAAGAACGGTGGGGAAAGTCTTTAGTCGGGTGGGTCTTCGCGAAGAAGCGGAAGAAGGTGCCGTCAAGCGCCGCCGCGAAGGGAATGCGCGAATAGCCCAGCATCAGTGAGTAGACCGACGCGAAGGCGGTAACCAAAACCATGACTGTCAACCACTGCCCAGCCCAAAACCCGGCTACCCGTTCCATGAAGACTGAGCCGACAGCGTCATAAATCACGGTGCCGGGCTGGATCATCTCCCTCCACGGCAAAACCCCCGTGAAGGCGACGGAAATCGCCAGATCCAGAAACAGGACGAGAACAATCGATCCTATGATGGCCTGGGGAATCACCCGCTCCGGCTCTCGAACTTCGTCTCCCAGGTGGCAAATGTTGTAGTAGCCGAGGAAGTTGAACATCACCAGCATGGTCCCATTGCCCAGGCCCAGCAGGAACGCGATATTCAGGTGAAAGGCGCCCGGCGGGAAGTCGAAAAGTAGCCGCGTGTGCAAATGCATCATGCCTTCCACGGCGACCCAGATGCTGGTCAACAACAGGCCGCCCCAAAGCACCAGCATGATGCGGGCAATGTCACGAATCTTGCGATAGAGCAGGATCATGGCCACCAGGGCAAAGCCTGCGGCGAGCAATCGCAGAGCCCACGGCCGGCCGACCAGGCCTTTGAACACGTAACCGGTGTACAGCGCCATCCCCACCGTGCCGGAGGCGATCTCCAGGGTGCCGCTGAAAAGGAACTGCCACACGAAAAGCCACGCCATCAGTCGCCCCAGGCCCTCCCGCCCGAAGCACTCACGCAGGTAGTTATACGACCCCCCGGAGCTGGGGAAGGTGGTGCCCAACTCGGCAAACACCAGGCCATCCGCAATGGCGATGACCGCCCCCACGAACCAGCAAATCAGGGCTTGCGGTCCTCCCATGGTGGCCAGAATCGCCGGAACCGTAATAAATGGTCCCGTGCCCACCATGTTGGACATGTTGATGGAGATGGCATTGAGCAGTCCGAACTTCTTAGGCAGGTGGACAGTGGGCATGTAGTAGGGGTCGCGAGTTAAATCTAAACCATTCCGCAGGCCGCGGCCCAATTACTAAGCCCTTATGAAGATTATCCAGGAGCACATTACACCTGTAGGCATGCCAAGGCAGGCGCGAAAGAAAGTCAGCTCGATCGTAGCGGGCAGGCCCCGGGGCTTATATTATTTCCTAAGCGGTTAGGGTAATGCAGGAGCACCAAAATGCAACAGGACAGCGTGGTACGCGCGCGCAATCTGCCGGCTGATCAGGCGGGAGAAATGGTTGGGTTTACCCGCGAAGAAGCCGGATGGGAGTGGATGAGTTTTGTAGTCACTCGCTTGCTGCCGGGCCAATCGCTGGAGCTGCGCACCGCGGACGAAGAGATGGTACTGGTGTGGTTGGGCGGGCGCTCCGTTGCGAACTGGGGAGCGGGTGCACAATCCGTCGGGGCCAGAGAGAATGTATTCGATGGCCTACCCTATTCGCTCTACCTGCCAAGTGAGAGCCGCGTCGCGGTGAAGGCGGAAACCGTATCCGAAATCGCGCAGTGCCGCGTGCCCTCCAAAGCCAGGCTAGAGCCCCGGCTAGTGACGCCGCAGGACGTAGCGACCGGCTTGCGTGGAGGCGAGAACTCCTCTCGCCAGATCGTCGAAGTGATACCGTCTGCCTTTGCCGCCGATAAGCTGGTGGTCTTTGAGGTTTATACCCCGGGTGGTAACTGGTCGAGCTATCCGCCCCATAAACATGACGTGGATCAACCGCCCGTGGAAGTGGATCTGGATGAGATCTACTACTACCGGATGAGGGATGGGCGGGGGTTTGCAGTACAGAACCTTTATCGTTCCGACCGATCGCGGGAGTCACTGGTGAAAGTGCACGACGGCGATGTGGTGCTGGTCAGGGATGGCTACCACCCGGTAGTTGCTGGCCCCGGCTACGACATTTATTACCTCAACTTTCTGGCGGGCACTTCACGCTCCATGACGGTGACAGAAGACCCTGAGCATGTCTGGCTTCGCTCCACCTGGAAACAGCCCGATCCGCGCCTGCCGTTGGTACATGGTTAAGGTATTTGCGCTGGGAGAGAAACCGCAGGTCCCTCCACTACGCTTCGCTCCGGTCGGGATGACAATTCGGTTGCAGGGGAAATGCCGGGGGGGCGCATCTTAACCTCCGACCTCTTTCAGCCACTAGCCGATCCCACATGGAAGCACTACCCCTCCCCTTGTCATCCCGAGCGAAGTCGAGGGACCTGCGGTGCGCCCTTCCTACACGCAAGTGCTTGAGTGACCATGTTTTCTCCTCCCCAAAAATTGATCATCAGGGCGCGACTTTTAGTCGTGTAGATTTTCGGTTTGCTCTCAGTGTGACCTGCGGCGGGTCCGGCTCACCAACGCCGGAAGACCCGGAGCGGCATTCACACTGGACGAACCGTTCCGCAACCCGAAGCCGCATGACTCCCGCACACAGAGATGCGGAGCAATCCGGTGAATCACGGCCGGCGTGCTCTTGCCCTCGATCCGGTCGAGAAGCAGCTCGGTCGCCAGGCAGCCAACTTCATACTTGGGCAGTTCCATGGCCGTAAGAGGCGGATCGAACAAGCGAAGCCATGGATAATCATCCAGGGTGACGAGGCCGAAATCCTCTGGACACCGCATGCCCATCTCCTGGGCTGCCTGCAGAAAGCCCACAGTCATTAAGAAATTCGCCACAAAAACAGCGTCAGGACGGTGCGGTAACAACGACAGGCCGGCCCGGTGGCCGGAGTCGATACGGTAGTCGCCCTCGTACACCAGCTTTGGGTTGAAGCGCAGCCCGCTGGCTTTGAGCGCCTTCTTGAAGCCTTGAAGCCGCGCTCTTCCGTTGCTTACGCTGAGTGGACCGCCGACCATGGCGATGGTTTGATGTCCTATCCTGGCCAGGTGCGAAACCGCTTCAAAGCTGCCCTGAAGATCGTCGGTAATCACCGCGTCGCCTGTCAGTCCGGGATAGGTACGCATCATCAGTACGATGGGGACATTCATGTTGGAAAGCAGACTGGTAGTTTGCGGGCTCAGGTCGCCCGGCGACTTGGTAAGCAGAATGCCGTCCACCCGCTTGGCCACCAGCAGGTCCAGGTAAAGCTCTTCTTTCTCCAGAAGCCCGTCGCTGTTACAAAGCAAAATACTGTAGCCGCGCTTCTGCGCCGTATCCTCGGCCCCGCGAACCAGCATAGGGAAAAAAGGGTTGGAGATATCGGGAACGATCACGCCGAGCGTACGTGTACGTTCGTTGGCCAGGCTTTGGGCGAGGGAGTTGGGCCGGTAATTGAGCTTGACAATGGCGGCATCGACGCGCTTTTTCAGCGGGGCGCCGACATGGCTCTTGTTGTTGATGACCGCGGACACCGTGAAGACGGAAACCCGCGCTTCGCGGGCTACATCGTAAATGGTTGGTGTCTTGCGCCTTGACGCCCGTGAACCGCGTGGTGAATCGACCATGCCTCTTTTTCCCCGATCCAGCCAGCGGCAGGATCAACGAATTCTAGCACCGAACCCATGGTTACTCGATTCGCCGCGGTTGCAGGATGGGTGTCAGCAGATCCGGTTTTCCCGCAATTCGGGCCAGATGCGGCGAGCGCAAGCCCTGGTGATAATCCACGGAGTAGTCGGCGTAGTAACCACCCGTCAGAGTCAGCAGATCGATCGGCTGTTGGCTTGTTTCCGCATTCACAATCGCCTGCCGGAGTAAGTCAACGGAGTAGACGCGATGGTTTACCCCCATCAATTTCGTTGCTGGAGCCAGTCCGGCGCGGCCCGCCGCCGAGTCGGGAACGATATCGATGATAGTGCCATCCTGATCGATGACCAGACCGATCGAGGTGGATAAGTCAGCCTGCTGGGATACGGTTTCCGTATCCACGGCGGCCCCGTTGGGCTCGTCTGTATAGACTACGGTCCATCCGGCCGCTTCCAGACCGGGAGAAACTGGGGTCGGTCGCGTGGCCAGCAGATTGCCCTGGAGCAGACCGTTCCAATCAAAGGCGACGACGTGATTCAACGCGGCGACCAACTCCTCGTACGTGTATGGCTTCACTGCTACCACCCCATCGGGTGGCCCAAAGAACTCGGCGGCGAAGGTATCCAGGCTGCGCGCTCCGTGGCTTTTTTCCCTAAGCAGGCTATCCACTTGTAACCACAGCAGAGGCCCTTCCCGGTAATAGTCCGTGGAGCGGCGAAGGTTAGTCCACTGCTGCCCGGAGGAGTAGAGCAACTGCGCCGATCTCGAGACCTCCTGCAGGTTTCGCCAGCCACGCCCGCTGCGCGCGTCCATCTCTGCCTGGTAAACCGCCATCCGGTCTTTCATCTCGGCACTTGTTTCCAGGCCGGCACGCGTGGCCAGAATCTCCGCCCAATAGCTGGTAAGGCCCTCATAGACCCACAGCAGGTCGCCAACCATAGGTTGCTGGTAATCAGGTGTTGCCAAGCCGGCAGGCCGTCTGAATTTTCCATTCCAGGAGTGGATCATCTCGTGGGCCAACAGATTTCCTGCTTCAGCCGAGAAGGACGGGCTCACCATGCCGAGTTCCGGCATCTGGTCATCGCTGGATTGGTGATGCTCCAGTCCATCGCTGCCGTCGGTCTGCGCTTCCACCAGAAAGTGATAGCTCGCATAGTGGTGAGACTGGAACATGGCGCCGGCCTCGGCTACGAGATTGCGGTAAGCGGCGATTCGCTCCGGCGGAACATTGAGGCCTTCAGGCGACTTCTCAAAGAGATCCAGCAGATGGCGCTGCGAAACTCCCTTCGGCGTGATATCAAACTCGCGCATGATCGATCCGCACATCAGCGGGGAATCGATCAGCGTAGTGAGCGATACAGGGTCGAAGTGAATCACGGAGCCGTGCAGCGAGGGATTTGGCAACGCAGTAGCGTACGACCATCTTTCAGGAAGCTTGATCGAGGCCGCAATCGTGACTTGGTCGGCCACAGTGTCTGCGGGATATAGGACCACTTGGTCCCAGTTCACATCGCCTTGAACCGGGGTCGACGTGTTGCCCGGGGCAAAATCGTTTCCCGCCACATACTCACCCACGAGGCTGAAATCAGCTATCAGGAGGTTGGTCCCCGCAGGCACCGGAATATGGAAGCGATACATGTCCACGGGATCGCGAACCCAGGGTAATGTCTTGCCGTCCGCGCTAAAACGCAGGTTCACCAGGTCGGCGATGGGCCCGGTGGGTGCATGGTCTCCGGGGATCCATTTGGGGTATACGAGATCGATGGTGTGCGCTGACGGCGAAGCTACGGGAAACGATTCATGTGCGGAAAGGATCTTTCTGGAAATGGTCGTTGCGTCCACGTCCAGGACGATGGTGGACGACGTTGCTTGGGCTGAGGCAGCCGTCGCTGAACATACAAGTCCAAGCCATAACAAGCCGGTGCGCTTACGATCACAGCGGAAGCGGTTCGATAAGAGAGAGGGCAATTCGCTTTTACTCCTTTGCCGGCTTTGCATTCCGGCAGCGGGTCTGAGCCCGTAAATACAGAATAGAATGCAATCAGTGAGAGCGACACCTCCAGGGCGATGCGGTGAAGCATAGTCTCTTTGAGTTGTTCAAGATCGGCATAGGGCCGTCGAGCTCCCACACCATGGGACCGATGCGGGCAGCGCTTCGTTTCGCCAAGGAGCTGCAGTCGACTGGACTGACTTTTCAGACCGCGTCCATCCGGGTCGACCTTTATGGCTCACTGGCGCTCACCGGTCATGGCCATGGCACCGACCGCGCCATCCTGCTTGGGCTCTCCGGGCAGACGCCTGAAGGGATCGATCCGGCTGAGATTGAAGCGAAACTATCCGCGATTCGCACCGCGGGGACATTGGAATTGCCCGGTCACCGGACTATTAACTTCGATGAGACGAAGCACCTGCTCTTTCATCGCGATCAAATGTATCCCGTTGCCGGTGTTGCTTCGCACCCCAACGGCATGCGTTTTTCCGCATTCGACCAGGACGGAGCTTTGCTCCTGGAGCGGATTTTCTTTTCCATTGGCGGTGGCTTCATTGTCTCTGCCGCCGAGTTTGCTGCCGCGCAGGGTACCCAGACCGCAGTGGACAACGAAGCGAGAGGCGTTCCCTACCCTTTCCACAGTGCGCAAGAACTTCTGGAGAGAGCGGCGGCCGGCAATATCACCATCTCGGAACTCATGTTGGCCAACGAGTGTGCGCTGGCGGAGAGCGAGGGGCCTGAGACCGCGGAGCAAGAGGTGCGTCGCGGCATTCTGCACATCTGGCAAGTGATGCGGGAGTGCACGCAGCACGGCATCGAAACCGAGGGAATCCTTCCCGGTGGTCTCAAAGTGCGACGACGCGCTGCCAAGCTTGCAGCCCGGTTGCGTGCCGGGGTGAAGGATCCGCTCTCACAGCTTGACTGGATTACGGTATATGCCATGGCCGTCAATGAAGAGAACGCCGCAGGCGGCCGGCTCGTCACCGCGCCTACCAATGGGGCCGCTGGCGTGGTGCCTGCGGTTGCCCACTACTACCTGGAGTTTGTCGACGGGGCGAACGAAGAAGGGATACTTCGATATTTCCTGACCGCGGCAGCGATTGGCATCCTGTACAAAGAAAATGCTTCCATCTCAGGAGCGGAAGTCGGCTGCCAGGGCGAAGTGGGTGTGGCGTGCTCCATGGCCGCAGGCGGCCTGGTTTCGGCCATCAACGCGCCGGGAGAAACATCGCTTACCGCTGCAGAGATCAATGACCGTATCGAACACGCCGCGGAGATAGGCATGGAACATCATCTGGGCATGACTTGTGATCCGATTGGTGGCCTGGTGCAGGTTCCATGCATTGAGCGCAACGCAGTCGGAGCCATCAAGGCGGTCAACGCCAGCCGTATGGCGATGAATGAGTCAGAAGGCCACAAGGTCTCTCTTGATCAGGTCATCAAGACGATGTACCAGACAGGCCTCGATATGCAGGCGCGCTACAAGGAGACTTCGCTGGCCGGCCTTGCTCTGAACGTGATCGAGTGCTGAGCTCGGCCTGCGTACCGGCTTTTCATCCTTGCTCTCGTCAAACGGAAGCTTCTCTACATTGCAGTAGCAGTGCATCCACGATCCGCAGCTAACATTGATCAACAGGGGTACTAAGGTGCGGCTCTCCGACGTCTCCCTGTCCTTGCTCAAGCAACCGTGATATCTGGTAGCCTAAGGCCCCTCCGTGAACCAATACAATTGCTTTACCTTGGATCCCTTCTTCATCGGCGGCGGAGTTACCTTTCCCCACGAGGCGTGATTCCAGGTGACCGCTTGCAATCCATCGTGGCCGGGTTGGAAAACCATTGGGGCCTCAGCCGGCTTGCCATCCAAGGCATCAAAGGTGACTGCAACCTGGCCGCCAGTATCTACCCAATGGCCAAACAACGTTGCGGCGCCGCTGCCGGCATCTTCTGTAACCGTGGCGCTACCATCCGCACCCAGGCTTAGGTTCATGGACGGGCCTGCCTCGTGCGATAGGTAGACGCCCGTAAACTTTGAATGCGCAGTAGTATTGTCTGCCAATGCAGAATACGGTAGCGCCCACAAGAGTGAGCAGGCCAATGGAAGGTGTAGGAAAAAGCTGGAGTGTCTCATCGTTGTTCTGCAGTTTAGACCAGACACCTTAACCTTTCACTTGCTCGCATGGGGCAAGCTCCCCTGACGCACGCGTCATAGCCAGTCCCGGCCGGTTTACACTCGGGTAACAACGTGCAGGGGCCTATCGGGACACGTCCTACCATCATCGGCAGTCACACCCTTCGTGTTACCGCGGTTTACGAAAGCAGAATCAAGAGAAATCCGGTGTCATGGCATTCGCAGTATTCCAAACACGACCTGTTTTCCTGGAGTGCTTTGTGCCTTGTACAGAAATGAAGGAACTCGAATTCACTTCCCGCAGATACACTGAACGCCGCCGCATGACAGTCACCCCAAAGTGTGAGAGACGGAGCGCGCATTCTGGACGCCAGCTGCGGGCAGGTCAAGCCCGAGCCGCCTACGTCATGCAAAACCATCTGCAAAACTGCGTGGTGTGCCAACGTGACAAGTAGCCGTTGTGGGTGCACGATAATGTTGCTGCATGTCTGACGGCAAATCAATCATGTCTGATCAAAGGAAAGGTCACTTAGCATGTCTACTTCTTCACTCATGATCCTGATAGCAGGTCCATATCGGTCTGGGACCGGTGACGACCCGGAATTGATGGCGAAGAACCTGCGCACGCTTGAGTCTGTCGCACTTCCGCTCTACCGCGCTGGACATGTTCCGCTCATAGGGGAGTGGATTGCGCTTCCTTACTCCGCGAAGCAGGATCAAAGCGCCCGGGCGACGCTATTTATGATGAGATTCTCTACCCCATCGCAAACCGCCTGCTGAGCCGGTGTGACGCGGTGCTGAGGCTTCCGGCGCTTCGAAGGGAGCAGATGAGGACGTTCGTCTCGCGAGGGAGCGGGGGCTCCTCGTCTTTGAGAGCCTGATTGACGTTCCAGGATGCGAGTAGGCTGCTACCCGGATAAAACTATCCTGACCGAACACAAATGCTCTTTATTCATGACGAAGCGCCCCGATGGGGTCGATCTTGCTTGCGCGATGAGTAGGAAGCAACAAAGCCGCGAGCATCACGATGGCTAACAAAACGATCACGGCCGCTAGCGTTACTGGATCAGTAGCTGTTACACGATAGAGCGACGCGGAAAGCGCCCGGCCAAAGGCAACGGCGCCGGCGACTCCCACGACGATCCCGCCTGCTCCCCATCGCAAACCTTCACCCAGCACCATGCGCGCGATCATCGCCCGGTTCGCTCCAAGGGCCAGCCGGATGCCGATCTCCTTGGTTCGCTGTTCCACCGAGTAAGCCATTAACGCATAAAGGCCAACGGCAGCGAGCACCAGGGCAATCCCGGCAAAGATGCCGATCAATTCTGTTAAAAAGCGTCTCGGCGTGTCCTGCGCAGCCAGCCGGTCAGCCACAGTTGCAATCTCGAACCGGGGCAGAGTTTGATCGATAGACTGCATTTTCTCGCCCACCGCGGCAATCAGGGCTCTCGGATCGCCTTTGGTACGGACGATCACTTGTCTCTCCGTGAAATACCATTGCCGTTCCGGGCAATAGAACACGGGCACACTGACCCCATCGCGGTTGTAAATGACATCTCCGACAATGCCAATCACCGTGGTCCAATCCCTGTCCATGCCTGGAAGAACTTGCTTGAATCGCTTACCGATCGCACTCTCCGACGGCCAGAAGTGACGAGCCATGCTCCGATTGATGATGGCGACTGCCGGTTTGCCGTTGCCGTCCTCCTCGGAAAACAACCTTCCTTCCTGGAGGGGTATGCCAAGGAGACGAAAATAATTCGTGCTGACGATGTTGCGTCCATGATGGGTCGGATCCTGATTAAGGGGCTTGCCCTCTACCACGATATTTTCATCCGGAGTATTTCCCTGAAAGGTATCGAAGACCGCAGAGCCGGTGGCTGCACCCACGAACCCCGGTAACGAATCCAACTTTTGCATGGCCTCGTCAAAGAATGCCTGGCCTCGAACGGGTTCCCGGTATTTCTCGTCGGGAAGCGGGACAGTGACCGTTAACAGATGAGTCGAATCAAATCCCGTATTCACTGAGTTGAGAAGCAGGAAGCTGCGAACAAGAAGCCCCGCCCCCGTCAGCAGCACAATAGCAGCGGCAAACTGCGTTGCAACTAACACACCACGGATGCGCCGCGCTCCGGGTCCCGCCGACATGCCTCGCCCCTGATCCCGTGAACCGGACCCCTCCTGAGCACGAGCGACCCTGGAGGCGGGAAGCAGCCCGAAGAGCAATCCGGTAAGCAGACACAAACTGCAGCTGAAGCCAAGGACAAGCCCATTGATTCCGATTCCATCTGACCGGGGAAGATCCGTCGGCGCCAGCGCCAGGAGGGAATGCAGCCCAACGTACGCGAGCACGACTCCGCCGGCTCCTCCTGCCAGCGACAGTAGGACGCTTTCAGTGGCCAACTGCCAGACGAGTCGCCATCGTCCACCGCCTAGCGCGGTACGAATTGCTATTTCGTTTCCGAGCTTCGCGCCTCTTGCGACTAGAAGACTCGCGATATTTGAGCAAGCAACCAGCAACACGCAGAGGGCTGCTCCTCCCAGAACCCAGAGGCCGCGACGCACAGGCTGCTCCGCGATTTGGTCGACCAGCGGGACAACACTTATCTCGAGTCCTGTATCTGTCGCCGGTTCTTGCTGAGCGAGTTTGGCGGAAACCACCTTCATTTCTGCTCTGGCTTCCTCGATGGACCGGCCGGGCTTCAGTCTTCCCAGGCCGCTGAATGCGTCGGCGATGCGAAATTTCTGGAACGCCGGCCATCGTGGATCGGACGTTATCAACATCCACAACTCCGCTTGCTTGTTCGGATATTGAAAATCAGGAGGCATCACGCCGATGATCGAGACGCTGCGGTTGTTCAGTTGAATCGATCTACCCAGAATTGCATTCGTTGCGCCAAAACGTCCCTTCCACATTCCGTAGCTAAGCACCGCCACGTTCTCACCACGTTGTGCTTCAGCGGGCGAGAATGTGCGTCCCAGCAGAGGCCGGACACGAAGAACATCAAAAAAGTTTCCTGAAACGATCGATCCTTGAATTTCTTCAACTCCAGCGTCGCTCCGCAGCGAGACCTTTGAGCCTTCTGGACGCAATATCATGGCCACGTCATCGAATACATCACTTTGCTCACGCCAGTCGCGAATCGTAGGCGCTGAGGTCCAATCCCACTCGATGTTTTTTTGCGGGATGGACTTCCACAAGACGCAAAGACGTTCCGGGTTGCCGTACGGCAAGGGTCGCAGAAGCACGCCTTCGATTACGCTGAAGATCGCCGTGTTCGCGCCAATTCCTATTGCCAGGATCAGGAGAACTGTTGCGGTGAATCCGGGGGATCGTCTCAGTCGCCGGAATGCATGTTTCAGATCGATCGCAATCGATTCAACCATAGACCACTCCCACACCGCTGCGCTCCTCAATTGGGGTCCCAACCACGAGAATAGCTCAGAATCCGACACCCGATGTTCCGGCGCAGGACTTAGAATGAAGAGATGGACAAGCGGTCAGTCTCTTCCGGGAGACTGGGCCATGCTGCCCTATCCGAACGTTAAGCGAGAATCCACTACGAGTGTTTCGGTTGCGCGTTCCTAAAACGGCGATGATTGGTCTTTGGCTCCTTCTCGCTGCTGTTCTTGGCCAGCGATCTACGGCGTTGAATCATCAGCATCCCGCGGGCGAGGCGAAGCCAAATATCATTCTGATCTCGGTCGACACCCTACGATCCGATCGACTCAGTTGCAATGCCCCCACCGCGCCACCCACCCCGAATATCGATAAACTCTGCCACGGGGGCACGTCGTTCTCGCAGGCCACTTCCATGGTCCCGCTGACGCTACCTTCCCATGTTTCAATGCTGACTTCGATGTACCCGTTCGTGAGTGGCGTCGAAGACAATGGCGACCGTCTCGCCCCGGGAACCGTTACGCTGGCGGCGACGCTTCGATCTCATGGCTATCGGACAGCCGCATTCCTTGGCGGTTTCGTGCTCGACAAGCGCTTTGGATTGGACCAGGGATTCGATACGTATGACAGCCCCTCGGCGTCACTGAACATCGGCAGCAGCGATCCGGGAGATATCAAACGAAAGGGAGAAGAAGTCGCCGAGGCCGGAAAGGCGTGGCTGAACACGAATGCCGATCGGCCCTTTTTTCTCTTCCTTCACATCTACGACCTGCACACGCCGTACAACCTGTCCGCGGCGGAAAAGACCAAGTACGGTGAAGGCTATAACGGGGAACTGGGTTATATCGACCACGTTATCGGCGACTTCTGGGACTACCTCGTTTCTCATGACCTGGTGAATAAATCGCTCATTGTCTTTACCTCCGACCATGGAGAGGGACTGGGAGACCACGGCGAGAGCACGCACGGCTACTTCATCTATCAAAGCACCCTGCATGTTCCATTGATCATTCACTGGCCTGCAGGCGAAGCCCCGATGCCGGCGCGAGTCGACGCACCGGCCAGCCTCCTGGACGTCTCGCCCACGATTCTTGATGCGCTGCGGCTTCCCGTGCCCCAAGCAATGGAAGGCAAGAGCCTGAGCGCAGCCACGGCCTCTCCAGGGGGCATATTCAGCGAAAGTCTCTACCCGCAGAAGCACTTCGGGACCAGCGCCCTTGCTAGCTTGCGGAGCGGGCACTACAAGTACATTGAAGCGCCGAGGCCCGAGTTCTACGATCTGGCGCAGGATCCCGGGGAGTTGACGAATCTTTATGCCAGCAAAGCCTCCGTCGCCTCGGCCTATCGCGAGCGGCTGAATCAACTACGGCTGCTTTACAAACCGCGCGCTCAGGGGACGCAGAACGCGCTGACTCCTGAAGCTATCGAGCGTCTTCATGCACTCGGATACCTTACCGGGAGGAATTCCGCTCCAACCCCCACATCGAGCGCAGTGGATCCGAAAGACAGAATCGTCGATTACGAAAAATACGGACAGGCCATTTCCCTGGCGTCGCTTGGCCATCTGGATGAATCCAACGAGGCCTTGAAGGCAATTCTGGCGCGAGATCCGGACCTGTCGGATGTTCGCCTTACCTTAGGGCTGAATGAGCAACGCATGGGCAAAGACGCCGAGGCTGTGGAGCAATTTCGCGCCGTGCTCGCGGCCGATCCAACCAGTGCCATTGCCCACCTTGATGCCGGTCTAAGCGATTACAACCTGCGCCAATTCGACCAAGCAGACAAAGAGTTCAAGGCTACCTTGGCAATCTCGCCTGGGTATGCCAAAGCAGAGATATTCCTCGCCAGGACGCTCGCCCAGAAGGGCGAGTTAGATCAGGCAGCTGCTGAATTCCACCAGGTCTTGCAGGAAGCACCCGATAGTTACGACGCCCACGATGGTCTCGGCACGCTGGCGGCGATGCGAGGCGACTGGGACGAAAGCGAAAGGCAACTGCAGGCTGCCCTCTCCATTGGGCCCGCTGCGGCAGAAACTCACAATACTCTGGGCGGTGTCTATTTGCGTAAAGGCGAGATAGCCTCTGCGCGCAGCCAGTTTGAGGAGGCGCTCCGTCTCAAGCCGGATTATGCCGCGGCGCACTACAGTCTCGGTGTGGTCTTTGTGGCGCTGAAGGAGCTTGATCCGGCGCGAAGCGAGTTTCAAAAGGCATTGAGCGCCGATCCTGGCTATCAGCCAGCTCGGGACGCATTGGCTCGATTGAACCAGGCCCCATAGCCTACTGCGTGACTGCCCGATCCTCAGTAAACCCAAAGTAACCTCCGAAAGATAACCGTCGATTCAAGAAAATAGCCGCGGCGGCCTGGTCCGATTCCGCAGCGCGCCATATGCTGTTGGCAGACGATTTCGGCACAACGGGCGGCCTCTCGTCACCCTCCCGCTGGTCGGCAGTTGCCGGTAGTTTCGGCCTAAGGCGAGCGAAGGACAGTTTTACCGCTGTCCGGTGTCACACCCGATCCCTGTCTCAAAATAACGCAATCCGAGCATCCCGCCGCGGCGAGATGCTTTTTATCCATCCCACCCTGCTTCCCCGAGCAGTACAAACCTCTGTCCCTAACTTCTCTCAACCGGAGCCACATATGCCCAAAAATAAAAGTCATCGATCCCATCACCGATCAGGAAATAGCCTTTGCCCGCCTGGTCCTCTCTGGCGCCATGACCGACCGTCAAGCCGCCGAAGCCGTCGGGCTCAACCCCGACTCCGCAGCTTACACGAAAGCCAAACCCCGCGTCCGCGCCTACATGCTCGAGCATCGCGCCGCCGTCGAGCAACAGCTCGTCCAGCAAGAGGCCCACCTGTCCCGGCGTGCCGTGGAGGGACTGCACCGTCTGAACCTGGACCGCGAGCGAGTACTGGACCGCCTCTGGGAAATCGCCAACCTCAGCCCCGAAATGACCCGGGGCAGTATTACCGGCCAAGTCAAGGCCATCTCCATGATCGTGGCCATGCAAAACTTCATCCCCGACCGTCGCACCGTCTGCTCGGAGAAGAAATCCGCCCCTGCGCCCGCCCCGTCGCAAATCAAT
>CAWEZM010000008.1:0-232854 GCA_963813475.1 uncultured Acidobacteriaceae bacterium | reverse complement strand
TGGCGCGGCGGACACTGCCTCGTAGCGCGGAGCAGCCGGCGGCGGTAGCTGAGGTAAGGTTGGGTCACAAGGAAGGAGGTTGCCTGTGACCCATTTACGCAAGAGGATGCTGGAAGAGCTCCAGCGGCGCCGAGTTTTACTATTTCCGAGGGCACGACTCGGGCCTATCTCCAGGCGGTCCAACAGTTCGCCGTACACTTCGGAAAATCACCAGACGAAAGTCAGGGCCAGACGATCTAAGAAGCTACCAGGCGTATTTGCTCGTTGAGCGCAAGCTGGCGGTGGCAAGCGTGGTGGCCCGCGTTGCGGCGCTCCGATTCTTCTTCGTTCGAACGCTCAAGCGACGCGAGTTCCGGGAGGAGTTGCCCTACCCGAAGTCTTATCGCCGGTTGCCGACGGTGCTGAGTCTGGAGGAGGTTGCCAGGCTTATCGATGCCGCCGGCAACCTCATGCAGCGTGCTCTGCCGATGACGCTTTACGGCACGGGCATGCGGCGGACAGAAGTGTCGATGCTCAAGGTGCGCGATATCGACAGCCGGCGCATGATGATTCGCGTGGAGCGCGGCAAGGGCGGCGACAGTCGAGATCTGCCACTCAGCCCGGCGCTATTGGAAACGCTGCGTGAGTATTGGCGATGGAAGAAGCCTCGGATCTATCTTTTTCCCAGCAGCATGGGTCAGCGCGATCAGGACAGACCCATCTCCGACAAGACCGTTTGGTATGCCTGTAAAGAAGCCGCCCGCCATGCGCGCATCACCAAGCATGTAACGCCTCACACCTTACGCCACAGCTGGGCTACCCATTTGCTCGAGGCGGGAACGGACCTGCGGACCATTCAGGTTCTGCTCGGCCATGGGGACCTGGAGACCACCGCCAAGTACCTTCATCTGTCGCAGCGGCACCTACAGACAGTATTAAACGCCGCTGGAGAGCTTTGCAACTCTCCAGCGTTAGCCAGGCAGGCCGCACCTATCACCGGCAAAAAAGTTAAATGGTGCGGCCTGCCGTCGAGAGAGTGGCTAGTTCACATCCTTCGCGCCCGGGGAGACTGCTTCCGGGAACAGAACCGCTCCTGGCTGGGCTACCAGCAGCTCAACGTGTTGCGGGCCATCACCGCGTGTCGCACGGCTGCGCTGGGGGGCCATCTGGACGCCTGCTCACGTTGCGACCACCAAGCCATTTCCTATAACTCCTGCCGCAACCGCCACTGTCCCAAGTGCCAAGCCCAGGCACGCCAGCGATGGCTGGCACGGCGCGAACAAGATCTGCTCAGCGTGCCCTACTTCCACGTCGTCTTTACCTTACCCCACCAGTTGAACCCGCTCTGTCAGCGCAATCCACGGCTGCTCTACGATATCTGCTCTTCCGCGCCAGCGCTCAGACCATGCTTGAAGTCGCGGCCAACCCCAAGCACCTCGGAGCGCAAGATTGAAAACCCGAACCTTGATAGCTTGTTTTTCATTTTGTATTTGCTTTGGTTCGGTATTTGCGGTTTCACAAACATTCTCATTTCAATTCCTGCAAAAGCCTGGATTGTATCCCGTAGGGTTGAAGGTCGTCGATCAGTACGATCGCTCTCGCTCCTACCCCGCTTCCCCCAACTCAAAGTCCTCTGTGGGCGATGATGCCCGTCCCCTTCAAACACTGATCTGGTACCCATCTTTGAGAAGCACCGGCAAGCAGATGACGGTTGGCGACTATACCCGGCTGGCCGACGCGGAGATCCACTTCGAAACGCCCCATCCTGAACGGAATCGATGGCGCTCGCTGTCGAAGGCTTCGTCCGAGATTCCGTTGTGGGCGGTTCGGGATGCGAAATCGGCACCAGGTCGTTTTCCGATTCTGATTTACGCGCCCAGCGATTCTTCCGTTTCGTGGGAAAATGCTGATCTGTGTGAGTATCTTGCCAGTCAGGGCTACGTCATTCTTGCGAGCCCGTCGATGGGGGTATCCACACGCGACATGACGGATAATCTCGACGGGATCAACGCGCAGGCTCGCGACATCTCGTTTCTCATCACCTATGCCAAAACGCTTTCCAGTACGGATTTATCCGAGGTCGCCGTAGTGAGCTGGAGTTGGGGCGGAGGTTCGAGCCTGTTTGCCGCAGCACGCGATCCCCGCATCGATGCCCTGGTCTCCATGGACGGCAGCATGCGCTATGACCCGGGCTTCGTGAAGATGGCTGGCGATATTCATCCAGAGCGGATGAACATACCGCTTCTTTTCTTCACTGCAGAAAATGCTAACTTTCTAGAGGATGTTGACAAATATGATGACCGTCCCCCGGCAGCCATAGCGGGTCCAAACGTTCTCAACGCCTGGATACACGGCGATCTCCTCATCGTGAATATGCTGGGCATGTCACACCCGGAGTTTAGTTCGATGTTCCAACGGAGGGAGAGCGCGCAGCGCTTTGCGGAAGAATCCGAGGTGGCCGATTACGGACGGGATGACGCCAACACGAGTCATGCCTGGGTAGCGCTCTACACGTTGAACTTCCTGAATGCCTACCTGAAACACGATGCCTCGGCTAAGGCGTTTCTTGGAAGAACCCCAGCAGAGAATGGCGTTCCGAAGCACTTTATGGGCATAAGGTTTCGTCCCGCGCAGAAAGCATCCCCTAGCGAAGGCTAGGTGATCTCACGATCACGTCCTATCCTAGTGCGGTCGGGACGGGGTATTTGCGGTTAGCCACGTTTTAGCGAGACCTACCGCTTCAAACCGGCGGAGACCCGCCTGTCCGAGTAGCCGACTCGCCGCCTTGAACATGATTAGCGCAGGTGTCAGGGTTCAGAGACCTGGGATCGCAAAAATTCATGGTTGACATTGGTCGATAATCCACTACCATATGGTTGTGGATAAGTTGGGTACAACATTTGCGGCTTTATCTGATCCAACCCGGCGGGCGATGATCGAACGGCTCTCCCATGGGCCTGCCTCTGTGCATGGATTGACGGAACCGTTCGCACTCTCGCAGCAAATGATTTCGAAACACATTGCCTACCTGGTGCGGGCGCGGATTGTAATCAAGACGAAGCGTGGCCGGGAGAGTGTGTGCACGCTTAGGCCAGAGGCCATAAAGACAGTCAGCGACTGGGCATTTAGCTATCGCCGATTCTGGGAAGAGAGCTTCGACAAACTGGATGTAGTTATCAACGAAATGAAAAAAACGGCAAATGAAGAAAGAGGAAGTCAGAGATGACAGAAAACAAGGTTAGCGAAATTGAGCGGATGGTTGTCACAAGAGTTTTTGATGCCCCACGCGAGTTGGTTTGGAAGGCGTGGACAGACCCGAAGTACATCATGCAGTGGTGGGGGCCTAAGGGTTTTACTGCGCCCGTTTGCGAGATGGATTTTCGCGTTGGAGGAAAACTTCTCTGCTGCATGAATGCGCCGGATGGGCGGCTCTGCGGCTGGAATGCGGTTGAATACCACGAGATTGTTCTGCACGAGAAGATCGTTTCCTCCATGTACTTTTCGGACTCGAAGGGAAACAAGGTCGATCCTGCGGAATTAGGAATAGAACATGAGGCCATAGACGGTGCCTACGACGTGACCCTCTTTGAGGATCTCGGAAACGGCCAGACGAAACTCACCTTCATTGGAAATGATCCCATGGAGAGCGCGAAAAATAGCGGTCAAATGGAGGGCTGGATCGAGATACTCGATAAAGTTGCCGCAGTTGTTGCGGAACTGGCGCATGCGAAATAAGAAGCTGAAGCTTTGATGATCGTCATATGCGAGCTACTGAACATGAAGTGAAGGCAGGCGCAACCGAACATGCAGAACTTGGCTACTGGAGAAGACTATGCGAAAAAACATTCTGACACTCATAACTGTGCTGCTCTCGAGTGTCGCTGGCACTGGAGTTAGCGCGTCAGGAGTTCCTATGAACGCAGAAAGTAAAACTGGATACGCACCGATTCATGGCGTGCAGCTCTACTACGAGATTCATGGCCAAGGTAAGCCAATGGTTCTGCTCCACGGCGGAATCACCGCTTTCGAAGGCTTTGGCACTAATATCGATGCTCTGGCGAACTCCCGTCAGGTGATTGCGGTGCATTTGCAAGGACATGGAAACACCGCCGACATCGATCGTCCTTACCGCTTTGAAGCACTGGCCGATGATGTAGCCGCTCTGGTCGCGTACCTGAAGCTGGGGAAAATTGACTTGGTCGGCTATTCATTCGGTGGAGGTGTCGCATTGCAAACTGCCATACGACATCCCGAAATCGTCGATCGCCTGGTGGTGATTTCCTCCGTGATGGCCCAAACCGGATTCTATCCGGAAGGGCTTGCCCTGTTCGCAGAGATGAGCAAGAACGCATCGATGCTTGCAGACAGCGTCAAAAAGTCACCACTTGCGACGATGTACCCGAAGACGAACTGGGAAACGTCGTTCAAAAAGATGGGCGAACTGACCAGCACGCCATTTGACTGGTCAGCGCAGGTCAAGGCTATCAAGTTACCGACACTCTTGGTCTTTGCCGATGCAGATGCCGTTCGCGCCGAGCATATCGTTGAATTCTACAAGGCTCTCGGTGGCGCACAACGGGACGCCGGACTAGACGGATCGATGAGGTCGATGGCACAGTTGGCCATCCTTCCCGGCACGACTCACTACAACATCATTGCTAGCCCGTCGTTGGCGGTCGTAATCGGTGAGTTCCTGAGGCGATAGCCCGATTCGGCGCGGGCAGCGCCGCGCACTAGTTCATCGGCTCATTCCAACTGCGTTGGCAATCGACGTAACTTGTTCGGCGTCCAAGACAGCAGTTTTGGACGTTTCGACGGCGAGTTGTGGCCCTAGCTGCGCCGCGCTATCGGTAAACAGCATCGCATCCTGACTGGCGCGGGATACGGCTACATACGCCAACGGTCGAAGGGAAACAGGGTTGAGCCTGCGCAATACGGAATAGAACATGAGGCCATCGACGATGTGCACGACGTGATTCCTTTTGAGGATATTGGAAACGGCCAGACGAAACTTACTTGCCCAGTAGGGGCTGACTTTGATGCCGGTTCTGCCTAACGTGCGGTAATTCATAGCGTGTGCCCTTTCGTCTGTTGCTGTGCAGCCAAAGCGGCTAGCCAGGTTCAATAGGCTAGTCAGGTTCAATAATCGATATATCCAGTCACCACGGGATCGTTTCATTTTCCCAGCGCGTGAAGGTGCCCGTCGGACCGCCCGGTCCGAGCAGAGCGAGGCGCACCGGTTCGAGCGCACCCTCTTCGACGGAGCCCGTGCCCTCATAGGCGTTCAGATTGGTCTTGATGAATCCAGGCGAGCAGGCATTCACCTTGATGCCCGTTGACTCCAGCTCGATCGCCATGGTCAGCGTCATAGCATTCATGGCTGTCTTGGACGCGGAGTAACCAGGCCCGAAGATATGGCGATAGGGTAAGGACGGGTCCGCCACCCTCGCCAACGAACCTGCACCGCTTGAGACGTTGACGATTCGCGCCGCCGGGGGCCTCGCGGAGCAGAGGCAGCATCGCTTGATACACGGCCAATGCGCCGAACACATTGGTCTCCCATATGCTGCGCACTTCGTCGATCGACACGGTGCTCGGGCGGTTCAGCTTGGAGTACTCTTCGACCGACTGCCCGGGCTGTTTACTCGTGTTTGAGATCGCGGCATTGTTCACGAGCACATCGAGGCGACCAAACTCAATACGAATGCGCACCGCCGCCGCGCTGATCGACTCCCGATCCGTTACGTCGAGCTGAACGGCGTGGGCGTCCGGACCGATCGCCTTAGCTGCGGCGTCTCCGCGCTCGAAAGTTGCGCGAGCCAACCAGCACAGTGAAGCCGTGCCCCACGAGGTCTTTTGCGATTTGTAAACCAATCCCCTGGTTAGCACCAGTGACGAGAGCGACGAGTTTGTCCTGCATAGGCATTTCTCCTTTTGCGATTGGAGTATTCTGGGGATGTAGTCGCACCATGCATTGTTGGAATGGAAGGTATGCACCCTAAGCATGAGTAAAGTCCAGTTCCGAAACGTCGACCTCAACCTACTCATCCCTCTCAAGGCTTTACTTCATGAGCGCAATGTCACCCGGGCCGCGGAACGCATCCATCTCAGTCAATCCGCCATGAGCCGCGCGCTGGATCGCCTACGATCGGAGCTGGGAGACGAACTGCTGGTGCGAGTGGGACGCAACTATGAGCTGACCCCACGCGGCAGCGAACTGCTCGACGAACTGGCGCAAGTGATGCCTCGACTGGCTCGACTGCGGGACTTCTCTCGCGCAGAGCGAGGGACACATCCGCCTGGCAATGAACGATTATGCAAGCAATATCGTGTTGGCGCCGCTAGCGGAGCTCTGTGGACGTCTTGCACCTGGGATCACGCTGGAGGCGGTTCCGTGGCACGAGCGGATTCACGAAGAGAGCAGGTTGGTGACAACACACCTGATTCTAAGCCCACTGTCCGCGCCGTCGACGTTTCGGTCAGAGCCTCTGTTCGACGACGTGTTCCTCTGCGTTTTAGGGCGCAAGCTGAAGCATTCCCGGACCCCTCTGACGATGAAGGATTATCTGAGCTTCCGGCATATCTCAGTAGAATTGCAGCCCAACCTGCAGAGTCTTATTGACCGACCTCTTGGAGAAGCTGGTTTGCAGCGCCGTCTGGCAGTTCATGTTCCCTACTTCCTCGCGGCACTTCGTATGCTGGAAACGACAGACCTGGCTCTCACTATTCCTGCTCGACTCGCAGAGCCGATGGCAGCGCTTCACAATTTGAAACGTTTGAAAGCGCCGAAAGAGATCCCACCGATCCGGTACTCCATAGTCTGGCACCCGCGCTTCGAAAGCGACCCGCTGCATAGGTGGCTCAGAGAGACAGTGCGTCAGATTTTTCATCCCGCTGCTTCTTGCTAGTAAGTAAGTGTTCGTATGTCAGCTACTGTCCAAGAATGTGGCGTGGGTCGGGCTCTCAACTGTCGATAACAGGACAATGCACTCATCCACTCGGGTTTGGGGCCGCGAATGCGGTTGAAATGTGAATCGGTGCTTAAAGACGGGCCTCTGAACAAGATCGTGTCATGACAACGTGATGCTCGGAAACAACTTTGCACCCTCATACATCCCGCCGCTTCGAAATATCCCGTAGATGGCGTGAAGCAACTTCCTCGCAACAGCTATGAGTGCTTGTAGGCGGGCCTTGTTTCGAGCCCAGAGGCTCTCGAAGAAGCTTTTGCGTGAGGATCGCAACGAGATGCGACGAGCGCAGGCACGTAAAGCGCTCTTCTCAGGTGACGATTTCCGGCACGGCTGATACGCGCCCCCTTCCTCACGGAACTTCCTGATATTTCGTGAGCGGGATCAAGGCCGGTGTGAATGGCATCCGGTGAGTGTATTCAGCTAACCCAAATTAGCTTTTCTCGATCGGTTGATTTGGACAGCACTAGCTGAAAACAAACCGGCTATCAGGGCGTATCGGAACCAGTCCCGAAGGGACGGCTGAGAGTAGCCCAGGACGTTAGTCCTGGGTGTACATTCCCACCGAGACCAGTCCCGTAGGGACGACTGAGAATGCCCCAGGACGTCAGTCCTGGGTGAACCTGGACAGCACGCGAATGCTGTTGGCAATCATCAAAAGCCAACCCGATTCTCCTTGAGAGCCACCAGCTTCCATAGCATCAACGGATTACCTGGAATCCAAGGCCGTTGTTCCGGTAATTTGGACAGCTCTTCGGAAACATAGCCCATCCGCTGCCGATAGGCCATCAGGTTTTCCTTGATCCGTCTTCCTTCGAAGAGAATTTCCCCTGCATTGGGCTCGATCAATCCCGTGGCCATCTTCATGGTGGTTCGTGCGGCCTTCTCGAGTATTGCGAGAGAGTCCATGCACCCGCGAACGAAGACTTGGCCGGCCTGAGTGAGGCTCGCAGATCTATGAGTGGGGTACTCGGGAAGGCTCAGGTGTTTTCGCCCGGCTGATGATTCGGGCGATCACTGCGGCCATCAGCAGCATGATCGCCGTGCCAGCGACCAAGACGGTTACGAAGGCGATGTCGAACGCCGTTTTAGCCTGAGTGATCAATCGCACCGTCGCATCACCAGACAAGTGTTCGGCGAGCAGCAGTGCTTGATCAAGGCTGTCCCTGGCGAGCGCCGGCGTGCGAATTCCCTGCGGTAGTACAAGAGCCCTCGCATAAGTAAAAGACAGAACGCTACCGAGGATGGTGATGCCAAGCACGCCGCCGAGTTCGTAGGCGACGCTTTCGATGGAGGCGGCCATGCCGGCCTTATCCTCTGGCGCGTTGATCATGATGGCGGTTGAGGCCATCGCTGAACCTACACCTACGCCAAATCCGAAGATGACTAAGCTTGCGACTTGCTCGACAGCGCTGCTGTTACGGAAGACAGAGTAGCCGATGAGGCCGGTCGCAGCCACGATGAGACTTGTCCAGAGTGCCCGACCGATGCCCATCTTGTGGAGCACGAACCCATTGAGGGAACCTGCGACAAAGGCCGAGATCGAGATTGGCAGCATGAAGAGAGCCGCATGAAGCGGCGAATACCCGATTACAAGCTGTAACCGCTGCGTGAGCGCAAGTTGTACGCCCGTGCCAGCCAGGGTTGCGATCATCGCGGTAAATACGCCGGCTGTGAGACGTCCGTTACCGAATAGCGAGAAGTCAATCATCGGGCCTTGGGAACGGTTCTGCCGCCTCACAAAAATGACCATAACCGTCATGCCGATGACACCCGCGAAAGTGGCCCCAAGCAATCCTGCGTCTGGTCTCGCGACCTCCATCAGTGCATAGACCAGGCTAACCATCGCGACCATGGCGAGTAGTGAGTTCAGGAGGTCGAGTTGCCGCTCTGGGTTCCCCTTTCCAGCAGGCACTATGAATGGAGTAAAGATAAGTGCCATTACGACCACGGGCACGTTAATCAGGAAGACAGAGCCCCACCAGAAATGGCTGAGTAAAGCTCCACCGATCAACGGGCCGATCGCAACACCGCCTGAAAAGACAGCAGCCCAGATACCGATCGCTTGGCCGCGTTCTTTGTCGGTCGTGAATGTCAGCCGCAGAAGAGAAAGCGTCGCTGGCATCATCATGGATGCGCCCACCGCAAGAAAGGCGCGTGCCGCAATCAAGACGTTCGCAGAAGGGGCATAAGCCGCGATCAGAGAACCAGAGGCAAAAGCAATCAGACCCCAAAGAAAGACTCGGCGATGCCCAATCCGGTCGCCAAGCATACCCATAGTTGGAAGCAGACCCGCCATGACAAGCGGAAATGTGTCGACGATCCAAAGTTTTTGGCTACTGTCGGCGTTAAGATCGTGGGTCAGCCGCGGCAAAGCGGTATACAGCACAGTCATGTCAATGCTGATGAGAAAAAGAGCGGTCGAAACGACGACCAACACGAGCCATTTATTGTTGCCAAGCATGATTCACCTGAGGTGTAACGGTTAGAAGATGCATGGTCCGCAAAAACGCGGTTGAAACCACTGGAGGCGCCCAGGTCGATCGAAGGGCCTCGCTCCTGGTCCTTGGGTCGATCTAGAACTTAACGGTGATGCCTGGATAAAACGACTTCTCCACGCAGGATCCCGCGCCCAGGCCCATGCAGACCGGGCTGGCAATCGTTACGCCTGCCCCAATGAGGAAATGACTCGTGCTAGTCCAGATCAGGGCGCTAAGGAGAATATTCTGTTTCGAGAGGGCCACGCGTACATCCTTCTCGTCGGGATGCACCGCGAACGCGAAAACAGCCACGTTATGCGCATTCCCGACTGTTAGTCAGGTTGCGCCGTGGCTGTGAAGAGATCATCTGAGGGATGATCGCGGGAGATACCATCCCGCTACTCTATTTTCGGCAAGATGAATAATATTTCATATCGGCAGCATTTTCAAGCCGCGCCGCCAATTCTTTGCCGTCGCTCTTCCATTGCCACTACATCAAGTGCTCGGTGACGCTAAGCCGGCGGGATGCTTATTTGCGCCGTCATGTAGTGGGCTGCCCGTCCGCTGAGAACAACTCGATCAGCTCTCAGTTCACAAAGAACCTTCCCGCCCCGTGGAGACACCTGAATTCCTTCGAGCTTCGTTTTGCCGAGTAGCTGGCTCCAAAGCGGTGCCAGCTCACAATGTGCCGAACCGGTCACGGGATCTTCGTTGACCCCGAGCTTTGGAGCAAAGAAGCGGCTGACGAAATCACAGTCTGTCCCCGGCGCGGTAACGCAGACACCTCTCACTTCCAGTTGTGCGAGCTTCGCGAAGTCGGGCTTCAAGGAACGCACAGCTTCCTCCGACTCGAACTGCGCGATGTAGTCGAAGGCTTTCAGGACGCGATGCGGTCTGTGTCCAAGCCCTTCCAGAAGCGCTTCAGGCGGCGCACACTCGATCGGTGTGGTTGCAGGAAAATCCATGCTGTAGAGTGCGCCCGAGCGCTGTACATTGAGCAGCCCGGACCGCGTTTGGAAGCTGATCGTTGCTCCCTTGTACTCCATTTGCCGAAAGATTACGTCGGCCGAAGCCAACGTAGCGTGGCCACAGAGGTCGACTTCTGCTGTGGGTGTAAACCAGCGAAGTCGAAAGCCTTCACCTTCCTCGACGAAGAACGCAGTGTCAGCAAGATTGTTCTCCGCAGCGATCAAGAGCATTAAATCGTCGGAAAGCCATGTCTTAAGGGGACAAACAGCAGCCGGATTCCCGCCGAAAACGCTTTCCGTGAACGCATCAACCTGATACATCGTCAGTTGCATGAAATCTCCTCTTACCAGAGTTCGTTTTCAATGGCCCGATAAAAGTTAGACTCTTCTCTCAAGAAAATCAGAACTGGAAGCATCAAGTCGGAGAGTTCCGGGCAGCCGGTTTTGTGCGTTGTCTGTTCATCGTAATCAGTAAGGCCAACGCTATCACTACTTATGTCGTGAGGTCACCTGGCGGCCGGAGCGGGTACTTTCTCCGCGGCACGAAACGTTATGCCCATAAAATGCTTGGGAACGCCATTCTCTGCCGGAGTCTTTTCAAGAAACACTTTTCCCGATGCGTCGTGCTTCAGGTAGGCATCCAAGAACTTCAGCGTGTAGAGCGCCACCCAGGCATGGTTCGTGTTCGCGTCCTCTCGTCCGTAATCGGCTACCTGGTTTTCCGCAAAGCGCTTCGCACTTTCTCTGCGCTGAAACATGGAACTGAACTCCGCGTGTGCCATGCCAATCATATTCACGGTGAGAAGATCGCCGCGTATCCAGGCGTTAAGAACGTTTGCACCCACGACGTACGCAGGGGGGCCGTCATGATATCGGTCAATATCTTCAAGAACGTTCGGATCGCCCTGGGTGAAGAAAAGAAGCGGTATGGTCATACGCTCCGGATGAACGTCCCCGGCCATTTTCACAAGGCCCGGGTAATAGCGCATACTGCCGTCCATAGATACCAGGTCATCGATGCGGGGGTCTCGTGCTGCTGCAAACAAGCTCGAAACTCCGCCCCAGCTCCAGCTCACCACGGCGACTTCGGATAGATCCGTATTGGGAAGCGTTTTGGCATAGGTGATGAGAAACGAGATATCCCGAGCCTGCGAATTGATTCCATCCAGGTCGTCCGTCATGTCGCGCGTCGACGCCCCCATCGACGGACTCGCAAGAACGACGTAGCCATGACTGGCAAGGTACTCACACAGGTCGGCGTTCTCCCACGAAACAGAAGAATCGCTGGGAGCGTAGATCAGAACCGGATAACGCTCTTTCGTCAGCTGCGCATCCTGCACCGCCCACAGCGGAGTGTCTAAGGACGTCTTCAAGAGCGACCGCCACCGATTCTCCCCTTCATTTGGAGCGTTGAAGTGCATCTCCGTGTCGGCCAGCCGGGCATAGTCGCCTACCGTCATCGGTTTGGCGGGACTTTTCCGTGACGGATACCAGATCACGGTTTGCAGTGGCCGAGCCTCGCCTGCCGTTGCGCGCGACGGGCCGTTAGCAGGGTAGTTGCGTGAGCGATCGTACTGATCGATGACCTTCATACCTACCGGATAAGGTCCAGGCTTTTGCAGGAACTGGAATGGGGACCTTTGGGAGCTTGCGAATACTAAGCCATGGCTTATGCACAACGCGCAGAAGGCACCGACAATTCGCCTTCTCAATCTAGTGTTCCTTTCTACACAATAACGATGGATCATTGAATCTCACCCAATTGCTCTTCTGGATTACTGACGAACGTGTTGTACGCGCTTCTCGGTCCATGTGTTGACGTTGCCGGTACGATTGCCCAGTCTGTTCAGGATAGAGACGATGGCCGTGTCTTCACAGACAAGAGCAAGCTCGCGAATCAACTCCGTTACTTCTTCCGAGTTGATGTGATCGGGACAGACAGAAGATCGGCGCGGGACGGGACGTACCCAATTGGCAGTCGCGCCCTGGCAATGGCATGTCTCTAGGCACTCACGGTTAGACACAGGCGGTTAGTAACAGAGCGCCGCCATGGTTACCAAAGATAATCTGGACGCGGCCCAAAGACCGTACTAGTGTGGAAGTAAGAATCCACACGTCGGCGCCGTCTTGCCACGACGGCCCTGCTTGGCCTTGCACCGGCGAGCTCTACCCGTGCATCTGCCGCCAACCACCGGGAAAGCATCAGAAGTGTAACGGATCACGTCTGTCCGCAGTATTCCTGCGCTCCGCGAGGGCGCCTGCGGAAAGCAGAATTGAAAGTCCTTTAAGCAGGGTGCGCCCAGTGCGTCCTCTTGATTGAGCAGTTTTGACAACTTGGAAAACATACCACACCACTGGCCACCGGCCCGAGGTCAGATGACACGCATACCGGAGGATAGACGGGGCGTTCGCCAATTCGTAGCGCGCAGGCAGAAAGATTGTCCCGTTTGTCCACCGGACTGACCAGGTGAAAAACGGAAACGGCCGCCTGTGCGGTAAGGACTGGCAAGCCGGCACATGAGAAGAGGCTTATAGCGCTTATAGCTCTTTTAGCGCACTTAAATTTGGCAAACGGGCACACGAGAAGGGGACTTATAGTGCTTATAGCTCTTTTAACGCACCTAAATTTGGCAAACCATCCCCTAGGACGGCCTCTCCGGGGCCTCGAGGCCGGCCTTGCCTCCGCCGCCAGAAAGACCCCTGCCCCCACCCCAGGCAAGATGATCAATTAATTAATTTGATCATCTTGATCATCTTCGTGAAACAAAGGACTTATTTGGCAACCTTGCCAGATCGTTCGCCCCATCAGAAGCTGGTAAAAGACGAAACATAGCCCTTTCTTTGATGTGCCGCTTCGCTCAACCGTCGCTTCACCCATAGAGACTCCACCGCGTCGTGGGGACTTAGTTCGCATAGTTCGCTTAGTTCGCACATTTCTGCACAAGCTGAAAGCCAAGAGAAGGAAATCGATTCACCTGTCCACCGAATTGCTGCCCGAATTGCCCGGCTGCGAACTGCCCGTACTTACCATTTGCCGTTGTGCGCACCGCCGTCCACGTGCAACACCTCCCCGGTGATCTGGCGCGATTCGGTGAGATAAACCACCGCGCCTGCAACCTCCTCCGCAGACGAGATTGTGCCCATCGGCGAAAGCGTCTTCAGGAAATCCTTGGGGTTGTTTTTGTGAAGAGGAGTGTCGACGACTCCTGGCGCGACCGTATTGAAGCGGATGTGCTCCTTCGCGTACTCAGAGGCCAGGCTACGCGTGATGGACTCGAGACCGCCCTTTGTGATCATCGGCAGAGATACCGGCAAACCCCCGACGGGATTTTGAACTAGCGATGACGTGATGGCCACGACGCTTCCACCCGACTTCTGAGCGAGCATCTGCTTGACCGCGAGCTGGGTGATGTAGATGTAGCCTTCGAGATTTGTCGAGACAAGGGCACGGAAATCGTCAGCGCTGTAATCAGTAAGGGGCTTCGCCGAGAAGATGCCGGCGTTGTTAACAACCACATCAATGGAGCCAAACTTCTGAATAGCGGCGTCGACCACTTTTTGCGCCGTAACCGCCTGGCCGATGTCTCCGTCTACTAGCGCGAGGTTCGGAGATGGGCTTAGTCCAGACTGGGTAATCTTTCGCGAAGTTGCGAGGACGGAATATCCGCGATCCAAAAATGCCCGAACAATAGCAGCGCCGATACCTTGTGAGCCGCCCGTTACAATAACTGTTCCTTTGCTTGCCATAATTGCTCCTGTCGAAATGAATGCTGCCGGTGACACTATGTACCTAGATTCCGTCGTACCTGGAATACCCATATGGAGCCCAGTAATCTCTTGGCTCTTTCACGGAATAGGTAATCCGGGTAACGGCCTTCACGTTCTTCAAGCCAAGTTTTACGGGCACCAGGAGACGGAGCGGTGCTCCATGTTCCACCGTGAGGGGCTGACCGCTGAGGTGTGTAACAAACGACGGAGCAACGGTGAGCGCTGCCCGACCCGGTTGTCCAGCTCTTCGAACGCTGGGCGCGTGCCAGGCTCGCACGTGGATTTTCCCTCGACAGTGCCGCGAAAGCCGTAGGCGCAAGCAAAAGAACGCTTACCCGGCGGCTACAGAGCGTCCTTGGGAAAACTCCGATGTCGTATTTCCAAAGTCTGCGCGTTGAACGCGCGGTGCATCTCTTGAAGACCAGCAAGGCAAGTGTCGAAGAGATTGCAGCAAAAGTCGGGTACATGGACGGTGGAACGTTGCGACTCCTTCTGCGGCGGCGGCTCAATCTCGGAGTGAAGGAGATAAGAAGAACTTTCTGAATACGGTTACTGATGTATCGAATCGAGCCACTCTAAAGTCTTGAACGGAATAGCCGATAGATAACTTGGGGTAGTTGCCGAATGGAAACGATTCGCTGGAAACGGTTGCTTATCGCCAGAGACGCAGACCGCCTAATGCGGGTCACGCTTCAACTTGACGCCAACGAAATACGTCACGCCATTGGGTCGCACAGGCCCTGGAAAGCAGCGGCAAGCGAACCATGGCTCATGGTGCCCGCCGCTGACCTCAGCCGCGCCAGAGCCCTTTCCGAGAACTGACCACCGGGCGACGCATACCGGCACGGCCGGTTGGCGTTGGGGAAAGCTGTTTATAGCCCACGCCACGTCGGTCTGAATCCGCTTCTGAGGGAAGTCGCGATCTATCTTGGAACGCGGAGCGCGACGTACATGGTGACAAGGGCGCGCCTAACGCGCGTACAGCAGTCAAGCTTCCTCCACGTCAATGAATAGCCAAGCTGGTGATCCGTCTCTGCCGAATGTAAACCCTGCTATTCCCTGAACTCTTGAGGGAGTATCGTTTCGCAACGACAGGTCGGACAGGTCAGAGTAGGTGGAGGCAGCCGGGTGTACTGGGGACAAGCATCGATCCGCGTCCTGAATACCACGGTACTTCACGCGAGGAGATAGGAGACTCGTCATATTGCGCCATACCGTGGCGACTCAGCTTCCCCATGTCCATTAACCGCCCTGGGATGATGGGGATCGGCGTTGCTCGCGGAATCTGGCCGAGTCGGAACTCTTTGCCCTTTAGGCCCTGAGCTCTGGAACGGCCGCCTGTCAGCCGGCCTGAAAACAACCTCTTCAGACGCCGCATCTAGGTCAAGCCAAGTTCTTGCAGCGCCAAGCGTGCACCCTTGAGGTTGGCCAGCTTCATCTCAGAATACTTTCGGGACAGAATGACGCCATCGGCGCCGCCGTGGAATGCCGCGAGCACTGCATCCCTTGTCCCCTCCGGAGTGCACTTGCTGTGATTCGGAGCCGTTGGAATATCAATGTCGATTCCAGGCCACAACTGAGTCTTGGTGCCCTCGAGTCCTGCCCGTGCGCGTTTGGTTTCGCGGTACACATAGTCCGCCGACCATCCTTTCAAAGGGATCTCGGCCAAGCTCTTTTCCTGGTAATCCAGCACCCGGTAGTGGAAGTCCAGCAATTCCTGCTCCGGCACATCCCCGTAGAGCGTCTGGTGGACACTCTCAATGTACTCGGCCATGCGTTCGCCACCGCAATTGTGATAAATAACGATCTTCAAGAAGTCAGAGACCGGCGCAATCGCCGCCAGATCCTGCTCCGCGCGATAGATCGGATTGAACGAGTTCGTGTGCCAGATGTGCCAGCCAACGCCCAGGGAGGGTTTCACATCCTTCACCTGCTTGTAGATGGCTGCGTAGGTTTCACGGAGGCTGTCGGTCCACAGCATCTCCCAGGCGAGGAGCTCCGGATAGCGCAACATCAGCCGCCAGATGGCGACGTAGTATCCGTCCACAGGCCTCTGGCCCTGGCGGCCTGCATCCACGAATTTTGCCAGCTCGAGAAACCCTTGTCGTGCCCGCTCAGGATTGATGCCGCGCTCCCTTGCCTTGGCCTCGCAAAACCGGCAAAAGCAAGTCACATTATGAGGATTGTTGGTTCGGCCGCCGGCGCTCGCGCCCAGCGCATTCGAAAATGGACCCTGGCGCTCCGATCCCCACATCACTCCATCGATCTCGTAGGAGTGAGACCAATCGTCGACAATACCTAAGAGAAAATTGCGGTAATTGGGATTGTTGAAGCACAGCGTGGTCGCGTTTTGGCCGGACAGTTCCTTTTCTTGTAACTGGTCAATGTTAGGCAGGTCTTTGCGGAAGACGTCTTCGAACCAGCAGATCGTTTTGATGCCACGCTTCCTGGCTGCCGGCAGAACGGCCTGCAGCACGTCATAGTCGCCCAGGTCGGTCGCGCGCGTGCCTTGAAACACCGTGTTCTTGTAGTACTTCGGATGGATGGTGGCGTAGTTGCCGCCATAAAATGTCCCTGTGTCATACTCCTGCTTGCCGTGATCGGGCAGGGGCTGCCCAGGAACCTGCCGTCCGGCGATGCCCCGTCCATAAGTAAATGTGGCCAGGAAGAGCGTGTTGATCGCAGCGTCCCGCTGAAATTCATCCAGCACCTTGTCCGCTCCTTCATCGACAAAGGAAACCGCTCCCACCTGGATTCCTATCATCTTCTCTTTTGTCGTGGCAGGCGCAGCCTCGGCCTGTGCTGCTGCCGGCATGGAGGCAGTCAGCGCCGCGGCGGCAGCGCTCTGCAAAAAAGCCCTTCGATCCACATTTACCATTGAGTCTCATCACCCTTTCCGAAGCGCATCCCTCACCCCTGCCGAACCCGCAGTGGGCAGGGCTTAATTCAAGACTATTCTCAGGCGGCGCGGATTGCGCGTACTGTCTCAATGAAGTCCATCAAGAAATTCCTTCATCTCATGGATCACTTGGGCTTCATTCGACCGGTGAACGTAGTGGTCTGCATTGGCGATACGCACTACTTTGGCGCTTGGGACTCCGTGGCTGAACGCTTCGGCCTGCGCAGTGCAGCCCGCCGTGTCGGCGGAAAGGCGTGCCGCTTTGCGCTGCGGGTCGTTGGGAAAGAAGGGGTCCCAATTGTGAGGGCATGCGAAAATAGCGAGTACTGGTACAGGGATCGACGTATACTTCTCCACACCGAAGTTCAGTGCGGCCTGGATCGGCGAGCGCGGCGGCAGCGGAGGCATCGTCGTGACCTCCTCGTTGTTCTGGTGGAGAATGCTCTCAAACCTTGCGACAGCAGTCTCGAGTTCTCGCAGCTTCTTCTGTTCATCGACTCCACCGGCTTCGATCTCGTCGATTCGCTTTTTCAGGTCGTTCATCTCGATCTCAAGCTGAGGATGCGAAGGATCATAGAAAGCGCCGCCACCGGCGGCATCGAGATAAATCAGGCCGGAGACCTTCGTTGGGAAGCGGCTGCCAACTGAGCTTAGTTCTTCGCCCGCGAGTGAATGCCCCACCAGCACAGGACGCTCGATTCGAAGCGCTCGCATGACGGCGAGAACGTCATCTCCCAGGTGATCTGCGGAGTAGTTCCCGTTCGCCGGCGTGGGCTTGCTGGACGCGCCGAAGCCCCTGCGGGTGATGCCATAGACATGGTGCTGGCTGGTGAACTTCGGCGCAAAAGTATCAAAGCTATGCGCGGTATCTCCGTTCCCAGCGAGGAAGATCAGGGGCCTTCCCGACCCTCCCCAATCCACAACCTCAAGTTGGACCCCCGGTTCTACCGTGACAAATTGCACCTTCCCTCCTGTGGAGAGTGAATCTGCGCGAGTACTGTCGATCAAATCGTAGCGTTGCCGGCCTATCGAGTATGGGCCTGACGGGGTCGGCAACATAGGTGCAACAGCGGCCAATGAGGCAATCTGTGCGACAGTACCGGGTTGACCGCTAGCTGCCGTGCTCAGAAAGAGAGCAGCACATAGAGAAGGGAGGCAGGTTTTGAAGTTCATTTCACAATCCTCACCTGCAATGTACTATTTCACTAGTACACTAGTCAATAGAGTGAATGCCAAATTTTCAAAGCCGGATGAGATGTTTGGCTTCCAGGCTGGACCGGCGGACTGGCGCATTCGCAATAAACCGCGCACTCGATCGCGGGTGACGGGAACGCGATCAAGCCTTAGGCCCTCAGCTTGGGCCAACTGGGAAACCCCTGTTCGCGAGCCGGCACGAACTGAGGCTGCCACAAGGGAATGACACCAAAAGCGTGCGGGGAAAGTTTATTTGGACGATCGTGCTGGCCGAGAGGTTGGTATTGATCGATAAGGAGGATTTACGACAACCGCAGTCGCAGTGGCAACCATGAAAGCCGCTCAGGTGACCGCGGCTGGAGCCGGATCCTTCAATAGTTTCCTGAACTCACCTGTGAACTGGGCGAAGGGCCGTTGCTCGTGGTTCAAGCGCCCTAAGCCCAACTGAACCCGCTGCGCTGAAGCGGCAAGGTGCGTATTCTCTTGCCCGTTGCGGCAAAGATGGCATTACCCACCGCGGGCAGAATAGGCGGCAGAGTCGGTTCGCCAAGCCCGGTCGGTGCGTAGTCAGTTTTGCGCCAATAAACTTCGATTTTTGGTACTTGCCTCATGCGCATAAGTGGGAAGTTATAAAAGTTTGACTGCTGTACCTGGCCTCCCTTCAGCGTGATTTCCTGGGCCAGATGGCCCATGCCTTCCATGATTCCGCCTTGCGCCATGCTCTCGGCCGCGTTGGGATTGATGATCTGGCTGCCCACATCTCCAACCGCCCAGACGTGATGCACCGTGACCCGGTTCTGCTTATCAACGCTGACATCGGCCACCTCGGCGAAGTAGCCCAGGTGGCAAAACCATGCGGCTATTCCCATGCCGCGTCCTGGTGTTTTCGTCCGGTTCGCCCAGCCTGACTTTTCTGCGACTAACTGCAACACGCCTTTGTATCGTTCCGGGATAAGAACAGACGCTCCCGTCGGTTCGTGATCGCCCACGGCGTCGTGTTCCCCTGAAGACCAGGGCATTTGCTTGTTACTGAGCAAGTCGAGTTGGAAGTCGAGTGGATCGCGCCCGGCGGCACAAGCCACCTCGTCGAGGAAAGACTGGGTCGCCCAACAATACGCATTGTCACCGGGAGCGCGCATCGCTCCCGTCCGCAGCATGAGGGGCTGCATGGATGTGTAAAGCGCATAGGCCGGAGGGAAGCCGGCTGGATAGGCGTCCTGTCCGATGCCCCCGCCGGAGGTTGCGTGCTTGCCATCTCCGTAGGTGATGAAATGCTGCCGCCAGGCAGTCATCTTTCCTTGCGCGTCAATGCCTGCCTTCAGGCCAAACGTCCCACCTGGACGGAAGGGGTCGTGCGCGATGTCATCTTCGCGCGACCAGAGCAGCTTAACCGGCGCGTCCACCCGTTTCGCGATCCAGGCGGCCTCGACCAGGTAGTCGTTCTGCAGCCTGCGGCCGAAGCTGCCTCCTGAGCGCACCATGTGCGTCGTTATGTCGCTCTCCTGGATGCCCAGTGTCTTGGCCACCAGTGCGCAACCATCAGCCGGCAGCGTACTGGTCGACCACATCTCAAGCTTGCCGTCTTTCCAGTGAGCAGTGGCGCCCTGGGGCTCAAGGGTGACATGGGCAATGAATGGAAACTCGTAAGTCGCCTCGACAACCTTCGGCGATGACTTGAGCGCCGCGTCCGTATCTCCATATCGGCGCACAGTATTCTCCGGTGGCGCCTTCAGCAACTCAGCCGCCTTGGTTGCGAATCCTTCACTGCTCTGTGTAACTGCGGGGCCGAGGTCCCAGTCGACCTTCAGTTTCTTGCGGGCCTGCTGTGCTTGCCACCAGGTGTCGGCAACGATGGCGATGCCCGGTTCCATGCCCGGTTCCCAGGGCGTATAGGCTGCGGGAGTGATGCCACCATCGATCACCAGGACATGGCGTACGCCGGGCAGCGCTTTGATCTCATCGAGGTTAGCGCTCTTCACCTTGCCGGCAAATACGGGGGCCTTCTCAATGCTTGCATACAACATCCCAGGCAGTTCGACATCGATACCGAAGAGCGGCTTGCCGGTGACAATCTTACGAGTATCAACGCCCTGCTGCGAGTGGCCGATGATGCAGTAGTCCTTGGGATCTTTGAGTTTCACGCTAGCCAGGTCGGGCGCGGGCAACGCAGCAGCCTTGGCGGCAAACTCCCCGTAGCTCGCAGAGCGCCCCGAGGTGGCGTGCATCACGCGGCCGGATTTAGTGGTGCATTCAGCCGCGGGCACGGCCCAGGTTTGCGCAGCGGCCGTGACCAGCAACTGGCGTCCGGCCGCGCCAACACGGCGCATCGGCTCCCAGCCCATGGGCGTGTTCGCGGAGCCTCCGGAAAACTGCTTGCCGTATATCTTCTCGTTCAGGTCGGCCTGCTGGACTCGGACGTCCTTCCAGTCGACATCCAGTTCCTCGGCAATCAGCATCGGCAGCATGTTCCGCATGCCCTGGCCTGACTCCGAGGCGCGCGCCAGGATAGTGACCGCACCATCCGGGGTGATGTGGATGAAGGCCTGCGGCGTCAGTTCCGGAGACTTCTCCGGACCCTGGGCTACAGCCAGCGGAGAGCGATAAAGGCCCAGGGCAAGCCCACCACCCGCAAGGGCCGTCAACTGCAGAAACGATCTCCTGTGCATGCGCATAAGTATGCCCGTCCTTTACGGTTAGCTTGCTACCGTGCCTGTTTGTGCTGCTTGATGGATCGCCTGGCGAATGCGTGTATAGGTTCCGCAGCGGCAGATGTTCCCACTCATCGCTGCATCGATTTCTGCATCGGTAGGGTGCGGGGTACGATGCAGCAAAGCGGCGGCCGACATGATCTGACCTGCCTGGCAGTAGCCGCACTGGGGCACGTCGATTGCTTCCCAAGCCACCTGTACCGGGTGCTGGCCATCCGGCGAAAGCCCTTCAATGGTAGTGACCGGTTGGCTGGTGACACTGCTCACCGCCGTCTGGCAGGAGCGCACCGCCTCGCCGCCAACGATGACTGTGCAGGCCCCGCAAAGCCCAACGCCGCAGCCGAACTTGGGCCCTTTGATGTTCAATACATCGCGCAGCACCCATAGGAGGGGCATATCCGGTGGCACATCTACCGTCGCGGCTACGTTGTTGATAGTCAATTTGGTGAGCATGTGTTCACTCCACGATTTGGCCAGCAGAGGACGCGCAAAGTCTGGCTGTGGGTATTATCCAAGATTGCTTCCCATTGGTGTCAAGAAGCAGACGAAAAAAGGATGGGACCGATTCCGGTCTTCTGGGTAGCCGGTGATTGGAATCGGTGTGCTTTAGAGTTTGGGCAGGCATAAGATGAGAGGCTGGAGAGATTCAGATGCTATACAAAAAGATCAATGTCGAACTGATCGTCGTCGCCGATGAGGCTGAGGCAGTTGTCACGGACTTGAACGCGGCGCTGGATCGGCTGGAAGAGAAGCACACGCTTTTCGGTGGTGGGATCGAGACCGTCCCTGTCCGGCGCCGGGGAACACGGAAGAGATCGGCACTGGCGCATACACTGGCCGCGGGTGAGACCGTCGCTGGTGCTGTCAGGGCTGCACGTGACAGCGTGGCTGTTGCCCTGCGTGCAGTCATCTAACCTTGATCGTCCTGGCGAGGAGAACAGGATTTTCAATAAGAACGCACGTTCGACGAAGTTACCGGTTAGTCAACTTCCAAAAGAGTCGCTGGTCAATTCTTAGCGGTGAGAGATGCCCTGATCCTTTATCGATCGTAAGGGGGTGGCATGAACGCCGATTTACGACTTGCTTTACGGCAATTGGGAAAAGCGCCCGGATTCGCACTGACGGCTGTGCTCACGCTAGCGCTTGCCAATCAGGCAGTTGGTAGTTCATCTAGGCATACAAGCATATTGGACGGAGGAGCCCTTATGAAACACTTCACATTCTTACTGGTTGCAGTCGCAACAATGACCGGCCTTGTCGCCCTCATTGCCCCTGCACCAGGACAGGCGAGTGGGCAATCCGCCCCGGCCTTCGTTACCGAAACCCCTCACGGGTACCGCGACTGGAGATGGATCTCTTCGGCCCATGAAGCAGGCAACCTCAACAGTATAGGTGCCGTCCTGGGCAACGATGTAGCGATCAAGGCCTACCGGGATGGGAAGCTTCCGTTCCCGGACGGCACGATCATTGCTGCTTTGCATTACCGTTACGTGCCATCAGAGGAAAACAACAAAGTCTTTGGCCAAGCCCAATCTTTCGTTCCCGGGGCCCCCACGAACATTCAGTTTATGGTCAAGGACTCAAAAAAGTACGCTGCAACCGGCGGCTGGGGGTTCGGTCACTTCGCAGACGGCAAACATGGCGACGCGGCGTTTATGAAAAGCTGCTTTCCCTGCCACGAGAAGGCCAAAGCGAACGACCTTGTCTTTACTCACTATGCACCTTGATGCTGAAAGCTTGCTGCACTACGTCCAGTATGCTGAACAGCTTATGCGAGGTGTCGATTTAGAGACTCAACCGGAATCTTTCTTAAGATTCACTCGCGATGCCAGGGAATGGCTCAAGAACAACTTTGTCTCCTCGAGGGGGAAGAATACTGCCGACAATTTTAAGGAGTATCTCCGCATGGATCGGCTGCACTCAGGGAAAAGCTCCAGGGAGTATGCCGCTTAGGCAGCAACGGTGTGCTTCGATGCAGAGTGTCGCAAAACGGGGTTCGCGGTAAATTGTAAGTACGCGGATTCGCTCCTAAGCGCTGACCATGCGACGGAAAGCCGGTGACTGACGGAAAGCCGGTCACAGGATGCTGAACCTCTCCATTGTGCGAATCGATTCAGGTTCCAAGGTTTAGCACGTCCACGAATTGTCTAACACATGTAAGCATGGTCGACGCCGGCGAAGCCTATTAACGCAAAGCGCACCGGCACTCTGCAGTCGGCACCGGTGCGCCGTCGGCTGACTCAGGCTTGTGTGTAGTCCATCCTGTCCAGGTCGGCGATCAGGCTTGGACCGGTTGGCTTCCAGTTCAGCACCGGGGAACACGGAAGAGATCGGCACTGGCGCATACACTGGCCGCGGGTGAGACCATCGCTGGTGCTGTCAGGGCTGCACGTGACAGCGTGGCTGTTGCCCTGCGTGCAGTCATCTAACCTTGATCGTCCTGGCGAGGAGAACAGGATCGCCTTCTGCTTTGGATGATGAAGCAGGGTGTTTCAGTCGCCGAACGTCTTGACTGGCACACTACCGTGTGTCACAGTATCCATGTGACACTATTCCGGTTGAACCTGCATCCAGGCGAATCCATCTTCGACCAATTAGTGTTCGCGATAAAGAGGTCGTTCATCAGTGGCGAACTTCAGCCCGGCCAAGCATTTCCCTCTGTTCGAACCCTCGCTATAGAGTTCAAAATCCACCCCAACACAGCCCACAAAGTTGTCCAACACCTGATCCAGGAGCGCTGGCTCGAAGTGCGTCCGGGAATTGGAACGGTGGTCGCAGAGATCCCAGAGCCCCGCCCCGGCGACCGAAAGCGTCTTTTGCAACGGGAGGTGGAGCAACTTGTGGTCGGAGCGAAGCGCATGGATCTCGATCTCTCCGAAGTTATGCAAGCGATTCAGGACCAATGGGCAAAGCTCGAAAGACCTCAGGAGGTGAGCCGCAAATGATCCACATCGAGAATCTCTGCAAGAAATTTGGCCGCTTCGAGGCGCTTCGCGGATTGACTTTCGACGTGCCTGACGGAAGCGCATTCGCGATGATCGGCGCAAACGGCGCAGGAAAGACAACGACGATCAAAGTGTTACTCAACATCGTTGAAGCGACACGCGGAAGCGCGACGTTGCTTGGTGTCGATTCGCGGCAACTTTCGACGCGGGAGCTTGCGCAAATTGGCTACGTCTCCGAAAACCAGGCCATGCCGCCGCGCCTGACGGTCGAGGAATATACAACCTATCTGCGGCTCTTCTATCCCACATGGGACCGAGACCTTGAAGCATCGATCTCGCGCCAACTGCGTTTGCCGCTCGACAGAAAGATTGGCGACTTGTCACACGGCATGCGAATGAAGATGGCATTGATGTGCGCACTGCCTTATCGCCCGAAACTATTGATACTCGATGAGCCTTTTAGCGGGCTCGATCCGTTGGTGCGTGATGAATTCATGGAGGGCTTGCTCGATCAGGCCGGGGAGATGACAATCTTGATCTCGTCGCATGAGTTGTCCGAGATAGATGGCGTCGCAACGCACGTTGCGTTCCTCGATGAGGGTAAGCTGCTGTTTCAGGAATCGATGAGCGACCTGATGCGACGGTTTCGCGAAGTGCATGTGACCCTCGATGTCGAAGCGACGCCGCCGAGCCCGGCTCCCAGGGAATGGATGGAAATGCAAACCATGGGGAACACGCTGACCTTCGTCGACCCGCGGTTCGAAGAGAGAGGCCTAAACGAACGAATTCGTTCACGAATCAAAGGCGTGCGAGAAATCGATTCGCAACCGATGGCGCTGCGGTCCATCTTTACCACCTTGGCCCGGGCGGCGCGCGACGGCACGGCTTAAGGAAAGGCGGACGGATATGGTCTGGCACATATTCAAGAAAGACTGGAAGCTGTTGTGGCTCTTCGTAATCACGGTTGCGTCGCTTCACTGGATTGCAGCGTTCATCCGATTCAAACTCGGCCTCTTCGGCGAAGACGCTATGCTTGAAATGCTTTCGGAAAACGTTCCGATGCTCGCGTTTTTCGGCAGCATGTTTCTGATCGCGGCGATCGTCCATCTCGAAGCAATTCCCGGGACCCGGCAGGACTGGCTCACGCGGCCTATTCCTCGCCGAAGTTTGCTTCTCGAGAAGCTACTGTTTGTGGTCATCATGGTGGAAGGGCCGATCTTTGCTGCGAATCTCTTTCAAGGGTTAGCAAACGGGTTTTCATGGCGATCTTCGTTACTCTCCGCGATCTCGTACATGATCCTTCTTCTTTTTTTCCTGACACTTCCGATCTTTACCCTCGCCTCGGTGACTGAGAACATGACGGAGGCGTTCATTTTTGCGTGTGGATGTACTTTCATCATCGGGGTATTCTTGACGCTCGCCGACTACATGAATGCGTCCGCACATGGGACGCTTATCGGAGTAACGCACAGTGGAGTCGGATGGATTGGAGAGGTATTTCGCTTCCTACTAGTGGCGCTCGCGGCCAGCACGATTCTTGGGGTTCAGTATTTCCACAGAATGACGATGATGGCACGTTTTCTAGTGATTACTTTCGGCTTGTTGCTGCTTTCAACGCAGTTTCTTCCCTGGAGGCCCGTGTTCGCCATCGAGCAACGTCTTTCGTCGAATCCAGGCACAGGAGTTCAAACGGTAGTGACGTTCGACCAGGCTGGCGGAAAATTCAAGTCGCCTTCCGGCTTAGCCGCTTCCTCGCAGAACCGTCAGCGACGAGGCGGCGAAGACAGCGCCGAAGTGTTTCTACCTTTGCAAATTGCCGGGATTCGCAACGATACGATTCTCTTGAGCGATCGAGTCGAAGTGCGTGTGATTAGCGAAGACGGTCGGGTCATTTATCACGGAGTTGGCGATAGTTTCGAAGCCGCCAGAGAGGGGCCGAAGCCTATAGAAGCGCCTGTTTACCAGCAAATTGCGGTGCCGGCGCCGGTATACCTCAGTACGAAAAACCAAATTGTGCAAGTTCGACTCGACTATTCGCTCACTTTATTCTCGCTCGCCAGATCTTACTCCCTGCCAGCCCTGGATGGCGCTGAGCGGATGCCTGCGTGGGGCTTGTGCAAGACCAGAATGAACGAAGCCGGAACTGCGGTGGAGCTTCGCTGCATCGAACCGGGAAAGGGGCCAATTTGTGGGACTGCGGTTCTTGAGAATGTATCCACGGGAGCGCAAAATCCCCCGCGATCATCCTGCCGGTCGGACTACGGCCCCTTTAAGCGACCAGTTGCCCGACAATTTGACGCGCTTCGGTGCAAACCTTCCCTTCCGCGATCCGTCCGGACTGGCGAAGTTTCCTATTGATGGGCCACAACTTCCCCAGTCGCGCGTTGTCATTCGAAGGTACGAGCCGGAAGACCACTTCACGCGGTCGCTGGTGATTCCGCGAATCAAACTAAGCAATTGGGAAGCGCAACAGGAGTAGGATCGCGATCGACGACTGACGACACCTACGATTCATTTTCTGCGCAGTTCGATATTCGTTGCATGCCATTCATCACACCGCGGCGCACGATATCGCCATAACGACCTTCGGGGAGACAGCCCATTCGATCGGCGGCCAAAGCATAAAATCTTCTGGCATCTTTCAGGTTGCCGAGATCCTCCTGAGACTTTCCCATATTCAAATACAGTGAAGGATAAAATCCCTGGACGCGGTCGTCCCCGACTGCGTCAGCATTTGTTAGGGATTCCTGATTCCAATGAAGTGCCCTTTCAGGCGTGGTCTGATGCCTCGCGACATAGTGAGCAGCGATGGTTCTCTCAAATGCGTCCTTACTGTGATCCCATGCAAGCATGAAGAGCCGCAATGCCTCCTCGTGCCGGCCCTCCTGCTCTTTCTCCATGCCCTCGACACAATACCGTACGACTCGATTCTGTGGATCGATCGTATCTGCCAAGATCCCTCCCACTATGGTGTACCCGATTCACGCGTCACGAGTTCCAGACCTTGTGAGCGTTGAGGAGTATCGTAGCAGTCTTGGGAAACTTGTCTGCCGTCTGACTCAGGCTTGTGTGTAGTCCATCCTGTCCAGGTCGGCGATCAGGCCTGGACCGGTTGGCTTCCAGTTCAGCTTCTGTTGCGTGAGCGCGCCGGAGGAAACCAGGTCGTGCCCGGCGAAGTGGGCGAGCCAGCCGAAGTGTGCCTGAGCCTCCTCGGGCTTGATGCTAACCACAGGCACTCTCAGTCCACGGCCTAGCGCCTCGGCGATGGCCTTCATCGACACGCCCTCCTCGTCGACTGCGTGGTAGATCGCACCTGGCTCCGCCTTCTCAACTGCCAGACGATACAGCCGCGCCACGTCGGAAACGTGTGCCGCCGGCCAGCGATTGCCGCCATCGCCGATGTAGGCCGACACACGTTTCTCCCGCGCCACGGCGTGCACATAAGGCACCAGCCCTTGCTTGCGGGTGTCGTGAACCTGCGGCAGCCGCACCACGGAGGTGTTGACGCCACGCGCTGTCAATTCCTTCACCGTCGCTTCTGAAGCCCCACGCGGGTTCCACGAAGCAGTCGGGCTGTCCTCCGTCGAGGGCTTGCCGTCCACGTTGACTGCGAGCCCGGTTGCCGAAGTGACAACGAACGGACGATGCGAGCCCAGCAGCACCGCGCCGATCGCTTCGATCGCCTTACGGTCGTCATCACAGTTCTTCTGGATCTGCGAGAAGTCGTGGTTGAAGGCCAGATGAACGACGCCGTCCGCCTTGGCCGCTCCGTCGCGCAGGCTGTCGAGGTCCTCCAGGTTGCCATACTTCACATCGGCCCCAACTGCTCGCAAAGCTTCAGCGCCGGCCTCCGATCGTGTCAGCCCCAGCACCTGATGCCCTGCCCGAATCAACTCCGGAATAAGCGCCGAACCGATGAATCCCGCTGCCCCGGTCACAAAGATACGCATGATGATGTCTCCTTAAGTCCCACTAAATACGCGGCCGATGTGCGCCGTTGAGCACTGGATGAGTTTCGGCCGGCGGACGATCTAGTCCGAAAGTCCGTATGATCGGTCCAATCGTCCAGCCACCACGATTCCGCCTTGGGGGCTGCCCACGAATTGTCAAGAATTGCCCGATTCTTCCCCCTGCAGACATTTTGATGAGTCACATCCACGCCGGCCGGAATCTGATGGAAGATGACCGATTCTGAGCTGCTGCGGAAACTACCGAGAGGACGATTGTCTGTGGATGAGGGTCGCCCTTAGACTTCGGAGCTTTTGCTTTGCAGCGGCCGTATGTACCGCTGCCGCTTTGCTGTCATGGGTTTCACGCGCCCCTTCGTCCTGCTTCCACCTCGCGATTGTGATATGTAGTCTCTACGGTGGGCGCGGCGCCGGCTTGCTCTCGATCGGTCTGGCGACGCTGACTTTCGACTACTTCTTTCTCTCTCCTCATTTTCGATTCTCGCCTGAGCTTTCCCACTATCCCCGCTTTGCCGCTTTTATCGCAACCGCCTTGTGTATCAATTTCGCGATAGCAGCGAAACAACGGGCAGAACGCGCCCGCCGCGAAGCCATCGAGGATCGTCAGGCGGCGCGTCAGGCCTTATTGGAAATCGAACAGAGACTCGCGCGGGCAGCCCAGATTGCGACCCTGGGAGAAGCTTCGGCCTCTATCGCTCACGAAATCAATCAGCCGCTCTCCACAATCATCGCCAACGCGCATATGTGTTTCGAGTCGCTCTCCAACGATCCCTCCCACGTGAACGAGGCTCGCTCTCTGGTTCAGGACATTCTTGACTCCGGCTATCACGCGACCGATGTTGTGCAACGCATGCGCGCTCTTTTCAAAAGCGGTCCCTTGCAAAGGGCGCCGCTCGACATCAATGAAGTGGTCAATGAGGTATGCCGCCTCATGCGCAGCGAGGCGGAGAAGCGGCGAGTCAGCCTCGAAATTGATTTAGAAGCGGCGCTACCGGCGATCCTGGGAGACCGGGTGCAAATTCAGCAGGTTCTGGTGAATTTGTGCATCAACGGCATGGACGCGATGGATTCGGTCGCGGAACGCCGGCGAACCTTGACCTTGCGCACCAGGCTGCACGATTCCAGCGCCATCCGCGTCGAAGTGCGGGATAGCGGCATCGGCCTGCAACATCCTGATCGCGTCTTCGAAACTTTTTTCACCACCAAGCAACACGGAATGGGTATGGGCCTGCCCATCAGCCGTTCCATTATTGAATTGCATCAAGGGCAGCTCTGGCCGCAAACCAGCGATGCTCCCGGAACCACGTTTTGCTTCACTCTGCCCATGCCTGCGCAGGGAGCCGGCTGTGAGAATTTCCAACCACCTTCGGAAGAACCTATCTTCGGGCTGGCGGCCTTCAATAGAGGTTAGGGCCTGACCCTGCCCCGGCCCTGCAGCTGGGGAAGGTCGGTTTACCTCGTCCGGCTGAGCAAATGGGTTTCTTAGGGTAAGGCATTTTCGGGAATCGATTCCTGCAGGCAGAGCCGCAGATAGCGCCCCAAGGCTCGAGTGTCCAAACCATCCGGATCAAATAAATGACTCAACGCGAGCCCGTCCATTACACCGCAAATCGCAAGGCAGTCAGTAAGTTTTGCGCTGGCCGATCGCCCATCCAATTGCGGGAGCAATCGGCTGATCTCCGGGATCGACGTGCGCAGACGCATGTCCCGCAACAGGTCGGCCAGCCGCTTGCGCTGGTGAGGATGCCGTATCGCGTAAAGTTTGAATTCCACATTGAGAAGCATGCGCTCAAGATCTTTACTCAAGCGCACCAGATACTGGGCCAGAGCTTCCATGCGTTCCTTGAGCGTCGGCAAAGCAAGCAACAGCGGGCCGAGTTCGGTCAAATCGCGAGCCATATCCTCTTCAAAGATGGCGAGAAACACATCCTCTTTGTCTTTGAAGTTGTCGTAAAAGGCGCCACGGGTCTTGCGCGCGCGCAGGGCAATGTCTTCGATGCGCGCATGTTCGAATCCGTCTCGCGCAAAAATATGTCTCGCGGAACGAATGAGTTGGCTGCGGGTGACGATGCCGCGGCGCTGCCTTTGGACTCGCTCTTTCTCAGGTTTAACCCGTCTTTTTGCATCCGCCATATGCTTCCCTGAGTCAGATCATAGAACATACATGCACGAATGTTTTGCACCATGCATTCTGCAATGTTGGAGGGTAACGCCGAATGATCCAGTGGCTTAGACTTGCGGCCGAAGCAACTGGCCGCCACCGAGTGAATTGTATTCCCGCGGCAAGCATGCTAATCCTCGCGTTCGGGCTTGTCACCGGCTGTGGAAAAGCACCCGCCGCCGCAGGGGCTCAGCAAGCCCTGCCTGTCTCGGTCGTCCAGGTCGAGCCCTCCGACGTGGCCGTCTCCAATGAGTGGGTCGGCGTGCTGGACGGCTATGTCAACGCGCAGATCCAACCCCAGGCCAACGGCTATTTGATCAAGCAGAACTATCGAGAAGGCGCCCAGGTGGCCAAAGGCCAGATCCTGTTCGAGATAGATCCTCGTCCCTTCCAGGCGGCGCTCGATCAGGCGAAAGGCCAGCTGGCCCAGGCACAGGGGCAAGTGCTCCAGGCCCAGGCGCAACTTGGCTTGGCCGAGATCAACGTCAAGCGGGATACCCCGCTTGCCCAAGCCCGCGCGATCGCCCAGAGCCAGTTGGACAACGATGTCCAGCAGAAAGCACAGACTGAGGCCTCTGTAGAATCCGCTAAGGCTTCGGTCGCCGCGGCGCAAGCCGCGGTCGAAAATGCTCAGCTGAACCTTGGCTTCACCCATGTGCGGTCATTGATTACCGGGGTCGCCGGCCAAGCCACCACGCAGGTCGGCAATCTGGTCAACACCCAGTCGGTGCTGACCGCCGTTTCCCAGCTCGACCCCATCAAGGTTTATTTTTCCATCAGCGACGCAGAATACCTGGCCCTGATCCAACGGGCTCGCGGCGCGGGCGGTGACCTGCTTAAAAATGAAACCGCTATCCCCCTCACGCTGACGCTCGCCAACGGCGAGGTCTACCCCTCGAAAGGGCACATCGAATTCGTCGATCGGCAGATGAACGCACAGACGGGCGCCATCCGCATCGCCGCAGTTTTCCCCAATCCCAATAATATTCTCCGCCCCGGCCAGTACGGCCGTGTCCGAGGCGAGACGCAGCTGCGCCACAATGCGTTGCTCATCCCACAGGTTGCGGTGCAGGAACTGCAGGGATTGCAACAGGTCTATATTGCGGGAAATGACAATAAAGCCCATCTCACCACCGTCCAACTTGGGCCACAAATCGGCACCGATTGGCTGGTAGAAGGGGGGGTTGCTCCGGGCGCACAGGTCATCGTCGACAACCAGCAAAAACTGCGCGAGGGCGCTCCCGTCACTCCGCACCCGGCTCCGGCCACCGTCGCCTCGGCCCCCAACGCGGCAGGGAGGTAACTGATGTCGAAGTTTTTTATTCGCCGCCCTATCGTTGCCATCGTTATCGCCATCGTGACCGTGATCCTCGGTACGGTGTCGCTGGTGAGCCTCCCTACTTCGCAATATCCTGATATCGTTCCGCCGGAAATTCTGGTAACCGCGACCTACCCCGGCGCGGACTCGAAAACCGTCTCCCAGTCGGTATCGACGCCCATCGAGCAGCAGATGAACGGCGTCGACAACATGATCTACATGGACTCGGTCAGCGCCAACAACGGCGTGGTCCAGCTCTTCGTAGACTTCGATGTCAAGACCGATCCCAACATCGACCAGGTACTCGCCCAGCTGCGTGTCGATCAGGCACAGTCACAGTTGCCGGCACAGGTCACCACTGCGGGTCTGACCGTGCAGAAGGCGCTCACCTCGCCGCTGATGATCGTCGCCGTCAACTCGCCCGGCGGCAAACTGAGCCAGGAGTTCCTTACCAACTACGCCATCATCAACCTGCAAGATCAGCTCGCCCGCGTCAAAGGTGTGTCGCGCGTGCAGGTGTTTGGCGGACAGTATGCCATGCGCGTTTGGGTGCACCCCGACCAGATGGCCAAGCTCGGCATCACGGCGCCGGACGTCATCCAGGCTATCCAGACTCAGAACAACGTGAACCCGGCGGGCCAGATCGGTGCTGAGCCCATCCCGCAGGGCCAGAAATTTACTTACACCGTACGGACGCAGGGCCGCCTAGTCACTTCAGAGGAGTTTGGCGCCATCGTCATCCGCTCCAACCCCGATGGGTCTATCGTGCGCCTCCGTGACATCGCCCGCGTTGAGCTGGGCGAGCAGGCCTACACCATCTCTGCCCGCTACAACCAGGCGCCTTCCGGCGTGATGGCCATCTATCAGCTACCGGGCTCCAACGCCGTCGAGACCGCCGCCGCCGTCAATGCCCGCATGAAGGAACTATCGGCGACCTTTCCGGCCGGCATCACCTACGATGTACCCCTCGACACCACCAAGGCCGTCACCGCCGGTATCCACGAGATCGTGCTCACGCTGCTGGAAGCACTCGGCCTGGTCGTGATTGTCGTCTTCATCTTCCTCCAGGGATGGCGCGCGACGCTGATTCCTTTGCTGGCCGTTCCGGTCTCGCTCGTCGGAACGTTCATTATCTTTCCGGCGCTGGGCTTCTCCATCAATACCCTTTCGCTCTTCGGGCTGGTGCTTGCCATCGGCCTGGTCGTGGATGACGCCATCATCGTGGTCGAGGCGGTGGAGCATCACATCGACGAAGGCATGGATCCCACCTCCGCGACCATCAAGGCCATGGAAGAAGTGGGCGGTCCGGTGGTCGCCATTGCCCTCATCCTAGCCGCCGTATTCATCCCAACAGCGTTCATCCCTGGCATCACCGGGCGCATGTACCAACAGTTTGCCGTCACCATCGCGATCTCGGTGCTGATCTCAGCCTTCAACGCGCTGACCCTTTCGCCCGCGCTCGCATCTCTTCTGCTCAAGCCCAAGGACGAAGAACGGAAGACCGGCCTTCTCGGCAAGGGCTTCGGGCTGTTCAACAAATTCTTCGGCCGCACCACGGATAGCTTTGTCCACACTTCGGATGTGCTCATCCATAAGTCCGCCATCGCCATGGTCGCTCTCGCCCTGGTCGCGGTGCTTGGCGTCTTCCTGGGCACGAGTCTTCCCGGCGGCTTCATCCCCACGGAAGACCAAGGCTACATGTTCCTCGCCCTGCAGCTGCCGGATGCCGCATCCGCGCAACGCACCGATCTTGCTGAGCAAAAGATCACCGATGCGTTGCTCAAGACCGATGGCGTTCAGGGCGTCATCGCCGTCAACGATTTCTCCCTGCTCACTCAGGTGCAAAGCACCAACGCCGGCTTCTTCTTCGTGGCCCTCAAACCATGGGATAAGCGCAAAACCAAACAGCAGCAACTGGACTACATTCAGAGCCATCTGCAGAGGCAGCTGGCAGCCAATCCTGAAGGCATCGCGTTTGCTTTTCCACCGCCATCGATCCCCGGTATCGGAACCTCCGGCGGCGTGACCATGATCCTTGAAGATCGTTCCGGCGGCGACGACCCCATGGTCCTTGCCAAAAATGTCTTTGCTTTCCTCGGCGCGGCGAGCAAGCGGCCTGAGATCGCGGCCGTCATCCCCTCTTATCAGCCCGCTGTACCCCAGCTCTACGCCGATGTCGATAAGGCAAAGGCGCTGCAACAACAGGTACAGCTCTCCGATATCTACACCACCATGTCGACATTTATGGGTGGTTACCTGGTCAATTACTTCAATCGTTTCGGCCGCCAGTGGCAAACCTACGTCGAAGCCGAAGGCACCTCGCGCCAGAACATCGCGAATATCAGTCAGTTTTATGTACGCAGTGCGAACGGCGGTCAGGTTCCGCTTTCCTCGCTGGTGAAGGTGACGCAAACCGCAGGTCCCGAATTCATATACCGCTTCAATGAATACAACGCAGCGCAGTTGAACATCACAGGCAGTCCCGGTTACAGTTCCGGCCAGGTTCGTCATGCTCTTGAAGAGGTCTTCAGAGAGACCATGCCGGCAGGTGCAGGCTTCGATTATTCGGGCATGTCTTACCAGGAGCAGCAGGCCGAGAAGGGTGTGCCATCGTGGGCGGTTTTTGGCCTGTCGCTACTCTTCGTCTTTCTCATCCTGGCTGCTTTGTATGAAAGCTGGACGCTGCCATTCAGCGTGCTGCTCAGTACCCCGGTCGCCATCGTCGGTGGCTACCTGGCCCTGCACATTCGCTCGTTTGAGAATGACATCTTTGCGACCATTGGTCTGGTCATGCTGATCGGTCTCTCGGCAAAGAATGCCATCCTCATCGTTGAATTCGCGAAGACCAATTACGAGGCGGGTCAGAGTATTGCGCAGGCGGCGCTCGGCGCAGCCCGATTGCGCTTCCGGCCAATCGTCATGACGGCGCTCGCCTTCATCTTTGGCTGCCTTCCGCTATGGGTCGCCTCCGGCGCCGGCGGAGCTTCACGCCGCATCCTCGGAACCGTGGTGGTCGGCGGCATGTTCCTTTCTACCGCTATCGGCCTCATCTTCATTCCCGTGACCTTCTCCGTCGTCGAGTACCTTTCGCATAGGTACGCGCGGGGCGGGAAAGGTACGACGATGGATTCGAAGGGTGATCTGGATCCCGTGGCCGTGGGCGCAGCCGCCGGCGGCCGTTCGACCCGCGGAGGTCAGGCATGAACAACTCTCCGGTTTGGTTGAAGCGCGCGTACACGATCATATTCACGGCCGTGCTGTTGGCTGCGGCGGCCGGATGCACGGTTGGGCCGAAGTACAAGCAGCCCACGTACCCCACGCCACCCGCATTCCGTGGGGCGGACGACGCCGCCGTCATCAGCGATGCCAAGGGCTCTCTCGGCGATGAGCAATGGGCCGAGGTGTTCCGCGAGCCTGAGCTGCAGGACCTGATCCGTAAAGCGCTCACCAACAATTACGATCTTCGCATCGCGGCTCAACGCATCCTTGAGCAACAGGCACAGGTACAGATTACCCGGTCGCAGCAGTTTCCCACCCTCAGCGTTGGCGGCACCGGTGTGGGTGTAGACATTCCCGCGATTAGCAACTACACGAACGGATCCAATTCGATCACCAGCCCGATCGTCGCTGGATCCTTTAGTCTCTCCGCGGCGTGGAACCCCGATTTCTGGGGTCTTTATCGCAAGCAGACGGAGGCTGCCCGGGCCACGCTCCTGGCCCAATCCTGGGCCCAGCGCGCGGTGCGCCTGACGCTGGTGCAGGAAGTGGCGACCGCCTATATTCAACTGCGTGCACTCGATCGCCAAGTGGAGGTCACCAGGCAAACATTGAAGGCCAGGCAGGAGTCTGTCGAGCTGACAAGGCGGCTGGAGAGTGGCGGCTCCGTTCCGCTCTCCGATCTACGTCAGGCCGAGCAGCTGCTTTACACGGCAACCTCGGAACTGCCGCAGTTGGAGCAGCAGGTGCAGCAGCAGGAGAACGGACTTCGCCTCTTGCTCGGAGAAAATCCGGGCCCGGTAGCCCACACCGATCCAAACGCGCTCGCGCCCCCGCCGCAGGATCTGCCAACCGGCATCCCCTCACAATTATTGGAACGCCGGCCGGATATTCAGCAATCGGAGGCACAGCTCAAAGCCGCTAACGCGAACATTGGCGTGGCGCGCGCGCAATTCTTTCCCCAGCTATCGATCAGTGCTTCCGCCGGGGTCGGGGGAAACACCTGGTCCAACATCTTCGACAGCAACTCCCGGACCATTTACGGGCTCGGCTCGTTGACGCAGCCGCTCTTTGAAGGCGGCAAGCTGCGCGGGCAATTAAATCAGGCCAAAGCTACTGATCAGGAGCTCGTAATCACTTACCAGAAAACCATCTCCGGGGCATTTCGCGATGTATCGAACGCCTTGATCGCGCTGAACAAACAGCGCGTGTACCGCGAGGAACAGGAGAAGCTCGTGGCCGCCGCCCAGGACTCCGCTCGTCTAGCCCGCCTCCGCTATGAGGGAGGATCGACGGCATACCTCGAGGTCCTCACGAACGACACGAACCTCTACTCCGCGCAGCTGAACCTGGTAACCGCCCAGCAGGGCGAAGCCCTCACCCTGGTCCAGCTCTACAGTGCACTGGGAGGGGGCTGGCAGTAATCGTTTCGTTCGACCGAGGCCACAACAGGAGAGCCCGCAATCACGTGAGCTCTCCCGTTGGAATACGAACACTTGGCTAGTCTTCGTCGCGATCACATCACGCTGCAGATTCTCCCACGCCTGACCGCAGTGACCGGAAACCCGTGCGCACCTCTTCTGAAAAGAGTTGAGGCTGTTCCCATGCCGCAAAGTGCCCGCCCTTCTCCACCTTGTTGTAGTGAATCAGTTTGGGAAACGCCCGCTCCGTCCACCTCCGCGGGGCTGGATAGAGTTCGTCTGGGAAGACGCTCACGGCAACTGGGATGGAGACGCCTTTGGCATTGAAATAGCCAAGTTTGCCCCAATTCTCCCAATAGAGACGGGCGCCAGAAAGCGCCGTGTTGGTTAACCAGGTAATGGTGATGTTGTCGAGGATGTCGTCGCGCGTGAGGCCTTCGGATTTTCCCGCAAAGACGCGTGCGATCAGCTCGTAGCTGCGCGCATCGTGATCAAGGAAATAAGCCGCCAGGCCGACGGGTGAGTCCGCGATTCCGTACAGCGTTTGCGGCCGCAGCCCCATCTGGAAGCCGTAGGCGATACCCTTTTGATAGACGAACTGTAAACGCTCGTAAGCGGCCTTCTCATCGGCGGAGAGGCCCGATGGCGCCGGCGCCCCGGAAAAAGCCGCCTTGTCGATTTCGTTCGGAAAGATGCCAGGCATGTTGGTGTGAATGCCAAGCAACTCCGGAGGTGCGTCGAGGCCCATTTGTTCGGTGATGACCGCGCCCCAATCGCCGCCTTGCGCGACAAATTTTGTGTACCCAAGGCGCTTCATCAGCACCACCCAGGCACGCGCGATGTGGATGGGATCCCAGCCCGTGGTGGCCGGTTTGCCGGAGTATCCGTAGCCCGGCATGGACGGGATCACCAGATGGAAGGCATCGGATGCGCTGCCGCCATGCGCCGTGGGGTTGGTTAGCGGATCGATGATCTTCATCTGTTCGACGATCGAGCCGGGCCATCCGTGCGTAACGATCAGGGGCAACGCATTTTCGTGTTTGGAACGGACATGAAGGAAGTGAATGTCGAGCCCGTCGATCTCGGTAATGAACTGCGGCAGGGCGTTCATTTTTGCTTCGATCTTGCGCCAGTCATACTCTGTCGCCCAATAGCGCGCGAGCGCCTGCATCGTCGCAAGTTGTACACCCTGGGTTGCATCTGTAACCGTCTCTCGTTCAGGCCACTTTGTCGCGTTGATGCGCCTGCGCAATTCGGTCAGTTCGGTTTCCGGAACATTCACATGGAAGGGGTGAATGGCGGTCTTGTCAGTAGCCTGGTCAATGGCGGGTTGGGTAGCAGTCGTGGGGGTCATGGCGATTTGCTCCTTAGCTGATTTCCCATGCTTGGGGGTAGACCTCTTCTATCGTTGGAAAATTAACAGATAGCGGCACCGGAGCGGTTGTGAATATGGCGAATTTGGCGATTCTGGCGAGACTGCGGAAAACGCACAGGAAATCCGGTCCGTCCTGGCCTTTTCTGCCGTCAGCGGGACTAGAAAGCCGTACCTCAAGAACTAAAGCCCTCATCAGTGGCGTTTGGTACGGCCCTCCTTTAGAGGCTGTGGACGAACTCATGTTTTGTATCAGGGCACGACTTTAGAGATTGCGGACGAACTCATGTTTTGTATCAGGGCACGACTTTAGTCGGGCCGTAAATGGCTAGGCTGATGAGGGCTTTAGCCGCTGGGTTTTGCTTTTCTGCCGGGTGCAGAGTTTTCGCCGGTTTAGACGGGCCGCAATGAGCCACCGCTCTTATGTTTTGTATCAGGGCACGACTTTAGTCGGGCCGTAAATGGCTAGGCTGATGAGGGCTTTAGCCCCTGAGGTTTTGCTCTCCTGCTTGGTGCGGACTTTTTCCGCAAGCTTCTGAGTTACCTGCTTTATTCCATGATTTAAGTCCAGCAGGAGTCTGTGTCATAGCAGGACCCAATAGGTCCGACGGGTGCCCAAAGTAACCTCCGAAACGATAACCGTCGATTGAGGAAAAGAGTCTTGGCGGCTACTGTCCCACCTGCACACCGCTGTATGTTGTTTGCAGATGATTTCGGCACAACGGGCGGCCTCTCGTCACCCTCCCGCTGGTCGGCAGTTGCCGGTAGTTTCGGCCTAAGGCGAGCGAAGGACAGTCTCATCGCTGTCCGGTGTCACACCCGATCCCTGTCCCAAATAAGGCAATCCAACCATCCCGCCACGGCGGGATTTTTTATCATCCCACCGTGCTTCACCGCGCGTTAGAAACCTCTGTCCCTAACTTCTCTCAACCGGAGCCACTATGCCCAAAAACAAAGTCAGCGACCCCATCACCGATCAGGAAATAGCCTTTGCCCGCCTGGTCCTCTCTGGCACAATGACCGACCGTCAGGCCGCCGAAGCTGTCGGCCTCAACCCCGACTCCGCCGCCTACACCAAAGCCAAACCCCGTGTTCGCGCCTACATGCTCGACCACCGCGCCGCCGTGCAGCAACAGCTCGTCCAGCAAGACGCCGAAGGACTCCACCGCCTGAACCCAGACCGCGAACAAGTACTAAACCGCCTCTGGGAACTCGCCAACCTCAGCCCCGATATGACCCGAGGCAGCATCACCGGACAGGTCAAGTACCTCGCCATGATCGCGGCCATGGAAAACTTCATCCCCGACCGTCGCACCCTCTCCGCGGAGAAGAAATCCGCCCCTACGTCTGCGCCTCCGGAATTCTATAAGTCCGCGTGGCTTCGCGAGAAGCAGGCCGCAACCATCGACCCGCAGCCAACCCCAGCCCCGCCTGTCCCGGCATGCCGTGGAACCCAGGAAGAAGCGCCCGAGGTCCCCCAACCCGATTTGGCTCCCGAACCCGCTGCTGGCGCGGCGAAAGAGGCGTCTCCGGACCCAATAGAATTGTCATCCCGCCTGTCCCGGCCTGCCGCGGAACCGGAGCGAAGCGTAGTGGAGGGACAGCTCGCCTTCGCCCCTCGCGTTCCCCACGCGGACGGCCTGCCGCCTTCTGTTCCAGACACCAGAGTCCCTTTCTCGATCAAAGTGAACCCTTTTAAACGCCGCCGCTGAACTGCAAATCGCAAAAAGGACCCAAAAATATCGAATTTTAAAAATAACTGCTCTAAGTCCGGGCGGGTGCTCCAGGGTCACCAGGGTACCTGGGCCGAAAAAGATATTTCTCGATTGCTTTTCCCAGCCTTGAGTGCGAACAGGTTTTCCGGATTACACCCTGCGGCGTCCTCTGCAGAGGGCGGTTGACGGCCTTCGGCCCGTCTTTTTCCGCCCAGGTACGCCAGGGCGAACGTTGATTGGATAAGGAAAAAGGCTTCAGCGATCCTAGAGAGAGTCTTGAGGTGGGGACCGAGAGACTCCGGGATCAGGAGAAGCCTTATGAAGATTATAGGATGTGATTTTCACCCTAGCTTTCAACAGATAGCGCTATGTGACTTGGAGACGGGAGAGTTCCAAGAGCAGAGGGGCACCCGTCCATCTCCAATAGCGCTGTTTGGGGCCGGGAAGCTACAGGTTAGGAGCCGTAGTTCATGTCCTAAAGCCCTCATCGGTGGCGCTTGGTACGGCCCGGCTAAAACAGCTTGCGGAAAAACTCATCGAACGAAGGGCACGGGTTCAGCCGTGTCACACTGGGCAACGACCGATGACGGCTGCCCTCAACTGCCTGTAGAGGCCTAATGAGCCATAGCAATTCATGCGGTTTTCCTTGAGAGAAAACCGCACACGAGGACCTATCCAGCATCAGGGCACGACTTTAGTCGGGCCGTAAACGATCCAGAAATATGACGGGCTTTAGCCCCTGAGGTGTCGCTCTTCCGTCCGGCAGAGAGTTTTTCCGCAGCCTCTTTTAGTCGTGCCGCGGAGAAACTCTCTACGAAGGGCACGGCTTCAGTCGTGCCGTAAAAGCCATACGCGAAAGACGGCCACTGAGGTACGCTTTTCTAAGACTGCTCGGCCGAAATCGCCCTGCTTCGGCAGGCCAAACAACATAGATACGGTAGTCACATTCGCCCTGAATCGGGGAAGGCTGTACCTCAGCCACTAAACCTCAATTTCCTGTACGCGGCGGAGTTGGAATGGCCAGATGCTATCTCTGTCGTTGCTGCCTCATATCGTGCTTCAGCCGTTCGCGACGCAAATCACGGAGCACTTGCCTTGACAGTCGATAGTCGAATGTCTACCATCGTTCAGGGATTGAGGGTCGAATGTCTTCTGTGGATAAACAGGTGCGGCACCGCCGACTTACTTTCACGGAAGAGGCCAGAAAGAACTCGTGGTCGAAGAATTGCAATGGAAGCAGATGGCGGACGCTGTGGCACTCGTAATGTGGCCCGCCGGTGAGGAGAGCTGAGATGCGATGGTGGCAGATCAGAAAACGGAATGCCGACCTGGAGCGGGAACTACGGTCTGACCTCGAACTGGAAGAGGAAGAGCAGAGGGAAGGCGGCTTGTCAGCAGAAGAGGCCCGCCATGCCGCCCTGCGCGCGTTCGGCAACCCCACTCTTATTCGCGAGCACACGCGTGATGCCTGGAGTTGGAACGGACTGGGAGATCTTCTTCGAGATCTAAAGATCAGTGTCCGCACACTCTACCGGTCGCCTGGCTTTTCACTCATTGCCATCGTGGTGATGGCATTGTGCATCGGGGCTGCGACGTCGCTGTTCACGGTGACGCGGTCGGTTCTGCTCAGGCCGCTTCCTTTCCGCAATCCGGATCAGCTGCTGATGATCTATGAGCATTTTCGCGATCCCAGCATGAACGCGCAGCAGTTCAACTACAACGCTGTTGCTCCCGCCGACTACTACGACTGGCGCGCGCAGACCCACGGCTTTGAAGACATGGCCGCTTGGCGCTGGGGGCAATTCAACATAACCGGGGAGCACGGAGAGTTGCCGGAACTGGTGAACGCGGGCGGCGGGAGCTGGAACCTGTTTCCGCTGCTGGGGGTGCCTGCGGTCATTGGACGCACGTTTGTCGAGAGCGAAGATCGTCCGGATGGAAACGCCGTCATGATTACGTGGAATCTCTTCACGCGGCGGTTCGGCGGGGACGCGGCGATTGTTGGCAGGCAAATCCATCTCGACGGTAAGCCATATACGGTGGTGGGCGTGCTTCCGAAGTGGTTTACCTATCCGGATGCGAAGATGCAGGTCTGGGTCACGTATGCGTCGGGGCTACCACCGGTGGTCCTGCAGCATCATGACTTTCACTTCAGCCATGTGGTGGCCCGCTTGAGACCCGACGTTAATCTGGCAAACGCCTTGAGCCAGGTAGAGGCAGTGCAGTACCGGCTGCATTCGCAAAACCTGAATGCGCCGGTGGCTGAGGATGTGGCGTCAAAGACCCTCATCCAGGATCTCGCACGAGATGTGAAGAAGCCATTGATCTTCCTGCTGTGCGCTGTGGCATGCATGCTGCTGATCGGCTGCCTCAACGTGGCCAACCTGATAGTGGCGCGGTCGGCGGCGCGGCAGAAGGAAATCGCCATCCGGAGCGCGCTGGGGGCGCGAAGAATGACGCTGATTCGCCACCAACTGATGGAGAGCCTGCTGGTCTCGATTGCCGGCGGCGTGACGGGAGTGCTGTTATCGTTGGCGGCAACGAAGTGGCTGGCCAGTACGTGGAGGAATCTTCCTAGCGCGCAGAGTATCCACGCCGATGGCGTCGTGCTGGCGTTTGCCTGCGCGCTCGTCTTTGCCACGGCGCTGCTGGCAGGCCTGCTGCCGGCGATCTCATCGACTGGTAAGAAAGCGATCGCGGCGCTGCAGGCGTCGTCGCGGAACGCGGCAGGCAGCCGATCGCGCACGGCGCTGCGCAAAACGCTGCTTACGGTGGAGATTGCCACAACGGTAGTGCTGTTAATCGCCGCCGGCCTTCTCCTCAAGAGCTTCTGGCGTCTGCGGACGACGGATGTGGGCTGCGTGACCGACAACGTGCTGACGATGAGCTACGGCCTTCCCGCAAAGAAATACGATAGTCCCGAGAAGATGAACACCTTCAACGAAACGCTTCTAGAGCGGGTGCGCGCCATGCCGGGTGTACGCGCCGCAGCGCTGGGATCGATGGTGCCCGGAGCAGGAGCCGGGGAGGACGATGCCTTCACGATTCCCGAGCATCCACCGATCGCGCCCAGCACGGCGCTGCACGACGCGCTCTATCGGTCGGCCGACCCCGGATACTTTAGCGCATTGCAGATATCGCTGTTAAAGGGGCGCTTCTTTACCAGCGAGGATCGTGCCGGCCACCCGAAGACGACTATTATCAGCAGTCAGTTGGCGCAGCAGTATTTTCCCGGGGAAGATCCGCTGGGCAAACATCTCCGCGTCACTGCGCGCGGTAACGCCGATTACGAGATTGTCGGGGTGGTCGCCGACACGCTGTATCAGGTGGGGCAGCCGGGCAAGGAGACCATGTACATCCCCGTTCTCAACGGGGAGAGTGATCCCGGGGGAGTGATTCTGGTAGTGCGGACTGCCTCCGATCCACTGGCATCTTCCGTTCCGATCCAGAAACAGATTGCGGAGCTCGATCCGGAGCTGCCGGTGTCCGATGTGCTTACCATACAGCAGATCATTGAACGCTCATTGGGCAACGCCAGCTTGAGCGCCAGCCTGGTGCTGGCCTTCGCGGTGCTGTCGCTGATGCTGGCGTCGGTAGGGTTGTATGGAGTCCTCTCTTACCTGACGACGCAGCGCACCGGAGAGATCGGCGTTCGCCTGGCGCTTGGCGCACAACGCGAGCAGGTTGTGCGCCTGATGCTGGGCGACGGCTTGCGGCCGGCGTTTTACGGGCTGGTGCTCGGCCTTGCAGTCAGCGCCGGAGCGGTACGCCTGATCGAATCGATGCTCTACGGAACCCGGCCGCTCGATCCGGCGATCTTTGCGGGTGTGGCTGCGACTCTGCTGTTGGTGGCAGCGCTGGCCTGCCTGGTTCCGGCGTGGAAGGCGTCGCGGATCGATCCGATGCAGGCATTGCGAACTGAATAGGCTGGTGTCTACACACAGAAGGAACGTTATTTCAAACGACGGGTCCCGTTACCCGATCCAAGTAGCCAGACGAGTGCTACCAGCAGCGTGATGGCTGCCGATTGCGACACAAGGAAGAACATCTCGTGCACTGACCAGGGCTTCCAGCAAATGAGAAAGATCATTCCCAGCAGTGACCACGCTGCATAAAGCCGGGTTCGCGGCACAAGCATGGCTGCGCCCGCCAGGATTTCGATCACTCCTGAACCAAAAAACACCCAACGCGGCTGGCCGGCGTCCGCATAATAGCTTGCGAATTTGGCAAAATCGAAGAGCTTCAAGACCCCAGCTGCTCCCAAAAACAATCCGACTCCTATGCCGATCACATGCGTCACTAAAGCTCTCGCATCTCTCCTTGTGCCCGCAGCGTTTGTACCGACTGCGAATGCTTCTCGATTGCTCATAAATCCTCCTGAGAATCACCGTTGCCGTATGTCCCTCGATGCCGGCGAATGTAGTATATGCGATAGATACTCCAGTGTGTAAAGTATCGACATGGCCAAGCATGTTGGCCCATCATTAAGATATGCACGCAAGCCGAACCACAAAGCTTGTCTCGGAGAAACAGCGCACGTCGAAAGCCGATCCAGGTAGGGAAGCGTGGACTTTGCTTCTGCGCCTGTTGCGAGCGGATGAGAGTACTCTGCTCGGAGTTTGGGCCGAATTTGACCTTTCATCCGCCCAAGGCGACCTTCTGTGCTCACTTGAGCCTGGACAGTCCGCACCCATGGTCGCGCTGGCGCGTAGCCTCCACTGTCATGACTCCAACGTGACCGGCTTGGTCGACAGGCTCGAACAGCGCGGACTGATTGAGCGCCAGAGCAATCCGAAAGATCGCCGTGTCAAGCTGATCGCATTGACGAAGGCTGGGGAGACGTTCCGCGATCGGTTGTTGGAGCGCCTTTTCGAGCCACTCCCATTCATCGCCGTTCTAACGCTTCAGGACAAAGCGACACTTAGGGATATCCTTCTTAGAGCCACACAGGCGATGCAGACGAATTCGGCGACAGGGAAGTAGTGCATCTCCTTTTTCGAGCGGCCGTGAAGGGTTGGCGCGCTTCTTCCCGTCAGGCAGGATAGGGACGAAGGCTTCGGGCCTCTTTCAATGCACGTCCCCACCAGGCCAGCTGATCGAGCATTGCGCCGGCCGCCTTCTCATGTCGCGGCGGATCGCGCAGCCGGCCGGCTTCATCGAAGTGTTCCCAGGCCATGCTAAAACCGACCGCGTTACGAACGGTAACCGAGTGTAACTCAGCGAAGACCTGCCGCAGCTGTTCTACCGCGCGCAGTCCGCCCGCATTTCCACCGTAGGCGACGAAGGCCACTGGTCTGGCGTGCCACTCTTTCGAGTACCAATCGATTGCCGTTTTGAGCGGCGCGGGGAAGCTGTGGTTGTACTCCGGTGTGATGATGACAAACGCGTCAGCGACAGCCAACCGCAAGCGGAGCGTCTCCACCGCCGGCCCCGGGTTCCTGCTCAGAACATCCGGCAAAGCCGCCTCCTCCAGGTCAATCGTGTCGGCGAGGAACTCCTCCCGCGTTTGGATAAAGCCGGTGAACCAGTTGGCGACCACAGGAGCAAAACGCCCATGCCTCGTGCTGCCGATCAGGATTGCGACTCTTAGACGATCACTGCCGATCATCGCCGGGCTCTCTTTCGGACCGGAAATCCCGCGCATGATCCAGAGCCCACTGCCTGAACGTCGCCGGTGGAGCGCCAGTAACCTCCTCAACCGTTGGTTTCACCGGCGCGGGGTTTTGGACCATTCCCGCCCACAGATCGAGCAGCCGATCGACGACAAACGGTGGTACGAACGCGCTCATCTCCTGTCTGGCGGCGTCCGGCGTGAGTTCCTCATAGCGCAAAGTACGGCTAATCGCTTCGCCAATGGTCTGAAGCTGTTCAACCTGGGTGAGCAACTCTCCGCCGGTAAGTGAGTATTTCTTCCCGGCGTGTCCATCCTCGGTCAGCGCGCGTACGGCAACCGCAGCAATATCCCGCTCGTGGATCGGCGCCCAGGCTGCCGCACCGTAAGGCCACCGCACCACATCTCCAGCGCGAAGCTGAGGCGCCCACCACGTCAGAGCATTGGCCGCGAATGCGCCCGGTCGCAGAAAGGTCCATTCCAGTCCGGTGTTCCGGATCGCCTCTTCGATTTCCAGATGGACTTTGCCGATGGGGTTGGTTTGGACCGGCAACTCGTCCTGAATAGCTGCCGAGGAGAGGAAGACGATACGCCGGGCATGCTTCTTTAGGAGCTCAACTATGGGAACGATTTGTATAGAGAACGCGCGCACCATGAGAAATACGGAGTCGACGTCCCTCCAGCGACGTGCCCAGCGTAGAGGCGTCTGCCAAATCGCCGCGTACGACTTCGACTGAATCCGGCAAGCCTGCTCTATCCGGGTTGCGGGTCAAGGCGCGAACATAAGCGCCCCTGGCGGAAAGGAGAGAGACGACATTGCGTCCAACGTTGCCGGTGGCGCCGGTAACGAGAATCGGGTTGCCAGGCAACTGTGCCATAGGATTCCTTTTGCCTGATCGGGCGAATTTCTTGTTCTTCTATTTCAAAATACAAGTTAAAGTTAACTTGAAGTCAAGCAGCCTCGCGTGATATTTCTTTTGCCATGGCAGAGCTGCTCACCATTACCGAAGTCGCTCGCCGCAGCGGGGTAGCGGCGTCGGCGTTGCGCTTCTACGAGGAGCGGGGGCTGATCCGGTCGGAGCGGGCCGGCTCCGGACATCGCCGCTACCCGAGAGCGGTGCTTCGCCGCATCGCCTTCCTGGTCTTTGCCCAGCGTGTGGGTCTCACCCTGGACGAGATTGCGGCGGAATTGGCCAAGCTTCCGCAGGACCACGCGCCCGAGGGTGAGGACTGGGCCAGGCTCTCCAGCGGGTGGACCAGTCGGATCGACGCGCGCATTGCGCAACTGGAGCGAATGAGGGGAGGACTGATTAAGTGTATCGGCTGTGGTTGCCTATCACTGGAGCACTGCCGTTTCGCTAATCCCGGCGACCGTGCGGCCCGTCTTGGTCCTGGGCCGCGATACTGGATTGTCGATTCCTGCGAAAAGACCAAGCCTGTGTGTGATGAAGCAACTCAGCGGCGATAGCTGGTGCGGTCGAAGAACGCTCCGTCAGCAGTCTTTGTTTCTGAATAAGGAGCAGAGCGCTATCAGCGAACGAGCAACCCAGACCATCGGAAAATTTCATCACGTGCTGTTGTCCGGCTTGATTATGCAATGGCTGATTGATCCGGAGCATGGTCTTTCGGCTCGTGACCTCACCGAAGCATTGCTGAGCATTGCCGAAGGGATGCAAACGACTCGGAAAGCACCCAAATCCAAGAGGTGGAAGGCATAAAAAGCGATCTTAAGCTCATGCTGGTGGTCCGCGGTTGGCGTCACCGCCTCGCCTGCGAGATACTGTGGAAGCTGCGATTCAATAAAGGAGTTCGCCATGGCCACCATCCGAAATTGTCCATCTTGCGGGAAGCCGAATCGAATTCCAGGGAAACACCTTGCCGACACAGGAAGATGCGGCGCCTGCAAGGCACCGCTACCCGCGATGGCTGAGCCGGTTGAGGTCAGCACCGAGGAGTTCGACGAAATTATTCGTGATAGCAAAGTTCCTGTCTTCGTTGATTTCTGGGCGTCGTGGTGCGGCCCTTGCCGGATGGCGGCGCCGCATGTTGCAGAAGTCGCGCGAGACCTCGCAGGCCGAGCCGTCGTGCTCAAGGTGAACACGGAGCAGTTCCCGGAGCTTGCCTCACGGTACAACGTCCAAGGCATTCCGAACTTCGCTGTATTTGCTCGCGGCAGCCTCCAGTTCCAGCAGGCAGGCCTGGTGGACGCCACCACGATGAAGAGTTGGCTGGCACGCGCCGCCTAACCTCAAAAAGAAATGTGTTGCCGACGGCTGCTGTTAGTGGGAGTCTTAGAGCGGCACAGCTCCGGCGTGCCCGATCCTTGGTGGGGGGAGGCGCAGCTCAGATGACACTTATTTCAAACACCCCGGACCCTTCGGCGCGACCGTCCCCATGGCTGGGATTTGTAAAGTTCCTTTTGTTAGCCATCTTGATAGGCGTCATTTTTCTGCTTGGGCAACAGATGGTGCGCCACCGCTTCTTTCGAGGCGGCTATGTCGACCAGCGCGGCATACTAAAGCCATAGCAGATCCTAGTCGAAACTCCGCAGCCAGATATCGCGCACGGAGATCTTGCACGGCTGGCTTTCAATCTCAAAGCCGATGAGTCCTGGTTGGTTGTTGATGGAGTCTTTCGTGTCATCGATGAAGACTGCCATCAGTTGGCCGTTCATGATGTGCATCATCACGCCGCCGCGCGCGATGATCTCGTAGTCGTTCCAGTCGTTGTCATTCACATAGCCACCGAGCGCCCGAATGTCGCCGATAGTGGCAACCAGGCGATTGGTCTGGCCCGGAAGCGCCTGCGTTACCTGGCCGCGATACGCGAGGATGCCCTGCATCGTGTTTTCCGAATACCACTGGCCGGTGTACGACGCAGTGCGCGCAGTAACCGGGAACCAGAAGTCCGCCTGCGGGCCGGTCATCATAAATTTGAGGTCATACGGCGGCTGGCCCTCCGGCTGCGGACGTGTCCACGGCACGCCGGTGACGCTGCGGTATTGGATGCCGCCGCCACCTCCCTTTTCTATCTTCATCTGCAGCTTCAGGTCGAAGTCACGTGTTTTGTCGCCGCGATAAACGATGTAGTTGTTGCCCTTTGGTTTGCCCTGAAGCGTTTCTCCCACCATGATGCCGTCTTCGATGCGCCAGATGCTGGGGTCGGCGTCCCATCCGGTGAAACTCTTGCCGTCGAAGATCTGCTTGTAGCCCGTATGCTCGTCCAGGTCATAGGGCGCCGGTTCATGAAACTTAGGCATCCCCGGGATCTTCTGGCCGTTTGGGCCCGTCTGAGGCGGCCCCGCAGCCGGAGACACCAGCGCCGGCGGCACAGACTGAGCGGTGAGGGCCGGGAAAATGAAATTCAGCGCGGCAGCGAGAAAAAGTGATGGACGAATGTGGCGGCGATACGATGCGGGCATGGGTTTCTCTGCCTCCGATTGAGACGACTCGGGAACAATAGGAGTTTAGCTCGGGAAGGTCAAGGAAGCCGCTCTAGAAATTCGGGGATCGCCGCCGAGGTATTCGCCTGCGATACCCTGGAAACTCGCTGCATTGCCGAGCGCAGGTCGGCTGAAGTTCGTATCGTGTGGAAGCAGGAAAGGCGCGCTCTCGCACGCCTTTCCCGGTTAGAGCCGCACTTTCCGGCTGCCCAGCAACTTTGTGGCCCGACGGGGGATTGATCCGGACTACAAAGCCCTGGTACCCGTTTCGTCGCGGCTCATAGCGTTTTCAAGAAGGTAATCAACGCCTCCCTCTCCGTGGGGCTCAAGTCTCTAAAGCCTTGAGCGGCGTCGTGTGCTTCACCATCGTGACGAGCAATAGCATTTTCAAGCGACAAAGACCCGAGGTCATGCATGAAGCGGGCCTTCATGCGCAGACCCCAGAGGGGCGCAGTTCTTAATTTGTTCGCAGTGTCTTGCGGCCCAACCTGGACAATCCCATCTCCAGTTCCTATGTCATGCAACAAGAAGTCGCTAAAAGGATGAATGATTTTGTCGCCCAGGGCTTCTGGAACCGTAAACATGCCACCATCGATAACCGTCCCTACCGGAGCTGTGGTAATGGCTTGCATGTGGCAGACGTTACAACCAACCTTTCCGAAAAGTTGTTGGCCTGCCAAAGCTGCGGGGGTTGCGGCCAGTGTGGTGTCGCGGGGCGGAACCATCGTTCCACGCACAAACTGAGCAAAGTGGTCGATGTCAGCCAGGCCGAGTTCATCTGGCTGATCGTTAATGCCCGTCGTGGTGTTAAGAACTTGAGTAACCTCCGTGGGGCGCAGCCGGTTAGTGATCCCCATCTCGTTGAGATAGGCGTCGGCAATAAAGGAGAGCAAGCTGCTGTGCTGGTCCTTCCAACCGAAGCGTCCGACGCGGGTCTGTCCAGGAGCCTCGAAAATTGGCGCTTCTACAACTTCCCCGTGAACCCTACCTCCAGTCAACCCGGGTTGTTCCGCGGCGATTGCGATCAGCGTGCTGTCGTCAATGGCTTCCACAAATCCATCCCCCAGGGTGTTGAGGACGGCGCGTAATGTGCGGATGTTTTCCGTAGCAGGTATAGTTTCTTGGGCTTGCGGACCGATGGCGCGATCGTCGACGATGGATCTGCCGGTGATCTTATCTTTTCCGTCATTGATAAAGATTGTGGGGTTCACGAAATTGCCATTTGCATCATTGTGCCCCACCCGGAGCTCTGTGATCTGGCTGGCGGCCCCACTATTCGGGTTCTGATGGCAATTGACGCAGGAAGTTGCGTTGTATACGGGGCCAAGTCCATTTGCGACCGTTTCGTTTTCCTCATAAACATCCTGATCCCGGGCGAACGTGTCTCCGGGTGGTTCAACGAGCCCGTTGTTGATGCTTGCAGCACCGTTAAAGCTGGGCGTATTAAACCCGGCCGGCGCTTCAGTCGCTGAGTTGGCTGCGATTCCTGCGAGTCCTGTACCAAACGCGGTCAATGCCACGAACAGGCAAGAACAGAGGAGAACTTTCCTCCATGGGGGCATAAGCATGAGCGTTCCTCCAATAGGCACGAGTCGCCTACGCGTGTGCGAGACGTAAGCTGGCTAATCCGTTGATCTCAAATTCTCAGGACAGGCGGAGCATGGCCTGAGCTGAGAAGTCCTTTATGTATCCGAACTGGTTTACGCAAACTTTATTCCCACCGCGGGAGAGAAATGTTGAGAGCGGGGTCTCATTGACCTGTGCTTGCTGGCTCGACAACATCACCCGTCCACCCGCTCAAAGCGCAGGAGCATGTGATCCCCGATCGAGCGAAATAAAGGCAGGTGGGAGATTTCCCGATCGATTAGGTGCAGGAGGCCGAGGACTCGGGGATATTTGCGGACGATCGGTTCCAGATACGAGGGCGGAATCGCTACACCGATCCCCGTGCAGGACAGCATGAGGAAAGATGGTGAAAACAACTTTCTCACCTCCCTCATAGTCGGGTAGTGCATTCTCACGTCACAGCCGCCTACATTCACGGTAGCGACCGCCCTGGATCTGCGAAACGCCTTGCGAAATTTGCCATGGAGGAGAAACCAAAGCGTTTCCGAGAGGCAGAACGGACTGGAAAGGCAAGTGATGACGGGAGCGCCTATCCTAACCAGGGATGCCAAGTCACGAACAGTCCGATTAAGGTCCGCAACACCATTCAGCCCGGAAAAGTTCGACAATGCGCCGTCGAACAATGCGCCGCGATTCCGAGCCGCGTCGATCATTCCTTCCGCGGCACCACAGGTGACAAAGGCAACGTCCAACAGTGCAAGAAAAAGCGCGTCTTGCTTATTTCTGCAATTGAGCGCCAGGATTTCATCGCCGGGTAGAAAGGTGTCAGCAAGCACCTCCCATACGGCCGCGCGCTGGGTACCGATCCTTGGACGGGAAAAAAGGTCGTCATACCTCCCGGCGAAATTGTCAAATGCCACGATTGGCTGATTCTTTGCGTCGGGGTGATAGTCAGCCTTCACCTCAGGACACCGGGACGGGTTATCACTACGCCATCAATCAGTTCTTTATCTGGCAGCTCGGCTTCATTAGTTACCACGAGTCTCGTCGTTCTCTGCAGATGATTCACACCGTCATCAGACTGCTTCGTCGAAGGTCTGTGCTTCTTCGCGTATTTACCGAGGTGGAGCCGCAACTTCCGCGTGGCCCGGAAGAAAGTCATCTTGACCGATCCTTCCGAGGCATTGAGAATCTCGCTCACACTTCGCAGCCTAAGACCCTGGAAATGCCTCAAGTCGAAAACGATGCGCTCGCGTGGTGTAAGTCTTCGCAGAGCCCGTAAGATATGCGCACTCAACTCTTGGTCTAATAGTTGTTGCTCGGGATTATTACCTGGTCTATCGTCCGGCAGTTGGTTTAGCAACTCATCGTCGTTGACCTCCATCGCGCTATTCTTTTTGCGGGCTCGATTCCTCCGCAGGTGATCCAGGCAGACGTTGGTGACAATGCGGTAGATCCAGGTGGAGAAGGAGCACTCGAACCGGAAGCCATCCAGCCTCTTGTAAGCTTTTAGAAATGCCTCTTGATGGATGTCCTGCGCGTCGCTTGCCGACCCTGTGAGCCGTAAAGCGAGCCGTAAAACCGCTTGATCGTAGGTATGTACCAATTGCTCGAAAGCGGCTTGGTTGCCGCCTTGCGCCTTGCGAACCAGGGAACAATCTTGGATACAACCTATGCTCTCCATTACCGTTCTCCGAAACGTCTATAAGACCCGTACGCGCGTTATTCGTTCCGACGAGCCATTCCAAACGACGTGTTGCCCGCCGGCTCGCACCCACATAGCTGTAAAACTGCCCGGCACGCGTTTTATTCGCCCCGCTCTGAAAATAGTTGGCCAGTGGAGAAATCAGTTGGAATAAAACTGCGGCCTGCAAGTTCTGCACACTGAGACGAAGAGAGAACGTTCGCACAAATGAAGACTAGGGGAGCAGAAATGATCGGGATGAGGATGAGTAACACTAGCCGGAGAAGGACTGACTGGATGTTTTGTCTAGCCTCCTCAGTGATGACAGTTGTGATTAGTTTTCAGGCGGCCCCACCGGGAGTGGCCGCCGCACCGGCCGCGGCGAGAAAAGCCGAGGTCAGGATTGATAACTTCAGCTTCTCGCCGTCGGAACTTAAGGTGAAGGTGGGGACGGAGATCACCTGGACGAACGGCGATGACATCCCCCACACCGTGGTCAGCAACAGCCCCACCTTTAAGTCTAAAGTGCTCGGTACCGGCGAGAAGTTTAAGTTCACGGCCAGCAAACCCGGCACCTACTCGTACTCCTGTTCGATCCATCCGAATATGACCGGCAAAGTAGTTGTCGAGTAGGCGGAGGGATTGAGAATCGGGGCGGGGCAAGTCACATATTGAGATATGCCGCTGTCCAGAGTTGACCCGGCCCGTCCGTCCGTGGTCCCAGCACATCGGAATAGATTTCTTCCAGCTGCGCTGCCGAGTCTCGCCCTAGTACAAGCCAGCTCATTATTACGAGCTGGCTTGTGCGCAGGCGTGCCGCGCGGGCGTTCTAAAAGCGGAGGCGTATCCGGGGCCAACTGAATACAGACTAGGTTTGCCGCGCGGCCGCATCAGCCTCCGCTGCAATCTGGTTGACTACCTTAAGGAACTCCTTGGATTGGCCAAAGAAGAGCCCATCGGCGGTGAAGCTTGCGATCGTAGCTACGGCACCGCCGAACTTATCGGTGAGAGGACGAATCACAGCGCAGTGAGGAAGACTGGGACTGATGAACTCGCACGGGACAGGAAAGATCAGGCTTGGTTGGACGAGTGCACCCAGGGGGCTGGCGAAAAAATCAGGAAACGTCAGCCCGTTGTCGGTGACGGGTGCGACAGGGGCCTGGACGCCATTGCCTGCAAAATCGACCCATTCCAGGAAGTGGCAAACTTCGTCTCCGCCGATGCCGAAGATGATCTCAAGGACTTCCGCACTGGAGGCTTTCTGGCCCATAGCCGCGTACAGGCTGGCGCCGCCTTGCTCGATGTATCCGAAGTGGAAGGCTGCAATGTTAGCGATCACTTGAAGGTGGGCGGCGGAGCCATTGAGATCCGCATCGGTGATGGGGATGGCGGTGCGGTTTGTGATAGTAACGGCTTGCGGAAACGTGGCGCCAAAGTCCGGGTTGGTTTTGCTGCGATAGCGGGTGAACCAGCTGGTGTCGACGTTGAGGTGCTGTAAGGAGGTGAGGCGGCCGATGTTGTCCGCTCCGGTTGCCGTGCTTCCTCGCAGGGTGCGGAACTCATCGAAGTTGACCGGACGTTCCCCCTTGGACTCCAGGTATCCGTTGAGGAAAGTGGCATGGCTGACTTCGTCCAGGGTGTTGCTGGTTATGTATTGCGGGCCGTCGGAATCGAGGTTCGAGAGAGCAGCCTGATAGCCGTTCAACTGTTGGTTCGGGGCTACCTCGATGGGCGGGTTATCGCCGATACCACCTAGTTCCGCATACTGTGTCCAAAGGTCCGCTTCGATGAGCTCGGCTGCAGCCAGCATACGCAGGATCGCAACATCTCCTTTGGTTAGACTGCTGCTTTGACCGAACGCCGGCTTGAAACTACCTGCCAAACCCGCGCCCACCGTGGCAGCACTTCCAGCCAGCATTCCAGTTTTTAGAAACGACCGGCGATTCACCGGACGATTGATCGAACCGTCTGATTTTTGCATGGCACTCCTTTTAAATCAGCTGTAGTTTCGTTTTTGACTTCGCAGAGGGCAGCCCTAGTGCACTCACCTTTAGCTGCTCGCCACACCGCTTACATGATTTTCTTCTCGAGTAGTTGGCACCCCGATGGGATTAGCAGTTACGTGCTGCCGCCTAATCATGAGAACTGGTAAGGGACGCTTTTATTCCTGGTCGCCGTAAAAATAGGTAGGGGTTGAAAGAAGCCGAGAGCCCCGGGAATGTCTAGCAGAGAAGCTGACCTGGATAAACGGGCACCTATGATATTGAGCCGTTGCATATATTACTGCCGAGTGACTCGCGAACCATCTTCCGGGCTCTGGCCAGGCGTGACATCACGGTTCCTATCGGGATTGACAGTATTTGCGCAATCTCCCGGTAGGACGCATCTTCAACGTCACACAGCAGAACGACTTCGCGAAAGATGACTGGCAGCTGCTCGATTGCGCACCGAACTGCATCGATGTTGGAAAGGGCGACCAGCAGCGACTCGGGCGTGTCAGAAGTTGCGCGCAAGTCCTCCTCCGAATCCATCGCAAGGGTCATGCGCCGCTCGAGTTTTGAGCACGAACCTAGAAACGTGTTCTTCAGGATTTGAAAAATCCATGCCCGGAAATTGGTGCCCGGCTCAAACGATGCGAAACTGCGTAACGCCTTCAAGTACGTCTCTTGTACGAGATCCTCGGCATCGCTTTGATTCTGCGCCAGCCAGCGCGCGAAGTTGTAAAGGGAACCGAACAGGGGCATGGCCAACTCCTCGAACCCGGCCAACGATCTATCTTCCTGTGAGGGCGAAGGTCCAAATCGGACCATCCCGTGTGGGCTAAATCCAAGACGTCTCATTTGCCTGACCCCAAATCGTGAGACCGGGTTTCGAACTGCTACTTCCGGCACCGCAACAGTGCGCGTCAGGCCGTCCGGCATCAATTCACCCAGGCTTTTCTCGTCATAACCGCTTCATTTCCAGCCAAGTACATAATCGCTAAGGAGTTAGCTCCGCACATATCCTTGATCCCCGTGCGCTAGCCCGGAGGTACGGGGCGTGGAAGGAGGCTTCTCATTCCCATACCCACGATGCTCTTACCCGGGTAAAGTGCTAGACTTCCGTCCGAAGAGCCAATATGGAACCATTGCGGCACACCTTCGTCGTGCGATTCGGGACCTATGAGGTTTCTTTCCAGTCGGGCGAGGTGCGCAAAGCGGGGGTGAGAATCAGAGTCCAGCAGCAGCCGCTGAAACTGCTGGAGGTTTTGCTGGAACATCCGGGCGAAGTCGTCACCAGGGAGGAACTACGCGGCCGAGTCTGGCCCAACGAGAGTTTTGGTGATTTCGACCAGGCAGTCAACATTGCGATCACGAAGCTCCGGAGCGCATTAGGGGACTCGGCTGAGAATCCGCGATATATAGAGACTCTTCCAAAGCGCGGATATCGTTTCATCGCCGACGTGTCATTTGTCGACGCGGACGGCCGCGTCCAAAGGCCAGAGTCCGTATCGGCAGACTCGCCTGTGACAGAGTCTGTGCACCAGGTTCAAGGCAACGGGTTGGCGGTTCCGTCTGTGACGGAGCCCGGGTCTCAGCTCCAAAGCCCGGGAATGGCCGCTGCACCGCGACGCCGGCTGTGGTCAACGGGTCACGTCATCATGGCCCTGGCGCTCGTACTGGGTTTGGCCATTCTTTCCGTCTTGCTACTTCGTTCACGCGGCCATAGGCCCGCCGCCATCCGGTCTCTGGCGGTGCTTCCGTTAGAAAATCTCTCTGGCGATGCTTCATAGAATTACTTCTCGGACGGAATGACGGACGAGTTGATCACCGACCTGGCGCAGATCAGCGCATTACGGGTGATCTCCCGCACCTCCGTAATGGTATATAAAGGAGCGCGCAAGCCTCTGCCGCAGATCGCGCGTGAGCTGAACGTGGACGCCGTGGTAGAAGGCACCGTGCTCCGTGCCGGCGATCAGGTTCGCATCACGGCGCAGTTGATCGATGCCTCCACCGACAAGCACATATGGTCCCAGAGCTATGTTGGCGAGTTGCGTGATACGTTGGCGCTGCAGGACAGGGTGGCAAGATCCATTGCAGAGCAAATTAAGATCAGTTTGACGCCACGGGAGCAAGCTGCGCTGAAAAGCGTGAGGGTCGTTAATCCAGAGGCTTACGAGTCTTATCTCAAGGGCCGTTATTTCTGGAATAAGCGAACGGCAGATGGTTTGAGGGTTGCCTTGGCCTATTTCAAACAGGCGAGCGAAGAAGACCCGAACTATGCGCAGGCTTATTCCGGCTTAGCCGACACTTATGCTTTGCTGGGAGACTGGCAATATGCCGTAATGACCCCCAAGGAGGCCAACCCTCAGGCAAAAGCAGCGGCGCTCAAAGCGGTGGAATTGGATAGCGCGCTCGGGGAACCCCACAACTCGCTGGCATTCGTGCTGGACGGGTTTGACTGGGGTTTGGATTCCGCCGGCAAGGAATTCCGGCGGGCCATTGAACTTAACCCAGGCTACGCAACTGCTCACCATTGGTATGCCTGGCACCTGGCTCTCCTCGGCCGGTACGACGAAGCGATAGCGGAAATGAAAAAGGCGGAAAGTCTGGATCCGTTATCTCTTATTATTAACGCCGATTTGGCAGAACTCCTTGTCCTTTCACACTCTTACGACGAATCCATGCGACAGAGCCGCAAGACGATCGAGATGGATCCTAATTTTGCGATGGCACATAATCAATTGGGCCAGGCGTACCTGCAACAACACCTGTATAAGGAAGCGGTCGTAGAACTGCAAAAAGCGGTTCAGCTTTCTGGGGGAAGCCCGACGTGCATCGCTAATCTTGCTCGCGCCTATGCTTTATCCGGCCGGAGGAACGAGGCACTCACGCTGCTGAGCGACCTGAAGACGAGTTCAACGCCCGGCTTTTCGCATGCTTCAGAGATTGCGGCGATCTACGTGTCTCTCGGGAATATGGATGCAGCGATGAATTGGATTGAAAAAGGGTACGCAGAGCGATTTAACCCAGGCGTGCTCATACGGCCGGGCTTCGATCCTCTCCGCTCTGATCCGCGATTCCAAAGCCTTGTACACCGCGTTGGCTTACCCGGGTAAGCGGCCATCTCAGCCTATTCAGCCGTTTATCGCTTGAAATATGCAATTAGGTCCTGTCGTTCTCCGGCCTTGGGCACATAAAAATCCATCTTGGCGTCTGGTACTACCGAGTCCGAGCCGCTTAACCATTTCTCCAGGGTCGCGTCGTTCCAGGTCAGCCCCGAGTTCTTCAATCCGTGGGAGTAGTCAAAACCCGGGACGCTCCCAGCCGTTCTTCCGTACACTCCGGCGAGCTTAGGCCCTTCCCCGTTGTATTCCATCGCGTGGCAACCTGTGCAGCGTTTCTCAAATACGAGTTTGCCCCGCGCGGCATCACCCGTGCCAGCCGCGGCTGCTGCCTCACTGCCGCCTGCATCTCTACCCAACATCGTAAGCGTGTGCACGTCTGCTTGAGAAAGCTTCGCTCCCCAGTGCAGTGCTACGTACTGAAGGGGCGGCATATCCCCGCTCTTTGCCTCATGGCTAATCTTGGCTAACAACACCTGTTGCTGCTCCATCGACAACAGTTCCCAGCGGGAGAGGTCCATATGCTTGCGGGCCTCGACGATGTCCCGTTCTATGAGCCATGATCCCGGAGCAACGCGGGCGTAGATTGGCCACCGCGTCTCGCTCGAGTGGCAATCCGCGCATTTGGTTACCAGCAGCGCCTTTGCATCCGGCGGCAGGTTGGCGCCCTGGAGCAGCGTGCCGAGCCCTCTCGCGGTCTCGACACGCGGATTGCCAAAGGGATGCACATACCCCAACCCCGTCACCGAGGCTGTGGCCAGCACAGCCACGATCCAAGCGCGCTTCACACCGTCTCCGCCAGCGAAGAGTCGACTACAGCAAGGTGATTGTGTCCGCGAACGACCTTGACGTTGGTCACCCCCAGCACGCTCTCCAGCTTGCCGGCGGGAACGGCCATGGGGCCCGGCCCCGGCGCTGTTCCCGGTGCCGGCTGAGGGAATGCGGTCGACATCGCTGTATGAAAACTGACATTGCCCTCAACCTTCTGCACTATCTGATGAATGTGGCCGTTCAATACTGTGACCGACCCAAAACGCTTCAGATAGCTCAGCGCGGTCGCCCCATCCTGCGTGCCCCAGCCCCACTTCTCATAGACCATCCATAGGGGAATGTGCGCGAACAGCACCACCGGCGTCGAAGCACTCAGGCCGCCCAAATCGCCCTTTAGCCACGCCAGTTGATCCGCGCCCAGGTTGCCCATTGCATCGACCTGCACGCAATTGTTCAGGCCCACAAAGTGAACTCCCTTGTAGTCATGGCTGTACCAGCCATTGCCCAGCGTCCCTTTGCCAAAGCGCTGCTTGTACTGTTCGCCATCGTCCAGCGAAAAATCATGCTCTCCGGAACATAAAACACCTGCCCCGCCTTTGCGCCCTTGATTACCTCTGCGGCTGTATCGAACTCTGCCGGCTTTGAGCTCTGCGTGATATCGCCGGTATGAATCATAAAATCTGGTTGCTTCATTCCCGCGCGCCCTGCATTGATCTTGTCGATAGCGATCTTCAGCGTTCCGGTCACATTCTGGTTGGCCGCCTTATTGAAGCCGATATGGCTGTCGCTGATCTGTACGAACGAGAAGTCCTCTACCGTCTTTTTCTTCGCTGGATTTGTCGTATCCGCCAGCAGCTTCGAAGTCGGCACGCCCGCAACCATCGACCAGACCAGCCCCGTACCCGCCCATGCCATGCATTGCAGGAAGTTGCGCCGGTCGATGCCATCTCTAGCAACCTTGGGTTCATTCGTCTCCTGCGCTGTCTCGGCATCATTCCTGTGTTTCATATCGTTCTCCTGCTTCATCGTTTCTACCTCTGCAGCAGAAAACTGGCCTCGCGGGTTTTTATTCCCTGGCACACGCAAAATGATTCCCAATTTCGGGCATGCTAGGAGGGATGAATATGAACGGACAGAGTGAAAAGCAGAAAATGCTTCGTGGCGACCTTTACAACGCTACGGATCGCGAGCTTGTTGCAGAGAGGCAGCACGCCGAAGAACAACTCGCTCTGCTGAATGGAAGCACTGATCCGGTGCAGCGCGTCGCGTTGCTCCGCGGTTTGCTTGGTCCGTAATCGTTGGCAGAAACGTCTGGATCGTGAACCGCCTCCGGTTCCGTTTTTCCATCAACGCGAACCGCAGGTCCCTCCACTACGCCACTACGCTACCCCGGATTTCCTGTGGAACTTGGTGGCGTTGGCGGACTTCATGGGCCTTTCTTTACGGGAAGGCGCACACGCGGGCGCGTCCAGTGCTGCGTGGCAGGAAATTCGGGTACGCTCCGGTCAGGATGACAAATTTGAGGGTTCGTGGCCCTCGTTGGCATAGGCGGAGGCGGATGGACAGAACGCTCAGACTTCATCCTGGGGGTATCGTTTACGGCTCGACTAAACAGCTCTCGGAAAAGCGCATATTTTGTATCAGGGCACAGCTTTACAGGCTGCGGAAAGACTCATGCTTTGTGTCAGGGCACGACTTTAGTCGGGCCGTAAATGATGGGCTGATGAGGGCTTTAGCCCCTGAGGGATTGCTTTCCTGCCCTGACACAAAACATGAGGTTCGCAGCCTAAAGTCATCCGCGTTACCGGGAAATCTCTTCCAGCGCGAGATTGCGCGTGCGCGGGCCCATCAAGCCGATCACCGCCATCACGATGAGCATCGCGGCGGCAATGAACACGAAGACGCCGGTCGTGCCGAAGTTCTTTAGCACGCCAGCGATGGCAAACGAGGTGAAAATTGCTGAAAAGCGGCTCCAGGAGTAGACGAAGCCTACCGCGGTCGACCGGATGCTGGTGGGGAAAAGCTCTGTCTGGTAGGCATGAAAGCTGTAGGACATGATGTTGCTTGCGAGCGTCAGCCCCACGCCCATAGCGATGAGGAGCATCCCATTCGAAAGTTGGCTGAATGTCAGCCCGCAAACCACGATGGCTGCCGCGGTCGCGACGATCACGCTCTTGCGTTCAAATTTGTCGGCGATCCATAGGCCAATCAGGGGCCCGATCGGAGCTGAGATGGCGATGATCGATGAGTACAGCAGGCTGGTCGTGAGCGTGATGCCCTGCTTCACGAGCAGTGTCGGCACCCAATTGGCGAAGCCGTAGAAACCGACAGTTTGGCAGACGTTAAAGATGATCATCATCGCTGCGCGCTTGCCATACGGCGCCCTCCACATGTCGGAGAACGTCTGGCCTGTGGTTACAGGTTGGGGGTGAGCGGGGACGGGAAGCGGGAACTCCCGGGCGACGATCTCCTCCAGCTTCGACAGCACACGGTCGGCTTCTGCGAGCCGTCCGTTTTGCGCCAGCCAACGTGGGCTCTCCGGCAATGCTCGACGAATGAACCAGACGAACAGAGCTCCATGCGCCCCGATGATCACAACCCAACGCCAGCCATCGAGGCCGAGGGGCTTCTTCGGGACCAGCAGGTACGACAGGAACGCCACCACAGGGACGGCCATAAAGCCCACCGCCTGCTCACAGGCAAAAGCGCGTCCGCGGATATGTTTTGGCACCAGTTCGGATATATACGTACCAATGGTTACCAGTTCCACTCCAATGCCGAGTCCCGCCATAAAACGCCAGAAGTTCAAGCCGACAGCCGTGACCTGAAATGCCATGATTAGGTTCGCGGCGGTGTAGAAAAGCAGCGAGTAGGTAAAGATCGCACGACGGCCAAAACGGTCCGCGAGAAACCCGCAACAGATCGTGCCTATGAAAAGCCCCGAGAAGAGAGACGCAATGAAGGCCGCCACCCCATTCATGCCAAAGAAGCTGGTAGTGGTGGTCGTCAGGATGCCGCTCTTCACAAGCCCCGGCGCGATATATCCGGAATAGAGCAGGTCGTAAAGTTCAAAGAAAAATCCGAGGCTGAGCAAGACGACGAACTTCCACATCGTCCGCGTGGGTGGGAGCCGGTCAAGCCGGGCAGAAATCGTGGCCGCCGAAAGAGGGAGGGGTCCGCCGAGAATTAACGTCGTTTGCAAGCTCTCCAAGGATATAGTCTCCGCGTGGCGGCAGATGAGGACTGAAACAAGCGTCGTGAACAGACTAGCACTGGGCATAGTACGGGGCCAGGATTGGCCAGGACAGCTATCCCCTGTGTTGCGGGTGGGAAGCGGTTGAAGGTAAAGGCGGACCATTTCGAAATCCCGCAACAGATATGCTGCCGCCATACTGCATATACACAATGCAGGTGCTCTGAGCGCATGGTTTTGTCCATTGGGGCTATGTACGATTCGTCATCGTAATGCCCGTTTCTCCACTTGACATCCAAGTATTGTTAGTTGCAAGCTGTCGTTAGCGTCCACTTGAATGGCTAGTACAGAAAAACGCGGGGCTGGTAGCAGATGGTAGACCTGGAGAAACTCCTAATGGAGGAGTCGTAGCCATGAAGCGTTGGAGACGAATGATTGCGAAGATTCGCACTCTGCTCAGAAACGAACGCGCAGAAGAGGAACTCGCACGAGAGATAGCTTCGCATCTGGCCCTGCTCGAGGAAGACCTTCAGAGCCGTGGGATGACTACTGAAGAAGCGCGGCTGGCGGCGAGGCGCGCATATGGCGGTGTGGAGCGGGCAAAGCAATTGCATCGCGATGAACGCTCAATCTTATGGCTCGAGCAGACGGTGCAGGATCTTCGCCATGCCTTTCGCGCGCTCACTCGGAGCCCGGGTTTCACAATCGTCGCGGTGATCACGCTGGCACTGGGGATTGGCGTGAATACGACGGTGTTTAGTGCTTACAATGCGGTCGCTCTCAAACCATTACCGGTAGCCGATGCGAGAAGGGTTGTGCGCCTGGAGCGATGGTTCGAGAGCGGAGCACTGGGCGATATTCAATACGACTTCTCTTATCCTGAATACGTCTATTGCCGGGATCATCAAGACGCGTTTTCAAATCTGGTGGCAGCGAGCTGGCCGTTTCGTGTCCTGGCCTCCTTATCCGACGGCAGCCAACAGGGCGGAAACCAGTTGAAAACGGTGCAAGGGCAAATTGTTTCGGGGAATTATTTTAGGGGCCTGGGGATCGGCACACGAATCGGTCGAACATTTGGCCCGGAGGAGGATAGAGCACCGGGAGCGAATCCTGTCATTGTCCTGAGCTATGCGTTCTGGCAACGCGGATTCCAGGGTGACCCGCAGATTCTGGGTCGCACAATAAGAGTCAACGGCACCGCGTTCACGATAGTTGGGGTTACCCCACAGGAGTTTACCGGCACATCGGTGATTCCTCAGGTTCCTGATTTCTGGGCACCCATTGCGATGCAAGCGCAATTCGTTCCTGGCCAGAATTGGCTAGATCAGCCGACAGACTTTCGCTTTCAAGTTCTTGCGCGCTTGAAGTCCACGGTTGCGTTGAAGGCAGCGCAGGCCGAAGCGGATGCGCTCATCCGCCAATTTTCTACCACATATACTCCGCGCGATCGCACCAAGGCCACCACGCTCCAGCGTACGGCTTTCTTTGGAAATACCGACGATATTCGATTCCAAGCTGGGGTCGCCACGTTGATGCTGATCGTAGGCATGGTGCTGTTTGTCGCATGTGCGAACGTCGCCAACATGTTGCTTGCACGCGGCGCCGCTCGGCAGAAAGAGATCACCGTGCGCATGGCGCTCGGCGCGAGCCGCAGCCGGGTGATCCGTCACTTGCTCACGGAGAGCATTCTGCTTTCGCTCGGGGGCGGGATGGCTGGCCTCGCATTCGCGATGCTTGCCAGCAAGCTGCTTTGGGTTGGGATTCACCAAATGTTGAATCGAATGCTCGGAGACGAATTTGTATTCGCACTGAACCTGAGTCCCGATGTTGGGGTTCTAGCATACGCGTTGGGACTCTCCGTAATCACGGGAATCGTATTCGGGCTCTCCCCCGCAGTGCAATGCACGAAACGAGACCTGACCACTGCCCTTAAAGACGCGAGCTCATTATTAGGTCGTCGCCTCAACCGTTCGCAGCTGCGGAACTTGCTGGTTGGAGGCCAGGTCGCGGTATCTATGCTGCTGCTTACCAGCGCAGGCCTCTTGATCCGGGGTCTTGCCAGGTCTCAGGCCGCCAATCCGGGATTTGAGACCCGGCAGCTCTTCCTGTTGTCTGCAGACTTCGGTGATGATCCGGCTAAAGCGGCGGCCAGTGAGCGCCGTTTGATTGAGCGGCTCGTTACCCTGCCGGAGTTAAACAACATTGCCTACGGCACAGCCCCAATGATGGGGACGTGGACACCTCCAATGGTAGTCAAGGAGTCCGCCGCGCTCGAGGGTGCGTTGCACGGCCGAACGTTGGCAAGCTACGCCTCCGAAACTTACTTCAATACCCTGGGGATTACTTTGCTTCGAGGCCGGAATTTCTCCAGGCAGGAGGCAGCTACCGGTGCACATGTTTCCGTGATTAGCGAGTCTACGGCGCGCCATTTCTGGCCAGGCGAAGACCCAATCGGCAAACACTTCCAGTTAGACATGCATTTTGATGGCAAATTGTCTGAGTTCGAGGTGATCGGCGTCGCCAAAGACATTCGCTTCGCCAACCTGACGCGGACCGACCCTGCACATGTATATCTGGCCACCAACTCCGCAGAGGTCTATTCTTCCATTCTAATAAGTGCCAAGAGCGATCCGCAAACCGCGCTTGCAGCGGTGCGGAATGCGGTGGGGGCGTCCGACAAGAACCTATTGCCCAGCCTGTCTTTATGGAACGTGGAAACCATATTGATCAATCCCCGGAGATCCATGGCCCGGGTTCTGGCAATGTTCGCTGCGGTTCTAGCTGTCTTTGCGCTATCGCTGGCGGGTATCGGAATCTATGGTGTTATGGCTTACGTGGTCGGCCAAAGGACAAAAGAAATCGGTGTGCGAATGGCGTTGGGAGCCACGTCCGGGCATGTGCTGAAGAGTGTGTCACTCGCAGGCCTTTGGCCCGTAGCTGCGGGAATGATTGTTGGTCTGGCATGCGGCGCGGGAATGTCCGGGATATTACATAGCACCCTCGCCTCACCAGAATCCAGCGACTTTCTTTACGGTGTACCTTTTTACGATCCGTGGACGTTTGTAGTTTTATCGTGTTTCCTGGTCGTGGTTGCTCTTTTCGCAAGTCTAGTTCCGGCTTTTCATGCCCTCAAGGTAGACCCAATGGTTGCCCTTCGCTACGAATAAACGCGAGTGCTGTGCGATCGCGAGCCTGGGCTCGCGTTTTGCTCCATCCCGCGTAGAGCCGCACCTATTTGCGGTGTTGCGGCGAAATGTGTCCGTGATATCGCTCAACTCTCTCAGTTCGGCCTGTCCGGCTGGTTGTGGGCCCTCCAGTCGCGGTTGGTATGGAAAATCACAATACCCGCTCCACCAAGGATCAAGCGCTGAAGTTCCCCCTCTAAGGGGAGAGCTTGCCTGCCTTGTTTGTTTGCATTGGTGAATCGGCCCTGGACCTGACACTCCTGAGAATCTTGGCCACCCGAGGCCGTTCGCGGATGGGATCAAACCGGGCGTCGACAGCCAGCCATGGCAGTTCAGCTTCTCTCTGCTCCCATGATTCATGCAGCAGGGAGATGGCTTTGTTTGCATCTCCCAGGGCCAGTGAGAGCCCAGCCTTTCGGAATTTGCTGTTAGGATGGGCGGGATTAAGCAGTCCAAGTTCTTCCACGATTTTCGCCGCCAGGGCTCTGTCTCCGGACAGAGCGTATATTTCAGCGATAGCTGTCTGGAACAGGGACTGCGCCCCCGCACCGCGCTGCAGGGTTTGCGCTATCTTTTTCGCTTCGTCGCTGTGCCCAAGCTGGACCTGGACCAGTGCCTGGTAAATAAGCACTTCCGGCGGAAGAGGCCCATACATCAGGGGCTTGGAGAAGTGCTCGGCCGCTTCCTTATATCGGCGGCTCCAAAAGAGCGACCGGGCGTAGGATGCCTTCTGACGGTAGGAAAATGGATCGATCTGTTGCGCAATCTGAAGATAGCTCCAGGCTTCATCGAATCGTCCCAGGGCAGCCAGGAAAGTTGCAAATTGACGATATGTGCCATGGTGCGAACCCAGCTCCAGGGCTCGCCTGAAGTTAGTTTCGGCCTCATTCCAGTTCCACTCCATTGCCAAAACGCAAGCCATGGCTGAATGAGCTTCGATCATCTCCGGATCTAGCTCCAGGGCACGCAGCGAGGCCTGCCTGGCCTGGGCAACAAGTTGGGCTGACTCCGGAGCACCCCGCTGTGCCATGCCAAAGTAGCATTGGGCAATGCCGCAGTGGGCCCGGGCATACTCCGGTGCGGACTGCGCCACTGCTTGAAATCGAGCGAGTGCCGGCTGCAGGTCCGCCGCATTTCCCTGTTCCAGCAGTTCCTCGGCGGCGAGAATGGCCGGATAAAGCTTTAGGAGAGACGGAGCGGCCGAGGCTTGAAGTTTGCGAACAACGGACTGCCGGGGCGCAACCCGGCTCACCACGGCCGACGCAATCTGTTCTTCAATTCGGAATAAGCCATTAGCGTCCGGCTCGGCTTCGATTCTCTGTGACCATAGCTGGAAACCATCCGCGTTGACCAGCCGCGCCGTTACGCGGACGCGGTTCGCCTCTTCCCTAACCGTTCCTTCGAAGACGAACTGAACGCCCAGCTTTTCCGCCAAAGCGGGGATGTCATTCGCCAGCGAACCTAGCTGCACCATCGAGCTTGCGGCGATGACGCGGCAGCCATCGGTGCGCATCAGTATATGGATTAGCTCGTCCGTGATTCCTTGAGCACAGGCGGCGGATAAAGGACTACCCGACATGTCGACAAATGGAATGACTCCTATGGGAGATCCATTGCCTGGCATGAAGAGACCGTTTTCGCCGGTAGCTGATGCTAACGGAGGGCTATCGAGGTTTCCTCTCCAGCGGAATACGGGGACGTAACTGCCAGGCCGGAAGTAGATGAAGATAGGGTCGCCCTTGCCCTCCCCCTCGTAATACTCCTTCAGCTTACTTCTCAGGCGGCGAGCCTCGGTCCTCACGATAGAGTCCTGGCTGGGGTGGTACGGCGGCTTACGGTCATAGACCTCGGCGCCGATCAGATACTCCTTAAGGAGATCCTGGGTGCCGCCGATGGCATGCTCGACCGTGAATCGCAGGAAGCGGCCCAACCGGTCGGATTGGGCAAAAATCGGGCTCTGTAGAAGGCGCTCAAGCTCTTCGCGGACTGCCTGCTCCGAAACCACAATGTCGTTCGCTTCGCTCACTCGGCCAAGGCTCCAGGCTCTCCTGATCCAAATATCCCACGTTCGCGCAGATAAAGATGACTAAGCCGAGGGGCAGGACTTATCTTATTCGCTTCGCAGTCCAGGCAGCCGTCTGACATCACGGTGATCTCACCGTTGCTCACGCAAAAATCGTAAGACGATTCTGCCATTCTCGCATCCATAGATCGAGAGGCGGGGTGTGACAGAGACACGCGAGAGGGTGCAGGTCTTTGCTTTGGCATCGCCGGAAATGCAACGAGAGCTGCGGCGCCAATTGGCTCCGCTCGGTGTGACCCTGATCTTCATTGAACGGGCAGCCGAGCTCTCCTACATTACCCGCGATCAAGCCCCCTACCACGTGGCTCTTCTGCCTGCGGCGCTGCCGGACGCCGACTGGTGGGCACTCTGGGGAAGTATTTCTTTACTGAACCCACGGCCGGCCCTGTTGGTGTACGCCCACACGGCCAACTTTCAGCTATGGTCTGGGGTCCTTGAAGCCGGGGGATACGACGTCATCGTGGAGCCGTTCACCGACCGGGAGATCCAGGGTGCTGTACTCAGGGCAGCCGCAAACTTCGAGGAGCGGCGCCAGAGCGAGATAGGCAACGAATAACCTCGTGATCGTCGGGTCGCGAACGAAAGGCAGCGATGTTTCAAAAAGTCGTAGTAGCTTACAATGAGTCTCCTGAAGCAGAGCGGGCTCTCATTTCAGCTATCAGGCTCACAAAAATTATGAACGGCGAATTGCAAGCCATCACCGTTATGGCGGACCTTCCCGCTTACACTGCATTTGCCAGCGTGGGAGATCCCTCCCTACCGCACGAACTGAGACAAGATCGCGCGGCCTTCTATGAGCGTTTACAACAGAAGGCTCGTACGCTCGCTCTCTCCCATGGCGTCGAGCTCCACACCCACCTGGTCGAGGGGCATGGAGTGGAGGCCATCGTGGATTTCTTACGTGCCCAAAGGGCGGATCTCCTGGTCATCGGGTTACACCAGCACGATTTCTACATATCGCGGCTATGGAGCACTGTCTACGAGTTGGCACAGGACGCGCCGTGCAGTGTTCTCGGGGTTCACTAGACAGAAATCCGGGTTCGGGTCCACACCAATTGTGAAACCGCTTTAGCTGGAAAGATCTACATTGCTAACCCGAAGTTATGGGGGAGTCACAAGAAAATGTCGAAGCGAAACATCATTGTTCCGGTGGTAACTCTGGGGGTAGCGGCGTTGCTCTTGTTCACCATCAACGGCTGCTGGAATTCATGGGAGGGCCGGGCCGGGGAACAGAAAACGGATGATGCCTACGTACGCGCGGACATGACCCCACTCAGCACGCGCATCTCGGGCACGGTGCGCAGCATGGACGTTGACGACTATCAACCGGTGAAGCTGGGTCAACTCATGGTCCAACTCGATGATCAGGACTATCGCGCTAAGTTAGAGGAGGCGAAAGCAGCGTTGGCGGGCGCAAAAGCGGAACTAGCTGACAACCAGGCCGCGAAGTCTATCCAGGACGCCAAGATTCAGAACGCGGAGACTGGTGTAGCGCGGGCGACCGCAGCGGTAAGCGCTGCAAAGGCGGCTATTACTGCCGTGCAACCCCAAGTCGAGCGGGCAGAACTCGAACGCAAGCGCCAGCAGGCTCTGATCGCATCAAAAGCAACCACTCATCAAACGTTGGAGCAGACGGACGCCACTGCAGACCAACTTTCAGGAACCCTTGTAGGTCAGCAGGCCAATTTGACAAGCGCAGAAGCCGCGCTGGCCAGCAGCCACGCCGAGCTTGAAGCAGAGAAGCGGCAGCGTACAGCGCTCGATACCAAAGACGACGTCTATAAAGCAGATATCCAGGCCAAAGAGGCGTCAATCGTCGTTGCTGAAGTGAACCTGGGTTATACCCGCATCCTTGCGCCTACCGCGGGCGCGGTCGGGGAACGCCATGTACGGGAAGGCCAGTTGGTCTCGCCCGGACAGGAAGTCATTGACCTGGTCAGGGGGGATGTGTGGATCGAGGCCAACTATAAGGAGACCCAACTTACCAACATGCGTCAAGGAGACACGGCAGACATCAGGATCGATACCTTTCCTGGAGTCGTCCTCCATGGGAAGGTGGTTCAGATCTCCCCGGCTAGCGGATCGCAATTTGCGCTGCTGCCTCCCGATAACGCAACCGGGAACTTTACCAAGGTAGTGCAGAGAATCCCGGTGAAGATCGCGCTCGACCCAGGCCATCCCCTGCAGGACGTGCTTCGTCCTGGTTTTTCCGCGGTGGTTACCGTGCATGCCTCGGGCAATAACAATCGTGCGAGAGGCACCCAGCCTTGAGCACTCCTCCACCCACACCCGGGCCTGCGAATCCAACGACTCCACCATCGGTGATTACGACGCACCCACTGCTTGGGGTTGCCGGCGTATTGCTTGGCGCGAGCATTGCGACCTGTACCGGGCGCTTGATGAGCGTCGGCCTGGCTGACCTGAGAGGCGCTTTGCATCTGGGCGTGGATGAGGCTTCATGGATCAACACAGCATTCAATGCATCCTTGATGTTCATCGGGCCCTTTTCTGTATATCTAGGCGGCCTGCTCGGCGCCCGGCGCGTCCTGTTGGCTTGCGCGGCTTTGTTTACCCTGGTCAGCGTAGTGATTCCCTTTGCTCCGAACCTTCCGGTGATGCTCGTCTTGCTGGTGCTCGCGGGCCTGACTGCAGGAACCTTTTACCCTCTCACTTTGTCCTTCGTTTTACGCAGTCTTCCCATGCAATACGTGTTGCTGGGCATCGCGATGTATGCCGTGGACATTCTGTTTACTACGAACGTCGCTACTTCGCTGGAAGCTTGGTACTTCGACCACTGGTCCTGGCACTGGATCTTTTGGAACAGCGCCGTGCTCACCCCGGTGATGATGGTCCTGGTGTATTTCGGTATCCCATGGCAGCCCATGCCCAAGCCTAAGGAGGGGCAGCCTAAACCGAATTGGAGAGGTTTCCTCTACGCCAGCCTTGGATTGTCGCTGCTGTATATCGCGCTCGACCAGGGGCAGCGGTTGTATTGGATGAACTCCGGCGTCATCGTCGCTCTGGTGGCTTCTGGAGTCTTCCTGCTCGGCGCATCCGCGGTGCGCCATCTCGTCATCCCGAATCCGCTGATCAACTTCAAGTTTCTTGCCCGGCGGAACACCGTTTTGTTGAGCGTAGTTCTCTTCGTCTTTCGTTTCGTGATGCTGGCGACGGTGGTTGCCATCCCCAGCTATCTGGGCTCGATTCAGGGTTATCGTCCATTGCAAACCGGACCTGTCTTGTTGTGGGTTGCCTTGCCACAATGCGTGCTCGGGCTGCTCGCCATCTACCTGTTGAAGTACATCGATGCCCGGATCATCCTGACTTTTGGTTTCGCGCTGGTGGCCATCGCCTGCCTCATGAATGCCCAGGTTTCGTCGGTCTGGTCGGGTGAGAACTTTGGCCCATCGCAGGCGGTCATGGCAGTGGGCCTGGCGTTCGCATTCAATGGCATGGTGGGATCGATTATTCTCGAAGTCATCAATACGGGAGCGCTCACACGTCCGGTTGACGTTCTCACCTTCGCCGGTTTTTTCCAGACAATCCGGCTCTTCGGTGGCGAATCCGGCAGCTCCTTCATGGGGCATTTCATTCCCACGCGGGAACAGTTCCACTCCAATATTCTTGGTCTCGGGGTCGGCTTTGGCCAGACGGCTACCGATCAACGGCTATTCGGCCTGACAGCAGGGATGTCCAGCCAATCCCCGGGCTTGACGACCGCCGCCGGGCGAGCCGGCGAGATCCTCAACCTGCAAATCAGGCAGCAGGCGTTCACGCTGGCCATCGCTGACAGCTTCCGGCTGATCGCGTGGGCCGCTATCTGCTGCTTGATCATCGTGGCCTGTATGGAAACTGTTCCCACTCAATATCGCCAGGTAATGCGGGCTGCCCCCGGACCCGCTTGATGGCAAGCTGGGCCCTGAAGGATACGGATATGTGGCTAAAGATAACGAAGCGCTGCTCACCTCAATTACTACCGCGGATGCTGGTGTGCGTCGTGTGGCTCGACGGCAATCTTTCCCGGCTGCCCGAGCGCAGCAGACGACTGCCATGCACCTTACACTGCCCCAGGCCATCGATCTCGCCCTCAAACAGAATCGAAGCCTCGGGCTGGCACGGCTGGGCGTTGCAGACAGTGAGCACAAGAAACAAATTGCCCGCTCCGACTATTTTCCCCACATCAAGAACGAATCCAGTGTGCTGCACCTTACCGAATTTGCCGGAGTGGAAATTCCGGCCGGGAGCTTTTGGCAATCATGCATCCACGGGGCCGATTCCGGGAGAGACCCTGTTCCTCGATCAGGGATTGCTTACCACGTATACCAGCGGCACAGGACTGGCTCAACCACTCACGCAAATGTTCAAGATTCGCGAATCCAACCGCGCCGCCACTGCCGATATCAATAGTGCAAAGATTCAGGTCGATCAGGCAGAGGATGACGTAGTGCTCAAAGTACGGCAGGTGTACTACGGGCTGTTGATTGCTCAACTCAAAAAACAGGCCGCAGTCGAAGAGGTAGATGCAAGCCAGGTCAAGGAGCAGGAAGCTCAGGATGCGGTCCGGAACGGTAGCGCTCTCGATGTATCCGCCCTTGAAGGCCGCGCGGCACTCCTGGACGCGAAGCAGGAGGTTCTCACGGAAACGCTGCAGATCCACTCTCAATCGTTGACGCTGAGCGATTTGCTTGGTCTCCCGCTGGAGACGCAACTTGAGCTCGATGACGATCCATCCGTGGGGTCGTTATCGACTCCTACTCGCGAAGAATGTATCCGGATCGCCCAGGACCATAGTCCCGAGATTCGCTCCGCGCAGCAGGCGGTGGTGAAAGCCAAGGCTGGGCTCGCAGCCGCAAAAGACGCTTATATTCCCGACATCACCGGGCTGGCACGGTATAGCTATCAAAGCGGGATTCCGTTCCTGGTGCATAACTTCGGCACCTTTGGCGCCACGTTCAGTTATGACCTGTTTGACGGCGGCCACCGGATCGCCGAGATCAAGGATTCGCGCACGCTCCTCTCCGAGGCTGAACTCAATCTCGCCAAGGTAAAAGACGAAGTTGCCGTGCAGGTGGAAACGGCATACGACAAGGTAGAGCAACTGCAGAACATGGTGGGAGTCGCGGAGGAGGCCTTGAAGGTCAGGGTCGAACTTGCCCGGCTATCAGACCGGCAGTTCGAACAGACCGAGGTGTTGGCGTCCAATCGCTCCGAGGCACACGCAAAGGCGGCCTCGGCAAAGGCTTCGTATCTGCAAGCGACGTTGGGACTGTCGCTGGCGCAGGCCGATCTCAAGCGCACCATTGGCCAGCTGCCCCGCTAGAGCATTTTTGCTAATGGTGTAGACCAGAAAACTGAACTCGACGCGGCCATTCCGCTAAAGAATGGCCGCACATAACTGATCCCACCGGACCACAGTATTAGTAAAAATGCGTTAAACGCTAGCTGATCGCGCGGGTCTGCAGATTGACGGTTACCGTGTCATCCGGAGTCTTCGTCACTCCGCCGTCGCTCTCGGGATGAAACTCGATGGTCAGTGTCAGCGCGTTCACCACCACCCGCAAGTAGCCGTAGTCGGTGTCGTCGTAACTCTCGAGCGTTAACGTGTCGTCGAGTTTGTAGGGCGGTACATCAGCGCTATTCGCCTCATCGAAGTCTGAGACCATCTTGTCTGCCACCAGAGATTGCGTATCGGGTCCGATGACGCTGCCCGTGTCGCCTACTGAATGGAAGGCGATCTGTTTCGCCTGCAGGATCGCCGCTGCCTTTGCGTCGCCCGCGCTTCCATAGGTCTGAGCAAGCGTCAGGGTCGGCTCAGCGGCGCCGCCAACCGGTTGGGGAGCCGGTTCGAGACTAGCGATTTCTGTGTAATGCTGATCCGTCACCGGATCTTTGAAGGTTGTCGGATCAGGAGACGGCTGCGGTTGAGCGAAAACTGGTTCGTCAGTGTCGAGTCTCGCCTTGTTTTTTGGGCGACGTGAGGGAGGAGGCTTTACCATTTCATCGGCTCCTGCATAAACGATTGCCTTATCAGCCTAGCTAGTTCTGCATACCAGGAAACAATAAGGCTTGCTTTAGGAGGGCGCGAGTTTCATTGCACTTTCGTCGAGCAAGCGCACAACAGCACAGGGGCCATCCTGCGCGTTGATTATGCGGTTGGTAGCGGCCACGTCCTCTACGATCCGCCTTAACGGATCCGGTCCGCGGCGGTCTTTCTTAGAATGACTGCATTTTGTCGATTCTTGCTGTATTGTCTTCGACAGACGAAGGAGACTCGAGTGACGGGGATCATCACGGGAATTGGATGGCACATGGTCGGCGCCGCATCGGCCGCGTCGTTCTACGCGCCGATCAGCAAGGTGAAGCGGTGGACATGGGAATCTACCTGGGCCGTGGCCGGCATTTTCTCCTGGGTTTTACTGCCTATTTGTGTCAGCGCCATCCTGCTACCCGATATGCGATCCTTCTACGGATCGCTTGACACAGCCGTCGTTCTCAGGACTTTCCTGTTTGGCTGCATGTGGGGAGTCGGCAACGTGAGCTACGGTCTCACCATGCGCTATCTTGGCATGTCGCTTGGTATCGGAGTGGCCATCGGCGTCACCCTGGTGGTGGGAACGCTGATTCCTCCGCTCATCCATGGCCAGGGTGGCGAACTTATCAGTACGCGTGGCGGCCTGCTCACGCTATTGGGAGTTGCCGTTGCACTTTGCGGTATTGTCATTGTGTCCGTAGCCGGGCATCGCAAAGAGATCGCGCTGGGCGCGGAAATTCGCGAGTTTGATGTGAAGAAGGGGTTGATGCTCGCTGTTATGTGCGGCATCTTCTCCTCCGGCATGTCCTTTGCTATGGACGCGGCCAGGCCCATTCAAGCCTCGGCGATTCTCCTCGGGGTTAAGCCGCTGTACGCCGCGCTTCCCAGCTACGTCATCATCATGGGCGGAGGAGGTCTGGTCAATTTTGCCTACTGTTTCAGCCGGCTCATCTTCAAGAAGGAGCTTTCGTTGAAAGCCGACCTCGCTATGCCCGGGGCCACGCTGCTCAAGAACGGATCGCTCGCCGCCACCGGCGGCATCATGTGGTATCTGCAGTTCTTCTTCTACGCGTGGGGAGCAGCCAGCATTCCGGCAAGCTACGCTTATGTGAACTGGATGCTGCATATGAGTGGCTATGTTTTGTTTGGTGGGCTCGTGGGGCTTGCGCTTGGCGAATGGGCTGGTGTGGGTAACAAGCCGGTTCGCCTGCTTTGGGCCGGGATGGTGGTCATCATTGTGGCAGCCAATATCGTCGGCCTTGGTATGGCTTCGTAGCCGCGGATGTGCGTGAGTGCCACGTAGCAGGAAATCCGGGTCGCCCGTCTTTTTCGACCCACGTACGCCCCCACGGCAAGCTCCACGGCGAGGCGGGGCAGGTTGGCGAACCTGGGGCACCCGTCCTGTCCCAATTGGGTTCCGTCCAGCTTTCAGCTGGCGACGTCGATTTCCAGTTGCGTCGCCTTCATGGAGTTGAATCAGATCGGCCAGATACACTCGGGTCTGCTCCTGGTTCTTCTCGACTCGCGTGGTTATTTTCTTGCCGGCCACCGATGCAGTTGCCTTGGAGCCCGTTGCGGCCAGCGTGCAGGACCGGCACGGCAAAGTGCCGGCCAGCGTCTGAATCGTGAAGCTCGACTCCACCGGCTTGCTGTGCGCTTGAGAGAATAGGTTCCCCAGCCTGTGCCCGTTGCCCAGAAACAATGGAAGTTCTCGTGCGGCAGCCGCGGTAGCGCCATCACATGGGCACGATCCCCTTCATAGTGGAATCCGCTGAGAGCCACAACGCTCGACCACGAGGACATAGCCCGGGCATAGTGGTGGCCGCATTCGGCCTCATCCCAGGGGTTGCGCTTGACCCCGTCGAAGCGGGCGCGCAGATTCTCAACGTACTCTACCCCTTGCGGAATCATGCCGGAATAGAACATCAGCGCCGCGGTCGAATGCTCCTGGCCAGTCCATGCCTCTGCGTAATACGGAAAGGGAATATGAGGACGGGGCGCCTTCCCGTAATCGCAGACCACCACGGCAGCTTCATTATTCAGTGCATAGGTACGCTGCACGGTGTCATGGTCCACCAGGCTTCGTTTGTAGTTGTAGCGATAAATTGATTCCAACGTGGTGCGCACATGCTCTGGCGAAACCAATGGCCCCAGTCCGGCTATGTCCGCAAGGTACTGCCCCAGGAGCTGATCGAGCAGGCATCCCTCGCCAACTTGATACTCTGGCTGTTCCGTATTCTCGCTGCCCATGCCACTGCGCAATTGTGGCGAAATCTGGTCCGGATGGAAGCCTCGAATCTGCTGGATATAGAACTCATTGCGAAACAGGTTGGCGTCAATCCAGCGACTGCCCATCTCGAACAGTCTTCGATACTCATTCGCCGAAGAATCATCGCCTGCGGCACGCCCCATCTCTTCCGCCGCGCGCAAGGCCCCCAGGTAGTAGATACCGCAGAGGGGATTCGGGCCGTAGAACTCAACGTCATAAGTATTATGTTGAACGCCATCCAAGACACCGTCACGGTTCGCATCCCAGCCTCCGGGGATCCAGGCGAACTCAATGGCCTTCTTCACGCGCGGCCACATGGTCTTAAGCCACGCCTCATCTCCGGAAAGTTTCCAATCGAGGTAAGCGTGGATGATCTGCCCCATCTGCCCGTCTGCCGCTGCGATGTGGTATCTCTGCTTGCCGTCTGGAAGCAGCTGGCGAAAACGCATGCCGCCTTGGTCATCCATGCTGTACCCAAAGGCAGCCTCACGTAGCGATCGTGCATACGAAGGAAAGAGAAACGCAGTTGCGGTCTCGTAATTCCATACATGGGTGCAGTTTCCGAAGCAGCAGCCTAAATGATCATCGGAGCCCTCAAAGCCATGGAATTCGCCATCCGCGGTGCGAAAGCAGGTGGTCGTTGCCAGCGTGGAGAGGTTAGCGCTTGCCGCTTCTTTAACAGCCGCGGGCAGCGTGCTGGCGGCGAATGCGTTGGCAAAGGTGCGCGTGCGGGATTCCAGCGATACGAGATTGGTCGCCGTATATTCGGCCACCTCCCACGCATCCTTGAAGCGCGTCGCATAGTAGTTGCCGATGATGGTGTGGCCTTCGCCGGGGGGTGAGTCCCATCCACACCACTCTGGGGTGCGGTTGGGGAAGTGCCAGGCTAACAGGAAAGTGAATTCCGCTGACCCGCCGCCCGGGATCGATCTCTGCTGGCAAAGTGCCCCGACCGCGCTCAGGGACGCCGGCTCGTTCAGCAGTTCGCCATCCTGCGAAAAGGCATCCCAAAACAACATGGGCGAATTCCACCAGCGCCCTCGCGGCCAGCCGCGCCAATGGGTGGTCCGCGCACCCTGATTCGAAATAGCCGCGAGGACAAAGCTGCCCTGCATCGGGTCACCGGCGGCCACGCTTGGATTGGTCATCAGCAGACCTTCCAGCCGGTTGGCCGTGCGGTGCTCATTCACACGCGGGTCCTTGGGGTCACGTGCCTGGTCGCTTCTGGAGGGGGCCTTTACCGGATTGTCGATGGAAAACGAAATGGCGACGGTGGCGCTTGAACGGCCTGGGTTGCTCACGCGATAGCGCAAGATTGCAACGGGAAGCCCCGAGGCGTCAGGATCATGCGGGATGAAGGGCGAAAAAGCGTCGAGCTCAATCTTGACCGGCAGGCTGGGGTCTTTGAATCGAAGATGCGCCAGCGGGTACTGCGCGGTAAATTCGGCGGTGGCGATGCGGCTTAGACCGGGTGAATTGTTCGAGCCCAAGCCGTCCTGGCCTTCATACGGCGGCAGAATGCGTGCTTCCAAAACGCGCGCGATGGGCTTCGCATCGCCGGCTTTGATCCAGATCGCGGGAAATGCGTAAGGCGGCGAAAAGCCTTTGTTTGGCCGATTGAATATCTCCCAATCGCGCAGCTGACCTCGCCCTCCCAGGGCCAGGCTTCCGGAGCCGACGCCACCCAGCGGGAAGGCAAGCATCTTGAGCTGATCGCCGGTGAAGACGCGTGGAAACGCGATCTTTTCCGCGGCTTCGCGTGCGTGCGGTGTCGCGGTCTCTGCCTCTGCAAACGGAGACCAGTGGGGAATTTGCGTGGTAGCGCCGATAGCGCCCGCAGCCTGCTTGAAGAAATCCCGACGCCCTATTCGATACTTGCCGGCCATTGACTCCTCGCACTATTTGCAGATCTAGTGTAGTCGCGCGACGCGTTGATTGACTTCGCGGGATACTTTACTCATGTCGTTTTTCTGCAAATGGTAGGTGTCTACCAATAAGTCCCCGCCGACATACACTTTGGCCAGATTCATGGCATTGCAGGCCAGCACCACGGCGGCATAGGGATCGACCACAGGCCCGCGCTCGACCAGTTTGGGATCGACAATGATGATGTCGCCAAACTTGCCTACTTCAAGACTGCCCACTTTGTCCGCGACCCCGAGAACCTCCGCGCTTCCCATGGTGTGGAAGCGCAGCACGTCAATGGGCTGCAGGATTTTCGCGCTTTCGTATTTCGCGCGGATTACATAGAGGCCCATGCGCATATTCTCGAATGGATCCGGGAGATCCGAACTTCCTTCGCCATCAACCCCCATGCCCACCTTGATGCCCATCTTTCGATATTTGGGAATGTCGGCGACGCCCGACGCCAGCCGGCCATTCGACATGGGGTTCCATACCATTCCGGAGCCGGCGGCCGCCACCGTCTTCAAGATTGCATCATCGGTATGGATGAAGTGCCCAAAGCTCACGTTCGGGCCCAGGATGTTGACCGCAGTAATGTATTTGAAATTGTCGCGCTGCGCCTGCTGGTTCACTGGAGATTCCAGGTAGTGAATCTCCGAGTAGAGATGGTAATCGCGGAGAAACGAAGCATCGAGCTGAAGAGCCTGTGGAGTGGTAATCCATCCGGAGTATGCCATCTTCAGGACGGTCGGGCGCGAGATATCCTTCCTGGCATAGGCTAGAAATTTCTCCAGGTTTGCGCGGCGAACTTCCGGAGTTGAGCTGCCTGATGGCTCGTAGGAGTGAATAAAGCGCATTCCGGAATCGAGCTCTGCCCGCCACTGATATTCCTCGAAAGCCTCGTCATCTTTGCGCGCATAGGCGAAGTTGTAAACGGAGGTGATTCCGTGAACCAGGTGATCGAGGGCGCCTTGCAGGGTGAACCAGTAGTAGTCTTCCGGACTGGTCCCCAGTTCCCGGGTTTCCAGCGCTTCCACCCAGCCCGTCAGGGCAGGGTATTGATAGACATATTGATCCGTTGCCAGTCCGCGAAAAGCACTCTCCGACAGATGACTGTGCGCAGAGATGAAACCCGGGAGAACGAATTTTCCTTTCGCGTCGTAGGTGGTCTGCGCTTGCATGCCTGGGGGAGGGTTGCCCTTGCCGATCGCTTTGATTTTTCCGTCGCTGCCCACCAGGAGGTAGCCGACGAACGGCTCCGTCTGCCCGGGTTTCATGGTCAGGTTCGTACCGTTGACGATGAGCAACTTATCTGCGGCGAAGACGCGGTAGGGACACAACAGGACAGACAGGAAAGCTGCACAAAAGAAGCCCCAGCGACCGGGAAAGGTCATTTTCTCGGATCCTCCATTTTTATCCCCGCGCAGTCGTTTCCGCGCGAGCGAATACATCAGGGCCTATGTGATTTGTCTGCCAGCAGGGGATATAGAGTACCACTACTCCCCCTGATTTCCTGGAATCGGCGAGCTTCATGCGGAGCTCTCTGGTTCGGCACCGCCCGTGAAAAAGGTTGGCGACGATATTGAGCTGGCTGTAAAGTCATTGTTACCCCCAAAAGCTCAAGCTGGCGTGTGTCCCCTGTAGACTGGAATGCGTTACCCGGTCCGCACAACCTGAACTTATGCCTTGAGGGCTTCCTGAGGTGAGCACTTTGCCCATCCGCAGTTCAAGAGATGGCCTGGAATCCGATTTGTCTGCGTGCGCCGCAGGCTCGGCCGGAAGGTCTAAGCGGGGCAAAATCCTGCTTATCGAGTGCTGCTTTGCGATGCTGGCGGTGGTCGGGCTGCACGCCCTTGCCGACCCGGTTTCAACCGGGACCAAGTTGGAGATTCGCCTAAAGGAGCCGATCAGCTCGTACGCTACAAAGAAAGGGACCAGGATCTCGGGTGTTTTGATCGCTCCAGTGACAGAGAGAGGCGATATGCTGCTCCCTCTCGGAACTACCGTGGAAGGCTCTGTTGTGTCGGTGCGCAAGGTGGGGCTCGGGGTTGTACATGAAACTGCCCGGATCCAACTGCAATTCGATCGCGTGCTTCTTTCCGACGGAAAAAGCTTCCCCTTGCAATGCCGTATTACGGAAGTGGAGAATGCCCGGGAATCCGTGGACAAGGAGGGCCGTATCCAGGGAATCCGCTCCACCGCCACGTTGAGCAATCGCGCCTCGGGTATTGTCGGCAGCCTTGCCTTTGGCGACCCGATCGCAGCCATCTTCACTACCGCTGCTTCCGCTTCCATCCTCAGATTCTCGGAGCCCGAGATTTCTTTACCCGCGGGCACGGAATTAATCGCCGAGCTAACCTCTCCAATTGTCCTTGCGAAGGAGGAAGCAGCGCTCGTCCCTCCCATTGCAACCACGGATGCTATGAGGAAAGAGCTGAGCCATCTTGTGGAGCAATTGCCGTTTAGGACATACACCGAGAAAGGTCATATTCCGTCCGACGTAACCAACCTGATATTTATCGGCAGTGCCGGCGCTGTGGAGCGCGCGTTCGCCGCCAGCGACTGGGTGCAAGTGGACTCGCTCACGGCCGAGTCGACCTATGCCACGATCCGCTCAGTGGCCGAGAACCAGGGTTACAAAAGCGCACCCATGTCGACCTTGCTGCTCGGCGACCAGGCTCCTGCTTATGCCTACGCCAAGACGCTGAATACCTTTTCCAAACGGCACCATCTTCGGATATGGGGGAGTTCTCTCGACTGGTATAACCAGAACGTCTGGACCTCCTCATCGACGCATGACACCGGCATCGGATTTTCCAAGAAGAACAAAACGTTTATCCACCTGATCGATAGTCATATCGACAACGAACGGGCTAAAGTCGTCAACGATCTGATCTTTACCGGGTGCGTTTCGCATGTGCAATTGGTTACCCGGCCATGGATTCCCAAGGACGCCAAGAATGGAACTGGGGAAGATCTGATCACGGACGGACGAATCGCGGTGCTCCAGTTGAACGATTGTCTCGGGCCGCAGGCTAAGCCGGAGCCTGCCGGTGATGCGCTGCCGGTCCATGGTAATCGGGCGGACCGTGTGTCACGGCAAACCGTGCTAACGCTTAAAAACAATATCCTGCGCGACAACGTGGGGGTGATGGCCTATTCGGGCATTCGCACCGGCATTACGGAAATGAAGAAGAAGGACACACCGCGTGCCACAAGAAGCATGGATGTCGACGGGGAGAAATACACCATCAAGGGGACCGACGGGCACCAGGACGACTACACATTCTCGTCCTCATCGATCGCGCGCAGCACGCCCGAAACGATCGACCAGGTTGACCGCTGGAGACCACCCTCGGTTGAGATCGGATTTCGAGGATCCTGGCTAGTCTACGGCGGCGGGAATGGCGGTGCAATCGGCTTCATCCTGGACTCCATCAATCCCCCCGGGGAACAGGTCGTGATTGCACTCGGCAATTCCATGCACAACGGATGGAATCTTGGAGGCTCCGTCACCCTTGATTCGCAAAAGTACTTCTCCCAGGAATTTAGCTACAATTACAGTTTCAGTACCTTTCGCTTGGGACTGACGGTGGTGGATAACGACTCCACGAGCGCTACTGTGCAGAGCGCATTTGCTTTTGCAGACACCGGGCTCCGGACTTCCCAGGTGTCGTACAACCTTCTTATCCATATGCGTCCGAAGACATCGCGGTTGCGGCCATATTTTGCGGTTGGGCCTGCTCTGCAGCTTATGCATTTGGACGACGCCCCGATCAAGAAGGCGCCCAACTATTTTAAGCTGGGGCTTAGTAACATCGGGCTCCTGAGTGCCGCCTATAATTTTGGCAGCACGCCTCCTCTGGAGGGTGGCGGCATCTTTCAGCCTGGCTTCAACTACGGCGGTGGCGTTCGCTACCGCATAACGCCCCGGTGGATGTTTCGCTTGGACTATCGCGAGACGCTCGTGTCGCAGCCCGATTTCTGGACCAAGTCAAAGGCCAGTATTCTGAGCGGCATCGAGCTGGAAAATGCCACTCTGACTTACGTCGGGCCTGTACTCGCCGGGGCCATGCGTCAACAGCGCGTCGGCGGCGGAGTATCTTTCACGTTTTGACTGGGTGGAATCACGATCGTAGATTTGAGTCCGGGAGAAAATACTCATCCGGAGGGCTGATGAACGCGGGCGAATTTCGCGAAGCTGGGCATCGCGTGGTGGATCTTCTCGCTGAATACCTGGAGAAAATCGAGGAACGACCGGTGTTTCCCGATGTGCAGCCGGCGACCCTTACCAAGCTCTTCGCCGAGGCCCTGCCTCAGGATCCCAGCTCCGCGGAGTCGGTTCTGGGTGAGCTGGAGCAGAAGCTTCTGCCAAACTGTACCCATGTCGGGCACCCAGGCTATATGGGGTTGATTACGCCCTCGCCGAGCCCAATTGGAATCATCGCGGATCTCATCTGCTCCGCTCTCAATCAAAACATTGGGGCCTATACCGTTGGTCCTGGCGCGGTTGCGATGGAGCGACGCACCGTCCGCTGGCTCACTGACCTGGTGGGTTACGGTGAGGATGCAGGTGGCAACCTGACTAGCGGCGGGATGATGGCGAATTTCACCGGGCTCAAGTTGGCGCGGGATTCCGTTTCGGGTGACCGGATTCAGCAGCAGGGAGTCCAGGAACGATGGGCTGTCTACACGTCGGAAGAACGGCACGTCTCGGTGGATAAGTCGGTGGACGCTGTGGGGCTGGGACGCCTGGCCCTGCGCGCGCTGCCCACCGACCGGGAATTCCGCATACGGTTGGATGCGCTTGAGGCAGCCATTGTGGACGATCGTAAAGCCGGCATACGTCCGATGTGCATCGTGGGCATTTTCGGAACCACCAACACCGGCGCGATCGATCCGGTGCGCGCGCTGCGGGTGATCGCGGATCGCGAAGGAATGTGGCTGCACGTCGATGCCGCGTATGGCGGCGGCATGTTGCTTTCCCACGCATGGCCCCTGGGCGACCTGGGATTGGAACTGGCGGATTCGGTGACGATTGATCCCCACAAGTGGTTCTACGCGCCGCTGGATGCGGGTGCGATCCTGGTTAAGGATGACCGTCGATTGACCGCGTCTTTCGGTCTCAGGCCCGCATATCTTACCGACGAGTTCGATCGCGCGAACGAGCGCTACCAGTATTACGTTCACAGCTTCGAGCAGTCGAGACGTTTTCGCGGGCTTAAAGTGTGGATGAGTTTCAAGCGCTACGGAGCACGCCAGATCGGGGAATGGATCGACAACAATGTACGCCAGGCGAAGCACCTTTACTCGCTGGTAGAAAAACATCCTCACTTCGAGGCGGCAAGTGAACCGCCGCTGTCGGCGATCTGTATTCGCTATCGAGGCGCGGATCTGGATGACGTGCAATCCAAGGAACTACATGCGGAGGTTGCCAGGCGAGTGGAACAGAGCGGGAAATTCTGGTTCTCGACCACGGAGCTGAAAGGCAAGGCGTACTTTCGCATCAGCCCGGTGAACTTTCGTACCCGCACAGAACACATGGACCAGCTGCTGGCCTTGCTTGATCAGGAATGCCAAACCGCGTTCGAAAGCATCAGTGCGGATAAGCGGCAGAGAATTTAGAGCACTTCCACTTCCGCATTGTGGACAGTCGAGTGCCACCTCAGCCTCGCGCGCGCGAAGCTATTTTGCGCTGTTTTTTCCCGAGCGAAGGGGCTTCGCACGAGGCTCTCGCGGTGGACTCCCGTATGACGAGTTCCGGTTCCATGATCACCTGTGGTGCGTAAGGGGCCTTGGGATGATTGATCCGGTTGAGCAGTGACTCCGCGCCTGCTTGACCCATGGCACGGAGGGGCTGGCGAATGGTGGTCAGGCTGGGAATGCCGAAGGGGGCGCTGAGCACGTCGTCGAAGCCGATCACAGAGACGTCTTGCGGCACCCTGAGCCCGGCTTCGTGAAGGGCTCGAATGGCTCCGAAGGCAGCGATATCGTTGAATGCGAAGAGCGCAGTGAAATTCCTGGTACGCGACAACAGGGCCTTTACCGGGCCATAGCCAAGGGCAGGCGACCAACTGTTCTCAGTCAGCTTTATCAGCAGATCCTGGTGCACCTCCAGCCCGAAGGCGCAGGCCGTTTCCATGATCTCCCGCCAACGATAGTCCGTATCGACCGTCTGTTCCTGGCCTCTCATGAACGCTATTCTGCGATGTCCCAGGTCGACGAGATGCTTGAGGGCGAGATGAGCGGCCTGCTTGTGGTTCAGTTGGATATTAGTTACTCCGGCAACATCCTGGTGGCCGGAAATGGACACAATCGGCACCGAGACCTGCGGTGGAGTCGGAGTATTCACCAGAAGTAGTCCGTCCACGGACCGTTCGAGCAACATCCGCGGATATTCCTCGAGCAGCTCCGGCTGCCAGTAATGTGCAGCCATCAGGTAGAAGTATTTCGCTGCCATCAGGTACTCTTCCACGCCATTCATTACCAGCGTGAAGTAACCCTCACTCATCTCAGACACCAACACGCCGACGGACATGCTGCGTTTCTTGCGCAGCGAGCGGGCGAAGTAATTGGGTCGATATTGCAACTCGCTAGCCGCGGCCAGGATTCGCTTCCTGGTGGCGAGCGGAATCGCCTGCGCAGCCGGTGCATCGCTCACGACGACGGATACAGTCGTCAGCGAGAGCCCAAGGTGGCTCGCCAGGGTGCGTAGGGTTACCGGTCCATCCTTTTCAGGTGATTTCTTCAAGGGTAAGACGGAGTGTTGCATTCTTGGTCGTAGGTTGTCAAAACGAAAACGTTTTCCAGTTATCTCCCTCCTACCCCCCCTTTGCGAGGCCTCGCTGGTAGCTTAGCTCCAACGAGCTGAAAATAAATCTCTTGACAGCCTCTTAGCGCCGGGGTCTACGCCCGCCGGCCGATCGGTAGACCTTTCTTCCAGAACAGAATCCGTTCTGTTCTGTGACCGTGGGCTGCCACGCCAGGGACCGGGAAGAGCATGCCGGCGGTGGGCTCGCGATAGGCGGCCGATCGAAAACTCTCCGTCTCCGCGCCTGGAAGCTACGCTTGGTGTGACTCGATTCGATGGCCCGCGAGGATTCCCAACTTCGATATATCACTCCGAAGGGGCCCCGACACCTAAGAGCATTCAATGGCCTCGGCGTTCAACATCTTCAGTCGCAAGTATCAGCATCGTTAATATGTGCCTATTGCTGTCACCATTCTGCGGAAATCAATGCGACCCTCGATTTCATTTTGTGTCACCCATACGTAGTGTCTTTTACGCAAACCGGCGAGACGTCGAAGGCAAAACAAAAGACGCAAGACATCAGAGACTGCCTTCGATGACACAAAATTCCCTTTAAAGAAACGATTCTTCTGGCGATCGTGACCTTGACAGCCGTATGCTGCGTTCGATAATCTCGCCCTCGGTCGATCATCCGCTTCTCGCAAGTTCTGAAAATGACAGATCGCCGAAAGACCTGCCAACCCGCGGCGTGCGGTGTGAGGCAGTAACGACAGTAAATATTCGTTCGTGCGCCTTTTGGAGGAAATATGTCTTGCGAGACGTCGTGGCAGAGCCCTGCCTTCTACCCGAGTTATCCCGCCGAACCCAATACAAACAGCGATCAGTCTGTTACCAATCCTCTCCTGAAGCCAGGATTCTTCTTTCAGCTCGCTTTGCTGGCGCTCCTCGCCGTGTTCTTACCCGGCACGAGGCTTCACGCGCAGACCGGCCTGATTACGGGTACTGTGGTTGATCCGTCGGGCGCCGCGATTCCCGGGGCTCATGTCCAGATCATCAACCAGGCGACAGGCGCCACTACGCGCGATACGACAGCCGACGCGAGCGGCACATTCCGTGCACTGAACGTGCCTGCCGCTACCTACAGGATCAAGGTAAGCGCTCCGGGTATGGAGGAGCTCGATCGCGACGGGGTCGTGCTTGACCAGGACCAGAGTCTCGGTTTAGGGCAGTTGGCATTGACCCTTGGGCAGGCCTCGCAGACCGTAACCGTCAGTTCGCAAACTCCTTTGATCGACACGGCCACCTCGAACAATTCGCAAGTCATCGACCAGCGGCAAGTCCTCGAGCAGCCACTGAATGGCCGCGACTTCGAGTCGCTGATGACGACCTTGCCCGGCGTAGTCACGAACAACAACTCACAATTCCGCCTGGTCTTCAACCAGACCGATGACTTTTATGTCAACGGTATGCGCGGCACGGCCAACAACTTCTTTCTCGATGGCGTGATCAACACCGACGTGGGCGCCAACGACGGCGAATATACGAACCTGAGCATTGACGCCGTGGGCGAATTCAAGACGCTCACCGGGAACTTCAACGCGGAATATGGACGCAGCCCTGGGGTTATGATTCTGGTTAACACCAAGAGCGGCGGCCAGCACTTCCACGGTACGGCATACGAATTCAACCGCAACACGGACTACAACGCCAACGACTGGTTCAGCAACCATGACGGTTCGCCGCGAGCCGATTTGAAGTTCAATCAGTTTGGCGGCAATATCGGTGGCTATATCCCGATCCCGAAGATCTCACCCAGAAGCGACAAGAGAGCCTTCTTTTTCTTCAACTATGAAGGGACACGGGCCAGACCGGCCCAACGGATCTACCTACTACACCATGCCGCAGCCGTCGATGCTCGGCATAGGCACTCCGAACGGCGAAGCCGATCTCTCCCCTGTCTACCGCTCGGGCAACATGTGCGACTTCAACGGAACCGCGACACCTGCACGCGACATTCGCGATAGCACGGCAACCTGGTACAGAACGGCCAGGTCTTTGTTCCCGGAAGCATCAAGTACAACCGTTCGGCGAGGTGGCAGAGCGGCACCATTTATCCTGGCAACATCATTCCTGCTTCGCAGTTCAACAGCCAGTACAACGCGATGATCAAGTACTTTACTCCCGGCTACCGTGGGACTTTTGTTCATCCCACCTTCAACAACGGATTTGGCGACGAGCAACAAATCAACTTTCAGGACACGTACGTTTTTTACAAGAACCAATACGTCGCTCGTGTGGACTTTAATATCGGGCCGAAGGCAAATGCCTTCTTCCGTTATGTGGATGACCGGCAGCAGGAAAGCGATGGATACGGCATCTTTTCCGGGAATAGTTTCCCCGTTCTACCGCAATACCGGAAAAAGCCAGGCAAGAGCTACGCCTGGAGCCTGGTGAACGTGATCTCCCCGACGCTGACGAATGAAGCAACGGTCGGTTGGCTCCACTTGACGCAGGTGGTGGACATTGTCCAGGGCACCTCACCCGGCCTTATACAACAAGACCGATGTCGGGTTCACCTTCGAAGATATCTATCCGGCAACCAATACCCACAACCTCGCCCCGAACATCAACACCGGAGACGGCTACATCAATATCAGCCCATTTCCTTCCGGTTGGACTTCGACCGGGAATACGGTGGTGGCCACGGATGACGTAACTAAAATCTGGGGCAACCACGTGATCAAGTTCGGTTTGTTTGCCGACCTGAACGAGAATGGCCAGGAAGGAACCTGGACAGAAAACCCCAATATAAACTTCGGCGCCAGCAATCAGAACCCCGCCAATAGCAACTCAGGAATCGGGAACACTCTCCTGGGCAACTACACCACCGTCAGCCAATCGAACCTCTTCGCCTACGGCCACTTCCATTTCTTCCAATATGAGGGCTACGCGCAGGATACCTGGAAAGTAAGCCCGAGGCTCACGCTTGACTACGGTCTTCGTTACGAATTCGTCGGCCCGACATATACGGTTGCGCCCTACCACGCGTACTACTTTAGTCCGCCCGCCTACAATGCGACCGATGCCGTGGCGATCAATACTGCACCCAATATTCCTGGACAAGTGCCGACGCAGGGCTCCATCATTACCGGTTCCGGAAACCCGTACAACGGCATGGTGCAGGAGGGCACGGCTGGATTCCCCAAGGGCGGCCTGAACTACCGCTGGAACAACTTCGGCCCTCGTCTTGGCTTTGCCTATGATGTGTTTGGCGATGGCAAGACCGCGCTTCGCGGTGGCTATGGCATCTTCTATGAGCGGTATGAACAGAATGTCTTCAACTTCGGAGGAGTCAGCAATCCTCCCACCGTCTATACGCCGACCATCTACGGCGGCAACATCGGGAATATTTCTCCCGCGTTGGCGAACGGCGCTCCTCTCACCCCGGCTTCCGGAGTTCTGGGGACCGACCGGGCGGGCCAGATCCCGACGACTTACGGCTACAACCTGGGCCTGCAACGTGAATTGCCGTACAACCTGGTCTTCGACATCGGCTACGTAGGCAACGTCAGCCGGCACCAGATGTACAATCAGCAACTGGAACAGTTACCGCTAGGGACGACCACGAGCACGAATATCCTCTCTACGGTTAACAATGTGCAGGCAGCCATCCTGCCTTACAAAGGTTATAGCTCCATTCAGTACAACGTCTTCGGAGCTAAGAGCTCTTACAACGCCCTGCAGGTCAAGGTTTCTCGCCGTTTCAGTAGTAAGCTCACCATCAACGCGGACTATACCTGGGCCAAGGCGATCGATCTGGACGACGTCGACGACGATCAAAACGTCTTCCCGGAATACACCAACCTCAAACCGTTTTACGCGCCTGCCGGTTTCGACCGCCGGAACGTCTTCAACTTTCAATACGTATACAACCTGCCCGCATTCAAAGGTTCCAACAAGCTGGTTCAGCTTACCGCCGGCGGCTGGGAGTGGTCAGGAGTCACCCAGTTCTGGGGTGGAACTCCTTGCCTGAGTGGCGGCGCTACGGGCGCAACTACGAATGATTCCTGCGACCTCGCTGTCACCGGCGGTGGCAATCTGGGCGATGGGGGATTCGGACACATCCGGCCCGACTACATCGGCGGTCCGATCATAGCTGCGCACAACCATAACGTACCGGCGGGTCAGTTCCCCATGTGGTACAACCCAGCGGCCTTTGCTGTTCCCGCCAATGGCAGCTACGGCAATTTCCGGCGCAATTCGATCTACGGCCCCGGCGTCGATAACTGGAACATGTCACTGTTCAAGAACTTCAACTTTACCGAAAACACTCGGATTCAGTTGCGGTTCGAGGCCTATAACGTCTTCAACCATACGCAGTGGGGAACAATCAACGAGGATCTGTCGGCGCCAACCCCTGGAACGTCTTTTGCTGGTGCGAATGCGGGTTCCTCTGGCCAGATCACCTCAGTACGTGATCCCCGTTTGCTGCAGCTTGGGGGTAAGTTCTACTTCTAAGTTTGCCTTTAATGAACAGGCCGGACCCGGAACATGGGTCCGGCTTGTTTTGTTTAGGGGCTGTCGAAACTAGCAGGTTAACGGCTTTCTGTAGTCATGGTTCTGTCCATCCACCTCCACCATGCCGAGGTGTGCCGCTGCCCCGAATTTCCTGTCCAGCTTAGTGGCGTTGGCGAACTTCGTGCGGCTTTCTTTACGGAAAGCCGCATACGTCGCCTTGGGCGGTTCCGCGATGTAGGAAATCCGGGTCCGCTCCGGTCGGGATGACAAATCGGGGAGTGGTGGCCCACTTTAGCATTTGTGGAACTGGAATCGACAGAGTCAAACAACGAGGGCCCCCACTTACCAAAACTGCCGCCACCTTGCAAATGTGTGATCTAAACTGAGGAAGCAGACCTCTTCATGAAACTTCTTGTATCCGCTATTTTGGTTGTCTTGCTCTTCTCTCCAACTGCTGTGCGGGGTCTGGGGGCGGATACAGCCAAGCAAACCTTTGAGTCTGCGACCGAGGCTTTGAATGCGGGGGACTACCCGGCAGCGGAAGCAGGTTTCAATCAAGTGCTGAAACTCGATCCGCGCAATGTCAGTGCGCTTGCCAACCTCGGTGTCTTGTTTGCCAAAACACATCGCTATGGGAAGGCGATCGACGTATATCAACGGGCTCTCCGCATAGACCCTCAGTTGCGCGAGATTCAACTCGATCTTGGGCTCGCCTATCTCAAGCAGGAAGATTACATCCATGCGTTGCCATATTTCCGGCAATTGCACGAGCGATCACCCTCCGACCATCAGGCGACGATGCTTCTGGCTACGTGCCTGACATTCAGCGGACATCCTGATCAGGGCCTGGCCTTACTGATGCCGTTGACGGAAGCGAACGATCCGGACCCGGCAGCACTCTACCTGCTAGGCGTGGCTTATGCGCGGGCCGGGCAGGCGCAACAGGCTCAGGATGTATTTACCAAACTGTTTGCCGACAGCGCCACTCCGGCGCAAGCCAATTTCCTGCTGGGCCATGCCTATTACGACGGAGCGCAATTTGCCGAAGCAGAGCAGGCCTACCAGGCAGTGCTGCAGGCCGATCCCTCGTTTCCCGGCGCTCATCGCGAACTGGGCAAGGTATACATCAGCCTGATGAAGAACGCTGATGCGGAAAAGCAGTTGAAACAGGCGATCGAGGCTGACCCACAGGATGCAAGCGCCTTGTATTTTCTGGGAGCGCTGCTGGTCCAGTCGCAGCGTTATCCGGACGGTCTGTCCTATCTCGAAAAAGCGCAGCGCATGACCCCGGATTCGTGGGCCACCTATTTCTATATGGGGAAAGCGCACTTTCAGCAGCACGATACCGCGGCTGCTGTGCGCCTGCTCCGCCAGGCTGTTGAGATGAATCCCGAGGACGCGGGATCGTTTTACCTGCTCGCTCGTGCCTTACGTTCCCAGGGCCATGTGCAAGAGGCAGACGCGGCCATGCAACGCGTAGTGCAATTGCACACCACCTCGCTGGACGCGGAGAAACATGCTCTTAAAGACGCCGGCGTCGTTGGTGCCCGCTAGCGCTTTGTTATGAAACGACGCTAGGGGTGCATCACCAGCGTTTTGTCCAGGCGGAAGGTCAATGCCGTCTCGGCCGGAACCCTGATTTCTTTGCCCCGGGTGAATAGCTGGGTCAGCGCACCGCCTCCGGCCCCCGCGAGGGCGCCAATGCCGGCGCCTTTTCCTCCTCCAAAAACAGCGCCCATCAGCGCACCAATGCCCGCGCCGCCGCCGGTGTATTCCGCCGTGCGGCGGTTGGCTCCCAGACCGCTCCGGTTGCTCTCCGTCACCGAAGAGGTGTCGACCCGGTATTGCTCGCCGTGAATGTCGATGGAGTATAGATCCAGCACCAATTCCGGGCTGTGGACGGCTCCCCCACTGCGGACGTTGCTTACCACCAACTGGGCGCGTGTGCCGGCGGGAATCGCAATGCTGCCGGCGCTTCCATAGACATCCTGCTGGATCGTTGCGGGATAGAGTTGGCCGGAGGACTCCTGACCAGACTGGATGGCGTCCGACGTAAGGACCACGATGTCTGTGCCTTCCGGAATGACCACTGTGGGAATATGGTGCGGCGCAGCGGGAGCCGGCGATCCGGTGAGGACGAGAGAGCTGACGTCGCGAAAGGGGAACTGATAATCGATGCCGCCGCTACCTTCGAAGGAAATCATCTCGGTTCCGTTCAGTTGGCCCGAGTAAGTTTTCCCATTGCGTAAGGTAAGGTGGTCGGCAGCATTCGAGAAGACAATCGACTGCACGTCGCCAACCGGCAGGTCATAGTGAATGCCCTGGTTATCGGTAAACGAGAGGGTGCCATTTCCCGCCGGCGTGTAGTGTCCGGAGTAGCTGGTGCCATCGTGCAAAACAATAATGTCTGCGCTTGCAAACAGGGTGGTGGAGAGCAATGCCCAAAGTATCGCTTGTTGTTTTAGCTGTTTCATTCGGCTCATCCCTCGTGACGAGAAAAGATTAGCCCAAATAGCCAACGGGCAAAGAATAATTTTGGTCACCGGTCAGCCGGCAGGTGGTGCAACCAAGGTGTAAGTTGCATCGGGCCGAGGCGCTCTTCAACCAACTAGAGATTGACGTGTGTCACATAATGTGACACATTTGGTCTATGCCGAAGATCAACCTCCGTGAGCTTCGAGACACTCGCCAGTTGAAGGCGTGGCTTCGGGCCGGCAAAACAGTCGAACTCCACGAACGAGATCGCCTTCTTGCCACGATTGTTCCCGAGCCGGCTCATGGCGAACCCAAACAATGGCCGGACTTCGCCGCCCGCGTGGAAAAGCTTTTTGGGGAGCGTTGTTTGCCGGGAGCTGATCTTCTGATTGAGGAGCGCGGTCGCTTTTGACGGTCTACGCGGATACCAGCGTTTTCGTCTCTTTGTACTTACCGGATGCCCATTCCAGGGAAGCACAGCAGCACATGGCGCAGCGTCCTCGTATCTGGCTGACGCCGCTGCATCGCGCTGAATGGACACATGCAATTGGCCAGCACGTATTTCAGCACAAGATCACAACCAGGGAAGCGCAATCGGTTTACCGGGAGTTCGAGCGTGATCGCGAAGCGGGTGTGTGGATTGAGGTAGGGCTCTCGGAGCGGGTATTTGACTCGTGCATCGTGCTGGCTCGAAATCGTGTGCCCAGGCTCGGTATGCGAACGCTCGACACGCTGCATGTAGCCTCAGCTCTGGAGCTGAAGGCCGACCATTTCTGGACATTTGACCGTCGCCAAGCCAAGCTGGCCGAAGCAGAGGGATTAAAAGCCCTGTAGGCGGACTGCGCCAATCTCAATTTCACTCAGAAGAGAATCTTCACCCCAAACTGGATCTGCCGCGAAGTCGTGGCCGTTGCGCTTACCACGCCTGCAGTCGGGGACGGCGCAACTTCTGCCGTTGGTGCCTTTGGGGTTGGGCCGGAACTGAAGACGACCGGGTTCGGCGTGGTGAAGTTGGAGTGGTTGAGCACGTTGAAGAATTCCGCACGAAATTGTGCGTGAATCCGCTCATGGATCGCCGTGTTCTTGACCAGGGCGAGATCCAGTTCCGACAGGCCGGGACCGGTGAGCGTGTCGCGGCCGACATTTCCAAATGTGCCCGCCGCGGGCGCGGTGAAGGCAGCGGGATTAAACCACTGTGCCACTGTTTTGGCATAGAGCGGGCCGTGAAAACCGGGAGCCAGGTTCGGGCGCACCGGGTTGCGCGTGTCTCCGTTGCCGGTCGGGTTGTATCCAAGCTGCGGTGAGAGGGGGAAACCGCTCTGTAGCGTAGCGATGCCGCTCACCGACCAGCCGCCCACCAACTCCTTTGCCACGGGGTTGGCAAGCAGCCCGCCGCTGAAAGGTAATTCCCAAGTGCCATTGATAGCGGCGGCATGGCGGATATTGGTAGCCGCCGGTCCGTAGTCGAGCCCAGGGTTTCCCGGATACATGACAAACGCCGGGGTGTTGGCCGAGACGCTGGTATTCCAGGCCGAGCCATCGTCCAGGTTGCTGGCGAAGGTATAAACACCGCGCAGTTGCAGCCCGTGCGACAACTGGCGGCGCACATCCACCTCGAGACCGTTATAGTTGCTGATTCCCTGCGAGACCCAGGAGGTGGTGTTGGCCACGTTCGGGTTGGCCTTGGTTGAGCTCGCGTAGAAGACGGTTCCTGGCGCAAGCGTTGCAGGGCAGGGCGACGCCGGGCAGACTACCGTTGCGGGCGTGTTCTGGTCCTCGGAGAGAATCTGATGGTATCCGTGCGAGCCGACATAGCCGATGGTGAGCGAAGTCGCCGGGGCGATCTGTTGCTCGATCTTGAAGGTCCAGGCAAGCACCGTCGGGGTAGCAATGTCGGGCTGCACATTGCTGGGGGAGATCTGTCCGCTGCCTGTGCTCGTGCCGCTGGCGAGGCCGGCGAGCTTGTCTACGGTCGTGTTACTTATCGACAGAGTGGTGTTGAACGGCGCGGTCTGGTCAAGCCGGTAGTCCAGTGTATCCAGCAGTGCGCGATGCACGCCGAAGTTTGCCCGCAGGGCAGTCTTGCCGTTGCCGAAGAGATCGTAAGCCACCCCGATGCGCGGCTCGGGCATAAACGTGGCCCGGTTTTGCGCCAGCGCCGAGCCGCCGATGGTGGGATTTGTGTTGATGACACCGTTGGTGAAGCCGTAGTTCGACGCACGGTTGTGGGCCTCGTTCCAGCCATTGCTTGACTCGAAACGGAAGCCCGCGCGAAGCTCGAGGCGAGGCGTTGCCTTCCACGCGTCTTCAATAAAACCTGCTCCAAAGAGTGACCGCCAGCCGAGCTCCGTCGGTGCAGGCACCACCGTAAACGTCGCCACGCTGCCTTTCAGAAAGCTGCTGAGTGTGGAGAAGGAGGCTTGTCCATATTGGTTCTGAGCCAGGTTGTCATTCGATTGCAGCCGCTGCAGCCATACGCCCACCTCGACCTGGTGCCGTCCACGGGTCCAGAAAATATGGTCGTCCACGGTGAAGAGATTACGGACAGCCTGGTTGTTGCTGCCGGTGTTTGCGCCCGCCAACGTCACCTGAGAGGCGCCATTTGATGCCGTGCTGCCGGCGATTACGACGGCTCCGACGGGCGCGCCTGCGACCCAGCCAGGCACTGAGTCCGGAGCCTGACCGGTAAAGTAATAGGCCGCCCGCGAATAGCCGAAACGGAAGGTATTGAGCAGGTTGGGAGAGAAGACGTGCTGCTCTTGCGCGCTCAAGACCTGCTCGCGCAACCGCTCGTAGATGGTCGAATAGGGGTTTTGCGAGGGAGTGTTTGCGTCACTGTCATCCACGGTATAGACGCCGAAGAGCAGATCGTTCGCGGTCAGGTTGGTGTCGATCCGCGTGGTGCCGAAATCCTCGCGCACGTGTTGTGGCGGGTTGGCGAAGGCCTCAGCAATACCGCTTGGCGAGCCATTGGGGTTGAGCAGCTCGGGGCCGTTGGCTACCGGCCAAAGTGCGAGCAGCGGCCGTACAATGGCGGCGGCAGCGGCGCGCGAGGTATTGTCGGGAACGAAGCTGACGGCGCTAAGGCCGAGGTGCTGGCGGTAACCTTCATAGTTGCCAAAACCAAATAGCTTGTCGTGGCGGATCGGACCGCCGAGCGCTGCGCCGAAGTCGTTACGTTGAAATTCGGGAATCTGCGCCTGGTCGAAATAATTGCGCGCGTCCAGTGCGCTGTTACGCAGAAATTCGTACACGGAACCGTGCAGCTGGTTTCCGCCCGATGCCGTAATGATCGATATCTGCGCGCCGGTACGTTTGCCGTAGTTCGCGCCATAGGTGTCGCTGACCACGTTGAATTCGCGGACCGCGTCCACTCCCAGCAGCTGCCCGCTGGTGCCGCCTGGAGTTACGTTGATGAGCGAGGCCCCGGTGTACTCAATTCCGTTCAGCAGGAAGAGATTGTCTTGCGGGCGCCGTCCGGAGACGGAGTACATGTTGCCCACAGAAGAATTTGATGTGCCCACGCCACCAGAGCGCTGGGTGGTGTAGCTGACGGAGGCAGGGTTTAGCTGGATCAGCTGGTCGAAACTCCGGCCATTAAGCGGCAGTTGCTTGACCTGCTGCTCGTCGACTAGTCCTTGCGTTTGCAAGGTTGAGGTGTCAACCACGGCGGGAGTATCCACCACGCGAACGCTCTGTTGCACGCTGCCAAGGGTGAGCGCAAGGTGCAGTTGGACGTTCTGACCGACGGTGAGCACAATGCCCGTGCGGCTGAGAGGTGCAAAGCCATCCCGCGAAACAGAGACGGTGTAATTGCCCACCGCGACCGAGGGCGCGGAGAATATACCACTCTCCGCGGTTGTGAACTTGCGTTCGCTGCCTGTCTCATCATTGCGGATAAGCACTTCGGCCCGGGCGACAGCAGCGCCCGCGGGATCGACAACGTCGCCGGAGATGGTGCCTCCCACCATCTGGGCCTTCGCCCCGGGGGTAAACAATGCCACTGCAACCAGGGTAGAGAAGAGGCTATAGCGAAGTAGAAGCTGCAAGTCACGCATAAGTAAACTCCAGGAGAAATTGCCGCGCACGGCTGGAATAGCAAGGGAGAGGAAGACCTACAACTAGCGGCTACAACAAGAACGGCAGGGGCGCAGCGAGAGGATGGCGTCCGATGCAAATCCGGTTAGATGGAGAGCAATGCCCACGTGCAGATTTCCCTAAATAGAAAAGTTGGTTTTAGAAGAAGCTGCCAGGAGAGAAGCAGCTATGCTGTGTCCCTTGCGAGTTAGCGCAAACAACAACAGCTGGCCTGCGCCAAGGCGGCGCGGCTACAGCTTGGACAGCAGTGGAGAACCGAGGTCACCCTAAGAGGGTAACACAATAGGTGCTGCGGATGACATCTACGAGAGACCGGGGGAGTTTGGTCCAATTATCCCCGGGTCCGGTGTCACTGACATTAGTGGGGCAGCTCCGTGGTCGTTGGAGTGGATGCGGGTGGTCTGGGAGCGAAGGTAGTCCACCGGTAAGCTTCTGCATCGTGGGGACCAGGTGGCGCTGTCCACAAGTCCGCACTGATCCCATTCAGGTCGTAGACGATCTTTCCATCTTTGATCGTCAGTTCACAGATCAGCTTCTGTTTGCCGTCCAGGCGTTTGTTGACCATGTCGGTGAAGCCAAAATTTCCGTTTTCGACGCGGAGTACCGCAACATCGGCGATCGCGCCCTCGGAGAGATTGCCCAGTTCTTCGTGACGGATTTCATGGGCCGGATGCGAGGTCATCTCGGCGACGACTTCCTTTAGCGGAACGTTCACCGCCATGATCTTGTCGGCGACGTTGAGTTCATCTTTCATGGCGCCGTTCATGCTGGTGACGTGGAGATCGGTCGAGATGGAATCGGGGATGAACCCCGCCTTGATCATAGGAACTGCAAGCGACCACTTAAAGCTGCCGCCGCCCTGGCCAACGTCGAAATAGATACCACGCTTGCGCCCTTCGATGAAGGCTTTACTGGGGCCCAGCGTGACCGGATCCTGCTCGTGACGAAGCCCGGAGTACATGTGGGTATAGATGTCGCCCGGCCGCAGCTTCTGAGTCAACAAGTCATAGAGCGGGCGGGTGGGACGGTCTACACCGAAGTCAACCATGACTGGAATGTTGGCCTTGGTTCCGGCGATGACGGCCTGCTCCACCGGAATCCATTCCGGGCCGGCAAAGTGTGCGGTCTTGATGCCCACGATGGTTTGCGGATACTTGAGGGCCATGGCCGCGGTGGCTTCTCCATCCATATCCGCGGTGTTCTGTTCGTACTTGCCGCCACGCATGCCCGCGCCGACGATGTTGAGCATGGCGAAGACGCGGGTCTTGGAGCGATCGATAATGCGATCCTTGAAGTCCTCAAAGTTTTTCCAGCCCGAACAGCCCGCATCGACCACCGTGGTAACGCCAACGCGGAAAGTAAAGCCATCGGGAGGAACGCTGAGGTCGCCCGCATAGGAATTGCGCTCCCCCGTGCCGGCATACACATGAACGTGAATGTCGATCAGTCCCGGAGTGACGTACAGGCCTTTCACGTCGATTGTCTTGAGCGCCGCGTCAGAGGGAATGTGCGCCGCCACCCGGGCAATTTTTCCGTCCTTGATGGCCACATCCATGACGCCATCGATGTGGTTCTTGTCATCGAGCACATGTCCGCCACGCAGCAGCAGATCGTAGGTCGGCGCGGCCGGCTGGGCGAAGACGCTGATGACGGTGGCAAGTGCGAGCGCGATACAGCCGTGGAAGGTCCTCTTCCGCGTGTATTCCCTAATCATGATTTCTAATGGCCTCCCAGGCCGCCTTACCATACTCTCCCAAATCAACCGTTCCTGTCATAGTGTTCCCCTGCGCGTTGCCTTGAAAGTGGAATTCAATAAAGTTTCCCGGCACCGCCATGGTGCTGCGCAACTCGATTTGGCTGCCATGAATCGCTCCCGTGAGCGCGGCGCTGTAAAGCTCTCCCTGCTGGGTCCCGGTAAGCTCGTTGCCGCTCTGCTGTAGCGCGAGGTGCTGCTCTCCAACCCCGCGAATGTACTGGATCGCAACCGCCCACGTTCCCTGGACCGTCATCGGCGCCCCCGACGGGAGCAGCGGATCTTCGTAGGGTCCGGGTGTGGAGAGTCCCTCGTAGATGGCATCGGCGATGATGCGCTCTTCTCCTGCCTCCATCATGTACGGCATGATGATGAGCGAGCTGGCCATCTGAGACGGACGCACACCGCTGCTATCGTGGACGACGATGCGCGGTGTGCCGGCGTCGAGCCTTGCGGCGAGTTCGGTTCCTGTGATTTTCAGGACACGGGCATCCCAGTGAATACGCAGACGAGGCGATCGGTTGGACAGGTCGACAGGCTGCAGATACTCGGTCGTCAGGGAAGGCAGGCCTTGCACCCGCGACTCAATGTGCTGCAGCCATGAGAGCCACGCCCGCTGCTCCGCCGCGTGGTCGCGCTTATACCATTGGCGCACAGCAGCGAGCAGGCCCATGGTTTCTTCTTTGCTGCATTTGAAGGCGCGGCCGTAGTTGTGGTTGGGCGCAGATTGAAAATAGGCGGCGCGGCACAGGTCCTTTTGGCCGATAAGCAGGCCGGAGGACTGGGGTCCGCGCAGGCACTTGCCACCGGAGTAGCCGACCAGCGTTGCACCGCGCTGAAGGTGGATGTTGGGAACTAGAGGCTCCTCGGCGGCGGCGTCGACGAAGACTGGCACACCCTTATCCCGGGCAATGGCGCAGATAATAGGGACACTGAGCGGGCCGTTCTCTGCTGCCGGGCTGGACAGGATGTAAACCATCGCCGTACGCCCCGTGAGCTGGTTGCGGAGCTCTTCGGCGGAATCGACTTCGACCACCTCGACCCCAGTCATGCGCACCCCGAAGTCATAGGGGTTGCGGGAATGTTTGGGGATGATGACTTGATCACGACCCATGACGTAGGGCAGCGCCTGAGATTTTTCCGGATCGGTTCCGGCGATGCAGGCAACGACCGCGAGCGCAATTGCAGCCTCACATCCAGTGGTGGCTATACCCCATTCCGCGCCGGTGAGTTGACCCAACTCCTGGCCGACGGCCTCCATCAGCTCGTCGAGATGCACGAAGTAGAAAGAGGCATCGTACATGGCCTGCTTCACCTCGGGCAGGGAGCGCGAGCCACTCACGATGGTGAATGTGCCGCGGCCATTCACCATCGGACGAACCCCAATCCGGGTAAAGAGGTTGTCGTGCTCGGTGCCCTCGCGTGTAAGCGCGGTGCGGCCCGCGGGCATGCCGGCCGCATCTGCAGATGGTAGTGACATGGTTCTAGATGTAGGCGATGAGATCGATTTCTACCAGTGAGTTGCCTGGAATGCCTCCGGCCGGCGCGATGGTGGTGCGGACGGGTGGCACCTTACCCCAACGGCCTGCATACACGGTGTTCATTTTTGCCCAGTCGTTGATGTCGTTCAGGTAGACGTTGACTTTGAGCACTTTCTCCATCGAAGAGCCGGCACATTGCAGGTTCTTCTCCAACTCGTCGAGGACGTGCTTGGTATGCTCTTCAATCGTGCCTTTGAAGTGTGCGCCGACGCCCGCCAGGAAGAGGAGATTGCCGTAGGAAACGGCGGAGGAGAAGAGAGGCGGAGCGCTGGGTGCATTGTCTGCAACGGGCTGGCACGAATAGGCCTTCTTTTCCAGTTTTGTCGATGCCTTGGCCTCGGATTTGCCGGCAACCATGGCGCTACCGGTTGCGATTGCGGCGGCTTTGGCCGCGTTCTTGAGAAGACCTCTCCTGGACTGCATTTCCATCGACTGACTCCTTTTGCTTTCTCGTTTGAATTGGTGATCGAACCCATTCAGGTACTCGGACGTACTCGGTTCCCGGGGCCACTACATTGTCTTCAGAGCAATGCTTGTCGGTTGGTTCACTGCCGCGACTTCCGCTTTGCAGTGTAGCTCACCAGTTACACGGTCTGCTGTCATCTTGTAGACCGATCCTCTTAGGCCATCCAGAATGAAAAGACTTTCTCCATCGGGCGCGGCCGTGATCCGGGTAGGTGTCGCCTCTTCGAGAGAGATAACCTGCGCGCCTGTGAGCCTACCGTCTTTCGCGTCCACGTGCCACGTCCTCAACGCATTCGGGCTTGCCTGGGTGGTGTAGAGCATGCGGCCTGTGGGGTGCAAGGCAAGGGCATGCAGTGACGCCATCGGCAATGACAGCCGCTGGATCGCGTCACCCATGGTTCCAGAGACCCCATCGTAGCGGTAGCAAGCGAGCGTGCTCTGGAGTTCGTGCCAGGCGTAGAAGACAGAGCCCGCGGGATGAAGCGCGCACGCGCCTGGACCACTTCCCTCACCGGTGGCGCGCTGCGAACGCCGTTCTAGTCTGCCGCCTTCCACTGCGAATACGTTCAGCCGGTCGCTACCGAAATCGGACGAAAGCAGATGGCGGCCAGTCGCGTCGAATAGGAGCGTATGGGGATGCGCGGATGCCTGTGAATCGGCATGGGGTCCGCGACCAGCCTGTTTGAAAATGCCGCTCGCCTGGCCCAGGCTGCCGTCCTCCGCAGTGGGAAAGAGGTTGTAAATAGCGCCGCCATAAGCGGCCACGGCGAGCAGATGACCGTTTGGTGAGAGTGCCATATGCCGCGGCTGGGTTGCGGAAAGAGAAAGCGGCTGACGGCCCAACAGGGTCAGGTGGCCATCAGAAGGGTCGATGTGGAAGGATTCGACGGTGCCCCGCGGCAACCCCTCGTGCACATCTACCTCGTTGGCCACATAGAGGGTCCGCTGTGCCGCGGAAAGCAAAATGCATGTAGGTGCGCGGCTGGGCACGCGCTGTGTGCTTTTCCAGCGATCGCCGCGCAAGCTGAAAACATCCAGCGAGCCTTCCCCAGAGGCCACGTAACCAAACTGTGGTGCAGCAGTCGCATTTTGCGGCAGGTAAGGGAGCGCGACCACACTCGCCGCGCCGCGCACAAACTCTCTGCGGGTCCATCTTGCCGCCGATCGTCGATCATCACTCTCCATAGGTCCTCCTAGGCGCGGATCGACATCTTGTGGTGAAAGATGTTGTTGGAGTCATAACGCCGCTTCACCTGCTGCAGAAACGGGTAAAGATCCTGCGTGCCGTAATAGAGCTGGGGCCAGAAGGGATACGCGAGCATGTCGCAGTCAGGATAGTTGATATAGCAGCCTTCGTAGTATTCGTTGGGGTAGGGCGTGCCGGCGTACTTTGGATCCACTGCCTGCGAGTAGAGGTCGGTGTAGAACTCGCGCATCCACTGCAGGCGTCCTGCGTCTTCATCCGGGTTGTCCCAATATTGCTGAAATTGGACCTTCATGATGGACGAGCGCTGCCAAACGGAAGTGACGTCGGCCAAGCCCTTCGCATTGACGGCTCCTCCGTACGAGTCGACGGCCATGACCGATCCGCGCAGATCAACACCGGGAACGGTGCGCGTTAGCTGCTTGAAAATGCACTTCGCTTCCGCGCGCGTAAAATTCTGCTTCATGTAACAGGATTTGTATGCGGCGCGTCCGCTGTGGCCGCCGCCACTGTCGCCGATCGTCGCTTCCAGCCAGAGCAGCCGATCGATGCCGTATGGCCCCAGGGTCTGGTTTACCGCGGGCCTGCGCTGGGCAAAGCGCTTTTCACCGGCGGCGGATGCGCGCGTCTCCAGGGGGCCGAAACTCTGAAAGAGATCGAGGAATTCCTTTAACGGCTTCAGGTCGTCACAACTTCCGTCGGGGTTGCAAAACTGCAGGGAGAGGCCAAATCGGCCCGAGGATGAGTGTGTGAGGCCGAGCGCAGCAAACAGGCCCCAGGTATCCTTTTCGCTCCCGCGCTTGGCCCAGTAGTCTCCGAATGCCATCAGGATGCCGGCGAAGTTGTCCTCGGTCATGGTGGCCCAGTCAAAGGACAAGTGGGCATTCACTATCTCAGAGGGCGCAACGGGTAGCCGGTCGAAGAGAAAGCCGGTGATCACGCCGAAGTTTCCTCCGCCCCCGCCGCGACAGGCTCGGAAAAGATCGGGATCATGGTCCTTGTCGATCCGCCTGAGCGCTACATGGCCTTTGCTGTCGACGGTTAGGATGTCGACCGCCGAAAGCCAGTCGATAGTGAGACCGTGCATGCGCGAGAGCACGCCATAGCCGCCACCGCTGATGTGGCCCCCGGCGCCCACTTCGTAGCAACTGCCACCGGGAATGGTTACCCCATGGCGCTTATACAGGTCGATGTATACTTCGCCCAACTCCAGCCCCGGGCTGATACGGTAGCGCGTTCCATCGCCTGGCAGGCTGACGCTCTTCAGCAGGCTAAGATCCAGGATCGCTCCGCCCGGATTGTTGACCACGAAATCTTCGTAGCAGTGACCGCCGCTGCGGATGGTGGGGCGCATGCCTGCGTTGACGATGCGCTGCAATGCTTCCGCCGCCTGCTCCGCGGTTTCGCACAGTTCGATTTCGGCCGCCGCCTCGGCCTCGTTGGCGTCCCAGCGTAAATTGCGGCTTCGGTGCAACATCGCATAGCGCGGATCGGTGCGGGTAATCTTGATGGCCATCGATGAGTTCGACATAAACTGGCAGAGTTTCTTAGGGACCGCTGCTGGCGGAGTGCGAGAACTGAGTCAGCTACTTCATTTTAACTTTTGTTTACAAAGCAACCAATCCCATTCGCAGGTTTTCTTGCGGAAAAGACCGACACTCTCTTCCAGGCGCCGGGCGGAAGTGAAAATACTCTAGAACAGGCTGGTCAAAGTATAGCCTGCGTTCCGCACTACCAGCCAGACGGCCACAAGCGCGAACTGTACGCAGAAAAGGGATTCCATCGAAAGCCAGAAAACAGATGTGCCCATTGCCCGGCGGGCAAACGCAAGGATAAGTGCAAGCAGCACAACCAGGCATGCCACAGCCGCACGGTAACCATACCGCGCAGGGGAGAGGACCGGCAGCGGAAGCGGAGGCAGTTGCCGGGCGACCCTGGCGGCGAAGTCAGAAGGAATCTCCAGCCGAGGTGGGGTTTCCAGGACGCGAAGGATTCTGGCATCGAGTGACTGCGCACGCGAAGCAGGATTCATCTTGTCTTCTGCCATGTTGTTCCCCTTTCTACTGCCTGCTGCCGTTCGATACCTTCGCGAAGCTTTTTGCGGCCGCGATGCAGATGCGTGCGCACGGTGCCAATGGGCAGTTTGAGCGACTGCGCAATCTGCTCGTAACTCCGCTCCTCTTGATGATAGAGCACCAGCACGGTTCTCTCCACCGGGCTGAGTTCCTGTAACTGCTCCTCTACAGAATACCGAAACTGCCTCTCCGCAAACTGCTGCTCGGCATCGGGGCCGGGATGCGGGAGGCGATCTTCCCACTCCGATTCCTCCTCAGAAAAGGAGACAAGCGGACGCTCCTCCCGTCGCCGGCGCTTCCATTCGTCCTGGGCCACGTTGGCAACGATGCGATAGAGATAGGTGCTGAGCAGCGATTCCCCGCGAAAGGCTGGAAGTGCCCGGTAGAGGCGTAGAAAGACCTCCTGCGCCAGGTCGTCGATGTGTTCACGGCTGCCGGTGAGGCGAATGAGGGTGCCAAAGACCATGGCCTGATGATCCCGGACGATCTGCTCGAAGCTGGAGTCGGCGGCATGCAAGGAGAGTCAGACTAAGAATTTAGCTGAAAGTTTCACGCGCAGGCTGAAACTCTCACGCGAATCGGCAGTCTAAGGCTGTCAGAAAGGAAGGTAGCTTATGGAGGAGTGGCATTGGAGTCCGTTCATGGTCCCGTTGGGGGCCTTTTTGGTTGGGATTGTAGCTATCGTCGCTGGCGTTGTCGGTGGGGCGTACAAGCAGAGGCTAAAGACCGAACAGCGTTTGGCCATGCTGGCGCGGGGAATGAGTGCCGGCGATATTGAAAAAGTATTGAGCGCTGACGGCAGGACGGCGAAAGACCCACTCCAGGGACCCGCGAGCACGCGCAGAACCGCGATCGTGCTGATATCGAGTGGCGTTGGGGTCATTCTCTCTTTTATCGTGCTGGCGTGGATTGTGAACGACCACGAAGTACTCTCCGGAGGCGCTTTCGGCTTGATTCCGCTGTCGATTGGGGTTGGCTTTTTTATCGACTACATGATGCAGAAGCGCGAGCTGGCGCACTTTGGCCTGGAGGTAGGGCGGGGAGAATAGGGAGACGGACGTTTGATAAGATCAGCCCTTGTGATGCAGGAGTGCTCATGGAGCTGATCAAGGATAAAGTCGCCATCGTGACCGGGGCCGCCGCGGGCATTGGCGCCGGAGTAGCTGGGCTATTTGCCGAGAACGGGGCCCACGTATTCCTCGCCGACCTGGATGGGCCGCAGGTTAAAAAGGTCGCAGCAGATTTAAAAGCCAAAGGCGGCTCGGCGTTCGGCTTTGAAGCCAACGCCGGCAAGCGCCACGACATGGCAAAAGTTGTTGAGGATGCCATCTCCCGCTTTGGACGCATCGACATCCTGATCAATAACGCCGGAATCTATCCCCGGCAGCCCTTCCTGGAAATGACAGAAGAACATTGGGATTCCATGCACGACATCAACCTGAAGAGTGTCTTTCACTGCACAAAACTTGTTATGCCTCACATGGTTAAGCAACGATCTGGTGCGATCGTGAATATCTCTTCCGTCACGTTCTTTACCGGTCTCGAGAACTTGACCCATTACATCGCATCGAAAGGAGCGATCATTGGGTTTACCCGTTCGTTGGCCAGAGAGATGGGGGTCCATAACGTTCGCGTCAACTGCATCACCCCAGGCGCCATCGAAACCGAGGGGGAAAGAAAACTGATGCCGAAGAAGGAATCTGACAAGTTCATGGACCTGCAAAGTCTCAAGCGGCGCATCGGCCCGCTCGACGTGGCCCGCGTGTGTTTGTTTCTATCGACAGAGTTGAGCGACGCGATGACCGGCCAGACGCTGAATGTCGACGGCGGTTGGATTATGTACTGAGCTTGATTAGGTACTGATCAGCGGCCGCAGGTACTCTGAGCTGAAGGCGAGAGCCTCTTTGCGATGTGCCAAGTCGCCTTCGAACGCCCGGTCCTCGACCTCCACGCAGACAGGTCCGTCATAACCCGAATCTTTCAGTGCGCGGAGAAACTTTGCCCAATCGATATCCCCACGCCCTGGCAGCTTCGGGCTGTGAAACTGTAGAGGGTAAGCCAGGATGCCCACTTGGTTCAGCTGCTGACGATCGACCGCTACGTCCTTCAGATGAACGCGGAAGATGCGCGAAGCGAATTCCTTAAGCGGCGCGATATGGTCCATTTGTTGCCAGACCTGATGTGACGGATCGTAATTGAGTCCGAAGTTCGGGCTGGGTATCTCCTCGAACATGCGCCGCCAGATCGCGGGACTGGACGCAAGGTTCTTTCCCCCGGGCCATTCGTCGGCAGTAAAAATCATGGGGCAGTTCTCGATGGCGACCCGAACCCCCTGGTCTTCCGCATAAGCGATCAGATCCTTCCAGACAGATAGAAAGCGAGGCCAGTTGTCCTCTACGGAACGGCTCCAGTCGCGGCCGACAAACGTACTGACGACCGTGAGGTTGAGCATCTTTGCCGTGCTGATGACAAGTCTCAGGTGTGAGGTAGCCACCCGCGCTGCCTCCTGATCGGGTGTGAGCAGATTCGGATAGTAACCCAGTCCGCTGATGTCGATGCCGTGAACTTCTTCAAGGCCCAAAATCCGGGGGACGTCCGCGGGTTTAAAGTTGTTGACGTCGATGTGGGTGACGCCCGCGTAGCGGCGATCGGCTTTGCCCACCGGCCAGCACATCAGCTCCACACAGCTATAGCCCGTCTCTTTGCCGATAGCGAATACTTCTTCCAGCGTTTGGTCGGGGAGAATGGCGCTTACGAAACCGAGTTGCATGCTATTCGATCTTACCGCCAGGACGCGGTAGTCGCCAGTCTATGACGTGGTCGCCGCTGCATTCAAGGCCTGCTTGGCATCCAGCCGTGCCTTTTTTAGTGTCGCTACTGGATCTTGTGTGGGGTAGAACTCCATGGTTATGAACTTGTCGTATTTCAGTTGGCCAAGCTTGCGATAGATGTTCGAGTAGTCGATCTCCCCGGTTCCAGGCTCGTGGCGCCCGGGCACATCCGCAATGTGCACTAATCCAACAAGATCGATGTTTTGCTCCAGCTTTTCTATCAAATTACCGCCGGCGCGCTGTTCGTGGTAGAAGTCGTACAACACCCTGACCTGGGGGCTATTGACCGCACGAATCATATCGAATGCTTCGCTAACAGAGGTCAAGTACATATTTGGATTTTCCAGGGGATCGATCGGTTCGACCACGATCTGCACATGATTTGCCGCGGCGAGATCAGCAGCACGCTTAAGGTTCTCTACCGACGCAGCGTGCTGAACGCTGCGCGAAAGATTGTCTATCCGATTGCCTGATTTGAGATTAATTTGCGGGCTCTCCAGCTCTTTTGCCGCTCTCATTTGCGCCGTGATTTGAGCCAGGAACTCGCTCGCGCCGCCGGGGTCAGCAAAGCCGGCCTTGACTCCGCTCAACATGTCGAAGGTCAATCCCAGCGAACGCATCTTTGCCATCACTCGCCGCGTCTCGTCGCTCGACCATTTCTGAAATTGACCAGTCAGCTCTACGCCCTGGTAGCCGGCTTCGGCAACGATTTCGAGACAGCGATCGAATGGCGCTTGCTTCTCCAGCGTCCATAGCATCACGGAGAAACGAGATCCACTTTGGGGAGGTAAGGTCTGGGCATACCCGCGGGAGAGGACCCCTCCCAAAGTTGCCCCGACCATCAGCTGGCCGAATTCACGACGATGCATGGCGCTCCGTGTCTTGACTGCAGCAACCATTATGCAGCTATCGGAGTGTGGAGCGCTTCCAGAGCAATTTAGACCTGATCCTTGAACCCAAGGAACGGGTTCAAGGATCAGGTCGTGTCCAGGACAGCCCCAGACGATGAAGGAAGCTCAAATCTGTGCAACACCGCCATCCACGAACAGCTCAATGCCATTCACGAAACTGGAATCGCTCGAAGCCAGAAAGAGCGCCGCGGTCGCGATCTCCTCCGGGCGTCCGATTTCCCCGCGCGGAATCAGCGATGCGAAGTACTTCTTCGCGTCTGGCCCCAGCGGATCCAATATCGCCGTATCGATCGTTCCCGGGCTGAGTACATTCACCCTTATTTTGCGTTCCTTCAGATCGACCAGCCAGGTGCGCGCAAAGGAGCGCACCGCGGCCTTGCTCGCGCTGTAGACGCTAAATGCCGGAAAGCCCTTGATGGTCGCGATCGATCCGTTCATGAAGATCGAACCTCCGTCGTTGAACAGCGGCAGCGCTTTCTGCACGGTAAACAGCGTGCCCCGCACATTCAGGTTGAAGGTATTGTCGAATTGTTCCGCGGTAATCTCGCCCAGCTTCGCCAGCTCGCCCACGCCGGCGCTGGCGAACAAGACGTCGATCTTTCCCTTCGTCTTTTTGACCGTCTCGTACAGCCGGTCCAGATCGTCCAGGTTCGAAGCGTCGCCTTGAACGCCGGTTACATTGCGGCCAATGGCTTTCACTGCCTCATCCAGCTTGTCTTGGCGGCGCCCGGTAATGAAGACATACGCGCCCTCTTCCACGAATAGCTTGGCGGTGGCGAGTGCCATGCCTGAGGTTGCTGCTGTGATCACCGCTACTTTTCCGTCCAGTTTGCCCATCGTCTACTTCCTTTCGTTAAAAATGTTTGGTATTAGCGGAGGCCGCCGCCGGCAAGGATCTGCTCGCCCGTTAGCCAACCAGAGTCGTCGGAGGCTAGAAAGACAGCGACCGAAGCGATATCGCCGGGCTGACCTACGCGACCGAGCGGGGTCTGGGAGATGATTGATTTCTCAAAGTCCGAGTCATGGAAGCCCGCGGCGTGTGTGCCTTCGGTTTCGACCATCCCGGGATTGATCGCGTTCACGCGGATCTTCTTCGGCCCAAGCTCACGGGCCAACACGCCCGTGATGGCGTCCACTGCGCCCTTGGTTCCAGTGTAGATAGAGGAGGCCGCGGGTGTGATGCGGCTGACGAGGGAGCCGATGTTGATGATGCTGCCGCCCTCGCTGATGTGCTTGAGGGCCGCCTGCGTGGTGAGCAGCAAGCCAAGCACATTAATGTTGAAAATCCGGTGAAACTCGTCCGCAGTAACTGCCTCAATCGGGGAGAACTCGTAGACGCCGGAATTGTTGACCAGAATGTCGAGCCGGCCGTAGTTCTTGATGGCGGCGTCGATAATCCCCTCGGCCTCGGCGGCCTTGGAAACGTCACCCTTCACGGCGACAGCGGTGCCACCGGCTTCCGTGATGGCGTCGACGACGGTTCTTGCGCCCGATTTACTGGACGCGTAGTTCACCACTACCGATGCGCCTTCCGCGGCGAGTGATTTGGCGATGGCGGCTCCGATACCTTTGGATGCGCCTGTAACTACGGCTACCTTACCCTTGAGTTTGCTCATATGCGTTTCCTCTTTTGCCATTGCAGGTGTCGAATGGCCCCTTTGCTGCAGGTTAAGATGGGCAGCGGTTCCGCAAGGATTCAATAGTTCTGAAAACGCGAACTATTGAACAAGTCCTAATGTGAAGATATGATGAACAGCTATGAGGCCCCTCTTCCACCCTTCGGTTGAAGACGTTACGGTCGAAGCGATTCTCCACTCGCTCTCCGACCCCGTGCGTGTGGCCATCTATGCCGACATCGTAGGCTCAGAGTGCTCGCAAAATTGCTCGACCTTTCTTAGCGTCAGCAACAAAACGATACCCAAATCGACGCTCTCTCAGCACTTCAAGGCGCTGAGGGAGGCAGGCTTGATCCGCAGCGAGCGTCGAGGCGTTGAGATGCACAACACCTCTCGCTGCGCAGAGATCGAAAACCGCTTTCCGGGACTGATTAAGGCTATTGTCAATGCCCACAATATCCAGTTGAAGGGGAAGGGGCGGTCCGGCAACGGAACCAAGGCGAAGCCGGCTAGGCGTAGCGCCGCCAATAAATAGGTGCCCGTGACCCCGACGTCCCCGCGGATGATTTGCTTCAGAGCTACGTGGCCGCAGCAAGCGTTGCCCGCAGCCAGCCCGCGATTCGGGTGAGTGCGGAGTCACATTGCCGGAACCGTGCCACCGTCGCCGGGTGTACAGGGAAGTTGTGATGCATATCCGGCGCGTGTATGTGGGTTACAGCAGCGCCTGCCGCTGCGAGCTTCTCCGCATATGCGATCCCGTCATCGCGCAACACATCGTATTCCGCCGTCGCCACCAGGGCCGGAGGTAGCGGCGGTACCTTTTGTAATCGCAGCGGTGACACTTCGGGATCATCGGGTGAAAATCCGCGCGCATACTGCTCCCAGAACCAGCGCATGAGCTTCGCTTCGAGCCCGTAGCCGGTCCCATTCTCGGTGTAAGAGAGATGGTTCGCGTTGGGGTGGTCAGTGACCGGATAGAGCAGCAGCAGGGCGCGCAACGCGGGCTCTTCCCGCATGGCGCAAAGCCGGTTGGCGGTCACTGCGGCCAGGTGGCCGCCCGAGCTGTCGCCGCCGAGGGCCAGCCGCGCTGCGTCCCCACCCCATTGCGCTGCGTTATTGGCGGCCCAGTGGACGGCGGCGAGCGCGTCCTCTAATGCTGCGGGGTGAGGATGTTCCGGTGCCCGCCGATACTCGACCGAGGCGATGATCACGCCGGCTGCCTCGCTCAAAAGGCGGCAAAACGGGTCGTGCGTCGCAACAGATCCGGCCACCCAGCCGCCGCCGTGTAAGTAGATCAGCACCGGCAACTTCTCTGCCGAGCGCGCGGGTGTGTACAGCCGGCCGGAAAGCGCTTCCGAGATCGCGACGTCGCGTGCCTCGACCTTGTTGGGCAGCCCGGGTATGGACGAGCGGCTCTCCAGCGCGCGAAGAATGAGCATCCGCCGCGCGTCGACCAGTTCTGCGTCGGAAGCTGGCATAGGACCTGCAGCGGCAGCTTGCGCGTCCAGAAAGCTCCGCAGTGCCGTATCCAACGGTTTCCGCTCGCTCATCGCCTCTCCTCAGTGTCCCGCCATGGCAGCCGCTATGGCATCGTTGAAGTTCTTGAAGAATGCATCATAGCCCCCGTTGGCCTCGGCAAAACGCAACGGCTTCACCCGTTCTACGCAGATCTCGGTGGAGTCGGGCGATCTCTTGAGAATGTTCATGCTTTCAGCAATAAAGTCTTTCAGCGGCATCGCGTTGGGATCGTTCGCCTGCCGCGACCCGGCCAGTTCAGTCTGTACATACGGAGGGATGAGCTCCAGCACTTGCACGGAAGTGTCCCTCAGCTGGTAGCGCAGCGATTGCGTATACGAATGAATCGCCGCTTTGGTCGCGCAGTAGGCCGGTGTCGTCGCCATCGGTACAAACGCCAATCCAGAGGAAACCGTCATGATCGTAGCGTGTGGCTGTTTCAAGAGCAACGGCAGCAGTGCCGCGGTCAGGCGGATCGGCCCCAGCAGATTCGTCGCAACGGTAGCCTCGGTATCCGCAACTGTGCCGTCCCGCAGTGACTCCAGCCGCATGATGCCCGCATTGTGGATGACGACGTTCAGGGTTGGGAAGTCGGTCTTGAGTTTGTCCGCAAAGCTCGGGATCGCGCTCCCGTTTCCGATATCGAAGACGGCAGACTTCATCCCTGGATTCGCTGCCGTGGTTTCGTCGAGCAGTTCTTTACGGCGGCCTGCGATGACAACCTGGTTCCCCTCAGAGTGGAAAGCTTCTGCAAGAGCGCGGCCGATGCCGGAGCCCCCGCCCGTGATCAAAATTGTATTGCCGGTGATTTGCATGATCTTCTCCTGATTTCGATCGTATGATGGACACGAACCATTGGGAAGTAGGCACTTAAAAGCGCCATACTTACCCAAAGGAGAGTGTCGCCTTGAGAAACGCAACGATAAAGCCCGAGCCATCCTCTCGCAATCATGGGATGCACCCGGGCCCGCCGCAGCAGGATGATCCCGAGTTGGACGCCCTGGTTCGCGAGATCATCGGCCGCGTTGCCGATAAGTGGACGATGCTGGCCCTCGAGGTGCTTAGCGAGCACGGCCGCCTGCGTTTCACCCGCCTGGGTGAACTGATCGGAGGCGTGAGCCAGAAGATGCTGACCAAGACGCTTCGCCAAATGGAAGCGGACGGGCTTGTCGTGCGCACAATTTTTCCCGTCATCCCGCCCAGGGTGGAGTACGAGTTGACCGAGCTTGGGCTGAGGCCTGGGAGAAGCTTTCTGCGGTGTATGGATCTGGGCGGAGCGGCATCGTGAAGCCATCCTGCGGTCGCGCAAAGCATTTAGTGAACGCGCGAGCTGATCTCCACGAAGACTGAGGGAATGCGGAGCCGAATCGCACCAAAAAAGAATCCTTGACAACTGTTTCCACGGAAACTAATATTTCTGCATGAGAGAACGAACTTCTCAAGCGGGCGTGAGCGATCTAACAAGTCACACTGGCTTCTGGCTGCGATTCGTTTCCAATCACGTCTCCCATAGTTTTGCCCGGAAGCTGGTTGGAAGCGGCGTGACAGTCGCCGAATGGGTGGTGCTTCGGGAGATGTTTGACGCGAGCACTACGTCTCCCAGTGCGCTTGCTGCCGCGACAGGATTGACGCGTGGAGCCATCTCCAAGCTGATCGAACGCCTGGTTCAGAAGGCTCTGGTGAGCCGTGCCGAAGCCGCCGGCGATCGCAGGTTTCAAGACGTTCGCCTGACTTCCGCCGGCCGGATGCTGGTACCCAAGCTCGCGGCCCTTGCCGACCAGAACGACGACGAATTTTTCTCACAGCTGCCTGTCGGGGAACGAGAGCGGCTGGTCGCAACACTGAAGAAGCTGGTTGCGGCCAACAAGCTTAAGCAAATCCCAATTACCTAGAGGAGGAGATAACAATCATGCCTGTTTCGGTTACAAAATATGTCCAGATAGAGCGGTCTGTCGACAACACCTATGCCTTTCTGGCTGACCCAGCCACTATGCCCAAGTGGGCCATTCATAATGTAAAGTCCATCAAGCCGGTGGGGAATGGGCGCTGGGAAATGGATACGCCCCGCGGGAGAGGCTACCTTGTTCCCCATTATCAGAAGCCTAATGGAATTCTCGACCACGATTTCATCGACGCAGGCGAAGGTTTCTGGTCTGTCACGGCCCGGGCTGTTCCGATCGCAGATTCCACCTCGGTCTACATGATCACGCTCACCAAGCCCGATGCCATGCCCATGGATGCGTTCGAGGGTGGCATGAAGCTGATGGACGATGAACTAAGAGCCTTGAAGGCTTGCATCGAAGCGCTCTGATCAGGCCTTCGATCTTCCACCAGAACCCGTATGGAGGCACTCATTGCAACGCAATCCCACGCAGACCGTCCAGGACCTTTATGACGCGTTTGGCCGCCGCGATCTCCCCAAGGTCTTCAGTTTATTGTCTCCCGATATCGAGATCTTGCAATCGGAAGAGATGCCTTGGGGAGGCTTATATCGGGGCCACGATGGAGCCCGGCAGTTTTTCGGCAAGCTGGGCTCCCATATAAATTCCACGCTGGATATAGAAAAAATGATCAGCGCCGGGGATCACGTAGTGGCGATCGGGTGGACACAAGGAGCGGTGAATGCGACCGGCAAGAGCTATCGCGTTCCCATCGCTCACGTCTGGCTTGTCCGGCATGGTTTAGTGATGCAAACACAATTCTTCATTGACCACGCGGCCATGCTGGAGGCTCTTCGCCAGAATCGTGCCTGATGCATGCTTCCCCGCATGGTGATCATGGTCATGATTTGGACGTCCGCCAACCATGGCATCACACAGCCGTTCTCTTTTTCCCGGAATCCCGTAGGCCTGCGGGCACAAGCCCATCAAAGAGGGTGTCGAGATGCACTCTCGCATTCTCCATGGCGGTTGATGTTCGCTCCATCCGGCTGATCAGCAGGCTCCCTTCCAGAATCGCTATCATGGTGTTCACAACCCGGACGGGGTCCGTTCCGCTCACCACCTCTCCCCGTTCGATGCCTTCTTGCAGAATCTGAAGGAGTCTGGATTTCCATGCCCGCAGGCCTTCAAGAGAGATCCTCCGCAGGTGAGGGTCACCATCATCCGAGTCAACGGCAGCGTTCATGAGGGGACAACCACCCTTCATCGGAGAAGGAGTGGATACGAATCGATCCACCAGGTACCGAAGCTTGTCGATCGCATTGGGAATGTGGTTGGCATTGCCGGAGCGGGCCTGAAAGACAAGCGCAAGCGAATATTTCAGGCATTCCACAGCCAACGCCTCCTTGCTGGAAAAATGCCGGTAGAGTCCGCCCTTCGTGAGGCCGGTGGCTTGCAGAATGTCTTGCATGGAACATCCGGCCATGCCGCCCTGGTTAAACAGCGGAGCGGCCTGCTCGATGATCCGCTGTCTGGTTTCCTGTCCTTTACCCATGGCGTCTACCAGACTAGCAAAAAAAAGACGCATCGGTCTCTTTTCTGAGGAATCAATGTAAACAGGACAATCGCCCGGCGCGATTCGTGTCGCCTGTTTCTCAATCAATAGAGTTGTGAGGGAAAGATTTGGCAACCAGCGTAGCCCTACCCGCTCGAACTCCCGCGCGAGCGGCGATCAATCCCTGGGTTGTCGCTCTGACGGTGACGCTTGCCACCTTTATGGAGCTGCTGGACACGTCGATAGCCAATGTCTCGTTGCCTTACATCGGCGGTGGCCTGGGTCGATCGTTCGACGAGGTGACTTGGATACTCACGACGTATCTGGTGGCGAATGCCGTTGTGCTGCCCATGTCGGCGTGGCTCTCGCGCGTCTTCGGGCGCAAGAATTACTACATGGCTTGCGTGGGCCTCTTCACTGTCGCGTCGCTGTGCTGCGGCTTGGCTCCCACCCTCGGCATTATGCTCGCTGCCAGGGTCTTTCAAGGTGTGGGCGGAGGAGGGTTGGCCCCGGTCGAACAGGCGATCCTGGTAGATACTTTTCCCGCCAATAAGCGGGCCTTGGCCTTCGCGCTGTACACGGTTGCCATCGTCACTGCTCCTGCGATCGGGCCGGTACTGGGCGGGTGGATCACCGACAACTACAACTGGCGATGGATATTTTTCATCAATATTCCGATCGGCGCCCTGTCACTCTTTTTCACCAACCGATTTGTTCACGACCCGCCCTCCTTCGCAGCGGAAAGAAAGACCGTGCGATCGGCAGACGGCAAACTCAGGATCGATGGAATAGGCATCAGCCTGGTCGGGCTTGGCTCGGCCGCTCTCGAGTTTCTGCTTGATCGAGGTCAGATTGACGACTGGTTCGGTTCAAGGCTCATCGTGTGGGCGACTGTGATCGCGGGAACATGCCTCACCACAGCTGTCTTCTGGGAGCTTCGACATCCCGATCCTGTGATTGATCTGAAAATGCTCAAGGTTCGCAACTTTGCCATCGCCAACGTTTTCTACTTCATCTTCGGCGTGGGCCTGTTTGCTTCAACCACCATGATTCCGCAGATACTGCAGTCGCTGTATGGTTATCGAGCCATCGACGCAGGTTTGGTGCTCGGGCCCGGCGCGCTGGTGATCACGTTTCTGGCGCCGGTGGGAGCACAGCTAGTGCAACGCGGCATCATCCACCCGCGCATACTGCTCTTTGGCGCTGTCGTGGTTGTGGGAATCTCTTTTCTGCATTACAGCCACTTCAACCTGGATACGGATTACACTCACTATGCCTTGGCTCGCGGGCTGCAGGGTTTTGGGTATGCTTTCTTCTTCGTTCCGCTGACCGTGATCGCCTATTCGCAACTGACACCGCAGCAGAATAACAAGGCGTCGTCGCTGACCAACTTTTTTCGCAACTGGGGTGGAAGCGTTGGTGTTTCTCTGGTCACGACCATGTCGGAGCGCCGGCAGGATCTTCACCAGGTGCGGGTGGGAGACAACCTGACCTCATCGTCGGAAACGCTGCAGAATGCGGTGAAACAGACTGCAGCGTTTTTGCAGCAACGTGGCTATTCGCCCGCAGATGCCATGACCGCCGCATACAGTCACTATTACAATCAGCTTATCGCTCAGACTAGGCTTCTGGGTTTTATGGACTGCTTCTTTATTCTCGGAGTGATCACGTTGGTAGTGGCTCCATTGGCTCTTTTGACCAAATACTTCAAGGTCGGCGGCGGTTCATCGGCCGCGCACTAAATTCCATTAAACTCTGACCAATGACGGGTGCGCCTTTCCCGAACGCAACACGCGTCCTTGGTCAGGGAACCAGAGGCGGACTGTTTACGGTTTTTCACAATCTGTTCAGGCCGCGTTACGTTTTTCGTGACTGTCCTTCAACAGCCCGAGATGCACCAGGCTTTCGGCTGTAGCGACAATGGCCTCCTCGTTGGAACGCGGAGCCCAGGCCAACATACGCCTGGCCTTTTCGTTGGTGCCGGTCTTCTTCTTACCCAGTTCGGGCAAGATAACCTTCACTGCCGGATCGCGCATTGAGGCAAGGCGAACCATCCAGTTGGGCAGTTGCCTGGTGGGGACTTTCCTGGCCGCGGCGCCCATGCCTCTCTTCAGCACTTTGGCGATATCGAGGAACGACAGAAAATCGCCCGCGACCGCTAGGAAGCGTTGGCCGCTTGCAGCGGGATGAGTCATGGCGCGGAGGTGCAGATCGGCGACGTCGCGCACATCCACGGTGCCAAAATAGAGTTGTGGGCAGCCGGGCAGGGCGCCATCCATCAGGCGCTGCACCATGAGGATCGAGGCCGAATAGTCAGGGCCCAGGACTGGGCCGAAGACGGCCACCGGGTTTACGACGGAAAGCTCCAGGTTCCTGCCTTCCCTGGCAATGAAATCCCAAGCAGCGCGTTCGGCCAGGGTCTTCGACTTACCGTAGGGGACCACGCCCTTCGCATTGGGGTCGGTCCAGTCTGTCTCATCGAAGGGCGTTGTCCGCGGCTTATGCCCATACCCGATGGCCACGAACGATGAAGTCAGCACCACGCGCTTTACCCCGGCGTCTCGCGAGGCACGCAGCACGCGGAGTGTGCCCTCACGCGCCGGCACGATCAGCTCGTCTTCGTGTTTCGGAAGGTTTGGGGGAAGCGGCGACGCTACGTGCAGCACATAGGTGCAGCCGGCAACAGCCTCCGCCCAGCCCGCGTCCTTTTCCAGATCGGCAGCGACGAAAGACAGCCGGTCCCCCGGCTCGGCGCCGCCCTGTTTCAGCATGGAGCGCACGTCGCCCTCGCGCTTCAGGCTTCGCACCGTAGTGCGCACCTTATAGCCTGCAGCCAGGAGCTGCAGGATGCAATGGCTGCCGATAAAGCCCGAGCCGCCGGTGACAAGAACAAGTTCGTTGCTCATGGCAACATTCTACATCATCAGACCGAACGTTCGCTCTAGTCGGCTTTTACCGCCTCCCACACCTTCTCGGCCACCGTCCGCAAGATGGCTGAAGCCAGCTTGCGCGGTTGCCGGGCCAGCCTTTCCACCACGCCGAATGTCAACTCTTGTATGACCTCGGGAGGCAGGTTATTCAGAACGCCGCCGCTCGACTGGCTGCGGAAGCGGCGCTGGAACTCCATCGCCTTCTTGTCGGGGTGCGGATTCTTCTCCGGCTGGCAGACGAAGCCCGCGGTCTCGTACTGGTGCAGGAAGCGCATCTCCCGCGGGTGTTTACGGTAGAAGTTGTACCAGTTCGTCCACACCAGGATGAACGCCTCCTTGGCATCCATATCGGGCGAGTAGCCCTCCAGAAGGCCGGCGCGCTTCAGCTCGCGGACCCGCTCGTATAGAGCCTGGATGATTGCTTCTTTGCTCTCGAAGTGGTGGTAGATCACGCCCGCACTCGCTCCCGAGCGCTCGGAGACAAGCGACATGGGAGCTTCGTGGAAGCCTCGCTCCGCCACCACGTCGAGCATTGCGTTGAGAATGGCCTCGCGCTTGCTGGGCTTTGGTTTCTTCGCCATGCTCTCCATTCTTCCGATGCCGTCAGATACGCATCCCTTCGATCAGGCAGCGCATCAAGCTCAATGCACTCGCAAGACTATCACCGTAGCGTCATCCGTCAGACGTCCTCGGGAAAATTCGTCCATGGATGCGAAGATCTCGTGGACTATATCGTCAGCGCATTGTGCTTCGCTTCCGGCCGCTGCCGTTTGCAGACCTTCCACGCCCCACTCCTCGCCGGCCGGATTGACCGCTTCAGTGACCCCGTCAGTGTAGGCAACGACCAGGTCCCCCGGTTCAGCTGAACGGCGCTTTCCACATAGGTGAAATCCGGGAACATGCCGACGGGTGGACCGCCGGTTTCGAGCCAAATGATCGACTGGTCCCGCCGAATGACCATCGGCGGATTGTGGCCTGCGTTCACGTGCCGAAGAGTGCGCGTTGCTTCATCGAAAACGCCATAAAATAACGTGGCATAGCGATCTGCGAGTGAGGATGCGTAGACTTGTCGATTCACTGCCCCGAGCACTGCGGCCACGTCGCTTTCTGCGAATGAGGCGGCGGTGCGCAACGACGACTGGACATTCGATATCATGAGCGCCGCGGCGAGACCTTTGCCAGAGGCATCGCCGACTGCTAGTGCCAGACTATTATTCGCCAGTGGCCAAAAATCATAACAATCGCCGCCGAGCTCGCCCACCTGCCGGCAACGCGCGCTGTAACGCAGAGTATCGATCGTTGCGTCCCGGTGCTGCATAAACCGCTGCTGTACCTCGCAGGCGGCGGTCCAATCGCTGAAAGTTTCCATGACTACTGCATTCCCTGGCATCTTTGCACCTCTGAAACAACGTCGATTGACAAACCTCGAAATCTACACAACGCTGGGAAGTTATTTTTTTTAAGAATCTCTGTGCAGCATGTCGAGAACATGCCGCGTGCTCCGACTACCCTGTGAAAGCGCAGAACCCAACTCGAAGATGGAAGGGAGCAGAAGACATGAAGTACATTTTGCTGATGACCGGCGCAAAAGCGGGCGTCGACGCGTACAGGGCATGGTCCGAGAAGGATATTGGGGCGCACTTCGCGCATTTGAAGGCTCTCAACAAAGAGCTAAGTGAATCCGGAGAGTTTGTGGCCAATGAGTCCTTGGGGCCGCCGGAACAGGCCAAGGTCGTGCGAGCCGGCAAGGACGATACGCCAATCACCGATGGAGTCTTCCCCGAGGCAAAGGAGTTTCTTCTCGGTTATTGGATGGTCGACGTCGATAGTCCGGAACGAGCCTATGAGATTGCCTCCCGATTGTCGGCCGGCCCGGGCCCCGGCGGCGTACCGTTGAGCATGCCGATCGAAGTGCGGCAAATCATGAGTCGAAGGACCGAAGAACTGCCGTGACGGACCAATCGCTGGATATCACTTCCGAGCACCTGTTGCGCGATCTTGCGCCGCAGGTGCTCGGCGCGGTGATCCGGCGTTTTCGCGACTTCGCCGCCGCCGAGGACGCTGTGCAAGAGGCCCTGATTGCGGCGGCTGTGCAATGGCCGAGCGAAGGCGTGCCCGACAATCCGCGCGCCTGGCTGATTCAGGTCGCCTTCCGCCGCATGACGGACCACGTGCGCAGCGAATTGGCCCGCCGGCAGCGCGAGACCGCCGCGGCCATGGAGATGGACCAACTGGCGCCGCCGGTCGATGCCGGGAGCGAAACCGAACAGGACGACACGCTCATCCTGCTCTTTATGTGTTGTCATCCCGCCCTCACTTCGTCTTCAGCCATCGCGCTCACGTTACGGGCAGTCGGCGGCCTGACCACGGCCGAAATCGCCAATGCATTCCTGGTTCCCGAGGCGACCATGGCGCAGCGGATCAGCCGCGCCAAGAGCAGCATCAAGGCTTCCGGCGTGCCCTTCCGGTTGCCGACCGGCGAGCAGCGAGCGCAACGTCTCCGTGCCGTGCTGCACGTGCTCTACCTGATCTTCAACGAGGGCTACAGCAGCAGCATTGGCCCGCATCTGCAGCGGCTCGAGCTATCCCGCGAGGCCATCCGCCTGACGCGTTCCATCCATACATTGCTGCCGGATGATGCGGAAGTCGCCGGACTGCTGGCGCTTATGCTATTAACCGATGCGCGCAGCGCAGCACGTATGGGAGCTGACGACGAGATGATCCCGCTTCCCAAGCAGGACCGGACTCTGTGGGATCAGACGAAAATCTCCGATGGCGTCGCGCTGCTAACCGCGGCCCTGGCGAAGGGGTCGATTGGCGCCTACCAACTACAGGCCGCCGTCGCCGCTGTTCATGACGAGGCGGCCCGGCCCGAGGATACTGACTGGCCGCAGATCCTGGCGCTGTATGAACTCCTCCAACGCATGTCCGACAATCCCATGGTGATGCTCAATCGTGCCATCGCTGCGGCCATGGTGCATGGCCCATCGAAAGGATTGGAACTGCTGAGAGTACTCGACTCGGACCCACGCGTTGCCGGCCATCATCGTCTCGACGCGGTGCGCGCCCATCTGCTGGAAATGGCTGGCGACCATGAGACCGCAGTCAAGCATTACCGGCTTGCCGCTGGGCGCACGACGAGTATTCCCGAACGGAATTACCTCCTGACGCAGGCGGCCCGGCTGGGCGAGGCCGAAGAGAAGGCTCCCTGAGGTCGAGGTCAAGAATCGTTGAGCATCCGCTAACGCTTGACCAAACCGGCGTTTTTGCTCTGGCGACCCGCCGCATGGTTGGCCGCGGCCGTCTGCCATGCGTCGAGTCCGAACTCAAACCCGCTGAACGGTTTTTCTTCACCGAATACCTGTGCCGCTTCGAGGGCCACTGTCCCATGAAGGAGCGCCCAGAGAGCCACCGCCGCTTCACGCGCGCGGCTTTGCGTGGAGATGAGGGCCACTTGATCGACAACGAATTTCCATAAATCTTGATGGGACTCGGCATCCTCCTCGGAGGGAGCACAAGGCGCCATCAACAACCCGTAAAGGTGAGGGTTTTCGCGGGCGAAACGGACGTAGGCCAAGGCCATGCTGCGAACCGCATCCACCGGCCGTTTTTGACGCGCCGCGCGCTTCAAAACGGATTCAAGCTGACGCGCGCTTTCGGCGCTCATAGCAGCCTCTAATGCCGCCCGGTCGGCGAAGTAGCGATACAGAGCGTTCGGCGCGACGCCCAGGGACGCGGCAAGACTGCGCAACGATATACTTCGCAACCCATCGCGAGTCAGCTGTTTCAGAGCAGCCGAGAGAATGGCTTGCCGATCTGTCTTCGAGGGATAAGGCATACCGGAACACTGTACACCTTGACATAGGCAATCTGAAAGTGTACGGTGAACATGTTGGATGGTGTGCGGTGTACACCTTAGCCGCCAAAGGAGAAATGATAATGGCCGGAAAGCAAAGTGTAGTGGTGACTGGAGTCTCCACCGGGATCGGCTGCGGCATCACGAAGGTGCTGCTTGCCAAAGGATTCCGCGTGTTTGGCAGCGTTCGAAAAGAAGCTGACGCCGATCGTCTCCAGCGGGAGTTTGGCAGCGGCTTCAGTCCGCTGGTCATGGATGTAACAGACTCAGATGCCGTCGATCGCGCGGCAGCTCAGGTAGGCGGCCAGCTTGGGTCTGGCACTCTGGCCGGCCTGGTCAACAACGCCGGTGTTGCTGTTCCCGGCCCTCTCCTTTACCTGCCATTGGAGGCCTTTCGCCGGCAACTCGAGGTAAACCTGATCGCGCCGCTTTCAGTGACACAGGCCTTTGCTCCTATGCTGGGAACAGATCGCAAGCGGCGGGGCCCAGTTGGACGGGTCATCAATATCAGCTCGGTAGGCGGCAAGATCGGCATGCCGTTCTTAGGAGCGTATGTTGCCTCCAAATTTGGGCTTGAAGGAATGTCAGAGACGCTGAGACGCGAACTGATGCTCTACGGGATTGATGTCATCGTGATTGGGCCCGGATCCGTCGCCACTGCGATCTGGGACAAAGGCGAAGCTGAGGATATGACCGCATACGAGAAGACGGACTACAAAGACATACTGGAACAATTTCGCAAATATGTGGTTGCAGAGGGCAGGAGAGGGCTGGCCCCGGAGCGTCTGGGCCAAGCTGTATATCTTGCACTCACCACGGTTCACCCACGTGCTCGTTATGCCGTCGTGCCGCAGCGGTTTAAGAATTGGACGCTTCTACGACTGCTCCCCAAGAGAATGGTTGACCGGATGATCGGCAAACAACTTGGACTGACCGGTGCGCACTCCTGAAGGCTTGACGACGGCATCTTGGCCAAATCGATCCAATTTCAGTATATTTTCGTCTCATGATGCGCATTCAGTTTTCGAGACTCCTCGTGTCCGCGGCTGTGCTTGCCGTAGCCTTCCCGCTTGTCGCCCAATCGCCAGACAAACCCAAACCTGAGGAGACGGAAATCTGGGAGCCGGTCCCCGCGGTTGTGACCCCCGGCGCCACCTGTGGGGCGCCCCCCTCCGACGCGATCGTGCTCTTCGATGGCAAGAATATGGACGAGTGGCTTTCGGTCCGTGACCAGACTCCCGCCAAATGGACGGTTGCCGATGGAGTGATGACCGTAAGCAAAGGCGAGGGAAGCATCCAGACCAAACGGAGCTTCAAGAACTACCAGCTCCACGTCGAATGGAAAGTTCCCACAAACATCACCGGCAGTGGTCAGGCCCGCGGCAACAGCGGCGTGTTTCTGGCCTCCACTGGGCCTGGCGACGACGGTTATGAGTTGCAGGTTCTCGATTCCTACGAGAATAAGACGTACGTGAATGGCATGGCCGGCAGCATCTACAAGCAAGCTATTCCGCTGGCCAATCCGACCCGCAAGCCGGGAGAGTGGCAGACATACGACGTGGTTTGGACGGCGCCCACCTTCAATAGCGACGGTTCGGTGAAGACTCCGGCCTATGTCACGGTCTTGTTCAACGGCGTTCTGGTGGAGAATCACTTCGAGTTGAAGGGCCAGACGTTGTATATTGGCAAGCCGTTCTACAAGGCGTACACAGCCGCTCCGATCAAGCTCCAGGCGCATGGCGATAAGAGCGAGCCCATCAGCTTCCGGAATATCTGGATCAGGGAGCTTAATTAGAAGTGTGGCTGCACCTCTGCTCTAGAGGTGCAGCCACTAAGGAAGGCTACTGCTTTTTGGGGCCGACGAGCGAGAACATGGCTCCCTGCGGATCGATGCCAAGGATGATCCAAAGATCACCGGGTACCTGGTGGGGACCCATGATCACCTGGCCGTTCTTCTCCTGGATGCGCGTTGCTGCGGCGTCAATATCATCAACGTTGAAGTAGTAAAGCCAGAACGGCGCAGGCGAATTTTTTGGGTCCCGCGTCATCATGGCGCCTACAGCAGCGCCCCCATTATTGAAAATTCTATACGTGCCCAACGGGCCCATGTCCATGGTGCTGTCTTCTTTCCAACCGAAGAGGCCGGAGTAGAAGGACCACGCAGTTTCCCCGTCATTGGCAGAGAGTTCATTCCAGCCGACCACGCCTGGAGTGCCCATTGGCGGACGTGGCGGTGCGTAGTCGATTGCACCCTTGAACATGAGGAAGACCGCACCCTGCGGATCCTGTGCGGAGACAAAGCGGCCCACGGTTGGGATGTCCATCGGCGGACAGTGCAGTTTGCCGCCGGCCTGTTCCACTTGCTTGGCATAGTCATCCACGTCATCGACGCCGATGAAGCCGACCCAGGCGGGTCTCATACCGGAGGCGAGCATATCCGGGGATAGCTGCATCAGCCCGGCGGTGCCGAGGTCGCCGACCGTGAGCAGCGTGTAAGGCATGCCGCCGGGATCGCCGGAAGGTTTCGCTTGCCATCCGACCACGTGGGTATAGAAATCCTGGGCTCCCTTGGCGTCTGTGGTTCTGAGCTCGTGCCAGACAAAGTCGCCTTTGGCTGCTTTGACCGGCGTAGTTACTTCCTGCTGTGCTGCTGTGCTCATGGTTAGTCCTCTCTTTTCATTGTGCTTTTGCTGCGCGTTCAAGTTCAGCGATATCGAGTTTCGTCTCCCGCATTGTTGTCGAACCAGAGGAAGCGTGTAAAACGAGGAAATTCTTCGAGGGTACTCATCGAGGGTTCTCTCTTATGGGATCTGGTCTTGGTTTCGACGACGCTAAGGACGTGCTTAGAGTTTGCAAGCTACTATGTGTACGCCGTCCACAACAAGCTATCAGAGGAAATGTTCACTGTCCACAAAGACACCATGAAAACGGCCAAAAAAAAGCGGCCGGCGGTTCGCAAGACATTTCGCCAAGGGGACCTGCAACGGAAGCCGGAAAGGCGTAACCCATGGCTAAGCCCTCACCGCCGCCCGACTAAAGTCGTGCCCTGACAACAAAGCATAAGTTTTTCCGCACCCTCTAAACCCTCTCCGTCGCATTGCGTCCGATGCGGCTGAAAACTTAGGCTCTTCGTTCCTTCTCATCGGTTCAACGAAGGCACGGCTTTACAGTGTGCGCAGAAAGTCGCGAAACCAAGGCAACGCCTTCACAGCTTGCGAAAGACTCTTTGGACGAAGGACACGGCTTCATAGGCTGCGGAAGAACTCATGTGTTGTGTCAGGGCACGACTTTAGTCGGGCCGTAAAATGATGGATTGATGAGGGCTTTAGCCCCTGAGGTACGCTTTTCTCTCCATCTAGCTGCGGAGAAAGTAGGAATGAAGAGCGCCGCCTCTCGAGCCGCGACGACATGGGCTTTGTATCAGGGCACGACTATTGGAATTGAATCCTATGGAGCGCGCCACGCAACCGGACGCCATTCCGGCCTCTGCACCGGCCACTTCAGCTTTTCCTCTCCATCGGGTAGCACGGTCGTCAGCACCCAGTCGATGCGCTCGGTCGCATCTTTGAGGATCAACTGCAACGACGGATCGTTTTCGACCGATGCCGAAAACACAATTGCGGTCAGCGCATTTCGGATATGGTGATTCACCTCGGCCGCAATTTCCATCCTGCGCGCCAAAATCATACGTCGACGTTTTTCGTAAATCAGCACCAAATACGAAAGCAGGGATGCGACGATACACGTATACAGATCGGAGGCATAGATCCGACTCGCATGATGCACCAGCCAATCCAGCCCAAAGCCGCAGACCCCAATCATCACTCCAAGTAAAAGAGCCGAGATAAAAACGCGGGCGTCGAGAAACATGTGACACCCCGGGCTACGGCTAACTCTCAATGTAGGCATAACGATCGTTCTAGTTGCAATGAACCCTTGCGGTCCAAAGCACAGGAGTTTGGTTCAGCTAACCCGCCTTCGTGCCGGGTGGCTTGGAACTGAGAGTGCTTGCGGGTCTGCTGCGCGAATATCAGCCGGAACCGTCAGCACCGGGCAATGGCACTTACGGGCTAAGTATCCGGCCAGTCTCTTCTGTACCCGGTCAGTTGCAGAGCCATTCAACGCAATCGCGATGAGTATTGCTTTGATGTCCTCCGCACGCTCTCGAAGCACATGCTCGGGCTTTCCAAACAGCAGAATCGCCCGTGCGCTTCTGCTGAGACTCCTCAAGTTCCGAGCCAGCGCTTCGAGCTTGTACTGAATACCCATCTGCGCATCAGGCATCGATGAAATATGTCCTGGATCGACGACGTGGACCAACTCTAGACGCGCACGATGACTCTGCGCCAACGCGCAAGCGAATTCAAGCACTGGTTGGCTGTCGTTAGCGGGATTGGTAACAAAAAGGAGAGTGCCGGCGTGCGAATTATCGGCGGTAGAACTGGTGTGCTCATCGGTTGGCATGTTGTCTCCTCGTGATCCGGCGCGGATCATCGACGCTGATCAGGGACGCGGTAAAGGCAGTCACGCGGGAAGGTATCATTTGCTGACTTTCATCTCGACCGTGATCTACGAATGCTCAAACATCGGCGCCTTGGCCTCATTCTGGACCCGTTCTGAAGGCGACCGAAAAACATATTCGCTGTAAGAGCCTCTGTAGCCCCGCATCCGAGCTATGGGAGCAAGAATGGGAAATAATGCGCCTTGCAGAAAACGCGGAGGGCTTAAGAATTGGATAACGTCACCGAATTCCTTGGTGATGAGTGAAAGCTGCAGGAGATTCGGCATGCCCTTTGGATCAGTCTTGCCATCCTGGGCTAGACCAATCATATTTCGCGTAAAGGCCTCGAATCGATTAGCCGGCCGCACATCCATGATCAGCTTCGCCTCAATGATCCCGGCATTCCAGAACCGGTGGGGCACCCCTGGTGGGATTTCAATTGTCTTGTCCAAATCGGCAATCGAAACTACCCCGTCGATCGACACGCCGACGGTGCCGCTCACCACTCTCAGCCGCTCATGGATCGATGGGTGCAGATGCAGAGGGGAACCAAAACCGGCTCCCCGCAACTCCAGATCGACCACCAGGCGGTCGCCCCTCGTTTCACGCGTGCCCAGGCGGATCGTTGCGCGTTCACCTGTGATCGGATTGTCAAATACATCGCCCCGTTTGAACATAGAAATTTCCCCAGCGGGGCGCACAATGTTTGCGCGCCCCGTAGTTTGACCCGTGCCCAGCCTGATTGCATTCGTTACAACCAGTTGGATGGACACAAGTAGGTATAGAGAACCAAGTTCAGCTAACCAGCCTTTTTCGGACCGCGTAGAGAACGATCTCAGCTGTATTGTGGATACCGAGTTTCTGCATCAGATTCGTTCGGTGGCTCTCGACTGTGTACGGGCTTACGTCCAGCAGTTGGGCCACTTCTTTATTGGTTTTTCCTTCGGCGAGCAGTTGCAACACTTCCTTTTCCCGGGAGGTGAGTAGGTCGAATGTATCGGAGAGACCCTGTTGCTTAAGCATCCGCATGTAATCCTCAAGCAGTGTCTCGTTGATTGCCCGGCTGAAGAATGGTTTTCCGTTTGCCACAGCTCTGATTGCCAGCAGCAGGTCTTCTTCGGCCGACTCCTTCAACAGGTAACCTTTAACGCCCACATTGAGTGCCCTCAACAGATAGCTCTCATCTGCGTGCATGGTCAGAATAATGATGCCCGTTTTGCTATTCACTTTTAATATCTGTTCCGCCGCTTCGATGCCATTCAGTATCGGCATCGCGACATCCAGAACCACGATTTGCGGAGAGAGGGCCGAGGCCATCGTTACCGCCTCGCGGCCATTCGCCGCTTCCCCTATGACCGCAAGTTCGGGATATTGCTCAAGAAGGAGCCGCAGACCCTTGCGCACCACTCCGTGGTCGTCGGCGATGAGCACCGTGTATTTCATGTTTTCTCTTGCTCTCTGTAAGCCATCGGTTCTTCGAGGTTTTGACGGGTGGTCCTGGATGCTCGGCAAGAGGTCTATCATCGGGTCCTTCTCGTTGGAGAAGCAAATTGCTTTCTAGAACAACGATAGGCTGAAGGAGCGCCGGAACAAATCCCTTGGAGACACTATGGGCAAGTCTAAATGACAGGAGATGGCCCAAGATGGGACGGCCCCGCCCATTACGGCAGTTTCGCAATTGGTGCAGACCGAACCCGGATTTCCTGTGGATCTTTATGGGGCCACCGAACTGCATGCGGCTTTCCGCGAAGAAAGCCGCACATCGCTTCTCTCAGCCAATGCTGCGCTGCAGGAAATCCGGGAAGCGATCGACCTTTTCGTGGTCCCGGCGCGCCGGGACCACACCTCGCGATCTTTATCAGGCCACAGTGATTGCGAAATTGCCTTAGGACGCACTCGGGTCGAGCCTGGCCGGCAATTCGAGGCTGATCATCGTTCCGCGACCGGGCTCCGAGGCTACAGACATACGTCCTTGCAAGGCGCGCACTCGCTCAGTCATGCCCATCAATCCGAGACCAGGAGTTTGTACCAGGGCATCGAACCCCCGCCCGTCATCCTGCACAGAAGCAGTCACTCGCGCCTCGTCCTGCTTGACGACGACCGTAACCCGGCTAGCCTCGGCATGCTTGCCGCAGTTGGTCATGGCCTCTTGAATCGCGCGGTACAAGCAGAGTCGAAGCGCTTCCGGCAGTTTGTCGAGCTTGCCTTCAATGTTCACAGAAACCGGGATACCGCATCTGCGCGAAAACTCTTTTGCCTGCCAGTGCAGCGCTGGTTCCAGTCCCAGATCATCGAGCATGGAAGGCCGCACCAACAGGGCGAGATTCCGCACCGAACGAAGGGCTTCTTCCGCTAATCCCTTTACGCTTTCGAGTCGCTCCTTGAATTCGTCATCCGGGTCGTAATGCGACAACGTGCCCAATTCCATGCGCAAGCCTGTCAGTAGTTGGCCCACCTCGTCGTGAAGTTCTCGAGAGATCGTTTTTCTTTCCTCCTCCTGTACGCGGACCAGTTGGTTGGATAAACGCCGGAGTTCCTGCTCCGCCTTCTCGGCGCGCTTCCTCTCTGCCTCTGAGACCTGATCAAGCCGATACATGTATGCCGTACTGAATATCGCGATCGCACACTCCAGCAGAAGAAGCATTAACGTCGCCGCGATTGCAATTTGCCGCAGTTTCGTCTGTTGATACTCGCTTTCCTGCTCTTCGCGGGCCAGGCTGGCCTGGTTGAGAGCATCGATGCGCCCGGCGAGATCGAGAACTCTTTCCGGCTGGTTCTCCAACTCGCTGAAGAGGGTCTGTTCCCCTTGGCGCGTTCGCGAGGTGCTAAGGCTCTGCTGAATTGAGCTCCAGTACTGATCCAGACCCTGCTGTAGGGCAAGGATTTGCGGCTTTTGGTTTGCACCGATGAGCTGAATCAGGGTTGTGCAGTCATTCGCAGTGTTCCGCTGCAGCTCAGAGATTCGGTTCTCGGTTTCAACAACATTGGGGTTGTTGAAACCGCTCTGTTCTATCAGAGCGCCTTTGTTGATATTCGCCTGGATATCCGAGATAGCGTCGTCCGCTTTCTGATAGATCTGGTGTGCAGTCTTTGTGCGTTCATGAATCCTGGCAGCCTCGCGTGAGACAAGCCACGCAAAGAGTGTCGAGAACAGCAGCAGAGCGCCAAAGGATACGGCGACCGCGGGCCAGAGTCGTGCGCGCATGTGACAACTTTACTCCTGCGGATTGCAGATTCGTGCTGGATCGACGCCGAACATACTAACGGCGATTCTCCTCGTTCCACTTTCATCGAGCCCTCCCCCCAGGAAGAATCGACTTAAGGTTAGCGAGGAGAATCGCCGCCTGTTGGGTAACTTACCGGTATTGCTCACCGGACAAGGCGTGAGCTACCAGTAAGCACACATCAACGTCAGTAGATCTTTCAAGGACACTACGCGCGCGCCTCAAATACCATATTGAACGGCGTCTCACTTGCCTTGCGGAAGCGCGTGAATCCGCCGCCGCGGACCACCTTCTCTATATTCGCGGGACCGGCTTGCGCTCCCAAGCCAAGCGCCACTTCCTGCGAGAGCGAGCAGGGCACACACACCGACGCCGACGCTGAGTACATGATGCGACCAATAGGGTTCAGATTTCGAGCGATCTCATCATGCGCAAACGGCTCTACGATCATCCATGTGCCTCCAGGCGCCAGGGACTCGCGCACATGCCGTGCCGCACCCGCGGGATCGCCCATATCGTGCAGACAATCGAAGAACGCCACCAGGTCGTAGTCTGTCCCGGGAAACCCCTTGGATGGCGCCACCTGGAAGGTCACGCGATCGCTTACCTGAGCCGCCTTCGCCTTCTTGCGGGCAGTTTCAATCGATGGCGCATGGTAGTCAAAGCCAATGAACTGCGACTTGGGGAAGGCCTTTGCCATCAGCAGTGTCGACGCGCCATGCCCGCAACCAATGTCAGCCACCCGGGCTCCCGCCTTCAGCTTTTTCTCTACTCCCTCCAGCGCCGGAATCCAGCTCGAAACCAGGTTCGCCAGATACGTCGGCCGGAAGAATCGCTCGCAGCCTTCGAACAAGCCCTTCTCATGCTCATGCCAAGCCATGCCTTTGCCCGTGCGGTAAATCTCCGTGATCTTTTCCTCGTCTTTCATCAGTGACGCCAGCATGTGATAGAAGCCCGGGAGGTGGATCGGCGTATCTTCCTGCGCTAGCGCCAGGGCTTGCTCCGGAGTCATGAAGTAGGTGCCGTTTGCGGCGTCATACTCCACAAAGTTTCCAGCCGCATTGGCGTTCAGCCACTCACGGATATAACGCTCCGCTGTGCCCGTGCGCTCGGCAAGCTGCGCGGGGGTCACCGGTACACCATCTCCCATGGCGCGGTAGAGTCCCAGCTTGTCTCCGATAACGATCAGCGGCGCTTGCATGGCCGCGCCCATGTCCCGCACTGCTTGCCCCAGCAGGGCGTTCAGCTTGTCAGGGTCGATAGTTCGTTTTTTTTCAGATGCAATGGAAGGTGATGAAGCCATATTTGTCTCCTCCTTTTGAGGAAGGCCGAAGTCGCACTCAGGAGGTGTACGGGCAGACTTTGACAGAGATCAATCATAAGCCGCTTGCAGGCGATTGCTATCCCATCGAGGCACTAGAAGCGCGCTCAAAAAAGGAGGATGACAAAACGGAGGCGATTCTGGTGGTGCGGATCAGTACCGGAAGCGGCCTTTGTTCCAACTACTTCCAGGTTGCTAGACTGTTCCGGCAGATGAATACCCCTGGTGCTAAGACCGCTCGTCTCGAATCGGTTGACCTGTTGCGTGGGATTGTCATGATCCTGATGGCGCTGGATCATGTTCGCGACTTTCTGGGCACGCCTGGAATCAGTCCTACGAATCTCGCGCAAGCCACCGTTTCTTTGTTTTTCACGCGCTGGATCACCAACATCTGCGCACCAGTTTTCTTCCTGCTCACCGGCACCGGCGCCTATCTTTCGCTGCGGCGATATTCGAGGGCCGAGCTCTCTCGATTCCTCTTAACGCGGGGGCTTTGGCTCATCTTTCTGGAAGTAGTCGTGCTCCGTTGCTTTGCTTTGCAGTTCAATTTTGATTACCACCTCACGATGCTGGTGGTCATCTGGGCCCTCGGTTGGGCCATGATCCTGCTGTCCGCGCTGGTCTATCTGCCGAATGCAGTGGTCGCCGGTTTTGGCGTTGTAATGATTGCAGGTCACAATTTGCTCGACCCGGTACAAGCAGAGTCCCTGGGGCGGCTGGCGCCGCTGTGGAACGTTCTTCACTCGCCGGGCCTGATCGTGGCGAATCCTCAGCACCTTGTCTTCGTGGCCTATCCTCTGATTCCCTGGGTGGGAGTCACCGCGGCAGGATTTGGGCTCGGACAGATTTTTGCCTGGCCTCCCCAGCGCCGTAGGACATTTCTATTGCGCCTCGGCATCGGCTTGACAACCGCTTTCGTCGTTTTGCGTGGCGCGAATGTCTACGGCGATCCGGCCGCTTGGGCACGACAGAAATCTGCTGTCTTCACAGCTCTGTCATTTCTGGACACGGTTAAATATCCGCCATCGCTCCTCTTCCTATTGATGACCCTCGGACCGGCGATGCTTCTGCTCTGGGCGTTCGACAGCGGGTTCCCGCGATTCATGCGTCCGGCATTGATCCTGGGGCGCGTACCCTTGTTTTATTACGCAATGCATTTGGTGCTGATCCATGTGATTGCGGTGGTCGTGTGCTATGCCCGTTACGGGCAGGCGCACTGGATGTTCGAGTCATCCAGCCCGGACCAATATCCGATTACGCCGCCGCCTGGATGGGGGTTCGGCCTGCCGATGGTCTATTTGATCTGGGCCTTTGTCGTGATCGCCCTTTACCCGCTTTGTGTGTGGTATGCGAGGTTGAAGCAACGCAGCGGCAGCGTATGGCTCAGCTACCTATGAGCAGGTACGGCGATTACCAACCTAGTCTCTTGCGGAGAGCCTAAATGCATTGGTGTCGCGCCTACAGCGCTCGCACTGGGAACCGGGCAGTCGGCGCGGGCGGGATTATGGTCGGAATTGACGTCCTGGACTACTCTCAGCCAGTCTTGTCCAAATTAGCTTTTTTCGACTCTGTCCATCCACCTCCACTCATGCCAAGGTGGGCCACCGCCCTCAACTTTGTCATCCCGACTGGAGCGGACCCGGATTTCCTATATCGCGGTACCGTCGAAGGCGACGTATGCGCCTTTCCGTAAGGAAAGCTGCACGAAGTTCGCCAACGCCACTAGCTGGTCAGGAAATCCGGGGGAGCGTAGGGGAGGGACCTGCAGTTCACTTGGACCGCACGCAAATGCCAACAAGCGATCAACAACCCAACCCGATTCTCTTTCAGGCCCACGCGCTTCCATATCATCAACGGATAACCTGCACACGAATCCCGATTTGCGCTAACCTGGGCAACTTTGATTCTCATTCGTCCCCTTCGACGAGCTCAGGGCAGGCTCTGCGGGACAGTCTGATAACAGGAACGGGTTGATCCGCTTTGATGTCTTTTGCTATGCAAAACCCGATTTGCGGGGATTCAGCAAATGCGATCGTAGGGGCTATGCCCATCATTTTCCACCCAGGTACGCTTGGGCGAACCCGGGGCACCCGTCCTGGTTCTACTGGCTTCTGCTATGGCTTTGGGACGGTCCGGATGCTACGGCGACAGGATGTCCAGCACTTCGCGCGGTTCGGGCCGGACACGGAAGTCGGCGTGCGCGCCGGCGAACAGGATCGTGCCGTCTTTGCCAACAATGTAGGTTGCCGGCAGAGGCAGCCGCCAACTCGCGTCCCCATTTACCAGGGGGATATTTACCAGGATGCTACGGTAATACTGCTGCTGGGAAGGCGCGACCGCGTAGGCCAGGCCGAACTGGGCAGCCAGCCGGCATCCGGCATCTGTGAGCACTGGGAAGGGAAGCCCGTGTTGCACCGCAGTGAAGTCGTTCTGGCGCACCGTTTGTGGCGAGATGCCAATGAGCAGCGCGCCGCGCTTGCGGACGGCGGTGTATAGATCCCTCCAAGACTCAAGCTCGGTGACGCAATACGGGCACCAGCGCCCACGGAAGAAGTTGATGACCAGTGGCCCAAGGGCCAGCAGGTCCGTGCTGTGCACGATGCGGCCCGCGGCGTCGGGCAGGGCAAACTCCGGGGCCTGGGAGCCAACCTGCAGGATTCTATCCTCTACTCCCGCTGCATAGAGTTCGGCAACCGCGCGCTCGCTAATCTCGAGGCGCTCGGGCTGGACAAGGTTCCGCGTGTTGGCCGTGATCTGATCGAGTTGGTCTTGCAGTTTCGACATAAGGCGTTCTCAAGGGGAAGCTCTAAAATCCCTCGGCGGGACGGCCGGAAAAACCCGTCACAGAGGCAAACCAAAGTTATTTTCGAGGTGCCCTCAAGCGGTTTGACGATTTCCGTACCCGAACGGCTTCAGTAAAGTTGAGCTTTTCTTGGCCAGCCTCTAGCGGTCCAATTCTGGCGCGGTTTTCCTCAAGAAAAGCCACACTTCGTCGAACTCGACCGTGCCGCGTAGGAGTGAAAACGCTTCTAGCGTCCGGTGCCGCGCATGCCGCCCAAGGCGCCCATCATCCGCCGCTGCATGCCGCCGCCCTTCCCCACCGTTTTGAACATCTTACGCATCTGCACATACTGGCGCAGCAGCTGATTCACTTCCTGCACGCTGGTTCCTGAGCCGCGCGCAATCCGCTTACGGCGGCTGCCGGAGATGATTTCGTGCTTGTCGCGCTCTTGCTTGGTCATCGAGTTGATGATGGCCTCAATGCGCGTAAATTGCGATTCATCCACCTGCCCGGCCATCTGCTGGATGCCCTGAAACGGGCCGATCGAAGGCAGCATCTTGAGAATGCTCTGCATGGACCCCAGTTTGCGGATCTGGCGCAGCTGGTCGCGGAAGTCCTCCAGTGAGAAGCCATCGCCGGAGAGGGCTTTGCGGGCAAATTCCTCCTGCTTCTTCTTGTCCAGGGTCTCTTCCGCCCGCTCAATGAGCGTCATCATGTCACCCATGCCCAGGATCCTGCTCACGATCCGGTCGGGGTGGAAGGGCTCAAAGGCCTCCGGTTTTTCGCCCGTGCCAATGAACTTGACCGGCTGGCCGGTGACGTGGCGGATGGAAAGCGCGGCGCCGCCACGGGCATCGCCGTCCATTTTGGTGAGCACGGTGCCGGTCAGCGCCAACTGCTTATGAAATTCTCCCGCGGACTGGACTGCGTCCTGGCCGGTCATCGCGTCGGCAACGAAGAGGATCTCCTGCGGGCTGAGCAGATTCTTCAGGCTCCGCATCTCGTCCATCAGCTCCTGATCCAGAGCCAGCCGGCCGGCCGTATCGACGATGAGCGTGTCGCAGCCGGAATTGATGGCTTCGCGGCGTGCCTCCTTCGCCAGGCGCTCGACCAGCGCAATCCCCGGCGCCTCCCCTTTGGTGTCGCCCTCGTAGATGTTGATCTTGATCGCGTTGGCCACTACCCGTAGCTGCTCCCGGGCCGCAGGGCGGTAAACGTCAACCGAGACCAGTAAGGGGCGGTGACCGCCCTTCCTGAGCCAGGCAGCCAGCTTGCCCGACGTGGTGGTCTTGCCCGAGCCTTGCAGGCCCGCCATCAGGATCACAGTGGGTGGGCGGGAAGCGAAGTTGAATCGAGCCGTATCCTTGCCCAGCAGGGTGATCAGCTCGTCACGGACGATCTTGATCACCTGCTCGGTAGGGGAAAGAGCCGTCATCACCTGCTGGCCCACAGCCTGCTCCCGGATGTGGTCGATGAGCTCCTTGACCACGTTCAGGTTGACGTCGGCTTCGAGCAGGGCAACACGAATCTCACGCAGGGCCTCGCCGATATTCTCTTCGGTGATGGTGCCCTGGCCTCGCAGGTTCTTGAAGGCCCGCTGCAGCTTGTCGGACAGGTTTTCAAACATGGTGGTACTTACAGTCTAACTGAGGAGGCTGTGGAGGCTGGGGACGGCAAGTCCCCAGCCTGCCGGCTTATTCCTGGGAGGAAGCAGAGGGCTCGCTTAGGTTGGGAACATCTATGCCCAGCGCAGTGGCCAGGGAAATCTGGTGATCCTGCTCCTGCAGCAGGATTGTCCGGATGTGCTCCGCGGTCGCGTACTCGCCCAACTGGTCGCACTGGCGAATCCGTTGCCGGTAATTGCGGATGGTCTCATTTTCGTTGTCCAAGTCGAAGCGCAGCATCTCTTCTGCCTTCTCGGAGGTCTTTACCGGCTTGGGAACCACCACCGGCATTCCGCCCATGTAGTCGATTTGGTTAGCCAGAATGATGGCGTGCTGCAGTTCCTCTTTGGCATGCACCTCCAACTCAGCCGCGATGTTCATGTAGGCAGCGCCCTTCAGCACCTGGGAATAATTCACATAAGCAATAATCGCCTGGTATTCCCGGGCCAGGTCTTCGTTCAGCAGGGCGACCAGTTTTTCGCGGGTGATGGCTTTTTCGGTGGGCACGGTGGCTGTGGCCATTTCTTTCTCCTCGGTCTTGACATCGATAAGTTTCGATGGATCTGCCTGTTTGGGTGCAGGATACGGGCTAAGGGTTGCAGGGCTCCACCAGAGGTTGGGAACATCGTCTTCACTTGCATCCCATAGCGAGCGTACTGCTCCCCGAACTGCTATAGCGTTCGTCTGGCCGGGCAGCATCTGAAAGAATCCGTCTATTTATCAGGCGATAGGCACTCTGCCGGGTCAGGCTGGAATCAGGGGTCGAGGAAGCCGCAGGGTAACGGCTAAAGCACGAAAAATCCGATGTTTGGGATCTTTCCCCGCCACGAACCGAGGGATCCCGGGGCAAGCGCAAGTCTGAAATCCGGTGCTGCGTACGCGACTTCGGCCCCATCCGGGGGTCTGAACGCCTAGATTAGTGTTTCGTGGAGTAGTACGACCATGCTCTCATTCTCGCGCTCGATCGCCGGACTGTTTATTACGCGTGCCCTGGCTGGCTGCCTGATCCTCTCGCTGGTCCAGGAACCGGCAACGTTGCTGGCTGCAGCGGGCCCTGGCTGGCATAGCAAACGGGCTCCGGCCGTGAAGCCACTTACCGAAGAAGAACGCGCAAGCCAAGCGCTTAACCGGCTGACCTTTGGTCCGCGGCCAGGCGATGTGGAGCGAATCCAGGCCATCGGGGTCAAGAAATGGGTCGAGATGCAACTCAATCCGGAGCAGGTCGACGATAGCCTGCTCGAGGCACGCTTGCAGAGCTTTCCCGCGATGCGCCTGAGCCAACAAAATCTGTTGCAGGAGTTTCCGTCCGGGGCGGTGATTCGCGCCGTGGCTGACGGAAAGGTCAACCTGCCCACCGATCGGGTGGAGCGCGCAATCTACCAGAACCAGGTCTTTGCCTATGAAGAAAAGCGGCAGAAGCAGGCGCAGGAAGCGGCTCGGCAGCCAGGGTCGGAGCCCATCGCCGCCGCGGGAACAAATGCGTCCGCGCCGCCAATCATGGCACAAGGTAGTCAGGAGAACGCGAAGGCGGCGGCAGCAAGCGAAAGCGTGATGGCCGACGCGATGGCGCTCGAGGATGTAGCCAGTTCCCCGTCGATCACCGTGCACGAGCAAAAGCTTTATGCCGATCTGGCCTCAACCCAGATTGTGAATCTATCTCCCGGCCAGCGTTTGGATCGGCTGGTGAGTATGAAGCCGGGCCAGCTTCGCGGTTTCATGAAGGGCCTGACGCCGGAAGAGCGCGCCCAGCTGACGGCGGGGATGACGCCGCAGCAAAAAGAAACAGTGGTTGCGCTGATTAACCCCACGTTGCTGGTAGCCGGCGAACTCCTGCAAACCCGCCTGCTCACGGATCTTTATAGCCAGCGGCAGCTGCAGGCGGTGATGACGGACTTCTGGCTGAACCACCTCAATGTCTATCTGAAGAAGGGGCAGTTCGCGCCCTGGTACCTGGTGGATTACGAGCAAAATGTGATTGCGCCGCATGCCATGGGCAAGTTCGAGGATCTGTTGGTGGCGACGGCGAAAAGCCCAGCGATGCTGTTCTATCTTGACAACCATTCCAGCATCGGGCCGCATTCGTTGGCCGCGGAACGTGCCCAGGCCAATCCTGCGGCCAAGAACAAAGACCTCGGGCTGAACGAGAACTATGCCCGTGAGCTGATGGAGTTGCACACTCTCGGCGTCGACGGCGGGTATACGCAGAAGGACGTTACCGAAGTGGCCAAGGTCTTTACCGGTTGGACTATCGAAGAGCCTCGCAAAGGAAGCGGCTTTACTTTCAATGAGCGGCGCCACGAGCCCGGACCCAAGTACGTCCTGGGCCACACCGTTCAGGAGAATGGCGAACAGGAGGGACTAGCCGTGCTGCACCAGCTCGCGAGCAGCCCCGCGACGGCGCATCATCTGTCGCAGCAGTTGGCGGAGCGCTTTGTGAGCGACACTCCGCCCGCCGCGCTGGTGGATCGCATGGCAAAGACCTATTTGCATACCGATGGCGACATCCGCCAGGTGCTGCGCACCATGTTTACCTCGCCGGAGTTCTGGTCCCGCGAGGCGTATCGCGCCAAGGTCAAGACCCCGGAAGAGTTTGTTCTTTCGGCGGTGCGGGCAACTGGAGGCGAAGTGGAGCGGCCGGCCATTGTGCTCAACGCGATGAACCAGTTGGGCATGCCCTTCTACGGCTGCCAGACGCCGAATGGCTATTCCTGGACGGCAGGAGCGTGGGTGAACTCCGGTGACCTGCTGACCCGCATCAACATCGCGCTGGCGCTTGCCGGCCACAAGCTGGGCACGGCCACCGATCTGGATGCCTTGATGAAGATCAAGGGGCCCGATGCCGCCACTGCCACGCAGAAGGAAACCAAGTTGGAGTCTGTGTTCCTGGATGGGCAGTTGAATCCGCAGGCGCGGCAAACGGTCTTGCAGCAGGCTGACGAACTGGCAGCGCAAGGACCGATCGTACTACCCGGGTCAGAGCCACCCAAGCCGGGCGCCAAGCAAGCGGGAGCGATGCCCGTCCGGGCGGCATTCGTTCAGGTGATGGATCTGGCGACGCCGATACCTCCGCCCGCGGACAAGCAAGCCGCGGTGGTCGCAGGGCTGTTGCTAGGCTCTCCTGACTTTCAGAAGCGCTAGAGGCAGCTGTCGCGCTCTGGGGCCTGGCGGATTTGCTCCTCGAACCACTGCCTATGGTTTTGGACGGGTGCCCCTCGATCGCAGCAGCGTACGTGGGCCGAAAAAGACGGGGCGCAGCCCCATAAGCGCTAACTTGTTTGGAAGACAATAGAAATCCGAGAAGACGCTGTTTTTTTTTTGCATCTCCAACTCGCCGCAAAATCGTCATCCTGAGCGGAGCGCTTCACGGGTTTATCGCGTGACACGACGCTTGGTGGCGCGGAGTCGAAGGACCTCGGCGGTGCTTATCTTACCCATGCTGCTCGGAGCTTTTTAACCACTGAAGCCCGCACCTGGGCAGACCCGCCGCGGTTGCCGAGAACCAAGAATTTGCTAGCATCTTGTTGTGCCGGCCTTGCACAGAACTAGGGATGGAAGATTCAGTGCGCGAAGATATACCCGTGATGATCAAGTACGTACCGCAGCAGATCCTGTTCTCGGGCTTCGGTGGTGAAAAGCTCCGAGCAGCATGGGTAAGATAAGGACCGCCGGGGTCCTTCGACTCCGCGCACTAAGCGTTCTGTCACACGATAAACCTGTGAAGCGATCCGCTCAGGATGACGGTTTTGTGTGAGTTTTGATGAAAAACATCCTAAACAAGTTAGCGCTTAGGGGGCCAGCCCCTCCAATGCTCCTGCTATAGGCCGCGCTTCCTTCACCGGAACGGCAGGTCCTACTGAGGCGAGTTGTTGACTGGCGCCGTCGGGCTCACAGGGCTTGCTGGCGATCCGCCGAAGCCGGAGCCATTATTGGTGCCAGACCCAGAGCCGTTGTTGGAGCCGAATCCAGAACCGGAACTCGACCCAAATCCAGACCCGTTGCTCGACCCAAATCCTGAACCTGAACTGGACCCAAATCCCGAGCCGTTACTCGACCCAAATCCTGAGCCGCTACTAGACCCGAACCCCGTGCCGTTGCTGGATCCGAAGCCGGTTCCGGTTGTACCGGTCGCACTTGTGCTCCCGTTGATGTTGGTGGGGGCGGCGGCCGTCGCTTCAAGAGCGCTCTGGGTGTAATCGTAGACAAATTCCCATTTGTTGTAGTGGGTCTGCTTCCTGAAGACCTTGATCGATTCTTTCTTGCTGAGCAGGCCGACTCCCATGATCGGTGCACCACCGAACGTAGCCCCAGGTGTACCGAAGGCGCCGCTGCTCCCGGTGGTTCCGGTCGGATTTGTGGTGCCCACCCCACCAGTCGTGACCGTACCGCCGATTCCAGGAGACGAACCAAAGCCACTCCCAGTGGAGGAACCAAACCCGCTGCCAGTGGAGGAGCCAAATCCACTGCCAGTGCTGGAACCGAACCCACTGCCGGAGCTGGCGCCACTACCAGAGTCGGTGCCACTACCCGAGCTGGAATCGGTGCCCCCGGTCGTCTGAGTGGGCGCAGTGGATGAGCCGCTGTTGCCGAACGCTGACCCGGAGCTTCCGAGGGATGAGGAGGAAGAACCAAACGGCGAACCGTTGTTGTTACCGAAGGAAGATCCCGAAGACCCAAACGCCGAACTGCCGCCGCCTGGCGAAGACCCGGTAGAGCCGAAGGAGGAAGACGACCCGAAAGAGTTGGTTGAAACGCCGCCCGCGCCGTTGGTCGTCCCGGTAGGCGTAATGCCGCTCTGTATTGTTTGCCCGAACAAGCCCACTGCCGGTACCGTGGCCTCACCCAGGTGGATGATGCGCCAGTCGTCCTTCCCAGTCATGGGGTCCTTATAGCGCTTGCGCAGGAAGCGCATATTGTCCGTCTTCATCAGCTGGTCGATGCTGTTGGGATACCGGTTGTACTTTGCGTAGTACATGTGGATGGCCCGGGCATATTGCTTTCCGCGGTGTATAGTCTCCTCTTCCTTATCGCGGCGGATGGATTCAGCTATCTTGGGCGCTGCTATGGCCAACGCAATCGTGAGCAGCAGGACCATGAAAAGCACGCCCAGCAGGAGAAATCCTTCTTCGTTTCGAAAGTCGTGCCCAGAGCCGGATTGTGTCGAGTTGGATCTCATCTTCAGCTTCATTGTCGTAGCGGTAAAGTCTGTGTGTTGTGGTAAGGAATGTCTTCGACCTGGACAGAGGCGGTGCCGATCTTCACCACCCGGTAACGCCGGTCGACAACATCCCCTTCCGATGCGATAAAGATATCGTCGCCGTGCAGCAGGAAGACTTGCTTTTGCCCCGTCTTCTCGGCTGCATAGCCATAGAACCCGAGATTGATCGGCGGGGGTGGCGGAGGCGGCGGAGGTCCGGTATCGACGTGTGCATTGCGGATGGGAGCGATCGGTTTGGGTATCTCCGGGGGCGCCGAGAGCATGGAAAAGATGTTTCTCCCTTTGCCCGTGTACTCGAGCGACTCGGCCTGACGCATGATCTCCGGGTGCAGGGTAGGGTCAAGCGAGGCTAACCCGCCGACCTTTGCCGCCGGGTGAGCATATGCCCCCGCGGTGGTGTTCTCTTGCGGCGTCTCGCCTCCTGAAGGCGTGGTTGCGGGACGCGGCGCTGTGACAACTGTGGGCGGCGGAGCCGGCGCAGGAGATGGCGAAGGGCCGAAGGTCTGCCACAGGAAACGCACCAGCAAGATCAGCATGACCAAGCCGAGGCCGCTCGCTATGTAGACTTTCTTCTTATCTTCCGTGCCGACTTTGATGGCCATTAGCGGGCTTCCTCCTCTCCGGCTTGTTGGCCCTCGTCTCCCTGGGTGGGCGGAGGAAGCTGCTTCAGATCGCTGGCACGAAGATAAGTATTGAGTTTCAGGCGCAGATTGACCATGCCGCCCTGTTGCCCGGTGAGCGTGAGCCCGGTGATCAGGAAGAACGTCTTGCTGCGCTCCAGCCCATTGATATAGTGCATGAGCGGTGCGTACTCCCCGCTGAGGCTGGCATCCAGACGGAGCTCAATCAGCCCCCGGATCGCGGGCCTCGGACTGTAGGCGAGGTTGGTAAGGCGGACAGAATTTTTCGCAGCCAGGTCGTTGATCGCTGAGGAGATGGTGGAGTACACAGCGGGAAAGCGCGCGGCGTAGAAATCGTCCGCCTGGGTCCGCGAAAGCTCCACCTTCCGCGGCAATCCGCGCAACGGGCTCATCTCCAGCTGCAACGCGCGATAGGCGGTCTGCCTTTGCTGAAGCTGCTCGGGGCCGGCGGCGCGCAACGTATTCCAGGCAAGAAAGAGGCGCACGCCAAGAACCAGGTTGAGGATCAACAGCAGCGCCACCCCGGCGATATGCAGGTTGAGTAAGCTGAACAGGTTGCCGCTGAGTTTCTTCATGGTGTGGCCACCTTGGCAGCCCGCGGTTTACGGTGGGCTTTTCCGGCAGCGCCGGTGGAGGCCTTAGGCCGCTTGGTTCCGGTCGTTGGGCTCTTATCCTTTTGCCCCGCCGCAGCCGGCTTTGCGGCGATCTCGGGCAACGGATTATATTCCGCCAGCAGGTCAAAGTTCACATTGGACGCAGCACTCACCTGTTCGACCTGCCGCCCATTCTGGTTGCTCTCCGCCGTCTCCCGGGCCAGGCGGGGAGCGAGGAAACGGTGGGAATGTTCCAGGTTGCGAACCAGGTCGACGCCCCGGTCATGGGGGCCGCTCACGCGCAGGCGAATGGTGACTTTGCCGTCGCGGGTGATCACCGGGTCGATGTTCATCACCTGCACCCCGCTGGGCAGCACGTTTTCCAGATCCATCATGACCGCCGTCCAGGAGAAGGCTTTCTCGGCGAAGACCTGGTTAAGAAACTGCGATTGCGATAAGACCGCGGCGTTTTTTGGCTCCTGCATCTGCACCTGAAAGGCCTGCCGCTGAGACTCGATGGCCTGGATCTTCTGCTCCACCGCGGCCAGCCGCGCATGGGCCTCGGCAGCCTTGCGCTTTTCCGTGGCCAGCAAGAGCCAAAGCGGCGCCGCGATCAACGCCAGCAGGGCGATCAGGATCCGCAGCCGCAGGTAAAGGGGCCCGAGCTCGACGAACGGACGGGAAGCGAGATTGAGTTGGATGCGCATCAGTTGGCGAGCGCTCCCACCACCCCGGCCAGGATGCCGCCAGGCATCGCCTTGCTCTTGTAGGGCGTAGGAACGACATCGCGCACCGGGATACTCTCGTCGCCCAGCAGGCGGATAAGCTCCTCCGGGCCGCCAAGGCCGCAGGATAGCAACTGCCGCGGTGGCGATTCCAGCGTATCCTCAAAATAAGCCACCGCAACACTTACCGATTGCTGCAGCTCGTCGGCGGCATGAAGAGAGTTCTCCTCGGGCAGCAATTCTTTCTCTGTGAGTTCAAGCGTGCGGTGCAGCAACAGTTCATTCTTCCGCGTAATCGCGGTGGTGACCGAGCTGCCGTTGCGGTTGATCACCAGCGACGGTTCCTCCCCGCTGACCGCGGCCAATGCAGCCAGGGTGCTGGGCAAGACTACTCCCGGCTCGTAGCCCGCTTCGCGTACGGCGCTTTCATACTCCGCCAGGACCGCGGCCGGGGAAACGGCGACGATCACCCGCACCAGTCCGGGCTTGCCGGGCATGATCTGGTAGCTGACGGCGGCATCTTCCACCTCAAACGGAACCAGCTTGCGCAAACGAAAACGAATAATGGGCACAGCTTCGGCCGCCTTCGCGGGCAACAGGTCGAAGTCCAGCAGCAGCACGCGGACCGCAGCGTCGGGAATCACGACCGTGATCTGGCCCTCTTTGACGCTGATTTCGTCCAGTGCCTGGCGCAGTGCGCCGGCCACGGCGGCACGATCGGTGAAGTTGGGTGGTTTCAGGCCCGCGGCAAGCACACCCGGGCGCAAGGGAGCAAACGAAGAAACAATCTCCTGTTCCGCCTCGCCGGGACGGCCGGCAACCACGCCGGCGCTGGTGATCTCACAGGCCAGGCGCGGACGCAGCGCGTCGGCTTCGGAGGGGAAGATACGATTGGCGATGTTGGAAAGCATGTCTAGCGGAAGGCCTCGATAAAGGTGACCTTGTTGATTTCCTTAAGTGTCGTCAAGCCGCGGCTGGCGCGGTCCACGGCCGATTCGCGCAGGAACTGCATGCCCTGCGCCTGGGCCAGCTTGCGCACCTCAGAGGAGGGTTTCTTCTCCAAAATAATCTCTCGAATCGGATCGTTCAGTTCCAGCAGTTCGTGAATGGCGGTTCGGCCGCGATAACCGGTGCCCGCGCACTCGATGCAGCCTGCGCCCTCAAAAAAGTCAAAACTGCGCCACAGCTCAGGGTCCAGTCCACTGTTGCGCAGGAATTCATCGTCGTAGCGCACCGGGCGTTTGCAGTATTCGCAAATGGTACGCACCAGCCGCTGGGCAAGGATGCAATTGAGCGCGGAGACAAAGTTGTACGCTTCCACGCCCATGTTGAGAAAACGCCCCAGCACGTCGACGACGTTGTTGGCGTGGACCGTGGTGAACACCAGGTGGCCCGTCAGCGCGGAGTTGATGGCGATCTGCGCCGTCTCCTGGTCGCGGATTTCGCCCACCAGGATCTTGTCCGGATCATGGCGCAGGATGGAGCGCAAGCCGCGGGCGAAGGTGAGTCCCTTCTTCTCGTTCACCGGGATCTGCGTGATGCCGCGAATCTGGTACTCCACCGGGTCTTCGATGGTGATGATCTTGTCCTCGTCGCTCTTGATCTCGTTGAGCGCGGCATAGAGGGTCGTGGTCTTGCCTGAGCCGGTGGGGCCGGTCACCAGCACCATGCCGTAGGGCTCGCGGATATAGCGCCGGAAGCGGCGCAGATCTTCCTCTCCGAAACCGACTACGTCGAGGGTGAGCTTGCGGAACTTCTCGCTCATCGACTCCTTATCGAGCACGCGGAGCACGGCGTTTTCGCCGTGCACGGTGGGCATGATGGAGACGCGGAAGTCGATCAGGCGCCCTTTGTAGCGAACGCGGAAGCGGCCGTCCTGGGGCACGCGGCGCTCGGCGATGTCCAGTTCGCTCATGACCTTGATGCGGGAAAGGATGGTGGAGTGATGCTCGCGCGCGATCGGCGCCATGGCTGCCTGCAGCACGCCGTCGATGCGGTACTTGACCACCAGCGAGTCATCGTAGGTTTCCAGGTGAATATCGGAGGCGCGGCGCTCCAGCGCGGTGAAGATGGTGGTATCCACCAGCCGGATGATGGGGCTGATGTCTTCTTCGGAGGTAAGCTTCTCGATCGAGATGTTCTCATCGGGATTATCTTCGGCTGAGATCACGTCGAACGTGAGCCCCTCGGACGCCTCGTCGAGCACGCGCTGCGACTGCTCCGTCTTTTTGAGCAGGTCGGTGATCTGGGAGAGGGTCGCGACCCGGGTGGTGATTCGTTGTCCCAGCAGGCCGCTGATTTCGTCCAGGATCATGAGCCGGCTGGGATCGCTGACTGCGATCACCAACCGGTCTTCCATCTGCTCCAGGGGCACGAAGTTGTAGCGAAACATCATGTCCACGGGCACGCTGCGGAAGAGCTCGTGCTGGATGCGAAAGTTCTTCAGATCGACGAACTCACAGCGGTAGCGATGGGCCAGCGCCTGGGCGCGCGAGCTCTCGTCGGATTCTGGAACGACTGTGGTGAGAAGTGCGGTGCTGTCGGCCATACGAAACTCCTAACGGCAGAAATGGACAAAGCGGAGGCAGGGCCTCCTCAGTGGCCTCCCATGGTGCTTGCTTGACCCAGGGAGAAGATGGGCAGATAAAGGGCGATCAGAATGACGACCACGACTGAGCCCATCACAATCAGGATAGCGGGCTCAATCAGAGCCAGCGCGGCGGTCAGCGCCGTCTGCACGTCTTCTTCGAAAAACTCGGCGACCGAGTTGAGCATTTGCGGCAAAGCTCCGGTAGATTCGCCGACGTCGATCATTTCCACGGCGAGGTCAGGGAAGACGCCAGTTTTTTCCAGGCTCTGGGCCAGGCTTTTTCCTTCGCGCACGGTGCCCACGGAGGCCATCACGGCCTTGGCAATGGTGTCGCTGGAGATGGAGCGGGCCGCGGTTTCCAGCGAAGGCACTGGCGGCAGTCCGCCGACCAGGAGGCTCGAAAGCGTGCGCACAAAGAGCGCGACCTGGTACTTGCGCCAGATATTGCCGAAAACCGGCATACCAATGCGCATGCGATCGATGCGCGCTGTGCCGGCCGTGGTCTGGCTATAACGGTAGAGCGCGTAGACGATGATGGCGATGCCGGCCAGCAGCCACAAAATGTAATGCTGAAAATTATTGCCCACCGACAACAGCATGCGCGTCGCCGCCGGCAGATTGGTGCCCAGCTGGTCGTAAAGCATGGCGAAGCGTGGCACCACGAAACTGATCAGGAAGATGAACAACGCGATCACCATCGTGACCAGCAGGCAGGGGTAGAGCAGGGAAGCCATCAGCTTCTTGCGGAAGGAGAGCGAAATTCGCTGGAAGGCAAGATACCGTGACAGAACATCTTCCAGCTGCCCGCTTCGTTCTCCCGCGAGCAGGGTGGTGGTGTAGATCAGGGGAAAGCCGCCCTGGGCTTCAAAGGCTCCGGAGAGCGATTCCCCGGTGCGCACGCGCGCGGCTACATTTTCCAGTTGTGCGCGGAAGGTCGGGTTCTTCTGGCCCTTGACCAGCATGTCGAGCGAGCCGACGATGGGCAGGCCGGCCTTGATCAGGGTGAGAAACTGCTGGTTGAAGATGATGAAGGCTTCCAGGTTGGCTTTCTTGCGGCTGCCGCCCCGCCGCGCATGCCACGCGCCCGCACCGAGTAGACGTAGTAGCCGGCCTGGGTGAAGCGGCTGCGCAGCTCTTCCGGGGAGCCGGCGACCTGCACCTGCTCTTGAATACGTCCCCGCTCATCTGCCAGCTTGACTACGTACTCTGCCATGGGCCCCTTACCAGTTTACCGGGATACTCCAACCCCTGCGTCCGGCTTGACCGGAAGCGTTCCCAGCTTGCCAATTTGACCGTGGGGACCGACGGCCCAAGGCAAGCTGAGAGCGTTCCAATTACCACTATCGAGCCATTGCCACGTCTTGCCATCGTCATAGGAAATATCGGAGCCATTGCTCCCCACCGTGATCCAGGCTTCATCTCTTGCGTCCCAGGCCACGGCAGAACGGTACCCATGGGGCAGCTTGGCGGGAACGCTCCAGTGTTCTCCGCCGTCCGAAGTGTAAGCGGCGGTGCCGGTTGCCTCCTCCGGTTTGCGATAGTCTCCACCCACAGCGATCCCGTGCTTTTGGTCGCGAAACGCTAAGGAAAAGACGCCGGAGGAGTCGTTTCCGCTTGCCAGCGGAACTGGTGCGCTCTGCCATGTCACCAGATCCCTGGTCCGCAGCACTCTCGCCTTGCTGGTTCCCAACCAGACCCAACCTCCGCTCGCCGTCATGGCGCTGTTGCTGGCGGCGAAAGCAGACTCCCCGGGAAGCGGCTTCAGATCGGCGGCGGGGCTCCACGTTTTCCCTCCGTCGTGGGTCACCAGCAAACCAAACCTCACGTGATCAGTACGTCCGGGCACCTCCACTGGATCACCGTAGAGGACGCCCTGCTGCTGGTTGAGGAAGACAAGCCCATCCCAGAAGCCGGCCGCATCGGAGTTGGTCAACAGCAGCTTCCAGCTGCTACACCCATCCGTGGTCTCAAAGAGGCGCGATTGATCGCCCGGTCCGCTCGATAACGCCAAAGCACTTCGCGCGTCCCAGGCCCAGACGGCGCGGAAGTCCAGCTTGCTTGCGCCGGGTGGCGTGGCGCACTGTTGCCAGAGGTAGCCAGTGTCCTCGCTGCGCAGTATGGTGCCCCCGGTGCCGCTGGCCCAAACTACGCCACCGCCCACGGCATGGATTCCCCGCAGCCCAGCAGTGGATCCGCTGTCCTCGAGTTCCCACGGGCCGCTACGCCTAGTGCTTTGCGCCCCGGCAACCAAGGCCGGCAGCAAGCATATTGTCCAAACAAGAAGCTTGATCATTGCGTGATGGGTGCTATAGATGAAAATCGCGGATAACCTGCGGCTCTGTCCATCCCATGTAACGGCTGCTAAGGTGAGCGCTACCCTCCCCTTTGTCATCCCGAGGAGCTGACTTGCCTGCGGCAAGTTAAGACTGAAATGAACGCTGGAAATCGAGATTGATTCTATTGGCTTTATTTTTTGTTCATTAGGAGCGAAGCCGAATTTCCTGCCACGCTGCTCCGAGACACGTCCGCGTGTGCGGTTTTCTGTAAGGGAAAACCGCATGAAGCTCGCCAACGCCACCAACCTCAACAGGAAATTCGGCAAGCCGAGGGACCTGCGGTGCGCCTTTCCCGACCTAAGACCTCTCATGGAAATGTTTTTCGACAGAGCGCAGGGGAGAGATCTGCGGCGTTCTCTCCCCTTCCCTACACCGGTGGCAGACCATCGATCACCGGAACGCCCGCTGGCGGATGAAAAACGAAATCCGTGTCCGGGGCCGGAGCATCCGCTTGGCTTTCCTTAAACGTGAAGGCAGTCCGCGCTCCATCGGTTTCGTCGATGACCATGGAGTGAATGACCCCATTGGCGCTCACCCCGAGAACAATCTTCTCCACTCGATTCTCCATGCCTTTGGGCACGCCCGACAGTTGTAACCCCGCATCGGTGTTGGACAGGGTCAAGCCTACGAGTTCCTTCTGCAGTTGCGTGTGTCCCAGCAAGAAACGCAGGGGCGAACGCAGATCGTCCAGTTGCGCGGCGGAGACGCGCTCTACCTGGGCATCTCCGGGCGAATAGAACCAAGCATACTTCCCGTCGAGCAGAAATACTTTCCCCGGTGGGTTGGTATAGCTCCAGTGCATCTTTCCCGGCTTGCGCAGCAGCAGAATCCCGCTCTCTTCGCGATCGATGCCCATTCCGTGAAAGCTCTCGGTGAAGGCAGTGCGCAGCGAATGCAAGCCGTTGTAGTACTTGTCGACGCGCTGCGCTAGCTGTTGCGCGGTGGGTTCCGGTTGGGCGAACGAAGAAATCGGCAGCAACAGAAGCAGCACAAAGACCCAACGGGCGCTTACTGAATTGGCTGAGAGCAACTCGTGCCACCCGCAGGGTCGGCCTTGATCTCCCCAGCGGAGTCGATGCAGAAGCCACGATGACCCGACTTCCCAATGGATTGCGGAACCGCAGTCGCCTCGTAGGAAGTGTACATGTCCTGATTGTTGACCGAGACATGGTTGCAGTTGACGATGTTGAAGGTGTAACCGGATTTCTGTCCCGTGGCCAGATCCCCCTGCAGAACTTGCGCCGCCTGCGCGCTGGGCGGACCAGCGGCGGCGTTGCCACCCAGCGCGCTCAGCGCACAGGCAAAGCCGTTGGCGGGAAAGTTAGTCTGGTACTGGATCTGCGCCTGGTAGATGGCGCGAAGCGACTGGATGGCTGAGGTTTCGTCCGCTTGGGCCTTCATGCTGATGAAGTTCGGAATGGCGATCAACATCAGGATGATCATGATGGACATGACGATGAGCAGTTCCATCAGAGTGAAGCCGTGCTGACGATTGGTACGGAGGATCCCGGTATTGCTGGTCTGAGTCATGACGGTCCCATTTTACAAATGATATGGACGCAGCTGCCAGCAAAAGCGCTCACCGAACCTAGCAGGCCAGCTGGGCGCGGCTGATCTTGAGCCCGTCGAGCCGGCCCAACAGCGTCACTGCAACCTTGTCCGAATCGAAGAGGGAGTTGGCCATGGCCATGACCTCTTCGCTGGTGACGGCATCGACCTTCTCCATAATCTCGTCCACGCCGAAGAAGTGCTCGAAGTACATCTCCTGGCGAGCCAGGTTCGACATGCGTGACATGGAACTCTCCAGGCCGAGAATGATGTTGCCTTTCAGCTGGTCCTTGGCGCGTTGCAGCTCTTCTTCCGGCAGCGCTTCGCACTTGAGACGCCGGAACTCGCACATGATCAACTCGATCACTTCCAGGCAGTGCGCGGACGATGTACCCGCATAGACGCACAGGGAGCCGGTATCGCGATACGGGTTCAGGTCGCTGAAGATCGAGTAAGCCAAGCCATGCTCTTCACGCACCGTTTGGAAGAGCCGCGAACTCATGCCGCCGCCCAGGACCGTATTGAGCAGCAGGGTCACGTAACGCAGATCGTGCGCGATGGGTGGGGAGGGCACGCCCAAACAAAGCTGCACCTGTTCCAAGGCTTTCTTGTTGCGCAACACGATCTTCGAAACGGTGCGCGGTTCTGTTTCCGCAAGCGAGCCGTTGGCAGGCGTGATGTGGTCGAACCGGCTGGCTACCAGATCGACAAAGGCGTCGTGCTCCAGATTGCCCGCGGCCGAGAACACCATATTCTTGCCCGAGAAGCGCTTGCCATAGTAATCGAACAAAATATCCTGCTCGAAGCGGCGCACTGTCTCCTTGGTCCCCAGGATAGGTTTCCCCAAGGGATGGTCCTTCCAGAAATTCTGCGTGAAGATCTCGTGCACCAGATAGTCGGGATTGTCCTCGTCCATCTTGATCTCTTCGAGGATTACGCCGCGCTCACGCATGATGTCATCGTTGTTGAAGACCGGGTTCAACACCAGGTCGGAGAGAACATCGAGCGCTGTGGGCACATGCTGATCGAGAACCTTGAGGTTAAAGCAGATGGTCTCTTTGCCGGTGAATGCGTCCAGGTTGCCGCCGATCGCATCGACCTCGCGCGCAATGCGCTTGGCGGAGCGTGACTGCGTTCCCTTGAAGACCATGTGTTCGACGAAATGAGAGATGCCGTTTACTTCCGGCAGCTCATGCCGCGAGCCGGCCCGGATCCACACACCCATGGCAACTGACCGGATATGCTCCATGCGCTCGGTCAGGATAGTCAGGCCGGAAGGTAGGATCGTGCGTCGAATGCTGCGTTCTGTCACCATCTCAGTGTAGCGGCTTTCCCTGAGCTAAAGCGGATTTCCTGCGCCCGATTACCAAAATGCGGTGCAACTTGGACGTTCCTTCCAGGGACATAAGTTGCTCTCCGGTGCACCCTCGTTAGTGCAAACGCTAATGGCAAATCCGCTAATCGGCGAGTGCTATGCTCCCAAAGAGATGCTTGGTAGGGAAAATCTCGTCCCCGTATTAGACGGAGCAGCCAAACCCGCCGCTAGAAATCTTTTTGGCCTTTCCCGTCAACAACTTACCGACCTAATGCTGCAGTTTGGCCAGCCTGCGTACCGGGCCGGCCAGCTGCTTGAAGCCATGTTTCAGCAGCGGACTGCCTCTCTCGATCATGTACATACCCTGCCTCGCGAGCTGCGAAAAGCTATGGCCGGCGAGGGTTGGGTCATTGCCGGGCCCAGGATCGTCGAGACCTTTCGCTCCATCGACGGCACCGAGCGCTACCTGGTTGCGGGCCAGGACGGCCAGACGGTGGAGACGGTCTGGATGCCGGGCGGCGACGGGGGAGAGCAGGGAGATGGCAGCGGGTACGAGGCAGCCAGCGCCGCCTCCCGGCGAGCCACCATCTGCGTCTCCAGCCAAATCGGCTGTGCGGTCAACTGCCAGTTCTGCCTCACAGCGAAGATGGGATTGCAGCGAAACCTTTCGGCCGGAGAAATCGCCGGCCAGGTGATCGCGGTGCTGGAGCGCCAGGCAGTGCAACTGGGTCGCGACCGGATCAACCTGGTCTTCATGGGAATGGGCGAACCGTTCTTGAATTATGACGAGTTCATCGCGGCCGTGCGTCTGCTGGTGAACGAAGCAGGGCTGGCTGAATCCAGGATGACGGTCTCCACCTCCGGTATCGTGCCCGGCATTCTGCGGCTGGCTGGCGAGGCGGTGAGGCCCAGGCTGGCGATCAGCCTGAACGCCCCCAACGATGTAATTCGCGAAGCGATCATGCCCATTACCCGCAAGTGGAAGATAGATGAGGTCATCCAGGCGGCTGGCCAATTGCCTCTAAGGCCGCGGGAACGGGTCACGTTCGAATACGTGCTGCTGGGCGGCGTCAACGACGGCCTGCAGCACGCAGGCGAGTTGATCGCGTTGGCGCGCAGCGCACCCATGCCGGTGAAGGTGAACCTGATCGCGTGGAACCCCGGACCCGGCATTGGCTACGCGATGCCGGAGCCTCAGCAGGTGGCGGCCTTTCAGCAAAGACTCATCGCGCGCGGCGTTCCCGCCTTTCTGCGCCGGCCGCGGGGCAGAGACATCTACGCCGCCTGCGGCCAGCTGAAGCGAACGGTGAAGGAAATTCAACCGGCTCTGCCGTGAAAAAAGTTTTCATCCCGACCAAAGGGTCGCGAGCCCTTGGCCGACCGAAGGGGATGAAAATCGCAGATAACCTGCGGCTCTGTCCATCCCAATAACGGCTGCCGTGGTGAGCGCCACCCTCCACTTTGTCATCCCGAGGAGCTGACTTGCCTGCGGCAAGTTAAGGCTGAAATGAACGCTGGAAATCGAGATTGATTCTATTGGCTTTATTTTTTGTTCATTAGGAGCGAACTCTGGATTTCCTATCACACGGCACTCATCAACGGTCACGTATGCGGCTTTCTTGAGGGAAAGCCGCATGAGCTTTACCGAAGCCACGAAGTCCGACAGGAAATCCAGGGGGAGGCGAGGGACCTGCAGTTCTCTTTCTCTCCCTACCACTCCTCATGGAAATGTTTTCGACACACTCGACCGACTTGCGGCTTTATCTATCGGCGTCCGGAGATGCCCAAGCGCACGACGGCATCGGTTACACGATCCGCGGCGTGGCGAACTACGTCCCCTTCAGCGGCAAAATCGCCGGAGATACAGCGTACGCCGAGGGCTTCGATGGCCTTGATGTCCGCGACGATGGGCGATGCCCCTTCTCCAGCGTAGCGGTCGAGCAGTGCCTTTGAGACGGGCGCGGTATTCACCAGGGCGTAGTCGAAAATGGCGTGGTGCGCATGCTCATAAATGCGCTCGATATGCTGCGATGCGGTCAGGTTCAGGCTCTCATTTGCCTGAGTCATCAGGTTGCAGATGTACACCCGGACGGCCCGCGAGCTGGCCAGGGCCTCGGAAACACCTTTGACCAAAAGGTTGGTAATGAGGCTGGTAAAGAGAGAACCGGGACCAACCGTGATCAGGTCGGCGCGTTCGATCGCCTCCAGGGTCTCGGGCAGCGGTTCGGCGTCTGCTGGCTCCAGCATAAGTTCAACGATGCGTTGCCGGCTGGCGGTGATGTTGGTTTCCCCGTGTACCAGGGAACCATCGTCCATGCGCGCGGCGAGGGAGACGTTGGCGTTGGTTACGGGGTAGATGTGGCCGCGGGTAGCGAGCACCTGCGAAGAAAGTTTAATGGCCTGAGCAAAATCCCCCGTCATTTCCAGCAGTGCGGCCACAAAGAGATTGCCAAAGCTGTGGCCTTCAAGGCCCTCGCCGGCGGTGAAACGATGGCGGAAGAGCCGGGAGATTAGATGCTCATCTTCGGAAAGAGCCACCATGCAATTGCGCAGATCGCCCGGTGGCAGCATGTTAAAGCCGCGGCGCAGCCGTCCGCTCGAGCCCCCATCGTCGGTCACAGTGACCACGGCAGCCAGATCGGATATGAGGCATGGTGCAGCCTCGCTGTCGCCGGAAGACAGGTGAGGGGATGCCACATAGCGCCGGAGACCGCGCAATAGGGTGGAAAGGCCGGTGCCTCCGCCGATGGCCACGGCACGAATGCTGGAACGGTCGGTGCTCCGTCGAGCAGGAATGGCTTTCGCTCGCCTTGGCTTGGCCAAGGCCGGGGACACGGATTTCACCATAATGCCGTCACAAAGCTAGCCTACGCCAGGAAGCGAACTCCGGCGACTCCCTGAAAGCGGGAGCAGGGAACACGCCCATCGCTAAGAACACGGGTGGAACCGCAGGCTGGTGCGTTCGCTTAGGGAACTTCAGGGTAGAGTAGCTCGGTGAAACGGGGATCATCGGCCATATCCTGAAAGTCGGAATCGCTGCGAGCCTGGATGCGATTACGGGGGCTCAGCTCGATCGCCTTGGCCAGGTGTTCGAGGCAGGGCTCAGCCAGCCCGGTCATGCTTTCCAGGATGGCTAGACCGTAGTAGGCATAATCGGCAGTCGGATTGGTCTTGAGAATGCCTTGGAACTGGTCGCGAGCCTCTTCGTAGAATCCGGTATTCAACAGGGAAATGGCGTAGTCGTACTGTTCCTCCGTATTGTTGAAGGAAAGGCCGCTTTGTTGCGCATGCCGTTGGCAGGCCACGAGATAAACCCGCACCCGCTCAAGAATCTCAACCGGGCCGTCCTGGCTGAGCTTCTCAAAGACCTGCCGGGCTTTCTCATACTTGCCCTCGTGCATCCACTGCAGCGCGGTCTGGTACTCGTTCAGGGCCTTCTGGTGCCCAACATTCGGCATAGGGCGCGCCTTGCCCTCTATGGTGCGTGGATTGCGCCGAGCGGGGATACCCTGACCTGTGTTTTGCATAACCCACTCTTCCTTCTCCGTTTTTAAACAGGAGTCGACATCGATCAAGACAACTTCGATACGGAGCCGTTCCGGCTATTAGATTCGTTTTTATACGCACAGAATAGGCGTACGTCAACCCGGCAGGTAGATCGGCATCCTTGGCAAGACTGTAGCACGGACGCCAAATAGGAGTGCTGTTAGGGCGATCAAACTGGCTTACGGCTTGGGCTGCGGGGAATAAACTGCCGGGTTGAGCGCCGGGTCGTTATACATCTTTAGCTGGCGGTAGAGCTTGAATCTTCGCTGCCGGTCGAGGACTTGCTGCCACAGGCGATCGAGAGCCCCTGCCAGATCGTCCCGTTGCTCAACCAGGATGCGCAAACGCTGCAGATTGCGTTCGCCGTGGCCGTGGGGCGCCTGGGGACGGTCAATCTCTTCCCGGGTATGAAACAGCTTGAGGGAGAGAATCGACAGCCGATCGAGGATCAGGCCAGGTGACTCGGAGTGCAGTTCGGCGCCCGGAGCGGGCAGGTTTTGCTGGCTGAGAAAGTTCAGCAGAAAGACATCGCACTGCTCGGTTAGATCGTTGCGACGCTGATTGGCGCTGTCGATAAAGCGCTTGATGCGGGCCAGGTCGTAATCGCTGGCTTCCGGAGCGCGTGCCATATCCTCCGCGTGCCAGAGTTCGAAGTTGGCCAGGTGCTGCTCGGCTACCGTGCGCTCGAAGCCGGTCACAGACGCGGCTACAGAGGGAACCTCGTGATGCCAGGCCGCGGTGCAGCGGTCATGCAACGCAGTGACCTGCAATGAGTTGAGCGGCGCGGCGCAAAGCGGGGTGGTGGCCATGAGCGTTAACTGGTGAGGAGCGTCTCTGGCGGTGAGGGTACGCCATCCGGCTGTTCGGTAGCTCCGAAACGTGGTGAGCTCGGTGGGAATCGAACCCACGACCCACGCATTAAAAGTGCGTTGCTCTACCGACTGAGCTACGAGCTCATTTCCAAGTTCAAAAGTATCACAATGGGCAGAGCCCGCCCCACAGCCCGCCCTACGGCAGGCGAGGCCGGCGCAAGCGCATGAATTTTGACATTGCCCCGCACCTCAACAGCAAATCCGGAGTATGTTAAGGAACTAAAGCTCCCCGGTAATATGTCGAAAGACGACAATAAGACTCTCCCCCGTTCGCCGAAGGACCGGCCCATCCTTGGGTCCGATTTGAGCTCTGATTTGGGAGAATTGAGGGAGTGTCATGACAGAGAAACCACCTGACCCGGAGCACACCGCACCGCCGGAGGATATCGCGGCGCTCTACGCTCGCGCCCGCACGCCGGGGAGCACGTACTGGGACTTTTCGGCGTCGCGCAAGGAGGTGCTGGGGCACTTCCGCTACCGCATCGCGCGCGAACCAGGAGAACCGGGCAGCGCCACCGAGCCCACGGTCATTTCCCAGCGCTCATCCCATCAACCGACGGAGGAGGCGCCCCAGCTCGTGCCCCAAGGGAGCTTGGAGGCAACCGAGGCACAGGCTCTTCCCGGGCCCGTGCGGCAGACGGGACCGCAGCCCATGGATGCGGCGGCCACACGCTGGTTTGCTCTGCACTCTATTTTCGCTCCTCCAGAGGTGATATCAACACCCAGCCTCGAAGACAGGCCACCCATGGTTGCGGTTTTTTCCCTGGCCGGCGGAGTAGGAAAGACCTGCCTGGTAGCTACGCTGGGGCGTGCTCTGGCAGCCCTCGGGGAACACGTCCTGCTGGCCGATACAGCGGTCTACGGGCCGTTGCCGCTTTATTTCGGTTCGCGCGAGTTTAAGCCCGGCGTGGTTCGGACCTTTTCTCCTCCCGGCGGGGAGAGAGACGCACCGGTACAGGTTCTGACCCTGGAGCCGGAGCGCTATCCCGGAGACGGCGCAGATGAGCATGACCCGCTGTTGGGAGAGCTGGGCCGCGACGGCCGCGACGCGAGCCGCATCCTGGTAGACATAGGCACCGCCAGCCGCCAGGTGACGAGGCGGCTGCTGCTGCTGCGGCCAACGATCCTGGTACCCATCCTTCCCGACATCAGCTCGGTAGCAACCGTGCGGTCGCTGGAGGCCTTTTTGTTTAACCCGGCCAATCCGCCCAACCGGGATAGAGAAACGGGATCTGCCTTTTACCTGTTGAACCAGTTCGATGCCTCATCGCCCCTGCACCTGGACGTGCGCGAGACGTTGCAACAGCAACTGGGCGATCGCCTCCTGCCCCTGGTGCTGCGCCGCAGCTCCGCGGTGAGCGAGGCGCTGGCAGAAGGAACGACGGTGATCGATTACGCGCCCGGTTCGGCGGTTGCCGAAGACTATATGCATCTGGCCGGTTGGCTGCGTAGCTTCTCTGCGCCGGCCGCGGCGGGGCAGCCGGGAATGCGCTGGAGCGAGCTATAAGTTCCTCCGGCCCGCGCGGCGCTTGAGTTTGCCGCCAAAATCCGTGAAGGTAATCGGCCGAGACCTTTCCGTGACAACTCCGCCTACGGCGCATTCTATCCTTGGGTTAATGAAGCCGGTTCACTCGAAACTCAGTCACCGAAGGTTGAGGCCCACGCGGAACTTGTTTGCCGCGCTGTTGCTCCTGCTGGCCCTGGCCTCCGCGCACGCAGCGGATGCTCTGGCGCCGACCGAGATCGAACAGGGCTTCCAGAATATGTACAACCTGGATTTTCAAAAGGCGCATCAGGATTTCTCCACCTGGGAGCAGAGGTACCCCCAAGACCCAATGGGGCCGGTCTCGCAAGCCGCCGGCTTTCTATTTGCGGAGTTCGCCCGGCTCGGCATCCTGGAAAGCCAGCTCTTCACCGACGACAAAGAATTTGAAGCGCGGTCCAAGCCTCGCCCAGACCTCAAGGTACGCGAACAGTTCTTCGGCGCCTTGGACCGAGGTGACCAGCTCGCGGACGCTGCCCTTAAGCTGCATGCCGATGACAGCAATGCCCTGTTTGCCAAGGTGCTGGCCATGGGGCTGCGCTCCGACTATGTAGCCTTGATCGACAATGAGGATCTGGCTGCGCTGAGCTATATGAAGCAAGGGCGCATTCTTGCGCAACAGTTACTGCAGCAAAAGCCCGATGCCTACGACGCTTTCCTGGCTGTCGGCGTCGAAAATTATATGACCGGCATCAAGCCGGCGCCCGTGCGGTGGATGTTGCGCATGGGCGGCATAAAGCCGGACAAGGAGCTGGGCATTCGCGAGCTCCAGCAAACCGCTGCACACGGGAACCTCTTGAAGCCCTTCGCCAAGCTGCTGCTGGCCGTAGCCGCGCTGCGCGATAAAAACGATGCCCAAGGTTGTGGCTTGCTGCACGAGCTGGCGGTTGCCTATCCGCGTAATCCCCTGTACCGTAACAACGCTCCCGAGTGCGCGTCGCGCTGAAGAGCACGGGCTTTAGAGGCTGCAGAAAAACTCATGTTTTGTATCAGGGCACGACTTTAGTCGGGCCATAAAATCGCGCCCGATGAGGGCTTTAGCCCCTGAGGTGTTGCTCTCCTGCCGGGCGCAGACTTTTTCCGCAAGCTGTTTAGTCGGCCCGTAAACGTTGAGAATACGACGGGCTTAAGTGTCTGCGTGAGAACCTGCCGGTCCGGAACTCAGTAGTACCCTCAGCGCTTGCCCTTGCCGATCGGGACCACCTGCACCGTCGCGTCACGAATCTCTGCTAGAAAGCGATTGATCACCGAGCCCCGCAGAAGAATGTCCAGCCGCGAGCGCGCCGATTGCCCAAAGACCACGTGCGAAATGCCTTCCTGTTGCGCGAACTCGATGAGCGCATCGGCGATGTTTTTGTCTTTCAGCACGATGACCTGGGCGCCCAGATCACGGGCCAGGCGTTGGTACTCTTCCATGCGCTGATACTCTTCCGCGTCCCCATGGCGCGAGTCTTCGTCCGGGGATTCAACCCGCACCGCGTACCAGTTGGTGGCCAGGCGGCCGGCGATGCGCGCTCCCACCCGCAAGAGACGTTCCGCTCCCGGCCGTGGGGAGAGGCAGACCATCACCTTCTCCGGAATCGGAGCTTGTTCCAGGCCCTCGCTGCGGCGATATTCCGCCGCGCGGGAGCCAACCTCCGCCGCAGTGGTGCGCAGCGCAAGCTCGCGCAGCATACTGAGGTTGCCCTTGCGGAAAAAGTTGGCCAATGACTGCTCGATCTTTTCCTGGGCGTAGATCTTGCCTTGCTTGAGGCGTGAACGCAGTTCCTCCACGGTGATGTCCACGTTCACCACTTCATCGGCCCGCTTCAGAAAACTATCCGGGATCGTTTCCCGGATCTGGACATCGGCGGAGCGGGAAACGGAGTCGTTGAGGGTTTCCAGGTGCTGGACATTGACTGCGGTCCACACGTTGATGCCCGCGTCCAAGAGTTCCAGCACATCCTCGTAACGCTTGCGGTTTCTCGATCCGGGCACGTTGGTGTGTGCCAGCTCATCTACCAGGCAGATGTGGGGATGACGGGCAAGAATGGCATCCAGATCCATTTCTTCCAGAACCACGGAGCGGTAAGGGATAGAACGCCGGGGGATAACCTCGAGATCTTTTACCTGGTCTTGGGTATCCTTCCGGCCATGGGATTCGATCAGCCCAATGACAACGTCAATGCCCTGCTTCTTTATCAGGTGGGCATCTTCGAGCATCTGGTAAGTCTTGCCCACTCCGGGAGCGGCCCCGATGTAGACGCGCAGCTTGGCCTGCTCAGGCGCGGCGGGTGAGATGTCGGTCGAGAAGTCGGTCATTATCCCTGGCGAGCCTGGAGCAGTTTCGCGATTGGTGTAGACCGAAGCGACCGGCCTCTTCGTGGTTTTCTCTCAAGGAAAACCACACCTCGCGATCTCTATTAGGCCACAGTAATTGCGAAACTGTCTTAAAGCATTTCCCTTCTACGCTTCATGGTTAAGTGTAACGAGGTGCGTCTTTTCTTGAGGAAAGCCGCGATCAAATTCGCCACTTCCCCTTCACCAAAAGTGAAATGCTTAACCAATTTCGATGGGATGCCGGGTGGCAACGGTGGTGGCTACTGGGAGGGTAAAACTGAAGGCGGCTCCGTGGCCGAGCCGGCTCTCCACGGAAATTTGACCGCCGAGCAATTCGACCAGCCGGCGCACCAGGGCGAGGCCCAAGCCGGTCCCCTCGTCATGCGCGGCATTGAAGCGGCCGAAGATGTTGGCCAACCGCTCGGTTTCGATGCCCCGGCCTGAGTCGCGCACGGAGAACTGCACCTTGTCTTTCTGCTCCTGGGCCTGCAACAGGATAGTTCCATTCTCCGGCGTGTAGCGCACCGCATTGCTCATCAGGTTGTCCATGATGCTGCGCAGGGCGCGGCGATCTCCATTCACATACGAGAGATCGGCAAATGCCTGGATCTGCACATCGATGTTCTTGGCCCGGACCTCATCGCGTACCCGAGAGCAGGCATCGCGCAGAATATCGATGGGACGGAATCGATCCATCCGGAGCTCGCGCCGCCCGGTATCGAGTTCGGAGACCTCGATCAGATCAGACATGAGATCGTTGAGTCGTTCTGCTTCCTCTTCCGCCCCATGAATCACATCTGCCTGCAAGGGGCGCAAGTCCCCGGCGAAGCCCGAAGTGAGCGTGTACAGGCTGAGCCGAAGCTGTTCCAGAGGCCGGCGGAGTTTCTTGGATGCGACGCTGAGAAAGCGGGTCTTGAAGCGATCGATATCCTGCATCTCGGTAATGTCCTCGAGCACACTGACCGCTCCCAGCAACTTGCCCTCGGCATCGCGCATGGGTGTGGTGCGCAGGCGGTAACTTCGCTGTCCCTCGCCGAGCTTCATGGGCAAAAGGGCGGCTTCGCCCTCAGTGGCGATGGACTGGCGCATGGATATCGCATCCCGCACCGCGCGCAGAATCCTCTCTCCTCCCGGCGTGTTGGTCAGGGCCATGCGATCGTCGGCTGCTTCGCCCAGCACTTCTTTGGCCGCCTGATTGAGCTTGAGGACATGTCCTTTCGCGTCGGTGACGATCACCGGCTCGAAGATGGACTGCACCACGGCATCGGAGAGCTGCTGGTCCATCTGCTTGCGGCCATATTCGGTGTCGCGGAGGTCGCGCAGCCGCACCGCCATGCGGTTGAGCTCGGTAGCAATCGTGCCCAGATCATCGCGCGTTCGCCACTCGATACGTTGTTGCAATTCCCCCTGTCCGATGCGGCGAGCGGCGGCGGCGGTGCGCCGGATCGGGCGGATGATGGAGATGAGAAAGCCGATGGAGATCAGAACGCCGCTCAGGGTGCAGGCGGTGGTGATGGTGGTGGCTCGGCGGGCGAGAACAGCGCGTGCCTGCGCTGCGGACGAGGCAGAGACTGACGGCTGATGATCAAGCGCGGCTGCCTGGTGAAGCGAAAGGGAATCGTGCAGGCCGACGGCAAGCAGCAGAGAGAGCAACAGCACGTAACCGAAAATAAGTCTCTGATACAGCGTCAACATCGACTTGCTAGTCCTCCGGTGTGACGGTTCCAGCTGCTATTTTGCGCCTTCTGTACCGTGAAGCAAAGCTCCGCCTAACTGGCAGACGCGGACACTCGCATTGGTAAATGGACACGGAAAGCCGGTATTTGCCTGCGCCGGCAAAACGATCCAGGTGACGCCGAGGGGCCGAAGCCGGGCCAACCGCTGCTCATCGGTGGCGCTGTTGAGCTGCTCCGTGGCCTGCGACCCTTGCCACCAGGGAATTGCCGCCTGACGAAAGTTGCTGGCGATGCCGCCGTCTTTGAAATAGTCGGCGACGGCGCTTCTCTCCGCGGTTGCGCGAAAGCCCTGGGCATCCTCGCCGGGCCATTCAATGTAGTCGTTATCCAGGGCGAAGATCGTATCCTCGGGGGTGTTGGCGCGAATCCACAGGAACGCCTGCTGCCATGGATTGCGTGGCGTTAGCCCAGGCCACTCCACACGGCTGGAGGCAGGATAGGTCAGCCTCTGGGCGGCAAACATGATGAGGAGAAGCGCCAAGTAGAGCGCGGCGATGACGCGTTTCCGCCGTTGCGGCAGCGTTGCCAACATGCCGCCGGCCAGCAGTACACCGGCGATGTAGACGAAGTGAAAGGCGCGCAGCACCTGCAGCCGCGCCAGCAGCAGGCTTCCGCTGCGGTGCACAAAACACATGGACACTAGCAGCGCACAACCCCCGACTATGGTCGCGGCGATGGCCAGTGTGCGTGCAGGCCACGGCGCTCGTCTGTCGGCGCCGGCAATGCCGAGTAGGAGGAGCGGCATCAGCAAGCCCGGATACTCATACCATCGCCAGCTGGAGAGGAAAAAATACGACCGGCTGAGAGCCGCGCGGTTGTAAGCAACGCTGGGGTCCGCATGACGGGTGACCATGAAAATGACGGCGCACAGCGCACACCCGAGCACGGCAAGCAGACCAAGCGAGCGCCACATGTTGCGCCTGGTAAGCCCAATAGTGAGCAGGGCGATGGCTGCATAGCAAGCCATCAGTGGATGCAGCAGCGCGGTCAACACCAGCCATAGTGCGGAAGCCACCCACTGCTCGTCGAGAACGGCCGCCAGCGCGAAGAGCATGAAGGGAGTGGAAAAGGAGCGCGCCGTGACGTAGGGATCCATGATGGAAAGCGATGTGCCCGCGACCGGCAGGGTGAGGCAGCAGGCGGTGAGCAACACTGCTCCCCAGCGCGCGGTTTGTTCGGGAAAGATTCCTGCCGCCACTTTCCACGAGCCGAGAAGAAAGAGAAAGATCGAAGCCACTTGGCAGACCAGCAGCAGGGCCGGCAGGGGAAGGTGGCCCCAGCGAAGCAACAAGGCGAGAACGTGGGCAAAGATGGAGAGGTGCGTGGGTGATAAGGCGAAAACCGCATCCGGCTGATAGAGGCCTGGCTCCGCCAGCTTTTTGATACCGGTTACGTAGACCGCGCCGTCATCAGCCAGCGGATGGTATCCATGGACCAGAAGCACCGCGGGCGTGAACAGCGCGAAGGCGACGGCAGGTCGGTTGGTGAAGAATTCGCCGTGTCTATGCAGCTGAGTCATCGCCGCCAAACGCCTGCGAGTGGCCGATCCAAGAGGATGAAAATCGCGGATAACCTACGGCTCCGTCCATCCCTGATAACCACTGTTGAGGTGAGCGCTACCCTCCCCTTTGTCATCCCGAGCGAAGCCGAGGGACCTGCGGTTCAGCGGACCTTTCGTGGAAATGTTTTTCGACCTGCGGTTTCTCGGCTTCCCACTTATTGCTGCTGGTAACGGCTCAACACATCTTCAAGCGATACGATGCCCTCCAGGGTGCCCTTGCTCGCCCGATTCTGAATGGGGAGAACAGGCCACCGGGCCAGGTAGGGAATCGCGCTATCCAGCGGCATGTCAGGGAACATGAGCGGCGCCCGATCGGGTTTGAGAGTGCGTTCCAATGGAGTATCCGGGGTTTGTGTTGCTGCGGCCGAGGTGTACTCATTTCGAGTCATGGAGTACCACGAGCCATCCCGCAGCTTGACCAGCAATATAGGCGCGTCGGCGACAGACAGCTGGGCTGAGACTTCCTGCAGCGTGGCGGTTCCGGGAAAAATGGGGAAGTTTACCGGGCGCAAGGCATCCTCAAGATGCAGGACGCTCTCCTCCCGCTGCTCTTCCATCGATGGCAGATCGAGTCCGTCCTGATGGGTAAACGTCTCAAAGATGGGATATGGCTGCAGGCTGCGCGAGACCAGGTAAGCAATGGTGTTGGCGAGAATCACCGGGAGCACAATGGAGTAGTTTTGGCTGACCTCAAGAACCATGAACACAGAAGTCAGTGGCACCCGTAAGAACCCGGCAAACAGAACCCCCATGCCCACCAACGCATACGAACCCACTGAGACGGAAAAGCTGGGGAAGAAAACCTTCTCGAACGTTCCGATTGAGGCGCCCAGCATGGCGCCGATAAAAAGAGTGGGGGCGAACATGCCGCCAGGCGTGCCGCTGGAAAACGAAATCGTCGTGGCGATAATCTTGAGCAGTGCCAGCGCGAGAAGAAACTTCCAGGTGAACTGGCCGTGCATGGCCTGGTCGATCACGTTATATCCCGGCCCCATTACCTGGGGAGCGCCGAAATAAGCAATCGCGCCTACGATAAGGCCCGCGATGGGTGGCTGGATGTACCAGGTCCAGCGGGGAAGCTGGCGAAGCCGGGGCCGGAAGTAGCCCAGTGCCTTGGAGAAAATGAGTGAGGCGATACCACCCGCCACGCCAAGAACAGCGTAGGCAAAAAGCTCCTGCGGTCCCTTCAGGTTTACCGAGGGAATGCGAAACATCGGCTCCGCGCCCCAGAACCGGCGGGCAACGACGACACTGGAGATCGCGGCCAGCACGATAGATCCAAGCACAGCCGCGCTCCATCGGCCGATTACCTCCTCGACTACAAAAAGAATGGCCGAGATAGGCGCGTTGAACGCAGCCGCCAGGCCCGCGGCAGCGCCGATGGGCGCAAACATCCGCAGCCGGTCGCGCGAGAGGTTGAGGCGGCGGCTAACCATGGAAGCCACGCCGGCTCCGATTTGCAGCGAGGGATCCTCGGGACCGAGCGAGAAACCACCGCCGATGGCGAGCGCGGAAGTGATGAATTTCCCGATCACGGTTCTGAAGGAGATATAGCCGTTGTAGATGTAAAGTGCTGCCTTGGTCTGGTTGATGCCGCTGCCCCGCGCGCCCGGGAAAACCAGTTGGACCAGGGCAGCCACCAGAAGGCCCACGCCCATGGGCACAAAAAACAGCCGGAGCTGCCCCGGATGCGGTGATGACCCGAGCGTAAGCACCTGGATCCAGTTGATGGCGACGCGGAAACATACCACCAGAAGGCCGGAGATCACCCCGATAAAAATAGACAGAACCAGGAAGAGCCGCTCGTCCCGATTAGGGGCCAACCGGTTGAAATCCGCCGGGTTAGGCCGATAACGCCTTTCCTCCGCAATCGCAACCGGGTCGACTCCTGAAGCCGGGTTGACTGGCACCGGGTTTACGCCGGGCGTCTCTGTGGCGGTACTCACTCTTCCTCCACCAGGTTGGGCGCTTGGGCAATCTTCAGTAGCAGGGCGTCGGCGTCCCCTGCGGGCGCCCCGCAGACCTGCTGTGTAAGCAATTCCGTGTCATAGATGAGTTGAATTTGCGTTTGGGCAAGATCGGGGTCGTTTTCAAGCTCGCTGAGGGAGACCTTGGCGGGCAATCGTTTCCATCGTTCCGCCAGAGACTGCAGGGGGTCGACCGGGGGTGGAGCAGCCGCCTGGTTCGGTGCGGGAGTGGCCGGATGGCTTGTGAAACGAGATGTCAGGCTTTGCAGGGGATTGGAGCCCTTGGTTGCGGCGGGTGGCGGAGCGCTTGCGGAGGAGTCCTTTGCCGGCGCCGGGGGCCTGGCTTGCGTACATTCCGCCAGGCGCGCCATGGCAAGTTTCCGGTCGCTGAGAATGCGGGCGTTACGCTCATGCGGGCTTAACCGCGAGGACGGATAGAGGAGTAACAGGCGGGTCGCTTCGTTCAGGCGGTCACGATTTTGATCGAGAACAGCCTTCGGTTCCTGGTCGACTCCAGGTCCCTCCAGCGCACGCGCGAGGTATTTCTTTGCCTCCAGGTAGCGGCCTATTTGAAAGGCAGTGCGGCCTGCGCCCTCCAGGGCCTCCCGCAAGGATGGGTGACGGTGGAGAATTGTCCTGTAAAGGTGCAGGGCGTCGCTCGGGGCCTGCGCCCGCTCCATCATCCGGGCAATGTCCAACTGGACGCTGATGTCGTCCTGGGGAGCGTTCCCTGAGGCGACCAACAGCTCGCTGCGGGCCCGGTCCAGAAGCTGATGGTCGATGAGATAGGTGATCAGCTCGAAGCGCACGTCGCGGCGGCGTACGTAGCCGTCGCCCTCCCAATTGCCGTAAATTGCCCTTTGATAGTCCTCTATGGCCTGGTTAACGTTGTCCTGGCGGGCGGCCAAGCGGGCAAGTTGCAGATTGATCAAGCCGCTACCCTGTTGGCTTTCGAGCAGCGCATTGAAGTAAACGGCAGCTTCCTGGAGGCGGCCGGCGGAGGCGAGTGCTTCGGCGAGTTTAATTTCTGTGTTGCGGTCACCGGGCGCAAAAGCCAGTGCCGAGCTAAGGGCGTCAATGGCCGCCTGGGGCTTGTGATCGCGCATGGCCTGTTCACCACGTACTAGCCAGCGGTTAGCCAGCTCCACCTGGTGGGAGGCGTAAGATTGGTAGAGATAATTGGTCATTACGGCCAGCAACGCCGTGATCGCGAACAGAGTGACCAGAGACAGAGTGTCTGCGAAGATCAATCGGCGCCGTTCAATACGGTCGCTGGCAGTCAGTGGAGACTTGAGAGCGAAGAACGACATCATCATCCAGTCTACTTGGAAATAATGTCCAGGCTTCGTAATCGACGAACCCGCTATTGACCATCTTACTCCGTGGGCTTCTGCGTTTGTCATCGGGAGTGTGTTCAGGAATGAGCGAGCAAGCCAGCACCGGAGACAACCTCGGGCAGGGCCTCGGCATCAGCCTCGAGGACAAAGAGCGAGCGCTGCAGGCGCGATTGCGTTCGCTGGGCAGCGTTATCGTTGCCTATTCCGGTGGGGTCGATTCTGCTTACTTGGCGTACGCGGCGCATGCCGCCCTTGGACAGCAGATGCTGGCGGTGATCGCTGACTCTGCCAGCCTGGCACGCTCGCAGTACAGCGACGCCCAGAATTTTGCCCGGGAGCAGGGAATCCCTTTGCGTTCGATTGCAACCCACGAGTTGGAACGAGAAGAATATGCGGTGAATGGGCCCGATCGTTGCTTCCATTGCAAGGACGAACTTTTCAACGTCCTGGAGCAGGAGCTGGAGCGGACTGGCTTCGAAGCTTTGGCCTACGGGTTGAACCTGGATGATAGGCAGGATTTTCGTCCCGGCCATAAAGCAGCGGCGCAGCACCGCGTGGCCGCCCCATTGGCAGAGGCAGGTCTCAACAAAGCCGATGTCCGTGAGCTGGCGCAGCGGGCGCAATTGCGGGTTTGGGACAAGCCCGCTTCGGCGTGCCTGTCCTCGCGCATGGAGTACGGCCGGCGGGTAACCCCGGAGTCGTTGCGCATGATCGAACAGGCAGAGGATTCGCTTCGCGCACTGGGGCTCAGGCGCTTTCGCGTGCGCCATCACGGCTCGATTGCGCGCATCGAGATCGCGGAGGAGGAGATGGCCGGCGTCCTCCAGGTGGGAAAAATGAAGGCGATGGCCGCCGTGGTTCGCGCTGCCGGATTCCGTTACGTCTCACTCGATTGCGAAGGATACCGCTCCGGATCAATGAACGAGGTCCTGCCCATCGAGGTGCTGACCGGGTTTGCAAAATAGGCTTATGCGGATTGGATACCTGGAATGCTTTGCCGGCATCAGCGGCGATATGCTGATGGGCGCGCTGGTGGATGCGGGCGCACCCATCGAATTGCTGCAGCGAACCGCCGCTTCGCTGGCGTTGGGAGCGGAACTACGCGTTACCAAGGTGAGCCGGAGCGGCATCCAATCGACCAAGATCGACGTCATGGTCGGCGGCCAACTGCATGAGCCGGCAGCCCCCAGCGGACCGGTTCAGGAGGAGATAAAGCAGGAACACGAGGCGGCGCCCGGTCACGGTCACCATCATGACCACCATCATCACCACGACCACGACCACACCCACAACCATGAGGGCCACAAACACGAGCACGGGCGCGGTCTGCCCGAGATTCGCAGTCTGCTTATGCGCGCGGACCTCACCCAGCGAGCCCTTAACCTCAGCCTCACTGCGTTCTCTTTGCTGGCGGACGCAGAGGGTCGCATTCACGGCATTCCTGCGGAAGAGGTTCACTTCCACGAAGTGGGCGGGATCGACGCCATCGTCGACATTGCCTGCTGTGCCGCAGGAGCGGATGCCCTGGATCTGGATGCGTGGTACTGCTCCCCGGTGAATGTCGGGAGTGGCTTTGTCAACTGCGCTCACGGGCGCTTTCCCGTACCCGCCCCAGCCACCGCGGAGTTGCTCAAGAACCTGCCCACCTATGCAGCGCACGTGCAGATGGAACTGGTCACACCCACCGGAGCGGCGTTGCTGCGCGCCCTGGACTGTCGATTCGATGCCACTCCGGTGATGCGGACCCAGACCATCGGCTACGGAGCCGGTACGCGGAACCCGGAGCGCTTTCCCAATGTCCTGCGGGTGAGCATCGCTGAGATTGCGACGGCCGCGCAGCCCTTCAACGAAGACAAGGTTACGGTGTTGGAATGTGCCGTGGACGATTTAAGTCCCCAGGTCCTGGCCCACACCGCTCAATTGGCACTGGAGCACGGCGCGCTGGACGTGATGAGTGGGCCGGTGATCATGAAGAAGGGACGATTGGGAACGCTGCTCACTGTACTTTGCAAGCCCGGCGATGCCGCCGGCCTGCAGCAACTGATCTTCCGCGAAACAACCACTCTGGGCATTCGGGTCCGGGAGGAGAATCGCGTCATTCTGGCCCGGGAAATCACACCGGTGGAGACGGATTTTGGTGTGATCCATATCAAGACCGGCTCCTGGCAGGGAGAAGAATGGAACGCTGCGCCGGAGTTTGAGGATTGCCGCCGAGCCGCGGCAGCCTTCGACGTGCCGCTCAAAACCGTTATGCAGGCGGCGATGGCAGCATGGCGTACGCGGCAACCGGCGGGAGCGCGATCATGACCGGAGACACCATCCTCGCAATGCTGCAGTGCGTGCGCGACGGGGAACTACGCCCCGAGGAGGCCATGGAGCGCCTCGCCAACCTACCCTACGAGGAAGCGGGCTTTGCCAAGATTGACCATCACCGCCGCTTGCGTACCGGCCTGCCGGAAGTCATCTACGCGGCCGGCAAGACGCCTGCGCAGGTGGGAGAGATCTTTTTTCGCATGGCTGCGATGGGCGGAGATGTGCTGGCAACCCGCGCCGATGAGGCTGCGTTTGCCGCTGTGAAGGCTCTGGTCCCGGAAGCGCAGTATCACCCCGTGGCCCGCGTTGTTGCACTCCGGCAGACACCGCCGGGCGAGAGTGGCGTTGCCGGTTCGCTGGCCGTGCTCTGCGCCGGAACCAGCGATCTTCCCGTGGCTGAGGAAGCGGCTGTGACAGCCGAGGTGATGGGGGCCCCGGTAGGTGCCCAAGTCCGGCGGATCTACGATGTGGGAGTCGCCGGCCTGCATCGGCTGCTGGCGCACCGCGAGGAGTTGCGCGAGGCCGAGGTGGTGATTGTCTGCGCCGGGATGGAAGGCGCTTTACCCAGCGTGGTGGGGGGGATGGTGGGGGCTCCCGTCATTGCCGTGCCCACAAGCGTGGGTTACGGCGCGTCCTTCGGCGGCATCGCGGCCCTGTTGGGCATGTTGAATTCCTGCTCGCCCAACGTAACCGTAGTCAATATCGATAACGGATTTGGTGCGGCTTACGTGGCTTCCACGATCCTGCGCCGGATTCACAAGGCGGCCCGGAATAGTACAACGCAGGAGATGATGCGCTAAGCGGTATTGTCTTTGAAGTCACGGTTGCACCTTTTTTGTTGCTCCGGTTGCTGCCGGAAATGTATCTTATCCCCTCGGAGGAGCCATGGCATCGACAGTCTGGAAGGGCTACATCTCGTTTGGCCTGGTCTCGGTGCCGGTGCGGCTCTACGCTGCCGCGCGCGAAGAACACGTCAGTTTCAATCAGATCCACGAACCGTGCGGCTCGCGCATCAAGCAGCAGATCTTTTGCCCCACATGCGACCGAGTGGCGGAGCGCAGCGAGCTTGTCAAGGGGTACCAGGTTGACCGCGACGCCTATGTGCTGGTGAACAACGAAGAGCTCAAGACCCTGCAGGCCGAGTCGTCGGAGTCCATGGACATTATGCAGTTCGTCAGCCTCAGCGAGGTTGACCCGATCTATTTCGAGTCCTCGTACTACTCGGCCCCCGAGGACGCAGGCCGCCGTGCTTATGGATTGTTGCTGCAAGCGATGGAAAAGCTCAATGTCGCCGCGATTGCCAAGGTTACGCTGAACCAGCGGGAGCAGATCGTCCTGATGCGCCCGTACCACAATGGCATCGTGCTGCACACGCTCTACTTTGCGTCTGAGGTTCGGGAAGTCGCCGAATACGGCAAGACCGAAAGCATGACCCTGCAAAAGCCTGAAATAGATCTCGCTGAGCAGTTTATTAAGCAGCTAACGGCCGGGTTTGCCCCCGAGCAGTACAAAGACGAATATCAGGACCGGGTGTTGGCGCTGGTCGAAACCAAGCGAGCCGGGCAGGTGGTGGCCGGGCAGCCGCAAAAAGCAAAACTGGCTCCCGTCATCGACCTGATGGAGGCGCTCAAGAAGAGTATTGCCGAGCGTGGTGCCCCTGCCGCGGCCGCTGCTGCTCCCACTCTTGTCGAACCCACCAAGAAGAAAGCGTCAAAATCAGCCACAGTTACAGAAAGCAAGCCCGCGCGGACCCGCAAAACCGGCTAGACAAACAAAGCCCCATAAAACAGGACGGGTGCCCCAGGTTCGCCGAAGCGTACCTGGGCCGAAAACGATATATTTCGAATGCTTTCCCTGGATAGCCCAATCATCTGCTTAAAGAAACTATTACGATTACGTAAAAGCAATCGTGGGGCTAACCCCGGATTTCCTGTGCAGCTTGGTGGCTCCGGCGCACTTCATGCGGCTTTCCTTAGTGAAAGCCGCATAAGCGGTCACGTCCAGTGCAGCGTACAGGAAATCCGGGACGCCCCGTCTTATTCGGCCCACGTACGCCCCCCGGCATGCCGGGGCAGGTGAGGCGAACGTGGGGCACCCCTCCAGGGAAATTGGCCCTACTCCAGCACTGCGACTCCGTGCGCAGGCAAGGTCAGTTGGGAAGCCGGAGCGGCGTCGTTCGACAGCAGGTCCTTCATGGCAGAGGGCAGCGCGATCGACTGGCTGCTGGTTGAGTGATTGATCACGATCACGACCGATTTTCCACTCCCGCTCCGCCGGCAAATCTCCACCCCCTCGGGAACATTGGGAACGATGGGCCGGATCTGGCTCATCTGAATCCAGGACGCCGTAAGCTTGCTCATCAGGGCGTCGTCGAGCCAGGCGCCCACATAAGTGATGCTGCCCTTGCCCACCTTACGGCTGATCACCGCGGGTTGCCCATCCAGCCATCCATTGCTGGCTCCATAGCGCATCAGCACTCGCGTTTCCGCATCACTTGGACTCAGCAGTTCTGCCCAGACGCTGGCCGAACCCGATCCGATCTCTCCACTGACGGGCACTTGTTTTTCCACTGCGTAAAATTCCTCCACGCGGCCGCCCAGCAGCCCGATCAACGGTCCTGGCTGACGGCCAGGATAGAGCGCGTTGTAGCTGTCTTTCATGACGCTCCGTGGGCCCAGCACCAGATTGCCGCCGTGGTTCACATAATCGATCAGGTGCTGCGCCACCGCCTCCGGCAGAAGATTCAGCGCCGGCGCTTCCACCAGTTTGTACTCATCGAGCGGCGCGTCGGGTGCGACGATGTCCACCGCTTGACTCATCAAACGCAGCGGCCGGTAAAAGCTCAACAACTCCCTCACTGGGTCGAAGGCGGCAGAGTGGCGTTGGAAATCGATCGCCCAGCGGCTGTCATAGTTTTCCAGGATGGCCGCCGGCGAATGGGGAGTGGTCCCGGAAAGAGCTGGACCAGCCTTTTCGAATTCCGCGCCTACCTGTTGGATCTCGGCGTAGGCGGGTACGGGCAATCCATCGCTGCCCACCAGAGTGCCGTGGTACTGCTCCTGCCCATTGAGCGCGGCTCGCCACTGCCAGTACTCGACCGCATCGGCGCCGTGACCCACTGCCTGCCAGGCCATCTCGCGAATCTGCCCGCGCTCCAGAGGATTATTCGTATCTCGCCAGTTCACGAATGCCGGTTCGGTCTCCATCACCCAGAAGTTTTTGTGTTTGAATCCGCGATCCAGATCGTGGGTGGCGCCATTGAGCGACGGGTTGTAAATGGGTTGCGCAACGTAGTCGTCCCAGGAGGCGATGTCGAGATTGCTATAGACGGTGTAGTGGTCAAAACCATCGAACCAGCCCATCGTGTTGGTGGTGATGAACTGTCGCGGATCCGCATGCGGCCGGATGGCGTCGATCTGGTTTTGCGAGTAGCTCTTCCAGGTGTCACTGACGAAATGCTTCCAATCCAGCTCCAGCGCGGGATTCTCTTTGCTCGCCTGCACCGGGATCTCATCGAAGTTGTCGTAGGTCTGACTCCAATACGTTGTTGTCCAAAGCCGGTTCAACTCGGCAACGGTTCCGTACTTCTTCTTAAGCCAGGCATGGAACTGGGTTTGCGCCGAGGGTCCAAAGTCAGCATTGCCATACTCATTGTCCAGTTGCCAGCCCACGACGTTGGGGTTGTGCCCATACCGCGTTGCCATCTGCTCGGCGATGCCGTGGGCCAGAACGCGATACTGGGCGTCGGAAAAGGAGAACTGCGCGCGGTTTCCGTGCTCTGCGCGCTTGCCGTTCTCATCCACCCGCAATGTCTCGGGATATTTACTGGTGAGCCAGGCGGGAGGGGCAGCAGTCGGGGTGCCCAGGACAACAACGATGTGGTGTTTGGCGGCCTTCTCGATGGCGTGGTCGAGCCAGGTGAAATCGTACTTGCCCTCCTGGGGCTCCATGGTGCTCCAGCCGAACTCGCCAATCCGCACCAGGTGAATGTGGCATGCTGCCATGCGGTCCAGGTCCGGGTCCCACTGCGACTCCGGCCATTGCTCGGGATACCATGCCGCGCCCAAAAGCACGGGCAGTACGCCAGGATATTGTGTGGCCTGTCCTGGCACCTTTGAATAGCCAGCGAACAGCGCCAGCACGACGAGAGTTGCGCAACGAGCGTGAATCCTTGTCATGAGAAGAAGGCGCGTGCAGGCCTCGTGGGAGATTATGCGCCTGCGAACAGGATTGCGCCCAAGGCGGGAAGGGTACAGCCTTCACGCTACGGAAAGTGTCAGACGAAGGGCACGGCTTCACAGGCTGCGGAAAAACTCGCGCTTTGTGTCAGGGCACGACTTTAGTCGGGCCGTAAACGATTGAGAATATGACGGGCTTTAGCCCCTGAGGGTTTTGCTTTTCTGTTCGGTGCGGACTTTTTCCGCAGCCTGTTCAGCCGTGTCCCCATGAGCCTGCTGCTCACCCAAGGTGATGAAAACCACAGAGGGAGTTGGTTTTCGACCGTGCCGCATCCGGCTTGGTTGATGAGGGTTTTTAGAGTCTGCGTGAGAGCGCCACTGACAAAACCTAGTCCCGTAGAGCCTGCCCTGCCTGCCCCGGTGTGCCGTGGGAGCTTGTCGAAGGGGAGCTGAGAGTCAGACTTGTCCAAATTAGCTTTTTTTCGACTCTGTCCATCCACCTCCACTCATGCCGAGGTGGGCCACCGTCCTCAACTTTGTCATCCCGCCTCCCCCGGCGTGCCGTGGGAGCGAACGCGGGCTTCATGCGGCTTTCCTTACTGAAAGCCGCACACGTGGCCGTTGCTGAGGACCGCGTAGCAGGAAATCCTGGGTAGTCCTGGGCATCTCACCAATTTCTGCGTGCCCTTCGTTCAAAGCGAGTTTTTTCCGCGGGTTCCTAGGAGATAACTTCGTCCTTCTCCGCCGCATTCATCCCGCCGCCTGCTTGGGCGTCGGAAGGGCCGGAAGGTTCCAGGAGAAAGCTGGGAATCTGTTGCAGATGGTGCATCATCGCGGACCTGGCGGCCAACTGATTCTTCTTCGCGATCGCCATAAAAATTTGTTGGTGTTGCTCGAGCGTATTGGCCAGCGCATCTTCGTCGCGCGCCGTGTCGGCGATCCAATGCTGGAGTAGATTGCGGATGAGCAGTAAGGCGTTCTTCAGGATGTTATTGTGCGAAGCCTCGGCAATCGCTAGGTGAAATCCGATGTCAGCGCGCAGGAATCGATCCAGGTCGGCCTGGTGAATCCTCTTTTCGCCGGCACGCGTGCCCATTTTCTCCAGCTCTTCGAGATGCTTGCCAATCTCCGCCAGATCGGCGGTCGTGGCTCGTTCGGCGGCGAGGCCTGCGAGTTCGACCTCAATGAGCCTGCGAGCGTCTACCAGTTCCTGGGCCTCTGATTTGCAGCTGCTGATGATCGCCCACATTAAGGGCCGGGATAGGAATGTAGAACGCTCGCATGCATAGGTTCCGTCGCCAACGCGGGTCTCGATCATGCCCATGATCTCGAGCGCTTTGAGGGCCTCGCGCAGGGAGGCCCGGCCTACGCCCAGTTGCGCACACAATTCGCGCTCAGGGGGAATCCGCTCTCCCGGTTGCCAATCGCCACGGATAAGGTGCGCGACCATCTTGCGGCAAATGTCGCCGCTCAGCGTGGTTCTACTGACCGGAGTGAGAAATTCATGCGCCGGGGTCGGCTCGTTCATAAAGAAGGGTTACCCTGCAAAATCATTCCGGATAATAGCAGATCATCCGACCAATCGTGTTAAATTGCCTTGATTCTCAGGGTTCCCTCAGCTATTCTCAGGCAAAAGACATCTGATGGTATGACCAATCACCCGGGCCAGTCCCTTCTTTCTTGAGAAATTCTCGGAGAGCCCTTATGACTGACGGAGCGAGAGATGTGCTTCAGTTCGACGGTTATGAATTGGATCTATCGACCGGCGAGTTGCGAGGCCGAGGTATGCGGGTCTCACTTCAGCCGCAGCCCTTCAAGATTCTGGCGCTGCTGGCCGGGCGGTCAGGCCAGGCCCTCACACGAGATGAGATCCGGCTGGAGCTTTGGGGCAATCAAACTTTCGTCGATTTCGAGGGCAGCCTGAACTTTTGCATCCGGCAGATCCGGAAAGCCCTCAACGAAGACGCAAGAAGACCTCGGTACATCGAAACCCTACACCGGCGAGGATACCGTTTCCTGGTTCCGGTGGGCCGTATCTGCTCCAGAACATCTGCGAGCCAAGGTCTCCTTCACAAAGACGGCCTGAACCGGCCCATGACCGTGGCGGTTCTGCCTTTGAGTGAGCTGAATTGCCCGTCGCAAGCCCGTTCTGTCGGCGAAGGACTGGCTGAATTGCTGATTACCTATCTTTCAACCAATCGCTCGGTTCGTGTTGCCTCTCGCACTTCGACTATGAAGTACAGGTACTCGGAAAAGTCACTGTCAAAGATCGGAATGGAACTCGGTGTGGAGCGGGTGCTGGAGGGAGCAGTCCTGCATTCGGGAAACCGGGTGAGAATTACCGCGCGCTTGATAGACACGTCCACAGACCGGAATGAATGGGCGGGCTGTTACGAGTCCGAGATGCAGGATTGGCTCAAATTGCAGGACCATCTGGTATCGTCCATCATCCGCGACACGGCCTTTTACTTTGCGCCCCGCCCCCCGGAAATAATCCCTGATTCACAAGATCGCTTGTTGGTGACGAGTCAGTCTATGGCCTGAGTCTTGGCCAGAATGCAGACCCTGGCGGCGAGCACGACCAGGGCGATCCATAGAAGGTCGGCTCCCAGTAGATGGAGGATCTGCATCCACACAGGCGCCAGCAGCGTTACATCCGCGAGGCCAAGACCAAACTGGAGTACCAACAAGCACAGCACCAAGAGAGCCAGCTTGCGCTCCGAGGGTCGCCCGAAGCTCCGCATCAGCAGCCAGCAGATGAAAAGCCCGGCAACCACCGCCGTCAGAGGGTGAAGAATGCGCAGGCGTAGCAGCCAACCGCCGCTGGCGGAGAAGTCTTGCGCAATGGCAGCGCTGAGCGAGGTTGCGGGAAAGAGCGTATCGCTGAGCGCCGCAAGGGTCCCGGTCACTCCCAGCATCAGGGTTACGCTTAGTCCGGTGACCGCGAGCGGCAATTGCGTGATGCGTATCGTGCGCCAAGTGAACGCCTCACGGCGCGATAAGAAGTGTGCCGCGAGCGTGAGTGCGCCCAGCATAAGCAGCGTATTGGCCAGATGCAGAGAAAGGTAAACCGCGCGCGCCGGCGAACGGTTGTCAGCGGTGAGCCGTAATAGCACCAGCAATGCGCCCAGCAGGCCCTCGTTGAAGGTAAACACCACCGCGGCGATGGAGGCTATGCGTGCAACGTGGCCCGAAACGGTAGCGCGAAATGTCCACAGCAACAACAAAAGAACCGCGGGGAGGGTAAGGCCACTGCTCATGCGATGAGCCAGCTCGATCAACGTGGCCAGACGAGGATTTGTCTGCAGCACCACGCCGTTGCAAAGCGGCCAATGGTCGCCGCAGCCGGCGCCCGAGCTGGTGGCGCGGACGACGGCCCCCCACAGAATCACCAACACGTTGTAGGCCAGCAGCCACCAGGCAAAGCGAGGCAAAAGAGTCGTGCTGCGGGATCTCTTTGCGGTCACAGCCGCAGTCGGAAACGCCTGGGCGGAGCTCATCGGAACCTCTTGGTTTATCTTACCCGGCCAGTTCCTTGGCGCGCTGTGTGGCGCGCATCACGGCTTTGATCAGGGTCACGCGCAGGCCGCCCTCTTCCAGCTCCAGGATGCCATCGATGGTGCAGCCCGCCGGCGTGGTGACCGCGTCCTTCAGCAGTGCTGGATGGTAGCCGGTTTCGAGCACCATCTTGGCTGCCCCGAAGGTGGTTTGAGCCGCCAACAGGGTGGCGATATCGCGCGGCAGGCCGACCTTGACTCCGGCTTCCGCCAACGATTCCAGGATGATGTAGATAAATGCCGGTCCGCAGCCAGAAAGGCCAGTCACGGCGTCCAGGTGCTTTTCTTCCACTATTACTGTCCGGCCGACGGTGGCGAAGAGCAAGGCGGCGAGGTCCAGCTGCTGCTCGGTGGCATAGCGTCCGCGGCTGAGGGCGGCGATGCCCGCGCCCAGCATGGATGGAGTATTTGGCATAGCCCGGACTACACCGATTTCCATGTCCGCGGCATGCTCGATCGCCGTCGTCCGCACCGAGGCAGCAATCGAGATCAGTAGCTTTTGCGGCGTGAGCACAGGACGAATCTGCCTGACAACCTCGGGGACCGTGACCGGCTTAAGCCCGATCAGGATCAGGTCCGCTGACTCCGCGGCGGCTACATTGTCGGTGGATACATCGACCCCCCACTGCGCGGAGAGCTGCCCGGCGCGCTCGGCGTGCTCCACCGTGGCCACAATCTGTTCCGGCTCCAGCACCTTGGACTTGAGGAAGGCCTGGAGCAAAATCCCCCCCATTTTTCCCGCTCCGAGAATGGCGACGCGGAGGCCGGCAAGCGGTTGACTGACTGTATGTGCGCCCATCGAATCTCCTGGTTATGTTTGTGTTTTTTGCTGGGCTGCGATCCAGGTATCGATGCGCTGTTCCAGTAGATCCAGAGGCAGCGCGCCGGAATCGAGCAGCTGATCGTGAAAGGAGCGGATGTCAAACCGGTCCCCCAGCGCCTGCTGCGCCTTGGCTTTAAGCTCCAGAAACTTGAGTTGGCCTACCTTATAGCCCAGCGCCTGCGCCGGCATGGCGATGTAACGATCCACTTCGGCTTGTACGTCGGTCTCAGGCACCGCCGAGTGCTGATGGAAATAGTCGACCATCTGCTCGCGCGTCCAGTGCTTCGAGTGAACGCCGGTATCGACCACCAGGCGCACTGCGCGCCAGATATCAGCTTCCAGACGGCCATAGTCGTTGTAGGGATCCTGGTAGAAGCCGACATCTTTTCCCAGTCGCTCGGCATAGAGTCCCCAGCCCTCGGTGTACGCGGTGTAGTAGGTGTATTTGCGAAACTCGGGAAGGCCGGTCAGCTCCTGCGCGATCGAGATCTGCAGATGATGCCCGGGCAGCCCTTCGTGATACGAGATGGATTCCGAGGAGTAGAGAGGCCGCGTGGCAAATTTATATGTGTTGACGAAGACTGTGCCCGGCCGGGAGCCGTCCGGGGTGCCGGGGATGTAGTAGGCCGCCGCCTGGTCCTTTTCTGCATAATCCGGCACTGGCTTGACCACCAGCGATGCTTTCGGCAAACGCCCAAAGAGCTGGGGAAGTTTCGGCCGCATTTGGTCGAGGTGTCCACGATAAGCGTCCAGGAGCTGCTCTTTGCTGGTGGGATAAAGCTTCGGGTTGTTCTCGGCTGCGTTCTGGAGCGCCTTGATGTCGGCAAACCCCAGCTTCTTGGCAATGGCCAGCAACTGCTCTTCGTCTTCTTTTACCTGGTCGACGCCGATCTGGTGAATCTGATCCGCTGTCATGTTAGTCGTGGTGCTCTGCTTTACCAAAAAGCGGTAATAGGCCTCGCCATCGGGCAGAGCCCATATACCGGGATCGTTGCGGCCGCTGGGGATATATTGCGCTTTCAAAAACTTACCAAAGCGGACGTAAGCCGGTATCACTTGCCCTGTGATTGCCGCGAGTAGCTCTTCCTTGATCCGCGCCTGCTGGGTCGCAGAGACCGCAGCTGGAAACTTCTGTATCGGAAGGGCGAATGGGCTGTCCTGCGGTTTTTGATTGGCGATGTTGTTGACTTCTCCCAGCGCCTTTTCCATCAGGTAGGCGGGCGGCTCGCGATGGTCGTCCATGCCGATGGACATGTTGTCGGTGACCTGTTGAAAGGCGAGTGGGACCTTCTTAAGACGAGCAATGTAATCGTCGTAGTCTTTGACTGAATTGAAGCTAAGCTGCGGTACCAGCTGGGGCAGATCTAACTGCAAGCCATAGAACTGGTTGACCGGTAACTCCCAGGGCTTGAATCTGGCTTCTTGCTGATCTTCGATCAGCCCGCGCACCATCAACTCTTTACTCAACTTCTCCTGATCCGACATTCCAGCCGTATCCACCTCGGCCAGTCGATTCAGAAAGGCGCGCCCGCGGGCGAGGGATTCGTTATAGGCCTGAACCGAGAAATCCGAGAGCTGATCGTTGTAGCGGTTATCACCGATCGTGGAGGCGAACTCGGGTTCGTGCCTGAGCCGATCTTCCCAGGCGTCGGAGAAGATGGTGTTCAGCGTTTTCACGCGGCTGCTGAGAGGTGGCGTTGCGCTCGGCGTGCTTTGGGCGGCAAAGAGGATGCCGGGAGCGAGAGCGATCAAGACAAGACGAAGGGCGAAAAGGTTGGGTGCTCGCAACAAACGGATTCCTGAACTTGCAAGGGGGCTGGTTAAGTCTAAGCGCAGTGTATCGACAATTCGTGCGGGCGAACAGGGCCGGCGGCCGCGGCAAGGATTTCCTGTGAGGCCCCGTCCAAGACCGCGTGTGTGGACCGCGTGCGCGGCTTTCAGCATGGAAAGCCGCATGAAATACGCCATCGGCCGCTTCTTAGGCGGCATATCGCTTTGAAAAAAAGATGAGCGAATGGGACCGAAACCTCCCTGAATTGGATCTAAGTATTCAGCGGAAGTCTGTCCCCTTACGGGGACACGACGGGAGAGAAGCAAGATGATCAATTAATTATTTTGATCATCTTGATCACCTTGAAGAAACCAAAGCACTTAGGTTAATGTGCTTTGATCATCTTCGTGAAACGAAGGAGTTAGCCGTGCTGCTTATGCGTCTTTCAGCAGGGAGAGCCGCATGAAATTAGGTGCCACCAGGCTCCACAGGAAATCCGGGGGGACCCGGATTTCCTGTAAGCGGCCCCATGCAAGACCGCGTGTGCGGCTTTTCACCAAGGCAGGCGGGGCTATGCCATGAGTTCGTCGTGCTTCACTTCCGGGGTCTGCATGGGTATGGCGATATCGGTTTCGAGCATGCGGTAGAGCGTGGACCTGCTGATCCCGAGTTTGGAGGCGGCGCGTGCTTTATTGCCATCGCATGCTTTCAGTACCTGAAGAATATGCCGCCGGATCACGCCATCGAGGGTGTAGTTTTCGGGAATGGCGGGTTCGCCGCTCTTGGCGCCTGCTGGTTCGAGCGGCAGGATGACCAGATCGATCGGCCGCAGCCACTGGCCTTCGCCCGACAAGCACGCAGCCCGGATCACGCTTTCCAACTCGCGCACGTTCCCCGGCCACAGGTGGCGCAGGAGGATTTGCAGTGAACCCGGACCAAGCCCTTGCAAGGGCCTCTGCTGCTCTCGTGAGACGGCATCGATGAACATCTGGGCCAGCGATGGAATGTCTTCTTTGCGATCGCGCAGAGCGGGCAGCGAGAAGGAAACGGCGTTTAACCGATAGTAGATTTCGGGCAGAAATGCTCCCGCCAGCACCTGGGTTCGCAGCGGCTTGCGGGAGGTGCAGATCACTTGCGAGGGGGAGGGAAGCACGCCCGCCTTTTCCCCAGAGAGCGCTGTTTCGAAGGAGCGGATGTAGCGCAAGAGCTGTCCTTGGGGCTCGGTCGCCAATTCGTCGATGCTGCGCAGTAGCAGTATGCCGTCGGCTGCTCGGCGCACGGCGGCGCGGAGAGGTTCGGGGCGGAGTTCGCTATGGGGGATGACCTCAGCGCAAAACAGGGCGGACGCCTCTTCCGCAACCATGATGCCCGGAGCAGCATGGCGCGCCTGGATGTGCCTGGCAAGCAGGTGTTTTCCGGTGCCGGCTTCGCCCTCAATCAGGGCCAGCCGCACGCGCGGGCCGACCTGCTGGAGCTGTTCACACACGCGTCGCATGGCCAGCGATCGTGACACCAGCTCGGGTAACGGGCCGGCTACCGGCCGGCGTGGTGCCGCCCAACGATTTGGTTCCCGGCCCGGTTGCATTCCCGTTTGCATTGTCTGATTCATCGGTCCACACCCTTCCCTGCCATCGCCCCATCATCGTCAGCCCGAGCAAGGGATTCATGGTGATGCTGCCTGATGGCTCTTAGGCGCTTTATCGGCGGTGCAGAAAAAGAGTTGAGTCTCGGGAGTAATGAGGAAGGAAAAGCAGCTAAAGCAGTTTCGCAATTGGTGTAGACCGAACCCGGATTCCCTGTGGATCTTTGTGGGGCCACTGAACTGCATGCGGCTTTCCTCGAAGAAAGCCGCACATCGCTTCTCTCAACCGGTACTTCGCGGCAGGAAATCCGGGGGAGAGATAGGCCTTTTCGTGGTCCCGCCTGCCCCGGCGAGCCGTGGGGCACGCCGGGACCACACCTCGCGATCTTTATCAGGCCACAGTATTTGCGAAACTCCTCTAGGGATCTGCGGCGGCCTCAGCCAAAGTCCGGCTTACGCCTTGACCGCGTGCCCCCGGGGGGAGACGGCATCGGAAGCGATCATTCCGTCGCGTATGTGGACCACGCGATGGGCGTAATCGGCGATATCCGGTTCATGGGTGACCAGGATGATGGTGTTGCCCCGTGCGTGCAGCTCATCGAAGAGCGCCATAATCTCATCGCCGGTCTTCGAGTCCAGATTGCCCGTCGGCTCATCGGCCAGGATGATCGAAGGCCGATTCACCAGTGCGCGCGCAATCGCGACCCGCTGGCGTTGGCCACCAGACAACTCGTTGGGCTTATGATTCATGCGCTCTTCGAGATTGACCGAGCGCAAAGCCGCCTTGGCCCGCTCGATTCTCTCATCGGAAGGAGTTCCGTTGTAGATCAGCGGCAGCTCCACGTTGTGCAAAGCGGTTGCGCGTGCCAGCAGATTGAAGGTCTGGAAAACAAAACCGATCTCGCGATTGCGGATGCGTGCCAGCTCGTCATCGTTCAGTTCACTGACCAGGTGGCCGTTCAGCCAATACTTTCCCTTGGTCGGTGTGTCCAGGCAGCCAATCAGATTCATCAGCGTCGATTTGCCCGAACCCGAGGGACCCATGATGGCGACGTATTCATTGTGCCGGATGCGCAGCGTGATGCCGCACAGAGCGTTTACCTGCTGGTCCAGGCCCATGGTGTACGTCTTCCACAGATCCTCGACGACGATGACCTCTCCCTGGGCGCCATCCTGGGCCGTGCCGGCTGGCGTTGCCCTGGTGGTTTCGAGTGCCATCGTTCGCTCCCTGTCTTGTTATTGGTAAGACGCCGCGTTTGTGTGCTTCGCCCAGCTTATCAAGCTGCCCGTTTAGGAGGATTCCGTCTCCTGGGTGGCGGCAGCATTATCCCGCTTCAGTTTGACGTCGTTCTTGAGCGTACGCAGCACTTTGTAGGGCCCGATCACGATTTCGTCCCCGGCTTTGAGGCCACCGGTCACTTCGATGTCTGTGGTGCCGGTGATGCCGGTGGTGACCGGGACGAACTGCGATTCCAACTTGCTGCCGTGAGACCGCAGCACGAAGACCCCCTGGGTGCCGGGATCCTGGGCGGCCGGCAGCGCCCCATCTCCCGTAGATGCGGCGTTTACCGTCTGCATCGAGGCGTTGCTCTTCAGGGATGCCGCGGTGCGCATGGCCAAAGCCTGGATGGGAATCGCCAGGACATTCTGCCGTCGCGCGGTGGTAATTTTCGCGGTGGCCGAAAGCCCTGGGCGCAGCTCCGCGGGTGGGTTGGTGAGCGTGACCACCACCTTGAAATCCTTCGCCTCTTCCGTGCCCGTGGTGCTTTGGCTGGTGGCGATGCCGGTCGAGCGCAGAATGGCCTGGTCGCCGACCTCGGTCACCGTTCCCGGGAAGACCTTGCCGGGCAAGGCATCCACTGAGACTTCTACCGGCTGCCCCATGGCGACATTCACGATATCGGTCTCATCGACCTTGACCTCCGCCGTAATGACCGAAAGGTCCGCCAACGTCATCAGCGTGCTGCCCTGGGCATTCTGAATGCCAACCACGACGGTTTCGCCCTCGCGCACCGGCATATTGGTCACAATGCCATCGAAGGGCGCCGTGCTGACCGTCTTGTTCAAGAGATCCTTGTCGCTGGTGAGCGTGGCCACGGCGGTGCCTAGCTTACCCCGCGCTGACGCGGTCTGCGCCCGCGCCTGTACCAGGGCCGCCTTGCTCTGCGCCAGCGTGGCCACGTCGGTGTCGTAGGCCGCCTTCTTGGAGTCGTATTCCGACTTGGCGATCAGCTCGGCCTTGTACAGCGCCTGCGCCCGCTGCCAATCCAGCAGCTTCTGATTGAGATCCGCGGCCGAGTGGTCCACCGTCGCTTCGGCCGTCTTCTCCGCCGCCAGGTAGGAGGATATGTCGGTGTTGGCGGATTCAATGCTGGCCTGCTGGGCAACCACGCCGGCCTCCGCCTGCACGCTCTCTACCGTGGCCACCACCTGCCCTTTCTTCACCCGGTCGCCTTCTTTCACGTAGAGGTGGGTGATCCTGCCGAAGGAAGTGGCTCCGATATTGACGTAGGTCTTGGGCTGGATGTGGCCCGTGCCGCTGACGATGGAGACCAGGTTTTCCCGCACCACCTTGGCCGTGAGTACTTTGGTGTAACCAGACTGGGCGCGAACGATGGTAAAGGTGGTGATGCCAGCCGCCACCAGGACCACGACAGAGATGATCAATATCTTCTTCAGTTTCATGGGTAGACGGTATCCCCCGCCCTTCCCTACATCATACGTGGAACGGGGCCGCTGAGGTTCCGGGTTTAACGGTCCTGCTCTTTGTTTTCAGGCCTGGCTGGCTGCCCAAAGAGGGCACGCGACGCGGCGCTTGCCGGCGTTTGGGCCCAGGGTGGCAGGCGAACCCTGCGGTCAGATCTTGCCTGGGGGCAAGCGACGGAAATCCGTTCTGGTACCACAAATACCGGTTACCCGCTCCCCCCATCGTCCGGAAGATAAAGGGAGAAATGACATTCCCCGCTTGAATTCGGTGTTACCGAACCTTAAACTTGTTGTGCCGTACGGGGAGTATCGCGCAACCTATGCTGAGGGCCATTCGAGGGGGATATTCCACCCTTTTTCTGTTCTTGTCGTTGGGTCTGCCACCCATGCTCATCGCTCAATCTGCGACCAGTCAGCCGTCGCAGGCCAACACTCCAAACGCGTCGGATCCCCAGAGCACCGTGGACCCGCTAAAGCGGCCGCAGAGTGATAAAGATAAATTCAAGCAGCAGAAAGAACTCAGAAACGAGTTAAAAGGGCCCTACAAGAAGTGGGTCGATGAGGATGTGCGCTGGATCATCACCGACCAGGAGTTGAAGGCCTTCAAGAGTTTGTCGAACGATGAAGAGCGGGACAACTTCATCGAGCAATTCTGGCAGCGGCGCAACCCCGACCCCGATTCCCCGGAAAACGAATATCGCGAAGAGAATTACCGGCGGATTGCGTACGCCAACGAGCATTTTGCCGCCGGCAAGCCGGGTTGGAAGACCGACCGCGGGCACATGTATATCGCGTACGGCAAGCCGGACAGCATTGAGTCTCATCCCAGCGGCGGTTCCTATGAACGCCCCATGGAAGAGGGCGGCGGCGAGACCTCGACCTTCCCCTTTGAAACCTGGCACTACCGCTACATCGAAGGCATCGGCGAAAACATCGACATCGAGTTCGTCGATACCTGCATGTGCGGCGACTACCACATGACCCTCGACCGCTCGGAGAAGGATGCTTTGCTGCACGTCCCGGGTGCGGGCGCGACCCTGGGCGAGCAGATGGGCACCTCGAAGCGGACTGACCGCTTCAACGGCGGCCTGGAAAACCTGGGCGGCGGCCCCATGGCGCAGCTCGAATCAGGCCAAGGAGTTTGATCGCCTGGAGCAGTTCTCCAAGCTGCAAGCCCCGCCTGCAGTCAAGTTCAAGGATCTGGAATCGTTTCTGGTAAATCACAAGGTGCTGAGCGGGCCCTTCTTCCCCTTCGAAGTCCGCACCGATTACGTGAAGGTCACAGAGGATACGGTCCTCGTTCCCTTGACCCTGCAGATCAGGAACCGGGACATCACCTTCAACACCAAGGATGGGGTCTCCAAGGGCGAAGTCAACGTTCTGGGGCGGGTCGCGACCATTACCGACCACGTCGTGCAGACCTTCGAGCAGACGCTGGAAGTGGAAGAGCCGAGCGAATTGCTGGGCAAGGCGCTCGACCAGCAATCAGTCCACTGGTGGGCTTTGCCTCTGAAACCGGGGCGGTACCGGGTGGATATTGCGATCAAGGACGTGAACAACCCCGACCACATCGGCACTTGGGCAGAGGGAATTATGGTGCCCAAGTATGATGACGAAAAGCTTTCGGCGTCGTCACTGATATTGGCCGACAAAATGGAGCAGGTGCCGACCAAGCAGATTGGCACCGGGCAGTTCATTATCGCCGGAACCTACGTTCGGCCGCGGGTAAGCTCGGGGCCTGGAGTTCCCGTTTCTTTCCATCGTAGCCAGAAGCTCAATTTCTGGATGCAGGTTTATAACCTGGGGATCGACGACAAGAGCAAGCAGAACGCAGCCACGATCCAGTATCAGATCATGGACATGGCTAGCAACAAGGCTATCCTGGATACGTCGGAGACCAGTGCGGCGGCGGGAGACAGCGCCAACTCCGACCAGTTGACGGTTCGGAGGTCGGTGTCCCTGGCCAGCCTGCAGCCGGGCAAGTACCAGGTGACCATTACAGTCAACGACCACGTGTCCAAGCAGCAGGTGGCGCAATCGGCCCCGTTTACGGTTGACTAGCGCTCTGGTAAGCTGCAAAGAGTGACTTTAGTGGCCGGAGTAGAGCATATAGGGTCGGCGATCGAGGAACTGGGTTCCTGCACTGCGTTTGAGTGAGTAGCGTAACTGAGTGCGTAGAAAGTATTGCCAAATCGCAGCTCTCATGGTGGTGACCGTAGCAGGTCTTTTGCCTGCCTCGGGTGCTCCTTTCCCTGCAACCGTGAGCGGGGTAGTCTGCGATGCACGGGGCACTCCGCAGATGGGCGCTATGGTCGAGTTGTTGGCCGCCGACGCCACTGTCGTTGCCAGGGTCTACACCAACATGCGTGGAGGCTATGCCTTCGATCATGTTTTGCCTGGAATCTACCAGGTAAAGGCGACCGGAGACTCGTTCCTTCCGACTTTGCGTGAAGACCTGCACCTGGGAGCCCGTAGCAAACTCGTCGTAAACCTCACCCTGAGCACACTTTTTGAGGCCGTGCAATGGCTTCCCGCCCAACCTCGGGCGCCGGACGAGCCAACCGATGACTGGAAATGGACATTGCGTTCCTCGGCCAATCGTCCGCTGTTGCGTTACCTCGAAGACGGTCCGCTGGTGGTTCTCGCCCCTGATGACCACGGATCGGCTCCGCAATTAGCCGCCCGGGTCAGTGTCGCCGGCTCCTCGCGCGACTTTGGTGAAGGTGGTCCTCATCATGCCTTCGCGCTGGAGCGCTCCAGCGCTACCGGCGGCCATCTGATTTTGCGTGCCAATCTGAGCCCGCAACCGGCGGACAGCTCAGAGTATCTGGCTGGATATGAACTGGCGCTGGGTCCGGAACGTCAGATTCGCAACGTCGCTAGCGTGCAACAGATGAACGTTGTGGAAGGCGCCGGAGGGAGCCAAGGTCTATACGCTTTCCGGCTGCGCAGCGCCGAGGCAGTGAACCTGGGTCCCAATGCGTCGATGGAGGTGGGCAACGAGGTCCAGTCCGTGCATGGGCCGGATGAGGTGACCTCCAGCCTGCCCTTCGTCAATGTTTCCTGGCACTCTGACGGAGCCGTGGTGTCGTATCGGCTTGCCACCTCGCCCGAATTGCAGAATGCCGGTGAGCTCGCCGACAGCAGCACGTTGGCGCCTATGTTCTCTGAAGAGAACGGCAAAGTCAGGATTGAGCACGGTCTCCATCAGGAACTCCGGTTTGAGGACAATACTGCATCGCGCCGAGCGATGGTGGCTTTCTATCAGGATCAGGTGACGAGCCCCGTTATCGGCGGAGGCGGCTCTGTGGAGCAGCAGGATCTCGCCTCGGGGAACATGCTGTACGATCCCGTCTCGCAGGTGTTTCGGGTTACGGGTCCCGGCTACACCAGTGGCGGATTCCGGGCAGTCTTTGCACAGAAGGTCAATTCGTCCACCTGGGCAACGCTTTCTTTTGCCAACGGCAAGGCCCTGGCCTTTGATTCCCCAGATTCCGCGGTCACGTTGGACGAGGCTGTGCAGGGCCTCACAGAGCGCAGAACGCAAGCCGTTACAGCAGCTCTCGACGGCAAGCTGCAGCGGACTGGCACTGGCTGGCGTGCTTCCTACCGTTGGCAGCCAGCGAATACGGTAACCCCCGTAGCGGTGTACGACAACTTCGGACAGAGCGCATATCTCAATCTCCTGATCCGCCAACCGATCCACTGTGGTCATCTGCTGCCGAACGGAACTGAAGCGTTAGTGGACGTTCGCAATTTACTGGCTCAGGGTTATCGGCCCTTCCTCACGCGTGATGGCAGCACGCTCTATTTTGCCCAGGACGAGCGCTCGATTCAGGGCGGACTTTCCTTCTCGTTTTAAATCTCGAAACAATTCTGTTTGTTGGATACCCGCACAAGCCCTCTCCAATCGCATACTACGTGCGGCACGGCTAAACTCGTGCCCTTCGTTGAGCGTGGTTTTCCGCAGCCTGTTAGGTCAGGAATTCGCAAGATCGTGGCGGCAGGACTGGGTTTCTGACTTATGCTATATTTTTCTTTAGGCGTGACCCAGACGCGCCCGCATGGCCTCTCTGAATGTTGCTCGACATTCGGCCTTCCCACCCTTCGGACGCGTAGCTCAACTGGCAGAGCATTCGACTCTTAATCGACAGGTTGGTGGTTCGATTCCACCCGCGTCCACCAACCCAAATCATTGCACGCAGATCACCCTCCACCGGCGTAGAACCGCCATGTCCCCCGTAAATCTCGCGCAGAAGCAATCGAGTCCTTGGCCCAGAGAAGACGGACAAGCGACCGAAGTAAATGCCGGAAAGGACCGACCAGCGGGTAGTCCAGGGGCGATAATCGTCCGTGCATAATCCAGGAAATGTGTTTGAGCATAGCTCTGCGATTGATCACGGATCGGCCTCTTTGGGCGCGATATTGGCGGGCCCGGACGTCGAAGCCGTAAGCCGCAAGCGTCCATAGCGGCTCGTCAAAACCCAACCTGAAAACCTTATCCGTCGTTCCTCCGAGCCGGGCGTTGATTTCAAGGTAATGGAAGGTGCTCGTCTCTGCGGAATAGAGCAAATCGAAGTGAAACGGTCCGGTAATACCCAATTCGTTCGCAAAGTTCCGGCAACACTCCGCAAGTCTTCCGTCCATGGGCAACGGCCTCAACTCCAGCGAGATGGCTTCAAACCTCATCGCAGAGATGAAGCTCTCCAGCACAAGTAGTTCGCCCAATTCACTTCGGACTCCGTGTACCACCACTGTAGGCAGAGGCAGGAAAGATTGAACGAGCAAAGGCCCCGGTCCCCAGGTCCTGTCCTCCAAGAAGGCTTTCAGCCTCGAGGGCGATTGCAGCACTTCAACTCTGAACCGTGGCTCGACCTCCTGCGGCGCCGACGGCCGTAAGCAAACCGGGTACGCAGCAGAATCGATGCGGCAGACATCGCTCTTTTGGAATAGCTCCCACGTTGGCAAAATGCTGAAGCCGCTGCGCCGTGCAACCCGCAACTGATCGTGTTTCGATTGAATGGCTCGCAAAGTCTCCTTGCTCGACATGAGAAGCTTGCACTCCTCGGGGAGCGAGTCCCGGTTAGCTGCAAGCCATAACATATGAGGCTCCCAAAACGCCAGCAAAGCCTGAGCATTTGTCTCTTGGATAAAATCGCTTATCACTGAAATGCCCGCTGGCGTTCCCATGTCATCAGGCCGCATCAATGTGGCCCGACTTACGGCCTTCGACCACACCGATGGCTTACCCGCTCCAATTCCCAAGACGACGACCTCAATACCAGCGTCGCGAAATGATCTTGCTGCGGTGAGGATGGGCGGTCCGAATTCACCAAAGAGGGCGATTGTGGAGATCTTGCCGGCGATCTTCGGTAGCTCGTCCTGGACTGTGGAGCAGGACTTGTTCATCATCGTCACTCGGCTTTTTGAGATGGTGGGCAGTACGGCCCGGCACACATGAATTTTCCGCTCGACCAATCGTAGTAAAGAATGACATACGCTTTTGCTTCTTCCGGAAAGAGGTTCAGGTCTAGCTCTCTGCCCATCTCGACAGACGCAATTGCGCTAGTGTTTACCAATCCACGTTCCGTAATACGTCCTCCTGGCAAGCTGTAGGTGGCGAGATGATCGCGTGGAAGGACACCACCAAAGGCTTGAGCCATAATCGAGGCGCTCACGCCATTAAATTCGTAGCTGGCGCATGCGGGCAAAACGGAAACGATGTGCACTGCTTTGCCAACTTGTTGCACTTCGGGCGGCTCGGCTCGGCTATCGTTAAGGCAACCCTTCGCCTCACTCAGAATGACCACCTTCTCAGAGGATGTACCTGCCAAACTTGCGATGTTCGATGGCGCCGCGTCGGAGCGCGACGAATTCAGAACATAGACAACATCGGCTCGGTGCAGGCGAAGAGAGTCCATAAGACTCCTCATGGAGGAAGCCTGCGAGACTTCCTGGTGGGGCACTTTCAGTTGCGTACTCCATAGAAATGCCGCGGTAAGTGAACCGATTGCCAAGGCAGAGAACGAATGTGCCAGCCTGTATGTACTGCGGTGAAAAATGCCGGCGCAGACAAGAATCTCGAGCGGATAAATCGAGCCGCCAAATCGTGGATGGTAACCGACCAGGATTCCAAAACTGAGCGCTCCCACCAACCAGATGAGAACGGCCAATACCAACCTGTCTTGGTGAGATAGCGGCTTGGCCGCCAAGACTGCTCTCGCGAAATGCGCTCCTACCGCGACCAGAAGGCCCCACAAGAACAGATTGATCAGCAGGATTAGCAGGTCGGGCAAATGAGCCAGGATGGAATGCTCGACCAAGATGTTCCTCACGATATGGTAATCGAAAATACCAGTAGGCCACCGCAGGAATCCTTGGATCAATCCTTTGAGCAGCAATGCCTTCGGGCCAGCCTGCAAGGCGTAGTTCCCGCCAGGGGTCCCTACGAAGACAAACTTCCACACAGCTGCCCACAGCACCAGCGGAAGAAGCATGGTTACAGCAAGCAGTCTACGGCGATGAATCAAGTAGGCCGTAGCCATGGCAGCGACGGGAGCATAGAGGGACGGCTCTTTCGTAAAGACCGCGAAGGTAAGACTCAGAACTGCGATCGCGTACCATTCGCGAAAAATCAGATAAAGGGCCAGGACGGCAAACAACCCGCTCCAGATATCAAATTGGAAGGCTATGCTGTAGAGACCCTCTCCAACAAAGGCAGGATTGATAGCGGCAAGCGGCCCAATAAAATACAGCCATCGTTCCTTCACTCCCATTTGCCGCGCCAGGCAAACGACCAGAACGCAAACCATGAATTGGGCGCAGTAGAAAGTCGCGAAATAAAGGGAGTAGTGTTCTCCGAACAAGGCGTGGTTGAGGCGGACAATGAAATTGACGCCCGGTCGTAGAAAATCTGTCCGCGGCACATTCCATTCTGGATAGACAACGAAGTACTTCGAGAATCCCTCGCTAAACCATTTCGCTGGATTCCCCTCGCTCGCATTGAAAAGTGCGGGGTCGTCTCCATATGGAAAGTAACTCTGATAAAACCTGAGATGAAAGCAGTAGATTGCCAGGAGAACGAGGGCAGGAACGAGCGATACTCGAAGGATGACTAAGGAAGGCTGCGCGGGTTTGGGGTTGCGAATTCGGGAAAATCCAAGCGGGCCCATAAAATCTTGTCCTCCGCCTGGGGTTAACCAGCTCCGAAATAACAAGATAGATGAGAGCCCTGTCCTACTTTGTCATGGCAACGTCACTAGATTGTCATGCCTTCATGCAGGGTGCGGGAATAGTGGCGTTGACTGGCAGTCAACAGTTGCATCGCTTCACGGCGCATGACGCGGACATGCGCGGTTCGACATTTGCATTCCGCCGGATTGCTCGTGTGCGCGCAATGCGGACAAGCGCACCCAGGCACTGGCGCAGTTGGAAGCAATGGTTGGAGCAAACCCCATGCCTTCGACTTCGCTGAAGCTGCCGAATCTCATTCGCGCAGCGCAGATCTCGCAGCGGGCGGGTGCGGCGCGTAAGTCCAAGTGTCGTTAAACTGGGAACAGTGTCTGGCGAAAGAAAGGAGAAGGTCGTGTCGCGCCAGCTCAATAGCGAGCTATTCTGATCAGACGTAGGTTGCCCGTCGGCATAGCCTAAGGCTGTATCTCGCGAAGCGAAGCAGGTCCTTCGAGCATTGGCACGGGATCGGTCTCGCTTAGAGCGTGACGTGAGACGATACCTCATGAACCGTAATCAAGGGATGGAACCTCTCATCGTGACTAAAAACCACTCCTTCCCTCTGAGAGAAGGCAAGATGTCCCCTCTGAGAGAAGGCAAGATGTCGAAATTGAAGCAGCCGGAGACCTCGTCGGGTGTGCGTTGGCTGAGCAAGTATTTGGGGCTCCTTTGGCATGGTCAAAAGTGCCCTCTGTGCACATCGATTCTGTTCAGCGAGGCAGAGCATCAATCTCTCGATCGACTGCTTGCATTGTTGGCTTTCCATCCGGTTCGTTGTGCGAACTGCTTTCGCCGTTATTATTGTTTTGCCAGGGGCTAGCTGTCTGCGACCCCTTCACCGCCAAGTAATCGCCGGTTCAATGCGCCGCCTGCGAACAGCATTTCCTCGAGCTCCGCATCCACGGCTGCTTGCGCCAGGCGTTTGCCGCCCGAGGTTTCGATCTGGAATTGCGCGCATCGCCGCATCAGCTCTTTGATGAAGGCGGCGCTGACACCCTTCGTACGCCGAACGATCAACTCCAGCAGCTCATCTGAGATTTGCAGGTTTGCTGACGAATGGATCCCGGCAGATAACGGCGAAAACGCGCTGGCTACTTTGTAGTTGTCTTATTCTCGAATAAGAAAAGTCCGCTCTTGCCGCCCACCGCGAAATCGAGATCTCCATCCCCGTCAATGTCCGCGACTCCGATCTCGATGCCGCCCCCGGTGCGCCCACCGTAATCGATCACATGCTTGGCCCAATCGACGGAGTGGGTAGCAGGGTCGAGTAGCCGTTCGTACCAATAGACACCTAGCGGCTCGCGCGCTCCGGGATCATGTCCGTTATGCGCCATGTAGCGTTTTCCGGTCAATAGGCCTAGATTCCCGGATTTTCGAAAGTCCACAATCGTCATGGCGTGCGGCTGCGACCAGCTGTCGTCGATGACATGCTTGACCCATTTGCCATCACTCGTGTGCTCCAGCCAGAAAACGCCGTATCCGTGCGCCATCGAGGTCACAATATCCGGTCGACCATCTTCGTTCACGTCGCGTACGTACATAAAGCCGAGGGCATCCTCGAAATTCCAATCTGGATGAAAGGTCCAGTTCCCCTGCCGCGGATCGGCCGGAGCCTCCAACCAGCCCCGCGGGGTGAGGATATCGTTGCGGCCGTCCCCGTTTACATCGCCGACTCCGATCCCATGACCATAGCTGTGGTCGCTGACAATGTGCTCCACGATTCCGCCGTGATTATCCCGTTCGTACCAGGCAAGGGGACGCTTGTCTCCGAACTGGGGCAGAATCTCCTCGGCCTTACCGTCGTTATCAAGGTCAACCAGAAAGGAAAACTCGATGGGTGACCCGGTCGCGATGGGATGCTCTTTCCACATCTCCCCCGTACGTCCGGGATTTCGCCACCACGATAGTTCCTTGCTAAACCATCCCGAGGTAACCAGGTCCACGTAGCCGTCCCCATCCACATCAAGGGGCAGGGTCGAGAGATCGTCGACGTAATTGTTGGTGTACTGCAGCTCCCGGAAACGGTGCTTGGTCCAGCCTGGCGCCTCATACCAGTACTCACCCGACACCAGATCGAGCTTCCCGTCACGATTGATGTCGGCGAAGACCGCGGTTTCTGAGGCTCCGAGGTCGATGGTGTGTTTTTCAAAAGTGATTTCGTCGGGCCGGCTGACAGAGCGGCCTGTTGCACACAGAAAAAGCAGAGCGCACGAAGCGAACGTCGAATACCAATTACGAAACATACACAATCGATCCTTCCGCTAGCAGCATTTTATGGGGTGCTCCTCTTGCTTGCACCTTTCAGTGTTCCGGAATCCTGGATTCCGGAAAAGCTGCCAGATAGGTGTCGCCGTTATATCCAAGCTCCTGCAGCAAGCCGATGCGGGAAGTGTAGTATCCGTCTGCGGTCAGGCTCTTGATTGCCTTGAAGAAAGCAGCATCGCCCCCAGCTACATCTTGCTTGGGTAGCGCTTTCTGTTCGGCGGCTTCACTGAGCGAGGTAAGGATTTCGACCTGCTGCGCTTCGGTCAACTGCAAAAAGGCGCTGCTAGAAAACATGGATTCACTCATCGTGTCCAAGCGAGGTAGCCCTTGGCGAAAGATGCCCTGCAGCTTCGGATCTTCGTTCACCACAAGATCGATGTACTGCGAAACGCCGGCGGCCGCGGCGCCAGGGGTTTCGGTCGGTGGAATGATGAGGTCCGTCAAGCGGGAAATCACCAGCAGCTCCGCCGGGGTGAAGAATCGCGGGGCAGAGTCCGGCTTAGCTTCCTGGAACGCAGTTTCTCCAGATGGGTGAACGTGCTGACCGTAGAGTTCGTTGGCGGAAAACGGGAACGCGCAAGTGACACCGACGGCGCCAATAATTTTGAGGGCTTCACGCCGGCTTTTCATCAGATCTCTCCTTTTTTAAAACGATCGCTGATGTGATCGGCGGAGCGCGCTGCCAGGGCCATGATGGTCAACGTGGGATTCTTTTCTGAAGAGGAAGGGAAGACGCTGCCATCCACCACATAAAGATTAGGTACGTCGTGACTCTTGCAAAACGCATCGACCACCGAGGTCCGCGGATCACTTCCCATGCGGCAACCGCCTAACTGGTGATTAAAAGTCGGCTCTTCAAAATTAGAAACAGAGAGCACTTCTCCGCCGGCTCGCTCAAGGATGTCGACGGATGCCTTATTCATGGCTTCGTAAATCTTTCTTTCGTTTTCCTGTTGCACCGCGATCGCTTTCACCTGGTACAAGCCGTACTCATCCTTCACCGACCTATCCAATTGAACATAGCTCTGGTCATTGGGAATCATTTCACCAAAGCATTGAAAACTGACGTAAGCCGGAAAGCGCTGCTTGACGGACTGCTTGTACGCCGTGCCAAAGCCTGGGACTTCTTTGGCCCATCCAGTCGTGCGGCGAATACCGGTGTAGATCTGTACCCCGTAGCTGCGTGCGTAGTCTCTTTTCTGACTGTGCATGTACGAGGGCAGGTAGGCGTGATCAATGAAGCCTTCGTCATTCACCACCGGCCGTCCGATCATCTCCGTCAAAAAACCTTCCACCCCTGAGTTGAAGTGAGGAATGAAGTTGCGGCCGAGTTGGCCGCTGGAGTTTCCCAGCCCTTGGGGATAGAGTCGCGACTCAGACATCAGCAGCAGCCCTATGCTCTGTATGCAAGCACATGCAACGGCGACGGCGCGCGCGTGGACCTCGCCCTCCTGGCCAGTGACCCGATGAAGATAACGCACACCGGTGGCGCGGTTCTCATTGGAAACCGTAACCTCGCGCACAACCGAGTTAGAGAAGACGGTGAGGTGGCCGGTCTTCATGGCCGGGGCCAGGTGAACGTCAGCAGAGTTGTACTTTGCCGCGACATCGCAGCCCGCCATGCAATTTCCGCAATAGTGGCAGGCAGGCCGTGTTTGGGTCGCCTTGGTTAGCGTTGCTTTGCGCGTGTGGATGATGGGTATGCCTAGTTCCTTAGCACCGCGCTGCAGCAGAAGATCTCCCACTTTCAGCGGAGGAGGCTCCATGTATATTCCGTCGGGAAGATCTTCCAGGCCATCACGGTTTCCGCAGACACCGACTTCCCGTTCGATGCGGTCATAGTACGGAGCCATGTCGGCATAGTCGATCGGCCAATCGGCTCCCGCTCCGTCGATGGTGTACCCCTTGAAATCGCGATGGCTGAAACGCAGGGCTACTGCGTTCCAGAGCATCGTCTTACCTCCGACGCCGCGAGCGCGCTCCGAGCCAAAACCCGGCTTGCCGGACTTCATGGTCGGGATGTGCCGGTTCGGATAATCAAATGGAAGAGCATGGGTGTTGAAGTCAGTGCGGGTATTCACGGGGGGACCGCCCTCAACCAACGCAACCTTCACCCCGCGTTGAGCCAGATGGCCGGCGAGCGTGCCTCCACCTGCGCCTGAGCCAACGATACACACATCGAAGACCTGGTTTGCCATCTCACCTCACGACCAGTCGTCCTACTTCATCGTCCGGAGGTTCCCAAGAGCACGGGTCCACTATACAACCCAGCGACCTGATGGCGGAGGCTTAGGTGGGGAGCCCGTAGGTTTGGGAGGAATCCGTGCAGGCCGGGTGGCTTAGGCCTAATGAGCCAACTGCTGGAAGTGGTGAAATTGAGGCGGGTGACGTGGGGAGCATGGGGCTTCTTTTATGGCGCATCAACCCTCCGCGCAGAAGCTCGTACACCTCTCCCCTCCACACCACCTGGTTGCCAAGATAACTTGCGCTCCAAAACAAGAAACCCAGTAAGTCCCGGAAAGGATACAGTAGGGCGTTACGCCAGAGATCCGGTTCGCGAACCACCAACCCGCCCACAACGGTTGCCAGCGCTACACGGGTCGCCCAGCTGCAAACGACAAGTAGAGCAGCTAGCAGCGGGCGATGAACGCTCAGGGCAGCGACGGCTCCCAGCAGCCCGTAGGGCGCGCTGAACGTCAGCACGGTTCCAAGATGTCCTTTTGGACGATAAAATCGCGTACCCCTCATCCAGCGAATCTGATGGCGCGCTGACGAGACAAAGGATGTATTCAAGATATGGTGCTCGATGGAGTGGGTCGATAAGAGCACCTTATGCCCATTCGCTGCTACGAGGTTCCCGAGTATGAAATCGTCACCATGGTGTTCCCCGATCGCGGTGAAACCTCCTACGCGATCGAGGCTGTCGCGGCGCACAGCCATAGTTGGTCCAAGAGCAAATTTCATCCCCTCGAGCATTTCCGCCACCAGCACGCCAGAGGACATCTCCACCGACATACCCACCGCTTCGAGGCAGGACCAGAAGCTACGGTTCTTGGCTGTCGCAGGCGGCAAGGCCACACCGCGGTAGAGGCAGGTCACCAGGCCTATCCGGTCGTCGGCAAACGGCGCGACCACAGCGCGCAGATAATCGGGGGTCACGGACACGTCGCTGTCGCTGATCACAAGAATCTTGTGCTCGGCGGCACGCTGCATATGTTCGAGGGACCAAACCTTGGCATTCGCGTATGGGGGCTTACCGCAGGCGAGGAATTTTGTCGGAATATGCGGGTAGCGCGCCGCCACGCTCTGGGCGACCGATAGGGCCGGGTCCCGATCGCTGCGCGCGCAAAAAAGGATCTCGAACCGTGGGTATTCCTGGCGGAAGAAGCTTTCAAGGCGGAACTCAAGCTCTTGCTCCGATCCGTGCAGCGGCTTGAGCAGGCTAACAGGAGGTGTGAATTCGTGGGACTTGGCGGTACGCCGCCGTTGGGCAAAATGCAACGCTCCCGATACCACCAATAGGGTGTAGATGGTTGAGGTAGTGAGGCCCAGGAGGCTTAGAACCAGCAGAATATGCATCATGCTTTGACCTCATCCCAGAGCACAGCCGCAAGCTGGAGAACTCGACGGAGGACAGGGCGAACTACTTCTTCCCGGGTTCAAAATCGAGGTACGCGAAATTCATGTTACCTCCCGACACCACGTGCACGGTCAGCACATTGACTCCCTTGGGCAGTTTCACCTCGACCAAATTCTTCATGATGTTCCAGTGGTGCCACTGTCGCCAGGCGATGGGGTCGGCGGCGTTGTTGGTCGACACTACGTTCACGGGCCCGGTGAGCTTTTGTCCGTTGAGGTCAAACGATATCTCTCCACCGCGGTTTGAAGTATAGAGAAGGTCGATGGTATAGACGCCTGCGCGCTCGACTTCTACCGTCAGGTTGAACCATTCGCCTGGCTCTGTCCAGCCTACATAGAGTTGCCCCTCGGACGGTTGCACCAGGTTGTAAGGATTGTTGTCGATCTGGTCGTGGAATTTGGTATAGGAGGTGTCCACGCCTTCGTTCATGCGGAACTGGTTTAGATAAGTCCCATCGGCCGGGTTCAAACCGCCGCTGCCGTTATTCTTCGCGTCGGTATCGTGGTATGCGATCCCTTCTCCCCCCACATCGTAGTAAGCGCAGAATACCTTCCCGGGAATACGTTGGGGTCCGCCCTGATATTTGCTGTCGTGGAACGGCTTGCCCTGGTATTGGCTGGCTTGGCCGAAGGTGGCCGCAGGCAAGCAAAGAACACCCAGCAGAAGGAACGAGCGACATGATCCTGTTGGCTTACCCATGATGTGAGTCCTTTCTAATTGTTATCGACTTCAGCGGAGTGGTCATCTCGCAGATCCCAGTTGCGCCCATAAATGGGTATAGCATGCTGAAGCTGAAAGCGTGAAGTTATGCATTAAAGCTATGTATTGAAGAACAACCGTTTGTCTAATTGGGACCCCCAAACTTTTCCGCTTGACAATGCTTGAAGACGCGGACTACCTTTTCGCCTGCCAACCCCCTCTGCATCAAAGTTGGATTCTATTGGGGATTCTTCTGCAACAGGAGGCAGGTGGCAGAAGTTTAGAGAAGGTCAATAGTTGCTGGTGAAGGTCAACGGCAAGTGCAGAGCGCTGCCGTCCGATGGGTGTCGTCCTGGGTGCTTCAAAAGCTCGTTTAGTGCTGCGGAGACGGTCATGAGAAAGTCAGTTCAAGTTGTTCTCGCATTTTGTCTTCTGCTGTGTGTGGCTGGTATAGGTCGCGCACAAAATACTAACTCGGTTGACATCCGCGGCACCGTAACGGATGCATCCAAAGCTCTCTTGCCTGACGTGACCGTCACAGTCACCAACGACGACACGGGAGCGAGCAAGGACTTCGTAACTAACGGCGAAGGAATCTACGACACCGTTTCGACTCTGCCGGGAAACTACACGATCACCTTTACCAAGGCAGGTTTTGAGAAGCTGGTGCATGGCCCGGTCCCACTGCAGGTTGGCGAGGCGACGGTCGACGCCACGTTGAATGTGGGTTCGACCACCCAGCAGGTTGTGGTCTCATCCGATGTGCAGGCAATGCATACCGAGAATCCTGAGGTGGCAAACACCTTCAACGCGACGGCCCTGGAGTCCCTGCCCAACGTCACGCCCAATTGGCAGAACTTCGTGAAGATGCTACCCGGTGCCTCGGGCACTCCTAAATCCAATGCGGGATCGTCGAATCCGGGGGTGGCGATGGCCATCAATGGAACCCTACCCTACTACTCCAGTTACCTGGTTGATGGGGGAACAATCAGGATGCCGCACAGCGCCAATATCAACAGCCAGGTTACAGAATCCATCGCGGAAGTCAGTATCGTTGCGACGTCCTTCTCGGCCCAATATGGCAGCGGAGGGAATGTTTTCAACCTGATTAGCAAAACCGGTTCGAACCAATGGCACGGCGTAGCTTATGAGTATCTCCAGAATGACGCCCTGAACGCGAGAGACTACTTCAATTCGGGGTCCAAGGCAAGCCTGCGCTTCAACAACTTTGGCGGATCATTCAGCGGGCCGATGCCGAAGTTGAAGGACAAGATGTTTTTCTACTTCGATTACGACCAAATCACAAAGCCAAACCAATCGACGCAGATCACCACCGTACCAACTGCCGCCATGCAGCAGGGGTATTTCGATCCTGCCGTCTTCGGGGTGATCGACGATCCGGCCACCGGGCTGCCGTTTCCGGGCAACCAGGTTCCAGCCGACCGCTTTGATCCGGTGGCTGTCGCAATTCAGAAGTACTTTCCGGCGCCAAACATCGCGGGACTAGTAGCCAACAACTACCGCTACCTGCAGACGGGCAGCAGCCCTCAGCGAATCACGTTCGGACGCCTGGACTACAACCTGAGCGACAAGAACCGAATAAACTTCACGATCTTGGTGCAGGCGAATCCGGCGAACCTGACCCTGAATTCAGTTGCTCCGATCAATACTCAGGTGAGTTCGGGCGAAGGAATTTCAGCACAAGTCACAGACGTTTATACCTTTAGCCCAAAAATAGTAAACGAGGCACATTATTCATTTGCCAGGGGGGGCAATTGGTTTCTCCCCGGCAGCTTGAACAAGGGTTACCCCGCCCAACTGGGCTTGCAGTTTTCGAAAGTGGATATGTTTCCCAACATCACCATTGACGGAATCGGCGGCAATAACAACACGCTCAACCCGCAGACGAATGCGATCTATATCCAGAATGCCTTTGATTTGTCAGACGTAGTGACGATGATCCATGGCAAACACATACTGCACTTCGGTGCTGACCTTCTGATGGAACAGGATAACTCCACTCCTTGGGGGAATCTCAATGGGGCGAGTCTGACGTTTACTGGCCAATACACCTCTCCCAACTCCAATGTCGGCTATTCGGACTTTTTGCTGGGGGATGTCCAACAGTGGTCCGCCCTTGATCAGGGATCAGAGGGAATGCGGTCCAAACTTCCGGCAGTATTTGTTCAAGACGATATCAAGCTGCTCTCCAATCTCACGATAAACCTCGGTCTGCGGTGGGAGATCCACGGTGGGTTTAGCGAGCAGAATAACAAGGCAGGCAGCTTCGATCCGACCCTCACCAACCCCGTCACCAATACTCCGGGGGCCATTTGGTTTGCCGGCGCCGAAGGACGAAACAAGGCGATCGCGACTGTTTATGACAATGTTCTGCCTCGCCTCGGGTTTGCTTGGGCGCCGTCGCCCGACTGGGCTGTACGGGGTGGCGTGGGCGAGTATGCAACCTTGTGGAGCATGGACGTGGACGGTTCCCCGATTGGCTTCGGGAGCGCCAGCACGGGGAGCATCTCCGCCAATCCGGGCCAGGCGCCGGTGGTATTACTCTCCGGTACTGGTGCGAACCTACCCTATCTTCCACCCAGCAGGAATGCCGGTGCCTATAACGGTCAGGGTGGTGGAAACATACCTTATATGCCCTACCACACACCGGTCAGCAAGATTTGGCAATGGTCACTGGCCGTCGAGCGCCGATTGCCTGCGAATATGACTGCGGAAGCCGCGTACGTCGGCAGCCACGGATCCGGGCTACAATTTCAGGCGGATATCAACCAGGTACCTGCGAATAAGCTTGGGGGTGGTCAGGCTGCGCGGCCATTTCCACAGTACCTAGGCATCGGGCCCTCGGTCCCGGGCGCGTTGACCGGCTTGTACAGCAATATTTCGAACTACAACGCCATGCAGCTGTCACTTAGGAAGCAGATGGGTTTCGGGCTGCTTGCCGATGTTAATTTCACCTGGAGCAAGATGCTCGACGATCAGGATACGTCGGGTTGGGGCAGCCACTACGGCGACGCGTATTATCAGGACGCCTACAACCCAGGGGCGAACTACGGGGCCTCGAATTTCAATTCGCCCAGGATGTTCAAAGGCTACCTGGTGTATATGCTTCCCATTGGAAGCGGGCATCAGCTCATGAACCACGGTATAGGAGATGCCGTGCTCGGCGGGTGGAAGGTTTCCTCCATATTCCTTTGGAACGCAGGAACCCCGTTCACTCCGATCATGTCCTCTGCCACCAATGCGGGCGCGCTGGATGGGTTCTGGTTCCCCAATCGCGTGGGCAATCCCAAAGCTGCGAATCAATCGATTAATAATTGGTTCAATCAGCTTGCCTATGAGACGCCGGCGAACAATACATTTGGCAACGTCCGGCGGAACTCGCTCTACGGACCGGATCTTAGCGACATTGATTTATCGATCGGTAAGACCTTCAACATTCCGAAGTGGGAATCGGCGCACTTTGAGATTCGCATGGATGCCACAAATTTCATAAATCATCCAAGCTTTAATCTCCCCAATAACCAACTCAGCGCGGCGGCCCTCGCCTCCGGGGTTGCGAATCCAAGCGTGGGCCAGATCACGTCGACCACGCAAACCGGTCGCACCATGCAAGCCTATGGCAGATTCTTCTTCTAGGAGCAGAATCTGGAAGGGCATTTCAGAAGAGGGACGGCGGTATCCGCCGTCCTTCTTTATTGTGGGCGGCGAAGCGGTTATCTGATCGCGCTGATGAGGGTCGTGGCCGGAACCGGAATCAGCGCAGACATCGTGGCAGCGCTTCTCCAGGCACCTTCCATAGTCAATGCTTGACAAACAAGCTGGGCGCTGTTTTCATCGTTTGCGAGATGTGTATAACGCTCGTATTCTAGTAAACAATCGGTTGTCTTAACCATCGTCGGTGATATGGTATAGGACCTAAAGCCTGGCCGGCGTTTTTTGTAAGAGGAGGCTTCAATGAATTCGCGGCTAGCCTTTACGTTGTGTGCGGTCCTGCTTTGCCCGGCAATTTCGGCTAAAGCGCAGGAGCCAGGGGAAGCTCGCCTGTGGTTGACGACTCCGGATCGATCCCAATTGCTGACCCTGCAGAAAGAGCCCTTACACTTTTCCGCGTCCGCCAGTACTCTTCCTACCATCGAAGTGAACGATGACCAGCAGTACCAATCGATTGATGGTTTCGGTTTCGCCTTGACCGGCGGGAGTGCGCAGCTTCTCATGCGCATGGAGCCGGCTCAAAGAGCTTTACTGCTAAAAGAACTCTTCGCCGCCTCCGGAGAGGATATTGCCGTCAGCTACCTGCGCGTGAGCATCGGATCATCCGATATGAACGCCCAGGTGTATTCCTACGATGATTTACCGGAAGGTCAAACAGATGCAGAGGTGACGAAGTTCAACCTGGGCCCTGATCGGACGGACGTCATTCCCATCCTTAAAGAAATTCTGGCCATCAATCCCCATATTCGGATACTCGGCTCACCATGGTCTGCTCCAGCCTGGATGAAAACGAACCAGAACTCGAAGGGAGGTACCCTGAAGCCGGAGTTCTATGGAGCGTATGCGGCGTATTTTGTGAAGTACATCCAAGCGATGAAAGCCGAAGGCATCCCAATCGACGCAGTCACGGTTCAGAACGAGCCTTTGAACCCGAAGAATACTCCGAGCATGGTGGTGTTCGCCGCACAGGAGGATACATTTATCGCGAAGTATCTGGGGCCTGCCTTCCAAAAGGCGGGAATCGATACAAAGATACTTCTTTACGACCATAACGCGGACGCTCCCTCGTATCCTCTATCGATCCTGGCGGACCACGAAGCCGGCAAGTTTGTCGATGGCATCGCCTTTCACTTATATGGCGGCGACGTCTCCACATTGACGAAGGTGCATGATGAATACCCGAACAAAAACTTATATCTCACCGAGCAGTCGGTGACCGAAGCGCCCGGCGATCCGCTCGGTATTGCGGCGGCCATCAATTGGGTCATGATTGGCGCGACCCGGAACTGGAGCCGAAACGTCCTCCTCTGGAATCTTGCGGCCGATCCGAACAACGGGCCGCATACCAACAACGGAGGATGCACGGGGTGCCGAGGTGCGATCACTCTCGACGGCAACAAAGTAACTCGTAATGTTGCTTATTACACCGTTGCACACCTTTCCAAATTTGTTCCTCCTGGTTCTGTGCGGATCGGGTCAAATGAGCTGGAACAATTGGGAGATGTCGCCTTTCGCACTACCGATGGGAAGATCGTCCTGGTCTTGTCGAATACTGCCAACTTCCCCACGACCGTGAGTGTTCGGTACCATGGCAAAGCATTTACGACGACGCTGCCAGAAGAATCGGCAGGAACTTATGTTTGGTGAACGCGCGGCACGGAGATGGACTGCCTCTGGAGCCGGATCTATCGTCCCATGAGGCTAACAGGAACTTATCCATGCGGAGGCACCAAATCTTGACGAGATTGAGGATCGTTTTCGCCCTGCTAGCCCCTGCTTTGTTCCCGGCTATGGCAGCCCGCGCGGCCGGCCCGGATTTCGGTCCGAATGTTCTGATTTTCGGTCCATCCACGCCCTCGGCCTCTATCCAGAAGGCGATCGATCGAGTCTACGCCGTGCAGCAGCACAATGAATTCGGAACTCAGCGCAACGCTCTTTTGTTTCTGCCGGGCGATTACCATGTGGACGTTCCGGTGGGGTTCTACACCGAGGTGATAGGGCTGGGCGCCTCACCCGATGACACGCGCATCGTTGGAAACGTGCACGCCGATGCCAACTTGCCGAACAACAACGCGACCACCACCTTCTGGAGAGCTGCGGAAGGTTTTTCGGTCACGCCTACGGGCGGCACTATGCAATGGGCGGTCTCGCAGGCTATCGCTCTGCGCCGCATGCACATTGCAGGAAACCTGGTTCTCCATCAAAATCACGGCTGGGCGAGCGGCGGCTGGATGTCAGATGACCTGGTAGACGGTAATGTCGATTCCGGAAGCCAGCAGCAATGGATCTCGAGGAACTGCGAGTGGCGCGCTTGGACGGGCTCAAACTGGAACATGGTCTTCGTGGGCGTGGTTCACCCGCCAGCGGGTATGTGGCCGTCACCGCCCTATACCAAGGTCGCGGTAACTCCCATCATCCGCGAGAAGCCGTTTCTGCAGGTCGACAAAGCCGGAGATTTCAGTGTTCGCATTCCATCGCTCCGCGCCAACAGCGTAGGCATCACCTGGCAGGGCGGCGAAACACCTGGTAGATCCATCCCCATCAGCGACTTCTATATCGCGCGGCCCGGCGTCGACACCGCAGCCAGCATCAATGCTCAGCTTGCCAGGGGCAAGAACCTGCTCTTGACACCGGGTATTTACGATCTTGCCGCTGCCATCCGCGTCACCCGGCCCAACACAGTAGTGATGGGACTAGGCTTTGCCACGCTACGCCCTACCCATGGCACGCCCGCCATGACAACCGCGGATGCGGACGGCATCATCATTGCCGGTCTGCTGTTCGACGCGGGACCGATTCAATCGCCTGTGCTGCTCCAGGTCGGACCGGATGGAAGCAGGGGCGGCCATAGCAAGAACCCGATCTCCCTTCACGATGTCTTTTTCCGGGTAGGGGGCGCCGCGGTTGGCCGCACACGGGTCAACCTGAAGATCAACAGCAACGACACCATCATCGACCACACCTGGATATGGCGTGCAGATCATGGATCCGGAGTAGGGTGGGATCTCAATACCAGCGCGAACGGAATGGTAGTGAATGGCAATGACGTGACGATCTACGGTCTGTTCGTCGAACATCATCAACAGTTCCAGGTTCTCTGGAACGGCAACGGCGGACGAACCTACTTCTACCAATCCGAGATTCCTTATGATCCTCCCGATCAGGCGAGCTATTCGAGTGCGCCTGACGTAAACGGCTGGGCCTCATACAAGGTAGCCAATTCTGTGACCACTCATGAAGCGTGGGGCCTTGGGGTCTACAGTGTCTTTCAGCACCCCGGCGTGTTGCTCAGCCGAGCCATTGAGACTCCGAGAAACCCCGAGGTCAGGTTCCATGACGTCATCACGGTCTGCTTGGGTAACAACGGCGGAATCAGCAACGTGATCAACGACACGGGCGGGTCAACGTCGATTCACCCGCGCGTCGACCGCAAAGTCACTGACTATCCCCAGACGACCCAGGAGGCCAGTCATTAATTGTCTTACAGGGGCGCCTGCGAAGCTTCACTGCGAGCGCAGCAGCTTCTGCACCATAGGCGAGGACAGAGCGGGGGTGGCGGCGGCCAATGCTAGAGCATTTTTGCTAATACTGTGGTCCGGTAGGATCAGTTATGTGCGTCCATTCTTTGGCGGAATGGCCGCGTCGAATTCAGTTTACTGGTCTAGACCGTTAGCAAAAATGCTAGCCGCCGCCTTTCCCGCCGTTAACAATGCCCCGTAGGAGCTTTTGCCGCCAGCAATACGAGGCCTATGCTGCGCGGGTTAATCTGAGCCGACTTTGTATGCGGGGTCAGTGGCGTGTTGCTCTGCTGCAAAGTCTGCGCAGGTCTGGTTGTAAATGTCACCGCTATAATCCCGCAGACTGACAAAACTCGCAGGGTTCTGCTTGCAGTAGAGTTTTGCGTTCTCAATAGACTCCTGGACATTGACTTTCGGCTTGATTGTGTTGTCAATGGCGCTCACCTCACTTCTTGCGCGGTCGCGCACTAGGAAATCAACGCTGATTCTGGGTTTCGAGGAAACATGTGGGTGCGCAGGGTCCTCATAGGCCGGCAGAGCTGCGCAACCGGGTCGTGGCGCTCCTTTGCGCTGTTTTCAGTCAGCGAAACCTACCTGTTTTTGGGGGAGGCCAACAGCATAGACCTCTTTTTCGAATAGTGAAATCCAAAAGTGATCGGTTTCGCGATGATTCAGCGGTGCTCGACCGAGGGTAACTACTGGGGGTGACTAAGGTTCATTGTCCCGGCAAGAGGCTTCGCGCGGCGCCGGTGGCTTTATTCGCCGATGCCTATCCTGGTTCCGTACCCGTCCAGCAAGGCAGGATCGTTGGTATGACAAAATGTCTCTTGCCTTGGACTCGTGGGGCCGAAGTTGGTAAATGCCGGGGGACGCACGCAGGCTTGAGCAGCACCGCCTTCGCGGGATTTAGGGGCGGGAGCGTAAGATGAAGCGTAATGCAAGATGACGAGGTTCAAGATCCGGAGGAAGAAAAGCCCGCGGGGGTCGCGACCGACTGGGCAGGTCTTCGTGCTCAGGCTGACAAACTCGGCATCACGTTGAGCCAACTGCAGCAGCTACAGTTTGAAAAGAGGATGAGGCTTGCCAGGAAGGCCCGGCCTGCCGCCCCACCCGATAAGGATGGGCCAGCGGGTAAACTGTAGCGGAGCGAACTTGAGGTCAACCTTCACCTCCCGAGACACTCCGTTAACATTCCGTGACCAGCGAATCCCTCCTGCGTTTCTAAAGGCGTATGGAAAAGAAACCGCAATTGGAGCAAGCATCGACTGAAGCGGCCTGCCAGGTCTCTCTTTCGGGATTTGACCTGATCAACTCTCCACGCCTCAATAAGGGAACAGCTTTCTCCACTCACGAACGCGACGTATTTGACCTGCACGGCCTATTGCCGCCGCACGTAGGGACTCTCGATGAACAGATTGAGCGCCGCACGGAGGCACTCGCGGATGAGTCGACTCCGTTCACTAAATACGGCTTGCTCCGCGATCTCCAGGATACAAATGAAACGCTTTTCTATGCGCTCCTGGTCCGCAATATCGAAGCGATGCTTCCTCTGGTATACACGCCGACTGTGGGTGAGGGCTGCCAGCGCTTTAGTGAGATATGGAGAAAGCCGCGAGGCTTGTTTCTCAGCTATCCAAACAAGGATCGCATCGATCAGATTCTGAGCCATTCCCGCTACGACGATGTGAAATGCATCGTGGTCAGCGATGGGGAAAGAATCCTGGGACTCGGCGATCAAGGCGCGGGAGGCATGGGGATCCCCATCGGGAAAATGGCCCTCTACACCGCGCTTGGCGGCATTCACCCGGAGAACTGTCTTCCCATCTTGCTCGATGTGGGAACGGATAACGAGGACAGGCTAAAGGATCCAATCTATATCGGATGGAGGCATCACCGGGTTCGCGGCGTAGAGTACGACGATTTCGTAGATGTTTTTGTGAACAGCGTGAAGAAGCGCTGGCCGCACGTTCTTTTGCAATGGGAGGACTTCGCAGGGTCGAACGCCGCCCGATTTCTGGCCCGTTACCGAGACCAACTATGCACGTTCAATGACGACATTCAGGGAACTGCGGCTGTCGCTGCCGCGACCTTGATCTCTGCCATCAATGTAACCGGCATCCCCCTCGAGCAACAGAGGATCGTGATGCTCGGCTTCGGGAGCGCGGGGATAGGTATCACCAACCTGCTGGCACAGTTCATGCAGGACAGAGGGCTTACGGAGCAAGAAGCGCGCGAGCGCTTCTTCGCTATCGATCTCTACGGCCTGGTCACGCAGAACGGCAAAGGTGTGCGGCCCGAGCAGCTACCCTATGCGCGCAAAGAACAAGAAGTGCAGAGCTGGAAGCAACCGAATGGAGAGATCACATTGTTGGACGTGGTCCGCAATGCGAGGCCTTCGGTCCTCATCGGGGTATCTGGCCAGCCTGGCGCCTTTACCGAACAAGCGGTGCGTGAAATGGCAAAGTATTCTGATCGGCCAGTTATTTTCCCGCTGTCGAACCCCACTTCGCGAAGTGAAGCGACTGCTCAGGATCTGATGGATTGGACAGAAGGACGGGCGTTGATCGGCACCGGCAGTCCGTTCGAGCCGGCGAATGTTGGTGGAACGAAGGTTCCCATCACTCAGACCAATAACTCGTACATCTTTCCCGGGCTCGCGCTTGGCATCGTTGCCAGCAAAGCCCGGCGCGTCACCGATACGATGGTGAAGGCGGCGGCTGAGGAATTAGTTCGTCAGCTGCCGACACAGAAGGACAAGCAGGCGAGTCTCCTCCCGCCACTTTCGCAAGCGCGTAAACTCGGCCGCCTGATTGGGATGGCCGTGGGAAGGCAGGCGATTCGCGATGGTCAAGCACAGGTTGCTAACGAAGATGCCTTGAACCGCGAACTCCAGGCGAATTTCTGGGAACCAGTTTATGTACCGTACGAGCGCAAGTAACAGGTCTTCCAGCAGACACTCTCCCTAGTTCATCGGCTGCTCGTTCATTGAGAAGACAGAATCTCTAATTGCCCAGGTTAAACACGACGTTGATGGTAGTTTCAACTTCGACCGGCTCCCCGTTGAGTGAGTAAGGTTTATAGCGCCACGAACGGACTGCATCCATTGCTGCTTGCTGCAGCATTGGGGGACCGTTGATTACCCGGAGATTCTGAATAGTGCCGTCTTTAGCGATCGTGGCCTGCAGCACAACAGTACCCTGAATGCGCGCTGCTCTTGCGATTGCGGGATATTGCGGCACGGTCTTTTCGAGCAGGTTTCCGGCCATTAAATGGGACGAAATGTTGAGCGTACGGGGAGTCGATGGCTTCACTATGACGGGGCCTGCCGCGAGGCGGCTGAACAAGTCGTTCAGTGAACCGTCGCGCGCACCATCGGCTACCCCTTCCGCACCAATAACACCGATCATAGATGGCGGAGATGAAGCTGCTTCTTTATCGAGCTTGATGTCTTTAGGGATCTTACTCGGTGCGTGAATCTGATCGTCGAGCAGCTCGGACCGAGCCTGTAATCTTGGTTGAGGCGCTTGCGGTGGCGCGGCCGGTGGTGGCGGTGATGGCGCCACCAGCAGCGCAGCCATAATTTGGACGGGTAGTGCGTCTGGATGCAGTAATGGCCAGATGATGAGTGCGATCAGCACTCCGCAATTGATTAAGCCGGCTAAGAAGGACCAATGCTTACTCCTGGTCTTGATCCTATGACTAGATTCCATAAGAGCGTCTTCGAACATTGTCTACCTCGATGACTCGACCTTATGGTGACTTAGACACCAGTCATATATTTTTTGCTTTGTGCTAAACAAGTTATCCATCCACCTCCAGCCATGCCAAGGTGTGCCGCCGCCCTCAAATTTGTCATCCCGACCGGATGAGTCATGGGCCTTTGGCCCACCTAAGGAGATGAAAATCGCGGATAACCTGCGGCTCTGTCCATCCCATGTAACGGCTGTTAAGGTGAGCGCTACCCTCCCCTTTGTCATCCCGAGCGAAGCCGAGGGACCTGCGGTGCGCCCTTCCCGACCTAAGACCTCTCATGGAAATGTTTTTTCGACCGAGCGTAGCGTAGCGGAGGGACCTGCGGTTTGTCTTGTTGGAAGACGGAACCAGGATTTGATAGCGCAAGGCACATTCGCTGTGCCCGAGAGTGGAACTGCAGGTCCCTCCGCTACGCTACGCTCCGGTCGGGATGACAAATTTGAGGCTGGCGGCACACCTTGGCATGGGAGGAGGTGGATGGACAGACCAGCACGAAAGCAACCAACCCGCTTTTTCTCCAACGCCTTCAGCAAGTCCCGCCGGTCAGGCAAATGCTGGGTCAATCACCGAACGCACAACCTGCACCGAATCTGCTGGGAACTGCCCCAACCGGGCGTGCTCTCGTATGGTCGCCTCATCGGGAGCGATATAGACGCAGTACAGCTTGTCGTCCGTGACGTAGGACTCCAGCCACTGGATCTGCGGGCCAATGCTTTTGATTACGTTGCAGGATGCTTGCGTAATGGCGGCAAGCTGCTGGCGGTCCAGCTTGCCGGCGCCCGGTATGTTGCGCTCTATAATGAACTTAGGCATAAATGTCCTCGAGTCCACCCATGCTACACCAGCGCTCGCTGGGAAGCGCCGGGCAGGCTGAAAAAAGCTCCGTTTTAGGGCAAAGAATCAGGTGCAGCAAAATGTCATTACAATGTCATTTGTCGCCACGACGCTCGAAAAGCCCAATGCTTGGAGCACGATAGAGGATGGAGTTCATGATCGAAAGCAGAGTGGAGATCGTTTGCCATGAGTGAAGAACAGGGCACTATTCTCATCATCGAGGATGATCCTCGGATGCAGAAGGTGTTGCACCGCATTTTCCATGACGAGGGGTATAAGGTTGAGGTAGCGTCCGACGGTCGAGCGGGCGTTGATGCGTTTACCTCCCTTCAGCCTTGTGCGGTCGTCCTGGACCTGATCCTGCCGCAATTGTCTGGCCGCGAGGTGTGTAAACGCATCAAGAGCGCTTCGCCCGATACTCCCGTGATCATTTTGAGCGCGGTGAGCGAGGTGGTGGACAAAGTGCTGTTGCTAGAGTTGGGCGCGGAGGATTACGTTACTAAGCCCTTCAGTCCCCGCGAACTGCTGGCGCGGGTACAGGCTTCGATTCGCCGCCGGCGCAAATCCGACCCCGTCGCCACCTACAGGTTTGGAGACTGCGAGATCGATTTCCTCAAGATGATTGCCAGGAAAGGCGGCAAAGTCATATCCCTCACTGCCCATGAGTTCAAGCTGCTTCGGTTTTTCACCAAAAATCCAGAGCGCGTGCTCAGCCGCGACGAGTTGCTGAGCGATGTGTGGGGCTATAACTCCTATCCGACCACGCGCACAGTCGACAATCAGATACTCAAGCTCCGGCAAAAGCTTGAATCGGACCCGGCGAGCCCTCGGCATCTGCAAACAATCTATGGCGCCGGCTATAAATTTACTCCCTGAAGAGCCAGCCACCTGATGCCGTCATTCCGTGGTATCCGAACCCGCGTATTGCTGATCGCGGCGCTGATCGCGGTTACTACGACGGTCACCGGCGGTAGCCTGCTTATCATCGGTAAGCGGATACACCAACATGTCAGCCAGGAGCTTTCCGACGATCTCACCCATTCGTTGGCCACCCTGCAGAGTCTGCAACAGCAGCGCCGGGACGCCCTGGTCCATGAAAATGCGTTGCTTGCCGACTTGTCGGATCTCAAAGCCCTGATGACCACGCACCACCAACCCACCATCCAGGATGGCGCGACCTTATTCTGGAAGGACAGCGGCAGTGATCTTTTTGCGCTGGCCGACCCGTTCGGCCGAGTCCTTACCGTGTACACGAAAGGCAGGCCTTCTTCCCCTGTTCTTGAACAGGCGCTAGAGCAGACGATGGCCCGATCAGGTGAGCATTATCTGATCGCAGATGGCAGGTTGTTCGATTTCTCCGTGCGGCCGCTTTACTTCGGTCGAGAAGGTCAGGGAACCCTCCTCGGCTACGTGGTGACCGGATATGTCATCGATCGTAACGTTCTCAATCTGGTTGGCAGGGAATCCGGGAATGAAGTTACTTTTCTCGCCGGCGGGGAGATCATGGCAAGTACTCTGCCACCCCAACTTCAACAGGAATTGTTGAGCAAATATCAGACGCTCGCACCGGTCGCGGGCGGTCGCCCCAAGGAGATACTGCTCGGTGGAGAACAATTTCTGGGGACGGAGGCCGATCTCTCGGCGGAAGCGGCGCACCCACTACGGCTGGTGGTGCTCAAGTCATTCGCGCAGGCAAATCGAGTGGTTCACGATACCAATCGGCTCGTCTTATTGCTGGGCATTGCGGCTATCGTGCTTGGCTCTCTCCTGATGCTGGTGCTCTCGGGCTTTGTTACGCAGCCGCTGGAAATGCTGGCCCAAGGGGTTCGGGCGTTTGGTTTTGGAGACCACTCCCGCGCACTGCCTAGCGATGGCACCAGGGAGGTGCGCGAATTAAGTGCCGCATTTGCCCGCATGCGCAACGAGATTATTAATACCAACCGCGCCCTGCTGGAATCAGAAAAGCTGGTGACCATAGGGCGCATGGCAAGCTCTGTCTCGCACGATCTGAGGCATTACCTGGCCGCGGTCTACGCCAACGCCGAGTTCCTCTCCTCGCCCCGTCTCTCTGAGAAAGAGCGTCACGAATTCTTTGCCGACATACATATCGCGGTACATGGCGCCACCGAACTTCTCGAGTCACTGCTGATCTTCAGCAAGACTGGAGCCGTCTACCATCGCGAGCGCAATTCGCTGGTGAGGATAGTGGAGAAATGCATTTCCCTGCTCCGGGCCCATCCAGAGGCCGAAGGGGTTACCATCCACATGGAATGTGCAGATCCGGCCGGAGGATATGCACTGGTCGACGCAAAGCAGATGGAGAGAGCGATTTACAACCTTTTGCTCAACGCGTGTCAGTCGGCCCGCAAGACAGAGGGCGCGCGCGAGGTAAACGTCTTGATCGCCTCCTCGGAGAAGATGATTACCTTGACCATTACTGATTCGGGGCCGGGTGTGGCGGAACACATTCGCGATTCCCTCTTTGATCCCTTCGTGAGTGACGGCAAGCACAGTGGGACGGGTCTCGGCCTGACGCTGGCCAATTCAGTTGCAAAGGAACATGGCGGTGCCGTCACGTTGTTGAGCACGCAGCCGGGAGAGACCATCTTTCGACTTTCATTGTGTACCGACTTTACCAAGGTAGTTACAAATACAACACCGGAACAGCCGCAGACCCCGTCCCCTAAACCAGGAGGGATACTACAGTGAATCTCCCAGGATACCGTTTGTTGATACCTATGGTGTTGCTCGTGACAGGCTCAGTGGATGCGCAGCAAACGCGAGATAACCCCGCTTCTGCAACCGAGTCCGTACAGTCGCAGGTAGATCGGCTCGCGGAACTGGTGAACCGGGAGCAAGCGGCACTCGAATCCTCGCAACGGCAGATCGAGGATCTCCGCCGCCAAGTTGCCGAATTGCAAGGACAACTTGTTGGGGCTCGACAGGCGCCGCAACAGACACAGGATGAGGCGGTGGCTCGCCTCAACGCCGACGTGGAGAATATCCGCGAACAGCAGCAGGTGCAACAGAGCGAGATCGCTACCCACCAACAGGACAAAGTCGAGAGCGCGTCGAAATTCCCCGTAAAGCTCACCGGCCTGATCCTTATGAATACTTTTGCCAACACTGCCGCCGTGGATATCCCTCAGTCGCCGACGATGGCGACTGGCGAAGGAGGGACAACTGGCATTTCCCTGCGCCAGACCGTGCTCGGACTCGACGCACGCGGGCCTCATCTCTTCGGAGCCAGCTCGGACGCGGACGTGCGGATGGACTTCTTCGGAGGTGTCGGCCAAGGCGGCGGCTACTCGCAAAATGGCGGAGTCGCACGATTGCGGACCGCCCATGCTGAATTGGCCTGGAACCGGACGCGGGCGTTCGCTGAGATGGACCGTCCCATCGTCGCTCCCAATACGCCGACGTCAATTACGGCAATTGCCCAACCGGCTCTTTCGTGGTCGGGGAATCTATGGAACTGGATGCCGCAAGTCGGCGCGGAGCAGACTCTGCGCTTCAACGACTCTTCCCGCATAAGCATGCAAGCCGCCATTGCGGACGTCCCTGATCCCCTGTCACAACAGCAGAACACCACCCCTGCTCCAGTCGCCAGCCTGGGGGAGCAGAGCCGCTGGCCGGGGAGCGAAGCCAGGGTTGGGTATGCCCGCGGTAATGACCTCACCGGTCTGCGCTTGGGGGTCGGAGGGTACTTCAGTCCTCACACCTTCAATCAATATCTTGGTTTCGATGCCTGGGCGGCGACCGTCGACTATCGCATCCCGCTCTTCGCACATCTGGAGTCAAGCGGGAGTTTCTATCGCGGCTTGGCGCTCGGTGGATTGGGTGGGGGCGCCTACAAAGACTATCTATATGCGCAACAAGGCAGCGAGTTTTACTATCGCCCGCTAGACGATGTTGGGGGATGGACGCAATTAAAAGAGCGAGCGGGAGAGCGCTTGGAGTTTAATGTTGCTTATGGACTCGATAATGCGTTCGCCCACGAGATACGACCCTATGTCCTCAGTTCATCTACCGCCTATCAGGGCCTCGCGCGCAACTCGACATGGTTCACCAACGTCATCTACAGTCCGACTGCCTATACGCTGTTTTCCTTCGAGTACCGCAGAATCGATAGTTCCTTTGCGATCGGCCCGCACTCGGTCTCGGACGTGTATGGCGTTGCCGGAGGCTACAGGTTCTAAGCGATGCAGACCACTTGCACCAACCGTAGCCACTGCGTGAAGCGCATAGTTTTTGCGTGGTTGCTTGGTGCTGCCCTGAAGATGCACTCCCAACAACTTCTGGATGTGACAGCGCAAGCTGCTCATGCGCGGACGCAGCCGCCGGCTGCCATCTGGCTCACGCCGATCCACGCAACAAGCATCTCAGCTCTCGCAACGGGCAAGACCTATACCCTCCTGCAAAAGAACAAGAAGTTCTCGCCCCACCTTGCTCATCGTGCCGGTCGGGAGTGTCGTGCGCTTCCCCAATGCCGACCCCTTCTTTCACAATGTTTTCTCTGAATTCGAGGGACGCCGCTTCGACCTGGGCCTTTATGAGGCAGGCTCGTCGAAAGAGGTTACTTTCGGCCGCGAAGGCGTCTCTTACATATTCTGCAACATCCATCCCGAGATGAGCGCAGTCGTGATCGCGTTATCCACGCCCTTTTATAGCGTGGAGGGACCGGAAGGACGTTTTCACATTCCAAACGTTCCCGCGGATGATTACATGCTGCACGTATGGGTGGAGGGCGAGGGCCCCGGGACGCCGAATGTCTCCGCGCGCAGAGTGCGGATCTCTGCCGATCACACGGATTTGGGAATCATTCGTCTGCCGCTGATTCCACATGGACCGGCGCCCCATGACAATGAATACGGACAGAAATATGACAACCGGGAACCTGACGTCTATTAGAAGTAGCTGTGAAGACGCCGGTGTCGTTGTTTCGTGATGCATTCTCTCGCCCCACGCGCAGTTATTTCCACCTGGCTGGTAAATATTGCCTAAGCTTTTTGTTTGTCGTCGTTTAGCCTGGCCGCATCCAACAACAAGAGGACGATAGCATGCCAAAGCAAAAGCCTTGTGCCAGATTGGAGAATTGGGCGGTTGTGGAAAGCGCGAACATTGCCGGCTATCACGCGTTGCGAGCAGGAAGCTTGTTGGTAGGCAAGGTGTTCGGCCATCCAAGAATAGGGGAGGGCACATTCATCTTCACCTCACCGATCGTGCGGTTTGATGAGAAGACCAATGTTGCCGAAACAAGAAATACCTCTTATCGCCTGGGCCAAGCCAGCCGCGAATACAAGACCTGGACTGAGGAACATGAGCGGACAGGAGCCGCAGCATAGGCCCTGCGTGTTTAGAGAATCCGTGGGAGCACCTCTGTCGCCGATCCCAGGACAATCTCGTCGAAGGCGTCCCCGTTGAGAGGTTCCTCCGGACCCACATAGGTGGCACCTATGCCGCGCTGGTTGGCGATGTGAACCAGCCCCGCGGCGGGATAAACAGACCCCGAAGTGCCTACAACCAGCAGGCGGGTTGCTCGGTCGAGTTCGGCATAGATGCCTTCCATGTCCAGGGGAACCTCGCCGAACCACACGATGTGCGGGCGAACCGGCTTACCGCACTCCGAACACCTGGGCAGGTCGGGAGCAGTCTCATAGAAGGACCGATCTGCGAAAGGCACGCTGCATTCCACGCAGCGCGATTGAAAGAGAGTTCCATGCATATGGTGAACGCGATGTGTTCCGGCGCGCTCATGAAGGTCGTCAACATTTTGCGTGCAGAGATAAAAATGATTGCCCAGTTTTCGTTCAACGTTAGCTAAAGCCAGATGGGCAGCGTTCGGCTCTACAGCCATGGCATCGCGGCGACGCATGGAATAGAAACGCCACACTAGTTCGGGATTTTCACGCCAAGCCTCGGGCGTCGCCACCTCCTCCACCCGGTGGCCATTCCACAACCCTCCCGAACCCCGGAAGGTTGCAAGCCCACTCTCCGCGGAGATTCCCGCGCCGGTGAGAACGAAGAGGCGATCATCCCGGGTCAGATTCATGACAAGTTAGTTAGCTGCGGTTGAGCCGGGGGCATGAAGCGCAAGGGCCTCCGCCGGCACGTTGCCGGGGTGCCTGCGCTTTGCCGTTTCTACCAGGGGCACGCCTTCGCGGCACACCGTGGGCACATTCTTCATCTGCTTTGCAAATACCAGGTAGCTTGGGGTTCCAGGCCGCAGTGTAACCCAATAACTCGACGGTGTGAGCAGGGGCTTTCTCTGCGTGACGACCTGATTCTCCAGAATCTTCACTCCACACAACAGATTATTCCTTGGCTGCAGGATGGTCTTCGCCGGATCTTTTTCCGCTAGCGTCTTATCCTGCTGCCAGTCGAAATCGCAGCCGTACCGCGTTGCGTCCATATAAGTAAGCTGCAACAGCCCCTCACTGCGTACCATTCGTTTGGTAACCGTGTCCTCCACTGCCACTTCCGGCTCGGTATGGCGGACATTTGTGGTCGGTTTGAGGCCCGCCTCAGCTCCTGCAAGCGCTTGAAAGGTATACGCCCAAAAGGCACGTTTATCGCCTTCACTCAGCGCGGCGAACCGGGGACAGTAGCTTCTTACTTCGCGAGCCACCCTTGGTGACAGCATTTCCGGTGACAACGCCTGCTCCACAACGAGATCCCACTGCGGATCCCAGGACTGTTCCCCTAACTCGTCCTTCTTCTCGGCAATGGGCGTCGCCGGGGCCGGTTTTATCTCCGGTTGAGCCGGCTGAGAGGGTGGGGCCGGCTGCTGGGCAGCCTGGCTGGTGCAGCCCGCGAGCATAAGCCCGACGCACAGGGGCAGTCCAGCCATCCTCCGCCTTGTGATCTCGCGAGCCATAATTTCGGTTAGATGCAGAAATTCTCTTCTGCGAAAGCGAAAACATTCGGGAAGACCATCCGCAGGGATGCCGTTGGTTATCACTGCTCGCTGAAGGGAGTCGGCCGCGGCTTGGGGGCAAAGCGCTGCATCCCAACACTCTCCCTGCGATCTTTAACGAGTCGGAGCTGCGTGCACAGCCGCCGGCCAAGGCAAGGCTGCTGCGAACCAGCAATGTGATCGAGATCAGCGACAGTTACTTCTTGACCACGCCGGTACCAGACATCACCTTGAACCTGATGACCGCGTATAGCGTAGCGCAGAGCGGCAAAGGCCGGCTCACATTGACTTCCACGCAGGGCGCGCCGCCGACGCTGATTTCCTTCGACCCAAATCTCCTGACTGCGAGCGTCGAGACGATTCCTCTGGAGAACGCAGAGCTGAAGCGCAACTGGGGGAGCCAGATCTTTCGCATTCAACTGAAGACGCCCGGCAGGACCTCCGGTCGATTGAAGCTGACAATTTCCACTGTGTGAGAACCTTCTGGTGGTGGGCGGAGATTCCCTCAGGCGTAGTCTTCACGGTATGGAGTGAAGATGTCCAGAACCTCGGAGTCTTCCTGTGCGGAAGCCTGATGTTCGACATTGCCTGGGACCAGGAAGCTGTCTCCCGTGGTTGCCTCGAAGACCCCGCCGGGATGCTGGAACGTGAGATGGCCGCTGACGATATACACCAACTGTTCGTGCGGATGGCTGTGCCTGGCGCCGACCCAACCCTTCTTCATCCTATGCCGGACGAGCATCATACCCGGGCTATAGGACATGACTTGCCGGCGAAGTCCCGGCTCCGGATTAGACATCGATTCTTCTTCTGTGTGCATTACCTCGATTGTGCTCAACGACATGAATTCTCCCTTGATCCTTTTAGAAAGATCTACCGTGCCATCCAGCCGCCGTCCACGACTAGCACCTCACCCGTGACATAGTCGCTCGCCGGCGACGCGAGAAACACGGCTGCTCCCGCAATATCTTCCGGTTCTCCCCAGCGCGCAGCCGGAATGCGGGCCAGGATTTGGCTGTTTCGTACTTCGTCCTCGCGCAGCGCAGTGGTATTTTCCGTGCGGAAGTATCCGGGAGCGATTGCGTTCACCTGGACATTGCGCCCCGCCCATTCATTAGCCAGCGCTTTGGTCAATTGCGCCACGCCGCCTTTCGATGCTGCATAAGCCGGCACACGAATTCCGCCTTGAAACGATAGCAGCGAGGCGATATTGATGATTTTTCCCTGGCGCTGGTCAAGCATGCTGCGGCCTGCGAGTTGGCTTAACCGGAAAACGCTGTTTAAATTCACCTGGACTACAGTCATCCACGCCTGCAAGTCATGGTTCTCCGCGGGCTCTCGATAGATGGTGCCGGCATTGTTCACCACTACATCCGGTGCGCCCATGGCTCCCGACACCGCTTCATACAGTGAGTCCGCGCCGTCGGGCTGGCTAAGGTCGGCGGCGAAACTTTGCGATGTGCGTCCCAGGGAACGAATCTGTTCGCTCGTTTCCTGCGCAGGGCGGCGATTGCCATGGCATGCGACCGACGCTCCCGCCTCAGCCAGCGCGATCGCGATGGCGGCGCCAAGCCCGGTCGCAGACCCCGTGACCAGAGCGAGCTTTCCATCGAGACGAAACTTGTCGAGAATTCCCATCGTTTGCCCGCCTCTTCTTACAGCAGCAACCAGTCGATGATCATTCTTTTTGTTTCAGAAAGAGCTTGTCAACGTCTTCCGCGGTCGCGGGTACCTGCATGCGGGACAACACCGCGGGTTAAAATCGATTTGTAGGACGTTTCTAAAGCGACATGCCCGAACTTGTACAGATCGGTTCCCAGTCTTCGCCACGCGGCACCACGGTGTGCCCTCCGCGGCGTTCGCATGCAATCCTGTGGCTCCAGATCGTGACGCTGGCATGGATGCTCATCGAATGCGGAGCATCCCTCTATGCGGCGGCCGTCGCACACAGCCCGGCGATGCTTGCGTTTGGCTCGGATAGCCTTGTTGAATTGCTATCCGCCACGCTCGTGCTGGTGCAATTTTCCTCACCCAAAATGGTTTCCGAAAGGAATGCCGGGCGAATTGCTGGAGCCTTACTTTTCGTTCTTGCCCTCACCGTCGCTGCAACGGCTCTACTCTCACTTGCCCTCCGCTTGCGTCCGGAAACGAGTCACTTGGGCATGGTGATTACGGTCGCCGCTCTGGTCGCGATGCCGATTCTAGCTACCCTGAAACGCAAAGAAGCACGTCGTACCAATAATGTTGCGCTGGCGGCCGATGCTGTTCAGTCAGCTACTTGTGCCTACCTGGCCCTCGTCACCCTGACCGGTCTGTCGGCGAACGCAGTCTTTCATATTCCCTGGGTAGATTCGCTCGCTGCCCTGGTTGCTGTACCAATCCTCCTCCATGAGGGGCGGTTGGCCTGGCAGGGGCACGCTTGCGGTTGCTGCTGAGCCCGGGCATCTCAGAGCAAAAAAACAAGCGCATAAGAAAAGTAATAGCGAAACCATAAAGGCTGCGGTAGACTACACAAGAACGAAGGACAAGTGCTATGTCAATAAACCAACGGATCCCAATACCTCGCCCAACTAGTCCAGCCTAACGGCGTATCGGACTTTGCCGGCTTGAAGGATGTAGAGCGCCCCTAGCGCCCTTCGTTAACGGATTTACGAAGGCCCTGAGGCGCAGCCTCAGGGCCTTTCTCATTCCCTGGGGACAGCTTCCTTCGTTGAGCCATCCGGCTCCAACTCCTCGCTGAGGCGCAGATGCCTCGGCGATCTACCAGTTGTCCTGGTGAGTGATTTATGCGTGTTTCTCGAAATAACCAAAACGTGATGCGTGACGTGCTGGCCTTCCTTCTTCGCCACTGGCGACGCGAGGCATGGCTGGTTACCGGCGTCGCCTGCTCCATGGTGGTAGCGACGATCGCCGACCTGTTCATGCCAGTCTTCGCCGGGCGCATGGTGGATGCGATTGCGATGCACACCACTACCCGCAGTCAGTCGTTGCATGCCGCATTGTCGGCGTTGGCCACCATGCTTTTGTTGGGCGGCATCCTGGTCGCCGGACGCCATCTTTCACTGATGGGCATCAGCCGACTCACTATACGGTTGATGGCGCGCCTGGCCAGCGATGCGTTCTATCGCGTGCAGCGGTTCTCGACTGACTGGCACGCCAACAACTTCGCCGGCTCGATTGTCCGTCGTGTCACGCGCGGCATGTGGGCGGTGGACCTGATGGACGACACACTGCTGCTGGCCTTACTGCCGGCGTCGCTGGTGCTGGTCGGCAGCGCGCTCGTGCTGGGTTCGCACTGGCTCTCGATGGGCCTGATCGTGGCCACTGGCGCGACGCTCTATGTCGGCCTTTCCATCGCACTATCGCTGAACTTCGTCTCGCCCGCGGCCCGGCTGTCGAACGCACAAGACACACTGGTGGGCGGCTCCCTGGCGGATGCTGTGACCTGCAACGCGGTGGTCAAGGCCTTCGGAGCCGAGTCGCGCGAAGATGCACGCCTTGGCCGCGTGCTTAGCAAGTGGAGCCGTCGTACGTATCGCCACTGGACCAATGGCACCTGGAGCGGAACCACGCAGATGATCGTCCTGCTCTGTCTAAGGGGATCGGTGACGCTGTATGCGATCTGGTTGTGGTGGCAAGGCCGCGCCACGCCGGGCGGAGTCACCTTCGTGCTCACCAGCTACTTCATCGTGCACGGATATTTGCGCGACGTTGGCCAGCACGTGGCCAACTTGCAGCGCAGCGTAAACGAGATGGAAGATCTGGTCGAGATGCACGTGCTGCCCCTGGGCGTAGCAGACCGTCCAGATGCAGAGCCGATCCGCATTGGCAAGGGCGAGGTGATCTTCGACCGCATTACCTTTCGCTACGGTGCGCATACCGAGCCGCTCTTCCACGACTTCAACTTGCGCATCGAGGCGGGCGAACGCGTGGGCCTGGTGGGCCACTCAGGCTCCGGCAAAACCACCTTCGTTAAGCTGTTGCAGCGGCTCTACGATTTGAATGAGGGCCGCATCCTGATCGACGGGCAGGAGATTGGCCGGGCGGCGCAGGTCTCTTTGCGCTCGCAGCTCGCGCTGGTGCCGCAGGAGCCGCTGCTCTTCCATCGCTCGCTGGCGGAAAACATCGCCTACGCGCGTCCGGAAGCAACGGCAGCGGAGATCGAGCGTGCAGCTCAACTGGCCAATGCGCACGACTTCATCATTCGCCAGCCGAAGGGCTATGCCACGCTGGTTGGCGAGCGAGGCGTCAAGCTCTCTGGCGGTGAACGCCAGCGGGTGGCGCTGGCTCGTGCCTTTCTGGCAGATGCGCCGATTCTGATTCTGGACGAGGCTACATCCAGTCTCGACTCTGAATCGGAGGCGCTCATCCAGGAGGCAATGCAGCGCTTGATCGTCGGCCGCACGGCCATCGTGATCGCACACCGCTTGTCGACGGTGCGGATGCTTGACCGCATCCTCGTCTTCGAGCAAGGCCGCGTGGTCGAAGAGGGCACGCACGATGCGCTGGTCCGCAGAAGCGAAGGCACCTACAAGCGTCTGTTCGAGCGTCAGGCGCTGGGGTTGTTTGTCGAGGAAGCGGATATGGATGAAGCGGAGGAACTGAGCGCCTGAAGGAGGCGCTCAGGGCTAAGATGGGGCTCAGGGCTGTTTCGGATCGTAAACGGCGACGCCGACGCGGGAGTCGGCGCCGCCGTAGTACAGGAACCACTTGTCGTGGAAAAACACCAGTCCTTCGGCAAACGTGGTTCCCGCGACATACTGTCCGCTCTGTTCCCACGGCCGCTCAGGCTTGAAAAACGGTTTATCGGTACGCGCGATGAGCTTGCGCGGATCATTGGCCGCAAAGAGAGCCTGTCCATCAGAGTAGGCGCCGGCGGCGATTCCGGGTGCTCTGTGGACCGCTGCATTCTTGCCGTTGTAGATGAGGACAATACCGCGATCCGTGAGCAGGGAAGGCGGGCCCACCTCGGGGAACGCGCTGTCGAAGTGTCCCGGCCGATTGTGCAGCAACACGACGGCTTTACCGGACGAATCCTCGACCGGTGTCCAATGGATCAGGTCGGGCGAGGTTGCCAGCCGTACCTGCACCTCTCCCCAGTACATCCAGTACTTACCTTGAATCTTGGCGGCGATGAGGCGGCCGTTGGTGAGCCGGGTAACGATGCTGGCAGATTTGTAGTCGAGATGCTGATACTTTTCGCCCAGAAGCGCGGGACCATGCTTGGTCCAGTGAATCAGATCAGTCGATGTAGCAATTCCGATATCGGTATTGCGCCGGTTCCATTGGGTGTAGGCGAGAACGTAAGTACCATCTTCGCTCTCGACTACGCGAGGATCCTCCACTCCGCCAGGCCATTCCCGATCCTGCTGTGAGTCAACATCAGGATAAAAAACCGGTGTCGGCTCTTTGGTGAAATGGATCCCGTCTTCACTTGAGGCCATGCCCAGGCGCGAAGTGTGCATGCCGATAACCATGGTCCCGGAGTCATCTTCAGCGCGATAGAGCACGTAAACTTTTCCCCCGCGCACGATGGCTCCAGGGTTGAAAGTGTGCAGTGCCTCCCAGTGCACAGGGTTTTTCGTGATCGGATCGGTGAAGACGGCCCTCGGGTTCGGCTCGATGATTGGCGCATCGACAGGGCGTGCAAAAGGACCCAGTGTCCAGCTGGTCGTCGACTGGGCGAGCAGCGAACTCGCCGCCAGGAAAAGTATGGAGGCGATGGTGCTGCCTGCCTTGCGCACGTGCGAAGCTTCGAATGGGTCCAAGGAAAGTCCCCTTAGCGGCTAAAGCCGCAGTTCTTGCGGGGTGTAGATCAAATTCAAGGACGGTGGAAACGGCCCTCCAGAACGGCCTTGGCCAGGATGTGTCCATCCATCGCCTTCAGCACATCCGCCTGGGCTGCGTCGGGCCCCAGGCTTAGCTTGGTATCCAGCGCAAATAGCTCGTAAGTGTAGTGATGATAGGGTCCGGGTGCGCGCGCGCCCATGCCCATGTACCCGACCTTCTGGCCGCGATTCAGCGCTTGGATCGATCCGTCAGGCAACTGCGCCTGCGCCGTCATGCCTTCGGGGAGCTCGCGCGCTGTGCCTGGAATATTGAAGATCATCCAATGCAACACCTCACTGGTTGTCTTGTTCAGCGACGTATCCGGATCATGCAGAATCAGCGCGAAGCTAACCACCCCATCGGGCACATTTGTCCAGGTGAGGTGGGGAGAGACAGGAGCACCGTTCTCCGCCGACTGGGTGTACTTGTTTGGGATAATCCCGCCATCGTCAAACGCCGTCGTCGTCAGCGTGAATCCCGGTTTGGTCATCGGCGGAGGCGCGGCCGCCGGAGTTTGCGCGACCGCCCCCATGGCGGACATCAGCGCCGCAATCATCATGAACTTTCTCATCGTCGCTCCAATCCTTACTTCCTGCTGCGATAGAACACGTGCCAGACTTTACCCTCCTGGCTGTCGGTAATGTAAATCGAGCCATCCGGAGCTTGCGCCACACCATCCGCGCGCGCCGCCGCCTCGGTAGGATTTATCAAAGGATCTTTGCCCGCGAAGCCACCGGCAAAAATCTCAAACTTACCCGATGGCTTGCCCCCCGCGAATGGCTGAAAGGTTACATTCGAAGGCGCCTGGGGAAGAGGCGCGCGGTTCCAGGAACCATGGAAGGCGATGAACGCTCCACCCTTATAGCGAGCAGGGAATTGGCTTCCCGAGTAGAACATCACATCCACTGGCGCCCAGTGTGCCGGGTAGCTTGCGACTGGGAGAGCGAATGCGCTACAACGGCCTACGATTTTGCCATCGCCGCCATACTCGGGGTTCAGCAGCAGCTTCTGTTCGCCGTAATCGAAGAAGCAATAGGGCCAGCCGAAATTAAGGCCCTGGGTTGCGCGGTACATCGGCTCGGCAGGGCGTTCCGCATTCTCCTTCGCGGTAAATTTCCCCGCCCACAAAACATCGAGTTGGTCACGGCTGTTCATCACGATGTACAGCGCGCCGTCGTGCCAGGTGATTGCCGGCTCCTGGCGGAGTCCGGTCACAAATTTCTCGCCATCCGCTTCTTTCTGGTGCAACTTGTTTTCATCGAACTTCCAGATGCCGCCATGAGTCTCCAGCAGCGGACAAGGATCCTGCCCCGCAATGCCCTTTTGCCGATCCAACGATTGGCAAGCATTGGAGGGCGAGCCGATATTGATGTACAGCGAGCCCTTGCCGTCGAACGCTATGCCCTTGTCGTGATGCTCATGCTCCGTCGGCAGGTCCTCGACAATGACCTCGGGCGGCCCGGTGGGCTTCAGTTGTCCCGGAGTCATCTTCCAGCGTTCTACCGACTCCACTTTTGCTACATAAAGATAACCATTGCGCAAAGCAATCCCGGTGCTGCTTCCGTCGCCAAAATACTCCTTGGTCTCGAAGCGCCCATCGCCGTTTTCGTCACGGAGTGCGACCACGCCGCCGGTCTTGCCTTTGCCGCTCTGCAGCGCAACGTACAAATCACCATTGGGCGCCACGACCGCGTGCCGTGCCGTGCCCAATCCGTCTGCCGCCACCAGCGCACAGAAGCCCTCCGGCAGCGTCAACCCCGCGTTATTTGGATCGCAAGCCAGCGGCGTTCCCGCATGTGCCGCCACGCTGGTCATACAGCACAAGGCCGCCGCCAACACTCCAATGATTGAGCTCTTGCCACTGTTTACAATCATGTTGATCCGATCTGCAGTACGATCAGGGTAGTGTAATCTCTTCGAGGAGTAGACGCGGGTGCCTCAAAAAAAGACCGTCATACTTAGCTGCAGCCTTTTCCTGGTGGGATTTTCGTACAACCTTCTCCGCGGCCAGTCCGCTCCAGCCGCGGATGGCATCTACAGCGCTGATCAAGCCCACCGCGGCGACGCACTGTATCAGAAGCAGTGTGTGTCGTGCCACGGGGCTGCCCTGGATGGCACGGGTCCGTATCCGCCGCTCAGCGGGAACGACTTCCTCTCTAAATACGAGGGCCAGCCCACAGTCAACGTTTATGACATGATCCAAAAGTTGATGCCGGCCACAAGTCCAGGTACGCTCAGCCGTCCAGAAGCCGCGGACCTTCTTGCTTATATTCTCAGCTTCAACAAATTTCCAGCCGGCAAGACGGATCTCCCCAGCGACGAGGACAGCCTGAAGAAGCTTGTGCTCCCCAAGCCCGCGCCCGCGGCCTATCGGCTTAGTGCCCTAGTGCTTGTGCAATCGCCCGTTCGGCCAGGGGCGCCATAATGGCGTATCCCTGTGCCGTCGGGTGAACGCCATCCGACGACAGGCCCGGAAGCATGGCGCCCTTCGCATCCGCCATGGAGCTGTAATAGTCCAGGTAGACGTATCCATTTCTGGCGCAGAAATTCTTAAGCCACTGGTTCAGCTCGCGAATTCGCTCCACCGGTTGAATTTCCGGTTTCCAGGGATACGCATATGTCGGCGTAATCGAGGCAAGCACCACCTTGATGCCGCTCTGCTTCGCGATCTCTGCCATCGAGGTAAAGTTATCCTCGATCATCTGCTGGGTCGTGGGCCCGGTGTTGCCGGCGATGTCATTCGTGCCCGCCAGGATGACCACCGCCGCGGGATGGAGGTGTACGACATCCTGCTGGAAACGCACCAGCATTTGCGGTGTCGTTTGGCCGCTGATCCCACGGTTCACGTACGGCTTGCCCGGGAAAAAGACTCTCGCTGTCGGCGAACGTCCCCAGCCATCGGTGATCGAATCTCCGAAAAAAACCACTCGCTTCTCGCCGCTTTTTACCGCTGGGAGCGCTTCATTCTCAGCGTGGTAGCGCGCCAGGTTTGGCCAGTCGTCAAGCTGTGCCTGCATCCCCTGGGCCTGTTGCACCCACCCGTATCCCACGCACAGCAAGGCCCCGCATACCCATAGACTTGGTTTCAATTCAACTCTCTCTGGTCCAGCAGATCTGCGAACGAATAACAGTTACAGGTGATACCAGTGATCGGCTCCAAATACAAGCCCGAGAGTGATGAGGGCGATTACGATTTCTCCCACGGCGCCGACGATGAGGGGTCGTGCACCCTGTTTACTCAGCTCGCGCAGGTTCGTCCGCAGGCCCACCCCCGCGAAGGTGAGCAGAAAAGCCCAGCGTGACAGGTTGCCCACAGCGGCGAGTTGCGGCTTGGTGAAAAAACCGACCGTAGCAAGCAGGGAAATCAGCAGAAACCCCAAAACGAACTTGGGGAACTTCCGCCACAAAAATGCGCCTTTATTCTTCACGTCTGCAGCCTGGCCCTTCGAAGCCCAGTAGATGGCATACCCCAGAACGATGAAGCCGATGGTGGCGTTGCGGCAGGTCTTGGCGAGGACCGCGATCTTGCCTGCAGCGTCCGAGTAGAGTGCTCCGGCGGCCGTGGCCTCCGCGGTATTGTCCACGGCGAGCCCTGTCCAGAGGCCGTAAGCATGGTCACTCAAGTGCAGGAAGTGTCCAATGAGCGGAAAGAGAAACAGCGAGATGGCTCCGAGCAGAAGAATTGCGGCGATGGCGTAAGAAGAATCCTCCTCATCGGCATCGATCGCTCCCTGGGCAGCGATGATGGCGGAGACTCCGCAAATCGAGGATCCAACGGCGAGCAGACTGACTAGCTTGGGTTTGAGTTTGAATGCCCGCCCAAGGTACGTCATGAAGGTAAGGGCAAGCACGAGTTCAATGGCGATGAGCACCAACGAAAGACCGCCAAGCCGGCGAACGTCGCCCAACAGAAAGCGCGCCCCAAGCAAAACGATCCCAGCCTTGAGCCAGAATTCATAAGTCGCAACCCCGGAACGAAAGATAGCCGAGATGCCGACAGTATTAGAGATGACCAGGCCAATGAGGATAGCCCAGAGAACATACTCAATATTCGGCAGCACGAGGTGGTGCGCCTTGCCGTAGTGAGCGATGAATTGTTCAATAAATTTACCTGCATAGCCAACCACGGCGAGCAGGAGAATCCCTGGAATCAGGCCGGCGGCAGAGCGGGCTGGCGGAAGTGGGGTTTGCGTTTGTGGAGAGACAGCGCTTCGGAGCGTGGAGCTTGCCATAGTTTTTCTCTCTTCTTGCAGTTACCAGGGAACCGTCTTGAGGAGACCAAGACGGACGAGCAGAGCCGCGGCAAATGCCAGCAGAACGGCCCAAGTGTCTAGAGAAAGGCGGTTTACCGGGGACTGATTGGGCATAAGCGGATACTCCTTGACTTGATGGGAATGCAACTCTGTATGGAATTCTGCGTAGAAGGAGGAAAGAGGAAGCGAGAACTAGCGACAACAACAGGCGGAGTGCCTGTTCATGAGCGTGTGTGTCTGCCTGGTGGTGATCACGCAACGGACAGCAGCATGGCTTCGAAGTGTGAGCAAGGGTAAGCCGTCCCGGTACCGTCTATAAATTCATCTTACTCACATAACCCGTCAACGCATTTTTAATATTCTGCGAACATGCTGCAAGAAAACTCTGCTTTTGGTTGCAGGCTGGGAGAACATCTCAGAATGGGGGCGGCTAGTTGGAGCTGATCGAGTAACGAACCACAAGTCCCTCGACGTACGTTACTTCTACGCGCCGATCGCCCGCCACGTATTGCATCGTCTGCGTTTTCAAACCGTCGTTCGAGACTGATTCCGACATCTGCTTTCCCGGGCCGAACAGGTTCGTGACTTCTTCTATCTTCATGCCCCGCTTGAGTTGAGCCGTGGCTGGAACAGCGGCATCGCCGGCCGTGTTCTGCGCAGCCGGCGCAACGGCGGCCGCTGTCTGGGGACCATCGAAACTTACATAGTCGGCAAGCAGCTTCTTCACCCCGTCGGGAGTCTTTTGGTCTGGCGGTATCGAGCCTGACCAGCGCAAGTTGAATCGCGAGCCGCCGCGCAGGCGATCGTCCGCTACCTTTTGTGCCTTGATCTGGCTGGCGATCTGCGCAGCGGCCCGGTTATCGGCCTCCTGACGCTCCCGCCGCGAACGTTCGCGGTCGAGGTCACGCTGCAGTCTTCGCCGCTGGTCGTCATCGGTGGTGTTGGCGATATCTCTTTCCAGCTGCTTCTCGTAGTTGCTCTTCTCGATGGTCTTGGGGGTGACGGTCGTGCTGCTGTCATCTAAAAAGGTGCCGAACCCGCCGCCATCCAGCTGAAACTCGATCCGGTCATCCTTCACCACCACCGCTGTCACCCGCGCGGTGTCGCCTTTGTGGATCGCCGCGCCATTGCTCTTCAGGCGATTGGCGTACTCTTTCCAGTTCATCGGGTTGTCTTTGTTGTAGCGCAGGTCGACGCCCTGCTGGGTGCCTGGCATGTCGATCTTCAGCACCACTTCCTTGCCGGTGAAATAACTCGACAACGAGTCCGGATTTTGCGCGCTCAACGGCAAAGCACAAAGCGTCAAGGCAAGAAGGACAGCGCTCGCGGCTGATCGAAACACGTCTAAATTCTCCTGGGGACGGCATGATGATAAGCCAGCCGTACGTCCTCAGCTCAACAAATTTAGTGCGCCAAACGATAGACCTCTGAGCCCGCGAGCAGAAAGGCGCCGGTGCCGAAAACGTAGTTCGAGGCAGCAGAGTAATCCCCGGGAGCAGCTCCGATCGGCTGGATGCAACCCAGCCTGCCATCCTGGTAAATGTGAGACAGCAGCCCTTTCCAGGCTTTCTGCACCACGGGTTGGTATTTCGCGCGCTCCAGGATGCCGGAGTTGATCCCGTAAGCAAAGCCGTATGTGAAAAAGGCAGATCCGGAGTTCTCTGGAAGAGGATAGGCCGCCGCATCCAGCAGCCCCGGCCGCCACAGCCCGTCTGCACCCTGCAGCCCAGCGATTTCCTCTGCCATCTCTTTGAATTGCGCCACATACTTCGCTCGCGAAGGATAATCCTGCGGCATCTCAGCCAGCACTTTGGCCAGGCCGGCAAACACCCATCCGTTACCGCGTGACCAGAAAATACTGCTGCCATTTGCTTCGTGCTTGTCGAGGAATGTTTTATCGCGAAAGAAGAGATGGTTCGATGGGCTATACAGCAAGCCGGACGTGATCCACCATTGCTGGTCCATGAAGTCCAGGTACTTGCGATCTCCGGTCGCCTGGCTAAGTTTCGTGAACACCGGCGGAGCCATAAAGAGTGCATCGCACCACCACCACAGGAGTTTCTCCGGGTTATTCGGCAACGCCATCACCGCATCCCCGCGTTGCTGGATAGGTCCGATCATGGCTGGATCGTGGTGGCGCAAATAGAGACCCAGATAGGTCTGGCCAATAGCCATGTCATCGGCGACGCCCACGCGCGGGCCCGGCTGCCAGTTAAACTTCTGCGACATCTGCAGCATGGCCTTTTGATATTTTTCGCCGTTAGCCGCCTTTGGTACGGCCATGAAGCCGGTGTAGAGGGCGGCAAAGGTCCAATCCTGGTTAAAGTGCGGTTCTGCTCGCGCCAGCTCCCAATCGGCGACTTTCTGCATGGCGTGGCTGACGTTCTTTCGCGTCAGCTCGGGAGACAGATCGGTCGCCAACGGGGGCGGCGTCGCCGGCGTGTCGCCCACCCAGGGAACCTTCTCAGCAGCCGTTAGCTGTCCTAATAGTCCTTGTGGAATGAAGAGGATAGCGGCCGCTATGCAGGCTTTCTGGATAAGGCGCTTGGAGCTCGAAATCATTGGACAAGTTACCCCTCTGGCGAATCTTATACTCATTCGCGCCAGCAACTTGTCTTTCCTGCGGGGGTTCTTACCACCGTCGGGGTGTGTCGTGAATACGACGAACGGTTTCTTATCTCGATCGAATGTCTGGGGAACCGCCGTAACGGCAACGAGCCGTGTGCTGACTTGTGCTCTGGCGCTGACTCAACTTTGTGATCCCATCCCATCGCTTGCCGCCAAAAATAAACCGCCAGCCTCCCAGACGGTCACGGTCAAGCTGCCGGCGCCCCCTAAGCTGAAACAAATTCAGGGCGACCAGCGCATCCTGCACGCGCTCGATCGGTTGACCTTCGGTCCGCGGCCGGGTGAGTTGGAGGAAGTGAAGTCGATCGGTCTGGATGCCTGGATCGCGCAGCAGCTCCATCCTGCGACCATCGACGACTTCGCACTGGAGGAGAGGCTGCAACAATTTCCCGCCATGCGCTTGAGCGAGGAGGAGCTGACGCGGAAATTCCCTCCCGGCAGCATCATCCGCCAGGTGGAGAACGGGAAGATCTCCGTGCCCCTGTTCAACGCGACCGAGCGCGCCATCTATGAAAACCAGGTAGTCACGGACCGGAAAAAACAAGAGCAGGACAAGGCTAAGGCGAAAAATCCAACGGTCTCTCCCGTTAACAACCAGAATGTGCCGCCGGCCGTGCCTCCGGTTCTCTCGGACGCGGAGGTGACGGCTCTGCTCAGCCTGGCTCCCGGCCCTCGCATGGCGTGGCTGCTTTCGCTTCCCGCGGGCGAGTACGGGCCACTTCGCCACCAGCTGTCGCCGCCCCAACGCACAGCCCTGGAAGAGGGAATGTCTCCGGATCAACGCGAAACCTTGATTGCGCTCGACAATCCGCGCCAGGTGGTGCAGAACGAGTTGCTGCAAAGCCGGGTTCTGCGCGCGGTCTACAGCCAGCGCCAGTTGCAGGAAGTGATGACCGACTTCTGGCTGAACCACTTCAACATCTTTCAAGGCAAGACGGGCGAAGAGATCTACAGCCTGGTGCCTTACGAGCGAGACGTGATCCGTCCCAACGCTTTGGGCAGCTTCGAAGGGCTGCTTGTGGCCACCGCGACCAGCACCGCCATGATGACTTACCTGGACAACGCCAGCAGCACCGGCCCCCACTCGTTCGCCGCATACGGGGGACCTAACCGTCCCTTCGCTCCCCCTAAGACTGGCGGCCCGAAGGGCTTGAACGAGAACTATGCGCGGGAGCTGATGGAGCTGCATACGCTTGGCGTCAACGGCGGCTATACCCAGCGCGATGTGACCGAAGTGGCCAAGGTCTTCACCGGATGGACCATCGAGCGACCGCCCAAAAGTGGACCGCGCTTTGTCTTCGATGAAAGCCGCCACGAGCCGGGCAAGAAATACGTGCTCGGCGTCGAGATTAAAGAGAACGGCCCTAAGGAAGGTCTCGAAGTGCTGCACATGCTGGCCACCAGCCCGGCGACGGCACACTTTGTCTGCCGCAAGCTGGCAGTGCGTTTTGTCAGCGACAATCCGCCGCAGAGCCTGGTGGATCGCTTGAGCACCGTCTTTCTGGCCTCGAACGGCAACATCGGTGAAGTCATGCGCTTCCTGGTGCAATCTCCAGAGTTCTGGTCTGTGGCTTCCTATCGCGCAAAGATCAAGACTCCTGAAGATTTTGTGCTCTCGGCTGTACGGGCGGGAGGAATCGATGTGCAAGACCCCAACGTGGTGGTGAAGGCCATCAGCGATCTGGGGCAGCCGCTTTATGGCCGGCAGACTCCCGACGGCTACTCGATGCTGTCGACTCCCTGGGTGAACAGCGCGGCGTTGCTGGAGCGGATGAACTTCTCCCTGGCCTTGGCGGGAAATCGGCTGAGCAAGGGAGTCACGGTGGATTGGTTGAGCCAGCTTGGCGCGACGTCGCTGCAGCAGCCCGAGGAGCAGGAGCGGCAGATAGAGAACTTGATCCTGCACGGTCAGATTTCGGATAAGACACGCGATTTGATCTTGCAGCAACTCGCGGCTGTGGCTCCCCCCTCGCCGCCGCAGCCGGGCAGCGCCCAGCCAATTGCAATCGCTGGAAGCACGCCGCCGAAGCCACCAACGTCTAGCCAGCCGCTAACGCCCGCACAGGAACATCAGTTCGCGGATAGAGAAGCAGCTCTTACCGCTGGATTATTATTCGGGTCGCCCGACTTTCAACGCCGCTAATCAGACTCCTCGTCCCCTAACGAAGGACCCGTACTTCGTTAGGGAACGAGGAGCAAACCCGCACGCAGACTCGGGGTCCTTTACCTGGGTAATTCGTGGTGGTCTCGCATTCAGTCCAGTGCGACAACTTGGCTTAGGTCAGCGTAGCATCAACCGATAGAACCGAATTCCAGGAACGGGATTTTCGTTGAACCTGGTGATCTCCTCGAATCCGAGGGAGCTATAGAGTTGGGCCGCCTCCGGCATCGCCTCATTCACCGTGTCGAGCACCACGGCACTGCATTCATGTGCTCGTGCCCAATCGATCGCGCGACCTACCAACCTACGCCCCAGGCCGTGCCCACGAAAACGTGGCTCTATCCACAGCCGCTTCATCTCCGCGGCATCCATTCCATCCTTCAGCACTCTCCGTGTAATCGCGACACAGCCCGCGCCTTCACCGTTGACCCGCGCTAGTAGAAGGTCTGCCTCTTTCCCCACATACTTGCCCGGTAAGCCGCGAAGCTCTGCTTCATAACCAGGAATGCACACGCCGGCTGCCCAGAGGGTGAGGATGTCAGGTACTCCCCGTAGTTTTTTAAGAGAGCGCGCGCCTGCTCTATATCCTCTGGCCAGCGCGCGGGAGCGATCTCGTATTCGGCTGCCTTCACTGTCATACGCTCTCCTCATCAGCTTACATTGGACTCGATGCTATGCCGTCAATACAATCCCCAGCATGAAGATATCGGCGCGTAATCAATTGCGAGGCAAAGTAGAAACCGTTGTTCTGGGAGTCGTCACAGCAAAGGTGGCGGTTCGTGTAGGTGAAAACCTTATTGAGAGTGTCATCACTCGCCAAAGCGTGGAGGACCTGGGCATCAAAGTAGGAGACGATGTCACGGCAGTCATCAAGTCAACCGAGATTATGTTGATGGTGGACTAATTTCTGCCGACGGCCGCACCGCAATGGTCGTGATCCGCGAAGCACAGATAGAAGAAGCGGAGGCTATATCCGCCTGCCTGAATTCGGCATTTGAACCCTTTCGTTCTCAGTACACCGCAGAGGCCTTCGACGACACAGTTCCGAGCCCGGAAGCAATTCGAGAACGCATGGTTCATATGAAGGTGTATGTAGCGATCACCAGCGAGGGAGAGATCGTGGGGACGATTGCATCCGGCATGCGAGGAGAAGAGGGTCACCTGCGAGGCATGGCTATTCGCCCTCCGTGGCAAGGGCGCGGTATTGCTGAACAGCTGCTTGGTACGGCAGAAAATGATTTACTTGCCGCCGGATGCAAGCGGGTTACCCTCGATACAACCGCTCCGCTGGAACGAGCGATGCGCTTCTATCGCAGGAATGGCTTAGTTCCCACGGGTGGCGTCACCGATTTCTTTGGTATGCCTCTCTACGAATACGCGAAGCCATTGATTCTGCGTTGAGCACGGGAGGCTCGAGTGGCACCCGCTCAAGAAAGAGTAACTGCCTCCATCAACCAGATTTGGATGGCGTGTCGCATGCCCGGGCGCGCTCCAGGAGCAGGTTGCGCTCGCGCGCATTACGAGTGAGCGACGCCGCGACCTCGTACTCCGCGCGCGCTTCTCCGAAGCGGCCGAGTTTGCTGAGCAGGTTGCCCCGTACACTCGGCAACAGATGGTAATTCTTGAGCGCCGGATTCATCATGGAGTGCGTCGACCAGCTCAAGACCGGCTTGCGGACCGAATGCCATGGCCACCGCGACCGCACGATTCAGTTCGACGATAGGGGAAGGCGTGAGCTGCGCAAGTGCATCATAGAGCGCGACAATACCGGTCCACTCCGTATCTTCCGCGGTGACGGCTCGCGCGTGACAGGCCGCGATTGCAGCCTGTATCCCGTACGGCCCAAGGCCGCCGCCCAGTTGCTCGGCCCGCTGCAGTGCGGCGAGACCACGACGGATGAGAAGTCGATCCCACTGCGCGCGGTTTTGATCGAGCAGCAGGATGGGCTCTCCTGTGGGTCCTACCCGCGCCCTGGAGCGCGACGATTGAATCTCCATAAGAGCTACCAGGCCGTGAACCTCGGGCTCCTGCGAAAGGCACTCGGCCAGGATTCGCCCCAGGCGCAGCGCATCCTCGCAGAGCTCAGGTCTTATCCAGTCATCACCCGAGGTCGCTGAGTATCCTTCGTTGAAGATGAGGTAAATAACCTCCAGAACAGACGAAAGACGAGCAGCGAGTTCGGCGCCGCGGGGCACTTCGAAAGGCACATGCGCCTCTGTGAGCGTCCGCTTGGCGCGCACAATGCGCTGCGCGATCGTACTCTCCGGGACCAGGAACGCACGCGCGATCTCTCCCGTCGACAGCCCTCCCAGGAGGCGTAGCGTGAGCGCGACCTGCGCTTCCGTGGAGAGCACTGGATGGCAGGAGATGAACACCAGGCGCAGAAGGTCATCGCCGACGTCGTCGTCCAGCGCGCTGGTCATGTCCGGCACAGCCATCTCCTTGTATGCAAGGTCGCGGCCGAATTCATCGAGTTTGCGTTCCTGCAGTGCGCTTCGCCGGAAACGGTCGATGGCACGATGCTTGGCCGTGGTCATGAGCCAGGCGCCCGGATTGTCCGGAACGCCCGACTTCGGCCATTGCTCCAGCGCTGCCACGAGCGCATCGTGAGCGAGGTCCTCAGCAACGCCGACGTCGCGCACCATACGGGTCAGCCCGGCGATGAGTCTGGGCGACTCGATTCTCCAGACCGCGTCAATTGTCCGATGCGTGTCGCCGGCCATGGTCACAGCTAACCATCACACCATCTTCGATCCGACGGTGCAAGCGGAGGCGCCGCGGGCAGCGCCTCATGCCGTGTTGCGCTGCCCAAACTGCGCCTGCAAATCTTCAAACCCAGCGGCAGCCTCTCTCACGTCAGCGGGGAAATCACAAAACTCCTGCACCTGGCGCACCTCGACGACGCAGTCATCATTGCCGGGGCAGCGTGTTGCCCACTCAATGGCTTCCTCTCTTGACTTCACCTGGATCATCCAGTAACCGCCGAGCGCCTCCTTGGCTTCGGTGAAGGGTCCGTCGACAACCTTCGCTTTGCCGCCGGGAAACGTGACGCGCGCCCCCATGGACGGCGGTGTCAGACCGTCGAGCGCGAGCAACACCCCCGCCTCTTGCAGGGACTCGTTGTACTTCATCATTGCCGCCACGGCCTCGGCGCTAGGCATAGCTCCGGGCTCGGCTTTCTCGTAGTTTTTGGGGATCATCAGCATCATGAATCGCATGGTCGTGTCTCCTCTGGGTGAATTTCTGACTCTACTAGAACGTCGAATAAGATAGATCGAAATCGACAGCCATAGATTTTTTTTTAGCCGGCATCTATGAATGAGGGGGAACGTCCGAATGCTCTACGCGCGTTTGGGAAATACTGGGCTGCTGGTCTCGAAATTGGCCCTGGGAGCGATGACCTTCGGCTCTGCCGAGGGTCCAATGGCATCGGTCTCCAAGGTGGGACAGAAGGGCGCAGACGAAATGGTGGGCAAAGCGTTGGACGCGGGTGTGAACTTCTTTAACACCGCGGACGCGTACACCGGCGGCCAATCCGAGCAGATGCTGGCCGCGGCTTTGGGGGCTCGACGGAAAGACACAGTCATCGCCACCAAGGTTGGATTCCGCACCGGAGACGCCTTGATCCACACCGGCCTATCGCGGCAGCATGTCATCGCGTCCGCTGAAGAAAGTCTGAGACGACTGAAAACGGATTATCTGGACGTCTACCTGGTCCACCGGGTTGACAAGTACACGCACGTGGCAGAGACGCTGAGCGCCTTGAACGATCTGGTGCGCGCGGGCAAAGTGCGCTACGCAGGGTTTTCCAACTGGCCTGCGTGGCTGGCCGCTAAGGCGCTGGGCGTGCAGAGAATGAACGGCTGGGCTGAGTTCCAGGCTGCGGAGATGTACTACTCCCTGGTGGGCCGTGATATCGAGCACGAGATTGTGCCGCTGGCTCTGGAAGCCGGCATTGGCATCATGGGTGTGGAGTCCGTTGGCTGGCGGGTTTCTCAGTGGAAAGTATTCCCGTGAAAATCCGCAAGGCGATGGGGGAAGGCTAACCGGCTTTGACATCTTGCCCTTCGATCGCGATCGCGGCTATGCGCTGATCGATGTGTTGAAAGAGATCGCCGCAAACCACAAGGCATCGCCTTCCCAGGTTGCGATCGCGTGGCTTCTCGCCCGGCCTGCAGTTGCATCCGTGTTGGTTGGCGCAAACAAGCTGGGACAATTAGAGGACGATTTGGCCGCCGCCAGCCTGACGCTGAGCCCGGATGAGTCAGGCAGGCTAGACGAGACGACCAAACCGGCTGCGATTTACCCCAACTGGTTCAATACCAATATTTTCGATCAGCAGGCAAAAAATGCACTGGAGGGATAAAGGGCCTGCAGTGTTTTCGAACTACGACGCAGTGCTCTAAAGCATTTTTCCTAATACTGTGGTCCGGTGAGGTCGGTTATGTGCGGCCATTCTTTGACGGAATGGCCGCGTCAGGTGCAGTTTTCCGGTCTACACCATTAGGAAAAAATGCTCTAGCTAGCCACCCGCAACAGCCGCGATCACCAGGAATGGTTCGGCCTCGGTGACAACTGCGTCGGGCAGGGGAGCATCCGGTGGTTCGTGGGAAAGATCCTCCGCGCAGGCAAAGAATCTCAGGAACGGCCTGCGCTGGCGGGTGACATGATCACGGATCGTTCCCCGCAGCATCGGGTAGCTGGCCTCGAGCGCGTCGAGGACCGTGCGCTGCGTGATCGGGCTCGCCACTTCCAGCTTCACCTCGCCGCTGACCTGGGCCAGCGTACGAAGATGTGCCGGGAGCAGGACTCGGATCATGACAGTGTCTGTACCTCGACTGAAAGGACAGCCGGAAGATCCCGGACGAGGGGGGCCCAGCTATCCCCAGCGTCAGGCGACCCGTAAACCTGGCCCCCGGTCGTACCAAAGTAAATGCCGCATGTGTCGAGCGAGTCGACGGCCATGGCATCGCGCAGGACGTTCACGTAACAGTCGCGTTGCGGCAGACCCTTCGTGAGTGCTTCCCACTCGTTTCCGCCGGTTTGGCTACGAAACACGCGCAGCTTTCCGTCGGGCGGGTAGTGTTCCGAGTCGCTCTTGATGGGTACGACGTAGATGGTCTCCGGCTGGTGCGCGTGCACGTCGATCGCGAACCCGAAATCGGTGGGCAGGTTCCCGCTAACCTCCTGCCACGATTCGCCCGCGTCGTCGCTGCGCATCACATCCCAATGCTTTTGCATGAACAGCACACCGGGGCGCGAATGGTGCATGGCAATGTGATGAACGCAATGACCAACCTCAGCCGTCGGGTCGGGGATGTGTTGGGATTTCAAGCCACGGTTGATGGGCCGCCACGATTCGCCGCCGTCATCGGTGCGGAAGGCGCCCGCGGACGAGATGGCAATGTACATCCGGCCTGGGTTGCTGGGATCGAGAAGGATTGTGTGCAGGCACATTCCTCCACCGCCCGGCTGCCAGTGGGGGCCCGAGCCGTGCCCGCGAAGACCCCCGAGCTCCCGCCATGTTTGCCCACCGTCGATAGAGCGGAACAGGGCAGCATCTTCGACGCCTGCGTAGACCGTGTCCGGATCGGTGAGCGATGGCTCGAGATGCCATACTCGCTTGAATTCCCAGGGATGCGGGGTTCCGTCATACCACTGGTGTGTGCCTGCGATACCGTCGTAGGTAAACTTGTTATCCACCGGCCGCCAGGTTTTGCCGCCATCGTCAGAGCGTTGGATCAGCTGACCGAACCAACCGGTTGATTGGGACGCATACAGCCGATTAGGGTCAGCGGGAGATCCCTTAAGATGGTAGATCTCCCAACCGCCAAAGAAGGGACCGCTTACATCCCATTGTTCGCGTTTGCCGTCTGACGTCAGGACAAACGCACCCTTGCGCGTACCCACCAGCAACCTTACCTTGCTCATCAACCACTCCTTCCACGCAACTGTCGGGCGAGTGGCACATAGAAGGTCCTACGCCAAGCCCTGAACTTTGCCGCGCAGCACGGTGACAGAACATTTGGGCAATGTTACTACGGCGCCTCTTCCTGCCTCGATTGTGGAAGCGACCGGAGGGTTGTCCGGCTCGGCGTGGGATCGCTCGCCGGCCGAATGCCAGACGTATTGCTCACCTCCGAACGTCACCATGTTCACCTCGCCGTCAAAAAAACTGGTCCCACCGCCGGCGCCCTCGAAGGCAATCTCAATCTTGTGCGGGTGATCCCTGTCTTTATTCACCAGCAGAAGCGCCCAGTCGTCATCGGGCCGTTGAACCGCATAGGAGGTCACAAGCGCGTGACCTGCGGGATCATGGACGGAGCCGTCCACACGGAACAGGTGATGCATACCGGTGCGATGCGTGACCCATTCGTTGTTGATCATGCGGCCGGTGTGATATTGGGCAGTGAACTGGCGAATCTTCAGATCCGCGTCGGCCACGTAATTCCCATAAGTCGCCCAGCCACCGTGGCAGCCCGGGTGGAGCGGTTCGGCCTGAATCGGCGAATGATAATAAGCCGAGCCGCCGTATAGGAAAAACGAACCAACGCTGTCGGCCAGCCACAGCGCTGAAAAAATATCGGTCATGTAGTTCGAGAGGTTGTACGTCAGCGCGCTCTCCGTGTTCATGAGAGGCACGCCTTCGGGCAAGCCATCCTGGCGAAACGCGTCCAGGCAATTTCGCGTCACGTCAGGCTCCCGATAAAGATCGGCCCAGTTCACCGCGCACGGATCGAACGGATAATGTTCAAACGAAACAAAGGCAAGATCCTGAATATGATTGTGAGACTTTAAATAATCCAGGAACCTCCCGAACCAGGAGGTACGGTTCTCCGCGTCCGGCCAAACCGAGACATCCTGGTTGATGCCTTGGAATACGGGCCCGCCCAGCTTTGTCTCCGGAGCGACCTTATGGATCGCGTCGGCAAACTGAATATAGAGCGCCGCGTAATCTTCAGGCATCATGTACTGGCCATCGCATTCTTCTCCCATCTCCACCCAGGCGACGGGATACCCGCGTTTCTTCAAGTAAGCAATCTGATTCGCGGCATCTTCAGGTGTGCTGAAGAGGACTGCGACGGGAATCATCGCCGGCAAATTGTTGGTAATGCCGCTGGTGAAGAAAAGGTCGAGACCCGTCTGATCGCCGTTCTTGTTCAGATCCGTGGCCGAGTGGTAGGGGTCGGTCGAGGAGCAGTAGGTTGGGGTCTGTGTCGCATCCGGTGAGT
>CAWEZM010000007.1:0-139573 GCA_963813475.1 uncultured Acidobacteriaceae bacterium | reverse complement strand
GTCGTATCTCGGAAGTTTCGCTCCACGTTTGCTGCTGTGATCCTGAGCTTCGTTTGGCCGGTCTTCGAAACCAAATCTTCTGGAGGCGATACCAGATGTTCAGGTGCATTGGCATATTTCTGGGTTTTTCGTTGCTGGCAGCTTCAGGGCTGGTGACGCAGACCAGCGGCCATCCTGGGCAACGTGCTCGACGCCACCGGAGCTGAAATCGGCGGCGCCACTATCACGATCACTAATGCCATCGCTCGACGAAAGGGACATTCCATGAATCAGTTCACACGAAGGTCAATGCTCAAGGGCGCGGCTGTGGCCCTTCCCACAGCCGGAGTCTTTGCGCTGCCTTCCTTAGCGCGAGCGATTCAAGAGAGCAGCACGCCCCAGCAAAGGCCCAAGGTCAAGATCACCGACATCCGCACCGCCCAGGTCCTGGTGCACGGACCGCAAACCCACGTGCGCGTTTATACCGATTCCGGTCTCTATGGCCAGGGTGAATCCACCGATGCGGCCGTGGGAACAGCATCCCTGGTCCATGGCTTTCGCCGCATGCTCATCGGCCAGGATCCTCTTAATGTAGACGCACTGTGGGAGAAGATGCGCGTCTCGGGAATCTTCGCCGGCGCCCAGGGCGGTCAATACGTAACCGCGATGACCGGAGTAGAAATTGCGCTGTGGGACCTGACCGGAAAAATTTTAGGCCTTCCCGTCTATCAATTGCTGGGTGGAAAATTTCGCGACAAGGTTCGCATGTACTGCGACTCCGACATGGAAAATCCGGTCGGCGAAGAGTCCGACCGCAAGCTCCCCTGGATCAAGGAGCAGGGTTTTACCGCAATGAAGATCGACCTCGATGATGCTGCCGATCCGGCCCGCTTCGACAAGGTGAATTGGACCGCAAGCAATGGCGAGATCGATCGCATGGTCAGTTGGGTAAAGCACGTCCGCGAATCCATACCCAAGGAAATGGACCTGGCCTGCGACATGCACGGTCGCTATGACGCGACCACGGGCAAACGGGTAGCGGTGGCGCTGGAACCTTACCGGCTGCTCTGGTTGGAAGAACCGGTACCGCCTGAGGACATCGACGCCATGGCAGACATCCGGCACTCGACCACCACGCCGATCTGCTGCGGTGAGAATTTGTACTTGCGCTGGGGCTACACCGAACTGCTGCAGAAGCGCGCGGCAGACATCATCATGCCGGACATTCAGAAAGTAGGCGGGCTCTCCGAGGCGCGCAAGATCGCCAACATGGCCCAGGCCTACTACGTTCCCTTTGCTCCGCACTGCGTCGTCTCTCCCATCGGCACTATGGCCTCGGCCCATGTGTGCGCGACCATTCCCAATTACCTGGTTTGCGAGTGGCACTGGATCAACCATCTGAAGGTCTGGCAGACATTTGTGAAAGAGGGCGAGATCATTCAAAAGGGTTACGTCACTCCTCTGGATAAGCCTGGCTTCGGCGTGGAGATGAACGAAGAGGTGGCCAAGACCGTTCAAATTCCAGGAACAACGTGGTTCGAGCCGAATAAATAGATAAAGGATAGGGGCAAATGGAAGCATTCGTTCGGCAACTCAGGCGTGCTGCGGTGGGAGTCGTTTGTACATCGATGGTGTTGGGTGCATCTCTGAGCGCCCGCGCGCAGCAGGGATTTTTCACTCGCGAAGACGTGATCAAGTACACGCCCGACTGGACGGGGGAGAGGTTCCCCGACGGACGGCCCAAGGTCCCGGACGCGATCCTCGATCGGATGAAGAACGTCACCCTCGAGGAAGCGTGGGCGACGCTGCGCACGCACAACTTCAATCACGAGTACGAGGATGGATGGCTATCGATTCATGGGGATAAGGTCCTGGTGGGCAGGGCATTGACGGCCACCTGGGTGCCGGGGCGGCCCGATATCCAGAAAGTGATCGAGGCCCAGGGCGCGCAGGATCACCGGCAGGGTGCAATGAACGCTTGGCCCGTGGACATGCTGCAGCCGCGCGACGTCTATGTGGCCGACCACTTTGGCCTTAAAACGGATGGCCCCTCGATCGGCGACAACGTAGGGAACGCCATCTACGCTCGCTCCGGGAACGGGATCGTTTATGACGGCGCGGTCCGTGACATCAACGGCCTGGAGGAACTGCCCAACTTTGTTTCCTTTGTCCGCTACTACGATCCATCTCATCACTTTGGGTCGCTGGCCAGCGGAGCGCGTCTCAACTCAACCATGGTGAGCATCAACGGTCCCACGCGGATCGGGCATGCAACCGTGATGCCGGGTGATGTTGTGCTGGGCAGAAACGGTGGCGTGCTCTTCATTCCGGCGCAACTGGCCGAAGAAGTGGTGAAAAACTCTGAATCCACACACCTGCGGGATACCTTTGGCCACCAGCGGCTAGAGGAGAAGAAGTACACCGCTGGACAGATCGATGCTCGTTGGACTCCTGCCATTGAAGACGACTACCGTGCCTGGCTGAAGCAGAACGAAGATCACCTCTCCGTCCCCAAGGAGCGGGTGGAGGAGATATTGAAAGATCATGAATAGGCAGGAAAAACTGCAGTTGGAATAGGCAGGAAAAACTGCAGTTGGCGAACCTTCAACGCTTTTTGGCCGACGGAAAGAATCCACTGATCTCGGCCGCAATCACTTCCAGAACCCTCCATCCGAATATCTAAGGCCAAGATTTGCCAACCATTTAAACCTTGTCATCCCGCCTGCCCCGGCATGCCGTGGGAGCGGAGCCGAGAGCCTGCCCTGAGCGAAGCCGAAGCCAGCAATCGAGACGCCACCAACCCTAGTGTTCGTCGGCGACCACGCGTTACTCAAATCACGCAACCACCGGATCGGGGCGTGACATGGCAACATTCCCTGCGGGATCGAGTCGTCCTCGTTCTGCGCGGCTTGCGAGAAACTCGGCGAATATCAAGCATGCCCCTATCGCAGCCAGATTGTATACGGCGGCACCCCATGTCCCCTGATTGTGCAGTCGGATAAAAATAGGAGGAATTTCTACAAGACCTTCAAACAGAAACAGCATGAACGCAAGAAGCCTGGCGGCCAGGACATCCATGATTCCCAAGCAAATTGCACTTCCTGCCAGGATGAAGGCGATTCCGGTTAACACCGCCCAAAAATATCCAAACCGCATCCACTGCGGGACGATGCTAGCGAAGATGCGAATGCTGGTGAGGTGAAATAAGCCGAAGATGACAGGAGGCAATCCGAGCATCCAACGTGCGGCGATCGCTGCTCTCTTTTGCAACAGGGAATCCGGTGAGGCGGCGGAGGCGTAAACGATTGCTGCCGGAGCGACCAGCATTAACTGTTGAGCGAGCCCGAAAGAGATGCCTACTAAGACGGCGATTCGCCAGCCAAACATATGAATTCCGGCATAGTACCGAGGTAGCCACAATGCCGCAAAAATCAAGTAGGCGATGGCGGATGCCGCGGCGCCAATCTTTGCGGTGCGCCGCCACAAAATTGCAAGACCCGCTGCGACCAGCCAGACGCCCGCGACGTAGGCCAGTATGTGTTGAGCAGGAAGATTCTTGCCCAGAGATTTGATGGGCTGATGAGAGCCCTCGAATGCACCCCAGGCGATATCCAGAATGCCGGTGAGAACAGTGCCCAAGCCATAGAACCAAACTCCAACTTTCATCTGTTGATCTCCCATGAGTCACTTAGCGAGAAGCCAGAACCCAGCGACAATACATGTTCTCGACTTCAGAACTGATAGTATGACCGCAGTGGTACATCGAACAGAGCCATTTTCGTAAAATCTAGTGGACCATTCAAAATGCCCAAAGCCGTTAGCTCGTTCGAGCTCACTCTCAAAAGCCGATCGCGCCATCAGACCCTGACCAATTGGTTGTATGGCGAACTGCGCTCTGCCATTCTTGACGGCCGGCTCGCGCCAGGCGCCAGACTGCCAGCGTCCAGAGATTTCGCCAGCCAGTATGAACTCTCCCGGGGCACAGTCGTCAGCGTTCTGGAGCGTTTACAAGCCGAGGGGTATGTCACCTCCCGTGTCGGATTCGGTACGTGGGTCAATCGTGTGGAGGCGCCCCCTCCCGCCCGCCAGGCAACCACGATACCGGCATACATTCGTCGCGTCATTTCGACATATAAACGGCCGCAACCCTGGATTGACCTGGCTTTTGTTGAGGGGATCCGCCCCTTTCGGATCGGGGTTCCAGCCATCAACGAATTCCCGTCCGAGGTTTGGGGACGTATTGCCGCGGACCGAGCACGTAATTTTAGGTCATGGTTAAAGAAAGAGGCTGATCGGCGTGGGTATTGGCCATTGCGCGATGCAATCGCCGAGTATTTGCGCACGTCCCGTGGGGTGCGATGCACTGCGGAACAAATCGTCATCGTTTCCGGAATACAACAGGCGCTCGACCTGTTGGCACGGCTGCTCTTGAAAAAGAGCGATTCGATATGGATGGAGGATCCTGGATATTTCGGAGCCAGAATCGCGTTTGACAATGTCGGAGCCAGGATGATTGCTGTACCAGTGAATGAGGAAGGGCTGTCTGTTTCCGCCGGAATTAAGATCTGTCCGGATGCGAAGGGAGCTTACGTAACGCCGGCTCACCAATTCCCGCTTGGGGTAATGATGTCGCTGGAGCGGCGGATGGCCCTTCTTCGCTGGGCCTCACGCGCCGGCGCTTTTGTTATTGAAGACGACTATGACAGCGAGTATAGGTTTGAGGGACCGCCTGTGCCTGCCCTGCAAAGTCTCGACAATCACTCAAGCGTTATCTTCATCGGATCGTTCAGCAAGACGCTATTCCCAGCCTTACGCGTGGGCTACGTGGTATTGCCTGCGCCGTTAATAGATTTCTTCCTGAGTTTCCGTTACCGAACCGATTTCCGGAATTCATCCTTTGACCAGGCGGTGCTCTGCGACTTCATCGTCGACGGGCATTTGGCGCGTCATCTGCGGAGGATGCGGAATCTGTATGCGGAGCGCCTCGCAACACTCATGGAAGGAGCCAAGCAACATCTGGGTGGGTTGCTTGAGATCTCTAACGTCAGGGCAGGCCTCTACACGATCGGGTACCTCAAGAATGAAATGACTTCACGACAGGCGGAAAAGTTGGCGGCGGCCCAGGGTGTTGAGGTTCTTGCCGTCGATCGATGCACCCTGAGACGTCCTGATCCGAATGCCTTGCTCCTCGGCTTTGGCGGGTTCGACGAGGTTGCGATACGGCAAGGTCTCATTGGGCTCGCAAAGGCATTGAGCTAGCCAGACCGCGAGAAATGAGCGTCCGTTATGCTCTCTAGGCGCAAAGGTAAGGATCGCTTCAGGCTGGGTCCAATGAATGCCGGGCGGCGTGTTATGAACATTCGTGGAATTATCTATAGTCGTCAAGCGTTTTCTTTGTCTTCGTGCGGCCCCGTACGTCCTTTATATGTAAACGACGTGCCGGGCCGCGGATTGACGCGCCACGCATTGGCGCCTCTCGGGACCGGGAGAACTTGCCGCAAACGCCGTTCTCCGCGAGAACGGGACCATTGAAACGGTTCGGAAGCAGGCGAAGAAGACCAAGATAGCTGAAGCGCAGTTTGCAGATCGCTGTCATGCCTGAGACGATGGTCAGATGAAGACGGCCTGGCTTGTCATCCGGTTAGCTGTAGAAACAACGTTTGGCTTGATCTACATGACCGGACTCCTTCTGCTTCCCAGCATCTACGATGGGAGTTTCCCACAACAGTTCTTCCTTGGTTACCTCGGCATGCCGCGCCGCTACCACGCTTCAACAACGGATGCTCCGGCAGTATCGTCGCAGAACTTCAACGCCATGGCGGCGTTCATTGGTTTACTCGTTGTGACGTTCCTGTTCCTGAATGGCCTCCTTTGGTTCAAAGATGTTTTCGCGATAATCCGAAAGCTAAGAACAAGCCATCGTGAATCCTAGACTGCCTTCATAGATTCAGCTTAGAAGACGCAGATTACGTGTGAGTGTATGGCGGAGCACTCTTTGCTCATTTAAACTCGCGCTCTAGCGGACGGGATTACGGCTCCCGCAAGGTCACATTTTCGGCAATGAGGATCGCTCGCCAGTAGGATGGCTTATCCCGAGATGCCGGAACACCTTCTCCTTGAGCAGTTCGATTAGCCGAGAGTCCATGTAGCTGTACTCATCCGGAATACCCAAGACGATGAGGCGTTTTGTGCGTAGGCTCGGGCCGAAATGCTGATTCAACCGGCGACGGTGTACCTCCTCCATTGCAAAGATTATGTCGGCCCATTCAACAAGGTCTCCAGAAATGATCGTCTCGGCGTCCGGACTTGTTCCAGCAGACAGGACCTCGTAGCTGTTCAGCCCCGAGAAGATCGCCTCGGCGGTGGGACTTCGAAGCCGGTTCCGACTGCATACGAATAGCAGATTCATAGATAACCCGATACTACCTTCGTGGCTGCATGCCAGTGGCACTCCTCGAAAGTCACGTTTGCGGCAACTAGTACTCCGGCATGCCTCGGAGCATCGATCGCAAGCAATTACCTCATCATTTTGACGTTCGGTGCAAGGATCCCGGCTTCGGTTGTACCACCGCAAGTTCGCCGTAGACGGCTTCGAGCTGCTCTTTCAACTCGCGATTGATTACCTCCAAAGTTCGAATGCGGAGTCGCAGAGTTGCAACGACTCGTTCTTGAGAGAGCCGCTGACGATGCTGCGGAACCTCGCCGGCAACAATCGGCGAGGCGGTCGCGCCTTCATGATTTTGTCTCGCAAGGACTTCGTTCGGTACAACCATGCCGTCGATCCAACTCAGATGTCCCGTGTCCGGAACCCCTGATCCTCTGTACTTTCACCACGCTCTGCCTCCAGAGCCGGGCACGAGCCGACATGGGCGCAGTTCGCTACGCTCACAGCGCCCATGCCGGCTGATCTACTTCATAGAACACTACAGATAAAGATTCCACGACGTTCGATAACCCATCGTCGTGTACGTCAAAGACAGCTTCTGAAGGACTAAAGATTAAGTCATAACTGCCGTCCGGCGAGTGCGTCAAAGCCCTAAACTAAACCTGATGACCTACGACGATCTTCGCCTCCTCATCGACTACAACTATTGGGCGCGCGACCGGGTTGCTCGACGCCGTAGCTACAATCACGCCCGAGCAGTTCATACGTCCCATGGGCAACAGCTTCAAGTAGAGTCAGTGGACGGCTTGCTCCCGCAAAACGGGATTTTGACTTCAGCCCAGCCCCGGACTCGGGGGGTGAGAATTTACCCAAAACCCGACATTTTCAGGCACATTGATTTGCAGACCCAGACGGAGCCTTTTGGCAAAGCAACGGGGTGGGCTACTGTAATTTTCGTTCCTCGATCGCGACTACTCCGAAACCATCCCAATCGTCCTGAGCCATGTTTCCACCAAGTCAGGCCATGCCGTCGCTGGAAATTTCGTTCGCCGCAATCCGAACGCGTGCCCTCCCTGAGCATACAAATGCATCTCCACGGGAACACCGGCGTTCTTCAGCGCAATGTAGTAAGCAAGCGCGTCGTCTACGTTGTCTACGTGGTCATCCTCGTTCTGCAGCAGGAATGTCGGTGGCGTCCGGGGGGTCACAGGGATCTCTGGATTTAGCGAAAGCTGTCTGTCGGCGTTCACCGCATGAGGGACCGCGAACTTTTTGGTACCTCGGGTAGCGTCCCATTGAGCTGCAGCCAACGACAGATGACCGGGATAAATAGGCACCGCAAAGTCCGGGCGGCAGCTCTCTTTGTCAGCCCCATCGACCGCCGGATACAAACGCTTGGCGTAGTGCGTACTGATTGCTGCCGACAAATGCCCGCCTGAAGAAAATCCAAGCACGCCAATCTTGTGCGGATCGATGTGCCACTCCACCGCGTGAAAGCGCACCAGCCCCACAGCCCTCTGTGCATCTTCCAATGCCATAGGTGATTCCGGATACGGCCCCGATTTCGGATACGGACCCACATCCGTCACGCGGTACTTCAAGAGCACACACGTGATTCCTCTCGGCGTCAGCCAGTCACAAACTTCGGAGCCTTCAAGATCAATGGCAAGCGTCTGATAGCCCCCGCCGGGAAACACGACCACCGCGACGCCGGTATTTTTGCCCGGTGGCGAATAGACTGTGATCGTCGGCCGTGTCACGTTGTTCACTCCAACCGCCGGTCGGCCGCCAGGAAGAAAATCGTCTCCCGACGTCTCCATGTTCTCTGGGCCCCGCACAGGCTGCGGATCTGGAGCCGCTCCCGGCCATATTGGTATCTGCGTATGTCCCGGCGATGGCTGCCACACAGGCTGCTGTGCGCTTAGACTGCAAAATCCAAACGCAGTGCAAAGAACAAAAAGCAACGGCTTCATCAAAATCCTCGAAGACAGGATAGAGCAACGCAAGCCTTTATGCGGATAGGTTCTGATCGCCAAGCTTCTCGCGTCACATCCCTGGTGGTTTGTCGGCAATGCGGGAGTGACGGTGCTTTGGATGTCGTGGAGCTTCGGCGGAGTTCCTGGAAACGGGGTATCGGTAACTTGCTCCTGCCTGCACCCTCCGCCTGGGGAATTTACCGAAAACCAGACTTTGCAGGAATCTCTTTACGGGATAGCCTCAAGCTGGGTGGGATTCAAAGATGAGGACGAAGATCTATCTGGCTACTGCTTGTGGCCTCGCGGTGATTCAGGGTCGCGATGAAAGCTGGGTCGGCGAGGTCTGTTTGAACGGCAAGCAGATCCAATCCGTTGCCGCTGACCGAACTCGAAAAGGCATTGTTTACTGCGGAACATTCGGCAATGGAATGTTTAGAAGCGGTGATGCGGGAGCGACTTGGAATCCATTGCAGCATTTCACTGAACCTAACGTAATGGCGCTTGCATCATCTCAATCTGGCGTGTTCTACGCGGGAACGGAACTGAGCGCCATGTATCGATCCGAGGATGGTGGCGAATCCTGGTGTGAACTGGAGACGTTGATGACGCTGCCTTCGGCGAAGTCCTGGAGTTTCCCGCCACGCCCGGAGACCCATCACGTCCAGTCCATCCTTCCAGATTTGGCACACCCGCCCCGTTTGCATGTAGCTATAGAGGCCGGAGCGCTGGTATACAGCGATGATGCCGGATGCACATGGTGTGACCGGGTTTCGAGCGCTCCGCGAGACACACATTGCCTCGCGGTTCACCCGCTTGATCCCATCCGACTGCACTCAGCCGCCGGCGATGGTTATTTCGAAAGTGTCGATGGCGGTGATAGTTGGCTACGTGTTGTTGACGGCTTGGAGCATCAGTACTGCTGGAGCGTCGCCATCAGCCTTGCAGATTCAAAGACTCTCTTGCTGTCCACTTCGAAGAGCGCATACGGAGCGCACTATAAAGAGTCGGCCAGCTCCTTCATCTATCGTCGCACCGGAAGCGATGCTTGGAAACCGGTACGAAAAGGTCTCCCCAATCCGCAAGGCTTGCGGATCCCCGTAGTGGCTGCGAGTTCGTCCGAGCCCGGAGTTTTCTATTGTTCAACTGAGGGAATGGTCTACCGATCCGACGACGACGGCTTGCAATGGCAGAAGCTCGCGGTTCAATGGAACAGCAAAGCTACGGCTGAGCATGCGACAGGGATGGCAATTGTCGAAGAGGGTTAACTGTCCAAAAAATATCAGACTTGCGGCGGCAAGCCACACTTACCACGCTTTTCGACCAAGTAACGAGAAAGCGCATTGGCGTTACCTATCAAAGTTGAAGCATCAGGCGGATGTGGCTTAACTCTGGGAGGGGCTGGCGCCGTCAATGACCTTCGACCAGGTATTTGTTAGGCACATTTCTGACTGCCGCTTCAGTGTCGTATTTGCTGCGGTAGAGGTACTGGAGGTTGCTGTACACATCTTCTTCTCGCCGATGGAACTGCCGATACAGTCCGCATTGAGCATAAGAGACTGGAGTCACATCGTAGAGAACGGTCTCCCAGCTCATGGACTCTCCCCAAAGGAGAGATTTCACTTCTACTCCCAGGTCCGCTCCTGCTTTTACGAGAAGCTCCATCACAGGGCGACAGTAGTTCAGAGGGCTATTTACCGCGTGAAAGATGGGCGTCTGACCGCCCAACCCATCAGAGTCACATTGGGCAACGGCGTTTACGTCCGCGCCGCTCCCGATCAAAACACGAGCGCAATCTATGCTGTTGAACTCAGCACACAAATGAAGGGCGGTGACACCCCGGCACGATGTGAACGCGACCAGGACATCCACTTTTTGATGGAGGCGTTGAGGGAACTCCGTGACCAGGCGGCGTAGCGTTGGAGCGTCGTCCAGAAGCACCGCTTCCAACAGAGGATCATCAATTACGGCTCCAGCATTCAGCATGACTCGCACACAATCCGCAAAACGGGGAGAACGAAGATACGCCTCAATGAGGTGGTCAATCGGCTTGCGTCCCTTGACTAAAGCGACAGGGCTAGCGCCGTCAGCAAGCGCCTTTCCGATGCCTTCGGGGGAGTGCACCTCAAATGCTCCAAGCAGATCGGAATCGGGCATGATTGTCACCTTTGGAGCGTCGAGCCTATGTGCTATCTTAATGCGCAAATGCAGACCTCAGAGAAGCAGGATTAGCAGCCCTGGACTCGGAGGGCCAAACAGCGCTGCGTACGGCGTGAACATCTGGGGGCAGGTAGTCGGGCAAGCCGACACCAAGACGCCCGATCCGAACGGGGAAGATTTTTGTGGATCGAAGGCGCTGACTCTCACGCAAAGCGGCAACACCTGCGTGCCGTTCCTCTGGCAGCAGAGCTCGATGATCGTGCTCCCCAGACTGCGGAACAGCGACGGCAAGGAGGGCAGCAACGGCATAGCACTTCAGGTGAACGACTTCGGCATAGCGGCCGGAACGGCGGAAAACGGGGAATTGGATTCGACCTGTCCGGGCGCGTCCGTTTCGGCTCAGAGGATCGAGTTCAAGCCAGTCATCTGGACGAGACCCTTCCCGTGGTCGGAGGTGCACGTTCTTTGGCAGCAGGGCCACATCACCGATCTCGGAACTCTGAAAGGTGACTCCTACAGCCACGGCACCGCCATCGGCAATAACGGCCTTGTGCTTGGAGTGTCCATCGACGCGAATTTCAACCCGCGGGCTGTGGCGCAATGGAACGCCGACCGACATGAATACTCTCGTGCCTGCGGACTCCACGTTAACCCTGCAGTCCGCATGCTCCATCAACGACAAAGGCGAGATCATCGGATTCGCGGCTTTGAAGAGCAATCCCAATGAAAGTCACGCCTACCTGGCGAAGCCGGTTGTCAGCTCCGGGGACGGAGACTGAGGCGCGCCGGGTCGAACGGAGGAGAAGAGGGGCCGGCCCGGTTTCGGCGTTTCGCTCAACCAGGCAGACGCAAGGCCGGCTGGCCCTCGCAGGCTCGCCCAATGCGGCCCATCTCCCACGTGACAAATCGGCCGCACCTGAAGAATGAGTACCTCAGCAAAGCCGCAGCGTCTTGGGGTCGCAATGCGATATCCCGAACCGCTACCACATTTCCGAGTGCTGGCGGACTTCCGGCAACAAGTCATCTCGATCGGCGATCTGATACTGCATCGCCAATTGCCGCATCGACTTTCCATGGGGTGTATCGGTTGCTACTCTGTTCGCAGCGCAACCATGGGGTCGATACGCATAGCTCGACCCGCTGGGAAAAGACACGCGGACAGCGCGACAGAGAGCAGCAGAGCCAACACCGAGAAAAACGTAAACGGATCGGTGGGCGTCACGCCGAAGAGCAGACTGCTCATCATACGTGTCAGCCCAAGCGCACCGATGAGTCCAACGATGATGCCCACAAGAGCCAATCTCACTCCCTGTTGGAAGACCAGGGCGAGGATGCTTGCGCGGCGTGCGCCGAGCGCCATGCGGATGGCAATGTCGGCGGTGCCTTGCGTGACCAGAAATGACATCACACCGTAAATGCCAATGGCGGCGAGAATCATTGCAAAGCCGGCGAAACCGCCCAGCATGGTCATGGCAAAGCGCTGGCGCGCCATGGAATCCTGGACGCGTTGCTCCATCGTTGCGACGTCGTACACCGGTACATCCGGATTGATGGCGTTCACTAGATGAATGATCGCAGCCGTAGTGGAGGCGGGATCAGATGCGGTGCGCGCGACGACATACATGGTTCCGTTCCCTGTCTGTGCGTGCGGGTAATAGACAACCATTCGCGTATCGGTGTCGAGGCCATACTGTTTCACAACGCCAACCACGCCGATAATCGTTATCCACGGAGAATCGTCGCTTCGACGGATACGCTTGCCGATTGCATCGCCATGCGGCCAAAAGCGATCAGCCATCTTTTGATCGATGATCGCGACTGGCGGCATCTTGTCTGTGTCGGTTTCAGCAAACGTACGCCCGCGAATCAGTGGAATCTGCATCGCGCTGAAATACGGCGGTGTGGCCGATCGTCGATCGACCAGTAATTCGGGCTCATTCGGAGGCGGAACATAGCCTTCGATGTGCATATTTCCCCAATTAATCGCTGATGTAAGCGGGAGTGCCGAGATTGCACCAGTAGCCGTCACCCCAGGGAGGTGGTTAATGCGCTCAGCCAACTCCTGATAGAACTGAACGCGCGTAGTAGGATCTTTGAATCGAGGTCCGTAAGCACCAACGTTCATTGAGACTACATGTTGCGGGTTGAATCCAGGCGGCACATTGGCAAGACGCATGAAACTGCGCACCAGCAAGCCCGCCCCGACCAGAAGCGGCAACGAGATGGCAAGTTCAGCAATGACCAGTGCTCCACGCACTTTGTCATGCCGGATACTCAATCCGCCGTTCAACGACCCTTTGCCTCCGGCCTTCAGATTTGCCGTTAGATCGACGCGCGCGGCACGTAGAGCCGGTGCAAGACCAAAGACGACTCCCGTGAGAATCGAGATCGCAAGCGTGAAGCCGAGCACTCGGAAATCCATGCTGAGTTCTTCGAGCCGCGGAATGTTGCCCGGATGCATCTTGCGTGCGATGAAGATGCTCAGTGCAGAAATGGTCAGTCCAGCCACGCCGCCCATCACGCTCAGCGAAATGCTCTCCGTCAAAAGCTGGCGCACCACCCGCACGCGTCCTGCTCCGAGCGCCGCGCGGATGGCGATCTCGCGCTGCCGCACAGCGGCCCGCGACAGCAGCAGATTTGCCACATTGGTGCATGCGATGAGCAGCACCAGTGCGACTGCGCCAAAAAGGATCAACACCGCGGTGCGTACGTTGCCGACAACCTGCTCCATGAGAGGAACCACACTGATCGTAAAAGAGCGATCGCGATGTTTCTCCCGGCGAAGCCGTGCGGCAATCACGTCGATATCGGACTGCGCCTGTCTCATCGTGACGCCGGGCTTAACCCGCGCCAGGATGTTGTAGTTCTCCGAGCCGTAGTTGTTGGGAACCTTGGCCTCATCAGGCGGCGGCATAAAGATATCAGGTTTGTCGATCCCGGCGACGGTAGGAATGACTTCGTGATTCAGACGAAAACCTGGCGAGAGAACACCGACCACCGTATGCGGGTGACCGTCGAGTGTGATTGCGTGCCCCACAATATTGGGGTCGCTTGCGAACTCGCGCTGCCAGAAGCCATACGTAAGCACCACGGTTGCCGGTTTTCCTGGCTGGTCCTCCTCCGGCACAAAGATGCGGCCCAGCATTGGCTTCGCGCCCAGCATCGGCAAAAAGCTCGCCGTTGCGTGGATGCCATCCACCTTCATCGCCTTCGTGCGCTGAGTGAGCGTAAAGTTGTCTCCGAGTGCGAGAGCTGTGTCCTCAAAGACGTGGTTCTGTGTAACGATGTCGTGATACTGTCCCGGCGAAGGCCAGTCTTGCGGAACACCAATGCCCGGCGAGCGGAGCCAGAGGATGGCGAGCCGATCAGGGGCGGGATAGGGCAAGGGCTTGAGTAGCAGCGTGCTGGTGATGCTGAAGATTGCTGTGTTCGCGCCGATGCCGATCGCCAGCGAAAGCACGATCAGGGCGGTGAGGCCTGGCGTCTTCGCGAACGATCGCATCGCATAGCGAAGGTCCTGAAACAGATCCTCGACGAATTTCGTGCCGCGCGAATCGCGAGACTGCTGCTTGACTTGCTCACTTCCGCCCAACGCCAGATGCGCTCGGCGTACCGCCTCATTTGAAGTGAGGCCTGCGCGGCGATACTTCTCCGTTTCGCGCTCGAGATGATCGCGTAGTTCGTCGTCCACTTCAGCATCCATCTCCTGACGGTGGATAAGGGCGCGCAGGCGGTAGAGCAGGTCATTCAGCATACGATTCTCCTTATGCCATGTCCAGAACATGGCCTACCGCGGAGGTCAGCTTGCGCCAGGCGCCTGTTTCCACTTCCAGTTGTTTCTGACCCCGCAGAGTCAGCGTGTAGTACTTGGCACGGCGATTATTTTCGCTCGTAGCCCAGTGCGCCTTGATCCAGCCGCGGCGCTCCAGTCGATGAAGGGCAGGATATAGCGACCCCTGGTGCACCTGCAGCGCTTCGCGGGAAATCTGTTGTAGCCGCTCTGAGATTGCCCAGCCGTGCATCGACTCCAACGCCAGCGCTTTCAGAATGAGCAAGTCCAACCTTCCCTGAGGAAGTTCGATCCGTTCTTCAGCCATGAAATGATTTACCCCTATTGCTTCGACACGACAAGAGTACACTTTTGTGATGTCGAAGTGCAAGGGAAGAGATTGCTGAACTACTTCTGTGCCATCGTCGGATTTCACGACCCCGCTTGGACGACCTGGACCTATTCCATGCGGAGTGCATTCATTGGGTCGATTCGGGAAGCGCGCATAGCTGGTAAGAGTGTCGCCAAAATGCCCGCAGACATGATAGTAGCCAATGCGACTGAATAAGTCAGACCGTCAAGCGGAGCAATTCCAAAGAGGAGCTTCTTCACGGCAAAACTTGCTCCAATAGCAAGTGGCATTCCGAACAATGTTCCCCCCGCAATCAGGAAGAGCCCCTGTCTCGCAATCATCCAGATAATGCCTCTTCGCGTCGCTCCGAGCGCCATACGGAGCCCGATCTCCTGTGTTCCCTGCCCAGTAGCGTAGGTTGCTATGCCGTAGACTCCCACGGCCGCCAGCCCCAACGCAATCATGGCAATAATGGTCAGACTATTTGCCGCAGCCCGAAATGGCGCGATGGATAAAAGCAACTGCTGGTCCATTGTTCTTGAGTCAAAGGTCACAACTTTTGGAAGCAAGGTCTCTATTTCGCCGGGTAGCATTTGTACCAATGCGTCAAGTGAACCACGGGTGCGGATATGCAAAATTACAGATGGTGAATAGCTTTGAAACAGCGGTCGGTAAAGGAACGGAGTGCTGGCTTCACCCAAGCTACTGTATACGCCGGTTTGGACGATCCCCACAATCTCGATCTGTCGATTGGGAGCATCGGGCGTAACGACATACTTGCCGAGGCCCTGGTCCCCCGGCCAGAAGTTTTGGACAAATGCTTCGTTTACGATTGCGACTTGTTGGCTGGTTTCAATGTCGGTATCGACGAAATATCTTCCCTGCAACAGGGGAATTCGCATCGCTTGAAAATATTCGGTTCCAGCGACGCTACTCATTACCCTCAGCTTGTGTGTTGAAGTCTGAGCATCTGTATAATCGCCCTCCTCAATTTGGCCGCTGAGTGGAACGGTTGAAGCGAGACTTGCATCGGTGACACCAGGCAGGCTTCGAACATGCTGCAGGATCTTTGTATAAGCGGCTTCTCCACGTTCTTGCGGATACGCCTCCGGATCGAGATCTAAAGAAACAAGCGTTAGATTGGAACGGTCGAAGCCTAGGTCGATTCTGTTGATGCTCTGTAAACTTCTCACGAAGAGCCCAGCTGGAATTAGAAGCACCACAGTGAATGCGACCTCAATTGCAATAAGACCATTCTTCAGAGAGAATTTACGCCTCCGCTTTGACGTCCCAGCCTCTTTGGTTACGCTGGAGAGATCCGTGGAAGTGATTTGCAGCGCAGGAGGCAAACCAACTATGACGGTTGTGAGAAATGTAGTCAGTATGGCGAAGAAGAGCACGCGGTAATCTAACGCGAGATTCAGTGCAACCGAGATCTCCGTTGGTTGACCGAATGACATGATTAGGCGAGACACCCAGAATGTAAGCAGTGTCGCCGCTATGCCGCCGCATCCTGCAATCAACCCGTTTTCGATCAGCATTTGACGACCGACTCTCCATCGGGTGGATCCAATGGCAAGGCGAATTGCGATTTCTCTCTGGCGACTCAAGGCACGCGCAAGTGCAAGGTTGCCGATGTTGCTGCACACGATGAGTAGAAGTACGCCCGCCATGCCAACCATAAATGCAAAGGCCAAGACAACTCCGGTATGAGCCTGCGGCGGAACACGAGAATCGCGTTCCGACACCACACTTATCGTCCCGGGCTGCCCAGTAGAGGGTTTCCAGAATTGCGGATTCTCAATTTGAAGATTCTTCGCAACCACGAGCGCCTTTGCCTTTGCTTGCGCGAGGGAGATGCCGGGACGCAGTCGGGCAAGCATGAAGTATCGCCGGGCATTGCGGGCGGTTGTAGGGGCTTGCCCTAGTTGCCCGCTGGTAGCCGCCGGCACAAACGCATCGGTTTCAAAGAACCGCCTAATGGCCGCTTGCTCTTGTCCAATTACACCGATAACCGTATACGTCTGCTTGTTCAAGCGGATCGTTTTGCCCAGGATGCCGTTATCCCCTTGAAATTCCGCCCTCCACAGTTTCTCCGTAATAACGACCTCTTGTTGAACCCCGGAATCAGATTCATTCTCAGCAGAAAATAGGCGGCCACGAATCGCATTGACCCCTAGAGCGCGAAAATAGTTTGTGCTGACCAGGCCCAGCGTGACATGTTGCGTCTGACCTCCAACATTCAAATTCGCGGGAGCAAGTGTGTAAGCTGCAATGTCTGAAAACACGTCTCGCATGTTGCTTTGAATGTCCTGGTAGTCGGGATATGAGCAGCTGGAGTAGATATTCGACGAGCTGGTACTGGCAAAGAGTGCGACGAGTTGCTTTGGATTTGTGGCCGGAAGCGGCTTGAACAGAACGGCATTGGCAATACTGAAAGTCAATGTCATTGCCGTAATTCCAATGGTCAACGTTGCAAAAGCTGCAGCTGTGAATATGGGATTCTTGCGCATCATTCGCAAGCTATATCTAACGTCTGCGAGGATGCTTTCTGTTGTTGGCCACTGCCAGACTTCGCGGCTGCTCTCTTCAATCAGCGTCACCTTGCCGAATTGCCGGCGAGCCGCTCGCGAGGCCTCTTCTCGCGACATACCATCTTCCATCAGGTCTTCGATCTCTTCGTCGAGATGCTCATGTATCGACGCTGAAAGATCGTTGTAACGGCGACGACGAGAGAAAAGGTGTTTGAGCCAGTTCATGGTTTTCTCCTAAGACTTGGCAACGGCAAGCACACGGCTGATTCCAGCGAACATGTGCTCGAAGCTGGATACTTCTTTTTCCAGGTGCTTGATGCCCGACTTTGTTAACCGGTAAATCCGAGTCGGGCGGCCTTTGGCCGAGACACCTTCTTTGGATTCCAATAACCCTGTTCTCAGCATTCGCTGTAAAGCTGGATACAGAGAGCCTTCTTCTACCTGCAACATATCGTCAGAAACCTGCTTGATGTGTTTGACCAGTGCATATCCGTGCATTGGCTTTACGCGGAGCGAGTGCAGAATCATTAGTTCTAAAGCTCCAGCAAACAGATCGCGACGTTCAGGGTTCTTCGCCATATGGATGGAACTCTATTCCTGGATACCTATTGTGCAAATAGTAATGTCTAGCAAGGTCAACGCCGGTCGGGTGGACGACGCATTTCGTGACGACCCATTTCGTGACGGAACTGACACGAGGTCGCTCCGCCACCCTCTGGTCGGCCTGCGCGAAGCAAGAGCCCGAAGAAAACGAGGGATTGTTGGCCGATTTAGTCGAGTTCCTGGCAGAAGAGGGGGGCTTATAGCGCATTTAGCGCTCATTTATTTGGCAAAAGTGCCAAGGGACTGAAGAATCTGCGTGAGAACTCAACTTACAAATATCAGTCCCGAAGAGCCTGCCCTGCCTGCCCCGCCTGTCCCGGCTCGCCGTGGAGCGTGCCGTGGGAGCTTGTCGAAGGGACGGCTGAGAATCAGACTTGTCCGAATTAGCTTTTTTTCGACTCTGTCCATCCACCTCCACTCATGCCAAGGTGCGCCACGGCCCTCCCCTTTGTCATCCCGCCTGCCCCGGCGCGCCGTGGGAGCGTAGCCGAGAGCCTGCCCTGAGCGAAGTCGAACGGGGACCTGCTGTGCGCCCTTCCCTCTAACAACTCCCTACAGCTCCGTGCATCCATCTCCACCCATGCCAAGGTGGTCCGTCGCCCTGGCAACGCAATCCTGTTACTCCGGACGCAGACCCCGCTCCTTAAGCATCGGATTGACGCTAGGGTCGCTCCCTAACCAGGCCTTATACATCGCCGCCAAATCCTCCGTATTGCCGCGCGAAAGCACCATGCGGCGAAAACGATCTCCGTTCGCGCGCGTCAACCCACCATGATCCAGAAACCATTGGTACGCATCGTCATCGAGCATCTCGCTCCATAGATATGCGTAGTAGCTCGCTGCATAACCCGTAGACCAGATATGTGAGAAGTAACTGGAACGGTATCGTGGCGGCACATAGCTAATCGCAAGATGCGTCTTCTTCAACGCTTCCGTTCTCGAAGGCGTCGGTGTTCTCAATCTTCGTGCCCGGGCTCAACGTGTGCCACTGCATATCGAGCTCCGCTGCGGCGAGGATCTCGGTGAGCGCATAGCCCTGGTTAAAAGTCTTGGCCTTTTTGAGCTTGGCCGCCAACTCTGCCGGCATGGGCGCGCCCGTCTCGTAATGCCTGGCGTAGTGATCGAAGACAGCAGGATACGTCGCCCAGTGTTCGTTGAACTGGGAAGGGAACTCGACGAAGTCTCGCGCCACCGAAGTGCCGGAGAGGCTCGCATACTCAGAGTCCGCGAACATGCCGTGCAGCGCGTGCCCGAACTCGTGAAACATGGTCGTCGCGTCACTAAAACTAATGAGCGCCGGCTGTCCCGCAGCCGGCTTGCTGAAATTGGCCACGTTGTAAACCACGGGCAGAGTGCCGAGCAGCTTGGACTGATCAACCAGGTTGCTCATCCAGGCCCCTCCGTTCTTGTTGTCCCGCTTGAAGTAATCGCAGTAGAACAACGCCAGCGGCTTACCGTCCGCATCCTTCACCTCGAAGACGCGCACGTCGGGGTGATAGACGGGTATGTCTTTACGCTCGCTGAAGGTGAGCCCATAGAGCTGGTTCGCGGCGTAGAACACGCCATTCTCCAGCACATGGTTGAGTTCGAAATACGGCCTCACCTGGGCATCGTCGATGTCGTACTTCGCCTTGCGCACCTGCCCGGAGTAATAGTCCCAATCCCACGGCTGCAACTCGGCGCCGCCCTTTTCCGCATCCATAAGGTGCCGGATGTCGCCCGCCTCGCCCGCCGCGTTTGCCGTGGCCGGCGCGACCAGGGCATCCATGAAGCGTATGGCGGCCTCCGGTGTCTTGGCCATCTGGTCATCCAGTTTCCAGGCGGCAAAAGTGGGAAAACCAAGCAGCTTCGCCTTGTCGGCGCGCAGCTCGGCCAAACGGATAATGGTTGCCCGCGTGTCATTCGTCCCCCCGCGCTCGGCGCGGTTCCAGGAGTCCTCAAACAGCTGCCTGACGCGTCGCGCGGTCGCTCAGGTTCGCCAGGTAGGGTTGCTGGGTTGTGTTCTGCAGGGTCAACACCCAGCCTTCCTGCTTCCTCTGCTTGGCAGCTTGCGCGCGCTGCGGCCATCTGCGCATCATTCTAATCCCGCCAGCTTGCTTTTATCGGTAGTCGCGTAAGCGGCGTCCTGGGTCGCGGCCAGAAGCTTGGTCCGGAAGGCATTCTCCAGGGTCGATATCTCCTCGTTCATCTTCTTCAATTCGGTTTTGTCTGCATCGGAGAGATTGGCCCCTGCGTGCACGAACTCGCGGTGATAGTACTCCACCAGGCGTAGCGATTCGGGATCCAGCTTGAGCGCTTCGCGCTGCCGATAGATCGCCTCCACGCGACGGTAGAGCTGGCTATTCAGGTAAATCGCATCCTCGTGCGCGGCCAGCTTGGGAGCTTCCGCCGCCTGCACTTGTTGCAGTGCGGGGTCGGTGTTGGCGCCCGTGACCGCGTCAAAGACCGACATCACGCGATCCAGCAGGCGTCCACTTTTCTCCATCGCGACGATGGTGTTCTCGAAAGTTGGAGTATCCGGGCTATTGGCAATCGCCTTTATCTCCTCCAGTTGTTGCGCCATGCCGGCTTCAATCGCTGGCTGGTAATCGCTGTCGTGAATTTTGTCGAAGGGCGGCGCTTGAAATGGCAGCGTGCTGGGCGCATAAAACGGGTTGCTGGCATCGAACGGGGCTGCAGTAGCGGGTGTAGCGGTTGCGCTGAGCGCGATGGCTCCGGCGGCGGCAGTGATGGCGTAGTGAATGCGTGGCCTCATGATCTCCTTGTTCGTGGGGGTTACCTCTCCTTCCCTGCAACGCTCCCTGATCTTTTGATTGTAGACTGGCACTATGGCGGCCGCTGATAAAGCAAATACCTCGACCGGCGCGTCGTGAACGATGCCGTGCCGCCCTTCCAGCCCGCGGCGATCCGCCGGGCATCTGTACCAGCCTCGATTGCGCGCAGCGTCGACCGGTCGAGTTTCAATGGATCGATAGCTTGCAGACGAAATTCCCGCGGATAGAGTTTCCAAAGCGCAGACGCAATCTCCACACCAAGCTCAGGAGAATCAAGGGCCATTCGATCGGTGACCAGCATGTGGATACCCTCACAGCGTTCTCCGTCATATCGATTTCCTCCGGAAGGCGTAAAGCTCTCCGCGAGGAAACGAACACCGGGGATACGGCGGGCATTCAAGAAAGCGGCGAGTTTGCCTCCACTTATCCACGGAGCCCCAAGCCGTTCAAACGGCGTTTCCGTGCCGCGGCCTACGCTGATGTTTGTTCCCTCCAGCAAGCCGACGCCCGGGTAGAGTGTGGCGGCTGTCAGGCTCCGCAGATTGGGAGAAGGGTTGGTCCACGTCAGTCCGGTTTGATCAAACCAGTTCTGGCGATGCCAATTTTCCATACGCACCACCGTGAGCCGCGCATGCAAATGATTTTCCGCGTTGAAGTACGTGGCCAGTTCGCCGATCGTCATGCCATGACGCACCGGCAGCGCCATGTAGTTGATATAGCTCTCGCGGTTGGGCGACATCGGGACCTTGTACGGTGATGCCGTTGATGGGGTTCGGCCGGTCAAGAACGACGATCTCCGTTCCCGTCTTAGCGCCTGCTTCGAGAAAATATCCCACCACGGTCTCGTAGGTGTAGAAGCGAACGCCGGCATCTTGCAAATCGATGAATACCGCATCCAAACTGCGCATTTGTTGCGGTTGTGGATGGCGTTGCGCATCGCTATCGCCGAAGAGGCTGATGATGGGCAGGCCGGTCTTAAGGTCGCGGCTGTCAGCGATCGCGAAATGCTGTCCACCGTTGACATGCGCTGTATCCAGAACCCCGCCCAGGCCATGCTCCGGGCTGAACACCGTGGTCACCGTTAGACCGGGACGCTCGCTGCATCCTGAAAGAGCACGTCCACGGTGCGCCGGCCGGCCGCGTCCAAGCCGGTCTGATTGGTCATCAACCCTACGCGCAATCTTCCCCCATGGCGGGCGGAAAGCTGTTGTAAGAGCTTGAAATGTTGCCGCTCCAGTACGTCAATGCCGGTCAACACACAATTGACGCACGATGCGTGGCCGGTGGATACCGGTTGCTGACCATCCAGCGGAACCGCCGGGCCCCAACAAAGACAGAGGACAACGATGAAGGCAGTGAGTTTGATCATCTCGTACCTATTGGCCAACCCTGCAAGCTCAATAGGATTCTTTGCCCGGCCCGCCGGATTTCCTGCTACGCGACCCTCACCAACGTCCAGGTGTGCGGCTTTCCGTTAAAGAAAGCCGCAGGAAGCTCGCCAACGCCTCCAACCTCGACAGGAAATCCGGTGCTTTTATGACTGCTCGCTCGTCTGGTCTAGAAATGTTGAATTTGCAACAGTGATGTCCCGTCCTTCGCTATTCAACACTACGTGCGTGGCCGTGACTGCGCCTAAGATGCCGCTCTGACCGGCAATTTCCAGACGCTTGCCTATCGCGAGCAGCTTGCGAATATAAAACCCGGTAACAATGTTGCGCACAATCTCTCGCGTGCCCAATCCAAATGCCAGACCGAAGGCCAGCGCTGCCGCGCCAAGAACAAAGCTGGTTACGATCCGGATCATCTCCGTGTCAATCTTCAACTGGCCGATCGCCATCATGGCCACGACAAAGATAATCAGGGCGGAGATCAGCTTTCCTAAGGCCGGGGCAGAATCGATGCCCGCACTCTGCGCCGCCTGCGTTACCATCTGGCCCGCGAACTGCCCAACCGTAGTTCCCAGGATCAACAGCAAAAGCGCTGCGACGATGTTGGGCAAATAAGAGAAGAACGCTCCGATCGCGTTGGAGATCGCGACCAGGCCGAGAGCATCGCTCGCCGTTTTGGCCAAGAGGAAGATAACCAGAAAATACGCCAGCTTGGGGATAAACAGGTTCAGCTGCTGACGCAGGCCAATCCTTTGCAGAGCCTTATCCACGCCGGCTTTCTCTACCAGGCTGTCAAAGCGAATCCGCACCAGCACGGTACGCAACGCGACTTCCACCAGCTTGGCGAGCAACAGGCCGAGAACGATCAGCAGGATGCCAAACGCTACTTTTGGTATGGCAGCGGCAACCGAGCTGCCGAGACTGGCGAAGGCCCTAAAAAGTTTTTCTTCCATCTCTGCCATCCTTTCCCGTGTCCGTTTGATTGAGTTGCTCGATCAATATAAGCCAGAACTCCCTCAGAACCACGAAGGGCGCGTTCCAGGAGAAAGACGTCAACTGGGCGGCCGCTGTGCGGCGCTGAATCGTCCGGCGAATGCGTGTCAGCAGATCGGTTGAAGCGTCGTGGTCAAACTCAGCCAAGAGTGTGATGGGCTCTCCCGGATCGACTTCCGGATCGACTTCCTCGCCATCCTGCATCTCTGAGTCCGCCGGCCCATCACTCATCTTGTCCCCGTCTGCACGCCTGCCGCTTGCATCTTTTCGTATCGCTCTCTGAACTCCTCGCGGCCGCGTTTGATGCGCATCTTTGCCGCTGAGAGGCTGATGCGCAGTGACTGTGCCACCTCTTCGTACGAGAGCTCGTCCATATCGCAAAGAAGGAGCGGAATCCTCAACGTGTTCGACATCGAATCCAGGACCTGGCTGATAAGCTGCCGGTCGCTGATCGCCCCTGCTTGCTGCTCCGCGGTTGCGTGCACCTTAAGTTGATCGAACTCTTCGACGTCTCGCTCCTCGACGCCAACGTAAGACCGGCCCGCTTGTTTCTTCAGATAGTTGAGGCAATGGTTGATCTTTATGCGCTGTAGCCAGGAGCCGAAGGTAGACCTTCCCTCGAAACCGCGAAGTCCGAAAAAGGCCTTGACCAATACCTCCTGGGCAAGATCTTCGGCGTTGTTCGGATCTCGTGTGATGTATCGGCAGTTGGCAACCACCCGTCTCTGATAACGCAGGACGAGCTTCTCGAAGGCTCGCAGATCCCCCTCCGGAGCTTCCCGCGCCTGCTGTAAAAGCTCTTCGTCCGGATCAGCCAACGAAGAGCCGGACCATTCATGAGAAGAGGGCATACGGCATACAGCATCTCACAACCGGCGTTGTTCAACCACGAATTGCGAAAGTTTTCCTGGACCACCAGCCTGTCCGGGCCGCGAGAGCTCACTCTCATACACAAGAGAAGCATCGGTCTTTAGCAAATGTGACTTTTGTGCCCGATCCCTTGTCTCCACTCTTGAAGGCAAGAATTGGAGAGGGATTTATGTTCAAAGGATTTCGCGACTTTGTGCTGCGAGGAAATGTCGTTGACCTCGCCGTGGGTGTGGTCATCGGCGCCGCATTCGGCACCGTGGTCACCGCGCTCGTCAAGGATCTGCTCACCCCCATCATCGCGGCCATCGTAAGAAAACCAGACTTTTCCGGCTTCTTTTTCGAACTCAATGGAGCCAAGTTCCTGTACGGCGATTTCCTCAACGCCGCCATCTCCTTCCTGTTAATTGCAGCGGCGGTGTACTTCTTCGTGGTGCTGCCGGTCAACAAGCTGATGAGCAGATTTCACAAACCGGTCGTCGTAGACAAGAAAAAATGCCCGGAGTGCAGGAGCGATATTCCACTGGATGCCCGGCGCTGCGCCTTCTGCACCTCGCCAGTGGCCTGACGGTTGAACCCGGAAACAAGAAACCTGGAGAGGTTCCTGATGATGTCGATTCACTCGAAATCCGCAGCTCAAACCTGGTTAACGCATTTCAGATCGGGACCGTTGACCATCGCACTCGCCGCTCTTTCCCTGGCAGTAGGACTTTCGCCGCAAGCTTTGAGCCAGGCGGCAAGCGCCGATCAAAAGCCGGCCCCTGACATTCTGATTCTCGCCAATGGCGATCAGCTCACGGGCAAATTGCTGAGCGAAGCCAATGGCACAGTAACCTTCCACAGCGATATGGCAGGCGACCTGGCCTTTACCTGGGACAAGATCAAATCCATTCGCACACCACAAAAGTTTGCCGTGATTCAGCAAGGGCAACACATCTCACGCAAGACTCCTGATTCTGAAGTAGCCCAGGGAACCGTGGCTATCCAGGACACGGAGGTGCAAGTAGAAACAGCCGCTGGAGCAAAGAATATTCCCCAAAAAGACGCACAGTACATGGTCGACGAAGCGAGCTACACCAGCGAGGTACATCAGGAATCCCAGCTGGGGTTATGGCTGGAGCGGATCGTTGAGTGCCGGCGCAGCCGACGTAGAGGCAACGACGAACAGCCGTTCCTTTACCGGGGGCGCAGCCTTTGTCAGGACAGTTCCTAATGTGAGTTGGCTGGATCCGCGCACTCGCACCACGGCCGACTTTGCCGCCGCGTATGGATCGCTCTCGCAGGCCGGCGGCCCCACGACCAAAACGAACATCCTCCACGCCGACGCGGAGCAGGATTGGTTCTTATCGCCGCGGTTCTATGTATTGGCCGACACCTCGTTCGATCACAACTACTCTCAGGGGTTGAATCTGCAGCAGATCTACGGCGGCGGGATGGGATTTGTCCTGATCAAGACTCCCAGGCAGGAGCTTGATCTCAAGGGCGACATTCACTACGAGCGGCAGAATTATGGGTTCACTCCCGGGATCGTTCCTCCCACCGTCACGCCCAGCAAAAGCCTGATTGGCGCCGATATCGGCGACACCTACAAGGCTAAGTTGGCGCATGGCATGCTCTTCAACCAAGGTCTCGTGGTGACGCCGGCGTTCAATACTCCAAGCGCCTATTCGGCTTTGGCTACTGCGGGATTGACCTTCCCGGTTTACAAACGGCTAGGCTTCAACCTTTCCGCCTTGGACGATTTCCTGAACGATCCTGCGTTTGGCAGTAAGAAGAACTCTTTCCAGTTCAGCGCTGGGCTGACTTACACGCTGAAGTAGGGAAGAGAGTAGAGTCCTCCAACTCGCATTGTGTTCTGCGGGTGCGGCCCGGTGCCGCGTCTGCGTCTCTTAAACACCGTGGCCCACGGTTCTCTGGGACTCAAGGCCGCCGCAAACTTCGGACCATTGTTCGTCCGAAAGGAAGGAGTCGGTATGAGTGACGCTCCCAAAAATCCTGGACTCGACGGCCGTGCTCGGGAGAAAAGCGGACAGATCGAGCACAAGCACTCCCACCACGAAGATCAAGCACTTGCGCGCACACTATGGTCTGCACTTCGCCCCCGGTTGGGATGGAGATAGCACGCTCGGCGAGCTGCTCAGGGAAACCAAGTTCGAGTCGCTCACCCAATACGTGAAGCATCACGGTCACCACCCCGAGAGCCAGACTGAGTGAGTCCAAGGCCCCCCGGCCATCAATTCCGGACAGGGGCGGCGGCCCTAAGCACCCGCCGCCCGAACCATCTTCTCCATGGCATTCATCCTCCCAGGCGGCTCTTCCTGGCCATGCCATCAATAATCCGTATGCCTTGTGGGACCTCCCCGGCCACCAACGGCCCTTGGATGCCAAATATTCATCCAGCGCTGCCATCCAGTTAGCATCCGCCGTGCGTTACCTCATTACCGATGGTGCAGCTCGTGCCTACGCTTTCCCCGATCGCTAGACCGGGTCTTGCGCCACTTGGAAAGAAGGCAATAGAGGGAGACACGCATGCCAAGACGCCAGTCCTTCGTCGGACTTGCGATGTGCCTGCTGCTGATTACCCCACCCGGAGTATTCGCATCAAGTCATCGTGAAGCACCCATCACAGCTCTAGACCACGCCGCAGACATCACAGACTTTTACGCGTTTGTGAGTTACGACCATCCCGACCGGGTCACATTCATCATGAATGTCGATCCCTTCCTCGAACCCAGCAACGGCCCCAACTACTTTCCCTTCGATCCCAACGTTCTCTATCAAATCAAGGTCGATAACAACCACGACGCTCTCGCCGACGTGACCTTCAATATTCAATTCCAGACACAAATTCGGGCCCCGCAGCTCTTTACCGGCTTTGCCGGCGCCGGTGCAGGAATCAACGCTCCCAAGAACTCGCCCGCGCCAGTGGCTCCGGGCACTCCCATTGTTCCTCCCGCGATTACCTCGCTCAGTGGAGCAGGGGCAGCCGGGTTGAGCCTGCGTCAAACCTATACCGTGACCATGTATCGCGGTTCACAGAGGATTCCTCTTACCCCGGTGAGCGGCTCCACTCTGTATGCCGTTCCCACCAATGTTGGCCCCCGCACCATGCCCGACTATGAAGCATTGGCCAAGCAGGGTATCTACACCGTCTCAGGAGACGGCGGAGAAGCCCGTGTCTTTGCCGGCACGGTTGCTGATCCTTTCTTTATCGATTTGGGAGCGGCCTTCGACACCTTCAATTTCCGCACCGCTGCGGGAGGCGGAGTATTGACTGCAGCGCAGGATAAGGACAACTATCTGAACCTTGCGCCCAATGCCGTCTCCGGCTTTAACGTCAACACCATTGCCATCGAGGTGCCCATCTGCTTCTTAACCAGCGATGGAAACGAGCACCCGGCGACTGATCCGAAGGCGACGATTGGGGCCTGGGCCACAACCTCGCGCGCGCAATTTACCGTCCGTCGTGCTCCTGCTTCACCGGAGACACTACGGCAACTACTTCCAGGTCCAGCGTCTCGGCAATCCGCTGATCAACGAACTGATCATCGGCACCGGCTACAAAGACACCTGGAGCATGTCGCAGCCCGTAAACGACTCGCAATTTGCCAGCTTCGATCTGGATCCGACGCTTGCACGCGTGTTGAACGCCGCTTACGGAATCAATATTCCCACTCCGCCCCGGACTGATCTGCTTCCGCTGGTGACCTACGCCCCGCCGATTGCCGCTGCCGGCACACCGGCAGGCCCGGTTGCCGATCTGTTGCGGCTCAACACCGGGGTAAAGCCTACTCCCGGAGGCGAACCGTAGCCGATTGGGTCTGCTGGCCGGCGACGGTGCAGGCTTTCCCAACGGGCGGCGGCTAACCGACGACGTGGTGGACATTGCAGCGCGCGCAGTTGCCGGCGTGCTCAATCCCAAGTTCAACGTCGCTCCCAATAACCTGATCGGCGATGGTGTCGCTGCTCCCGATGTGCCCACACAGGAAACCTTCCCGTATGTGCACTTCGCTTACAGCGGTCGCGATAGCCGTCACATCGATCCCAGTGAGACGGGTTGTGGTGATCAGCCAAACCTTGGAAGCAGTAATCAAGCGGACGCTCCACCGGCAGACCAGGGCGGCAGCACCACCTGCCCTGTCATGTAACTCTTTAAAACCTGCCGAAGGTTTTCGGGCGCGCCACCATCAGGCGTGCCCGGTAACCTTCGCTATTCAGTAAAGGCACGTGATGAAGCTCTCATCTGCAATCATTCTTATCGCCGCTTCCGTCCTGTTCGCCAAGGCAGAAACCCAGCAAGTGACTCCCGCTGAGCAACGCATCGCAGCCGCCAGGCAGCAGATCGCATCCGACCCCAAGAAGTCCGAAGCCTACAACAATCTTGCGCTGGCCTTCATCAGCCGCGCACACGAGACAGCGTCGCCGGACTACGATCGCCAGGCCGCGGAAGCCATCGCCACTGGCCTCAGCCTCGCCCCGCAGGATTTTCAGTTGCGCAAAGCGCACGTAGCTCTCCTGCTCGACCAGCATGAGTTTGCCCGCGCCAGGGACGAGGCCAAAGACCTGAACCTCCACAACCCTGACGATGCGACCGTCCACGGATACCTGGCGCGAGCCTACATCGGTCTCGGCGACTACCAGGATGCCGAGACCTCAGCGCAATGGATGCTGAACCTGCAGCCCTTCAATGTTCCCGGCTTGCTGATTGCTGCCGACCTGCGCGAGCACTATGGCGATCCTGAAGGCGCGTTGGAGGTACTCGATCGCGCTTACGCGGAAACCTCACCCGGCGAGACCGGCGAGCTGGCCGCGATCGCGAACCACATCGCAGCCATCGAGATCGGCATGGGTAAGTTGGATTCCGCCAGCCAGATGCTGCAGCGTGCCGACGAACTTTTCCCCGGCTATCCTGAGACGCTGAAGAACCGGGCACGGCGTCGGTGTTGTTCACCCTGCAGTGGAAGCCGCTGCCCCGTCACTCTTCGCCAACGCTTGAGCATCACGAGCGCGTCGAACCCGCGACCCTATCTCCGACCATCACGCCCGTGGTGTTCTCTCCGGTACCGGCCGCGCTGCTGATCCCTCACGCCACCGGCACCGAGCGCATCATCAAAACCATGCAGAGCCGGGTACAGGGCAACCCCAAAGATCCGGCCGCTTATTCCGCTCTGGGCGCGGCCTTTTTCCAGCGTGCCCGGGAGACCGGCGATGTGGAAGACTTTCAGCTGGCGGAGCAGGCACTGAATAAGTCTCTCGACCTGAACAGTGCGGATTTTTCTGCCGATGCCGCTTACTCCACCATGGCGGAGGTGTGCATGGGCGAGCATCGCTTCAGCGATGCCATCACCTATGCCCAAAAAGCGCTCGCCCTGGGCTCCGGCGATCTCTCCTCGTTTGCCATCGTGGGTGATGCCAATGCGGATATGGGTGAGTACGAACGAGCCGCGGTTGCTTATTCCCGCCTCGACGTCTCCGGCGAATCCGCATCGCAGCCGCGCAATGTTTATGTGCGTGACAGCCGCACCTCGTATCTTAAATTCGTCTCCGGCGATACAGCGGGGGCGATCCGCCTGATGCAAAGCGCGGTAGCGGCTGGCACCGAAGCTCGCTTGCCCGCGGAAAATCTCGCCTGGCTCTACTACGAACTGGGCGAATACGAGTTTCAGGCGGGCGATATTGCTGCAGCCAACCATGCATACCTCGCCGCGCTCAACATTCATCCCGGCGACTATCGTGCTTTGGCCGGGCTGGGAAAACTTCGCGGCAATCAAGGCCGCTACGCCGAAGCCATCAAGCTCTACCAGAGCGCCATCGCGGTCGTGCCCATGCCCACGTATGTGGCTGAACTGGGAGACCTGTACACCAAGTCCGGCAACCCGGCCGAAGCCGGCAAGCAATACCAGTTGGTGCAATACATCGGCTTGCTCGGCCACATCAACCAGGTATTGCACAATCGCGATCTCGCGCTCTTTTACGCGGACCACGATATTAAGCTGGACGAGTCACTCGCCTTGGCCCACAAGGAGTTTGAAGTTCGCCACGACATTTACACCTGGGATGCCCTCGCCTGGGCCTTATACAAGAACGGCAAGTACCAGGCAGGCGAGCGACGCCATCGAAAATGCGCATGCGCCCCGGTGCACGGGATGCTCTCTTGTTCTTTCATGCCGGCATGATTGCCAGCCGGTTGGGACAAAGCGCGCTAGCCAAAGATGAATTGCAGGCTGCGCTTAGCATCAATCCCCGCTTTCACGTGATCTACGCCGGCGTTGCCACACAACAACTGAAGCTGCTGCAGGACCAACCTGGATTGACCGCCAGCCAAGGACGAAATCATGTTCCGTAAGCGACTTTACTCTTTCCTGCTGCTCTCCCTATGCGTGTGGCTCGCGCCCAGAGGTTTTGCCCATCCCATGGGCAACTTCAGCGTCAATCACTACTCAAAAATCTCCCTCGAGCGCGAAGGCATCCGGGTTTCCTACATCATCGATCTGGCTGAGATCCCCACGTACCAGGAGTTGCAGCAGGGAAATGTCACCGCGAATGTATCAGACCCCGCCGTAACCCGCTTTGTCGCCTTGCGCGGAACCGAATTTGCGCGTGGCCTGAGCCTGCTGGTCGATGGTCAACGCTTACCCCTGCGTCTGCTCTCCAGCCAAGTGATCTTTCCTCCCGGGGCCGGTGGCCTTCCCACCATGAAGATGGGTTTTGTCTATCAAGCGCCCTATCCGCCGGCCGCGGACCACTCTTCCGCCGGCCTCGAGTACTCTGACAATAACTACCCCGGTCATGCCGGATGGAAAGAGATTGTCGCGGTTGGGCCTGCTGCAAATCTGATCAGCAGCTCAGTGCCACAGACGGACCGCAGCGCCGAACTGAGCAACTACCCCACCGACCTACTCAACAGCCCACCGCAGGATCTATCCGCAGCGATTCAGTTCCGCTATCCGGTTCCGCTTAAGAGCCTAAGTGAGGCGTCGAGTAAAGAAACCGCAGGTCCCTCCACTCCGCTACGCTCCGGGCGGGATGACAATTCTGTTGCAGGAACCATTTCCCGACACCCCAATAATTTGTCATCCCGACCGGAGCGCAGCGTAGCGGAGGGACCTGCAGTTCTAAAGCAGGTTCCTAAACCGGCTTCCTCGGAAGCGACGCAAGTCGTCCCGGCCACCCCCGTTGAGCCCTTGCATCTCCACGCCAACCAACAAGCAACCCCGCGCAGCGCCTTCACCGAGTTGATCACCACCCGCAGCATGAGTCTCTGGTTCCTCATTACGGCCGCCTTCATCGCATTAGGACTGGGAGCGCTACACGCGCTCGAGCCCGGTCACGGCAAGACGATCGTAGCCGCCTACCTTGTTGGCTCGCGGGGAACAGCGTGGCACGCCGTGCTGCTCGGCCTGATCGTAACTGCCTCGCATACCGCGGGAGTATTTGCGCTGGGCGCCATCACCCTCTATGCCTCGCACTACATCGTGCCCGAGCAGCTCTACCCGTGGCTTGGGGTATTCTCCGGCTTGACCATCGCTGGTCTCGGCGGATACATGTTCCTCCGCCGCTGGAGCGGTCTCGACCTCGACCACTCACACACCTCTAGTCAGCTTCATAGCCACTGGTTTCCATCGCGCAGCAAGAGCGCTGCTGTCGCGCCCGCACCTGTTGAGAACGCCAAGTCCGTGTCGCTCTACCAGCTCTTCGCCCTGGGCATTACCGGCGGCATCATCCCGTGCCCTGCGGCGTTGGTGGTCTTGCTCAGTGCATTCGCCCTGCACCGCGTCGGCCTGGGCTTCTTTCTGATCACTGCGTTCAGTCTCGGCTTGGCAAGTGTGCTGATCGGTTTCGGCATGCTCATGGTCTACGGACGACGCTTCATGGCCCGTCTGCAAGTCGATGGCTCGCTCACCACACGCTGGCTGCCGGTAGCTTCCGCCGCCTTCATGACTATTCTTGGCGCCGCCATCGCGCTGCGTGCCTTCGCCACCACCGGCATCGATCTGCATAACCTGAGCAAAGAAAAGCTCGGCCCCTTCCTCTTCGTCGGAGGCCTGGGGCTGTTGCTGGGCATGCGCCACTCAACCGATCCCGACCACGTCGTCGCGGTTTCGACCATCGTGAGTAAGCAACGAAGTATCCGCCAGGCTGGCTTGATCGGCACCATCTGGGGACTCGGCCACACCCTCACCATCTTCGCCGTGGGCAGCATGATCATTCTCTTCGGTGTGGTCATCCCGCCCCGCCTTGGTCTCTCCATGGAGTTCAGCGTCGCCCTCATGCTGATACTCCTGGGCGTGCTCAACCTCACCGGCGTGATGCAGCGCACGACCTCGTATCTGACCCGCAAACCGCTGGCAATCCCAACCATCAGCAAAGCGGAGACGCTGCTTGACCGATCCGTCGGCCGCTTTGGCGTCTATCAATGCGTGCGGCCGCTGGTCATCGGCATTGTGCACGGCCTGGCAGGCTCGGCGGCGGTAGCGCTGCTGGTTCTCTCAACCATCCACAGTCCGGTGTGGGCGACGGTGTACTTATTGATCTTTGGCGCCGGCACCATGGTCGGCATGATGTGCATGACTGCCGCCATGGCGGTGCCCCTGGCCTTTGCGGGCAACCGCTTCACCAGCATCAGCCGCGGCTTCAGCGTTGCCTCGGGAGTGGTGAGTGTCTGCTTTGGATTCTTTCTCGTCTACCAGCTTGGTTTCCTCGGAGGGCTCTTCACCAGCCATCCGCAATGGACCCCGCGATAATGCCGTATTTTTCCGCCAGAAAGAGTCTCACTTTCTTCGGCATTGCCGCGGCCAGTTCCTGCCACGTGACCACACTCATTCGGCATCTGAGTTCCGCGCTCACAACCGCTGACATAATCTCGAAACAATCCTCGATCAGATCCTGACGGCGTTGATCGCAGAAGACAGCAAAGGATGCTGCATGGGCATGAGCCGCCAGGGCGCCGCGAATCAGTTGGCAGGAGCGAAACCGTTGCTGGTTCCTGGGTAGTCGATCCGCATCGAAGACGGACTCGAGATCGCGATAGCGATGCACCAGGTCGTGCCTTGCGCTTTGAAAATCCCCTTCTGTCAACTTTGCTTCGACCAGCAACCCTCCCAGCTTGAGGTCCATTTCACTTCGATCTTCTGCGCCGTTCTTCAACGGGATTCCCGGCTTGAAACCAAACTCAGGATGAAGACCCGGCTCGATCCCCAGAAGCGAACAGACAGCCGCGCGACACAGGATGCGCGGGTAGCAGAAGATATTCATCAGCAGTGCGTCAGAGCTGTTCGCGCATTCGAGCTCGCGCCGCGTGCGATCTTCCTTCCTGGGAATAAATCGCGACCCGGTATAGACCTTAGCGAGCCGTGATTTCCATCCCGCTTCCCTCAGAATTCGCCGGTAGGAGGCAGGCAGAAAATTGCCGTGTTCTCCAGCATCATTCTCGCTGTAAACGATACTCGGCACCGGACCGTAGCTCATCTCCGCGACCCGCCCGGCAGCTCTCGCAGCGTTGCGCTGGCTGAGCTCCCAGCGCAGGCCGGTCGGGCTGACGGTCTTGATAGGGCGTCTCACAACCTCAGCATAGGCGAAACATAAGCGAAAGTCATCCGTAGCGGAAGGTCAAGGCTCAATTTGAACCTCAATTACTTAACCGTAGACTCAAGCGCTTTAGGGAAGATATATTCAGCCTTCTGAACAGATGAATTTCGATCGCCTCCGCCACTGTCTGCAAAACCATTGCAAAGAAAGGTTGTGAATGAAATACCTTCTGATCTTCGCCTTGCTGCTGGGTCGTCTGAACGCACAAACCTACGAGCCGACCTGGGATTCCGTGGACAAGCGGCCCACGCCGCAGTGGTTTACCGAGGCAAAATTCGGCATCTTCATTCATTGGGGCGTCTACTCTGTCCCCGCCTACGCCCCGGTCCTTCCCGGCAAGCTGGCCTACTCCGAGTGGTACTGGCACCAGATGACCGAGGGCCGCGACAACCCCAAGGCCAACGGTGTAGAGACCGGGACCTGGGCTTACCATAAGAGGACTTACGGCGCCGACTTTCCCTATCAGAGCTTCGCCCCGCAATTCCGTGCCGAACTCTTCGACCCGGAGCATTGGGCGGACGTCTTCGCGAGTTCGGGAGCCAAATATGTCGTGCTCACCTCGAAGCACCACGACGGCTTCGCCCTCTGGCCCAGCAAGGAAGCCTCCGCCGACTGGGGTCAGCCGTGGAACGCCGTCGAGATTGGCCCCAAACGGGATCTGATGGCAGGCCTCGGCGAAGCGGTGCGCAGCAAAGGTCTCCACATGGGCTACTACTACTCGCTCTACGAGTGGTATAACCCGCTATGGCTCAGGGACAGGCAACTCTACGTCCGGGACCACATGTTTCCGCAGTTCAAGGACATGGTCACCCATTACAAGCCCGACATTATATTCAGCGACGGTGAGTGGGAGCAGACCTCCGCCGAATGGCACAGCCCCGAACTGCTCGCCTGGCTCTTCAACGACTCCCCGGTCAAAGACGTCGTCGTGGTTGACGACCGCTGGGGCTCCGACACCCGCCACAAGCACGGCGGTTACTGGACGACCGAATACACTTCTGGCATGAGCGACATGTCTCATCCGTGGGAGGAAAGCCGCGGCATCGGTTTCAGCTATGGCTACAACCGGGACGAGCAACTGAAGGACTACCACACCGGCCGCGAACTGGTCATCCTGCTCGTCGATACCGTAAGCCGCGGGGGCAATCTGCTACTGGATATCGGACCTGATTCTCACGGAGACATTCCCGTCATCATGGAGGAGCGTCTTCGCGAGATTGGCAGCTGGCTCAAGATCAACGGGGATGCCATCTACGGAACCAAGCCCTGGAAATCCACCCGCCAGTGGAGCGCTGGAGAAGTCCCCAAACCGAACTATAACGGCGAGTTCAACAGCGATTACGACATCACCAAGCTGGTCTCCAAGCCGGAAGCGGGCAAAGCCGCGATCGAAGCCTTCTACACCACCAAAGGCGACGATCTTTTCGCCATCCTGCCCAGATGGTCGAGTGGCTCCTTCACTCTCAATGATGTGGAAGGCGCCAAGTCCGTGACCCTCCTCGGTGCTTCCACGGCTTTAAAATTCAAGAACACCGCCAAGGCGCTCTCTATCCAGCTCCCCGAACTTCCCGAAGATCTGCGCCAACAGCCTGCCTGGGTACTCAAGATAAGCAGGTGAGCGCAGAAGCACTTACTACTGTTCGCGAAGCAGCAGCGCCGGGTTGACGTTCAGTGCACGGCGGACCGGGCCGGCTACTGAGAGCGCGCCAGTCAGCAGGATGGTAAAGGCAACCGCCGCGAGTACGAATGGATCCTGTGCCGTGGCCTGAAAGACAATGGCGGAAAGTATTCGGCTTGCGGCGACGCCCAGCAGTATCCCAGAGACCGACCCGGTTGCCAGCAGGATCAGCATCCGACCAAGCGCCGCCCAGAAAATCTGCTTCGCCTGCGCGCCCAGCGCAACCCGAATGCTCAGTTCGCGCAGTCGTTTGCTCACCGTATATGAAGCCAGGCCGAAGGTCCCGGTGATGGAGAGCAGAAGCCCGAACGCACCAAACAGCCCGAGGGCTACCGTCGCCACTTGGGAAGGGAAGAGGCTCAGTGCCAGCGAGCTGTTCCAGTCGGTCGACTGGCGGATGGGAATGCCGGGATCGAGATCGCGAATCACTTTGCGAACCGTGGCTGCCATATCGCCTGTGACCGCACCGGAGGGATCCGGCCGGTTGCGCACGATGAGTGATGTCGTAGGTGTGGGCCTCTGCAGGATGGGGAAGAACGCTGCCTCCTGCGGATCTTCGCTCAGCAGAAAATACTTTCCCGTGGGCACCATGCCCACGATCTGGATCGACTTGCCGGAGCTGTCCTTGAAGTACCGGCCGACGGCCTGGTCGGAGTGGAAAAGACTGCGGGCGAACTGCCGATTCACGATGGCCACCGGCGGCGTGTTGGCTTTGTCGCTAAACGTAAAGTCGCGTCCCGCAAGCAGTGGCGTTTGCGCAGCGGCGAAATACCCCGGCGAGACGTTGAAGAAAAAAGTATCAAACGCTTTGTGCGAGTCTCTGAAGTCGGTCGTTTGTTGAGCAAAGACAGGGATGTCATTGGTGTCAGCTAGCGGCGTGGAATTCGCGTAGGCGGCCGATTCCACTCCCGGTAGCTGCGACACCTTCTCCAGCAACTGGCGCTGAACCTGTTCCGCGGCCTCTCCCGTATAGCCGGCCTCGCTCAGATCAAACTTCGCCAGCACAGCGTTGCTGGGATTTAGACCCTTGTCCATGGTGAGCGATTTCATCATGCCGCGCATGGAGACAAAGGCAGCCGTGACGGTGACGCAACAGAGCGCGATCTGTGCCGCCAGCAGAACATCACGTAGCGCCCAGCGCCGGCCAGCGCTAGCTTGGCTTCCTCCCCCTTTGATGGCATCGTTCGGATCAGCTTTGAAGATCTGCCGAAGCGGCATCAGCCCAAACAATACGCAGGCCAGCACAGAGATCAGGAATGCCATCGCGATCAACGAGGGCTGGGGAGCCACCAGGAACTTCATGGGGTAGTCCGTGGGTGGATGCCATTGCGCCAGCCCAGTCAGCGTCATCCACGCTAAACCGCAGGCACACGCGCCGCCCAGGATCGAAACCACAAACGCCTCGACAAGCACCTGGCGAAGGATGCGCCAGCGGCTCGATCCAATAGCCATGCGAATGGCAATCTCGCGCGCGCGGTCTGCTGTTCGCGCTGCGAACAGGCCGCCCAGGTTAGCGCAGGCAGCGAGCAGCACAATACCAGCCAGCAACATCAGGCCACCCAGGAAACGGCGCACTGCCCCACCAACAAAGTCGCCGATCAGACCAGGGCGAGCCAGCTTGAATGCCAGCCCGTCTTCCTCTTTCGGATTTAAGCGGGTAATGCGGGCGGCAATCGTGTTCAGCTCAGCCTGAACTTGGGCCTTGGTAATCCCATCCTTAATTCGTGCAATGGGGAACACCCTTTCTTTTTCGTTCCGCGATTCAAGCCAGTTGACTCCGTCCAGCGACGCTTCGTTCGCCATGGGAACGTAGACTTCCAGCTGCATGAATTTCTCCGGGCCATAGAAACCTTCGGGCGTAACCCCGACGATGGTGTACGGATGCTTGTTGATGCGGACAATCTTGCCCACGATGTTGGGATCGGCATCAAACCTGTTCTTCCATGCCGTCCAGCTGATCACGGCCACCTCTGCTGCGCCGGGATGGTCGTCATCGGAGCGACGTAGCAGTCGCCCGAGAAATGGCTTGACGTCCATCACCTCAAAGAATTGCCCGCTGACCTCGTCTCCCCACGCAGGCCGGGTGACACCGTTGATTTCCATGCCAAACAGGTCAAACATGTACGCCCCAACCGAGGAGAAAACCGTGTTCCCCTCGCGCACGTCGCGCACTTCCGGATAGGAGTAGATCGGGTATCCTTGCTGGCGGTTTGCGAACGTCACCACGCGGTCAGGATGAGGTACATCCAGGGGCTGCAGGATCAGCGCCTGCAGCACGCCGAAGACGATGACGTTGGCCGCGATACCCAGCGCCAGGATGAACACAGCAGTGATGGCAAAGCCAGGTGAGCGGCGTATCTGGCGGAGGGCAAATCGCAGGTCTTGCAGCAGAGTGTTCATATTCGTTCACCTTGGCACGGTATTTGAGCAATTCAGAAGCCAGCGGGCCTTCCCTTGCAACTGCATGAAAAGAAGTAAATTCATGGCTGTTTTGGGGAGGCCGCCGGTGTCCGCTTTCACCTCCCGGTGTCCATTCTTGAACAGGGCTGGCATATTCCTCGTACACTGGCCAGAGCAGAATCAAAGGAGCAAGAGATGGCGGTTCTTCTACTCGTTGGCGCAACCGGGTTGGTGGGCCAGTCGGTCCTGCAGCAGGCGCTCGCCGACAGCAGGGTCAGCAAAGTAGTCGCAATTACCCGCAAGCCGTTGCCGCCGCAAGATGGTCTCGAAAATCCGCTGGTTGACTTCGATGCATTGCCCGACGACGCCCCCTGGTGGAATGTGGATGCAGGCATCTGCACCCTGGGCACAACCATGCGCCAGGCAGGTTCGCACCAGGCCTTCCGCAAAGTCGATGTAGATTATCCGCTGGCCGTGGCGAGATTACTGCATCAGCATGGCGCAAAGAGTTTTGCCTTTAACTCATCGATCGGAGCCAATCCAAAGGCCAGGGCCTTCTATATGCGGGTGAAAGGTGAGGTGGAGCAAAGGCTGATTGCGGGCGGCTTCCCATCGCTCACCCTGGTGCGCCCCTCGGGCATCCTGGGCCCGCGTAAGCCTCATCGTGCGTGGGAGGCGCGCACCATCCGGGTCTTTCATTCGCTGCGCCCAATCCTGCCGCGTCATTACCGGGTGGTTCCTGCCGACAAGATTGCCAAAGCTCTGCTCGAGGCGGCCATCACCGCGCCGCCCGGGGTCCACATCATCGAATCCGAGCGGCTGTGATCTAGACTTCCGAGAGAAAAGGCAGGCGCGGCGCCAGGGCAAAGTTGAGCTGGACCAGCACGATGAAAACAATGCTGACGTAGGTGTTTATCAGGCAAAGGCAGGCTCCGAAGGCGTAGAGCCCCTGCCCCACGACGATTCTTCGTTCCATCGCGCATTGTTGCTCGTGGGTAACATTCTCCTGCAGCAGACCCGCATGCTCCGCATACCGCCAGCTGATGTACAGCAACACACCGAGCAGCAGAATATTGGCCCAATACGCAATGAGGACGCTGCGATAGGCAATGAATCCCGCCAGCAGCCGCGTAGAGAAGGGCATGATCGACACCGCGAAAAGAAACGCAATATGAATCCACGATAGATGGCGGTCGCTGCGCTTGAATGCGTTGAGTTGTGCCTGCTGCCCGTTCCAGAAGATGCCCAGGGTCATGAAGCTCAACAGGTAACTGATCAGCTGGGGCGTCGCCTCGCCGAGAGTCTGCCACAGTTCTCCCTGGCTGTGGATGACTTCGCTGGCCGGCACGTGAAGATCGAGAACCAGCAGCGTCATGGCCACGGCGAAGATGCCGTCGCTGAGGGCGGCGAGGCGCTCAAGACTCTGTCCGGTAATTTCGTTGTAAGACGTGGGCATGGCGTGGCCGTTCGTACCTGAAATAGTGTACCCGTACAATAATCGAGGGCACGGCCCACAAAGGATCTGAAAACACATCGGAGGACCCGGCATTCGGATGAGCAAAAAACTATGGACAGCGGTCGACCAGTACACCACGGATCTGCTGCTGCCTGCGGACCCCGCTCTCGATGCGGCGTTGGCATCCAGTGAGGCGGCAGGGCTGCCCTCGATCAGCGTCAGTCCAAGCCAGGGTAAGCTGCTCATGCTGCTTGCTCAGCTGGCTGGCGCCAAGCAGATTTTGGAGATAGGCACGCTCGGCGGCTACAGCAGCATCTGGCTGGGAAGGGCGCTAGCACCCGGTGGCCGCTTGATCACGCTCGAAGCCAACCCCAAGCACGCCGAAGTAGCCCGCGGTAATATCGCTCGCGCCGGCTTAGCCGAGGTAGTGGAAGTGCGTCTCGGCGATGCGCGCGCCGGCATACAGCAACTCGCAGCAGAAGGCCGGGTCTTCGACCTGGTCTTCATTGATGCCGACAAGCAGAGTATTCCCCACTACCTCGAGTGGTCGCTCAAGCTGTCACACCGCGGCACCCTGATTATCGTGGACAACGTCATCCGCGACGGAGCTTTGATTGATGCCAAGAGCGAAGATCCTAATGTCTTGGGAGCCCGGCGCATGCATGAAATGCTGGCCGCCGAACCGTGCCTGAGCGCAACCACCATCCAGACAGTGGGCAGTAAGGGGTACGATGGCTTGACCCTGGCACTGGTCATCGCCGGCTAAAGCGGGCATCGGAGGAAGCAATGGAGAGACGAGACTTTGTCACATCGGCGATTGCCATGGCGGGTGCCGCGTTGAGCGGCGGGGAGGGATGGGCGATGGCGCACCCTGCGCGGGAGTTCTACCAGTTGCGCAAGTACACGCTGCAAACGGGACCACAGTTGACCTTGACGCAAAGCTATTTTGAGTTTGCTCTGATTCCCGCGCTCAATCGGATGGGAATCAAGCCGGTCGGCGCCTTCAAACTCGACGTGGGTCCGGAGACCCCGACCTTTTATCTGCTCATTCCTTCCGCCTCGGCGGAGGAGCTGGTGACGTTGGACCTCCGCCTGGCAGAGGATACGGAGTTCCTCAGCGCATCCACGGCGTTTTGGGCAGCGCCCGCCTCTGCGCCCGCTTTCGCGCGCGTGGAAAGTTCGCTCATGTCTGCTTTTGTGGGCTGGCCAAAACTGGTTGCGCCGAAGAGCGGGAAAAGAATTTTTCAGCTGCGCACTTACGAGAGCCCAGGCTATGGGGCACACGTGCGTAAAGTAGAGATGTTCAACGAGGCGGAGATTAAGATCTTTACCCGGACAGGATTGACGCCCGTCTTCTTCGGAGACACATTGATTGGGCCCCGGACGCCGAGTCTGACCTACATGCTGACATTTGAGGACGTGGCGGATCTGAATGCGAAGTGGGCGGTCTTCGGCTCCGATTCAGCCTGGAAGGAACTCTCGCACCGGCCGCAGAATGCGGACGCGGAGATCGTAAGCAATATCTCGAATCTGTATTTGAGCCCGTTGAGCTGCTCGCAAATTTAAGCGAACCGCAGGTCTCCCCACTCCGCTAACTCGGATCTTCTGTCGAAGTTCAGAGGCGTCTGTGAACTTCATGGCCGGTTCTCGAGCGGCCACGTAACAGGAAATCCGTACCCGGAGTGGAGAGACCTGCGGTTCGCTACATTGTCCGCTGGGTTCTACCGCTCGAGGGAGCGGTGCGTTGCTCCCTCAAAGGTTCGACGAACGTCTCTTACTCGCCGTTAGCGCCAGAGGCTGCTTCGGGGTGAACAACGCGGTAGGTGGCCCCACCGTTCGCCCACACACGCAGCAGCATGTCCTTACCTGCGGGGTACGCCTTCACCTCGTTGCGGAACTGGTCCGCTGAAGTTACCGGTTTGCGGTTAACTTCGAGGATCACATCGCCGCTGGTCAAGCCGGCATCTTCTGCAGGGCTGCCCGGCTGTACCTGGGCCACTGCCACGCCCTGTACATCGGAGCCCAGCTGCAACTGCTGGCGCACTTCCGGGGTGAGATCGGAGATTGCGATGCCCAGCCTGGGGTGACCAGATTCGCCCGTGGCTGCTGCCGCGACTTCCTGGTTCTTGTGGTATTCACCAACCGTCAGCTCGATGTTCTCGGGGTGGCCGTTCCGCATCACGTCCAGCTGGATCTTCGAGCCGGGCGCGTCTTCGCTGACAATCACTTGCAGGTCACCGCCGTTCTCAATCGCGTGGCCGTTGACACCAGTAACTACATCGCCTTCCTTCAAGCCGGCGCGGCTCGCAGGGGAGTCAGGAGTTACAGAAGCAATCAGCGCCCCGGTGTTTCCAGTCAGGTTGAAGAACTTCGCGTTCTCAGGAGTTACATCGTTCAGACCAACTCCCAGGTATCCGTGATGAACCACACCATTCTTGATCAGCGACTCAACCACCGGGTGCACCGTCTGGGTGGGGATAGCAAAACCCGCGCCAGAGAAGTTGCCAGTGTCGGAGATGAGGAAGGTGTTGATGCCGATCAGTTCGCCATGTGCGTTCACCAGCGGGCCGCCGGAGTTGCCGGGATTGATGGCAGCATCTGTCTGGATAAACCCACCCGGCTTGCGCGCATCATCGCGGAACGGGTTGGACCGGTCTACCGCGCTGACGATGCCACGGGTGACAGAGAACTGGAACTGACCGAAGGGGTTGCCGATCGCCAGCACAGATTGTCCCGGAATCAGCTTGGTGGAGTCGCCCCAGGCGATGGTGGGCAGGTCTTTCGCGTCGATCTTGACCACAGCCAGATCTGTAAGCTTGTCGGTGCCAATTACCTTGGCCGCAAAGCTGCGCCGATCATGCAGCGTTACCCGCACTTCCATCGCACCGTCGACCACGTGATTGTTAGTGACGATGTATCCATCGGGGGAGATGATCACACCGCTGCCAATGCCGTGCTGAATCTGGCGTTGGCCCTGTCCCTGGCCAGGCATGCCGTGCCCGAAACCCGGTCCGCCGGGTCCGAAGAACTGGGAGAAAGGATTATCATCCTGACCCTGATCGTCACCTTGTGCTTCCGCCTGCTGCTCCGTCCTGTGGGAGGTAACAGCGATATTGACCACCGCAGGGGTAACCCGTGAAGCCACAGCTTCCGTAGCTTGGTCCAATGCCAGCAGGGGATCGATGCTCGCGTTGTTGATGGGCGCGATGTTGTTGTTGTCAGCACCGGTCGCCGCATCGACGTGCCTGTGGCCGACGATGAGTGCTCCCGTTGAGAGGACCAGGGCAAAAGCCACCAGTGGTGCAGCGTAGGCCTTGGCTCTTGCTCTTAATAAATTAGTTTCTTTGGTCATGACTTTTCCTCTTTCAAAGTGAAGTTTTTTAAATCTGGAAAGCTATCCAGTGATCGGGTGAGGGAAGGGTTGTACGGGGCTCGCCGTGAGAGACCCTTGAACTCTGTGGGACTTCCACGGTAAAGAGAACCAAGGTGATGACTCCGCCGTCCTGGTCCTCGGTTACTTGGACGAACTGGAGACGGCGCGAGGTCTTAACCGGCCGTATGGAATGCGGTTTGGGTGGAACGCTGGCGCGCTCCGCCGGCCGGCTCATATCGGGATGAAAAACGGCTTCCTGGTACCGGGCCTGATGTTCCTGATGGTGCAGTGGATAGGTCGGTTCCATCGCAGGCGCCGCCGCCGCAACCGAGTCATTGCCGGCAAAGGTAACGATACCCGGGAAGCGTTGCAGCAGCAGCACTCCGGAGAGAGAAATCGCCAGCCCCGCCGCAACCAGGCCACGAGAAAGCATGGGCCCCAAGCTGCGCCGGCGGTGGAGAATGTTCTCTACTCTGCCTGCCAGTTCTGAATGCCTCTTCCAAAATCCTGGAGCCAGCAAAGCGGCGCGCTTGACCAACCGGTTCGCGGCAAGTTTCGTCAGGCAGGTAGCGTAGGCGCGGGCATTACCGGCAGCGTCCAGCACGGCATCGTCACAGGCCTGTTCTCGCTCCAGAGAAAGGTGACGCTCGGCCCAAAAGAGCGCGGGATTCAAAGGGCAAAGAGCTCGTAACAGTTTCTGCAGCAGATTGGTCCAATCATCTCCACGATCCAGATGGGCGATCTCGTGCAGAACGATCTGCTTCAGCTCGCTCGGCGCCAGCTCGCTCCACAGCGAGCGCGGCACAACCACTGCCGGGCGAAAGAAACCAAGCACGCTGGGCGCGTCGATGGCATCGGAAAGCCGCACCTCAACCGGACGCGAGCCGGCGCGAGCCACAATCGATTGCAGCTCCGCATCCAGGTCGTGGAAGGGAACTGGAGTGGAACTCCGCCAGAGTGTTCTCATCTGCCTCGCACTGGCGATCAGCCGGGCGAGGGAGAGCAGGGAAGCCAGCACCCAAAGACCCTCGATGGCAAAAGCCCACGCGCTATTCATGCGGAAAGAGAAACCTGCTTCTGTCACAGCTGATGCAAACAAAGCGTGATCGCCGAACACCGCGCGGCCAAGCGCGAAGCAGGGGAGCAAAGCCACCAGGGTAAAGACGATCATCCACAAGGTAAAGCGAGTAGAAGCACGCAACCCGGGCGCGAGCTTAAGCACCGCCCAAGCCAACGCGGTCAGCAGCAGGCCCTGCCAGATGCTGGCTATCAGCAACTCCGCCGGACCGGTCGAAATGAACTGCCCTACTAGATTCGCTTCCATCGGGTTATTCGTCACTCACTTATCAGCGTCCAGGCTCATCTGCCTGCTGGATCGCATCCCTTAGACGTTGCAACTCTTCCGCTGTTATCTCGCTGTCCCCCAGCAGAGATAACATCAATTTCTCCCGGGAATCACTGAAGAAACGGCGTAGTACCAACCGCACCTCGGAGAAGCCGGCTTCCTCCTCCGCCACCAGCGGTGTATAGAAGAACGCGCGGCCTTCCTTACGATGCTGCACGTACCCCTTTTGCTCCAGAATCCGTATGGTCGTGAGCACGGAGTTATACGCCAGCGCATCCTTCTTAGGCAGCGCGGCCGCGATGTCATTGACTGTGGATTCCCCGCGGGCCCAGAGAATCTTCATCAGCCGCAATTCCGCCTCGGTCAGCGTGAGCGATTTTTTAGGTGGCATACAGTAAGTCCCGTGTGGCCGCCTGCCCCGCCTGCCCCGGTGTGCCGTGGGGCTTGCCGTGGGCTCTTGGCCTGATCATCCTGAAAAAAGCATATCGTTCTGTCTGCCCCTTGTCAACTAATTTATTAATACTTGGCTCGACGCGTATCCTGCTGGAGGGAAACAACCGCCAGCGGAGGCCATGTTGCCATTGCCCACGAATCTGCAATCGAATCCACGGCCCCCGATCGATATCATCACCAGCCCTTTTACCCGCTTCGCCAAGACGGCAGCAGCGGGCGGGATTGTGCTCCTGGTGGCTACCGCCGCGGCGTTGATTTGGGCCAACTCTCCCTGGGAGCATAGCTATCATCGGATCTGGTATACGCAGGCCACCATCACCCTGGGCCATGTCTCGCATTCTGAGAGCCGTCATGAGTGGGTGAACGACGGCCTCATGTCGATCTTCTTCTTCCTGGTTGGCCTCGAGATCAAGCGCGAGTTGCTGATCGGTGAGCTCTCCAGTTTCAAGCAGGCTGCATTTCCCTTCATGGCTGCGATCGGCGGTTCGGTGGTGCCGGCGCTGATTTACTTCGCCATCAATAAAGGAGGCGCAGGCGCCAGTGGTTGGGGCATCCCGATGGCGACCGATATAGCCTTCGCCCTCGGCGTCCTGGCTTTGCTGGGGAGCCGTGTGCCGCCTGCGTTGAAAGTCTTTGTTGCCGCGCTGGCGATTGTGGATGACATCTTCGGCGTCCTGGTCATCGCCCTCTTCTACACCCAGCATATTTCGCTGATCGCGCTGAGTCTGGCTTTTGTAGGCGTAGCTGTTTCTTTTGGAGCCAACTGGCTGGGCATTCGCAATCCTGCAGTCTATGCGGTGATTGGAGTTGCTGTGTGGGCCGCGGTGCTCAACTCGGGTGTGCACGCCACCATTGCCGGCATCTTGCTGGCCTTTACCATTCCTGCCCGCAGCTCCATCGACAAGGCGGAATTTCTTCGCCAGAGCCGCTGGCTGCTCGATCAATTCGAGCAGCACGATCCCAACTCCTCCCAGGCCCACCATGCCATTCATGCGCTGGAACAGAAATGCGAAATGATCGAGTCTCCGCTGCATCGCATCGAGCATGCTCTGCAGCCATGGGTCGCATTTGTCATCATGCCCATCTTTGCCTTCGCCAATGCTGGCGTCCATATTTTGGGTAAGACCAGTGCGGCCCTGGGCCATCCCATCACACTGGGAGTGCTGTTGGGCCTGCTGCTGGGCAAGCCCATTGGCATTACCTTGTTTGCCCGGCTGGCAACCGTGGCCGGTTTGGGATCGCGCCCCGCGGCGGTGACCTGGAACCAGATTTTTGGCGCCAGCTGGCTCTGCGGCATTGGCTTTACGATGTCGCTATTTATCGCCTCGCTTGCCCTGGGCGATGGCGGCTTACTCGATATGTCGAAGATTGGAACCCTGGGCGCGTCCATCGCCGCCGGCTGTGTCGGGAGCATCTTGCTGCTCAAGAGCGGCAAAGTGCAACAGGCCTGACGATAATCAGATCGACCTTGCCGACCTCTTGTTCCCAGGGTGAAACTCCCACTACGGTAACACCAGAGGGACACCACGGTAATATGCCGCCCGAGGTACTCCACGTGGTCTTGGGCTTCCCTTCAGATAACCTAAGTTTCGGGAGAGTGGGTACTGCTGCACTGTCCTCCAGCACGCGTCAGGCGATTGGCCATAGGCAGACTCACATGGGCACAGAGAATCGGGTTCCGCTGTTCATCAATCGATATTCACTTTCGCCCCGTACGGCCATTGGTGTGCAAACGCTTCGCTTGCTTGGTCCGCACCAGGACTGGCTGCATTTCCACTGGGGGACCAACAGCTTTCAGCGGCCGGATCCCCGCTCGGTTCTTTTTGAGAACACCGTTCTCAGCCGGTACTCCTTCCTTCATAGACCCAAACCTTGGAAAATCATTGAAAAGCTGGGCCTCAGTTCGTGGAGCGGCAGCGATCTGCGTCCCTCGCTCGCCAAGCGTCTTGCTGACCACTATCGCAGTCGGGTCTCGAGCGCTTACGTAGCTCCGTTAGGCGAAGAGGATGCCACCCGATGCCTTGAGCTGACCAACCTGGTAGGGGTTCCCTTCGTGCTTCATCTCTGGGATGTATTGGACGGCGACGTCGCCGGCGGAGCGCTGAGGGAATTGGTGGATCGGGCGGAGCGTGTCTTTTGCGTGAGTCCGCCGCTGCTGGACGATGTCCTGCGTATACGTGGCGATGCCGAGTTGCTCTCCTTCTCGAGAGATGCTGCGCAAGCTACCGCCAAGCCCATGGGCCTAGGCCCGATCAAGGTCGTTATGCACGGCAATGTTTGCTCCTATGCGGAGGGCCTTGACGATCTGGATCAGGCCATTACTCTGCTCGAGAGCAGAGGGCTGAAGGTTGAGGTGTCTTTTCTGGGCTCTCCCAGAATCTTGCGTCTGGCCAAGACCACGCTTAAGAAGCGAGTCAAAGTGCGTGGCTTCCTGCCTACGCAGCAAGATCTGGATAGGGAACTCAGCCATGCTCATGTCGGTTTCCTGCCCGGTCCCAAGCTGGATCCAGGATTTGATCTAAGGAGCCGTTACTCCATCCCTTCGCGCATCCTCGACTACATGGCCGTGGATCTCCCCATTGTCGGTGTTGTTCACGAGGCCTCCGCAACCGGGGGCTTTGTGCGCAAGTTGGGCCTCCATCCTGCGGCTACCTGTTCCGGACCGGAACAGGTAGCCGACTGGCTCCTCCGGCTCTCGCGCCCTGACATGTGGATGGAACAAAGCGCCAAGTCACGCCAGGCCTTCGATCTCCTGCAGCGTCAAGAGTCGCCGGCGCAAAAGCTCAAACGCACCCTGGACAAGATAGCTTAACGACCTTTGTCATCCAGACAGTTACAGTTATTCCTGTCGTTTGTACTTCCCTGCATAGGGGGATTCAACTGTACGAACCATCCGGATGGTCGGGCGTAGAAATCCCGCCCAGGGGAACGGCCCGGCCGCTTTTCTCTCCCCCCCGTGCAGAAAACCGGCTCACAGGCGAAAATGAATGCTGTGACTATTCTTCACGACGATCGTCTTTTTCCTTCTGAGCCCACAATCCGGGCAATTGCCCGCCGGCTCTATGGGGCCGTTGGCAAGCTACCAATTGTCAGTCCGCACGGGCACACCGAAGCGCGCTGGTTCGCAGAAAACGAGCCATTTCCCAATCCCACCAGCCTCTTCATCGTTCCCGACCACTATGTCTTCCGCATGCTCTACAGCCAAGGCATCGCCATGGAAGACCTGGGCATTGGGCAAAAGGAGATGGATGAGGACGAGGCCCGCCGTATATGGATTCGCTTCGCAGAGTCGTACTACCTTTTCCGCGGCACGCCCACGCGTATGTGGCTCGACTATGCTTTCCAGGAGCTCTTCGGGCTCGAAGAGCGGCTTTGCGCCGCCAATGCTGCTGCCTACTACGACACCATTAGCGCCAAGCTGGCCTCTCCGGCCTTCCGTCCACGAGCCCTTTACGACCAGTTCAACATTGAAGTGCTGGCCACCACCAACCCTCCACTTGACCCGCTGACCTACCATCAGGCGATCCGCGATTCAGGATGGAAGGCGCGCATTCTGCCTACCTTTCGCCCCGACTCCGTCGTCGATCCCGAATTCGATGGTTTCCGCGAGAATGTCCAACGCCTTGGCGAGATGCACAGCGAGGATAGCTCCCGCTGGCCAGGCTATTTGTTCGCTCTCCGTCATGCCCGGGAGCGCTTTCAGAAACTGGGTTGCACCGCAACCGATCACGGGCATCCCACGGCCCGGACCGCTGACCTCGACGGCGGCGCCGCCTCCGCGCTCTTCGATCGTGTCATCGCAGGCAAGGCCGACGCGCAAGAGCAGGAGCTCTTCCGCGCTCAGATGCTGACAGAAATGGCGCGCATGAGCCTGGAAGACGGCCTGGTGATGCAGATTCATCCTGGCAGCCGCCGCAATCACAACCGCCAGGTCTTCACCCGCTTCGGCCGCGACGTCGGAGCCGATATTCCCACGCCGACCGAATACGTTCACGCGCTGCAGCCGCTCTTGGAGCGCTTTGGCAACGATGCATCGCTCACGCTCATTCTCTTTACCCTGGACGAATCCACGTACAGCCGCGAGCTGGCGCCTTTGGCAGGTCATTACCCGTGCCTTCGTCTGGGGCCGCCGTGGTGGTTTTACGACAGCCCCGAAGGCATGATGCGCTTCCGCGAGCTAACCACGGAAACCGCGGGTTTTTATAACACCGTAGGCTTCAACGACGATACCCGGGCCTTCCTCTCCATTCCGGCGCGGCATGACGTGGCTCGCCGTGTGGACTGCGCATACCTGGCAAAATTAGTAGCGGAGCATCAGCTGGACGAAGACGAGGCCTTCGAAGTAGCACACGCACTCGCCTACGAGCTGGCTCGCAAGGCCTACCGGCTGTAAGACAGGAAGGAACCCCAAATGAGTCTCTATTGCCGGCAGGGCGGCCCCAACGCCGAACTCTCCCCGGAATTTCTGCGCCAATCCCTTTACCAGGCGCTGGACCAGCTGGGAGACCGGCGCCGGGTTCTGGCCGTACCCCCTGATTTCAGCCGCTTCCCCTCCCAGGCTGGTCCACTTACCCAATACGCCTACGGCTACTACGGCGACCGGCTGGGTTGCATTCTACCCGCCTTGGGAACCCATACCCCCATGCCCGCCGCTACGCTCACCCGCATGTTCGGCGACATCCCGCACTCTCTCTTTGCCGTGCACAACTGGCGCACGGACATCGTCACCCTGGGCGAGCTGCCGGCAAGCTTCATCCAGGAGCAGTCGGGCGGCCTGCTCGACTACACCTGGCCGGCCCAGGTGAACCGCATGATTCCGGAAGGGAATTTCGACCTGATCCTTTCCATCGGCCAGGTCGTGCCCCACGAGGTCATCGGCCTGGCCAATTACAACAAGAACATCCTGGTTGGGACCGCCGGTCCTCTCAGCATTCATCGCAGCCACTACCTGGGAGCCGTGGTGGGCATGGAGCGGATCATGGGACGCATGGATAATCCTGTCCGCCGGGTCCTGAATCGCGCCGCGGATGAGTTTCTTCGTAATATCCCCATCGTTTATGTACTGACGGTGATCGGCACCAATCCAGCCGGCGAGCTGGTGGTGCGCGGCCTCTTTGTGGGCGATGATCTGGAATGCTTCCGCCTGGCCTCGGAGCTCAGCGTCCAGGTCAACATCCAATTGCTCGACCGGCCCATAAACAAGGCCGTGGTTTACCTGGATCCGGAGGAATTCCACAGCACCTGGTTGGGGAATAAGGCGATCTACCGCACCCGTATGGCGCTGGCCGATGACGCGGAACTGATCGTGCTCGCACCCGGGGTGAAGCAATTCGGAGAGGATCCCACCATCGACCGCATGATTCGCAGATTTGGCTACCACGGGACCCCTGCTACCCTCGAGGCGGTGAAGCAAAATCCCGATCTGGCCACCGAGCTCAGCACCGCCGCTCACCTCATCCACAGCTCCTCGGAAGGCCGCTTCCACATCACTTATTGCCCAGGTGGTCTCACCCGCGAGGAGACAGAAGGCGTAGGATTCGGCTATGCCGATCTGGCCAGCACGATCGCCCGGTACAACCCGGCAAGAATGCACGATGGTTACAATACCGTCGATGGGGAAGAAGTGTTCTTCATCTCCCATCCCGCTCTCGGTTTGTGGGCGTCTTCCGGGTTTTCCCCGGAATTCAGCGCGGCCAATGCGGCGCATGCGGTATCAGTGGACCGCATATAACTTCCCTCGCTGCCACCACATGGCAAAAAATCCAGCGCAAGCGACCGATTTGGGCCTGTTTAGGTACATTGCCCCGCTTTATGCCGTTGCCGGGGCGAAATTTCGCATCGAACAGAGTGTCTGGCTACAGCATTTTCACTTCTGGTGTTACAGAGCAACGGCCTCCGGCGTGGCTTTTCCACAGGAAAAACCGCACTTTGCCGAACTTGACCGTGCGAAGTGGAAACGCTCAAAACTGCAGTTTTGGGAAGGGTAAGAAATGGAATTCCATGTCTCACGTGAAGCACGCGATCGTTATGAGTTCAGCCAGAAACTGTTTTCTTTCAGTGGCAACGTAGTCTTCGCCAATCTCAGCGCCAGCCGGGAGTTCGCCTTCCGCATGAACGAGCGCCGGGGAGCCGAAAAAGACCCCACGCAGACCATCCAGCCGGGCGCACTCTACGCCATGGGCCTCATCGACGAGATGAGCCACGCCCTAGTGGAGTATTACCGCCTGCGCCTGGATCCCAAGGTGATGGCCGGAGCGCTGGAGTGGTTCGATGGGCGCCTCGGTAAAGAGGAACTGGATAAGACCATCCTGGCTTTTGTGGAGAAGTTTCCCACTATCGATGTCTATCGCAACGAGAAGACCCCCGCGGAGTGGCTGGCAGGCGCAACCGACGGCATCGCGCATAGGGCGGTGGCCTTTGAAGAGATGATGTTGTTGTGGTTAGCCAACGCCAACCCCGCCTTCAAACCATTTTCCGAGCTCTTCACCGATCAGTCGCTCGCCGCCGTCACCCGCTATCAGCAGATCACCACCGGACTGCGCGAATTCTTCAGTACCCGCCCCCCGCTAGGCTCCAAGAAGCAGAACCTGATTGACATGCTGCGCGGGCCGGCCCTGGCTTCGCCAGACTCGCTCAGCGGCCAGATCGCCTACATCGTCGAGCACTGGGCAGAGCTGATCGGCGCCTCGCTTTCCAAGCTTCTGCTGGCCTTGGATGTGCTCAAGGAAGAGGACATCGCGATCTGGATGCGCTTCCATCCCAACGACGCCAATGCTGGCCGCAGGCGCAACCTCCCCTGGAATGCTGACAAGAAGGGCGAAGTACCGTCTTACGTTGAATCAGCCCAGGAAACCGAGCGCTTCAGCCCCGACCAGGAATGGATGCCGACCACCGTGCTCATCGCCAAAAGCACCTACGTCTGGCTGGAGCAGCTCTCCCGCTACTATGGCCGCCACATCTATCGCCTGGACCAGATTCCCGATGAAGAGCTGCGCCGTCTGGCGGGCCACGGAGTCAACTCGCTGTGGCTCATCGGCGTGTGGGAGAGAAGCTCCGCATCGCAGACCATCAAGCAACTCTGCGGCAACCAGGACGCGGTGGCCTCCGCCTACTCCCTCTACGGCTACGACATAGCCCACGACTTGGGCGGGGAAGCGGCCTACCGCAACCTGCGCGACCGTGCCTTCGCCCACGGCGTCAGGCTGGCCAGCGACATGGTTCCCAACCACATGGGCATCGACTCAAGCTGGGTCATCGAGCATCCGGAGTGGTTCATGTCCCGCCCTGACAGCCCTTATCCCGCCTACCGGTTCGAAGGGCCCGATCTCTCCCGCGATGGTCGCGTGGAGATCAAGATTGAAGACCATTACTACGAGCAATCCGATGCGGCGGTTGTCTTTCGCCGCCGGGATAAATGGACGGGCGATGTTCGCTACGTCTATCACGGCAACGACGGCACCAGCTTCCCCTGGAATGACACCGCCCAGCTTGACTACCTGAACGCGGCAGCACGGGAGCAGGTAATCCAGACCATTCTGCACGTCGCCCGCCTCTTTCCCATCATCCGTTTCGATGCCGCAATGACCCTGGCCAAGCGCCATTTCCAGCGCCTGTGGTTCCCCATTCCTGGTACCGGCGGAGCCATTCCTTCCCGTGCGGAATACAGCATGAGCAAGGCCGACTTCGATAGAGCGATGCCGGAAGAGTTCTGGCGCGAGGTGGTGGATCGTGTCGCCCGCGAGGTCCCCGGCACTCTGCTGCTGGCCGAAGCTTTCTGGCTCATGGAAGGTTACTTCGTCCGCACCTTGGGCATGCACCGGGTCTACAACAGCGCCTTCATGAACATGATGCGTGACGAGGACAATGGCAAGTATCGCTCGGTGATCAAGAACACCATCGAATTCGATCCCGATATCCTCAAGCGCTACGTTAACTTTATGAGTAATCCCGATGAGCGGACGGCGATTGACCAGTTTGGCAATGGTGACAAGTGCTTCGGGGTGGCGACCATGATGTCCACTCTACCCGGGCTGCCCATGTTCGGCCACGGGCAGATCGAAGGCTTCACGGAGAAGTACGGCATGGAGTTTCGCCGCGCCCGCTACCAGGAAGATCCCGATCGCGGACTGGTGGAGCGCCACGACCGTGAGATAGCGCCACTGCTGCATCGGCGCTGGTTATTTGCTGAGAGCGAGAATTTTCTCTTGTACGACTTCTACCGGCCCGACGGCTCTGTAGATGAGAATGTCTTCGCCTACTCCAACCGGCGCGGCGAGCACCGGGCGCTGATCATTTATCACAATCGCTTTGCCACCACCTACGGCACGGTGAACCACTCCGCCGCCTATGCTGATAAGGGGGCCGGCCACTTGCGCCAGCAGTCGCTCGGCGGAGCTTTCGGGCTGCCCAACGATGGCAACCTCTTCCTTGCCTTTCGCGATAATTCCACCGGGCTGGAACACCTGGAGCGGGCCTCGAAGATCGTCTCCCAGGGCTACTCCCTGGAATTGCAGGCCTATAAGTGCCACGTCTTTCTCGATTGGCGGGAGCTGAGGCCGAACGAGAACTACCGCTGGGACCTGCTCTGCGACTCATTGAACGGTCGTGGAGTACCTAACTTGGACGAGGCACTGCTGGCGCTTGAATTGGCTCCTCTGCACCAGGCGCTGGTTTCGCTGCTAGAAACTGATGTGGTCGAGAGCTTTGCCTTGGTCGCTACAAGCGGGGAGGCGCTGCCCGCCTGCGGGCAGCGAACAGAGATGTCCACACCGGCGACCCAGCTCTTCGAACGGCTGCAGGATTTGACCTTGCGCTTCGCCGGCGAAGGCCTGGCCCTCTACGCGCGAAAAACTGGTCAACCACTAGCCGATGCCAACCATGCATGGCTGACGATCTGCGCCCATTTGCATGCTGCGGCCGCGCTGCCCGGGATTGAGGCCGAACTCGCGGAGCCTTGGTCAAGTGAAGCGAAGGCCGTGTTGCCTAGCAGCATTCCAGAGCTCCATCCAAAGGCGATCTGGGGCCCGGTGCTCGCGTTTTGTGTTCTCGACGGGATGGCGCGAAGCATCGCAGGCAAGGACACCGCTGCGACTGCGCTGGCGCTCTTCGATCGGCTCCGTCTGCGCGAGCCTCTTGCCCGGGCCTTTTCGCTGGCTGCGGAGATCACCGAAGACGGCTGGCGCGCTGCGGCCCGCGTTCGCTTAGCCTTCTTGGAACTCACGCTGACGCCCGCCAAACCCGTAAAGGTGACGGCTGCGGACGACAGTTTCGCGGGCCTTCCACGCGCGCTTTGGGACGACCTCGACGCCCGCTGGCTGCTCAGCGTGAACGAATCCGCTGGAGACTGGTACTTCAACAAGGAGCTGCACGAGCAAATGCTGTGGTGGTTGCACTTGCCCGATCTTCTCGAGCTGGCCCCACGGCTCGCCGGGGCAGGCGGGGCAGGCGGCCCAACCAAGGCGCCGGCCCCAGCCAAGGACACAAAATCGGTCCCAAAATCGACCCTCAAATCGATAGGGGACATCGAAGAAGCGGTTCAGGAGGCCAGCGAGCAGGCGGAGGAATCCGGCTACCGCATCGGCAAGAAGAAGGAGCCCGTAGTCAAACCCAAACCCGCGAAACGTGAAAAAGGAGCGCTAGCGAAGTAAGCTCACGCGATGAGCAGGCTGGCTGCGGTTTCTTTCAGTTCTCACGCACACTCTCTGGCCCCTGGGCATTGCTTTCCATCCCAGCACGGCTTCCCGCACCCTGTTGAGCAGGGCGGTACCTGATACCTCCTCGCCATTCGGCAAACAGCCCGTGGCGTCTAAAATGACAACTGGTTTAGGCTTCGGGGGTTTATGGCTCGAGTGGTTTCCAAAGTTGTTCGGCCTGGTACGGGCGATGCAGCAAGTCCGATCACGCTAGCGATCGATATCGGCGGCAGCGGCCTAAAGATCCAGACGCTGAGCCCGGAGGGCCTGCCGCTCAGCGAACGGCTGCGCGTGCCCACTCCAATTCCGGCAACCACCACTGCGATTCTGAGTGCGCTCGACGAGTTGAAAGTGAGCGTTCCGCTCTTTGACCGGGTCTCCGTCGGGTTTCCTGGAGTGATCAAGCAGGGCAAGACGCTCACGGCCGCCAACCTTGACCCAGGATGGATTGGTTTTCCCCTGGCGAAGACCCTGGAAAAACGATGGGGCAAGCCGGTGCGGATGGCCAACGACTGCGCCGTGGGTGGTTACGCCGTGATCCAGGGCCACGGGGTCGAGCTGGTCATCACCCTGGGCACTGGTATGGGTTCAGCTCTATTCACGGAAGGTGTCCTCTGCCCGGGCCTCGAACTGGGGCATCATCCGTGGCGCAAGAAAACCTATGAGCAATATCTGGGCAAGCGCGGACTAGGGAAGTACGGTGTGAAGCGCTGGAATAAATTACTCAAACGGGCGATCGAGCAGACTGTCGCGACCTTCAACTGGGACACCCTGTATATCGGGGGTGGCAATGCCAAGAAAGTGACGCTCAAGCACGGTAACGACATCAAGATCATCTCCAACGAAGAGGGTTTGCTCGGGGCCATGGCCTTGTGGAGAGATCGGCAATAGCGCGGTTGCGGCGTCTTCAACTTTTTGAAATCCTCGACCAGGCGTGGTGCCCGCAGGCCGTGCGTCACGGAGCCACGGATTATCTGGAAGCGATCACCAGCCGGGGAGACATCTATCGTCCCATTCAGGCGGAGATCTTTCGTGCCATCGACGAGTGCGGCGCCGAGCGCGTGGTCGATCTTTGTTCCGGCGGCGGAGGCCCGTGGTTAAGCCTCGCCTGGCGTTCAGAGTTGGCCGCTCACGCGCCGCTCACGGTTGTTCTAACGGATAAATTTCCCAACACCGCTCTGCCCGCCCGGGTAGGTGGGGACGTGAGTTGTGTGAACTTTTCTGTAGATGCCGCTCATGTCCCGGATGCGCTGCGGGGTTTTCGCACTATTTTTTCCTCCTTCCACCATTTTCCCGACGCTGTGGCGCGCGACGTTTTGGCCGATGCCGTACGGTGTGGGGAGGGATTCGCGATGGCCGAAGTAACCTCGCGCACACGGCGAGCCTTCGCGACCATGTTCTTGATGCCGCTCTTCGCCTGGATCCTTACTCCGCGGATGCGGCCCTTCCGCTGGTCGAGACTGTTGCTGACTTACCTGGTCCCCGTGATCCCGCTGGTTGTTTTGTGGGATGGCCTCGTCTCCTGTTGTCGCACGCGAACCCCAGGAGAGCTTATAGCGCTCACCGGTAGCTTTCCTCATTATGATTGGCAAGCGGGATACGCCCGCGGCCAGGGAACCTGGCTCGCTTCTGTCTACCTGATCGGCCGGCCTAAGACCGGAGCCCGAGCCTGCGGAACTAGGCAGCGCGACTGAGAAGGGAAGGGCCTTACAGGTTGCGGAAAAAGCCAGTTTGGCGAATCTTCACATCTGATTAACCAAGGTTTGAAGTAAGTAGCAACTTTAAACTTTGTCATCCCGAGCGCAGCCGACCCGGATTTCCTACGCGCACTGACCAACAACCACGTGTGCGGCTTTCCCGATGAAGTTTGCCAACGCCAACGACCTCGACAGGAAATTCCGGGGCAGCGGAGGGGAGGAACCTGCAGTATCCCTTTCCCCCTTTACAAATGAACAGGGTCCGGCTTTTAGCGCCCGGATATGCTACCTACGGTTCTCCCAAGCTACGATCCGTGCCTCAAACTTCCTTCGCAATTTCTCCGCTCGCTCCATGCCATCGCGCAATGTGCTCTCTATGCGTCCGCAAGTAAGCACCCGGGGAAAACTTAGCGTCATAAAATTCAAGATCCAGATGGTGAGCCTGCAAATACATCAGTATGTAAACCGACGGAATGGTGGCAGGAAATTTTCCAAACGTCTCGTACATATACTGCGCCTGCACCGCAACGCACTCACGAAACTGCGCATCATGAACCTGGGCGCTGCTGCGCACCCGCGGGCTGTCAGTCCACGGCCCCGGAGTATTCGCATGAAACGGACCTCCAGGCCCAAATTTTCGCTCGATGAGCGCGTCGGTCGCGGCGTACATATCCGAGTAATGTGGTGGCGTGTAGGCCGTGAACACACCCTCAAGGCCTGTCGGATTGGGGAGTGCCCAGCGAGAGTCGGTAGCAACCCGAAACCCTAACCCTGGAACGGCGGGATCGCCGCTGGCGCCGAGAATCGTCAGCCGGTCGATCCCATCGAAGCTCCATCCTCCAAGGCCCAACGCCTGCAGCATGAGCTGTCCATTGAACGAAGAAATCGCAAGCTCGGCCGAGAGCTCTGCAAGTGAGTACTGGTCCAGGAATGAGAGCGGATAAGGATTCTTCAAATCGACCAGATCGCCGAACTTCTCCATGCCCGGAATCTGGCGATGGTTGATGTCGTCATAGATGCAAAAGCCGTTCTGCACATAGAACGCCAGGTTCAGCAGTGTATGTTGCGCAAGGTCGCCGACAGGGAAGGCTAACAACGAGCCTGGAGCATTCGCCACCCACGTGTTGTGGCCCTCCATGTACGGTTCGCGGCGCGGAAGATAAATGCGGTCTTCTGAGATTTTGCGGATTCTGCTTTCATGAGTCTCCAGCAAATCTTTGAGACTCGTTTGACCTTCGGCGTCGCGTGCTACCGGCGGTGGAAAATCCCTGGTCTCGAAGATGTACGTTCCGGAATCATCGGTGAAAAATATCTCACTGGTTTGGAATCCGGCTGCTGATGCGAGGGTGCGGCCACTGGCAGAACCGGAGTAGTTGGACAGATGCGGCGCGTAGCGGTCGTGGCGCGTCACCAGGTTCGACCAACCGGTAACTCCGCCCATCGCGACCAGCACTAGCAATCGTTCGAGTTGTGACAGCGGCAACGGTTCATGCTTGGACTGGTACTGCAACGCACCATCTGGAATGGACGCGCCGCGAAAAAATCTTCGCGAGCGCCGGCCGAAGAGTGCATCCGTCAACGGAAACAGCAGCATCTCTTCGAGTGCGGCGGCCTCGTTCTCGGTGATTGATAGTTGTGGGTTGCCTGACATAATTTTTGACCTCGACAGCAAATCCGCAGAAAGAGAGACAGCTACGCCGGCGTGGAGGCAATGAATTGCAGCAAGGCCTCAGCAAACTTCTCCGGCCGCTCCCAATGCAGTGCGTGGCCGGTGTCGGGAAAGACCTTGAGCGTAGCGTGAGGAATTGTCTTCAGCAATATGTCCTGGTCCTCCCGATGGAAGATCGAGTCTTTATCGCCCCAGAAAATCAGCGTAGGCACCCGAATCTTTCGTAGGTCATCCACCGGCTCCGGAGCGGTAATTCCTTGGCCCAGACCATGCCATGTGCTTGCCGGAACGCGCAGCGCCTCGGCCACCATCGTTTCGAAAAACCATGCCGGGATAGGGCTATAGATCGTGCTTGCCTGAAAATCTCGCGCAAATGTGTACGGAATGGGATCCTGAATCTGGGCAAAGCTCTTGCGAATCTCCTCCTCTGCCTGGGGATTCTTTGCAATCCCCGGACCCGAACCGATGAGCACAAGCCGGCTGAGGTGGTCGGTGTCTAGCTCCGCAACTTTTTGCGCCACAAAGCTGCCCAGCGAATGACCCACCAGCGTGGCGTGATGAATGTTGAGCTGGTTCATGAAGTCGAGAATGTCGCCGGCGAAGTCCGCTCGCGAATATCCCGTCTCCGGATGGTCTGATAGACCATGGCCGCGCAGCGTGATGGCATAGACTCGATCTTCCGCCGGCAGAAGTGGAAGCACGCGCTCAAACGAGTGCCACGAATCGCCCGCGCCATGCAGCAGAACAATGACCGGGCCACCTTCCTTCCCCTGAACCACGTAGTTCAGAGTCACACCCGTCTTCAGGTGAATGAGCAATCCCGCGGGTTCGTTCGTACCGTGCTGGGCAACCGCAGGAATCGCGAAGCTCAGCGCAATGAGTGAAAGCAGGAACGCAAGAAGGCCGGACGTCCTTCGCATGGAAACCCTCGTTTTCTATAGTGATCTGTGGAGGTTCCGCCCGTAACCAAGGCGAACAGCTACGGCGTGATTCGAGGAAGCATGGCTACGCAACATCGTCTGCGCGCTATTGAAACCATCGCCGTCCACTCCGGGATTGGGTCCGTGATCATGACGCTTTCACATAGTCCCGCCACGCCGGCAGACCCAAAGCCGGCAGACTCGTAGCCTGCATCGCTGCTCGCGCAATGGCGCGAGCCATCACCACCGCGGCGATAGCTCCAATCGCGCTCTCATCGGCTTCGACTTCCGCGGTTCCGGTGGACAAGGCAAACACCGTATCGCCATCGAACAACGTGTGCACCGGATTGATTGCCCGCGCATAGCCGTCGTGCGTCATCTGCGCGATCTTGGTCATCTTGGTCTTGCTGAACCGCGCGTTGGTTGCGACCACGCCGATGGTGGTGTTCTGTCCAGGGGAATGGACCACGCCATACCCTCCAAGAATTTGCGCCATCGCATCGCGAAATCCCTTGCCGTCTTCGCTGCGCGCTCCGGCGATGATCTTTTGTGTCAACGGATTCCGTACATCGCCCACGGCGTTCACCGCGACCACGGCGCCGACGACGATCCCCGTATCGCCGATCTTCACGCTCGCTGTGCCCAGTCCGGATTTCATGCTGAACTTGGGACCGAACATCTTGCCCACCGTCGCTCCCGCTCCGGCCCCTACACAACCCTCTTCCACCGGCCCCGCACTCGCCGCCACACATGCCTTATAGCCTGAATCGGCATTGGGGCGAATATTAAAGCCACCAACCCCTAGGTCCATCAGGATCGCGGCAGGCACAATCGGCACCACGCCCAGTGAACCAATCGGATAGCCCATCTTGTGCTCTTCGAGATAGCGCATCACTCCCGTCGCGGTATCCAGCCCATACGCGCTTCCGCCCGACAGAACGATGGCATTCACCTTCTCGACCGTGTTGACGGGATTCAGCAAGTCGGTCTCGCGGCTTCCAGGAGCCGCTCCGCGAACATCCACGCCGGCCACGGCGCCGTTATCGCACAGAATTACGGTGCAGCCTGTCGGACGTTCCGTCAGTGTGCAATGCCCAACCTTCAGTCCGGAAACATCAGTGATCGAACCGCCGGGAATCTCAGTCTCCGCGGCCCCTTCTGCAAATGCAGTGGCCATGCTAAACCCTGGGATAGCCGCAGCCAGCGGAAGCCCCAGTAGGGCGCGATGGAACTCACGACGCTTCATTCCTCACCTCGTACTTAGAACAGATTTCCCAACGACAGCAGGCGCGGGAGCCAGGACACGGAAGGCCAGCATCACCACCGCGGCCGTAAGGATTCCAATTGCCTGAGGAGATAATAACCACCAACCATGGTTCTGGGTCAGGCGCATCGCAGCCAACATGGAAGCGATCGCTGCAAAAATGCTGGCCAGCGCCGCCCTCGACACTACGCGCCGCGAGTACAGGCCGGCGATGACTGGAACAAACAGGGAGACAGAGAGAAGCCCATAAAAAATCTGCACCGCCGCGAGGATAGTAGGCAGGCGAATGGCGAGGAAGATTCCGGCCACTCCGGCAACCACAGACGAGATCCGGTTAGCGGTCAACAGCCGGCGCTCAGAGATGGCAGGGTTCAGAAATGTTTTGTGAAGATCGATGGCCAGCGATGTGGAGAGCATGAAGAGGATGGCCCCGGTCGCGCTGAGCTCGGCGGAGAAGATAGAAGCCATCGCCCACATACCGAGCCAGGTAGGAAGAAGCATCTTCATCGCGGCCGGCAGAGCCAGGTCAGAGGACGCGAGATGCGGAATGGCCACGAAGGCGCAGAGTCCGAGGATGGCGGGGACGAAGGCGAATAAAAGCTGCGCGACGGAGTTGAGGGTGATGCCGATGCGCACGGTCTTCACATCACGCGCGCCGTAGAGCTTTTGCACCAGGCCGGGGGAGACGATGAAGGACGGCGCGAGGATGGCGAGGTAGCTGAGGATCTGTTTGAGCCCGACTCCAGTGAAGCTGAGCATGAAGCCCTTGCCGGGCTGCGCCGCGACGACGGAAGAAACGTGGCTCCAGCCGCCGGCAGTGTGCAGCGCAAACGGTACGGCGAGCAGAAGGCCCGACATGGTGACGATGAGTTCAAAGATGTTGACAAAGGCGGACGAGACCAGGCCGCCCGCTGTGCAGTAAACGATCGCGACCACTCCGCCGGATCACGCATCCGATCCACTTCGAAGTGCCGATGGAGACGTTAAGGATCGTCGAGATGGCGATGAGCTGCGCGGCTAACAACGCCAGCGTTCCTATCCAGAGCAGCACCGCGATCACCGCTTTGACGCCCTTGTTGTAGCGGAATTCCAGGTAATCGCCCAGCGTGCTGAGATTGTGCTCTTTGGCGATCGTCCAGATGCGCGGGCCGACGAACTGTGCCAGGAAGAAGCCGCCGATGCCGGCAGAGCCGACCCACCACCACGCGGAGAGGCCGTAGCGGTAGCCCAGTCCGGTGGCATTGACCGTAGACCCGGCGCCGATATTCGCCGCAAGAAAGGTGGTGAAGAGCATGCCCACGCCGAAGCTGCGCCCGGCGACCAGGAAGTCGGACGAGGTCTTTACCCGCCGGCTGATAAACAGGCCCAGACCCATCAGAAGGATGGAGTAGGCAATCAGCGCGGTGAGGTAGAGGTTCATGCGGTGCGGCTATTCCGTTCCCAGAAGCCGGAGCGCGGTCAGCGCCATGACTTTGGCCGACGTGATGACGTCTTCGACCAGAACATATTCGTCAGGCAGGTGCGCCTGGTCCAGAATCCCGGGCCCATAGGCAATGCACTGCTGCACGTTTCCCACCCTCACCACGTGCTTTTGATCATACGTGCCCGGGCTGGCGGCGAGCTCCGGCGGCCTGCCGAAAATCTGTTCCGCGCTTTCGGAAATGGCGGTAACCAGCTCGCACTTGGGATCGGTCTGCACCGGCTGCACGATCATCAGGTCTTCCATGTTGTACTTGAAGTCGGGATTCTTCGCCTGCAGCTGTTCGAGAAGAGCCTTCACCTCCGCTCGCACATCGTCGAAATTCTCCTCCGCCAGAAATCGGCGATCGAAAATCGCTCCGGATCGATCGATGACGCAAGGCGTCTGCATACCTTCTTCCGGCTGGCCGCCAAACACCGCGTTCACGTTGATGCTGGCGTATCGCGAACCCGGCGGTTCTACCGGAACCGCGGTCTTGCGCTGGGCCAGGGAAGGCTTCAGCTGATGATTCACGTCATACAGGAAATCGACCAGATGATCGACCGCGCTGATGCCGAGATGCGGCATGCTCCCGTGAGCGATCCGTCCATGGGTCGTCACCTTGAACCAATAGACTCCGCGGTGTCCGAGAAAAAGACGGTCGACATTCGTGGGCTCGGTGATGATGACGAAATCGGTCTTGTCCTCGCTGATCCATCCTAGCTTCGCCATATGGGCGACGCCGGCAAACCCTCCGCTCTCCTCGTCCACGCTGCCGCTCTGCTCCACGGTCCCTTGCAGGCGGAGCCCGCAGCGGCGAATGGCTTCGATGGCGAAGATCGATGCGGCAATACCTGCCTTCTGGTCAGAAGCGCCGCGTCCATAAAGCTTTCCGTCTTGTATCTCCGCTCCAAACGGATCGACCGTCCACCCTTCACCCACGGGGACCACGTCGAAATGTCCGTTGAAGTGCAAGCAAGGACGCGCCCGGGAACCCTCCATCCTTCCCAGCACGTTCAGGCGCGGATATTCTTCCGTGTGCTCACGACAACCTTCGGCCGCGATGTAGTGCGTCTCGTAGCCGAGTTCCTTGAGCTTGCCGCCGATCAGTTCCGCGTTTGCTACATAGTGCTCACCCGGCGGATTCACCGTGGGAATACGGACGAGCTCCTGCAAAAAGGAGATCATCTCCGAGCCCGTCTCTTCGACTCGCTTAAGAACGGCCTCCTGAACGCTAGGAGAAAGGCTTTGCTTCGTCATCGAATCTCCGTAAAAGGCCGCAATCTAAAAGTTGATCTTGCCTGCAATCTGCAGGTATCGCGGGCTGCCCGCCGTGTTGTAGAGGCCAAAGGAGGAGTTGGCAAGATTGTTCCAGGTCTGGTATCCCGTGGCCGTGAGGAACGGAGTATTGAAGACGTTGAAGGCGTCGAGGCGCAACTCAAAGTTCAACGGGCCGGAGCCGAGAAAGCCGCCCTCGACAATGCGCGTGTTCTTCGAAAGCGACCAGTCGTATTGGGGCAGGGGATTCATGCGGAAGGTATTGCGGCCGAGCGTTCCGTTATTGCCGACCAGGGTCTGAACGTACTTGAAGTTGCTTGCGTTGGTGTCGCCGGCAAGTCCGCCCACGCCGCGGTCCTGAGGCGCCGGAATGGTGGAGGGATTGCCGAATTTGAAGTTCTTGCCGCCCGGATTGAGCGAGGCGCGCGTGTTGTCGCTGCCCGTCGTCTGCACCAGGTTGCCGTCCAGGTTCACGTCAGAGATGGAAATCTGTGCTCCTGTCGTGGGATCAGGAAGGCCGGAGCGTGAGCCGGAATAGAGAGTTGCCGGAACGCCTGTCTGGTAAGCGTCACAGTGGAGAAGACCCAGCCGCCCAGCACATGTCCGGCCAAGCCACTCTGCGTTTTGTACCACGGCAAAGACCAGACCGTGGTGAGGAGAAAGCGGTGCGTGACGTCGAAGTCGGAGGGACCGTACTCCAACCTGTGCAGCGCGGCACTCTGTCCCTGGGGGAAGCTCTCTTCATTGCTGATTTGCGCCAGGTTGTAGTCGGAATCGTCGTCCAGGGATTTGGAGTAAGTATACGAAGCCTGAACCTCCCATCCGTAGAAGGCATGCTGCTTCAACTGCAAAGCCAGGGCGTTGTAATTAGAGCCGCCGGTGGCAGCCAGCATGTCGACCTGGTCGAAGCGGGGATCGATTCGATTGTTGCCTGGACCGTATTCACCGTTCGACGTGATGGTGCAGGGGCCGGGAGCAGAAGGAACTCCGATGCAGGCCTGCTCTTGCGCCAGCGTCTGAGGAGCAGCAGGAGGCGCTGCCACGGAGTTGATCGGCCCAAGATCGGTGAGCTTTCTGCTGACGCTGCCGAAGTAATCGGCGCTTAGCGCAGTCTTTGCGCCCAGCTGATACTGCAGGCCGAGGGTATAGTTCTGCGTGTACGGGTTGGACAGATGCCTGGTCACGGAAGTGATGCTGCCGAAGTTGGTCAGCGATCCGAAGGAGCCGAGCTGTGCCGTCGTCGCCGTCTCGATGGGCGCGACCCCATTCACGATATTGTCGAAGGAGTTGCCCCCGGCGAACTGCGTCGCACCGAGGGAAACGGTGTAGTTGAGCGGCGGTCCGAAGCGCGTATTTGCCAGCAGGGCGAAGTTCTGCGTGTCGAAATAAACCCCGTAGCCGCCGCGCACCAGCAGTTTGCTGTTTTCCGGGTTCCATACGAAGCCGAGCCGGGGAGAGAAGTTGCCATAGTTGGCCGCAATGCCGGGATTACCGCTCCGGAATGCGCCCAGGGCGCCTGTTCCGGCCTCTCCGACGGCGACCCCCTGAAGGTTGGGATCCAATTCGGAGATGAGGCCGTGGACCTCATTCAAAGCCCCCTGAATTTCGTAGCGCGCTCCATAGTTGATAGTCAGGTTGGGCAGAGCCTTCCACTCATCCTGGGCAAAGAAGCCGGGCAGCCACATGCGATAGCCCTCGTACGTGGAGCCGAAGACGCGGGACCACGCCACGGGCTGTCCGGCGAGGTAGCTGGCCAACGAGGTAAAAGCAAAAGTACCGCGCACGCCGCCGCTGGTGGTGCTGCTGGAGTTGTCCTGGATATAGCGCACGTCGGCCCCGAACTTAAGCGAGTGCCGGCCATGCACCCAGCTGAAGGTGTCGTTGACCTGATAGGTGTTGAAGAGACGCCCTTGAGGAAAGAACTCCGCCTCGCCGAAGCTGTAGTAGGCATTTAGAAAATCGATGCGCGGGATATTGCCGGCAGCCTGCGAGTTGAACTCCGCCTGCGACCGGCCATAGGCGACGCGCAGCTCATTTACTTTGTTGCTGCCAAAGAGATATGTGTCCGTGATATTGACGCTGTGCGCGCCGGTGTCGAAGTCGGCGCCATAGCCGGGCAGAAAATTGATCGTTCCCGCGTAAGGCAGAACCGCAGTGCCCTTGCTGAAGAGATAGCGCACGGCCAGCGAATGATTGGCAGTGAAATGATGGTCCCCGCGAATCAGATAGAGATAGCTGTCGTTCGGGGAGGTCATCGTTTCCGTGATGTTGGCGCTGGAAGCGCCCGCGGGGGCGTTGCTGGGCAGTGGCACATTGGCCTGAAAGAGTTTGAGCGCAAGCGGATCGGTCGCACTAGCCAGTGCGCTTGCCGTGGGAACAGGAAAGGTGAATGTAGAGCCTGCACCGCGCGTGCTTATCTTCTGAAATCCAGCAAAGAGGAATGTGCGGTCGCGCCACAGAGGCGCGCCGGCCGAAGCACCGTAGTTGTTTTGTTTGATCGGCGTGGGTTTGCCGGTGGTATCGAAGTAATCGCGAGCGTTGAAGTAGTCGTTCTGGATGTAGTCGTACGCGGTACCGTGCAATCGATTGGTGCCGCTCTTCGTTACTTCAACGATGTTTGCCGCCTCCACGCCATATTCGGCGGGGAAGGGTCCGGCGATCACTTTAAATTCGGAGATCATATCGACGGTGGGCTGCGTGCCCAGAGCAATGCCCCCGAATTCCCAGTCGGTGATGTCGGTATAGTCGAGCGAAGCCGCCGAGGCGCGCGCGCGACTGCCATAAGGCGAGAGGAAACCGGTCTGTGCGCCGCTGACCGCGACCAGGGCGCCGAAGCCTGGACTGTACACGGGCGTGACCCCAGGAACGAACGTTACCAGGTCGGATGGACTGCGGTTCGGTGTCGGCAGCTGTTGCAACTCCTCAGTGGACCGCGTGGTCTGCAGTTCGGCCCCAGTGCTATTCAGGGCTGCTGCGGAGGAGTCGACCACAACGGTGGTGCTCTCCGCACCCGCTTTCAGCGAGAAGTCTTGCGGGACCGTTTGGCTGCTGGAGGCAGTGACGACCGTTGTCGCCTGCTCAAAGCCGGGAGCAGTAACGGTCACGTTGTATTTTCCCGGGGCCAAAGCCGGAAAGACGTAGTCGCCCGCCGCGCCGGTCTTGTAGGTGCGAGTTTCGCTCGTGTCCTGGTTCTTCAGCTGGACGGTGACGCCGGGCAGGGCTGCCCCGGTAGAATCCGTGACCGTCCCGCTAATGGTTCCGGTGGTGTACTGACCCCAGGCGCTAATCCCGAGACCTGACGCCAGAATAGAGATGAGAAACGCCGCAAGCAGATACCTGGAACGCATAATCGCTCTCCGGATTTTCTTATGTTGACTGCTTCGTGATCAAAAAACGCTGCCGGGGCCGGGAACCGACAGCAGTTTCACGATCGGGGTATCCGGTGAAGATGCTTCGCGTGGGGCTTTTCACCAGGAAAAGCCCCACTTCTCAGAGGCCGGATCGGACACAAGCAATCGTGAAACCGCTGAACTAAACCTTGGCCAACAGGGGTGCCTGTGGCGCGCAGCGACAACAACTCCATTGGCCTGCGAAGGGGCGACAACAAGGGAATAAGTGGCTGTCGATCATGAAAGAACGCTTCAGTCTCTCGAATGTATGGTGACTGTACACGGAACCATGCAATCCGTCAACACTCGGTATACCGATGGTTCCAAGCCTTGACACACACGGTATGCACTTGCTAAACCAGTAGCCGAATGCAAACTCTCGTTGACCGGCTCTATCACAAAGTGCGCCAGGACATTGTCGAATGTGAGCTATCCCCGGGAGCTTCCTTTTCTGAAGCAGAGCTTGGCCGTCACTACAACGCCAGCCGCACCCCCGTTCGCGAAGCCTGTCGACGCCTGGAAAATGACGGCTTAATCCGAATCATTCCGTTCCGCGGCTACACGATCGCCCCCCTCTCCGTGGCCGAGTTTCATAATCTGGAAGAACTGCAGATGATCTTCGAGCCGGCGGCGGCCGCCTTTGCCGCCGAGCGTGCCCGCGAAGAAGATCTCGTCGAGATGGCCTCTCTCGCGGCCTACGAATACCAGGTGGGCGATCGCAAAAGCTACCGTCAGTTCATCAAGCGGAATTATCAGCTGCACTGCCTCATTGCTCATTCCACAAGAAACAAGCAGTTCTCCGACGTCGTCAGCAATGTGCACGTGCGCCTCATGCGCTTCTTCTATCTGGGACTGCCGTTTGATTCCTATGGTCCGGCGCTGGTAAAGGAACATCTCAGTCTGGTCGAGGCCATTCGGATCCGTGATCCGGAACAGGCCCGTCAAATGGCTGCCACTCATATTCGCAACGCAATGGAGCGCAGTGCCAGCCTGCTCATGAGCGCTCTGCGCTTCGGCGAAGCCGTCTTTGAGCAGGGCACGGAAAGTCAGCGCCCATCCGTCTCCGCGCGGCTTGAGGTCCGTCCTCCGTAGCGGTCCGTTGTAGCTGAGACAGGCGCGATAACTCGGCGACTCAGACGCCTTCCTCTTGTTCTCCCGGCGATGCCGGATATGGAGTAAGTAATTGTTCGATTACAAGAAGCTTTTTGACCTTACCGGCCGCAAGGCAATGGTGGTCGGTGCCGGCAGCGGTATCGGTGAAGCAGCCGCATTGGGGCTGGGTGCGCATGGTGCGGAAGTCATCTGTGCTGATCTGAATGCCGAAGCGGCGGCCCGTGTTGCGGAATCCATTCGCTCCAGCGGCGGCTTGGCCGGATCACAGGCGCTCGACATCCGCGATGCGGACGGAGTGAGGAATGCCATCGACGCCGCGCCTGACCTCGATGTGCTCGTCAGCACACCTGCAATCAATGTGCGCAAGCCGCTGTTACAAATGACCGAAGAAGAGTTCGATCGGGTAGTCTCGCTAAACCTGAAGGGAACATTTCGTCTCATCACCTCTGCCGGCCGGAACATGGCCAAGCGCGGCCGTGGCAGCATCATCGCTATGGCCAGCATCCGCGCTATAACCGTCGAACCCGGCCAGGGTGTCTACTCTGCCACCAAGGCCGGAGTCGTACAGCTATGCCGCACCCTTGCAGCCGAACTGGGACCCAGCGGCGTCCGCGTCAACGCGATAGGCCCGGGAGTCGTCGATACGCCCCTCACTGCGCCGATTGTCGCAAATCGCGATTGGTATGACGCCTACGCCAAGAAGAGCGCCCTCGGCCGCTGGGCAAAACCCCATGAGATGGCCGGCCCCATCGTCTATCTAGCCTCCGACGCCGCCTCCTTCGTCACCGGAACCCTAACCCTAGTCGACGCCGGCTGGACCGCAGTAGACGGCCGCTTCACACCACCCCTCTGAAGCTGCTCATCATTCGTACCGTAAAGCCTCCATCGGGTCGACCTCTGCAGCTCGTCGCACCGGCATCCAGCATGCAAGCAGCGCTACTCCCGCGAACAGCGCCCCCACAACAATCAACGTCATAGGATCGTTAGGCTGCACCTCAAACAGAAAGCTCCTCAGCACTCTGGACACAACAATCGCCAGCACCACCCCCGCGAATACTCCGCTGGCGATCAAACGAAATCCTTCCCCGAAGATCAGCCGCCGAATGTCCTTTTGTTGAGCACCAACCGCCAGGCGAATCCCCAACTCACGGCGTCTCGAGGCGACCGACAGCGCAAGAACGCCGTAGATGCCCACCAGCGTCAACATGCTCCCCACCACAGCAAACCCGACCAGCAGCTGCATAGCGAACGTGCGCGAGGCCAGAGACTCGTCGCGAATCTGTGACAGCGTCCTGGGATTTTCGATGGCTGCGGTAGGATCCACTGCGCGCAATTCACGTTGCACCGCAACCATCACCGTCCGCGGGTCCGCCGCCGTGCGAATCACCAGGTGTTTCGAAAACGCGGTCGCCTGCCACAACGACAAATAAATCTCCGGGGACGCCGCTTGCGTCAAATCGTCCGTTCGACCATTGGAGACCACCCCGACGATTTCATTAGCCGGCTTGTCCCGTCCGTTCATCCAAATCTTCCGGCCAATTGCATTGCCATGAGGAAAATACTTATCCGCAAATGCCTGGTTGACGATCGCGACATTGACCGCCTTGCCGTCATCACTCGAACGAAACATCCGTCCCCCGAGCATGGGGAGGCCCATCAACTTGAAATAGTCCTCGGTGACAGCGCGCAGCGGCATCGCGGTCTTGTCGCTCTCCTTCACCGCTGGAGGTTGCCCCTCGATCTCCATAGTTCCTGGCCAATTGTTTCCGGTAAGCGGCACTCCCCACGCAAATGCCGCGTATTGCACGCCGGGAATGGCCGCGACCCGTTGCAGCGCTTGCTTGTGAAAATTCGTCCACTCTGAAAAACCCCGAACTTCCGTAACACTCATCGTTAAGATGTGGCTTGTGTTGTAGCCCGACGGAACTCTCGCAATATTGATCATCGTGCGAATCAGCAAGCCGGCCCCGACCAGCAGCGCTAGAGTCAGCGCTGTTTGGGTGATGGTAACGCCGCGCAGAAGGCGACGTTCGCCCAGTCCCGCCGTTCCTTTCGGGCCGGCATCCTTCAGCACCTCCATCGGATCCAGCCGAAGCGCCCGCAAGGCCGGAAAAACAGCAGCCAACATCGAAGCCAGCACGGCCGCGCCCAACCCCCAAGCCAGCACTCCCCATCCGGCCGTTACATTATCCAGGCGTGGAATCGCATGTCCCGCAATCAGCTTGAACACCTTTACGATGCCAACCGCCAGCCCTACACCGAAAACCCCACCCAGAAGCGCCAGTAACAGGCTTTCGATGGAAACCTGGCGCAAGAGGGCGATACGCCCCATACCCATCGCGCTGCGCACGGCATACTCCTGCTGGCGTTGCAGCCCGCGGACCAAAAGCAGAGCCGCAGTATTACCGCAACCAATCAGCAGAACCAGAGCGGCCGCACCGAGCAGCGGGAACAAAATGCCCCGGCCGCCCTCATTCATCTCGTCAGTCAGCGATTGCACTTGCGGCCGGAAGCCTTCAAATTGTTTCTCCGCTTGTGCCTCCCGCGCCGTCAGCACCGTCAGCTCGCCTTGCCCTTGCTGCGGCGTCACGCCATCCTTCAGGCGCGCCACCACGTTCCAATACGGAGCCTTCAGATATTTCGGGTCGGGCTCGGCAGGACTCCAGAAATCCACCAGGGCATTGACGTTGTAATTCGGCTCCTTTGCCGCCCCCGGCGAAGGCAGAAACCGAACTCCCCGCGGCATCACGCCAATGATCGTCGGCGGAACGTCCCACCGGCTGATACGAACCGTTTTGCCTATGATTTGTGGATCGCCATTGAATGTCCGCTGCCAGAACTCGTACCCCAGAAGAATCACCTTGACTGGTCCCTGGCCGAAGTCTTGCTCAGCAAAGCTGCGCCCCAGCACCGGGTGCAACCCCATAATCTGCAGATAATCCTTGGCCACTGCCATGCCTTGGATCGATTGACTGCCGTCATTGCGGATCAGGAAATTGAACTGCCAATAGTAGCCGGCAATGCCCGCAAACGACTTCGCTTCTTTCTGCCATTCCAACCATTGTTGGGCGGGCCAGTCGCGCGGGTTATCCTTTTTTTGCCCGTCTGTCCGTGCGGTCTGCACCAGCACCAGCTGCTGCGGCTTCTTGTAGGGGGGCGGCGTCAACAGCACCCCCTGGATCAAACTGAACACCGCCGAGGTCGCCCCGATCCCCAGCGCCAGGGTGAGGACCGCAATCAGGCTAAAGCCGGGTTGTTTCAAAAGCATGCGAATCGCAAATCGCAGGTCTCGTTTCATCGCTCCCCACCTCGGTTTCTGTGAGCCGCAATTTCAGGCCGTTCTATACCTAAACGTTCCTGCCCCTCCGCTTGTTCCCACCTTTCTGCCGATTTTGACGAATAGACCACGAGGGAAAAAAGGCTTAGCGGAGACGCTTCTGCTGCTCTAGAAAATGACTCTGCTCAACCGAAGCTGGCTGTTCGAAACGACGCTCACTTGACGTGTAGCTACACTGTAGCTATAGTGCTTGTAGTTAAGGCGTAGGTAGCTTCTGTCGATAGACGAGCTGCTCAATAGAAAATCCGTCAACGGAGCAAAGGAGAAACACTATGTGGATCAAAATAGACGAGACACTTCGCCTGTGTGAGGTGGCGTCTTGGAGGTCTGCAGGAGATGGCGGGATTCGATTGGGACCGGGCAAACATCGAGCATATTGCCAAACATGGCGTGACACCAGCGGAAGCTGAGCAAGTCGTTCTTAACGACCCAGTTGACCTTACACTGCAGTTACGGGATGGCGAGGAACGCACGCCTCAAATAGGCGAAACCAACGCTGGCCGAATCTTAGTGGTCATCACCATGTGGCGCAATGAACTGATCCGGGTGGTAACAGCATTTCCGGCCAAAAGCGCTCTCCGGAAGTTTTACGCTACCCAGAAGGAAATGGCAGATGCAGGAGAAGCTGAAGAAACAGAGCTTTAAGAGTGAAGCTGAAGAAGCAAAGTGGTGGGATGAGAGTCAAGACGCCCTGGCGCAAGAGTTCGAGAAAGCCGCGGCCGAAGGAACTCTGGGCCACGGTACCGTAGCCCGCAAGGGCAAGACCCCAACGACCACGATCAGGCTCGACCCCGAGGATATCTCAAGAGCTCGCGCCCAGGCTGAACTCAAAGGTCTGAGGTATCAAACGTATCTGAAAATGTTGCTTCATGAATCTCTACGGCAGGCTGAACTTCAATCCGGCCCCGGCGTTGAGCGCATTCGACGCACTACGGTTGGAAAACCAGATAAACGGCGTAAACCATAAGCTCTATTTAGCTCGTGCTCGCAGAGCTGCAATCGATTCGAACAGCTGGGGCATGTTTGCGGTAGTTCAGCGAAAGAGACGTACCTGAAGCGCTAATACCCGCTGCGGCGAGGCAGCCCGGATGCACCCGGCGCAATCTCCGCATACTCAGCCCTGGCCTGCTGTAGTGCAGGCACCTCTGCATCGCCGTTCTTCCACAGCGCGAAAAGCTTCTCGTACTCGCCTCGACTGGCGGCCGTATCTCCAGACATGGCATAGGCCCGCGCCAAGCCCAGATGCGCGAGGGGGATGGAGGGCGAGATGGTGTCGATGCCATAGTGGTCCACAATCGCCTGGAACGCCGCCGCTGCGGCCTTCGGTTGCTTCGCCAGCAAATTGGCCTCCCCGCGCGCCCTGAGCAAGGCGAAGCCCGAGAGCTCGTAAGGCCGGGCAGCTTCGAGCCCGGCAAGGGCTTCGAACGGCTTTCCCTCATGCATGGCAAGAGAGGCGCGCATCAGAGGAAGCTGCACCGACTTCACCAGCGTCGGCTGGTTGGCCATTCCTTCTTGCCGATCGAGAAAGCGATGGCCGTAAGGCAGATCGCCCAGCCTTGTTCGCAGCATTGCTTCGTCGGGCGAATCCGGGTCAGGTTTGAGGACGCGTGCCAAGGTCGCGCGTGCCTCGCCCGTCATGCCAAAATCCAATTGATATTGCGCCAGGTCAACCAACACCGAGTCTGCCGCTTCGGGAAGGCCCTCGCGTGCAGCTGCTTCATGAGAAGCTTCGAAGAGCCTCTTCGCTTCCGTATATCTTCCTGAGAAAAGTGCCGCCTCTGCACGGTCATAGAGAAAGTAGAATTCGCCCGGGTTTTGCTCTCCCCAGGCGATCTCGCGCGCCTGCGCCTCCGAGTCTTGCTCCCAATGCGCAATCTCATAAAGGATGGCGTGGACGGTCGGAGACGCCTTGCCTCTCTGCAGAGCCAGCATCCCCGTCGACTTTGCCTCGGCCAAGCGGTTTTGCCGCCGATAGGCCCGCATCATGACGACGTACATCACAGCCTGATCCGGACTAAGTTGCAGGGCCCGCTCCCCAGCCTCAACGGCGGCAGGGTACTGGCCAATCTGCGTGTAGTCATTGGCCAGATCGATCCAGGGCACGGGATCAAACGGATAGGTGGCCGCCCACACCTTGTAGGTCCTGATCCCTTGTTGGATGTCCCCGAGGCCCTCGGAGTAGTAGTGCGCTTCGATAATCAGCGACTCTTTTGCGCTGGTGCGAGCACGCAGGTCGAAGGCTTTCTGTAGATATTGCGTGGCAAGCTTCTGCTCACTGGCGTTGTAATACATCGAGGCCATCGCGCCGTAGGCCATGGCGAACTGTGGATCCAGTTGCAGCGCCCGTTGATAGTAGGGCAGGATCTCGGTCTCATCCTTGCCTTCGGAGAACAGGTGGAGGCCCATGGAGAAGTCCTTGAGCGCCTCCAGCGAGGCGGTGGTCGCCTCAGCGATCGGCTTGTCGTAGTGTGCGACCGACCCTGCGGCTTCGCCCAGTTGCGTGCGTGCCCGGGTAGCAACGGTATCGATCGCATCCAGAATCTCTTCCCGGTTTCGCGCCTTTGCCTCGGCGCTCGCCAGTCGCTTGCCCGTATGGCAATCAGCGGCCTGGAGCGTGAGCAGGTAAACACTGCCTACCGGTTCGATGCCCGCGGTAAGCAGAACATCGCGGTTGCCGCGCTCGCAGACTTCGGCCGCAACTTCCGGCGTGAGCGCGTCGTCGCCCTTACGCCCCATCATCTTTAACACGCGAACCGCATCGGCATCCGTCATTATGCCGAGGTAGGGCGATTGCTCGAGATCGATGGCCAGCGCCCGCTTGAGCGAGTGGTCCAAGGTCGCATCTCCGGTTCCACTGCCAAAGTCGGCCAGCGTCACGCGCAAGTAGGGGCGCGCTGTCTGCCTTCGCCAGAATTTCCAACCCACCAGGATGGCGCCGCCGGCCACAACGGCAGCAACTAGCACATAGAGGAAGATGCGGCGAAGTGAGCTTTGTCCTTCATAGGCGGCCGGCGGCGAAACAGGCACAGCCCTGGCCTCAGGAGGCGGCGCAGATTCTTCGATCACAAGTTGGGCGCGCTCCAGGGTGTGCTGCACCGTGACCCCTTCGCCCAGCCTGGTATGGCCATGTGCAGTCTCTTCCAAGAGAGCGTCTTTTAGCACTAGCTCCCGCACCTCGGCGGTGAACTGGTAGCCTCTCCCGGGCACGGTCTTGATCCAGCCGGCCTGGTCGCCCAGTGCCCGGCGCAAGGCCACAACATGCTGCGCCAGGTTGCCCTCCTCGACAAAGGAGTCCGGCCAAACGGTGCGCAGCATTTCTTCCTTGGTGACCACGCGGCCGGCGTGCACAACCAGGCAAGTCAACACGTCGAAGGCCTTGGACCCAAGCGCCACCGGCTCCCTGTCGCGATACAGACAGCGGGCGCCCACACTCAATTCGAATTCCCCAAAGCGGTAAGAGTGCTGTTGAGTCAATGACATACGCGCCTTCATAACTTTTTATAACGATTCATGCGCGGCACAAGACTTCGTGGGGTGCCTTCATGTGAAGTGGCGTTTATCGGAGGAGCCATGGCGCCAGACAACAACCCTGTGTCAGCACACATGCTAGCGGGGGAACCGGCTGCAGAGGAGCGCGGACCCTATCGTCGCACCGAACTCCGCATTGAGCGCGAACAGTTTACCGTCCACTACCAGCCGGGCGCCAGTTACTCAGGTAGATGCCCCCAATGCGAGCGCGAGGTTGTGATGCTGACTGCCGAAGCGGCCGCCGTGACGGTGGGCGCCACCCGGCGCGAAGTCTACCGCTGGGTGGAGCAGGATGCGCTTCACTTTCAGGAAGCGACCTCCGGCGAGATCTTTCTCTGCTCGGTTTCTCTTGAGCGGCTCCGGTGTCGTGGTCCAGCCGCAAACCAGAAGTCGCTTGAGTGAGCTTGGCCAAGGGATAGAACCATGAACACTAAGAGGTAATGCCCACCACTGTGCTGCGACATGACACCGCTTTTCCATCATGTCGCTCGCTGGTTTCAGAAGATGCACCGAGTGCAAAGTAAGGGGACCCTCCATTGGCGAACTTCTGCATAGGAAAGGTAACGAGCCGTCCGTCGAGAAACGCATGGGCTGGATGTGGTCTGGCAATCGCATTGCTGATGGTGGGAGGGTGCAAGAAGTCCGCCTCCCCATCGCAGCCTGAAGCGCAGGGCTCTGCTCTTGCCCCGCCGGCAACCAGCCCACCCGCCGCTCCCTCCGGTAGTTTGGCCGACCGGCTGAACGCGGTGCAAAGCGGGGCGGCAGACAAACCTACCGGGGTGCGGTTGCCCAGTTGGAAGCCGTTCCCCTCGGGCGCGAGCGTGATCCAGGTGCCGTTACGGCCGGGCCTTGGGCTTACCGCAGTCAACCCCTCCCGGATAAAGACCAATCCGGGAGACGTACCCATTGCCGCATACGTCGAGGAAGTTTCGCCGACGGTGGTGCATTTGCATCATTACAACGACCCCGCCGCAGACAAGGCGAGAAGCATGGGCCAGTTCCAATCGGATGATCCCTCAACCAAGCAGCCGCAGTCGGAGGTGGACCATCGCGAGATCGACTGCGATATCACGGTCGACCGTAGCGATCTGGCTACCTCGCACAATATGAGGGACTATGTCTGCCAGACCAAGATGGAGCATTTTCCCGGCACCGAGCCGTTGGGGCTGTCTACCGAGGCCCTGACGCAACTGCGGTCTGGGCAACCGGTGGACTTCCACTTCGTTCCCGACAGCGAAGCAACAGGCTCAATCGCCGCGATCTCGGCCATGATGGGAGGCGAGCAGCAGCTGCCTCCGCTGACCATGCATGCCAACGTGCCCATGTTCTCCTGCACGCTCCACCGGGTCGAGTCCTTTGACCTGGCGTTTCCCGTAATGCTGAACGATGAGCCGGTAGAGCTGCCGGCCCTGCACGCGATGTGCCCTTTTCTCGACGGCCGGGAGGCCCACATGTATGTGCTGGATCAGCTCGACAACCCCGTGAAGCTGTGGAGCAACATGGGTATTCTGCCGGAGACACTACAACTGGTACGAATTGAACTTCCGCCGCCGCCGGCGGCGTCCGCGACTGCGCCTGCCGCCTCGGCGATGGAGGCTGCCCTTGCGGCGAAAAAGCCGGTGGAGATTTACGGTATCTACTTCGACTTCAACAGCTCTGTTATCAAGCCGCAGTCCGCCGTGGTCTTGAACCAGATTGCCGCCATCCTTCATAAGAATCCCGACTGGAAGTTGAGCGTTTCCGGCTACACGGACAACATCGGCGACGATGCTTTCAATCTGGATCTATCGAAGCGGCGTGCCGCCGCGGTCAAGGACTCCCTGGTAGCGAAATACAAAGCGACGCCGGAGAGCCTTAGCACGGGTGGGTATGGCTCGTCGAATCCCGTCGCCTCCAATGACACGATCGAGGGACGGGCGAGGAATCGCAGGGTCGAATTACAGCGGCAGTAAAGTTTGGGCAAGCGAACAGGAACTGTGAGTCAAGTGAAAACAATTGCCTCACGAAGGGATGGATTCGATGGGAAGAACTTCCTCTAATATGTGGCGCCGCAGATGTCTTGTATTAGCCACCGTCGCAGTGCTCGGTTCCGCTACAAGCTGCAAGCAGAAGCCACCTGCGGTAGCCAGTCGACCGGCCGCAAACGGCCAGGTGGCTCTCCCAGCGATTCAGACCTCGGTTGCGTCGACCTTCGGCGGTGATTCGTGGCTCAAACAGAAGCAAGCCAGTGAGAAGAACATCACCGCGGGACCAGGCAAGAGTTTTGCCAACATTACCTATAAGCCAGAAGTGAAAATCATTGACAAGGCCGCGATCGATGCTTCGATCCAGGGTATCAGCAGTAACGGACGCGGAGTGGTCTTCAAGGATGCCTCTCCCGAAATTCGCGCTTTGAAGGCAGGCGACATTCTGCTGGTGAAGAATGCATTCGCGGCAAAGATCCTGGTGGCGGAAAACGACGGCGATCAGACGGCGCTGATTACCGATCAGGCGAACCTGTCTGACGTGGTGCAAGCGGGAGAGATTAACATCGACACCCCCATCGGCTTTCACGGGCCTTCGGTTGCGTCAGCTCCACCTCCACGCCCGTTCCGCCTGATGGATGTGATCGAGACTCCCGTGTATGCGCAGAACGGCACTGGCGAAGGGCCCGCGCCGGGCTCTTTGATTCCAGGGACCTCGCCCAAACCGGGCAGGGAGGTGGACAGCCCCGGCAAAACGGTGGGCAACGCAGCGGTCGATGCATTGACTTCGGGATGGAAGATCGAGAGCTACTCCGTGGTGCCGAGCAACAACTCCGCGATCATCTCCGCCCGCTTGTCGAAGTTCACCAGCGGCTTCAAGGCGGTGGTAGAAACGGATGGCTCGATCACCAACTTCCAATTCGTTTCCAATCTTAACTTTTCCCAGAACACTGGCCAGCAAGCGATTCGCGGCGTGCAGGGTATGAGCGGAAAGATGCACTTTGTCTGGGAGATAGGCAAGGACACTCCCGGCGTCTGGGCGGCTGAGGACAAGGTTAAGCTGCCGGCAGGTGTGAGCATTCCGCTGGGGCCGGACTTGGGCGGCTTGCCGTTGAGTATCGACATTTACGCTGCGTTTTTGATCCACCCGGCGCTGACCGGAGGCGGTGAATACTCCAAGGGGGGCTTCACCATCGGTTGGGTCGGGAGCAATAGCGATGCGGCCGATAGCGGCTCCGACGAGGGATTGACCTTTGAAGTAACGGACGATCAAAGCATCTCGCCCATAGCGCCCAATGGGATGGTGATCTCGGTGTGCGCGCCCCGCATTGAGTTGAAGCTCGCGCTGCTGGGCGCTTACGGGTCGGACAACTTCTTCAAGACCGCTGCCGCGGCTATCGACACAGCCATCGATGCAATCGCGCGCCATTTCCTTTCTCCCTCGGCCTTCGCCGCCTACACCGCGTCCCCTCAGGGAAATATCACGGCCACCAACATTCTCGGTTCACAAGCGGATATCTATGTGCAGGTAATTCACACCGAAGGGGTGACACACGCGCCCAACATCGGGCTGGCGCCTTGTTCCAAGCAGGAACTGAAGATCACCGGCCAGATAGGCGGTGAAGCGAAACTTCTGGGCCTTACAAAGGGCACGCCGGCGACCAAAGACGTATTCACCAAAACGTTCACACGCTGGAATCCAGCCAGCAACTTTTGCAAGGGTATTTGACAGAGCGGTAGGTCAGATTGATTCACGGGGGACAGAAAGATGGGAATGTACAAGGTAGCGGCGATCGGAGTGATGTTGCTGGTGAACCAGTGTTTGTTAGCTGACGCGAGCTTTCAGTCCACGTACCAGATTACGGGTGGAACGCTGGTGGACGCGCTCAAAGGCCAGGCATTCATCGGCAAAGCTGTGGGCAAGATGTTCGCGCCCACAAATACCCTGACCATGGTGCATGGCAATCAGAAGGCGGTGGTTACGAAGGATTCGATGGAGATCACCGATCTGGACCAGGAGACGATCACGCATGTCGACATGGCGAATAAGACATATTCTGTGATCACGTTCGCCCAGATGCGGCAAGCGTTCGCGAATATGCCAAAGCAAATGGAGCAGGCGCAGACCCAGATGAAGCAGGCCCAGGAGCAAATGAAGCAGCAACAGGGGCAGATGCCGCCGAACAATTTGCAGACCAGCTTCTCAGTAACCGCGAAGAATACGGGGGTGAGCAAAGTGGTCAACGGAGTCACAGCGCAGGAGCAGCTCATCACCATGTCGATGAAGGTTACTGATCCGAATGCTGCGGCAACGAACAGCACCAATTCCATGACCTATGTAGTGACGACAGACGTTTGGATCGCACCCGATCCACCGCCAGTCAAGGAGATCCAGGATTTCGATTTGCGTGCGGCAAAGAAGATGATGGAAGGCGTGGACATGTCAGCCTTCATCACGTCGATGAAGGCTAACTCGAACGCCGGCATGGCGGGCATGTTTTCCAGTCAGCCTGGCGCGGCGGACGCGATGGCACAGATGGGCAAAGAGATGGCCAAGCTGAAAGGGACGCATGTAATGGAAGTGACGAGCATGGGTGGCAGCGGAGTGGGGCCAAATGCGCCGCCTGCTTCCGCTGCGGCTCCATCTACGACCGCGAATTCGACCGGTTCGGTCGCGGGACAAGTGGCGACGGACACCGCGGCGCAAACAGCAGCCTCGGAATCGGGCAAGCTGGGTGTCTTTGGGTCCGCACTGAGTAATTCCGCGGTCGGCGCGTTTCGCAAAAAGAAGGCTGCACCAGCGCCCACACCAGCTCCGGCGGCAACTCCCGCAGCCACGCCGGGAGGAACCCAGGCGACGCAGAGCGCGGTTCTGATGGAGACGACGAATCAGGAGACGGACTTTTCCCAGGAAGCGGTCCCCCCTTCGGCGTTCCAGGTACCCAAAGGTTTCAAGAGGGTGGCTTCCCCCTACGACCAGATGGGGAAATAGCGGCCGCCGCCAGGCCTGCGGTTGTGTAGTGCATAGCTGAATTTTAAAAACCCTACCTTTAGGGTCAGTTCGGTCTGTACTACCTCGGTCGTCCCTCCTGCCCCCGCCTGCCGTGGGGCCTGCCGCGGGACGGCAGGGATCTGCATGCTCCAATTTGTCCTTCCGCTCTTTTCGGTATGCTTACGCTTACCATGACAGATCAAACCAGCCCCCGCACCTGGCTTAATCCGCCTACAAATTGGAGTGAGACCGGGGATACGCTGAGCGAAACAGCGCCCCCCGGCACAGACTATTGGCGGGTGACTCATTACGGGTTTATCCGCGACAACGGTCCATTTCGGTATCAGGAACAAAGTGGAAACTTTGAAGCCAAGGTCCGAATCACGGGCAAATACCATGAGCTCTATCATCAGGCGGGCATGATGATACGCATCGACAACCGGAACTGGATCAAAGCAGGAATCGAATTCCTGAACGGCAAGCAAAGCGTGAGTGCCGTGGTCACGCGAGAGTTTTCTGATTGGTCTGTACTTACTTGTCCCGACAACCCCGCGTTTCTCTGGTTGCGCATGCAACGTTTTCACGACACGGTGCAGGGTTCATATTCCCGCGACAACCATGAATGGTCGATGATTCGGCTTGCATACTTTCCTCCGCAGGTACCAGTCAAAATTGGCATGATGGCTGCTGCTCCCGGTAAGGAAGCTCTGGAAGTCACCTTCGACCACTTTTCCATCGCCCCTCTCCATTCGCCTCCTCGAGAGGATTGAGCTCTGGCTCTAACCTCTCTTCAGCGTGACTTGGTAACATGTCACAGTATCTCCGCACTACTCGAGAACCTCACTGAAGCCAGTGCGAAGGAGAATTATGGAAATGAATACGCGACGCGGGTTCTTTGGGAAGATCGCCGCGCTGGCGGCGGTGCTCGCCGGGACCCCGAAACTCTTCGCTCTCCAGGCCCCACCTGCCGTTGCGCCTGACGCTTTGCCGCCTCGTCGTGCCGGCGGCAATCACACCCACAATGGCATCTACTACTTCTCCGGCACCGGCTCCAATGACGGTTATCCCAAGGATGATCACGTGCTCGTGACTGACCCCTTTGAGAAGCACGTTACCCGCACCATGGAGGCGCTCAAAAAGTCGGTAGAGCGTGCCGGCTGCACGATGGATAGCATCATCCACCTGGAGGTGTTTCTCTGTCTTCCGCTCGCTGACGGCATTCCCATGCCGATGGGCAAGGCAAGGTTCGATGCCCACAAAGCGCAGTACGACGCATTGAACAAAATCTACGGGACCTATTTCTCACCCGGCAAAGCTCCCTCACGCGCTTGCATGGCTCTCGAATGGATCCCAGGTGATTCGCTGATTGAAATCGTGGGGAGCGCCGCCGTCCTCACTCCGCCCACCGCCGGCTGAGACCTGATTGCGCTTGAGAGTTGAGAGGAAACTATCATGAACTTCAAATTTGACTGGAGCCGCCGTTCCTTTGTAACCGCGCTGGGCGCTGCTCTCGGTGGTCTGTTTGCTCCGGCTGAGTCGAGTGCCGCCGGCATGTTTGGCAAAAAGCCCAAACCCTCTATGCCCTCTGTGGACGGCGACCCCATCGTCCCAATTACCAGGGGGCTTGGTTCTACTGGCGACATCTATGCCGAGCTCGGCGTCACGCCTCTCGTCAACATCAATGGCACGGTTACCGTCATCGGCGGGTCGTTGATGAAGCCGGAGGTCATGGAGCTGATTCGGCGAGGCAACGAGCACTTTGTTTTGATCGACGAGCTCGAAATCGCGGCAGGTAAGTTTATCGCGAAGCTCTGTAAGTCTCCGGCAGGCTACACCGGCCTGGTGACGGGCGGCGCGGCAGCGGCCATGGTTGTCGGCTACGCCGGCATGATGACCGAAGACCTTGAGCCCCGCATGCACACCGTTCCCGACGTAGCGGATTTCCCTCGGAACGAAGTCATCATCCAGAAGAGCCATCGCTATCCCTTCGACCACCAGATTCGCCAGACAGGCGCGAAGCTGATCGAAGTAGAGACGCGCGAAGAGATGATTGCCGCCATCAATCCCAAAACCGTGGCCATCCACTTCACCAATATCCTTTCCGACAAGGGCCAGGTCAGCGGCCCTGAGACCGTGGCCATCGCCCGCGCGCACAATATCTACACCTTCAATGACGCCTCCGCCGACGTGCCGCCGAAGGAGCGCCTGTGGGAGTATCCGGCGATCGGCTTCGACATGGTTACTTTCAGTGGTGGCAAGGATATTTGCGGGCCGCAGGCCTCCGGCATCCTGATCGGCAGGGAAGAGCTGATCCGCTATGCGCTGCTGAATATGAGTCCGCAGGAAGATCGCATCGGCCGTTGTTGCAAGGTCGGCAAGGAGACCATATTCGGCCTGCTCAAGGCACTCGAGCTCTTCGTCAATCAGGACTATGACGCCACCTTGAGGATGTACGACGAACGTGCGCAAGTGATCACCGATACGGTGAAGAAGTTCAGCGTCACCGCGCTACCCCGCGAGTTCAACCCGCAAGCTCTGGGCAACGTGACGCCTAGTTACAGATGGCAGATCGATCGCACTAAACTTAACATCACCGGGCCGGAGGTGATGCAGAAGCTAGCCGACACGCGGCCCATCGGCATTGGCAGCATGGGCGCCGGCGCCAGCGGCATGCGCGGACGCAATCCGGACGCGCCACCGGAGGAGAACCACGCCGCCCACCATGGCCATCCCAGCGACCCGGACAGCTTCGGCTTTGCTGTCTGGCAGCTCAAGGACGGCGAGGACAAGCTGATCGCGGACCGCTTAGCCGAGATCTTCAGCGCAGCCCCAAAGGCCTAGCAGGCTGCAGAGAAACTCTGTCTTGTATCAGGGCCCAACTTTACAGGCTCCGGAAAAACTCATTCTTCTGAAGGGTACGGGCTTCAGACCGTACGTAAATGCTTTGCGATGAATCCGGCTTTAGCCGCTGAGGGATTATTTCCCTCCAAACAGCACTTTCTTCGCAGCCTGTTCGGTCGGGCCATAAATCATCGAGAATACTTCGGGCTTTGGAGTCTTAACAGAAACGATAATTGTTTCGGTATTCGCAAGCCTACAAAAGCCCAGTTCAAGCTCGCTTCTGCGTAACCTGGCGGAACAAGCGCAGCAAGTTGCCACCCCAGAACTTGTCAATGCGCTCCTCCGAGTAACCGCGGCGCATCATAGCGTCCGTGATCATCGGCAGATCGCGGACGTCGCGCATGCCACGCGCCAGCGTCGGTCCGCCGTCGAAGTCGGTGCCGATCGCCACGTGATCCTCACCCACCATTTGGATGGCTCTGTCCACCACGGCGACCCAATCGTCTACCGTCATCATGACCGACTCCGGCACCTGGGCGCCCGGCATCGGGAACTGCGGCGCCACCAACTGGTCCACCTCGTAGATCGTCTTGCCCTTCACCCGATCCGGGATACTGGTGGTGTCCCAAAACGTTTTCTTCTGGTGTGCGTTTAGGTATGCGTACTCCTTGGGGTAGTTGAACTCGCTGCCGATCTGGAAGCCGATAACGCCCCCTTTTGCCGCCAGTTTCTTTAGCAGCCAGTCCGGCATATTCCTCGGGATATTGTTGACGCTGCGCAGGCCGTGGTGGGTGGCGATCACCGGCCCATCGCTCACGTCGATCGCCTGGGAAATCGAGTCGTCTGAGGAGTGGGATACGTTGATTGCCATGCCCAGCCTGTTCATCTCGCGGATGACATCGCGGCCATGCGGAGTGAGGCCGTTCCATTGGGCCGGCGAGCAGCAGGAGTCGGCGTAGTGCTGGTTCCAGTTGTGCGCCGAAAGCTGCGCCGAACGCAGTCCCAGCCGATACAGATCGCGCAAGACTCCCAGATCGCCGTCCAGATCGTAGCTGCCTTCAATATCCAGTACCGCGGCCATCTTTCCCTGGGCATGGATCCGCTCCACATCGTCCGCGTTCAACGCCAACGCGACCTGGTCGCTGTTCATCTGCAACTGGCGCAGCGCGTCATCCACCCGACGGAACGCCTGCTTGGTCTCCAGTCGCCCAGGGTAGTACTCTTCGGGAATGAACACCGAGAGGAAGAACGCGCTTACTCCGCCTTCCCGCGCACGCGGCAGGTCCCATTGTCCATCACGCTTACGCGTGCCCATACTGCCACCGTGATAGAACTCGCGATCCAATGCGTGGACGTGTCCGTCAAACACCAGCGCCCGCTTATGCACGGCCAACGCGCGCGCAGAGACCTGGGGTGCAGGCTGATCGATGGCGGCCCAAAGCGCGGAGCGCAGCGCGACTGGCGCCAGTGCTGTGTAGCCGAGAAATCGGCGGCGGGTCAGCATTCTCTCCTCCAGCATGGGTATACAGGCATCTTTGCTACGCTCGCTCGCAACCAATCGATTCCATAGGATCTGCCATGCCTCAGAATGCGACGACTGCCAATCGCCCCCGGCTCGCTGCCGTGATCACCGCCTATAAGAGATTACTGCACGGCCAACACGTCGTGGACCGCTTGCTCGATGGTTACGGATGGGCCGGCACCTTCCATCATCCGGCGATGGACGTGGTGTCGCTGTACGTCGATCAACGGGGCGAGGGCGATTTAACCCAGGAACGGGTGGACCGGCATCCCAGCATGAAGGTCTACCCCACCATTGCTGAAAGCTTGACCCTCGGCACCAGCAAGCTGGCAGTCGATGGAGTGGTCGTGGTCGGCGAGCACGGTACCTACCCGCTCACCGAGACGGGGATCATGAAGCATCCCCACTTCGAGTTCTTCGAGCAGGTCACCAAGATCTTCCATGACAGCGGCCGCTCCGTTCCCTACTTCAACGACAAAGAGCTTTCCTATACGTGGGATTGGTCGAAGCAGATGGTTGACACCTCCCATCAGATGGGCTTTCCTCTCCAGGGAGGATCAAGTCTGGCGGTCACCTGGAGAGTTCCGTCGGTGGAGTTCCCGTTGGGGGCCACTGTGCACGAAGCTGTCTCCGTCGGCTACGGGGGCATGGGCAGTTACGATTTTCACGGCCTTGAAACCATCCACTGCATGGTGGAGCGCCGCAAGGGCGGCGAAACCGGTGTCGAGTGGCTGCAGACCTATCGCGGCGACGGCTTCTGGACAGCCTACCAGCAGGGCGTGTGGTCGCAGGAATTGGTGAAAGCGGCGCTAACCCGCAGTTCCACCCTGGCCTCTGCGAGTTTGAGCTTTACCGATATGTTTCCCACCATCGAGCAGATGCGGGCCCTGGTGCCCGATCCAGTTGCCTACCACTATCAACATCGCGACGGGCTGCGCTGCACCATGCTGCTGATGAACGGGCTGGTGCGCGACTTCACCTTCGCTGCGGCAATCGAGGGGCAGGCGAAACCCTTCTCCACGCAGATGTATTTGCCTATGCCGGACGGCCGCACCACGCTGGCAAGTTTTTTCAGCCCGCTGGTATACAACGCCGAGCAGATGTTCCTGACCGGCAAGGCGCAGTATCCGATCGAGCGAACGCTGCTGACCAGCGGCCTGTTGATTGCCGGCGTCGATAGCGCCCACCAGGGAATGCAGCGCTTGCAGACCCCAAACTTGGCGGCCGTACACTACCAGCCCAACCCTGAATCCACTTTCTGGAGGAGCTAATGCTGACCCGCCGCCGTTTTGTAGAGTATTCCGCGTTGTCCTCGGCTATGTTGGCGTATCGCCCCCTACTCTGGGGCCAGGCGCCCGCTCAGCGCCCGCTGCGCCTGGCGATCCTGGGCAGCGTTTATCGCTACCAGTCGAATATGCAAACACTCGCCGACCGCTTTCTGGTTGGTTATCCGTATGACGGCGAATGGCACATGCCTAATGTGCAAGTGGTCTCCGTTTATGTGGATCAGTTGGAGCGCCAGGCCGATGCTGCGCCCTCGCCCTACCAGCTTGCGATGACGGGAGCCAAGGTTGCGCCGTCCAGTTCAGCCAAAGGAATAGCGGGCGGCCTGGGCAGGGACCGCACCGTGAAGACGCAGCCTGCGCCGGAGAAAACGGAGCCCTCCGAGAAACTGGACCCAACAGCCGATCTGAGCAGAGCCCGCTCCAAGCAGTTCGGCTTCCGTCTATGCAGTAACATTCCGGAGGCGTTGCGTTGTGGCGGCGACCGGATCGCCGTCGACGCCGTGCTGGCGATCGTCGAGCAGGATGACTACCCAAGCAACGACAGGGGCCAAATTCTGCTGCCCAACTACGATTTCTTTCAGCAGTGCGTCCAGGTCTTTGAGGACGAGAAACGTGGTGTTCCTTACTTCAACCACAAGCAGCTCTCCTTCAGCTTCGAGGAGGCGCAAACCATGGTGAAGACTGCCAACCGCCTGCGCTTCCCGCTTCTGGCCGGCTCCTCGCTCCCAGTGACTTGGCGCTTGCCGGACGTGGATATCCCGCTAGGTGCGGAGATTGAAGAGGCGGTGATGGTGGGTGTTGGCGATGACATGGATTTCGACGCGCTCGAAGCCCTGCAGTGCATGCTGGAGCGCCGCAAAGGAGGCGAGACCGGGGTCAAGGCAGTGCAGTTGCTCGAGGGCGACGATGTCTGGGCGGCAGGGCAGGCGGGTCGCTGGTCAAACGATCTGCTGAGCTCCGCCCTTTCCCGAAGCGACACGCCGATGGGCCTGACCGTCCTGGACGGCCGCACCCAGGACCTGGTTGCCTCCGGCGTTTTGCCGCAATTGGTCAAGAATCCGGCCGCGTATTGCATCGAGTACATCGATGGCACGCGCGCCACGCTGCTCATGCTCAATGGCGCCATCATGGATTTCAACATCTCGGCGAGGGTAGCGGGCCACGGCATGGTCTCCACCCAGTTCTTCCTGCCGCCGCCTCCCAACGTCACTTACTCTGCCTGCCTGGCAACGAAGATTGAGCAGCTATTTGAGACCCGGAGTACGGCGTATCCAGTGGAGCGTACCTTGTTGACGACAGGTGTACTGGAGGCGTGTCTGCATTCGCGGTACAAGCTGAACCAGCGGTTGGAGACACCGCAGTTGGCAATTCGCTACCAGCCACCGGCCGAATCGCAATACGCTCGTGTTTGAAGGCGTCGGAATCGCGTGGCCTTCGACTACGATGCCGGTGCAGGCGAAAACAGGTACGCTACACAGTTGAGGAGATACGCACCATGGTGCAAACAACTCGTCGGGGATTTGTCAAAGGTGCTGCAGCCTCTTGCATCGCGCTTGCCGCTATCGACGCGAGAGGGTTCGACAGCGCAGCCGCCGCCAGCCTGCCAAACCCAGTCTTTGCGTACGAGTTTGGCGATATCACTCCCGCGCAGCAAGCCGGATTTGCGCGCGAGTATGGATTTGAGGGAACTGTCTTCGATCATGCGCTGCAACTCCCCGAGCGGTTGCGGGCTCTGGACGATGCGCATCTCCAGTTGTTCTTTCTTTGGTTGACGGTGGACATCAGCAACGGCCAGATCAAATATGAGCCCGGGATGGAAGCCGCGATCGAGGCATTGAAAGGGCGGGGAACTGTCGTATGGGTTGCCGTTCAGGGTGGTGATGCTGGGGCCGGCGCCGGAGGAGAAGAGCGGACTATCCAGGCGGTCGATCGAATCTCCGATTTGGCCTCTCGATCCAACCTTCGCGTCGCGCTCTATCCACACTACGGTTTTTACCTGGCCCGCTTCAGAGACGTTGTGCGGGTTGCAGAGCGAGTCGGGCGAAGCAACGTGGGCGCCACATTCAATCTCTGCCATGAATTGCGTTCCGGGTTTGATCCGGAGTTCCATCAGCTACTGGATAAAGCCATTCCACGCCTGTACGGGGTCACGGTCAACGGAGCGGACCGGCAGGGCCGGGATTGGAACACGCTGATTCAGCCTCTCGGCCGCGGCGACTACGATGTCACCGAGTTAGTCCGTACTATCACAAAAGCCGGCTATCGAGGTCCCTTTGGCATCCAGTGCTACGGACTGAAAGGTGATCCCGGAGTTTATCTGAAACAATCGAGCGCGGCATGGCGTGTCATTTCCGCGCGTGCCGCCCAGGTCAATTCTTGAACACATGAGCGCTCACCAGGTAGGGTTACCTCAAATCATTTGCCATGACCGTGTCCTCCGAACATTGAACTGGAAGCTTCTCCCCGTTGGCGAATGGCCTGCGACTGATACGCTGTTTCACTGCGACTGGTCCGACGTACAATGCATTCCAGATGCGCATTCGTCCGCCATTCGCTATATTCCTACTCCTGCTTTTCGGACTCCATCTCCGCTTTGCGCACGCGCAAACCGTACCCACTCCCTCCGTCGTCATTATCAACGGGCTCGGCAAAGGTACGGTCGATCTCTCCGGACCCTGGCGTTTCCATATCGGCGACGACCTGCGATGGGCCGATCCCAACATCAACGACACTCCGGGTCAAAACGGTTGGGAAACCATCCTTGCCGATCGTCCGTGGGGCGCACAAACACACTACGCCTACACCGGCTTTGCCTGGTACCGGCTGAACCTTCGCATCACACCCGCGCCCGATGTCAAAACCGACTTCCAATTGCTCCTGCCCAACGTGCAAGACATCTGCGAGGTTTACTGGAACGGGAGGTTGGTGGGCCGCTATGGAGAGCTACCTCCGCACCCGTCCTCGCCGGTCTTGAATGTGCCCGCAGCCTTCACCTTGCCTGATTTTCGATCCGGCACGCTTGCCATCCGTGTTTGGAACGGACCGCTCGGCTCGAGTGGGGCCGGTGGTGGTGGCGGAATTGCGCAGACGCCCCTGGTGGGCGATTCCAAATCGATTGCCGCGTACATCGGCACCTGGAACTACAATTTTTTGCGCAGCACTCTTTACATCAATTCGCGGAACATTCTCTACTTTCTTGTAGCCCTGGCAGCCTTCGTCCTGTGGTTCCGGCGTAGGAAGGAAACCCTGCTGCTTTGGTTTTCCATCTTCGCTATCTGCCCGGCTATCTGGACGTCGGTCTACACCATGCGTGTGCCGATCTCCGGCCAGTTCAGCCAGTTCATGCTGCAGCCGCTATGGACCCTGCGCAATGTCGCGCTTTGGTTCCTTCTTATCGAGATGCTTCACCTGCGCAGCCGTCGCGGGCTGGTCCGTTGGGCAAAGATTCTTGCCGCCGTCAGCCTGACTGCTTCGTTCCTCGACGGCTGTCTTATCTATGCGCCCACGAGTTGGATCTCACCACATGCCAGCGCCTGGATTGATGGAATCCTCACCATAATCGTCGAACCGTGCCAGCTTTATCTGTTGGTGCTGGTCGCGAACGGTTTCCGTCAGAAACTTGACTCCGCGCGCTGGGTGCTCGCTTTGAGCGCGTCTCTCTCCCAACTCCTGGCTGTCATTGTTGTCACCGCCCGGCAGGGCCAGCGATTTACCCACTGGACTCTGTCTCAGCATCTGTCTTCACCGCTGTTCCATTTGGGTCCCGTCTACTTCAACGCAGACATTCTTCTCGATCTGCTGGTGTTCTTCTCGATCATATATACGGTCTATCGCTACATTCGTGACCAGCAAGATCGCAAGGCCATTCTGGAGCGGGAACTGCACAGTGCCCGCGAGCTCCAGCAGGTCCTCATCCCAGAAAAGCTACCCACTCTGCCCGGCTTCAGCATCTCCAGCTCTTATCTGCCCGCGCTCGAAGTGGGCGGCGATTTCTTCCAGATCATTCCGCTGGATGACCCCGCCGCCGGATCCACGCTCATCGTCCTCGGCGACGTGAGCGGAAAGGGACTCCGCGCAGCGATGGCCGTTTCGCTCATCGTGGGTGCTGTCCGCACGCTCGCGGAAACTACCTCCCGCCCGGCAGACATTCTCGCCGGCCTCAGTCGCCGCCTCCACGGCCGTCTTCAAGGCGGCTTCTCGACCTGCGTTGTCTTGCGCCTCGATCCTTACGGCGCCTGTACCTTAGCCAGCGCTGGCCACCCCGCGCCTTACTTCAACGATAAAGAGATTGACTTGCCCGGCGCTTTGCCCCTGGGGATCGACCCTGCGATCGCCTATGAGGAGGTCATAGTGCACTTCAATCCTGGCGACCGCTGCGCTCTTTACACCGACGGTCTGCTTGAGGCACGCACACCCTCCGGCGAGATCTTCAGCTTCGAGCGGCTGCAAATGCTGTTCGCTTCCGGCGCCGACGCTGCGCAGGCCTCCGAAGCCGCCGTCGCATTCGGCCAGGATGACGACATCACCGTTGTCACCCTGACGCGGCTGGCGAATGCGTGATCACCCGTTGCGTCCGGGATCTCAGGCCGCAACGGTCGCGGCGGATTTCAATGTGCCGTCGCCTCTTCAGTTGGGTGCATATGGAAGGTGAGATGCATGGGCAAGCTGATCCACTCGATGATCACGACACTGGATGGTTACACCGAGGATGAGCACGGCCGCTTCGGCTGGGGTGCTCCTCAAGACGAGGAGGTACATTCGTACATCAACGCACTCGCGTCGTCGCTCGGCACCTACCTCTATGGGCGGAGGATGTACGAGACGATGGTTTACTGGGAGACCGCGCACACCATTCCCGGCCAACCGCAGTTCGTGCTCGACTGGGCGCGGCAGTGGCAGGCGGCCGAGAAGATCGTTTATTCGAGGACCCTAGCCGAGCCGCGCAGCGCACGAACGCGTATTGAGCGGGAGTTCGATCCCGACGCCGTCGGGCGGCTCAAAGCCGACGCCGGGCACGACATCTCCGTGGATGGTCCTGAACTCGCCGCGCAGGCGATAAAGGCCGGTCTTGTCGACGAGTTCCAGATGATCGTCTGCCCCGCGGTCGTCGGCGGTGGAAAGCGATTCTTTCCTGACGGCGTGCGGCTGGACCTGAAGCTGCTCGAGGAGCGCCGGTTCGGCAGCGGCGTGCTCGTTCTGCGGTACGGCGTCCGAACGGCTGTTCGTGGGGCTGCATCGGGCGTGGAGTCTTCCGGAATCCTGCGCTCCTAAGGCCGAGTTGGTGTTGCCTGCTAGATGTACGATCCGATGGTTCGGTTGAGCATTGCGGCGAAGGCCTGCCAGGCCGAGGTCATTCCGATAGGAACTGCGAGGGCTACGGAAGCGAAGACCAAAGGCGCTGCCCACATGGTGGAGCGATGGATGCGGCGGATAGAGATGAGTTCGTAGACGATAAGGATGAGAAGCAAGATACCGAGACCGGTTGCGGCTCCCGCGGCGGGCGGAAGTCCGATACGGGCCCAGGGAAAGCGGCCGAAGGCGGCGGCAACCAGGCCCATGGTGGCAATCAGAATAAGACGCTTGTGTGTGTCGGGCCTTCGCCGGGCGCGCCAGGAACCGTAGATGACGATGGCAAAGCCGGCAATGCCGATCAGTGGGATGGCGGCGGAGACGGCAGGGTCGAGCGGACCGATCTTGACTCCACGATGGAGCGCGTCGATGGCCGCCATCACTCCGAGCACGATCATGATCGGTGGGCAGCAGAAGGCGACGGTGCCGAAGGAACGGTGCCATTTGACGCGGTGAGCGGAGATGAGCGCGGCCTGCACGACGAACAGCACCATCCAAAGGGTGAACACCGCGCCGTGGACGTGAAGAATGGGGCTGGGAAGCGGCGCGCGCACCATGCCTGCCTGGAAGTAAGTTGGCGAGAAGCCAATGTAGACGCAGATGCAGAGCAGGATCGCCATGCTGCTATAAAAGACCCGTTCGACCGTTCGATTGATAGGTCTATACCGCGGCTGGTGGCCGGATACAGGCGTAACGACGGCGTCGCTTGCCATGGTCTTCTCCATCGTCGATAGACGAGTTCTGCTACCCGCAAGGCGAAAACACAGGGGAAGAAAAAGCCAAGCTCTTGCTTCTAGTAAGCGGGATTCTAGCACGCGTCGTAGTTCCCGCGAACGGGGTTTTGAGTAAATTCCGGCCTTTCCCGCTTAAGTTACCGACTAAGACTTTTCGGGCAGTTCGAAGATTACTTCCGGATTGGCGGTCATCCACGAATAATCGCCAGTAGCGGATTAGATTCACACGCCCACAATGCGACTTGTCCTTTACCGATTACGCTCGTCCTTTTGTGACAGTGCCGGAATGATGTATTGCGGCACCAACTGGAGCCCCCAGCGGTACCATTTCGTGAATTCCCCGTAGCTTCCGCCGTTGATGCTAACGACGAGGTCGAGGTCAGGAATCACCATTACGATCTGGCCACCATTGCCACCCGCGCTGTACGCGCGGAAAACCCGGTCTCCGACCTGCAGGCGATTGATATGCCAGCCGAACCCGTATTCGTGCGGCGCGTCGTAATTGGTCTGCGGATCGAACGTGGAATACGCGGTGGTGGATTGCCGTACCCAGTCCTCACTAACGATACGGGTAGCGTGCCAGATGCCGCGGGAAAGATAGAGCTGGCCGAGCTTTATCTCGTCGCGGGGCCGGAGATAGAGCCCGCCGCCCATATAGGCTTCGCCGGTAGGCATGAGATTCATGTGGTAGGTGCCAAACTGAAGCGGGCGCGCCAGGTAGCGCTCAAAAAACTCCGGCAGCCAAGAATGAGTGGCATGGGCAACGGTGCCGCCGACGAGGTTGAGGTCTGCGGAGCAATACACGGCGTGTCTTCCGCCCGGTTCGGCAGCCATCGGCAAGTCTAGGGTGTACTTGTACCAGTCCGGCTGGGCGGTCTGGCTCTGCATGTTGCCCTCGTTGCCGGGGGAGGCGTCGTCGTTGTCGTCGCAGGCGAAGCCGGAGGTCATGGTCATCAGCGCCTTTAGCGTTACATGACTCTTGCGTGCGTCCCAGTGGGGAAATGGCTTGTCCTCTGGGAAGAGAGGATAAATGGGCGTGTCGGGGCTGAGGTTGACGCCACGGTCGCGCGCGATACCAGCCAGGATTGGCGCGAGGGTCTTCGAGGCGGAGCGCATGTCGTGCGGCCGCTCTTTGTCAAAACCGTGAAAATATTCTTCCAGGACCAACTTGCCATGGCGCGCAATGAGCAAGCTGTCAATATCCACAGGATTGTCAGTGGGATCTGCAGTCAAAATCTTCTCGATCAAAGCAGCAATCGGCTTCTCAGCGATGCCGACGTCAGCAAGTGACGCCGTTGGCCAGCCATCGCCAGCAATCGGTTCGGTGTATGTATATTTTGCGGTGTCGGGAGTACGGGCGTAGAAGCCCAATGCGTCGCCGCGGTCTCGGCGTGAAAGCGGAAGCGGCGGGTAGGAATCGAGCAAAGTGAGGAACAGGCGATCGGATGCCTTGTCATACATACCGTTCAAGTGGTCTTGGGGACGTTTGGGATTTGTGAAGGTAACGTTCAAACCGTTCAAAGTCACGTCATAAGAGCGGCGGCGGAAGAGATTGAATTCGGGATTGATGATGGCCGCGGTAATTGAGCCACCCGGCTGCGGCTTAATAGAGACATAAAAGGAAACGTGGTCGTCAAGGGGGACGACCCCTCCTGTCCACACCGACTTACTCACGACGACGAGCCGGACAGCAGTAGCGTAGCGGTTGTTATTTACGACGCCGCCAGGCTGAATCCACCGGCCATTGATATTGTTCGATGTGGCATCGAGCCGACCGCGAAACTCTCCTGCGCCGTTGGGCAACGAGAAATTAAGCCGATCCCCATTACGCTCCACGGAAACTTCAAAGCCAGCTATCGCGGCGCGCCATTGGGCCTGTCGGGCATCAATTGTTAGAGTGCCTCGCACCAGGGGTCCGAAGGATTGCTCCGCACCCCAGAGACCTACCAACGGATTGCCGAGTGATGTGATGGCTTGAGGATAGAGCGCGCTGGGACTAGCCAGCAGCAACGCGAGCAGGAATAGGAGAAAGTGCATTCTTCGGACGAGGGTCAAGGCAAACGGTCCACAAAAAAAATTACATACTGTTGAAAGCATTGCGCGCAATGACCTTGTACGTCTTGTCAAAATGCAACATTCATGACCGTCTGACATTGCGGCTAGACTGGCGATAAGCCCCAGGTGTTACGCCGTATATACGATGGAAAGCCTTCGTGAACTGTGCCTGATCGGAAAACCCGCTGGCAAGGGCGATCTCAGCGAGCGAGTCTTCCGATTTCATCAACGCTGCCGCCGCAAGCTCTAGCCGACGCGCGCGAAGGAGGTCCCCGGGTGTACAGCCTGCAAACATGCGGAAGGCACGGGCGAGATGAACGGGGTGAACACCGACCCTTTTGGCTACGTCGCGGACGCGGGGAGTTTTCTCCGGGCAATCCCGAATCAGTTCGCAGGCGGCAAGTAACCACGGGGGCGGCGACGGGCGGAGTGGTAGCGAACTATCCGAGGTTTCAGCCAGCAGTTCCATGCATAATGATTCGGCTTTGAGCTGGGAACTCGAATTCCAGCGCACGCACTCCATCAGCAACGCCGAAGCCAATCCCAATGCTCGTTCTTTCCGCAAGTGTACCGCCGCGCGTGGGGGGCGCGCCGTGTCCAACAATACAGACAACTGTGCGCCGGAGAGAGAAACGGAAAAGAAACTTCCCGTCCCTTGCCAGAAATGATCGCGGTGTTTTGTACCCGGAGGATTGTAGATGAGGGTAGTGCGAGGATGGGCATCGCCTGTGGCGGAGGAAATATAACCGCCGCTTGTGATTAACACGAAGTGAGCGTCAGTATGCGTATGTACTGGAAGGTGCGCAGGAGGAGAATTCGCGATGCGGTGCGAGACTGTGATTCCGTCCAGGACCCGGCTCAATTGCAGGTCGCCAAAGAAAACATCATGGGGAAGCACGAGCATGCTTTCAGTTTACCGGGCAGAGCCAGGGCAAAACGTGCAGCGCGATGTAAGAGGTCCGTCGGCTTTGCAGATCGGTACCGATAAACGCGACAGCCTGACTAATCCCGGTTTGTCGGCTATCCGGACAGAACCGCATTTTTTGGGGATTACTTCCGGATAGGCGGTGAACCGTTCGGAACAGGTCAATGAGTGAATCGGCGATATGCGTCAATTGAGAACGCAATCGTCCGCCAAGGACACAAAAGAAGGACCTCTACTCAGAGCGCAGGGCTACCAGCGGATCGACGCGCACCGCGCGGCGTGCAGGAAGATAGCACGCGATGGTCGCCACAATCGTAACCAACATTGTCGCTCCTAGGAATATGGCGGGATCTGTGCTGCTGACTCCATAAAGAAGGCCGGACATGAGCCGGGTCATGAGCAACGCACAAAGCAGGCCCGCCGCGACGCCGAGAAGAGTGAGCGTTGTTGCCTGACGCACAAGCATGTACAGAATCGCATTCGGCGGGGCGCCAAAAGTCAGTCGCACGCCAACCTCCTGCGTTCGCTGGCCGACGTTATACGAGGTCACGCCGTAGATTCCAATCGCCGCCAGAATCAGGGCCACCAGAGCCAGAATGTCGAGCAGGATAAAGGCAATCCGGGGAGCCGAGGTGACATTCTCCATGATTTCCGGCATGGATCTGACTTGGAATACAGGTTGGTTCCGGTCCACCGACCAGATCGCATTGCGAATTTCGGGAAGAATCGAGTCCTGCGGGAGCGCCGTACGCACGATCATGCTCATGGTTTGGTTCGGCTCCTGCATATACGGGAAGTAGCTGGTGGCCTCAGGCGGCCCGCTCAGCGATGAGTCGCGCACCGCGCCGACGATTCCTATGACCTCCCGGGGAATGCGTGAGCCGTAGGGAAGAACGACGTGTCTTCCTAAAGGGTTTTCGATTCCAAAATACTCTCGCGCGAGAGTCTGATCGATGACGACCACTCGCGGATGCTTTGCGTCGTCGCTCTCCGCGAAGCTCCTGCCTTGCAGCAAAGGAATCCGCATAGTTTGAAAGTACCCAGGGCTGATGTCCCGATAATCGGCAGAGGGTGTGACGTCGGATCCCGGCTTTTCCTGGATGGCGAAGGGCCCGCGGTCCATGTCGTCCTGACTTAGCGGCACGATCTCAGTCAAAGCAGCAGATTGCACGCCGGGTATGCTGCGAACATGTTCGAGGAAGTCATGAAACGCCGCGCCTCGCTTCCAGGGATCTCGATAAGGAGAACCTGTGGCATCCTCAGACAGCTTGATCCGCAGGGTCAGAAGTCTGTTAGGTTCAAAGCCCGGATTGATGGACAATAAGCGCGTGAAGCTTTTGATCATTAGGGAAGCGCCAACCACGAGGACGAGAGCGAGCGCTCCCTCCACAACCACCAGGACGGTGCGTGTTCCCCGTCCCCGCACTTCGCCGATTGTTCCGCGTCCTCCATTCTTCAGCGCATCCTGTATATTGCCGCCAAACAGCCGGAGCGGAGGAATTAGCCCAAAGAGGATCCCCGTCGCGAGGGATACAACCAACGTCAATACGATCTCGCTCAGCCCGAGATGGACCGCTGGCAATGTCACTTCGTAAGCCGCATTGGGAACGGGAATCTGGCTCGGTCCATATCGGGCCCACAAATGCACGCTTCCCAGCGCCAGCAGCAGGCCGAGCATTCCCCCGAGGATCGCCAGCAAGGAACTTTCCACAAGGAATTGCCGGACGATTTGTTTTCGCGTGGCTCCGAGCGAGATGCGCACAGCCATTTCCTGGCGTCTGCTCATGCCGCGCGACAGCATGAGATTCGCGACATTCGCGCAGGTGAGGATCAGAATGAATCCCACTGCGCACTGCAGCACCAGCAGTGCCGGCCGAATGTACTCCATGCGCACAGATTCCAGCGGTACTAGAACTGTGCCGAACCCCTTGCGGTCGGGCCGCTGTCGGGCGATGCGCGCCATCGTCCCGCTCATCTCGGCCGCCGCCTGGCGGACGGTCACGTGCGGCCGCAGCCGGCCGAAGACACCAAGATCGGAATCGGCCCGATGCAGCCATCCATCGTCAAAAGGAACCACGACATCCACCGGGAATAGCTCATCGAAGGAAGCGGGCAACACACCGATGATGGTGTAATCCTCGCCGTTGAGCGTCATGCTCTGCCCGCAAACGGCCGGATTTCCCTGGTACTTCCGCTTCCAGTAGCGGTAACTCAGGATCGCCAGTGTGTGCCGCGCATTTTCCTCTTCGGGCAGAAACGTTCTTCCCGCCACGGGGGCGATTCCGAAAAAATCTCCGAAATTGGTGGTGACGCGCAGTCCGGCCACCTGTTCCGGCTCCCCATTCCCCGTCACCGTACCGGTGCCGTGCTCGAAGAGAAAGAGATCCTCAAACGCGTGGATCTTTTGCTCCCTCCAGTCGAGGTAGTCCTGCCCGCTTGGCCCAACCCGGCTTAACCCTACTCCTGGATTGCTGTCCCAGATCACAACCAGGCGGCTGGCAGCGCGTACCGGCAATGGATGCAGAAGAATTCCGCGCACTAGCGCAAACAAGGCCGTATTCGCCCCGATGCCCAGCGCCAGAGTGATGACTGCGGCGGCGGTGAATGCCGGCGACTTCTTCAGAATCCGCAGCCCAAACCGTACGTCCCGCAAAACCGTTTCCGCCCAGTGCCAGCCCTGGGCCGCATGCGATTCTTCCCGGTAGTGTTCGAACCCGCCAAATTCAATGCGCGCCTGCCGCTCCGCCTCCGGCCGTGAAATCCCGCGGCGTTCAAGATCGTCCGCGCGATGCCGAAGGTGGTCCCGCAGTTCTTCTTCGAGCTCATCCCTTATTGCCGAGCGGTGCACAAGGGCGGACCATCGGGCCCGCAATACCTCGAGGAGTCTCATAGCTCTTCCGGTTGCGCGGAAAGCGCACTGGCAATGGCCGCTGCCAGCCGACTCCAGCTTTCTGTTTCGACCTGCAGCCGTTTTCGTCCCGCAGCCGTCAGTTCGTAAAACTTGGCGCGTCGATTCGCATCGGAAACGCCCCATTTCGTCTTCAGGAGTCCCTGACGAGCTAATCGGAACAGTCCCGGGTACAGTGCACCCTGCTCTACCATCAGAGCTTGTCCTGAAATCTGAGCGATGCGCAGCAGGATGCCATATCCGTGTAAAGGTCCGAGCGAGACCGCCCGCAGGATGAGCAGATCGAGAGTTCCCGGAAGAAGGTGAGCCTGATCGGGCATGCCGAATCTCTCCTAAACAAGTTAGGACTGTACAGTCTCTCTCCTAAGCTGTCAAGGACAGCGGGCGTTCCGCGCTTCCGCGTGATCGAATGGGCCCCGAATGCGCGAGGCAGGACGGCCCGTGGTCATTCAAGCCACGCTTGCGGGCGGCGGACGACAGTTGCGTGTGCTGGTTTTGCAAGGGGCGTGACCGTCCCCTTTTCCGCCGCAAATAATTCTACAACTCAGAAATGCGTTATTCTGTGCGCGGTCGCGATCGACGTGCAGACCAAGGGTCGCCCCTGAAAGGAGCCGTCGAATGGCCCGGATCATGACAATCGGGGAGATCCTGGTAGAGATCATGGCGACCGAGCGCGGCCAGAGCTTCCGTGCGCCGGGCACCCTGGTGGGGCCTTTCCCGAGCGGCGCTCCCGCCATCTTCATCGACCAGGTGGGCCGGCTCGGACGTCCGGCCGGGATCATCGGCTGCGTAGGCGACGACGATTTCGGCTGGCTGAACATCGACCGCCTGCGCCGGGACGGTGTCGACACGAGTGCCATCGCGTTGCTCGCCGACGCGGTCACCGGAAGCGCGTTTGTCACCTACACGGAGACGGGCGAGCGCCACTTCATCTTCAACATTGCCAATAGCGCTTCCGGCCGGCTCTCAGCGTCGGCGATCACCGAGCCGGTGCTCGCCGATTGCACGTGGTTTCACGTCATGGGTTCATCACTGTTCTCTCCGGGAATCACCGCAGCCGTCGGTAAGGCGATCGGCATGGTGAAGCGCCGAGGTGGGGTAATCTCCTTCGACCCGAACATCCGGTCGGAGATACTCAGAAGCGCGGGCATTCGGGAAGCGCTGCGATCGATCCTCGAACAGACCGACGTGTTCCTGCCGAGCGGCGACGAGGTGGCCCTGCTCGTGGATGCCCAAACGGAAGCCGAGGCCATCGAGCCGCTACTCGCCCTCGGAATTCGAGAGATCGTCGTGAAGCACGGCAGCGCCGGCTGCACCTATTACGACCGGTCGTGCCGACTGGACGTGCCGGCGTTCGCAGTCCGCGAGGTCGACCCCACTGGCGCCGGTGACTGCTTCTGCGCGACGTACGCGGCGTGCCGCGAAGAAGGCAAAGCGATCGACCACTCGCTGCGCTATGCTTGCGCCAGTGGTGCGATTGCCGTGACCTGCAAAGGTCCCATGGAGGGCACTGCAAGTTTTGCGGAATTGGACACGCTCATTGGCTGAGGCGGCCCGCCGCAGACGGCGCTGCCGACGAAGGTACAGAACTATCTCGCCGTTTCAGCACGGTTTGCGGCACAAAAATCGAGGACGCACTATGGGTTCTCTCCCGAGTATCAGATCCCTTTCATCTTCTGTGTGCCGTGGTCGAACCATGCTTACCGAGGTACGGCACGGCGTTCGGCTTCCTGGACTTCATCATCAACCGTTTACTCGGATGGGAAGTTACCGATAATGCGACTTTACAGGAATGAAGACTATAAAGGCAGCCAAGCTTAGGGTGTAACCTCTGCTCTGAATGCACGGTTCAACGTACCGGCTCCCACGCCTCCGCAAACAAGTCAAGATCTACGGGTCGCTCTTGCCTAGGACCCGGCTTGAACAAGCCCGTTGCGTGAAGCTCCTGAATCGAATCAAAAAATCCAACTCCGCTCAACGTCGAGCGGCCCCAGGGTCGGCGAAGATGAGCGACCAACTTGGGGTTGACAAGCTCGCGAAGTCGTTTGATCACGTGGGCCACTAAGACGTTCTCACGGCAAGACAGCTCACTGACGACCGCAAGTACGATAACGGGCTCAAATGCGGGAGCGGCTCCGAAAGCACTCTGGCTCGCAATGGCCAGAAAGACGTCCGGAGCAGATCTGTCTCTCTCACACTGCGTCCAGGCTGGTGCCCACAACTCGGTATCGAGAAATCTCCAGCTTGGAGACGATTCCAGAGTGCGTGGGGAACCGTGAGTCCATTTCTGTTGGTCCGATTCTTTCCATCCGATCCTGCCAAACTTTACCGTCCCGCCGCGATTGGGCAGGAATTGTGTCGATCGAGTCGAGGCTGGCCCGCGTGCAACATGCAATAGATCGTCAAGGGCCGGCATCAGCAACTGCCACTTGTCCCAACGCCAAAGTGGCTGGGTTGCAGGATCGCCTATAAAGACATAGACATCGTAATCAGCTGTGTGAAATGCCATACCCTTTCCATGTGTTCGTTCCACGGATTATTCAAAGTGTATCGTCTCTACTCGCCCTGAACTCGGATGTTTAGTGGTCAGTTCCACGCGGAACCGCAGACGATATGGAAGCGGATTGTTGTTCCTTTGTAGTGCTGCTAAAACGGGATTTATAGGTAAATTGCCCGGCTGGTCCTCCCCACTGGGGAAGCTACCGAAAGCGAGACTTTTCAGGTACTCCCCATAACGCCCCACTCCTATTGATCGCCAACCTTCTCACTTCAGACGGCGGTGGTATAAATATGCCGTACTGACTTTAGGCGCGGATACGCGGAGAGCTTGGAGACCAGTCCTGGTGAATGCCAGTACGTTGCAGACTGTGCAGTTTCGAGACTTGTATTGCAAACTCTGCGCTCCACCTAATGCCGACGCACTATGCACTCTCCTCTTGGCTTGTACCCCCAAAGTGATGGGCGCCAAGCCAAGAGGCGAATGGTTCGTATCATGACCCCGAAGAAGCTCGATTTCAGTAGAAAACGACTGTTCACTGTTGCTGGATTAATCTCAGTAGCAATACAGATCGTCCTTGGCTTGGTAAACGACACCCAAGGATGGGCCGAGTTACAGGCCGGAGACGCGGCACCGGTGTTTGAGGTCGTGTCGGTGAAACCAAACAGGTCCGGCAGCGGTTCCGTCAGGGTAGACCTTCCGGACGACGGCTATTCTGCAACAAATATCCCGCTAAAGTTGTTCGTTGCCAGCGCATATGGAATCAAACAGGAGCAGATCTCGGGAGCCCCCTCCTGGGTCGAGTCAGCTCGATATGATATTCAGGCGAAGGTCGCGGGCTCGGATGTTGCTGCGTTGCGCAGGCTCAGTATGGGAGGGCGCAGTTCCATGCTTCAGCAGGTTCTGACGGACCGGTTTAAGCTAAAGGCGCACCGAGGCCAACAAGAACTTCCAGTTTATGAGCTTGTCATCGCGAAGAACGGTCCCAAGCTCAAGGAAGCAACCCCTGGCGACACTTATGCCAACGGGATCAAAGGCCCGGGCGCCCTCGAAGGAGCAGGCATGATGTGGGGGACACCTGGGCAATTTACAGGTCAAGCGATTCCCATTTCGAACCTAGCGCGGCTGTTATCGCGGCAACTGGGTCGCACCATCATTGATAAGACCGGGCTCACGGGTAAGTACGATATCAAGCTGCAGTGGGATCCTGAGGAGTCGCGAGGACCGATGTTTGCCGGGCCGATAGGAGCTAATCAGGAAGCTGCTCCACCGCCCGACGCTTCTGGACCTTCCGTATTCACAGCGCTTCGGGAGCAGCTTGGGCTGAGGTTGCAATCGACCAAAGGGCCGGTCGAGACCCTCGTCATCGATCACATCGAGAGACCTTCTGAGAATTAGACGAGGATAGTTTCTGAATCTGGCTGGACCCAAGAGATATTTCAGTCGCATTTTGGCGCTATTTTCTTCGGACAGGTCCTTGTTTCTACCCTTTTCACCATTAATAAGGCTCTCCGTTCAATTGAAGCAAGTTCCCGTGAAACGATTATTGGTAAGTTGCTCCCGCCTGACCGAGTCGGCCGAAGGTCAACTTACCGAAAACGAGACTTTCAGGGATTCTTAGAGAGAGTAGCATCAGATTGTTGCTCGGGGACCAGTTTGGCGCAATCTGAACTTTAAATTTAAAGCCTCTGAAAATATCAGTCGATGATCGAATCGAACCAGCACGGGCTTGATTTCAGAAAGAACCGATTTTTGGTTTCAGCTTTGCGGCTGATTGCCGTCGTGCCGATAGCAGTCAGCATCATCGCAGGGGTCCAAGTCCAGGGACAGATTCTGCATGCGAACGGACCGTTACCCTCGTTCGAGGTGGCAACGATCAAACCCAGTCAACCCAGCGCCGCCGGTATCCGCGCCTTTGGACCTAAGGGTGTCGATAGATTCCTCGCGATGAATGTCACAGTCAAAGACCTAATCGACTTCGCGTATACGATCGACGATGATCGTCAAGTTGTTGGGCTGTCCGGTTGGATGATTTCTACCCGATACGATATTGATGCCAAAGTCGGCGACGCTGAGGTCGCGGCGATGTCTAAACTTCCTCATTTGCGGATGATGGATCCATACCGACTCATGCAGCAATCCCTACTGGCTGATCGATTCAAGCTTAAAGTTCATTTTGAGACAAGGGAGTTGCCGATTTACGCCCTGGTGGTGGCGAAGGGCGGTCCGAAGGTAAGGGCAAGCAAGATGGATCCAGCTAATCCTGCAGAAACAGTGAACCCCGGATTTACCGAGTTCGGAGTAGGTAGAGCTGCCAGTGCGCCAAGCAAGCTGGCGTGTTCCAGCCGGTGGAAGTCCGGCCCAGGTAAGGCGTAGCAGCCGCCTGGTAGTGAGTGTTGCGTGGTGGAAGGTGACGACCACTGCGAAGCGTACACAACGATTGTGTGGGGTAGGCTATTGAGCCGCGAAAGATACTATGCCGCTGAGGCCGAGGCCGTTGACAGAGCCGAAGGCAACATGTGTGGACCCGTTATGCGAGGGTCTATCGCTCAGCCGTGGTCGGAGACCCTATCACGCACAAAAGGAAGACGTCGGAACTTGGGAGATCTCGCGTTTGGCCGGGCAGCTAGCATCGCACCGGTCCGCATGGGGAAGGTGATGAGCCGAAGCCGATGATGAACGAACGCGAGAAGTCAGACCCCGTAACAGTAGCTGCGAAGTCCGCGAACGAAGCTGGGCAACCAGGGGAGGAGTGGATGGAGCCAAGTGCGGGGGCCAAGGGAAATGTGGACCGGCAAAGCACGCTCCGAGCACAGGATCGGGCAGGCGTGTCACAAGCGCTGGGCCGCATACGGAAAGCCGCAAGACAAAGCAAGACGGAAAAGTTTACGACGCTGCTTCATCATGTGGATGTGCGGCTGCTGCGGGAATCGTATCTTTCACTGAGACGAGATGCGTCGCCCGGGGCGGATGGCGTGACATGGAAGGACTACGGGCTTGATCTTGAGTCCAGGCTCATGGAGTTGCATGAGCGGGTCCATCGAGGCGCGTACCGGGCGCAACCGTCCCGGCGGGTGATGATACCCAAGGGTGATGGTAAACAACGCCCGCTGGCGATCGCCGCACTGGAGGATAAGATTGTCCAGAAGGCGACACTCGCGGTGCTGAACAGTATTTATGAGGAGGACTTCCTCGGGTTCAGCTACGGTTTTCGGCCAGGGCGAAACCAACACGACGCGCTAGATGCGCTGGTGGTGGGGATCTCCGGTCGGAAAGTGAACTTCATCCTGGACGCCGACATCCGGAGCTTCTTCGACTCTGTCGACCAGCGATGGCTGATTAGATTCCTGGAACATCGGATCGGTGACCCGCGCATCCTTCGCCTGATCCAGAAATGGCTAAAGGTGGGGGTACTGGAAGACGGGATCGTGGCGGTGAGTGAGACGGGGACGGGACAGGGAGCGGTGATTTCACCGTTGCTGGCCAACATCTATCTACACTACGTCTTCGATCTCTGGGCCGAGCAGTGGCGCCGACGAGAGGCACAGGGCGACATGATCATAGTGCGATATGCCGATGATGTTGTTCTGGGTTTCGAGCACGAAGCCGAAGCGAGGCGCTTCCTGGGAGCTATGAAGGCGCGGCTGGAAAAGTTTTCGCTTGCGCTGCATCCGGACAAGACTCGATTGATCGCGTTCGGCCGCTTTGCAGCGGACCAACGCGCCCGCGCGGGTCTGGGTAAGCCGGAGACCTTTGATTTTCTGGGCTTCACTTTCATCAGCGGAAAGACACGTCAGGGCCAATTCCTCGTCAAGCGGAAATCCCGTCGTGATCGCGTGAGGGCCAAGTTGCGAGAGATCAAAGACACGCTGCGAAGAAAGATGCACCTACCCATTCCTGAGCAAGGCCGATGGCTTGGGCAGGTCGTCACCGGTTATTTCGCCTACCACGCCGTGCCGAGTAACCTCGACACGCTCGTGGCGTTTCACCACTTCGTCACCGGCCTATGGCGGCGCACGCTTAGGCGACGCAGTCAGAAGGACCGGGTGAACTGGTCGGACATGACGAAGTTAGTCTCGCAGTGGCTCCCCCAACCGCGCATCCAGCATCCGTGGCCTAATCAACGCTTCGCCGTCAAATACCCGAGGTGGAAGCCGTATGCGGGAAAGCCGCACGTACGGTTTTGTGCGGGGGGCGCCTAGCAATATGCGTCCCTACCGCGATCCGCATTAAACCCGCGCGATACCAACCCGATTCGTATGCGGATGGAATACTAATCGCAGAGTTCAAAAATCTCCGATTGCCCGACACCCGCTTTCCGCAACTCGATCATGAGCGCGGCCGGTTCAACCGCTTCCGTCAGGAAATGGACACCGAATATAACGCTCTTCGCGGCGGAGACCATGCGGGCGACCGTGGCCAAAGCGATCGCATTGATCCAGTAGTCGCGTCCGGGTTCGAACACAATGCGAGATTTCAGCACCGCGCTCCGGCCTTTGGCGCGGCCAGCTACATGTGCCACTACAAAACCTGCGACAGGCAGTTGGTTGCGACGAAATATGCCTCGCATGAGCCGCGCCCCGAACTTCTCAGAGAGAGGCAAGAGGGCGATCATTAGAGCTGCTGCAGTGGTCCGGACTCCGGACAAATAAGAGTAGGTAGCGAAGTTGCAATCGCTGAGACGGCGGCCTACGTCATCCAACTCAGCCATCGAAACCAGGCTGAACTGTCGGAGCCCGATAGAGCTCCCCAGATCGATTTTGCGAGTTGCCTCCGACAGCTTGCAGGGAACTCGGACTCCGTTGTGGAAATAGCCAGGCTTAGGAAATCCAATTTTGCGGACATAGAAAGCTGCGTCTCGCAGAGCGTTGTCTGACCACTCGCCCGAGTCGGTGAAATACACATTCACAGACTCGATGGAGTCCATTTGCGCCTTCGCCTGTAGGTACGCATGAACGGGAAGCAATTCGCTAATGCCGGGCATCCAACCGGACGAGACCACAAACGACAATCCCAGGTCTGCGATCTGCTGAGCATAAGCGAGCATTCGTTCCTTCACAAATGACAGGCCCGCCGGATCGACATAGTGGCAGCGCGCGCGAAGGGCGGCGTGAGCGACGCGGTCCTGCAGCAGCTTGACAGGCCCACCGCAATTAATACCAGCACGCCCATCTTCGACCAGGTGAACGGGACGTTTCCGGAAGTGATCGCGGTCAACGCGCTCTACACCCATGGCCTGGTGCTGATTGTTTCGACCAAAGTACGCTACGGAGGATTCGCCAAGGCGGTGGGGCTGCGGGTGCTGAGTACGCCCCACGGTCTGGGTTATGCGAAGGTGATCATCGTCGTGAATGAAGACGTGGATCCGTTCGACTTGAACCAGGTGATGTGGGCAATCTCGGTGAGAGTCAATCCCGCGGGCGATATCCTCATGCTTCCGAACCTCGCGGAGAACCTGCTCGATCCCGCCTGTCAGCCCAGCGGAATGGTGCAGAAGATGATCATCGATGCGACGACGCCGGTTCCGCCGGACAATCGCGGTGATTACGGAGAGCTGCTGCAGAATCCGGTAGGAACGGATGTTTGGCTAAAGAAGCTGGAAGCGCTAACCAAGGAGCTGCAGAAATGAGTGCTTCGACGACGAAAGTGACTGATCCACTCCCTGGTCCGCGTTGCCGGTCGAACACGACGGTAGTGCGCGCGGTTTCGCCGAAAGCCGGGGTCTGGACGGTGTACGGCTGCAATACGTGCTTCTACACCTGGCGCAGCACGGAACCCGAAGAGAACACGAATCCGGACAAGTATCCGGCAGTATTCCGCCTGGCCCCGGAGAACCTTTCAAAACTCGAGGTGGCGCCATCCATTCCGCCGCTTCGATCAACGAAGCCTTAATCTGGGGATGGCGGAAGTGTGCCAAACCGATCCCGCCGGTGGCAGTTGTGCCATTACTGCCGAGATAGGACCCTATCTCCTCAGTAACTTTTGGATTGTCGCCAACCCGGACTTTACACCGGTTTTGGGGTAACTTCCTTCGTGTAATCAAGCCGCTTCCGCAAAACCATCACGTCATCGTCGTCGACCAAGTCGGCTTCGGGAATTCAGTCGTCACGGGACTGGTACTTAGCGGATAAAGAGGCTTCTACGGGAGATGCGGGACGAAACAACCCCCAATGAACAGAAACAATGGTGCAAATGGGGGTTATTTCGTCCCGCATCGTCAAATCCACATCGTCAAATCTTCACGAGTTCTCGTTCAACTGGCCGGTTTCGTTAGGGGTACTTCCGTGCCGTCCCCTTTACTTTCGTCCCCGAATTCGCTTCCACTGAGATAGATGGCAAATACATGACGTACGAACTGTGCTGAAAGTATGGAAAAGTATTCCGATCCTACGGAGTGAGCATGGATTCTTTATCCGAGGTTACTGTCGCTGCTCAAGCTCAAGGACTATGTCTCGGGCGGCTTCATCCTGAACAGGCTCGCCCCTCATTCGTCAACGCACGAACACAGGACGGCCCCTGGGGAATGCCGCGTTAATTCAAAGCCTGGAGAAGGCGATGGAGCGGCGCCTGACGCTACAAAAACGATGTCCCCACGAAGAATCGTTACGGATCAAAGACAAGGTGGCCCGGTTGCTACAACTGAGAATCAGATTGCTAATTGGCGATTCTCACGAGCCATTCCGTCAGTTGAGTGGAATCCTGTAAAGATTCCTCTGCACAGTCACCCGAGTATAGGCATAGATGGATGGATTCGGACCGGGTGCAAAGATGGACCTCCCATGCATATCGATCTCGGCGACTACCTTGAGTCCCTTGGTGTCTTCGGCTGACTTCAAACCGCCTGGGGGCAGGTCCGGCAGGTCCTTGCCTTCAGCCAGGCTGAGCACGACCGTTTTTCCGCCGCCCTGCTCGCCGATATCGCGGAATCGCAGATAAAAGTATTTTCCTTCCGGTCCCCACCCCGCGGTGCAGAATTTGCAAATGCGAATTGGAGTTCCTCCTCCCACCGGCTGCGCAATCGCCGGGCTGATTCCGGAAAGCCGCCATTCCCCACGCGGCGAGACCCCGAGTAAGCCCATCAATCTCGGCAATGGCTCGGAAATCTTTTGCGGCGGACCACCGTTCAGTTCCACACTGTAGAGGAAAAGATCCTCCCCTGCGCTCCCCTGAAAGTAGATCCGTCCTCCTGCAGCGAAATCCGGCGAGCGGGCAATAGCCCCGGCGATCTGCTTGGGTGCCGAACTCCGGTCGAGTGGCGCGATCCACGCATGTGGTTCTCCGTTCGCATCCGTTGCTTGAAACACCACGCGCTTCCCGTCAGGCGAAACGGAGAAATTGGCACTGATCGAAATACCTGGCAGCACGGGCTCGCTGCGGCCCGAATCGAGGTCAGCAGCCCATAGCTCTCCGGAGATCCACGAGCGCGAAGCTTGCTTGCGTATCAGGTAATACAGCTTCTTGCCATCCGGCGAGAAAACCGAACGAACCTCCTCGCTGCCCAGCCCCAGGCCGGGCACACCGGCAAAGCCTTCGCTTGAAATCTGCCGGTCGCCGCGAGCGTCATGCACCCACACCGTGCTCTCTCGTATCCCGGCTGAGGTCACCAGCGACCGCCCGCCGAGAGCGACAGCGATCCCTTCCTCCTCCGTGGGGCCAAATGTTATTTGCTCGGGCTTACCGCGAGGAAAAGCCTGGCTCCAGATGTGGTATCCGTCGCCTGCATCGGCGCTGAAGTACATCGTCGCGCCATCCGGGCTCCAGCCTGCATACGTGCACCGCACGGGCTTTGGGCCGACAAGCTCGCCCTTTGTGCTTCCGTCAAACGGAAGCACACGGCAGGGTCCCCATCCTTTATTGTCCATCTCCGACACCAGCACCCACTTCTGATCGGGAGATACCCAGGAACGGTGTGCCATTCGGCCAGGCGGAAGATAGATATCACGCTCCTCCGCCCGGCTCTCCCTGGCGGAGACTAATCCCATCATCATGAGCGTAGCTGCCGTCCGGGGATTCACTTCGGAAAACATCACGTGTTCCCTGTCCAGCCACGTGAGAGCAGCTGCATTCGGCAGCAGTTCTTTGGGTTCACCGCCCAGAACCGGCACAACCCAGGTATTCCACGCGACACTGCGGTCCGTCGCCGTATAGGCAATACGTGATCCGTCGGGCGAAAAGGCCGGAGCCATCTTCGGCAGACCATCATGAGTCAGCTGAACCGGCTCGCCATCGGGGAGTATCTTTACGTAAACCTCGCCTGGAGTCACGAAGGTCTCCGGCCCACGAATGAAGGCGATCATATGGCCGTCGGGCGAAAATGCGGGCTGCGTGGCCGAATCGGAAAAATTAGTGATCTTGATCCACGCCTGGCGGGACGCGGAATTCGTCTGGTTCCGGTAAAAAAACAAAACCACCAAACCGCCTATAGCGAGGAGAACGACAAGCACGCCGGCCATCGCCGTCGCATGCCAGCGTTTTTTCGGCTTGGACACAGCATCCGCCAGCGCAGACTCGCCTGGAGATGACGATGGAGGCACTGCCGCAGGCTCAACCGTTTGGCCACCACCAGCCGCCGGACTCGAAACCACCGCCAGGAGCCGATATCCCCGGCCCGGCACCGTCTGCAGCAGCCGCGGATTTTCCGAATCGTCCTGCAGCGCGATGCGCAGCTTGCGCATGGCGGTGTTGATCCCCTGCCGTGTATCGACAAAGACGTTGTCGCCCCACAGGCGCTGAATGATTTGCTCCCGTGTGACCAACTGGCCCTGGCTCTCGGCCAGAAGGATCAGCAACTGCGTCGGCAGCTTTTCGAGCCTGATCACGCGGCCGGACTTCCTCAGCTCGTAGGAATTCAGGTCCAGCTCAAATTGATCGAAGTAAAGAATCGAGGTCTGCATGGGCATCCGGGCAGCTAGAGGCAACAATGCGCCGAGATTAAGTCCGACCCGGCCTGCTGTCAATCATGTTTTCAACGATTTGGCGGTCTATTCATTCTTCATTGCTTCTCTATCGACTGTGTATTGCCTCCGCCTGCGGTCGGCCCTAGAGTTCCCACCAACCTGCGCAACCAGCGCAGCCAGGAGAAAAAGACCATGAGATCGATAAGAACGCTTCTGCATCAGCGGCCGACAGCGACCCTTCTCACACTCGCAGCCGTATTTGCGGGGTGGCAATGCCCGGCCAGCGCGCAGGGATTCATGCCGGACGTGGCCCAGAAGACGCAGCAGACACCCACCGGCAGGATCGTCTGGCAGCATGTGGGAAGGATTTTCGTGAACCCAAACACAGGCCAGTTTGTCTATGTCGGATACCTGGTCCACATCGACCCAATCGACGGATCGCTCTTCAACGGGTCGCCCAGCGAGAGTACGGCGCATTTCACCTTCAGCACTGACCTGGCGCAGCTTACACCGCTGCCCAACAATAACGATGCGGTTCTGGACCTTGTGTCAGCCGGTACCTTCAGCGTCTACTACAGTACCACTCCCGGCGCCGACTGGAGCGACCCGGCGAGCTTCTCACGAGGAAAACGGATTGCCACCTTTCACAGGAAAGAGAGCCTCTACCAACAGGTCGGGACGGTCTCACTTCACAGTGTGTCCGAGACACTGATGTGGAGTTCCAATTTCGAATTCGGTGGCGAGAGTTACAACTTCAATCGCATTGCCCCGAACGGAATTACCTTCGCGCAGTTTCTCAGCGCCGCGCCACAAGCCGGAACCGCCGATTATCCTGTGACGTTTGCAGGGGCGGGCTCTGTGTTTGCGGTCGGTACTCCGGAGCAGCCGCGATAGCAGTAGCCGAATTTAGCCTCATTCTGGAGGGGTTCTCGATGGGGCCAAATCGTCGGCGCGGTCGAGGAGCTGCTGCAGCCAGCGCTACGCCAAACAGGTCGCTGACCCGGGCTGGTTCAAAAGAGACAAATATGAATGGGAATGAGGGAAAACACCGCCAAATTCCGCATGTGATGAATGAGGACAGTCAAGAGTCTCGGATGTGGTTTCGAGAAGATAGGTCCGCGGGAGCAATACGACGAAGTCTGGACGCCGCCGAAATTCCGACTGAATTCAAACGAAGGCTGGAAGAGCGCCGAACACCGGAACTGAAAGGAATGATGGGATGTCGATCGACACGAAACAGCTTCACGGAAAATTCGCCCTGGTCACCGTTCGCACATTCATCGAAGAGTATTTTGACGCATGGAAGGGCACGGATGAGGACAAGATCCTTGCCTACTATTCGGACGACGTCGTAATCCATCTTCCGACGGGGACGCTCGAAGGAAAGCGGGCCGTGCGAGATAACTTTGTACGTCCGTTCTTCGCTGCGTTCCCCGGCAATGTACATGCGATTCTGACCTTGGCCCATGCGACAAATTTGGTCGCCGTGGAATGGAGTTTCGAAGCCGCGCATAAGGGTACATTCGCAAACATCGCGGCAACGGGTAGGCAGGTAAAGGTTCCTGGCTGCTCCTTCTACGAGTATGACCTCGAGACCAGGACGATTCCAGCGGGACGGATTTACTTCGATTTAGGCGCGCTTTTGCGGCAGATCGGCGCCGGAGCGTGACAATTTCGGAGGTGCCGGGTGGCAGGATTTCATTGCATTGGGTGGCTGCATAAGCACTGGATCGTAACGGGGGGGCAGGATTCGGAACTGAAAGGAATGATGGGATGTCGATCGACACGAAACAGCTTCACGGAAAATTCGCCCTGGTCACCGGCGCCTCGCGGGGAATCGGGCGCGGTATTGCACTGCGACTGGCAGAACGTGGCGCCGCAGTGGCCGTCAATTTCCTTCAGAACGAGCCTGCTGCCTTAGACACTGTTTCTCGAATCAAATCGCGAGGCGGAGAAGCCTTCGCCGTACAGGCGAACGTTGCTCGTCCCAACGAACTGACCGCGATGGTGCAACACGTCCAGGAACAGTTTGTCGCGCTTGACATCTTTGTGCATAACGCACTGGGCGACCTTCTTGGTTTTATGAGCCCTCCCCTGCAGGTCTCGCTTGAGCAGTGGAATGCGGCTCAGCAATGCCAGCAGCAAGCCTTTCTGGTGGGAGTGCAAACGGCCGCGCCGCTCTTACGCGACAATGGACGCATCGTCGCCATAAGTTACTGGCCTGGAAGTCACTTGGGAGGCTTCCTTCCTTACTTCGCGATGGGAGCAAACAAGGCAGCCATTGAGGCTATGTGTCGGTACTTTGCTGTCGCGCTGGCGCCACGCAGGATTACGGTGAACACAATCTGTCCTGGGATTACGGACGATAGTATTGTGAATCAGCTGCCTCCACAGGCTCAGGAAGCGATGGGCGCGTGGTTGCGCGAGGGCTGGAATCCGATGGGACGCCAGGGAACGCCGATTGAGATCGGCGGAGCCGTGGCGGCGCTTTGTTCTGAAGATGCGGGCTGGATCACCGGGCAGACCATCGTTGCTGACGGAGGCGCATCGCTCATGAGTCCAGAGGTTCCTCTTTCCTTTCAGGGTCACTAATCACAAGTTAGAGCGGCCGGGTATGGGCATTAAGGCTGTCCAGAATCGCGAATGAATTCGGAAGTAACACGATTCAGTGCCGGCTTCCCGGCCGGTCCGAGTCGAGCACGGGCTCTAAAGTCACAACACGCGCCAGTCACAGCAATGATCGCCTTGGCGGAGCCGAATTAGTGTGCAAGCCGGAGATGGAACGATGTAGGATTCCAACACGCCGGGAGGCAGAGATGAAATTGGACGCTCTCGAGAAACAACTGCGCGGGAGTTTGCTCACGCCAGAGTCACCGGAGTATGACGCACGGCGGCGAATCTGGAACGCCATGATCGATCGGAAACCGCGCGCGATTGCATGCTGTAGCGGGCCGGCTGATGTACAGGCTGCCGTTCGTTTTGCGGCCGAAGAGGGGGTTTACCCAGCCATTCGCGGAGGAGGACATAATGCCGCGGGACTGGCGATGCTGGACGATGGGCTGGTAATTGATGTGTCCGGAATGAAGGGCATCTTCGTCGAACCGGTGGCACGAACCGTGATCGCGCAAACGGGACTCACATGGGGCGAGTTCGACAGGGAGACCCATGTACATGGCATGGCGACAACCGGAGGGCTGATTTCGACTACGGGAATTGCCGGCCTGACGCTGGGGGGTGGTGTCGGGTGGCTGATGGGACGATGCGGGCTCGTGTGTGACAACACGTTGAACTACGACTTGGTATTAGCGAGCGGTGAGATGGTACGAGCGAACGCAAGCGAAAATACCGATCTGTTCTGGGCGTTGAAGGGAGGCGGCGGCAACTTCGGCGTGGTCACGTCGATCACTTTTCGCATGTATCCCATTCAAGAAGTCCTGTCGGGATTGTTGCTCTTTCCGCTCAGCGCGGCACGGGAAGTACTCAGGTTTTATCGCGATTTCACCTCCGGCGGGATTCCCGACGAGCTAACCATGTATGCAGCAGCGCTGTGCGCACCGGATGGAGTCCCGGTAGTTGCGCTGATTCCGGCGTGGTGCGGAGATCTGGAAGAAGGAGAACGCGTATTGAATCCGGTACGAGCGTTCGGTTCTCCCATTGCCGACCTGATAACAAGGATGCCGTATCCGGCGATGCAGCAGATGATCGATGGAGTGGCGCCGTTTGGTTTGCGAAGTTATTGGAAGAGCCAATTCCTTCGCGAGCTCACGGACGAGACGATCGACCAGTTCGTGGATTTTGCGGAAACGAGTGTATCGCCGCGTTCCATTGCAATCCTGGAACACGCGCACGGAGCGGTGGCGCGTGTGCCGGCCGATGCGACGGCATTTCCGACACGGAGCGCGCCGTACGACCTGGTGGTGATCGGCGCATGGACAAACGCCGCCGACGACGAAGCGAACATCACCTGGACTCGCCGCTTCCATTCGGCCATGGAGCGATGGTCGACTCATCTTGTCTACGTCAACGCATTGGACCAGGACGACGTAGATCGAATTCCGCAGGCTTACGGACCGAATTACAAAAGACTTTGTGAGGTGAAGGCGAAGTACGATCCTGAAAACCGTTTCCGGCGCAACCAGAACATCCGTTCGCTTGCGAACGCACTTTGAGATCACGATTGTGTTTCGGTGTCTTTCGCGAGAACGTGGTTCGCCTTCCTGCCGCATCAACTCCAACTCGCGGTCGGCTTCCTCGAAGGCGGCCGTAACTTCTTGCTGCACGCGAGCAGCGGCTTCTTCGAGTTCCTGCGATAGCTGAATGTTGCGGTAGTACTCCATGCCCGTACCTGCCGGGATGAGGCGACCGACGATCACGTTCTCCTTGAGGCCGCGCAGGCTGTCCACCGAGGAATTAGTGACCAGACGGGACGTAACCCATGATGGTCTCTCGGCGCAGGTGAACGTTCGTCTGGAGGATGTGAAAAAATCGATTCTAAAATTTGAAGCAAACTCGGCGTTAAAAAAAATCGCTCTAGGATGCCCTATAAGCGACCGCTGGGGTGTCGGCAAGCATTTGGAATCAAAAATAAGATCGCGAAAACTCAAGCAATCAATTTTCTCACATCTTCCTGGCCACTAATTTCCGGCGCTCTCTGTCCCTTCAATGCTTGTCCCTTCAATGCTTCGGGCGGGCGAGCATCTGCTTCGAAATATAAGCTCGTATACATAAGTTCGGATAGAATGGGCCGGTTCTAAACGCGAGTCAGACTTGGTGGCGAAAGGGAGAGTAATGTCTACAAAAGGAAGCACAATTGGGCGGCGTTCGTTTCTGAGCATGGGCGCGGCAGCCGCGGGGCTTGGCCTCTTTGCCGACCTGGAAGCGTATCCCCAGAATGTCAACCGGAATTCAATTCCGTCGGACTTGAAAATCACGGACATGCGCATCGCCGTTCTGAGAGGGCCGGGAGGCCAGGCAGTCCGGGAGGGCAATGGCGGCCCGAGCAGCGCGGGCGGCTCCGGGGGCGTGGGCGGCCCCGGCAGTGGCGGCCCCCCCAGGGGAGCGATGCCTCCTGCGACTCCCGGAGCGGGAGCGGCCTCTGGCGGCACGATCGTCGTCCGGATCGATACCAATCAGGGAATCTCGGGTTACGGCCAGGCGATCGGGGACGGCCCCCAGCCGAACTACATTCTGATGCATAAGGCCCGGCTACTCGGCGAGAATCCCTGCAACGTCGACAGAATCTTCCGCAAGATGAAGCTGCATGGCGGATATAACCGTCAGGGGAGCGGCGTGAACGCGATTGAGAACGCACTGTGGGATCTGGCCGGCCAGGCTTATGGCGTGCCGATCTATCAGATGCTTGGCGGGAAATTTCGCGACAAGATCCGCATGTACAGCGAGGGTGACCCGAAGTCGAACTCCATCGCAGACATCGCCGCCGATTATAAGGAGAGAGTCGCCTCGGGGTTTACGATGCTCAAATACGACCTGCCCGTAGTTCCCATCCTCCGAGGCAAGCCGGGCACGATCTATGCTCCGAATGGCTATTACGGGGAGCCGGGGGGTGTCCCCCCCGAGAACTACTATGAGGGATTAGAGATCAGCGACAAGGGATGTGAACTCGTAGCCGACCACGTCGCTGCGATTAAGGAAGCCATGGGCGACGCTGGTGACGTTCCCATGGGTCACGACCATTTCGGGCACCTCACCGTGAAAAGTTGCATCAAGCTGGCGAATGCGCTGGAGAGGGTCAATCCCTCGACTTTGGAAGACATGGTCCCGTGGTTCCGGGTAGAGGAGTGGAAACTCATCACCGATTCGGTCAAGGTGTCCACCTTAACCGGCGAAGACGCCTACCTGGTGGAATCGCTCGAGCCGCTTTGCCAAGCGCGTGCAGTCGACTATATCCACCCGGATCACCTTGTGATCGGCGGCTGTCTGGAATTGAAGAAGACCTCCGACATGGCGGCCAAGTATTCGGTGGGGATGATGGTCCACAGCAACGCTACGCCGATCGGCTACGCGGCCGGCGCGCACGCGATAGCCGCCTGCGAAAACTTCCTCGCCATGGAATGGCACCAGCCGCAGCCAGCCTGGCACAAAGACTTATGCGACAAAGGGGACCTCGTGGTTAAGGGTTACATCCCCGTTCCGACGGGGCCGGGCCTGGGCATCAAAGTCAATGAAGAAGCGATGCGCAACCTCTGCAGGCAGGGTGAGTTCTTCACCGATCCTACGACGTATTGGGATTCGCAGGTCGGCGGAGAGAAGGCGTACACGTAAAGGGAGAGAATTTGGTGGTCAGAATTTGGTGGTCACGAATTCAAACCCGGTGACAGATGGAACATTTACCCCTGCAATCACGTGGGAACGCAAAAACGTTCCGTCACCAGATTTGTGTGTCACCAGATTTGTGTCCACCCGTGACCTTGCCATCACTTAGAAGCGACGCACGGGACCAGCTTTCGGCTTTGGTGACGAAAACTCTAATTCCGGACCAGTGAGCAATCTCTAGGCGGTCATGCTAGCTCAATTGCTAGCAACGGAGTTCGGCAAGAGCTTCTGCGCTTGAATCCAGCGATTCGTGCGGGCGTCGAGCAAGTCGAGCGGGAGAACGCCCCCGTTCAGCATCTCGTCGTGGAAGGTGCGGATGTCGAACTTTGAACCCAGTTCCTTCCGAGCGCGTTCGCGGAGTTCGACGAACTTGAGCTGCCCGATCTTGTAACTAAGGGCCTGTGCCGGCCAGGCAATGTAGCGGTCTGTTTCGGTCTGGATCTCGGGCTCGTCGAGGGTGCCGGATTTGCGGAAGAAGTCGACCACCTGATCGCGAGTCCAGCCCTGGGAGTGGATGCCCGTATCGACGACCAGGCGCACCGCGCGAAAGCGCTCGCTCTTGAGGCGGCCCCAGTCCGAGACCGGATCCTGGTAGAAGCCAACCTCTTTGCCAAGTTGCTCGGCATATAGCGCCCAACCCTCACCATAGCCGGAATTAAAACTGTGTTGACGGAATTTGGGCAGGTCTGTCATCTGCTGCGCAACGGAGAGCTGCATGTGATGGCCGGGGATGCCCTCGTGATAGGCGGTCGCCTCGTCATCAATGAGGGTGCGATGTGGAAAGTCGTAGGTGGCGACGACGACCCGGCCGGGCCGTTTGCCGTCAGGAGTCCCCATTTGATAGTGCGTCGCGTTTGCCGACTGGAAGGCTGGAATCGCCTCTACTGTAACGGGTGAGCCGGGAATATAGGTAAAGAGCTGTGGCAGTTTGGCCTGCATCTGCCCGAGGTACCTACGATAGTCATCGAGGATCTGGTCGGCTGAGGTAGGAATGTACTTAGGATTCTTCTCCAGGGACGCGTTGAAAGAAGCGAGATCGGCGAATCCTTCCTGGTGAGCGATGGCGAGCATTTCGGCTCCGATACGGTCCATCTCGCGCAGTCCAAGCTGGTGAATTTCGTCGGGAGTGAGATTGCTCACAGTGGTGCTTCCGTGGATGTCGTTCAGATAACGGCGTTCGCCGCCAGGAAGGGACGTCACGGCGAGGATGGTGCGACCGTGGGGAGCATACTCGGTGGCAATAAAGCCGGCGAATGCCTTGTAGGCAGGCAGCACCTCATTATTGGCGGCGTCGGTAATCTGTTGCGTGAGGCGTTGCTGGTCTGCGGCGGAGATGCTGCTGGGGAACTTCTTGGTTGGCGTAAGAAAGGGATCGGCCGCGATGACGCCATCGCACTGCGCGGGAACCTTTTCAAGCAGGAACCGGACCGGCATGAGGTTGTCCTTCATACCGGCGCGGAGAACCTCTTCGGTCTGGGTAAAGACGCGTGGGATCTGATGAAGACGAGCGATGTAGTCCTCATAGCGTTTCACCGAGTCGAAGGGAACAGCGAGAGGTAAGTCGGCGAGGTTGACGTGAGGGCCGCTCATCTGGCTTACGGGCATCTCGTATTCCTTGAAGCCGTAGTTGTCGATGCGCTGCTGGAGCGTGCGCATCATGACGTCGTGGGAGAGTGCATCCTGCTCTGGAAATCCGGTCGTCGGAATGGCATTCAGACGCGCGAGAAAGGCCTCGTCTCTGGTCTGCTGATTCTCGATTGCCGCGAGGGAGCGGTCGTCCAGCTGGTCGTTGTAGCGATAGTCTCCAAAGGAGGTGGCAAGCTGAGGGTGGGCCTTCAGGTCGGACTGATACTGCTCTTCGAAGAGCGCGTTCTGCGCGGCGATTCGGGACTCGACAGAAGTTGGCGTGGATGCGAGAACGTGGAAAAGACCACTGAGAACGGAGGCGGCGAGGAAGAGGGCCCATGTCTTGGCACTCATGCCGACAACATTACCACAGTTGATCGTGGAGGATAAGCCAATCGGCTTATCGGGCGAACTCTCTACAGGGCCAAGAGTAACGTGAGGTCTCGGATGGAGCGCAAGGACGAACCAACGAAGTTCCTGAAAAACGGATTATGGGTAAATTCAGCCCTCTCAAGAGATGCGGGAGATGCGGGACGAAACAAACCCCAATGAACAGAAACAATGGCGCAAATGGGGGTTATTTCGTCCCACATCGTCCACATCGTCCGTCTGTCCCACATCGTCCGTCTAAACAGTAGGACGTCGATGCTTTCGGTGCTAATAGGCAACGCCAATGCACGATGGATGCTCTCTTCAGCTGGAAGAAAATGAGCAAGGACCATCCAAAAAAGACAACACGATAAGTGTGAGCAGACAGTGGACAATACGCAGGGCAGATGTCGACACACCCAGCTCGTCAGCCTGTTTTGCAGAGGGAAGAAAAATTGGGTGCACAGACGAAAAGCCTCGAGCTGGTTGATCCTCGCCGCGATGGCAGCCGGCGTTGCATTCGTTAGCGTCTTGGCTGCGGGACTGCCTACCGTGGCCATGAAAGTGGAACGGACGGATCCAGGGTTGGATCTCATTGTTCCGGCGCAGCCGATTCTCGAAAGGATCGCGACTGGACCGGGGCGCCGGCCTGCCGAACTTCAAAGGCGCTTCAGATGGACGGAAGGCCCCGTTTGGATACCGGGTTCATTTTTGTCACGTGTGGGAGCTGTCTTCACGTCCCGGCGTCGCAGCGCGCTGCGCGAGACAGGCTATCTCCTCTTTGCCGAGATTCCCAGTAACAGCATCCAGAAGTGGACTCCTGACAAAGGTGTAAGTGTTTTCATGCAACCTAGCGGCTACAAGGGGACGGACCACTTTCCTGGCCCGGAGCCGGGCTCGAATGGCATGACGCTCGATAGCCTTGGCCGGCTTACGGTCGCCGGCCACGCACAGCGTGACGTTTGGCGACTGGAACATATCAATCCCCAAGCGCAGGTGACGGTTCTAGCCGATACCTATGATGGAAAGCGACTGAACAGTCCAAGTGACCTGACCTACAAATCGGACGGTTCGCTCTACTTCACCGACCCGCCCTATGGACTGCCGGATCTCGAAAAGAACCCTGACAAAGAGCTGCCATTCGCCGGCGTGTACCGGGTACGAGACGCAGAGGCGCAGATGCCGGGCGCCCCTCCGGACCATGCCAAGCTTCAATTGCTGGTGAAGGATTTGCCACGGCCCAACGGCATCGCCTTCTCTCCTGATGAGAAATATCTGTATGTGGACAACTCCGAGCCCAGGAAAATATGGATGCGCTATACCGTTCAAGCCGATGGGACGCTGGTGGATGGCAAGCTCTTGTTTGATGCCACTTCCGATCCACGACCGGGAGATCCAGACGGAATGAAGATCGATGAGAAAGGCAATATCTATAGCGCGGGCCCGGGCGGGGTGTGGATTTTCTCGCCGGAAGGAAAACATTTGGGCACTCTCGACATACCCGAGCGCGTCGGCAATGTCGCCTGGGGCGGAGCCGATCATAAGACGCTGTACGTCGCCGCGAGCTCGAGTATTTATCGCATTAAGTTGACCGTTGCCGGGATTCCGCCGCACTGAGGGGTTTGTGTGTGGGTTTCCGTGGCTCAAAGATCTCGTCCGCATCGAGAGCACTAACATTGCCGAGACGAAGACGGCGGGGACAGACGAACAGTACCCCATGAGTGAAGCACACGACACTGGAGAGGAGCCGGTCTTGACGGGGTACGTTTCGTCTGTCCCTCATCGTCCAGTTGGGGTTGGTTTGGGTCAGCGGCCAGAGGGATGTCACCTGATCGCCGACGAAGACCACTTTTTGCGCGGGTGGGGCGGTGGTGGCGGCAGCGGAAGCGACAAAGAGTAGGAGGGACGTGAGTACGGCTAACTGCGCATGTCTTTTCATTTGTGCAATGTCTCCAGGCAGTTTTAGCAAAACAGGAATCAGTGGGGGGAACTCTTTGTATCACACGGTTGGACGGCGGGGCAAGTTCAGTAGGTCGCTCGTATCCGTTCGCAGTCACACTGGTCAGTGCCGTTCAAAAACGTGGCGCATTGCGAAATTTGGTGGTCAGAAGGGACTGATAGCCGGCATCCAGGACATTCAAAGTACTTGCGCCCTTGTCCAGGAGCTCTGATCGTGGCAAACGAACCCCTCAGCAGCATGACACCCATACTCCATTCCGCGAAACTTCTGCATTTGATCATGCGTTGGATAGAACGTTGCCTCGGGTTTTTGACTCACGTGGGCGAGGCAAGCCGCACGCTTACGATCTTCAGTTCGGGTGACGTCCACGTAGTGAGTAGGTTTGAAGTTCTGAGTCTGAGTACCGGTCTCAACTTCGTAGTAGAACAGGTCTGCCCGCCTCCCGCTCTTTAGCCAATAGTCGTACACCAGGAGCGATGCAGCGCGATGATCCCGATGGCTGTCAATCGGCCACTGCGTGAAGAGTATCGCCGGTTGTTCCGCGTCCAGTATTTGGCTCATACGTTTGTATTGCGCAGGGTTTACCTCAGTATCACCATCTATCTGCCCAGCGAAGACCGGCCTTGCCTTCAGAATGGCGCAGGCCTTTCGAGACTCAGCCGTGCGAATGGCAGCAGCCTCACTCGCCAATTTCCCATCAATGCCGGCTTCTCCCGCAGTCAGATAGACAATCACCACTTCATGGCCCAAGTCTGAATAGCGTGCAATGCTACCGCCGCAACCGGACTCAGGGTCGTCGGGATGTGCTCCAACAACAACGACTTTCATCTTAGGAACCAGTTCGGACGGATCGCCGATGGTTGCCTCTCCCAAAGACCGCACTCCCATCGACAACGCCCCAGCGAGCCCGCCAGAGCGTGTCAGCATATTTCTTCTCGTGATTCTCTCCAAGATTCTCTCCTCTGGTTCACCTCACGTCTCTTCGAGTTAACACCCGTTTCCCGAAGCAATTCGATGTTGTCTGATTTGGGGGCAATCGTGTTTCGACTTGTGAGGGAACCTCAGCTAATACCAAGGCCTTCCAGCGCTTGAATGTCGGGCGGCGGCGTTCCTAACGAAGTCTCTGCTCTTGATACTGGCACCTCGAGCGTTATGGTAAGTATGGTGATGTCGTCATCCTGGCCGAAGCTCTGCGCAGTTTGTGCAATGACTTCGGCCGGTTGCACGGACAGCGCCGCGGCGCGATCAAACCCGAGCAGTTCGCCTGAACGCGTACGGGCCTCGACCACGCCATCGGTGTACAGAGTAAGCTGGGCGCCCACCCGCAATGGAACACACACTTCGGGATAATCGGTGTCGGCGCTGATTCCGAGGGGAAGCCCATTTTCGAGCGCGATCTCTTCTCCTGCCAGGTAGGGAGCAAGGTGGCCCGCATTCGCCACAGACACTAACCCTTTCGGTTCCACACGCAGCACCACGCACGTAGTAAACCCACCATGACTGCGCGACAACATGCGGCGATTCATTGAGCCGAGGATTTCGGACGGTCTTTGCGTGTAATGAGCGAGCGTTCGGAAAGTGCCGACAAGAAGCGAAACCGTCATTGCCGCCGGCATGCCCTTCCCGCTCACATCGCCCACGGCGATCAGAGCCCCACCTGCGGTAAGCGGGATAACCTGAAAGAAGTCTCCGCCCACCTGGCCGGCAGGTCTATATATGCACTGGATGGCAAACCCCGGCACGTGTGGTATTTCGTTAGGAACCAGTACCTGTTGCACCGTGCGTGCCGATTCCAGTTCGCCGGCAAGACGGTCTTCGTCGCGCCGGGAGCGTGCGAACCGCAATGGCAGGACGGCCACGACTGCGATGAGCATGAACATGTCTGCAAGATTGTTGATTGAAAATGGAAATGGTCGCCGAGAAACCTCAAAGAACCAGCGGAAATTGCCATAAACCCCGGCATGCCCCGATCCTGCCAAGGCACCCAAGACAATGCGAGCGAACCAACACAAGTAACACAAACCGACAGGCAACAGCATCAACTGTGCGTCCGCCACACCTTGTTTCGCTCTCAGATAAAGCAGCCGAAGAATGCTGTAGAAGTAGGGAACCAAGGCAAGCGCCCAGATGAGATCGAATTGGAGCAGGCCAATCCATCCCATCATGAATGTTAGCTGGGCTAGAATTGTCACTACTTCGGTTCCTACCGCGGCCCAGAAAAGCCAGTTCTTGCGCCCATTCAAAATAGTGAAGATGAATAGCAGAAACAAAAACCAACTGGTCGCCGAGAAAGTTACATCCAGCCACCAGATGATCGACTCCGGGGCAGAATAAAAATGATAGTAGTCGACGATCAGATGGTCGAGACCTGTCAGCAACTCATACAAGCCGAACCAAAGATACTCACGATCCTTTTGCCGCATCGAGAAAAGAAACAGCCCAGCAAAAGCGGCCAAGAGGTTCATCATCATCAGCATGTTGCCCGAGCTGCTGGACCAGAACCTACCCCATGCTTCATAGGTCTGTTGCCTTCTGAGTGCATCGATCTCACCCACACGCGTGGTAGAGGTTGGGCCGCCGCTTACACCCTTGGGCAACCTTGGCCATTGCCATACACGGATCGCGAATGTGACAGTATGGCCAGGCAAAACGGGCGAGGGAAGATCGGCGGGGAGCGGGAAGATCTGGTCGTATCCTACAACGTATTGCGCGTGCGGTGGCAGGCCGCCGAACTGACCAATCAGCCTACCCTCCGCGAAGATCTGATAGCTGGTCAGCAACCGCGGCACGCTGATGGCCCAGGGTCTGGGATCCTTGGGCAGGACAACTTTGAAGCGATACCAGGCGAAGCCGGTGTAGCCCTTGTATCCTTGCTCTCCCCAGCCAATGTTGGAACGAAGGAGGGGCCACAAAGAATCGTCGAAGCCAGGATTTGCCCATCCGAGCTTACCGTCCGGGTCATCTCCCGGATGGAAACGCCACACTCCGTCGAGCGAAATGATAGGTATCCGGTCAGTGCGCCAAGCAAGCTGGCGTGTTCCAGCCGGTGGAAGTCCGGCCCAGGTAAGGCGTAGCAGCCGCCTGGTAGTGAGTGTTGCGTGGTGGAAGGTGACGACCACTGCGAAGCGTACACAACGATTGTGTGGGGTAGGCTATTGAGCCGCGAAAGATACTATGCCGCTGAGGCCGAGGCCGTTGACAGAGCCGAAGGCAACATGTGTGGACCCGTTATGCGAGGGTCTATCGCTCAGCCGTGGTCGGAGACCCTATCACGCACAAAAGGAAGACGTCGGAACTTGGGAGATCTCGCGTTTGGCCGGGCAGCTAGCATCGCACCGGTCCGCATGGGGAAGGTGATGAGCCGAAGCCGATGATGAACGAACGCGAGAAGTCAGACCCCGTAATAGTAGCTGCGAAGTCCGCGAACAAAGCTGGGTAACCAGGGGAGGAGTGGATGGAGCCAAGTGCGGGGGCCAAGGGAAATGTGGACCGGCAAAGCACGCTCCGAGCACAGGATCGGGCAGGCGTGTCACAAGCGCTGGGCCGCATACGGAAAGCCGCAAGACAAAGCAAGACGGAAAAGTTTACGACGCTGCTTCATCATGTGGATTTGCGGCTGCTGCGGGAATCGTATCTTTCACTGAGACGAGATGCGTCGCCCGGGGCGGATGGCGTGACATGGAAGGACTACGGGCTTGATCTTGAGTCCAGGCTCATGGAGTTGCATGAGCGGGTCCATCGAGGCGCGTACCGGGCGCAACCGTCCCGGCGGGTGATGATACCCAAGGGTGATGGTAAACAACGCCCGCTGGCGATCGCCGCACTGGAGGATAAGATTGTCCAGAAGGCGACACTCGCGGTGCTGAACAGTATTTATGAGGAGGACTTCCTCGGGTTCAGCTACGGTTTTCGGCCAGGGCGAAACCAACACGACGCGCTAGATGCGCTGGTGGTGGGGATCTCCGGTCGGAAAGTGAACTTCATCCTGGACGCCGACATCCGGAGCTTCTTCGACTCTGTCGACCAGCGATGGCTGATTAGATTCCTGGAACATCGGATCGGTGACCCGCGCATCCTTCGCCTGATCCAGAAATGGCTAAAGGTGGGGGTACTGGAAGACGGGATCGTGGCGGTGAGTGAGACGGGGACGGGACAGGGAGCGGTGATTTCACCGTTGCTGGCCAACATCTATCTACACTACGTCTTCGATCTCTGGGCCGAGCAGTGGCGCCGACGAGAGGCACAGGGCGACATGATCATAGTGCGATATGCCGATGATGTTGTTCTGGGTTTCGAGCACGAAGCCGAAGCGAGGCGCTTCCTGGGAGCTATGAAGGCGCGGCTGGAAAAGTTTTCGCTTGCGCTGCATCCGGACAAGACTCGATTGATCGCGTTCGGCCGCTTTGCAGCGGACCAACGCGCCCGCGCGGGTCTGGGTAAGCCGGAGACCTTTGATTTTCTGGGCTTCACTTTCATCAGCGGAAAGACACGTCAGGGCCAATTCCTCGTCAAGCGGAAATCCCGTCGTGATCGCGTGAGGGCCAAGTTGCGAGAGATCAAAGACACGCTGCGAAGAAAGATGCACCTACCCATTCCTGAGCAAGGCCGATGGCTTGGGCAGGTCGTCACCGGTTATTTCGCCTACCACGCCGTGCCGAGTAACCTCGACACGCTCGTGGCGTTTCACCACTTCGTCACCGGCCTATGGCGGCGCACGCTTAGGCGACGCAGTCAGAAGGACCGGGTGAACTGGTCGGACATGACGAAGTTAGTCTCGCAGTGGCTCCCCCAACCGCGCATCCAGCATCCGTGGCCTAATCAACGCTTCGCCGTCAAATACCCGAGGTGGAAGCCGTATGCGGGAAAGCCGCACGTACGGTTTTGTGCGGGGGGCGCCTAGCAATATGCGTCCCTACCGCGATCGATCGAAGTTAAATATCGCCGGACGGTCTCTGGTTGTCTGCGCACGGACCCGCTGGGAAGAGCCACACCCGAGTAGAAGGAGCGAAATACAAAGCCAACGAAATGGATGAGCAGCCAAGCTCGGCCTCTAGACTTTTGAAGCGTTGTACAAAAACCCCCGCTTGACAAGCGCTTCGCGCTGCACAGTATACACCCGCTCCTTCCGCCTGCCGGCTCTCGAACAGCAACGCGGAGCGCATCGCGGGAGGTCGGCTGCGCCTCGCGCTCGCGCTCGCGCTTCTCGCGGTGACAGTGACGACAAGCGCGTTTTCAGGACCGCCTCCATCTCGCCAGCTTTTTCATGCCAAGGCCAATTTCTTCACAGCTTCCCGTCCCCTTATCTCCTGACCACAAATCTCCCGGTCCCGCCCCTGCCAGGTGCGGGCCGCTGTGTCTTGACACTCCGCTACACAGTGTTTATATACTTACCGGCAGCGAACTGGAGGCAATTTATTTTGCATAATATGCAATATCTTTCCAGGACGACCGGCGGGATTTTGGCATGAAGATCGCGCGGGAACGGGAGGAAGACTCGGGAGGAATTATGTTGAATAAACCTCGACTGATTGTTGCGGCATGGACACTTGCCGCCGCCACGCACGCTTTTGCGTCCGGTCCCTCCTTTCAACCTGACGTCACATTCAGTGGCTTGAACCTTAACGGATGGCATCCCATTGGCCAGGCAGATTGGCGCGCAGACAATGGCGAGATCGTAGGCACACCGAGTGCAAGCGGGGGTGGGTGGCTGGTCTTCGACAAGTCATATCAGGACATCAATTTTTACGCAAAGTACCGCTGCACGGAGGGCTGTGTCACCGGTCTCTTGATGCGAGCGGAGAAAACCCCGGACGGCGGTATGAGAGGCGTCTATGTCTCTCTCAGCGACACCAACAATGAGATGGAGAATCTCGCTGGATATGACGTAACCATCGATACCCAAGGGAAGATCGTCAGCGCAACAAGGGAGGAGCCCGGTGGCGGCTTTACGCGCGTTGTCTCGCCCTGGCCTCCCAAACCACAGCCTCAGCGCGCCCCTGCTGGTGGCGGCCGACCGGGTGGTCCTCGCAGAGGGTCCGAGGTAGATTTGCCAATACATCCCCCCGATGCCAGCTATCGGCCGAATGACTGGAATAGCGTAGAGTTCTCCTTCGACGCCAATGTCGCCCGCGTCAATCTCAACGACGGCGGCCAACGCGGCTCTCTGGCTGCCGAGGGCTACGGTCCCATCGCGCTCTATATCGGAGGCACCGGCAAGGTGGAATACAAGGGCATTGCAATCGCCGACCTCAGCCTCAAAACCCGTGAGCCGAACTACACCTCGAGCGACTTCCGCAAGCAGACCCTGAACGACTTTTACTATGGCTGGGGTCAGGCGGCGGCAGACTTCAATCACGATGGCCACCTGGACATCGCCTCCGGTCCCTTTGTCTACTATGGGCCCGACTTCACGAAACGCAGAGAGATCTGGCGGGGAGAGGCTACAGACCCAACCAATGATTTCGCGATGGATTCCCACGAGGAGTTCGCGGGAAACTTTACCGGACATCCTGACTGGCCGGACCTGATCACCGTAAAGTTTGGTCGCGGTCACTGCGTCTACTTGTATGTCAATCCCCAGGGGGAAAACCGCATCTGGGAGAAATATCCCGTCGTCGACGACGTCTCAAGCGAGATATCGATTGTGGCTGGCATCGACGGGCCCGGTAAGCCCGCGCTGGTCTTTACCGGAGATGGGTATGTTCGCTATGCGGAGCCGGATCCAGCCAATCCCACCGCTCCATGGAGCGTACACAATGTCTCAGAACGCGGCTATGCGACAGGTCACGGTCTTGGGGCGGGTGACATTAACGGCGACGGATTGGTGGACATCGTGGACCCCTATGGATGGTGGGAACATCCCAAGCCTGGCAGCAGCGACCAGACCTGGAAGTATCACCCGGAGGCTTTTGCACAGTATAGCCACGGCTTTATGGGAGGCGCCGTAATGGCTGTCTATGACGTGAATGGGGATGGCTTGAACGATGTGGTCACCTCGCTCGCTGCTCACGGCTGGGGCCTGGCATGGTTTGAACAAAAGCGCGACAGTCAAGGGAAGATTTCTTTTGTCGAGCATATGATCATGGATGACTTCTCGACAAAGAATGCAGGAGGAGTAACCTTCTCTGAGTTGCACGGCTCCGGCGTAGGCGACATCAATGGCGATGGCATTCCGGACTTTCTCGTCGGCAAACGGTGGTACTCCCATCTGGATAGCGGCCTCGATCCCTATACCTTCGGTCCCCCTGTCCTTTACTGGTATGAAACCGTTCGCGACCCGAAAGCTCCGGGAGGCGCAAAGCTGGTTCCGCATCTCATCGATAACGACAGCGGCGTCGGGAACACTGTATTGGCAGTCGACCTAAACCATGATGGCGCGATGGATATTGTGACGTCCACGCGCTTTGGCACCTTTATCTTCTGGGGCAAGCCTCATCCCAAGAAGAGCGCACAGGCAACAAGCTCTTCCGCCAAGCACTGATCGGCGCAGAATATCGATCGAAGGTCGGGAGCTCCGTCATTGAAAGGACGGAACCCTGGATGAGAGCTTTCCCAGCCCAATCTATGAAATCTTTCTTCAGCAGGAAGTGGCATATGCGAGAGAAACACACTTATTCAGGGACGGCCCAAGAAGATTCCAAGCCTGCCATCGGGAGTCGGCGCGCGCTTTTAGGAAGCATGGCAACCCTGGGGGCAGGATTAGCCGGCTCTATGATCGCGCCTCAGAAGTTACACGCGGTTTCAGAGACTGCCCGACACACGGCTCCAGAAAATTTGGCGGCACCCTGCGGGAGGAGCAAAGTCGTTGCTTCTGACGCCGCTACAGTGGTAGAGACAAGTGCGGGGAAGATTCGCGGATACAAGCGCAACGGCATATATATCTTCAAAGGTGTCCCCTACGGCGCGTCAACCTCCGGAGCGAGACGCTTTATGCCGCCAGAGAAACCTGAACCCTGGACTGGGATTCGAAACGCGTTGGAATATGGCCGCGTCTGTCCTCAGCAAGACTCAGCACACTTCAACATGGATGGCAAAAACCTAGCTAGCGACGACGAATATAAGTTCTTGATTCATCGCGGCACGGCCATTGTGACACCTGGCGAAGACTGCTTGCGTGTCAATCTCTGGACGCCGGAAATAAACGGCTCCGGTAAGCGCCCGGTCATGGTCTGGATGCACGGAGGGGGATTCGTCGACGGATGCAGTCAGGATCTGCTCTCCTATGACGGCGAAAACCTGGTGCGGAATCACGACGTCGTTGTCGTGAATCACAATCATCGTTTGAACGTATATGGGTATCTCAATCTCGCGGGCATCGGCGGAGATGAATTCGCATCGTCAGCCAATGTGGGGATGCTTGACCTCGTGGCCGTTCTTGAGTGGGTCCGCACTCACATAGCAACCTTTGGCGGCGATCCCAATAATGTTACGATCTTTGGCCAGTCGGGAGGCGGCTGCAAAGTCGCCGCGCTCATGGCCATGCCGGCCGCCAAGGGATTGTTCCATCGCGCAATCATTGAGAGCGGACCTACTGTGAAAGCGGTCTCGCCCGAGTTCTCCCACCGGATCGCTCGAGCGCTATTGGACGAGCTTGGATTATCCGAATCGCAGGGTGGGGAACTGCAGAATGTGCCTGCGGACCGGCTGTCGGGGGCAGCCGTGGAAGCCATGAAGAAAGCGAATGGCAATCCACCTTCCCTTCGCTATGGCACAGGATGGGAAACCAGGCTCGGCTGGGGCCCCACGGTCGACGGTCGCACGCTTCCTACTCATCCGTTCGATCCAGGTGCGCCGGCCCTCTCGGCAGATGTTCCTTTGATCACGGGCACCAGTCTCAACGAGAGTGTTAACGGAATCGATCTTCCGCACGTCAACGACATGACCGTCGAGGAAATGAATCGGCGAGTCCGCGAAGATTATGGCAGCCAAAGCGAGACGATTATCGCCGCTTACCGGGAGGATTATCCCAAAGCTTCTCCGTTCGAACTGTATGCTACGATTTCGACCGCCAGCTGGCGCATCCCGGAATTTCAACAGGCGTCCCGGAAGGCGGCCCTGGCCGCGGCACCGGCATACGCTTACATTTATTCTTGGAGAACTCCCGCTTTAGATGATCGCCCCGGCTCATTCCATGCCGCGGAACTCCCGTTCGTTTTCGACAATGCCGAACTTCTCGACCACTACAGTGCCGGCGATCCGGCCGCATATGTTCTAAACAAGCAGATGAGCACGGCTTGGGTCAGTTTTGCACGCACTGGAAACCCCAATCACAGCGGTCTTCCGCATTGGCCCGCGTATACCGCTGACACACGCGCAACCATGATCTTCAACACGCGTTGCGAGGTGCGTAACGATCCGGAAGGGAAGGGGCTGGGAATCATCACGTCATCCGACCCCGTAAAGACGGATGCCTTGAATACTGGTTACTGAGCGGCATTGGAGTGGATAGGACCATTAAGCCTCGTTTGAGGAGCGACGTGTGACCAATAGGCTGTTCCACTGGCGATCTGCCCATTCACCGAGGTTGCGCTACGGTTCCTGCATCCCGAGCGCAGCATTCAGGCCCTTCAGCAGCTGCGCTCGCTTATCGATGCTCAATTTGTAAAACAGGTTAAAACAGGTGACAGACAGGACGATCACCTTCGAACCATCTTTTGCTTTGCGCCGTATTAACGGCACTTCACGTTTGTCCCCGCCTCTCAACAACTCAATGTCGTAAGATAGCCTTGCGAAGCGAGCATTTTCTTGGGGGGTACTTCCGTCCGGTTCCCTTATTACCGATAACAAAGAGCAGGAGGCGGTTATATGAAGATTCAGTTGCAGCAAGTCTCGATGTCGGCTTCAGAAGCAGCGTTGCGGACGCATCGAGTGCTGATTGACAGACCTAACGAGAAGGGCGGGACAGACAGTGGCCCCATGGGAGGAGAGCTGTTTCTCGCATCCATAGGCGGCTGCTTCATGAGTACCCTTCTCGCCGCCATCCGCGCGCGGAACGCGGCTGTGTCGGACGTTCGCGCGGAAGTCATCGGAACGATAGCCGAAACGCCAACACGCTTTTCTTCCGTGGAACTGCATGTCGAAGCGCAAGGAAACTCCGAAGAGATAGAGCGGCTCGTCGCGATCGCCGATAAAGGTTGCATCATGATGAACACCCTTCGCGGCGTGCTCGATGTTCACATCCGGATTGGTGCCGCGATTTGACAGGAAGATCGATGCAGATCCGAGCCGTCGTGTTCGACGCCTACGGTACCCTGTTCGATACAAATTCCGCGGTTCTTGAGGCAAGCCGCTCCCTTGGCCTGCAGGGTCAAGCGCTTTCAAATCTGTGGCGGCAGAGGCAATTGGAGTTCACGTGGCTCTGGTCGCTGATGGGCAAGTACGAAGAGTTCTGGAGCTTGACGAGAGCCGCGCTGGATTCTGTCCTTCAGGAACTCGGTGTCGAAAGAGATGGACCCAAGGTTGAACGGCTGATGCAGGCGTATTGGGAGCCACAAGTATTTCCCGACGTTATGCCGGCGCTCGATGCGCTCGGGCGATTGCCTCTGGTGATTCTTTCTAACGGCTCGCCGGAGATGCTGCAATCAGCAGTGCGCTACAACCACCTTGAGTCCAGGTTTGCGCAGATCATTTCAGCGGATCGGGTGAAGATATACAAGCCGTCTCCGCAGGTTTATGCGCTCGCAACGGACTCTGTTGGGCTTTCTGCGGAAGATATTCTTTTCGTCTCCTCCAACTGGTGGGATGCCTGGGGCGCCAAGGCGTTTGGATACACGGTCTGCAGCTGCAATCGATCCGGCAGGCAAATGGGCTTCTCACGTTCTGCTCCAGATCTTGTGGTTGCTCGTCTCGACCACATTCGCAGTATTCTGTAACCTCTCGCGGATCCCGGCGTCTGATTGCTGTGCGTCATCGCGCAGGCAATGGTCGTGCGCATCGACTGGCTCGCTCGATGAGCGAGGCAGCTTTCAATATTTTCGAACTTCCAAAGCGAGCGAGAAGGAGAGTGGAGATGGGCAAGTTGGAGGGAAAAGTGGCGGTGATCACCGGAGCAACCTCCGGAATGGCGCTGGCGTCGGCCAAGCTGTTTGTTGAAGAGGGTGCGTACGTGTTTATCACCGGCCGGAAGCAAGACAATCTGGACAACGCGGTCAAAGCGATTGGACGGAATGTGACCGGTGTGCAGGGCGATTCGGCGAAGTTGGCTGATCTCGATCGGCTCTACGCGACGGTCAGTCGGGAGAAAGGCTATATCGATGTGGTGTTTGCCAGCGCCGGTCATGGCGGTGGCGCGCCGCTGGGGGAGATCTCAGAAGAGCAGTTCGACAGCATCTTTTCCCTGAATACCCGCGGAACACTCTTCACCGTGCAGAAGGCGCTTCCCATGATGCGCAATGGCGGATCGATCATCATGAACGGATCGATCGCTCACCTCAAGGGCATGCCGGGGATGGGCGTTTATGCGGGAAGCAAGGCAGCGCTGCGGTCGTTCGCGCGATCATGGGCGGTGGAACTCGCAGAGCGCAGGATTCGCGTGAACGTGCTCAGCCCGGGACCGATCGCGACCAACGCTCTCGCGAACGCCCCTGAGGCCATGAAGGAGAACTTCCGGTCAGCCATTCCGCGCAAGGAGTTCGGAAGCTCGGAAGAGATCGCGACGACGGCTCTGTTTCTCGCCTCCAACGACTCCAGCTTCGTGAACGCCAGCGAGATCTGCGTTGATGGCGGATTAGCGCAGATCTGATTCGCCCGGTATCCTGCTTCCTGTCACATACACCAACGCCGTGAGGAGGCGTCTATGTCCCCCCCAGGTTTTCTTCCGCTTACCACATACCGTGAGTCGGTGGGTATTGCCACCGGCATGCTCATTTCGGCAGTCCTCATATCTGTAAGTTGACGAACGTCCCAGAGGCGTAACCTTTTTCTCCGCCATGATTCTCATAGGTGAAACAACATTGAGTCTCGACGGAAACGATCCGGTTCCGGAGATGTGGCTTGTGTTAGCGCAACTGATAACCAATGCTGTCCATACCATCGCGGGGACAATCATGACCTGGGGCATTCCTCTTCATGGTCGCGGCCTACCCCGCCGGCAGTAACCCCTCGACGCTTCGAGCCGTGATCGACGCATACTTCGTGAGATACTCCGTCCCGTCGCTCAAGGAACAAAAGGATCCCCAGTTAGCGAAATTGCTGGGCGCATGCCGCGACAGTTCCGTGCAGGGGGTGTGTCAATAGCTTGCTCCTCTCAAAACTTTCCATCTGATCACAAAGCGAAGAGAGAAAAGTTTTCAATGGCGTGTAACCTTTCACGTTGGTATCGCTCCCATGTGACGTGGTCCGGTGAATGGAGAACTCCGGATTTCCGCAGAGATGCCCGGCCTTTCCTGGAAGCTTGAAGAAAGCTAGTCCGTAATCACAAATCTAATCGGGGAGCAGACGCAAATGAGCGATGCAGGTCATCATTTCGAAGCTGTACGTGCGATAAGAAAGTCAACCCTCAAAATACTCACCGGGATGTTGGTTTTGAGCGGAATGGCCGCTAGCTCGGTGCAACCGCTGAAGGCGGAAGACAACAGCCGTCTGGACTTCGTCCTCGCTCAGTTTGCCGATTCCGGAAAAATTGAGGCAGGAGCGAATCTGCCTGTGCAGCAGGGCTTCGCGAACGGTGGATTAGCGATCTATATTACGCCGGAAGTGGGCGTAGATCCTAACAGCTCGTTTGTCACCACCGCGCAGGGCATTGCAAAGGGATTCAATGCGAATTTCATTCCCGCGAATTGGGCGACTCTACCTGGCAGCGCCGCAGTGCGCAGTATCTTTGTGTTTACCAACGTTACGCAAGGCAATGTGCTTGGGGTCCTCCCGAGTCCGGCGGGTCCCAGTAACACGAATGGAGGTTACTCGCCACTGTGGCAGGTGCAGCTGGTTGCCTGGAACAATCCCGCAAGTGCGACTGTGCTGACTTCAGCAGCGGCAGTAAATGCCGCCGCGACCGCTGGGCAAGTGACCATTACCACCACGCCCATTATCGTTGAGTGCTCGGTAGTTCTCGGTATTCCGCCTACCGGCCAGTTGCCGGGGTCGAGAGTCGACCTCGCGGCTCCAACGTTTGCCGCGGGCGGCAGTGTGACGTCGATCGCCAACCTGCCTTTGCAAGCCGGGTACTTTAACCGTGAGCCCGCGCTCTACATCACTCCTGAGGTGGGAATCGGCGCCGGGGGCGGCGCCTTTGCCGCGACGGCGCAGGGCATTGCGCAGGGATTCAACGCCAATTATGTCCCAACCGCTTTCAATACGCTGAACGACCAGAACAAAGCGGTGGACGATATTTATGTGTTTAGTAACTTTACGCAAGGAAATGTACTTGCTTCCGCTCCGAATCCGGCCGGGCCGCAAAACACAGATCCCAATTACACGCCGATATGGCAAATTAATTTGGTAGCCTGGAATTCCGGCTTCACGCCGCGTCGTCTGACTTCCCAGCAGGAGATCCTTAATGCCCAAAAGAATAAGCAAGTGACGATTACCCTGGCGCCCATCATCGTGGAGTGCTCAGTAATCTATACTCCGAGTGGTGGGTTGCTGCCCGGAGCCGAGATCACCGTCAACAAGGGCCGCCCTGCTGGGCGCTAAAACCGTCTCCCGTTCCGCGGTGCGAAAAGTCGATCGCTGGGCAGATAAGGGGACCGGACGGAAGTGCCCCGACGAAGTCGGCGGTCGGGTGAAATTCTCACGTCGGTGCTAATAGGGCGACAGCTTATCTATCGCAGCAAATCCAGCTGTTGCCCTCCGTTCTCCACCCAGCTACTTCGGTTATCCGCGGCCGACAGACGGATGCGTGACAGACAGACAGATGCGTGACAGGGAGAACATATTGAACCCCGCGAGATAAGGGAAGAAAACAAGTGACAAGAAAACAAGTCCAGACAGGACGATCACCCTCGAACCATGAATATGTAAGTAATCGTCCTGTCTGTCACCTGTTTTATGTTTGCAAAGGTGACGCCTCAGTGAGCAGTGTCTCGAATGTTGGTCAGGACCAAAACACGTTGCGCTACCCACCCAAGAACTGACTTGAAAGCCAACGTGTTCCAGAAAGCTATCTGTAACTGTCTCTACAAACTGCTCATTCTTGGTAAGGTAGAAACTACCGCGTGGCGTGCCAGAAGCAAATCGTTTTGGCACGCTTTATAACCGACGAAGCGCGACGGCCCGACGTTTCCAGTCTCGTCGCGTACGATCGATCTTAAATCACACGCATCAATAGCAGGATCAGAACGATCACCACTATCAGGCTAAGACCACCACCACCGTAGTAGCCGATTCCGGGGCCCAGGCGATAGCCGCCAAAACCAAACACTAACAACAGCACGATAAGTAAAATGATCATAACTAACCTCAGTCAAAGTGCGTTTGGACGGCACATCCACTGTATCCAGATGAACCATCAATTGAAAACCAGAGACACCGGAGACTGCTATCAACGGTTCTTTGAAGTTGGTGTGACCGGAGCCCACACTTGCCGGGAACAAGCAGAAGGCTTTTCGACGATGGGCTCGGGTTCGTTCCCAATCGCGTTACGGACCGACTCGGTCAATCGTGGCTCGAGCATCTCTCGTTTCACGCTTGAGAGCGTTGTTCTTGCGCTCTTTGCCGGGTTCCTTTGTCTTCTTCATTCTCAAATATTCGCAGGGACCGTTCGCAGAGTCTGTTCTCAATAGCTCATCATTTCCGCGTGGTTGAAGCCATGTCCGGTAGCAAATGAATTACCGGACGACTACGACATGCTGGTGGTGGTGATGGCGGTGGTGGCGGTGATGCCGATATGGCTGCGCAAATGCCCCGGCCGCAAAGAGCGTAAACAGGACAAGTACTAAATATTTCGTCATGTTCGGACAGTAACGAATGCCCACAACGACTGTCTGAGCTATAACGCTCTAATCTTCACCGGTTGAGCTAACAGACTGATTCCAATCGGCTCCACCGAATCTCTGAACAATCCCTATGTGAGCAATAGTGAACAGAATGCGGGTCACTCCGAGGAACATACTAGTCCTAGATAACCCCTCCTCGGCACGCTAACGCACCGGAAAAATACAGGAATAGGCCTTATGTGTCTCCTGGCTCACGCATCTTTGTCGTTGACGATGAACCTGTTATCGCATCCAGTCTCGCCGCCATATTGCGAATGAGCGGCTTTTCCGCGAGGTTCTTCACCTGTCCCCTGGAGGCGCTGGCTGCTGCGCGATCGGAATCGCCCGATCTGGTCATATCGGATGTCGCGATGCCGGGCATTTCTGGGATTGATTTGGCAATCCAAATGAGAGCACAGTATCCCAATAGCAAGATCCTGCTCTTTTCGGGACAGGCGGACACTTTGGATCTACTGGAAGGTGCCCGTGCGCAGGGTTACGATTTCCGCTTACTCCAAAAGCCCGTTTTTCCTTCAGAGCTTCTCTATGAGATAGGGCAACTCTTCAGGGGGCCATTGCAAGCCTTACCACTCGTGGAGAGCCCAATGCCATCACTTGGCGCGGGAGCGAGTGGGTCGTTCGATTGACGTACCGTGTCCGGGCGAGTGATAGAGCGATCAGCAGTGACGATTAGCAACGATGGGTAGAGATGTGGTGCTCAAGCGCGAGTCTCGCTTGCTCTGACTTCACGCGGGCTTCGGTCGAGATTCGCTCAAGCCTCCTGTATTCCTCTTTCGGAGACGTGCCGATTTTCCGGTGTAGCTCCTTCACGGCTTCGGAAAACGCAGACGTGGCCGCCTCATATTCCATCGCCAGACGAGTCTTTTCTTCACAGGTCATCGGGCTGTAAAGGTTCAGCGTGAAATGGAGAGAGGGCGCTCCCCGCTAGTGAGTATTCCGCCCTTCGGGCGGGGATTTTCAAGGCATCGAGGGTCTACCGATCCGATGTGGTTCTTGGAGAAGCGCGAAAGCGGAGCCTCCGCGCCCTGTTCATCGTCTCGATGAGCCCACCGGACTATCCCTCAGCATGGTTGCGTCCCCGCAGTGCCGCTTCTGTTTCGCCCGGCGAAATCATTGTAGCGCCGACGCGACCGGCGGGGCCAACTTCCGGTTAGCGCGTGTTTCGACAGGGGCGAGCAGAACTCACGGACAGCCAATGTTCCTCTGTAATCAAGACCCCTCACAGTCTCTGAGCTTCCACAATGCTGAACCGGCTCGCGGTGGGAATAACGCGCGTCAGTTGAAGACCGCAGCGCGAGAAGAGATCACGATACTCGGCTACAGTCCGTTGCCGCGCATTCCCGAAAAGCGTGAGCATTTGAATATCGAGCATGCCAACAACGGGGTCCGGATTACCCGGAACTGTGAGCATCTCGGCAACGAGCACCCGATCTTCGGCAGTCATGCAACTGCGAATGTTATCGAGGATGATTCTGCATTCGGCATCGCTCCAGTCGTGCAGGATCTGCGATAGCAGCCACACGTCGCCATTCACATCGATACTGGAAAAGAAGCTGCCGTTGACGAGATCACAACGCTCTCTGACGCGGCGCGTCGTTAGGTGTTCATCAGCGGAGGGGAGAACTCCTTCTTGGTCGAAAACAATTCCTCGCAGAGGAGGATGCCTTTCGAGGATGGTGGCAAGCAGCGACCCGTTACCTCCGCCCACATCTACGACGACGCGGACTCCGCCCCAATCGTATGCATTAGTTATGGCAACATGCTCATCCGCCCGAAGTTCTGCAAACATGCGGTTAAAGGCGTCGCCATCTTCAGGGTTGGAACGGAGATAGTCCCAGAACGATTCTCCGTTGACATGCTGAAATGGTGACTCCCCGGTCAGAATGCCATGCCGCAATCCGGCAATTGCACGGATGTGCTGATCGGAAGAGAAAAACCACGCCAGATTCCTCAGACCGCCTGGCCTGTTCCGTAGCAGGTTCGAGGCGGCGGTGTTCGCGAACACTTCCGGGCTTACCTCCCGGAATACTCCAAACGCTGCGAGAAATCGGAGAACCCGTGTGGTCGATAGGGGGTGTAAGCCCGCATGACTGGCAAGCTCTTCAGCTGTCAACGGGCCACTGTCGAGATGGTCGGCCAAACCGCACCGAACGACGGTGCCGATTACAACATTTCCCATGAAATGTGTCAGAACTGCCATAACCGCACTGAATGCAGCTCCCGGGTCGTGAACTGAAGATGGCTCTGGCATGGAAATCCTCGGGCGACGCTCAAAACCGTTCAACCAACTCTACTTCAAACCGGAGCCTGCGTGAACCAAGGCGTCCCGGCGCGCGATCAGGAGGCCTATGGGGATGGAGGGGGGAACTAGCCGGATAGAGAATGGATGGTCGGCTAACCGGAAGTTATCCACTTCGCCCTCGACTCTGAACGAGAGATGCGGGTCAGACGAAACAACCCCCAATGAACAGAAACAATGGCGCAAATGGGGGTTATTTCGTCTGTCCCACATCGTCTGTCCCACATCGTCCGAGATGGCGACAATACGTCCAGATGGTCGGGCCTACCCATATTTCTGTTTCTTCGTGCCACGTTGGAAGATAGACCGGAGAGGTTTGCCTTCCTTGGCGCGCGATTCGAGGAGTGGGGCTTGCGTCAGCACTCGTATCATCCACTCCTCAACCACCCGCGCCTCGGCCTCCTCAATCTGCAGCACGTCGCGGAAAACGACCATGGACTCGGTACTAATCACCAACGCGAGCGCAGCGCATAGCTTGCGGTACGTGGATTTGTCGAGGCGGTCGCGCGCAGGGGCAAGGGCCGTCTGAATTAATTCCGTACGACGGTTCTGACGACGCAATTCTCGCGGGCCCGTTGCTTGCCCCTGGTGCTTGGTCGAGCAGACGGGCTAAGACAAGCTGCATCTGCTTCTGGTTTCCCCAAACGAAGTCGTGCATAACGGCGTTCGCCTTGAGAGGCCTTTCCTCGGGATCAAGTACCGTATCGTCGGCAAAGAGATGCTCTGCCGTAGGGGTCTGGCCGTGGAGGGCCGCACGGTCCGTACCGACACCACGTACAACTTGTGCAGCGTTCCGAATCGAAGCCTTGAGCCTGCTGCCGCGAATCCCGAACCTCCGCCTCTTCACAAGTCCACGAACTGGTAATTCGCACAGTAACCCTCCTCGAAGAATCGGGATAGACTTGAAGTCCTAGACGGAGGGTGCAAGCGGGGTCTATTTCGCAAGCGACGGAGGACCTAAATGAGTAATCGCATGAGTGTTTTATCGCGTCGACTTGGGCGCTTCGCGGGCGGCTTCTCATTCGCAACCGTCGCCTTCTTCTCAATCGGGTTGTATGCCGCCGCCAACACGAAAGGCCAGGTAGTATTCCTCTTCGCAGGCCTTGTTTTGGTGTGCCTCTTCGCCAGCTTCTTTTTGTGGCTGGCGCACGGCTTCGCGTGGGCGATGATCCCAGAGAAGCCTGCAGAGGCGAAGAAGCCTGCAGAGGCATTGAAGCCTGCGGAGGCGATGAAAGCTGCGGAGGAGATGAAACCTGCGGAGCCGATGAAACCCGCAGAGCCGGTGAAACCTGCAGAGGCGAAGAGGCCTGCGGAGGCGATGAAAGCTGCGGAGGCGATGAAAGCTGCAGAGGAGATGAAACCTGCGGAGGAGAAGAAACCTGCGGAGGAGAAGGTGATCGTCTCAGAGGATCCTCCCGACGCGAAATACACCATCACCGGAAGGCGCGTCTCCTGACCCTAGAGAGCTTGTCAAACTGCCCTGCAATTGCGGGAGATGCGGGTCAGACGAAACAACCCCCAATGAACAGAAACAATGGCGCAAAGGGGGGTTATTTCGTCTGTCCCACATCGTCCGGGGCTTTACGCCACGTGCAGGCTTTGGTCCCCCTGGGGATTCTCTCCAATTTGATCATGCCGAGCGACGCCCTCTGGCGCCGTGCGGCCTTCAAATTCCAGCCACCATTATTAGGGAGCATTGGTGCTTCGCCCTTCACCAGTAACCTGGTGCCAAGCACTGCGATGGTGGTCTACTCTGCTCTCTACGCGCTGCTGGCACTTCTGTTGGCCCAGGTTCTCTTTTCCCGCCGTGACCTCTAGAGCCGTCCTCCTCCGAATAAGCTGCATCGTGTTTTCAGATCCTATCCTGGACTATGTCCCATAAGCGCTGACTTAAACAGGACGGCTAGAAGTTGGGCGATAACTTCCGGTCACCTGTTTTTAGCCTGGATTTGGCAGCAAACGCTCTTTCTTTAGTGCCAACTCCGTCTCTCCTGCTTCTCTTCGCGGACAAGACTCGCTCACGATAACCGTGTAATACCGGGGAAGGAATCGAACCCCGAATCAAAGCTTAGAATTCGTTCGATGCCGTGCCTTTCCATGATCGAAAGATGGATTGCATCGCGAGCAGACAGGCGTCGATACTCCAGAACAATCTGTTTTGCACGCTCGACTGTTTTGCTATCTACTGCCAGAACCTCATCGACGACGCCCAGCAGCGCATCGAAGGCTGGTTGGATTGCATCCCGGCGATCGATCGCGACGTAGCGGTGAAGTATTTCCTGCAACACTTCCGCATCCGTCGTCAATCTTTCGCGATCTCTGATGAGTTTTTCCAGCATTCGCTGGGCCGCGATTTTATGCGGATGAGATGCGCCGACAAGGTACATTGGGATGTTAGAGTCAACGAAAATCACGAGCGCGTGCCCGCTCCATAGCCTGCTTCGATTTCAGCAAGCATGTCTGCAACGTCTCCGGCAGGATATTCGTGCTGCACCGCGATCCGAATTGAGTCAAGCTTCTTGCCTGCACTACCCAGCGGCTCCTGCCTGCGTGCGGACTCCAACGCTTGGCGAACCCACTCCGCCAAAGACATGTGCCGTGATCGCGCAACCCGCTGTATTTCCCTGTATTCGGGATCCTGGAGGATGACTTGCAGCCGTTTAGCCATATGGTGAGTGTATTTGACTCATGGTGATGAGTCAATCCTGCTTTCACTTCGAGACTTGAGGGGACGAGGTTGGCACTTCTCGCGCTCAAAAGGACACCGCGGACCAACAGGCGGACAAAACCACGGTACAGCGTAAAAGCGCAGGGGGAACATCCCTCATTCGTTGCGCAGAGCCACCATGGGTTCCACGCCGGCCGCGCGCCATGCGGGCAGCGCTGACGCGAGCAACGCTGCGAGTCCTAGCGCCAACGTGGCCGATGCCAGCATGACCGGATCCCAGGGTCTTACGCTGAACAATTGCTGCGTCATCAGCTTGCCGCCGCCGATCGCGGCGGGAATGCCGATCGCCAATCCGATGGCCACCTGGGAAAAGGCGCCCCTGAGCACCATGCGCAACACATTTCCGCGATCGGCGCCCAGCGCCATGCGCACGCCGATCTCCCCCGTGCGCTGCTCCACCATGTAGGCCATCACGCCGTACAGGCCAACCGCCGAAAGCACCAGTCCCAGCGCACCGAACAGCGTCGTCAGGGTCGCAATCATGTCCTGCTGCTGAAAGTCTCCACGGACAACCTTGTCGTAGGAGTCCACCCCATACAGCACCAGATCGGGATCGACACTCGCCAACGCTTTGCGCACCTTTTCTTCTATCCCCGGAGGATTGCCGGGCGCCCAAAGCACGATGTTGTACAGGTAGTGCGACCAGATCTCCCCAGCCTTATAGACAGGATCGTCCCATTGGGTGGTCTGCGCCTCCGATATCCAGTACATGGGCCCGATCGGGTCCTTGTAGTCCCAGGGCGAGTAACGCATGTCTTTCACGACGCCGACGATTTCATACTTGGACGCATATTGGATCTTGTCCGGCCCGAAATGCTTGCCGAGCGGGTTCTCGTTTTTGAAGAATCGCCGGGCGAAGGCTTCATTGATCACCGCTACAGTGCGAGTGGTGGCCGTGTCATCTTCCGTAATGGGACGGCCCATGGCCATCTTCGCGCCGATGGTTTCGAAGAAGCCCGGCATCACGCGCGCCCAGCCGGCGCTCGTGTTTTCCTTGGCCGGGGGCTCGGGTCTGCCGGCGATGCGAATGCCGTTGTTCCAGCTATCCCCCGACATCGGCGCATAGAGCACAGGCGCCACCATGCGCACACCCGGGATCTGCCGCAGGCGATCGTCGATCTCCCGGAACAACGGCTCCATTTGTTCGGGCTTGTCATTGCCCAGCGTGGGGTTAATGTAGACGAGATAGCGGCCCTCGGTCGCAAATCCGAAATTCTGGTGTTCCAGGTTGCGCAGACTCTTGCCCAGCAAAGCCGCGGCGGACAAGAGAACAATCGACATCGCGGCCTGCCCAATCACTAGGGACTTCTGGGCCCAGGAACCACGTCCGCTGACCGCGCGATTCGCTCCGCGCAGCGCCTCGACCGGATCCGCGTGCGAGGTTGTCCACGCCGGAGCGACCCCGAACAGAATGCCGGTGAGCACCGAGACTCCGAGCGCGAACAGCAGCACAGGCCAAGAGGGAGACGCGCTCACCGGCACATAGTTGTTGGGGTAACCCGCCTCGAAGGCCAGGTAGAGAATCAGCCTGGTTCCTGCATAGGCCACCGCAATCCCCAGCACGCCCCCGCTCACAGCCAGCAGCACTGACTCGACCAGGGCCTTGCGCACCAGGCGATGGCGGGATGCGCCCAGGGCCATTCGTATCGATGTCTGTGCGCGATCCTTCAGCCCCCGCGCCAGCATCAGGTTGGCCAGGTTGCCGCAGGCCACCAGCAGCACACAGCCCGCAGCCACCAACAGCAGCTTCAGCCCGTCCTGATACTGATCGCGCATCGCCGCCACCCCGGCATCGCCCGGCGTCAGGTGCAGCGTGTCTTGTTGCCAGAGCTGTTTCTCTCCCGGCTGCATATCGGGCACGTGGCTGGCCAGCCAATCGTGTAATTCCACTCTGAGTTTGGCTTCGAGCTGGGTCTCGCTTACCCCCGGCCGCACACGG
>CAWEZM010000006.1:0-45002 GCA_963813475.1 uncultured Acidobacteriaceae bacterium | reverse complement strand
TGCGCGGGCAGTATCAAGGTACTGCTGGATCCTCTGCCGGCAGAGTGATCGAGCGATACGAAAAAGTGATGTGTCCCGGCTCTTCGGTGGTGGGACCAAACGTCCGCATGGAGAATACGTCGATCAGCTGGTCATAGTGTAAAAGCTCTTCATGCTTTCCTTTCCTCTCTAGCTGATGACCATCGAGTCATTGCGCACAAACATCAGATTGGGGTTTATGAAGGAAAACAACGTGTAGCCTTTCGAGGACAGGAATTTCGCCACCGGACCGCCGTCTATGTCTTTAACATCCAGCCTTTGGACCTCGATCAAAATGATACGGGGCCTGTAGAGAGCGAAATCATTTGATTCCAAAACCTCTAGATCATAGCTCTCGGCATCGATGGTCAAAATTTCAAACTCCAAGTTGCTATGATCCAGATAATCCTTCAGCACAGTTGCTAGTCGGCGCTTTGGTACCTGCACAACTTCCGGCATTACGCCCATCGCTTGCGAGGCGCGGGAAGCCTGTTCTGCATCCATCGTGTTCCAGACCGAAGGCATGCCAAAAATGAAAAACTTGGCATCGCCTTCTTCTTTTGCAACCGCAATCTCTAGGTTGATGTCCGATGGGCGCATCGCATCGAAGCGCGCTTTCGTTCCCGGCGTTGGATCGATGTTTATACAACGCCAGCCACGCTTATAGAACAGGTAGGTGTTCGAAAAGATGATCGGCCGGAATGCGCCCACATCGACCACCCAGCCACTGGACACCTGAATATCCCGGTCATGGGCCAAACGACCGTAAAACGAGTACATGTGCACGTCTTCGCCGAATTGCGAATACGATGACTGCCTGTTTTTGATCGCTGAAACTCGTTCGTAGGTACGGTCGCCAAAAACACTCTTAAATGACGTCGCAAGTGAGTTCATGTTGGAACCTTTCACGGCAAAATGTGAGGGCGTACTTTGCCGCCTACCAGGGTGCCGAAATGTGACTGTCAGATAGCTCTATAGTGAAAGCCGAGAATACGGTGCAATACACGAAGAAGTCGTTTTCCCTTCTATCGAGATTGGATTCGTCGCAATACAGCATGCGCATTGATTTCGCCTCTTTGTATGGATGATAGCCCCCCAAAGGAAGCTGGTTGAACAAGTCCTTGGCTTGACGGGCCCCATTTTTTACCAAAGGCCCCCGGGCCCGGGAGTCCCCGCACCCATCCGATTCGAGAGAGTCAGGCGCGACCCGGCTAAGCCCCCTTTAGTTCCTCAGGAAGTTGCGTGGTTTTCGTGCAACCTTAGCACCGGAACTATGAGCATGCCTAAACTGCGCACAACACCTAAGTTGCTGGTCAGAGCTTAACTTATAGTTTTATCCGTTCAAATCTCAAATGACAAATAAGCTCAGCAATGACGGTGTAGATGATGTATTGAAGAGGTCCAGACCTGGGTAAAGAAGCATGTCATAAGGATTTTAGATGTCTCACAAAGCGACCTCTATGGACCGGCGAATGCGCGGTATCGGATGATCCCATTGAGGTCGTCATGCAGGCGCAGTAGCCCACGCGGCCCCGCTTCTCCGTTGGCGGAGGGCAAAGGGCACTGAATGTCTTTCAGATATATGCGGACTGGTTCAAAGTCCCTGCATTAGCTCGGCGATCGATACCTTGAACTGTTGCGCAAAGCTGTCAAGGTCAATAATGGATGCGCTCTTTCGTCCATCCTCAACCTCCGCCAGGTGACTCAGAGGGACCAGCAGCCGGATCGCCAGTTCCTCCTGTGAGAGACCACTCTTCTCACGCAGTTCTCGCAGCCTCGCTCCAAAGCGCAGGTTGATCTCAGGTGTCGCCTCCTGGAAAGAACCCCCGTAGTTGGCCTTGGCGGAAGAAACATTCGTAGGATTTAGTAGCATTTGGTCCTTATCGTCCCTACCGGTGACGCTGACATAGCCTACCCCAAGACCGCGCATTCGTAAAGAAAATCAATAGGCAGCAAAGGATTGCGGAATCCTTGTTGGGAGAGCTGCAGGGGTACCGCAAAAGTAGCTGGAGTACCCATCCCCGGCAATAGAACTAACTTCCCGCTACAGGCTGCACTTTTGTCTCCAGTCAATCGTCTCCTCTGCATGGTGCACAAACGATTCCCAAAGTAACTTCCTGTTACCTTTCTGGGGTCTTCATTGCTGACTATTCTGCCGGCTGGAACTCCTCGAAGTTAAGATGTTTTCCAGGCGTGTTGCGGATACGAAATTTCAACACAACGCCTTCCGTCCGGGGTCAACACCCTGCACAGACCGAGGAGCATACGGGCGTTGGCCATTTCAAGCGCTGCCCGAGCCTCCGCCACGCGATCGATTTGAGCGAGAATCTCACCCTCGTCTGCCCTTGTGCGCCGAAATGCGACCACATTCCTCCTGTATCGCCCACGATTCTAGCGGAAGAGCTTCTGTCCGCAGGCGCCAGCCAAAACCGCATTTTCCGGCCAAGTCGGCAGCAGAATAGACTACGTGTTCGCCTTCCGGGGAGACATCCTAGGCAAGCATGGAGATACCCGGGAAGGCCGCTTCGCTTTCTCCAGATTTCACGTCCAGGCGCCACAGCTCTGCGCTTGAGACATCCGGCCATGACGCTGAAGAAAACTCTGAGATCGGGACCAAGGGTGACAAAACTCATGTAATGGCATGACTCCCTGCCGTCTTTAGGCGACGTGGGAGAGGTGCTGTTGCGTGTAGACTGACTGGACTATGACCACCTCAGGCATGTCCATCCAGAAACCCGATCCCGCGATCATCCCTGATAAGCCGAACGCCCACCGGAGATCTGCGGCCTTGAAGGCGGCGATTGAGCTTGACCTCATCAGGGAAATTGCTCGTGGGAATCGTAGCGCGGATGCGATCGCTCGACGAACTTTTTCATCATTTTGACCCGCCAACCTGCGAGAATCTGATGCGGTTGAGATTTTCGCACCTTTAACTGTTACTTTCCCGACAATCGGTTGTCTGTTTCGGAGATTGATGCGATGACTAGCAATATTCGTGAGTCGATTATGCGAAGGCTCTCACCTCGAACTATTCAATACCTTCGTTATTGGAAGTGGCTTGGTTATGTCTATCTCCCACATTTGATAGGCTCGGTTTTTGTTCGGCGCACCCCCGAGCTTCAAGGCTTTGCTGGCGGTTCTACTTCGAAGAGTCTCCAGCGCCAGCTTCGCGGTGTCAACGTGTTTGCTCCGACGAATATGTGTCATGTTATGACTAGGTATGGCAGTGACAAGGGACGTTGGCATAATTACACGACTATTTATTCCGCACTCTTTGGTAAGCGTCGCGATGAGCCACTGTCGATCCTCGAGCTCGGTTTAGGCACGAACAACCAGAATCTCGCTTCGAGCATGGGGGTGAATGGGCGACCTGGAGCATCTTTACGCGGATGGCGTGAACTCTTTCCCCGTGCACTTGTTTACGGGGCTGATATTGATCGCGACATTCTTTTTGAAGATGATCGCATTAAAACCTTTTACTGCGACCAACTTGACCGAGCTGCTATACGTGAACTATGGTCGCAGCCGGGCTTACAGAGCGGAGCCGACATCATCATTGATGACGGCCTACACACTTTCGAGGGGAACACTTCGTTTTTGGATGAATCGCTCGAGCACCTTCGGCCGGGTGGAGTTTACGTAGTCGAAGACATTGTTGCCAGCACGATCGAGAAATGGCGCGACCATTTGGGTACAATCTATTCGAAGCGGTTCCAAAATCATGAGTTTGCACTCGTTACGTTGCCAAATTCGTTGACTAAGTACGACAACAATTTGCTGATTGCTCGCAGGCTGTCATGATAAGTCCGTTCATTTCTACGCTCCTGCGTTGGAGTAGGATGCGTAATCTAGCTAGCCTTCCAAAGCGGCTCAGCCGCGAATCCAATCCCGGAAAGCAGCACCACCAAAGCAACCAAGCAAATCCCACGCTTCATCCTGCACCACCGAGCGTCAAACGCGCGACACCATGCTATCAGCGGCAGTCAAAGAGCCTGCCCCTTCGACCCCAACAAACGGCGGGTGCGCCCCACATCTCGCTCGTTTTTTCGCGAGATGTGGGGCACCCGCTGCTCTCTCCGTCTAACGCTCGATGTTCACAGGTTGCGGAGAAGGCAGTTTTGCGCATCCTCCCATCCGACTAACCAATATTTGAAGTACGTAGCAACCCTAAACTTTGTCATCCCGCCTGACCCGGCGTGCCGTGGGAGGAGCCAACTTGCCTATGGCAAGTTGAGAAAGAAATGACACTGCAAAATCGCCATGGATGCGAGGCCCGGAGGGCCGACCGCTAAGCGTGAGCCCAGCCCGGAAGGGCTGGGGCTCAATCCCGAAGATGATCCGCCTGCCCCGGCGTGCCGTGGGAGCGCCGTAGGTGCGGCACTAAACATGGGTCCGCTCGCGCCTGTGTCTTTAGGAGGAAGCCGACCTGTCCCGGCGTGCCGTGGAGGGAAGTGCGATTCCTCTCACCCGCACACAAATGTGCCCCTGACCCGTCCAATCACAACGGCATCAAATTCGCGGCCGAGTCAAATTCCATATCCCGCGCCACCCCCGCGATACCCACCCCCGGGTGCCCATTCGTCGCCCCAACGCACCCCTCCGAAACCTGAAATCTCTCCAGGTTAAGCGTGTCGGCGATCCGCACCACCCGCACCTTCTCCGGATTCGGCGCCGCCAGAGAAGCCAATGCTGCCTCGATCGCGTCGCGGTCACTATCAAAGTAGATAGGAATCTTCGCCCCCAGCATCCCAAGCGAAGTCAGCGCATTCATGTAGGTGTATTGCAAATTGAGCGACTTCACAAAACGCGCCGTAGTGAAGTCCGCCATGCCAATCCCGATGCCGTTGCCATTGCTCGCCGGGGTCAGGTCGCGTACGAAGATACGGGAGACCCGCGGCGTCACCGTGCTCGAGGAGTGCAGCGTGGACCTGTATCCATCAATGTCGCGGCCGATCACGTTGGTGTCCATGCCAGACCCGCTAATGTCTTTCCCGATGCGGTCAATGATCAGCAGATCAATTTCATCGAAAGGCAAGCGCGCCAGCAGAGCCTCCGCCTTCTTAAACAGCCGGCCCTCTTCGCGCACGATATTCTCCGGCCGCAGCACTTCGATCTCAGCCGTCTGGTGGTGCTGATCTTCCACCAGCGCGATGCCGCAAAAAATCGGAGCCGCGTCCAGGATCACCCGGGCAATCTCCCGCAGCACCACCTCATAACCCATATGAGCGGCGGCCCGATGGGCATTGTTAGCCCCCACCTGTTTGCCAAAACCAATCACCATCATCTTCTGGACGCCGCTCCCCAGCGTCCCCCGGAAATCGGTGTGCGGCTTCACGCGGTTCAGCACCACCACTCCATCCGCCTCAAACGCCGGAACACTGAACACCACATCGAGCCCATCGAATGCCGTACCGATCTTTTTCACCGCCATGCTGGCTTCGATAGGAACGCCCATGCTCTCCGGCGTGACTCCATATTCTGCCAGCACCTGGATCTGGCCCTCCGCTGTAGCTCCCCCGTGGCTCCCCATCGCCGGCACGATAAAAGGCCGTGCTCCCGCTTCGATCAGCACGCCCAGCGCGGCCTTCACAATCTCTTTCAGGTTGGTGATGCCGCGGCTGCCGACGCCCAGGGCAATTCTCATTCCAGGCGCAACCTGCTCCCGCAGCCCCTGCTGCGCGAACTGCTCCTTAATAAGCGTGTAAAAATCCAGTTTGCGTGAGGGCGGATAGCTCTGCCCCATTTCAAGCATCTTGGGAAAGTGATTGGCCATATTCATCGCAAAATCTCCACCGTCGATCTTAAGCGAAACTCCTCCACCCCGCTGCTTCCGCTCCTCGCCCGAAAATTTTTCCTGGCCTCCGCGAACGAAACCACCCCAATCCGAATGTAAGCAGTGTGACGAATCGCTTTGCCATTCCGCTTGCCGTAAGACACACCGAAGGGACCCCCTTATAGCGCTTATAGCGCTTATAGCGCTTTTAGTGCTCATTTATTTGGAGACTCTCACCCCCGACCCCCGCCCCGCCCGTAAGACCGCACCGGGAGGATCCTTCTAGCGCTTATGGCGCTTTTAGCGCTCTTCACTTTGTCATCCCGAGGAGCCGACTTGCCTGCGGCAAGTTGAGAGAGAAAAGACACGGCAAAATCGCCATGGAGGCGAGGCCTGGAGGGCCGACCGCTAAACGTGAGCCCAGCCCGGAAGGGCTGGGGCTCAATCCCGAAGATGATCTGAGCGCCGTAGGTGCGACACTAACAAGGGCCCTCTCGGACCGTGTCATTAGGAGCGAAGCCGAGGGACGCACCCCCACAGTCAATTGCGGGCCGAACCCCTTCCTAGTAAACTCTGCGCTTGTTGACTCCTAGCAAAATAAGCTGGAGCCTCAAGGTCCTCGCCCTCGCGGGACTGGCTCTTTTCCACGCCCGCTCCTTCGCCACCTGCGAAGGTCTCGCGGCCCTGCAGTTGCCGAACACCACCATCACCAAGGCAGAAGTAGTGACCTCCGGTAAGTTCGCACCCCCCGTCGGCAAACTACTGAGGGGCCTCCCAGCCTTCTGCCGCGTCGCCGCAACGCTAAAGCCCAGCCCCGACTCCGACATACGGGTCGAAATCTGGATGCCTCAATCCGGCTGGAACGAGCGTTTCGAAGGCACCGGCAATGGCGGCTTTGCCGGCACCATCGTCTACAACTCCCTGGCAGAAGGGCTGCGGGCCGGCTACGCAGTGGCCAACACCGATATGGGCATGGCCATGCCGCCGGGCGCGACCGCGAGCATCTTCGTCAATCGCCCGGAGCGCTGGACTGACTGGGGATACCGGGCCACCCACGAAATGACCCTGGTCGCAAAACAGATCGTGCGCGCCTACTACGAGCGAGACGCCAAGTACTCCTACTTCACCGGCTGTTCCACCGGAGGCGAACAGGCCTTGATGGAGTCCCAGCGCTACCCGGATGACTACGATGGCATCGTCGGCGGAGCCGCAGCCAACAACCGCACCGGCGTGCACGTCAGCATCCTATGGAATTTCGCCGCCAACGAGAAACCAGCCGCCTACCTGAACCCAGCCGCACGCTTCTTGCTTACTCAGGCAGTCGTGAATGCCTGCGACGCCCTTGATGGCGTCAAAGACGGAGTAATCTCCGATCCAACGAAGTGTCAATTCGACCCGGCATCCCTGCAGTGCAAGGGGACCAGCCAGGAGGGCTGTCTCACCCCAGCCCAGGTGCAGACTGTGAAAGATATCTATGCCGGGCCCAAGAATCCGCGAACCGGCGAAAGCCTCTACCCAGGGCTGCCCCGTGGCAGCGAATCCGGCTGGGATGGTTTGGATCGTATACCCGGCCCGGCTGCAATCCCTCCCTACGCTCCGATCTTTCAATGGGTTTTTGGACCGGACTGGGATTGGCGGCAATTCGATTTCGATCGTCAGGACACGCTCTTTACCCAAAAGCTCGCCGGCATGGTGAATGCAACCAGCCCGGATATCGACACCTTTCGCGCCCACGGCCACAAGCTGCTCATCTATCACGGCTGGGCAGACTGGCTAGTGGCTCCCGAAGAATCCATCAACTACTACAATGCAGTGGTCGCGCGGGCCAAAGCTGCTCCCACTGGCGGCCAGCCGATCGCTCAAATTGATCAATCGGTCCGCCTCTTCATGGTGCCTGGCATGGCACATTGCAGCGGTGGTCCAGGGGCGACGCATTTCGATGCCTTGGGCCCCGTCGTCGACTGGGTAGAACACGGAGTAGCGCCCGACAAAATCATCGCCAGCACCTTGCCGTCCAGTGACATCAACGGCGCGCCAACCCCAAAGCGTCCGCTGTGTCCCTATCCCGCCACCGCCCAGTATCAGGGCACGGGAAATACCAACGACGCGTCCAATTTCGTTTGCGCCGTGAGATAGCACATGCGCCTGGAGGGAAAAGTAGCCGTCGTCTTCCTGGCCGAACAGAAGACGCTGGCACCCACCAGGCAGTCGATCCTGTTGACCCACGGCTGGTTCATGGAGTAGACAGGTCACTGACTGTTTCAGGAGGAAATTCATTAATGTCGATTACCAGACGCAGCTTCATTAGCTCCACTTCCGCAGCCGCCGCCCTGCTGTACACCGGCGTGGGCCGCGGGGCATCCTTGGGGCTGCCCGTCGGTCTGCAACTCTATTCTGTGCGCACGCTGCTGCCCACGGATTATGCCGGCACGCTCAAGCAGCTCGGGGCCCTTGGCTATAAGGAAGTGGAGGCTGCCGGGTTCTTTAATCTCCCCGTGGAACAGGTAAAGGCTGCCATGCAGGCGGCCGGCTTGCGCTGCGTCAGCGCGCATTACTCGCTGGCGTTGCTGAAGCAGCACCTCGATGAGATCCTGCCCTTCTGCAAATCCCTGGGCGCCGGATACGTTGTCTGCTCCTCACCGATGCATCAGCAGCCAGGGGCCAAGGGGCCGCTCACTCTCGATGACTGGCGCTGGAGCGCGGACCAGTTCAACCAGGTCGCCACTAAGGTTGAAGCAGCGGGCATGAAGTTCGCCTACCATAATCACTATGCCGAGTTCGGAGCGATTGATGGCATCCTGCCCTACGACGAGCTCCTGAAGCACACCGATCCGGCAAAGGTCAGCTTCGAGCTGGACTGCGGCTGGGTGATCGTGGGCGGCCAGGATCCCGTGCATTATTTGAAACAATATCCGACACGTATCGTGATGCTGCACGTCAAGGACTTCAAAGACAACAAGCCGCCCTCAGTCGAACTCGGCACCGGCTCCATCGATTACGCGCCCATCTTCGCCGCCGCGGCGGCAACCGGCCACATTCGCCACGCCTTCGTGGAGCAGGAAGAATTTCAAGGGCCGATCATGGAAGCGCTCGCAGTCGACGCCAAGTACATGAAGAAGTTTCACGCCTGATCCTTGCGCTTCTCCCAAACGAAGGACGGGTGCCCCACACCCCCGGATTTCCTGCGGCCCTGCTTTGTATCAGGGCACGACTTTAGTCGGGCCGTAACGACCGAGAATATGACGGGCTTTAGCCCCTGAGGTTCGCTTCGGACGAAAAGCACGGCTTCAGCCGCGCCGCGGTCATCCCCACCATTAGCAAAACCACTTAATGCCCGATCAGCTTCTGTTCCAGTATTGGTTGCAGAATCGGGATCGGCAGCGGTCCTTCGTCGAGAGCCGTATCGTTGAAGCGCTTGAGCGAGAAGGCGCTTCCCTGTTGCTGCTGGATACCGTCGCGCAGATTGATCCACTGGTGGTAGCCGACATAGTAGGTGATGAGTTGACCCGCGGTCAGTTTGGCCCGGCGCAGCTTGCCCTGCGCCTCGGCCGCAGTCTGAAACGCCTTGCTCTCCATCAAGTCGAGCGCCTCCTGGTCGGTCATATTGCGGCTCTGCATGCGGATGTCGAGGATGGCGTTTGCGATCACGCGCAAGCGAATCTTCTGCACCATGAGGACGAAACGAGGATCATGGTTGGCGTACCCAGCGTCCTCCATTTCCTTCACTCCATATTCTCCCCAACCTTCTACATAAGGACCATTCCCCAGTAGCACGCGCAGCACGCGGCGCGACGACGGCTTCAGATTGTTCGCGTGCTCGAACTGCGTGTAGTGGCCGGGGAGCGCCTCGTGCATGGTCAGATATAGCAGCATCCAGTTGTTGTACTCGCGCAGCTTCGACTCGGCCTGCTCCTTAGGCATCTTGGGATCGATGGGGGTAACCCAGTATTCCGCTTCCTCTTTTGGTTCGAGCGCTGGCGCAGAATGAAAGCCCGCCACCGAATACACCCCGCGCTCAAAAGCCGGAGTGGGCACGATGCGCATATTGTCGCGATCACTCAAGGTGACCAGGTTCTTTTGCACAATGAAGGCGCGAATCCCGCTGGCTTCGGCCTTTACCTTCGCCAGAAGTTGATCCGGCTGCACGTGGTCCTGATTGATGTGGTCGACGACTTCGGCAATGATCTTGTTCTGGAGCGCGTCCCCACTCAGATCGCTATGATCCCCGTGTTCTGGGTACCATTTCTTATGCAGAGGCAAGGCGACCGAGTACATCTCGCCGCGAACCCTAGGCAGATCCCGCTCCGCTGCGGCGAGCACCGAGTCCGGAGTTTCATGCGTGCCGGGGCCGAGGGCATAGGCGAAGATCTTCGCGTAGGCCGTAGGTCCTGTGCGCCAGCTAACAGGGTGCGGTCTGTGGGCCAGGTCGTCCTTGAGCCAGGCGGCATAGCTGTCGAGCGATGCGCGCGCCGCCTTGGACGCCGCATCGTAACGCGAGCGCAGCGGCGACCCGGCAGGGATCATACCCCCGATCTGCTCGATGACCGCAGTGTTCCCCGCATTCTCATTCAAGGCCGTATCGAGAAATACCGGATCGGCCTGCTTAAGGTTGTGGCGAGCCTCGTCGACAACCTTCGGAACCTGCTCCATGCGCGCCAGCACAGACGAGAGCCGCGACTGCTCCGTACCGTCAGTCGAAGTGAGCGGGAAGAACAGGCCGGAGCCGATCATCTCGACATAATCCTGCGGGCGGTAGCGGTAGCCCTGCAATACATCGATCTGAAAGAGAGTCGACTCGATGTTGTCGCGGAGGAGCGCAAGGTCCGCTCCCTCCTCGAGCGTAGCCGCCTTCGCAGTTGCGAAACACAGCTTGCCGGCGATGAACAAGGCGCGCTCGGCGGCGATGGTGGCCGGGCTCGAGTCGTCAAGCTCATTATCCAGAGGAGCGCTGGGGTCGCCATGATACCCGGCCTGCGTCGCTTCCACCGGTTGATAGCGCAGCGTGGTCAGAATGAAGCGGTTTGCCTGGTCGAGAAATGGCTCATGTGCGGCAGCGTTGCAATGAAAAGTCTCGGGGACAGCTGCGGCTGCGGAGCATTGAAAACTGGCCAGAAAAAGCAAAGCGAAGACAAAACGGAACATGCAAAAACGATAGCACGCCGTTGCTAAAAATCTAGGTAGTGAGACGGTCGTTCGAGATAGGCGTGACGCCCGATACCGTCAGGCTCTTGAACGCATCAGAGGCTCCCGCCCAGGCAAGCTGAATGCCCGCCGGCGATGGAATAAAGCAGCGAGCCGTCATGGCCTCTTTACGATCAACAAACGTTTCGATGATCGAGCCATCCATCCAGAGATGTATCGTCGAGACTCCATCCTGATCCGGCGAGAGGGGCAGGCTGTTGCCGCCCACGCTAACCGATGGTTTGTTACCGCCGGCGTAGCGAATGGCGAAGAGCGGCGCCCCACCGGCTCGCAATTCCAATCCGCATGGGCTTTCCCCTGCCTTGAAGCTGAATACAATCTCAGCGGCTCGGTTCTCGATGGGCACAGTCTGCGCCGCTTGCGCCTTCTGCGTATTCTTACGCAGCCCGGCAAACTCCGGCGGGACATCCATGAGCAGTTGGTTGTCAGGGCCCAGAGAGAGCACGCGAGGCAGCGCCATCGCGCCCTGCCCATCCGGCAGCTCTACACTCGTCGGGCGTGCGCGTTTCCTGCACCCATCCCCAAAGAATGCGCCGCCCCTTGGAGTCAACCATGCTCTTCATCGCGTAGTAGGAACCGTGGTCGAGCAAGCCCTTGGTTTCCGAGTGGAAGCGGAGGTCGCTCTTATCGAACTTGCCCACCTCCCAATAGACCTTGCCCTCGGTGGAGTAGAGCAGCACATGCTTGTCCCTAAGAGGAAAGAAGTCGGGACACTCCCACATCTCCCCCGTAGCCACAGGGTTGATCTTAGTGCTTCCGTTCCACTTGCCCTGAGCGAGCGGATGGAGGTAGGTCCAATTGCGACCGTCCCGTGAGGTATAAAGCAGCACTGCGCCGCCGATCTTGGTAAAGCCCGAACCCACACCCAGGTACCAGGTATCTCCATCCTTCCATGGGCACGGATCGCGAAAACCGGTCACCTGCAAACCGGGCGGAGGGCCCTCCAACACTGGCTTATCCAGCTTCTTCCAGGTCCGGAGATCAGGATCAGTGGAGGTGGCGAGACACTGCACCTCACGCAGTCCTTCGCCGCGAATGGTCTCGGGTGAGGACCGGGTCACACCGGTATAAAGGATAGTCGGCACTTCGGCGCCGGGCAGCACGCTGCCAGTGAAACATCCGAAGGCGTCATAGGATCCCGGAGTAGGTGACAGCGCAACCGGCATGTGTTTCCAGTGGATGAGATCGGGACTGACAGCATGCGCCCAGTGCATGTCTCCCCAAACCGCCGCGCCTGGGTTGTACTGGAAGAACATATGATACTGGCCGCGAAAGAATCGAGGTGCGCAGGGATCGTTCTGCCAGTTAGCCTTGGGCAGCAGATGGAACTGCGGCCGGAAGGGATCGTGCATGAGCTTTTCCCTGAGTGCCACCGGCAACACCGCTTGGGCGAACGCATGTAGGGCGCCAGGAATCGCGCAAAACGCACCGGAAGAGACGAGAAATATTCGACGATTCATTCGCTACTCCCGCTCAGCAAGGCACCGACGCGTTCGATCAAAGCTAAAGACAGCAGTGGAGTAGCTCCTGGCTGCGAAGCCACGTAGCTGCCGCAAAGATTGCCGATCTCCGCCATCTGAGGCAGGGACCCTCCGCGCAGGTAGGCGTGTATCAAACCGGCGGTGAAGGCGTCGCCCGCGCCGACCGTATCAACCACCTGGATGGGAAATCCCGGATGCCCGAATGTGCTTTCACGGGTGGTGAGCAGGCATCCATGCGGCCCCAGTGTCGTAGCCACTAGTTGGCAGCTGGGGAACTTACCAAGCAGCGCCTGGGCCGAGGCCTGAGGACTCGCCGGCACCTGGTGCTGGCCTGACCCTAGTTCATTCAGCAAAGAAAAAACCTGCGGCAGCTCCTCATCGCTCAGCTTGATGATGGTGGCGTGCGCCATCGACCAGTGAAGCACCTGAGGAGTGTAATCAGGGATGCGTAGATTCACATCGCAAACCCGCACGCACCCGGGCGCGGTGGCCTCGACGAAGCTTTGGATGGTAGCGCGCGAAGCTTCATGCCGCTGAGGGAGGGTTTCAAAACAGACCGCATCGGCAAAACGCGCTACCTCAAGCAGCGCAGGGGTCAGACAAATAAAGTCCCATGCCACGTTGCGACGGATGAGGTATCTCGGCTGCTTATCGGCGGAAAAGGAAACTTCGACTGTCCCCGTCGGATGCGCGCTGTCTGTTTGAAGCTGTTCGAGATCGAGGTTCGGTTGCTGGAGACTGGTGCGCGCTGCTCTCCCATATTCGTCGTCACCGACGCTGCTGACCAACGTAGTACGGTTCCCGAGTCGAGCACTGAAGACAGCGAAGTTTGCCGGCGCCCCGCCCAGCCTTGGCCCGCTGGGCAAGAGGTCCCATAACAACTCGCCGATCCCCACGATCCGCGGGGCCCTGCTGTCGCTTGGAGTCTTAGAGAGGATGGAATTCAGGGTCTGTCCTTTCTCTCACCGCATCCTCGTTGAGCGCTACGCCGATTCCGGGGCTAGTCCTCACCTCCAGGAAGCCATCGTCATCGAGCGAAACCGGCTCGGTCAGCGAGGTGTAGGACTTATCGACATAGTGGGTGAACTCAAGCAGCATGAAGTTCGGCGTCGTGGCGGCTACGTGAGCAGCCGCCATCGTACCCAAAGGGGATGCTACTCCGTGAGGAGCGATGGGGATTGAGTAGACTTCGGCCATAGCCGCGATCTTACGCGTTTCCAGCAGCCCGCCGGTCTTCGAAACATCCGGCTGAATGACGCTGAGCGCTTCCTTCTCCAGAAAAGGACGATAGCCGTAGCGGCTATAAATGTTCTCCCCTGCCGCAATGGGAACCCGTGTGGCATTGCGCACCCGTAGCATCGCGTCGACATCGTCGCTGGGGATTGGCTCTTCTACCCAGATCAGGCGAAACGGCTCCAGCAGATGACAGAGCTGGATGGCCGTCTCGACGTCATAGCGTGCGTGGCACTCAAGAGCGAGGTCGTAGGTGTTGCCCACCGCCTCTCGAATAGAGGCAACGAAATGCACCACATCATCCAATTGCACGGTGTTCAGATGAAGACCCCAAAGCTTGTTCGGGTCCCAACCCTTTTTCAGGGTCCATTCATCCGGGCTGTAATCGATGCCGATCTTCAGCGCTTTCACTTTCGTTTTGGCGATAAGACTGGTCGCCTCACCCGGATTGGCTGCATGCAGGTATACCGGCAACTTACTGCGAACCCGACCGCCCATCAGCTGGTATATCGGTGCGTTCAGGGCTTTGCCGGCCAGATCCCACAGCGCCATTTCCACTCCGCTGATGGCGGTGAGGTAGGGTCCGCCCATTCCGCGCATGAAGATAGGCGAAGGGGAGCCACCAGCGGCAAGATGCTTCCCGCCCCACAGGTCGAGGAGAATTCCTTCAATATCCAGTGGGTCGCGGCCGGCGAGCGCCGGGCCGATATTGTTGTTGACGATGTACTCCGCGCCGACGGTATCCAGCATCTCGCCTGTGCCGGTCAAACCCTGGTTGGTGTAGACGCGGATGAAGCGGCTATTGAATCCGTCGCGCAGACGAACCGCGCGAATTTCGCGGATGGTGAGGCCGGGAGCATGAGAGGTTCCCTGGGCCCGCGCGTTCAGCAGGAAGGCGCCGTAAGCCATCGCCGCCTGGCCGAGAAACATGCGTCGATTCATCGGGCAGGAGTGTAGCACATGTGCCGCAAGGCCTGGATTTCGACGTTGCGAAACGGCGACGCAACCGGCAAGCTAATAGGCATGCCGGAATTACCGGACATTTCCGCTTACCTCAGTGCGCTGGAGCCGCGAATCGTCGGACAGCCGCTCGAGCATGTTCGCATAGCGAGCGCATTTCTGCTGCGAACGGCGCGGCCGCCCGTTGCCAGTGCAGAAGGCCGTGTGGTGCGCGAGCTGCGCCGCATCGGCAAACGCATCGCGATCGGAGTCGATGGCGATCTCTGGCTTGTGCTGCACTTGATGATTGCCGGGCGCCTGCACTGGCGTCCATCAGGAGCCAAGCTGGCAGGGCGGCAGAATCTAGCCGCCTTTGACTTTCCCCATGGCTCTCTCGTGCTTACGGAAGCGGGCACCAAGCGCCGCGCATCGTTGCATCTCTTTGAGGGTGAGGAAGGGTTGCGTTCCATCGACCCGGGAGGGATCGACGTGCTCTCCAGCGATCTCAATTCTTTTCGCAACGCGCTCACGATCGAGAATCGAACCCTCAAGAGAGCTCTCACCGACCCGCGCATTCTAAGCGGCATTGGGAACGCTTACTCGGACGAGATTTTGCACGCGGCGCAATTGTCCCCAGTGAAGATGACGCACAAGCTGGACCCGCAGGAATGGGAAAGGCTCTATGGCGCGACCCAGGCCACGCTTAAGTTATGGATCGAGCGGCTAACCAGCGAGGCGAAAGCCGGCTTTCCGGAAAAGGTGACCGCCTTCCGCAAGGATATGGCGGTGCATGGACGTTATGGAGAGCCTTGCCCGCGCTGTGGTCAACCGATCCAACGCATTCGTTACGCGGACAATGAAACGGATTACTGCGTCAAGTGCCAAACTGGCGGGAAACTACTGGCAGATCGAAGTCTTTCGCGGCTCTTAAAATCGGACTGGCCACGCACCCTCGACGAACTAGAGACGCTCAAACGCCGTTAAGATAAGCCTTCTGGCAGCATGCGCTGATGGAGGATGCGAGACACGGAGATCCCCTTGGTTCGATCCGGTTGTCGCTCTAGCTCTTTTTCTTTGAGAGTTTGAGCGTCCGACGAACACGCTGGAAAGAATCTCCGGAAGCTGCCCCGCTGGCGTCGCCTTGATCAATCGCTGTCCGCAGCGCGGCAAGTTTCGCCTCAAACTGCTGTTCCTCCCGCTCTAATGTCCGCAGGGCCGCGCGAATAACCTCGCTGGCGTTTTCGTATCGACCCCTGTAGATCTTCGCGAGCACGAAGTTATCAAGCTCCTCGGTCAAATTCACATTTCGCGTCAGCATGGCGATCCTTGTAGATATAGTTCCTGAACAGCAAAGTAGCACAATTGGCAAACATTGCTAAAAGATCAGAGGTCCGATGCCGCTTAGCAATATACTTTGTTTCTCGTGATATAGTGATATCACCATATCGGTAACGCCAATGACTGCGGAGCCGTCATTAAAGCCAGTGGTTTGGATCGGCTCCAGCCGCAGAGTTCCCGAGGCCGTACAGGATCACATGGGCTATGCCCTATACGTCGCCCAGCATGGAGGCAAACACCGCGACACAAAGACCCTGCGTGGCTTTGGTGGAGCAGGAGTAGTGGAGGTGGTCACGGATTTTCGCGGTGATACGTTCCGAGCGGTATACACGTTGCGATACGCGAAAGCGGTGTACGTCCTTCATGCCTTCCAGAAGAAATCGACAACGGGCCGGGATATTGAGTTAATCAAGCTGCGCCTACGTGAGGCGGAGAAGATTGCAAAGGACAGCGAACCACATGACTAAAAAAGGACACGAAGCCAGCAGCGGGAATGTGTTCAAAGATATCGGCATTCCAAATGCCGAGGAGCACCTTATCAAGGCGCAACTGGTCTTCAAGATCGACACGATCATGAAAGATCGTGGCTTGAAACAGGTCGAGGCGGCCGATCTTTTTGGCATCCGCCAGCCCGACATATCCAAGATGTTGCGCGGGGAGTTTCGCCAGTTCTCGGTCGAACGGCTTTTGCGCTTTCTCGTGGCGCTCGATCAAGATGTGGAGATTGTCATAAAGCCTCACCGGGACCGAAACAACGTCCCAGCACTCCATGTGTCTTAGGCCACCCTACCCATAGACCTTGTTCTCCGCCGGTTTGCCTTCCTGTCCCGGTGGAAGCAAGGCCTGCGATGCCCTCAACGGAAGGCGGATCTCCGCTCCGCAACCGGGGCCATCCAGGCGATTGGCTACCTGAAGGACGCCTCCGTGGGCCTCGCATATCTGCCGCGCAAGGGCTAGACCGATACCGCTTCCTCCCGGCTTGGTGGTGTAGAAGGGCACGAAGAGGTTGGACGGATTACTAAGGCCGACACCGTTGTCCTGGATCAGAATGACGACCGCTCGGGGAATGGCTCTCCAGGTGATCGACACTTCAGGAACATCGGTCGTGATATGGCCGTTCGAGGGCGCCTCGGGAAAGCGCGCCAACGCCGCTTCGGCTGCATTGCGCAACAGATTGATGAGCAGCTGTTCGATCTGATCGGGGTCCATCTGCAGCACGATATCGGGTCCCGGGTTGAGCCGGACGGCTACCCTGGTTTCGAGCGCTACGGCACGCTCCATAAATGAATGTAACGACACTGGTTGCAATGCAGGCGGCGGTAACTGCGCCAGCTGCCGGTATGCCTGGATGAATCGATTGAGGGATTCAGCACGATTCTCGATAATTTTAAGACCGCGGTCGAGGCTGAATACGTGATGATCTATCCCGGGCGTATCCGTAGTGTTCCGCTGCAGCGGATCGACATGAATCAAGGAACGAAGGCTTCCGGCAATGGATTTGATTGGCGTCAACGAATTGTTGATTTCGTGCCCGATCACTCGGATCAGGCGCTGGAAAGCGTCGCGTTCCTGCTCGCGCAACGCAATGCTCACGTCAGACAACACCAGGAGCGTATGGGGGATGCCGTGCTGGCGAAAACTGGATCTCCTCACCATCCAGTGCACCGGGTTGCTTTTCCCGCCAAGAACAAGGATTCCCCGATCGGGCTGATCCAACACCTCAGCAAGTTGCAGATCATGAGCGCTCGTACCCAAGTCCCGTTCCGCGATGAGATGGAAGATGCGTTCGGCAGCAGGATTGACGAGACGGAGGAGATGGGCGGGATCGAAGGCCAGGACAGGCGCGTCCATGGAAGAGATAACACAGCGCAATAAGGCCGAAGCCTCCAGCTCACCGAGACGCTGGCTCTGCAACAGGTCCGCAAATTCGTTGATCTCGAGCGCAAGCTCCCCCAGCGCGTCGAGCTGCCGCGCACCACGCGCGCGAAAGGAGTAATCCGACTCGCGCAGCGCCGAGACAACGTTGGCCAGGGTCTGCAGCGGACGGATGATCTGCTCCATGAGGAGGGTCGCCGCAATCAGAGAAAGGAAAGCGACCCCACCCAAAAGAGTCCAGAACGCACCAGTTGAAAATTTTGCTTGCCACATTAGGATCGCTGCGAGCACAACTCCAGGAGCAGCAACGAACAGGCAGAGAAAGCGGATACGGCGCTCGAAAGGGCCGTGGTCACGGTGTTTTGCGGAGCGTAGATGCGCACGCGAACCTGAATCCCTTCCGTTGCCGGGAGTGGGATCAGATTCCATACTTCTCCATCCGGCGATAGAGCGCTCCACGGCTCAATCCGAGTGCCTCCGCCGCATGGCTGACGTTACCGCCCGCACGAGCCAGCGCCTTGCGGATGAGAATGCTTTCCACTGCTTCGAGGCTGAGTTCATCGAGACTCTGGCCGGATGAGCGAACCTGGCTCAAGCCCAGGTCGGCGATTTGAATGCGCGGACCGCGAGCCATAAGAACAGCCCGCTCGATCGCATGGTCGAGCTCCCTTACGTTGCCCGGCCAGCTGTGCTGGAACATCGCCTCCAGTGCGCTGGGCTCGAAGCCGGTCGCAGCCTTGCGGTAGCGCGAAGTATAGCGGGCGAGGAAGTGCCCGGCGAGCAAGGGAATATCTTCGCGGCGATCGCGCAGCGGGGGAAGATGAATTTCCACCGTGTTGAGGCGAAAGAGCAGATCTTCGCGAAAGCGTCCCTGGGCGCACTCCTCGTGCAGATCGGCATTGGTAGCGGAAATCAAACGCACATTCACTCGCTTGGTTTGCGAAGAGCCGACTCGTTCCAGATCGCCCGTCTCCAGGACGCGCAGCAGTTTAGCCTGCTGGCGCAGCGGCACATTGGCAATTTCGTCCAGGAAAAGAGTACCCCGATCGGCGAGCTCGAAGCGTCCGATGCGGTCCGTGCGCGCATCGGTAAACGCGCCTTTGACATGGCCGAAGAGCTCGCTCTCAAACGTCCCTTCCGCCAGCGCGCCGGTGTTCACAGCCACCAGCGAGCGAGCCGAGCGCGATGAGAGCGCATGCAGCGTCTGGGCTACGACTTCTTTGCCCGTGCCATGCTCGCCGGTAATCAGCACGTTGGCATCCGACGGTCCGATGCGCGCTAAAAGTTCCAGCACGGGTTGCATCGAGGCCGCCTTGGCGATCAATTCCGGGCGTCCTTCAGCACGCAGCAGGCGGTTCTCCGCCTCCAGAATTTCAGCCTGCCGCACTGCCCGGCGAAGTTCGATCTGCGTGCGCAGAACGGAAATCAGCCGTACATTCTCCCAGGGCTTCTGGATAAAGTCACAGGCGCCGCGGCGCATAGACTCGACTGCGAGATCGACATTGGCCCATGCCGTCATCACGATAATGCGCAGGCGGCTGTCATGAGCACTTAGCTGGGCAAGCAGCTCCAAACCCTCTGCACCGGATGTCGTGTCGCGGGTGTAATTGAGATCGATCAGGAGCGCATCGTAGGTTTCGCTGGCAACCCTGTCCCGTACCTCGCGCGGAGATTGCGCTCTCTCCACCCGGTAGCCTTCTGGCTGCAGCAATAACTCGATGGCATCCAGAATATGCGGCTGATCGTCGGCGGCGAGTATTCTGGGCGCCTCCGCCTGCGTACGGGTTCCCGGGGTCTCTTTCGCGGTTTGCGGGAAGGTGGCCATCATTGCCTCGAACGGTAGGTTAAGTATAGTGGAGGGCCGCAGTCCAGTTAGACAGGGCAGGCTAAGGTTTAGCCGGCGCAACGTCTACGTTCTGCGGCAAGTGGGTGACGACGCCATTTTTTGCGTCGTCGATGGAGACGCCCGTGCGGTCCAAGGTCGTCCCAGTAGCGCGGTCAATATCCGCCTTCGCCTTTTCATAGGCCGTCTGCGCGGTAAAAAACGCGGATTCAGCGACAGCGAGGCTTTGTTCCATGACCAGCGTGTCATACCTGGATATCGCTCCTACGTCTTGCTCCTTCTTGGCGATATCAAAGGTGTTTTGCGCGAGATCGCGTGCTTTTTGCGCGGCCGCCACGCGGGCTTGCGCCTGCACGAGAGCGAACTGTGAGTCGCGGATGTCGAAGCGAAGGGTCTTCTGCTGCTGCTCTTGGGCGATCTGGCTCTGGCGGTACGCGAGCACGGCGCGGAACTGGTCGGCTTTGACTTGACGGTTGCGGAGGTTGATTACGAGATTGACGCCAACCTCGTACTGGGGCGCCGAGTAGTTGAAGGTGTTCACGAACATGCTGGCGAAGTCGGTGGGCAGGCTGGTGGAGCAGCTCTCCACGCTGAGAGTGCAATTCGGGTTCTTGGGACCGGCGGCGCCCGTGCCTCCGTAGTAGCCGTACAGATAAAGTTGAGGCAGCAGCTCGCTGTTGATGTCCTTGACGCTCTGGCGCTGGACCTCCGCCGCATTACGGAAAATCGCGACTTCAGGCCGGTTCTTCATGGCCTCGTCAATCAGCTGGGTGATGGATTTCGTTTCGTTGGGATCGGGACCGCCCTGCAGGTCGAGCGGAATGACAGGAATTTCGTCGATCGACGGGTCGTCGGTTCGGGTGAGATCGTTCTTAATCAGCAGCTCGTTGTGCCGCAGCGTGGCCTTGGCGATGGTAAGGTCACCCTCGCTGGTGGCAACCGCAGACTGGTCTTTCATGACCTGCAACGCAGGAATATTCTGCAGCTCCAACTGCTTCTGGTCGTCGGTCAGGGTCTGATTGGCGTATTCCAATGACCGGGTCTTCACCTGCACGTCCTGATAAGCGTTGACCAGATCCCAATAGAGGTTTTCAATGTCGGTCACGGTGGCGATGACCTGCTGCTGAAAGGCGAGATCGGTGGTCTGCAGGTTTCTTTTGGCAATGTGGATGAAGCGCTCGTTGCTGGCAAGGCCGAATCCGTACAGAAGTGGCTGTTGCAGTTGGATCTGGAAATTGGAAAGCAGTTCGGGATTGACTGCGGAATAAGGGCTGTTGTTGGCAGCGCGGAAGCCGGTGTAGTTGACCTGCAGGTAGGTGCCCAGCGGAAAGTACTGTTGGTACTGCGATTGGACCTCGATGTTGTTCACCTTATAGAGTTCGACGCCGACCTGGGAAAGGTTCGTCTCCGGGGTGACGGTGTGTTGCACATAGCCGCTGAAGATGAGGAGGGGGTCGAACGAGGGAACGGCCGCGCCGGCGCCGAGCGTCGTGGTGACGAGGCCGCCGTTGCCGGCGGTCGCATTCGAGGTTGCGGAGCCACCACCCCCAGAGGCGCCAAAGCCGCTCGGCGTGGTCGAGACGACGGCGTTGTTGACGCCGTTGGCGTTGCCTCCCGCCTTGGTGCGCTGAAGATCGGCTTGCGCGATGGGGAAGTTGTAGCGGAAGGAGGCGAGCGTGAGATTATTTTCAAGGGCCAAAGCGATTGCATCCCGCAGGGAGATCTGGAGCTTGCCGTCGCGTATGAGGTCGAAGAGGCGCTGCGAGTTTTGCAGGTTGAGTTCCGGCACAGTGCTGGGCATATACGGCGCCAAGGGATTGTGTGAATGCGGCATTTCAATGTGGAAAGGTCCCTGGTAGACAACCGGCTGCGGCTGGGCCGCGGCTTGCGCCTGCTGTGCGATGGTCTGGGGCGGAGATTGTTGCGGACCAGCAGGCGCGGAAGGCGGGCTGTTTGCGGGGACCGCTTGCGCGAAGGTAGTGGAAGCGAGAATCGCCGCCGTAGAAACCACGGCCAGTGCTTTTTGCACCAAAACTCCCGCGCAGGGGACATCCCTCATGCCTTCACCTCGGTAGCCTGGTTCAACCCGGGGTTGGCAGTATCACGCACCATCCATCCATCCCGAACCTCAAGCACCCGACTGCCATAGCTGGCGTTTACCTCCGAGTGGGTCACCTGCACGATGGTTGTTCCATCCCGGTTCAGCTGCTGGAAGAGTTCCATGATCTCCTTCGCCTGCGAGGAGTGAAGATTGCCCGTCGGTTCATCGGCAAGCAACAGGGCCGGGCGGTGAATCACGGCCCGGGCGATGCCGACCAACTGTTGCTGGCCACCGGATAGCTGGTTGGGAAAGAGGTCCTTTTTGCCCACGATGCTGAAGCGATCCAGAGTGTCCGCAACCAATGACTGGCGTTCCGCCTTGGAGATGTTCTTGTACGAAAGCGGAAGGTCGATATTCTCTGCCACGTTGAGGTCGTCGAGCAGGTGGTAGCTTTGGAAAACCATCCCGACGTTGCGCCTTGCCAGATCAGCCCGCTGCTTGCGGTTCATCAGGTGCACTGCCTCGTCATTGAACCAGTACGACCCTAACCATTGGTCATCGAGCAGCGCCAAGACATTCAGCAGTGACGACTTCCCCGCCCCCGAAGGTCCCATGATGGTAATAAACTCGCCCGCCTCGATCTTCAGGTTGATGCGCCTGAGTACCCAGGTCTGGCCAGCGCCAGTCTTGTAGCTTCTTTCGACATTTTCGAGCGAGATCATAATGCGGTCCTCACCGTCCGCCCCGTCGGGGACGAATCGTCACGCTTCAACCCATACATCTGTATTTATTGACCCGCGGTCATCAGACCCCGGTCATTGCATTTCGAGAGCGTGATCGGCAAATTCACCTTCGGCGACAATCTTTCCGTCAAAGAGGTGGATATTGCGATCAGCATGGCGGGCAAAACGCGGGTCGTGCGTCACCATGCAGATGGTCGCTCCTTCGCGATGAAGGTTCTTGAGCAGTTCCATCACCGCTTCGCCGTTCTTCGAGTCCAGGTTACCAGTGGGCTCATCGGCCAGCAGGATAGAGGGTGAACCCGCGAGTGCGCGCGCGACAGCTACACGTTGCTGTTGGCCGCCCGAGAGTTGCGAGGGATAGTGACGCATACGGTGGGCCATGCCCACGCGCTCGAGAGATTCCTGCACCCGCTGCTTGCGATCGCTCGATGCCATGCCCGAGCGATAAGTCAGCGGCAGCTCCACATTCTCAGCGACGGTAAGATCACCAATCAGGTTGAAGCTCTGAAAGATGAACCCGATCTCCTGGTTGCGGATGCGCGACCGCTCGGCAAATTTCAGATTCTCCACCGGGCGGCCGTTCAGCTCATACTTGCCGGCTGTCGGTGTATCCAGCAGGCCGATAATCGACAACAACGTCGATTTTCCGCAACCGGAAGGGCCAGACATGGCCACATACTCCCCCCGGTCGATGGAGAGGTGCACACCGGCAAGGGCGTGGGTCTCGATTTCCTCGGTGTAGAAAACCTTGGTCATCGCTTCAATCTGTATCAGTGGCTGCATGCTTTCGCTCCTGTGTTCCTTTTTTGATATTGGCCCTATTAGTCCAGACGAATTCTGTCCGTCGTATCCCACCGCGACATGTCGCTCAGAATGACCGTGTCCCCTTGGTGCAAGCCTTCCAACACCTGAATGGCATTCACCGAGGCGTGGCCGACTTTGACGGGAACCCGGACCGCCCCCTTGCCATCCTGGTCCAACTTGAAGAGGCTGATGGTGCTGTTCTCGCTGCCAAAAGCAGGCCGGCCCACATAGAGGACATCACTCAATCTCTCCAGATCGATCACGCCGTCCACACTCAATTGATCACGTGCTCCGTTGGGCAGAGCGCCAACCAGCTCCACATCTACGGTGACGGTTCCGTTCTGCACCGCAGGATCGATTCTCGACACTTTGCCATCGGCCAGGCCGTTGTGCGTATCGATAGAAGCAGGTTGGCCGATGAGGATGCCGCGCGCCTGCGTCTCAGCAATCTTCAGCTGCGCCTTCAATTGATTCGGCTGCACCACCTGCGCCAACATCGTACCAATGGTCACGTGCTGGCCCACGGCGAGAGGCAGATCGGTCAGCACTCCGGAAATGCCTGCGCGCACCTTCAGCGCGTTCAGCTGTTGCTCCTTCAGGTCATAGATGGCCTGCGCCTGCGCCACCTTGGCCTGCTGCACGGCAAGCTGCGATTCGATCGCCTTTTCGTTGATCTGGACGGTCTCCTCCTGGAGCTTGTTACGAGTGCTCAATTGCTCCGCCGTTCCTTGAGAGCCGCTGTACGCAATACCGGAAATCACTCCCAGGCTGTACAGCGTCTTGTCGATCTGCGCCTGCCGCTGCGCTTGGTTGTAGTCGGCGCTTACCGTTGCCGCGGCAGACTTTTGCGCCATCAGATCGCTCTGCACTTTCACCTGTATGTTGCTGAGATCCGCACGCGCCTCTTTGAGTGAGAGCTCGGCGTCGATGGCTCCCTGGCTCAGCGTCGGGTCGTTTAACTCCACCAGGATGGTGTCGGGCTTTACGATCGAGCCGGGGAGGGTGAGGATGCGCACGACCGTGGACTCGGTCTGCGCCGGGATCTGGCGGATCGCATCTTCGCGAGGCACCAGGGTACCCAGGCCGCGCACCTGGACAACCAAAGGTCCGCGCTTGACCGTATCGGTCCACACGGCCGAGCGGTCGACGTTGGGGGCGGCCGGTTTGAGCCGCATCACGAGAAATGTGACGGCGGCCAGAACGACCACGCCAATTGCGATCGTCACCGCCTGCCGGCGGCGCTTCTTGACTTTAAGGTCTGGGCGCGAGATATCCATGCTAGTTGCTAATGCATGCTGGTGACCAAATCCATCAGCGATGCTTTTATTGGGTTTGTTGGTCTTTGCCACATGCATACCTACGCAAGCGATTGCCGATTTGTTCAATTTCGTCCTCAGATGTCCACTTTCGGACAGCAAGCCCATTCCGGAGGTACGCTTTCCCCTCCAACCCACCTGGGGAAATTCAAGGAAACCCATTGCCTCAGGGGGCTTAGAGGGGACAGAACTTGCCTGGTTGATGTCCGGACTAAAGTATCTGCGTGAGAATCCCCAACGAACTCAGTCCCCTCACAGAGGACGGGTGAGGAAATCAAGGGGGATTTATTACAATTGCCTGTTTGGCAATAAGATTCTCCTGAACAAAGGGACCCCTGAATGATCGATCGATGGGCCGCCGTCTCGGCGGCAATGCTGTTAAGCGTTGCTTCACTACCAACCATGGGGGCAAACGCCCCAAAATCCAACAAACCAGTGGAAGCCGGCGGTTACGATTACAGCCGCCCCGAGCCTCAGCCGAATACTGAAGCTCTCGACCTTGGCATGTATGCGCGCATCCGTGAGGAGGGTCTCACTCACTCGCACGTGATGGAATATGCCGGCGCATTATTCGACGATATCGGCCCGCGGCTTACCGGCTCACCCAACTTAGCCAAAGCGAACGCGTGGACGCGCGACCAGCTCACTGCGATGGGATGCTCCAACGCGCACCTGGAAAGCTGGGGCGAGTTCGGCATGGGCTGGCGCCAGATCAGCACCTCGGTCGACATGGTCACGCCGGATACGGCTGTCTTTATTGCCCAGGCCACGCCATGGTCGCCGGCTACCAACGGTTCGATAACCGCGCAGGTCATTGCCGTGCCCAATCTTAAGGAGGAGAAAGACTTCGACGCCTGGAAGGGCAAGCTTGCGGGCAAGATCATCCTCTACGGAGATGCACCCAAGATCAATCCCGATCCCGAACCTCTGCTGCAACACTACGACGAGAAGAAGCTGGTGCAGATTTACCAATATCCGCTGGACGGCGATATGCAAGAGCAGCACTTCTTTTCTGACGGACCTAAATTTTGGGAAGACCACTTCAAGAAGATCAACTTCCGGGAGCGGGTCGCCAAATTCTTCGCTGATGAGCATGCGTCGGCCCTTCTGGTCCACGGATGGGGCGGTGACGGTGGCACTGTTCGCGATGATAACGGCGAGCAGATGGGCGAATATGTTTTCCGGCCGGATCATAAGCAGCCCATTCCCGCTGCGGTGGTCGCGAGCGAAAACTTCGGCCGTGTTGGGCGTTTGCTCGAACATAACGTGCCGGTCACTGTCTCGGTCGCCATAAACACTGAATTCACGGGCGACCACGAACAGGGCTACAACACCATTGCAGAGATCCCCGGCACTGATCCCCAATTGAAAGACCAGGTGGTCATGGTGGGAGGGCATCTGGACAGCTGGATCGCCGGCACCGGAGCTACCGACGATGGCGCCGGCGCGATCATCGCTATGGAAGCCATGCGCATTCTCAACGCGCTGCATGTGCAGCCCCGCCGAACCATCCGCATCGCGTTGTGGTCCGGTGAAGAGCAGTCTGAATTCGGCTCGCTGGGCTACGTACACCAGCATCTTGCCACCATGGGACTGTCTACCAAGCCCGAGGAACTCGCTGTCCCTGAATACATGCGGGAGCAGGTTGGCCCGTTGACCGTCAAGCCCGAGCACGCGCTCATCTCCGGCTACTTCAACCTGGACAATGGCGGAGGCAAGCTGCTCGGCATCTACGCCGAGAACAACGCTGCGATTGTGCCCATCTTCCAGCAATGGATTGAACCGCTAAAGGACCTGGGTGTCACTACGGTCAGCATGCGAAAGACCGGCTCCACGGATCACGAATCCTTCGACCAGGTTGGCATACCTGGATTTCAGTTCATCCAAGACCCGCGTGATTACGAAACCCGAAGCCTGCACAGCAACCAGGACGTCTACGAGCGGCTATCGCCTACGGATCTGAAGCAGGCCGCAGTGGTCGAAGCGATATTTCTTTACAACACCGCCATGCGCGATCAAATGCTGCCACGAAAGCCGCTGCCGCATCCGGAGTCATCTGATAAAGAGAGTAAGCCGCTCAAGGATCTGTATCCCGGCGCAGTGGAGCCACCTAAGAAGCAGTAAGCTCACGCCCTTGGCGACAGCGCCCGGCAGGAGTCTGTGTCGTAACAAGGGCAAAGGAACTGGACGGGTGCCCCTCGCCTACCTGCCCCGGCCTGCCGTGGGAGCGTACCTGGGCCGAAAATGATATGTTTCCATTGCTTTTCCTCGCCCCAGCGCGGATCTGCGGGTCAACATCCAAAGACCTTTGGTGGGGGCTACGCCCCTTCGTTTTCGGCCCACGTACGCTCAGGCGAACGTGGGGCCCCCGTCCAGTTCCCATCGGGTTCTGCTATGACAAACTCCCGAAGAGCCTGCCCTGAGCTTGTCGAAGGGGACGGCTGGGAATCGCTCAGGAGGTAGTCCTAGGGTCTGCCTGATTACTCCGTCCGCAGCGCCTGCATAGGCTCGATTTTCGATGCACGAATGGCCGGCAACGCACAAGCAACCAGCGCGGTGACCAAAAGCCCGCCCACCATCGTGATAAGAACAACAGGATCGAGCGGGCTGGTGCCGTACAGAATGGAGCGGGTGAACGACGCAGCCGTCGAGCCACCGGCCAAACCAATCACCAATCCAATCAACACCGGACGCAGTCCATCGAACAGCACCAGGCGCAACACCTCGGATCTTTGTGCACCCAGTGCCATGCGGATGCCGATCTCCGTGTTGCGTTGGGCGACGAGATACGACAGCACTCCATACAGACCAATCGCCGCCAGCAATAGAGAGAGAGTGGCAAACGCCAGCACCAGCGTAGCGCTAAAGCTCTGCGTGGCCGTGGACTTACCCAGAATCTGCTGCATGGTCAAGATGTCAGAGACAGGCAGCGCGGGGTCGAGTGCCGCCACCTGCTGTTGAATGGGAACAGACAGCGCGAGTGGGTCTCCAGCGGTGCGCGCTACGATCGTCGCAAAGTTCGCCTGGTGCGGAGCGCCGGACAAAATCGGAAAGTACATCATGGCCTTGATAGGCTGAGCAACGTCGTAGATGGTATCGCCGACAACGCCCACAATCTCATACGTTCTGTCCAGGAACCCGACGGTGACATGCTTGCCAATTGGATTTTCACGAGGGAAAAACTTATCCGCAAATTTCTTACTGATAATCAAGTATCCGTCACGATCAAGGCGTTCCTGATCGGTGAAGAACCGGCCGGCGATCAGCGGTATCTGCATAGCAGTGAAATAGCCGGGATCGGCGGTGCGATTGATTGCGTCGTCCTGGAGTTGAAAGCTGCTCGAAGGGTGTTCGGGAAGGGTAAAGACGAAGTCGCCGCCGTAGCCTGCACCCGGCGGGTTGGAGACAAGGCCCGCCGCGATGACTCCGGGCAGGCGGCGCACCCGCTCCAAAAGAGACTGGTGGAAGGCGATAACCTTCTCCCTGGTGTCATATTGCTTCTCTGGCAGGCCGTAGTTCATGGTGAGTACGTGATCGGTGGCGCAACCCAAATTGGCGGTGCGCAGATGCAGAAAGGTTTTGAACAGTAAGCCCGCAGAGACCAGCAGAATCACAGTAAGCGCAATCTCCACCGTCAGCAGGGTTTTGCGCAGCATGGCGCGTGATAAGCTGCCGCCGATCGAACGGGATGATTCCTGCAGCCCGGCGAAGATGCCCGCGCCGGTGGAGGAAATCGCCGGCAACAGCCCAGCCATCAAAGCCGTAAGAAACACCAGGCCGACAGCAAATGCCAGCACAGTTCCATCCAGGTGAATGGCGTCGGCACGGGGCAGATCGTTCCAGTGGTCCGCAAGCCAATGGGTGGCCAGGAAAGAAAGCAGAACGCCGAGCGTTCCCCCGGCCGCGCAGATAAGCAGGCTCTCGGCCATCTGTTCTCCGATGAGCATGAGCCGGCTGCCCCCTAACGCTCCGCGCACAGCAAGTTCTTTACGCCGGGACGCGCTCCGCGCCACCAGCAGGTTGGAAACATTCAGGCAGGCGATTAGCAGCATACATCCCACGGCACACATCAGAACGACCAGTGGTGTTTTCACATCCTGCGTCACGTCATCGAGGATCGGCCGTAGTCGAACGTCTTCTGCAACCGGCGCTGAGCGATTTGCAAGATGGAGCTGATACTGCAGTGCGCCTACCTCGTTCACCGCAGCCGCCGCGCTTATCCCGGGCCGGAGCCGCGCGACCACATGGCTTTGATGCATGTCATGCCGGGCATAGTCCGCCGGCTGAAAAGTCGAAGCATAAGGCACCCACACCTGCACCCGAGAGTCGGGATAAGTGAACCAGCTTGGTAGCACGCCGATCACTTCGTAGGGGGCGCTATTCAGTCTTATTTTCTTGCCGATGACAGAGGCGTCTCCGGCGAAGCGCCTTTGGAAGAAGCTCCACGTAAGCAGAACCACATGGTTGGCTCCCACTTGATCTTCCTCCGGCCTGAAGGCGCGGCCAATCGCCGGCGGTGTGCCCAGAACGGAGAACAGGTTCCAGGAGCCTCCCGCACCTTGGACTACCTCCGGGAGTTCCGCATGCTCACCGGTGAGATCGAAATCCGTCGTGTGCCAGGCAGCCATGTCCGCGAAGCCGTGCGTTCGCTGATGCCAATCGTTGAAATCAGCAGGCGAGACCACGTTGAATCCGCTTCCACCGTTGTCCTCGCGAAAGTGCTCATAGACCATCACCAGGTTATCCGGGTCTCGGAAAGGCAGCGGCTTGAGCAGCACCGAGCGCACGATGGTAAATAGAGAAGTGGTGGCGCCGATGCCCAGCGCCATGACGAGAATCGCAGTCAGGGAAAAACCCGGCGAGCGCGTGAGGGTGCGTACACCATAGCGCAGGTCGCGCAAAAACTTCTCCAGCCGGTTCCAGCTCCAACTGGACCGCGCTTCATCGCGAAGTTGCGTAGGATTGCCGAAGGTGCGCAGAGCCGCGTACCGCGCCTCGTCCGGGGCTAGCCCGCGAGCGATGTTCTCCTTGACCTGTTGGTCAAGATGAAACTGCAGTTCGTCATTAAGCCGCGTTGTTTCGCTCTGTCGGCGGAACAACGTCAACACTGCCATGCGGAATCGATCGAGCCAGCGCATCAGCACCCTCCTGTATTTTTTTTACGCGCCCTCAACCACCAGGTTGATAGCGTTCGAAAGCCGGCTCCAGCTTTCCTTTTCCTTTTCCAGCTGAGCCCGGCCCGCTGCAGTAAGCGAGTAGAACTTGGCCTGGCGGCCACTGTCGCTTTCCGCCCACTTGGCGCGTATCCACCCCTGCTGCTCGAGCCGGTGGAGCGCCGGATAAAGCGAGCCCTGCTGCACCTGCAAGACCTCATTCGAGATCTGCTGAATACGCTTTGCTATAGCCCAGCCGTGATGCGGCTCCAGTGAGATCGTTTTCAGGATGAGCAGGTCAAGAGTGCCCTGCACCAGATCGCTCGGTTTGCCCATACTATGACTATCTACACGAGTGGATTGTAGATAGTCAACAATGCCGGGGACCAGGCTGCGGAAAACTCATGCTTTGTGTCAGGGCACGACTTTAGTCGGGCCGTAAACGATTCAGAATACGTCGGGCTGCCCTCAATTTCCTGTAGAGGTCTAATGAGCCATGGCATTTCATGCGGTTTTCCTTGAGAGAAAACCGCACACGCGGACCTATCCAGCATCCCCGTACAGGAAATTGAGGTTTAGCCCCTGAGGTATTGCTTGCCTGCTCGGTGCAATCTTCTTCTGCAGCCTGTTAAGCCAAGAACGATGAACTGTCCAATTGTGTGTTCGGCTGTCCGCTACTGGACACTGCCCTTCTCATCAGCCAACGCCTCTTCGCCGTTTGCAAAGGATTTAGCCACCTGGGGAACCTGGCCTCTGAAATGCTCGTACCTAGCTCCTATGCAGACCCTGCGGCAGGATATCTCGTACGCACTTCGGCAGATGCGCTTGTCGCCTGTTTTCACCCTCACAGCCATGCTTACGCTGGCCCTGGGTATTGGCGCAACGACTGCCATCTTCTCCCTCATATATTCTGTGATGCTCAAATCGCTGCCGGTAGTCGATCCCTCGAGCCTGTACCGCGTCGGCGCAGGTACCGACTGCTGTGTAGAAGGCGGACCACAGGATGAGTGGGGCTTGTACTCCTATCCGCTCTATCTTCGCCTCAAAACCGAGGCCCCGGAGTTCGAGCAGATGGCCGCGTTTCAGGCTGCGGGAGCCCAGTTCAGCGTCCGCCGCGGAGAGCGCGACAATATTGCCAAGCCGCTACGCGGCGAATTCGTCAGCGGCAACTACTTCAGCACTTTTGGTATTCAAGCATTCGCTGGACGCGCGATCGCGCCCAGTGATGATCAAGCCTCCGCCCCACCGGTAGCCATGCTCAGCTATCGCGCCTGGCAGCAACAGTACAACTCCGATCCTTCAGTGGTGGGGTCGACCTTTATCGTGAGCGGGCACCCCTTCACCATCGCCGGCATCGCACCGCCTGGCTTCTTCGGTGAGACACTGCGCAGCAATCCTCCCGAACTATGGCTGCCCCTGCAGCAGGAACCTTTGGTGAACGCGCAAAATTCGCTGCTCAAGCAATCCATCTCCGGCTGGCTGCGGATTATCGGCAGGCTGAAGCCGGGCGCAAGCACAGCTGGGATTGCGCCCCGCCTTACCGCGGTTTTGCGGCAATGGATGGGCCATGACAGCGGATGGCCCGCGGAGTTTATGCCCCTGATCCTGCAGTCCCTGCCCAAGCAGCAGATCCAAATCATCCCCGGCGGATCGGGCGTGGGGACGATGAAAGCGGATTATGCCGATAGCCTCCACATCCTGCTCACCGTCTGCTGCCTGGTGCTGCTGATTGCCTGCGCCAATATAGCTAACCTGTTGCTGGCCCGCGGGGCCGCGCGCCGTTCGCAAACCTCAGTGCGGCTGGCTCTGGGCGCATCGCGGAAGCGGCTTATTCAGCAATCATTCACAGAGAGCGTCGTGCTCTCCGTGCTTGGCGGCATCGCCGGCGTTGCGGTTGCCTACCTTGGGGTAAAGTTGATCGTCGCGCTCACCTTTCATGGCGCGCATTTTGTGCCCATCGACGCCAAGCCATCGTTACCCGTGCTGGCATTCGCCTTTGCCTTGTCGCTGTTCACGGGAGTGCTCTTTGGCACGGCGCCGGCATGGTTCACCTCGCACGGCAACCCGGTTGAGGCTCTGCGCGGGGCCAATCGCAGCACTCGCGACAGCGCTACGCTACCGCAGAAAATCCTGGTCGTGGTGCAGGCCACCCTTTCTATCGTCTTGCTTGCCGGAGCAGGTCTGTTGACCCGCAGCCTGCGCAATCTCGAGCATCAGAGCTTTGGCTTCGAGACCGACCACCGCGTGAGCATTGTGATGAACGAACCCCCGGCCAGTTACACCGAGCCCCAGCTCGACGCGCTCTATCGCGAACTACAGAGCCGTCTGGCGCAAATTCCCGGAGTCCAACGCGCCGCGCTCGCGCTGTATACCCCGTACATCGACAATTGGGGCGAAGCGATCGTTCCCGAAGGTCACGGTGTGCCCCAGCTGGATGACAAATCCTACGCATCCTGGGATCGCGTGAGCCCCGGATATCTTGAAACCATGGGCCAGCCTATTCTGCGCGGAAGAAGCATCAGCGAAGAAGACACCGGCACCACGCGCGGTGTCGCTGTGGTGAATGAGGCCTTCGCCAAACAATTCTTCGCGGGACAGGATGCCATCGGAAAACATTTCGGCCTGGACATACCGGAGTACAGCACGGCCTTTGAAATCGTAGGCATCGTGCGCGACGCCAAGTACATGAGCCCGAGCCGTCCGGCGCATCCCATGTTGTTCGCCCCGCTGGCTCAGCACGTTACTTATGATCAACCGGTGATGGCGTTGGTGGACCACCACTCGCACTACATTACAGGCGCTGTACTGGAGTTAAGGGGAAACGTCGATGGGCTTGAAGCGCTGGTCCGCAAAGCATTCAGCGAAGTCGATCCCAATCTGACGATCATTAGCATGCAGCCCATGCAGCAGCAGGTGGACGCCAACTTTGATCAACAGCGCGCGGTCGCACAAATGACCGGTCTGTTTGGCATTCTGGCGCTGGTGCTCGCTGCCGTGGGTTTATACGGCGTGACCGCGTACACTGTCGAACGGCGCACCAGCGAGATTGGAGTACGCATGGCTCTGGGCGCTGACCGCAGCAATGTAGTCCGCCTGGTTCTGCGCGGCGCTTTTCGGCAAGTGCTGATCGGTCTCGCCCTTGGTATCCCGATTTCCATTGCCTGCGGACACCTGATGGCCGCACAGCTCTACCAGGTGAAGAGCTGGGATCCACTGGTACTCGCTGGTTCCATCGCGGCTTTGGGATTCTGCGCTTTGGTGGCCAGCGTAATCCCCGCCCAGCGCGCCGCATCCATCAACCCGGTCCAGGCTCTGCGCACAGAGTGATGCGGGCCAATTTGCCTACGGCAAGTTGAGAAAGAAAAGACACGGCAAAATCGCCATGGAGGCGAGGCCTGGAGGGCCGACCGCTAAACGTGAGCCCAGCCCGGAAGGGCTGGGGCTCAATCCCGAAGATGATCCGCCTGCCCCGGCGTGCCGTGGGAGCGCCGTAGGTGCGGCACTAAACCAGGGTCCACTCGCACCTGTGTCATTAGGAGCGAACTCCGGATTTCCTACTACGCTGCACTAATCCACGGCCACGTATGCGGCTTTCAGTAAGGAAAGCCGCATGAACTTTGCCAACGCCGCCAACCTCAACAGGAAATCTGGGATAGCGCAGTGGAGGGACCTGCGGTACCACCTTCCGTCACACAAAAGCGGTTAACAAATGACAACCCACCTCATTGCGCCCGAAGCGTTTCCGCCGGGTCAATACTCGCGATTCTGAAGGTGGGCAGAATCGCCGCAAGAAGAGCGACCAGCGCAAGTACTGTACACACACCGCACAAAGTAAGCGGATCATACAGCGCGACGCCAAAGAGCTGGCTGCGTAGCGCCTTCACCGCCACAAACGACATAATCAGCCCAGCAGCCAAGCCAGCGCCGGTGGCGGCTATACCCGTACGGGAAACCTCAAACATCGCTCCGCGCACCGTGCAACCAAGGGCCATACGGATCCCGAGCTCGCGGGTGCGTTGGTTGACCATGTTTGAAACCAATCCATAGATGCCAACCGAAGAGAGCAAGAGCGCCAAACCGGCGAGCGACGCCAGTAAGCCTACCTCCACATGCTGCAAGAGCAATGCCTCTGCAAGCACTTCGTTCATCCCATAGAAACCGGAGATGGGCAGATCAGGATCTACCCCGGAGAGAGCCTGCTGCATCTGCTGCGTCAGGCCCGAAAGCTTTGCTCGTGTACGAACGATCCAGTTGGGCTGCAACCAGACGTGTGCAAGATTAACCAGCTGCGTCGGCATCTGTGTGGCAGGCACATACACCGTGGGCTCTGCGACAATTGGCCCTCCATCAGTAAAGCCATGCGAGCTGACGACATTCGCTGTGATGCCAACAATCTCGATGGTGTTTCCATCGCTCAGCAGGTGGCGCCCGACGCCATTCTCCCGGCCCAGATATTTGCGGGCGAACGCCGCGTTTACCACTGCGACAAACTGGCTGGCCGATGTATCGCTCGCGGCGAGAAGGCGGCCTGCGCGGAGCGGTATCTGCAATGTGGCGAAATAGGCCGGCGTCACATAGATCAGGTTGGTCATATCCTGCTCACCAGCTTGCTGGCCATCGGCCACCTTCACGGCGTAGGTCAGCGCGGTTTCGTAAGGGACGCTGAGCCCCACGGCAGCAGACTCCACTCCCGGGATGCTTTGCATGGCCGCTGTACTTTGATCCAGCAGCTTCAGGAATCCAGCCCGATCGTTGTAACGCGCATCGTCCAGCGATGCTTTGGCCACCACCACATTTTCCGGATTGAATCCCGGCGGCAGCGTTCTGAGGTAGACGAGCGTCCTTATAAGCAAACCCGCAACCGTGAGGAGAACGACTGTTAATGCCACTTCGCCAACGATCAGCGCGTAGCGCGTGTGCGAGCCGCCGGACTGCGCGATCGATCGGCTGCCGCCACTGGCCAGCGTAGCCTGCACATCGATGCGGCGAGCACTGAGAGCCGGCAATAGGCCGAAGAATAAGCTGGCTCCGATACCAGCAGCAGCGGCGAACAAGAGGACACGAGCATCGAGCGAGACCCCGCCAACGGGCAGGAAGCCATGAGGAATGCGCCGGTTCATGAGCTGCAGCGTAAGCCCCCCAACCAGGAGGGCCGCGAGAACACCCGCGGTAGTGAGCAGCAAGCTCTCGATCCAGAATTGCCGGAGTATCGCCCATCTTGTCGCCCCCAGGGCGAGGCGAGTCGCAATCTCAGAATCTCTGCGGCCAACCCGGACCAGCGCTAGGCCGGCCAGGTTTGCGCAAGCGACCAACAACACGAAACCCACTGCGGACATCAGGATCATCGCAGGCGTGCGCGTCTCCACCGCAAGACTCTGCTGTAGCGGGACTGCATAGTAAGAAATTTGCGCGCCGGGAAACTTCTTCTGCATCATACGAGAGGTCAACGAGTGTAGTTGGCTCAACTGCGCATCTGCCTGTTGCCAGGTAGCGCCCTCCTTTAACCGGACAATTGGTTCGAAGTTATCTCCTCCGCCCTCCTCGGATGTTTCCGGGCGAAGAGAAGTCCATAAATCCACTGGCGATGGAGTCTGAGCCCCCGGCGGCAGAACGCCGATTACGGTGTACGGAACCCCTTTGAGCCGTATTGCCTGGCCGATGATGTTGGCGTCCCCATTGAATGTGTTTTTAAACAGGCTGTAGCTCAGAACAACCGCTCTTGGTCCCCCTGCCGTGTCTTCTGTGGCCGTAAAGTTGCGACCGCGCATGGGGTGAACGCCAAGGACGTCAAAGTAGGTGGCAGATACTCGCTGACCATGAACAAATTGGGTCCGGCCAGCTCCCTCGAGATTGACACCGCCGGTCTTGCTGGCAACGGCTGCCGTTACGGCGGGAACATTGTCGCGGAGCTGGCGCCACGTATCCCCATCGATGTTGACAGGATAGCTATAATTCGACGGGCCGGAGATGCGCTGCATCACGGATCCCAGCCGCTGGGGTTCCGGATAAGGCAGCGGCCGTAGAAGCAGCGCGTCCACCACGCTGAAAATCGCCGTGTTCGCGCCGATGCTCAATGCGAGGGTGACAACGACGACAACCGAAAACCCCGGATTCTTCGACAACTGTTTCAATGCGTAACGTAGGTCCTGGAAAATTGTCTGCATAACGGGTCATCCTCGAACTGGAGCATGCACTTCGATAGCCAAAGGATCTCTCCCCACCGCGGACCGATGGGTGCCCCACTTGGGAGACCACAAATCTCGACGTTCTTTGGTCGTCGAGCGGAGAACTCTCGGCCGCAACCACTTTCAGAACCCTCCGTCCAAATAACCCAAGCCAAGGGACGCCAACCACCTTAAACCTTGTCATCCCGCCTGCCCCGGCGTGCCGTGGGAGCGAAGCCGAGGGACATGCTGTGCGCCTTTCGGCCGCAATCACTCTCAAGACCCTCCATCCGAATAACCAATTTCAAGGTCCACCAACCACCCTAACTTTGTCATCCCGCCTGCCCCGGCGTGCCGTGGGACCGGAGCGAACCCGGATTTCCTGCTACGCGGTCCTCACCAACGTCCACGCGTGCGGCTTTCCCTTAAAGAAAGCCGCATGAAGCTCGCCAACGCCACCTACCTCGACAGAAATCCGGCGTAGCGCAGTGGAGGGACCTGCGGTGCGCCTTTCCCGAACGCAACTGCCCATGGGCGAACTATCTGTTCGGATCTGCTCATTGATGTCCGCAAGCGAACACTCACTCGTCGCGCAGGGCGACCATGGGATCCACCCGGGTCGCACGCCGTGCAGGAAAGTATGCGGCCAATAGCGCCACGACAGAGATAGCAAGGATCGCGGCCATAAACGTCGCCGGGTCTGACGGAGTAAGACCGAAGAGCTGCGCCCCAACCAGTCGTGTCGCGGCCATCGTCGCCGGAACTCCGACGACTACGCCGATACCAAGCAGCAACAGAGACTCCCTGAGGATCATCCACTGCACTGCCCTGTTCTGAGCGCCCAGAGCCATGCGCACCCCGATCTCATGCGTGCGGCAGGCGACGTTGTAAGTCATGACGCCGTAGAGGCCGATGGAGGTGAGCAGTAAAGCCAGCACTGCGAACCACGTGCAAAGTTGGGAGATCAATTGCTCCTGATCCACCAGATGGTCCACCTGCTGGCTGATTGTCTCCATTTTGAGAATCGCGAGGTTGGGATCGATTTGTGCGAGAGCCCGCCGGACCTGCCCGGCGACGGAGGCAGGATCCCCAACTGTCTGCAGCTCCAATGAGTGCGCATAGGAGTGAGAACCGGCGATCTGCACTAGAGGCAGATAGATCATGCGCTGCGGCGCCTCACGCGGGCTGCTGTACTTTGCGTCTCGCACCACACCCACAATCTGCCACGTGCCTGGTACCCCCGGATCCCAAATAGTGAAGCTGCGCCCAATCGCATCCCCATGGGGAAAATAATCGTTGGCAAAGGTCTGGTTCACCACCACGACCTTGGTGGAAGTCGCAGTATCCTGCGGCCCGATCGGCCGGCCAACGAGCACGGGTATGCCGACGGTTTCGAAGAAACGCGGAGCCACATAGTTGCCCTGGGTATCCACGGCTTCGTTCTGCCTGGTGGCGTAGCCCAGAATGGAGATAGGTGAGCCCCACTGCCCCGGATGAATCACGGGTACTCCGGAAAGCGTAGCGGAACGCACCCCGGGAAGAGCCTCAACGCGTTCCAGAATCTTTTCGTACAGGCCACTGAGTTGTTGGGGCGTGTAACCTGCTGCCTCGGGCAAGAACCCCGCAAGCAGCAGCTTGTGATTTTCGAAGCCCAGATCCTGCCTCTCCAGGTTACTCAATGTCCGCAGAAAAAGGCCCGCGCCCACCAGGAGCACGAGAGAAAGCGTGACCTGAGCGGCCACCAGGAATTTAGGGATAAAGCGGCTGGAAGCATCGCTACCGCCCGCGGCGTTGCGCGCGTTAAGCCCAGGCGCGAGGCGCGTGCGCGAGACACGCACCGCAGGACCGATTCCGAAGAGAAGACCGGTCAGCAGACTTACGCCCAACGTGAAAAGCAAGACATGCACGTCTGGCTTGGGGTCAAGCACGATATAAGTGGATCCTGCGACGACAAAGTTGATCAAGGCTCGCGTTCCCCAAAAGGCCAGGAGCACTCCCAGGGCTCCTCCACAGAGAGAAAGCAGCAGTGTCTCGATGAGGACCAGGCCAATCAGGCGTGCTCGAGTGGAGCCAAGCGCCAGCCGGGTTGAATTCTCGCGTTCCCGCACCACCGCCTTGGCAAGCAGAAAGTTTGCCAGATTGGCGCAAGCGATCAGCAAGACAAGGACCACCACGCCCATCAAAATCACGAGCGGCGCCTTGTATTGTTCTCGCAGATCAGAGCCGCCACGGGCGCCGGGCATCAATGGAACAAAGATTCGCTGTATCTGCTCTTTGCGGGCCGGCGTGAGCTGCCCACCTTCCAGGTCTTGCATATACTGCCGTACCTGGGCATTGAACCACACCTGCGCCTGAGTGAGGCTTGTGCCCGGATTGCGCCGGCCCACCAGATGAAGCCAGTACAAACTGCGAGCGCCCAGGAGAGAGGAATGCTCCATGACCTCGCTCTGCATGGTGAGCGGCAGCCACAGATCTGGCGATTGCGCTTCCACCTTAATGCCGAAGAAGCTCGGCGGCGCTACACCAATGATGGTGACGGACATTCCGTCAATCGTGAGAGATCTGCCGACTACAGATGGATTGCCACCAAGGCTCTTCTGCCAGTAGTGGTAACTGAGAACTGCGACAGGGTTGCGGCCGGGAGTCTCTTCATCGCTGGGGAGAATCGGCCTGCCGAGGAGAGGTTGCACCTGAAGGACGCTGAAGTAGTTCCCCGAAACCAGCTGCAAAAAAGCGGGGTCTGCCGGCCCAGCGGAGTTCTCGCGGAGCCGCACACCGGCGGGGAGGGTGAACCCCGCCGAGGCAGAGATGTCCTGAAAGAACTGGTGCTGCTTCTCGATCTGGCGATAAAAATCATAAGAGAATAGGCCTGCGGCGCCCATCGACACGCTGCCGAGAATGCAACAACCGGAGTCTTCACCGAGTGAGACCAATTGGTCTGGCTGACCCACCGGGAGTTGCTTGATCATAAGGTCATTGATCAAAGTAAAGATGGCCGTATTTGCGCCCACGCCAAGCGCAAGCGAAAGAATGGCGATCGCTGTGAAGCCAGGGCTCTTGGCCAGAAGGCGCAGGCTGTAGCGGAGGTCGGAAGCCAGGGCCATGCCGAGGTACCTCTGCCACAAGTGTAATCCGCTCGGGCTCCTATCTCCGATTGTCTCGACCCGGAACCTAAAACGCGCGGGCTGCGTATTTTCGAGCGGGTGCGAGCGTAGGCGTGTGCCTGCTCGTCTAACATGGAGCTTCTGGTTGGCACATTCCGATTGGCAAATGGAGCAGGCTCATGAGCAATTTCCGGGACAACTTCAAACATGCACTGCGCATGTTCCGCGCCAACCCTGGGTTTACTTTCGCCGCAATCGCTGCCTTGGCGCTCGGCATCGGCATCAACACCGCCATCTTCACTGTCGTAGATACGGTACTGCTTAAGCCTCTCACCTACCCTGACGCGGATCGCATGGTTGAGTTCCTGCTCACCTCGCCCCAGGGCAATGGCGCCATCGCCTCTATTCCTAAGTTCTTCCTGTGGCGGCAACAGACCAGCGCCTTTCAAGATGTTGCCGCTTATGACTTTGGTGGTCCCGGCTTCAACCTCACCGGCGACCAGCCCGAGCAGGTGCACGGCATCCACGTGACCGAGGCATTCTTCCGGCTCTTCGGCGCGTCGCCCATGCTGGGCCGCACCTTCACACCGCAGGAAGACTCACCCAATGGCGGCAAGGTCGTGGTGCTGAGTTATGGCCTATGGCAGCGCAAATTTGGCGGCAATCCGAACATTATTGGAACCGCGCTATCCCTGGGCAACGAGCCCTACACCATCGTCGGCGTCCTCAACAACTCCTTCGTCTCCGACCCTGAAGCAGACATTTTGCTTCCCTTTCAGTTCGATCCCAATAGCACCAACCAAGGTCACTATTTCAAAGCCGCAGGGCGGCTCAAGCCCGGCGTGACCTTGCCCCAGGCCAATGCCCTGCTGAAGGTGGCAGCCGATCAGTTCCGCCGCCGTTACCCGGATGCCCTCGGGCCCAAGGACGGATTCGCCGTGGAACCCCTGCGCGACTCCATTGTTGGAGATGCGCGCAAGTCGTTGCTGGTGATGTTAGGCGCGGTGAGCCTGGTGCTCCTGATTGCTTGTGCGAACGTTGCGAATCTGCTCCTGGTGCACGCTACCGGGCGCAAGCGCGAGTTCGCCATCCGCGCGGCCATGGGAGCGGGACGCAAGCGCATTATCCTGCAGTTGCTCACAGAGAGCGTGCTGCTTTCTGTCACCGGCGGCGTGCTGGGCCTGGTGCTCGGCTACATTGGCCTGCGCGGGCTGCTGGCGATGAGCCCCGGGGATATTCCGCGCATCGGCGAGCATGGCGGCGCAGTCACTATCGATTGGCGGGTACTCACCTTCACCCTCGGCGTCTCTCTCTTCACCGGCATCCTCTTTGGACTCTTCCCTGCCATCGGCGCCTCGCGTCCTGACCTCAACTCCACACTGAAGGAGAGCAGCAACCGCGCCGGCACCGGATTTCACCAAAGCAAAGCCCGCTCCCTCCTGGTGATCAGCGAGATCTCATTGGCCATGGTGTTGCTGATAGGCGCAGCGCTCTTGATCCGCACATTTCTCGCATTGCACCGGGTCAATCCCGGCTTCGACCCGCACAACCTTCTGACCATGGAAATGTCATTGACCGGCGATCGCTTTCAAAAAACAGCCGGAGTGGCCCAGCTGGTACGTGATGGCCGCGAGCGGCTGAATGCCATTCCAGGGGTTGAAGTCTCCGCTTCTACTTGCTGCCTGCCCATGGAGGGAGGCTTCGGCCTGCCATTCCTCGTTGTCGGCCGGCCAGTAGACAAAGGGCAACCGGTCGGCGCCGGCTGGATGGACGCCTCAGCCGGATACTTCGAGGCTTTCAAGATACCGATCCTGCGCGGCCGGGACTTTACCGACCGCGATGTGGCCGGCGCGCCTGGCGTCGTTATCATCAATGAGACCATGGCCAAGAAATACTGGCCCAAAGAGAACCCCGTCGGCCAGCAGATCATCATCGGCAAAGGGGTCGGACCGGAGTTCGATGAACCCGCGCGGCAGATCATCGGTATTGCAGGCGACATTCACAACGGCGGGTTAGGCCGGGATCCGTTCCCACTGATGATCGTTCCCCAGGCACAGGTTCCCGACGGCATGACCGCCCTCAACGCGCGCATTGGCCCGGTCGTTTGGCTCGTGCGCACGCACACGGATCCGCACCAGCTCATCTCCGCGGTAAGCGAGCAGTTGCGCCAGGCCAGCGGCGGGTTCCCCGTGGCCCGTGTCCGCTCGATGGACGAGGTCGTAGTCCACTCCACAGCGCGAGAAAGCTTCAACATGCTGCTGCTCTCCATCTTCGGAGCGTCAGCACTGGTGCTTGCCTCCATCGGCATTTATGGCCTCATGGCCTATTCAGTCCAGCAGCGCACCCAGGAGATGGGCATCCGCATGGCCTTGGGAGCGGACCGCGGCAGGATCCGCAACCTGGTCGTCTGGCAAGGCATGCAGTTGACCATTGTGGGCGTAATTGTGGGAGCCGCCGCGGCGTTTGGGCTTACCCGCCTGATCGCCAGCCTCCTCTTCGGCGTGAAGACGTGGGATCCGATCGTATTTGTAACTGTACCTGTAGTACTGGCAGCCGTCGCGCTGCTGGCGGTATGGTTGCCGGCCGCGCGTGCCTCCAGGCTGGACCCCATGGCGGCGTTGCGGGTGGAGTAGAGCACAACGATAGAATTGCTTCACACGTCTTTGAAAATGGAGCAGCTTCATGGCCGATTTCTGGGACAACTTCAAGCACGCACTGCGCATGTTCCGCGCCAACCCTGGATTTACCATCGCCGCAGTCGCCGCCCTAGCGCTCGGCATCGGCATCAACACCGCCATTTTCACGGTCGTCGATACAGTGCTGCTCAAGCCCCTTACCTACCCTGACCCTGATCGCATCGTTCAGTTCCTGATCACCTCGCCTCAGGGCGATATCGTCAGCAGCGGCATGTCCATCCCCGACTTTGTGCTTTTCGAACAACAGACGAGTGTCTTTCAGGATATTGCTGCCTACGACTGGGGAGGGCCCGGCTACAACCTGACCGGCGACCGGCCAGAGCAAGTCCGCGGCGTTCACGTCACGCAAGGCTACTTCCGTCTTTTCGGCGCGCCGGTAATCTTGGGGCGCACCTTCACCGCGAAGGAAGACTCGCCCAACGGGGGCAAGGTTGCGGTGCTGAGCTACGGTCTGTGGCAGCGCAAATTTGGCGGAAATCCAAACATCATCGGCACTGCTCTCTCCCTGGGCAATGAGCCCTACACCGTCGTCGGTGTCCTTGGAAAATCATTCGTCTCCGACGCCGACGCCGACATCCTGCTTCCCTTTCAGTTCGACCCCAACAGCACCAACCAGGGTCACTACTTCAGCGCCGCCGCGCGGCTCAAGCCCGGAGCAACCTTTGCCCAGGCCAACGCGCTGCTGAAGGTGGCGACCGGTCAGTTCCGCCAGCGCTACCCGCACTGGATCAGACCGAAAGAGGATTTTACGGTTGAGCCGTTGCGAGACATGGTTGTGGGCGATGCGCGCAAGTCGTTGCTGCTCATGCTGGGCGCGGTGAGCTTGGTGCTCCTGATTGCGTGCGCTAACGTCGCCAACCTGCTGCTGATTCGCGCTACTGGGCGCAAACGCGAATTCGCCATACGGGCAGCGCTGGGAGCAAGCCAGTCACGCATTGTGCTCCAGTTACTCATGGAGAGCGTGTTGCTCTCTTTTACCGGCGGCATACTCGGCCTGCTGCTCGGCTACATTGGCATGCGCGGCCTGCTGGCGATGAGCCCGGGTGATATTCCGCGCATTGGCGAACATGGCGGCGCAGTCACGATCGATTGGCGAGTGCTCGCCTTCACCCTCGTCGTTTCTCTCTTCACCGGCATCCTCTTTGGGCTCTTCCCTGCCCTCGGCGCCTCGCGTCCTGACCTCAACTCGACGCTGAAGGATAGTAGCAACCGTAGCGGGACTGGCTTCCAGCAAAGCAAAGCCCGCTCCCTGCTGGTGATCAGCGAGATATCGCTAGCCATGGTGCTGCTGATCGGCGCCGCGCTTCTCATCCGGACGTTTCTCGCATTGCACAAGGTAAACGCCGGCTTTGACTCGCACAACGTGCTGACACTCGAAATGTCGCTGACTGGCGACCGCTTTCAAAAAACAGCCGGGGTCACGCAACTGGTGCACGATGGCCTCGAGCGGCTCAACGCGATTCCGGGGGTCGAAACCTCGGCTTCCGTTTCCTGTTTACCCATGGATTCCAACGTGGGCTTAAACTTTAACATCGTCGGGAAACCAGTGGACGACCCCCTGCGGAACATCGTTGATTGGATAAGCGCCTCCGCCGGGTACCTCGATCTTTTCAGGATTCCTGTCTTGCGCGGCCGCGACTTCACTGACCGAGACGTTGCCGGCGCACCGGGCGTGGTGTTGATCAACGAGACCATGGCCAAGAAATACTGGCCTAAGGAAGACCCCGTCGGCCAGCAAATCGTCATCGGCAAGGGTGTCGGGCCGGAGTACGAAGAACCACCCCGGCAGATCATCGGCATCGTGGGCGACACTCACAACAACGGCCCGGGCCAGGAACCGTTCCCGCTGATGATCGTTCCCCAGGCGCAGGTTGCCGACGGCATGACCGCGCTTACTGCCCGCATGCGGCCAGTAACCTGGGTGGTGCGCACGCACACCGACCCGCACCAGTTCATACCGGCGGTAAGCGACCAACTGCGCCAGGCCAGCGGTGGATTTCCCGTCGCCCATGTGCGCTCGATGGACGAGGTCGTCGTCGGCACGACGGCGCGTGAGAGCTTCAACATGCTGCTGCTCTCCATCTTCGGAGCCTCCGCGCTGGTGCTCGCCTCCATCGGCATTTATGGCCTCATGGCCTACTCAGTACAGCAGCGCACCCAGGAGATGGGCATTCGCATGGCCCTGGGAGCCGACCGAAGCAGGATTCGCAACCTGGTCGTCTGGCAAGGCATGCAGCTGACGATCGCGGGCGTAGTGGTCGGTATCTGCGCGGCCTTCGGCCTTACCCGCCTGATCGCCAGTTTCCTTTTCGGCGTGAAGGCCTGGGATCCAATCGTATTTGTAACTGTCCCGGTGGTTCTAGCGGCGGTGGCGCTGCTGGCAGTGTGGCTGCCCGCCGCGCGCGCCTCACGCCTGGACCCGATCGAAGCCTTGCGGGTGGAGTAGACCGAGACTCAGGATCAGTCTCCACCCAATCCCGGCCCCATGATGGGCCCGACTAAACAGTCTGCGGAAAATTCACTACCAAGGGCACGGCTTCACAGGCTGCGGAAAAACTCATGTTTTGTATCAGGGCACGACTTTAGTCGGGCCGTAAACGATTGAGAATAGGTCGGGCTGCCCTCAATTTCCTGTAGAGGTCTAATGAGCCATGGCATTTCATGCGGTTTTCCTTGAGAGAAAACCGCACACGCGGACCTATCCAGCATCCCCGTACAGGAAATTGAGGTTTAGCCCATGAGGTATTGCTTGCCTGCTCGGTGCGGACTTTTTCCGCAAGCTGTTCAGCCGCGCCACACTGGGCGAAGACTGATGCTACCAAGCCTCGAAGCAGTCATAGTTACGCTGCATTGCGATTCGCCCATCACGAAACCGGAAGAACATCGCAAAAGACGCCTTCATCTCTGCCCCGGCTGCCAGCGTCCCCACCGTCACCGCAAGAACCCCCGTCCAACGAGCCTCCACGGCGACCCGGTCCTCTTGCGCCATCTCCGAAACAATCTCATAGCGTTGCCATTTGAGAATCTGTAGGCCTTGGAGACTCCGTTGCAGAATATGCTCTAGGTCGCTCTCCTGCCCGCGCGGGTTGAGTTGATTCGGCATTTCAATCTGTCGAACATCCTGCGTAAAAAAGCGCCGAAGCGCATCCCCTGCCTCGCCATCCTGGAGCGCCTTCATGTAACTCCGCACTACTTCGATATTCCGCTCCAAATCGCTCATAAGCTTGCCGCGTGCTCACCAGCCTATTTCAAGTTTAGTCGCCCGACGCTCCCGAAAAG
>CAWEZM010000005.1:0-172592 GCA_963813475.1 uncultured Acidobacteriaceae bacterium | reverse complement strand
GTCACGTAGTAGAGTGCAGTTCCATTCAGCCACGTGTGGCCCTTCATCTTCCACCAAAGGACATGAAGTAGACTAAGGCAAGTTGAAACTGGATCATCCGCTGAGCCCACGGAGCTCTTGGGGCAATTTCGAGTCCCTCCACTTTGTTGTGGACTCGTATCAGACGATCCAATGAGAGGGCCGCGCCAGCCGGTGCAAAGATTAGGAAGAAGCCCGTGACACGTAAAAAAGTGTCACCGCCATGCGCGATGAAGGGCTCCCTCTGCTGAATAGAAGCCAGGCAAAGGAACACAACCACGCTGCTGATGCGAGTGAAGAAGCCGATTGCGAGCAGCATAGCGAAACCTAGGAAGACCCAGAAGAATGCTCCGATCCAGCGGTCATCCTGTGGCATCACGGTGAACAGATTGAGCCGGACACCTGGTTCTATCGATTTCATCGTCGCCAAGGACACCCACGCATGCACACCATACCAGTTCAGCCAGTCCGAATGCAGCAGGATCAGGCTGACTGAAACGCAGGCCGCGTAAAGAATGCGGAATAAAGCAATTGGAATCGGTGACCGAGGCGCAAAGAAGAAGTTTCCCCAAGCCGTACGAAAGGCCGGTGGCATCATCTGAGATCCTCGGGTTCCAAAAAGTCTTCATGCAAGACAATTGGCCTGGGGGTCCGGCCGTCGTAGTTGTCTGCCCATGGTCTGATCTCAGCCAGAAATTGAATCAGCATCACCTTGTCTGGAGGATCGGCGGAATTCCTGTACAGACGTGCCACATACCTGGAGATGTCCGGCCATAGAATTGCATTCTTCTCCCCGACTAGGTTCTCGGCAAACTTCCGATATCTTTCTTTGCGGTAGCGCTCGATGATGCTGAGCTGCTCCATTCGAGGGAAGGTCCAAACCTTGATATGGTGCTTGCGGGTAATAACCACCGCCTTAATATAGGCGTTCACCGCTTTCGGATCGGGGCGAAGGTATCCCAGGACTGTGTCAGGGAGATCCATTGCATGTAAGGGCCGGCGAGGTCTCTGACCTCCACCACGAATGGTGAATCAGTGGGAACGGTCCAACAGATGATTGCAATCAGATGGAACAGTATGAAAACGCTGATTGCGCCTTGGAGGAAGCTCGACGGCTCCAATTTTCCCGCCCCTGTTCGGCCAAGGCTAGCTTCCGTGGAGCCTGCTCTCACAAGGGACTCTTTCCTCTTAATTGGCTGCTCCTGCTCACGTTTAGCGTTTCTTCTCGTCTTGTCATGCAACTGCATGCGCAGTGACCCTGTGGTGAACGATCTTTGTGTCTTTCCTGCAATGTATTGGCTCGGCGAAAGCGACTTCTTCCCATTCGGCACACAATTTAATTTCGAGCGGATGGGAAGCTTTTGCGTCTGCAATGCAATACAAGGCAGGAAACATTCGTTGCTGTGGTCACGAAGTCGCAACAGAACAATAGGATCGAAGGGCGACGCTGATTCGGATGCTCGACTGGTCGAGGGTCTGAGGCAAAGAGATGAGCACGCCATTTTGAATCTCTACGATCGACACCGGCGCTCGGTGTATCGCTTCTTGCTGCACATGACTGGCTCAATCGCCAGCGCTGAGGAGCTTACCCAGCAAGTATTCGTGGAGATTCTCGATTCGATGTGGACTGGAACGATCGGGCAGTTCGATCTTGAGAAAGGAACACTTGAAGGATACCTCATTGGAATAGCAAGAAATCTCGCCAGGGTGGAGGGTCGCAGGGTTCGCCGTTCTTGCTCTCTCTGGAGAGCGTTATGGAGTCGCCTGAATGGAACCGGATGCTCGATAACTTTTGTCAGGAAAATGCAGATTGGGATACGACGGCGCTGCTGGTGTAGATGTTCCAGAGTGCGACGGTTCTATACCGCGGAATTATTGAATTACCGGACCACTACAGGGAGGTAATTGTCTTATGCAGTTTGCAGGAAAAGAGCTACCACGATGCAGCTGCTATTCTGCAATGTTCCGAAGGCACGATCGCCTCACGCATGAACCGTGCCAGGAGATTGCTGGCCGCAAAGCTGCGAGCACGGCAGTCGAGGGAGCAAGTACCTCCTCTGTCTGAGAGGAAGAGAGGGCAATGATGGAGCGACCATCAAAACGAACCGAGGAAGATACGTTCCATGTAGAGTACCTTCTGGAATGCCTCAAAAACTTGTCGCACAGCAGCCCATCTCCAGCCCTCAGGGAGCGCTTAAGCGATCTGTGTTCTCAGCGCCTGCAGGAGACGTTTGCGTTGAGCAAGAAACCCCAGAATGGGTTGCGGAAATCCCTGGACCTGGCTCGGCCCGATGCTGGCGGCCATCCTCTTAATCATCATAGCTCTGGTAGCGGTATCTACAGGATGGCACGGGAACCGCTACCGAGCGGTCAACCGTGCAAGAGGCGATCTTTTTGGAGTACCCTCGAACAATCGGACCCAGGCGACGCCGGTGGATCCGTGATCAAGTCGTCATTGCCAGAGCCACGACACGCACCATTTCGACCGGTGCACGACACTGGTCGCAGAAGAATGGTGGTCAGGCTACCCTATTCCAATAGCGCTATTAGAACGGGAACGGGCGCTACTATTCAAGTGTCTATATCGCAATCTGAGCTTTTATCACTAGGGTTCCCTGTGAACGCAACGGTTAGCGATCGCCGCGTTGTTGCGGACGTGATGTTGGGAGATGATGGCCTGCCACGGGCCATCAGTTTGCCTCTGCCCCCTGAGGTTGAGAAGGAGAACAAATGAAAAAATCGTTTCATCGAAAATCATTGTCTTGTCTCATCGCGGTCACATCCTGGGCTTTCTGCAATGGCGCGGCACAGCTAATTACGATGACCGGTCACGCAGCATGTTCAGGAGACGCTGCATGCGCTGACCAGCAGGCCGCTATCACAACGCAGGTCATGCCAAACTTTGGGCCTAATCAGATTGGAGTAGTGTCGATTGGCGGGGCGTTCAGCCTGGCGGAACAGACCGAGGTTGTGAAGAGTGAGCCATATCAAGCGCAGGCCGTTACGGAAATCAAGCAGACTCTTGCGGACGGATCGCACATTGTCCAAACCACAACAGCCACAGTCGCTCGTGACAGTGAGGGTAGGACTGTCCGCATCCAAAAATTGAGCACCCTTGGCCCGTGGAAATCTTCTTCAGAATCTTCCCAGGGAACCAATCCGACGCTGACCAGTATCTTTGATCCGGTTGCGAAGACGCACATTGACTACACTTCAGATCTAAAGGTCGCTCATATTTTGCCATTGCCCACCAGGTTAGCTTCAGCAGCGGCTACAGACATGGGGCCTACCTTATCCGCGTCGTCCGCAGGTCCGGTTGGACCGGGCGCGAACATGGTGTTTTCTGTGCAGGGTCGCATGGTTTCGCCTGATGCACCCAGCGGCGGAAATACTAAGACAGAATCGCTTGGCACCAAAAACATCGAAGGAATTCAGGCCACTGGCACGCGCACCACCGACACCATTCCTGCCGGGGCAATTGGGAATGATAAGGACATTGTGATTACGCACGAGACCTGGTATGCCCCCGACCTTAAGGTGGTTCTGAACAGCACTCAGGATGATCCGCGTTTTGGCCAAACAACATACTCGCTCTCGGACATCCAGAGGAGTGAACCGGACGCGGTGTTGTTTGAAGTACCAGCGGGCTACAAACTCGAAAGGATTCCCGTCGCTGTGCAAGCGCATTAAACGGTTCGGGCGGAGGCGTAGTGATTGTAGGAGTTCATGCCAGGGTCCCCGCGCATTTGGCTGCCGTTCCACCGCTCCCACCTTTGCCGTTGTATTTGGCGGTCCCTGGGTAAGCGCACAGCGGGCGCTGACGGCCCGGAAACGGCGATGGGATCCAGGACGTCCTGTCGCTTTCTTCCACTGAATCGGGAATCCAATCGATAGCGGCGTGGCGTGCCATTTCTGTGCGCCACACCCCCTCGTCTCAGGGACGATAGAGTAGCCTAGAGGAGTCGCGTATGACTTCCTATCGATCTACTCTCTTCGCCGCTCTCTCTTTCAGTGCCGTACTCCCCCCGGCTCTCGCGCAGGTGTCGCACATTCCACCTTCCAATTCGCAGCTCGCCAGCCCGCGGATCGAGCGGAAGGTCGATGCACTGCTCAAACAAATGACGCTGGACGAGAAGATAGGCCAGCTGGTGCAGTACAGCGCGACCGAAGCGCACCCCGCACCCACCCCCGGCAATACCACGACCGCTCTTAACGTGAACCCGCCGGCGCCTGGGGGAGTCGACAGCTACGTGCTCGCGCAGAAGGGGGAACTCGGCTCCATGCTCAACACGGTTGGGCAGGCCCTTACCAACCATTTTCAGCACGCTGCCGTTGACAACACCCGCCTGCATATCCCCCTGATTTTTGGAGCCGACGTCATCCACGGCTTCCGCACCATCTTTCCTGTTCCGCTGGCCACTGCATCCAGTTGGGATCCCGCCCTGATCACGGATCTCGCGCATATGGCTGCCATCGAAGCCCGCACTGCAGGCATCGACTGGGTCTATTCCCCCATGGTTGACATCGCGCGCGATGCGCGATGGGGCCGCTGCACCGAGAGCGCCGGGGAAGACCCCTACCTGGGTTCTGCGATCGCTCGTGCCTATATCCGCGGCTATCAGGGGGACAGCCTGTCGGCACCCGACTCCGTTGCTGCCTCGGTCAAGCATTTCGCCGCCTACGGTGCTGCCGAGGCCGGCCGTGACTACAACACTACTGACATGAGCGACCTGCTGCTTCGCCAGGTCTACCTGCCGCCGTATCACGCAGCGGTTGAGGCCGGCAGCGCCACCGTGATGACCTCCTTCAACTCGCTGAATGGTGTGCCTGCGACCGCCAATCCGTATCTACTGCAAACCATCCTGCGCGATGAATGGGGCTTCGACGGCGCCGTGGTCTCCGACTACACCGCTGTCATGGAGCTCACACACCATGGCATCGCACTCGATGCCGCCATGGCGAGCCAAAAGGCCCTGATGGCCGGTGTCGACATCGACATGATGTCGCACTACTACGACGCCGAACTGCCCGCTCTGGTCAAGTCGGGCCGCGTGCCGATGGCTGTGGTGGACGACGCCGTGCGCCGCGTCCTGCGGGTGAAGTTCGCGCTCGGTATCTTCGAACACCCTTTTACCGATGGCCCCGAGGTAACGGGAGCAGTTGCCGAGCATCGCCCCCTTGCCCGCCGGGCGGCAGAAGAATCTTTGGTGCTGCTGCAGAATAATCCTGCGCCCCAGAATGTTCTCCTGCCGTTAAACCCCTCTATCAAGAGGATCGCGCTCATCGGCCCGCTCGCCGACGATGCCAGCGATATGGTCGGCGCCTGGTCGGGCGCGAACAATTTCGGCGATGTGCGCACCTTGCACGCCACCATGGAGGAACGAGCCCAGCAGAGCGGCGCCATCCTTACCTATGAGAAGGGAACCGAAATCTCCGGCACTTCGGACGCCGGGTTCGCCGCCGCGGTTGCCGCGGCACAGAATTCCGATGTTGCCATTCTCGCCTTGGGCGAGTCGAGTGACATGAGTGGCGAAGCCGCGTCGCGCGCTCACCTGGATTTGCCAGGAAACCAACAGCAGTTGCTTGAGGCGGTGGTCGCAACCGGCAAGCCTGTCGTCCTGCTCGTTTTCTCCGGCCGGCCGCTGGTGCTCGACTGGGCCGCTCAGCATGTGCCTGCAATTATGGAGGTTTGGTTCCCGGGGGTCGAGACTGGACCAGCAATCGCCGGCACCCTTTTCGGGGATGTAGCTCCCAGCGGCAAGGTAACCAAGCTTCCCCCGCGCTGTAGGGCAGGAGCCGCTCTATTATAACCAGATGCCTACCGGCCGCCCAATCCAGCATGCTGATCCCGCCCACCCTGGCTACGTTGAGATGAAGTATGTGTCGCGCTATCTGGACGTGCCGAACGACGCACTCTTTCCTTTCGGGCATGGTCTTACTTACTCGACGTTCGGTTACTCCGGCGTTTCGCTTTCGACCCAATCCATTAGCTCCGCCTCGCTGATGCGCGATCCAAAGAGCCAGCCGATGATCGCAACCGCCACAGTCACCAATACAGGAAAACGCCGCGCCACTGAAATCGTTCAGTGCTACGTCAATGTTCGCGGCGCCAGCACCGAGCAGCCGGTGCGCAATCTGAAGGGATTTGCTCGCATTACGCTCGACCCAGGGCAATCTCAGGCGGTTCACTTTCCTCTAGGCTTTGAAGAGCTTTCGTTCTACAACGTCAAGGTCCAACGGGTTGTCGAGCCGGCTGACTATACCGTTTTTATAGGTGGCAGTTCGACCACCACCAATGCTGGTCACTTTACGACTACGCCGTAGCAACGAGCTTCTTCTTGTGCTTACCAGGCTGGTCAAGTCGCTGCTTTACGGATTGCAGGCGGCGGATCGATCTAGCATGGTTGGCGCAATTCTATTGATGATTGTGGGGCTGGCGGCGAGCTGGATTCCGGCACGGCTGGCGGCGGGGGTGCAGCCGATGGAGGCACTAAGGCACGATAAAGGGGGATACGGGGTTGGAAACGCGGAGTTTGCAAACTTCGCACGTTTGGTCTGTTATCACTCCAAGAGAAGGACAACAAGTGCCCCTTCTGAATCCGCACTTCGTGGGCGAGCGACCGCCGGCCCGAAGGGATCGATGAGTGATTTCGCCTGACTCGAACAGCAGGCCCCTAAGGTTGTGGGAGTTGTTCAGAGAGCCGCAGATTACTGAAGTAGGCTTCGGTTCCCAGACCGATCCACAATGCTACTGAACCTTGGCTGTCCCCGTGTTTCAAATCGTTGACTATGAGCACGGGCTGCGGGGAGCCGTTCACGTACAGCCGCGCTTCCATGCTGCTGACTTCGATTTTGAGCTTAGTCCATTCGCCGGGTACCAAGTCGACATATGACTCGTACCGTCCCGGCGCCTCCCTCCGCAACCTCGACCAATCATATTCCGGCATAGAGATGTACTGTGTCGCGTGATTCCGCCGCACTTGGTCGTCTGCACGACCGTTGGTAGGGCGAACATAAAAGCATTCGTACCTTGATGGATCAGCACTCATACGGAAGGCCAGACCCACGAACCCCCGAGCGTCAGCCCCCGCTCCGGTGCGTGGCTTACCTGCGAGATCCACTTCAATCGTGCCGTTATGGAAAGACGTTCCTTGAAGTACAACGATCCCGCCACCTTCGGCGTTCTTCGCGGCGATCAGCTCTGAACCGGCAGGGGCGGCTGGCATTATCCGAACTGATTTCCGGCCTTGGTAGCTCACCGCCTCGACCGTCACATCGTGCGGCTGCAATCCACTTGTGGAATTCAGCGGAAAGCTTTGCGCTGCCGAAATGAGAGACATCAGCACATTGGCGCTCAGAACGCCAGCTATTCGGGCAATGTGAACCTGATGGATCATGCACGATCATGATAACTGTAGTAGACGCTTACGTGCCAGAGTCTGTCAGTTGTCGAAACCTCGCCGAGGCATTTCATTGAGGGCTGCGCGTCGTTGGTGGGTGCCCGCCAATTCGTCAGTTACTCGCTTGAGTAACAGCCTGATTCGGACCGTCAGAACGACAGAGTGATTCAGGCTGGAATGCCTGTCTCCACCCCTCGAAATCGACCGTGGGCTGGCCGGCATGCAGGATTAGTCCGCGAAAACGGTGCGTCCAGCGAAGGCTGGCATGAACAGTGGGTGCAAGTCCCACCGGGGTAAGAGTCCAAGCCCCGTAGCTTGAATAGCAGGAAGGAAGGAAACTGAGCATCCTGAAGCCTATTGACAAAGCCATCTGAAAAGGATGGTGAGCGAGTTGCCGGGCCGTAACGCAAGTAAACCCATATGGCCTCGAAAGGACAAGACCCGAAGGCCGAGCCTCCCGTTTTTGGGCGAAGGCAGCATGGAGCGTCGCAAGGACTGATGCGGCGCAACACTTCGGCGGGGTTGGTAGGGGCAGCACGGTGACAAGGTCATGCTAAGCAACTGGAGAAACCCTCCTCGCCCCGTCGAGAAATCGTCGGAGCAGGGAAGCCGTATAACCGGTGACACCGGGAAGTCGGTGGAAGGCGAGAGGGAATCGGCCGGGTCTGTAGTAGCGAGGAAGCGGAGTAATGTCCGTGGAGCGAAGAGGCCCTGCTGTTTGTAACGGCTCTAACAAAAAGGGAGGCAAGGGTGAGATGACAAAAGCGCCCATCAGTTTGCAGGACCTGAGAAGGAGTCTATATGTCAAGGCGAAGGCAGAACCGTCTTGGCGTTTCTGGGGGCTATACGTCCACGTTTGCAAGATGGAGACTCTGCGAGAAGCTTACCAAATGGCGAGAAGCAATGGCGGGGCGCCGGGAATTGACGGGGTCACGTTCGAAGCCATCGAGGAAAGCGGAGCGGAGAGTTTTCTCGTGCAGATTCGGGATGAAGTAGTTGCCAACACGTATCGGCCCATGCAGGCACGGAAGAAGGAGATTCCAAAGGACGGGGGCAAGAAAATCCGCGTCCTGTCGATTCCTGCAATCCGCGATCGCGTGGTCCAGGGAGCGTTAAAGCTCATCCTGGAGCCGATCTTCGAAGCTGACTTCCAATCGGGGTCGTTTGGATATCGACCGAAGCGGACGGCGCATGAAGCCGTAGCCCGGGTGGCCAGAGCGATCGTCGAAGAGAAGACCCGCATCATCGATCTGGATTTAGCCTCCTATTTCGATAACGTGCAGCATTCTCTGCTGTTAGAGAAAGTGGCTCGGCGAGTCCAGGATGATGCGGTCATGCATCTTCTCAAGATGATCCTCAAGGCGACCGGGAAGAAAGGCGTTCCCCAAGGCGGTGTGATTTCACCGTTGCTCAGTAACCTCTATCTGAATGAGGTAGACCGGATGCTGGAGAAGGCGGTGGACACAACGAGAAGGGGCAAGTCAACCAACGTCCAGTATGCACGTTATGCGGACGATATGGTGATCTTGATCGACGCTGAACGGCGGAGTGACTGGCTGGTGAAGGCGATAGACAGACGGCTGCGCGAGGAGTTCGCAAAGCTACGCGTTGCGATCAACGAGGACAAGAGTCGGATGGTGGATCTGAAGAAGGGAGAGAGCTTTGCTTTTCTGGGTTTTCAGTATCGGCGCATACTCAGCTTTCGGCAGAAGGGGCGGCCATACTACGCGCCCAAGCTGAAGAAGCGGACAGCGCTGTTTGAAAAGCTCAGGGAGATCTTCCGACAGCATGTCAGCTGGCCCGTCGAAGTCGTGATTGCGAAAATCAATCCGATTCTCCGTGGCTGGGTGAACTACTTTCGGGTCGGTCATTCGAGTTCCTGTTTTTCAAAGGTCAAACAATGGGTAGAAATGAAGGTCCGGAAACATCTGGTACGTGCCCGGGGGCGCAACGGCTTTCCCTGGAAGCGGCGGAGTAGCGAGTGGCTTTATGATGGGCTGGGTTTGTTCAACGACTACCAGCTTCGTCGATGGTCCAGTGCGAAAGTTGCCCCAGTTAGATAGGCCCCATAAACCTTGGCACTAAGCAAACAGGTGCGCCCAGTGCGGGAAATCCGCACGCTGGGTGCGATGTGGCGGGGGCTGGAAACGGATTCACGGTTTGGCTACTGAGGCACTCCCAGAGGAAACGGGGAGCAATAGCTAGGCTAGACCTACGGAACACCGCGCCAGTCCTCGACCCTACCCGTTTCCTCCATTTGAGCTTATTAGCTGAGGGGAAGCCGATATTTCCGGTGCCAGCTCACGTTGGTCAGTGACTCGGATATTGGTCTGAATCCACACCGCTCCTGCCTGGCTCGCTTACGGTTCCATAACGACAGCCATCAACTGCGGCGCTGGGTTCGCGCGATCTGAAAGCTCTTGAGTACGACGATTGCAGGTTTACAAGACTTTACTTTGCTTTACTAATCTTTACTGCACGCGTGTCCCTCCAATGCTCAAATAAGTTGATCCTGTCGCCGCTGGAACAGCAGGCGCATCACGTTATGAGCTCTGCAAGCCGATCGAGCCCGCTTTGCCGGAGGCTGCAAGGATTTGTAAAGGCCATGAGCCGGGTCATGGAGGTAGAACAATGCCTTACTGGAAACAGGAGATCAGCAGGGCCGAGCGCCGATACAACCAGAGCGCCCCGGCGCTGCCAACATCGGGCTGGGGTAATCTGCTCGCCGACCTTCTGCGCGACGTGAAATATGGATTGCGCAGCATGACGAGAGCGCCGGCCTTTTCCTTCTTTGCCATTCTGGCGCTGGCCTTGGGCATCGGCGCAAGTACCACCGTATTCACCGTCGTGAACACTCTGCTGCTTCATCCGCTTCCGGCACAGGATCCCTCCCGTCTAGTCTCTCTCTATACGACGGACCTGAAGAATCAGAAGCAGTCCGCCAGCCTCCTGCCGATCTCCTATCTGAACCTCAAGGACTACCAGGCCAGGAACGCCGTGTTCAGCAGACTTGGCGGCTTCTCGCCCCCCATGCCAATGACGCTGGTCGAAGGCACGGCGCAGGAGCGTTTCTTCGGCCAGCTTGTCACCCAGGGTTATTTTGAAGCGCTCGGCCTCATACCTGTGAAGGGCCGATTCTTTCTTCCCGGCGAGGTCAGCACGCCAGGATCCGCTCCCGTTGCCGTGTTGAGCTACGGCGCCTGGAAAAACCGCTTCAACAGCGTTGGGGACGTGATCGGAAAGACCCTGGAGATCAACGGCGCTCCATTCACGGTGGTTGGAGTCGCACCGCAGGGATTCCTCGGGGTCAGCGCCGTCTTCGGGCCGGATGTATGGCTGCCGGCGACCATGGCTCAGCAAGTCCTGCCTCCCGAGCTCCGGGATGTGCTGCTCCAGCGCGGAAAGCCCTTCTTCCAGGGGATCGCACGCCTCAAGTCCGGAATCAGCCGCGGTCAGGCAGATGCCAGTATCGAACCGCTGTCCGCTGCGTTGCGGCGCGAATATCCGGAGGCGAATGCAGGGCACGCGACTTCTGTGCAGCCCGTGACGACCGCACTGTTCTCGAGCACCGGCGGCGAGGGCGGCCTGGCGCTGGTAAGCACCGTGCTGCTGCTCATCGTGGGCCTGGTGTTGGTCATCGCCTGCTCGAACGTTGCCAACCTGCTTATGGCGCGTGCCCTCAGCCGGCGGCAGGAAATCGCAGTTCGGCTCGCCATCGGCGCCGGCCGCGGACGCCTCGTCCGCCAGCTTCTCACCGAAAGCGTGCTCCTCGGCCTCTTTGGCGGCATTGCCGGGCTTGGCGTCGGCTACGAGGGCTGCCGTTTCCTCTGGTCTTTCCGCCCGCCGGAGGTTGCCCGCAATCTTGCCGATCCCAAACTTGACGGCACCGTCTTTCTGTTTGCTTTCCTTCTGTCGCTCGCCACAGGTTTTATCTTCGGCGTTGTGCCCGCCCTGCGAGCCTCCAAGACAGGCTTGGTCGAGAGCCTCAAGGAAGAGACCCATGTTGCGGGACCATCCGGCCAAAGCACACGCTTTCAGAAGACGCTGCTCGCCGGGCAGGTCGCGTTTTCGCTGGTATCGCTGATCGCCGCCTCGCTCTTTCTTCGCGCAGTCCAGCGCGCCTACGACATCGATCCCGGCTTCGATCACCAGCACCTGGCCGTTCTCATGATGAATCCGGAGCAGCAGGACCACGACGTGGCGCGGCTCAAGGCGTTTCGGCACCAGGTCGAGGACCGCGTCTCGAGAATCCCCGGTGTCCAAGCCGTCACCTGGGCGTCCAATTTGCCGTTCTGGTCGAGCGCGTCGCGCGGCATCTTCATTGAAGGACAGGAGCAGCAGCGCAAGTCCGAAACGATCAGCACCGTGACTAACACGATTGATGTGGACTACTTCAAGACCATGCAGATCCCTCTTCTGCAGGGACGAGCATTCACCGCAGCGGATCAGGATGGATCGCCGCCCGTCGTTATCATCAACGAAGATCTGGCGCGTCGATACTGGCCGCATGGCAATGCCATCGGGAATCATCTCCGTCTTTCCGGCGACACCGTCAGGCTCCAGATCGTCGGAGTGGTGAAAGCTAGCAACTACACGACGTTGGGCGAAGCGCCCCAACCGTGCCTCTACCTTCCGCTCCGTCAGAGTCCCGGAGGCAGCGCAAACCTCTACGTCCGAAGCGCGGGTGATCCTTCCCTCTTGCTGCCAGCGGTGCAGCGTGGCATCAAGGAAGTGGACCCTAGCGTACAGGTCACCGATGTTCGCACAGGCGCAAAGCTTGTGAATCAGGTGTTGTGGAATGCCCGCATAGTGCTCGGCATGCTGGGGATCTTCGGCTTGTTAGCCCTTGCCCTGGCCAGCGTGGGTCTCTACGGCATCCTTGCCTACTCGGTAAGCAGCCGTCAACGTGAAATTGGAGTGCGCATGGCTCTCGGCGCCTCTCGCTTCGATGTTCTGCGACTCGTGCTGCGCCAGGGCATGGCGTTGGTCGCCATCGGTGTCAGCCTCGGCCTAGCGATCTCCCTTCTAATCGGCCGCGCGTTCTCTAGGATGCTCTTCGGCCTCAGCCCTGCCGATCCACCGAGTTTGCTCGGCGCTTCCGCTGTCCTTCTTCTCGTGGCGGCATTGGCATGCTATCTGCCCGCACTCGCCGCAAGCCGGATGGATCCCATGCAGGCCTTGCGAGAAGGTTAGCACCACCATAGCCACACAAAAATGTGCCCCGGAGTACCCGAAAAATTGAAACCCTAACACGCCGCTGGCTCAACGACCTTCCGTCCGTCTCTGCAATTCCCAGGAGCGGATGCGACAAATGGGCTGGTAATGGACGCGCCTGGTTACCAAAAAAATCTTCTCCTCGCCCTTGACGCGGCCCAAAAACCGTACCACAGTGTAAGTAAGAATCCACACGTCAGCGCCGTCTTCACGATGGCCCTGCTTGGTCTTGCACCGGCGCACTCTACCCGTGCATCTGCCGCCAACCATCGGAAAGCATCAGCGCTTGTCGGCGTAATGACTTGGGTGTAGCAAACCGTAATGTGACAGTGACAGATCATGCTTGTCCGCAGCATTCCTGCGCCCCGCGAGGGCGCCTGCGAAGAGCAGAAATCAACGCGTAGCAGTTTCGCAATTGGGGCAAACCGAAGAGATAGGCTTGTTCGTGGTCCCGGCGCGCCGGGACCACACCTCGCCACCTTTATCGCGCCACAGTAATTGCGAAAGTGCTGTAGCAGGGTGCGCTCAGTGCGCTCTCTTGATTGAGCAATTTTGACAACTTGGAAAACACCACACCACAGCGGGGCTCAAGTCTGTATGTGAGAACTCCGACCCTGGGTAGGTCCGGGCTTCCTCGCCGCAGCGAGCTTCATCGCCGCAGCGAGCCTCATCGCCGCAGCGAGCCTCATCGCCGCGCAGCCGCCCAGCGGCCTCATCGGCGCAGCGAGCCTCATCGGCGCAGCGAGCTTCAGCCCGGACATCCATCCCCTGGAGCCACCGGCCTTCAGGCCCTGAGGTACGCCCCTCTCTCCATCCCTCAGGGGACTTATAGCGCTTATAGCGCTTTTAGCGCACTTAAATTTGGCAAACCATCCCCTAGAGCCTGCCCTGCCTGCCTCGGTGCGCCGTCGGAGCTTGTCGAAGGGGCCTCTCCGTGGAATGAGCGCGCATACCGCGCCTTTGCCAGCCCTCAGGCAAGATGATCAATTAATTAATTTGATCATCTTGATCATCTTCGTGAAACAAAGGACTTATTGGCAACCTTGCCAGATCGTTCGCCGCACCAGAGAAACTCTTTACGCACAGAGACTCCACCGCTTCCCGGGACTTAGTTCGCTTAGTTCGCTTAGTTCGCACATTTCTGCACGGGCTTTCATTTCCTCTCCTGGTCTCGGTCCGGTGCACAGAGGACACTTACCGTTTTGACGGTTAGGTTGTTCTAGGGCGCTCACTCCACCCATCGAAATTGCTGGGTAAAGCGTGCATGCTCAGCAAGCCGGCCATGAGAAGGGGGGCTTATAGCGCTTATGGCGCTTTTAGCGCACTTAAATTTGAAAACTGGCGACCCACAGCCTCAGTCCAGTCTGTCCTGCTTTCTCTTATCCGTTTAGGTACGCCTCGCCCCCGATGCACATTCCGAACTACTGCGTTTTGCCATGACCGGAGTAAATGATTCTTCCTCCCCTGATGGTGTACGCCACTTTTGCAAAATTCCGTACATCGCTCGCTGGATCGGCGTCGAGCACTACCAAGTCGGCGTTCATGCCTTTTGCCACCCGGCCAGTTGCTGCCTCCTTGAAGAACGTACTCGGGTTGCTGGTCAGCGATGCGAGAATATTGCGCCAAGGCATCGCTCGTCCCATGAATTCGAATTCCTGTGCGGTGTCGTACTTGGTCTGGAAGCCCACGTCAGTCCCAAACAGGATCGTGCCGCCTTCAGAGAAATACTCTTTCAACTCTTCGACGCCGGAATCGACCAGTTTGTTCGCCACGGCCGGATCTGAGACCACGGTTGTCCACAACGTTAGCGTCGGAGCCAGAGCAGTGTGCTGCTGCTTCATGCGTGACAACTCATCCGCTGTGTAATGACCTTCATTCGGGATTGTGTGCGCCAGTACATCGACACCGCCGGCCAAGGCGTTATCCACTCCTACGTGATTTTGCGGATGGGCAAAAACGGGCTTAGCTTGAGCATGGGCTACATCTACGGCCGCCTTGACGATACTCGTATCCATATTCACAACCGGTTTGTCGCCCATGAATGAGCCGGTAAAAAGCTTGATGCCGTCCAGGCCGAGCTTCATATACTGCTGGGCCATTCGTTCCGCTTCCACCGGACTGGCGGCCTCCGGCAACTGCATCTCTGCAGGGAGGTAGACAGGATGACCGTTCTTCGGAAAGATATCGCCAGCCATCAAAATCCGCGGACCGGGAATCTCTCCAGCTTCGATTCGTCGCCGAAGCGCCAGGGTGTTGTTCGGATCGGAACCGAGGTCCCACACTGTTGTGAAGCCCCAGCGAGTAAGCATCTCCTGCATATGCGATTCGACTTTGTCTGCTGGCAAGTGAGGAACGTCCTGCCACCCAGCTTCGAAATGCACCATGACTATTCCAGAACCCGGCCACAATGATCTTGCCAACACAATCGACCACTTGCGCTGATTTCGGGACTCTTAACTCGCCGCGTCTTCCCACCGCGACGATTCGGCCATTCGCAATAATCACCACCGAGTTGTCGATGGAACTGGCCGTCGGCGACGGATAGACCTTCCCGCCTTGCAGCACCAGCTCGGCATCTGCTGCCATCGCGACAGGAGCAACAGGGCCGGTCAGGAAGGGGAGTGCCAGCCAAAGGCTAAGCCACAGCTTCATTCATTCACCGCCCGCTGATCTCTGCTTCTTGATTCTCGAGAATCTGATTCGGGCGCAAGCACACAAAAACATCGGTGCTCCCGTAAGTGAAATGTAATTCCCCAATATCCCGTCGCGGAGATGGCCCCGGGCAACCCTCGCCCCCGGATCTGACCAATATCCCGAGGTTGGTTTGCTCAGAAGTAGCGTCGCGCGGTGCAGCCTTCATCGCAACGCTCCCCAGATATCGCTGCGCGTGCTCGGCATCGCTCGATTCTTCATTCTGCTTCGCAACGGCAAGCTTCCACCCATCCGCGGACTTGGAAGGAATAAGCTTGTACATTCCCGCAGGCAGTCTGAGGTCTTCCATCCACACGGAACTTACGCTGTAGAACGTAACGGCGTGCTGCGAGTCGCTCGCAGCGCTGGAGTTTCCGTCGAGGAGGTCGCTTCCGCGCTTCGTTGTGGAGCGAAATCCAGCCGCCCTGGCATGGCCTGCGTAGATTTCCCCAGACGACGTGCAATACCTGGGCGCCACACCAGGGAGATGTTCTGCCGGTTGGCCGCATTTAAAGACCGCGCCCCAACCGTTGAGCCCTCCTTCTTCGATCCCTGAGCAGAAGTGGGTAGGGTCGAGCTTGTGTAAGTCGCCGTCGTTGGGCGGGCGTAAGTCGGGTACCGTTGTTTGCATCCATTTCACGCATTGGGCCACTTCCTCGCTGATCGAAGTGGCTGGCGCGTCCTGCGCCCTGAGGCTGGAAGAAGCTCCGGAACTGACAAAGGCCAGGGAGAGAGTGAGAACGGTCACAGAACTCAACTTCATGGTTGCTTCCGCTATGCGTCACCACGCGCACCTGCCCCGCCTGTCCCGCCTGTCCCGGCTCGCCGTGGAGCTTGCTGTGGGGCGTGATCTTGACTGAAATTAACGAACGCCTGGCGGTAACTGCTCACCCCAATTTCATAGCACTCTCAACATGCTACCGGCAAGATGGCTGCATCCGTAACGTCTGAGCCTCGCATGCTGCTTGGGAGTCAGCCGAGCGTAGCTCATTAGACCGGGCTCCCCCCGTTGTGGCAAGATCGAAGCAGCAATGAGGTGTTTTATGCGGGAACAACAGATGATCAACAAGGTGAAGGTCGCTGGCTATGGTCTCGGAGTAGCTGTTTTTCTCGCGGTTGCGGCTTGGAAGCTGTTGGTTCGTTGAAGAATACTTAATATTGTCCAGCTTCACTGCCAGATGGATTGCCGCGTGCCCTGACATCTGACGAGATTGAGGAAAACGCCTGCTGGTGAGACGATGCCTCTCTAGGAGAGTTTAATCCTGGCGCCCTGCTTGGGACTCAGCCTCAGATAAACCCCACTTCGACTGAACTTGCTCTCGACTTAACGTACGCGAGAAAAGCGCTCAAGCGGTCCCCAACTGTAGCTGACTGCTTTCACCGCCGCTCCGCTGTGAGCAAACCACTCGGCCTCGGTGACCGGAGATTCGCCGCAGCGGTCGATGAGGATATAGGTCGGCGTTTTGGAATAAAGCTTGTAGCCGAATTCATCGGCAAGCTCGCGAAGAAGTGTTTCCTTTTCCGTGCTCGACAGGATGGCAGAGTCAAGAAAGGCAGTAGAAGACATTCCATGTGCTCCAAGCCGGCTTAAGTATCTGCCGGACTGATGCTTTTATAGCTTCCCCATCGGCAACATTCCATGTTTCTCTGTCGTCCCAGGAAGCGAAAGTCACCCGGGTCACACCTGCAAGTACCGCAAAATCAACCGTTGCGCTCGGGCCATTCCGCTGCGAATCTATGCCCGTGCTAACGTAACCGCAATAGGGGTTACCTTGGTGGTTTTCCGCACGACGGCCTGCTGGAGGCACGTTTGTCAGCAATCGACCCGACAGCGAGGCCTCCGGCAGAAGCGAACATGAGGAGTAGCGAAAAGTAGCCACCACCTGCCAAGAGAAACCGTTGAGAAATAGGCAGATTCCCGGCGCTCCCAGACGGAACTTCACCGGAACCTGAATTGTCAAAGGTGGCGCAATTTGTCGCTCGCACTTTTTGCTCGTCCGCGCCAATCCTTAAGAATCTCAAACCGGAGCGAGCAAGCACTATGGCGTGTCCAGAGAGACTCAGGCTGCAACAGCTTTTTGAGGTTTCAGTTCGACGGTGGGCGCAAGTTGCGGCCTCTTCTCAATTGTTTGGTCAACCAACGTTCCTTACCGACGATGTTCGGCTGAGAGTCCTAGCTGACCGGAACTCTGCCAAGAATCGGCTCCTCGTACACCAGCAAAAATGCAAAAAATGTCTTCGTAACCAAATGCCCGGTTTCCCACCAACTGGCACGGCTTAGGTATCACGTCGCCCTAGTTGTCTTAAAATCGGGAAATGTTAAGGAAGTGCGCGCGGTCACGGCTTCGCGACCACATCGATGCAACTCCTGTCGCTTGCAGACGGGCGCCTCCAGATCAAGTACAAAGCCGATTTCCATGACAACTCCGGCCGGCATGACCATGGGAGCGAAGAGTTCTTCGTCCGCGGCAACCCACCGCAAGGCGCGTACGCGCACTCATCCGGTTCAGGGCCGATATGAGCACCGCAGTAGCACTGGCACCAGCAATCTTGCCTGACTCGTTCGGGGACCGGGGCATGCCGAGGAACGCGGGCACCGCTGTGATGGGTACCACTTCGCCTTATTTGTCTTTGGCAAGACAACACTGAAGGGCTCTTTCTCATCCCAAGTCGTCGTTGATGAGGTTCAAGTACAACTCGAGTTTTCGATCTCGCTGCAACAACCCGACGCCAGTGCAGGAGAACTCAGTGTCATCGTTTGGGACCCCATGGCGCCCCCGCGCCGCCATCCACCTTTTGCTCGGGCTGGCCGTTTGTTCACTGCGAGGCCAGATTACCCAGGACGTCGCCGATGAATTGGTTCCCGGCGCCGTGGCGACACCAGCGTCGGACGGGACGGTCAGTTACTCCAAGCGCAATCCATCAGATAACCCCTCGCGAGATTCCAAACCTGACTTCAACCGGGACATCTATTACAGAAACAAACTCGAGTTTTCGTTTGAATCGGGCTGGCTGCCCAACAATATTCCCCTGGTATTCGACTTTCTTGTAGGCAGTCCTTACACTACCTGGCCGCTGCATTACACGCTGCAACCCAACATTGCCTCTCTGCGATGGCAGTTGGACGGCGTAGAGGGACCGTTGATCCTGCGGGGCAATTGGGACTTTACCTTCAGCGGCTCGTTCACTGTAATTCCGCGGGGGCCGGAGACACGCTACATAGCTTTCGACTATGGCATACGGCGTAACTTTATACCGCGCAACTGGAGGATTGTTCCCTACTATGAAATGCGCGGAGGTGTCGGCAACATCAACGCCAAAGGACCTGACGGGGTACTCTATGCCCAGGGCCAGGACCTGACATTCACCTTGATGATGGGCAGCGGAGCGCGTTATAACTTCAACCCCAGGACCAGTATTGAAGCCGGAGTGACTTATATGCACGTATCCAATGCCTACCTTTCCCAACCGAAATATCAGGATTTCGGCATCAACGTCTACGGCCCAATCGTCGGCATCAACATACGCCTGGGCAAGTCGAAACCGCCCTTGGAGCAATAGTTCCCGCCACACTGAGGCTTCGGTATCCGTCATAGGTGATGCCGAGTAGCTCATCAGGAAATGTCAGGCGCATTGGTCACCCGGCCATCGAAAGCGTGGGTCCGATAATCAACCCCAACGTCAGATAACAGGGAATTGCGCCTGCCGGCGTTTCGAAAGCGTTACCGAAGAATGCAGTAAACAGCGTAGATGCCCAGATCACAACGCCAAAGGACTGGCCAGTGATTTTGTAAACGCGCCATACCAATGCGCCGCAGGCAGCCTGTAAGGAGAAGAAGACCATAACCCCAACCCAGCCGCTGTAGCCCAGCGCGTAATAGAAAATGTTATGTGGTGTTCGAAGGTCGCCGAAATCCCTGAGGTAGCTCACCAGGTTTTTCAGCAAGTACCCGTAGCCGGGACCGATCAGCAAGTTGGTGTAATTCGCCTGCGAATTAGCCCAGATGGCGCGCCACCAGTTTTCTCTCCAAGTGATGGTGCCGTTGTAAAGATCCATATGTGTGGAAGCCGTGAGGTCCTGGGCAAGCGCGGGATCGATGGCGGCAAGCCCTCGCGCGACAATCTCGCGAGAGGATATATTGCCCCCGCGTTCCGGCGGCGCTGGGATGTCGATATCTAACAGAGAACCGATCGCCAGGAGAATCGCGATACCTACGCCGATCATGGCGACCTGGGTCATCTTCTTTGACAACGTACCCCAAATCAAAAGCGCCAAAACCATGCCCACCCATTCCGCGCGGACTTGCCCGGCAAGTAACATCGCTGCGGCTATCGTCATGGGGACCCAGAAGCGACCCGGTTTGGGATCGAGGCAGAGCAGCGCCAGGATAATGACGCCGCCGCCCGATGGCTGGCCAAAGATTGGGACTCCATCCGATCCAGGCATCGTTACCGTCAACTTGTTGAGGTAGAGCATGTAGGCCGGAGCGTATACGCAGAAGCATAGGGAGAAGACCTGGACAAATCGCAATAAGAGTTTCGGCTGCCGTCGCCCCAACCATATCCCCAGGAACAGGTAGATGGGATAGATGTTGAAAACCAGATTCTCCGTGGCGATCAGGGGAGTGAAACCCAGCAGGATACCGCGAATCACTTCGAAGATGCCGTAAGCGAGCGATGCCAGCAGCAGCCAGGCAACAGGGCCGAGAGGTCCCCCCTTGGTGAGCGCATCGATCCACGGGTCGAAGATGTTACGCGGGTGCAGCACAACGAATGCGGCCAATGTCAGGTCGCCGACGAATAGCTTAGCCGGGGGAATTCCGAGGTACGCGAAACTGCGTCCTGTAAGGGAAAGGCCCAACCATAGGAACAGAACCCATTTCGTCCAATTGTCCCACTTCTGGAACTCTGCATGTTCGGGCTCCCACTCGGCAGCATACATTGTTAATTTCTCCAATGGTTTTCTCCCAAGGAAAACCACGCCTCGGGATCTTTGTGAGGAAACAGTAATTGCGAAACTGCTTTAAATGTTGCCGGTTGAGATTGCGGATGTGGACGGTTGTACATCGACGCCCCGCCTGCGGGTCTCCAACCAGGTCGAAAAACGAGGACGCAAACGCAGAAAGGGAATTTCTATCCAAAGGTAAGAAAACGTAGCTGCGGCGCAGACCAGTAGAAGATTGAGCGGCAGACGGTTTAAAACCGAAGCAGACGTGGGGTTCAAGAAGACTTGCTGCCAGACATAAATCGAATAACTAAGCACTCCAATCTTCACCAGGGGCTTGGTATTGAGAAAGCGGAACGCGCTATCACGAACATGCATCACTTTCCAAAGGGTGGCCGCTATACAGAGGAGAGCGATGGACTTCCCCCCGGCAAAATAAAACGCAGGAAAGAACTTGAGCGCGGTATACATGATCACAGAAAGCACCGGTATCACGAAGAAGCAGCGCAGGTGGATGATGCGGCACACGATTCGACTGTTTTCCAGTTCCTTGGAGAGAAGAGCTAATAGGCAACCGATGGCGATCGCATCTCCCATGAATAGCAGGCTGAACCGCATCGCTCGGTGAACCGCCGGCTCATATAGGTAGGCGAAGGTACGCAGCAAAGGCGCTACGAAGAGAATCAGGCAACAGCAAATCAAGCGTCCGCGTCTCGCGGTGAGGAGAAAAACGATAGGCCATAGAACATAAAACTGTTCTTCAATTGCCAACGACCAAAAGTGCCCGGTAAACCAGTTCGTCTCCGGAATATGATTCATGAGGAACGTGCCGGCATAAAAGAAATGATGCGGGGCTACGGAGATCACATGACTCCACGCGAGAACAGCCGCAACGAGCAAATAAGCATAGGCGACCGGCCAGATTCTGAAGGCGCGCCGGATATAAAACTTTTTGATGGAAACGCCGCCATTCCTGCGCTCCTCGTTGAGCAGAAGAGTCGTGATAATGAAACCAGAGATAACGAAAAAGACTTCTACCCCATATGGGCCGAAGTGGTACATCAAGCGCGCGTATGGATCGAAAGCCTGGAATGCAGGCGTTTCGCAAAGATGAGCAACGACCACCAGCAAGATGGAGATAGCCCGGCAACCGTCCAGAGAAGGAATGCGATGAGGACCGTTCTCCCGGGCATTATCGACGGCTTCTTGAGCAAACATCAATCACTCTCCTGACAAGCAGCGTGATTGAGCTGTGTACTGTGGCAATCAACGCACCCTATTCAGCGTGGACGCGCAGCCTCGTCGCTGCACGAACCGATGATCAAAGGCAGTCTCTCAACAAACTTTCACTGCTGCGTGCGAAAAACGCAGTGCGCGGTAAGCTACGATTCCATTCCGGTACTCGATCAGACGCACGGCCCAATTTGGAACTGTTGCGATCCACGAAGAGGAATACCAACCCTTTCGCGCGTCTGAACGATCGGTGACTTGGGAATTCAACAGCCCATGACCCTTAACGGCCGGTCAACACTTCCAAGTGTTCCGGATAGCGATCTCCCTGCACGGGCACCTTCGCAATCGCCTCTTTGATCTCCTGCAGGTCGTCCGTCGTGAGCTCGATAGAAACTGCGCCGGCGTTCTCTTTGAGACGCGACAGCTTCGTCGTGCCGGGAATCGGCACGATCCACGGTTTCTGCGAGAGTAGCCAGGCGAGCGCAATTTGCGCCGGGGTCGCCTTCTTCTGTTTTGCAATCGTGGCCAGCAAATCGACAAAGGCTTGGTTGGCCTTCATCGCCTCCGGTGAAAATCGGGGCAGCTTGCTGCGAAAATCGCCTTCGCCGAATTGTGTGTTCTGATCCATCTTGCCGGTGAGGAATCCTCTGCCAAGCGGGCTAAAGGGAACCAAGCCGATGCCCAGCTCTTCGAGCGTCGGAATCACCTCTGCTTCGAGCGTCCGCCACCACAACGAATACTCGCTCTGCAGCGCAGTAACGGGCTGAACGGCATGTGCGCGTCGAATCGTCTGTACCCCTGCTTCGGAAAGGCCAAAGTGCTTCACCTTGCCCTCCTGAATCAGTTCCTTCACGGCTCCAGCAACGTCCTCGATCGGCACCTCAGGATCGACGCGGTGCTGATAGAAGAGATCGATCGTCTCGATATTGAGCCGCCGCAATGAATCTTCGGCCACCTGCTTGATATATGCGGGACGGCTGTTCAGCCCTTGCCATCCGGGGCTACCGTCGGGATTCAGGTTGAAGCCGAACTTGGTCGCGATGACTACCTTATGGCGGATCGGCGAGAGCGCCTTCCCCACCAGAACTTCATTCGTGAATGGGCCATAAACCTCAGCCGTATCGAAGAACGTGATGCCCATCTCTACAGCTTGATGCATCAGGGAAATCATCTCGTTCTCGTCGTGGACCACTCCGTATGAGGAGTTCATTCCCATACAGCCGAGGCCAAGTGCTGATACTTCAAGGTTGCTCTTTCCCAACTTCCGCTTTTGCATTTTCGTTTCTCCTAACCTGATGTTCGCAGCACGAGCAGAAGCTCGGCCATGGTCTATTTCGAAGGGCTCAAATCCGTGCCCAGGCTCGGTGCTAAGACACTGCTGCCGCACGATGCGTTTCGCGCCAGTGTCCCGGCGGCATTCCCTCCCAACCGCGAAACGCTCGAGCGAAAGAGTTGGCGTCTTCATAGCCGAGAAGGTAAGCGGCCTCGTTCAACTCAAGAACCGAATTGCCCAGGTAATAGCGAGCCATCTTATGCCGGGCTTCATCGAGAACACGCTGGAAACTGGAGCCTGCTGCCTGCAAACGTCTCTGCAATGTTCGTGGGCTCGTATGAAGGTCGCGCGCGATATCCTCCACATTGGGTCGCTGTCCCGTCAGTCTTTGCTGGATCGCTCCCCGGGCAAGTTCGATAAAACTGTCCTCGCCGCTATGCTGCTTGAGTTCCTGCTCGAACTGCGGCGCAAGCATTTCCAGCAGTTCCGCATTCCGCGTGACGAAGGGACGCGCAGCATCGCCGGCGCGGAAGACTAGTGCGTTGCGCGATGCTCCACAGACAACCGGACAGCCGAAGTACCGCTCGAGAGATTTCAGGTGCGGTCGCGGTTGCACCAGTTCCACTCTCACGGGCGAGATACGCGTGCCGCTGCCATGACGAGCAATGGCGAGTACCCAGGCGAAGCAATGCTCGATAAGTATCTGCGGCTCGACATCCACAGCCAAGGACCAATGGAACTGGATACTCCACTCATCCTCGTCGGTTCTATGAAGGATCTCTTCCGGGCAGCTCAACTTCTTATAGCGAGCCATGTGCGCGACGGCCGCGCCGAAGTTTTCCGTGGAGAGAGCAGCAAGCCCCATCGGATGGAAGCGTTCCGTTTTCGTTTCTGTGCCCAGCTTGAGACCGATCGCCGGATCCTGGCTCACCTCTCCGATCGCGCGCCAAAGTGCGAAGAGTTCTTCCGTGCTGACCAGGATGCGGGTTTGATCGAAGAGGTCTTGAGGGAGCCCCGCTCTGCGCAGGACCGCGGAGACACGGACTCCCGATTCTTCCAACCTCGTACCTAAACTGCCGGGAACGCGAAAGTGTTTGATCATGCTCTTTACTTGGACTTGAGAGAAGCCATGTCGATGGAGAAGCGATACTTCACATCCGCCTTGAGTAGCCTCTCATATGCCTCATTGACTTGTTGGATGGCAATCACCTCAACGTCGGAGGTGATGTTATGTTTGCCGCAGAAATCGAGCATCTCCTGGGTTTCTGCGATCCCGCCGATGGGCGATCCGGAGAGGCTGCGACGGCCCAGGATCAAGGCGAAAGAACTCAGGCTCAGCGGCTTTTCCGGTGCGCCCACAAGGGTCATATTTCCATCGCGGGTGAGAAGGTTGATATACGCGTTGATGTCGTGGTCGGCCGAGACCGTGTCCAGGATGAAGTCGAAGCTGCCCGCGTGCTTCTGCATCTGGCTGGCATCGTTCGAAAGAACGACCTCATTCGCGCCCAGGCGCAACGCATCCTCCACTTTGCTTGGCGATGTCGTGAAGACAACCGTGTGAGCTCCCAACGCGCGTGCAAACTTCACTCCCATGTGCCCCAATCCGCCCAGACCCACGATGCCGGCTTTCTTGCCCTTGGTCACGCCCCAGTGGCGCATCGGCGAATAGGTCGTGATGCCGGCACAGAGTAAAGGCGCGGTGGTAACGAGATCGAGATGCGACGGAATACGCACGACAAAATGTTCGTCCACGACGATGCTGTCCGAGTACCCGCCATAAGTATCACCGCCGAGATGCTTATCTTTCGACCCGTACGTGAGCACCAAGTTCGGGCAAAATTGCTCCAGTCCTTCCTTGCAGGCAGGGCAGGTACCGTCGGAACTCACCATGCAGCCAGCTCCGGCTAGATCGCCGGCTTTGAACTTGGTCACGGTAGAGCCGACCTTCGTGACGCGCCCTACAATCTCGTGTCCAGGCACGCAGGGGTACACCGTGGGCATGACGTCGCTCCACTCGTTGCGGGAGTAGTGGAGGTCGGAGTGGCAGATTCCGCAGAACAGAATCTCAATCTGTACGTCGTTTTCACTGGGATCGCGCCGCGCGATCACGGTAGGGGCAAGCGGCGATGTCGCACTGGTAGCCGAATATGCTTTCGCGTTGAACATGTCCTTACCCTAGATGTTTCGGACACCCCTCGCCATGCATAGTACGCCATTCTTCCTGCAAAAAGCGCCATTCTGTGAATAGGGAATTTTAAGAAACAGTGAATTCGATGCTTTTCAACGGCCAATGCGGATGGGATTGCATCCGCATTTGGCCGAAAAGTTGGCTCATGGGAGGTGAGGGCGGTGACACACTTTTGCAGTAGCTTTCGGGAAAGGCGCACACGCGGGGTTGCGTCCAGTGTGGCGTGGCAGGAAATCCGGGTTCGCTCCGGTCGGGATGACAAATTGTAGCGTAGCGCTTCCGTGAGGATTGGCTAGTGGCTGAAAGGGCCGGGTGTCGGTTTCCTTCCCCGCAGCTAGGACTTGTGGAACTGCACTGACATCGTTGATGGCGAAGGCGCCGGCGTAACGTCGGTCTCTGTGATCGTCTTCCCATTTGCACTCAGCACGAAGGTATTTTCCCGCGTCACTTTGCCGTGGTCACTGTACGTCACCTTCAGCGTACGCGGTCCCTCCCGTTTCACCGACATGGTGCGTCCTCCAGGAAGGGTGGTCGCCGTACCATCCAGCTTGCAGGTGACCGGCTTGTCGTTATCCGTCTCCTTGAAGTCAACGCTGTCGCCCTTTACCAGGATCGTCAGCACTCCTGTCTCCTGCGACTCGTTGAAGCTGGTTTCCTTCCAAACGACGGGAGCGCCATCTCCGCCCGAAATCCGTTTCGACACCAGGGCGATCGTAAACGGGCTCTGGTCCGGAGGGAAGACCTCCACGGTCCTGGTCGCCTTATTGCCATCGGGAGATATTTCGACCTTCACCTTGCTCACTTGCTTGCCGTCGCGGCTGTTGGTCAGTGCATAGCCCGTCCCGGTTTTTGTACAAGTGGTCACCGTGCCGTTGTCCGGCGGGTTCGGTTTGCCATTGCAAACAACCTTGGGGCTCGCCTTACCGCCGCGCGTAATTGTGTATCCATCGGCATCGGTAGCAATGGAGACCGTAGGCCCGTCGTACTTGAGCGTGGACCGATCCATCGTCCACGAGCCGTTCCAGGGGCTATCCTGCGCCATGCAGGGAAGAGCCAAAGCTATAAAAGACGCGAGAGAGCAGACACCCATGATGTGCCGTTTCATATAGGACTTACCTTCCTTAGAGGGAAAAAATTGGGGCCGGTTTTGAAGAGCTCTGCTTGGGGATGACTATCTTGCTCGCAAATGCGAATGGCTGTCAAGGACAGTGGCTCTGTATGGATCTCCACCGATGGGAGTCAATCATCCTCGTATTCTGTGTGACGGCGACATTATGACGTTATAATGTCATAATGGCATCGAAATCTGCTCCGCTGCTCTATTCGAGAGTCGAATCCGTGCTTGCTGCCGAGATCACCGACGGATCTCTTAAGCCTGGCGACCAGCTTCCCACCGAAGACAGTCTCATTGTGCGATTTGAGGTCAGCCGCATCACCGTGCGCAGGGCCATTCAGAACCTTGTGAGCCGCGGCCTGGTCGAGATTCAACGCGGCAGGGGTACGTTCGTCGCTGCACCCAAAATCACACAGGAACTCACCGAGCTGACCGGATTTGTGGAGGACATGCAGACGCTGGGACGCAAGCCAACGGCTCGCCTGGTGGGCAAGAAGATTGTGGCTGCGGATGAAACTGTGGCGCATGAGCTCGCCCTCACCAGAGGAGAGCGGGTGGTTAGGATTCATCGCGTTCGGCTGGCCGATGGCGTTCCAATTTCCTTCGATGAAACCTATCTTCCCCTGGAAATCGGTAAGAAAATCCTCGCCAACAACCTGAAAACCGAGCCTATCTTTTCCCTGCTCGAACGCAAGTACAACATCCCTCTGGTCGAGGCGGAATACAAGCTCGAGGCCGTGGCGGCCACAGCCGACGTCTCCGCGGCGTTGCGTGTGCCGCAAGGAAGCCCGATCTTCCTCATCGAACGCACTTCGTATTCGACAGGTGGCCGGCCGGTGGATTACGAGAGGCTGTACTACCGAGGCGATCTCATCCGCTTTGTCACTCGGCTGGTGCGGAAACCTTCCCGATGAGCCCTCTTACCGCGACGCAAAAACCTTTATTTCGCGAAGCGCTCCGATTCTGGTGGAAGCTCGGATGGATCAGCTTTGGTGGCACGGCCGCCCACATCGCGATCATGCACGACGACCTGGTGGAAAGGAAGAGATGGATCAGCAACGAAAGTTTTCTTCATGCGCTCAGCCACTGCATGATCCTGCCCGGACCTGAGGCGCAACAACTAGCCATCTACATCGGCTGGAGGCTGCATGGCAGGAAAGGGGGACTGGTGGCGGGCACGCTGTTCGTGCTGCCCTCCATGTTTGTGCTGTTGGCGTTGAGCGTGATCTATGTACGGTTCGGTAATCAGCCGTGGATGGTCGCGCTGTTCAATGGACTGAAACCGGCCGTGATCGCTCTGGTCATCCTCGCCTTGCAAAGGGTCGCGAGCAGGGCGTTGCACGGGGTGGTGCCCTGGCTCGTTGCTGGGGTCGCGTTTGCCGGCATGTTCTTTTTCAATGTGTCGATGCCGCTAATCATGCTAGCAGCGATTGCTCTGGGTGTGGTGCTTAGTCTGCTGCGGTCCCAGTGGCTCCATCCATCAAGTGAGGCAAGCAAGGACGCTGGCCAGGACGACGATTTCCCCAGCCGCAAAATGACGCGACAGGAGCATGGTCCTGTCGTGAAACCGCTGCTACAGTTGACGGCAATCGCTCTACTGCTGTGGCTGTTACCGTTGCCGTTTTTCTATTTCTTTGGTCACGATTTCCACTTCTGGAAGACACTGGCGCTCTTCTTTACTAAGACCGCCTTTGTGACGATTGGTGGATCGTACACGGTGATTCCTTACGTGGCGCAAGTCACGGTATCGAAGCTGCACTGGCTATCGAAGCTGCAGATGGTGGATGGTTTCGCGCTGGCGGAGACCACTCCGGGGCCTCTGATCATTGTCGTTGCTTTCGTCGGTTTCATGGCCGGATATAACCATTTTCACGGCTCGTTGTGGATGGGGACGGTGGGCCTGTTGGCCACAACTTTTTATACATTTTTGCCCTGCTTCCTCTTTGTCTTTGCCGCTGCCCCAATGGTGGAGCGAACGCAAAACATGCCGGTAATCAAGGGCGTCTTAGCGTTGATCACCTCAGTCGTCGTTGGTGCAATCCTGGACTTGGCGCTCTTTCTTGGAAAAGCCGTCATCTTCCCGTCGGGCTTCATGACCCTGCGAAGCCTGGACGCGATTTCCGCGGCCTGGGTGATTCTCTCCCTCTTGCTGTTAAGGCGCGGCAAGATGAATGTGGTCTATCTGATTCTGCTGAGTCGTAGTTTTCGGTGTGGTCCGCTATGAGTTGGGGCTCCACTGGAGCTAACGGCGCGTGCTCGACCTTAACGGCCCGAACGGGGGCGCGCCGTAGGCGCGGCACTGGTCTCATCCCATCACATATCTAGGATCGCGGGGCACGCATGTGAACTTTTAAGGTCCATAAGGGGAAATGCGTTATCGAATACTTACAGGAGTAGCGAAGTGCGATGAATGAGCGGTTGATGTTAAGCAATGGCCTGGCAGGTTTCGCGGTAGGACTTTTTCTGCACGCGATCCCTGCATCGTGGTGGCCGCGATGGTTGCGCGATCTGGTGGGGAAGAAGGAATGACCCATTCGTCGTCAAACACGGATTTTCGGGCACCTCTACATCGACTAGTTCTCCGAGGGCATCTCTGCGTGATCGATGACTAGAACCTGGACCGGCGCTTTCGCCGGTTCCAGCTTCAGTCCGAGCTGTTCCTGGACCGCGGTGAAGATGGAGGGACCGGAATCGGCTGAGGAGGCTGCGCTGTCGGTCGAGGCGCCGGCGTCCGGGGTCCACTTGAGCGTGAGGTCATATCTTCCTTTGATTTCGGTTTTGTCGATGATGTCGCGGCCGAGCTCTCTGGACAACTCCTGCGTCAATCCCTTGGCTAGCTCAGGCAGGGTGACACCCTTAGCGGTAAATTGCGAGCCGGACCGGGAATTGTGCGACGATGTGCCGGAACCTTCCGTGGATTCCTTCGTAGGCTGCAGCTTGGGACCTTTCTTAGCCACCGTGAGGGCATAGACGGGGAGTTCTCGCGTCTCCCAGTGGACGGCCAACTTGAAGCGATCGGCCAGAAGCTGCTGAAACATCGCCTGTGTCTCGAGTCTTCGCGGGCCGTGGGCGAGCGTTCGCAGATGATCGGCTTCGGGGTCGTCCATCTTTGCTGCTATATCGAATTTTGTCGAGTCCAGCCACTTGGGGCCCTCAAGGATCTGGCTCCCAGGAATCCCATACGCCTGGTATTCCATGAGGCTCTTCAAGGAGACGTTGGTTGCGGTGAAGCGGCCGTTGTTGGTGTCGGAATGAGAGCCTCCGCTGCCAGACTGATTCAGCTTGATCGCCGCTACCTCGAAGACCGGATGCGCGGCGGCGGAAGTGGAAGCGGCCGGCGGAGAGGGCGGGGACGGCGGAGCAGAAGTCTGGGCCTGTAACGTGGCAGCGAGCGATGCTGTGGCAATGAGCAGCAGCTTTCCAAAGAGACGCCGTTCGAGAGCGATACGTTCGGTTGCCATGGAGACGATGTTTCTTCGTGACATGGGTGCGTCGATCTTCACATATACGCCGTACAAAAACTCTCGGAAGGTTCGGTTCGCCGCTCGCTGAGCAATCCTGGCTAAACAGACGAAAACCTGAACGAAATCGCTCATGTCCATAGTAGCTGCGATTCTGATTTGTGGTCTTCCGGATTTTCGTTGCGCGGCCGGCAGCCGGCCGAAAGAGCTAGCTTGGATCAGTCCGGTTTCGGCCGTACCATGGTGTGCATGAAAAAAGTACGGCCCGGCAATCGAATGGCAGCTCTCGGGGCCTCAAGCGACGCTGTCGATGCCTACATTGCCGCAGTCCCCGAGCCTACTCGAACCACTCTGGTTCGGCTTCGTGAGATCATCCGCTCCGCCGTTCCCAAGGAGGCCGTCGAGGTCATCTCCTACGGCATCCCAGCTTTTGCCTTATCCAAGCCATTTTTTGGCTTTGCCGCCTTCAAGAGCCACTTAAGCGTCCTGCCGTTCAGTGGCTCGCTGTTCAATAGCTTCACTGAAGAATTGAAGCCCTATACCCGAACCAAAAGCAGCCTCCATTTGCCGTTCGACAGACCGATACCGGCAACGCTCATTCGCAAGCTGGTCCGTGCTCGCGTGGCCGCCATACCCAGCTCTGCGCGGCGGGGTTCCGAGAAAGTAGCTGCTCGGAAAGTTTGACCCCAAACCGTTTGCTCGGCTTAGAAATAGAATTTGCCGGCAAGCTGGATGGCGCGACCCGGCTGCGGGTCGCCGTTGGGGTTGACAGGCTGATCGACGGAGCTGATTGATCCGAAAACCGGCGAACCGGCGCCAAAGTTGCCATTAGGGTTTGCAAAATTGGCGTGATTGAAGGCGTTGTACGCTTCCAATCGCAGTTGAATATATCGCCTGCTCTCGGCTCCTCCAACAGGCAAGTTCTTGTAAATCTCAAAATTGGAGTAGTTGAATCCCGGCCCGTGAAAGAAGTTGCGCTTCACATTCCCAAAGGTGCCAATAGGCTCCTGGCTGAACGTACCCGGATTGAACCAATAGCCGCCGTGCCTGGGGTTCAGCGTCTTGATGCGGAAGGTCGACGTGTCAGGAACGTCTGGACAATTGACAAAGCTGAACTGGTCGCAGTAAAGCGAGCTATAAACTCCCGCGTCATAGATCGTCACCGGGAATCCCGTCTGCAGGGCGGTAATCCCAGAGACGTGCCAGCCACCCAGTGCCAAGCGCGTGGCGGTATTTCCACTGAAGCTATGCGGCAGTGGTATTTCGTAGTTGTACAGCGCCACGAATCGCTGACGCGCATCGTAGGCCGAATCTCCATAACTCAAGTACTCGAAACCAGGAACATAATTAGACCCGTAGCCGTTGGCTACAGAATCTTCCAGACCGGACGCATTATCCAGCGCGTGACTGTAGGTATACGCAAGAGAGAAATACAGTCCACGAGTGGGACGCTTCGCCAGGGAGACCTGCAGCGAGTTGTAGCTGGAAGCACCGTTGGTGTACATAGCGCCGATAGACAGGTAGTAAGGAAGACCATTGGGGAATATTTCCTGGGTTCCTGGAACCACCGCCGGCTGTGTCTTATCACCGGGGAAATAGAGAGATTGCGCATTGGCCAGTTGCACGCACGTTGCTGTGCGGCCGCCCAGCACAATCGGCGCGCCTGTTCCTGTTCCGCTCAAACATGCGTCGTGCCCCGCCTGAGTGGTCCGGTTGCCATCGCCGGCGCGCATCAGCTTCCTGCCCAGGGAACCAACATAGCCCACGGTGAGCACCATGTTACTGGGCAGCGCGCGCTGCACATTCAGGTTGAAGTTATAAGTGTATGGAACGTCGAACTCGGAAGTGAGATTGTCCATCTCCAGGGGATAAAGAGAGGAAAAGTTCACGTTCTGACCCGGCTTCGGAACCACATAAGGAAACGGATTCGCTGGGTAAGACGCGCCTGGGTTGCCGGCGATATCTTGAAACGGATTGGCAAAGCTGGGACTGCCTCCCGTTCCCGCTGCGCCTAAGCTGTTCAGGGAAAACGGAGCATCGTTCGAGTTCTCCTGCGTACCTTCACTTTGCGGCCGGTTCCAATACACCCCAAAGCCGCCCCGGACTACAAGCGAGTGCTGGCCCGAGGCGCCGGTGAGGGCACCGAGTCCTCCATTTGGAGACCATGCAAACCCTGCGCGGGGGGATAAATGATTCCAATGAGTGGTGGGTCCGCCATTCCGATTACATCCCGGGTCGCCGGGGTACAGCAAGCCCGGAGGTGCGTTGGCGAATACTTTGGATTGTGCGTTGTTGGGAAACCAGCAAGTTACGCCGACGCCTTCATACTGCAGGTTCTCGAACGGGGTCTCTACGTCATACCCCATCCCATAAGCCAATGTCAGATTATCTGAGACCCGCCAGTGGTCCTGTGCATAGGCATAGTATTGCGCGGCCCTGACATCCACAAAGTAACCCGATCCCTGGTTGTAGGTCGCTGGAACACCAAGCATAAAATCTACAGCCGGATCGCCTGAGCTATAGGTTCCGGATTGAACGAAGCCGTAAAATCCGCTGTTGTCGGAATAGTAGGGATTGTTGAAAACGAAGCGCTCATAATTAACGCCAAATTTCAGGTCGTGACTTCCGGCCACTTTGCTGAAGTTATCGAAGTAGGTGTAATTCTCATCCTTGCGGGGTTGAGGTCCATTGGTACTGAAGCCCAGCGCGAAATATCCATTGACATTAATGAAGGGCAGCGTGCCGGCAGCCGCATCTTGCGGGACGATATTGAACCCAAACGAGGAGGGCGGCGCGAGCGTCTCCGCCGCAGGCTCCAGTTCTGCGAAATTGTACCGGAAGTAGCCTGCGCGCAATTCATTGAGCGTGGTGCTATTGAAGATATGCGTCCACGAGGCGTTAAAAATTTTGATGTGTGATGCGTTGTTAGCCGCAAAGCCTGGCAGATTGGCTCCTGTTCCCGTCGATTGAGTCGAAGGCAGTGGCAAGGTGTTGGTGCTGGGGTTTGAATCAAAAATCGTTGAAGCCCAGAGCGCGTCTTTCGAGGTCAGCTGATCGTCGATGCGGATGATGCCTTGATCGTCGCCGGCGGTGTTCGGGGCATTGAAGTTGTAGTAGTTTATGCCGCCGTTTGTGTAGTTGGGCAAGGGGACATATTTGTTGAGCAGATTCACTGAAATCGGATTGAAGTTCGACGCGGGAATCTGCCCACCAGGAAAGCACACGTTCCAGAACATTCCGGCGGGGCAATGGCCGTTTGGCCCCTGCAGGCCGCCGGGGAATGGAATCGGGTTGCTCGACAAGCCGCCGTCGCCGGAGAAGTTTCCATTCCTCTGCTGGTTGCTGAATACCTGGGTGAGTTGTGTTTGCGCCGTACGATTCCTGAGCCCCTGATAGGCCACAAAGAAGAATGCGCGGTTGCGAAGGATGGGCCCGCCCAGCGTGCCGCCGAAAACGTTCTGGTGAAAGACTGGCCTGGTTGCTGAGAAGTAGTTGCCGTTGTTCAGGAATGTGTCGCGATAGAACTCGAAGCCGTTTCCGTGAAACTGGTTCGTGCCGCTTTTCAAGGCTTCGTCGACAATGGCTCCGGAGTTGCGGCTGAACTGTGGATCGAGCGTGCTGGAGATGATATTTACTTCCGCCAGCGCATCGGGGTTCACCGTGATGCCGGGTTGGTTCAGCAGAATATCGTTGATGTCCGTACCGTCCAGCAGGTAGGAATTCTCCTGCGTCTGGCTTCCATTGGTCGAGAAAGTACCTTCACGGTCGTTTGATTCCACGACGCCAGGCGCAGTCTTTTGCAGTTGGACAGCGTCGCGGCCCAGGGTCGGCAACTCCTCGAGTTCGGTGGCTCCGATCACATTCTTCAGCTGCATGTCGGCGGTCTCTACCTGGATGGTTGCCGAATTGACCTGGACCGTCTGCGAGGATGCTGCCGACCTGCAGCTTGGCTTCTACTTCCCGGGCCGAACTTAAGTCGAGCATGATCCCGGTCGAAACGAAGTTCTGAAATCCCTCTTTACCGACGGTGACCGTGTATGGACCACCGATGTGAAGATCGGGAAAAAAGAAATAGCCTTTGCTGTCGGTTTTCTGGATGGCCGAGATACTTGTGCTCGTGTTTACAACGGTCACGGTCGCATTGGGAACGACCGCCCCGCTCGAATCGGTAACTGTGCCGTGTATCGATGCTGTGGTAGCTTGCGCTTGCAATCGAACTGTCCCAGAGAGGACACCCAGCAGCAGGCATATGGCAAGGAACGGAATACGAAACTTCATATTGCCTCCAAAAATGTCGTTCACTGCGTTCCTGCGCGTCGTGAGCCCGGAGAATCAGCGGGGAATGAGCACAGGTGCCGCGGATGATGTCTCTCGAAGCCGCGCTACGCGGCTTGTGCGAGGGGACGTTGTGAAGGATTTCCACCGACAGGACGGGTGGTTGCTATCGTCATGATCGTTCTGAGGGCGGAGCGGGATCATCTCATGCACGTGCCGAAAGGTTCCGAGAGTAGGCCGGAGCCATCTTCGCGGAATCTCAGCACATACACATCACCCATAAGGTGGGGATTTATCTCACACCTGGGGCCTATCTATATCTGATTGTCGAGTTGTGAACCAGAAATTCTGAGTAGCGCTCGAGTTATTCGTTTCTCAAGGCCACGAGTGGGTCCACACGGGCTGCCTTCCGCGCGGGAAGATAGCACGCGAGCAGGGCCGTCCCAGTGAGAAGGCCCACGGCGGTCATAAATGTCAGGAGGTCAGTCGGCTTTACGTCGTACAAAAAACCAGAGAGGAAATGCGTTAGGCCCGCTGAGCCGATTATTCCGACCCCCAAACCGATGCTCGCAACGGCCATTCCCTGGCCCACCGCAAGCGAGAGTATGTCTCCAGGTTTTGCTCCCAAGGCAACACGAACGCCAATCTCGTGCGTACGGCGGCTCACAGAATAGGCCATCACACCGAAGACGCCGATGGCTGCAAGCATCAGGGCAAGCAGTGCGAAGAGACCGAGAACCAGCATCCTGAACCACTGAGGTGCAGTGGAGGACGCAATGACTTCATCAAGCGTCTGAATGTTTGAAACCGACTGATTTCGGTCTACGGCTTGAACCGCATCTTTTAGCAAACCGGCGAATGCCGACGGATTACCCTCTGTGCGCAGCACAAAATTGGCAGATAGAGGGAGCAGAGCCTGTGGGTAGGGAACAAAGATCTCCGGCCATGGTTCCTGTTCGAGTGTGCTGTTCTTCGCGATGGCAACGACTCCCACAACCGTGCGCCAGGAGAGCCCATTCAGTCCGTACATGCCGATTTGTTGGCCAATCGGGTCGCGGTCTCCAAAGGCTTCACGCGCCAGCAATCTGTTGAGGATCACCACAGGTAGTCCTTCGCTTGAATCATGATCACTAAAAGAACGGCCCTCTAGTAGGGGAATTCCCATGGTTCGGAAGTACTCCGGACTGATGGTGGTTGTGCAAAGGGGCTGAATATCGCTCGCTACTCCTCGCGGCCTTACCGCCCCGCCGGCACAGCCGCTCAATGGAGCGCGATCGACTGCACCCGCATCTTTAACTCCGGGCAATGCCCGTATATGACTGAGCACTTCGTCTGAAAAAGGGGACCTGTGAAGGAGTCTGAAACCCATTGGTCATAGGACGTAGCACTTGTCCGGTCAGCACGTGATCCGGATTGAATCCCAGTTGCACCTGGGTGAGACGAACAAAAGACCGCGTCAGCAGACCGGCCCCAATCACCAGAACCAGCGAAAGCGCGATTTCAGAGACCACGAGCACGTTTCCCAGATGGTGGGTTCCTTTGCCGGTTCCTGAGCGCAACCCTCCGATTTTAAGGGTTTCGATGACTTCGGGACGGGAAGCGGCCAGGGCAGGAGCGAGGCCAAATACCAATGTTGCCAGGATCGTAATCCCCAGCGCGAACGCAAGAATTCGCGGGTCCAGTGTAATCCCACCCGGGAGCCCGGTAGGAATCAGCCGCCTAAGAAGCCTGACGGACCACAGTCCGCAGAGCAACCCAAACACGCTTCCGATAGCAGCCAGTAGGAGGCTTTCCGTGAGCAATTGGCGAACAAGACGCGAGCGCCCGGCGCCCAACGCTCCCCGTATAGCAAACTCGCGATATCGCGCAGCAGCACGCGCAAGCGACAGGTTGGCCACATTTGCGCACGCAATCAAAAAGACGAAACCGACGGCGCCGAGTAATGTCAGCAGTAGGGAACGTACGTTTCGGACCAGCACTTCATGCAACGAGACAAGCTCGACGTGTCGGTCCCGGGATTGCACGATCTGCGCAGGATATTCCCCGTCGATCCTGTGAGTGATCAGCCACAAATCCGTTTCGGCCTGGGAAAAGCTAATATTTGGCTTCAGCCGGCCAATCACCGAAACCAACGCCAGAGGCCTTGACTGCGGCGAGAAGAGGGATGAGCTGAGAACCATGGGTATCCACACGTCCGCCTGCGGATAATCGACGTGCGGCATCACACCGATCACGGTGTAAGCAGAATTGTCCAGGCGAACCGTTCCTCCCAGTGCCGTGCGGCTGCGCCCAAACCGGCTCTGCCACAAATTTTCGCTGATCAGCAACACGTGTTGCTGGGTTTGCTTGCCGTCATCGTCGGTGAATGATCGGCCGGCAATAGGCTGCAAGCCCAACATAGAGAAAAATCCCGAGGTCACCTCGGTCACGCGCACTGGCATGGGTTCGCCAGCCCCCGATAGGCTGATGCCTGGGTCTCCGGAGCGGAAGCCCTCGATCTGCTGAAAAGCCTGGGCTTGATGGAGCCACTCGACAAAATCCGGCCCCAAGACACCTCCCGGACCAAACCAGGAGGCCGCAAAGCGTTCCGTAACCCAGGCGAGGCGGCCGGCATCCCGATAGGGCAGCGGCCGTAACAACACCATGTTCACAACACTGAATATCGCAGTGGTTGCGCCGATCCCAAGGGCCAACGTAATGGTCGTGACGGCCGTGAAGCCTGCGCTGCGCCGCAATTGGCGAAGACCGTAGAGTCCATCCTGCCAGAGAGTCTCAAAGAATGGCAGCCCATTCATGCGGTGAACCTCCTCGCGAATGAGAGTTGTGTTGCCAAATTTCCTGCGTGCGTGTTCGCGAGCCACGTCTGCGGGCATGCCGCGCGCGATGTTGTCGTCCGTCTCGGCCTCGAGATGAAACTCAATGTCGTGTGCCAGTTCGGCATCTCGACGCGCACGATGAAAGAAACGACGCCAGCTCATCGGGCTCCTTCACTCCGTGGCGGGTTGCACAATGCGACTGATGCCGCGTACCAGTCGCTCCCACCTCGTTGTTTCGACCCGCAATTGCTTCCGCCCTTTCGGCGTCAGGCGATAGTACTTTGCTTTTCGATTGTTTTCAGACGTGCCCCAGAATGCTGCAATCCAGCCACGATCTTCCAGACGGTATAAAGCCGGATACAACGACCCGTGCTCTACTTGCAGTATTTCGCTGGAGCCATGCTCAATAGCGTGAGCGATCGTGTGGCCGTGTGAAGGTCCGAGCACAAGAATCTGGAGGATCAGCATGTCGAGGGTCCCTTGCAGCATATCGCCCTGGGCCTTCGGCTTTTTGGGCATCTTCATCGAGTCGATTTTACCATATGAACATCTAGTGGAGTATGCGTTGCCGTTGACCCGCCTTCTAACAACTGAAGACAACACCCTTGTAGCTTGTGAAAGCTACGCTTATTGTGATTGCCTAATGGAAAGCTACGCAGCTGGTGAGTGCGGAAAATGTGGAAACTCAGCGATCATAGTCGAAAAGACCGCCAAGCAAACGGAAAGCACGGTACAACGGAGTTAAAGCACGATGCGAGCCCTTGGGTAATTGTTCCTCGGTGCTCCTCTTGACAAGCGATGGTCGAGTGTCTACTATCGCTTCCACGTCGAGGGTCGACTGTCTTCTATGACGACTTCTTGTTCAATCGCGCCTGATGTGGCCGGCAGCAGAGGAGAAATGAAATGAAATGGTGGCAGATCAGGAGACGAGACGCCGATCTTAAGCGGGAGCTGCAATCTGATCTCGAGCTGGAAGAGGAGGAACAACGGGAAGCTGGACTCCCGCCGGAGAGGGCCGGCTACGCGGCGCGGCGCGCATTCGGCAACGCGACCCTGATCCGCGAACAGACCCGCGAAGCCTGGGGATGGACGCCGTTCGAGCGTCTTTGGCAGGATATTCGTTATGCCCTCCGGCAACTACAAAGATCCCCGGGATTCGCCATCACCACCATCCTGATCCTCGCGCTTGGCATCGGCGCGGTCACGGCTGTCTTCAGTCTGATCGACACTGCGCTGCTGAAGATGCTCCCCGTGCACGACCCCGAACAGCTCGTGGAATTGAGAGCAGTCAATCCTGCTTTTGACGTGAATGATGTCTTCTCCTATCCCGCCTTCAAGTCCTTTGAAAATCAAACCCAGGTGCTGGCTGGCGCAATCGCGTTTCGCAAGCTGGCGGACGTCGATGTCCAGATGGATGGACGCAGCGATCTTGCCCGGGGTCAGGTCGTCTCAGGCGATTACTTCCCGGTACTCGGTGTCAGGGCAATCCTCGGACGTACCATTTTGCCAACTGACGAGATGGCGCCGGGTCAAAACCCGGTTGCAGTCATCGGATATGACTATTGGCGAACGAGGTTTGCGCTCGACCCCGGCGTAATCGGCAAACATGTCTTGCTCAACAATGCCCCCTTCATGATCATCGGCGTAACCGGACCGGAATTCTATGGCGTGGAGCCCGGCGAAAGGGTTGGCATTTCCATTCCTCTCACCATGGTTGCGGCAGTGAACCCTGGCTGGGCGGCGGCCGGCAGTCCCGCAGACGCGCTGAAAGCGCCTTTCCGCAACTGGCTCCATGTCATGGGCCGTCTTCAGCCCGGCGTTTCGCGGGAGCAGGCAACCTCCAGACTGGCGCCGGTCTTCGCGCAGTCGATGCGAGAGGCCGCCGACCATCTCACCGGGCTGCCCATCGATTCCCCCGCTGTGCGCCAGGCGTTTCTTCACTTCCGGCTGCAACTGGCACCGGGCAGCCAGGGACTGGCGTCGCTGCGCCGGCAATTCGCCCGGCCTCTGTGGATCGTCATGGCGGTTGTCGGCTTGCTCCTTCTTATTACCTGCGCCAACGTCGCCAACCTGTTGCTGGCGCGCTCCCACGCTAGAGAAAGGGAGCTTGCCGTCAGGCTCGCACTTGGCGCCGGGAAAAGCCGGCTAATTTGCCAGTTGCTGACAGAGAGCGTCGTGCTTGGTCTTACCGGCGGAGCTATCGGGGTGGGGCTGGCGTATTGGGGCAGCCGCTCATTGCTGGCACTCATGGCGCGCGGCCGCAACCCGGTTTCGCTGACGGTGCATCCTGATCTCACCCTTCTCGCCTTTGCGCTGGGCGTTTCGCTGCTTACCACGATGGTTTTCGGCATCATGCCGGCATTCCGCGCTGCGGATGTGAACCCTTCGCACGGGCTCACGCAAGGCACGCACACGAACGCAGCGGCCACCATGCGCTACCGCTGGGGAAAATCTCTCGTGGTATTGCAGGTAGCCATCTCGCTTGTGCTGGTGATTGGCGCTGGGCTGCTGGCGCGAACCCTGGCCAACCTCAGGAACTTTTACCCAGGGTTCAATCGCGACCATGTTTTGCTGTTTTCGGTCAACCCGCCCATGCTCGGCTACAACGATGTCGTTCCGCTTTATGAACGGCTCCTGGACCGCCTGCGAGTGATTCCCGGCGTCCACTCCGCCTCACTGTCCGTCCATGAGCCGTTGAGCACGAACGTCAGTACCACAAGCGTGAGAGTGCAGGGTCCGTCATCGCAGCAGGGAGAGGATCTTGCTCCGGTGAACATTGAGCCGGTTGGGCCAGATTACTTTGCCACCATGGAAACTCCGCTGTTGCGGGGGCGCGAATTTTCTTCGAATGACCGCAATGGAACTTCCAAAGTCGCCATTGTGAACGAGACCACCGCCCGTCATTACTTCGGCGACGCGGACCCCGTAGGGCGATCGGTAAGCATTCCTGGCTTCGTCGGAGACCCAAGCTGGATTGAGATCGTTGGCGAGGTCCGGGATATCAAGGTCCATGATCTTCGCGAGCCTGCCACCGCCATGCTGTACGTGCCTTTGTTCCAGCTACCCGAAGGCGGCGCCACCTTTGAGATGCGAACCGCGATCGACCCCGCGCAGGTTGAGACGGCGGTCCTTGGAGTAGTCAGCAACATCGACAGCCGGCTGCCGGTATATGCCGTAAAGACGTTCGACAGTCAACTCGATGACGCCCTTGTCCAGGAACGGCTGGTTGCGTCTCTGTCGGCGCTCTTTGGTCTTCTGGCGCTGCTGCTCACCTGCGTGGGTCTCTACGGATTGATGTCCTACACCGTGAATCGCAGGACCGGCGAGATTGGTATCCGCATGGCGCTGGGCGCCGAGCGCGGCCGGATCGTGCGCATGATCCTGCGCGAGACTCTGCTGCTTATTGCCTGCGGACTGCTGATCGGTCTTCCCGTGGCAGTGCTCGCCTCGCGCCTGATTGCCAGCCAGCTCTTTGGATTGAAACCAGGAGACCCGATCACCTTTTCGGCGGCATGTCTGGGGATGGTCGCAGTTGCGCTCGTGGCCAGCTATTGGCCGGCTCGCCGCGCAGCGTCCGTTGACCCGATGCGAGCCTTGCGGACGGAATAGCCGAACCTTGAGAGTCTGCTAGGAGGCTGCGGAAAAACTCCGGTTTTTGAAGGGTACGAGCTTCAGCTCGTACGTAAGTGGTCGCAGGCAGGTCCGGCTTTAGCCGCTGAGGGATCATTCTTTCTAGGTTCAGCGACTTTTTCCGCAGCCTGCTAGGCGAACCCGTTTTGAGATCTGATCGATAGACGAAATCATGTGGCCTCTAGCCGAGGAGAGCTGAGATGGGATGGTGGCAGCTAAAGAAGAGAGATGGGGACCTTGAGCGAGAGCTGCAGTCTGATCTTGAACTGGAAGAAGAAGAACAACGTGAAACGGGCCTGTCGCAGGAAGAGGCGCGCTATGCGGCCCGGCGTGCCTTCGGCAATGTAACTCTGACCCGAGAACAGACCCGCGAAGCCTGGGGCTGGATGCGCCTGGAACGTTTCGTCCAAGACGTTCGATATACGTTGCGGCAATTGGGCAGAAACTCGGGCTTCACTGCGATCTGCATTCTCACACTGGCGCTTGGCATTGGCGCCACCACCGCGATCTTCAGTGTTGTGGATTCGCTGCTGCTGCGCCCTCTCCCGTATCCGAATGCACCGCGCATCGTCAGAATCTGGATGACCTTTGCGCCGCGTGGAATGATGGAGATACCTTCATCAGAGCCCGAATTTCTTGAATATCGTCAGAGTCAGAGTTTTGCGCACGTGGCAGCCTTTTCCGTGGGTACACTCACCCTTACGGGAAGCGGAGATCCCCTGCACGTGGCGGCGAGTTGGGGAACGCCGGATTTCTTTTCCGTCATGGGGACCGCACCTCTCCTGGGCCGCGTCTTTACCACCGACGAACAACAGCAGGGGCATGCTCAGGTCGCTGTTTTAAGCCATCGACTTTGGCAGAACCGCTTTGCGTCCAGCCGGGAAATCGTCGGAAAGTCTATTCTCCTGAATGGTCAAAGCTGCACAGTCGTCGGGGTGATGCCGCAGAGCTTCAATTTTCCGAGCAACGATGTGGACGTATGGCTGCCGCTTCCCATCGCTCCGGCAAGCGACAAAGTCGGCAACCACTACCTCAATCTCGTCGCGGACCTCAAGCCGCAAACAACCCTGAAACAGGCCAGATCGGAAATGGCCACCATTCAAGATCGAATTCTGCATAAATATCCCAGGTATTACGGCGGTGCCGCCGGCATTGGCGTCAGCCTCATTCCCTTACGTCAGCAGATGGTGGGAAACCTACGCCCAACCGTGCTGGTACTGATGGGCGGAGTAGGCATGATGCTACTCATCGCATGCACCAACGTAGCAAGCCTGCTGTTGGCTCGCGGAGAAGATCGCAAGCGGGAGATCGCAACCAGAACTGCTCTTGGCGCCACGCCCTTGCGTATCCTCTATCAAGTGTTCATTGAGAATCTGCTGCTCTTTGCAGCAGGCGGCGCGCTGGGGCTACTGCTCGCCATGGTCTGCATAAAAGCGCTCTCTGCAGCTGACTATCTCAACGTTGCGCAAACCGGAGGAGCGACGCTGGACCTGCGCGTTCTCAGCTTTGCCGCGTCGGTGAGCCTGCTAACCGGATTGCTTTTCGGACTCGTCCCAGCTTTGAAGGCTTCGCGTTCCAACTTCAACGATGCGCTGAAGACCGGCGGGCGGGACGCGATGGGTAGCCATCATCGCACGCGTATTCGCAGCCTGCTCGTGATCACCGAGATTGCCTTCTCGCTGGTACTGCTTACTGGGGCGGGACTCATGATTGGCACCCTCAAAAACCTCCTCGGAGTCAGTCTCGGTTTTAATCCCGAGAACGTGATCACCATGCGGGTGTCCCTTCCTGAAGCTCGCTATTCGCTCGCACGGACCGCCTCCTTTTACCAACAGTTGCAGGACCGTGTGCGAGGTCTGCCTGGAGTGAAGGCAGTCGCAATCGTAAATCAGTTGCCCATGAGTGACGTCACAGCCAATGTTTCGTTTGATGTCGAAGGCAGACCGTCGAATACCGATATCAACGTGGCCGATACGCAGATCATCAGCCCCGATTATTTCCGCGCAATGGGGATCTCGTTAATGCGGGGCCAATTCTTGAATGACGAAGACGCCAAGCTTCCTCCTGCTTCCGTTATGGTCAATCAAACCCTGGCCCGCAAAGTCTGGCCGGGGACAGATCCCATCGGCAAGCGAATCAGGCTTCAGCCGAGCGATCCATGGCTTTCTATCGTTGGGGTCGTGGCCGATATCAAGAACCACGGCTCGAATGTCGCTACCAAGCCCGAGATTTATTTCCTGCTTACCGGGCGGCCGGTCCAGCTCTGGGTCGATCTGCGCTCAATGACGCTTGTTGTCCGTACGAGTTCAGAACCCGAGCATATGGTGAGCGCAATTCGCGGACAGCTCAAACAACTCGACCCGGAGCTGCCAATCTACAAGGTCTCAACATTGAAGGAGCTTGTCTCATCGTCCATTTCGCAAACCAGGTTTCCCGCGCTCACGCTATCGCTGTTCGCGTGCGCCGCGCTGCTGCTGGCCGCAATCGGAGTCTACGGAGTTCTCGCTTACACCGTTGCGCAAAGCAGGCACGAGATTGGTGTGCGCATGGCGCTTGGCGCGCAGCAGGGACAAATCTTGAGATTCTTTCTCGGCCAGGGAGTGCGGTGGGCGGCACTGGGCGGATGTGCAGGTATCGTGGCGGCGCTCATTATGGTGCGGTTCATGCGCAGTATGCTGTTCCAGATCAGCGCATACGACCCAACGAACTTTCTAGTTGTAGTCGGCTGTTCTGTCTGCCGTTGTCCTCTTGGCCTGCTGCATCCCTGCGTTGCGAGCCAGCTAAGGTCGATCCGATGGTGGCTCTGAGGAGCGAGTAGAAAATCGGATTGATTTGAAGCATCCTGATGCTGATCAGCAACTGAGAGACTCCCATCACAAAGAGCTACTCGCATCTCAGCGCGATCATCGGATCGACACGCATCGCGCGGCGGGCAGGGATGCAGCTTGCGATTACTGCTACTGCCAATAGAAATACCGGGACACAGATGAACGCGATTGGGTCATGCGCGCTGAGCCCGAACAGCATGCTCGAAAGCACCGGGGAGACGCCGGCGCACAAGGCCATGCCGACAAGGGCGCCGATGAGCACGGGACGCATGGCTTGCCGAAGTACGAGTCTTACAACATCGGCTCCAGTTGCGCCCACAGCCATGCGGATGCCGATCTCGCGTACGCAGCGGCTCACGCTGTAAGAGACCATGCCATATACGCCAATCGAGGCGAGCAGCAGAGCGAGTGCGCCCAGTGCTCCTGAGAGTGCGGCCACGATGCGCGAGGGAGCGCGCCAGATCTCGAGATTATCTTCGAGCCTTATCACGTCGACAGAGACATCGGGGTCGAGCGACCGTATCGCTTGACGAATACCGTTGGAGACATCCTTGAAGCCGGTTGCGTAGCGAACCAGCACGTAGCTTCGGGAGTCGTCTTGTGGTCCGGCAGGAAAGTAAAGGTAGCTTGTATCGAGCTTACCAAGATGCGACACCTGGGCGTCTTTCGCTACTCCGATCACGGAGAATTCGGCTCCCGTTTCGCCTCCCGTGTACCCGCGTAATGTCTTTTCCAATGGATCTTCGCCCGGCCAGAGCCGTTGCGCGGTGGATTCTGTGACGATGACTCCCGATGGATTGAGCCCTTCCGTAGCAGTAAAGCCGCGGCCCCGCACAATCGGAATGCCGACAACCGAAAAATAATTTGGCGAAACGTGGTTGTATTCGATGCTGATTTTGCCGGCCCGGCCGGGGATTGTGAAGCCGCCACCACTGATGTCGTGGCTTAGCGGCGCGCACTCCGCTTGCGCAACCTCGACTACTCCAGGAAGAGCTGCGATGCGTTCCCGCAAGCGCCCGATAAACACGGTTGCGCGGTTTTCGTCGTAACCCTGCGCCCTCAGATTTAAAAACATCTGGGCAACGTTTTTCTCTTCAAACCCCGGGTCAACCGTCTGGGCATAGTAGAGCCCTCGCAATAATAATCCAGCCGCCAACAACAGAACCATGCATACGGCCACTTGAGCGCTGACCAAGGCGTTTTGTAAAAACCGTCCGCTCCTGGTGCCCGAGACAGAAGATGTGCCTTCCCCCTTCACGGCGGTGTTCAGGTCAAGCCGCGAGCACTGCAAAGCCGGGGTCAGACCAAAAGCCACTCCCGTAAGGAGGGTGAGCAGGAGAGCGAAGGCAAGCACACGCATGTCGGGTGCAACATTGAGTGTGAGATTTGAGGGCAAGTCTTTGGGCAGATGAGATGTAACAAACCGCGTGATCGCGCGGGACGACCAGAACGCTATCAACGATCCCAGCAGGCCGCCGGCCAGAGCCAGCAGAAGGCTCTCCGTTAACAGTTGCCTTACCAGGCGCCACCTGCCGGCCCCGATGGACAACCGAAGAGCGATTTCCTTGTGTCGCACGGAAGCGCGCGCGAGCAAAAGATTGGCCACGTTCGCACAGGCGATCAGTAGTACTAGAGCGAAGGCCGCGAGTACAACGGAAGCGGCGGGGATCAGAAATTCTCGCTCTTCCGGGGTGGAGAAAAATGTGGCCTTTCCGATCACGAGCGACGTCTTGCGACCGGGATGACGCTGGTCGAGGCGGCCGGCAATGACGTCGAGATCCGCCTGTACCTGCTGCATGGTAACGTGTGGCCGCGTGCGCCCCAGCAAAGCCAGCCAGCTCAAATTTTCGTCTGCCAATCGATCCAAGCCGGGCTCCAGCGTCTTTTGCATGGTGATCGGCACCCAGAATGCGTTCGCGATCACCTCGGTGCCCGTAAACCCGGGAGGCGCGATCCCAACCACGGTATATGCCATTCGATTGAGCGTGATTCTCTTGCCTACAAACGCGGGATCAGAGGCAAACCTCCCTCGCCACAAGTCGTTGCTCACCACTACGATCGCATTCTGGCCGGGTGCAGCGCAGTCGGAATCAACAAAGCCGCGTCCCTGCGCAGGATGCGTGCTCAAAACGTCGAAGTAGTTGCAGGAGGCAGCGGTTCCCAGGACCCGCCGCGCAGTGCCACCCGCGAGTGTGGCTTGGATAGAATCGTCATAGGCAACGAGGCCTGTGAAGACATGGTTGTGATCGCGATAGTCGAGGTATTCCGCGTACGAGAACCTGTTCCCGCCGTTGTGTACGTTGCGCGTGAACCGGCCGTGGAAGATCTGGTTGACGCTTACGAGCTGTTCCGCGTGAGGAAGTGGGAGCAGACGCAGAGCGAGGCCATTCAGCACCGAAAAGACGCCAACGTTGACCCCAATACCCAGGGCTATCGCCAGAACCGCGGCTATCGTAAGTCCCGGACTGCGCCATAAGGTGCGAAGCCCATAGCGAACGTCCTGCAGTAGCTGCTCCAGCCAGGCCGGGTTCCATACTTCCCAGGTTTGTTCCTTGACCCGCGTTACGTTGCCGAACTTACGCAAAGCCGCGCGCCGCGCTTCCTCCGGTGACATCCCGCGATCCATGTTGTCCTGCGTCTCCCGCTCGAGATGGTCGCGAATATCCAGCTCGAGATCGTCGAGCATGCGTTTGCGCAGCCTCATGATTCGCCCTCCCGCTCCGCTGGCCGGAGAATGCGCGCGATCGCTCCTGCCAGCGCGTCCCACTTATTCGTCTCAATGGCAAGTTGCTTTCGGCCCTTGGCCGTCAGCGCGTAGAACTTGGCGCGTCGATTATTCTCTGAGGTTCCTTCTTCGACCGAAATCCACCGGCGTTTGATCAGCCGGTGCAGCGCTGGATAGAGCGATCCCTGCTCGACTTGAAGCACCTCGTCGGACCTGTACTCGATGGCCTTGGCGATGGCGTGACCGTGCATGGGGCCGAGAAGCAGCGTGCGGAGAATCAAGAGGTCCAGCGTGCCCTGGAGCAACTCGATGCGCTCTTTTTGTTCTCTAGTAGACATTCTAGGCGATCGTATTCCGCTTCAGGTAGAATGTCAAGGGGAGACGTCGCAGGCTGCTTTCGGGTTGGTCGACCGGATTTTCCCGAAGTCTGGTCTACGGACGATCTCACTCCACTTCCTTCTTCATTCGGATGGTCAGCCGCTCGATCTGCTCGCCACGTCGAATACGGCGGAGTTGGCGTTCAAGGTGTATCGCTGGATCCGCCGGGTCATCTTTGCCGTCGTCCTCGGATCGCTCCTCTAGCTTTTCCGCGATCACGTAGCGCACGCCGGGATCGACAAATACGTGGACGGTTTGAAGAGCGTTCCCGATTGCTGCGCCCGTGAATCGAAGGCGGCGACGTTTGGGCTTACGTGGATAGTTCTGCTGTAATTTGCGCCTCAGGTATAGACGAAGAGTTGCAAGCGCGAGCAATATGGCAAGTAGAAAAATGGCATGCGGGCCATTTCCAGAAAACTGGATATACGACAAATGGATATGCATAGACGCCCTTGTTGAGGCCTTGGGCGGCCTCCCGGCAAATTGCGGAAAGACAGAGCAATCCCGATCGAGTGGAAGCTCAGGTTATGGGCAGGGAATCAGGACAGCCGAAAGGGCGGAGGGCGTTGGAAGGATGCGGAAAGAGTGGGTGCGTCCGGCGCACGGTTGAGGTGTAGCAGGTCCCATCGTGCGAACAGGACCGGAAGTGGAATCAGGCCGATGAAGAAAAATGGCAGCAGGACAAAGCAGGCGGGTATGGCTACAGCATGCAGCAGGAACAGGAAAAAGGACAAGATAAGTGCGAGGGCCGCAACCGCTGTCCATGTCCGCCAGTGCCGGTGAGAGATCATGAAACCTTTGCGGAGAGTATAGCCTTTCGGCGCACACTATGCCTAAAGCGAACCAATGAAGCGAAGGGGGCCTACCGAAGCTCGGCCAATGACTTCGGCTGTCGTGACTCAACAAAAATCGATGAGGCGCTCAAACTGTCATCAGTTGCTGTGAGCTTGACTTTTCCTGTGTGGCGTGAAGTCCGCAACACGGCCAGAGCACGCCCATGGAAGAGCCGGTACGTGTCACCTGAGTATGGGTCCATGGATTGTCCGTCGCCGTTTCCGACCGCGGCAAGCGTTCCTACTCCGCTGACGGCGAAATGCACTTTCTCATTAGAGTTTGTTTGCGGACGGCCTTTTTCATCCACCGCCTCGACCGTCACGAATGCCAGGTCCTGCCCGTCTGCACCAAGCACTGTCCGATCGGCCGTGAGCTTGAGTCGAACGGGAGCTCCGGTTGTCGCCAGAATGCTTTCGGCCACAACTTTCTCTCCGCGAACACCCTCAGCCTTGAGGGTTCCTGGCGCATAAGGAATTTCAAATTCCGCCTTGAAGGCCTGATCACGGCCAGTGAGTTTTTCTCCGATCAGTTTGTCGTTAAGAAAAAGCCGGACGCGGTCAGTGCCGGAATAGACCTCAACGGTAAGTGGCTTTCCTTCCTGTTGCGGCCAGGTCCAGCTGGGCAGACTGGGATAGACGCTCCAACCGGCGGCAAGGATTTTCTTACCGTCAGGTTCCGGCAGACGGACGGTCAAGAAAACTCGATCGCCACCGTTCCAAAGAATGTCGCGGTAATAGGACGAAGGCTTGCGCCATCCCGTCAGGTCCAAGTCACCGCAGTACGATGCGTGCCAAGGGAAGCCGGGAGCAATCGGGCTTGGCGGTTGCCCATCCTGAAACGCTGCCATCGGGTTTTTTCCGTCAGCACCCATTTTGGCCAGATAAACCCGTAAGAAGTTCTTCATCTGGTTGATCTGAGTTGCCTCCTTCGCGGACCCATAGCTCCAGGCGCCTATGCCGGACTCTCCAAGGTAATCCATGGCCGTCCATACGAATTCGCCGACGATATATGGATGATCGTGGACTAGCTCCCATTGCTCGAAAGCATCCGCGGGGAAGGACTCCGTCGTCATCATGATGCGCCCCGGTACTCGGTGATGATCTTCCGATTGGTTTTGCGCCAGGTTGTAGTTGTAGCCTCCAATATCGATTTGAGAAAACACTGAGTCCGGGTTGGGGCCGTAGGTCGCGCCGGGAAATGCCTGGGTAAGCGGCCTGGTCGAATCCAGCGAGCGCACACGAGCGGCGAGTTGTTTCGCTATGGGCGCCCCCTCTGCCGTCCATGCCTCCGGGATCTCGTTGCCGATCCCCCACATAATGACGGAAGGGTGATTGCGATCCCGCTTTACCATCGCGTCGATGTCTTGTTGCCACCAATCATGGAAGAAGCGGGCATAATCGAACCTGCGCTTGCTTATCGTCCAGACGTCGAATGGTTCGTCAATTACCAGAAGCCCCAAGCGGTCGCATGCGTCGAGAAAGGCAGACGAAGGTGGGTTGTGCGCTGTACGTACTGCGTTGAACCCGGCAGCCTTGAGGAGCTGTACCTTCCTCTCCTCGGCGCGATCGAACGCCGCAGCTCCGAGCGGTCCATTGTCGTGATGAACACTGCCACCGGCGAGCTTGATGGGGCTGCCGTTCAGCAACAATCCTTTCTCAACCGACCATGCGAGCGACCGGACGCCGAATGGAGTCTCAACCTGGTCGAGCACTCTGCCATTCCTCGTAATCTGTGTGATCGCTCGGTATAGATGGGGGCTTTCGGGCGACCATAGTGCCGGTTGGTCAAGAGTTGTCTCCTGTGTTGTTTCGGCTGACTGGCCGGCCCGAAGGTCGACTAATTTGTCCAGCTCGCGGGATTTTGTTCCCGGCGGACCCACCAGGACGTTCCTAACCGTGACGCTGCCGGTTTCCGTTGTGTTGTTCTGCACCTGGGTTCTCACCACGACTTTAGCCGACGCCGTAGAAGCCTCAGGTGTGCTGACAAAGACGCCCCAGGGGGCCACGTGAATCGGCTCCGTGACCACGACGCGAACATGGCGATAGATGCCCGACCCGCTGTACCAACGGCTGTTTGGCTGCATGGAGTTGTCAACCCGCACCGCCAACACATTCCTTGCCGAAAAGTTTAGAAGCGAAGTGATATCGAAGCGAAAGCTGGTGTAGGCATACGGGTGATTGCCGATCTTTTGGCCGTTCAGATACGCAGTCGCGTCCAACGAGACGCCATCAAACTCAAGGCTTACCTGCTTGCCCTTCCAGTTCGCGGGTGCCGTGAACGCCTTTCTGTACCAGCCGACGCCGGCGGGGAAGTATCCCTCCCCGGATCCGGTGGGGTTCTTCTGGTTCGGAGGGCCTTCCATGCTCCAGTCGTGCGGAACAGTGACCGTCCTCCATGAATCGTCCTTGAATGCGGCTGACTCAGCGCCGGCGGGGTCTCCAAGGAGGAATTTCCAATCTGCATCCGCAGACAGAACTGTGCGTGGTTGCGTGGCCGGCTTTGCTGAGAGTTGCAAAGCCGGTATCACGAGCGCCGCGAGCATGAGTAGTGGTGAGACTTTCACTGAAACTGACCATTTCAAACTCCTGCTGCAATCAAAACCAGGCACGGCGGCTCCCTCCTTGGCAGACTTAGGGCTGTTTCCCTAGCCGGGTCTTATTTGGATAGGGCAGCCGTAAAATCGCCATCGACTCCAAATTGCTCCACGCTTACAGAGCCGGTGAGCTTAGTCGCTGCTGAATCGATCGTTCCGCTGTACTTCACCGTGAGTGGAGTGCCTTCGTACTCGGAGTCGTAAGACCAGGTAATCTTTGTTCCATTTACTTTGCCGGTCAGCGGCTTGTCTCCGTGGTCGGTAGCGCAGCTGCCGCCCAAGTCAGTGTCTTTCTGAGTGAATGTGCATTCGACATCGCTTTCATTGCCCGCCACATTGCTGTGGACCTCCCATTTGCCGCTCAGGGATGCGTTGTCGGCCCGGACGGCCGAAACGGACGCGGACGCCAGCAAGATAGACAGGAACAGGGTTCTCATGTGATCGCTCCTCTGCGTAGATATGGCACTGAGTGCCATCCGTCGCAGTATATCCGGCACTGAGTGCCAAAGTAAACACTAAATGTTAAATAGTTTGAGCGTAGCGGGTTCTGTTCCCCAGCAAAATGCGATCGGACGAGATTCCGCGCGGCGCTGCTCTCGTTTGTCACAGAGTGCTATGAATGGCACTTTAAGGTATTCTGGACAGGGAGCAGCCGTGACCGAAGACACCCTTCAAGTCCGTAAGCAGCAACTGGTGCGCGACGCAATCTATGACGCCGCCATTGAGTTGTTCGCGGTGAAGGGCTTTGACGAGACCACTGTCGAAGAGGTCGCCCAGGCCGCGGGCGTATCCCGGCGGTCTTTCTTCCGCTACTTTGCCAGTAAAGATGATCTTCTGGCGCAAAATGTAGTGAATTTCGGATCTGTGCTGGCCGCAACCATCACAGCATGTTCGCCGGCACTCACGCCTCTCGAAACCGTGCGCGAGACGGTTCTGTCTGTACTCAAACAGTCCGTAGCACAGCCCCGCACCCGTCAGATAATTGAGATCTCCCAGCGGAGTGCCTCGGCCAGGCAAGCGCACCATTCGCGCATGATGGACGTGGAAGATATGGTGGCAGCCGCGTTTGCCGGGCGCCTCAAGAGCGCGTCAAAGGATGAGATGAAACCGCGCCTTCTTGCCGGCCTGACCTTGTTGGTCATGAATGTCGCGATTATCTCCTGGTTCAGGGGCGAGTATCAGGACCTCTCTACCGCGGCAAGGCAGGTGTTCGCGCATCTCACACGCATGTGTTGTGAACCCACAGGCTTAACCGAATCCAGAGAGGATGTCGTGACTGCGCGGAGAGTCGCGCGTCGAAAATCCGGCTAGGCGAAGAGCGAAAGCAAGGGGCGCCGTCCGCAGGTTGCAATCAGCCCCGGCCCGGTGCACCTATGCTGACATCGAGTTCCTTCTTTGGACAGAAGGATCCCGGTATTGACGCCTCAGGCCAAAACTTGCGTTGACTTTCGGCCAGCCAATTCTTACAGTCAAATCACCCAGGGAAGATCAGTCATGCAGAAGCCACCTTAGATTTATCAAAAAAGGGGTCTCACTATGAAGCGCACGATGGTTGGCAATAAGTGTCCGAAATCGGTGGAAGGCCAGGCCGATACAAAATCCCATAAAATACTTCATCTCGTAATTGTCTGCGTTCTCTCGCTGATCATTTCTCCGGCCATGCATGGCCAGGCCACCGGAAGTTTCTCCGGTAACGTCCTCGACAAATCCGGATCGGGTGTCGCTGGAGCGACGGTCATCGCTACCTCCCAGACAACCGGCCTGACGCGAGACACCAAGACGGACAGTGCCGGACACTACCTGCTCCCTTTGCTCCCGGTCGCGATCTACACCGTGCACGTCGATGCGACGGGCTTTCAAAGCGCTGAATCCAAAGACCTGCATCTGCAGATTGAAGAAGCCCGCGAACTCGACTTTGCGCTCGTACCCGCCACCGTCGTCACCACCGTGGCAGTCTCCGGTGAGGCCGTAGCCGTCGAGTCAGCCAATCCATCTCTCGGCCAGGTCATTACCTCGCAGGAAGTCTCCCAGCTCCCCTTGAACGGCCGGGATTTCGTTCAACTCGCCACCCTCACCGCCGGGGCTACGGCAGAGACCAACCCCAACAGCTTTTTCACCTCCGCCGCCAGCAGTGAGGTGGCCGCACGCGGAGCCTTCTCGCTATCGGTCGGTGGCTCCCGCCCCAACAGCACCGACTGGCTGCTGGATGGCGTCGATAACAACGAGCTGACGGCAGGCGGTATCTCGATTTTCTCCTCCATCGATGACATTCAGGAATTCAAGGTTTTGACCTACAGCTACTCCGCCGAATACGGTACCCGGGCCGGCCCAACCGTAATCGTCACCACAAAATCCGGGTCCAACGACTTTCACGGGACCCTCTACGAATTTCTGCGCAACACCTCTCTCGATGCCCGAAGCTACTTCGCCACCGCGGCGCAAAAGTTCAACCTGAACGACTTTGGCGGCTCCGTTGGCGGTCCCATCAAAAAGAACAAGACCTTTTTCTTCGTCGATGGCGAACAAAAATTTCAGCTCCAAGATATTCCCTTCACCGGTCTGGTGCCTTCGCTGGCCATGCGCGCGGGCGATTTCACCAACGACCCTTTTGGCAATCCTGCTCCCCTTATCGTGAACCCGAACATGGTTGGGGCGTACACCAACCCGCTGCTTTTTCCCAACGTTTATTTCCACTGCGATGGCGCCGGGAATGCTCTCCCTGCCAACCCCGATGGAACTCAGGCCCCGGGCGCTGCCTGTAACAAGCTTCCAGCCAACCTGGTCAATCCCATTGGCCAGGCCATGATTAACCTGTACCCCGATCCCAACGCCAACAATGCCAGTGCGGGTATCAACTACGTCAGTCAACCCGTGCGCGAGTTGGACAATACCACGGTTCGATATCCGGCTGGACCAGACGTTTACCGAGAAAGATAACGCCTTTGGCCGTTTCAGCTACGACCAGGCGTACTCGTTTGTGCCCGGCGGCTCACCAGGATTTGCCGAAGCGAACGCTTTCGGCAGCAACCAGCGCATCAGAAACCACGCGCGCAATATCGGCTTGGGCGAAACCCATGTGTTCAATGCCAACATGGTCAACCAGGCCACCTTCGGTTACAACCGCATCTTTGACTACATCGCCTCGCAAGGCACGGGGACCTGCGCCTCCGCCACCATCGTGCCCGGTGGCATTCCCAACGCCAACCTGGGATGTGCCGCCGGCAGCACTACCTGTACTAACTTTTACAGCTGCGGCCTGGTTTCGACCGAGTTCCAGGGCGGCTATTGGTCTCTGGGCGATCGCGGCTACTCTCCGTTCCAGGGTGGAACCAACATCTTCTCTTTCCGCGACTCGCTCGATTACATCCACAATAAGCACGACTTCCGGTTCGGGATCGACTATCGCGCTAATCAAATGAACGTGGGCACTGAGGCTTTCCAGGATGGCTTCTGGATCGTCGGCGTCGCCGGTAACTTTACCGGCAACAGCGCCCTCAACCTGGCGGGCAATTCAGAGGCCGATTTCCTGCTCGGGATCACGGGTCTGGCCATTCACGACCAGACGTATGAGGGTCCGGTCGGCGGGCGCCGCTGGAAAGTCTACCGTCCTTACGTGGAGGATAACTGGCGGGTCACCCCCAGCATCGTGCTCAACATCGGCTTTGCGTATGACATGACGACGCCCATCACAGAGGCACACGGACGCCAGGCTGACTACATTCCCACCACTGGGCAGCTTCTGATTTCCAACCAAAATGGTGTGAATAATGCCGGGGGCATCAAGATGGATTGGACCGGCCTCGAACCGCGGATCGGCGGCACCTGGAAGGTCTTCGGCAGCGATAAGACCGTGCTGCGCGCCGGTTACTCCATCTTTCACGACTCCGCCTGGAGCCAGGGGGCCCAGGGTCTATGGCAGAACCCGCCCTTCCTGGGCGAGTACAGCGGCTTCGGTGCCCAGGGCTGCGCCTTTGCTACCTCCTACTGCGCTGCTACCCTCGGACAATCGCCCTCCGCCCTTAGTCTCTCCAACGGGTTTGTAGCCCGTTCCCACGCCGCCCACCGCGGCGAGCTTTCAGGGAACCTTCGCTTACGAGCCCACGAATGCGAAGCATGGCATGGTGCAGCAATACAACGTGAACGTCGAGCGCCAGTTGATCGGGAACATCGTACTGACCGCCGGCTATGCCGGTTCCCAGGGCACGCACATCCTGATCGTCGGCAATAGTCTCACTCCTTCCAGTCCAACTGCGTGCGGCACAGTACAAAACTACACCCTCGGTTGCAACTTCAATGGCTCGCCGTACACGTCCCCGTATATCGCGCCCAACTTCAACCAGATTCTTCTCTACGGGGATTTAGGAAAGACGGGCTATAACTCGCTGCAGATCAAAGCAGAGACCAAGACGTCCAAGTACGGCCTCTACGCTCTGTTTGCTTATACCTATTCTCGTACCTATGACAACGGGTTAACCGACGGGTTGGGTTCCGAGACCAGCGCCCCCTTTTTCCCGCTTCCCAACTGGGAGAACCTGGATTGGGGCTTGTCGCAGATCAACCTCGATAACAGCTTCACCGGCAGTGTGATTTACGATTTGCCCTTCGGCCGCGGAAAGCAGTTCGGGGGCGATTGGAATCCCGTGACCAACGCCATTCTTGGCAACTTCCAGGTGACTCTTATCCAAAGAATCTCTTCCGGATTCCCAGTGCCCTTGATCGACAGCATTAACAACTCCGGCACCACGTTCTCGAGCGGGGGCAATGCCTACGATTGGAACCGGCCTAACCGGGTCGCCGGTTGCGACCCCGGCAATGCAGCCCATGGCAAGCTGCAGTGGATCAACTCGTCCTGCTTTGTTGCGCCCCTCGCCGGCGAGTTGGGCAACGCGGGGCGTGTCCCAGCCACCGGGCCCGATTTCGTCAACACGGACTTCTCGGTCATCAAGCAGATCGGGCTGCCCAGAGAAATGGGGTTGAATTTCCGCGCCGAGTTCTTCAACCTCTTCAATCACCCACAGTTTGGTTCGCCGGTGGCCGATGTCAGCTCGCCTGGATTCGGCTTTGTCCAGTCCACCGTGAACAATGGTCGCCTGATACAGCTGGCCCTCAAACTAACTTTCTGAATCGCGCAGGCGGAGGTTTTCCAACTTCTGCCTGTGCGTCAGCACTTGCCAGCAGCACTTGCCAGCGAAGACCGATGCGTTTTTACTGCCGCGCTTAGGCTCTGTACGCGACCATTGAGAATCGATCTAAGCGGATGCTTGCCCTTTGGCGTCTGAAGTAATCGGTTCTCACTCTGATCGAAGAGCCTCCACCGGATCCACATCTGCCGCGCGCCGCGCAGGAAGGTACGCAGCCATCAGACCACTCGCCAGCAGCACGGCTGCCGCTCCTGCGAGTGTCGAGTAGTCATGCGCGCTCACACCGTATAGAAACCCGCGCACTAGTCTCTGCGAAGCCAGCGCCAGGGCGGAGCCCACGGCCACACCCGTCAACAGCATTCCGGCTGCCTGTCGCATCACCAGCCAAAGCAAATTGCCGCGGCGTGCGCCTAGCGCGATGCGCACACCCAACTCGCGCGTCCGTTGGGTCACAACATACGCCAGCAGCCCGTACAATCCCGCCACGCAAAGCAGCAACGCCGAACCACAGAAGATCTCCAGCACATGCGCCGCCAGCCGCTGGCTCCCGTAGGAGTCCTCCACGATCTGGTCCATCGTTGTTATCGTTGCGTTCTGGAACTCTGGACTGGCCTGCCGCAGAATGTCCCGCAGCTCAGGGATCATTTCCACCATCGGGCGCTCCGTCCGCAGGGCTACGTCCATAGTGGTGCCATCCATCGCCATGTAGAAAGTTGCGTCCGGGGTGAGCTGCGGAATCGCAACCTCCACCTCCGGCTGCGCCGCATCGGCCACCCTGCTCTGCCGCTCGTCATCCAGAATGCCCACAATCTGCATGGGCGCATTCTTTCTCAGGTCCAGCAGCTTTGTTCCCAAAATCGCCGCTGGATCGCGCTTGTCCGGCGCGTACAGCCGTGCAAACGTCTGGTTCACCACCACCACTGGCTGTGAAGTTTCCGTATCCCCGGCATCGAAAAAACGTCCCGCTGCCATCCTGAACCCGAAAACCTGCTGCATCCCCGGGCTCACGGCTTTGATAAACGCAACAATCGGAGATCCATTCATCCGAATCTCCAACCGGATCGCGCGCGTCTGGCTCAACGGAACTTCGCTCACCAGTCCGGCGCTCTTCACGCCGCGTAAATGCTGCACTCGCTCCAGCATGGGCTCGTACAGAGCTTGCGTCATGTTCCTGCCGGAAAATCGGAACGCAGGAATATTCAGATCGGCAACGATGATGTGATCCGTTCGGTAGCCCAACGGCACGTGACGCAGACTGTAGATCGTTTGCAGCAGCAGTCCGCACGCCGCCAGCAGCACCAGCGACATCGCCATCTCGGCGGCTACCAGTGCGCTGCGCAGCTGATGCTGCCGCCGTCCCATGCCTGCCTGCATCCCACCGTGCCTCAACGCCGGCTCAATGGGAGCGCGTACTGCCAGGAGCGTCGGCCAAGCCGTCGATAGCATCGCCGAAAACACCGTCAACCCCAGCAGCACCAGAAGAATGGATGCGTCCGGTCTTGCCGGAGCCGCTACCCGCAAATGCTGGCTCAGTTCGTGCGCCAGCATTTTCACCGAGCCGAGCGCTAGCGCGAACCCCAGGAGCGCCGCCGCTCCGCTCAGCATCAGGCCCTCCACCATCATCTGTTGCACCACGCGCCCGCGGCTTGCGCCCAGCGCCCCACGCATCGCAATCTCCCGTTGCCGGGCCATGCTCCGGGCGAGCAGCAGATTCGTCCCATTCATACTGGCAATCAGCCACAGCGCGCCCGAAGCCGCCAACAGCGCCAACAACGCCTTTCGTAGATCGGCGTCCACCAACCAATTCCCATATTTCTTGATCGATATCGCACTCCGGCTTTGGCGAACATCTGGATCGGTGTACGCAGCCGCGACCCGCTTCTGTATCAGTGACATCTCTGCGCCGGCGGTCTGGGTGGTGGCGCCTTGCCGCAGGCGGCCTATCACCTGGTAATTCGTCGATCTCGAGTCTTTATCCTTCTCCCCCAACTGAATCGGGGTCCACACCTCGCCAGCTATAGCGGCTCCGTCCGGATATCGGAAGCCAGGGGGCATGACTCCGATAACTGTGTACGAAGCATCATTGATCTTCACTCGCTGTCCCAGGATCCTGGGATCGCCGCCGAATGCCTCCTGCCACACCGCATCGCTGAGTACAATGGTCGCGACATTGTTGCTCGCGCCGAAACCTGAAGATTCCGGGATGAAGCCGCGTCCCAACGCCGGTTGCACACCCAGCACCGCGAAGAGATTGGAGCTGACCTGCTCGCCCTGTATTTTTAGCGCGGCCGTATTGCCCTCGAGAAAATTCCTCCCAAACATTCCTGTCGAGAAGGCAATTTGCTCGAACGACCGGCTCTGCTTCATCCATTGTTCGATGTCCAGCCACGGCGCGAGCCAGGCTGCCGTCCCTTTTCCATCGCTTTCGCTGATCACCACCAGCCGGTCCGGATCTCGATATGCCACCGGCCGCAGAAGCACGTGATCCACGATGGTGAACATCGCCGCCGCGGCCCCAATTCCCAGGGCCAGCGTCCCGACCACCATAGCTGCAAACGCAGGTGACCGCCGTATCTGTCGCAGCGAATAACGGAAATCCTGTCCCAGCCGCTCCAGCCAGAGCAAGACCCATGTCTCGCGCGTCACATCTTCCACCACTGGTTTCTCTCCGTCCGGGCGGCATTTATTCGTTCGGCCCACGTGTTGCACCCACACTATTATAGTAGGATTGCTGACACATATAGTACTACCGCATACATCTATAGTAGTAATCGTGACGAATCCAAAACGCTATGGAAGCGCTTCGGGCTCTGCCGAACCGCCATTCGCGAGATTCAGCAACCGTCCTATGGCTTCGTCTGCAGAGCCATTCTCCAGGACCACATCAGAAATGAGGTCGCAGTAAGGTCGATGGCCGGCTCGGTGGTGCTGTAGGACTGCACATTGTCCTGGAAGAGGGCAGCCGCGGACGCGTTATAAGTTCCGCTGTTGCCATTAAACTTTTTGAAAGTATCGACCCCATTGGCAGGGCAGAGAATCATGCCCCCGACCACGCCGGAAGTCGTGTAACTGTCTGGCCCCTCGGTCGCCGCGCCCCATAAGACGGGTGTTCCGCCTGAAGTTCCATCCAACGCCCCCGCCAGGTTAGCCACCTGGTGTTGAATGCAATTGGGAAAGGTGCTGCCATCACCCACGATGAACGAGGAGCCCCAGGAATTGGTGCCCAGGATGTTGGCCAGCCAACGCTGCGCATAGGTGTTATAGCGGGCATCGCCACTCAGGGAATAGGCCTCGCTGGCCATGACGGATAGGCCCGCGCCGTGGGACGTGGTGTCGCCGTTGGCCCAGGGAACGCCAAAGCCCCATGGGTCCGAAGCGGCCTGCGTGATCGCCGCATTTACCTGCGCCAGCAGTTGTTTTCCAATCTGCTGTTGCGAAACCGCCAACCCTTCCGGATTCCCCGCCAGTTCCAGCGCTCGATAGAGCTCGTAATGAGCGAGCCCGCTCACATCGTAAAGATTGAGCGTGTCGGTATAGCCGGGCGCATAAATATTCGTAATGTAATTGCTCGCATACTGCGCGGCTTGTTTCAAATAGACGTTGGGATCGGTGGTCGGCAGTCCCGAGGGCATGGCCTCTTGAGCGCTCTGAAGGGCGAGGTAGAGTTCGGTGGAGCCCAATTCCATGTCGTCTTCCCAAACCGTTTCCGGGTAGCCATCGAAGGGAGCGATGGTAAGCAGGCAGGTAGGGCAAGATCCCGAGCCGACAGAGGGCGCCGGGTCGGCGAAGTGTGTGTCCGCCAGTGCGAAGACCTGTTCGGCGTTTTTGAGACAGCGGTTGGCGAGGGCGGGATTCTGCGTGCGGTTGAGCTGATAACAAACGGCAAAGTCGGCAGCCAGCCGGCCGGCAAGATTCGGGCTGAGGGAAGCGGTCGGTGGCAGGGCAACAAACACCGGACGATTGCAGATATAAAAGGTGGTCAGCGGATCGCAGGCTTTCGGATCCCCAGCTTGTTGGAAGTTGTCCGCTGCCTGTGGAAGCGTCCAGATGTCGTATTCGGTAATGAGGCAGTAGGGTGTGTTGTATGTGCCCCCGCAATTGCCGGCAGTCGAAGCGGGGCTGCCTTCGCCGTAATAGTTCCAGTCCTGGGTATTGTCTACCTGGTAGGCAAGCGTCTGCGACCCACCATCCCACATCTTCAAGGGCCACTGGAGACCGAAGTTCGCTTCGGCGCTGTAGTCCGAGGAGGGTGGTGCTCCCGCACCGCTATCGCCCGCGTAGGAAATGGAATTCGGAGGCGCAGGCGGGTTACGCGGTGCGCTCGGCCCCATCTGGTTGGGAAAGTCGCGGACCCCGATCTCCATGAGCGCCGTCGTATAGCTTACGGTCTCGACATACTTCTCGTAGTCACCCGCGTCCCACCAACCGCCGTCGGCAGCGATGTTGGGTAGATTCGCCGGGCTGAGCGGCTTGGCGGGTGGCACATTGTTGATGAAGTCATTGTCGTCGAGCGGTGGCGTTACGGTCAGCACGGCATTCTTGTCTTTGAGATGCCCAGGCGCCGTGCGTAACGCATTGGGGATGAAGTCTGGCCCGTCCCGTTGCGTCTGGTAGAAGAAAAGCGTGTTGACCAGCAACCCGGGGTAGAGAACCTCCGGCAGGTCGACAGCAAACGCGGGCGACTGGGCGCTTATCGGCCCAGAGACGGAGATGGAATAACTACGGCCGGCGGGAACGGTGAAGTCAAGCGCGTAGACCTGGTACGTGAGCTTCTTGCTATTCGCCCAGGTACCCACGATCGCGCCGATCTTTCCTTTGTATGCAGTGCTTCCGCCGGCGGCCACTACTTTGAACGTGGCGCCCGTCTCGGCAGCGGTGGACATGAGATATGCACGCGCAGATGCGCCGGCTTCGTAGCCCACTTGACTTACGCGCACGTAAGCAGATTGGACTTGTGCGGAAGCGGAAAAGTAAAGCCCGCAAGCGAGAAGGGCGGCTAGAACGAAAGGTTGACGGGCGGGCCAGCTGAGACAAAAGAAGCGCATCGAGCCTCATTTCCTAGCGACGAGACGGGTGTTCTCTCGTTCGAGACCGAAGGCTAAAAGAGGACTGCGCGATTGTCAATCCGTTCCGCAAAATGAGTGCCTGCGCCCGCCGTCAATCTGTCAGTTTTGGCATACGGATGCGTTGCTCATTATGGTCACTTCCGTCTGTCGCGGATCAGGGCGAAAACTGCGGGCGTGTGAAGAATATGCTGACTAATACTTTGATAGCGTAACAATAGTGGCTTCAGAACCCTCTGCCGAAGGTACCTATAAGGCAGTTTCGCAATTACTGTGGCCTCATAAAGATCGCGAGGTGTGGTTTTCCTTTGGAGAAAACCACGAAAATGGCTGTGGCTTCCCGGATTTCCTGCAGCGCGGCACTGGCCGGGGACAAGGATGTGCGACTTTCTTCGCGGAAAGTCGCATGCAGTTCGCTAGCGCCAACAAGATCTACAGGAAATCCGGGTTCGGTCTACACCTATTGCGAAACTGCCCTAGCGAACCTGCGCCGCGCCTTTTCCCTTGGTGGCGTCGAGCGACTCCAGCAGCAGGTCGGCGGCAGCACGCGCGAAGCTTTCATCGTTTATGTGCGCGTCAAGCTCAACCAGTTTGATGTCGGGGCTAAGAGTCGTCTTCACAGCGCGGCAATAGGCGTTGAGCGCCTCAGGCGAATAGAAGGGCCCCCCTGGCTTGTCGATGGCGGAAACACCTTGTCGCGGAATCAGCACGGTCACCGGCCCGCTCGCGCGGTTAAGCCTGGTCGCCGTGATGCGTCCGATCTCCGCACACTCTTCGGGCGTTGTCCGCATCAGCGTGACAGTAGGGTTGTGAACGTAAAGCTGGCGGCTGCGAAATTGGACCGGCACCGTTTCGACAGGGCCGAAATTCACCATGTCGATGGCGCCCGGGCAAACGAGCTGAGGAATGCCCTTGCGTCCAGCTGCTTTCAGCCGATGCGGCCCTGCGCTCATCACGCCGCCTGCTAACTCATCTGCCAGTTCTGTGGTCGTCAGGTCGAGAACAGCTTGAATCGCTCCGGCCTCAATCAACTGCTCCATCGCCTGGCCGCCGGTGCCGGTTGCGTGGAAAACCAGAACCTCGTAACCTCGCTCCTCGAGAACTCGCCGGGCTGCCGTGACGCAAGGTGTGGTGACGCCAAACATGGTCGCCGCAATGATGGGCTTGTCGTCAAAGCCACGGGCCGGTTCCGCGGCAACCATTCCACAAATCGCCCCAGCCGCGTTGTTAAGTATGCGTCGGGAAACATGATTTAACCCCGAGATATCGAGGACCGACGGCATCATGCAAATATCCTTGGTTCCTACGTAGGGTTTGGTATCGCCGGCGGCGAGGGTAGAGACCATCAATTTTGGGAAGCCATAGGGAAGCGCGCGCATGGCTGCGGTCGCAATAGTCGTGCCGGCGGATCCACCCAGTGCGGCCACACCGTGGATCGCCCCTTGTGCATGCAGCCGTGCCGCGATCACGGTTGCCCCAAGCGCCATGGCAGTTACACTTCGACCCCGGTCTCTTTCCTTTTGCAGCGCGGCGAGATCCTCGTTTGCCGCCGCGGCCACCTCAGCTTGCGAGATGTCGGCCGCAAAAGGTGGACTGCCAAGCACACCGACGTCAATCATCATCGTTCGCAGCCCCGCGCTCTCGATGCGGTCTCGCAGAAAACAGAACTCCTCGCCCTTGGTGTCGAAGGTGCCGATCAGCGCGATGGTCTTAGGGATTATCGGAGTCATCGCTCTACGTTTCGGGCAGTTCGCCTGCTGCAAGCACCCGGCATTCCGGCATGGCGCGCAGAAGCGCCTCGGGGCCCGGCGGCGAATAGACGGCGATCATCTTCAAAGGCTCCCAACCGCTATTGATGGTGGCGTGAAAGATGTCCGCTGGAATGTGAATCATATCTCCGGCGCTTATGGCTTCCCACTGCTCGCCGTCGATGTCGATCATCTGCTTGCCTTGCCCGGAGACCACGTACAGGATCTCTTCTGTTCCTGGGTGATTGTGCCGCACGTGGCCTTTCCCGGGCTGCAGGAGCACGACACCCATGGTGAAGCGTTCCGTGGCGGTGACGCGGGGTTCGCTGAGCCACTTGATCGTTCCCCAATCGAAGAGTTGGGTTTCGACATCGGCGGGTCTTATGAACCGGCGGCCGGCGAGCTTAGACATGCTTGCTCCTTTCGCTGCGCTCCGTATGGATGTGGAGGTTCTTGAAACTCTTCACCTGCTCAGTGATGGCACGCTCCGTGGGCAGGCGCTCGATGCTTGAGGCGCCAAAGAATCCGCAGACCCCTCGAGTTCGGCTGAGGACGTACTGAACGTCCTCCGGCTCGGCGATGGGGCCGCCATGGCAAAGGACCAGAATGTCTGGATGGATGGAGACGGCTGCTTGCTGGATAGCCTGAATGCGGGCAACCGCTTGATCGAGCGTGATCGCGGTCTTGGCGCCGATGGTTCCTTTAGTGGTTAATCCCATGTGTGCGATCAAAAGGTCCGCGCCCGCTTTTGCCATGGCCTTCGCCTCGTCTTCATTAAAGACGTACGGGCAGGTGAGCAGGTCCAGCTCATGCGCGCGCGCGATCATCTCAACTTCCTGGATGTATCCCATGCCGGTTTCCTCCAGGTTCTCGCGGAAGAGACCATCGATCAGGCCCACGGTAGGGAAATTCTGCACTCCCGAGAAGCCGAGTTGTTTGAGGTCGCGAAGAAACACGTCCATGACGCGAAAGGGGTCGGTTCCACAAACGCCGGCCAGCACTGGTGTCTTGCGAACGATGGGCAACACTTCGCGCGCCATTTCCATGACGATGGCATTCGCGTCTCCATACGGCATCAGACCTGCCAACGATCCTCGCCCGGCCATCCGGTAGCGGCCGGAATTGTAGATGATGATCAGATCGGCCCCGGCAGCTTCGGCACACTTGGCAGAAATTCCCGTCCCCGCGCCTGCGCCGAGGATGGGGGTTCCCCGCGTGCTATTCGCTCTCCATCGCTCCAGGCACGCTGCTCGGTTCATCATGCTCTCTCCATGTGCCGGCTTCGCTCACCAGGGCACGACCCGAAATATACAGTACTTCCCCGGTCGCTGTTTGGTTGTGAGGCCGCTATCGAAAGCTATGGTCCAGCTACTGGGTCGTAGGGCGCCGTCCGTTCTCCTACTGGCTCTATAGCGCAGCAACCGAACCGTCTTGATGCCAAACAAACTCCATCGGTTTGGTCCCTCCGAAGGGATACTTATTTAATGAGGCTTCGCTCAGCTCGAAGCCCAAGCCTGGTTTTGATGGTAGAGGAACGCGTCCATCCACCATGCGCATGGCAGGGAAACCAAACCATTCCGCCCAGATCTTCTCTTTTTCCCCAGGTTTTACAAAGCTGCAAATTTCCTGAACCAGAAAGTTAGGCATGGCGGAATCCACATGCAAGGTTGAAAGACCGCCGATGGGTCCTTCACAGGCATGAGGCGCCATGGAGATGTTCGAGATGTTCGCCATCGCCGCCACCTTCCAGAGCGCGGAGATACCGCCGACGTGATTGATGTCGGTTTGCAGAATGTCGACCGCTCCCATTTCGATGAGCTCGCGGCAGCCATAGGCCGTGACCAGACGCTCGCCGGTGGCGATAGGCGTGGTCGAGTGGCGGGCAATGCGTGCCATGGCCCCAGGATTCTCCGGGGGACACGGCTCCTCGACAAAGAGCAGATGCAGAGGCTCCACTTCCTTGATGAGGATAAAGGCCACCGCAGGGCCCATCTTGGCATGGAAGTCCACGGCTATGTCGATGGAGTCACCCAGGCCTTCACGTACCCGCTGCATATGTTTGACCGCGCGATCGAGTTTGGCATTGGTCTCGATCCATTCGTAGTCGTGATCGGGTAACCCGATCTTGAGACAAGACACTCCATCGTGCAGGGCGGTCTCGCGCAGGTGGGCCAGATCTTCCGCCGTGCGAATGTTTTCTACGTGGTAGTAACCGCGTATACCGCGTCGATCGTAAGGTCCGCCCATCAGCTGATAAACCGGCACGTTCAAGGCTTTCCCCCGAATATCCCACAAAGCCTGATCGATCCCGGAGATGGCAGAGCCAATCAGCGGGCCGGCACGGTAGAACGTATGCACGTACATGGATTGCCACAGATGCTCGACCTGCATGGGATCGTTGCCAATCAGGAAGTCGCGAAAGTCCAGGACGCAAGACATGGCTGATTGGCCCTTGCCCTCGAGCGTGGCCTCGCCCCAACCGATCAAACCCGGCTGGTTTGTCTCCAGCTTGACGAAGACGTAGGGGCGGTCCGAGTTGGGCGTGAGAGAAACTCCGAAGACTTTAAGATTGGTGATCTTGATGCCGGAGCTGAGGTCGCGAAATGCGTCGCTGGCTAACGTTGGACCATTGGGATCGATGGCGTACGACGCGTCTCTGGCTTGACCGAGAAAGGGGTCGCATCCACAGGAATCGATCAGCGGGGAGCCGCCCACCGCGGCCCCTATTCTGGCCCCGGGTGCTGCTGCTGCCATCATCGCTGCCGCCCCAAGAAATTTTCTTCGATTCATGCGATTTGATTCCCTTCGAATGTTTTTTCGTCGACCTCGATGCCTAATCCTGGGCCCTTCGGCAAGGCGAAGAATCCATCGTGTAGCGCGGCCCCAACACCCGAGTTGGGTGATTGAGCGATGAAAAAGTTGGGCATGCTGGCGGCAGCATGGAGGGCCGCGGCATGGGCAATCGCTCCCCCTTGATGCCAGGGGGCAACAGCTACGTAGTAGGTCTCCGCCATGGCCGAGAGGCGGAGAACCCCGCTGATGCCGTGAGTGAGCAGGTCGGGTCGAAGCAAGTCGACCAGGCCTTCACGAAGCAGATCCTGAAAGGTTCCAGGATCGGAAATCGTGCGCCCAAAACCGAGGGGGACAACCGTTTCCTCCGAGATCTTGCGAATCGTCTCCACATTGGAAACCGGACAAGGTTCGTCGAACCAAAGCGGATGCATGCCCTCCACCTCCGCGGCGAGGCTGGCCGCGTCTCCAGGCGTAAGTCGAGCATGGCCCTCAAAGGCGAAGTCCGCAGTGGGAGCAGAGGTACGCATCGCTTTGAGTCGGGTTGCGGCGAGGCGAACAAACTCGCTGCCCTGATTACGGGCAGTGGGCAGCGGGATCGGGATGAGGAAGGCACGGAAGCCCGCTGTGAACTGCTTCTCAAGATCGCTTTGCAAGGCTTCGTCCGACGATCCGGAGAGCCGCGTGATGGCCCGCGCCTTGTTGCGGGTTGGACCGCCGAGCACGCGGTAAATCGGCGCCTTGGTGGCTTTGCCTACGATGTCGAGCAAGGCAATGTTCAAACCTCCGCGTGCTGCCGGGGGCACCAGGCCGTCCAAAGCCTGGTAGGCCGACGGGGCATGCCCCACCACCGCTTGGTTGGTTGCTTTGAGGTCAGACGCGGAAAGCGAATTGCACTCCCCGTAGCCCGCCAGGCCGGATTGGGTGCGCACCTGGAGAATTACGTGGGAATTGCCCGAACCGGGAGAGCCTATCTGGAAGGCACGGATCTCCGATACCGGATCCGGGCCAGTAGCGATGGTATCGGGGGATGGAGGCGGCGCGAAGAGCAGCAAAGATTTTCTTCGTGCCAGAACGCTGGGCGTCAAAGCGATGGGCATGGATACCCTCGTTGCTATCTGGATATACAGGTCTCAGAACGTCAACCTGAGCGCTAGTTGCAGTTGGCGCGCTGTATTCAACGTGCTGGTGATGCTTTCCACACCGCCAGTTGCGATCACGCTGCTCGTCGCCCTTTAGCGTATACGAGCACAGCCCGGCTAGCGAGTTGGATTTACCTTCCTCACGTGCGCCGGCCAGCGCCGGCGTTTTGCGCACGCTTATGGTATAACTGTTATACCACCATGCGTTTCCACTTTGATAAGCGGAAAAGCGAGCGGCTAAGGGCGAACCCGAAGCGAGGCATTGGGTTTGAGGAAGCGCAGGAGATCTTCAGGCAGCCGTACTATTTGGATCAGCGTTCCGATCAGCCGGAGCAGTACCGCGCGATCGGATGGGTGGGCGAACGGCTGTATGCGGTGATCTTGGAGATGCGGAACGATGAGGCGGGAGAGTTCTACCATCTCGTCACATTATGGAAAGCCACGCGGCAGGAGCAGGAACTCTATGAAGAACACTCGTAAGCGAAAAACTCCGATGGCGGCCGAAGGCATCGCGCGTATGGCGGATGCGGGGAAAGATATCTCCCCTTTCTTCACGAATGCGGGCCGGATGATTGGGCCCATTCAGCGAGTGAATGTGGATCTTACGGCGCCCATGTTGGAAGAACTGGACCATGCGGCGAAAGAACTGAATATAAGCCGTCAAGCGGTCATCAAAACGCTGATCCGTCAGGCGCTGGATCAGCACTATCTGGCAACGGCACGCCGCTCACCACTCCGAGAGGGATAGTACATTAGCGTCTTATTCACGGAAGCCCCGCGAGGAATTTGTTCATTTCACTCAAGACTTGAGGTTCGTTTGAGATGAATATGTAGTGGTTAGCATTTGCGATGCGGACAATATGCGCGGTTGGCTGGCCTCTCTCGAAGGCATCAATCTGGCGCGCCTGATTGGCATCAGCTGCCGCCGCTGCCGCGATGTTTTTAGGTGTGTCCGCATGAAAGTTAGGACCCTTGTTTTGCGGATATCCCATGATCGCAAGAATCGGCAAGTGGATCGGTTTGGTGTAATGCTCGCCCCCTTTGAGGATGGAACTGCCCGCTTCAGACGCCGCATTGGGAGCACCGACACTGCCATCGGGGTTTGCCAGGAAACTCTCATGAGGTTCGGCCTCGGGCGGAACGCCGCCAACGGCAACTGACAACCTCTTCGTCATAGCCGTAAAGTTGGCTTTGTCTGCTGCGCTCGGGGGAGCAAAGGGCTGGGGAAGAGGGTTCTCCACGCTGTTGGCTTTGCGGTTTAGATTTTCTTCAAATTGCGGCAGCGCAGCCTTGACCTGATTCATAAGCGCCGGGTCTTCAGGTGTCTTTGCCAGGGCATCGATCTTCTGTTGCAGCTCCGCGAGGCTGGCTTGATAGTCGCCGGCTGCGTCGTAAAAGGCATAGGTGTAGGCAGCATCGAGATAGATGAGTGCAGAGACCAGCTCGGGATGACGCGTTCCGATGGAGCTCAACTCTTCGCCGGCGATCGAGTGACCAATCAGCACTGGCTTTTCGATCTTGAGCTGAGCCATCACGGCCAGAATGTCGTCAGAGAGCCTCTCCGGAGTGTAGCCAGCGCTGGCGTGTGTCGATCTCCCGAATCCACGCCGTGTGATGGCGTAGACATGGTGATTCCTAGTGAACTTCGGAGCAAAATTGTCCCAGATATGCGCGGTATTACCGAGACCGGAGAGGAACACGAGCGGACGTCCCGTGCCTCCCCAGTCCAGCACTTCGAGCTGAACACCCTGGTCTACGGCAATCATTTCGCTGTGGTGCGATGAGGGATCGTGCCAGGCAGTTGAGGGAGCAGTCTGTGCCAAGCCCATCTGGCGACAGAAGAAAGTTGATGCGAGCAGGAGGAATATCGTGTGCGGAAGGTTCACAGAGTAGCTCCGAGAATACTGTTCCGGGCACAGATTCAAGACTGGGGCACAAGAATTCTGGTTGACTTCTCGAAGGTAGAATACTACATAGTTGATGCTGGGGTTTGGGAAAGGTCAAATGAGAAAATCCCCAGTTTCGACGTCTAAAAGCTGCGGACGCAGCCAATCTCTTTTCGCTAAATAAATGCAAAAAAGAACGAGCGATTTTGCGGCCATGGCCGTCTAAGGGGTGAATTCCGATGAAGATTGCGACGTGAGGCGAAGCGTAAGTCAACACCAGATTTGACCGAGTATAGATACTATGGTGTTGCGTTAACAGGAGCACGGTTGGATGCAGGCACCTCTTGTTGAACCTGGCACTGAACCCTCGCCCGTCCTGGAGCCAACCAGAGAGCAACCACGTTGGTGGCACAAGCGACGTTGGCTAATTCTTATCGCCGCAATCGTCTTGTGCACGCTGACCACATCCTTGTGGCTAACTGGACACAACAAGACCCCAGCCCCTCACCGCCTCATATCCTCTTCTCCCGCTGACACCAATGGAGGGTTGCGCCTAAAGGGTACGACCCAAGCCGTCCAGATGCGCTCTATCCAAGCTCCCCTTCTCGCTGGAGAAAAGGAGGGCACCCTTACGATCACCAACCTGCGACCAGCCGGGTCCAGCGTAAAGCAGGGAGACATTCTGGTGGAGTTCGACCGTCAGGCTCAAGTACGCGACTTCTTGGACAAACAAGCGCAAACTAGCAAACTGGCTGACGACGTATTGCAGGAAGAAGCCAAGGAAGGCGCCGCTCGGGCCAAGGACGAGACCGAAATCAAAGTGGCCGAAGGCGATCTAGCCAAGGCGGAACTGGAAATCCAAAAGGTCGAGTTGCTGTCGCGAATCGATGCCGAAAAGGCTCGGGAGACCCTGGAGGAGGCCAAAGCAACGCTGGATCAACTGAAAGAAACATTCAGTCTGAAGCGCAAGACGGCACAAGCCTCTATTCGCATCCTCGAAATCCAACGGGATCGCGCCAGTGAAACCATGCTGCATGCCCAGGCAAACGCGGCCCTCATGCAGGTTCATTCCCCCATCAGCGGCGTCGTTGTTCTCAACACCATCTGGAAGCAGGGAAATATCGGCGAGGTGCAGGAAGGCGATCAGGTGCGGCCAGGCGTGCCTTTCATGCAGGTCGTAGACCCTTCCCAGATGGAGGTGCAGGTTCCGGTCAATCAGCAGGATGTGCTGGCGCTTCACGACGGGCAAAAAGCCCGCGTACATCTTGATGCCTACCCCGACCTTGTTTGTCCCGCACAGTTGGAAGTGATCGACCCTATGGGGAAGCCAGGCGATTTTTCTCAGAAGGTGCGCACCTTTTCGGCCATCTGGTCCATCATGTGCACCGATCCGAGGCTGTTGCCCGGCCTTTCGGCGGCGGTAGACACCCTGCCGGCGGCCAGCCCCAACATTGCCGGGAATGCGCGATGACGTATCGATTCCTGAATGTCCTTAAGCAGCGCAAGGCCCTGATCGCGATCGCGGTCTTCTTCGTTGGGGGTGCTGCCGTCTTTGGATTGGTACACCTCTCCAATCGATCCTCAACTATTCCTGCCTTCGAGGTGAAACGCGAAGAGTTCGTCGATAGCGTTCAGTTTCGAGGGGAAGTGAAAGCGATGAAGTCGTTGACGATTTCCGCTCCGGCCGAGGCCGGTGAGTTGCAAATCCTCAAGATCGCGACCAGCGGCGTCGACGTGAAGAAGGGCGACTTGATCGTCGAGTTCGACAAATCGAAGACCGAGCAGGATATGGCAAAGGATGGATCCGCCCTCAAATCAGCCGACGCAGCGATTGACCAGGTGCGGGCGCAATCGCGCCTCACTGAAGAAGAAGACATGACTGCGGTGACCAAGGCTCAATACGATGTGGAAACGGCAAAGCTGGACGCCAGCAAACAGGAGATCGTATCCAAAATCGAGGGAGCCGAAGCCAACCTGAAAGTGGCAAACGCCCAGCAAAAGCTGCTTGAAGTAGAAGCAAAGTTGAAGTCAGATCGCGCGGTCATCCACGCAAACGTCGATAGCAAATTGGACGCGAGCAAAAAAGCGGCGTATGACCTCGCGCGTGCGCAGCGTTCCCTGGCAACCATGACGTTGGTCGCACCTTCCAGCGGACTGGTCAATCTGGTATCGGTTTGGCATGTGGGTAATATGGCTCCGTTCAAGCCGGGGGAGAGGGTCTGGGCCGGGGCGCCCATTGCCGAACTACCAGATGTTTCCACTTTGCGGGTCTCGGCGCGAGTGGACGAAGCAGAGCGCGGCCGTCTTGCAGCCCACCAATCCGCGACCATTCAACTGGATGCGATTCCTGAGCAGCAGTTTAGCGGCAAGCTCGAGCAGATCGGCACCATCGCCACCATGGATTTCTCCGCAGGCTGGCCAATTCCCAGAGATTTCAATCTCCAGGTCGCGCTTGATCAGAAGGATCCGCGCCTTAAGCCCGGCATGACCGCGCAGATCACCGTGATCGTTGATCGCATTCCGAATGCGATTGCCATCCCGGTGCAAGCCTCCTTTCAGAAGTCTGGTCAGACGGTGGCTTATGTCGTGGATGGATCAAAATATCGGGAACAGCCGATCGAGGTTGGCCGCAGAAGCCGCGATCGCATCCTGGTCTCCAGCGGTTTACGCCCGGGGGATCGAGTGGCGCTGCAGGATCCTTTAGCCAAGGATTCTTCGGTAAAGGAGTGATGAGGCGCGCATGAAGCTGAGGCCTCTTACGCGGTGGTCAGTCCTCGCGGCAGCTCTTGCCGTGGTCATCCTGATTGGGTTTGCACTGAGCCGCTCCCGTCTGGCAATCGCGAGCGATGGTATTCCTCTGGCCCAGGTTAAGCGCGGCGATCTCGATTTGAAAGTTCATGCCAACGGCGAACTCAATGCGACCCATACGATGATGCTCACCGCGCCGGCAGTCGGCGGGGGCGCGCTCGAGATCACAAAGCTGCTGGCTGGCCGTCTGCCGGTCAAAAAGGGCGACGTCGTGATCGAGTTTGATCCGAGCGAACAGCGCTACAAAATGGAGCAGAGCCGCTCGGAGTTATTGCAGGCCGAGCAGGAGATGACCAAGGCAAAGGCCGACGCTGCGGTGCTTAAGGCCCAGGATAAAGTGGCACTGCTCAAGGCTCGCTACGATGTCAGGCAAGCGGAACTTGATGTGCAGAAGAAAGAGATTGTAAGCGCGATCGACGCAGCAAAGAACGACGCCGCCTTGAAGCAGGCAAAGCAGCTGCTGGCGGAGTTGGAAAGCAACATCGAATCGCACGACAAGTCGGGGCAGGCCTCGATCTATTTGGCCCAGGAGAAATACAACAAGTCAAAACTGGAGATGGATCAGGCGCAGCAGAATATCAACCAGATGAGCGTCACCGCACCCATGGATGGATTGATTTCCATTCAAAAAAATATGGATGCCTCAGGAGGTTTCTATTTTACCGGCATGTCGGTGCCGGATTACCACGCAGGCGACGAAGCGCAGGCCGGCAGCGCCATCGCCCAGGTCGTCGATCCAACAGAACTGGAGCTTAAGGCGAAGATTGGCGAGCGTAACCGCAGCAACGTCAAGCAGGGTCAATCTGTAGAGGTAGTGTTCGATGCATTGCCCGGCCGCACCTATCACGGCAAGGTGAAGCAAGTCGGCGGCATGTCAACCCGTGAATTTTTCGAGGATAACAGCGCCGGCACCTTTGATGTCACGATGCAGCTGTCCGATGCGGATGCACGCCTGCACTCGGGGATGACTGCGCAGCTCTTATTTCTCGGTGACACCAAAAAGAATGTGTTCTATGTCCCTCGTCAGGCGCTGTTCCTCAAAGATGGAAAACACATCGTTTACCTGAAGCGCGGCACGGACTATGAGCAGAAAGAAATCGAGATCAAGGACGAAACGGAAAGCCGCGCTGTTGTCGAAGGATTGAGCGAGGGGACTTCGGTTGCCATGATCGATCCGACGCTTCCACGAAAACAGCAAAGTGCCGGCGCCTCCGCAACGCCCGGTGGAGGGGCGCCCTAGATGTTCAAGACACAGGGAAGCACCTCGCGGATCGTCGGATTTGGCTATCAGCAATGGGTTCGGGATATCGAGCTCGGCATACAGAACCTCATGCTCCACGGGCTTCGTTCGCTGTTGACCATGCTGGGCATGATCTTCGGTGTGGCGGCCGTGGTCGCCATGCTCTCTATAGGCGCAGGCGCCAGGCAGAAAGTGATGGCGCTCATTGAACAGATGGGTGTCCGCAATCTCATCGTAGAAGCCAAGGAAACCACCGAGTGGCAGGCGCATCAAAAGATACGCAAGATCTCTCCTGGCTTAACCCTTGAGGACTATCGCGTCATCCTTGATGATGTCGACGGCATTCAGGCATCGACGCCCCGCAAGCGCGTGACTCCGTCCAAGACCATTCCAAAATCGCAGCAGGATGTGCCGGCCGTCTTCGGAGTGGAACCGCAGTACCAGCAAATTGCGGACCTACACCTGTTGAGCGGTAAGTTCTTCGATCGTCAGGACGAAGATCGCGCCGCTTCTGTCTGCGTTTTGGGCATTGCCGCCAAGTTCAACCTGTTTGGAGCGGCCGATCCGATCGGTCAATACGTAAAGGTGAATGAGCAGTGGTTCCGTGTGATCGGCGTCGTGAGTCCCCAGCTCAGCGCGCAGACCGAGGTGGCGGGGGTGCCCAGCGAAGACCCCAACAACGTCATCTACATTCCCTTCCGGGCATCCATCCTTCGTCTGGAAGACAGCTACAGCGAAGTGCGGGATGAAATCGATGGTATTTATCTCAACCTGGGGGAGAACGTCGACATGACGGCGGCGGCACAAGTGGTCAGCGCCGTTCTCAATTCCTCTCATCATGGCGCAAGCGACTTTAGCGTTATTGTCCCTGCCGAACTTCTCGCCGAGCAACAACGCACGGAGCGTCTGTTCAACGCCGTCATGGTCGCGATCGCGTCCATCTCCCTGTTCGTTGGCGGTATCGGAATCATGAATATTATGCTGGCCAGTATCCTCGAGCGTACACGAGAAATTGGTCTTCGCCGCGCAGTGGGGGCACAGCAATCCGACATCATTCGACAGTTTATCGTCGAAGCCACCACCATCTCGTTCACCGGCGGGACGCTGGGGATCATCTTTGGCTTCATCTTGTCTCGAATGATTGCCTGGCTGGCGGGATGGTCGACCATCGTAACCGCGAGTTCGATCGCACTTGCTTTTCTTGTGTCCATCAGCGTGGGCCTGGTGTTCGGGATCTATCCTGCGATGAAGGCGGCCCGGCTCGATCCGGTAGAGGCAATCCGCTATGAATAAAGTTGTAATGAGAAGAGCACTCCTAGCGTCCTGTCCCGGAAGTTCATTGGATAAATGTTGCCGGGGTCTGTACCAGGGCGTGTCGCACATGGCCGAGTTGACAAGGGGCTTTACAGGCTCCGGAACAACTCATGTTTTGTATCAGGGCACGACTTTAGTCGGGCCGTAAATGGCTAGCCTGATGAGGGCTTTAGCCCCTGAGGCTTTGTTTTTCGCCAATTTATCCTGTCAAATTTCTCAGCGAACTTTCGGGACATCAGACTAGGTTGATTAGATTTCGATAATATTCCGGAGCGGCACAATGGGTCTTTTCCGCATTGCAATATTTTGTTTGCTTTCGTTGGTCGCCATTCTTCCGGCAGGTGCACAGTCACCTGAAAGCTATTCCGCCCTCCTGACGCAACGGGTCAAGTCGGGCAAACTTTCTCCCCCAGCACACGTGCAAGACTACGTGATCGATGGCAAGTTACATCTTCGTCTTCAGGATGCGGTGCGCCTGGCACTTGAAAATAACACCAACATTCGCATCGAGGAAACGCAGGTGGAGGCGCAGAAGTTTTCCCTGCTTGGCGCCTATAAACCGTTTGATCCCTTGATCCAAAGCAGTGCCAATATCAATCGACTGTCGTATTCAGGTTATACGCAATTGCAAGGTGTGGGCGACAACAACAGCGCTGCCCTGAATACGCTGAGTCAGACGGTGCAGGCCAGTTATACGCAGACGTTCATAACCGGAACGAATATATTCGCCGGTGTTAACAGCAATCGAAATTCCACCAACAGTGACTTTTACTTTCTTAATCCTTACGTCAACTCAACGCTGACCTTGCAGTTTACTCAACCCCTCTTGCGCAACGCCGGACGCTTTGCCAATACCGCTGCGATCATCATCGCTCGACGGGCTCTTCAGCAATCGCGCGCCAGCTTTGAGGCGCAGGTGAACGACGCCATTCTGCAAGTTGTCACGCAATACTGGGCAGTTGTTCAAGCACGTGGAAGCTTCGACGTTGAGCAGAGGTCTCTTGCATTGGCGGAGAGCAGTTATCAACACGACAAGCGTGCTCTGGAACTCGGCGCCTTGCCGCCGCTCGATATCTATCGCTCCCAATCGGAAGTAGCTGCTCGTCGCCTGCAGGCCATCCAGAGCGAATACGTTCTGAAGCAGGCGCAGGAGGCGTTTCGTTTTACCATTGGTGTGGATCAGGATCCAACGTTGGCGGCGCTCGAGTTGGACCTTGTCGAGAAGCCGGAGCCCGAGGGGGAGATTGAAGATGTCGACCCCGTGGCGGTCCTGGAAAAAGCGCTCGCCGCCCGCCCGGAGATTGCCGCGGCCAATGATGCCGTCGCAAATGATGAAACCAGCATTCGACTCGCCCACAACGCCCTGGAGCCTGACCTATCCCTCGCGGGCTTCTACCAGAGCAACGGCGTCGGGGGAAATCAATATAACCTGAACACCGGGCAACTGATAGCCACGGGTGGCTTGGGAGCATCGTACAGCCAGCTATTTGCGTTTGGCTTTCCGGGATACGGGGGCACACTCACGCTGAACCTTCCGCTCAGGAATCGAGGCGCGAAGGCGAATCTAGGCACTGCGCTGGTAGCACGGCGGCATGATTTATACACCTCTCAAGTAACCCGCGAACAGATAGTTCTACAGGTCAAAGATGCTGTTCATCTGTTGGAAGAGGCGAAGCTCACCCTCGCCGCAGGCAAAACATCTTTGGAACTTGCCCAAAAATCGCTCGCTGCCGATCAGCGGAAATACGAACTGGGCGCTGAGACGAATTTCTTCGTCTTGGATTCTCAAACCAAACTCGCGCAATCGGAGCTCGACCTCTTGCAAACGCAGATTAACTACCAGATTGCTCGTGCCACTCTCGATCGCGCGACGGGCAGTCTGCTTGAGCCTTATCATGTGCAAATCGCAGAGCTATCGCACTAGCCGCGGCGAACCTCTAACAGGGGGTCTTACCAGTAGCGCCTTGCCGCGCTTCTACCTGGAAGCAATATCGTAGACACACATGTGCATGCGAAGAGAAACCGCGAGTTGTTTACTATTTTGTCTTCCTCTCTCCCTGCTAACCTTCGGCGGCATTGCGGAGTCACCCCAGACCTCGGAGAACAGTGCGCCTTCATACACTCTGCAAGTTGCCGTTGATGAGATTAGTCTCACTTTCCATGCCTTCGACGCCAAGGGGACTCCTTTGACTCATCTGACGCCCACCGACCTGCGGCTTACCGACGAGGGTAAGCCTCCGAACCGAATCGTGATGCTCCGGTCCTCACAAGATCTGCCGATCCGCGCTGGTTTCCTGGTCGACAAAAGCGCCTCAATGCGGGGGAACTTGGCCGTCAATCGTTCAATCATTAGCCTCTACGCCTCGCGTCTCATTCGCAAAGGATTCGATCGCGCTTTCGTGATGCAGGTTGACATGGATAGTCTCATTATGCAGGAGTGGACTGACGACCGGGCCAGCATTGCCGCCGGCGCGGCCGCCATTCCAAATGAAGGGGGTAGCCGACCCTTCAGTCACTTCTTGCTGACTGCGATCTTCGATTCTCTTTACATTGCCTGCCGCGATCGGTGGTCGCAGGAGCGCGGCGAGGTGACCGGCAACTTCATTCTCCTCTTCACTGACGGTGAGGACGACGCTAGCCACGTTTACATGAACGAAGCCGTCGACATGTGTCAACGAGCGCGAACTGCCATTTATATCATCACCAACAGCCCCAAATCCCGATTCTCCGACGGCCAGAGAATCTTGGAGAAACTCGCGAAAGAGTCTGGTGGCCGCGTCTTCTTCAATCCGCAGAGCGGCCAGATCTGGGAAGATCTGCAGCTCATCGAAGCGGAACAACGCAATCAGTACCAACTTGTCTATAAGCCGTCCGGATTTAAGCACAATGGGGCGTTCCACCGCGTCAAGCTTGACTGCTCCCTCAAAGGGGCTCAGATCATTGCCCCCTCAGGTTATTACGCGTTTGCCAGACAATACGACCCGCACCAGAAATCTCAGCCGCAGTAGGTTAGCAGTAGAGACTGAGGTCATGGTAACGGGGCACAAAAGGTCTGCTTACTTTTGTGAAGTAGGATACTGCATAGAGGGAGCATGTAAGGTAGAATACTACATAGCCGGGCGCCGGGAACTTCAGAAGGGCCAAATGAGAAAGTTCCGGATTTATCTCGGCATTGTGATCGCGAGTTCGGAATGGGTTTGGCTCAAAATGTGAGGATGCCGTCTCCACGGTATATGACGCTGTGGATCATCGCTCTTACTGTGCTAATTGCAAGCGCCCTGCGCGCCCAAGAATCGACTGACACCTCTCATCATTCCGTTCAGTTTGTGACCGTCGAAAGAGACGTTAAACTTGAAGTCCTCGATTGGGGCGGTACCGGGAGACCGCTGATTTTCTTGGCAGGCCTGGGAGACACCGCCCATGCATTCGACAACTTCGCCCCGAAATTCACCAGCCACTATCACGCTTATGGGATCACGCGTCGCGGGTTCGGCGCCTCCAGCAGGCCCGCGCTAGTTGTCGCTAATTACACCGCCGATCGTCTCGGTGACGATGTGTTGGCGGTGATCGCAGCACTCAAGCTGAATCGCCCGGTATTGGTTGGACACTCCATCGCCGGTGAAGAATTGAGTTCTATCGGCAGCCGTCTCCCGGAAAAGGTTGCAGGGCTGATTTATCTCGATGCCGCTCTTCCGTTCGCCTACTATAACCACGCGAACAACTACTGGCTACTCGATCTGCTTGACCTTAGGAAGCAGATCGATGCGCTGCAGGCAGGTGCAGCATTCGATCACCAATTCGTAGACGCCATGTTGAAGAGCGCTTCGCAACTCAAGGACGATTTAGAAGAAGAAAAGAAGCGGGCGGCCTCCATGCCTGATACGCACCTTTCCCTCGGGCCCCCGCAGGGCATGCCCATCCTATTTGGAGAGGAGAAATATACAGAAATACACGACCCGGTGCTTGCCATCTTCGCCTGCCCACCGAGTTTCGACTTCATCAGAAACGACCCGGCCCTCAAGGCGAAGATGATCGCTGATGTCTCCAGTCGCTGCCTGGCGCAGGCCAAGGCTCTTCAAGTGGGCGTGCCGTCTGCGCATATCGTTCGCCTGCCAGGCGCCGATCATGACGTCTTTCGCTCAAACCCAAGAGACGTGTTTCGAGAAATGAATGGCTTTCTGGCAAGGCTCCCTTGAGGACTGTCATGACCAAAATGCAGAAGAAACAAGCGATTTTGCATCCATGTGCGTCTAGTGTGAATTGCCAGGAAGATCGCGAACGTGAGGCGAAGCTAAGTCAACACGAGGTTTGATCGAGTTTTTCTGAGTCGCGTTGACAGGACGGTGCAAGCAAGCTGGTTCGGCATCCAACGTCGGCCGTACAGCGATTCTTAATGGAATGGCTTACCTTCCGGTGCGCATTGGCTCCAGCCGGCATGTTCCAGCCGCCTGCACAGTGTAGCCGGTAGTGTTCTAAACCGGACGGCCCTGTCCAGGAGTGAACAGGGCGGCAACAAACGTAGGCAGCTTTGCAAAAAAACGCCGCCAAGGGCGGAACGCCCCCCTGATTGATTGCGTATTCCTCTTGGGAGCAGCAGGCGCCGGAATCCATGTGATCTGAGCTGCGGTAAGAAATGAGTGCGGGTGTACGAGCTTTGAAACCGCAGCGTTCCGGGGTTGGACCTCAACCTGCAACTGCCATCTAGTGGGAGGCGCAACGTCTCCTTCAAATCTCGGGGAAAGGACGCTTTCTACGATGAATCTCCTGTTGGGAACAAGCCGCGTACTTGTCGAGAAAGCTCTGCTCGTCCTGGTCTTTTTCATCCTGGTCCTTTTAACACTTGCATTTCCGAATGCACTTGCGCAGTCGGCCGCAAGTCTTCGAGGCCAGATATTCGACCCTAGTGGCGCCGTTGTGCCTGGAGCAACTGTGACGCTCACGCAGGGCCCTACCGTGTTAACCGTCCAGTCGGGAGCTGATGGTGTCTATGTTTTCAAGACGCCTCCAGTAGGGTCATACACCCTTGCAGTCGCTGTTCCTGGATTTGTCCCCTTTTCCAAAACCGATGTCGTGATTACCGCCGGTCAGGCTCGCCAACTGAATATTACCCTTACCATTGCTGTGCAACAGCAGGACATCACGGTCAACGACCAAAGTGCCGGTTTGAGCGTCAATCCCGATGAGAATTCAAGCGCCCTGGTGATGAAGGGCAGCGACCTTGATGCCCTCTCGGATGATCCGGACGAGCTGCAAAATGAACTGCAGGCATTAGCCGGGCCCGCAGCCGGACCAAGCGGCGGCCAGATTTATATCGATGGATTTACCGGGGGCCAAATACCCCCCAAGTCTTCGATCCGGGAGATTCGCGTAAATCAAAATCCGTTTTCAGCGGAGTTCGACAAGATCGGATACGGCAGAATCGAGATCCTCACCAAGCCGGGTTCAGACAAGTTTTCCGGCCACATTACCTCATTGGGCAACGATTCGGCTTGGAATACCGCCAATCCGCTCGTTCAGCAGCAACCAAGCTACTATCTTTACTTTATCCAGGCGGACGTCAATGGGCCTTTGACCAAGAACGCCTCATACTTCTTCAGCCTCTTTCACTTTGATCGGCAGAATCAAACCATCATCGACGCCGTCAATCCACAAGACACCAGTACGACCTTCAATGAGGCGCTGCCCAACCCATCCTCGCTCTTGTACGCGAATCCCCGCGTAGACTTTCAGCTGGGCAAGAACAACACCCTCTCCGTCCGCGACTCCTACTATCGCTCGGTCGCGACAGCGAACGGTCCTGGCCAGCTAAACCTTCCCGAGCAGGCGTTCGACGTGAACAACCAGGAGAACGCGATTCAGGTCAGCGATACGATCGTGGTAAGTCCGCGTGTCATCAACGAAACCCATTTCCAGTGGCGCCGGGTCCGCAACAGCCAGACGGCCTCGTACTTCACTCCGACGATATCTGTGCAAGGAGCCTTTACCACGGGAGGAAACAACTCCGGGGTCGCGGAAGACCACCAGGACATCTTTGAACTACAGAACTATTCCACGGCAACGGCAGCAAGCCACACCATCCGTTTTGGAGCACGTCTGCGTGCCTACAGAGACGCCAACTACTCGACTTCCGGATCCAATGGCAACTATTTTTTTGAGTCGATCGATCAGTACCTGGCTGGGACGCCCGCGCAATACCAGGCAACGATCATTGCTAACCCTCTGGCCCATGCTCTTTTGTTTGACGCCGCACTCTTCTATCAGGACGATTGGCGATTTAAGCCCAATCTCACGCTAAGCTACGGGCTACGTTTTGAAACTCAGAACAGAATTCACGATCATGCTGACTTCGGACCGCGTGTCTCGATGGCTTGGGCCCCCCGACACACGGGCAATACTCCCCCCAAAACGGTCCTGCGGGCCGGTTATGGCTGGTTTTACGATCGATTTACCGTGCCCAACTCATTCAGTTCATCGACTGGCACACCCTACATCATGCAAGCGATCCATCAAAATGGGATCAATCAGCAGAGCTATGTGATCAGCAATCCTGATTTCTACAATCCGAACGCAACGGCGCCGGCTAGCGTCGTTGCCGAGGCCTCAGCTTCCGTTCCCTCTTTTTACAACATCGATCACCACTTCCACGCGGCGCTCAGCATGCAAGGGGGCGTTGGCGTTGACCAGCAAATTACAAAGAAGGTCACTTTCAACGTTACCTATCTCTTTACCCGCGGCGTTCATCAGTACTTCACCAACAATGTGACGGCGCCGGAGTTCGATCCATCCACATATACGGTGGTAGGCCCTCTGCCGGCTGCCTATAACTACCAGTTTCAGTCCGGCGGAATCTTCAAACAGGATCAGGTGATCGCAACAGCCACCACGCAATTCCGCCATCTATCGTTGCACGGCTCATACACCTTCAACGAAGCAAAGAGCGATACGCAGGGCGTCACCTACGTTCCTTCCGTAGCGCAAGATCCAGGCCTTGATTACGGCCGTCCTACCTTTGGTATTAGAAATCGTCTTTTTCTGCTTGGAACCTATTCCGCGCCTCACGGAATCATCCTCGCTCCCTTGCTGGCAGCTCAGTCCGGAACACCCTACAATCTGGTGATTGGCAACGATCTCACTGAGAACAATCAATTCAACGCACGGCCCACCTACGGTGTTTGTGGCCAACCGGGTGTGGTTTCTAGCCGCTACGGCTGTCTGGACACCGACCCGGTGGGCAAGGGCGAACGAATCGTTCCCTATGGTGCTGGCACTGGTCCAGCGAACTTCGTCATGCATATGCGTATTAGTAAGGTCATCGGCATTGGCCCCGAAATCAAAGGATCCAAGGGCGCGCAGGGCATGCAAGGGAATGGAAGCGTGAATGGCCGCGGGCTCAGTGGTGGTCAAGCACAACCCAAGCTGGACGCTTCGGTTGCACGCAAGTACAGCCTGACCCTGGTCGGCGGGGCACTGAACATCTTCAACATTGTGAATCGAGGGACCCCCAATGGCACCCTCAGCTCACCCCTCTTCGATGAGACGCAATCCCTTGCTGGTGGTCCCTTCGGATCGCCGACTCCAGGCAATCGCTCCATTTTTCTTCAGGCCATTTTCACTTTCTAGCGTATTGCGTCACTGATAGACGCGAGCATGGCTTGCCCGCCACAAATCAAGGGTGCCCCTCTGCCCGCTTTTGCCTGCCTCGCCTGCCGTGGGGCAGGTCTAGGACCGTATCAATCTTGTCCTCTGGAGCACTCGCTGAAAACCAAATCGGCGACGCCTGTGATTCTTTCAGCCACTAGCCAATTCCTCCTGGAAGCACCACACCACCCTTGTCATCCCGCCTGCCCCGGCGCGCCGTGGGAGGAACCGGCTTGCCTGTGGCAGGTTGAGCAAGAAATGACACTGCAAGGTCGCCATGGGTGCGAGGCCCGGAGGGCCGACCGCTAAACGTCAGCCCAGCCCGGAAGGGCTGGGGCTCAATCCCGGTGATGATCTGCCTGCCCCGGCCTGCCGTGGGAGCGCCGTAGGCGCGGCACTAAACCCCGGCCCCGCTCGCACTCGAGTCAACCCAAAGTAACCTCCGAAACGATAACCGTCGACTCAAGAAAAGACTCGGCCTTGTCCGATTCCGCAGCGCGCCATATGCTCTTGGCAGACGATTTCGGCACAACGGGCGGCTCTCGCGTACCTCCCGCTGGTCGGCAGTTGCTGGTAGTTTCAGCCTAAAGCGAGCGAAGGACAGTTTTATCGCTGTCCGGTGTCACACCCGATCCCTGTCTCAAAATAACGGAATTGAAGCTTCCCGCCCCGGCGGGATTTTTTTTGCACCCCCACTGTGCTTCAACGCACTAGAAACCAAACTCCAGGAGTCACCTATGCCCAAAAATAAAGTCAGCGACCCCATCACCGACCAGGAAATAGCCTTTGCCCGCCTGGTCCTCACCGGCACAATGACCGACCGTCAAGCCGCCGAAGCTGTCGGCCTCAACCCCGACTCCGCCGCCTATACCAAATCCAAACCCCATGTCCGCGCCTTCATGCTCGAGCACCGCGCTGCCGTCCAGCAACAGCTCGTCCAGCAAGACACCGAAGAACTGCACCGGCTGAAGCTGAGCCGCGAGCAAGTACTGGACCGCCTCTGGGAAATCGCCAACCTCAGCCCCGAAATGACCCGAGGCAGCATTACCGGACAGGTCAAAGCCCTCACCATGATCGTGGCCATGGAAAACTTCATCCCCAACCGTCGCGCCGTCGACCGTCTCGCCGCCTCTTCGGAGAAGAAATCACCCCCAGCGCCCGCCCCAAAGATCCATACTGCCGCGTGGCTCCGCAGGCACCAGGCCCCAACCCATGCCACAACGAATGACCCGCAGCCAAGCCCTGCCCAGACCGCTCCTGGCTCGGCGGCAGAGGCGCCTCGGGACCCTGCCTCCAGCCACCCCACCGTCGCCAACCTCTCTAGCCCTTCGCAAGCACCGCCACGGGTGCCCTATGTCCCCCTGTTCACTTCTGTTCCAGACCTGGAAGTCCCTCTTCCTATAAAGAACCCCTTTGTCCACCCTCGCTGAGCTGCTAATCCCCAAAAACGACCCAAAAATATCAAATTTTACAAATAGCTCATCAGCCTGCGCAAAAACTCGCTGGACGAAGGGCACGGATTTACAGGCTGCGGAAAAACTCATGTTTTGTGCAGGGCACGACTTCAGTCGGGCCGTAAAGGATTGAAAATACGACGGGCTTTAGCCCTGAGGTACTGCTTCCCTGTTCGGTGCGGACTTTCTCCGCAGCCTGTTTAGTCGGGCCGCACACAAGGGGCAGATAAGGGCCTCAGAATCCGCGTGAGAACCTGCCGCTCCAGAAACCAGTCCCGCAGGGACGGCTGAGAGTAGCCCAGGACGTAAGTCCTGGGTTGTCATGACAACACGGACCAGTCCCGCAGGGACGGCTGAGAATATCCCAGGACACGGTCCTGGGCGTCTTCACCGAATTCTGCGAGATCCAGCAAACCCTGCGGTTCTCACGCAGACTCTTTAGCCCGTGAGATATTGCTTTCCTTGTTCGGTGCCGCATTTCTCCGCAGCCTGTTTAGAAGCCGCTGAGGGAATGGATTCGAAGCAATTGCAATACAAGGCATAAAAATCCGGCGTGAGCTTCACCGGCCTTCAGAACTTTTTCCAGGAGATCGAAGTTCGTCTCACCAGGCGTCTGGGTGCGGCGCCTCAGTAGAACGTTATGCCCCCGCGCTCATTATTCTTCGCGCAGCAGGATCATTGGGTCGACCGCGAGAGCGTGCTGGGCCGGGATCCAGGCAGCAACCAGGCCCACGGCGAGCATGGTCAAGGTCACGCCCCCGAGAACGGCCGGATCTTTTGGCGTGGCCTGGTAGACGATGTAGGAAAGCACGCGAGTGGCAAGCATGCCGAGGATCATACCTGCCACCGAGCCAACGGCCAGCAGCCGGAAAGCGCGTCCCAGCGCAGCCTGCAGCACCTCGCGCTGATTCGCACCGAGCGCCACGCGGATGCCCAACTCCCGCAGGCGTTTGGTCACCGCGTACGACGCCATGCCAAAGATGCCGGTGATGGCGAGCATCGCGCCCAGCAAGCCCAGCACGCCCAGGGCTACGGTGGCCACACGGACGGCGAATAGAGCGGAATCCAATTCGCTGTTCCAGGGCTTGATCTCTAGCGGCAGTGATGGATCGAGGCTGTGCAGAGAGCGCTGCAACGCGCGTCGCGATCTCCTGCGCGTCGCGCTGCGATCGAACGATCATCCAGGTGTTGCTGTTGGGCTGCTGCAGGAAGGAAAAGAACATCGCCGGTTTGGGATCTTCCGTAAGGGTTTCGTACTTCCCGTCCTCTACCACGCCCACGACTTCCACTCGTGTGCCGCCCCAGATCTTGAAATGACCGCCCACGGCCTTATCGACCGACCGTGCCGCTGCATCTGCGCGCCTTGATCGCCGTCATAACCGGCCATGTGCAAGCCGGACGGAACGCATAGAGGTCGCGTAGAAGGAGTTTTCTAAGGCAACTACCCGAAGAGCCAGCTTATCAGGTAAATTGCTGCCCACGGGCAGGGCCAGCCTTGCGGGCGCAACAGCGCTTCTGAGATGGATATTCCAGAAGCAGGCGTGCCCACACTACTATGTGCATAAGCGATACGCCTTGCCGTGCCAAATCTGGTTCCGTGGTGTAGAACTCTGAATAGCCCAGTGCGCAATTTCGAAAAAACCCGAGCGGAATTCCAGGAGATCCTCGCCAAGCCCATTCGTGAGCTCGGGCTCAAACTCGAGGGTTCTCCTCTCGAACGATTCGTTCAGCAGCTTTATCGTGAACTGGAAGTCAAGGGCATCCACAAGTTCCGTCCGCTTTGTTATCTCACCGATGAATGGGGATGTCCCTCTGGCGAGCCCATCATTGGCATTCCGTTCTATCTGGCCAACCCGGACCTGGCACAGCTTGAGCACGAGATGAACGATCTGGAAGACGCTCGCGAGATCATGATGTACATGCGTCATGAGGCCGGACACGCATTCAATTACGCCTACCAGCTACACAAGTCGGCTGAGTGGCGCGGCCTCTTCGGCCCGTTTCGCCGCACATATCGTGATAATTACCGTCCCATACCGTTCTCGCGGAACTTCGTTCGCCACATGGCCGGTTGGTACGCTCAGAAGCATCCGGATGAAGATTTTGCAGAAACCTTTGCAGTCTGGCTTACGCCTCGCTCGCAGTGGGCCAAGCGCTATGAAGGTTGGGGTGCGCTGGCCAAACTCCAATACGTCGATCACGTGGCGCGAGAAGTCGGAGATGTCGAACCCATCCGGCGTCGCGGCCGCACCGACATCACCGTCGATGAGATGGAATCGACAGTCGGCGAGTTCTATCGTCTCAGCCTGCCGGAGGAGATTCCGCTGCAGGAGCTCGCGCTGGATGCCGACCTGGAGGACATCTTCACTGTCTCCCCCAAGCGGCGCAAGGGCGTGCGGCCCGCGCACGAGATGTTGGGTCAGCATCGCAAGCTCATTGTCGACAAGGTCGCCTATTGGAGCGGCGTGCAACGTCCGATCGTCAAGCGGCTAGTGGAAGCCATCTGCAAGCGTGTTGAGGACCTGGGCCTGCGCGTGGACGTTCGACGCGAGTCCGAGTACCTCACCGAGTTCACGGTGTACACAACCGCACTCTCAATGAATTATTTGATCGGTGGGAAGTTCATTAATTCCTGAGGAGTGCCGGCAGCTGCTGTCACCCCGATTGGAGGTTGAAGTTGAAAATCACTGTACTGTACGACTTATGGGAAGAAGAAGAACCTGCTGAAGTGCAGGAAGAGATTCCTGTACCGCGCAAGCGCAAGGGGCAGAAGGAACGCAAGAAGAAGCCGGTAAAGCACGACCGCGAAGAGATCTTCGAGGCCTTGGGAAAGCTCGGTCATGAGCCGTCGTATCATGTTCTCAACGGGCGCTCGCAATCGCTGCTCGGACTCGCCAAATGCGGCGCCGATCTCATTTTCAACCTCACCGAATCCTATGCGGGCGATAACACCAAGGAGATGCAGGTCACTGCATTCCTGGATATGCTCGATATCCCTTACACCGGCTCCGGACCACACGCGAACGTTCTCGCGCAGGACAAGTCCATCGCCAAGAAGATGTTCGCTTTTTACGGGATTCAGTCGCCCTACTTCGCGACCGCCTATCGTGGAACCATCGACCACGCACATGACATCTCGTTCCCGCTCATCGTGAAACCCACTTCCGAAGATGGATCCATCGGCATCGATAGCGCTGCCGTAGTGAACAGCGTGAAGGAGCTGATGGAGCGCCTCTCCTATATACAAACGGAATTCAATTCTCCTGCGTTGGTCGAGGAGTATATCGAAGGACGGGAAATCTACGCCGCCGTCCTTGGCAATCACGAGAACGCATATGCACTTCCGCTGGTGGAACTTGATCTCTCAAAGCTTCCCAAGGGCATGCCCAAGATCGCCAGCCAGGAGGCGAAATTCGAGAAAGACTCGGAAGCCTATAAGCTGACAAAATCGGCGATTGCCGAAGACCTCGATGAGGAAACGGTAACCAAGGTCAGCGACATCGCGATCAAGGCCTATCGCGCCGTCAAGCTTCGCGACTATGGGCGCATTGACATGCGCATTTCGAGCAAGGGTGAGATTTATGTCATCGAAGCCAATCCCAACCCATGGCTCTCGAGCGCGCAGGAGTTCGCCATGGCCGCGAAGAAATCCGGCCTCTCCTATACCCAAATGATCGGAGAGATCGTGGACCTTGCGATGGCTCGGCACGCGTGAACGATGGCGAAAGGTTCTATCATTTCGGCATCGGAATCGACACCGCCTTACCAGCGCCGCGTTCGGCGACCCAGATCGTGTCGCCCGCGGGCTCGACTGCGGTTGGTGTCTTGAGTCCTTCCTTGATTACCGTGACGCTGGCCTTATCGCCATTGACAGTAATAACGGCAATCTGGCCGCTGCCATTCTCAGCAACGAGCAGCTTGCCATTGGCCGCGCGCATGCCATCCGGCCCTTTCACCGGCTGATCCATCCAGATATCGACAGGACGCCCAGCCTTACCGGCAGCGTCCACCGGGATACGGTAGAGATTGTTCGAGAACACATTGTTGACATACAGCGTACCGTCCAGAAAGGTGATCCCGTCAATGCCGTAGAGCGCGTGATCTTCCAGGAAAAGTTCGGCAGTCGTAGCGCCGGCTGGCAGCTTGTAGATTTTGCTGTTGGCGGTGTCGCTGATGTAGAGCGCCTTGTCCGGTCCAATCGAGAAATCGTTGCAGGTGCTGTTGTCGCCAGGCAGGTTCCAACGAAGCTTTTGGGCGCCGGTGGAGAGATCAAAGCCCCTCAGGGCGGTATGACGCTGCACCGGCGTTGTGCCTGGCACCGGAGTTAGCTGACACGCCCACAACGTGTTGGTAGCGGCATCGGCAAGCATACCGAAGAAAAAGGTGCCGGCGCCCTCAGCGCTGGCATCAACGAACTTCTCCGCAGTGGTCGAGCCCGGGCGCACCTTGTAGATGAACGGGGTGCTCGCGCTCCCGACGATCAGTGTTCCACCCGGGGCGAGAGTCAAACTCTCTGGCTGGGATTTATCGTCAACGATAAGAATTTCAGCGGCAGACGCAGCCTGTACAAGGCCCGTCAATAATGCGACGCAGGCGGCAAGCCGTCGCGCACGTAAATTGGGCATAGTCAAATCTCCTTACGTTTTGGACTTCAATGCAGAGCCGATCACGAATCGATAATTCTTGCCAAACCAGTCGCTTGGAAGACATGTGTACGGGACTAGTCTCGCATACCTCCGGTTCAGATTAGCAGCCCATTCAAGGCCGATCCAGGCTAAATGGTAACTCGCAGCAGTGTCTGCTGCTCGGCCGTGTCTCAGATCGGTTAACGCCCCGTCTTCCGCCTCAGCCTCCCTCAGCGCCGCAGCGGTTCGAGCAGAGGCGCAACCGGCGCTTCTGCCTCGATCGATGGCAGAAAGCGCGGCGTCACCTTTGCCTTGGCCGCTTGCTCGTAGGCATAGCCGTAGCCGAGCAGGCGCGCTTCGCTCCATGCTGGACCAATGATCGATAGGCCGACCGGGAGCCCCATGACCGCGCCCATCGGCACGGTGAGGTGCGGATAGCCCGCGACCGCCGCCAGGCTGCCTGCGCCTGCGCCGTTGATCTGATCGCCATTCGCCGCGTCGATCTTCCAGGCCGGCGGCATGGTCGGCGATACGAGTGCGTCGAGGTGGTTGGCTGCCAGCATGGCGTCGATACCGTCGCGGCCGGCGATCCGCAGCGAGGTCGCGCGCGCCGCCTGGTAGGCAGGATCGTCGAGTCCCTTGGTCGCCTCGGCCTTCACGAACGCTTCCTGCCCGAAGAGCGCGAGCTCGCGATCGGCATGCGCTGTGTCGAAGGCGATGACGTCGGCCAGCGTGCGCGTCTTCACTGTCGGCGGTGTGGTTGCGAGATAGGCATTCAGATCTACTTTGAGCTCCGTATGGAGCACCAGTTCTTCCGCCTCGCCTATCTTCTCCCGGTCTTTGAGCGCGGTGATGTCGACCAGCGTTGCTCCCTGGGCCTTCAGTACCGCCAGCGCCTGTTCGAAGAGCTTGTCGGTTGCCGCCGACCAGCCGGTGGCGAAGCGTAGCACGCCGATGCGGGCGCCCTTGAGCGCATCGGGTTTCAGGGCCGCTAAATAATCGGTCATGTGCGCGTCGGCGTCCCTGGTCGCCGGGTCGGCAGGGTCTGCGCCCGCGATCGCGCCCAGCACCCGGGCCGCGGTCGCAACATCGGCCGCAATCGGCCCAGCAGTGTCCTGGCTGTGACTAATGGGCACAATCCGCGTGCGGCTGACCAGGCCGACCGTAGGCTTCAAACCCACCACGCCGTTCACCGCCGCAGGGCAGGTGATGGACCCGTCGGTCTCCGTGCCAATCGCGGCTTGCACCTCGCCCGCTGCTACCGCGGCGGCGCTGCCCGAGGAGGAGCCGCACGGATTCCGGTCAAGCGCGTGAGGGTTGCGGGTCTGGCCGCCCACCGCGCTCCAGCCCGAGATAGAGGCGTTCGAGCGAATGTTCGCCCATTCAGACAAGTTCGTTTTGCCCAGGATGACAGCGTCCGCTGCGCGCAGCCGCGCCACCAGCGGAGCGTCACGATGGGTTACGTTGTCGAGCAGAGCCATGCTGCCCGCGGTCGTAGGCAGCGGCCCCTCCGCCTCGATGTTGTCCTTGAGCAAAATCGCGTAGCCGTAGAGCAGTCCGCGCGCCCTACGCCCCCGGTCGATGGCGCGGGCCTGATCGAGCGCGGTGGGATCGAGGGCGATCACAGCGTGGATTTGAGGATCCACCGCATGCACCCGCGCGATCGCCGCCTCGGTCGCAGCCTCAGCGCTCGTAGCCGGACCCGAAGCAGCCGCCAGCACTGCCAGCAATAGTGAGATCACCACTTGATAGTCTCCCTTTCCCGTCATGGTATAGGAAGAACAGGCAAGTTATTGATTCTGAGACGAGTGAAACAAACAGACCAGGTCCTCTTTCTCTCCAATACGACGGGATGACTGGCGTGCTCCACCGGATGCGCCGATAAGTTCGGCATAAGGTCACAGACGTCGCTGGCCCGAGTACATCCATGACCACCAGAAGGTGCCGAACGGCATGCCTATAGTCAAGCCGCGATCAGAATGTCTCGTTTTGCTACAACTCTGCGCGGCGCAATAGTGGCCGAGGGCTCCTGATGGACGGACTCATGCGGGGTGTGCAGTGATGAGGCCAAGGACGGGTGCGGCTCGCAGCCTCTTTGTGGCGGGCACGATCCTGCTGGCCGCTCACGTGACTCTGCTCGTCTTTGATCCGCATGCGTTGTTCCTGTCTAACCTGTTCCTTCTTATATATCCCCTTCTGGGGGTCACGGCGTGCCTGCTTGGCGCTTACAGCGAATCTACAGAGGCCAGGCCATTATGGCTCTTGTTCGGGTGCGGTTTGCTGGTCGCGGCGGTTGGCGAGCTTGGTTTGACCTACTACGACTTCGGGAAGCACATACACACTCAGACCCAGGCCCTGAACTCCGACTTCTTCTTCTTTGCGTACGCAATTCCTGTCATGCTGGCTATCTGCTCCCGGAGTACGGACGCCGGCCTGAAGAGCTTCGCATGGCTCGATGGGGCTCAAGCGCTCATCGCAGCGATGCTCGCATACTTGCAGCTCTTCTCCGTATTGCCCTCTCATGCCCGCCCCGAGGCCATCTCTGCGACCGATCTCATGTATTTGAACAATGCGGAGAATTTGGTTCTGGTCGGAGCTGTGACCTTGCGCTTCTTTTCCAACCCGAGCCCGGCAAGAAGACGCTTTTACCTCACCCTCTCCCGCTATCTGTGGGTCAATGGGACAGTAGGTCTTACCGTGGGCTACTTCGAGCTGAAGCACGGCTGGCATAACGGAGTGCAAGACGCCGCGTGGGGGTTCCCTTACCTCGCCCTCATGGGTTCGTTTGCCTTGCAACAATACAAGACCCCTACGGACAAGCGTGAACGGAGCAGCGGCCAGCGGACCGTGGGACTCCTGATTGAAAACGTCAGCCCGGTACTATTCACGCTGGCAATCACACTCATGGGAGTTGAGATTGCGCCGGAGCACCCATGGTTGGGATTTGTCTGCATTTCGGCGGCGGTCGCGATCTATGGAATACGAGCAGCGATATTGCAAGTCAGGTATGCCCGGTCGCAGGCAGAGCTGACCAAGGCGATGATTGCGACCGAGCAGGCGAGCCGTGCCAAGAGCCAATTCCTGGCAAACATGAGCCATGAAATACGCACACCGATGAATGGCATTCTCGGCATGACGGAACTTGCTCTCAGCACAACTTTGAGTGAAGAGCAGCGCGATTTTCTGCTGACAGTGAAGTCCTCGGCAGATCATCTGTTGACCATCATTAATGAAATCCTCGATTACTCGAAGATGGAAGCAGGGAAAACCGTTCTGGATTCGGTTGCCTTCCATTTACCCAGCGTGGTCAAGGATGTGTTGAGGAGCCTCGCCTTGCCCGCCCACCAAAAGGGCCTGGAACTCACCGTGCGCATCGCGCCAGATGTGCCCGCCGACCTGACCGGCGATCCGATCCGTCTCGGCCAGGTCCTGATCAATCTGGTTGGGAATGCAATTAAATTCACCGAGCACGGAGAAGTCTGCGTAGATGTATCTGCGGAGGCCATTGTGAACAACCGTGCCTGGCTGCAGTTTTCCATCCGCGACACCGGGATCGGCATCGCACTGGACCAACAGGAAGGACTTTTCCAGGAGTTTCAGCAAGCGCAAACTTCAGGCAATCGGCTATACGGTGGTACCGGACTCGGACTTGCCGTCTCCAAGAGCATTGTCACTTTGATGGGAGGCGCGATCGGTCTCAAGAGCATGCCCGGCGAGGGCACAACCCTAACATTTAATGCTCCATTCGAAGTGTCGCCTCGAGCACAGCCAGCCCCGCCCATCCCGAGTGAAGAAGATCTGGAGGGGATGCCCACCTTGATCATTGATGACAACGCTACGAATCGAAGCATTCTCTCCGAGATAACTCGTCAATGGAAGATGAAACCGCACATGTGTGATACCGGGGAATCCGGGCTTGCAGAACTCTTGAGAGCAGCCTCCGAGGGAAGTCCCTATCTCTTGCTTCTGCTCGATGAACAGATGCCCGGGATGGATGGAATGGAAGTGCTCGACCGCATTCGGCGAAACCCGGCGCTGCAACCTGCAGTGATCATGATGTTGACCGCGAGCGATCAGGTCAAGAGCGCAGCACGCTGCCGGCAACTGGGAGCGGAGACTTACCTGATCAAACCCATAAGCCCTTCCGACCTGCTGGCATCGATTCGTCTTGCGATCGGAGTCCATACGCCGGCAAGTACGGTCAATCTACCAGCCCCGGGATTTCCTCCTCGTCCCTATCGCTAAGGATCCTGCTGGCCGAAGACAACCTGGTGAATCAAAGAGTCGCCATGACTATGCTGGGCAAGATGGGACATCAGATCGAGCTGGCAACGAATGGCCTGGAGGCCGTGGAGCAATGGAGACAAAGTGATTTCGATCTGATTCTCATGGATGTGCAGATGCCCGTGATGACCGGCCTGCAGGCCACCATGCAAATCCGCCGGGAAGAGGCGATCGGTGCTCACGTACCCATTGTCGCCATGACCGCATCTGCGATGAGCGAGGAACGGGACCGCTGTTTGGCGGCCGGCATGGACGATTTCATTTCCAAACCAGTGAGCTACCAAGTCATCGAGCAGATGATCACGGCGACATTTTCACATAAAGAATAGAGTTGATCAGACAGCTCTGGCCACGTGCTTCAGAGCAATCTCGACCACCGACCGAACAGCCTTGTCGGGCCCGTGAGAGCCTCGCGCTCCGACAGCCCTTTATACGAATCGCGTAGCCGTTCCAATACTTCAATCGCATTCGGAACCACCGTGAACGGCGAGACACTGCGTGACAGCTTACTTGGGTCAGCCATGGTCGGCTCTCCAACACCTGATCGATTTGGAAGACGGATAGAACAGCGAGCCGGTTTCATCAAATTCTCAAAAGTAAGAAACCAATGGAAGAGTTCGAGGGGAAATGCCGTCGGAGTAAAACCATACTGAGTCTGGCATTGCCAGTCATTCTTCATCGTTCGCCATAAAACACTTGAGTACCCGGTCGTTGATTACCCCGCGTACGGAATTGTTCCTCGCTATTCTTGACTGGTGCGGCGGACGGCACGCTCCGAATCCAGCGTCCGTTCCTGGCGATTATTGAGCCGATCTCGCGTGGCGTCGTTGCTCCACGCTATTGATGACCTGAATCTGGTGCATATGAAAAACTTCCGATCGGTCGGAAATTATGCATCCATCTCCGCGGCGGTTCATCTCTTGATTAGGAGGTCATTTCGATGACTAGTGATAAGAAGGTCGCGCTGATTACCGGTGCGAATCGAGGGATCGGTCTGGAAACAGCCCGGCAGTTGGGGCAGAACGGCATTACCGTGGTGGTAGCAGCGCGCACTCTGAAGGCAGCCAAGGAGACGGCAGCAACGCTTCAGGGCGAGGGGATCGATGCATTTCCGGTACAGCTCGATGTCACCAAAGAAGATGACCGCAAGTCGGCCGCGAAAGTGGTTGCCGAAAAATATGGCAAACTCGACATTCTCATCAACAACGCGGGCGTAGGCGCTGAAGACGGAATGTTTGTGTTGAAAGCAGTTGAGACGACCGAGGCGGAACTCCAGAAGGTTTTTGGTACAAATGTTTTCTCCGTAATTGCTGTGACCAGGGAGTTCCTGCCGCTTCTCAAGAAGAGTCCCGCGGGACGCATCGTCAATCTCTCGAGCATCCTCGGCTCACTGACCTTGCATGCTGACCCCAACAGCCCAATCGCGAGCGTTAAAACGTTCGCCTACGACGCCTCCAAGACCGCACTCGAATGCCTTCACCGTGCATCTTGCAGCGGAGTTGAAGGACACCAAGATCAAGGTCAACTCGGCGCACCCGGGCTGGGTGAAAACTGAAATGGGCACGGACCAGGCTCCGATGGAAATCGTAGATGGCGCGAAGACAAGCGTGCAGTTGGCTCTCATTGGTTCTGACGGCCCCAATGGCCGCTTTATCCACATGGGCTCAGAACTTCCCTGGTGACGGATGGCCGTGCTCGATGCGGAGGCAGGGCCGTTGAGGTCCCTGGCCTCTCGCATCTGCCATGCTGGGCCTAGGTTTTCCTGGATGAGATCTGATCGATGTTAAAAGGCGAACGAACCCGGCAGCGAATCATCGCTAAAGCGGCGCCCCTCTTCAATCGCAGAGGCTTCGATGGCTGCTCCATGCAGGACATCAGCGCGGCCACAGGTCTGGAGAAGGGAAGCCTGTACAGCCACTTCGCCACCAAGGAAGAGTTGGCGGCGGCGGCTTTCGACTATGCCTGGGCACAGACTTGTTCTGCGCGAGTGGGCAACCTTGATCAGGCGCCAAACAGCGTAGACAAGCTCAAACTTCACATCGCAAATTTTGTTTCCAAGCCCTCGTTCCCCGGTGGGTGTCCGATGCTCAATACGGTCCTGGATGCGGACGATGGCAATGCGATCTTACGCCGCCGGGCTGAGGGTGCGATGCGCGACTGGGTGGGCTGTCTTGCGGATATAGCCCGTGCCGGCCAAGCGAAGGGTGAAATCCGGCCATCAGTGAACCCGGAAGAACTCGCAATCCTTATGATCTCGCTCCTGGAAGGTGCGTTCGTCAGTTCTAAGCTCCAGCGATCGCGAGGCGCGCTCATCCTGGCGCAGCAGCATCTTGAAACCTATCTCGAAAGCCAAGTGCGAGTGAGAGGCGCAGAGCCTCGGGGTTAATCCCGACTCTCATTGGGTCCGTCCCCAGAAGCGTTGTCAACCGCTGCGGTATTCTGTAGAAACTATTTCGGCATAGGCAAGATGCATGGTGAAGCAAGCGGGAAAGAGGGGCCGGCCTTCGGCGCGAGAGAAGCCCGGCAAAATGGACATTCGCACCGTCGCGCAATTGGCGAACGTGTCCATCGCCACCGTCTCGCGCACCATCAACCGGGTGTCGACGGTGAACCCGAAGATGGCCAAACGGGTGTGGGAGGCGATCGAAAAGCTGGATTACTTTCCCAATACCCAGGCGCGAGCGCTGGTCTCGGGGCGCAGCCGGCTGCTGGGATTGATCGTTTCAGAGATCACCAATCCCTTCTTTCCGGAGCTGATTCAGGGGTTTGAAGATATCGCCGTGGAGCACGGCTACGAGATACTGATCAGCTCAACCAACTACGATCCCCGGCGCATGTCTCTGTGCATACGACGCATGCTGGAGCGCAGAGCAGAGGGGGTGGCGGTGATGACCTTCGGGGTGGAAAAACCGCTGCTGGAGCAGCTGGCCGAGCGCAAAGTGCCGCTGGTTTTTGTGGACGTAGGTCCGGAGAGGCCCGGCATCAGCCTGCTGGCGGTGGACTATCACCACGGCATCCAGCAGGGGGTGCAGCACCTGGCAGTGCTGGGCCATCGGGACATTGCATTTATCAGCGGGCCCAAGCGGCTACACTCGGCGCAATCCCGCCTGGCTGCTTTCACCAGCTCGCTCGAGGAATGCGGCATCACCTCCAATCCGGCGTGGCTGGTGGAAGGGGACCACACCATGGAGGGGGGCATCGATGCTATGGATTGCCTGCTTAAATCCGGGCATCTGCCCACGGCAGTGATGTGCTCCAACGACATGACGGCGATCGGAGTGCTGCACAAGCTATACCGGGCAGGGCTCCGGGTGCCCGACGATTTGTCGGTCATCGGCTTCGACGACATTCACATCGCGCAGGTGACAATTCCGCCCCTTACCACGATCCAAATGTCATGCTTCGAGTTGGCTCGTGCGGCGGTGACGGCGTTGCGCGCTCACGTGGAAGAGGGCGGGGAGCCCAAACGGAGCTACAAGATCAACACTCACCTGGTGGTACGCGAATCGACCGGCTCCCCGAAAGGCGCCCTGCGCGATCTTCGCAAATCCAAGAAAAGTCTCAAACGAACTCCAACAGCTAAGCGCTCCAGAAACTCGACGGCGTAATTCCACGATCTCCGCGGCTCGCAAAATAAACGGAGCAAAACCGTCTTTCAGGATCGATTTTCTCTGCGAGCCCTTAGTGCGCCGTCACGCTGGCGTACGGTCGCAGCGACAGGGTGAGTGCATCGCTCCTTTCCAACTCCTTACGAATCCATGGGTCGCGCGCGCAATAGCCGGCGCGAAAAAGACGGAATAAGTCCGAACTTTAGGGAAACATTCTTGCTTCGGATGATTGAAGAATACCGTGTTATATGAGATGAGTTAGCGGTTGTTAGCAGATAGATACAAAAGAGCGCTTAGAGTAGACACGCACGCTAACTTTGCACTCTGTTCTTTGGTAACTCACTTTATCAGCTATGCATTACCAGCGTACATCGTTTCTATCCGCAAGGGTGTCCTGCGAGTATTCCCCAAAAGGAAAGACCTTGGAACCCGGGGCAGTTGCGCTTGAAAGATCATCAAATCCTATACATGCACGCGGTCTACGGTCGCATACACTTAGTACAATGAACCATGATTCCGAGTCCCTTCTGTTTGTCTGTAGACAGACTCTTACCGGTTCCGTCTAAGAGTCAGTCGGACGGGAAAACTTCAGGATCACGCAGCGCTGGTGATTTCGAACTGGTTGATAATCTCGCTAATAACAGGACGATGCATCCACAACAGCATCCAATTCGCGCCTCTGCGTTTATCGCCCTTCTCCCCCAACTGCGGCACGGAAGTCTTCGCCTCTGGGCGTCGTCGATGAAGATCTCGATCAGGGCAGGTGGCTCTCATTTAGCAATTCCGTCCGCCTCGTGTAATCCAGTAGTAGAGGCGAAGCGTCCAGCATGACAATGGACACCGAGCTTGAACCGAGCGCTGCTGAGGAGTTCAGCCTGGCCCGAGTGCGCGGACTCGAATTGAGCGCTCTCCGCGGCACGTACTGGGTCGTCATCTTCTATGGCCTTTCGATGGCTTTGCGGCTCGGCAGCAGCATCGTTCTGAGCCGCCTCTTCTTACCCCAATACTTTGGCCTGATGACGCTGATCACGACGGTCATCGTCGGCATCAACTTGTTTTCTCACGTTGGGCTGCAGGAAAGCATCATTCAAGACCCTCGCGGCGATGTGCCGGTCTTTCTGCACACTGCCTGGACGCTTCAGGTCATTCGCGGTCTGGGACTGTTCCTGCTGACAATCCCCCTCGCCTGGCCGGTCGCTCACTTTTACCGCGAACCGCAAATTGTTGTCTTGCTGCCGTGCTTGGGCTTTGTCTGTCTTCTTGCCGGCCTCTCTTCGCCCAGCCTCTTGGTACTGAGCCGGCACTTGGGAGTGGGCAGGCTATCGGCGCTGGAGTTGCTGACGCAGTTCGTTCAATTTGTCGTCACCTGGATTTGGGCACTGTTCCACCCTTCGATCTGGGCTCTGATGGCGGGGAGACTGATATCAGAAGTGTGCCGGACCGGAATCAGCTACTTGCTGCTTCCCGAAGTGAGAGCCCGGTTCACGTGGGACAAAGAGTCGATTCATGCCCTGGTTAAGTTTGGCCGTTGGATTCTTATAGGAACTGCCCTCACATTTCTCGCGCTGCAATCGGATCGCCTCATTCTCGCCAAGCTCATCTCATTCCAGATGTTGGGTGTGTACGGGATTGCCTTCGCACTATCCGATATTCCCCGCCAGATCATTCTTATGTTCTGCTCGCGGGTGGGATTTCCTTTCATCGCCAAGTTTTCCGATCAGCCACGTCCTGCATTCCGGCAAATCCTGCTCAAATATAGGTTTCCGGTTCTGGCCGCCGGCGGCCTGATGCTCATCGCGGTCATCTGCACCGGCGATCTTTTTATTCTTCATGTGTATACCAAGCCCTATCATGCCGCGGCCTGGATGATTCCCATCCTCGCCGTCGGACTGTGGCATACCCTGCTCTACAGTACGATCAGCCCGGCGATTCTTTCCCTGCAAAAGCCGCACTACAACGCCCTCGCTTATCTGGTGTACTGCATCACCCTGTTCATCTTCTTGCCTTGGGGGTTTCATGCCTGGGGAATGGTCGGCGCCGTCATCGCGGTCGCCTTCAGCGACTTGCCCGTCTATTTTGTGAATGCCTACAGCGCGTCGCGGGAAGGACTGCCAACCGTAAATCAGGATGCGTTGCTTACCTTAGCGTTCCTGGGGCTACTGGCAGCAGCTTTGTGGACAAGATCGTGGCTCGGCTTTGGATTCCCCTTTCCTTTCCCTTTCCCGCACTGACCTGAGTCGAATAGTCCAGTCGAAAGCGTAGAAGGCGGGGATCAAGGAGCATAATGAAGGACCTACTGAGCGCCAAGGAGGCTGTCGCCAAACCTTCTCTGTCGGAAGACGGGATCCTGCTCGTCCTGCCTGTTCCATTCAAGAAGCTTGCCGACGGGCGGCTGCTCTGCGAAGAGCAGGCAACGAACGGCATCGATCAGTGGGCCGAGAACTTCTCGCATGTGACCGTGGCCGCTCCGGTTCTAAGTGAAGACCTGCCGCACGGCGCCAGTACGGTCCTGTGGCGCGACCCGGAGACACTTCGGCATCGCGACAAAGTCACGCTGGTGCCGCTGCCCACGGCTTACACCCCATTAGCATTCGCGACTTCGTTTGCGCGAACCAGGCGGACATTGCTCGAACACATCACGCGCAACCGGTATCTGAGTTTTGGAATCGGCGGCCTGATCGGTGATTGGGCCGCCCTCGGCGCCCGCCTGGCACAGTCGCGCGGACTCCGCTACTCCATCCACACCGACCGGGTGGAGCACGAACTGCTGTTCAAACTCGCGAGCCAGAAGTCTCCGCTGCGGCGGCTGAAAGCGCAGTTGGTTGGGCGGTCGATGCGTGCCTATCATCGTGGAATCATCCGCGGCTGCGCTCTGGGACTTTGGCATGGCAGCGACTGCTTCCTTGCCTATTCGCCCTGGGCGCGGGAGAACCACCTCATCCATGACATTCATCTGAAGCCGACGGATGTCATTTCCGCGGCAGAGCTCGCAGCCAAGCAGCAAAGTGCAACCCGGGGACGGCTGCGCATCGTCTATGCCGGGCGGTTGGATCCGATGAAAGCCCCACTGGATTGGCTGCGCGCCTTGGGCGCAGCACGCGACCTCGGCGCGGAGTTTGAGGCGGTGTGGCTGGGCGATGGCCCACTCCACGACGACTTCCACGCCTGCCTTGACCAGCTCGGGCTCCGCGACTACGTCCGCGCTCCCGGCTTTATCTCCGAACGCGCAACATTGCTCGCGGAGCTTCGGCGCGCGCACGTCTTTGTCTTCACCCACGTCACGCCAGAATCTCCGCGATGCTTACTGGAGGCGCTCATCTCTGGTTCGCCCATTGTGGGCTATCAGAGCGCCTTCGCTGAGGAGCTGACCGCCGGTCGCGGAGGTGGAGGCTATGTTCCACTTGGCGATTGGCAGGCGCTGGGCGCTCAGATTGCGGAACTAGCCACAAATCGGACGAGGTTATCGGGCCTCATCGCCGAGGCCGCCGAAAACGGAAGCCGCTTTAACGATGAGGCAGTCTTCCGCGAACGCAGCGAGCTGATTCGCAGATATTCTTGATCGTCGTATTCGTTGCCTCCCCACCGGGCCCTGGAACAGGTGTCGACGGAATCATTATGCATCTTACGGTCACAGGAAAGGAGAGATGGTCGTGCGCGTCGACGCGTAACGCTTCCCGTGCTTCCTCTCTTGCTGTCGCTCTGCCTATTGAGTGGCTGCCAGGTCTTCAAGGGGGATAAACGAGTCGCGTTCCTGGGCGATTCCATCACCCAGGGGTGGGCTTACCCTGCGGCAAATTTTGGTATTTTTGGCAATACCACCCAGCAAATGCTGGAGCGTGATGCAGCAGTTCTCGCTGGCCACGGCTATGCCAAGGTTATTATTCTCGGCGGCACCAATGACGTACTGCTCGGCATTGAGCCCGAGATGACCGTGAGTAACCTGGAGAAAATTGCGCTCGCGGTACAGCGGTCTGGCGCCGAGCCCGTATTATGTGAAATCCCGCCGATCTTTCACAGCCTCAAGGTGGATGACAACAAGGATTACTCCAACGATGTACGCCGGCTCAACGCACAGATCGCACGCCTGGCGGCTGAGCATCGCTGGAGACTGGTGGACTACTACGATCCCTTGCGATACCATCCCCACGTTTCTTCCGACGGTGTGCACATGAAACGAAGGGGATACTTGCTTATGGAAATTGCACTTCTTCGCGCGGTGCCCGACGCCTGATGGTTGCGGGTCACGGCGCGACCCTGCTCCCGGATTTCAGCGCCGGTACACATGAATGCTAGTATCGAGCAACTCTAACGAAATGGATCGGGAAGCATCGCTCATGGAGTCCAACTGCGTCCTGGACACTCGAGACCACTCCGCGAAGGAGCACAAAGCTTGAACGTAGCGATCGTGGGCTGCGGATTTGTAGCCGACTACTATCTGGCCACTTTCTCGAGTCACCCCGAACTCAGGATTCTGGGAATGACGGATACGGTTGTTGAACGCGCGGAGTTGTTGTCTCGCTTGTATCGCGTTCCGGCCTATCCCACATTCGCAGCCTTGCTGGAAGACAGCCAAGTCGATCTGGTACTGAATCTGACCAACCCCAGCAGCCACTATGACGTGTCCAAAGCTGCTCTGCTGGCCGGCAAGCATGTGTACTCAGAAAAGCCTCTTGCGATGCACATCGAACAGGCAGTAGAACTTGTGGAGTTAGCGGAATCGCGCGGATTGTTAATTGTCTCGGCGCCCTGCAGCTTGCTCGGTGAGACAGCGCAGACACTGTGGAAAGTGCTTCGCGAACAAACCCTCGGCAAGGTGCGCGTGGTGTATGCGGAGATGGACGACGGGATGGTACCCAGGATGCCGTATAAAAAATGGAAATCCCTCTCAGGTATGCCCTGGCCATACAAAGACGAATTCGAAGTTGGCTGCACACTGGAACACGCAGGCTACTATCTCGGATGGCTGGCCGCGTGGTTTGGCCCGGCGGTAACCGTGACCTCCTTTGCCTCCGTCCAGGTTCCGGACAAAGCGCCAGGGGAAACCTTCGCCGTGACTTCGCCCGACTTCTCGGTTGCATGTATCCAATTCGCTTCCGGTGTAGTGGCCCGTCTGACCTGCAGCATTCTTGCTCCCCATGACCACTCCCTCAAGGTTGTGGGCGATGGAGGCGTCTTATATACGCACGATTCCTGGGACTATCGCTCACCGGTGTACAGCCGTAGGATGGTCACGCTCCGCAGGAGGACGTTTCTGAGCCCTATACGCAAAACCCATCGTTTGCCCCCTGCGCCTCACAAGAAGGTAAAGACCAAGGGCGCGCAAAGCATGGACTTTGCTCGTGGGCCGGCAGAACTAGCTGCAGCGGTTCGCGAGCATCGACCATGCCGCCTTTCGCCGCGCTTCTCGTTGCACGTAAATGAAATCGCGTTGGCCATTCATTGGGCACGGGAGCAGGGCGCGACTTATCGCCTGCGTACCAGCTTCGACGCCATTGAACCTATGCCATGGTCCAGGTAGGAGAATCTTTGCGTTTCGATCCCAACTGGCAAGGAAGTCAATCGTGGAAAAACTGATCCGGTGGGGAATTTGGGGCACGGGCGCCATCGCCCACTCGGCTGCGGATGACCTTCGACTGGTAAGCGGAACACTACTGCACGGCGTTGCTTCGCGCAGAGTCGAGCGCGCTCGGAGTTTTGCGGCACAGCACGGCATTGCCCGGTTTTACACCGGCTTGCAGGCGCTACTGGACGATCCGGAGATTGACGTTGTCTATGTTGCCTCGCCCAACCATTGCCACCTCGATGACAGTTTGTCCTGTATCCAGGCAGGCAAGGCCTTGTTGTGCGAAAAGCCCTTCGCCCTCGACCTACATCAAGCCCAGCGGATTGTGGACGCAGCCCGCCAGCGCAAAGTCTTCTGTATGGAAGCGATGTGGACCCGATTCATCCCCGCCATCATCGAGGCGAAACGCTGCATCGATGCCGGCATGATTGGTTCCATTCGCCTGATCCAGGGCAACTTTTCCTATCCCGTGCCGGCTGGCGGCGAAGCCCGCTTCTTCGATCGTGAGCTTGGCGGAGGAGCAATGCTTGACCGCGGCGTCTATCTCATCTCCCTCGCGCAGCACTTGTTGGGCAGACCGCAGTCAATCAGTGGAACGGCATACCTGGGCCCGACCGGCGTGGATGAGCAATCGGGTTATCAGCTTGCTTATGCGGGGGGTGCTTTGGCAGATCTTGCGGCCAGCCTCCGGGTCCGCGGCACCAACGAGGTCTGGATCTTCGGAGATGGTGGATCTCTTGCGTCTGTGCGAACCGTTCTATCGCGCGCACCGCCTTGTCTTAAAGCAGTACGCACAGCAACAAGCGGTGGTGGGCGAAGGTTCACGGCCAAACTCAAGAGGCGCCGGCAGGATCATCGCAGGCGCTCGTAATTCGCCTACTGCAAAGTCGTTGTTGCGTCGTTTTAGTCCTCTGCGGGAGTTCCTCAGTCGTGGCCAGGTGCGAAGCTTTCCGTTTGCGGGCAATGGTTACCAGTTCCAGTTTGCAGAGGTCAGCCAGTGCCTGCGGGAACAGCGCAATGAAAGTGCAATCATGCCATTGGATGATTCGCTGGAGGTCATGCGAACCATGGATGCGCTTCGCGCCCAGTGGAGCCCAGCGCACCCGCAAGTGACTGCGCCATGAGCGTGAACGGCCGCCCGGAAGATGCAGGCCGTTCGCTTGCCTACCTGACCAGCCAGTATCCGATGTTGTCGATGACCTTTGTCCTGCGCGAAGTCCGCCAGCTTCGACGCATGGGATTTCGCATCGACACGGCATCGATTAATGCTGCGGATCGCCCCCTCGCGAACCTCACCGCGGAGGAGGCGGCAGAAGCCGGCCTTACCTATTATTTAAAGACGCATGGCGTGCGGGGTGCGATTAGTGCCCATCTGAAGACGCTCTTCACCAGGTTCAGCGGCTACTGGCGAGGGCTTCGACTCGTATTGTCTTTGGGCGCTCTGGACCTCAAGCGGTTGATGTTCAACCTAATGTATTTCACTGAAGCTCTGATGGTCGGGGTGTGGATGCAGCGCGTCCGGCAGCGCCACCTTCACGTCCACCTCGGATCGCAGGCAGCCACTGTGGGCCTGTATGTGCGTCACATCTTCGGATTCGGATTTTCCATCACCGTTCACGGCCCGGATGAGTTTTATGACGCTCAAGGCCAGTATCTGGAGCAAAAGGTGGCTGCCGCCGATTTCATCTGCTGCATCAGTTCGTACGCCCGCAGCCAGCTGATGAAGTTCTCACCGTATGCCCAGTGGAGCAAGCTGGTTGTGTCGCGTCTCGGTGTGGATCCGGCGCTCTGGGTACCCAGACCCGCCAAGCCGGCGTCGGACTTCTCTGAGATACTCTGTGTCGGCCGTTTGACGCAAGCCAAAGGACAGCACATTCTGATCGACGCAGTGGATCGGTTGGCGCGTCAGGGTCGACAAGTCAGGCTTCGATTGGTCGGCGATGGCCCCGATGGTCCCTCGCTTCGCGAACGAGCCAGGCAATTGGAGAATCCCAACATAGTAGTGTTCGAGGGAGCAGTCAATCAGGACAACATACGCGCGCTCTATGAGGCGGCAGACATTTTCTGTCTTCCTAGTCTTGCCGAGGGCATTCCCGTGGTTCTCATGGAAGCCATGGCCATGGAGATTCCCTGCGTGACGACCCACATCACTGGTATTCCGGAGTTGATTCGCAGCGGGACCGATGGCCTGCTGGTCGCGCCCTCTGATTTGGAAGGGCTTGTCAAAGCCCTGGAAACGCTCATGGACGACCAAGTTCTCCGCGAGCGCGTCGCCAAGAGTGGCCGCGCGCGCATTCTCGAAGATTATGATCTGGGCCGTAACGTTGAACGGCTGGCGGCCATTTTTGCTGATCGAGTGAAGGCTGAGTGACGGCCTCACACCCGCTGGCGTGTGTTTGTTGTCGAGCGAGAGGAAGACGTAGCCGGTGCGCTCAGGCCGCCGATGACCAGTAAGAGTGGAAGGATCATGGAACCATTCGCCAAGTTATCGATGGCCGACATGAGAATAGCTGCGGCGAGAGCATTGCGGAGATCGAACCCTTCCAGTATCGCCGCGGGCCAGCGGAGACCATAGGGTGCGAGCTATGGGGAGTAGTTGCAGGCACTCTAAGGCGAGCAGCCCGGCGAGTCCATACATCCCGATGGCAAGAAGCCACAATCCCCATGGACGCGATCCACTGGCTCTCCACCAGTCCCACGCGCCCGAGCCCAGGAGTGGCTCTTCCATGCGCCGCGTCGAGATGCTTTTCGTCCTGGGAAAGCCGCCATCCGAAAGATTGGCGCTGGATTCCCTTGAAAAAGTCAGCGGCAGAATGGGCAACTGCGTTGTGTTCGACCAGTGATCGCAGGGATATAAAGTTGGCCACACGAAGACCCATGAAAGCAAGAATTGCCAGCAGGAACAGCGCGGCGACAGCGCGTGGCAGATAGCTCTGTCGTGTAAAGACAAACGGGAGCAGGCAGAGCAGGATAACAATGCTTCCGACCGACTGGCAAAGCAAGCGTGACGACCAACAGGATGCCGCTTATCCAGGCGATAGGGATTCCGAATATCGCAGCAACCAGGCGGCGTCTCCAAAGCCATATTGCAATCAGTGCAGAGGTTGCCATCCAGATGCCAAGCTGGTTTCCGTCTTCCAGCAGACCGATAGGCCGGAAGCCGACGTAACGTTCAGCGCCTATCCAGCGATAAGGTTGATAGCCGTACAGATGGGCGTAGATCTGCGGCCCGGTAAAGATCTCGATCAGGCAAATAGGAACGTAGGCCATGCCCGCGATGACAAAAGCTTTGGCGGCCATGCGAAGAGATACCGTTTCAGTGAAATAAACACGACCAAAGAAGTACGGGACGCCCCAGGCAAGAATTTGATAAAGTTCGCTACGAACCACGACGGGAAAGGCTTGCATGTTAGCCAAAGCAGAGAACACGGGAACTACGCACCAAGCCAGCATCGGAAGGTCCCAAAAGCTGAGCTTGAAACGGAGGAAGCTTTCCCGGTCGAAGAGCAGAACACCAATAAGGCAGGTGAATCCCGTCACGCTTGCCTTGGTGAAGAAGTGATCCGAAGGCAAACATGTTCCCAATATCCAGTAGGGAAATGGGTCATTGGTCTGGGTAAAGGCGGCGGAGGGCAGCACCGCCCAGCCGCCGACGAAGTTGATGAGGATGGCAATGCGAACCGCGTAGCGTCGAAAGCAAAAGAGGCTGATCGGGACCCACGCCGCCAGTGCTATCAAAGGAGGAATCATCATGTTTTCCGGAAGGCCGCGTGACGGTAGAAAGGATTTCTCATGATAGCAAGTGAAGAGTGGCTGACGCCCACCCGCGCAACTGGAATCGCAGCGTACGGAGTCGCCATGATCTGCTGCGGCATTGCATGGGCAAAAGGCAGGCGTCTACGAACCGTCTCGCAACTCGCGGCCCTTCTGACTGCGATCGAATGCGCATTGGTGCTCGATATGATCTTCAACTGGCGTTGGATGCTGCACCAGCAACTCATGGATCTCGCGCAGCGCTCAAACGAATATGACCTTCGAAGATCGCCCCAGCGAATCGCGATCGTAATCCTGATCGTGCTGCTCCTGCTTGGTGTGATCTTTGCCCTGCGCGTCCTTCGTGGCCGGACTGGCGCTCTTCTCGCGGTTTCCGGAGTGTTGCTTTCGCTTGTCTTGTGGTGTATCGAAGTCGTCTCTCTTCATGCCGTGGACCACGTCTTATACCACCTCTTGGGTCCATGGATGGTCGTAAGCCTGGTGTGGGTTTTCGCCGGCCTCGCGACCTCCGTCGGGATTCTCATCGATGCGCGTCAAGTGAATGGGGGTCGATGAAGAATACGCCCACCTCTGCGGCTATTAAGGGCGCCTCTTGGCAGATATAGGAGAAGCAGGAATGCCGACCACCGTTACCCCCTCAGGTATGTCTCGGGTCACCACTGCGTTTGCGCCTACGGTCGCTTTGTCGCCGATGGTGACGCCGCCCAGGATAGTCACGCCTCGGCCGATCCAGACCTCATCTCCGATCGTAATCGGTTTTGCGCTATAGCCGGAATCGCGGATCGTTTGTCCAGGGTCGCGCATGTGATTTGCATCGCGGATGCTGGTATACTCGCCGATCAGTGTGCCTTTCCCAACGGTGACTCCAGCCATCGCTACTAAGTGCGCGCCGCGCGAGATCACCACCTCATCGCCCAGCTCGATCCGAGCATCTCCCTGCGTTTCCAGATGCACTCCAGGGTAGAGGAGCACATTTTCACCGATGCGAATGTGACGGCTTCCGTAGACCCAGATCCGCCCCAGCACGACGACGGAGGCAGGCAGACGCTCATCCAGGTCCGCGGCAAGAGAAGCATAGGCATAGAGGCGGGCCAGGCCTTCCCGCAGCGGAGCCGCAATCCGCAGAAGCCCAGAGAGCAAGTTGCTCAGGAGACTCTTGATGCGGCGCTTGATCTTGATTCTCCTCTCACCAGGGGCGAGGTGGGGAAATCCTGCCACCCTTGGTCTCTTTCCATGCCGTCTTCATCAGGGTCGCGAGATTCCGGGAGTTCTGGCAACGCAGCCTTCGTTGGGGGTCTCTGCTGAACCGATTGCGTAGGTAGGAGAGACGGTAGAGGGTAAGTTCGAGCCACTTGGCCAACCACACCGTCACTCCATGATGCTTCCTATAGTAGAGCAGGGTACTGCGCATACGCCACAGAACAAGCTGGGTGCTACCGGAAGAAGAGAGCGCCAGATCCTTGATCTGGCGAGATGATTCACCGCCGATGTGGAGCACAGAGATATCGGGCCAGTACCAGATCTCATAGCCTGCTTTCTTAATGCGGCGGCAAAGATCGACTTCTTCTCCGTAGAGAAAGAATTGCGGATCGAATAACCCGACCTTGTCGAGCACATCAGCGCGAATGATCGAGAAGGCGCCTGTGACCCAATCCGCCTGGCATGGTTGCGACGGATCTGCCCAAGTTCTGTCAAAATATCCAAAAATTTGGGATTTTGGGAATCTAGCGGCGAGGCCGGTAAGTACAAAGGTATCTGTAACTATGTTGGGGAACATGCGTGCGGAGGGCTGAAATGACGAGTCATGGCTCAGTAAGTGTGCACCGCCAAGTGCCGCTTGCGGCTGCTGGTCCATATGCTGAACCGCAAGCTTAAGGGCTCCGGGGTGGAGAAATGCATCCGAATTGAGCAGGATCAGATAGCGGCCCCGAGCCGCTTGAATGGCAACATTATTCGCCGCACCGAAACCAAGGTTGACTGCACTACGAATAATTCGGAAATCAGGAAACTCTTTCTCCACCATTTCCGCGGAGCCGTCGCTGGAGTTATTGTCCACAATAAGTGCTTCAATCCGCAGCCCATTCGCCTCACGCTGCACTAGCTCGAGGCATTCGCGCAACAGCTCTCTGGTGTTGAACGATACGACTACGACGGAGGCATCGTATGGTCTATTTTCGGCTGGCAGCAAAGGCGGATCCCAATTCAGCGGAGAAGATGCACAACTCTGAGCCCGTCTGCGATTTCGATCGAGATCATCCAGCACAGTGTATTGCATGGCGTTGCACAAGCACAGAATCGTCAGATAGAAAGACCCGTCCGTAACTGGCGGAGATCGGTTACGATTACTCAAACACAACCAACTGCCGCACTAAGGTTCAGTTCGCTAAGTCTTCAACAGGATTTCCGAAGCCAAGGCGTGATACAACTTCGATCGGACAAATTTTAAATAATCATTGTGGTTCGAATAGTACTTCCGGGCCTATACTTACGCAGTGTGAACGCCGGGTATCTTATGAAGTCGCACCTGGCTGGCAAGTCGCTTTCATCCGCGGGCCCAGTTCGTTTGGCAAGACACCAAGACTAAGCGATCACCCGATCATCGGTAACTCAGTTTTTATTTGCAGTTCTTGATGCCGAACGTTGCTTCCTTGAGCTGGTTACCTCCGTCGAATCCTTGCAGGTGTGAGCACCGGTCTTGTAGAGGGCGCTCCCTTGCAGGGGCCTGACTCGTATTCGTCCGAAGGAGCAATGGCCAATGTCCAGACAATCGTCTAAGCCTCAACCCCGTTCTCTTTGTCTGCAGTCGATCCTTCGCCTGGGTCTCTTGCTTGCATTTTCTCTGCCTCTTCTCAGCACCGCGGCGTTGATGGCACAGGCAACAAACTTCGAAATCGGCACTACTGTCCAGCGGTCGTCAGTGAAACATCTCGGAGTGAATCTTGCCGGGGACAACTTCTATGACTCCGGACAGATGTTTCGCAACCTGATCTTTGGCAATCCCGGTTTCGAAGGGGAGACATGGCAGACGATTATGCAATGCGTAGCCGTGACGGCCACCAGTTGCACCGACTCGAATATCTATAACATTTGGCCGGCCAACTTCCTTCAGGGAGCAACCTTTCAGGTCATCAATGGGACCGCATCGGGAGTGACAGGGACCATTACCAGCAGCACCGCCGCTAACTTCTCAGGCAACATCGGGCTGACCTTCAATTTCGCCGCCACCTCTACGCCGTTGGCGGCGAACAATTACGTCATCGTAAATATGACGATACCTGGTAACCCACAGGCAGGCTGGTGGCCCACTGTCGCCGGCGGTGCAACCCTGTCCGCCGATACCACGGATATTGCTCCCGACTCTCCGGGCAAGCAGGCGCTCGCGATCAATGCCGCCGGCAGTGGCCAAACGGCGAGTGTCGATTCTTATTTCGACTCCACCGTGGGACGTTCCTTTGTGCAGTTGAATGGGACCTATACGCTCGCGTTCAAGGCCAAGGGATTGGGCGGAAATAACCAACTGACTATCTCGGTCATCCGGCAGATGGCGTCCACAAGCGAAACCCTGTTTAACCAGACCGTGACCCTGACTGGCCAGTGGCAGGATTACACCTACAGTTTCAATGCGGCTGAGGACGGCACCTATATTGGTACGGTCGCGCTTGCGTTTTCGGTCGCAGGCGCGTCGATGTATCTGGACGACGCGAGCCTGACGGAAGCCGCCGCCCCTGGAAATCCGACCGCCTATCGCAACGCGGTTGTGAATACGCTCAAGAGCTTGCAGCCCGGGGTTCTTCGCTACATGACCCTGTCGGACTACGGCACATCGTTTGACAATGTGATCGCTGTGCCGTTCGCGCGGCAACGGGCCGGCTGGAGCCCGGGGGCGACCGAGCAGGACGAAGTGCCTATGGGCCTGGAGGAGTTCCTGGTGCTCTGCCAGACTGTGGGCGCAGAGCCCTGGTACACCATGCCTGGCGGAATCTCGACCACCGAGATGCAGAACCTCATCCAGTTTCTCGCCGGAGATGCATCGACGCCTTATGGCGCCAAGCGCGCCGCGCTCGGCCAGTCGGCTCCGTGGACAAGTGTCTTTCCAGTGATTCATCTCGAGCTGGGCAACGAGATGTGGAATGGAATTTACGAGGGCGAGGGTATCGCCGACCCGGTGGTCTATGGCCAACGGGCCGCTACCATCTTTGCCGCAGCCCGATCCACGGCTTCCTTCAATGCGAGCAACTTCGATCTGATCATGGGCAGCTGGGCGACCCAGCCCTCGTGGACGCAGCAGGAACTGGCCAGCAGTTCCGGCTACGACTCTGTCGATGCAGCACCCTACTTGTTCAACAGCTTGAATGATTACGGCTCGAACGAGGCGATCTTTGGGCCTATGTTCGCCCAGCCGGAAGAGGTTGACTCCACCGCAAGTGGATACATGGCGCAGCAGGCGCAAGCCGCCGCCGGCGGTAGCACACCGGCCAATCTGGCGGTATATGAGGTAAACCTGAGCACGACCTCCGGTACGGCATCACAGAGCGTCGTGAACCAGGTAGTCGCAGGACTGGGGGCTGGGATCGCGGTAGCCGATCACATGCTGCTGATGATCCGTGATGTGGGAATCACCACGCAGAACATGTTTGCCCTTACCGAATGGCAAAACTCCTTCAGCAATGCCGCAGAATCGCCAACGAAAGCATCCCGTTATGGGGTTCGGTGATTGATATGGGCGGCCAGACCAACCTGAAGCGGCCGCAATATCTGGCCGAGCAGCTGGCCAACTCAGCCATTCTCCCCACCATGCTGACCACCACCGTTAGCGGGACCAACCCTACGTGGAATCAACCTCAGAGTACGAATGATTCGATAACGCTCGCCGCTGCACATTATCTGCAGACCTTCGCGTTTACTGACGGTACGCACTACAGCGTCGTCGTTTTCAATTTAAGCCGCAGCGGAGCGCTGCCCGTGACCTTCTCCGGAACCAACGCTCCCACCGGCAACGTACTTATCAGTCAGTTGACGTCCGCCAATCCCACTGACAATAACGAGAGCCAAACCAACAGCACGGCGGTCGTTAGCGCCCCGAAGCAGACCACCGTAGCCAATTTCAACCCCGCGACACCCTACTAGTCTGCCACCGTATTCGATGACGGTGTTCCTTTGGCCGAGCGAGGCGCTCCCCGCGAGCACAACCACGCTCCAGGCATCCCCGACCTTCGCCAACACAGGCCAAACCGTCACCCTGACGGCAACGGTCAGCTCTCAATCAAGTACCAACATTCCGACTGGAACCGTCACCTTCCTGAACGGAACCACCAGCCTGGGCACCGCAACGCTGGACGCGAGCGGCATAGCTACTTTCAACACCACCGCTCTCCCCGTCGGCGCGGCCTCGATCACTGCTTCTTACGGCGGTGATTCCGGTGACACCGCTTCTACTTCCGAAGCGGTTACCGTCACCATAGCTACCGGTCTTCCGGTCACGAACACGGTGGTTACGGCTTCTGCTGCCACAATCAATCTGGGCCAGAGCGTAACCTTCACCGCAACTGTCTCCCCGCCGGCAGGCAGCGCTGCGGCAACGGGCACGGTGACTTTCCTGGATGGAACGACAACCCTGGGCACGGCACAGCTGAACGCGAGCGGGGTAGCCACGTTCAGCACCACCACCCTGGCGGTGGGCATGCATTCCATCACGGCGTCCTACAGTGGAGACAGCAAGAATGCCGGCTCGGTCTCAGCGGCGGTGAGCGTCGACCGTCACTGCGGCGCCGACCACTGTGGCAACGACGACGGCGTTAACGGCCTCCGCGATGCAGGTGACAGCTGGCCAGAGCGTCACGTTCACAGCTACAGTCACACCCCAATCGGCCAGCAGCGTGCCGACCGGTACCGTCACCTTTCTGGATGGATCAACGAGTCTCGGTACGGGCCCGCTGAACGCGAGCGGGGTGGCTACCTTTAATACCACTACACTGGCTGCTGGATCCCAGTCGATCACTGCCTCCTACGGTGGCGACACCAATAACGCCGCTTCAACCTCCGCTGCGGTCACAGTCACCGTGGCAGCGGCAGGGGCAGGGACTTATACGATGGCCGTCAGCAGTTCCACCCTGAACCTTACCGCAGGACAAGCGTCGACCCTGACAGTAACACTGACCCCCGCCGGTGGCTTCAACTCGCCCATCAACCTGGGCTGTTCCGGGTTGCCCCAGGGAGTGACCTGCACCTTCTCTCCCGCCAGCGTCACTCCCAGCGGTGCGCCGGTCACGAGCACGGTGAGCATCCTGGCTCCGAGTCAAACCTCGCTCGTGCCCAATCATGCTCCGCCAGGAACCCCTGACGGAAGACTTGCTTTCGGCTGGGTCATGCCTTGGGGGTTCATTTCGTTGTTGGGGTTAGGAAAGGCGAGGAGGCGGTCACGGATTTTCGAATGGTCATTCCGCGTAGCGTTCGCTGTGTTCCTCATCGCAGGGTCATTCTGGGTCTCTGGTTGCGGCGGCGGATCTTCCTCAACGGGTGGAAGTGGTGGGAATACGACTCCCACTAGCAACACCTTTACGTTGACCATTATCTCAACGGCTCCGGGCACGCAAAACCAGAGCTCACAGATCACGGTGAACGTTCAGTCTTGAGATACGACCTATAAGAGTGGATTAGTCCCCTCGCAGGGTGGCGGGCGCAGCCTGCATGGCTGATACGCCTGCTGCCCTGCCCTTCGACCGACTTTGATGGTGAAGCCTTCTCGGATTTTGACCGCCTCCGGTGTACCCTACAAGAACCAGTTCTGGAACGTATCCTTGCGCCATCTCGCGGGTCGGGGCGGATGAGGACTGGTTTTGAGTCCCCGATAGTGAATGCGAAATAGCGGCTGGGCGTTGCGGCCCAAGCTGAGGGGATAGTTTAGGCAATTCGGCAGGTGAGTTTTTTGGCAATCATTTTTCTCATCCCGTTCTTCCTTTCCCTCTTTTACCTGATCAAGGGCCGCTTCGACTTGGCCTTCCTGAACGTGTACCTGCCTTGTCTTTTCCTGCTTCCTTCCTACTACTCCATTAGGCTTCCCCACCTGCCTCCGCAGTCTCCCGCGGAATGGGCACTTTTTCCCTTAGGTATAGCGCTCCTGATCGCACGCGGCCGCTGGCCGCCACTACGGCGTATGGACCTGTGGGTAGTTCTCTTCATGGTGAGCCTTGGTGCGAGTGAGCTCTTGCGCGAGAATTCGCCCAAAGACGGTCTTGCCTTGTTCGCTAATACGTTTCTGCAGATGTTTTTCGCATACCTTGTTGGAAGGTGCCTGATTGAGCCGGACCTGCGCGTTCCAACAGTCAAGCGAATCGTTTTGCTGTTCCTGTGTCTGACGCCGGCCGTTCTTTGGGAGTACAGGATGGGTCAAAACCCCTGGATAACCGCCGCCAACAGAATATTTCACTTCCAGTTTGGCTCATTTGTACAGATACGTGAAGGGCATGCCAGGGTTCAAGCCTGCTTCGGGCACGCCATTCTTGCAGGCATCATGTTTTTCATCGTCTTCCTGTTGAACGCCTCGCTTGGCGATATTTACAAGCGCGATAAATTCAGGCTGGGCCCGCTGTTCTCAAGCCTCGAGCGTTATCACGTGCCTGCCGTGCTCCTGCTTTTGTTTCTCCTGCTGACCCGCTCCAGGGGACCAATGATTGGCGCAGCGGTGGGCTATTCGATTCTGCAGATCCCGAAATTCCGAAATATCAAAATTGGTGCCGCGCTCGTGGCGTTGCTTCTGGTGATAGCCGGAGCTTTCGCGACCAGCTACTTTAACAAGTACGCAAGCGTTACGGATGCTTCGAACGGTAATGAAGAGCAATCAAGTGCGGCCTACCGGCGAGAACTATTGGTTAGTTACAAGCCCATCATCGAGACTGGTGGGTGGCTCGGCTGGGGAATCTTGAGTTTTCCTAAAGTCCCTGGCCAACCGTCGATTGACAACTATTACTTGCTGGTCCAGCTCTCCCAGGGCAAAGTCGGCCTGTATTTATTCTTATTGATTGCGGCAGAGTCGCTGTTCGGCGCCGCTCGATCTGCTTTTACCTTTCGCGCTCGCGAGAGTCGCTACTTCGCATTCGTCTGTATCGGAGCTTTGGCCGGGCTCTTCTTTTCTCTCTACACGGTCTATCTTGGCGACCAGGTGGTACAAGTGTGTTTCCTGTTAATAGGGTGGAGTCAATCACTGCAGGATACGGGCGAGGTGGAGCTTCCGTCCGTTGAGGAAAAATATCGCTTTAAGCGCGTCTTTGCCTGAAGCTTAAAACCGTGAACAGCGGGTCGCTCTGCTTCAAACAGGCGCGCTGGCCCAGCGAATCCGGTGTGCATTGGCAATGGCCCTGATTCTCTTCGACCGCACGCGCTCTTTCCTTCTGCGCGCATATATATTCCAGCCAGTTTCGATAGATGGTGATCGCACTGGCATTCCACGTCTTCTCGATCCTTTTCTCTCCCAGGGTAGCCCATATCTCCAGCAGTAACTCTTCACTCCGGTCACAGAGCGATCTTTCACGCAGCGCCGTCAATGCATGCACCGTGTCGTCGTCGAAATAACTCTGCGGGATCAACGGGCACGTGTCTGTCTCTCCTTTAAAATAGCGCCCGATGTCGCGACGATACTCGCGCAGCAATGTGTCGGATTCGTACTCCGGATGGCCCTGGAAGAAGACGAAGAGTCTTCTTCCGTTGCTTAATGAAGGTGTCGACTCCTGCATCTGCTGACCGCGTGAGCACGCTATATCCGCAAGCTGCCAGATCTTCTTCTGGCGCCCCGTTCCAGCGGGAATGGGGAAGTCTGAAGCGTGATGGCGTTGCCGAAGTTAAGGGATGCTCGGTCGCACGTGCGCACTCGAAGATGCCGAAGAGCTTGTCATTCCTCCTGACCCGGACGATGCCATCCAGGTGGAGGATCGCAGCGTGGGCCGCCAGGCAGGACCAAATCGTGGAATAAGTATTGCTTTCAGCCCATTCCGCCAACCTGGTGAAGCTTTCCCAGTATGGCTCCTGCTTCAGGTTGCTCGCCAACGGCTCTCGGCCGGTCACGATGAGCCCATCGAGATGCCCGTCCCACAGATCTTCCACGCTCGCATAGAAGCTATTGAGATAGCTCCGTGCCGGCTCCTGCCTCGGAACATCTGGCAACATATAGTGCAGCAGGCGAATCTCCATGCCGTCGGAAGCGGAATCAAGCAGCGACAGAAATTGGCGTTCCGTCGCTTTGAGCGCCTCGTCGGGCATGTTGTTGATCAACCCGATCGTGATGGACCTGCTCGACCCTTGACGGAAGCCGGGTGACGCCTTTCTGCCGGGCAATGTCGCGCTGAAATTTGTAGAGTCCACAAGAACGGGCATCAGCTTCCCCCTTCCGGGTGTTAACGAGGTTGCGTGGAGCGCCCGTGCGCGGCTATTTCGCAGCAAGTTCATAGAAGCTGATAAACTCGCCCAGGGTTACGGGAAAGCGAGCATCTTCCGAAGTGCTGAACGGGTCTAGTCCCAGCGAATCCTCAAGGCGGGTCACGATGATCGCAAAGCAGAGCGAGTCGAGCCCCGAATTCAGCAGTTCCAGATCGTCTGTCAACGGCGCTAGCCGCTTGCCTTGCTCTCGGGCCACCTGCCGAAATTGGGCCGTGATTTCAGATTGAACGTCCATATCTTATTCTGTCTGCTTTCCAGCCGCATCTCTCCATCCGCTAGCGTTCCAGTACGGCAGGCCCGGGCAGGCGAGATGACAGACTATGTTGTACAAATGAACTTGTCATCTGGCTGCCCCGGCCTTCCGAGGTTCCGGGCCGGACGTCGTGGAGAGATCTGCGGCTTCACGAAAGCTATCAGTGCAAGTTTCGTATCCTGGCAACGGGAAATAAAGGTTCAGCCAGCCTTCAGTAAGCTTCTCGAACTCCGGCTCGGCCCGTGCGGTTTGAGAATGTATGACCGGCGCCTTCGACCACTTTAACGACCACCCGGCTGTTGCTGCCGGCCTGTTCAAGAAGGTATCGCACGTAGTCGAACTCTTCTCCTCGCGGCTTAGTTGTCGGCGCCTTCAAAAGCAAAATCGGCAGGCCCGCAGGCGCAACCGTCTTCCAGCATTTAAGAAGAGCGAAGTTTGTATTCTCCGGCATCGGGTTTCTACGCAGATAAAGTCGAAGATCTGTAAAACGGTCATAGGCGTTGCTGACTACCCTACCCAGGGCGGTACGCGAGATACGGCCAGTAAGCTTCTGCCAGAGCCACGACCTGGGCGGCAAAGGCAAATGGAAGTACGGATCCATCAACACCACGCCTCGACAATCTTTGCTCGCTGCTGCGGTATAGAGAGCAGATACGGCGCCGGCGCAAAGTCCGACAACGACTACACCTGATAAGTCAAACTGTTCCGAGAGTTCTCTCATCAAGGCGGAGGCAATCGGTCCATAACCTCCGGTATTAATAAACTTGAGCAGCTCGGGTGGAGGGTCCCCGTCGGAATCCCCGAAACCCGGCATATCAAGGCGAAAAGCCGGATAGCCAGACTTGGCAAACGCGTCTGCCCAATAAACTGCGGAGTCGCCTGCGGCGGCCCTGCTCGGAGAGAGCGAATTCAGAATCAGCACTCCAATGTGCTTCGTTCCCGGGCTCTCAAACTGGGCTTTGTGATAAGTGCCCCGAACGGCGCCGCCGAGCCCGCGCAGGGTGATCAATCGGCGCGCTTCAGTTGCCTCGTTCATGCCTATCTTCCTTGGGTATCTGTAACGCTCCGGCAACCCAATCGAAATTAGAGGCGTACAGCCAGCTAAGGTCTTTCACTTCGTCGTAGCCCACGTACGGTTTCACCAATGGGGCCGCCTCTCGGCCAAGCTTGATCACTTTCACCGGTCTCTTATATGTCTCGCAAGCGACGCCGTCGTCTTGCAGATTGGCGGGCAGGTGGAAATCGAAAGAGCTGCGCCAGAGAGAACTGGACCATTCATAGCCCGCCACTTCGATAGAGAGTCCTTGCTCCAGCTGCCGGATGTAATCGGCGGCGGACCTCCGGTTTTCAGCCGACTCGAATAACTGTTCCAGCCCTGCCCAGCGCATAAGGCTCGAGCGCAGTGCCTGGTTGGCATGAGCAGGAGGCGACCACAATAACAACGCGTCGCCCAACCCTCGCTCGAAACTCCTGGCGGCAAGAATTGCGCCAATTTCCAGCCCGTGCAGCAACAACGGTACCCCTTGTGACCGGCTCGAAAGCCAATCCGCAAGAACCTCTACATCTTCGCTCCAATGGTCGAAACCCATCTCTTCAAATCCGCCTGTGCTTTCGCCCACACCGCGATAGTCGTAACGAAGGACTTCGATACCTCTTGCCGCCAGATACCGTGCCCAACGGACCCAGGGGTGATACGAAAAATGCCGTTCCGATGCAAATGGCCCCACCAGCAAAACGCGAGCTACCGGATCCGGCACTTCATGCAGCACCGTATAGAGAGCCGCGCCGGAGACGGTGAAGTATCCGGCGCATTCCAATAAAGTGCCATCGCGACGAGTTTGTTTGTGCACCGGCTTAGGCCTCGTAGAAACAATTACGCTGCGAGCTTGCTCTCGTCGACTCGATTGATACGCAGGAGCAGGGTGCGAAGTAGATCGACCCCCTCGAACAGGTCTGCTGATGGATCAAGCGGGTTGACAGCCATCTCCGCGTAGAGTGCGCGAAACAGTCCTTCCGAGTGCTCTATGTCACAGACGCCGTGCACATCCGTGTATACGCGTTCCGCCGAGCCCTGTAGTTCGGCAAGCTCCGCCAGGTAGGCCATGAACTGTTGGATGTATCCCTCAAAGAAGGCCATCGTGAGAAGATTCTGCACGCCCGAAAGCCGGCCGAGAAACAGGCGGACGTTGGTCAGATCGTTGTGGACGTCAAGCGCGTCCTTATCTGTAGGAAACGCCTGCGCCGCCATGGTGAAGTTGCGTAGCATCGCAGGATGGCAATCTCGCACCTCTTCGCGAAGATTGTCGAGCAGGATCGGGCGCGCGTCCGCCGCCTTGACAGAGAGATAAGTGGCCGTCATCCAGTAGATAAAGTTTCCTTCGAGTACCGCCGTGTATCTCGCGATCATCCCGCGCCTTTGCTCGGCGGTCAGCTGCTTAGGGTCCGGCAGGGCAATAATGAGCTCTTCAATGGTGCTGTCGATTTGTTGTCTAAGTGAGGTTCCGAGAAGGCCGTCCTGCACTGAGGGAGTCACTAGCGAGGTAGTCATGTATTCTCCTTTATCCAAGGTTGAGTGTCAGGCGCCGGAGTCGGAGCTCAACATTTTGCAGGTGGAGTTAAGTCACTCGTGTCAGTTGCGATAATGAAGGATGCCTTGAGGCTTAAGAAAAGGGGCAGCTCAAATTAGAATATAACTCAGGTACAACAGCAATTAGGTCTCTTGAGTTAAGCTGTGATAATCAACTAGGGGGGATACTTTGTAGAGTACTGCACCGCTAGCAGAAGTCAATAGATATCGATTGGTTTATTGTCAGGGTTCGATGTTGCATGTACATTGCGAAAAGTATCCGCTTCAGGTCCGAACAATGTTGGCACAGCCATGGTGCCGGGCGAAGCGCGAACCATTCGCCGCTGAGTGCTGATCGAGGCAATGACGGGCCTCAGTGTTCCGCCCTTGAATTTGTTTTGTTGGGAGTCGGTGATTTCAGTTGAGCATACATGAAGAAGCGGCTGCCAACAGAAAGTTCTAGTACTTGCTTACTAGAGTTTTTCGCACAGTTACTTAGTACGGGTGGAAAAGCTGTGTCTTTGTTGTCCAAATAGAAACACTGTGCGAAGCGTGAGTCTACTCGGGAAAAAGTTTTGCAGTATTGGAAAAAACACAGCAACTGACTAGTGGGCACAGTAGGCCGCGGATAAGATTGCGTCATCATCATCTGCCAACCCGATAAATCGCTTCACGCGTACGTGGAGTGCTCCTTCGCCGCTTGCTCGCGAGTTTCATAGCCTGCTGAAGCCGCGCCCTTGCTCCAGGCTGGATTCCATTTGACGTTCGTCTTATCCATGCGGGCTTCGAACGCGTTCAAATCCTCGCGAGTCGCTCGGCTTGCCCGGCGATACGCGACCTTATTGATGATGGTCGCCACACCCGGGATCTGGAGCTTCTCCAGCAAGCGTGAAGCACGAATCAACTGCGCCTTGGTGGTTGTTCCTGCTTCTGCGATGAGGATGGTGACGTCTGCAAAGCGGGCCAGGTATTCGGTCTCCGCCGAGATCAGAATGGGGGTGGCATCGATTAAAACGACATCGTAGTCAGTGGTCAGGTCTTTGAAAGCCTGATCCATAAAGTTGGTCAGCGGCGGCACCTTGGCTGAGAACGGTTGAGCTAGGACAGCTGTTGACCACTTTTCCGCATCCGGTCTTGCGACAGGCATGCCGCCCAATCCACGGTGCGCCGAGTGGTCGATGTTCAGCGTGATATAGGCCACCGGAGGAGTAGCGCCGGAGGCATCGATGGTCAACGTCTTGCGGCCCAACTTAGCCAGTGTGCTGCCCAGACTTTCGACGATCGATGTGGTGCCCGCACCCGCGTTGACCGAGGTAAGCACGATGGTATGTACGCTTGCAGTGCGGGCAGCCTGATCGATACCTGCTGCCAGGCGCAGGGCACATTCATCGAGGACCTGCATCGTGACATCCTTGTCGTGGAAGAGCATGCCGATCGGAGAAAATCCCAGGACCTCCTCGATGTCGTTTCCGGAATGGACGCGGGGATCCAGAAAGTCGATCAGAACGACGCTACCCACGCCTACCATCAGAGCGACGGGAAGCAACATGCCAAGAATCATCGTACTGTTGCTATGCAACGGCGCAGTGGGTGTTCGTGCCGGAGAAAACATGTGCACCGAGCCGGGCGACTTGCTTTCAAGTTCCAGGTTCCGTGTGCGCTCATCCAGAGTGGCATATCTTGCTTGCAGCGCGGTGATCTCGGCCTTGAGCACCTGGGCACGCTGAAAGCTGGGCGCTGCGTGGGTCGCCTGGTGGGTATTGGACTGCAGATCCGAAGTTAGCTTAGCCTCCACCGTGGTTGCTCGCTCGAGATCGGTACGCAACTTCTGTTCCAGGGCCGTCGCAGCATGGCTGCGAAGATTTGTCTGCATCTGCTGCAAGGCGGTTTCGATCTGGGCGAGTTGCTCTTCCGTTGTCCTGCGCAGAGGATGGTTCGGCGTCATCCCGGCAAGCTGGTCCAGGAGCAACGCACGTTTTTGACTGAGAGAAGACTTGAGCGCCAGCAGGCTCGGGTCCTGAGCGATGATTTCGTCAGCAGCAGAGTTCAGGGCGGCGCTTGGTGCGTCCGCACCGCCATTCTCCAAAGCGGAGAGTTGGGCCTCCGCCTGAATTCGCTGTTCGTGCGCCGCGGTCAGGTCGGTTCGCAGCTTCGCCACTTGGGCGTCGATCTGGTCCGTCGCGTCCGATGAGATCACGGCAACGCCAAGGGACTGGCTTATCTGTGTTTGCTCATGGAGCTTGTCGTTCAGCTCATTCTGTACTTCGGTGCGGGCCTGGCGCAGCGAATCCAGGCGTTCGTCGCGGCCGTAGAACTCCTCTCCTTTTATGCCCTCCAGGTAGCTTTCCGTGACCGCGTTGACGATTTCAGCCAGGTGCGTGGGGTCGGTGCCGAGCAGAGTGATCTGCACCTGGTAGCTCTGGCCGTCGCGCCTGACATTCAAGCTGTGCTGTAGCCGATCGACCGCGGATTCCAAGCTTTCTCCGGGAGCCTGCCACACCCCCGGCTTAAGCTTCCCGATAGCATCGACGAGCACGTTATATTTCGTAACCGAATGCACCTGTTCCTCGATGTACGAATCGTAGGGGTATTCCTGTTCCTGATTGGTGACCAAGGTGGCGTGGAAGTTGGGCGACACATAGACGACGCTAGTGGCTTCGAACTGAGCACGATGCCGAACCGCCAAGCGCTACCCCAAGACCCAGCGTCAAGAGAGTGATCAGCGTCGCCGTCATTTTGTGAAGCCGCAAACTTCGCGGCACGTCGATTCTCGACCTCCAGTCCAAGGAGGCGGCGGGAGGTTGAGACGGTTGCGATTGGCTGAAATTCTTAATATGCATGCAGGACCTTGGCAATGGATTGGAGAGACGTTGGGGGACGGGTCGCTTGTTCTTCGGTCTCAATGTCAATCAGTAAAGCAAATAGAAAAGCATTCGATCAGGGGGCGACTGCCGCCATTACGCCCATGGTCGCGACTGGGCTCAATCGCTGAATGACGTAAGTCGACTTGAAAAAACCGCTCTGCGGTACAAAGACTACATCACCCGCGTGCAACTTGACCTCGTCGGTACCCTTGAGAGTAAGTAGGCTTTTAAAGGGGATCGTCACAGTCTTACCGGTTGAGGGTTGAATAACCTGGATATTCGCAGCCGCCCCCTCGGCCAAACCTCCCGCCTCCGCCAGAACCGACGCCAGAGTGGATTCCGGAGTAAGAGCAATGGCTCCGGCATGCATCACGCTTCCCAGCACCGAGACGAAGACTTCCTGCTGAGCCGGAACGAAGACAATGTCATTTCTTCGTAGCCGTAGGTCAGCCATCGAATTGCCAGTCTGCAACAACTGCTTCAGATCGATCCACACCACCTGGTCGTTGCCACGGTAGATCGCGCAGCGTTCCGGGATTCCATCGCGCACGGCGGCCGCCCCGTTGCTGGGTCCATTGCCGGCGGCATTTGCCAGCAGTCCGCCCCTCGCAATCACGTCCAGCAGGGTCGGCGTATTGTCGAAGTAGAGTACTCCCGGATGCTGCACGCTTCCAATGATGACGATTCGGTTGGAACCGTACTTATCTATGTTAACGGTCACAGTGAGGTCTTTGTAGTAGGGCGACAGAGCGTCTACCACCAGTTTAGCGACCTCGTTTCGGTTCTTATCCGCCACGTTGAGGGGACCAACCAGCGACAGCGTGATACGGCCATCGGGTCCAACGACTTTCTTGCCGCCCAACTCCGGCCGGCCTGGAAAATCAAGGCTGATCTCATCTCCCGGGCCCAGTGCGTACTCTTCGTTCTCTGCCGGTTCGAAATTTTGCAGAGCCTTCATCGGACTTACCTTCAGTTGTGGACTGCTGGTAGCCGGGTCGCCTGCCGTACTGGTTTGTGCGAGGACCATGTTCGCATTCACGGACAAAAGCAGCCCCGCAAAGAGCAACCTCACCGGAAGCATTTTCTTTTTCATGAGACCTCCATAGAACTTCTGACCCGTAGTGCGTGTTCCATCGCATCGGCGGTGTTACCCTCCGCCGCGGCCTCTAATCATAGCCGTTTGTACCGTCGGCTGACGTTCGGTTCGTACCCATGCCGCGTTTGTGCGGGAACTGCGGAGGATGCTGGGCAGCATGCTTAGTTTCCAAAGTATGTAACCAGGTACGCGAGCCAGGATGCGAAGATCGCCGGCAAAATCGTTTCCCACCCATGCTGCAGCCAGAACGTGACACCCCAGGATTGTCCCTGCGAGCAAGGCGTAAATGCGCAGCCATTCTAACGGCAGACACAGGGCAAACAACAGCAGAAAAGCTACATATCCGATAGGCAGAGACATCAAGTCCAACAGCGGCTCCACCATGCGTAATCGACCGCGCATCAGTTGCCGGAGAAGAGGTCCGAGCCAGGTCACGGCGGCATTGGCTCGTCCGCCTTCCCATCGCGAACGCTGCGTGGCATCGCCCTGTTTTGAGGGCGGCATATCCTGACCAGACTTTTGCGTCGTGGAGAAACTGAACCTTCTTACCAGATAACACCAGCCGGATGTGATATTCAAGGTCTTCCACAACGGAAAGAGAATTGTAAGGGTTTTGCGTCAGTACCGTCTTGCCGGATGGCAAAGCCATTGCCCACGATACCAGCTGAAAGGCCAAGCCGATTTCGACCGATCGGTCGAACAACATTGAAGCCGCGAAATGCGAGCGCAGTCAACCGGGTCGCCGGCCGTTTCGAAGAACTCTCCATCTCATATCTGCATTGCACGGCCTCGGCCCCGTTGGCCAGGGCTTCGCCGACGAGCCCGATGAGATTGCTCGAGACAGTTGAATCCGCATCGATCACCAGAATCGCATCCACACCTTGCGAGGCCGCGTACTCGAAACCGACAGCCAGCGCAGAACCCTTGCCCCGTGCTTGCGGGTCGTTGCAGGTGACGACCTCCGCTCCGGCCTTCGCTGCACGATCCGCGGTGCGATCTGAGCAATTGTGGGCGACGGCGATGATCCGTGTCTCAGAGCCGGCCGCCGAAACCCGCAGGCTCTCAACGCAAGATCCGATCAAGGCTTCCTCGTTGTGAGCGGGGATGATCACCGCCAGGCGGATGGGCGGGAACGTAACGGCGGAGCCGCCGCGATTGCGGTTAGGAAAGCGAGAGGCGAGCGTCAGAATCGCCAGTTCTATCACCAACGGCAGCGTGAGCAGAAGGAGAGCAACTCCCAGAACTTCAGAGACGTAGTGCGTTATGGGCATAAAGTGAAAACCAAAGTCTGCTAAATCTTGGGCACTAGCGTGTTGCTGAACTTCTGGTGTGGGCGTGACCAGAAGCGACTCTGGCGGATTGGCTGAGGTACACGATTCTCCTGCACAAGTCCTTCAGCAATTCCACCTGGACATGAATGTCGGGCGAATGGGGAGTAAGCGTGTGGACCACGATACCTTCGGAAAATAACTGGTTCTCCGCTTTCTTGATCCGGTAGAGGGCATCACTGACGCTCGACGTGCTCACGAAATAGTGACTCATGCGCGCTGCACGCAGGACCCTCAAGCCATGCGGGGGCATAGCCGCCAGCCAAAGCTCGCGCTTCCGGCGTTTCATCATCTTTGCCAAATGGACAAGCAAACCAACCGAATCGAGGCCAAAGTAGGCGGTTTGAGCCAGGTCGAGAACGATATGGTGATCTTCCCGATAGGCACGCTCAAGCTGTCCTTCAAATTCACTGAGCAACGAACCCTTAAAGTTGCCACGGATAGCAAATGACCGAAGCATTATCCTGCTCGTAGGTTTGCACCGTGGAAGCAACTCTCCTGGGTTGGATCGCGTTGGCTGCCATCTGCAGGGGCAGATGGCGTGCCAAGTCCATATGCGTCCACTAAGTAGCGTTGTGTCAGGCGCCGCGGTTCGTGCGCGGCTCGGTACAGCCATTCCAGCCCAGCAGTTTGCATCCAGACGGGAGCCCGCGAGACTTCGCCGGCGAGAAAGTCCAGAGACGCTCCGACACCCATGCAAAGCGGAACCTTTCAGCCGGTGACGATGCATGGAAAGCCACTGCTCTTGCTTGGGGTGTCCCATGGCGACCAGCAGGATGTCTGGTTGGGCGCGCTCTATGCGGCGCAAAATCGCCTCGTGATCCATTTCCGCCAGCGGCGAGACCGGAGGGCAGTGGCGGCCAACGATGCGGAGTTTCGGAAAGCGCTTCTTGAGTACTTCCGAAGCCCGGCGGGAGCTCCTCTCACTTGCACCCAGCAGATAAATTCCATAGCGCCGCTTGGACGCGAGTTCTGCTAAACGGGGAATCAGGTCGACCCCCGAGACACGCTCTTTGAGCTTGGAGCCCATCAGCCGCGATGCCCACACGATGGGCATGCCATCGGGAACGACCAGGTCGCAGGAGCAAAGCATCTCCTGCAGCGATTGATCGTGGATGGCATTGACTATGAAGTCTACGTTGGCTGTAGCCACCTGGTGGAAGCCCTGTTCTTCGATCTTCTCTTCGATCAGATCCATGGCCTCGTGCATGGTGACATTGTCGAAGGGCACACCCAGAACGGCCACCGACCTGCGATTCCGATAAGACATTACGCGCACTCCGTCGTTTACTCTGCAATGGTTGCGAAGGAAAGTGGGTTCTCGAGTCCACGGGGCTTCGCCTAGGTCAGTCCCGTGGAAACCGGGGGCATTGCCCGCTCGGTCCTTTTGGACTATCTCGCAGCTGGTCTTGAGTTCGTTGTTGCAAAAAAGCAGTGCTTCAATTCTGGTGAAACCGGCAGATCTACAAAGCAAGCCCGTGGTTACTTTTCTTTCGCCTCACGGTGCGCACAGCAGGGGGATGTTTCGCTTAAGAGCAATTTGTTGGCCAAAATCCTTGAGCATCAAAATTCAAGAATTTTCTTCAATTCGAAACATCGGCTGACTTTTCCTCCGCCAATATTCCGAAAGTTGAGTAAGTGTTCCAACTCTGACTCACTCTCCGCTGCTGCGATTGAGTCCGGTTCTAGTAACAACCGCTCCGGCTCTCCAAGGTAACCGAAACAAAACTCTGGTAAGTTCGGAACAGAATAATGAGTCGCTTTCTGGCGTTGGGTATACTATGTGGCCACCCCAGAACTTCTAGCCAAGAGGGGCATTCCTCAAGGTCGAAGACCAACCTAGAGTCCATTTAAACGTTATCTACTGTTTTTCTGCCCAAGCCTTGTTGCAGAACACCAACTCATCGATACAGTCACCCAAGAGAGATCAGCCCTGTGCGGCTGTTCTCCGCTAAGAGGAAAGATGATCCGCAAAATTGTGTTGGTCAGTGAAGCGCCGGAGTGCCATGACGAGTTGCCGCGGAGCCTGGCGGCGGCGGGCTTCCAAGTGGTGCCGCAGGCGACGCTAAGAGCAGCAGTTTCGGTGCTACGCGATGCAGAAAATGCTGCGTTGGTCATGGTCCTGGATGGGCCGGCGTTCTCTGCAGGAGATGCTGAAATGCTGGCTAGTCTGAGTGTTAAGCATCCCCAGGTGCGCATGATGGTTTTTGTTTCGAGGGGATTGCCGGAAGAGACGCTCAATCGATTGAAGAGCTGCCGCCAGATCAGCATCTATAACACTCCGCTCGGAGATAGAACTTCAGCCCGGGTTGATCCTGAAGGCATTGAGTGAGGTAATCGAGCCCGGCGCGTCATCCGAAGCCACCCTGATGGAAGCAATGGCGCCAGCCAATCGGTCCACGGTCTCCGAGCGCGGAGAGTCAGGACACCACCAAGGGCTCACCAGTCGCCCGGATGCAGGTGATCCGCTGTATGCTGAGGAGTTCTTGCGGCGGGTCGGGCGCTCCGATGTCCCAGTCCTGCTACATGGTGAAACCGGGGCCGGCAAAGAGGTCATGGCGAGAAAGCTATGGGCCTACTCGAATCGAGTCGGCAAGCCTTTCTTGAAATTGAATTGTGCTGCGCTGCCTTCCGAGCTGATTGAAAGCGAGCTATTTGGCTACGAGAAAGGTGCATTTACCGGCGCGATGGTCGACAAGCCGGGGAAGTTCGAGCTGGCGCAGGATGGAACCATCTTGCTTGACGAAATTGGGGACATGGATACCCGGCTCCAGGCCAAGCTTTTGCAGGTGTTGCAGGATGGTGAGATCCAACCGCTGGGTAGCAGCCGCGTTATCAACGTAAATGTCCGCATCATGGCAGCAACTCACCGTGACCTGCAGGCGGCCATTGCGCAGGGCACTTTTCGCGACGATCTTTACTATCGGCTGGGTGTGATCAACATTACCATTCCGCCGTTGCGCGAGCGCCGCGACGAGATCATCCCGCTCGCCGAAAAACTGCTCTTGCGCCATGTAGGCCCGGGCTGCTATGCTCCCGCGATTCCTGAGACGCTGAGACGGGCGTTGCTCGCCCATTCGTGGCCTGGCAATGTGCGCGAACTGGAAAACGTGATGCGACGCTTTCTCGTGTACCAGGATGCCGGCCTGCTCGCGGCCGAACTGACTGACGCCTTCGATCCGCCCAAGCTCCGGCTTGCGCTGGCCAAAACTCTGACGCCTTCTCGTGCTCCCGTGAACGTTGGCCGAGTGAGCTTCGACCATTTCGCTGAAGTCTCCCGCACAGCGGAATCCAAGCTACTGCTCGAAACCCTTGAGTCGGTTCGCTGGAATAGACGCCAGGCAGCATTACAGCTGAATATCGACTACAAGGCGCTCCTTTATAAGCTGCAGAAACATGGCATCGTAGAGAGCAAAGCGAAGCGAAGAGAAGTAAGTGCATGATGCTCCGGTCAGCGACCTTGCATCATAAATAGGGCTTCTGACTTAGGACTATGCCTGCGCTTTCCATCGTGATCATCGGCCGGAATGAAGGCGAACGCCTGACTCGTTGCCTGCAGTCAGTGGACCTCGCGCATGGAGTGGACGATAGCGCAGAGTTAATCTACGTTGATTCCGCCTCAACAGACGAAAGTCCAGAGATCGCCGGCAATTTCGGTGCCCAGGTCATCGTTCTTCATGGAGGACTCCAGACCGCCGCACGAGCCCGGAACGCAGGGTGGGAGAGGGCGTCTGCGCCTTACATCCTCTTTCTGGACGGCGATACGATCCTCAACCCGCATTTCATAAAGACTGCTCTCAAACGTCCTTGAATCAGACCTGAGCATTGCTGCCGTATGGGGGCATCGCCGAGAGCTGTATCCCGAGCGTTCGATCTACAACCGCATTCTTGACCTCGACTGGATCTATCCTGCCGGCGATACGGAGTTTTGCGGTGGAGATGTTCTCATGCGGCGGAGCGTTCTGGTTGAGGTCGAAGGATACGATCCAGGCCTTCCTGCCGGCGAAGAGCCGGAGCTCTGCCGTCGTTTGCGTGCACGAGGTTACCGTATCGTCCATGTCGACGCCCCGATGACCCGGCACGATCTGAATATGACACGGTTCAGCCAATACTGGCGACGGGCCATGCGTGCCGGCTATGCCTACGCTGAAGTCTCCAACCGCTTCGTCGGGACTGCGGACCCGATGTGGTCGCAGGAAAGCAGAAGGAATCTGCGCAGAGGAAGCTTCTGGATCGCCTGGCTCGTAGTGAGTCTTATCTTGTTGGCCTTCAGGAGCCTCTGGATCCTGCCCTGGTTCGCGCTGCTGATCGCCTTGCCGGCTCGTTCAGCATGGAAGGCGCGCTCTCGAGCGCCGGGCCAAAAGAGTTTGCTCCTGCTCTACGGCATCCATTCTCAGTTGCAACAGATACCAATACTAGTTGGACAGCTCAGGTATTTCCGTGACCGGCACTCAGGCAAACAAAGAACTCAAATCCAATATAAGGAAGAAGCTAACGCCTGACCCCGGTCTACTCTCGCCCAGGTTGAGGGTAGGTGATCGAAGGGATCTGCGGGTTTGCTTTGCTCGCATCATCTTCGGTAGATTCCAACCAGTCTTGACCAAGTTAGCTTTTCTCGATTGGCGGATGTAGGCGGCACTAGCTGAAAACAATTCAGCGATCGCTCCTATCGCGACCAGCCCCGAAGAGCCTGCCCTGAGCTTGTCGAAGGGGACGGCTGAGAGTAGCCCAGGACGTCAGTCCTGGGTGCACAAATCCCACCGAGACCAGTCCCGCAGAGCCTGCCCTGAGCTTGTCGAAGGGGACGACTGAGAATGCCCCAGGGCGTCAGTCCTGGGTGGGCTTGGATCACACGAGAATGCTGACAGGCGATCGTCAGAGCCAACCCGATTCTCTTTGAGACTAGCCAGGCCCCATACAATCAAGGATGAACAGCTCTGGATTCCAACAGTTCCGGGCGAACCCTACAGCATTTTCGCTTCTGGTGTATACAGAGCAACCGGTTCCGACCGTGGCTTTTCCTCAAGAAAAGCCGCACTTCGCTGAACCTGACTGTGTAGATTAGAAGTGAAAATGCTCTAGCAACCGGTGCCTCGCAGAACAACCTCCGCGGTTCTGAGCAGGATCTTCAAGTCCAACCACAAACTCCAATTCTCGACATACGCTAAATCGAGGGCTACATAACGATTGAACGATGGATCCTGGCGCGCCTGAACCTGCCAGAGGCCGGTGATGCCGGGCAAGACTTCAAGCCGGCGAAAGTGCTCCAGCTCGTACTGTCCAACTTCGTTCGCCAGTGGCGGCCGGGGGCCAACAAGACTCATATCACCGCGCAAAACGTTAAAGAGCTGGGGTAGTTCGTCCAGGCTGAATTTTCGCAGAACCCGGCCTAATCTCGTTAGTCGAGGATCCTTCTTGATCTTGAAGAGAATTCCATCGCGCTCATTCAAGGATGCCAGGGTAGGCCTCAGCTGGTCTGCATTGGCCACCATGGTCCGGAACTTGCAGCAGGGGAAGACGCGTCCCTTTTTCCCAATACGATGAGAAACGTAGAAGACCGGCCCGGGTGAATCCAGTTTGATCAGGAGTGGGATGACAAGGAATGTCGGCAAAAGCGCAACCATGAAAAACGAAGCGAGGCCGAAATCACAAACCCTCTTCAATAAGTGGCCGATAAGTTTTCCGTTCCGGCGATGCAGGGCCACCACGGGTAAGTTACCCAGATAGTCGACGGGTGCATCAGGTGTGAGCTCATCATAGAAGCCAGGAATTACAAGTACTTCGATATCTAATTGCCGCCCTAACCCCATCAGTTCGATCATTACCTGAGTCGGACAGCGTTCCGCGATGATGATCTCGTCGATGAAGTGTTGTCGTGCGATGGCGCTCGCGCGTGTCAAATCCCCCAGCACGAACTCCCCGGCTTCCAGATTAGAGCTGCCGCTCGAAGTCTCGACAAAGCCTTTGAACACGCGCCCGAGATGGCTGAATCTGGTGATCTGCTTGCGCACGGCATTTCCCATATGGCCCGAGCCCACGACCAGCACATTTCTGGTGTCGATGCCTCGAGCGTACTTGCGGTATAAGGACCAGCGCCAGAACGCCCGGAGCGCGCAGACAAACACAGTGGTAAGCACAATAAAGTAGGCAACGAAGACGCGCGAGATGGTGCTGTTGTGCATTAAGTACAAGCCGCCACACAGCAACAAGCCCGTAACGAAGCAAGCCTGAACCGTTTTCCGTTGCTCGTTCAAGGAGCCCTGGGCCTGGAGCGGACCGTAAAGACCGTCGTGCCGGTTGATGATCAGAAGTGCAACTACAAAAAACGCCAGGTACCCGGGGTGAATGGGAAATTCGCCTCCGGCCCAAAGCGTTGGGTGCCGGTGAAGCCACTCTGTTGGTGACAGGTCAAATCGAAAGACAGATGCCAGGCAGAGGGCGAGAAGAACGGCCAGTACATCTTCCGCCATCATGATCGCCGCGTCCAGTGCGGCCTGACTGGGCGACCTCCGCCGCGCAATCGGGGGCCCGAATTCCGTCGGAGCCGTGTACCCGGCTCTTATGGGTTTAGAAACAGATTCGGATGCTGCCATGCTGATCTCTCTCAGGCGAAAAACGTGCGGCGGGCTTCAGGCTGCGACCGTGCGGGGAGCGGTATCCCCGGGTGTGTTTACGATGAGTAAATAGAAAGATAGAGGAACAAAAGCTCTGCTGCGTCCATTAATCTGCAACGAGAAGACAGGTGCCAATAGCAGGTGAAAAACAATCTTTCGAGCGCGCTCTAAGTGGTTTCAAAACCGCAAGGCGCCCCTGTTTGTTCAAGGAGAGGAAACCCCTCCGTCAACTCCAGAAGTCTATCGTCAATTGAAGGGAATGCCAGCTCATTTTGGTAATCCCGGCGCCCTTTGCTGCGCAGTACTTTCGCGTGTTTCAAATCGTGATAGCTTGGGATTGTTATCAAGGAGTAGCTTGTCGTACTTACTCGGATAAGTGGAAACGTTACGGTAAAAAAGGATAATAAGTTGAAATATTGTGCATTAGATTTAGTGCGTCCTGCCGGAAAATGTTAGCGGCGTATCCTGAGCGATTCAATGGCAGGCGCGCGAAAGTGTCCTTGAGTGCCTACCGGCTGGCGAAAAGCGGAGTAGCTCAGACGGAGAGGGAGGTTACCCGAATGTGGAAAACATGGGACCTTTGGATGACTTTCGCTAAAAATGTTCAGGGTTGGCTTCGAGCTTGTGTATATACTTTGGATCGCCACACATCACCGATGGCGAATGACGTGGTGGCAGTTTTTCAAACCACGCGCTTTACCCGGGTCTCAACAATAAGTTCCCTTTGGAACCTTGTGTTCCTGTGGTCTGCAGTTATGTTCTGCCGTTCGTGGCTCTCTCTCTAGCCTGGTTCTGATTCTGATACCGAAATCCTGGTCCTCTCGATAGAGGGACGCACTATCATCACCCAACGTTTACTTGACGGTAGATTCTTCCATGACGAAGTTGCTTGGTACGCACCTTTCGCGGTCTGTCGGCAATTCCGATAGCTCAGCGACAGTCTGCGCAGGAGAAGCTGTTGCGGAGGCCAGGACCACAGCGCGCCTCGGAGACGAACTGCTTCGCCACTTGCCCGCAGATCGCCGGTCCAGCTCGGCATCCATTTCGCTGGCCGAGGCCGCCTATAAGGTCACCGGTGATCGACTGGATCGCCTCTTCCAGGCTTGCGCTACGCTCGCGGCGGGCCCGGACACATTTTTTCTGACTGCCTTCGCTACCCTGCTGGCCCGACTTGCCGGCCAGGAGGCCGTGACCCTGCGAAATAGCAGCGGCGATCCCACGATCCTGACTCTCACCTTCGACCCTGATGCGTCGTTCCGCGGACTGCTGAGCGCGACGCAAGATACACACTCCCCTGCTTCTGATCAGTCCTGCTCGGTGGAGTTTGTCGTCGCCTCTTCGCGGGTCTCCTTCGCCGACATTCCCGACCATGGCTTGCGTATGGCGGTCCACATCACTGACAGCGAGACGCATGTTCGTCTGGCCAGCACCACAGGTCTATGGGATCAGACCATTCTCCGTCTCTGGCTGCGTTATTTTGATCACCTGCTAGCCGCAGTTGCTGCCGCTCCTGATATTCCCTGGAAGACTCTGCCATTGCTCGATGAAATCGATGCTCAGGCGTTTTACCTGGCTTTGAACGATACTGCGGTTGTGTACCCCGCTGATGCATGCGTGCATGAGCTGGTCCTACAGCGGATTGAACAGACACCAGATGCCCTGGCAATTGCTTCGGAATCGCAGCCCTTCACCTATCGACAGCTGCATGAGAGTAGCGACGCAATCGCGCGACACCTGCAAGCGCTGGGCGCCGGGCCCGGCCGTCCCGTCGCGGTATGCATGGAGCGAAGCGCCGAGCTTCCGGTGGCCCTGCTTGCCGTTCTCAAAGCTGGATCCTGTTATGTACCGCTCGATCCGCAGGAATCGCGCCAGCGCCTGGTGACCATTCTTCGAAGAATGCCGGCCTGTCGCCTTGATCGTTGACAGATCGTTTTCTGATCTGCGCGGCGACGACACGATTCCTCTCGTGTATCTGGACGATATCCCTCAGTCATCCACGGTACTCGATTACCGTGCGTCTGGTCTTACGCCTGACCATCACGCGTACATCATCTACACCTCGGGTACGACTGGAAAGCCCAAGGGAGTGATGATCCCGCATCGTGCGCTCACCAACCTGCTGTATTCCGCGATGCACGAGCCGGGCTTTACCTCGTTCGATCGCTTACTCGCGGTCTCGCCCATCTCCTTCGACATCGCCACCATGGAAATGTTTCTACCCCTGGTAGCCGGCGGCACACTGGTGGTTGGTGATCGTTTTATCGCGGCCGATCCGCTGCGGCTAGCCGCGACGATCAAGAGATTAGACATCACCGTCCAGCAGGCCACACCCGTCACTTGGCGCCTGCTGGTTTCGTCCGGCTGGGAAGGCAAACATGACCTCAAGGTGATCACCGGAGGCGAAGCGCTGCCCCGCGACCTCGCCAACCAGATGCTGTGCCTGGTTGCAGAGCTTTGGAATTGCTACGGTCCTACAGAAACCACAATCTGGTCGGGAGCTTTGCGGATCCAACCCGAAGAGGGAGTAGTTCCCATCGGGCCGCCGATCGCCAATACCAGGTTTTACGTGCTCGATGAGACCGGCCGGCTCCTTCCACCAGGAGTACCGGGTGAGCTCTATATCGGAGGGATAGGTGTAGGCGCCGGATATGTGGACCGGCCCCAGCTGACCATGCAGCGTTATTTGCCCGACCCGCGTGCCGCTGTGCCGGGTTCGCGAATGTTCAGAACCGGCGACCTGGTCCGGCTGATCAATGGCAATGAATTCGAGTTCTACGGACGCCTCGATCAGCAGGTAAAACTGCGTGGCTATCGCATCGAACTGGGCGAGATCGAGTCTGTCTTGCGCACCTTTCCGGGCATTGAGAATGCAGTCGCTGTGCTGTGCGAAGACGGACCGCGCGAACCCTATCTCATTGCTTATGTCACGGTCAGCCATGAGCAGACGGATCTGCGCCAGGTGCGCGACGACTTGGCTCAATTATTGCCTTCCTACATGGTGCCAAACCGCTTCGTGGTGATGGAGGCGATGCCCCTTACCAGCCACGGTAAGATCGACCGTAAGGCTTTGCCCCCAGCCGCGTCCGTGTCCGCTGAGTTCCCTCGCTATCCTCCAGCCAAAGGCAGTAACGCCGCGGACGGAATTGGAAGAAAAGCTGCTCGCCATCTTCCGCGATGTCCTCAATAACAATGAGTTCGGGGTGACCGACAGTTTTTTCGATTACGGCGGATATTCGCTGCTGACGGTCAACCTGTTTACCCGGATCAATCGCGCCCTCAACCTCAGCCTTCCTATCAGCCTGCTCTTTGATGCACCTACAGTTCGAGCGCTTGCCGAGATTATCGATCGTGACCAGTCGCTTTCTATGATTGTGCCGATTCGCCCTCGGGGCACTTCGGCGCCTCTGTTCGTTATTCATTCCTACCTTCTCTATGGAGTGTTGCCCAGGATGGTGGAGCAGGATCGGCCTGTTTATGGTGTGCGCGAACTGCTTGATCTTCCTGAGCCGCAAACCGTCGTAGAGCGGGCGGCGACCTATGTGAAAGAGATTCTCAGAGTCCGCCCGGAAGGTCCGATATCGTTGGTGGGCTGGTGTGCTGCAGCTTCCTTGACGGTCGAAATCGCGCGGCAACTCCAGCGCGCTTGGTCACAACGTCGGGCTGGTCGCTCTCTTCGACGCGGAGCGTCCCGGTTATCGTCCTGCGATCAGTGCCTATCGCTACTTCAGGCTGATTGCCAGCCTGAAGTTTCACTTCCGCCGGCTCCGCGGCGAATACAGACGAAAGAAGCTGGTGTATTTTGGCACCGTTCTGCGTCGCTTCTGGGACAGCATCGTGGAGTCGCTGTTCATGCACAATCGCATACTCGCACTGCGCTTGCAGCGGCTCTTTGGATTTCCCCTGCCCGACGCCGTTTTCAACAATACATGGGCTCGGGTGGCCGCTATACAGAACTATGCTCCGGCCAGATATCCAGGAAAAGTTTGGCTGTTCCGCGCTCTCGATGTCCCGCAGCTTCCGGAGACCGACAAAACTTTGGGCTGGAAAGAAATAGTGGACGGCGTTGAAGTGGTGTTCGTCGCAGGCGACCATGAATCCATGTTTCAAGATCCCCACGTCGCTGTCCTCAGCCAGCGTTTGCGTCAGGCGCTTCAACTGGCAGGATGAGTGGCGGTTTCCGGTGCGTCCGATGGCGGGGCGACGATACGGCTGTCAATCGGTAATTCGCTCAAATGCTCCGCGGCCCACTTGGCGGCCAGACCATTCAGAGGACTTCGCGTGTTGTATTCCTGATACGCGATCATTCTGCCTATCCGTATGACAAGGTCATCCAGCCCCTCGGACGCCGCCCAAAAATCACCGATACACACAATGGAGTCATCGAAGTTGGGATGAAAGACGGGGGTCAGCATGCGGCACTGAGGGGCACGGCGCGGATAATCCAGCGACAGGTTGACTTCCAACACGTGTGAGTCCCGCTCCAGGATTTCCCCCGCCGCGTCCACATACAATCCCTTTAACGAATAAACGAAGCGGTAGTGTTCCGGCGGCAAACCAGCCGAGGCGCTTATCTGGATCAGCGGCCAATTGGCAAAACGTCTGCTCAATAGCTCGTAATCTATCTTCAATCTGCGAGTGCGCGGCGACGCCATGCTGGATCCCTCTTTCTATTGTGCCGCGAGGTTTCTGACTACGGTGAAGATACCGATGAGCACCAGGGATAACTTAAGTAGAGAGTCGGGGATCGTGGGCCAGAGAAAAGGCGTTGCCTTCATGGCACGCCAGTACGTCAGCGCCAGGAAGACAGCGGCAAAAGGAAAAAAGAGGACCACCATCGCATTCCAATGCATGGCCTCGTTCAGTCTGCCGTGCAACAGAGCTGCGATAGCGCGCGTTCCGCCACAACCCGGACAGTAGATGTGGAGCCAGAAGAAGATGGGGCAGCGCGGATAAAAGCTCGAGCCGGCGGGAGGAAAACGCAGAACCACGCAGAGCGCGGCCGCGACCGCAAAGGCAACGAGATTGGCAAGCCACCGGCGCGTGTTCACACTCATGCGGACAGGGGACCCAGGCGGGCGGCGTATTTGCGCCGCATGATGTCGTTGAAATGGTATTGAAAGTAGATGTCGCCGAAGAAAAACGTCATGACCCCGCTGAGCGAGAGGCCCATCGGCTCAACCGAGTTATAGTGCTGCTCAAGAGAGCTCCTCAGGCTGAATCTTCCGATCAAGGTGAGAATGCCATAAACGAGGTTCATGAGTCCGGGGATCGAATTTGAGGAGTGGGTATAGGCTACTTCGAAGCTGGTAAAAAAAATAGCCGCCAGAACGCATATGCCGGCGATGTAATAGTAAAGAGCTGTGCTCTGGGGCGCGACTTTCTTCATCCACGCAGCCTGCACCAGGTTCCATACCGCGCTAAACAGTCCACAGCTGAATATGCTGAAGAGGAGCACCAGTCCCCAATGCAGGTTGGGCGGATCAGGATATATGGCAGCGTTGATTACGGGGCTGGCCGAGATCTGCGCCTGAGGTACCGGGATGGTGCCAATAATCTGCGATACGGGCAGAGGTTCACTCATTCCCTCGCTGCGCGCCAGGTCGGTCAGGAGGATTTCTCCCGAGGCCGCATACCGTTGCAAGTCTGCGAGCGTATAGGGACCGTATTGCTGGCCGTCTCGGGTAATGAAATAGTTCATGCGCGCTCTCCAGGGCTAATTTGGAATCAGGTTATACGAAAGCAATGCCATCGTCATCGCGGTTGACCATACAAGCCTCGACGATCGCCCAAATCCAGCTGATGAACGACCCGGTAAAACAAGAGAAAAGAGTGATGCAAAGCTGTATCACGGCCTTCTTCACATAGCCGGCGTAAAAGTTGTGGCCGCCGAATGCTCCAAGAAACACAGCGAGCAGGACGAAGACCACGCGGCTCTTGCGCGGCTCATAGCCACTGACAGGGGCGGGAGAAGGTGGCGCATACCCGGCAAAGGTGGGATAGCTCATCACCGGGACATGGCTAGTCTGAAATCCGCTCATGGCTAGCGGTGGTGGCGGTGCGCCCGGCGGCCGCGGCGGTGGCGGAGTCGGCGTGCGCGCCAAGGACGCAGGCGGTGGAGGCGGCTCCGACAGGTTCAGTAAAGAATGCGGACGGGCGGACGGCGGGGGTTGGGTGCGAGTGCCGGATACCAGGTCTCGATCGGATACGCTGATCTTCGGCTCTTCCGCTGGGGCCTGAGAGCAGCCGAAGACGGTGCAGCCACCATTCTCCTGGAGACAGTCGGCGTGGTGCTCCGTCTGGCACCCCGAACAGGCGACGATTGCATCGTCCGATTCAAACGCGGTGCGGCAGTAAGGACAGCTGGCGCCACTCATCAGCGCTGCCTCTCCTGATAGCGGAAGGCGTACCGCCCCAACTGAATGATGGTGCCGCTCTCCAGCACGCGTGCGCCGCGAACCGGCTGTCCGGCGATATAGGCCGCGCCATTCGCGATGAAATAGACCTTCGATCCTTTCAGCTCCAGCATCGCGTGCTGTGCCAGGATCTCCGGATCCTTGAAAAGATAGATGTCACAGTTCTGTGAACTGCCGACCGCCGTCTGCGGCTTATACAGGATGAATTGCTTACCTGCCAGCGGTCCCGCGGTTACATAAATCCAGCGGTCTTTGAGAGCGCTCTCGACCAGTCCCATGGCAACGCCGGTGGCCATGCCGAGCAGTCCGAAACCGACCGCGCGGCTGGTCGCGCCCGCGTGCGTGGCGAATGAGATGGGGTCGAAGATCGTACCGCCGACAGCTGCGCCGATGGCTCCGCCCAAGGCTCCGTAGCCGGTCTTCTTCATCGACTGGCCAATGATGCCGTAGACGACTCCACCCGCGGCTCCCAGCACCATCCAGGCAAATCCGCGCACGATCCACGCAGCGGGATTGTGAAAGGACTGAACTCCAGCCTGGGCACAGATGCTAAGCCCGATTGAATAGAAGACATTTGCAATTCCGTCGAAGATGAAGCCTAGAACCATGCCCAGTGGCAAAGCGAGTCCGCCCCGAATCAAGGCTTTCCTGGTGGATCGCTCGACGATGCTCTCCGCGACCGCGAAGCCGACGCACATCAGGGTAACCAGAAGCGGTATCATCCACACGTTGCCCCAGCGGTGCGCGTTTCTGGGCCGTCCACGAAAGCCGGGTTCTGCAATGCCCCAGCCGGCGAGTGCGCCCAGCAGGCCGGCCAATCCTAAGTAAAACCATGCCTGTAGCAGAATGCTGCCTTTTTCATGAAGCAGTGCGGGAGCATCAGGCATCGCGTTGATGTTGCCGTAGCTCTTCGCGGCCGGGCTCGCGGCTGCCGGCTGCCCGGCCGCGGAGACCAATGCGGCCGGCTCAGATCTGGCTGCGTCCGCCAATTCCTCGAGGGTCACTCTCAGCGGCTGTTGCGGATCGCTCACTTGCTTCTCCCGGCGTTCGGATCAGGGGCAGCTTCGCCTGGTTGAGGTGTTGGCCCCTGGGGCCGCACCAGCATCGGCTCTCCAGTCAGAGGATTGATCGCAACCAGGTAGAACCGCGGGAAAAGGAAATAGGCGATGGCAAAGCCAAGCACCATTGCAGATAAATATTTCAGCGTTACAGTGCCCCAGCGAATCCACGCGGGAGTCGTCCCGCGTACGCCCGCCGGTCTAGGTTCGGCGCCTTCCGGAAGCGCTGCTTCCAGCTCCTTAGGCGTACGCTCCACCCCGTCGCCGTTGTTGTCGACGATGGAGAAGGTGGAGATGCGATGAATGTCTCCGTCGACCCAACCAAAGCAGCCCTCCTCGTCCGTATGTGGGTCGTAGACCCACGCAACCTGGTCAGGTGAGGAGAAGAAATTGCGCTGAATGAACATGTCGTGCTCAGACAGAAAGACTCCAAAACCAGGATGGGAGTGGTACCAGCCGATGATTCGTTCCTCGGGATAGGACTCATCCTTGACGCGATAAATCGTCTCCCACGCGTCTTGGGTAAAGGTGACGTGGGTACCGGCCTGAGCGGCATTCGATGCCTCGATGGAAGCGCGTACCTCAACCACGCCGTTGCGCTTGTCGCCGATCAGCACGCCGCAGACTTCCGTCGTCATATGAGAGCGCGCATGTTGGCGAATGCGTCGCGTCACCTCATTGTCGATCTCGAAGAGCGGGCCTACCGGCTCCCGTGCGCGCTTGCTCATCGCCGCACCTCACTCAAGCTTGAAGTGGCGAGCGGTCCTAACACTGCTTCGGCGTCACCCGCAATGCAGTAGGAAATCTCCGCTTGCTGCGAACGAGCTGTGAAGATATCAAACCGTGGCAATCCAAGTTGATCGAGCCGGCGCTGGCCCAGTTCCGGCTCTCCTCGATAGCCCGAAAGTGTTTGCACCAGGCGCATGTGGCCATCGCTCGGGCACCGGCCCTGATCGTATCGAATTGCCCCTACGGGTACGAAACACTCCTCCTCCGCGCCACATTTCGGGCAAACCAGCTTGTGAATGATGTCACGGCTGAATTCGAGAACCACCTCATCGCTGTTCAAGTCACTGGCCGCCCGCTTGAGCAGCTGCTCCAGTGTCAACGTATTTGAGGCTTGGTGGATCTCCACGATCTTTTCCAGAACGTAATGGCTGAGGCACTCCGGATTCTCCGTGTAGTCGACCACATACGATGTGTGGTGCAGGCCCTCAAAAACGTAACCTTTGCTGGCCAGTGTGGGCATTCCATGCAGCAGCTTGACCGCCTCCTGGACCTGAATGCCGCCGATGATCGACGAAATCGTGGGCGTGGTCGGAACCCGGCCTTCCGAAGTCGCTTCGTGCAGCAGCAGGTTACAAGACATGCGCCGATCCAGAATCGCCCAGTCTGTCTCCCCCAGAGTGCATTCGTAACAGGGCGCCTTGCCGGGTAAGAACGCGCGGGCAACTCCATTGATGCCTTCGATTGCTCCATCGATCCAAGGCCGGTTCGTCTTCCAGGCGGCGCGATTGATCCATAGCCGCGCTTCGCGGTTGTCGAGGCCGGCGAGAATAACATCGGCCCAGGCGAAGAGCCCGAGTCCGCAGTCCTGCATTACGTTTGCGGTCAGCGGCTGTACCGTTGCCTCTGGCAGTAGCTCCCGGTAGGCGCGCGCAACCGTATCCGCCTTCGAGCGCCCGACGTCAGTCGAACGGAACAAGATGGCGCGCGATAGATTGGAAAGCTCGATCTGATCGAGATCGACAACGACCACATGGAGGAATCCGAGCAGGGCCAGGTTCTTTAGGATTTCGTTGCCCAGGGCCCCGGCTCCGATCACCAGCACTCGGGCCGCGCGAATCTTCTCCTGATCCCACCACGGGATCAAGCGCAGGCGGCTGTAGCGATCCTCGCTGTGGCCGGCATCGACTCGTATTGTCTCTGGCGCCATGGGCTACCCGGCCGTGATCTCTGGCTGTAGGCGAAGGATGTCACCATCACGGACCGCGGCTTCCGCCAGGGTTTGCCCGTCCTGGATCTGGCGGCCGGAATTCTTGTGGTGAAACTTGTAACTCAACGGCGCACCGTCAGGACCGTTGGCCGGCAACTGCAGCTTCTGTATCAGGACGGCAACAATCTTGTTGCATGGCGCATCGTCTGGTAACTCCGCCGGAACGCGCTTATTCTCAGTTGAGTCGTACACCGTAACATTGATATAGGCCATCGATCAGTCCTGTAAGACTCCTTAGTTCTTTCTGTCGGACGCAGCATTCTGGTTTTTCTTGATTGCCTCAAGATACTGGTCGAGCTGTTGTTGCCCACCACCGCGAAAAGTCCAGCCGGATTTCCGCTGGAACCCGTCTGCCTTGGCCGCGAAGCTCAGGTTTTCAGCATTCGCGTCGCGATTGCGATCGAACTTGGAACTCACAATGCCGATCAGATTGCCGCGATGGTCGTACACGGGACCGCCGCTATTGCCCGGGCTGACAGCGGCGGAAATCTGCACTTCATCATCGCGGAGTCCCGAGATAATGCCCGTGCTGAGGGTATATCGCAGTCCCTCGGGGTGACCAATGACAAAAATCTCCGCGCCATCGCGGCCAGCCGAGAGCGGCTGCACAAAGTCGGCGGAGCCTGAGTGGCGCGGCCATCCACAGCAGGGCCAGATCCAGTTGGGGTGATTGCCCCACCACGTCAGCTTTTGCCCAAACACCAGATTCTGTCGCCACCAGCACGTGTCCTGCGGCGTCACTCGAATCCCTGCCGGAGTCATGGACGACATGATTTGCGGTGGCGAATAAATACCCATCCTTATCCGCACGCAGCAGCACTCCGGCGCCAAACCCATTGGAGGCAACTTCCTGCCGGTTCCACAACCGGACCGCCGGAGACACCACGATGACCAGGGGCTTCAGCTGCGCGGAGACCTCCGCGCTGCTCAGATCGGTCGATGACGGGAGCGTGGGAAACTGGTTCCGCTCGTCCAGTTCCGGGAGCCCGGTATTGACCAGCGCCGGGATGGGGACAAAGGAAACCAGCAGCACCGTGCCCACAGTGGTGAGAATGCCGCTGACGACAAGGAGCGTAGAGAGAAACGATACCCAGGCGTACTTTACACGCGGTGGCTGGCTGCGGAATGCGACGCGCAGGATCACTGCCACCACGCACAGCACCGGCAGCACCAGGACGAGCGGAGAGAGACTTACCCGTGCCCACCAGGGAACCGGCGAAGGCAGGCGGCGAAACGATGATGGCGGCGCATCGGGCGCCGGTTTGATTTGTTCGATTTCTTCGGAACTGACCACCACCCTGTCCAAGGGCATCAGCAAACCACCTGCAGAGAGATCAATCAAGAAGAGAACAGTTGAAGTGGTTATAGTGCATGCAAAACGCTCAGGCAATAGCGGTGGACGAAGGTCATACCCTACAAAAGGGGTATGTGTGATCGGTAACGCGACTCTGTGGTCGCAGAGACTGGGCGAGCGATTGCCCCTAAATGCCTGCAAATAAAGACAATCAGCGCTCAGGGAATGAAGAATTCGTAGGCCGTAATGGCTTTCAGGGGCAGTTCAAGCCAGGCGGTAGAGGCGGCTCCGACGGATTCAGGAAAGAATGCGGATGGAGGGGGTGCTTAGCGAATGCTGGACGCCAGATGCTGCGATCCAGATGAACCTGTCTCCAGCCAGCTGAGGGTGGCTCTGCCAGCCTCATGCCGTTGTGGACGCGTCAAGCGTGTGGACGCGATCGATTGATAGTGAAAGGTTCTCGGTTATGCCGGTGCCTTGATTCCCGGAGCATCATGAGCTTGCGGCGCGCGCCGCTTCTTCGAGCACTTTCATTGCCATGATGTAAGGGCGGGGACCGTGGCTCACCCTGGCGACGCCGTGCTCCGCCAGCAGACGGATGGACGGAGTGCTGTCGTCGACCATGATGTTGAGCGGAAGCGGCGATGATTCACCAAGGAGCGCGATCAGAGCGATATCCGTCAGGCCAACTTCCCGAATTGCTCGGCCTTACCCATCTGATCAGTCATTTCTCTTCCCTAGGAATTACCAAGCACGAAATGGCGTACACGTCACGACGCCTTCTGCTATTTCGACTGCCAGTGTTTGCGCAGTTCCTTGTTGAACTCCTGCCAGCGTTCCTCGGGGAAGAAGATTCTCGCATTTTCGAACTCAACCCGCCGTCGGGTGCCGGGAATGTTATCTGCCAGCCAATGCGACCATTTCACATCGAAATACACGTCGTCCGTTCCCCAAACAATCAGCGTTGGTACTTGGAGCATCTTGAGCCGATCTTCAATGATCAGAGTATGCCGATTGTCGAAGGCTGCGAGGAAGCGCTCGAGGTCTCGGGTGCGCTGTTCGGACCTGACGAACGGCCGCAAATACTTGTCAATTGTCTCGTCGCTCAGCTCTTCCGGGCGCTCATACGCGGGTCCGAGAGCTTGCTGTGATCGATAGACACGCTTGTCCGACAGCAACGCATCCAGGGTTCCGCGCAGACCGCCGCCCGCCGCCATGGTCAAGAAAGGCTTGAATGCCTCAGGCGGCCAGTTGTCGTGCGCGTCGCAGTTGGTGAGCGTGAGGCTGCGGACACGTTCCGGATGCAATGCCGCGAAAATCTGTGCAATGCCTCCGCCGCTGTCGTTGCCCACCAGATCCACTTGATCGATATGTAAGGCATCAAGAAATTCCTTGAGCATCTCGGCATTGGCGGTCACGGATACGTGCTGGTCCGAGGCGATTTCTGTCTCGCCGTGAGCAAGCAAGTCCACAGCTATGCACCGCCGAATGTCGGACAAGTCCGCCAGCTGATGACGCCACAAGTACCCGTTTAGCAGTACACCATGCACGAACAGCGCGACCGGTCCGGTGCCTTGTTCCAGGTAGCTGATTCGCCCCGACGCCGTCTCCACGCTCCGCTGAGAGGCGGATGACCTGTTTCCTTCCATCGCTAGACCCTCCTCGCAGCTGTCGCGGAAGCCTGTGCTTCGCTCAGCTTCTGTGCGCACTCGTCACAGCAGACCTCAACCGTCCTGCCGCCGATCTTGACAATAATGCGATTCGAATCCAGCTTGCAGTCGCAAGCCGCACAAGTTTTCTGAACCATATGAGCTGCTCTCCCTTACCCGAAGTAAGATCAGTAGGCCACGCAGGAAGAGAACGCCGCTGTCAAAATCTTTAGCGATTTGCTGGGACAAGCCTTAACGATGCAACACCGATTGCCTGAACTCCGAGGGTGTGCGGCCATAAACCTCGCGGAACGCAGCGCTGAAATGGCTGTGGCTGGAGAAGCCAAGGTCCAGACTGAGAGCGGTCAGATCGTCATATTGCGCAAGAAGGTCCAGCGCCCGTGCCAGCCGCAGTCGCAGTTGATAGCGATACAACGGGAGGCCCTCCACTTGTTGGAAGACCTGTGTGAGATAGACCGGTGAAACGCGCACTTCGGCGGCGATCTCGGCCAGCATCCAGCGTCGGGTCAGGTCGCTCACCAGCACAAGTTTGGCCCGATCCACCAACCTCTGCCTTCCAACGCTGGCCCGGGCGGCGTGTGCCGTGCGCGGACCGAGCGCACGCTGTACTAGAGTCAAGGCCAAGCTCTCTGCCTCCAATGGTTCCGCGATGTTCTGCCGCAAACTGTGCCGCAGCATGGCCACCAGGGCCTGAGCTCGCGCATCAATCCTCAGGCGCTGACGCCGAAATGCCAGTCTTCCGCTCTCGCGCAAAAAGGCAGGTGGCGCCAATTCACACAACAGAGGTTCGCTGATGGCCAGCGACAGACTGGCATCGCCACCGGGCACGGGATGGCTGACCCGATAGCCTTCGGTGGCGTTGAAAGAAAGCACTTGGTTGGCCTCGGCTACGGCCTGGTCATGTCCAAGATGGCGCACATAGACGCCGCGATACGGGAATACCAGTTCTGTGACGGTCGCGCACTCTTCCGCACTCTGGTGCCTGCACTTGCCCTGGCAATACACATCCCTGATCGTAATGGTGGGAGATTTCAATAGCGATTGAGCGGCAAAGTCGGGCATGAGCTTGTCTCTTAGCGACACGTTCGTTCTTCACTTCTTTCCCCCGAGGGGAAATCCCGCCCGGAAGGGCAAACCCGCTCGCCGCGTGGGTCAGAGCTATCACGCCCTTTTTCATGCTACCCAACCAGCCTAAATCAGTGGGTGCCAAACCGTCTCTCCATGAGGGAAGGATGGGCTTTTCGACAGAAGCCCGCCGCTGCGAGAGTGAAAAACTCTCCAGTTGCTGAGGCCGAAACTGTGTCGTGCTCGCACGCTGCGCCAGGGGAGCGATTTAATCGAGGCTGCTATCCAGCAGGATCAGCGTCTCCGCCAGAACGCGGGCGCCGTTTGCGCAGTCACCCGGCTCTGCCCATTCTTCGGGGGCGTGGCTTCTACCTTCCCGGCAGGGCACAAAGATCATGCCCATGGGAGCGATGCGAGCGACGAAGACGCCGTCGTGCCCCGCCCCACTTGGCAAGCGGGTGCTTCTGAAACCCGCCGCCGTGGATGCTTCCTCGATTGTGCTCTGAATCAATGGCGAGCAGGCGGTGGGTAAGGTTTGGCTTAGCAGCGAGCGAGTCAGGCGCAATCCCCGATCCTGCAATTCGCCTTCGATCCGCCTCCACAACTCTTGCTCGAATTGAAGCAGCGCGGCCTCATCGGTGCTGCGCGTCTCGAGAATCATCGTTACTGAGCCCGGCACCGCATTGACTGCGTTCGGTTCCACGGACAGCTTTCCCACTGTGGCCACCAGATAGGGACTTTCGCTTGGCCGTAATCGCGCCAGCTCCTCGACCGCGCGGATGAAACCCGCCGCCCCGACCAGCGCGTCGCGGCGAAGGGACATCGGGGTCGTCCCGGCATGATCGGCGCGTCCTTCGATGGTCACTTCATGGCGGCGGATGCCCACGATCGCGGTTACGACGCCAATCTCGGCCTTTCGCTCCGCGAGTACCAGCCCCTGTTCGATGTGCAACTCGACGTACGCGGACACGGAATCCTGGGTTCGAATGGCTTTGCCCAGCCGCTCTGCACTACCGCCCACACTATCGATTGCGGATGCGAGTGTGACATTGGAAGGCAGGCTGCGCGCCAGATCCGATGCCGTCAATACTCCGGCCCAACTGCGACTGCCGATGCACGAAATACCGAAATCACTGGGCTCTTCTGCCAGGAAATCGACAACTTCAAGAGGATGCACCAGCGAGATCTTCTGTTCCCGGATCGACTGCGCGGCTTCAAGTGCCGCCAGCAACCCGAGCATGCCATCGAAGCGGCCGCCTGCAGGCACCGTATCTGAATGCGATCCTGCGACCAGAGCTCCTAAGCCGCGGCCGGTTCCTGGGGTGCGGCCAATGAGATTCCCACCCGCGTCCACTTCGACTGACAAGCCGGCAGCTTTGAACTCTTCCGCGAGCCACGCCCGGCCCCGCGCAAACTGGATGTCGAACGCGCGCCGCGTCCAGGGCCTTGCCGGATCCGTAAAGCGACTGAGAGTCTCGATGCGGCTCCACAGCCGATCGGCGTTAATCGTGATCATGCGCGGAGATGCTCAGCGCACACGCACTCCACACTATTTGCTGCCGATCAGCCGGATGCGCGCGGTAAACGCCCGGCCTTCGAACTCGCTGAAAGTTCCAAACTCCGGGGAATCCACGTTGTTGTTCACGACAGACGGATTGTTGCGATTGGTGGCATTCTCCATCACGCCGCGCAGGCCAAAGTAAGATCCGCGAAAATGGAAGCGCCATTCGAGGCCGGGGTTGAACGAAACATAATCGGGAAACCTGAGAGAGCCGGCCGCACCCACCACCTGCTGGTTGGCATTCACGGAATCGAAAGGGAAGCCGGTATGCCAGTCCAGCGAGTAGACGAAATCCCAGTTCTTCTTCAACCTCGGCAGCAGCAAGGGCAGCCATCCCCAGGAGACTACGCGGTTGGGCGTATCCCAGAACAGCGGGCCACTCTGCTGCGGGCCGAGCAGCGATATAGAAGGCTGGTAGTCGAGAGCCGCATTGGTCCGTGCCGAAGAGTGCGTATAGGCGGCGAACAGCCTGTATCCATTGGCAAACGTGCGCCGCGCTTCAATTTCCTCAGAGGTATAGTGGTCCTGCCGCGCGTTGGTGAGCAGATACGTTCCGTACAACGCCCCCAACGGGCCCTGGTTGGCATAAACGAAACCGTCGCTGACACGTTTCTGGAGAAAATTAGCCCCGGCGTAAATTTCTCCGGGAAGTTTCCTCTCCAGGCCAACGCTCCAGTTGATGGCGCGCGTTTCCTTGAGCGCACCGTCGTTCGCAGTAAAGACGGTCGGCAGCGGTCCACTGATCGGAGTGACTCCATCCGCGGCGTAATAGGTGTCATCGCGGACACCGGTCAGGGCACGGGTTAAATACTCCAGCTGTGTGTGCTCATAATAGAGCCCAACGCCCGCCGACAATTTAGTCGTCTCTTCCGCACCGGGCGGCGAGTAGGTGGCAGCGATGCGGGGGGAGAAGAGCGGGCGGCGCAGGATCTCGTCCCAGTCAAAGCGCAGGCCGGGCTCGATCAGCAGGCCCGGATGCGCCGACCAGCGATCTTGAAAGTAAGCGCCGGTCTCCACATTGTGGCGCGTAAAGGGCGCCTGTTCGGAGAAGACGCTGCGGCGCAGCAGCGTTCTATCCTCGCGCAGATAGCTTACGGGCGCCTGCACAACGCTTTCATCGAAGCCGATGTGGTCGACAGAGAGACCGGCCTTCAGGTCATGACGTCCCTCCCAATACCGCGGGGGCAGGTATAGCGTCGCTGTTCCTTCTTCCCGCTGTGAATGGGAAACCAGGTTTTCAAAATAACTACCCTGGGTAAGTTCCGGAGTAAGCGCGTAAGGGCTATCTCCATGCGGCTCGTAACCGTCGCGGAAGTGCACGACGCCCACACCCAATTCCAACAGCGCTCCATTCGCGAAGGTATGCTGGTCGCGTATATAAGGCAGCCATGCGGTGATATCGGTCTTGGTGGTGCTGTCTTGCGGCACCAGGGACGAGATGCCGTCGTAGGGCGAATGGTAATCGTTGAAGAGAAATCCGCCCGACAGGATGTTGGCGGGCGTGACGTTCACTTGAATCTTCGCCAGGTTGCTGCCGCGCAGCAGGTGGTTGGTGTCGGCGTTGGGAGGAAGCTCCTGGATATAGATGTTGTCGTATTCCGTCTCCAGGCCGTCGAAGAACCACGCGTGCTTGCGCACGATCGGCCCGGAAAAGGTGAAACGGGGAACGAACTTGTCAAAGCGCAATCCGTTCAGCTCTTTGAAGGAAGGGAAAAAGTCGGTTGCGTTAAAGCGAAACTTGTTGTCGCCCATCCCGGTGTAGAACGCAACTACGCCTCCGGTGGCCTTACCGAATTCGACCGGATAGCGGGTGGTTTCTGTATCGATGGAACGGACGGCATCCGCGCTGACTCGCATGGCCAGCTCACCGCTGATCGGTGAACGGATATCGAATCCATCCAGCAGGTCGAGCGTCGCATAGGTTTCCGATCCGGCAACGTGAATCTGGCCGGTTCCGTCCTGCACCACGCCGGGGGTGAAGGGAAGCAGATTGCGAATATCCCGCGACGTAGGATAGGGGATGTTGACGATCTCCGGAGTATTGAAGGTGCTCTTGTCGGAGGTTTGCTCGGGATCAATCCCCGTGGTGGACGAATGCACATTCACTTGTTCGCTCACCACCTGTTCATGGGCCAGCACCACTTCGATGACTTGCCGATGAGCATCGGTCTGGCTCTCCAGGCTTTGGTAGAAACCAGGCTTTTGCACGGCCGAGCTGGTAGGGCAAATCCTGTTGCAGCGAGTAGGTGCAGTGCCCGGCGTAATCGGTGCGCAACTGGATAACGGGGCGCCCTGGCTCAGAGAGGGTAACCTGGGCGCCAGAGACTGGCAGGCCGTCTTCGTCGAGCACAGTGAGAGTGACAGTAGGGCGCGGCGGCTGTATCTGTCCGCTTGCCGGCGTCGCGCTCAATAAGAGAGCAAAGCCAAGTACCATCGCAATGGCGGCACCCCAACGCGGCATGATGGCGACTCCCAACCCACCGCCTCATTGGCCGCCCGGTTGCGGCGACCTGCAGGTAAAGTTTGCAGCTTCGTCCGTGCTGCCCGTCCCCTGGTACCTGGCAACTTGCGGATAAGGGCACAAAGGGCGCGTGCGATCGATTTTTCCGTTGCTGCTATGTGAGGCGATGATCTGGTCGGGCGCTTTGCCCTGCTCGACCCACTGCTCCATCGCCTGCAGCTTGTCGAAAGTATCTGGTCCTTCGCCGCCCGCGCAGTGAGCCATACCAGGAGCCATATACAGCCGCACCCAGCCGGGCGCTGGGTCACCACTCAACCTTGACAATCGAATCGTAGAACTCAACTGTAGCGCCCGGCGCCACCTGTTGATCGGCCCAACCATGGTAGAGAAGCAGCTTGCCCCCATGATGGGCAAAGGGTGTGAGGCCCGGATCCAAGGCAATCGTGTCCTTGTCGATCTCGTTGGATAAAGCCGCGTCTCGCTCGAGGTCAAAGGTTTTCCAGTCCCAATGCGGATCCTTGAATACTACGTACTTGAAGTAATCGAGAAACAGTTCGGCCGGTTCGGGGCCGCCGGCCAGGCGAGCCCAACGCAACTCGGTGCCTGGCTCCAGACGGGGAAAGATCTGAGTACCACTGCCCGTGGTGGCTGGACTCAAGATAGCTCGCGCAGTCTGCACTTGACCCGCGGTCAGGCACGACGCCGCGTCTCCCTGCTTGCACTGCAGCACCTCAGGATCAAAATGGCAACGGGTGGGATCGTCGATCAACCCATCTTTCAACCCGTCGATCTTGTCGCAGGCATCGAGCACCGCCTGGTGGATCATCGAGTACTTGCTCGGCGGAATATAGCCTGTGGGATCTTTGAAGGTTACGTTTGCCAACCACAGGGCCCACGCATTCCGCCGGAAAGTTGCCGGGTCGCCAGCGATGATGCCGTCAAACTCATCAGGATAACGATAGGCTTGCAAGAGCCCTTCTCTGCCGCCACCCGAGCATCCATCCCAATAGGAGTAACGCGGGTCGCGACCATAAAAGGAGCGGATGATCGCCTTTGCCTCGACCGTCATTTCGTGTTCAGAGCGGTAGGCAAAGTCAATAAACTTTTCCGGATGCCCCAGCACAAATGAGCCACCCTGGCCCTCGTGACCATCGTCGGTTGCACTGGTTGCGTAGCCCCGGCGCAGTGCATAGCTGAGCCCCTGATAGTCGATCGCTCCGCCCCATCCACCGCTGCCCATAGCCAGAAATTTTCCATTCCAGCCGGCGATCGGGAGCCACACTTCGATCTTGATCTCGGAGTCGCTCGACGGCCTAAGCGTAGCCGCGACACGACAGAAGGCGGGCAGGTTAGCGAAAGCGTTGGGGCGACTGCTTGCGGCGGACGCCGTAAACGCACCGGCGCCAACCACCTGTGCAGACGTAATGGAGGTATTGGGGAGTGCCACCCTGAGGAGGTCTGCACAGGATTGAGCTGAGTTCGTGGAGGGCTGAGGGCCGGTAGCGCCAGGGGCAACAGAGGCAGCCAACACGAGGGTGAACGCCAGAATCAGCCTCATCCGCCGCTCCCTCTTACTGGTTCAAGAACCAGTGGCACGGACGACGATTGCTACGCCAGCGCCAGATTCAGATTCTCAATAGCCTCATCGATCTCAGCCGTGTTCTTGTAGCCGACGGTAACGGCATTGACCCCGGCGTTCCGGAAGGCGAACTTCATCGCCGCCTGGCGGTCTTCGCGAGCGGTAAACGCGCCCTCGCCCACCAGTTTCATGCTGATCACGCCCATGCCTTCTTTACGGACCTGCTTCACATGCTCCACCACTTCGTTCACGTTTCCCAGGCCGTTTGTGTCGTAATCCTCGGCGTCCATGCGCACGCCCTTATGGTTCATCCGGATCATGGCAACTTCCAGCCACCTGGTATCGGGGGTCTTGCGCAACGCCGGCAGCCCGTGCACCGACGCCCCGCGCGCCAGCACAACCTTCTTCGACTGCGCTTCAGCAATCCCATCCTGCCAGCGCAGGGTGTCTGTTGGCCACGACGGAGTATGTTGCCAGTGAAGCAGTGCGATGTCGAAATATTCGGTATTCGCCAGCCGGCGCAGCTCGTCGATCTTGGCCTGCGGGTCTACGCCATTGTGGGTCGTCATCTTGGTCATGAGCTGATAACTGTCGCGAGGAACGCCCTTCAATGCGATGCCGAGCATCTGGTGCATCCCGCCATATGACTCGGCCGTCTCGAAGAAGCGGATGCCGCGCTCGTGCGCGTAACGCACCAGGCGCGTAAACTGCTCCTGTCCGAGGTCGCGCTGGACTTGCCCGGACATGGTCCCAGTGCCGAAGGCAAGCCGCGTGACCTTCACGCCGGAGTTTCCCAGCGTTACCATGTCCGTTGCTGTCTGGGGGGCCGCTTTCAGCGGTAGGTTTCCGGCGGTCGCCAGTGCGCCCGCGGCGAGTCCGGTCTTGATGAATTGACGTCTGGAGTAGTGAGCCATTGGTCTTCCTCCAATGGGAGAAATCTTACCATGTTCACCCAGCGATTTCCGGGCAGCGGCTTTTCGTCCGCGGGGAGACGCTGTAGATTGGCCGCATCATGAAAAAGTTTATTAACCGCCCCGAAGACGTTGTCGAAGAAATGCTGCAAGGTCTGGCTGTGCTGCACCCGGGCTCCGTCCGCCTCCCGGGACACAAGGCCCTCATCCGGTCAGATGCGGAGCAGGTTCGTAATCAGCAGGTTGCCATACTCTCCGGCGGAGGGAGCGGCCATGAGCCGGCGCATGCCGGCTATATTGGAGCAGGCATGCTAAGTGCCGCGGTGGCCGGAGAGGTCTTTACTTCGCCCAGCAGCGACACCGTCTTCGCCGCCATCCAGACCGTCGCGGCAATGCCAGGAGCGTTGCTCGTGGTCAAGAACTACACCGGCGACCGGCTGAACTTTGGATTAGCCGCGGAGATGGCGCGTGCCCAAGGCATCCCGGTCGAAATGGTCATCGTGGATGATGACGTCGCGCTGAAAGGTACGGGGCAAGCCACCGGTGCGCGTGGTCTCGCGGGCACGGTTTTCATTCACAAGCTGGTGGGGGCGGCCGCTGCCGAGGGCAACGAGCCTCGCCGAACTGGCAGCGATCGGTAAGGCGGCGATTACCTCCCTGGCCACCATGGGGGTCTCGTTTTCTGCCGGAACCTCGCCCGCGGTCGGCAAGCCGAGCTTTGAGCTTGGCGAACATGAGATGGAACTGGGTCTCGGCATTCATGGTGAACCCGGTGTGAAGCGCACGGAGTTGCAGGCCGCCAACCAGGTGACCGAAACGTTGCTGACCGAAATTCTGCAGCAGGGAAGCTTTGGAGATGAGCGGCGCGTGGCCGTGATGGTGAACAACCTGGGAGCAACTACCGAAATGGAACTCGCCATAGTGGCCCGCCACGCAGTGAGCTTTCTTGCGGGCAAGGGAGTTACGGTAGAGCGAATCTATGCCGGAACATTTCTTTCTTCTCTCGATATGGCGGGGATCTCAATCTCTGTTCTGGGCCTGAACGAGGATCGGCTTCGTTGGCTCGACGCACCGACCACGGCTCCTGCGTGGCCGAATGCAGCCAAGCAGCGTCCGGGCAATCCAGCCCGGAAGATTGCTGTGGAGGTGAGCACAGCGGTGAGTTCCGGCAGCGGCGCGCAAACGGAAGCCGGCAGAAAAACCAAGCAAGCGATTGAGGCTGCGTGCCAGTTGTTGTTGGCCGCCGAAAATGAGCTGACCGAGATGGACCGTGTTACTGGCGACGGCGACCTGGGCGTCAGCATGGCACGTGGGGCAAAGGCTGTTCAAGATGCAGTTGCGTCCTATCCGTTGGACAATGCTCCCGCTACGCTCAAAGCTCTCGGCCATACTCTCCGGCGTGAGTTGGGTGGATCGTCAGGACCGCTCTACGGGGTGTTGTTTCTGCGCTGCGGTAGTGTTCTCGAGGCAAGCGGCGCCACCGGATTGGCGCAGTGGGCAGAAGCGCTCGATCAGGGGTGCCGAGCCATCAGTGAACTAGGGGGTGCAAGGCCCGGCGACCGCACCATGCTGGACGCGCTCGATCCATTCGTGAGGACGTTGCAGCAGGCCGTAGGTCTCAAGGCGACGCGAGATGCGGTTCTCGCTGCAGGGGAAGCGGCGGAGCGCGGCGCCGAAGCTACGGCCCAGATGCATCCTAAGTTAGGCCGGTCAAGTTACCTTGGTGCTAGAGTGCTTGGCTATCCTGATCCCGGCGCGAAGGCCATCTCCATGTGGCTGCGCGCAGCCTGCGATGCGCTTTTCTCTCGCTAAGACCGCTCTTGGAGCCCGTATTCAGTTAGCTTCAGCCTTGGTCAAGTGGGCGCTCACGCGTCGATCCGTCCGCAAGTGAGCCTCTATAATGGAAGCCATGGGCTCATTCAAATCCTCCAGGCTGAGAGCAATCTTGGATTGGGTACCGGCCGCCCTCAGCGTTCTCATGATCGTCCTCGAGTCCACGGCCACGATGTCGGCGAACAACACCAGCCAATGGCTTTATCCATATTGGGTGCGGCTCTTTGGCCCGGTCAGCACGGCGCATTGGGCCGAGGTGCATCATCTCATCCGCAAGACGGGTCATTTCGTAGGCTACGGAGTGGTCAGCATGGCTTTCTTCTATAGCTGGCGACAGACGCTTCTCCGGATGGCGGTCAAGCACTGGACCCTCTGGCGGCGAGCTTCCGTTCTGGCAGTGCTCTGTACTCTGCTCATCGCCATTTTGGATGAGTACCATCAGAGCTTCCTGCCCAGCCGGACGAGTTCGCCCAAAGATGTCTGCATCGATCTATGCGGAGCCATTACTGCGCAGTTGTTTTTGTTGCTGGTCATTCAGTTGTTCACTCGCCGGCTAAGGCTCCGCGCAGCCTGAAGCTGTGAGAGCGAAAATGCTTAGCCGGCGTAACTTCCTTGCTCTCTCCGCAGCAGCCTTGCCAGGTGTGGCGCGTCCTCTGTGGGCGCAAACGCACACTCCTATTGGGCTGCAACTCTCTACCCTGAACCGGATGGCCAAGTCGGATCTTGCAGGCACTCTTAGCCAGATCCATGCCGTCGGTTACCAGGAAGTTGAGCTGACGCCTGTGGCCTACACACTTCCAGTGGAACAATTGCGCAAGGTCGTCGTGGATAGCGGCCTAAAGGCTCCGAGCGGCCATTTTGAATACACTGACCTGGGCGGCCAATGGGACTACGCGAAAGCTTCCGGCATCCAGTGGGTCGTTTGTCCCATGCTTCCCAAGTCGCAGTGGACCTCGGCCGAAGGCTTCCACGCAGCAGCCCACCAGTTCAATGAGTGGGGCATGCGCGCCCGCGAGATGGGCTTGCGCTTCGCCTTTCACAATCACGACTATGAGTTTCGCCAGTTCGACGGAACAACCGGTTACGACATCCTAATAAACGAGACCGATCCGAAGCTGGTCTACTTTGAAATGGACTGCTATTGGATCACGCAGGCCGGGCTGAATCCGGTCGAGATGCTGAACCGGCTCGGCAGGCGTGTCCGCATGCTGCACATCAAGGATCGCAAGCCCGGCTTTCCGTCGTCGAACGACATGAGCCAGAGCTCGGCACACTTCACCGAAGTCGGCGCCGGCTCTATCGATTGGCCGCATATCCTGGCTGCAGCCAGGAAGCTCCGCATCGAACATTACTTTATCGAGCAGGACCGAATCGACGGGCCGCCCATGGAGAGCGTTCGCACCAGCTATAACTACTTGCGAAAGATCTTGCCCTAATGGCGGATCGTTGCACCCTGGTGAAGATTGATAGCTAAGTCCTCTATTTTCACCAAGGTGCTCAAATGTTTCCCCAAGGTGATCAAAATTGGCGGCTAAGTCCTTTGTTTCGTCAAGATGATCAAGATGATCAAACTAATTAATTGATCATCTTGGTGTTTCCCCAGAAAAGTTGGCCCTCTTGCAAAAGCTCCGCTGCCTACATAGATGCAGGTCTGTTGAGTTTCGTTCAAGCCTCGAAAAGATTTTTTTCGGGCGGGGCTACTGAGGCGTTACGAAACGGAGATCCTGTGGCTTTCTGAGCTGCTTGGCGAAGGGGCGGAACATATCATCAAAGTAAGTCCATCGGAATCCAATGTTGCGTTGGCGATCCAGCTACCGACTCTGCCGGAACGTGAAGAACGCCATGTCCTTTGGGACACATGTATTCAGTGAGGTTCCAGTCCAAGAGAGTCCATGATGGGCGACCGATGCGAACCGGCCAGCTCAAACGGCAGAGACAAGTTGGACAGCGGCTTCTTTGATCGTTGAAGGCCCAGCGCAACGAGAGCAAAAAGCCAACAAGAGATGCCATCGCCTGAATGAAAACGCTGCCGCTCGTTGTGAACAGATGTCCGAGATCAAGCGCCGCGAAGTAGACCGGTGGCAGGATCAAGATGACTTTTAGAAGAAAGAATACGAGCCAGCGGCTTCTAGCTAAACACGAACGCAGGTTCCTCGGCCCGCTTCCACTACCGAGGCGCAGAGTTGTGACCGCTGGAAGGATCAAGCAGGCGAAGACGAAGTTGAGCCTGAAGAGGACAATCTGCTGGTCGATAGGATTTGGCGGAGACTCTGAGACGCCGGCCCAGGAGTGAAGCCAATAGAAGCTCGATTCCGTGTGCAAACTCAACAGCAAAACATTGCGAGCGCCCGGCAACAGAAGAGCTACCAGCAGGGAAAATAGAGCCAGCGAGATAAGAAACATTACGCAGTTCAAAGGGGAGTCGAGATGCACACCCTCTGTTGGCGAGTATCGTCTCATCCAGCGAGCATCGCCAAAAGCCCCGAGGCAAAACCACCAGACATCTTTGCCGGCCGGTGCTTCGCGCCGTACATACCAAAGTTCAGACTTCCACTTTAAAAGCCAATCCTTGCGGCCAGGTCCAGGAACAACAAGTGAAATGCATTCAATGACGATATGCTGCGCGTAGGCTGATACGCCGGGAGCATCGCTATTCATACGCGCTCCTCTTCGGCAGCTATCGCGAATTTCGCCAATAGCGGGTATCGATCTCTCGCCGTCTGTAACCCTGCGTTTCCCGCGCGCGTGACCTTGTAGTATTTCCGCGGGGGACGCTGCGCCGCTTCTGCCTTGGCTTGCTTTTCCCAACGAGACAGAATCAACCCATCCCGTTCCAGGCGCCCCAAAGCCGGGTAGACCGTGCCGCTCGGAAGCCCCGTGACCACCATTACCCTATAGCCGTACACGTGGCCAAGAGCGATCGATTGCAGGACCATGGCTACGGCATAGGAGAGGCCTAATTCTTCCGGCATGCCAAACATCCTACATATGTAGAAGGCCTATTGACAAGAGGGGAGACAGGTTGCTACATATGTAGATCAGGTTTAGATCTACATATGTAGTAACAGGCCTTGCCGAGGGCTCATGCTCGAACTCCGCAGCGTCTCAAAACGGTTCTCGGGGATTCCCGCCGTGGACAAGGTAAGCTTCTCCGCCCGGGCCGGTGAGGTCACCGGCTACCTTGGCCCAAATGGCTCGGGCAAGTCCACGACCATGAAGTTGATCACCGGCCTTATCAGCGTGACGTCGGGGGAGATCCTCTTTCAGGGTCAAAGCATCCAGAAGGATCTGATCACTTACAGACATCGCATGGGGTACGTCCCGGAGGAGCCGCACCTCTACACTCATCTCTCCGGCGCAGAATACCTGACGATGGTCGCGCAGCTCCGCAACCTTCCGGCAAAGCTAGCCGCAGAGCGTATCGATGGCCTGCTCCAATTGTTCTCACTCCGCGATGACCGCCACGCCTCCATCTCCGGCTACTCGAAGGGTATGCGCCAGAAAGTCCTGCTCGCTGCGGCGCTGATGCACAACCCTAATCTCCTCCTGCTGGATGAACCCTTCTCCGGCCTGGACGTCGGTTCCGCGCTGATCCTGCGCAGCCTCATTCAGGAGCTGGCTGCACGCGGTAAGGCGGTGCTCTTCAGCTCGCACGAGCTTGAAACAGTCGAGCGTATCTGCTCACGCATCGTCATCCTCCACCGTGGCCAGATCGTAGCCGACGACTCCATCGAGCATCTACGCACATTGATGTCGTTACCCACACTGGAAGAAATCTTTTCGCAACTCGCCGTTGAGCAGGACACCGTGTCGATGGCACGACAGATCGCGGACCTCATCCATGCTTGATCGTTCCGAGTCAGCGCGGCTTCAACTCCGCGTTCTCTATCGCCTGTTCCTCATGCGCGTCATCGACCTTGAGACTCTCTCGGTGCAAGCCGACGTCATCAAACTCCTAGGCCAATTCGCGGCGGTCCTGGCCATGATCAGCATTATCCAGGGAGGGGTCGCGTTGGTGGCCAACGTGGATCGGATGCCGGAGGTGGCACGCGTGGCCACCTGCTGGACAGTGGAGCACCGTCTCATCGCGACGACGATGTTAGCGGTAGGGCTGTTCGCCGTGCTCAGTTGGGACGCGACCTTCCCTGACCGACGAGACGTCATGGTGCTTGCCCAATTACCAGTCCGTGCGCGTACACTCTTCCTGGCCAAAGTTGCGGCGTCGGGTACGGTGCTTGGTCTCTGTATCCTTGCTCTGCATGTTGTCTCCGGCATTACCTGGCCGTGGGTCTTTGCACGTGGCGGCCTCGCCGGAATCATCAGGTCGTTCGCGGCGTATTGGTGCACGATATTCGCGTCCGGCGCATTCCTCTTCTGCTCTGTGCTTAGCGTGCAGGGGATCGCTGCACAGTTGCTGCCCCGCCGCTGGTTTCTGCGTCTGTCAGCGTTTCTGCAACTTGCGGCCTTCTGTCTTTTCCTCGGCGTATATTTTCTTCAGCCAGGCATCGTAACGCCCGCGGCTATCACCAATCCGGAAAATCAATGGGTTTTCGCCTGGTTGCCCTCCTATTGGTTCCTGGCGCTCTTCAATCAATTGAATGGTTCCATGCATCCGGGGTTTGCACAGTTGGCTCGACGAGCTTGGATCGGCCTCGCCCTGTCGCTATCAGGAGCCGTCTCAGCACTGTTGCTCTGCTATTTCCGTACTATGCGCAAGATCGTGGAGGAGCCCGATATCGTGCCCAGGACGAAGGGATGGCATTGGCGGCCGAGCCTGGGCAGCGCGTTGCAAACGGCCATGCTCATGTTTAGTTTTCGGTCCCTGGTGCGGAGCCGCCAGCATCGGATGGTGGTTGCCTTTTATCTGGGAGTAGGATTCGCCGTCGCACTCTCCTGCCTGAATATCCCCGCGGCCCAACAGGATCTAGCGAGGCCATCACTTCATCCGGCAAGCCTTCGCTTCCTTATCTCAACCATTGTCATGATGAGCTTCGCCGTCCTAGGAACCCGCGTCGCGTTCTCCCTACCGGTCTCGTTGCCCGCCAACTGGATTCTGCGCATTACACAGGTTCATCCTTCGCGGGACTACATCGCTACGACTCGGCGCTCGCTGCTTGTGCTCGCCGTCGCCCCCATTCTGATTGGCTCAGCGACCTTCTCGCTGCCATTGCAGCCATGGCTGCAGGTTGCCGGCCACCTTGCCGTTCTGGGACTTCTCGGGGTCTTGTTCACCGAACTCAGTCTGCTCGGATTTCACAAGATTCCCTTTACCTGCTCCTTCCTTCCGGGTAAAGGCAACGTCCAGTTCGCTTTCTGGGCCTACCTGCTAGTCCTCATACCCCTTACCGAGAAAAGTGCACGGTTTGAACAGAGTGCGTTGGAAGATCCGCTCAAGTACTTCCTTGCCCTAAGTGTCGCGGGCATCGTGGCCTTAACGCTCTGGGCTTGGAACACGCTTCATGCAGAGTCAGCCGTACTCAACTTTGAGGAACTGCCACCAGCCGAGATCATGGGGCTGGGATTGGGTGGAGACTGATCCTGGGTCTTGGTCTACTCAACCCGCAAGGCTTCGATCGGGTCCAGGGGCGCGGGGCGGGCCGCCATCAGAGCTGTCCAAATTAGTGCGCAAATGGCCTTCTGGACGACGCAACTTGCTGAATGCGTGGAAGAGAACGTGGACAAGCGAAATCGGGTTGGTGCTGTGGCAGTGCTTCGGTCCATCCACCTTGGCATTGGTGGAGATGGATGGACGGAGCTTTAGGGAGTTGATAGAGGGAAGGGCGCACAGCAGGTCCCTCGGCTACGCTCCCACGGCACGCCGGGGCAGGCGGGATGACAAAGTTGAGGGCAGTGGCCCACCTTGGCATCAGTGGAGGTGGATGGACAGAATCGAAAAAAAAGCTAATTTGGACAAGTCTGGGCCGCCATACTACCAGCAGCGTCACCGCCGCTAGAGTCACCGATACAGTTACAAATACGATTGGATGAACCTGGGTGTAAGGCCGACTATGCCTTCATGGTATTGCATAGGAAGCAGGAGCCGGACGTGGCTCAGTTTGAATCCGCAGGCGATTCCGTAGAACGCTCTTTGCAAGCCTTCATCTGCCTGTCGTGGTATGCAAAAACCATTGGATAGAAGACGATGAAGATCACGAAGGAAAAGGTGACCCAATCGCTGATCGAGGGATGGGAAATCGAATAAAACAAAAGCACCAACTGGGCGATGCCGAAAATTGCAACTACGGAAGCTGCTTTTGTCGTAGCATTCACCATTGGCTCCTCCCACATACAAGCTAGATTATAAGGCCATTTTTACACCAGTAAAAGCTGATCCCGTCTTGACGAGAGGCAGAGTCTGTCATCAGGTGTCCGCTTGTTTTTTAGCGGATACTTGATGAGTGCGTCCTAAGCAGCTTCGAGGGCCCGAAAAACGGGGTTATAGGTAGCTTGCCTGCCATGAACCCTCCGATTGGACTTGAGTGATGGTTCTCGGTGAGAACGTACCGTCTTCAGCCTCGCAGGGGGAGCATGGGGAACTGTATACCTCGACCAATGAAAGCGATATACGAGCCTCCAAGTATGGCCGCGGCAAACCACCACGCGATCTGACGACGCACCACCAGTGCCCGCTCCGCCGTTGTGCGCGGCAGCAGACTGTCGGCCCACAGGAGGCCCGACGATCCACCGAACGCCGCCGGAATGGTTGAGACCAGGAGAAGCTTAAACCCAAGAGGATCGAGCGCACCTGCCGCGCAACTGAAAAGGGCCGCCGCACAGTATGGGAGTCGGCCTACGATGTTGTACGTTCGCCTTTCCGATACGAAGGGCCGCACCGACACGGCGAGAAGCCATACGGCAAAAAAATACATCACGGCGCCAAAGACGGTCATGCCGATTCGCAGGGCAACTTGATGCGGCAGCCCGCGAATCACCTCCTGCCAGTCGCCAAAGCCGGAGATCCCTGAGAACAGGAAATATCCGGCGCCGTGAAGCAAATTGAACGCCGCAAAGATCCAGAAGAAGTAGCGTACGTTCGCGCGGTCCCCCGCGATGCGCGAGGCCAGAAGGGAGCCAGCTCCGACAAAGAGATTCACAAGCGTCCCTCCAGCGTCGACCCAACGATCCGGTCGCAACGATGAGAGATGGTTGCTCGTGAGCTCGGTGGGAATATCGCCGCGCAGCCACGCCGTCAGGCCGTGACCAACACCTTCATGTAGCAGCGTCGCTGAAGCAGAGGCGACGACAGCCATGCTGATGAGTGTGAGTTTGTCATGCCGGTCGGGCATATAACCAATCTATAGCTAAAACGCGAATTCCGTTCTGGTTACTCGACTCAGAGCAAGGTGAGCGCTGCTGGTCAAGCAGGAGCCGTTTCAGGGAGAGTTCCCGCAAAACGGTGCGAGTTCAACCGGTGGATGCAACACCATCTGATAGAGATCATTTGTTTTACCATCTCATCATCCGGGATTGGAGGCCTTATTGCAGCGATTTGAAAAGGCTCCCGAAACTGCCGCTCGCACCGGGCTTCAATCCGGCCATTCGTTGAATCCTCGCCCACTCAGGATCATTGGTACACACCTTTCGGCTCGCGCTTCCCGGGTTTTGGCCTGTTTGGCGCTTGCGATGTGAAAGATATAGGATTTTCTTCGCCCTGGCGTGAGCCCTTCAAAGGACGCCTTCAAAGCCGCGTTGTCATTGAGCATGGCCTGCAATTGATCCGGAATGACAAACTCGGAGGGCTTCTTGAACTTTATCTTCTTCCCGGACTCTTCCAACTCGATGGCTTCATAGAGATAGCTTCTCAAGGAAGACTGCAGGGCTGTGATCTCTTTAACGGACGTGAACTTGATCCATCGCCCGGCCTGCGTGTGCTCTCCGATCCCTTTAAGGATGCGCTTGGAGTCCTTAAGCAGAGCGCCTTTGAAGAATGAGAGCGCACATGACTCCTTGAGCGGAATTATGATCACGATATTTTTCTTGAGAAAGGTAAAGCAGGGCTTCCCCCCCTTTATCTCTTCAGTCAGGTCGCAGTTAATTGCAATTGTTCGCAGCTTATCCATCTCCTTCTGCCACTTGTTCGCGTAAGGAACTTGCATCGCTTCTGCCTATCCTCCAGCGGCCGAATCGCCCTGTTCGCAGCCGACTAACTGTAAACCCAGTTTAGAGCGAAATTAGCGGGCTCTTCAGGAGGCACGATGGCAGCATTTCGCTTGGCGTTTATATCAGTCCTCACAAACGCCGATTTCGTCGGGAATGCTGTTGAATTCACAATCGCCTAGGCACTCATCGAGCCGTTCAGTGCGGAAATTCTCGGTTCCGGTCGAGTAACCGCCTACACGGACAGAACTCGAAAGTCTGGGTTATGTCCGGTTAGGCGACCATCCGACCGGAACTGCGGAAGTAGGCGTGCTTTGAACAAGCATTTTGGGCCGCTAGACGATGCTTGGAAAACGCGTCAGTCACCTTCCCCATGGCCTTATGAAAAGGCGGTAAGGCGTTTGACAATTCCACGCTGGAATTTTAATATATCCGCAACGGATGTATTGAAGTTATGAAGACACTGACACCCGCCGTCTTTCACATTCTCTTGGCCCTCGTAGACCAGGAGCGGCATGGATATGGAATCATGCTGGAAGTAGCCGAGCGGACCAATCAGCAAGTACGGATGGGGGCGGGCACGCTTTACGGTACCTTGAAACGCATGCTCGAAGGCAGCCTCATCGAAGAGTGTGATGAGCGCATCGATCCCGATCTGAGTGATGAGCGACGTAGGTATTACCGAATAACCAGACAAGGCCGACGCGCAGCGTCAGCCGAGGCCGAACGTCTACAGGCTCTGGTGCGTATGGCTCGTGCCAAGTCGGTTTTCAGAACGGCATAGCCTAGGACGGGGAGGTGTGATGACGTCGGAAGATCTCTATCGAATTCTGCTGAAGGTTTACCCTGCCCGATATCGCCGCAAATACGAGCAAGCCATGACTCAGTGTTTTCGTGATCAGCTTCGCGCAGCGAACACCGGAGGAAAGCGAGTTCGCCTCTGGTTCCACACCATAGCCGATTTCTCGCTGAACGCTCCGGCGCGCCATTTTGATCCGGGTCCCGTCACTCTTTATCGAAATGCCTACAGCGAACGCGCGAGACGCGCGATCTACCTTGCACGACTCGAAAAAGGTCCATTCAGTTATGGAGAGATCAGCTTGGAGCACCTTCTCGTGGGTGCATTGCGCAGTGACGAGGAACTTGCTAGTGCTCTTCTCGGATCCCATGGCATGGAAACTCTAGTGACGATGGTTCGAGCCATGGAGACCAACAAAGTGGTCCCGCGCAGCCCTCTTCTCCGTTGGGAGCATGGGCGGCCCCGCCGAGAAGGCACACTTGATTTGGACTGCAAGAAAGCTCTTGCGAAGGCCCGGCAAGAAGCCCACGACTCTGGCGCGCAGGTGGGTTCCCGCCACTTATTGTCGGGGATTCTTGATCAAGATACGAGCTTAGCAGCACGTCTTGTGCGGGAACGCGCTCTCGATCTGTCGTATCTCCGATCCAACTCGGAGCCCGATACCCGCAGACCGAATGGCTGAGAGCATCACCCCGCGACAAATGCCCTGGTTGGTTGCTGATCTGCGTCCTTGCCGCTTAGTCGGCGGTATCTGCAGATGTCTCCTCTTGCCACCGTTTAGGTCGGAGGCGGTTGACCGGCTATCCAGAAGTAATCCCCAAAAACTGCGGTTCCATCCGGGTTGGCGACAACACGGGCGCTTGCGCAATTCCACGCTGATTTGGGTACTATTCTCATGTGTCAGCCACGACAAATCGGCCTCCATTCCGGACAGCTTTAGCGGTCGCGGGATACTGTCTCGCGGCTGTCGCTCTTGCTTTCATCGCCCTTTGCGCGGGTGTCTGGTTCGTGGCTCCGGTGGACTGGCACACTCGCTGGACGGCCACGGCGCTTTGTGCTGGTGCTTCCTCAGTCTCGGTCTGGTTTTCCTGCCGTTGCTTCTCTATTCGGGATAGGACGTGAGCCAATCACCGCCTACTCGGAAACAACCCTTCGGGCGACCTTTCTTGCGGACAACACAAGGAATGCAATGGCGCTCAGAATGATCGACCCGAACACACGGGATCGCCACAGAAACTCGCGGCTTGCATTCCCACGGTCGCGAAACGGAACGGCCAGCAACTTTCCCGGCATTAAGATCAGCTCGCAAACCAAATCTGGGCCAGACCCGGCCACGAATCGGGGCTGAAGGAGCGTTGCACCGGTAACCAACGCAATCCCGATGACGAATGCACTAACGAGTCGCATCAACGTCCGCCGCATGGTCAGAAGTATAGTGCCTCAAAATGGCAGTTCAGGTTGGATCACCGGCCGCCCGGAAGTTACCCCAAAACGGGTGGCCGGGTGGCCGACGATACGCCCAGAACTCCGAGGAAAGCGCTGAGAGAACTCAATGCGTTGGCCTGATGTCAGGAACGAAAACCAATCATGGGGTAATTCGGACTCGACCTGTTCTACGGGTTGATCGCAGTATTCTGGAACTCTTTTGTAACGGCTGCCGTAACTAAGTATTGAGCGTTCTCCGGAGGATATTGTGCGATCTCGCTTCGACTGGGTCAACAGATGTTTCGTCATCCTTTTTCTGATCGAGATTCTTTCAGGGAGTTCTGTAGCACTCCAGGCACAGAAGTCGGACAGTTCAACCAAAGAGTTTGCGTTAGTCGGTGCCCGCATTTATCCAGCACCCGGCGCAAAGCCAATCGTGAATGGCGTCATTGTCGTTGCAGGCGGAAAGATTGTCAGCGTCGGAGAGGCTAGTACGCTTCAAGTCCCGAGGGGTATGCGGACGATCGATTGTTCGGGGAAGACACTCGTCGCGGGACTTTGGAATGCCCCATGTCCACTTCATGGAGCCAAAGTGGGATCATGCGGCTGATCTTCCTGGCTCACGATTGACAGCGCAACTCCAGGATATGCTTACCGGCTATGGCTTCACCTCTGTCGTTGATACAGGTTCTGTTCTCGAAAACACAATTGCGCTGCGAAACAGAATCACAAACGGAGAAGTTGCTGGACCTCGAATCCTTACCGCCGGAATGATCATCTTTCCCAAGGACGGCCTCCCATATTACCTGACAGAAAACTTGCCCGCTGACATGGTTGCTGCCTTAGCAAAAGGCGAGGCTGCAACACCGGCTGACGCAGTACGCATCGTCGATGAGCAGATTGCTCAGGGCGCGGATATCGTTAAGCTCTATGTAGTGAGCTGGCTTCGGCGCGACGGCAAGCCTGTACCGTACGCGATGCCATTGCCAGTTGTAAAGGCCGCTACAGATGAGGCACACCGCAAAGGCAAGCTGGTCTTTGCTCATCCCTCGACTATTGAGGGGGTGGAGCTTGTCATTGCCGGCCAGGTTGACGTACTCGCGCACACCTCCGAGGAGTCGGATAAGTGGGATGAGGCATTAAGTGCCCGGCTCAAAGCAGCAAACGTCACGCTGATCCCAACGCTGACTCTCTTTAGCCGGGACGACAACTTCGATTCGATCTTGAAAGAAGTAAAGAGCTACTCCGATGCACACGGCCAAATCATGTTCGGTACAGATATCGGCTACCTGAATGATTATTCCGCGCTGACAAAGGAATATGGCTATATGGCGCGTGCTGGAATGACATTTCCGCAGATCCTGGCCTCCTTGACCACAACCCCGGCTGCACGTCTCGGCTACGCGGGAACCACAGGGCAGATAAAAACGGGAATGGACGCAGACCTGACGCTTCTGGAAGGCGATCCCGCTCGTGATATTAATGCTTTGGCTCATGTCGCACTGACCATCCGAAGCGGGCAAATCATTTACCAGAAGCGGTGAGTTCTGCGAGACATGCATTCTGGCGCAGGCCGTGCCCACGAGGCTACTTTTTATCTGGTTGACTGGTCAGTTCGTGCCAAATCGCCAGTCACTCACCGAACAGTGCGAACACAAGACTTTCCGGATTTCTGGGTTCCGGTCGAGTCACCGCCAAACGGGACGTTACCTTTCCGTTACTGCCGAGCTGGCGACGATCCGCTCATGACCAAAGAGGAAGGCTCCGTCCAATTGGCGGACGCGGCGTGGACCCAGAAAAGTGAGATTAGCAGGTAAGGTCTGCGCGTATGTATACGGCCTTGTTGGGGTGTTTTGACGACCCCGCGCGTGGATGGAATGCGCTTCGCTCTGTTCCTATTTAAGTTCTCGGTCTTCAGAGCCCCTTACCGAAAGCAGGTTTGCAGAACGACGGTTAGACCGTGGTGCCATCTCTTTCTTCTCCAGCCGACCCGCGCTTGTACCAAAATGCAGGTGGACGAGTTGGGGGGCAGCGGTCACTCGATACTATTGGCACTGCGTAAACGCCAGGGTTTGGGCCGCGATGGCAGTGCCCCCCGATGGTGCCGGTAGGTAGGACGGCGTCTTCTGTTCCGAGGGTGTGCAATCTGCAGTTCCACCAGAGGAGGGAACAAACGCTAGCCCATCCAGGATGTAGTTTGCCTGGAGAGAGCTTTGCGACAACGTAACCCCACTGGCCGAGTAGGCACCTAGAAACGGCCCTCCTGACGGCAACATCATGGCGTAAGTCGCGCAGTCGGTGTCCGCCGCGCAACCGGACGAGGCTGCTGTCTCCAGCGAAAGCGTAGCCGAGGACTGCTGGGCATTCGGAAGCAGCGGGATGGTGAATGTAGTTCCACTTGCCACGGTTTCAAGGGCGCTCAACTGGGCATCCATTGAGGTCCCCTGGCTTGCGCTGCTCTGCGAAGAAACAGCGCCCGTGAACTGCACCATGCCCCGTAGCCCCCGCTCCCGGGGCATAGAGGCTCACTGTGCCGATAGTTTGCCCGTTGGCGGTGCCTGTCACGATGGACGGTTGCGTAACCCGTACCGTCGGCGCGTTCTCCGACCACCACGATGTCGTAGGTTCCGGTGGGGATCGGACAGAAGACAAATGAGCCGTCACTCCCGGCCAACGTTGCCATCATGATCCGGTCTACGCCGGTGGCGTCTTTCTGCTCCAGAGCGATCAGAACCTGTCCGTTCACTGGGTTGCCCGTTGCGCTATCGAGGATCTTGCCATTAATCGAAGTGGACGTGACGCTGACCTCTCCGGCATGGAGAACCGGCTTCAATCGATATTGGCCGTTGCCTTCCTGAACGATGGATTCACAGGTGTTGAAGTCGATATCCAGATCCTTGGTCTGACCAGCCGCGATCGTGAAACCGCCTGAAGCAATCTGCCCTGAAGGAATCTTCAAGCCCGTCTTCGATTCGCTCGAAAGCAATAAAGTGTGAACACTGTTGTCCGCCGACAAGACAATGCAGTTGGTGGAGTTGCCACAGGCATTGTTCGCGACGGTCGCGCTATTGTCCGCGAGGATCAAACGAATCTGTTGATAAGATCCCGGCTGGAGCTGCTGAGTATCACCGAGCGTAGCGAGAAAGCACTGATTATTTGCCTGCCCCAGCAGGTCGACCTGTTTGGGCTGAGAGGAGAGGCCGGGTGTCAGATCTGTCCAACCGCTGTCGCCGTCTCCGGCAGTTGAGCTGACGTTAGCCTGGACATCGGTGATGGTGACGAAAACGTGCGCAAATGGACCGGTGGGACCGCTGCAAGTTGCCGGGTCGCTCAACATTACACTTGCGGCCGCCATTGCAGGAGCGGCAGGAGTTGAGGATCCACCGCTGCTACATGCAACCAAAACTATTCCCGCAAGCAGTAACCCCGATATCGCGAAGATTGCCCAATGCGGTGCTCTGTGCTTCGTATCGACCCGTTTCCCTGTCATGTATCTTCTCCCCCAGAGGTCTCTCCCCAGGCACGTCAGAGAACGAAAACAGAAATATGGCGATCAGCCTTCAGGTAGTGCTTACGGCTCTCAGCGGGCTTTTGTCCCTTTGGGATCTCTGGCGACGATTGGCGCAAGCAACCGCTTCAGGAGTGATTAATCGTGACCGTGGCCACCACCGTCGTTGCCCCTGTCGTGCCCGTGGGGTTGTCCATGGCCGTGATCGTGATCTTCATGGCCCCAGTGTCCCTCGTCGAAGCGCCAACCTTCCGGGTAGTGGTCGTAATGTGGATGAGACCAGGTTGCGCCTGGGTAGGGTGGTTGCTCGTAGCGTCCGGCAACCCAACGATAGTGGTGTCCCTGAGGCGCCCAGAAGCCGCCCACCCAGATCATCCCGACTGCGGGGGGTGGCGGCGGGGGCGGCTCATAGGGTATCGGCGGTGGGGTAATTCCCACATACACGGAAACCTGAGCCGGTGCGGGCGCCGTAAGGGCCATCCCAAGAAGAAGCCCAACCAGACATCCGTCTTTCATGCCGGTCCTCCGTCTGATGTGGAACCGGTGCCCTCAGACCAATGGGGATTGCGTGCCGGTAAACACTTCTATTGCGGACATTACAGACGCAGCGCCAATAGCCCAATGGCGCTTCAGTGGGATAGTCAGAAGCACTTCACGAACGGACTTAGAAGAGCATGACTGCCAGGCGGTAGGTGGTAAATCCCGGCCCCTCGTTACCGATATTGCATGAGCCTACTGCCGCAGTGCGGAATCTTCCGCTGGAGATTTGCTGCTCGAGCACTGCCTACATGCCCCTGCGACTTTACATCTTTCGTGGGAGAGGGACAGATCCCACGATCGGGTTCAATGATGCAGAGAGGGCCCGCCCATGCGGAAACTAATCGGTGCTTATCTGCTCGGCGCTATTTGGACCGTCGGTGCGCTGGGTAACGCCTCCGCCCAATCCCTGGAAGCTAGGCAGTTGATGGAAGCGACCAACGCGGACCGTGCTCAACAGGGCCTTGGCCCGCTCAAGTGGGACCCAGCTCTGGCGCGAGCCGCGCAAAAACACGCTGAGCTGATGGTGGGGCAGCGCGCGCTGTCACACCAGTATGGCGGAGAAGCGGATCTGGATACGCGCGTGGGGCAGCAGGGCGCACACTTTCACGTGGTCGCCGAAAATCTGGCCGCTGCACCAACTCCCGCGGCGCTGGAGGCGGAGTGGATGCACTCGCCCGGGCACCGCGCAAACATTCTCGATCCGCGGCTGAATGAGATAGGCGTGGGGATGGTGCGCCAGGGAGGCTATTTGTGGGCGGTGGAGGATTTCTCCGCCGCCGTCGGCGTGTTAGGCTCCTCGCAGATTGAACGTACCATCGGCCAGTTGCTGAACGAGCGTGGCATCGAGCCGGCAGGCGACGTGGCTGCAGCCAGGCAGACATGTGCCATGGACCATGGTGCTGCGGGAGGCCTGCGGCCGAAATTCATTATGCGCTGGGAAGCCTCCAGTTTAAACAGGCTGCCCGATGTGCTGGAGCAGAAGATCAGTACCGGGCGCTACCGCACCGCGGCAGTAGGCTCATGCAATATCGGTAACGAGGGGCCAGGATTTACGACATACCACCTTGCTGTACTGCTCTTCTAGGCAAGCAAGTAGAACCCGCCTCGTTGGCAGGAACAGAGAAGCTTTTGCATCATGCCGACAAAGTGCGGACCAGATCCACATCCCACTTGAAGGTGATTGGCTGGTCTGAGTCCTCCAACTACAAACAAACGGGTGGGATGTAAATTTCAAACTGGTGCAGCTTGTCCCGCTCAGCTCGCAGCGTGTTCTGCATCCCGTGTAATCCCAACCGTCCCTTGCCGCATCAACCGCAACATGAGGCGATTCAGGAACTTGCGGTTCGAGACATTTTGGAACCGGGCGTGCTTTCCCCACAGTAAAAGTGGCGTTACCTTGTTGTCTCCGGAGGTCTAGAGTGAACTTCTCTTCCCTGCAACAGACACCGGCACCAAAGCGCGTGGCCGCCTATGTCACTATCGTAGCGCTCGGTGGAGCTATGGGTGGCTACGCGATTCATGAACACCACACTGCGAAGAATCTGACGGCGCAGAATGAGCAGATGACCGCCGCGCTTGACGCGAACCGGAGTGAGCTTAGCGACCTCACGGCAAAGGTGAATACGCTGGCGTCGCGCAGCGAAACACAGTCCGCTCCGTCAGCCCCTTCCAGCCAGGTCATAACCGCCCGCGGCCCCGTGACACCTCGCCGGCACGGCGAGGATCCGCGCCTCAAAAAGCTGCAATCGCAAATCGACGCACAGGGCACGGCGATCGAGGAAACCCGCAATGACATAGCAAGCACACAAGGCGATCTCGCCAATACGCGCACCGAGCTGACGGGCTCTATTGCGCGCACCCATGACGAACTCGTGCTGTTGCAGAAGAAGGGGGAGCGAAACTACTACGAGTTTGATATCAAGAAATCGAACCAGTTCCAGCACGAGGGACCGTTTGGGATCCGCTTGAAAAAAGCGAATAGCAAGCACCAGTATGCCGACCTGGAGCTGATGGTGGACGATCGCAACCTGTCGCAGAAGCACGTCAATCTTTACCAACCGGTTATGTTCTACACGCCCGACAGTCCTCAGCCCGTCGAGGTGGTGATTAACGACATCAGCAAGGATCACATCCACGGATACGCGAGCGCGCCGAAGTACAGCCAGTCTGAACTGACCTCGATGTCGAACGCAGGCGCCAACGCTACGCCAAGCGCAATTCAGGGAGCGACGAACTCCAACGAACAACCTTCACCTAGAAGGAAGCTCCCATCGCCCCAGTAGCCATATCGCATCTTGCTAGATAAATGTGAACGCGGATCCGGATCCGCCTACCGTTTACGCATTCGACCGTCACTTAGCGACTGGTCGCCAATGCGGAAGTAATCACATCGTTGAGAAGCCGGCCTACATAACGAAGTGCTGAAAAACAGGGGTTTTCGGTATTAACTTGCCTGCAGTCCGGATTGCCGGCGCACAGTTCTTGCAAAATCGCCGAGTTCCTCATCCAGCCCTGATCAGTACCGAGAAGTCTTGTGGGAAGTGAAGTAGTGGGCGGTTGACCGGCAACCAGGAAGTAGCTCCAAAACGGCGTCACTTCCGAGTTGGCGACGACCCGACCGGAACCGTCGCATGCCGCCGGAGAACACTTCCGCGATCGCTCTGACGAATGGAGAGATCGGACTGGCAGTTTCTAGACTGCGTGGCTGCTAATTCTCCGAAGGTCTCTGAACGTGATCGACAATCAGGATAGGCAGAGAAGCCTTCCCCGGCTTCAGTTTCAGACCTAACTGGTCGTTCAATGCTCCCATAAAAGAGGGCGCCTCCGGCTCAGTCGAGAGGGCCGCGCCCGGCGGCGCTGCATGATCCGGCTCCGGCGTCCATTCGAGTGTGAAATCGAAAGTGCCGGTCAAACCCGTTTCATCAACGACCGGGCGCCCCAGTCTCTCGATGCTGGGAAGTGCCCCTGCAATTCCATTGATGGTTATATTGCGCGAACCAAGCAGCATGGCATGGTTCGGCTCCGGCACAAGCATCACTGCGTTGCAGATAATCGGGAAAACATCGCCTGGCTTGACGGGCGGTCCATTTTCAGGCAGCGGACCCTTGACGTCGCAGGGAGTTCCTTCCGCATGCGCACGCAGCTTTGGACCCATCTTGCCAGGCTTATTCAGCGCCAGGGAGAAAACCGGCACCTCCTGGTTCTCATAGTGGGCCGACAACCCGAAGCGATCGGCTAGGAGCGATTGCATCATCAGGCGCATCTGGTCCTTGGTCGGATTCCCTTCCGCCTTCGCCCGGATCACAAAGGAATCCGTCGATATCCACTTGTCCAGAGGGGTCACCAAGGTATGGGTCTCCGCCGCGGTAACGTGGAGTTTATACGCGAACGTGATGTAAACCTCGAGCGGAAAATCGGCGTAAAAGCGACCGTGCGGATTCTCTCCATTGAAGTCATCGAGATCGTCCAATGCGAAGTTAGGCGGCGTGAACGCCCCTGGCTTGCTTTGGTGGATCGAGGCAACCTCAAAGGACATTTTGCCCCCGGCCCTGGTCTGCCATTCAGGTACCGCAGTCTGTCCAGCGGATGCTGATTGCGCCCTGCCTTCGGTCGCCTGTAACGCGCCAAGAGCTAAGGGCAGCCCTACGCTCAGGATTCCAGCAGTCATAAGAATCAGTTTCCGACGAAGGCTCAGTCTCTGCCCCATGTGTTTCGCCATGATGCGAGCAATGCGCTTCTTCAGATCAGCTCCGCTCACTCCGGAAACGCATCCGAGAGGCGATTCAACATATGATTTGCAAACATTTAGGATCCCCTCAGCATAAACCGCTGCCTTACTGCCGGTTTGAAGCACCGCTTCATCGCACGCCTGCTCGCGCTCCTCCACCAGGCGAGTCCCGATCCACCACACCAACGGATGAAACCAGAAGAGCGTTTCCACCACCATGTGAATGGCGAATGTCATGTTGTCCCGTCGCCGGACATGACACATCTCGTGGCCAACGACGGCGTCCAATTGTTCCCTGGTAAGGCGGCCAAGAATACCCCCAGGAAGCACCAGAACGGGACGGAAAATCCCGAACACGCCGGGCTCCAGCAACGACGACGAGGAGCACACCGGTACGTCCACTCCAAGCGCGAGCGGTACAGCCGCCCGCACCACAGCCCGGAGCCGGAGCCACTTTCTCGACCAGGAAATCGCGACGATGAGAGAACCGCAGGCCCACAAGACGGCGAACAGCGGGAATACCACGCTATGAGGAACAGTAACCATGCCGGTTCCCGCTGCCGGTACCGCAAATCCATCGCTCCGCGGAAATGGCAGCGCTAGCTGCTCCAACGCGGATGCGATCGCAGGCCTATGCACCGGAGCCCCAACTGCAGAGCGGAGCCACTCACCAGCATCGATGAAGAGGGAAAACGGCACCAGGAACTTCACTGAAGCAACCATCCACAATCGATATCGGGTGCGGGAATAATTCTTGCGCAGAGATAGCGAGAGCAGCCAGACAACCACGGTCATACTTGTCGACTGCCAGAGATGGTTGCCCAGAGTCGCAGTAAAGGCTTGGTTCGTGACTTCGTTCCAGAGCACAGGTGAAGTCACGATTGCACCTCCTTTTCTGAGAGGTCTCGCAGTAACTTTTCCGCTTCACTCACATCCTGGCGAGAAAGCTTTCCGGATTCGATCAGATGCGCCATTAAAGGCAGCGACAGTCCTCCAAACATGGCCAACAAATCATCCACGAGTCTTCGCTGTGCGGAATCGCGGGAGACTGCTGGAGAGAAAATGTGGAAATTGCCAACCTTCTTGACCCGTCGCACACTCTTCTTCTCTTCCAACCTGTAAACGATGGTCTGCACGGTTGTGTACGCTGGCCTATTCTTGGCGGGAAACCCCTCAAGGATCTCGCGAATGGAGCAGTCTCCCTTGGACCAGAGGATGTCCATGATCCGATATTCAAGCTTTGACAAACTTGACCGCTGCATTTGATCTCCTAATTATGTAGGAATGTTTACTACCATTGTAGGAAGTCGTCAATGGAATTCTTTGATGGGAAAGGTGACTTTTCAAAGCAAAGTAGATTCCTACGGAGAGCGTCAAAATGCGCGTGCGCCCGTCCCGCAGTCAGTTACACTTCGCGCAAAGGAAGTCCCTGAGAATCGACGGGCAATTCTCAAACAACGGCTCGATCTCGGGGGTTCCGGACAGATGACCGCCCACCCGGAAGTTGACCCCAAAACGGGTGTGTCCGGGTTGGCGACGATTCGGGAATCTAGGGAGACATCTCGCGTCAGGGCCTGCAAGACGATCGCCGTGCCACGCCTCTTACTGTTGTGATATCCGGCCACCTACCCCCCAAGCGCGGTCGTTCGCTTGGTGAAAACGAAGCCGCTCCCGAACCTACCCTCCCAGAGGGTACGGAAAGTCACCCCGCTATTGCTGGTCTCTGCTCCAGCGCGGAAACGACCTTCTTGACTGATTCCACCTCTCGCAGGCGATTCACCCCGGCCCGAAATCTCCAAAAGTCCATCCTTCTGTTTCACGACGAGTTGGCCGCCTTCGGCATCGCCGAGGTCCGAGAATATCCCGAAGTACTCGTAACAATCGCTCCAGTCGGTACCCTTGGCGTCACCGGCAGACAAGTTCGCCACCTCAACCTTCAGAAGTGGAAGCCTGTCCACAGTGGGATTCCAGTAGACCGCGTACTCGATGGCCGCAATGGCCGGCACGAGCAGACTACCGACGATCAGGCTTTGTTCAATTACCGGTGGGCTGGGTAGCCTTGCCAGCGAGATTGAACAGAAGACTACCCCGGCAACCCCTCCCCCGCAGATCGCGGCTGCCACAAGGAGCATAATCGTTGGATAATCCACATTGACGCTCGTGCTGGAATATACCGGCAGAAATCCTAGCAGACCGAGAACACCCCCGGAGATCGCTCCGAACCATCGAAAACCAGACTGCGTGGGTCCAGGCAATGCGCTGGCCGCGAATCGAGATGATCCGCTTGCCAGCACAACCCAGAGACCGTGAGTAGCTCCGAGTATCGCTGCTGTCGCAGACATTTCTTTCAGTACGAATACGAACATTAAAGAGAGACGTATTGCGGAGATTGCTGCAGCTACCGGCACTGCGAGGAACACCCAAATAGTAGCTGCAGTAAGTATCTTTCTGCAGGATATCAACCAAGTGGACTGCCGCTTCAGCATGCCGCCTCCCGAAGCCTGAATATACCGCATCCATACAGGAGGTCTTGAGAGTGGATGACCGGCAACTCGGCAGTTACCATTCAATAATTGACGGATAGGCTACAATCCAGCCGCTAGGGGTAGTTATTTCGCGTGGTGATTCTTGAATGGATCAAAAGGACCGCCAGCTTCTCGAATTGCTGCTTCGATCGTCTCGTCTTTTATGAAGGGCGCCGTAGCGGCGGCATCGTGTTCCGGCGACGCGTCAACCTCCACACTCTCACGATCTAAGAATGCCGGAACTCTCGGAGCATATGCAGAAACATCCCTCACGTATTTGGAATTGAAGACAACTAGTCGGTATTTGCCGGGAGGCACAAATCGGAAATCGGTCTCCGGACCTGTAAGCCTGTTTGAATAGCAGGACTCTCGCAAGGTCAGACGATTGTCCGCAGGAACCAGAAGTGCGATGGCATCGCTTTTATCGTTTAGAACACCGGACACTCTCACAGCGACGGTCGCTGACTTCATGCTCACTACTATCGAAATAGGGCGGGATCATTCGAGCTCAATTCGAAGTCTTCGGGAGTGAGTTGTCGCGCGCCGATCGCAAACAGTTCTATCCGCCCAGGCATCGGAAAGACCAACGAATACCGACCAGGCTGGGTCTTCCTAAGCACAAACCTCCCATCCTTGTCGGGTGTTGCTGATACATCAACCCCACCTGTGAGAGGACGGATTTGGAAGGTTAGGGCCTCAACGGGAGTGGCTTCGGGCGGCCTGTCAATGAGGTTTAGAGTACCCGCGACATCGAACGTATGTGCACTCTGGGCAATCAAGGAAAGGCTTGCAAGCCAGAACAACGAGGCGAATAGCGTCTTCATTGACGATCCCCGGACGTCTTCATTTTTTCACAAGACCTGGGGAGTAAGGGATGCGATTCGAAGTAAGAATCAGAATTGCTTCGCGGGGCTGCGGTTCCGGGAGGATTACCGCTCACCCGGAAGTAATCCCCAAAAAATGCGGTTCTGTCCGGATAGACTTCATTCCCAAATCACAAACAACGCACGATGAGGATTGTTTGATCGTCTAACTGGTGTCCAAACCCACGCGCCGCCGCAAGAATCCTTGCCGCCAGCTCCGGTAAAGGGTCATTGGCGTTCGCCGCGATCACTTGCTTCAGTCGTTCCACGCCAAATTCTTCTTGGGGTTTGTTGCACACTTCCAGAATCCCGTCCGTTGCAACCACGAGCAGATCGCCCGATGCAACTTCCAGTCTCTGTCCGTCAAAGCTGGAAACCGGCAGCAGCCCGAGAGGGAACTGGCCCTCCTCCGTGTGCGACAAGGTCCGCCCACTCGCATGCCACTGCAGAATCGGTGGGCTTGCCGCCAGCGCATAGAACACGCTGCCGTCCGCTCCTAGCCGGAAGCCGGTGAACGTCGCATACATGTGCGGCTCTTTCACCTCCGGGAGCACCCTGTTCAGCCGATCCAGCAAAACCGGCAGAGTCCGATGCGGCTCGCGTCCCTCCGCATCCAGCAGGGCGGTGCGAGTCGCTGTCTTCAGCATGCCCATCAGAATGCCGGCGGGGAGCCCATGTCCAGCGATGTCGGCAACATAGGCAATCGCATCACCGCTCGGCAGGTAAATCGCATCCACCAGATCGCCGCCGACCTTTTCACTGGGGTGCGAAATGCCGTAGATCTCAAAGCGCGACGTTCGCAATCCCACCTGCGGCACGAGCGTCTTTTGAATCCCGTGTGCCAGCTCCAGTTCGTTGCGCATGCGGAACGATTCGCTGCCCTCGCGCCGAATATACACAACGAAAAAAACGTAGGAGAGCATGATCGCCGACACCGTCGCGGTTGCGGCGAAATGGATTCCCAATTCCGAAGGCACTGGCTTCAGATCGAAGCTGCGCGTCATCCAGTGTGCGAGGCTGGCGTTGATCAGAGTATTGAAAAACTGCAGCCCAATCAGGCCGACTAGAAACCAGATCGACAGCCGCGACAGCACTATGATCCACAACGAAGCGTTCAGCCCGGCGTAAAGCGCGATCTGCAGCACGACGACATAAGGCAATACTCCCCCGTACATCAGATCGAAGTAGAAGCCGAACACTGAAAACAAGAGGAAGACCGCCGCTATCAACACCCACAGGCGCTTCATCGGCACGGACCGAAAGTGTATCCGTCGGGTCGCGATTCGCCGGTACCACTCCTTCTCTGCCATTGGCACGAACCATATCAGATTAGATGGAGGGCGTTCACGCGATTCCCGGAAAAGGGGTTTTCGGTAAATTGTCAGCGCCGTCCCCGCCGGTAGGGAACTTACCGAGAACCCGA
>CAWEZM010000004.1:0-253837 GCA_963813475.1 uncultured Acidobacteriaceae bacterium | reverse complement strand
AATCTCACGACTGGGACGGCTGCTTATACTGTGATTTATCAGATCACGGGTGGAACCGGGCGTTTCAAGGGTGCGTCCGGCACCCTTACGTCGACGGCTACGTTGTTCCCGGTGTTGTTCAACGCCTCTAACGCGCCCGAACTCTTAACGAATACGGGTCAGTTTGAGGGAACGCTTGTTGTTCCCTGAACGATAAGAGCAACGGTGGAATTTACTCGTCAATTTAGGGAGATGAAGGGAGCATATCTATTGCAGCAATTCTGGACCATTGAAGGGAAAGACGGACTAACCCCCATCCCGACATCGACCATCTTTTTGCCGCCATGGATTGGTGACATGGATTGGTGACAGACGGACATGCCCCTAAGAGATTCCCGGCTGGGTCCACGATGCCATTTTTCCTATTTGTCGATCCCTCGATCAGCGAACTCGTGCGATGTCCTGCACCCAGTTTGTTTCCCAGGTCTTGCCCTCGTCTGGTGAGTCCGCTTGCTCCCAGTGGCACGATGTCGGAGTGATGTTGGACCAGATGAAACGCGCCCGAACTCGCTTTCCCTTGACCGTATCATCCCCATAGAAAGTGCCCACGCCATTGTGGAAGCCTCCAATCATGGGCGGATCCAATGGTTCGGATGGTGTCCTGCTGTCGAGCCACCAGATTGACCACTGCTGGGTCTTCGGGTCGAAGGACCGCAGAGCGACACCGCGATAGGGAGCACCGGGAACGCTGAGCACTGTATCGTCCACATTGCTGTAACTCCCCATAAGCCGTTGATTCAACAACGTGCCTTCGAATTCAATCCACTCGTGATTATTGGCGAGTCGCTGTTTCAGCTTTCGATGATGGGCCTGCCATTGACCAACCAGGAAGTCGAAGTCGTGAAGACCGGGGACTGCACTGTCTGTCTGATTCATCCCCGGGCCCGAATCCTGGTGCGATTGTGCGGCCAACTGTCCAGGCGCTGCCAGATACAGACTTAGCAGCGCGATCATGACTGAACGGTGATGAATACTCACGATGCCCCCTTTTGAATTGCGGCGGTAGCCAATTCTCAACAATGCTTGAACTCCATTCGCCGATACGCGTTCATCGTCCCCTCCAGAATCAGACTGAACTAATGCCACCCTTTTAGATTGACCCAGCTCGTGGTATTTGTGTATACCCACTTTCTATGGAACTCTCGATACCACTTTCGAAGAAAAACGAACCTCTGTTCCTGGTTTTCCCCGCGTCTTCACAGGTGGGGTCCCGGACTGCCGTCTCTTCCTGCGTGCGTCATCGTCGCTCCGACCCTCCTCACGCAATTGATCGGCTTCCAGTTCAAGATGAGTTTTGATCTCCTCAGCAAAGTCTTTCGCGGAGCGTTTGCGCCTGAACATGCTCATGCCTCCTCATTTTGCGGGCCGTGGTTGGCATCCAGAACCAGGCTCATCGCCCGCGTCAGTCGCCGCCACTCACCGGTCTTCTCCGCCAACTGCTCGCGTCCCTTCGCCGTCAACGAATAGAAACGTGCCTTGCGGTTGTTCTCGCTCGCACCGCACTTCGCCTGGATCCACTGTTTCTTCTCCAGCCGTTGCAGCGCCGCATACAGCGATCCATGGTCAACAAGAAAAACATCCTCTGACTGGCGTTGAATCGAGCCCGCCACTCCCTGCCCGTGGCATGACCCAAACACCAGGCTTTTCAGAATCAGAAGATCCAGGGTGCCCTGCAACAAGGCAATGCGGTCGTCGTTGTTCTCTCGGGTCGTCATTCTACCCGAAGTATCCTACCGATCTTTGAAAGAAGACCCGCTGCGCCGTCATCAAAACCAGCCGCCTGACGGCTCGAGGCCGTTGAGGCGCAGATAGGTGACGAGGTTGCCGTAGTGCAGAGCGTCATGATTTCCGACTTGCGTCACGATGAACATCCTGTTTGTCTTGTGGCCCCAGAAATCCGCCGGGTCATTGAGGTGAGCATCCGTGAACCCGGAGTACGCACCATCACAGTACTCGAACGAGGCTTTGAGGTAGGCGGTGATTTCGGACTTCGAAGTCTTTCCGGCTGCCGCAGGGGGAGGCGCTTCACCCTTCATGTTCGAGCACAAATAGTAAGAGATGTCCGCTATATGAGTCACGATCTCGCCAAACGAGCGAACTTCCTTCGTGGGCCGGTAGCTGTACTTTGACTCGGGCATCATTTCCGCCGCCTTGGCGATCTTGTCCTGCATATTGAGGCGAAAAATCGAGAGCGTCCTTGTCAGTGGATTTGGCGCGACGATCGGATTGGGCATGTCCGGCGCGATTTGGGCGTTGCCCAAAGACGCAGGAACGGAAACGGAGACTACACCTCCAAGAACCACGAATCGAACGACGGCTCGGAGCGTGCAGAAGAGACTCTTCGGGAACTCTTGCATTCGAACGTCCTCCTGCGGGCCACATATGCACGCAAGGTACCACTTGGCCAGCTGGGTGCTACTTCTTTGTTGTCAACCAACAACCGGATGGCGAAGGCGATGGATTCGGCAGACGTACTGTCCATTTTCGACCGAGACTGTTCGAAAGCGGGCGAAACTCCAAATGACTATTTTCTAGTGAGCACGTTGACATCTCTTAACATTCATTGCAATATGTCGCTATGAAACATATCGGAACGAAAGCTATCGATCGGGAATTGAAGAAGGGCAGTGCTGAGTTGCTGATCCTCTCCCTGATTGAGCACCGTACTCGCCACGGCTACGAGATCGGCAAGCTGATCGAGGAGCGGTCCGACGGAGTGTTGAAGTACAACGTTGCTTCCTTCTATCCACTGTTGTATCGGCTGGAGGCACGCGGCCTGATCGAGGGGCGATGGGTTGAAAAGGCCGGCCAGCGCCGTCGCCGTTATTACAAACTCACAACGAAGGGGAAGAAGATGCTGGAGGCGCAGCGTTCTACCTGGGCCAACCTCGTGAACGCAATCCGGCTGATCACGGAGGCCGAGAATGCATGACTGGTCAAAGGAGATCGAGGTCGCGATCGCTCCATTGAATCTTTCGGCAGCGCGCGAAGCAGAGGTCGTCGAGGAACTGAGTCAGCACCTCAATGATCGTTATGAAGAGTTGCTCATCTCAGGTGTCGGCGAGGAGCAGGCCTATGGAATCCTGAAGCACGATTTGACGGACGGCAAACTGGTGGCGGGATTGAAAGCTACCGTACGCGAGACGTCGGCGCCTATCCCCATTGGCAGGGAGAAACAGGAGCGGCTGTTGGCTGGCATCTGGAATGATTTGCAGTATGGTGCCCGTCTGCTTGTCAGAAGCCCTAGCTTTGCCACCGTCGCGATTCTTTCGCTGGCCTTGGGGATTGGCGCGAATACTACTATTTTTCAACTTCTGGACGCAGTGCGGCTCAGAACCCTTCCGGTAAAGAAGCCTGAGCAGCTTGCGCGGGTGGCCATTGTGAACTCGCCCCAATGTTGCACCGGGGATTTCTACTCGTCCAACTCAGACTTGACGGGCGACCTGTGGAAGTCCGTGCATGACGAGCAACAGGGTTTCTCCGCGATTGCGGCATGGGCCGATACCCGCCTAAATGTTGGAGAGGGCGGAGAGGCTCGTTATGCGAATGCGCTTCTCGTGAGCGGAGAATTCTTTCATGTTCTGGGAATACAACCGGTCGTAGGCCGTTTGATCTCTCCCGCTGACGATTACCGTGGATGCGGTGTGCAGGGTGTGGCGCTCAGCTACCCTTTCTGGCAACGCGAGTTTGGAGGCCGGCCTGACGTGGTGGGCAGCAAACTCATACTCAACGGCCATCCATTTCAAGTCATCGGCGTTGCTCCGGCAAGCTTCTATGGCCTGGAGGTAGGACAGAATTTCGATGCGGCCCTTCCCCTGTGCAGTGAGCCAGTCTTTTCGACGAATCTCAGCAGACCCTCCTTGATGGATAGTCCGGCTGTCTGGTGGCTTGCTGCCATCGGCCGCCTGAAGCCAGGTTGGACCCTCGAGCGAGCCTCTTCGCAACTCGATGCGATCTCGCCCGGAATCTTCGCTGCAACATTGCCTGCAGGTTACGACGCGATTGCGAAGAAGGACTATCTCACATTCCACTTGGGCGCACTGCCGGCAGCCACGGGAGTTTCAAGCCTGCGAAAGGACTATGAATCTCCACTGTGGGTATTGTTGGCGATGACCGGATTGGTTCTGCTGATTGCCTGCGCGAACCTGGCTAACCTGATGCTCGCTCGCGCGAGCGCGAGACAGCGCGAGATGGCCTTACGGCTGACGCTCGGGGCATCGCGGAGCAGGTTGATCCGCCAGTTGCTGGCGGAGAGCTTGCTGCTTGCCACGCTGGGGACGTTGGGAGGCGTCGGCTTGGCCCAAATCCTGAGCCGTGCGCTGGTCGCATTCTTGAGCCCTCAACAGAACCCGATCTTTGTGGAACTGACTCCCGACTGGCGTGTGCTCGGATTCGCCGCCGGCTTGGCGATTCTGACCTGCATCCTGTTTGGGCTCGCGCCTGCGATTCAGGCGTCCCAAACCGAGCCAGGCGCAGCGCTCAAAGCCTGCACGCGTGGAACAACCGCCGGCCGGAATCATTTCCTGATGCGGCAAACTTTCGTCATCTCCCAAGTCGCGCTCTCTCTTGTATTGCTAGCTGCTGCTCTCTTGTTCGTGCGCAGCTTCCGAAACATCGTCAATTTGAATGCAGGTTTTCAGCAGGATCATATTCTGATTGCCGATTTCGAGTTCGCGCCGCTGAAACTAATGGCTGAAAGCCAGATGGTTTTCAAGCAGGAATTGCTTTCGCGTATGCAAGCCATTCCCGGTGTAAGTTCTGCCGCCGAGGTTCAGATGATTCCCTTGAGCCAGAGCGGATGGGATGGCAATATCGATATTCCGGGTGGAGCTGAGCGGCAAGACGTGACCTTGAACCGCATTAGCCCTGGATATTTTCAAACGATGGAGACTCCGCTGCTTGCTGGGCGGGACTTCGATCATACAGATGTGCCGGCCGCACCGCGCAAGGCAATCGTGAATCAGGCATTCGCGCGCAAGTATTACGGCGGGGCCAATCCGGTTGGCAAGGTGTTCCACGATTCCGACGCGCCCGGCAAAACGTACCAGATTGTGGGCATGGTGAAGGATTCCAAATTCCACGATATGCGCGAAGACCCGTCACCCACGGTCTATGTATCGTTCACGCAGTCGAATGGTCCTGAGCAACGCTCGACGCTTATGATTCGATCGGACGAATCTCTGTATTCGCTGATTCCATCTATCAACAGGGCGGCAAATCAAATCAATCCCTCGATGGAGATTGAATACACCGTCTTCAAGACGCAAATTCGCGAGAGTCTCATGCGCGAGCGCTTGATGGCCACCCTTTCGGGCTTCTTTGGTGTGCTGGCGACGGTACTGGCCGTAATCGGCATCTACGGCGTGATCTCCTATGTCGTCCTCCAACGCAAAAATGAAATCGGCGTGCGCATGGCGCTCGGAGCCGATCGCAACCGCATCGTGCGAATGGTCTTGCGGGACGCTGCAATTTTGATATCCATCGGCGTGGTGGCCGGTACGGCGATGACAACCGCATCCGGAAACGCAGCTGCTTCGATGTTGTATGGGCTAAAGCCGAGGGATCCAGTCACGTTGTCAATTGCAATCGCTGGAATCGTGGTGGTTGGTCTGGCAGCAAGCTTCGTGCCGGCGCTGCGCGCGGCGAATATACATCCCGTGGCGGCTTTGCGTGAGGAATGAAACCGTTTGCTTCAACCCGTTCGCTAGCTTCGGTCAAAAGCAGCATGTTCTACAGGGTCGAAGAGTACCCCGTTCATGCGGTCTCCGTTGGGGAAGAATGTTGATCCGTTCTTCCCCCCTTTTTCAAAATGTTTCGGATTACTCGCGCAGAACGGTCTTCGATTCGTACGGCCGTCGCCAGTTTTTACAAGGAAGCCATGCAGAACCTTTTCAAACTCTTGCCCGTTGCTCTCGCTCTTGGGGCAATCATTAGTTCGTCCACACGGCTCTTAGCGCAGCCCGAGCAGCCGACACCAGACGAACTCCGCGCAAAAATCATTCAGGATCTTCCCGGGTGGCTCAAGCAATACAACGTCCCCAGCGCTTCCGTCGCTTACATCGCCAAGGGCAGGCTTGCCTGGACAGTTGTCGCCGGCGAGCAGAGCCCAGGTGTTCCCGCTACGGACAAGACCCTTTACAACATCGCCTCGCTCACCAAGCCCATCGTCGCTGAAACAATCCTGCGCTTGGCCTCCCAAAACAAACTTCAGCTAGACGAGTCCATCTATCCCTACTGGGTCGACCCCGACATCAAAAACAATCCCTGGAACAAGCTCCTTACCCCGCGTCTCTGCCTCTCGCACCAGACCGGCTTCGCCAATTGGCGCAGAATGACGAACGGCATCCTTACATTCAAGTTCCAGCCAGGTACTCAGAGCAGCTATTCGGGCGAAGGCTTTTTCTACGTCGCTCGGTTTGCGCAGAACAAGGCAGGGCAGCCGTTCGATCGGCTCGCACAGAACTACGTGCTCGGCCCTCTTGGCATGAAGGATACCTCCTTCATCGTCCAGGATTGGTTTAACGGCCGCCTCGCCCAGCCCTACACGAATAGTGTCTTCCTTCCGCCGGCGCTTACTTCCACCTGGAACGCTGCCGATCTGGTCGAAACGACCATTACCGACTACGCGCGTTTCGTTGCCAGCGTGATGCGCAACGACGGCCTCAGCCCGGCCATTGCTGCCGAGCGCCTGGTTATGACCCGCGACTGGACCTCGGAGGACGCACGTGAGCAGGTCTGCACCCACGAGACGCCTGGCACTGCCTGCCACATCTCGGCCGGGATGGGTCTCGGTTGGCAGATCATCGTCCACAACGGCGTCACGATCGTAGACCACTCGGGTTCCGACACGGGAGTGAACACCCATGCCTTCTTTGTCCCTTCCAAGCATGTTGGTGCCGTTATTTTCACCAATGGTGAAAACGGCTCCAAAGTTATTGGAGAGATCGTACATGTGCTCTCCCCCGACCCAGTGTATGCGGCGACAGTCTCACACTGAAGTCTTACATTGACTCCTTTCACATGACCTTGCCTCCTCCCAGAACCCTGCGATCACAGTACATTCGGCCCGACAAATGCAGTTCTCCGAAGTGATCTGATTCAGGAATTGAGTGCTCCGTGAGTGATAAATCGCCAACGACCTGCGGACGCACGGGGGGACGACGCGCGGGGGGACAGACGAAAAGTATCCGATGAATTAAGCGCGCCAGGTTACGCTGCCAGAGGAACCAGACCAGACTTCACGATCATCTTGTCATGCGTCAGAAGGCGAATGCCCTCAACAATCGCGGTTGCTCCGATGATTCTGTCCTGCGGATCGTTTGGGTAGGATTTTGGGAACTGAACAGAACGAACCGCTATCTCCGGAGTGATCGGGAGAACCTGCACATAGGAAGCACATTTCTTCACAAAGGAATCGACGCTCACATCGACATCGATTCGCTTGTTCACTGCCAGCCATGCAATTTCCCAAAGGCTGATCGCAGAAAGAGCAAGCGGCCCGGATTTGCGGGCCGCCAGGATTGCCTTCTTTGCTTTTGGTGAAAGGTTTTCGGGAGCGATCAGGAGCCAGACGAGAATATGAGTATCAAGAAGGATCATTCCACTCCCCAATCGCTGGCCGGAACCGTGTTCTCAATATCGCCCTTAATTCTGGCGATGCCTGCCAAGGCCCCGAAGATCTCATCCTCGCCTTCGTTTGCAGGGACCAGTTTCACCACAGGTTTGCCATGCTTGGTAATTACGACGGGACGACCACTTTGTGATACCTGATCCATCACAGCGAGGCATTGAGCTTTGAACTGCGCGGCGGCCATTTTTTGCATGACAAATGCCCCTGTCGATATGACCAGAATAATATGACCTCTTTTCCGCTGTCAAGTTTCCGGGTTTCCGTGACAGACGGAAAGTGGCACTTTGAAAAAGGGGGTAACCCGGGGACGGTCACCTCGTTTCGAGCAACCCGGGGCCGGAATGCGGGGAGACAAGGGGACGAGATAAGGAATATTAGTGGTGGGATGTTTACCACTCCCGAAGCAACTCCAGGCAAATTCCCGGCGACGAACCGCTATCGGCTTACATCGTGTCTGTAATGCCCTTCTTATAATCAAGACCAGAGCGAGGTGGAAAATGCCTTGGCGTACGAGCGATCTCCTCCAGGCACGTGAAGAATTCGTAAAGCTCGCAGACTCCGGCGATCAATATTTTTCCAGGCTCTGTGGTTCGTTCGGGATCTCGCGAGTGACCGGTTACAGGTGGCTCCGCCGATACCGACTCGCTGATAAGGCGAGCGTTGCGCTAAAGGATCGGAGTCGTGGGCCACACAGCAATCCCAACAGGGGCAGGAGTATCCTTGTATACCTAAACCGATTGGGTTAATATTTGGAATGGGTTCGATCAGCTTTGAGGGTGTTCGATTCGCGGCCTACTCAAACGATCATGATCCGATGCACGTCCATGGGTTCTACGCGGAGGTCGAGGCGATCGTTGAACTTCGGCTGGATGGAACCAGTCTTACTGGCCGGCCGGAAGGATGCGGTGAGACCTCGCAATGGGAGCAAGGCCGATGTGCGTCACGTGCTCGCCGTCGCCAGCAAACACTTCGATGAGCTGATAGCTCTCCTGGAGAAATAATCATGACTCAAGCGCGAATGATCACCACTGACGCCGAGATAGATGCGGCCATGGAACGGGCAAAACTGCTCGACGGAGAACCGCTGGCCAAGACGGCCGTGTATATCCCGAGCCTCAAAGTACTCATGGTGCGACTGACCAACGGTCGACGACTGGTGCTTCCCATCGAGGATTTGCAGGGCCTGGAGAACGCTACAGCGAAGCAGCTTCAGAACATCGAGATACTCGGTCGGGGCACCGGCATCAATTTCCCCGATATCGACGCGGGTTTCTATGTGCCTTCGCTCATCGAAGGTGTATATGGCAATCGTCGCTGGATGTCAGAGCTGGGCAAGCGGGGCGGCAGCGCCAGGACCGAGGCCAAGCAAATCGCTTCACGGGCGAATGGTGCGAAGGGTGGTAGGCCAAGGAAAGTGGTGGACACCAGGAAAGTAGCCGCTGCGGCTGCAACCAAGCCCAGGAAAGTGGCCAACATACCGACACCCGGGAACGTAGCCAACGTCGCGGCGGCCAAGCGCGGTGGTCGTGTAACTGGCCGCAGAGGGTAACCGGCATGTTAGCGGGTAATGGGAGATAGGGGGACGTATTGGTGAAAACCCCCATCGCGGGGGAATCGGGGGTGGGGGGACAGCCCGACACCTGCGTGATCTTTTTGCCGTCAGGGTAGAGGAAAATCGCGCAGGAACTGGGGGACGGGGTGTTTACACGGGAGATTACTCGCCAAGGGTTTCCACGAAACCTTAATCAGCGACGCGACGAAACCACCGTTTGATTTTGGCAACTGAAGTCTGGAAGTCCCGCGCGGCGCATCAGCGGATGCTTGCCGGGCGACTGCGGAGACCTGGGCCAAGGCAGGAGCGGGTGGCCCGGCCATTGACGTGGACGGTCCATGCTCCGCACAACCCCATGCCGCAGCCATACTTGATGCCGTGCAGGTCGAGGGTATCGCGTCAGACCCAGAGGAGCGGCGTGTTGGGGCCCACATCCACGGTTTTGATTCCATTGTTAACTTATCCGGGCTAAAGAGGCTGCGGTTTTCCCACGGCGGACGTTCGGACAGAGCATGAGTAAGGTTTCCGGTCCCCACGTTCGCCGAAAAAATTAACCGAAGCCACCCTAAACTCGCATCTATATCGATAGCAAATCAACTATCGGTAGCGTGGAGCGTAACGGACATTGTTCGCTGCGAGGAAGGCGCATTGCGGCGATCGTGCCGTGACGGCATCCTTTATATAGAGATCGGCATTCCATGAAGATGCTCGAATTTCCAACAATAGGGGACCGCGATGGAAACACGCCCCACGATCGCCCCATCCCCTGCAGATGGCCGTCAGCAGCCGGCAAGCATTGGTCCCCTAAATATCTTATGGGGGCGGGAAAAATAAAATTTGGACATCTTCGTGAAACAAAGGACTTAGCCGCCACCTCGAGAGAAACCAAGACGGGAACACCGCGTTCCTGAAACCAAACCGCAACCCAGGGCCGTCGCCCTAGGCACGCCCCAAGGGGCAGATCAATCGATCTTTCTCATCTCAGAAATTAGTGGCCAAATTAGTGGCCAGGACGGAACGTTCACCTGGCCGCGAGAGAATATCGTGCGTTACGTTCCGTCTAGTCACTATTCCCGTGGTCACTATTCCCAGATTGAGCAGTATCCACGCTCCGTGGCTCCATCGTGACACCATGACCGGGCAGCACGGATGTGTAATCCCATTTTGCTAGACTGGCAAACGATGAAATTCGTCGCATGCCTGCTCGCTTGCGTTATCCTGCCCGTCCTCGCGCAAACGCCTGCCGCGTCAACGCAAAGTGACCTTGACACGAAGCAAACGGCTCTCCAAAGGCGTGGCACCGAGGCGCTAAACCGTGAACGCGTCCGAAGCAAGGCAAATCTCTGCGGCAAGGCTGGCCCGAGCGACCTGAGCTACGGCAATTGCTATTCCGCCGAGGGCAAGGTGACGGATGCGGATTACACCGAGTATGTGCGTGTCGTCGGCGCCCTGCTTCGTCTGCCGTCTGTTCCCACGGCACCTCCCGGGGCGCCTAAGCGCCTTGACTTCGATGACGCCGAGGCGACCTGGCTCATCTACCGAAAGCAAAGCTGCACGGCCATGACCTACCAGTGGGAGGGCGGCACCCTAGGCCGGGTCAATTATCCGAAATGCTTGCTCACGGTGACCTGGGATCATATGAACGAACTGGCAGACCTCTATTCGGGTCTCTGGAACTAAAATTACTGGCCAGACGGAACGTTCACCTGTGCCGCGAGGGAACCGGGGGGACATACAAGCCGACGAAGGCCAGAACCAGCGATAGCATCGCGAAGCCCAGCACCAGGGCGGCGCTGAAGCGAGCATTGCCCAGCGAATCCCCAATCGCCTGTTGCATGGTCTGCGCGCTGGAGATGGGCAGTTCCGGATCGAGCGCGGCAATCTGCTTCGTGACAGTGCGTACAAGTCCATAGTGTGTCGTTTCATGTAAGAATGAGGTGTTCTTTGCTCGAACCGGCCCTACTTCGGGCACTTCTATGGCCAACCATGAGCAGGCAGCCGGCGAGGTCTTCGAAGCAGCCCTTGACCTTCCGCCAGACCAGCGATCGGCGTATCTGTTGCGGGTCTACCCCGAATCGCCGGAGTTGCGCAGCCTGGTGGAAGAGTTGCTCTCCGACTACCAGCGCATGGGCAGCTTTCTCGACGAGCCCGTCGTGAAACCTGTAAACACTCCCTCTCCAATCACCGAAGCTACTGTCGGCCACATCCTCGCCGCCGACGCCAAACTCGGCCGCTATACCGTCATCGAGCCCCTCGGCTCGGGCGGAATGGGCGCGGTCTACCGCGCGCGCGATGAAAAGCTGGAGCGCGTCGTCGCCATCAAGATACTCTCCCCGGGCGTGCTAACCGGCGAAGAGTCACGGCGCCGCTTCCGCAAAGAAGCGCTTGCCCTGGCTAAACTCAATCATGCCAGGATCGCCGCCGTCTACGACGTGGGCGAGCAGGATGGTGTCGACTACATCGTGATGGAATGCGTGCCGGGGCAGACCCTCGCCGCAGCGCTGAGATCCGGCCCGCTCACCATCAAGGACGCCACCTCGATCGTCATGGAGATCGCCGAAGCGCTCGACGAAGCCCATGAACACGGCGTTATCCATCGCGACCTCAAACCCGCCAACGTCATGATCACACCGAAAGGACATGTCAAGGTCCTCGACTTCGGCATTGCCAAGCTGCTCGCCCCGACCTCGATCGAGGCGCCCACCTCCATCGAGAACGGTCTGCTGATCGGCACCCCGGTTTACATGTCTCCCGAGCAGGCCCTGGGACGGACAGTCGATGCCCGGACCGATCTTTGGAGCCTGGGCATCATCTACTACGAGACCCTCGCCGGACGTACCCCATTCCAGGCCGACAGCAACATCGCCACCCTGCACGCCATCATCAAGGATCCGCCCGCGCCCCTGCATCAGTTGCACCCCAACGTACCACCGCTTGCCGAGAAGATCGTCTCTCAGACGCTTCAGAAAGATCCAGCCGCCCGCTATCAAGCCGCCTCCGAGATGGTTCGCGATGCCTCGGATCTGCTGTTCGGACTCAGCGCAGGGACGCCGGTAACCGAAGGACTGCGATTCAAGCCTCGTTCCCGCGTCCTTGCCGTCACCGCCATTGTCGCCCTTGTCCTGACCATCGCAGCTGGGAGCGCGCTCTATCATCTCAGGCTGCAGCGGACGGAGCGCTCCTGGCGAAATCCCATCGCCGACGCACGCTTTCAAACGGTCACGGACTTCGATGGACTGGAGCAGGCCGCAGCGGTCTCACGCGACGGCCATCTGGTCGCGTTTCTGTCGAACCGCGACGGACCCATGGACGTCTGGGTCACCCAGGTCGATTCGGGCCAGTTCCACAACCTGACACATGGGAGCGTTCGCGAACTGGTGAATCCATCCATCCGAACGCTCGGGTTCTCACCCGACGGATCGATGGTTACGTTTTGGGTTCGCAAATCGGGCGGTGCCGGCGGCAACACCATCGGTACGTGGGCCGTGCCTACGCTGGGCGGCGAACCCACGCCATATCTGGAAGGCGTGGCCGAGTTCGACTGGTCGCACGACGGCTCCCAGCTTGCTTACCACACACCCGGTCCGGGAGACCCCCTGTACGTGACCGATGGCGGTGTACGACCAGGGATCGCGCCCATCTTCACCGCTCCTCCCGGGCTGCACAGTCACTTTCCGCTATGGGCGCCCGACGCGGCCTTCCTCTACTTCGTCCAGGGCGAACTGCCGGACAAACTGGACATCTGGCGCATTCGTCCCACCGGCGGAGCGCCGGAACGGATCACGTCGCAGGATAGCCAGATCTCTTACCCGGTCCTGCTGAACCGGCGCACCCTGATGTACCTCGCCCGCGATCCCGATGGTTCAGGGCAGTCGATTTACAGCATGGATGTCGAGCGCCGGATTCCGCACCGGCTGACCTCAGGCATTGACCAATACACATCGCTGGCCGCCACCCCGGACGGACGCCGCCTCGTGGTTACGCAGACTACCCCTCATGGAACGCTGTTTCGGCTCCGGATCGGTGACTCCCCTGCCCCGGTGTCCGCCGCGGATCGCATTCCTCTGACCACCAGCTCGGGCTTCTCCCCGCGGCTCGGACCTGACTACCTTCTCTACATCTCCGCGACCGGCACGGGGGACAGGATCTGGAAGCTTGCCAAGGGGGCAAGCACCGAGCTGTGGCGGGGCGACGGAGCGAGAGTCTTCGGCGGCCCGGCCATCTCCCCCGATGGCCAATCCGTTGCATTCTCGGTACGGCAAAATGGGAAAGCTCTTTTGTATGTCATGCAGGCAGACGGCACGAAAGCGCACATCCTGGCCAACTCGCTCGATCTGCAGGGCGCTCCTGCCTGGTCGCCCGACGGTCGATCCATTGTCTCAGCGGCCGACGATCACGGCATCCCACACCTCTTCCGCGTTCCGATAGATGGCCGCCCGCCGGCTTCCTTCGTCCACGAGTACTCGCTCGATCCCGTGTGGTCGCCCGACGGCCGCCTGGTTGTCTACTCCGGCCCCGAGATCGGCACCATTTTTTCCGTGAAAGCAGTGACGGCCGAGGCGTCTCCGCGTCCCCTAACCCCCCTGACCCTCACTAACGGGGCTCGGCATCTGGCCTTCCTGCCTGCAGGGCGATCCCTCGTTTTCCTACGGGGAGAAATTCAACATAAGGATCTTTGGCGCGTCGATCTCGATACGGGGGCCGAACGGCAGCTGACCAACCTTCCGCCCGACTTCGACGTACGCGACTTCGACCTCTCCCCGGACGGCCGCGAAGTCGTCTTCGAACGACTGCAGGAGCGGTCCGACTTGGTGCTGCTGGATCTGCCCCGGCCGTAGCCTGACATCCCTTCCGAGCAGCCACTGACAAGCTGGAAGTCCATCGATCTTTCGCCCGGGCCACCTTATGCAAAATCGCCTGTGCGTGTTGAAGGGGGAAAGCAGAGGGGAAAGCAGGAGGGAAAGCAGGACAGACTGGAAGTGACCCTAATGCAACCGTATCTGATCGTGTTACTCCGACGCGCTTTCCTTTGACGAGGGGAAAGCAGAGGGGAAAGCGGGACAGACGGAAGTGAACCTAATGCAACCGTATCTGATCGTATTACTCCGGCGCGCTTTCCTTTAGTGTCAGTTCCTTGAAAACAGGATTTTAGGTATGCCTTAAGCGATAAGGTTTGAAACGGGCAACTTACCGAAACCCCGATACGGATACCGATCTCCCGGCAAGGTGGGCCCATCCTTTGAGCAGTTGCACAAGTAGTAGCTGACGGTTTCGGTAGTAGCCAAGAAGAAACACGCTCGTCTTGCTGGTGTATCCTTCTCGCATTCAAGAAATCCTTAGGCTTGCGTCTTTCGCAAGCCTAAGGATGGGCGAGGAAAAGGGTTCTCTGCGATGAGGATGGGACGGATCGGGCGCAAACTCCTTCATTGCGGGAAGGCACTGTTTTGGTTGCCGTGTTGTGCAGCCGGAGCAATAGCTTTGCTGCTTGCAGCCAACGGCGTTTGGGTGAGCGCGCAGGCCGCGACCCCTGCATCACATACGGCTGCGCCGGCGGCGGCGACACAGCCATCGACGCCAGCTTCGCCGACCGACATTGTGGGGGCCTGGCAGGGAACGCTGTCCATTCCCAACACAGACCAACATCCCAAGATCGACCTGCGGCTTGTGGTGAAGATTTCCAAGACGGACGCCGGCGCCCTTAACGCCGTGGGGTACAGCATCGACCAGGGCGGTCAGAGCATTCCCATAGCGAACGTCAACTTTCAGGATGGTGTGCTGAAATTCAAGATCACGGTGGTCGACCGCAGCTATCAAGGCAAGATGTCCGAGGACGGCAAGTCGATTGCGGGAACATGGATGGAAGCCACGATGCCGCTTCCGCTGACGTTAGTGCGCGCCACGCCGGAGACGGCGTGGGAAATTCCCCCGCCTCTTCCTCCGCCGAAGCGGATACCAGCCGATGCTAATCCGACGTTTGAAGTAGCCACGATCAAGCCGACCCAAGAGGGGACGCGCTTTTCAATCCATCCCACGCGCAGCGGCGAGCTCGTCGCCACCGACGCGTCTCTCGCCTACCTGATCAAGTTCGCCTATGAAGTTCACCCTCGCCAGATCACGAAGGGACCAGCTTGGCTTGACACCGATAAGTATGACTTGACCGCCAAGCCCGACATAGAGGGCCAACCCAGCCTGAAGCAAATGAGGGTGATGGTTCAGAAGCTGCTGGCCGATCGTTTTCAGCTTACTTTCCATCGCGAGAAGATTGAGCTTCCCGTGTATGCGGTCACCGTGGCAAAGGGCGGACCGAAGCTTACCGTGAACGACACCAATCCCGATGGCAATCCTGGCTACGGCGGCGGACCGGCAGGGATGCGAGTTGTGAACTCGACCATAGCGGAATTCATCGGCTTTGTTCTGAACGACTCTCTTGAGCTACCGGTGGTCGATCAGACAGGACTTGGTTCGGTGCGGTACAACTTTGTCTTGAAGTGGACGCCAGATGCTTCTCAATCTCAGCCCGGAGGTATGGCCGCGGGTGCTCCGCCTGCTGACAACGCCGACGCGCCCCCGGACATCTTCACTGCGATGCAGCAGCAGTTGGGGTTGAAGCTGGAGTCGAAAAAGGCTCTTGTGGATGTGATGGTGATCGATCATGTGGAGAAGCCGTCGCCGAATTAGGCAGTAGAACTTCCTTGAAAACGGGGCGGTAACTTGCCCGGCTGACATTGGACATTGAAGGTAGAGGCTCTTCAATGTTTCTAACCGGCTATCTGGCGTTTCCCAGCCGTCACCGTGCGAGATGGCCGAATGAGCACTTCGGCAGAAATGCCGAGCGTTGCATGCAGCCGACGAATCGTGTGCGGCTCTTGTTACATACCCACATTGCCTGTGCTGTGGGAACCTCATATCCTTCCCAACTTAACTTTGCCGCGTCCATGCGTCTACCTCCATTTGACCTCCAGGGTGCTACTGGGACAAGTCAAAGCGATGACCCCCGAGCAATCGCGGCCTTTGTGGTTTACTGCTGCGGTTTTGATTGTTTGAGCACCAGCAGCTGAACACGGCAATTGAGATGGGCGGCTGTCCGAGAAGCCGGTTATACGTCCAGGTGGTTCCGACCGCATTGGTAAACACTAGCCGACTTTCCGGGACCAATATGCCGTCGACGAGTGATTTGGAGATTTTACGTCAACTCGTACTCGGTTCGGCATTCTTGGGTGATCCCATCGTCATCGCCAGTGTCCTCTGCTTGCGGAGAGTGTTCATGCTGGCTCGACTTTATCTCTACTCGTTTGTGGAAAGGAGCGCTTAATCAGAGTCTCCCTAGGGTAAAAGTGTTATCCTCCGCGCATTGCAAGACCAGGGCGCTCCAGTCTAACAAGGAGATATCCAATGAAACAGAACGTTGCGTTAACCATCGCGTCTCTCCTCTCGATCCTCTTCATGACGTTTCACCTGACGGACGACATCGTCCGGGGAATGGAGCCAGGAACGCTTTCAGACCTGATTGCGTTGCCCATTCTTGTCGTCCAGCTGTACGGAACGCTGGTGCTGGCCGGAAAGCGATCTGGGTACGTCATCATCCTCCTCGGGTCGCTCCTTGAATTGGTCGTCCCCGTCATCCACATGAAGGGGGCGGGAGTCGGCGGAGCGATCGCCAAGTCCAACGGAGCCTTCTTCTTTATCTGGACGCTCCTCGCGCTCGGCGTGACCGCTCTCTTCTCCGTCATCCTCTCGGCGCGCGGGCTGTGGGAGCATTTGCCATGGCGGGCCACCGCGCAGCACAAACAAAATGCCCCTGCATGAGGCTCTGATTTGCGCACCGGAGATTTGCCATGGGTCCTATTTGCGATTGTGGCGTACAGCGGGCAGCTCGAAAAATGTTAATTCGGGAATCTCAACCTCCGGATCGCCGACTATCCACCCACAGATTTGGGGTTGTGTTTAATCGCGACTTATCGGCAACTATGCACTTTGCTCTTCGTACAGGACATTCCAGTGACGCAGCAAGCGGAAGCCCAGCGCACCAGCCAAAAGGTCAGTTCTGGCGCGTGCGACCATCGAAGAAACAACGTACCGGGCATTCGCGGTCGGCACGATGGGCTCCAAAGAAATGGGTCGTTCGAGTACATTTTTGAGTCATCCGGTAGCTAAGAAGAAGTGATCCCAGCTTCCGGTTGGCGGACGATCCGCTCCGAACTAACTGCGGCTTCACCCCCTGACCAAGTCCACGCCTGCCAGATGATGACCGAGGTGCATACAGTTTCGATCGTCGCGAAGAACAAGTACTCAGGAAGAGCGGGCGTCCGGGCACCGAAAAGAGGCGGTACGAAGGTCAGGAAACCGTTTACAAGGGTGCAAATTGCACCCGCGATGATATTCGCCAGCCGGTTCGCTCTAAACGGAAGTAGTCGACACGCCACAATCATGGCGATGGGTATTTCCATCAAGACCGCTGAACCCGCCAGAGCCCATGGTGGGAGATGTGGATGTGGGGCGCCGGCTACATTTAGCGAGCCAACAATATCCCACAGGGCAAGCACGTCCGCATACAGGTAGTTCAAAAACGCGAAGATCCAAAATAGAGACAACCGCTCCTTTGTGTCATGCATGTCAACCTCCTACGGAATTGTATACGGGGCCCGCGACGGAATAAGTTCCCAGATTTTGCGCAAAGTTCTCCAGTTCTCCCAAAGGGCGAGAGAGAAAGCTCCTGGAGAATAGGTGGTCTTGCCAGTACGCGGGTCAACCGGCTCGTTGGTGAACGACGCTTTCTTTGCATCGTGATTCTCTACATTTGCTGTCCCGGTAACTACACTCGGGCAAGATCAATAAACGCTCGCGCCGGGTCTGTGTGGATCAGCTTCACCCGCACCACGTCGCCCACATCGAGCCCATCCTCTCCCTCGACCACGCGCCCTTCAAACGGAGGCTCGATCACTCGCGCATAAACGCCCTTATCGCTCGAGCCCGTAACCACGGCCTTGAAGTCTTCGCCCACGTGGCCGCTCATCGCCACCGCAGCTATGCGCTTCTGCATCCTGCGCTCAATCTTCCGCAATGCTTTATCTGCCTCGTTGCAGTGCTGCGCGATCGCCGCCAACTCCCCATCCGTATAGGGCGGAGGCGCATCGTCCATCATCGCGTGCAGGATACGCTGAGTTACCAGGTCCGGGAACCTGCGGTTCGGCGCTGTCGAGTGAGTGTAGTCGCGCGCCGCCAAACCAAAGTGCCCCGTCGGATCATCATCGGCGCGCATCAGCATGTACTCACCCGGCCCCATCAGCTTGATCACCGCCACGGCCAGGTCCGGATAATGATCCGGATCACTCTCCCGCTGCGCCTGCAGGAACTTATTCAACTCCACTGAATCCGGCTGCTCCGGCAGAGTCCTCCCCTTTAGCTGCGCCAGCGCGACGATGCGATTCCAACGCTCCGGCGTCTTCACCACACGCTGCAATCCACTGCGTCCGCCCTTGCGCAGCGCACGGGCCATCACGCCATTCGCCGCTACCATCAGATCTTCGATCAGGTGCATCGCGCGATTCTGTGTCACTTCGTGCACGCTCGCAATGTGACCATCCATCAACACCGGCTCAGCTTCCGCCTTGTGAAAGTCCAAGGCTCCTGCAGCGATCCTCGTGCGATGCAGTGCCTCGGTGGCTTCATCCTGCAACTTAAGCTGCTCCGCAAGCCAATCCGCAGGCAGGCTGCTATTGCCATCCATCTTGGTCAACGCAGCTTCATCACTGTCATGCTCGCGCGCGCTGTCAGAGCGTAGATTTACGACGTTCTTCGTGTCGTTGCCGCCCGCGTCAAGCCACGGTCCCACGCGTGAGTACGCCAATTGCGCGCGATTCCTCACCCACGACCGCGAAACCGTTTCGTCCAGCAGTTCGCCATTCGAAGCCACAGTAAAGCTCATCATGATCGCCAGGCGATCCTCGTTTTCATTCAAGGATGTCAGCCCCGCCGAAAGCTCTAATGGCAGCATCGGAAAGTTCTTCACCGCCGTATAGATCGTCTGCGTCTGATTCTGCGCATGCTCGTCGATCGGCGACCCCTTCTCGACCGCTGCGGCGACGTCACCAATCGCTACGTGCACGCGAATCCCCGTCGGCACACGCTCCGCCACCTCAATCTGATCGAGATCCTTCGACGTGTCGTTGTCAATCGACGACCAGCCCAGCCCACGCAGATCGGCCGCGCTCTTAGCATCACGCCAATGCGCGATGCCTCGCTCGATCTCTGACACCTGCTCCTGCACGTCCCGGCCAAATTCCGGCTTGAACCCGGCCTCGTGCAGCTCCTCTACGGCCGCTTGTGCCAGATTGAACCCACGCGAGCCAGGCTCGGCATGATGCAACTCCCCGTAAGGGTGCCAATGGCCGTTTTCGGATCGATGGTCGGCGTGCCGGTTGTGATGCGCATGACCACTATCATCCGGCTGGTCATTTTTCTCCTTAGCGTGATGGTCTGCTTTGCCGTGCCCATGCTGCTCACGATCGAGCGCCTTACCGTGCCCCTGCGGTTCGTGCTTCCCATGCTCCATGCGGTGACGATCCGAACGCTTCTCTGACATACCCGGCAGACTACCATGCCGCCTTTCATTCCTCTGAAAATACAATGGTCCCGCTCCCACGGCTATAAGCCAAGAGCCATTTAATGGCCAAAGAAATACAGGCCAAGCCTAAGAAGGGCGAGGTTGTTGATCACGTGCATGAGAATGGTGTTGACCGTAGAGCCAGTCGTTCGGCGTACGTATCCAGTAGCGATCCCGAAGAGGAAGGTGAAGGGCAGTGCAAACGGGTAGACGTGCATCGCCGCAAACAGCACAGCCTGTATGAGTAGCGCAAACATGAAGCGCATGTGCCGGTTCAGCCACGAGAGCAGGAGCCCGCGAAATAAGACTTCCTCAAAAATCGGGACCAGCAGACAACCGCGAAGAATCGCGATTATCCGTGCGGACGAACCCTGACCCTGGAGACGTTTGGCGTCGGTTGCCACAGCGGTTAATTGTTGGAGCAGATGCAGAAAGCCTCCAAAAAAAAGACCCAGAAATGCATACGCAAGCGTACAAACCGCAATGAGGGCGATTGTTGCTGCGATTGCGTACACGAGGTCCTTGACGCTCGTAAAGTGCAGCGCAATAGGAGGACGGCTCGGTGGCCGAAATGAGTGGCAGAGTACGGCCACAAGCGTTAAGTACACTGCAAACGTGACGATCTGCGGCGTTGCCGATCCGAGCCGACTGCCCATTGTCCTAATCAGGCCGTAGTAGCTGACGATTCCGACACCTGCAGCTGCGCCGATACTTGCGAGAAGAGAAACACCAAGTCTGCGACCGCTGACCAGGACTTCTGGCTCTGAAAATGATCGCGTTCTCATAATCTCCATTCGTTCCGCTTCTCGTTGCTCAAAGGGTTCCACTCCCTGGCATCTTCGTAAGGCAATCCAAAGGGTCCTACGTAGGTTTGCCCTGGCCGCGATCTATAGAGAATCGACCTTAGGCCCAAGCTGCGCTAACCTGCGATTTTTCGTCAGTGCTATAGCGACCGAAACCATCCAGATCATGCCCAGGTATCTGGTAATAGGAATGAAAAAGTTTGCCGGGTACGCGATAAGGCTGAACGAGGACAGTTCTCCTGTAACGGCAAGCAGCATTCCAAGAACCACCATCCATCGCGGAAGAAGCCGCATAAAGTAGCTTGTGACGGACACTCCCGCAGCCAACAGACCAAATCCGACCGAGTAAACGGCTCCGCCGAACAGGAAGCAAAGGAAAAAAATCGCCTTCACGGCTTGCGCTGAAGCAGATACCTCGGGTACCGACAGTACCCAACCCGTGATGCCGGAAAGAATCAACGCGATCGTGGCGGTCAACCCGCCGAGGAGAGTGATGTTCGTACCGGCAGCACGGACGCCCATGAATCGCAATCGGCTGACGGTGGTCACTGCGAAGATTCCAAAAGGCACCGCAGAGGCAAACAGGAAGAAGTTGCTCACGCGTACCGCTGTTGGGCTTTGCGCAAAGAACAGGCGCACCTCCTCGGCAGGCGCAAAAGGGGTTACATATGGCGCCCCGTGTCGGAGGGTCGCTGCTGCTACAAGACCGGCCACGAAGACCAGTATGTGAACGGTCGCGAGCAGAATCAGGGAGGGACCACGGAATCTGGGAAGCTCTTTCATAATGTAATCATTAATTACATAAACGAATATAATATGCAATAATTATTTTTAGGATGAATCACAATGAGATGGAAAAAGGACAGCCGGCATTCCTGCTGGCCCAGCTGGGAGCGCATGCCGCATCGCGATTTGCTGAAAGATTGGGAGTTCTCGAACTCACACCGCCAGATGTAGGAATCCTGCGGCTGCTGCGGGTGGCGGCCGGACTGAGCCAGCAGGTGCTCGCAGCGAAGCTACAGATTCATCCCAGCCGGTTGGTGGCGATACTGGACAACTTGGAGAAGCGGCGGTTGGTTGAGCGTAGAGCAAACCCGGATGATCGGCGCTTGTATTCCCTTCATCTGACAAAAGATGGCGGGGAAGTGCTGGAGAGGATCGGCAAGGTGGCGCGGGAGCATCAAGATGCTCTACTCACTGCTCTTAGTAGGGAGGAGCGCAACGAGCTTACGACTCTATTGCTCAGAATCGCTGACCAGCAGGGACTTGTTCGCGGGGTTCACCCCGGATATCAGCGATTGGGCAAGCCCCAGGCGCTCTGAAGCCAATGATGCACAGAGCGATGGCCGTCCCGCTGGAAAGCTCCAAGGGCGGCGCTGAGACTTCAATCGCCTGCAACCAGCAACGAATGCCTGGGATCATGTCAATCTAACCGGCGACTGCAGCTGGCAGGATGCCTCCGCAAAAGGAGCGCTCGTGTCGCTAAGAGGCCCTCGCAGACTCAAACGAGTAATTTAGCTTGCTAAGCCCACGGCTCTTTTGACATCAGGTGTAGTGACCCCAAGAAGAACTAGGTTTGAAATTGCTCGAACCCCGCTTTTGGGAAACTCCGCGTCAACTGACAGACAAACACCTGTCCGAATAGACGTTATTCGGACAAGTGGATTGTTTCCGGTTTGCCCGTCAACCGGGATCAACCGGGGAAATTTCGTGTTCGGACTTCGGATCCGTCCGATATGCCGACTTCTCTTACCGACGGCCTTGTCAACGAAGGATTCCGCGATTCTAAGCGAAGGTGCCCGGGCATTTTGCTGTTATTACCGAAAGGCCAATCTACGAAGGATACAGAAAACTATTGCCAAGCTCGGTGACCTCCGGTAGAGTCGTTTATCGATATATCTATCATCGATATATTACAACGAAATGAAGTCAGTCTCGTGACAAGGTTAGCGCTTGGAAGGGCGGAGCCCTACTCGTGATGATTGAATCCAGTGCGCGCAAACTGAATTTCAGTCGAAAACTGTTGCTCTTGGCGGTAGGATGGCTGGCTGTTGTCGCGCCGGTGGCTATGTTCGCCCAGGCGGCTGCGGCACCGGCAGCGAAGAAAGACTTCAAGGAGTTCGATGTGGCGTCGGTGAAGGAGAACAAGAGCAATGGGCCGACGCAGTCAAACTTTCCACTGGGGCCGGGGGATGTGTACGTGCAGAACGGCGGGCATTTTGTTGCGACGAATTTGCCGCTGGTGAACTATATCTTCTTTGCGTACAAGGTGCAGCCGAACCGGGGCCCTGCCCTGCTGAAGCAACTGCCGGACTGGGCACGGACGACGATGTATGACATTGAAGCGAAAGTAGACGGCGATCCAGACAAAGACGACATGCGCGCGATGATGCGCGCGCTGTTAGCCGAACGGTTCGGTCTGAAGATCCATACGGAGATGCAGGAGATATCGGTGCTGGACCTGGTACTGGCGAAGCCGGGCGCTATGGGGAAGACGCTGAGGGTCCATCCGGCGGACGATATGAGCTGTTCGAAGGATTTCGATCCGAATGTGATGCGCGCCGAAGCGGAGCCGCCGAAGGAAGCAGCGGATGGATTTCCGGTGGAGTGCGGAATGATATTAGGGATGAAGGCGAGCACGGCGGGAATGGTGAAGCTGGGTGCGCGCAATGTGCCGATAAAACCGTTTGTCGACGGGGCGATGTTTTTCGGCAACCTGGGCAAGCCAGTGGTGGACAAGACTGGATTAACAGGGAAGTACGACTTTACGCTGGAGTTTGCGCGAGATGGGGCAATGTCTCCTCCGGGACCGGACTTTACCCCGGATGAGACGGAGCCGTCGTTTTTGAGTGCACTGTCGGCGCAGATGGGGCTGAAGGTGAAGGCCGATAAAGGACAGGTGGCGGTGCTTGTGATGGACCATGTGGAGCGTCCTTCGGCAAATTAGCCAGAGGGGTAATTCCCGTAAAACGGGATTCTCGGTAACTTGCCTGCCGCCGAAGCCCTCCAGGGCCAGAGCAAGTTACCGAAAACCCTAAGACTTGCAGGCTGGATGTTTCGGTTCCGGTTCAGCTCGACCATAAACTGGGTTGGGGCCGCCGGGGATGGGCCCTCCCGTACACAGACCGGATGGTGTCGTACGAGTCGGGCAAGCGCTTGATCCCGGTGTAGCGACTCAGCAACGCGTATCAGCCCCTTTACCTGGCGCCTGAGATTCTAAAGGAAACGCTCGAGCTACGAATTCCCCCAAAAAGACCAAAACGATCGAATTTTATCGAACTTTACAAAAGTCGAATCCACACGGATCAAGAATAAGATACTGACCGTATTCTATTGACATAGGATACGCAACGTGTCTAATATTGGCGAAGTTCGTAATCGGTGGCGGGCTGACCAGCGAGGCAATGGCAGTGGGTAGCCGTAGACGGGGTAAGGTCTTGGAGACGGCGATCTTCGAGGTCGTGTTCCAAGAGCTTGCTAAAGCGGGGTACGTCAACTTCTCGATCGAGAGAGTCGCAGCCGCAGCGGGCACCAGCAAGCCGGTGATCTACCGGCGCTGGCCCACGCGCGCCCGGCTTGTATACGCCGCATTGAGAGCAAGCCGGCCTGGTCTTTCATTCGAGACACCGGATACCGGAACCGTCCGGGGCGACATCATGCTCATTCTGGGCCGCATTTCAGAAATGGTGGACGAATTAAGTCCAGAAGTAATCTTTGGTCTGATTGCAGAGCTTCTCCACGAGAGCGATTCATCGCTCTTTGCAGAAGTGCATGAACGCAACGCCAAAATAATGATGGAAATTCTAAACCGCGGGGTTGGACGCGGCGAAATCGCTGCTGAAAAGCTTACGCCTCGCTTGGCTGCTCTGCCTTTCGACCTCGTGCGCCATCAGCTCGTGTTACTGCAGCAGCCGTTGTCGGCGCAGGACATAGAAGAGATCATTGATCGCATTTTTCTCCCGCTGGTCCGAGCCGATTGAGCGAGAGATATCGCATGGAAGATATCGGTGTGCCCGGCGCCAGTCGCACACGACACTCGTGCGATTTAGTTTGCGATTAGCGATTGAAGAGAATGGAGACCTCGAACATGAAGCCAAATGAGCCCAGCCGCACAGCCCTGATACCCGCCCGGCAACGAGCTGCACATCAGGTGCTCGATCATGGCTCAATCCTCTATGACCCTTTTGCCATGAAGATTCTGCGCGAAGACGAAAAGGACGTACTGCAATTTGCGAACGAACACCCCTTGGCCAGCATCGGACGTCTATTCACCACCGCACGAAGCCGGATTGCGGAAGATGCTTTGTCAGGAGCTGTCGAAAAAGGGGTTCGGCAGATCGTCATCCTTGGCGCCGGACTCGACACGTTCGCTCTCCGCAGTCCCCATGACGCACGACAGATCCGTATCTATGAGGTGGACCACCCCGCGACGCAGGCATGGAAACGCCAGCGCTTGGCCGAAGCTCAAATCGCACTTCCGCCATGGCTTATTATCGTGCCAGTCGATTTCGAGCGGGACGATGTGGGAGAGAAGCTCGTCGGCGCAGGCTTTCAGCAGAACTCGCCCGCGTTTTTCAGTTGGCTCGGCGTTGTGCCCTATCTGACACAGGACGCTATCGGCAGCACTCTGGACTACATGGCGTCCATCCAGAACTCAGAGGTGGTGTTCGACTACATGGAACCCCCCCAGGCATTCTCAGAAGAGATGAGGGAATTAGTAGCGGAGCGGACCAAACAGCTTGAGAAAATTGATGAACCTTGGGCCAGCCGTTTCGAGCCGGCTGGCATCGCAGCGATTCTTCGCTCGCACGGATTTTGTAACATTGAAGACATCAATTTCCAGGAGATCAGGTCCAGGTTCGGCGGCGACGTTCAAGGGCTCGCGCCCGGCCACGCTGGTCTTCATGTTGTCCACGCTAAGCACTAGCCAAACTGCCAAGAGGGGCGCGCACGGAAATAACATCAGTCTCGCCTCGAAATGCTCTGGCTGCGGAAGACCTTGGCCAGGTCTTTCACCTAACCTCATAGCTGATCTAGGTCACTGCAGTCATGCGGCTGCGCAATAACGCTTATTCCCACCTGAACTCCGGAGTACGTCCTCTCCGATCCTCCAGCCACGCACACTCCCTTTTCACCCGCAGGTGAACATGACCATTGCAGAACTCAAAGAGAAAAACATCACGGAACTGAGCCGCATTGCGCGCAGCCTGGAAATTCCCGGGGCCAGCGGCCTCCGCAAGCAGGACCTGATTTTCAGGATTCTTCAGACGCAAAGCGAAAAAGAAGGCCACATTTTCGCTGAAGGCGTCGTGGAAATTCTGCCTGACGGCTACGGCTTTCTCCGCTCCCCTGATTACAACTATCTGCCCGGCCCCGACGACATCTATGTTTCCCAGTCGCAGATTCGCAAATTCGATCTGAAAACCGGCGATACCATCAGTGGCAACGTGCGGCCGCCGCACGAAGGCGAGAAATATTTCGCGCTGGTGAAGATCGAGGCCATCAACTTCGAGTCGCCCGAAGAGACGCGCAACAAAATCCTCTTCGACAACCTCACGCCGCTCTATCCCCAGGAGCGGGTGAGGATGGAAACCGTCCGCGAAAATATCAGCGGGCGCGTGACGGATCTGCTCACGCCTGTCGGCAAAGGCCAGCGCGGCCTGATTGTCGCCCCGCCGCGCACCGGCAAGACGATGCTGCTGCAGTCGATCGCCAACTCGATCACAACCAACCACCCTGAGGTGGTGCTGATTGTGCTGCTCATCGATGAGCGCCCCGAAGAAGTCACCGACATGCAGCGGTCCGTGAAGGGCGAGGTCATCTCGTCCACATTCGACGAGCCCGCAGCCCGCCACGTTCAAGTCGCCGAGATGGTCATCGAGAAGGCCAAGCGCCTCGTCGAGCACAAACGCGATGTGGTGATCCTGCTCGACTCCATCACCCGTCTGGCGCGCGCCTACAACACGATTGTTCCACCTTCGGGCAAGGTGCTCTCGGGCGGCGTCGACTCGAACGCGCTGCAGCGGCCGAAGCGCTTCTTCGGCGCGGCGCGCAACATCGAAGAAGGCGGCTCGCTGACGATCATCGCCACGGCCCTCGTCGATACCGGCTCGCGCATGGATGAAGTCATCTTCGAAGAGTTCAAGGGCACCGGCAACATGGAAATCATTCTCGATCGGAAGCTTGTGGACAAGCGCGTCTTCCCGGCGATCGACATCCAGCGCTCGGGCACGCGCAAGGAAGAGCTGCTGATTCCCAAAGAGGACCTGCAGCGCATCTTCGTGCTGCGCCGCGTGCTCAACCCGCTCTCTCCGGTTGAAGCCATGGAGCTGGTCATCACGTACCTCGAGAAATCGCGCAACAACGCCGAGTTCCTTACCAACATGAACCAGCTCTAGACGAATTCCTAGTCCGGCCATAACATCAGTCTCGCCTCGAAATGCTCTGGCGAGGAAGACCTTTGGACCACATTGAAGGGACAGCCGAAGTAATCACCATTCATTCCGCACATATAAGCGGTGCGGCTGGTGATTACTCCGGCCGGCTATCTGGCGTTTCCCAGCCGTCACAATGCGAGATGGTCGAATGAGCACTTCGGCAGAAATGCCGAGCGTTGCATGCAGACGACGAATCATACTGATGGATAAGCTACGTCGGCGGTTGAGAACTTTGGCGACCCGCGTTCTCGTCCCGATCATCGGCTCCAGTTGTTTGCGCGTCAGCTTCTTCTGGCTCATTCTGAACTTGATTAGTCTTGTCTAAATTAGCTTTTCTCGATCGACTGATCTGGACGGCACTCGCTGACAATAAATCAGCTGCCAGAGCGTATCGCGATCAGTCCCGCAGAGCCTGCCCTGCCTGCCCCGGCGTGCCGTGGGAGCTTGTCGAAGGGGACGACTGAGAATGTCCCAGGACGTCAGTCCTGGTGAACTGGACCTCACGTGAATGCTGATAGCCGTCCCCCTTTCTTCGGAACGATAAGCTGAGACTGTAGATTCCGGGGTAACGGATACGTGCTCGTAGCTGATACAAAAGCACCCTTGAAGCGTCCGCAGCTTACTGCGAGAATCGGTATCCGCGCTTGGCGTCGTAGGCGAACTTCATCAACCCATCGCGATAGTCGATGCTGATGGTCATCTGACCCAATGCGGTGATGCCGATAAATCCTGCCACTTCCATATTCAGGTTTTTACTCAACGTGGGTGTCGCAAACGCAACCACGCCATCCACCCTCTGGGAGATGTTGGCAAACCTGAAGGTGATGCTGTCCGCGGTATAGACCTTGTCTACCTTGCCGCTGACTCCATGGACACTGATATTGTCCTGGCTATGCACCTTTGTGACCTCGCGCGCAACCTCGGGCGTAACCGTGGTAGAAAATGCCCCCGTGTCCACAATGAACAGCTTGGGCGGACTATTGTTCAGCGACGCGGGCAGCAGCAGATCGTGCCCGACACGATAGACGTGTGTCCAATCTTTCATTTCGGGTGCGATATAGCGGTCGTAAGGACCATGCGCAACCGGCTCGGGCGCGGGTGAAGGCGGCGCGGTCGTGTTGTCCGGGGACTCATCGTCACTCGTATTGCCGCGGGTCTCAAGCGCGGGTTTGAGTCCGCTCGTGTCACTGGGCCGCGCTGGCAAAGGCGCCAGCAGCAACTTGCGCATGGGGTAGTCGAGGGTAACGAGAAAACGGGAAAAGACATCCATGCCGATCAATCCGTCACTGTCGGCTACGTTGCCCTTGTCGATTACCTCGACGGCGCAATCTTTGAACTCCAGCGAGCCGATCTTGATGTCGTCCGCAAACGTGGTATATGCGGCCTTCTTGCCTTGGCTGCCGATGCCGCCCACTTCGGTTCGGCTGAACTGCTTGAGCCCGGCATGATCGGCGACCGAACGGCTCACTAATAAATCGCTGGCGCCGGTGTCGATCTGCAGCCGGGTGTCGTGATCGTTAAGCTTTACGTCCAGTCCGAAGGCGCGGATATGCGCGGCGTCTTGTAACAGGTGGACGAACGGTATCTCTGCAGTGTTTGTGTCGGAGACCAACCGGCAGGCCTTGTGTGGCTCGATCTTCCGCTGCTTCAGGTAGGCAAGATAAAAATGGAGACCCCTGAGCGTCTCCGGATCTTCACCATTGGCGCTGGCGAGGTAAGCCTCCAGTTCGGTAATGCGTTCTTTTATCGGAAGTGTATCCAGCCAGCGGCTGCGAATCCTCGGATTAGACGGATCCAATGCGTGCGCCGTGCTTATTTCCTTTGCCGCGGCTGCGTAATAGGAGTTGAGGCGGAGCAGCCTCGCACTGAGCAGGCGCGCCTGCGGGTTGCAAGGGTCGAGCTTGATGGAGGCGTCAACGGTGGGGAGCGCGAGCCAGGGTGTTCCCGCTCGATATTGCACCTCGGCCAGCGCACCCATCAGCATCCCGGATTGAGGATTTTGCGCGAGCGCCTCATGAACCAGGTGATCAGCTTCAGTTACTTTTTGTTGTTTCAGGAGTACTTCTACCAGGCCCGCGGTCAGGGTGGGGTCGTTCGGCTTTTGTTCAAGCTGCGCCTGGTAGAGAGCGACAGCCCGATCGTAATCACTGTGCAGGAAGGCATCTTCAGCGTCCGAAGGTTTGTGGGGGCCGATGACGCTGCAGGTCGCCGCCGCGGCCAGGATGCTCCCGCAACAAGCCACAAGCATGATTGAGATGGCAAAGCATCGACCAACCCGGGAAGTGCAACCAAGCATAGTTTTCCGGCCTCCGATCAGGTCTCTGGGCCCGCAGGTATCAGGGCAGGGTGCGGTATGCCAATACCACAGGCTCGGAGGCATTTCCTTTGACTGTCTTGGTTTCGAGCAGTATCTCAAAATGACTGGCGCTCCCGTCCGGACGGGTAAGTTTTGAAAGAAAACCAGAAGATGGGCCAGCTTCCAGCAGGAAATCGCAGGCGCCTTCCGTTCCGGCCATATCTGTGCCCTCCAGCAGAAGAGCGTGATCTTCTCCGTCCAGCCCAGCGACAAATGCGATCACAGCCAGCGATGCGTAAGTTTCCCCGCCTTTCACATCTGCCATGTAACGTGCCAGTTCTCCGCCGCGAGGGGATCGCACGTTCACATAGTCGAGGCCATCGGCAGGTTGATCATCGAGTGAGTAGTCGATGCGGTCGGCGAAGAGCTGAACCCACGGGTTGGCTCGAGGTCCACCCATCAGAATCAGGTTGGAGTGCCTGGCTTCGCTCAGCGTGAGGTCCCGCGCGTAACGGACTTCTAACTGAGCCCCGCGGGCCTGGGGCAGGCGGCCAATGTGAAAGGCCATGTCGAGATCGGCGATACTGGTGTATTGATGGTCGCTGATGTGAACCAGCGTCTCCGGTAGCGGCCCGGACGCAGCCAGTGTCGCCAGATTGGTGTGTCCCAGGTATTGGGAAAGTGTGAGTGGACTCCTCCGCTCCGTCTGGATCAACGAAAGCGTAGTATCGGCCGGCACAAAAAGAGTGCGACGCTTCGCCGTGAAGAACTGCGACCACATCTGTGCCTGTCGGTCGGGAGACGAAAAGTCTGGGCTTCGGTGATACCGCAAGGCAAGGATGATTCCGGCCGCAGCTACAATCGCCGCCGCAACTGCCAGCGTAAGCCGCCGCCTGCCGGGGCTTCCTAGGACTTTCGGCTTTTCCGTCCGGATATCGGGAGGCATCGCAGGAGCCGCTGCTTCTTTGGGCCGTCGTTCGAAAACAGGTAAGTAGCTACCTTTGGGGATGAGGATGATCCACTCCGAGTCCTTTCCCTCGGTAGAAAAATAGAGGTCGAGTCGAGTACGCAGCAGGCGCGCGTTGGCCCGGACAATGCTGTCTTCCGCGGGAAGATAGTCGGAGTGACGGCCGAACACATCGACTCCGATCTGGCGCTCGTTCAGATCGGCTCCGTTGCCTTTCAGCGCTTCAGTACAGATATATTTCAAAAAACTGGATAGCCGGGCGGCCTTGGCAAAACTGCGCGAGGCCAAAATATCCCGCACCAATTCCCACTGCTCGTGCGCGCTGTCTACTAGCGTGCCAGGATGAAGATCCTGCTGTGGCATGAGGTGATTCCAGCCGTTCTATTACGTGATCGTAACATGCGAACCCAGGCCTTCCAGATGCGGCAAGCCTTGGAAAGGCCGCTTTGATCCGGTGAAAAGCCTGTCAAACCGATGTGAAATCACGGTGAATTACTTTGCGGTCCCTGATTAGGCCCCGCACACTAGCGCCACATCCGTGCCCTCGGACGTCGCAGCAAAGCGAGCGGGCCGGCTGTCGGACCCACTCCAGGTTTTGAGGTGACGCAGGTGGCTTCTCCGTCGATACATACTGGTCAGGAGTTTCCCGACCAGACGCTCCGCACTGGTTCATTGCTTTTCCTGGCAGCGCGCCTTCTTCTGCTGTTGGCTGGCTGTGCTCTGATAACCGCCGCGCCTGCCTTCACCCAGACGACAACCGCCGACGTGGTTGGAGATGTGCTCGACTCAGCCGGCGCCTCGGTTCCAGGGGTAGCCGTTACCCTGACGAACCTGGAAACGAGCGAGACGTTTCGGGCGACGACCAACGGGGCGGGAGCCTACGTCTTCAATCTGTTGAAGCCGGGCCGCTACAGCATCAGCATGGCAGCCCAGGGATTTAAGACAAATACCGTGGCGCCTTTCAATCTCTCCGCCGGCGACCGCGCGCGCGAAGACGGCAAACTGGAGCCGGGTAGTCGAACCGAAACGGTGACGGTGGCTGGAGGCACGCCCAGCCTGCAAACAGATACCTCCGTATTGACCAACACCATCTCTGCGGCGGCAACCCAGGATCTACCGCTGAATGCCCGCAACTATGTGGCTCTGGCGCAGCTTACGGCGGGCGCCAACGAGGGACCCGCGAACGGGTTGCACAGCGGTACCCGCCCCCGACGACCGGCGTATCACCTCCTCGGTTTCCATAAACGGTCAGACGGAAGTAATTACCGACCAGATGGTCGACGGCTTGGACAACAATGAGCGCGTGATCGGCACCATTGGTATCCGCCCTTCGGTCGATGCCATTCAGGAGGTCCGCGTCGAAAGCAACAGCTATACCGCGGAAGCGGGGCGCACCGCCGGCGGCATCGTGAATGTCATCACCAGGGCGGGAACCGATCAGTTCCATGGCACCGCCTTCGAATTCCTGCGAAACACCGTGCTCGATGCCTATCCCTTCCAGTTCGGGGCCGATTTGCCTAAGCAGGCGCTCCGTCAAAACCAATTTGGTGGAAGTCTTGGCGGTCCCATCCTTCATGGCAGGACTTTCTTCTTCGGCGCCTATGAAGGGTTCCGCCTGTCCCAGGCGCAGAATCCGACGACACTGACGGTTCCGACCGCTTTCGAGCGCGCCAATCCCGGGAACTTCTCCGATCAGGGCGGTCCGGCAGCCGTTGCAGATATCGATCCGGTAGGGCTGCTCTACTTCAAGCTGTATCCGGCTCCCACCTCGAATGCAGTGGCAAATAACTACACCACGACGTCATTCAACACTCAGAACAGCGATACCTTCGATGCCCGCGTGGATCACCGGTTCGATCCCAACAATCTCTTTTATGCCCGCTACACCTACAATCGCACCCGGACAATCGTGGGAGGGCTTTTGCCCGCAGTCAGCGAAGCAGGCGTTACGGTCCAGCCGGGTGGCAATATCGGAGGATATTTCGGTCCCGCGCAAGACAATGCGCAGAATGGCGCCCTGAATTACGTACACCTCTTCTCGCCTTCTCTGCTTTTGGAAGCCCAGGCCAGCTATACGAATATCCATCTGGCGGTGATTCAGCAGAATAGCGGAACCAACGCGGCGACCGCATTCGGGCTGCCGAACGTGAACATCGACTCCACTACCAGCGGTCTGCCGCCAGTTTCCGTTAGCGGCTACGGCAGTCTTGGCGATGGAACATCGCTTCCCATCATCTACGTCAACAACATTTTCCAATATCAGGCCGCGATAACCTACACCCGGGGCAACCACAACATCAAGTTCGGCGGCGGACTGATTCGCCGTCAGGCCTCCAGTGCGCAAAGCGGAACCGGCGAGGGAGAGTGGACCTTTAACACCAGCACCGGGACCCCGCAGTACAGCTCCCTGATCAATCTACTGCAGGGCAATTACGGCACGGTCACCCGCAACTATTCACTGGTGGTGCCCCATTACCGCACTTGGGAGCCGCACGGCTACGTGCAAGACGACTGGCACGCGACCCCAACGCTGACCCTCAACCTGGGAATTCGGTATGACGTATTTACGCCCTTCACCGAGGCGCACAACCACATTTCCAACTTCGATCCCGTGGCCGCGAAAATCATCATCGCTGGCCAGGATGGCGTTTCGGCAACAGTAAATATTCCCACCGACTACTCGAACCTCGCCCCCCGCATCGGCTTCTCCAAGCGCATCGGGCAATCGATGGTGCTGCGCGGCGGCTTTGGTCTCAGCTTCGTGCCCGAGAATGTCGCCTCCGGCGCAAGCCTGAAAAATCAGCCTTTTGTTTACAGCTATGGCGCATACACGCAATCGACCGCACCGGCCGGTCTTACCCAGTTTCGGAACGGGTTGCCGTTGCCCACCACCCCGAATGCGGCCAACCCCGTGGGCTCCATCCCGGCCATCGAGCAGCCAAATTTTCGCTCCACGTATGTAGAACAATTCAACCTGACGGGCGAGCGGGATTTTAACGGCAATGTCGTGCGCATCTCATACGTGGGCATGCTGCCGCGGCACATGGTCGAGAAAATCCCCGACTTCAATGCTCCTTCGCTGAACTCGTATTACGCCAATCACACCATCAACTACAATTCGCTAGGTCCGTACTACGGTCCGCTGCCGCATGTCACCAGCATGCCCATCATCGAGAGCAATGGGCAGGGAACTTATAACGCGTTGCAGGTGAGCCTGGAGCGACGTCCCAAGGACGGACTGACCATCGGGGTCAATTACACCTATGCGCGCAACCTCGATGATGCGGTGGCGACATCAGAAAACGGTAGTGGCGGATACGCTGTGATCCCGTCGCAGATTGCCATAGTCGATTACGGAAACAGCGATCTCGATCAGCGCCATCGCATCAACGCGTCTTTCAATTATCTGCTCCCGTTTGGACGGAACCTGAGCGGTTTCAAAGGCGCCGTGGCCAAGGGATGGCAATGGAACGGCATCGGCGTGTGGGGAAAAGGACTGCCGTTTACCCCGGTAAACACCACCAATGTCGCCGGCAACAATCCGGGTTCCTCGGGTACGGACCGTCCCAACCAGCTGCATCCGGCAAAAATCGGCAATCCAACCATTGCGCGCTTCTTCGATACCACGGCTTTTGCTGCTCAGACCGCAGGCACGCTTGGTTCCGAGAGGAGAAACCCTCTCTACGGTCCTGACTTCCGTCACATCGACATGTCTCTATTTAAGGACTTCCCAATCTATGAACGCCTCAATGCGCAGTTCCGCGCCGAAGCCTTCAATGTCTTGAATATGACAAACTTCGGCAATCCCAACCTGACTCTCGGCACAGCCAGCTTCGGTACGGTGACCTCGTTGAACAATAACTACAACCCGCGGCTGATTCAGTTCGCGTTGAAGTTGAGTTTCTAGAGCCGGAGCGGTTGCCTTATATACACCAGAAGCGAACATGCTGTAGTCGAGAGAAAATTGCTCACAGCGCGCACCACACCGGGAGTCAGTAGAAGTCTATGCGCGACCGCGTAAACAAAGCTGTTTCGATTGCCCTGCTTGGATTGTTAGCTGCGCCGTCCACCGAGGCTGCGCAAGACCCTGCCCGTGAACAGTCTCGTTCCATGGTCATGACGCAGTACGGAGTTGTGGCAACTCTACAGGCAGTCGCTTCTCAAGCGGGTGCGGCAATTCTGGCCAGGGGCGGCAGCGCAGTGGACGCGGCCATCGCGGCCAACGCCGCCTTGTCGTTGATTGAGCCCATGATGAACGGAGTCGGAGGCGATCTCTTCGCCGTTGTCTACGATACGAAAGCGAAGCATCTCTACGGCCTCAACGCCAGTGGCTGGGCGCCGAAAAATCTCACTCCCGAAGCTCTGAAGGCGAAGGGTCTGACCAAGATGCGCACCATCGATGAGGTCACCGTGCCCGGAGCTGTCGCCGGCTGGGATGCTTTACATCAACGCTGGGGAAAGCTCTCGCTGGCCGAGGATTTGGCGCCCGCCATCGCTCTGGCGGACAAAGGCATTGCTGTCACAGAGACGGATGCGGACAACTGGAATACCTACGGAATGCCTTTCCGCAATGATCCTGCATTTGCCCGGGTCTTTCTTCCCGGCGGCAAAGCGCCTGTCGCCGGGCAGTTATTCCGCAATCCGGAACTGGCGCTGACGCTCAAGCGGATTGCAGAACATGGCCGCGATGGGTTTTACCAGGGAGAGACGGCGGCTGCGATCCTGAAGCTCGAGCGTCAGCTTGGCGGTTTTATGGAAGCCGAGGATTTGTCGGAATTCCAGCCGGAATGGGTCGACCCAGTCAGCACCACCTATCATGGCTGGACCGTGTACGAGATGCCGCCCAACGGGCAGGGAATCGCCGCGCTCGAGATGCTGAACATCATGGAACAATTCCCGATTAGGGAGTGGGGGCACAACAGCCAGAAATCCCTGCACCTGGAGATCGAAGCCAAGAAACTTGCCTACGCCGACCTTCGCCAGTATGTGGGCGATCCCCGGGCCACCCACATCCCGACAGCAGCGCTTATCTCCAAAGATCTGGCCAAACAGCGGGCGAAGCTGATTACGGATAAGGCTGCATGCAATGTATTGCCTTCGGATGTGCAGCAGGGTCTTGCTCATTTATCGAGCGACACCACCTACCTTTCTGTGGTTGACCGTGACGGCAATGAGGTCTCTCTGATCCAGAGCAATGCGGGAGCTTTCGGTGGTGGGTTGGTTGCCCCCGGCACCGGCTTCCCGCTGCAGAATCGCGGTGGTGGATTCACCCTTGAGCCGGGCCGGCCAAATACGCTCCGCCCGCGCACGCGTCCGCTTCACACCATCATTCCCGCGTTTATGCAGAGCGGCGATCGGCGGATCGCCTTCGGCATCATGGGCGGCTTCAACCAGGCGCAGGCGCACGCGCAGTTTGTTTCCAACGTCGTCGATTTCGGTATGAATATTGAAGCCGCCGTGGAAGCAGCGCGCTTCACCAAGCGTGATTTCGCTGGCTGCGGCGTGTGGGTCGAAAATGGGATATCCCCGGATGTGATCGCGGGGTTACGAAGCCAAGGTCACGACGTAAAAGTGTGGCCGCGCTATTTCCAGGGCATGGGCCGAGGTAATGCAGTTGAGGCAAACGACTCAACGCCGGTCCACTACGGAGCAACCGATCCTAGAGCCGACGGAGAAGCTGTGCCCGAGCAAATGCCCTTTTAAAAAAGCTCGAGCAAACGAAATGTCTCCTTCCCGTGCGTGCAGCCATCGAGCCCGGATTTCCTGCTACGTGGCGCTCACCAACGACCACGTGTGCGGCTTTCAGCAAGGAAAGCCGCATGGAGTTCGCCAAGGCCACCACACTCAACAGGAAATACGGGGAGCCGGTGTTACCGTGGATAAGACATGTCTGCCGTGGAAGGTAACACCACAACCACTCGCCGCTCCTGGGCGGTAGCCCTCACCAGTTTCTTCTTTATCCTGCTGCAAAGCGCCTGCACCGCGGTGATGGCTATCAGCGGGGTGCGCGTAATCATCGGGCTGACCGCGCTGGCCGCCGCTGCTGGACTCCATCGGCCAGCGAGCGGATTTCATGCGGACGCGATTCGTATTCCCATGATGGCGATCGCTCTCATCGGCTCATTCGTCAATCTGTATGTGATCTGGCGGATCCGCAGCCTGCGCTCCCGGCCGTCCTCGCAGTGGCGCACAAGCCCCGCCACCCCAAAACAGAATCGCGCGGAAGCCTTCCAGATTGCGCTTGCGGTCATAACCCTCGCACTTGTCCTGGCCGAATGGATCACTCACCGCATCATTCACAACGTCTAGGGAGCCAGGCCTTGTATCTCCTCTTCCAGGCGGGCGTGCAACCGTTCGCTAAAGCCAAGGGGCAGCTCAAAGACTCGCTCGTCCGCGGTCAGGATCAGGATGTTGCGCGTCGAATCCAGGATCGCCGAGCAGATCTCGCAATGCTCCAGATGCTTTTGCACCTGCTCCAGAACATCCGGTGGGAGAGTCGCGTCCAGATAGCCGGAGATGTGCGCCCATACGTGTTTGCACTCTATGACCACGCCCACCACCTCCGTTTCGGAGCTACCTGCTTCAACTCGGGCGCCAACTTCTTTTGTAGCATTATGCGCGCGCGATGCAAGCGGACTTTCACCGCGGCTATGCTGATGCCCAGCGCGGTGGCGGCCTCATTGACACTCAGTTGCTCGATGTCTCTCAGCTGGAAGACCTCGCGGTAAATCAGCGGCAGAGCGGTAATGGCTTTTTGCAATAGAAGCCTGATCTCCTTACGCTCCAGGGCCTCGGACGGTATCTCCTTCCAGTCTCGTAGGACCGCCGGCAACGTATGTCCCTGGTCGTCCGGGGGCTCGTCCAGCGACTCCATCTTGATCGTATCCCGATGACGGATACGGGTTCGTGCCTCGTTCAGGGTGATGCTGACCAACCAGGTTCCGAATTTGGCTTCGCCACGAAAGCTGGACAGGTTGCGAAAGGCTTTAAGAAACGCCTCCTGGGCGGCGTCTTCCGCATCGGCTTCATTGTGCAGAAAGGACAGAGCCATGACGTAGACCCTGCGTTCATAGGGACGAATAAGCTCGTGAAAGAGCTGAGAGTCGCCGGCAAGGATCTTAGCGATCATCTGTGCTTCATCCCGTACTTCGGTGGTTGCCGCCATGCAAGCTCTCTACAGCGGTTTGCTGTCCGCGCCAAGCACGCGTCCGTTCCCCGGCGTTTGCGCGAAGAGGATCACATGATGTTTCTGGGCCGCCTGAAACGTGGCTGGGATCTGGACCTGCACTGTCCGCTCCCCTGCGCTCCGCAGCGTCGCCACACGGGAGATGGATCGCGCGACGGAGACGTGCGCCAGGGTTCGACCGGAGTTTTCCCCGCGAAGGACGCTGGAGCGATCGGAGTCGTCGGCAAGGACTGCCATAAGATCAGCCCCTTGGGCCGGCACGTCGCCGCTGATGGAAAGGTTCACCGCCAAGCTGTTTCCAACCACGTTCAACGAGAGAATGCGGAGCGAGACCCGGGGATGCTGCCCTTGCTCTGCCTGCACCGCCCGCAGCAACGCTGCGCGGTCGCTACCGACAATCTGCTCTGCGCCGTTGATCACCATTTGCGGAGTGTATACACCCTCCAGGTGGAATCGCTCACCATAGGCATTTTGCCGGTCAGTGTAGGCCGGGGAGGAAAAGGGATCGGACCACCCGAGGCCGTTCCAATAGGTGACATGCTCGCTGATGCCAACCACCAACTGGTCCCCGCTGGTCCGGGTCCCGTTCACCTGCCGGAGCAAAGCATCCGCGGGAGGGCAGCTGGAGCACCCTTCGGAGGTGAACAGCTCCACCAGCACCACCTTCTGCGTCGGCGCCATCGCTGTCTGTGCCTGCAGGCCCATGGTCAGAAGCAGGGCCACTCCTGCGGCAATTTGCCTGGATTGTCTGTACATCGGTCCCCCGGTTGCGCATGAGACGCACACCCCGGCGGGAGAGTTACAAGTCTTCTGCGCCTAGGGCCGCATATGGGGGCCGGATTGGAACCGAGCGAGCCATTTACCAGAAAATCGACCCTAGAAACCGGCCCGGATGGAGACTTAGGGCGCATAAGGCGCTTAGGGCGCACACTTTCCCCGCGCTTTCCTACATGTTTGTGTGCCCGGCGCGCATCTCCTCATTAAATGCCGGCTTGGTGAGATCGAGAGCCTGCTGCAGGCGGGCGCGGAACTCGGCTTCGCGCGCCAGCAGCGCCGGGGTAGCGGCGGCGAACTCCGGGCCACCGTCTTTCTCCGCGCTCAAGGTCAACAGCCCTTTGCCGGCCATCGCGGCGGCCATGCGGACCAGATCTTCCGGGGTGGTGTTGAGGTATTGCGCGTCCCGCGGGTCTGCGATCCATACCGGCTGCGAGTTGCCCAGCACTCCTGAGAGCCAGAAGGCCTTCGCCAGCAAAAATTGCTGGCGGCTTTCGTCATCGGTGTCGGTGAAGAAAAACTTCTTTTGCCAGCGGCTGTAATAGCGGGTGGTCACGGGAACGGGTTGCCGGTTGCCGCTCTTGAGCAGTTCGAGCTGGCCCTGGTCCAGCGTCTTGCGAATTGCGCTGTAGATGAAGGTCTCAGCATAGGGCTGTTCCGGAGCAGGGACGATCTCGGCGAAGGTCACGGTCATGCTGGCGGAAATCTTGGCGTGGAGAAGGGAATCGGTGCCGTCGGCCACGTGGACCACCCCATGGACGATATAGGTGTCCGCGCCCGAGACGGAGCGGTGGAAGGGCCAACGGAAGTCGCTGAAGATAATCGGCATACCGGCCATAGTCACGTAGGCATCAGGCCGCGGATTGCGCAGTCGTTTGGCCTCGTCGCGCAGGTGCGAGGTCATCTCCGGCAGCAGCTCAGGACGATTGAAGTCGAAATCCTCGCTCAGTTCCAGCCGTAGCGTGCGCTCGGCAGGAGCATCTTTGGAGAGCCCGATGCGGAAGATGGTGGTGGGGCGGCCGTTGAAATCGATCCCCTCTTCGGAGGAGAGGACGGCCAAGCCGGCGTTGGCGGCGGCGGTGTCGAGGGCGGAACTCAGGGCTTCTTTCGTGGACATGGTTCTACTTTCCTGCGTAGGTCTAATTGATTGTACCGGGGCCGGTCCAGGGTCGCACCGGACCACGTCGGCCGTCATTGGGCGAGAGCGAAAGCAACCAGGGTGCGGCCATGCCTGCCGGAAGATTGCTCAAACTCCTGCAGCAACTCGCCTTCGAGTCCTTCAGGATCGACGGGCATTTCGCAGGCTTCAATCTGCTCCTCGGTGGCGCCGTGGTAACAGAGCTCGCAGACTCCAAGGCCCTGCTCCGACCGAACCGGTGGTCCAAAGACGCGGCAGGTCATGGGGCGGGCCCGGTACAGGTCACATAGGCCGGTGGCCGGATCGAGAGCCGGACAGGGCTCGTCGTTGGCAAAGTCCTCAAAACGGGCTTCGGCCTCCTCTGAGGGGTCCAGCAGTCCGGTTACAGGGTCACCGGGAAAGTCAGGGGTGAGGCGTTCGACCGATTTCCGCGCCCGCTCGCGAATAGATTGAGCTCGTTCCGGTTCGCTGCCGATAAGCTCCCTAAGTCCCTGCTGCAGACGGGCCGCGTCGAGCTGATGGATAGCGAAGACGCCAACGCAGCATTGTGTGCAACCGGGCTTGCAAACCAGCCAATCGCCACTGCGGCGCGCGGTGTCGGCTAGCGCTGCATCAAGGATTTGCACCAGTTGGTGGTCGCCCGCGGGTAGCATAAGACAAGGCTAAATCATCGTAAACCCGGCAAAATAAATGGCGTCTATAAAGCTATGACCGCGTTGCGCCATGAATAAGCCCACCGCAACATAAATGAGCGGTGAAAAAAAGATGAAACCACGGGCAACTTTCCAGTAGGGTTAAACGTTAGAGAGTGTAGGTAAACTCGCGCCTCGAGGAGATTCGTGAAGAGACCGTGCCGCTCCCCCCACGTTCTAGGTTCCTTGTCTTTTTTGCTCGCCGCTCTGCAGATTGCAGCGCTACTTGTCGCGTTTGAACGGCCGGCACGAGCCTATGTCGATCCGGGATCTGGCTTCGTCTTCCTCCAGGTTGCCGGTTCCATGTTCGCCGGCGCCGTTTACTATATGCGCCATCGCTTAAAGCGGCTCCTCGGAATGACGCGCAGATCATCTCAAATTTCTTCGCCAGCCGTTACCCAGACAGAGGTCGCAGAGAACCAACCATGAGCCAGAGCACGTCGCAAGAGATTGCGACGTTTCGCGATCCAGCTGGGTCGTTGCGCATTCATGGCGAACAGGTTCTGCGAACGGTTCACCCCCTCTACGCGGCGGAGTCGTTGCGCTTCCTACAGTCTGACTTAGCCAGGCGCTGGACAGAGCAAGGCCATCTGGTCGAGAGCCAGGTGTTGTCTGCGGAACCAGACCAGCCTCTCCTGTTGAAGCATCCGCGGGTTTTCTTTCCTTCCTACCCTTGGGAATGGACGCCCGGGCAGTGGGTCGCGGCCGCGGAACTGACGCTCGAGCTCTGTGGCCAGTTGCTCCATGAAGGCTGGATCCTCAAAGACGCGACCCCGCTGAACATTCTCTTTGAGGGCTCGCGCCCGGTTTTTGTCGATTTGCTATCGATCGAGCGGCGCGACCCCAGCAGCCCCTTGTGGCTTGCCTACGGACAATTTGCCCGCACCTTTCTTCTTCCCCTGGCCGCGCACAAGCACCTCGGCTGGCCTTTAGCAGCTACCCTGAATCGCCGTGACGGCTATGAACCCGTCGACCTGTATCCGTATCTTTCAAGCATGGAGCGCTGGAGCTCGCCGCTTCGTTCGCTGGTTACCCTTCCTTACCTATTCGAGAAACGGAAGGGGGGAGGCGGGGCACCCCCCAGGCTCAAGCAGGAGCCGCAAATCGCCACCGCCGTTCTAGAACGAAACTTCAAAGGCTTTGCTCGAGCGCTGCACGCTTTGGAACCAAAGGGACGCGATTCCCGTTGGAGTGACTATCAGACAGCCGCGGATCACTACACAGACCAGGAGCGGCAGCACAAGCAGGAATTTGTCGACCGGGCCATGCAACGGCTGCGGCCAGGCTCGGTGCTCGATATCGGCGGCAATACCGGTCAATATTCGCGCATTGCCGCCAGTGTGGGCGCACGCGTCGTCGCCTGGGACACCGACGTTGCCTCGTCGGACCGCAACTGGAGAGAAGCCAGGACCGCTGGCCTGCCGATACTGCCGCTGGTTGCTGATGTGGCCAGGCCGACTCCTGCAGCGGGATGGTGCAACAACGAGTCACTCACCCTGCTGGAACGGGCGCGCGACCGCTTCGATTGCGTCATGATGCTCGGCATCCTGCATCATCTGCTGCTTGCCGACCAGATCCCCATGGCCGACGTGGCCGTGCTGCTGGCATCGCTCACGCGCCGTTCCAGCATCGTAGAGTGGGTTCCCAAGACCGATGTGCGCTATATCGACCTGTGCCGTGGGCGGGACGAACTCTATCAGCATCTGCATGAAGATCTCTTTGTGGAGCAATTCGCCCGTCATTTCACGATCATGGCTCGTGAGGAATTGAGCAACGGCCGCGTCTTATTTCTGTTCGAGAAAAAATGAACCTCAAGACCATCCTCCAGGGTTTTGGAGCGGCGATGCTGGTCTTGCTCCTGCGCGTTTGGCCGCTGCTTTCGTCTCGCCATTCTGCCTTCTATCACAGCTTCTTACCTATGCAGAGCGTGGTTTGGGGCAACCTGATCGACGTAATAGTGCTCTCGCTGCTGTTGGCAACCCTATTCGTGTTTCTCCAAAAGGGTGAAGGCGGCGTACGCACGTTCCTCTGGGCGCTGGTCTTCGCTGAGTTGGTCCCAGTCGTCGTAAGTGATGTTGCGGCTGTGCGGCAAATGTCGTTTCCCCATTTATACATAGAGCTGCTGTTCTGGGGAGCTTTCCTGGCGGCTCTGGCCCTGCGCTCGATGCAACCTTTGCTCTACAAGCGTTGTGTGCATGGATTTCTGGTGCTGCTGCTACTGGCCGGTTGTGGGCTGGCGTGGGTGGTTCCCGAGCTCTTGTATTTTGGCTTGCGAGCGCAGCCGCGCGACGTTGGGGTGCCGGTGACGCGAGCTGGATTGCCTAATATCGAAGATCCTGCGCCGGGCGGCGGCCGGATCGTATGGCTCCTTTTCGACGAGCTCTCCTATAACCAGGCCTTCGATCATCGCTTTCCCGGCCTCACCCTGCCCGCATTTGACAAGCTAAAAAGCGAGAGCATCTCGTTCAGCGATCTAAAGCCGGCGGGCTATACCACGGAGCGGGTTATTCCCTCATTCTTTCTCGGCCATGTTATCGAGAACCTGGTGAGCAATCTGGATGGAGAGCCCAGGGTTACACTGGCCGGACAAAAAGGCTGGCACGCTTTCAATGCCAATGAGACGCTGTTCGCGGATGCCCATCGCCTCGGCTGGACAACCGGGGTGGTCGGTTGGTACAACCCATACTGCCGAATTCTCGCGGGAACACTCGATTATTGCTACTGGAGAATGGGAGACGGTCTCTGGACGGGAACTAGCCCGGATCAGTCTTCCCTGGAGAATGCCGCGGCGCCGCTAAAAGAGGTATTGCGGAACTGGCAGCGTAAGAGCGGCTTCCCGGCGCAAGAAAAGCATACATCCGATCTGCAAGCGCTTTTGCCCCAGGCCGAGGCACTGATCCGCGACCAGAGCATCGGTTTTGTCTTTATCCATTTGTCTGTGCCGCATCCTCCGGGAATTTATGACCGTAGACCTGGACACCATCGCGTCACTGGTACGTACATCGATAATCTGGCGCTGGCCGACCGTACTCTGAGCCAGTTGATGGCGACATTAAATGCGACCGCTTTGGCTGACAAGACAGCCGTCATCGTCTGTTCCGACCACTCCTGGCGTGTGCCCTTGTGGCGGCCGACGCCGCAATGGAGTAAGGAAGAAGAGATTGCCAGTCAAGGCCGCTTCGACCAGCGGCCGGTCCTGATGATCCACTATCCCGGACAGCAAAGTGAGCGGGATGTCACCGCTCCCTTCGACGTGATCCGCATCCATGAAATCATCGAGCGCATGCTGCGGGGTCAGCCAGCGTTGCCGTAGAGCATTTTTAATTTGACCCAGTGCTTGCACCCGCCGCCCGTAATTGGCGCATATCGAATACCAGGATATGGTGGGGGTCGCCCGGGGGACGGATGTCCGCTATTGGATGAATGCACAGGTGTGCCTGCATTGCGGGGCTGTGCGCCCCAGCCCAGTAAGGCTCTCGGACATCGTAGCAATCGCCGTTCGGCTGGGGGCGGACTGTAACGTAATAGTCCACTCCAAGTTCATCAAGCGCCTGCACAAGGGGCTGCTGACGACGAATGCGGTCCACAAAGGGCTTGTCACCCACAAGCCCTTCCAATTGCAATAGAGGCGCCGGCATCAGGTACGAGGCCAATCCCGCGGTATCACCCATACCATAGAGGCCAGGATGGGTCGCAGCAAACTCCTGCAGACCGAGAGCTCGTTGGAAGGAGAGCACGGCTGGCCTTTCGTTTCGCACGCGATCCAGGATGATCACCAGCGAACCGCAGGTGACTGCTGCAGCGAGCCACAACGAAGCCGAGCGGGTGAGCGGCATCCACCGTGCGACCAATGTTGGTCCCAACAGCGCACAGACGGGAACCAAAGGGTAGAGATACCAGATCCACCACATTGGCCAATCGCTCGAGAAAGAGAGGACACTATAGAAAATGATTGGGTGGAGTGCGACGCAAAGCTGTACTCTGCGCCGGTCTGCTGGAACCGCACCGTCTGCGTCGACAGGTCCACGAAGCATATGCAGCAGGAAAAGAGCGCACAGCGTGAGAGAAGGCCAAGTAAAGAGGATATTGATGAGGCGGGGAAGGCCAAGTATTGAGACTGTGCTGGCGGAAGGGAACCATGTGCTCTTGAGATTTTTGGCAATGCCGGAAATCGGCAGCATCGTCCCGAATTCGATTCGATTGATAGCGAAGTAAATAGCTACGGGTAAGAGCCCCGCGCCGAAGTAGAAGATTTGCTTCACCGCCGTGCGCCGCGCACCGGACGGCGCGATGAGTGTCAGGCCACCATACGCGGCAACCACCAGGCATGCATCGAGCCGGCTCAGCACCAGGGCGGAAGCGAGCAACCCACTCACGAAAGCCGCTGCCGGTGTTTGGCGCTCCAAAGGCCGTGTGGCCATGCGTTCCCAGAAAAGTGAGAGACAAAAGAGAGCGAGACCGATCTCCATCCCGCTTCGCGAGAGAACCGCCATGCAGGTGATAGAGAGCAAAGCCCATGCGAGACCGGCATCCCCTCCGATTCCGAGGGATGACTGAGCACGGCGGAGCGCGCGATAGCTGCCGCAGACCAACACCCAGATCAGCACGCTCAGCGCGACAAAGAACGACAATTGGGTGCGAAAAATTTTATAGAGAAGAGCAATCGTTAACAGCCAAAGCGGATGATATCCGTTGGTCGTCTGCAGGCCGTTGAAGGTGGAAGCGCCGTGAAGCGCCAGGTTCTTTGCGACGACAAGATAGTAGAAGAAGTCATCCACGAAGAAGGAAAGGTACAGGTCACCCTTATAGGCAAAGTGAACCATCAGGGCCGCGAAGTACGCAGCCATAACGATGATCGGCAAGGCGACGTTCCATTGCCGTAGCCGCTCCTGCTTTGGGGGTGCCGATTCCCGCGCAAATACTTCTTTATCAAGGCGAGAGCTTCGCGCATCCATCTTGTTGATATCATAGCCGAGGGGCGCTGCTCCTTCGCAAACAAAGCCGGCTGAGCTATCCGATCAAGGCAATCGAGACAAGTCATGTGCGGCCCACGTATGCGGGGCACCCGGTCCATCTCAAATGCTTGCCTTGATGGTGCCGGAGCACTCGCCCAGCCCGATACTCACAAATCCCGCCCGCTCACAATATCCGCGAAAAGTGATCTCGTCACCGTCCGCCAGAAAACCGCGTTGCTCACCCGTGGGTAGAGTGATGGGCTCGACACCGCGCCGGGTGAGTTCGAGCAGGCATCCAAGGGACTCGTTCGTTGGCCCGGAGACAGTGCCGCTGCCCAGCAAATCGCCGGGCTGAAGATTGCACCCGTTGCTTGCATGATGAGTCAGTAACTGAGCGACGGTCCAGTAGAGGTAACCCAGATTGCCGCGGCTAAGCCGGACTGCATCGCACCCTGTCGCGCGCATGCGCGCGGAACGAAGATAGACCTCGAGAATAAGGTCGATTCCGCCCTGATGACGATCCTGCTCCGAGTCCAGGTAGGGAAGGGGGCGCGGGTCCTCAGGTGGGCGCGCAAACGCCGGCGTACGAAAAGGGGCAAGCGCCTCCATGGTGACGACCCAGGGTGAGATGGTGGTGGCAAAGCTCTTGGCAAGGAATGGCCCCAGAGGCTGGTACTCCCAGGCCTGGATGTCGCGCGCCGTCCAGTCATTCAGCAGGCATACGCCAAAGAGGTGTGAGGGAGCGCGCTCGATGGCGATCGCTTCTCCCGGGTTGTTTCCTGGCCCGACGAAGAAGCCGGCTTCGATCTCGTAATCAAGCGCCTGGGTAGGCGCGAAGTGAGGCGGTGCGCCGGCGGCAGGCAAAATCTGGCCAGCCGGGCGTTTCACGGGTGTGCCGCTCATAACAATCGACGATGCCCGGCCGTGATAGCCGATAGGCACATATTTGTAGTTGGGCAGGAGGGGATTCTCCGGCCGGAAGAGCCTGCCCACATTCGTGGCGTGATGGATCGATGCATAGAAGTCGGTGTAGTTGCCGATCCATGCGGGCTTGAGCATGGTGACTTCTGCCATCGCGCACAGATGAGGCGCCACGGACCGTTGATGATCGGCAGCATGGGGATGATCGGCACGGAGCAGGTCGCTGAGCCGGGCGCGCAATGGCGACCAGCACTCCGGGCCGCCCGCCATGAGTGGATTGAGCGTGGCAGGCGGCACAAGCTTCTCTGGTCTCCGCGGCGAGCGACGCCAACAGGCCGGCGTGGCAGCAGCCGCGGAGATCCAGTATCTGGTCGCCAATGGCTACGCCGATGGCGGGCTGCGCTGCACTTTGGAATACGCCAAAGGGCAGGTTCTGGATCGGAAATGCGCCACCGGGACGATTGGCCGAGGCTACCCAGCTTTGCCGCTGAGGATCATGTGTAGCATTCATGGTTGCATTTATCGGATGGGGCTCCCGGTAAAGTGTTTTTTGAGCGCCTGCCACACCTGGAAGTAATCGCGCTGCAGGCATTCCGTCTCCATCGCGAAGCGGGTCGGGTGAAGCACCAACTGGGTCTCGAACATGAAGGCCAGGGTATCAGCGAGATAGTGAGGCTTGAGTTCGGCCTTCTCGGCCCGCTCGAAGGTTTCCGCATCGGGCCCATGGGCCTGCATGCAGCTATGCAGGCTGGCGGAGCCGGGAATGAAGCCTTCGGCCTTGGCATCGTATTGGCCGAAGATCAGGCCCATGAACTCGTTCATTGCGTTGCGGTGGAACCAGGGCGGACGAAAGGTGTGCTCGGCCACCATCCAGCGCGGAGGAAAGATGCCAAAATCAACGTTGCCTGAGCCCGGCACCGCGGTGGGCGCGGTGAGCACGGTATAGATCGAGGGGTCAGGGTGGTCGAAGCTAACGGTGTTGATGCAATTGAAGTTTGCCATGTCGTACTTGTAAGGCGCGTAGTTGCCATGCCAGCCGACCACGTCGAGCGGCGAGTGATCGATCCCCGCGGACCACAGCTTGCCCTGGAACTTGCACAGGCTCTGAAAGTTCCCGTCCACATCCTCGAAGGCGGCGACCGGAGAAAGAAAGTCACGAGGGTTGGCCAGCCCATTGGCGCCAATGGGACCCAGGTCAGGCAAACGGAAGGGGAGGCCATAGTTTTCGCAGATATAACCGCGGGCAGACTGCTTCGAGCAGCTCCACACGCATCTTCAGGCCGCGGGGAAGAACGCAGATCTCACCGGGCGCAACTTCCAGAATGCCCAGCTCGGTGAAGAAGCGCAGCTTACCCAGCTGGGGCACGACCAGCATCTCTCCATCGGCATTGGAAAAAAAACGGCCAGACATGCTTTGATTGGCGGCATAGATGTGCATCGCGCAACCCGTTTGACCTGCCGGGCTACCGTTGCCGGCCATGGTGATGATGCCGTCGAGGAAGTCACAGGGCGGTGGTCGGGAATGGGCAGCGGATCCCAGCGGAGCTGGTTGGGAGTAGCCGAAACCTCGTCAAACGGCCCGCTGCGCAGGTTGTTCTGCGGGAGCTCGACGAAGGGCCTGTGGGTGACCGAGGGGCGGATGCGATAGAGCCAGGCACGGCGGTTGGTGGCTCGTGGAGCAGTGAAGGGGGTTCCGCTGAACTGTTCGGTGTAAAGTCCAAGGGTCGACTTCTGGGGTGCGTTCTGGCCCTTGGGCAAAGCACCGGCAACCGCTTCCGTCGCAAATTCGTTGGCAAACCCCGATTGATACTGCAGCTTCGACATAAATCCTCCCTGCTGTAGCTGTATACCGGAGGATGCATAGCATTGCCAACTTGGGACCCTGGTCCATCGATTAGGCAAGTTTTAACGCTCTCGAGGGCGGGCATCGCCGATACTGCGAGCAGAGGCGCTCATCCGTCTAGTGCGCTTTACAGCCAAAATGTAGGCAGGGGCTGGAAAATTTACCTCCCCGTTACGTTACAAGAGGTGCCATCCGTAACCGCCGAGGAAGAGAAGCAGAAGGACATTTTGCATCCAACAAGGGCAGACTAAATGCGGTCTCACAATTACGCTGCCCCCGAAAAGAACGTGAGGAGTGGTCCCGGCTAGCCGGCACCACGAAAAGGCGTGCCGCATCATAGGTCTGTAACCGATCGCGTAACCGCAGGGGGCATTTAATGCAAACAACCGGCTGGCGGGATAGACAGGTTCAGAACCATGCGTCGCTGCGTGGGACAGCATCGAGCGCGTGGTTTCCCATGTTGGTGATGCTGGTATGCGCACCTGCTGCGTGGCCGCAGGGCCAGCCGGCGTTGCCCACGCTAGGCGCCGACCAGGTAGTGCAGCGTCTGATGGAGAAGAACAAGGAACGCGCGGACAGTCTGCAGCACTACGTTGGACAACGTAGCTATCGGCTGGAATATCGTGGCTTCCCAGCCTCTGCCGAGGCGACGATGGAAGTGGAGGTGAATTTTGACGCACCCGCTTCCAAGCGATTCACCGTGGTCAGCGCTACCGGGTCGAAGCTGATCCAGAATCGCGTCTTTCACCGGCTGCTGGAGAGCGAAGAGCAGGCCGGCGACTCGAGCAACCGAAAGAACACCGAGCTTGGTCCGGATAACTACACCTTCTCTCTCGCCGGGACCGAGGGAACAAACTATGTGCTGAATGTTGAGCCGAAGGCGGAGAGCCGATTCCTTTATCGAGGCAAGATCTGGGTAGACGCACACGACTTCGCGGTAACGCGCATCGAGGCGCAGCCGGCCCGGAATCCATCGTTCTGGACGACGAAGTCCGTGATCCATCACACCTATCAGAAAGTGGACAATGGATTCTATCTGCCCAAGGAGAACAAGACAGTGACCAGCGTCCGGCTGGGAGGCGTGGCGACTCTGACCATCGAATACCAGTCTTACCAGGTGACCGTCGCCAAGCCCGTTGCATCGGCAAGAAGGATCTCCTCCGGCGAAGGAGCCGTGTGGCCAGACGGTGGACTCAGTGCAGAAGTAGCGAATTTTGTCTCGTCGAGAAGATGATGCGGTAGACTACTCCGCCTGCCCAGGATGCCTTTGCGGGGCCGAATAGTCGCTTAGGAGTTCGGCGAGATGCATCAAGCCGAACGATGGATGCCACAAAATCTTCACCTTCCACTTGCCTGAAAATCCATTCCTTTTAGTTCACGTCGGAGTTGTCATCCGTGGACAAACAAAGCTAGCGCAATGCCCGCCGCCCCCGTAGGAAACATGGAGAAGAGCCTTTGCATTGCACAGACTCTAACCATCTCTTTGAGGCCGGACAAACGCGAAAAGGGGGCAAAAGAAGCGACCCTTTTGAGGGGGTCAGGTAGGTTATCAGAGAATATTCTGGGCTTGCTCGCAAAAGCGATTCTCCTAAGCGGCGGCACAGAGATAAAATTGCCCATTCTCCCGCAATGGAGTTGAGAGCCGGCGAACGGGCTTCGCCCGCGCCAGGAGCGCGTTCCGCGTTTAGAAGGTGGCCGATCATGGGTAACCAACAGCCGATCCGAGTGCTTACCGTCGACGATCATCCGCTTTTGAGGGGCGGGATTTCGGGCGCAATTATGGCGCAGCCGGACATGACCGTGGTGGCTGAGGCGACTGATGGAGACGAGGCGATCGCGCTGTTTCGCGTGCACCAGCCCGACATCACGCTCATGGATCTCCGCATGCCCAAGGCCAACGGAATCGACGCGATCGCAGCCATTCGCAAAGAGTGGCCCGCTGCTCGCATCATTGTCCTGACCACCTACGGAGGAGACGTTCAGGCTTTGCGCGCGTTCAAAGCAGGAGCTTCTGGATATCTCTTGAAAAGCATGCTGCGGACGGAGTTGATCGACACCATTCGGCTGGTGCACGCAGGCCATCGCCGCATCCCACAGGAAATCGCGGTCGAGATGGCCGAACATGTCGCTGACGATGCACTCACCAGCCGGGAGCTGGAAACGCTTCGCGGGGTCGCCAGTGGCAGCTCGAATAAGCTAATCGCCGAACAGCTTGGCATCTCGGAGCACACCGTCAAAGGCCATCTCAAGAGCATTCTCTCGAAACTCGACGCGACCGATCGTACGCACGCAGTGATGATCGCGCTAAAGCGCGGCTTCCTCGACATGTAATTATTCATTCTGCTCGAAGCCTAGAAGCGTCTAATCACTCGTGCGCGTCATTACTCTTGAAGAGCACTTCACTACCGGATCCGTCGTTCGAACCACAGGGGCCACGCGGTTCGCCGAGCTCCAACCCAAACTCCTCGATCTCACCGCCGGCCGCATTGCAGACATGGACGAGGCCGGCATCGACCTCCAGGTCCTGTCCCTGGTTTCCACGGGCATCGATGCGCTCGACGCCGCGACCGCGACGTCGTTGGTCCGCGACGTCAACGATGAGCTGGCGAGCGCAGTGCGTGCCCATCCCACGCGCTTCGCCGGCTTTGCCACCCTTGCCTTGAAAGATCCTCATGCCGCTGCCGCGGAACTGGACCGCTGCGTGACTCGCCTGGGATTTCCAGGAGTTCTGGTGGACGGCACCACAGGAGGCGTCTTTCTTGACGATCCCAGCTTCCTCCCCGTCTTCGAAGCCGCAGCTCACTTGAACGTTCCTATTTATCTCCATCCTGCGCCGCCGCCGGAACCCGTCCGCCAAGCATATTTCTCCGGTCTTCCCGGTGATCTTGGCTTCCTGCTCTCCATCGCCGGCTGGGGCTGGCATGCAGAAACCGGCCTGCACACTCTTCGGCTGATTGTTGCCGGTCTCTTTGATCGTTTTCCCGCGCTCCAACTGATCATTGGACACATGGGCGAGGGCTTACCCTATGCGCTTGCTCGGTCTAGTGGCATGCTTTCGGCGGCCTCCCCTCACCTTCGGCAACCCGTCGCCGCCTACTTCCAAAGCAACATTCATCTCACGACCAGTGGCTATTTCACTCATCCGCCTCTGCGCTGTGCGATCGAGGTCGTCGGGCTCGACCGCCTTATCTTCTCCGTGGATTACCCCTTCAGTTCCAACCTGCGCGGACGATCTTTCCTGGATAGCCTTGGCGGCCTGTTGAGCCCCGAAGACATGGCCAAACTCACTCACCGTAATGCTGAGTCCCTCCTGCGCCTGCAGCCCATCTAATCCGTTTCTGTGGCAATGGGCTGGTCGCTCACGGGCATGGTCCGGAGGGTCTGGAGTTCGGACTGAACGCGGGCCCACTTCTGCGGATCCTTCTTGGTGTGAATGGGCGCGTTTGGGTCGGCATAGTAGTTCATGATATCGGACTTGAGGCCGGGCGGAACGGTATGGCGGGGATCGGCAACCAGCCGGTCAAGCAGCTTGGCATAAGTGTCATCTGTGAGCCGGTAGGCCCCGGGACGAACCGGCGCGCCGGTATCCAGGTCGCGGTTGGGAAGCGTCTGATGCGGCTTGCCAAAACGGCCCAGCGCGGCGCTTAGTTCATCCGTGGATTGATTGACGCTGCGGACGTATTCCTCTTCAGTGGAAGCAGTAGGCCCCTTAATCGAGAGCATTTTCAATGGGCCGATCTTAGGCAGGACATAAATGAACCCGGCGAGCGAATAGGTTCCGATGCCGGCCTTCTTACGGTACTGGTCCCAGTTATTTTCGGCAGCTACCCGCGCAACCTCGTCTGCCAGTTTCTTGAGATCGGGACTGGTGGAGTCCGCCGGCATGCCTTTGCGATGCAGAAGAGTGACTGCGTAGGCGATGCGGGGAATAAAGCTGCGGACGGAGAAGCGAAAGCCACTGGCGTTGATGCGCCGTGATCGGGCTTTGGAGAAGTCCTCACTGAGACCATAGGTCTCGTAGAAGGCAGTCGCCAGTTGCTCGCTGGGCACATTGAGGCCGACATGCCGAAGGTAGTGAACGGGCGCAAAGCGGCGATGCGCAATTTCGTTAATGTCGAAGGCGAACTCGGTCTGGATGTGCGGATGTTTCCCTTCGCCGAAAGTAACGACGGGTCCATATTTCGCGGCCAACTTGGGAAACTCCACCGGCACGGCCCGATTAGTGGCCTGGGAGTGGCCGATGTTGTCGCCGATGTAATGGGAGAGCGCCCCAATAGCAAAGGCCAGCTGGTTGGCATCCTTGGCGTCGCGGAAGAGGTGGACGACGAAGTCGCCGGAGCGGACGTAGTGTGTCAGGTCAGAGAAGAAGGGGTCGCCGAAGGGGTAGTAGCCAATGTCTTGAATGACGCAGCCGGCGTAGGCGTAGGACCGTGCCAGTTCCAGCTCCTGGGGCGTGATGTTGGGATAACGGCTGCGCAACAATGGCGCGATGGAGCTCTGCCATGTCAGGTCGATCAGCTGCTCGTGGGTCAGCAGCGAGTAGGCTCCAGCGGGTCGGCAGACAAGCAGGAAGCACAGTAGAAGAGCCGAGGCCCGGCAGAGATTGCGCATCGGCAACAGTATCGCAGCGCCAGAGTGCACCTGACTACGTCGTTACATTACCTGGAACGGATGTCTTTCCAGCTCGGTGAAAGAAGTCTCATTTCCTGATCGGCCCGAGATGGTGAAGAGATAGTCACCATGGGCGAGAGCGGATGCAGGAATGTAGAGTGGAACAGTTTTGCTTGTAGCAGCCTCAGGAACGTCGATCGACAATACCTGGCTCCCGTTTGGGCTCAAGATTTGGCAACGATATTCGGTTACGTTCGGGTGAGGTGGGATATCGAGAAACAAGATAAACGGCTTGCCTTGGACCGGATTGATGACCGGTTGAACAGCGCTGCGGGCACCCAAATCGGCCAACGAAAAGAAGGCGAGCGCCTGAGGGGCGGAGGAGCTACGAAGCCTGGGAATCGTCACCGTATTTTGGTAGAGGATGAGCGCAAACAATGCGACAGACGCCGCAATGGCGTATCGCGCAGGCTGCCATTGGCTGCTCCACCGTTTGGGTGTCGATCGCGGCGTCTGCGCACGATCCGTCGCCAGAACCTTTTTCGTGGTATCGACGAATGCAGACGTCATTCGTAAATCGCTTGCGCATTCTTCGCAGTCGAAAAAATGCTCCGCGAATTCATTCGCTTGCGCAGCAGAGAGCTCTCCCAGCAGGTATTTCTCAACAGCTTGGGTTTGGAGCGCCTCTGCATGATCCATAAGCCTTCCCATATTACAGTAGTGTAATTCGTGCAGGATACGTTTCACTGCCGCGCTAAGTCTATGATTCTAAGTATCAAATGCCCTCATATAGAACAAAGGGAGCCCAATAGAAGGGTCGCCGATTGACTGTATCCGACCGCAGAAGCGCGAGTTTCGCTGTCCGCAATGCGGACTCGGGATCCTCTCCCTTGGCCATGGCAGAGTACAAATGATCCATGAACTGCGGGGTCGAGGCGTCGTTTACCTCCCACAGCGACGCAATCACCCGCTGGGCGCCTGCTCGAAGAAATGCCCACGAAAGGCCGACCAGTCCTTCCGAGGAATAGATTCTGTTGCCCGCACTGTCGCACGCCGAAATGGTTACCAACCTGGCATTGAGTTTGTTGCGTGCAATGTCGCGCGCGTAGAGGTTGTACGAAGTGCCATCCTCTGAAAGAACGACCGCGGAATCGAGTGGGCTTATGCGACTCGCGGTACCGTGAGCCACGAAATGAATGAGGGCGTAGTTCTCCGGCTTCGCCTTGAAGTAGGCCACCGGAGTAGCATCTTTCCCGGATAGCACAGTTTCCTGGTCCGGGCTGAAATGCCCCTCAACTAAATGGATTTCTTCGCCCGCATGCGAGAGTGCCGGATAATTTGCAGGCGATTGCGGATTTCCAATCAGCAACATCGTTTTGCTGGACTCTGTTGAGTGCCGAATGGCCGAATGTGTCCCGAGGGTGAGTAAGAACACAGAGCTGGCGTTGGTGACAGAGACGTCTTCGATCCAATAGTGCGGCTTCGGTGAGCTAACCAGTAGAGTCTCGAAGTTCAATCCGCATAACTCTCCATCGGAGATTATGGTTACCTGCGACTGCGGCTTTATCCATTGTTCGACGGGACCAATCAATATTCGGTAGAGTTCTTGTCCGTCGGCATTGCCGAGATCGTTGGCGTCAAACGACGCCCCAACCAGATGAGCATGATATCGGTCAAGCAAGGGTCGTATCCGGTCCTCACCAGGAAGCACGAATAGTTGTGACTGGTTGGGGAGCAGGAGCCACAGATAACTCCGCTTCGTGCCCATCCAATAAGACAGAACTACATGCCCAAGACGCGCTGCGGCATGTTCTGCTTCTGGCAAATTAAAAGCCTGCGATTTGAGTTCAGTTAAGCCAAGCCCATCGCTGAGTGTGCGAGCTCTTTCCAACTCTGCGACACGGAATGCTTCATCAGCCATGCCGTGCTCCACGAGAAAGTTGATATAGTCGCTGTAGATATCCTTTGTATTCGTTGGATAGGCGAGCTTAAATTCGTCACGGCCGAGCAATTTGCGGCCATTTTCAAGCGACACAACCGCAGCTTTGTAGTGCATCTGCGCTTCCTCGGCATGGTTGAGTTGAGCATCAATCCTAGCGAGTGCCGACAAAGCCTCGCCCTGGAGAACTAAATTTGCTCCAGAGTCGTGAACGACTTCATGCAGTACGCGTTCGGCGCTCCTGGAATCCTGTCCCCAAAATGAGATCTGCGCTTCGTTTACCAGCGAATAGAGTTCCGTATCGCGATCACCAATAGCATGCTCGAGCGCGATTGCCTCGTTGTTGTACTTTTCTGCTAAGCGGAAATCGCCTTGTTCGATTGCCGTTTGCGCGAGGTCGCTGAGGCTGAAAGCAACCTCCTGTTGATTGCCCTGTTGTCGCGCCAATTGCAATGCCTGCTGAAAGTCGCTTGCGGCGGCAGAGAAATAATGTTGATCGAATCGGATCGCAGCAATACTCATGAGCGAAGTCATTTGATCAGTGATCATTCCGAGCTGCTCCGATCTCTTCTCAGATTCCTCGAATAGCTCGGAAGCCCGATCAAGATCCCCCATCCGCAGGTAAGCCCACCCTAAATTGACCGTTAGCTTCACGATGGATGCTTGAGCATCCAACTTCTGGGCCGCGGCCAACGACGAGTTGAATAGGTCTACCGCATCTGCATAGTGATATTGCTGCATCTGCAGCATGCCTAGATTTCCGAGCGCCTTGCTGGCTAGGAATGGTTGGTCATGTTCTTGAGCGATTTGGAGCGCGCGCCTGAGAAGCAACTCTGATTTGGCGGGATCACGACGGAAGGCCGCGAGCTTTCCTTCTGCCAGTAATAAATCGCCCATGACCTCGGGTGATTCAGTTCCGTTCATTCTTTCCGTTGCACGGAATGTTTGATCGGCAAGCGCAAGTTGTTGAAGGTTGCTCTCTGCCATCCCTAGCAGCACACTTCTGCGTGCTGCCAGCACGGCGCTCCTTGGCTCAGGGAAGTCTCCAGGCTTGAGCAATGCGATGGCATCCTGGTTGAGACCTTGCCAGATGAGGATCTCGGACTTTAACAGTCGGAAGTGCCAAAATGTGTCCGAATCTCTATTCCCAACCATATGGAGAGCGTCGTCCACGTCCTTCAGGGCGCCCTTTAGGTCGCCATGCTGGAAGCTGGCTTCAGCTCTCTGATATAAAGTGTCCGCGACGTACCGGGGAGGCTCTCTTCTGCAAGCCGCGCCCACGAGGAGGCCAAACGAAAGCGGAACGACCAGTCTACGGAAACCAAGAGCCGTTGGTAACCGGGGTCGCAGCCTCGACAACACCCGCAAAAGGGCTTCCAAGTTCAACCCGCAGCATAGTAAGCCGCTTGGTATCCGCAGACGAGAAAAGCTCCGCGAGATAAAGATTGCCGACGTGCGGGATGTAGATCGCGTAGGCGTACGGAAGCTCCTCTGCAGCGTTGCCAGTACCTACCGGACGAACCTGTTTTACCAGACTGGTGTGCAACACTGTATTGGATTTGGATTTGCTCCAGCCAGCACCCGGTTCCATCAGCATACCCTTCGCAAGTGCTGGTGGTACCTTTTCGCTGTCGACCCCCCAATGATATCGGGCTTTCGGCGTACTCTTGGTGCTGCCTTTGTTTCCCTTTCCGGACTCGTGATGGCTCAACAACGCTGAATGCGTGGGATTTTGCGTGAAAAGATCGTGGTTAAGGTCCACTTGCAGCGGCTGACCCGCGATCTTGAGGTTCTCAAACGAACTACCCAGAGGAATGATTTCCGCTTGCTGGCCATCAATGTGGTTTGAGGACACCCTGCCGATGATCGCATCCGCAGTAATCACATGAAGAATGTTCAAACCTTCGACGACGCAAGTGACTACGGAATTGTAGGCTCCGTCCCCGGTCTGAATGCCGGAAACATAGGTATGCGCCGACTCGTAGGAGATAACGTCCTTTAAATGGTAGGCTCCTTCCTTCGCGGACGCGAAACCGCCAATGATCGGAAGAGACGTCGCTGAGCTACTGGCGATGTCTGCTTTGAAGGGTTGAGTGATCGAACCTCCAATAGCGGATCCATGTGCATGGTACAGAAACCTTCTCCCACTCATGTCTACATCTCCAATTCGCCAAAATATTTAGGGATTTGCCCAAAGCTCGAGTTCAGGTCGATAGTGCCAGGACACATGATTTCGTTTCAGAAATGTTTTAAATATTTCATTGACATGCCCATGGTTTAGGGGGTGCATGAAATCATAGCGCGAATTCGTCGTTTGATTCACCCTTAGCAGTATTTTCTTTGGGGCGGAATGAATGCCGCTCAAAAGTTGAACTTCAGCGCTCCCTGCAGGATTCGCGGAGGCGCAGCGCTGATGGCGTTTCCAAAGGTCGAACTGCCGATGTCGCCGTCGACCGCGCTGGGGCCGTTGAATTGGGTGTGGTTAAAGACGTTGAACGCTTCCACCCGGAAGAGCAGGGATTTTGATTCTGTGAGGGGCAGCTGTTTGGCGACAGCCATATCGTAGTTATCCGCGCCCGGCCCATAAAAGAATCGCCTCTTGGCGTTGCCTGGAGTGCCGAGCGCATTCATCGAGAAGGCGGAGGTATCAAAATAATTGTTTCCGTTTTTCCGGGGATTCCCGCTCAGGTGGAGCGGACCGCCGCTGTAGTCGGGCTCATCGATGCTGCTGTTGTTGATCCCATTTGGATTGGTCCCGATCAGCGAGTTGTCTCCGTTGTTAACCATGGTTACCGGAAAACCGCTGGCGAAGTGCGTGATCCCCGCCACGGACCAGCCACGGGTCAGCCGGTTGGGACGGAAGAACTGATCGAAGGGAAGCTGATACTCGTAGCTGACGACAAAGTTGTGTTTCACATCGAACGAGGAGATGGCATAGCTGAGCGCGGGATTGAAGGGATTCACTTCCTCGGCGACATTCGATGACTGATCCAGGGACTTGCCATAGGTGTAGGCAGCGGAGAATTCGAGGCGGCCGCTGGTGTGGCGGGCGCTCAGTTCGAGTGCATTGTAGTTGGCGTGGCCGATGGTGGACTGGAGCGCATTGCTGCCGAAGTTTGACCCCAGCGGTCCCGCGCGTACCGTTCACCTGGCCGCCGGCGATCGGATAATAGACCGTGTCCTCGCCGCCTGGGCCGCAGGTAAGCGTCCCCGGCTGCACTTCACTTGCCTGGCTAAGGCTCAGGCAGAGTGCGGGATTTCCTGGATTTGGCTCAATAAGAACGCGCTGGCGATGGCTCGAAGTGCCGACGTAACTCGCGCTGAAGACGGTATTCGGTCCCGCTTGCCGTTCAACGGAAAACATCCACTCTTCGGTGTAGGGCGCGCGGCCATGGATGTCGTATCCCGGAATACCCTCGATTGGCTCGTAGGTGCTCCAGTCAATGTTGGGGTCGGGGTTGCGGCGCGAAGAATTCAACGGGGCGAAGGTATATGGAAAAGGCTGGCCATTGTCCTGACCGCTAGCCGCGGTAATGAACGGCGTTGCGAAGAGCGGAGGAGCGGGGCTGGTATAGGTAGTGCCGTAAGGAGCGTTCGCAGCCAGCACGCCGATCGAAAGCGCATCGATCGCGGTGTAGAAGTTTCCCGCGCTGGCCCGAATGCTGGTCGTGCCCGGTGCTCCAAGAAGCTTCCCCAGGAAGCTGCCGGCGTCTCCCTGCGGCGACCAGGCTATGCCCACGCGTGGCGAAAAGCTGAGGTTGCCGATCGGGGCCAGCGTATTCGGCACATCCTGACCGTTTACTCGATCGCCTGGATAAAGTATGCCCGGAGGCGCACCGGGAAAGACGACCGACTGGGCGCCGGCGACGAAGGTAGAGATCTGGTTGTACTTCTCTGACCAGGGCGCGATGCGATCCCAGCGAAGGCCGTAGTTGAGTGTGAGGTTGGGGAGAACGTGCCAGCTGTCCTGCGCGAAGAGGCCGATGTATTTATTCCGCGCATAAAAGGGGTTGAGCTGGCTCTGATTGTATTGACTGGGCACGCCGATCAGGAAGTCGGCAAAGTCGACGCCGGTCTCCGTCCCGGAGAAAACAAAGCTGCCATTGAACTGCGCGATGGGGTGGGCATTGACCTGGTCGGCATGGAACTCTCCGCCAAACTTGATGGTGTGATTGCCCAAGACCTTCGAGACAGCGTCCGTCACTTGATAGGTATTGTTGACCTGGGTGAGCTGGTTGGCCGCGGCGCCGGTGGAGTATCCGTTGAAGTTCAAATTCTCCACGCTTTGCCCCTTGGGATCGAGCGCGACGATGCTGGGCGAGCCGTCCGCGTTCTCGAAGCCCTGCGAAACCAGGGTTACCCCACGACCGCCCACCGGCTGGCCGAGATCGGTGTTATCGCGCATGTAGCTGAAGTGGAGTTCATTGACCATCGTGGTATGGAAGGTCCTGGTAAGGCCCAGCGCGAAGAGCTGTGCCCGGCCGGTGGTGATGGCATTGAAACCAGGGACGCTGGCGCCGCTCTGCGCGACCGGATACGGATCATCGAGATCGAAGTCGTCGATAAAGTAATAACCGGAGAGCAGGCCCAGGCGGGTATTCGCATCGAGGCGGACCGCTCCCTTATCGTCGCGCACCGTCTGGTTGAACGACGAGGTCGCATAGCCGTTGGCGGTGTTCGGAGCGGGGATGTACTGCAGCATTCGCTGTGCCGGAACCGACCAGGCTTTTTGAGGAATGACAGCGTTGGGAAAAACGCACTGGGTCGAATTGACGCAACCGGGAACGTAGTAAGACTCACCCGAAATCACGGGATATCCGAGCTTCTGTGTGAGCAGGTTGGCGAAGTAAGGGCCGCCCACCACGCCGGCCAGGTTACTGGAGAGATCAGCGAGATTGCCCAGGCGATCGGCGTTCGAGGGCACGCTGATGGTGCCGGTATCGATGCCCTGCGTCTGCCGCGTTCCCTGATAGTCGGTGAAGAAGAAAATGCGGTCGTGACGAATCGGGCCGCCGAAGGTCCCGCCAAACTGGTTCTGGCGGAAGGCGCCGCGGGTGGGAGAAAAGTAGTTGCGCGCGTCCAGATCGGTATTGCGTAGAAAATCGAATGCGTTGCCATGAAATCCATTGCTTCCGGACTTGGTGATGACATTGATCTGGCCGCCGCTGAATTCTCCATACTCAGCGTCGAAGTTGCTGGTGATAATGCGGAATTCATCAATCGCATCCAGGTTGGGAATGACGGCCGTGCCGGCGTTGACGTCCTCTTCCACGTCGGCGCCATTCACGCTGAAATAGTTGGCGAACTCCCGCTGCCCATTCACGGAGATAGTGCCGGGATTGAGCGTGCCTGAAGGGTTGAGAACGGTAGCGCCTACATCCTGCACGGTCGTGGAGGTAATCGATGTTTGGGGTGCGACTCCGGGCTGCAGAGAGAGCAGGTCTGTGTAGCTGCGGCCGTCGAGCGGGACCGCGGTCATCTGCCGGCCGGTGATCACCTGGCCCAGTTGGGTGCTGGTTGTCTCGACGTGCAGCGTGTTGTCAACCACGCTGACAGTTTGGGCGACGTTGCCGACCTGGAGCGAAGCATCGAGAGTGAGCGCCGCGTTGGTATCGAGCACCACGCCGGTACGTTGATAGCCGGAAAAACCAGTAGCCTGCACCTGCAGTTCGTAATGGCCAACCGGCAGAACCGGGAAGGTATAGAGCCCCCTGCTGTCGCTGTGTGCGTGGTAGGAGAGCCCTGTGGTTGACTCGCGAAGAGTCACCTCTGCATTTGGAATCACACGCCCCGAAGGATCTTTGACCGTTCCAGAGATACTCCCGCCTACACTGGCCCAGACCAAAGCAGCAGACAAGACTCCAACAGTGCATAGGGTTCTCGCTAACTTGCCTGCGAGGCGCCAGACTTTCATCGACATACTCTTCTCCTGATCTCTTCGCTTCCGTGGCCTTACTGGATTGTGATCGGAACGTTTACGCTGGTCTGGTCTTGCGATGACCCGCTGCTTGCCGTAGCTGTGACCACAACGGTGTAAGTACCCTTGGGTGTTCCTGGATCGGTCTGCGCCGTGCCACCGCACCCGATGGCCGTGAAGAGGATAGCCATGAAAGTCAGGACAAACATTGCCTTACCGCGCCACCTTCGCCCCGGTAGGGCAAGCAAAAAGACACACGCGAAACTTGCGCCACCGCCCGCAGCGAGCCATCCGGGCGCGCCCGTTCGTCTGCTGACTGAGGGATGCGGTGGTGTGGTGTTCACGGTGAGAGAAGCCTGACCTGCCCCGGTCATCGATTTAGGATTCACAAAGCATGCCGATTGGGTCAGGCTCGCGGGCATGGTGCAGGTAAAACTGATAGGCGTGGTGTAGTTGTTAGCCACGTTCACCGTCACCGGCGCGATTGCGGCTGATCCTACGGCAGCAGTCGTCCCCGACGAAGCCAGCGCGAAATTCGAGATCGTGATGGGAATGTTTGCCGATACCGATTCCATGTAAGTCGCATCGCCCTCATAGAAAGCGGTTAGATTATTGGCGCCCGAGTCTCCATTCACGGCCGTGGTCAAGGTCGCTTGCCCGTTGGTGAGTGTTACCGGGTTGCCGACGTTGAGGCCGTTGAGCTGGAACTGCACGGTGCCCGTGGGCGTGGAAGAACCCGTAGAGGCGTCGACGACACTCGCCGTCAAGGTGATTTTTCCGTTGGGTGTAATGCTGCTGGCGGAGGCTGTGCCAGTGGTCGTCGAAGCCAATCCCGAGGAGGGCAGCACTTGAATCGCACCCATCATGCCGGCATCTTCGTGCTGCAGAATGTGGCAGTGATAAACGAAGGTGCCAACAATGTTCGGATCGCGGAAATCCATGCGCAACTTCACGCTGGGGTAGGCTCCGCTGCCACTCCAGAAGGGCAGATCGACTGTATCGCGGATGGCAGGATCGTTTACCGCCTGGCCGTTGACTTCGAGCACTTGAAAGTGGATCTGATGGATGTGGAAGATATGATCTTCGAGCGCCGTATTTTCGACGACCCAATCCTCGACCGTGCCCGAATGCACAACGATGTTGGGCGGATTGTTCATGTTGAACAATGCCGGTTGCTGTCCTTCCTCGGTGATGAAGAAGTTGGTCGGACTATTCGGGTTGGTGGGGTCTTCTAATACTTCGGAGAACTGCAGATTGCGTTGCGCGATCGGGGCGGCGGCTGCCAACGCTGCGAAGCGGGTGACCCGGGTTCGCACCGCATGCGACGGCAACTGTTTGACGGCGGCGCCACCGCTTGCGGACGAGCCTTCGATGCCGGTCTGGCTCACGATGTTCGCGATGGGCCGCGTGGGATCGAAATCCCCGTCCGGCCCGGTATCCCAATTCTGAGTAATCAACTGCGCCTTGGCGCCCGCGCTCGGCGTGGTCACTACAAACTCCGCACGGGCGCCGGGAGGCAAAAGAATGCTGGTCTCGCTCTCGGATAGTTCTCCGCTGCTGCCGGAAGCAATGGGGTAACCATCGATGGCCACCACCTGCATGGCCTGCGGCGTTCCGTTCACAACGTACTGCAAATTCAGGATGGTGTCCGCAGCGGTGTTCGCTACACGCCACAATTCCTGTTGCGATGGATTGGTTTGGATGACGGCTGGTGTGTAGCTCGGATAGGTCACCGGAACATAGTTGATGGAAAGATCCCAGGCAGGAATGTTCGTGTCGTTGGCTTCCGACGCCGGCAGCAGTTGGTCGCGGATGACGAACGTGCGCTCGGTCAGCCCCGCCAGTGCTGGATCGACGTTTTGCAGGTCTTCGACGATCAGCGCTCCGGTCGCGCCTCCCTGCACCTGCCCTTCAGAGAAGCCGTGCGGGTGGGGATGGTACCAGTAAAGTCCCGGGGGCTCGTTTTGCGGGATTTGTACGTTGTAATCGAAGCTTTGGCCGGGCTGGATCAGTGTGTGGACAACTTCATCCTGTCCGCAGACTGGGGTCACGTTCGTTCCATGGAAGTGGATATTGGTTGCAGTCGCTGACATCGCTCCGTTGCATGCGCTGCTGGTGCCGGTTGCCGCGGAGGAGAGCGTCATCTTCATGCCGGCCATATTGTCGCTGGCGCTGGCGGCCGAAGTAGCAGGCAGGTCGTTCTGGAAATGAATGATCAGCTGATCGCCGGGATTCACCCGAAGTGTGGGCGCCTGTAGACCGGTGTCGGTGACGTAGCAGTAGCGGACAAGTCCCTGGGAATCGGTTGCGGTCAGGAACTCGAATGTAACTTCCAACACGCCGTTCTGGCTTTGTAACTCCGGCGGTGCGGTGGTTGCCGAACCGGCAGCAAAGCGGGCACAGACCTGATCTGCTGGATCGGCAGCGGAGGCGGAAGGCGAGGCCGCCTTCGCGTCGGTCGATGAGGCCATCTTCGATGCCATTTGGGCCATATCCTGCGCTGACATCGCACCGCGGCCGTGGGCGTGCTGCGCCATGGCCGAAAGCAGAGTTGGGAAAATAATCAAAAGGAAAAAAGTGATGCGGAACGGCAGACGCACACGTCCGCTTGCAAGATCCACCTGAGCACGCACAACGACTCCCTTAGCCTCACCAGGCACACGTATAGTAGGGACGTCCCGCGAAATTGAGCGGTGGTCATCCTAACAGTTGAAACCTTGCGGGCAGGGGCCCTATAGTGAAGGAAGCCCGCAGTCTTATTTGGCTGTGGCCCCCAGGTCCTCGCGGTCTCCGCCAAGAGCTATCCGCGGGGATCTGGTTATTCGTTCAAATTCGCATCAGGAAACCTTTTGCTGCGCCGCACACCGCCGGCACAAACCTCCGACCTCGAGACGCATGACCTGCACTTCAAAATCGTTTTGTGTCGCGATCTCCCGCTTCAGCCGCTGGAACGTGGGGCTGTCAAACTCCTCAATCTCTCCACAACGAAAACAGGCAAGATGCAGATGGTCTTTCTGCGTCTTGACTTCGTAATAATGCTTTTCTCCGTTGAGGTGCATCAGGTCGAGCTCATCGATCAACCCCAGCCGCTTGAGCAGCTCCAGGGTCCGGTATACGGTCGCACGATCGATATTGGGGTCCCGCTGGCGGGCGCGAGACAAGAGCGTAGCTGCATCGAGGTGGGCGTCCGCGCCCTGGATGGTTTCGATCAACGCACGCCGTCTGCGCGGTCAACCGAACCCCCCTCGCCTCTACCTCATTCAACAGCTCACAGCGTTTCAACGTCATTTTCTAGTTGCGACTCATTCGCACTAGATATAATATACGACAACTTTGGTCCGATTACAACCCCGAGCTGCGATTCCTCCTACTAGATCGCTAGTTGCTGCTCGACCAGCGCGGCCCAATAGGCGGCGCCGGTGGAGAGAATCTGGTCGTTGAAATCGTAACGAGGGTGGTGCAACATCGGGTTGAGCTGCCCTGGCCTTTTCGCCCCCAGCATAATATAGGCGCCTTGCTTGACCCCGAGCATGTAAGAGAAATCTTCCGCGCCCATGACCGGGTCCTCCATTTCGCACGACTCCGCCTTGGCCCACGACAGCAGTTGCAGCCTTGCAGGCAAGGGCCATGGCGGCTTCATCGTTGACCGTGGCCGGCGCAACCATATGCATCTCCACTTCGGCGGTAGCGCCATAGCTCTCGGCAGTGCACTTGGCTAGCCTGACAATTGCCCGTTGCATGCTCTCGCCGACTCCGGGATCGAACCAGCGTGCGGTTCCTTTCAGCACGGCCTCGCTGGGGATTACATTCGCGGCCACGCCGGCCTGGAAGCTGCCGACCGTGACCACCGTCGCGTGCTTGGGATCGACCGAACGGGAAACAATCGTCTGCAGCGCGCTTACCAGGGCACTGCCGGCGACAATCGGATCGATTCCAAAATGCGGCTGCGCGGCATGCGCGCCCAGGCCGGTGATCCTGATCTCGAAGAAGTTGGCCGCGGCCATGATGTTCCCGTTGCGCCAGTAGAACTCGCCCACAGGCATCGTGGGCATATTGTGCATGCCGAAGACGCGCTGCATGGGGAAGCGATCGAACAATCCATCCGCTACGACCTGCCGGCCTCCGCCTATTTCCTCGGCCGGTTGAAAGATCAGGTAGGCGGTCCCTTTGAATTTGCGGCTCGCGGCCAGGTATTTGGCTGCCCCGAGTAGCATGCTGGTGTGCCCGTCATGGCCACAGGCATGCATTATGCCTGGATTGGTGGAAGCGTAGGGCACTCCGGATTCTTCCGGAATGGGCAACGCGTCGATATCTGCGCGCAAGCCGATCGCCTGGTCGCCGTCGCTATTCCGACCATGGATAACGGCAACCACACCGGTTCCCGTGAAGGCATGGATCTCGTCGACCGCGAACGACTGCAGGCGTTCTTGAATAAAGGTACTGGTGCGGGTCTCGGCAAATCCCAGTTCCGGATTGGCGTGCAGATCTCTGCGCCAGCTCACCATCTCATCCTGTAGTCGCTTTATTTCGTCGATCGCCGGCATCGTTATCTCCTGTCTCATACTTATATATCGCAGCGGAACGCTGCCCCGCGGAGTCTGCAACTATTGCAACCTCAAAGCATCCAATGACGGTGATTCGTCGCTTATGAGGAGTCAGCTTTGCAGATCGGCATCGACAGTTTCGCGGCATCGATCCCAGACCCTGTTACCGGTGTCGCTCTGAGCCCCGCAGAGCGCATGCACCATCTGCTCCAGGAGATTGAGCTGGCCGACCAGGTGGGTTTGGATGTGTTTGGTATCGGTGAACATCACCGGCCCGAGTTTCTCGACTCCGCCCCTCCGGTCATTCTCGCCGCAGCCGCTGCACTTACCAAAAGGATCCGCCTTACCAGCGCGGTCACGGTGCTGAGCGCGGCCGATCCGGTGCGCGTCTTTCAACAGTTTGCGACCCTCGACCTGATCTCGCAGGGCCGCGCTGAGATTGTCGCCGGCCGCGGCTCCTTTGTGGAGTCCTTCCCCCTCTTCGGCCTCGACCTGAACGACTACGACGCGCTCTTTGCCGAGAAACTTGATTTGCTGCTCATGATTCGCGAGAGCACAAAGGTGCATTGGTCGGGTAAATACCGCCCTGCGCTCAACGGACAAGGCATCTACCCGCGCCCTGTGCAAGATCCGCTGCCTATCTGGCTGGGTGTTGGAGGAACTCCTGCATCCTTCGCGCGCGCCGGGGCGCTGGGCCTTCCGTTGATGGTCGCCATCATCGGTGGCGAACCACATCGCTTTCGTCCCCACATCGAACTCTACCGCGAGGCGGGCCGCCGCGCAGGCCACAAGCCTGAGCAGCTGCGCGTGGGGCTGCATTGCATTGGTTTTCTCGCCGACACGACGCAGCAAGCGGCTGACGATTTTTTCCCCGGTTATGCGCACACCTTCACAGAGATCGGCAAGGAGCGGGGATGGCCGCCAACCACGCGGGCCCAGTTCGACGCCACGCGCAGGCCCACAGGGGCCTTGATTATCGGTGATGCAGAAACAGTCACGGAGAAGATTCTGTACATCAATGAGGCGCTCGGCGGCATTGCTCGCATTACTTTTCAGATGGGGGTCTCGACGCTGCCCCACGCCAAGATGATGCATGCGATCGAAATTCTCGGTACTCGCGTCGCCCCCATGGTGCGCGAGGAACTCTCTGTGAGTGCAGGAATAGCCAAATGAGCAAGCCACACCGCTGTGCATGGGCAGAAAGCGATCCACTTCTGCGCGACTACCACGACGAGGAATGGGGAGTGCCCGAGTATGACAGCCGAGCTCTCTGGGAGCTGCTTATGCTGGAGGGGTTTCAGGCCGGCCTGGCCTGGATCACGGTATTGCGCAAGCGCGAGGCCTTTCGTAAGGCGTTCCGTGGCTTCGAGCCGAAGAAGGTGGCAGCTTTCAGCGAGCGGGACATTACCCGGCTGCTGGCCGACCCTGGGATTATTCGCTCCCGCGCCAAGATCGATGCGACGATCCAGGGCGCACGGATTTACCAGGAGATGGAAAGCAGTGGTGAAGGCTTCTCCGCGTTTGCCTGGAAGCTGGCCGGGGGAAAGCCAATCAAGAACAAGACTGGCACTCTGCCCGCGAAGACCGCTCTCTCGGAGGAGATCTCAGCCGCGCTTAAGAAGCGTGGCTTCAAGTTTGTCGGTCCAGTGATCGTCTACGCCTGGATGCAGGCCTCGGGGATGGTCAACGATCACGAGCTACGCTGCTTCCGTCGCAACGCTTGAAAATTCAGGTGACCGCTTGGTTCCCTCACAGGAGCGACGGGTGCGCCCACATTCTTCGCGAAAAACGAGCGTTCAGATGTGGTGGCCACGACCGTCCCCTGCTGAGCGGAACCAAGGGCCAGTCGTTCGTATGCGGTTCTTCAGCCACTACCCTTTTCGGCGCGCGTGTAGTCTCCACTCTTTCCCCCTGATTTTCTTACCAGTACGATCTCGCGAATGGCGATGGATTTGTCCAGAGCCTTGCACATGTCGTAGATGGTGAGCGCGGCCACCGCGGCTGCGGTCAACGCTTCCATCTCGACACCGGTGCCCGCGACCGTCGCAGCAATGCTGCGGATCTCAATGCCGCCTGCGACAACATTCGCCGAGACATCGATAAAGCTCAACGGCAGTGGATGACACATGGGGATCAGGTCAGCAGTGCGCTTGGCTGCTTGAATGCCGGCAAACCGCGCGACTTCAAGCGGGTTGCCTTTAGGGTTTTTGGGCAGTGCGGCGAGCACTGCGTCAGAGAGTGCAACAAAGGCGGAAGCTTCGGCCTCGCGCCGTGTGGAGGCTTTGGCGCTCACGTCGACCATATGTGCACTGCCTTCGGCGTCGTAATGCGAAAGCTTATCCATCGTCTCGTCAGGTTAGCAGCACCGCGACCGTCTCACCAGCGGCGAGATGCGGGCGGTCTGGGGGCACCACAAGAAAGCAATTGGAGCGGCTGGTGCCGGCTAGGTCACCGGAGCCCTGCCAGATCACTGGCTCTACCGTCACATCGGTGGACACAGAGCGCATGCTGGCGGGCAGGAAGCGCGTCAGGCCGGTCTTCACATGGACGTCGCTGGCCAGGCGGGCCTGCGCGAAACGGGGTCCGCGACAGGGATCGCCGCAGAGCGCACCCAGCAGGGGCTCGACAAAAAGTGAGAACGTAACCATGGTAGATACAGGATTGCCAGGAAGTCCAAAGAAGTAAATCTGGCGATCTTTGAGAGCAAGTCTTCCGAAGACGACTGGCTTGCCGGGCTGGATCAGCGCGCCGGTAAAGAAGAACTCGGCGCCCAAATCGAGCAGGACTTCCTCCACCAGATCGTACTTGCCCATGGAAACCCCGCCGGAGAGCAGCAGCAGGTCGGCCTGGAGCGCGCTCCGGATAATGGCCTCAAGATCACCGCGTTCATCGCGTGCAATCGGGAGCCGCATTGGCTGGGCTCGAGCGGCGAGAATCTGCGCCGCGAGCGAATAGCTATTGGAGTTGCGAATCTGGTGGACCAGAGGCTGCTGATCCACTTCGACCAGTTCGTCGCCCGTGGCAACGATGGCAACGCGCGGTTGAGGCGAAGACGTTGAGCTGGGCCGCTCCACACGCGGCGGCCGCTGCAACCTGAGCGGCGGAGATACGTGTGCCCCGGGGCAGGATTACTTCTCCGGCCTGGGCCTCGGCTCCCCTGGGAACGATATTTTCGCCGGAAGCGATGCTGCGGTCATGAGCGAGGTTAAGCGTGTCGCCTTTACGCTGCACGTGTTCCACCATGACCACGCAGTCAGCGCCGTCGGGCACAGGCGCGCCAGTCATTATTTCGATCGCTTGTCCGGCAGAGATTGCGGTTGGACCTATCTCGCCGGCGCGAATCAAGCCAACCACCGTAACCGGCAGGCCGGCCGCAAGATCGGTGGCCCGGCAGGCGAACCCGTCGCGCGTGGAGCGGGGAAATGGCGGCTGATCCCGATCGGCATACACCGGCTCGGCGAGGACCATGCCAAGGCTATCGAGAAGAGAACTGAAATGCGGCGGATGCCGCGGCGTTCCGGCCAGACGATCGGCATGCTCCCGAACGATCCGGCTGGCGTCGGCAAAGCTGACCACGCGAGATGGAGCGGAGTTGTTCAAGAGTGCACAAAGAGACGGGACGCCGTTGGTCGGCGTCCCGTCCACAATTTTCAACCAATGATTAGTGTTTGGCCGAGTACTTGGTGTTAATCTTCTCCCCGATCTCCGCCAAAATCGATTTTGCTTCCGGCGCCATGGGCCCGTTGGGGGCCAGCTCGAGATACTTGTTGTAGGCGTCGGCGGTACCCGGGGGCGCAACGATCTTCTGCGTCTTGGGGTCGACGGTAGCCTTGGAGATAAGCGCCTGACCCTTCAGGTAGTAGGCAATCGCCTTGGTTGGGTCGGCGGCGATCGCCTTGTCCGCCGCGGCGATGGTGGCATCGGTCTGCCCCGTACGGCTCAGGACGATGGTCTCATTGGTGTAGAACATGGCCGCATTCGCAGGTTGGAGCTTGGCCGCGGCGTCATACGCTGTCGTTGCGTCAGGGATCTTGTTGGTGTTGGCGTACACCTCGCCCAACGCATTGTTGTCTGCTGCTTCCACATCAGGATTAGGCTTCTTTGAATTCGTATCGAGATCCAGCGCCTTCTTGAGCGAAACCGCAGCGTCGTCGTATTTCTTTTGCCCGGTCTGAGCTATGCCCAGCTCCAGCCACAGAACAGCAGCGTCCGGTTTGAGAGTCGTGGCCTGCTGCATGGCCGTGGCCGCATCGTCGTATTTCTTGGCCGCGTTGTCTGCGCGCGCCTGCTTGAGCAGGTCGTTCAGCTTGCCGACATTCGCGTTCTCTTTATTGATTTCCGCGTTCTTCTTCTTGGCTTCCTCGAGCGCCTTTTTCTGTTCCGGAGGCAGCTTATTCACGTACTCAGCGCGGCTCAGGTCGAAATCCTGCAGGGCGTCTTCGCCGGAGGTGATCTTCACGTTATCAAAGCGATCGACGGCTTTTCCGGGAGTCGCGTAAAGGGTGATGTAGTATGTCCCGGGCTTGATGCCTTCGCCCTTGTAGTCGCCGTTCTGGTCAGTAGTGAACGTGTACAGAGGGGTCTTACCGTCTGTGCTAAGGATTACCTGGCCATTCGCGATGGGGGCATTGGCCGGGTCTTGCACATGGCCGTGGATCTTGGCCGCGACGTCCTGTGCAGCCGCAAGGGTCGGAACGAGGGCAAGCGTGACACCCGCGAGCCAAAGAATCAGTTTCGTACGCATGATTTATCTCCTCGAAAGCGGCAGCGATTGACTGGCTTGCTGCCGGAATGACCGGCTGCCGGCTCTATGACGAACGGATAGTCCGCCCGTATAGCACGATTAAGTTAAATGGAAGGCAACAACAATTCAAGGCCGGGGCGCACCCGACGGCCTTGCGCATAGAGAGGAACGCCTTCCCCTGCATAATCTTGGATGTGTCTTAGACGAAGGCCGTCTAAAAAAAGTCCGTATCTTGCCTCTTCAGGCCGGGGAAAGCGCAGCATATTGCTGCCACCACGCGTCAAATAGCGCCAGGGCGCGCTCGCACTGCAGACGGTGCCGCTCCCGCTTGTCGCGGACCTGCTTGCGCAGCGACTCTTCCAGCGGCAGCAGGAGATCGAAGGTGATATTGGCCGGTTGGAAGTCCTTGGCCTGGGCATGGGTAATGTAGTGCACCAGCGAACCCAGTGCGGTTCCACGAGGTACGGCGGCTGCCGCGTGCCCCTGGGCCAGCTGGGCGGCATACAGACCGGCGAGCATGCCGGTGGCGATGGATTCGGTGTAGCCCTCCACCCCCGATAGCTGCCCCGCGATGAGGATATTGGGGTGGTCACGGAGCGAGAGCGTCTCGGTGAGCACGCGGGGCGCATTGACGTAAGTATTGCGATGAATCTGGCCAAAGCGGAGGAATTTGGCTTTCTCCAGGCCAGGAATCAGGCGCAGAACCCGCGCCTGCTCGCCGAATTTCAGGTGATTTTGCAGGCCGACCAGGTTGTAGGAGTCGGCGCGCAGGTTCTCACAGCGCAATTGCACTACCGCCCAGGGCACTTTGCCGGTGCGCGGATCGCGCAGGCCGACCGGCTTCATGGGGCCAAAGCGCAGCGTCTCCCGCCCTCGCCGCGCCAGCTCCTCGATGGGCAGGCAGCCTTCGAAGTACTCCAGCTTCTCCCATTCCTTGCTCTCCACGGCTTCGGCCGAAACCAGGGCGTCGTAGAAGCGCTCGTACTCCTCTTTGGACATGGGGCAGTTGATGTAATCGGCGGTGCCTTTGTCATAGCGGGCGGCGAAGTAGACGCGCTCCATGTCGATCGAATCGGCTTCGACGATGGGGCTGATGGAGTCGTAAAACGCCAGCTGTCCGCTGCCCGTGAGCCGGGCGATCTCCGCGCAGAGCGGAGCCGAGGTGAGCGGGCCGGTGGCTACGATGGTGAGCTGTTCGGGATCGAGCGCGGTTATCTCTTCCCGGTGTACCGTGATGCGGCTTTCCTGCTCGATGGCGCTCAGCCACCAGGCGGGAGAATTCCACCCGGTCGACAGCCAAGGCATGTCCGGCGGGCACAGCGCTCGCATCGGCGCAGGCGAGCAGCGCGCAGCCGGCTCGGCGCATTTCCTGCTTAAGCAGCCAGGGTGCGGTGTTTTCGCTCTCCGACTTGAGCGAATTGGAGCAGACCAACTCGGCAAAGTCGGCCGTCTGATGTGCCGGCGTGGAGCGCAGCGTGCCGTCCACGACCGAACGCATCTCATACAGATCGACCTGGCATCCGCGCCGGGCCGCCATCAGGGCAGCCTCCGGGCCGGCCAGGCCGCCGCCGATGACAGTAATGCGGGCTGCGCGCCCGCTCAACCGGCCGGCTCCAAAGCCGCCAGGGAGTGAATGGCATCGTCGTTGACGCGCATGATGCGCCACTCATCGAGAAACTTCGCTCCCAGGCCCTGGTAGAAGTCGATCGCGGTCTGGTTCCACTCCAGAACGTCCCATTGCAGGCGGACGCAGCCCTGCTCCGCGGCGCGAGCGGCGACCCTCGCCAGCAGCGCTTTGCCAATGCCTTGCCCGCGAAAGCGGGGCAGTACAAACAAATCCTCCAGGTGGATGCCCGAGCGGCCCCGCCAGGTGGAGTAGTTATAGAAGAAGAGGGCAAAGCCCGCCGCTTCCGGCTCTTTTCCATCCGTTGGTTTCGGCGATCAGGCACTCAAAGCACGGATGCTCGCCAAAGCCATCGCGCAGCAGATCGGCTTCCGTCGTCTTCACTGCGTTGGGCTCCCGCTCATAGGTGGCGAGAGCGCGGATAAGATCCAAGAATCAAAGGAATGTCAGCGGGAGTAGCAGCGCGGATCGAATGCATCGTCTGAGACCCAGTTTATAACGGCGTTTCCTGGAGGCGCGCCTGGTGTCTTCGCGCCTTCATCCGGTTGCCGCACGTCTTCATGTCGCACCATCGCCGGGTGTGGTTCTTGCTCAGATCCAGAAACAGCCAGCGGCAGGTTGGATCGCCGCAGCTTTTCACTCGTTTCGCGTCCTCCGAGACCAGCAAATCGGATGCCGGCTGGGCCAGCTTCCACAGCGGAAGCTCCGCTTGCTGCTCAAAGCCGGACCAGCTCCAAACCAGGCGCTCATCGCCGCTGCGAAGGCTGCGATGCAGCGCCGCAGCATGGAAGTGCTTTTCGAGGATTTCTACCTGCGCATCAGCCGGCTGTGTCCCCGTCAACCCAGGGATAGAGAACCTCCGCCAGTGCTTCGCGCAGCTCGACAGTGGAGGTAAGCACTCGCTGGCCATCATTCTCGCGGACGGTGCGGCCAAGTTTTCGCGCCTGTTCCGCAGGCAGTAAGCGCAATTGCACTGCGAAGCGGAGCAGATCCGCATAGGAGGGAAGCAGCTCCTGTGGATTTGCGGAGAAGCGCAGGTCAAGCGTGTTGACGAGCTCCAGGGCGGGATGTCCAGCAAACAACTTGAACGGCTTGGAAACGGAACCACTCACAATCAACAGTATAACCCCTAAAAATAGTTTTAAAGGTTAGCTAAATGGCCTTACAATATAACCAGTCATGGCAACTACAACGGTTAGTCGAGAGTAGCGCTGCGAAGCAGAAGAGCAAGATCGACCTGCGCGTCTATCTCGCGTTTGCGGCCATTTACGTCTTGTGGGGATCGACCTATCTGGCGATTCGTATTGCTGTACAACAGGTGCCGCCTCTCTTTGCCGCCGGGGTCGCGATTTTTTCTTGCCGGCACTTTGCTTTACGCGGTGATGCGCCTTTTGGGCCGCCCGCGTCCCGTAGGCAAGGAGTGGGGCAGTCTTCTCTCCATCGGGTCGCTGATGTTCGTGGTGACCTATGGCGCGGTGTTCTGGGCAGAACAGTATGTGCCTTCCGGGTTCACCTCTGTTCTCGAGGCGACGCTGCCGCTCATCACCATCGCCCTCGAGGTGTTTGTCTTTCGCCAACAGCGATTCCGCTGGAGCCTGCTCGCCTCGATCGCGCTCGGATTCGTGGGTGTCCTCTTGTTACTGCTGCACAATGCGCAGCACGTTGCTATCCTGCCCTGCGCCGCCATCCTGCTGGGTGGAACGGCCTGGTCGCTGGGAGCTGTGCTGACCCGTTCGATGGTGCTACCCAAGTCAAAGGGAATTACCGCCGGGGCGGAGATGATGTTTGGGGGCGCGATCCTGCTCATCCTTTCGGCTTTGACTGGGGAGATGCACCCGTTCCCGCATATTTCCACCAAAGCCTTACTTGCACTGGGTTACCTGGTGGTGGCCGGCTCGTTCCTGGGATTCAGCGCCTTCGTGTGGCTGCTGGGCCGCATGCCTGCCACGCGTGTCGCTAGCCACGCCTATGTCAATCCAGTGGTTGCCGTGGCCCTCGGCTATTTCTTTGCCGGTGAGCTGGTCACCCCACGGATGCTCTTCGGCACCGCGCTGATTGTTGCCAGCGTCGCGCTCATCCTCATCAAAGACAAAGCAGATGAGCCTGAGCCGACGTCGTAATCACGTTGATTTCCGAGGCTGAAATGGACCTCAAAGGGAGGGAACTTCAAAGACAAGCGACCCCAAATAGAAAAGGGACGGGTGCCCCAGGGGGCGGGTCTGCTGGGTGCAGGCTTCGGTGGTTGAAAAGCTCCGAGCGGCATTAGGTTAGATAAGCACAGCCGAGGTCCTTCGACTCCGCGCCACAAAGGCTGTACCGCGCGATAGATCTGTGAGGCGCTTCGCTCAGGATGACGATTTTGTGGGAGTTTTGAGAAAACATCCTAAACAAGTTAGCGCTTATGGGGCGTCGCTCCACAAGCGCTAACTTGTTTGGCAGACAACAGAAATCCGAGAAGACGCTGGTTTTTTGCATCTCCAACTCGTAGTAAGATCGTCATCCTGAGCGGAACGCCTCACAGATTTTTCGCGTGACACAGTGCTTTGTGGCGCGGAGTCGAAGGACCTCGGCTGTGCTTATCTAACCTAATGCCGCTCGGAGCTTTTCAACCACCGAAGCCTGCACCCAGCAGACCCGCCCGGACGTGGGGCACCCGTCCCTCGTTACGAAACCAGAGGGCACGGACTCTACCCAACCTTAGTCGACATACGTCTGGTCGACGTAGCACCAACGCCAATCTTCTCCTGGTTCAACGGATCGCATGACCGGATGCCCGGCTTCGTGGAAGTGGGCCGTAGCATGGCGATTCCTGGAGGAATCGCAACAGCCAACCTTGCCGCACTCCAGGCACATGCGGAGGTGAACCCAGGTAGCTCCGGTCTTGAGACACTCCTCGCAGCCCTTGGTGGACGGCTTCACCTTTTTCACATGATCTTTTGCGTGCGCGCACTTTGCTGTGCTCATGGCATCCTCATTCCGTTCGATGTTGTTTCCGCTACTAAGGCGTCTTCACCACCGGCAGCTCGATGAAGCTGGCATGGCCGGGCGCATGGTAGATACGCTGTGTGGCCTTTTGATAATCCGCCGGCTTGGCCCAGAAAATGTTAGGCACGAAGGTCTGGGGGTTTCGGTCGTACAGAGGGAACCAGCTCGACTGTACCTGCACCATGATGCGATGCCCGGGCAGGAAGACGTGATTTGCCGTGGGCAGCGCGTACCGATAAACCAAGGGCTGGTTGGCCGCGATCGCCTTAGCCTGCTCCAGGCTCTCGCGATAGCGTCCGCGAAAGATGTCAGCCGAGATCATAAGTTGATATCCGCCTAAGCGTGGATCACTGGCCACCTCGTCGGGATAGACGTCGATCAGCTTCACCACCCAGTCGGAATCCGTGCCGCTGGTGGAGGCCTCGAGATTGGCGATCGGCTGCCCGCTGATCTTCAAGGGCGCGCTCAAGACATCAGAGGTGAAGACTTCGACATCCGGCCGGCCGGATTGCTCGCGCTGGTCGTCGACCAGCCATTCAGACCAGGTCATCCCCGCCGAGTAACCCATGGACTGGATCGGCCGTGCGCGGTAAGGAACAGGTTTCGCGGGGTCGGAGATATATTCCTCGAATGCCGCGTCACCCGCCTTGGGCGCGCTGAAGCTCAGTTTCAGCCCTTCTGTGAGGTAGAGCGGCGTAGGTTGAATGGAGCAACCGGTTGTGCAGCCGGCCGGCCAGGAAGGCAGGCGCCGCCAGACGTTGGTTCCGGTGTCGAACGCAGTGACGGGAGCAATCTCTTCCTTTGGCGTTTCATCCTTCAGATACCGGTCGAGAAAGGGGCGTAGGATCTGCTGGCGGAAGTAGAGCCCGGTGTCGGCGCCGAAATTCAAAACACCGAGGGTGCTGGCGTCGTCGATCTCCTGCCCATGATGCCAGGGACCAATCACCAGAAACACTTTGTCGTTATCCGTGTCCTTCGGCTTGATGGCCTTATACACGGCCATCGCGCCGTAGATGTCTTCCTGGTCCCACAGGCTGTCCACCAGCATGACGGGTACTTTGAGTGGCTGGGCGGCCAGGATCTTATCCATCGCCTGGTCGCTCCAAAAGCTGTCGTAGCTCGGATGCGCGAGAACCTTACGCCAGAACCCGATTTGTTCGAGGTTGTGTTGCCGCCCTAGTTCTCCCGCGGATCCTGCCTGCATGTAGGTGTCGTAGTCGTCCAGGTGGTCGCTCCACCACTTGGCTTTGCTGTCGCGCGTCGCTTCCTGGTTGTAGATATAGGGGAGATTCTGCTCGCGAAAGGCGCCATTGTGGAACCAGTCATCGCCCATCCAGCCATCGACCATGGGATTCATCGGCACGGCGACCTTGAGCGCGGGGTGAGGATTGACCAGCGCGGTTAAAGTGGTGAAGCCATCGTAAGAAATACCGAGGATGCCGACCTTGCCGTTGCTCTCCGGAATATTCTTCACCAGCCAGTCGATGGTGTCGTAGGTATCGGTCGCGTGGTCGACGGGCGTCGGATTCAATGGACCGCGCATTGGGCGGTTCATTACGTAGTCGCCTTCGGAACCGTACTTGCCGCGCACATCCTGGACCACCCGGATATAACCACCCTCCACGATCACCTCGGTGGCGTTGTCGTAGCCCTGCAGACTGGGTCCCAGGTGGCTGCTGCTCTCATGAGTAGTAAGAGCGTTGGCATCGTAGGGTGTGCGGGTCAGCAGGATGGGCGCGCCTTTGGCCCCTTTCGGCACCAGGATGACGGTGTGCAGCTTGACCCCGTCGCGCATGGGGATCATCACTTCACGCCGTAGGTAGTCGAAGCCGGCTGTGGGTGTCTCCAGCGTGGCTGGGGTTTCGCTGGGCAGATCAGGATATTTCTCAGGCGGGGTTGCGGTTTGAGTCCAGGCTGGGTGGGTCAGTAACAAGGCGCAGAAAAGCACCGCCGCCAAAGCGCAGGGGTGCGCAATTTTTTTCATACGCAAACGTACTACGGAACGGGCTTAGGGGAAACTAAGCGACGGAGCGCGCGAAGGATGGGGGAGTCCGGCCAGTGATTAGCTCTAGTACCTGCGCAGCAGCCGCGAGCCTAGTTCCCGGTTGGCCCGTTGCAGCTTTTCTTCAAAGAGGACGCCGACAGAGAAAGGCCCGATGATGAGGCCCATAATACAAAACCAAGAACCGATTGAGTTCCACATAGCCCTTACTCCTTGCTCATCATTGGACGAACGATGATAGCGAATTCATCGACGATCCCATGAAAAAGTGGGGTAGGGAATAGCAAGAAAGGTGCACGTAAGTTCAGGGAGGAACCTTATTTTTCGCGGGCGCGGACTTTGAACCAGATTGGGGAACCGCGAAAGCCAAAAGCGGCGCGTATCTGGTTTTCCAGGAAGCGCTGGAAGGCGAAATGCAGCTTCACCTGCCGGTTGGTAAACAGGATGAAGGTGGGAGGCGCCACGGCAGCCTGGGTCATGTAGAAGATCCGCATCTTGTTTGCGGCGGGAACGGTGGCGCGCTGGAAATCGATTTTTTCCAGGAAGCGATTCATCTGCCCGGTAGAGACGCGCTTGCGCCGCTCGGCGGCCACCTCCTGCACCAGCTTGAGCACGGTGTGGATGTTCTTGCCCTCGGCGGCGGAGATAAAGACCACGGGCGCATAGGCCAGGTATTTGAGGACCTTGCGTACTTGCTCTTCGAAGATCACCTTGTCGGCAGGCGGCTTGCCGTCGGTTCTTCCGGTCGTCACCAGGTCCCATTTGTTGACCACCAGGATCACGGAGCGGCCGCTCTCATGCGCGTAGCCGCCGATCGTGGCGTCGGAAGAAGTGACGCCCTCGGTGGCGTCGATGATCAGCAGCGCGACGTCAGCCGCTTCCAGATGGCGGCGCGCCATGACCACGGAGAGCTTCTCCGCCATCATCTTGGTTTTGCCCTTGCGCCGGATACCGGCGGTGTCGACAAAGCGCAGCAGGCCGCCGTCGTATTCGACGACCTCATCGACCGCGTCGCGCGTGGTGCCGGCAACGGGAGAAACGATAGCGCGCGAAGAGCCGGTGAGGACGTTGAGCAGCGTGCTCTTGCCCACATTGGGGCGGCCGATGATGGCGATGGAGGTTTCGTGCTGCTGGAACTCGCCGTGGGTTCGGTGGTGCGGCTTGCCCTCTTCCGCCTCAGGTTCTGTTTCCGGCGGTGCTTCCACGCTGCTTTTCGCTTCAGGAAAGGTGAGCGTAGCGAAGACGTGATCGAGCAGGTCGCCAATGCCGACTCCATGTTCGGAGGAGATCGGGAGCACCTCGCGAATGCCCAGGCGCCGATACTCGCCCATCTGATCTTCCATGCGCTCGGTGTCGATCTTATTGACCGCCAGCAGCAGAGGCTTGCCACCGCGCAAGAGCAGCCGGGCAAGGTCATAGTCGGGCGCAGCCAGGGGAGTGCGGCCGTCGACCACCATCACGATGGATTCGGCCTCATCCAAAGCCACCCGTGCCTGGCGAAAGATCTCGGACGGAATCAGCTCCGGGTCATCAGGCAGGATGCCGCCGGTATCGACCACGCGCGCGTGCTGGCCGGCCCACTCGATCTCTCCGTAGATCCGGTCCCGGGTGATGCCCGGTTCATCGCCCACGATCGACCGGCGTGAACTGGTAAGACGGTTGAAAAGAGTGGATTTGCCCACATTGGGACGGCCAACGATGGCCACCACCGGCCACTTCGAAGTGTCTACCGCCGCCTCGCGCCGGATTGCCGGCGCCTGTTCCAGCGCGAGCGGATCGGGTAAATCAGCTTCAATGCGACGCATCGGCCCCTGACGGTGGCCAATCGATTGCACCGGACGTTTGCGAATCTTACCCAGCCGCGCGGCTGCGCTGGCTTCGGCGGCCGCCTTCGCCGCCGCTCCGCGCTTGACCTCGGCGCGCGAGTGCTGGCCGCGGGTGGCGGGCGTAGGCCGGCGGGCGGCTTTCGCCTGCGCAGCGCGCTTGCCTCCTTTGGAGTGCGGCTTGGGCTTTCTCGCCTTGGTTCCTTTTAGGGGTTTCATGAATGACAGCTCTCTTTCAGTCTTTCATACATCGCCCAGCCCACCGTGCAGCAGTATCGCAATTGGGGTCGGCCGAACCCGGATTTCCTGTGGATGTTTGTGGGGCCGCTGAACTGCATGCGGCTTTCCGCGAAGAAAGCCGCACATCGCTTTTTTCAACTGGTGCCGGGCTGCAGGAAATCCGGGAAGCGATGGGTCTGGTCGTGGTTTTCTCCCAAGGAAAACCACACCTCGCCTTCCCTGCCAGGACGCAGTAATTGCGAAACTGCTCTAGACTTAGAGTTTCACTGCCTTGTCGACCGCATCCATCTCCGCCCAGCCGCTGCCTTCGCTACACGATTTCTTCTCTCCCGGAGGCATGCTCTCGCACTCCGCGCTGCCGTACGAGTTCCGGCGCGGGCAGTTGGATATGGCGCGGGCGGTAGAACGTAGCCTGCAGGAAGGCAAACACCTGATCGTCGAAGCAGGCACCGGCACAGGCAAGACGCTGGCCTACCTGCTGCCGGCGCTCCGCACCGGCCAGCGGGTCATTATCTCTACCGGAACCAAGAACCTCCAGGAGCAGCTCTTTTTCCGCGACGTGCCTTTTCTGGAGTCATTGCTGGGGCCATTGCGGGTTTGCTACATGAAAGGCCGGGCGAACTATCTCTGCCGCAATAAGCTATATGCCCTGCGCGACCAGCCCATCCTGAATGGCCTGGAAGAGATTGACCAATTCCAGCAAATCGCAACCTGGGAGAAGACGACTCAGACCGGAGACCGGGTAGAGATCGACGCCCTGCCTGAAGCGAGCCAGGTATGGTCCAAAGTCGACGCGCGTGGAGAGGCCTGCCTGGGGCAGAGCTGTCCCGATTACGAACGCTGTTTCATTACCGAGATGCGCAGGCGCGCCCTCGAAAGCGACGTAATCATCGTGAACCACCATCTCTTCTTTGCCGACCTGGCCATCAAGCAGCAGGCTCGGGCAGCTCCGGATGCGGGTGTGCTGCCGGAAGCGGCGGCGGTGATCTTCGACGAGGCCCATGAGCTGGAAGACGTTGCGTCCAGCTATTTCGGCATCAGCCTGAGCAATGTGCGGCTGGAAGAACTGGTGCGCGACATGGAGACGTTGCTGCGCGCCAAGCAGGCTCACTCCAGCGCACTCAAGGGCTGTGGAGAGATGCTGCGCGAGCGGGCGAGGATGTTCTTTGCGGCGCTCCCCCGCGGTAGTGGGCAGGCCGAGGGACGCATGCCCTTCGAGCAGCGGGAGCAGTTCCTTGAGGAGCATGGTGACGTTTACCTGGCGGTGATGAACGCGCTGCATCGCATGGAGGGTGAACTCGAAAGGCTGCGCGGCGTGGAAGAGGCGCTGGGGTTGAAAAAGCGCGTGGCCGACATTCGTGAACACTTGCGTTTTCTGATGGAAGCGGAGAGCGTCAACACGGTCTTCTGGATCGAGCGCAGAGGCGGCTCTCCTCGTCAGGGCGGACGCAATACCTACCTGCAGGCGACGCCGATCGATGTCTCCGAGTTGCTCTCGGAGTTGCTCTTCGAGCAATATCCCAGCGTGATTCTCACTTCTGCGACGCTGACCGTGCAGGGCGGGTTTGCGCATCTCAGAAAACGGCTTGGGTTACGCGATGCTCGGGAGTTGGTTGTGCCTTCTCATTTCCGATACCAGGAGCAGGCGCTGCTCTACCTGCCGCCGGGAATGCCGGACCCGCGTGAACCCACGTTTGGCGCACAGGCGGCGCGCAGCATCCGGCGCGTGCTTGATATCACGCGCGGCCGCGCTTTCTGTCTCTTTACCAGCTACCAGCAGATGCGCGACCTCTATGAGCGCCTCCTGCCGGAGCTGGATTACCCCTGTCTGCTGCAAGGGACTGCGCCGCGCAAGGCTCTGCTGGAGGAATTTCGCAACACGCCCAACGCCGTGCTTTTTGGAACCTCTTCGTTCTGGCAAGGGGTGGATGTGCAAGGTGATGCATTGAGCTGCGTGATCGTCGACCGGTTGCCCTTCGCGGTGCCGACGGACCCGGTCGTTTCGGCACGGATGCGGGCGGTGGCGGCCAGCGGAGCCAATCCGTTCTTCGACTACCAGGTGCCGGCGGCGGTGATTACGCTGAAGCAGGGCTTCGGGCGGCTAATCCGCTCTCTCGAAGACCGGGGCGTGCTGGTGCTGCTGGACCCGCGCATCGAGCGGCAACGCTATGGAAAGGTCTTTCTGGAGAGCTTGCCACCGTACCGGCTGACGCGCGACATCGCGGAAGTGGAACACTTCTTCGAGTAAGGTTCCTATGAAAGGCGCAATGTCCCGGAACCTCTATCTGCTAGCAGCCTCCCTGCTGCTGTTTTCGGTCGTTTCCTGCGGGATGAGCCTAATCCCGAACACCCTGCAGCCCGGCCTGCCGGTGAACGGCTCGGTGTGGAAGACGATCGGCCTGGTTCTCCTTCTGACCTCCCTCCTCTCCGCACTCGCAGGGATCTTGACCGCGATGTTCGAGCAGGTAGAGCGCAGGAGCGAGGAACGCATGCGGCGGGAGCTGAACGAAGACCTGGCCCGCCTCAGCCGCAACAAAGGCCGCAAATAGACACCAGCTACAATCGGAAGAGGGAAATACAGGCCATGTACGAAGTTACGGTCGAATCGGGATTCTCTTCCGGGCATTACCTGCGCAACTACCGCGGCAGGTGTGAGAACCCCCATGGCCACAATTACAAAGTCCGTCTGACGCTGCGCGGCAGGGAACTCGACGCCACCGGGCTGCTGTTGGACTTCAAGCTGCTCAAACAGGTGATGCGGCCGGTCATTGACCGCATCGACCACCAGATGCTGAATGACCTCGAACCGTTCATCGAGCTCAACCCGTCGGCGGAGAACCTGGCGCGCTATTTTTACGATGAAACCAATCGTCACCTAAGCGAGATGACCGGCGGCCGCGTGGTGGTAAAGGACTGCACCATCTGGGAGACGGACGCGACCACGGCCACCTACTACGAGTAGTCCGTTTTAATTCGTTGCCGTAGCGCCCTGGGTCGCCAGGTACTTGTCAAAGGGGATCTCGAAGTAAAAGAGCTCTTTTCCGTCAGAATTGCGCAGCATGCGCAGATTGAGCTTAGCGCCTACCAGCGGATTGGCGACCCCTTGCACATCGTAGAAGAGAAATCCGGCACGTGTGGTGTGGGCCTCAACGGCCACTGCCGAGTACTCAAATGTATGAAAGTCCTCATCGACGTCTTTATTCTTGGTAGAGGACTTGTTGCCGATGCGGGGCAACGGGCCGGGCAATTTGTAGCCGCCGTCAGGGCGCTTCACTCCGCCGATGCGACGCTCGACGTCCTCGGGCTCGGCTGCCGGAATCTTGTCGCCCGCGGCAGTGATGAAGTTGATACGCGCGTCGATGAGGGAGATAGGCTTATCTCCGTTATTGGTAACAATGATGCGGATGGGCATAAATCCATATTCCAGGTACTTGAAACGGAAGATCGATGCCTTTTCCTTGGTGTTATAGGGATCGGCGGCGATCGCCACCTGTTCGTTGGGATGCTGGTCAAAAGCCGGATAGCTGGTCGCTACTCCAGCAGGAGACGGTGCATGCTCGCCGGCGCGGGCCCGGAAGAGCAGCAACGGACACGAGAGCAGCGCAACGGCAAGCAGTGCAGACAGAACGAATCGGCGAGGCATTCCCGCCTTCGATTATGAGCTTCCCTGGTATGGCGAGTAAAGGTGTTGCGCATATAGAGGCCGGCCATGCCGCTGCTCATCTATAGCTTCGCGTTATTCGTGGTGTTGCTGTTGGGCCTTCCCTATTACCTGCTGGCCATGGCCACCAACGGCAAGTACCGCGAGGGACTCAGCGAGCGGCTGGGCTGGGTGCCCGACCGTCTGCGAGAAGGGGACACCAGGCAGACCATCTGGGTGCACGCTGTTTCGGTAGGCGAGGTGCTGGCAGCCAGCCGCCTGGTCAACGAGCTGAGCGCCTGCGCACCCCAGTATCGTGTGCTGCTCTCCACCACTACCCGGACGGGGCAGAGGTTGGCCAGGGAGCGAACCGGCGCCGACCACACCTTCTACTTCCCGCTGGATTTCCCCTGGATTGTGGGCCGCTACCTGAAGAGATTGGATCCTGTGCTCCTGGTGCTGGTGGAGACGGAGTTTTGGCCCAACCTGCTGACCGCGTGCCGCCGCAAAGCCATTCCCGTAGCGGTCGTCAATGGCCGGGTCTCCGATCGCTCCTTGCCCCGCTATCTGCGCCTGCGCTTCTTATGGAAGCAGATCCTGGCGGGCGTCTCTATCGTGCTGGCGCAGAGTGAGGAAGATGCAAAACGGCTGAAGGCGATTGGAGCGCCCTCAGGCCGGGTCTCCTTCGGTGGCAATCTGAAGTTCGATGTACGCAGTGCCGAGCCGGCCGCGATTACCACCGCGCTGCGCGAGAAGCTGCCCAGCGGAGCCCGCGTGCTGGTGTGCGGCAGCACCCTGGAAGGTGAAGAAGAGATGCTGCTGGATGCCTTTGAGCAGTTGCGCAAGACCATCCCGGACTGCGTCATGATTCTTGCCCCGCGCCATCCGGAGCGGTTTGGCAAGGTTGCCCAGCTGCTCAAAAACCGGAAACAGCAGAGCGTACGCCGTTCCAACTGGATGAAGCGCCCTTCAAAGATCAAGCCGGGCACGGTGATTCTTTTGGATTCGATCGGCGAGCTGGCCTCTGTCTATGCGCTGGCCTCGGTTGCGTTTGTGGGCGGCAGCCTGATTCCCGCAGGAGGCCATAATCCCCTGGAGCCGGCACAGTTCGCCGTCCCCGTGGTCATGGGGACGCATTATGCCAACTTCCGCGCCATTATTGACACCCTGGTCTACGCGGAAGCCTTGAAATTGGCGACCCTCGAAACGCTGGTGCCCATTCTGGAAAATCTCCTCACCGATGACGAGGCGGCCAACACCCTGGGACTGCGGGCGCTCGAGGTCTTCCATCATCAATCCGGGGCAACCGGGCGGGCGATCACCGCGCTACTGGGCTTGCTGCCCCAGCAGCAAGTTTCATGACCCCTCTGCTGGCTCCCTTCGCATGGGTATATGCGTCGCTGGTGCGGGCCAGAAATGCGCGGTTCGACCGCACGACGGCACAGCGCCTGCGATGGCCGGTGGTTAGTATCGGCAACCTCTCCGTGGGCGGCACAGGCAAGACGCCGTTGGTGATCTGCCTGGCGCGACTGCTGGAGCGCGAGGGTTTCCGCCCCGAGGTTTTGTCGCGCGGCTACGGACGATCAAGCAAAGAGATTGAGCGTGTCGACAGTGCGGGGAGTGCGGAGCGATTTGGCGATGAGCCACTGCTCATTGCGCGCGCGGCAGGGGTGCCGGTGTACGTCGGGGCCCGGCGGTACGAAGCCGGCTTGCTGGCGGAAGCCGAATTGGGAGGAGAAGGCCGGCACGTTCATCTGCTGGACGATGGATTTCAGCATCGCCAACTGGCGCGCAACGTGGACATTGTGGTCATCCACCGCAGCGATCTGCAGCAGCGTCTTCTGCCGGCGGGGCGGCTGCGCGAGCCTCTGACTTCGCTGGAGCGCGCCGACGTGATTGTGTTGCGGCAGGAGGACGCAGAGTTGGAGTCCGCCCTTCGGGTCTATGCGGGAAGGGCATGCCGTTTCTGGCGCGTGCGGCGAACGCTCAGTCTCTCGATCCCTGTCAAGCGCACGCTGGCATTCTGTGCGATTGCCCGGCCGGCGGAATTTTTCGCTGCGGTGCAATCGTCTGGTGTCGAGGTAGTGGAGCGGAAGAGCTTCCCCGATCACCATCTTTATACCGCGGCTGACATCGACCGCTTGGCCGAGCTCGGGCGGCTTCATGGATGCGACGCATTTGTAACTACCGCCAAGGACGAGGTGAAGCTGGACGCAGCCATGCGCCTGCAATTGAACACAGTGGCGCCGTTGCGCATTGCGTCGCTTGTCCTCGAACTGGAAGACGAAGCTGCAGTGCTCGCCCAGCTCTCGGCCAAAATTGCGGTCCCGTCTGCCCCGGCTGAGTGAATTCCGATTTATGAGAAAATCGACCATTGTCACAGCAATCTGAGCAAGCCCGCGTCCTGATTGTGCGGCTGGGCGCGATGGGCGATATTCTGCATGCCCTGCCGGCGGTTGCTGCTTTGCGCAGGGCCCATCCAAAGTGGTATCTGGGTTGGGCGGTCGAGCCTCGCTGGCACGCTCTTCTCAGTGGAGACGGCGGCGAGATGCCGCTGGTGGATCGCACGCACCTGGTAAAAGCCAAGGAATGGGCACGCGCTCCGATGTGGGGAGAAACGCTGCGAGAGATCGCCGCTTTGCGCCACGCGCTGCGGGCTGAGCGCTACGATGTGTGCATCGATCTGCAGGGTGCAGTGCGTTCGGCGCTCGCCGGGCGGCTGGCAGGCTCCCCGCGGATGATTGGAGAAGACCGGCCGCGCGAGTGGGTAGCGCGGTGGCTTTTTGGCGAACGGGTTGCCACCCACGGCGTGCACGTGATCGAGCAGGCAGTGGAAGTCTGTGCAGCGGCCGCTGGGGAGCGGCTTTCTCCGATTCTCCCCCCACTACCAGTCAATCGCGACGCAGAAGAGTGGGCCGATGGAGTGCTGCGCGGAGCTGTCGGGCCAGTGGTTCTGCTGAGCCCGGGTGCTGGCTGGGGAGCGAAGCGTTGGCCCGCCGAGCGCTACGGAGCCGTGGCGGCCGAACTGCACGCACAAGGCCTCATGGTGCTGGTCAACGCCGGCCCAAGCGAGCAAGAAATCGCTGCCGAGGTTGTGCGCGCCAGTGGCGGCGTCGCCCGGGCGCCCGAGTTTACGACGCCCGGCTCAACTTTGGAGCGGCTGATCGCTCTGACCCGCCGGGTCTCCCTGGTCATCGCCGGAGACACGGGCCCACTGCACCTGGCCTGCGCACTGGGCAAGCCGGTGGTGGGTATCTATGGGCCTACCGATCCCAAGCGGAACGGTCCCTTTGGGGTGCCGTTCCGGGTCCTGCGGCACCCGAAGAGCAAACGCGACCACACCCGACATGCTGAGCCAGAGCCGGGTCTGCTGACCATTACTCCGCAGCACGTTGTGGAAGCAGCGAAATATCTGCTGGAGCAACAATGCTAGGGAACTGGAGCCAAGTGGCGCGGCGTATTCGCGTGCCGACTGGGTTTCTCTTTGCCGCTTTTTACCTTTGGAGAGCCCACCCGAGCGTGGCTTCGCTAGCGTGGAGCCTGCCGTTGGTTGTGCTCGGGCTCCTCTTGCGCGCCTCTGCCTCGGGCTACGTGAAGAAGAACGCGGAGTTGACCGTGACCGGCCCATACGCGTACACCCGCAATCCCTTGTACCTTGGCTCAGTTGTAATGGCCTTGGGTTTCGCTGCCGCCTCCCGCAGTTGGTGGATCACGGTGCTGCTGGCGCTCCTCTTTGCCATCATTTATGTGCCCACCATCTACTCCGAGGAACAATTTCTGCGCGCCACCTTTCCCGCCTTTGCCGGCTACTCGCAACGCGTTCCCCGGCTGCTGCCCCGGCTGACACCGGCGCGAATCCCAGGCGATGAGGGTAGCTTCTCTGGGGCGCTCTATCGCCAACACCGCGAATACAATTCACTTTTGGGTGCCTGTGCCGTTTACGCTGTACTGGTGGCCACGCTGTGGCTCCGCCATTGATTCCCTGGAGATAGTTTGACGGTGATACGGTATCCCAGACTTGTCACGGCCATGGCATGTGCTTGCGCGGTGCTGATCGCCGTGGGGCAGACGCTTCCTCCCTTGCTTCCCCCGGCAGCAAATTTCTCTTTCCCCACCAAGCAAACGCTCACCTATGCCGTGGATTGGCGCGTCTTCCCCGCGGGTACCGCTACCTTCCACCTGGAGCAGGTGGGAGGGATGCAGCATGTGGTCGCCACCGGCGAGTCGATCGGCGCCGTAAACCTGCTTTTTCGCGTGAATGATCGCTTTGAGTCGTACTTCAACCGCACCACCGGTTGTTCCACCAGCTTTGCCAAGCAGCTCCAGGAGGGCAGACGGCAGCTGGTCAGTACTCTGCGATTTCTTTCGAGCGAAGGCAAACAGGTTCTGGAAGAGAAGAATCTGGTCACGGGAACCAGCAAGCATCAAGAAGCGCCGATTCCACCCTGCGTGACCGACCTGATGTCCGCTATCTTCTATGGCGGATCGCAACCATTGCAGCCGGGAGGGGCCTTCCACATGCCGGTAGCCGACGCCATGCGGGTGGTCGATGTGACCATGAAGGCTGAGGCAAAGGAACAGGTGGTGACCCTGGCTGGAACGTTTCAGACCATTCGGGTGCAACCGATCGCCGATGCGGGCGTGGTCAAGAACCGCGGAAATATCTGGATCTGGTATACCGACGACGACCGTCGCATGCCGGTGCAGATGCGGGCCCGGCTCTTCTGGGGAACGATCACCATGCGCCTGGTAAGCATGGCGGCAAAGTAAGCCTTATTGAATGCGATAGCGTTCGCGCATCAACCGCTGCAGTCTTGGCTTGTAGATGATGTTGTAAGCCAGCTCCTTATCGGGAAACATGGCCAGCGCGGCCCTCTTGCTGTCCGCTACCAGCTCCGCGGCCTGGTCTACGGTAAGACTTCCATCCTGGCTGATCACCGACATAACCATGTCCATCATCATCTGCAGGCGGCGGATCTTGCGCTGTTCCTCCATTTTCTCCTGCGCGGATTGAGCGGATTGACTGGAACTGGGCGGTAGGGGGGAAGATTCTTCGTTGCGACCGGACTCGCGTGACCCCATGGGAAACCCTTCCTCCGATTTTTAAAGCACTCTTACTTCTGAGCTGCCCAGCGACGCGGCTGGTTGCTCTGCGTGCCTCAGAAGTGAAAATGCTAAAGCTTGCTTTGTTGCGAATCGTATAACGGAACCCGTGGCAGGGAAACACAAAAAGCTGTCTTCGAGGGCCCGGGGGACGTGCCCCCGCAGGTTACTTTGGGCTAGTCTCCTTTGCCGCCAGGGGCCGTGCCGTCACCGTGCTGCCATCCAGATAGAAGGACGTAGCGCCCAGGGCATCGGTGCGGAAGGTGCGGACATGGTCGTCCTGCAGGCGGCGGAGGATTTCCATTTTGGGATGGCCGTAAGGATTGTGATGGGCGACTGAGACGACGGCATACCGGGGCGCTACCGCAGCCAGGAAGCGGGGAGTGGTCGACGTCTTACTGCCATGGTGGCCAACCTTCAGCAAATCGGAGTGGAGCGCCTCTCCCAGCATGTGCTGCTCACTGGCCGCTTGGGCATCGCCTTCGAGCAGGACCGAGGTTTGCCCGTAGGCGACATGGAGCACCAGGGAATCGTCGTTGCTGGCGGCAGGGCCGGGGGCGTAACCGGCTGGTGGGGCAAGCACTTCGACCTGGGCGCCGCCGAAAGCAAAGCGGTCGCCGGCAGTCATGGATTCGACTGGAATGTTGAGCCGGTGAGCCTCGGCCAGGAGCGCCTCGTAGGCCGGAATGCCCGGGTTATTGCCCACCCAAAGCGCTCGCGGACGAAAGTTTTGCAAGACGGCGGGCATGCCGCCCATGTGATCGCTGTGCGCGTGGGTGAGCGCGACGGCATCGAGCCGGCGGATATGGCGGGACCATAGTACAGGGGATACGACGTCTTCGCCGATTTCGAAGTTGGCGTTCGAAGCCTGGGCGCCTCCAATGGGCCCCCCAGCATCGATAAGCAGGGTTTTTCCCTGGGGTGAGACCAGCAGCAGAGAATCCCCCTGCCCGACATCGATGGCGGTGACCTCGAGGACTCCGGGATGGTAGGCGAGTGCACGGGGATAAAAGACGCATGCGGCAGAACAGGCCAGCGCGACGATCGGGCCCACCACAGGGAAGCGGCTATTGCGTGCTGCCCATACCGCCAGTCCGATCAGCAGTATGCCGGCAATGATGGCGAGGCTCCCCGGGCTGGAGAGGCGAATGTCGCCGGCGCCCATGGTGCTGAAGAGCCGCACGATTCCGTTGATGGCGTGCAGCAGAGCCGCGGTAACCGCCGCCGGCACAATGGCCAGAGAGGGCCACAGAAGCAGAGTGGAAAAGGTGATGAGGGCGGAGGGGAGCGCCAGCCCGATCAGCGGCACCACCAGCAGATTGACCGGTAAACCCAGCGCCGTGACGCGGTGGAAATAGATGGCCATGGGAAGGGACATGGCCAGTTCGATCAACGCCGAGACCAGCAGTAGCTCGAAGATGCGCAGCGTGAGACGGACGAGGGCAGGAGGCAGGAACCGGGCGAGGCGGCGGCCGATAAGCGGTTGCAGGTGGTCGGCGACGAGCCTCAGGGTAACGCGAAACTGCGCCAGCCTGGGAGGCAAGCTAGGGTCGATGGCGATCAGCCCCAGGTTCCGCGCCGCCTGTAGGTAGGGGCCGAAGGTGTGCTCGGCGACAGGAACAGCGACCCCGGCGACGATCAGCACCGAGAGCAGCGTCATCTGGAAGCTCGCCCCGGCAAGTGATCGAGGGTCGAGCGCGAGCAGGCAGACGGCCGCAAAGCCGATAGCGTTGAGGCTATTGCGTTCCCGGAAGAGCAGGCGCGCGAGCAGATAGAGCGTCACCATCCAGAAGGAGCGCTGCACCGGTTCGCCGAAACCGGCGAGAAGCGCGTAGCAGAAGGAGCACGCGATGGTCACGGTGGTCGACCAAATGCGGGGCAGCCGCAGCAGGGCAGCCAGGCCGAAGATGCATCCCGCGAAGATCGCCAGGTGCATGCCGGAAACAACCAGCAGATGAAAGGAGCCGGTGCGTTCAAAGCCCACTCGGGCCTGGTGATTCAGATAGGTGCGGTCACCAAGGATCATGGCGCTCAGCATGCCCGCGTCCTCGTGGCTGAGCAGCAGCCAGCTCGGCAGCCGGGATGCCGTCGTAGAACCAGCGAAATCGATCAGAGCGCTGGCTGCCGGCTCTCCTGCACGGAATGCAGCCAGCAGGCAAAGTTAAATCTGGCGGGTCCATGGAATGAACGTAACGCCGGAGGCTTTCAGCGAACCTACCACGCCGATGCCTTGCTGGCGCAGCCAGGCGGTAGCATCCCACACCCCAGGGTCGAGATAGCGCTCAGGCAGATGCATAGCGATCAGGGTATGGACTTGGTCCCCGCAGTGGATCGCCGGGAATGCTTGATCGGCTGGGCCGTAGAGAGTAGCTCGCAGACCACCTGCAACCGGGCGGCCATCCGCGGAAGTGACACGCAGATCCAGACTCTCGCTCTGTTCTTCCCTTGTGGTGTTGCCGAACGGCAGAGTGGATTGCGTGAGCCGGATGGGAGTTGTGCGGGTAACTTCACCGTCGATCTTGATGGCCCCGCCAGCGTCCGCTATCAGGCCAAGTTGTGTCTGTGGGTCGGGCTCCGGCTCGATCTCGCTGAGCAATACGCCCAGCAGAACCCAGGTGCAGGCTAACGGCAGCAGAGCGACGCGAGAGGGCTTTCCGCGCTGCCAGCAGGGAGAGGAGAGCGAGCAGCAGAGCACCGCAGATAAGTACATCCGGAGGCGAACCAGTAGTACTGAGCGAGGATGATGCCGGCGGAGAGCCACAAGGCTGCGTAGAGCGCGGGCGCGGTGGCGAAGGAAAGCCGCTCGAAGCCTCGTCTTCCGGCTACGGGTACCGCAGCCTGTGTCATAGCTTAGGACCACAGGAGAATATGACGGAAACAGGACGGGTGCCCCTCGTTCCCCCGGATTTCCTGTGGAGCCCGTCGCGTTGTCGAACCCCATGCGGCTTTCCTTGCTGAAAGCCGCACACGCAGTTGTGTATGGAGCCACGTACAGGAAATCCGGTCGCCTCACCTGCCCCGGCTTGCCGTGGGCATACGTGGGCCGAAAAAGATGGGCGTAGCCCGACGATCGCTCTTGCTATGTCGACCAGAAAATCCCGTGGGGGACAGGGAAAGCGTTCGAAACATATCGTTATCGGCCCAGGTACGCTCCCACGGCGAGCCGGGGCAGGCGAACCTGGGGCACCCGTCCTATTTTTATTAGGACCTAATATCCCACAAGCTTCTCAACGGATACCACATTAATTACGCTTAATGAAGGTTACAGTTTCCATGTGGAAGGTTTGTGGAAAAAGATCCACCAGGTGAATCGTCTGCACGGAGTACTCAAACTGTAACAGTGACTGCAGGTCGCGAGCGAGCGTCGCCGGATCACAGGAAATATAGACGATGTCGGGCGCGCCGATACTTCCCAGGTGGCTGCAAATCTCCTTACCCAGCCCGGCCCGCGGCGGGTCGAGCAAAATGAGTTCGGGCTCCGTCCGTGCCGGGCCGCGGGTCTGGCTACGGAGAAAATCGAGCGTGCTGGAGCGAACAACACGGTGTGCTTTGCCCGCAAGGTTATGCGTCAGATCGTCAGCGGAAAATCCAGCAGATTCTACCGCGGTTACGTTTTCAAAGTCGAGCGCCCGCGCAAACAACCCGGCGCCGGAGTAAAGATCCCATGCTAAGCGGCCCGATCGCTTTTCACCTTCGCTGTTCTCCACGGCCAGCTGCAGCAAGCCAGGCAGCAGGAAGCGATTCACCTGGAAAAAGCCGCCCAGGCTCGCTTGATAGGAGTGTCCGGAGACCGTGTAGGTGAGAGAGCGCTCCCCCCAATGCATCATCTCGCCCTGTGCAAAAAGCCCCACCCCAGTGAGGACGGGCATCTGCGAATGAAGTAGTTCAGCGAACGCTTCGAGGGTCTGCTCACGCAGGCGCGCCGGTTGTCGATGTGCGCGGGCTCCCGGCCAAAGAGAGACGAGCAACTGGTCCTGCTCATCGTTGGTGAAGAATTCCACTTCCTCGCACAAGCTGTCGAGGCCAGCCTCAGCGCCAATACGCGTGGCTGCAGCGACTGCTTGTTCGAGAACGGGAGCGGCGATCGGACAGTGAGTTACCGCCAGCACATCGTGCGATCCACGCCGGCGATAGCCCAGCGCAATGCCCGCCCGCTTCATTACCTGCAGGCGGATCCGGTTGCGATAGCCCCAGGGCGGTGCTGTCAGACTGCCGATCTCGGCGGGGACCGGGACGTGCGCACGCGCCAACGTCTCCTTCAGAATGTCGAGCTTCATCTGCAACTGGCCGGCAGCGCTGGCGTGCTGGTACTGACAGCCGCCGCAGCGGGGAACATATTCGCAGCCGGGTACGACTCGCTCCGGGGAGGACTCGAGGATGGCGCCGAGTTCGCCGGTCGAGAAGCTGCGGCGGTCCGTGGCGATGTTGGCTTCTACCAGCTCGCCGGGCAGCGTTCCAGGAACAAAGACTGTTTTGCCACCGGATGCGGCCTCGTCCGCAGGAATGCGCGCCAAGCCGTCGCCACCGTAGACTGCCTTCTCGATGCGCAGCTTCATGCCTGGCTCATATAGAACAGGCTGAGCCGCGGCAAGTTGAATTTCTCCAGCAGCCGCTTGTGCAGAAATTGCTGCTCCACCTGGCGTATCTGCATCGAGGGCATGCGGCTGCGGTAAGGAGCCAGTTCGGCGCCGGCCTGTTGACGCAGCGCCAGCAACACGGCTTCCGGGGTAGTGGTGAGGAGGATGGCGAAGAGCTTTTCTTCGAGCACGGTGAGGGACTGCTCCAACTCTTCGAGGTGGGGCAGTTTGCCTCTCACCTCGCCGGCGAGCGCCTGGAGACGATCGGCGATCTCTGCGAGTGATCCACTCTGCGGAGCGGCACGGAGTTGCTCCGCTGCTGCTTCCAGATGGGCTGCGATCCGTTCCTGTTCGAAGCCCTGGTTTGCGGCTTGGTCTGCGGGGCTTGTCCGGGCAGGGGCCGCTCCGACAGCGGCTTCCTTCATCTCTTCCATGGCAGAGATCACTTCCTGGGCGCAGTAAGCCAGGCCGTTCACCCGCCGCACGCGGGCCTTGTTCTTCCGCGCGTCGTATTTGTCGAAGGCGGCGTCGATGCCCTTAATCACCGCTGCCAGGGGGATGCCGGCCTCGCGCCAGGTTTCGATCAGTGCCCAGTCGATGGTGGAAAGCAGAAGCAGCGAGCCCCGGCGGCGCTGGAAGTGTTCTTCGATCTCAGTAAAGTAGTTGAAGTAATTTTGCACGACTACGTCAGGCGTGCTTTCCGGCAGCTTCGCTGTGGCTGCTGTGCTTGACCTTGACCACGCGGTTGCGTTCGTAGATCAGGCGCAGCCCGTCGAGCGTGAGCATGTCATCAACGGTTTGAATAAACCTTGAATCATCGACGATGAGGTGGGCCAGGCCGCCGGTGGCAATGATCTTCGGAGCCGGCGAGTCCGGGCCCCCCGTCTCGTTCACAATGCGCTCCAGTATGCCATCCACCAGGCCGATGTAACCGTAGTACAGCCCGCTCTGGACCGCTGCGACCGTATTGGTGCCGACCACCTTGGCCGGTTTCTTTAACATCCACCCGGGATAATCTCGCGGCGCGCGCGAAGAGCGCTTCGGCAGAGATCGCAAGACCCGGAGCAATCGCGCCACCCAGGTATTCGCCCTTAGCCGATACCATGTCGAAGGTCGTGGCGGTGCCGAAGTCAACCACAATGCAGGGACCACCGTAGCGCGCGAAGGCTGCCACACTATTTACCAGGCGATCGGCGCCCACCTCGGTGGGGTTGTCGACCAGGATGGGCATCCCGGTCTTGATGCCGGGTTCCACGAACATGGGCTTCAGGTTGAAGTATCGCTCGCACACCTGGCGGAGAGTGGACTCGAGCGGCGGCACCACGGAAGAGATGATGATGGCCGAAACCTCGCTGGCTTCCACCTTCCGCATGGCGAAAAGGTTGAGAAAGAGCACGCCATATTCGTCGGCCGTCTGGGTTCGGAGTGTGCTGACGCGCCAGTGGGTGATCAACTCATCGGAAGCGAAGCGGTAAAGGCCGAGGACGGTATTGGTGTTGCCTACGTCGAGGGTGAGCAGCATAGAGTTCCCGTCATTCATCCCGGACGCCACCGGAGTGTACGGTGCGAAGGTCTTGGGCTGTGCGCACCTGAAGAAAACCGCGCGCGTCGAGGCCGGCAGTGACGCCGGAGTAGCCTGGGCCCTCATCTACGTGCACGCGCCTGCCGCGAATCCAGGTAGAAGCAGCCTTCCAGGCGGCTGAGGATGTTCAAGGCCGCGCTGGTTGTGTCCGCACTGAGCGCTTGTGCCTCCCGGTACAGCGATTGTAGCAAAGCGATCAGCAGATCCTGCCGTGCCCACGACCTGCCGGTTTCGCTGCGCAGGGAGGAGGCGATGAGTGCCAGCTCCCCGGGAAAGCTTTCCTGGTGAACGTTGATGCCGATGCCCACCACGGCATGGCGCACGCGCGTGACCTCGGCGTTTAGTTCGGTCAGAATGCCGCAGAACTTTTTCTTGCCGAAGAGCAGGTCGTTGGGCCAGCGGATATCGGCCTCGAGCGAGGTAACCTGGCGCACGGCCTCACGTACCGCGAGGCCTGCGGCCAGCGAAAGCCAAAGAATGTCCGCCGGCGCGACGCGCGGACGCAGAAGGACGCTGACATAGAGGCCGGCTCCCCGAGCGGAGTGCCAGCTATGGGCGCCCCGGCCGCGTCCCGCGGTCTGCTCGTCGGCCAGGTAAACCATGCCCTCCGGTGCGCCCTCGTCGGCCTCACGCATGGCTAATACGTTGGTGGAGTGGATGGAAGGGAAGTAGCGAATCTTGCCGGCGAAGGGCATCCCGGCCAGGGCCACGTCCATCGCGGGCAGATCGTAAGCGTCTTCATGGGCGGGATTAATCAATGGAAAGTCCTGGTGTGTGTTGGGTCTGGAGGGCACGGGCTTGAGGGACTGCGGAAAAACTCATGTTTTGTATCAGGGCACGACTTTAGTCGGGCCGTACCCACGCCACTAAAGAGGGCTTTAGCCCCTGAGGTTTTGCTTCCTGCCCAGTGCAGAATTTTTGAAGGGTACGGGCTTCAGCCCGTACGTAAGTGGTTGTAAACCCGGTTTGGCTTTACAGGCTGCGTAAAGGTCCGCACCGATCACGATGGCAATACCTCAGGGGCTAAACCTCAATTTCCTGTAAAGTCGTGCCCTGATACAAAGCATGAGTTTTTCCGCACCTTCTTTAGCCCTGAGGGCACCGACTACCAAGAGAGCGGCTGGACCTGCGTTTCCCCCTCTAGAAAATATCCGTCGTTACCCGCATGCTCAGCTCAACCGCAGCGGCGGATTGCGTCAGGGCGCCAATCGAAATGAAATCCACTCCGGCAAGTGCATATTTGCGGATATTTTCGAGCGTGATGATGCCGCCCGAGGCTTCGAGCGGGATGGTAAGACCGCGAGCGCGCACGATGCCGACCGCCTTTTTGGTCTCGGTTTGAGACATGTTGTCCAACAGTAGAGACTCCGCGCCACCATCCAGGGCCTGCTCCAACTCCGCCAGATTGCGAACCTCGCACTGCACTGTCTGGCCGGGCGTGCGCGCGGCAAAGGCGCGGGCCAGAACCTTGGGAATGCCACCGCCAAGCCCGATGTGATTGCTCTTGATCAGAATGCCGTCGGAAAGATCGAGCCGATGGCTCTCGCCACCGCCGCAACCAACAGCGTATTTGTCCAGCACGCGCAGGCCGGGAACCGTCTTGCGCGTGTCCAGTACCTTCGCTTTGGTGCCGGCTACCGCGTCCACATACTCCCGGGTGCAGGTGGAGATGCCGCTCATCCGCTGCATCAAATTCAGGATGACCCGTTCGCAGGCCAGGATGACGCGAGCATTGCTCCGAATCACGGCCACCGCCTGACCCTTCTTGACCCGGACACCGTCGAACATCTCGGGGTGGTTGATGACCTCAAAACGGCTCGAGGTTCTCTTGTCGAGCCGGATGAAGATCTCCAGAAATCGAGGGATACAACCCAGCCCGGAGATCACGCAATCCTGCCTGGCGAAGACAGTACCCGACGCCCGCAGCCCAGGTTCGATGGTCATCGCCGTGGTGACGTCGTTGGTCGCCCGATCTTCTACCAGCGCTTGTTCCAGGGTGGCTTCAACGCGCCTGCTCTTCCAATCCATTGGCCTTCCTTATTGGGCCTTAGTGTCGCAGTCGAGGCTCTCGAGCGCAGAACGTGTCTTAGGAATCAGCACGCTCAACTCGGCGGCTCGGCGCCGCAGTCCTTCTACCACGCTCGCTGGAGCCTTGGCCAGGAAGCCTTCATTCGCCAGCTGGCGATCGGCATTAGATACTTCCTTCTCAAAGCGTGCCAGCTCTTTCGTCAGACGCTCGCATTCCACCGCAACATCGATCGTACGCTCATAGATGACGGCTACGTCGAATCCCGGAGCGGAGCGCACCCCCGCGCCTTCTGGCATGGCATCGACAAACTCAATGGCCGAGACCTTGGCCAGGCGGCCGATGATGTCGCTGTTCTGTTCGATACCCGCCCGCTCAGCCGGATTAACCCGCAGGAGAATAGGCACGGCGGCTTTCTCTTCTACGCTAAGCTTGCGGCGCATATCGCGCACCGCGACGATCAGCTCCTGCATCCGCTCCATCTGTTGCTCGGCTGCGCTATCGATGAGCTCTGGCTGGGCCTGAGGATAGCGTGTGAGTGCGATCGACTTGTCGGGAGCACGATTTTCGTGGAGCGCCTGCCAGATCTCCTCGGTGATAAAGGGCATAAAGGGAGACAGCAGGCGCAGGGCCGACTCGAAAACAGTCAGCAGGGTAGCGAGCGCCGAGCGCACCGGAGTTGGAGGGCCGCTGAAATCGAGACGCAGCTTAACCACCTCGAGGTACCAGTCGCAGAAATCGCCCCAGAAGAAGCTATAGAGCGTGTTGGCCGCCTCATGGAAGCGATATTCCCCCAGTGCCACGTTGATCTCACCCGCAGTGCGATGCAGGCGGGAAAGAATCCATCGGGCTTCGAGTGGGGCGTCGGGATCCTCGGCCGGTCTCTTCGCAAGCTGGCTCAAATCGATGGTGATGCCGGCCTCCGCGGCCCTCTCCATCTGCATGAAGATGAAGCGCGCGGCATTCCAGATCTTGTTGGCGAAGGCGCGATAGCCGTCGGTGCGCTCCTCGCTAAAAGCGATGTCCGTACCAGGCGCGGCCATCGCCGCCAGCGTGAAGCGCACCGCATCCGTTCCGAAGCGTTCCACCACCTGGATGGGGTCGATTACGTTGCCCTTGGTCTTGGACATCTTCTGCCGGTCCGCATCGCGCACCAGCGCATGGATGTACACCTCACGAAAAGGCACCGCGTCCTTCAGGGTGCGCTTGCTGCCGTCGGCCAGCGGCTCCTCCAGCATGAAGTGGCAGCCCAGCATGATCATGCGCGCGACCCAGAAGAAAAGGATGTCGAAGCCGGTGACCAGCAAGCGGGTCGGATAAAAGGAGTCGAGATCCGGCGGGTGCTCGGGCCAGCCCAACGTGGAGCAAGGCAGGAGCCCGGAGGAGAACCAGGTGTCCAGAACATCCTTCTCCTGCTCGATGCGGCCGCTCCCGCAGTGGGCGCAGACCTCGGGCGTGGTGCGCGCCACGGTAATTTTGCCGCAGGCAGCGCAGTGCCAGGCCGGAATGCGATGGCCCCACCACAGCTGGCGCGAGATGCACCAGTCGTGAATATTGCGCATCCACTCGAAGTACGTCTTGGAATATTGTTCCGGCGTAAAGCGGATGAAGCCTTGCTCCACCGCGGCAATAGCCTTGTCCGCGAGCGGCTGAATCCGGACGAACCACTGCGTCGAAAGCAAGGGCTCAACCACGGTCTTGCATCGGTCGCACTTGCCGATGGAATTCACGTGGTCGCGTACCCCTGCCAACAGCTGCTGCGCTTCCAGATCGGCCAGGACACGCTGCCGTGCCTTGTAGCGGTCGAGACCGGCATACGCGCCGGCGGCGGCATTCATGTGCGCTGTCTCGTCCATCACGCTGATCGAAGGCAGCCCCTGGCGTTGTCCCAGGGCAAAATCGTTGGGATCGTGCGCAGGTGTCACCTTAACCGCGCCGGTACCGAAATCGCGGCTCACCCAGGTATCCGTCACGATAGGAATCTCGCGTCCGGTCAGCGGCAGCTGCAGCATCTTGCCGTGCAGGTGAGCATAGCGTTCATCGTCGGGGTGAACGGCGACCGCCACGTCGCCCAGCATGGTCTCCGGCCGGGTGGTCGCCACGGTGACGAAGCCGTCCTCTCCCACGATTGGGTAGCGGATCTCCCATAGCTTGCCCTGCTGCTCCTCGTGGATCACCTCTATGTCGGAGATAGCGGTCTGGCAGCGTGGGCACCAGTTGACGATATAGGCGCCGCGATAAATGAGCCCCTGCTCATAGAGCCGGACGAAGGCCTCGCGAACAGCTGCGGAGCGGGGCGCATCCATGGTGAAGTACTCGCGCGACCAGTCGACGCTGGTACCCAACCGGCGCATCTGGTCGAGGATGGCGGCGCCGTAATGCTGCTTCCATTGCCAGACCCGTTCGACAAAAGCTTCGCGGCCCAGCTGCTGGCGCGTTTTGTGCTCTTCGGCAAGCTGGCGCTCGACCATCAACTGCGTGGCTATGCCGGCGTGATCGGTGCCCGGGAGCCAAAGAGCCAGATCCCCGCACATGCGGCGCCAGCGAGTAAGGATGTCCATCTCCGTGTGTTCCAGCATGTGCCCCATGTGCAGCCGCCCGGTGACATTCGGCGGGGGCAGCAACATGGTGAAGATGGGCGCAGAGGAGGCGGCTTCCGTGTGAGGCACGGAAAAGAGATCCTCTTCGACCCAGTAGGCTGCCCAACGATCTTCGATGGCAGCCGGGTCGTAGGCTTTGGGCAGGTCACGAGGCATGGGCGTTTTCTTTCAACACCAGTGAAGGGTACGGGCTTCACAGCTTGCGGAAAAACTCATTTTTCTGAAGGGTACGGCCTCAACCGTACGCAATCGCAGCGAGTCCATCAGGGCACGCTTCACGTAGAATGCTATCTCGCCTAAGCTGAATCGACGGCTTTAGCCGCTGAGGGACGATTCACCTCTCGTCTGCAAGCCCGACTCGTCGTCGGGCCGCAGGCCGCTGGCGATAGCACGCATTGCCACGAGTTTCTCGCAGCCTCAACCCCTGAGGGAGGGGAGTCCCTAAAATGGGTTGAGCTTGTCGAGGCCCTTCTTTTTCTTGTGTTTGCTGGAAGACTCGTCGCTCTGAATCAAACTTGGGCGCCGGCGTCTTCTTCTTGGATTTGCCGTTGGTGGCGCCGGCATCGGTGCCGGTCTGCACCTGGGCAGCAGTCCCGCTTTTCACATCGTTGGTCTGCGCCGGAGCCTCGGCCGGCTTCTCCACCGGGGGCAGGGGCTGGTTGTTGGTCGGGCCGACTGTCGCTAATCCGCCCTGGTTCTGCGCGCCGGGCACCCCGGCTGCAGCAGCCGCAGTGGCTGCGCCATCCGACGTAACCGGCGGCGCCTACTGGTGCAGACGCAGGTGGTGGCGTAGACGTGGGTGGTCCCGATTGGGCTGGGGCCGCGCCTGTGCTGCCTTCACCCGTGCTGACGATGCTGGCTCCGATACCCGGTCCGCCGCCAGCGGGTGCTCCATTGTCAGCGGAGGGCACATTCTCCAATTGCAGCGTTGAGCCGGCGGCTGGTTCCGGCGCGGCAGCACCTCCGCTGGCCACTGCCGTGGACGTCGGCGGCCCAAGCGGAGCTGGAGCGGGCAGCGGCTGATTGTTGAGAGCCGCGGTAAACAGCGCGGTGTCCCGCTTATGAACCTCGGGCGCCGTGATGGCTGGAGGGTCGGTCAGCGTCGGTTCCCCGATACGCGCAGCATTCACGGTGACCGGACCGCGCTTTACCAGCAAAAGCGCACGATCCTTAAAGGTGATACCCGTACGGCTCTGCTCTTCGGCTTCGCTGTTCGCGAGTTCTTCCTTGGTAGGGTCGGGCACCGGGCGATTGAGCGCGATCAGGCGTTCCCGGGCATCTTCCACATGAGCGGCCATGGAGTAGTGCGTGACCACGCGGGCGTAGGCATCCGCAGCCTGGTCATCGTAGGCCTTCATCAGTTCCTGCTTGGCCTTGGGATTGATTTGGGTGAGGCCCTGAACGTAACGGGCTTCGGCCGCATATGCGTCTCCCAGGCCGATCAACGCCAAGTCGCTATGGCTATAGAGCGGGTAGCTATCGGTAACGGTCTGCAGGCGGGCGATGGTCGCTGCCCAGTTCTCGTGCGAGGCATAGAAGCTCCCGACCTGGTACTGGCGCTCGGCCAGCACCTCCTGCACTTCCCGCAGCCGCTGCTTTGCCCGGGGCACAAAGGTCGAATCGGGGAACTGCTGGATCATGGTGCGGTATTCCTGCTCGGCTTGGTCGGCATTCTTAGGGTCGCGGTCGGGCTTCTCCATCTGCATCGTAGTAGATGTCGGCGACCTTCATCTGCGCCTCGGCGGCTTCGGGCTGGTTGGGAAAGAAGGTGATGAAGTCCTTATATTCAGCCTCCGCCTGGGTCAGCGCGGCGGTGCCCCCTTCCTTGAACCAACTATCACCGACCAACAGCTTGGCGCGCATCTGGTACTCGGATTCCGGGTAAGTATTCAACAGCGTCTGCAGGTCCAGGCGGGCGACGTCAAACTTGCCCTTCTTCATGGCCACCAAGGCCTTGTCGAAGAGCTCCTTATCCGGCTGCTTCGAAGCGCGGCCGGCGAGCGGGTCGTCGGGCGTCGGCTTGGTCGCCGGTTTGGAAGGTTTGAAGATGCCGAACTGAGCGGGCGCGGGGAGCGCGCAGAGCAGACACAGGGTGAAGAACCGGAATAGGAAACGCTGCATAGCACCTCATGGGCAGATGCTCGGATAGGGAGCCGACGTCTCGACCAGCAATGGTGCCCTGCCACCGCCGGTCCGTATTACCTATTAAAATGTTAAATGGCGGCAGCCCGTGCGGAATGGAAATTTTGGCCCTGGCGGCGCTGTTCGGCCTCCAGCGCCAGGTTCAGCAGCATCCGCGCCTCTTTTTCGGGGTGTCCAGAGTCAAAAACCGCGCTTCCGGCCACCAGCAGGTCGGCACCTGCTTCGACCACGGACGCGATGGTTTCGTGAGCAACGCCCCCATCGACTTCGATTCTGAATTTGAGGTCAAGTTCGGCCCGCAGTTCGGCCACACGTCTGATCTTGTCCAGGGAGAAAGGAATGAATTTCTGGCCGCCAAAGCCCGGATTTACGCTCATCACCAGCACGTGGTGAACCATAGGCAGGATTTCGACCAGAAGATCGACCCGGGTGGCCGGATTGATAACCACGGCCGGTTCCATGTCGTGTTGCGCGATCATCTCCAGGGTGCGGTGCAGGTGACGGCAGGCCTCGTAGTGGACACTGATCCAATCGGCTCCGGCATCTGCGAACTCGGCGATGAAGTCTTGGGGATTTTCGATCATCAGGTGGCAGTCGAGCGGCAGGTTGGTGACCTTACGCAGAGACTTGACCACCGGAGGCCCCATGGTGAGGTTGGGGACGAAATGGCCGTCCATGATGTCGATATGGATAACAGAGCCGCCACCGCGCTCGGCGGCCTCAATTTCCAAGGCCAGCTTCGAGAAGTCGGCAGAGAGGATGGATGGCACCAATTCAACCATGATTACCCCTCAGATGCCCTCAGTGTAGCAGGAGTCTCTTAACCGGGGCACGGTACACTCCGGTGCTACGGTCACGACCGGTCTGTCACAAAGCGACCTAGCCGCACGGACGCGCAAGCCACAGCACGCGAGCACACTTGCCCATGGCGGAGGTTTCCCCTACCCTAAAGCCTTGGATGCGCCCCGTTCAACGGAGAACCGCGATGCAATTAAACGTTCCCCCCGACCTTGAAACGCTTATCAAGAAGCGTCTTTCCAGTGGCGGTTACACGGACGCCGAAGATGTGCTCCGTCGCGCCCTTGAAGCTCAGGATGCCGAAGAAAGCTGGACTGATGAGGAACGCCAGGCGTTATCGGCTCACATCGAGGAAGGCTATCTACAAGCCGAGCGTGGCGAACTAATCGACGGCGCACAGGCTCGCCGGGAAATTCAGGAGATGAAAGACGGTTGGCGTTTGCATAAACGATGAGCGGTTACGTTCTCACGCCTCGCGCCAAAGCCGATATTTTCGACATCTGGGCCTATATTGCGGACCACAACCAGGACGCCGCCGATCGCGTGGAACAAGCCATCTTCGATGCTTGCGCCTTCCTTGCCGAAGCTCCCGTGCGCGGCCATTCCCGCCCTGACCTTACATCCCGTCCTCTTCGTTTCTGGACGCTGAGCCGGTATCCCAACTACGTCATCGTGTATCGGCCAGAGAAGCCCCCACTTCGGATCGTCGCTGTTATGCACGGAAAGAGAGATATCCAGCACATTCTCAAGCAGCGCCAGTAATGCTTTTGGTATAGGAGCTGCTTTACCACCACCTAAGCGTGCCACCCTAAGCATGCCATTGGATCGGCGGCTTGGCCAGCTCTTCCGGGTTCGCGCTATTGGCTTTAGCGGCGACCCGGGAGATGGCGCGCAGCAGGGGCTTGCGAGCCACCTCTCCATCGACTCCAGCAAAGATCATCTCCCCCGTAGACCGCGCCGAAGGCCGGTAAAACCATTGCGTGAACAGCGCCACGTGGTCCGATAAAGTCTGCGAAGACACCGATTTCGGGGCGGACTGAGCAAGCGTCGACAACGCCTCCTCGAGCCGCGCTTCCAGTCGATCTTTCGCGGCTACGACAGGCGTACCCTTCCAAGGGAACAGGCTCCAGCGCGAAGGGATGAGCAAACAGGGAACTGGACCCCGAGCGCTCATTCGCCAGCCGCATACCAACGATGGAATAGAGCGCCGGCCCACTCCACACTCCGCGGCGCAGGGCGAAAAGCGCGACCTGGTCAAGCTCAGCCGATGGCTGCACCAGGATGCCGGAGAGTTGTGCCAGGGGATGAACCGCCTCGCTGGCCAGGTGGGCTACGGTCTGCACCTTCTGCATCCGCTGATGGATGGTTGCAGCCTGTTCAAACTCCATCGCCTCCGAGGCGGCGTTGCGCTCGCCCTCCAGCTTGGCGAGCATGGAGGCGCCGCGGGTGGAGAGAAAAGCAAACACATCCGCCGACTCCTGCCGGTAACGCTCGTCGGAGCACCCTTTGTAGCAGGGAGCAAGGCACATCTTCATCTCGGAATAAACACAGCCGGGAAAGGCCGGATCGGGGTTCAGGTCTTCGGTGCAGCGGCGCAACAGAAACAGGTTCAGCATCTCATCCGCGTACCGCTCGGCCGCCGCGCGCGAGGGGAACGGACCGAAAAGAGCGTTGGCCGCAGTCTTGCTGATCTTGGCCGTCACGTAAACCCGCGGGTAGGGGTTGTCGACCGACATCCGCAAAAAGATCGGAGGGCGAAGGCGCAGGCGCTTTTTCGCCCGGTCACCAAAGGCGCGCAGGGAGGCCTGGTAGAGGCACAAAGAGGACTCGAACTCGGAGCCGGTGACCGTGTACTCAATATGGTCGACCATGTGCGCCAGTTGTAGACGCTTGGTGCGGGGCGGTTCACTTTGCCCCTCGGCGGTTTGGGGTCCGCGCAGAAAACGCATCAGACGGCGGCGCAGGTTGGGCGTTTTGCTCAGGTAAGGCTCGGCCGCCGGATCGGCCGCGCACAGCGCGAACACCGCCGGAGCTTCAGGAAGACCGCCCAGGCTGGCGCGGGGATCAGCCGGATCGAAGCGGATGGAGTTGGCTAGACCGGCTCTCATAGGCCCCCGGAAGACTCACTCACCGGGCAGTCTTCGCCCGACGAGATGATTATTCCCCGGCGATGGTCATTCCGTCGATGCGCAGGGTGGGTGAGGCAACCGACCCGCGAAATTCCAGGTCGTCGGCGATGGCGGTGACGTTGTTCAGCATCTCCTTCAGATTGCCGGCGATGGTGACCTCTTCCACGGCGAACGTCAGCTCCCCATTCTCAATCCAAAGACCAGCAGCGCCACGGGAGTAGTCGCCGGTCACCATGTTGACACCGAATCCCATCAGCTCCGTGACATAGAAGCCCACCTTGATGTCGGCTAGCAGTTGTTGCGGCGCAATCGTGCCCTTTTGAAGAAAGAGGTTGCCGCCGCCGATGCCGGGAGTGCCGGCCAGTCCGCGTGCTGCATTCCCGGTGCTCTGCATATTGAGCTTGCGCGCGGTGTAGGTGTTCAGCAGGTAGTTCTTCAGGATGCCATTTTCGACGATGACAGTTCGCCGGGTGGGCAGGCCTTCTCCATCGAACGGCGAGGTTCCAAAGAGGCCGGGCAGAGTGCCGTCATCGATAACAGTTACGTTAGAGCTGGCGACCTGCTGCCCCAGCTGGTTGGCCCAGAAGGACGCTCCACGATAGATGCTGTCTCCATTGGCGGCTTCAAAGATGTTGCCCACCAGCGAGCGCGCAATCTCCGGAGCAAAGACAATGGGCACGCACTGGGTGGGGACGCGGCGTGCATCCAGGCGGCGCAGCGTGCGCCGGGCCGCTTCGGCGCCAATACTTTCAGGAGACTCCAGCCGGGCCAGCGTGCGCGCGCTGGAGTACCAATAGTCCCGCTGCATGCCCCCCTTCTCTGTCTCCGCGATAGGCATGGCAGAGAGCGAGCAATAGGAGCGGCGATACTCGCCCACAAAGCCGCGCGAATTGGCCATCACCTTGTGCCCCGTCGCCGCGTCAAAGCTGCCGCCGTCGCTCTTTTTGAGGCGGGGATCGGCAGAGAGCGCCGCGGCCTCGGCGCGCCGTGCGTACTCAATGCGCTGCGCCGCGGGCAGCCCATAGACGTCTTCGTAGTAAAGCTCGAGATCCCCCGATAGCTGGCCCATCGCGCTCGCTTCGGGCAGGCCGGCAAATGGATCCTCAGAAGTGACCTTGGCCAGATCGATGGCGCCGGAGACCATGTGGGCCAGTCCCGCTTCGGAGAAGTCGCTGGTGGAGGTGTTAGCCGTGCGATAAGCCCCGCTCGGGCCCATAAAGACGCGCAGACCGATGCCCCGCGCGCCAGACTCCTTCAGCGTCTCCACTTGCCCCAGGCGCACCAGGGTGGAGAATTCGTCACCTTCACGGATCACTACTTCGGCTTCGGTGGCTCCGGCGCGCAGCGCGCGCTCGACCACATCGGCCGCCAGCTGCTGCAGCTCCGTTTTGCTTTCTGCCGCGGGGATGGGTGTGGCTGTCGACATTATCGGCCTGTGCCGCCCACGGTCATGCGGTCCAGCTTGATGGTTGGCATACCCACGCCTACCGGAACGCTCTGCCCGTCTTTGCCGCAGGTCCCGATGCCTTCGTCCAGCGCGAGATCGTTACCTACCATGGATACGTATTTGAGCGCTTCCGGGCCGTTGCCGATGAGCGTGGCGTCGCGCACCGGAGCGGTGATCTTGCCGTCCTCGATCAGGTAGGCTTCCGAGGCGGAGAAGACAAACTTGCCGCTGGTGATATCCACCTGGCCGCCGCCGAAGTTCACCGCGTAGAGTCCTCGCTTCACGCTGCGCAGGATATCCTCCGGGCTGTCTTCGCCGGAGAGCATGTAGGTATTGGTCATGCGCGGCATAGGAATGTGCTGGTAGCTTTCGCGGCGTCCGTTGCCGGTGTCGGCCATGCCCATCAGGCGCGCAGAAAGCTTGTCGCTGAGGTAACCCTTGAGGATGCCATTCTCGATGAGCACGGTCTCCTGGGTCGGCGAGCCCTCATCATCAACATTCAAAGACCCGCGGCGCGACGGCATCGTACCGTTGTCCACCACGGTCACCTTGGAACTGGCGACCTGTTGCCCGATCAGTCCGGCAAAGGCTGAAGTCTTCTTGCGATTGAAGTCCGCTTCCAGCCCGTGGCCCACGGCTTCGTGCAATAGAACACCCGGCCAGCCGGGTCCCAGAACCACTTCCATGTCGCCTGCCGGAGCAGCAACGGCGTTGAGTTGCAGGATGGCCTGGCGGGCCGCTTCCGTGGCGAAGTGCTCAGGAGACTTATCGCCTTCAAAGAAGCTCAGTTCAACTCTTCCGCCACCACCAGACCCGCCGCTGGAGTTCTTCGATCCATCCCGCGCGATGACATAGCAGTTGAAGCGGGCAAGCGGCTGGGTGTCGCTGGCGAAGGTGCCGTCGGAGGCGGCGATGAGAATATGGCGAAGTTCGTCGTTGTAGCCGGCGCGCACCTGCACGATGCGCGGGTCATAGGCGCGGGCTGCGCGGTCGGCGCGCATAACCAGTTCCAGTTTGGGGGCGATACCGGGATCGGCGTCGGCGGCGGAAATAGGGTAGAGGCTTGCCTTTGGCGTCTCGCGAAACCCGGCAACACTCTGCTTGGAAGGTCCATCGGCGATCAGGGCCGCCGTGCGCGCGGCGCGCATGAGCCGTTCAGCGGAGAGGTCATCGGTGTAGGCGTAGCCCGTGCGATCTCCGGAGACAACGCGAATACCGCAGCCTGCGCTCACGCCCTGGCTGGCGGATTTGACCAGCGACTCATCCACCGAGATCGCGGTCGAGGCGACGGATTCAAAATAGAGATCCGCGAAATCACCGCCGGCTGAAAGCGCCTCACCCAGGCAGCGTTCGATCAGGCGCCCGGTCAGTCCAAACTTCTGGAAGAAATGGAGCTCATGCTCAGGAAAGGTCATCGGCGGCCTTGGGACGCAAAATTCACCATTCCCTCATTCTAGGCCACGGCGACGGGCAGGTAAACACGCGGCCCCTCTCGCCTAAACCGCCTTGCAATCGCCATCGTCGAGTTGGCTATCGAAGTCGCGGATGGCCGTTACGCATGACGTACAGCGTAAATAATGCTATTGTTTCTTATGATCCTTAGCTACCGGGACAAGCGAACGAGCGACTTCGCGGCCGGGAAGAGAGTAAGGGCCTTTTCCGCTTTTGAGCGAACAGCCCGGCTAAAGCTGGATCGGATGGAGGCTGCGACTGCGGTTAAGGATCTTTCGGCGCTCCCGGGCAATCGATTTGAACTGTTGAAGGCGGACCGGAAAGGTCAATACAGCATCCGGATTAACGATCAATGGCGACTTTGCTTTGAGTGGCCGGAAGGCGCAACGGGCCCATACAACGTGGAAATTGTGGATTACCACTGAGAGGAGAAAACGATGAAAGCGATACATCCGGGCGAGCACCTGGCGGTGGAACTGAAAGAGATGGGCATGAGCGCGGCCGAGTTTTCGCGACAGATAAGCGTGCCGACCAATCGCGTGACGCAGATCTTGAACGGCCAACGGTCTATCACCGGCGACACGGCGCTACGGCTGGCACACTTTTTCGGCACCAGCGCTGAGTTCTGGCTCAACCTACAAAGCCTGTATGAGATCAGGCTGGCGCAGAAAAAGTCAGGGCCGGCGATCAGAACGCTGCCAACAATCAAGGATTTTCAGACCGCGGATGCCCGCTCGGGTACCGTTGATGCCTAAGCTATCGGGCGACTACTCACCTACTCTGCCCGCATCACTGCAGTAGCATCCGCCCGAACAGCGCGAAGCGCAGGGAACAAGGTTCCCAACAGCGTAGTGATGAGACACAGTCCTGCGGCGGTTGAGAATGTAAGCGCATCGGCTGGCTGCACGCCCGCAAGCAGACTCTCCAGCAGCCTGGCTGCGATGTAGGCGAGTAACAGCCCCGGCAGCAAGCCCGCCACCGCGAGTTTCATGCCTTGGAGCAATACCATTCTGAAGAGGTCGCCCGGGCCGGCGCCTAGGGCCAGCCGGATGCCAAACTCCAGCTGCCGCATCGAGACCATGAATGCGAGCAGTCCATAAATGCCTAAGCCGGCCAGCACAATCGCCACGCCGGTAAAGACGACTAGCACACGCATCTGGATGGTTCGCGATTCGGTTTCTCCGGCGAGGACCTCCTCGATGGTTCTTATGTTTGAGATCGGCTGCTCGGGATCAGCCTTGTGAATGATCTCCCGGATCGCCGGCAGCAGACGCTCTGGCGGCTGCGTCGATTGAATCACCAGATCTTTGGGCGCGTAATAGGTGAACCCATCGTCGACATCCTGCTTGGAGCTGAGATACACCTGGGGTTCGCTCGTCCTCTCCAGGCCCCGTGCCCGGATGTCCCCAACAACCCCGATGACCTCGTGATCGTGAAAAGCAAAATTAAAATGCCGTCCGATTGGCTGTTCATTCGGCCAGTATCGCCGCACGAGGGATTCACTCACCACGGCAACCCAAGGCCGATCCACCGTGTCGGATTCGCTGACGGCGCGCCCGGACTTAATAGGAATGCCCATGGTCGAAAATAATCCGGGGGTTACAAAGCGCATGCTGGCCGAATTGCCTTCGGTGCGAATCTGGCTGCGCCCGTCCACCACGACCGGCCAAATACCGCCGCCCCACGTCATGGGAAGAGCAGTGAGGTAAGCGGCATCGGTCACGTCGGGTAGGCTACGTACATCGGCCATCACTTTGCCGTAAAACTGTTCGCGCGTGCTGGTCTTGTTGTATTTGGGGAATGGCAACTCGGTACGCAGGGACAGTATGCCGCTGGTTCTGAAGCCAGGGTCTACGGATTGCACCTTCCACAAAGCGCGAATCAACAATCCTGACAAGACCAGAAGCACGACGGACGCTCCGAGTTCGGCAATCACCAACGCAGATCGTGCCGTGTGATTGCCCGTTCCTCCGGTGCGCACCCCCACGCGAAGCCCGCTTGAACCCGCATCCCTGCACGCCTGCAGTGCAGGAGAGACGCCGAAGGCAATTACGGTGATGAGGGTCAGAGCCAGAGCAAAGAATAACGTCTGAGCGTCCACTGTAGGCACCTGCTGAACAGGAAGTTCGTTGGGCACCAAACGTGAGAGCAGAGGCAAGGCTGCTACGGCGACCGCGGTCGCGCTGGCGCCTCCCGCCAACCCGAGAAGAAGGCTCTCGGAAAGGAGCTGGCGCAGTAGATTACGGCGGCTGGCCCCTAACGACAAGCGAATCGATAGCTCTCTTTGCCGGGCCAGCGAGCGCGCCAGCAGAAGATTCGCCAGGTTAGCGCAGGCGATGACCAGCACACACAGTGCCGCTCCACACAAGCCCTGGAGCAGAAGCCGAGAGTCAGTGGTGAGCTCATCGCGCAAGGCGATCACGGAGAAGTCGACATCTTCGTTCTCTTTTGGATATTGACGGCGTAGCCGGGCGGCGATCAGTAACAGCTCGCCTTGTGCCTGGGCGATCGATACACCCGGCTTGAGCCGGCTGATTCCCTCCAAAAGGTTGTCATTGCGGTCCTGGTAATTCGCTTCCTTGAATCGAAAAGGCGTCCAGAATTGTGTATCACGTGCGGGAAAACGGAAGTCGTGTGGCATTACACCAATGACTGTGTAGGGTTGATTGTCGAGCGAAAGGGGCTTACCGACTAGGTTTGGATCGCCCCCGAAGGCTGTCTGCCAAAGCGCATAGCTCAATACGACCGTGCCCGGGGCTCCCGCCTGGTCGTCCTGCTCGTTGAAGTAGCGGCCAATCAGAGCCGGCCTTCCCAAGGTGGAAAAGAGATTCCCAGTCACCGAGGCGCCTTCGATTCTTTGCGGCTCGCCCTGACCAACCAGGCTCATCGAGTTGCCGTTGTAAGCTGCCAGAGCGGTGAACGAGGTACTCGACGCTATCATGTCGCGATAATTGGCTGGAGAAAGTTCCATCTTGGAGTAGCCCGCGTGCCTTTCCCAAACTCTCATCAGCCGTTCCGGCTCAGGAAAGGGCAGCGGCCTTACCAACACAAAATTCGCCAGAGTAAAGACGGCAACATTGGCGCCGATGCCGATGGTGACTAGTAGAATCGCCGTCAGCGTGAAGCCCGGGGAGCCAAGCAGAGAGCGCGTGGAATGAAACAAGTCCCGCCGGGTAATTTCCCAATGCACCATGGCCGCGTTGAACACGATCTCGGCAACCGCAGAAAGCCAGAGCCGGCATCTGGCCGCCATTCCGCTGGCGCGGCTAAGCTCCAGGGAAAAGATGGCGCTCATCTCGTCGCCGTATTCCGCCCGGAACGAGGAGGGATAAAGATGGAGGAGCAATCGATAGAAGTTCATTAGGTCGTCCTGGGCGCGACTCCGCACAACCGCGCCATTTTGAGTAAGTCACGCAGGCGTCCCGCTTCCGCCTCTGCGACCGCTTTTCCCAGCGGCGTTATGCGGTAGTATCTGCGGCGTTCATCGTCCATCGCGGGCGCAGGCCGGTTTCGGGTCTCAATAATCAGGCCAGATTCCAGCATTCGCTGAATGGAACGGTACAGTGTGCCCGCACTCAATTTCAGTTCGCCCTGGGTGCGTCGGGCTACTTCGAGAATGATCGCGTAGCCATGCCGCTCCTCATCCGTCAGCGACAGAAGAATATGAAAGGTGGTCGGTTGTAACGGAAGAAGAGATGAGACGCGTTCATCGGCCATGCCGCGATACTATATGCGATCTGGCTATATGTGCAAGGAGTATATGCGGGTCGCGACCGGCTCTGATTTTCATGTCTCTGGCTCGATGTTGCGCATTCGGCGCATCAACCTCAAAATGGGTGCGATGCGAAAATCTCGTCCCAATCCAGCCTTTCTACCGCCGGACGACAGGATTTTCCCGGCAAAGCGGCGCAAGGCCGTGCCTTATGAGTTTGTGCTGGATGCCCTCGCGGACCTTCCCACCGAAACCCGCACCATGTTCGGCTGCCTCGCTGTCTATCTGGGAGACAAGATTGTGTTCATCCTTCGCGACCGGCGAGACTCTCCTGCGGACAACGGTGTGTGGCTTGCCACCACGGAGGAGCACCACGAAAGCCTGGCTCGCGAGTTCCCAAGCATGCGATCCATTCAGTTATTTGGGAAGGAAATTACCGGCTGGCAGGTTCTTCCCGCCGACGCCCCGGACTTCGAGCAAGCAGCACTGCACGCTTGTGAACTGATCCTCGCACGGGATCGCCGCATCGGCAAGGTGCCCAAATCTCGGCGAAAATCGACCGCCAGAGCCTCCACTAAGACGGGTCGTTAGAGTAGCGCTAGCTTGTGCGACTCTGTCCATCCATCTCCACTCATGCCAAAGGTGGGCCACCGCCCTAAAATTTGTCATCCCGACTGGAGCGGCCCCGGATTTCCTACATCGCGTACTCGCCAATGCCTCCAAGCCGGACAGGAAATCCGGGGCCGCGTAGGGGAGGGACCTGCAGTTTCACTCCCACCGGCCGCAAATGCTGTGCGTTAGGTTCAATATCGGTTAGGGTCTCTACCCCCAATCCCAGGCTCTCCGGCTGCTATACTTTAACTAACTGGTTAATCAATGGAGAGTAAAGCTTCCAATTTGCATCGCGCCGATCGCACGCGAAAAAACATCCTTCGCGCGGCCATTCGCGAGTTCAGTGAGCACGGCCTGGCGGGCGCGCGCACCGATGCCATCGCAGAATCGGCCAAAGTCAATAAGGCCCTCCTCTACTACTACTTCAAGAGCAAGAGCGGCCTCTACGCGGCAGCGCTCGAAGAGGCCTCGGCGGCGGTAGTGGAGCGCGCTCTCTCCGTTCTAGACCCCGCACGCAGCGCGGGAGACCGCCTGCTAAGAACGGCGTTGAATCACTTCGACCGGATTCTCACCCAGCGCGATTTCCAAAGACTGATGCAGCAGGAGATGGTCCGCTTGCGGCGTGGTCAGACCGAATCGGTGCCACTACTGGCGAAGCATGTCTTTAAACCCCTGATGGAAAAGCTGCAGCAGGTTGTCCACGAGGGAATCGAGACTGGGGAGTTGTGCCCGGTGGATTGGCTGCAGGTGGTCTATTCCGCGCTGGGCGCGAACGTTTTTTATTTTCTCAGCGCGCCCATGGTGCGTCTCACACTGTCCTTCGACCCGCTGGAAAACAGCGCGATCGAATCCCGCCGCAAGGCCGCGGTGCAATTTCTCGGCAACGCTCTTTTTGTCGACCGCGCTCACGGAGCGAGGCTGGCCAAGCGGGTTCTAGCCGATATGCCCATGCCTAAAGTCAGGAACGCTCGAGTTTGGAGAAAGTGTTTATGAATGCACGCAACCGGGTCTTTATCCTGCTCGGAGTTCTGCTGGTCATCGCGCTCTGCTGGTATTTCTTCACCGCCAAGCGGTCGGACGATCTGCAGCTCATCGGCACGGTAGATGCCAATGAAGTGATCATCAGCTCGCGTATCCCGGGCAGGATCCAGACCCTTACCGTCGGTGAAGGCGACGACGTGCGCGCTGGCCAACTGATCGCCACCATTCAAAGCGACGATCTGGAGGCGGCCCGGCAGGCTGCCGAGGCGACCGCGGCCAGTCAACAATTCAAGCTGCAGGGAGCGAGCGACACCGAGCGTCAGACACAAGGTGGCACCTCAAGCCAGGTGACGAATGCCGAAGCGCAACTGCGCAGTGCGCAGGCCGCCTTGGTGCAGGCCCAGGCGCAGTACGAGCATCAGGATGCCGATACCTCGCGTACGGTCGCGTTGGCGACACAAGGCATCATGAGTTATCAGTCGCGCGATGAAGCAGCCACGGCGCTGCACGCCGCGCAGGCGGCGGTCGACTCCGCCAAGGCGAATGTTGCGGCTGCGCAAGCATCCCTGAAGGTCGCGGTAGCAAACACCATTCAAGCCCAGGCGGCCGCAAAGACGGTGTCCGCGACGCGTGGTGATATGGAGAATGCGCGAGCTCTGCTGGATCAGGCGCAGGTTCAATTGGGATACGCGCGCGTGCTGTCGCCCATCTCCGGCAAGGTCAACGTGAGAGCGGCGCGGCAAGGCGAGGTGGTCGCGGCTGGAACGCCGATTGTAACCGTCACGGATTTGACTCAGACCTGGATCTATGCGCCCCTTCCCGAGACCGAGGCAGACTCCGTGCAGCTTGGGGATAGCCTGCGAATCGTCATGCCAAGCGGCGCCACGATCCAAGGCAAAGTAATCGCCAAATCCGCAGAAGCGGACTTTGCCACGCAACGCGACGTGAGCCGCCGTAAACGGGACATCAAGACGGTCCGCCTGAAGCTGCTGATTGACAACCCCGGCATGCGCTACGTGCCCGGAATGCTGGCTGACGTCTATATCCCCAAAGACAAGCTGGTGACGCGATGAATGCCGGCAAGCCGCAGCCGGCGATCGTTGTCGAAAACATCGTAAAGCGCTACGGTGATTTCGAGGCCGTCGCCGGCATCACTTTCGAGGTCGCCGAAGGCGAGATCTTCGGCCTTCTGGGGCCAAACGGCGCCGGCAAAAGCACGCTCATCCGCATGATGACAACGCTGCTGCCGGTCACCGGCGGGAAGGCGATCATCGCCGGCCATGACGTCTCGCGCGAACCCGATGCGGTCAGGCGAGCCATCGGCGTCATCCCCCAGGCGCTTACCAGCGACATCGATCTCACGGTCGAAGAAAATCTCTCCATCTATGCCAAGCTCTATGAGGTTCCCAAAGCCGAGCGGGAGCGCAATATCGACGATCTGCTGCAGGCGGTCGATCTTCTCAAGTGGCGCCACGCACAAACCAAGACACTCTCGGGCGGAATGCGTCGTCGCCTTGAGATCGCGCGCGGCCTGATTCATAACCCGCGCATCTTCTTCCTCGACGAGCCCACCACGGGACTCGATCCGGTTTCACGCGTGGCCGTGTGGGAGATGCTTAACAATCTCAAGAACACCCGTCATCTCACCATGCTGATTACCACGCACTATATGGATGAGGCGGATCGCCTGTGCGACCGCATCGCCATCGTCGACCACGGAAAGCTGGTTGCACTCGATACGCCTATGGCGCTCAAGACAAGCGTTCCGGGAACCAATGTGGTAGAGGTGCAGTTTGCCCGTGAGTCCACCGAGTGGCCTGTGCGGCTGAAACAACTGGCTGACGTGACGGCCGTGGAGTCGCAAAGCGCCGGAATGTACAGGCTGCTCACCTCCAACGGATCGCTGACCACCACCCAGTTAGTGGAGATGGTGACCAACAGCGGCGACGCGATTAAATCATTAAGCGTACAGAACACCACTCTCGACGATGTCTTCGTTCACTACACGGGGCGCGCGCTTCGTGACGAACAGGTCAAGGCGCTGGGCTTTGTCATGCCGCCGCGCCCAGGGACGCAACCATGAAACGAATGATGGCAATTGTGGAACGAGAGATGCGGAAGTTCTTCCGCTCACCGACGTTGATGATCATGTCGATGGCGCTTCCGCTGGTTCAACTGGTCATCCTCGGTAACGCCTTCGGGGGCAAGATTCGCGGCGCCCGGATGGGCGTGGTCGATTACGACCGGGGCTCGCAGGCGCTCAAGATCGAAGAGGCCTTCAATTCCATCGCCGTCAATATCCGTACCTTCACCACCGTGGCCTATAACGATGAAAAAACGGCCAGAGAAGACGTGCGTACCGGCAAAATCGACGGAGCCGTAATTATCCCTGCGCAGTATTCGCGGCGTGTACTGGCGGGCGATTCTCCAGCCATCGGCCTGGTGGTCGACAACAGCGACCAGACCATGAGCAGCAGTCTTGAAGCAGAGATGCAATCGCTGGTCGACGCCTTGAACGCCCCCGTCATTCAACAGAAGGTTGTGCAGCAGATCGCGCTCCAGATCGTCGAGCTCTATCCCTATGTCGAATACATGAAGTATCTGCTCGCCGGCTCCGTGGCGCTCGCCATGTACGTGGCCGTGATGATCGGTGGCGGCATGCTGTATATCGACGACAAAGCACGGGGCGTGCATGAAGGCTACCTGGTAACACCCATCACCAGTCTCGAACTGGTGATGGGACTGAACCTCGCAGGCACCATCAAGGCTGTGTTGTCGGGCATCTGCATCACCGTTATTGGCTCTCTGCTGGCCGGACTGGGCGTCATCTTTAACCCGGCATCTGCTTTCCTGCTCTTGTTGCTCATCATCGCAACCTCCATGGCGTTTAACGGCATGATGTTTCTGATGATGGTGCGGGTCGAGGATCCCCTGGTGCCGCGCATGATGTTTGGCGTACTTAACACGCTCCTCTTCTTTCCCAGCGGAGCAATCTCGCCCGTCTCAGGGCTGCCAAAGTGGCTGCAGGTAATCGCGCACCTCGATCCCTTTACTTACGCCGTACATGGTTTCAAGAGCATTCTTCTCAAGGACGGCGGTTTTACTGCGATCCGCATGGACCTGTTCTTCCTGGCCGGTTTTGGGATCGTTACCCTGCTGATCGCGACGCCCCTGTTCAAGCGAACCCTTTAACGCATTTTCGCTAATACTGTGGTCCGGCGGGATCAGTTATGTGCGTCCATTCTTCGGCGGAATGGCCGCGTTGAGTTCAGTTTCCTGGTCTACACCATTAGCAAAAATGCTCTAGCGAACTCACGTGTAGTAGGCGGGTCCTGCAGCAAACACGAGTGCTCATCCTTTCGCGGTGGTGTCCTCATGCCACTCCGAAGAACGCGATTGCCGCTCCAGACGCCATATCGTTTTCCAGGACTGCGTGCCCCTGCGTATCAAAGCTGATTTCCGTTCCGGGCGTTGCCCAAAAACTTTGGTTCGGCGTGTGTTCGGTCACGTAGACGATCCTGCCCTTGGTTGGAGAAAAAAGAACCACCGCACCTCGATTGCTGCTGTTGGAGATCTTCTCGTGAACTTCATAAACCCCGGCAACGTTGCCGGTCCGAATGGGATCGCTTTCCGCTATGTCCTCACGTACTTGCTTATAACGTCCCATCACTTGGCCGATCCACTGGACGCCTGCCTCTGAAACCTTGGGAAGATCGCCCCAGATTCCGTTTTGGCCCAGAATCAGGCTGGCCATGTTGACCAACTGCGACGAAGCAGGGTCATCGGGGAAGTAGTGGGTAAGTAGAAGGTTCGAGGGAATCCATTCATCGTAGGTGAGCGGCCGGCGGCAGATCCACGTGCGCGCAGTTCCCGGATAGAAGAAGATGTTGTCGCTCTCGGTGTCCGAGAAGTGTGGCAGATCGTAGTCCACCAGGTAGGGACCGTTATTGATGAGAAAAAATCTGCCGGCAGAGAGGAAGCTCAGGCCCATGGCGCGTCCCGTCTCCGTGATATCAAAGTCGAAGATAACCTCGGGGTAGGCGCGCTTGACTCTTTCTACGATGCGAACCATCTGCAATGGAAGCTGAAAAGCATAGGAATTCGCGCGCTCTTCTTCGCTATTGGCTGAAGTTCCGTGCCAGTGGTCCGGTGAATCACAACCGTACTGCGCAACCGCATCCCAGACGAAGTAGCGGGCGCCGGTTTCGCGCGCGACGCGAGTCACCGTGTCGGCATAGGCATCGGCATATTCACTGACCAGGCACATGGGATAACTGACTTCACTGCCCCACACATCTCCCGGCTCAGCGAGCTTACCCTTCCAGGAGGAAATACACGACCGGTACGCTGCCAGGATCTTGCTGGAGACTGCTGCCATGGTGGGGTTGAACCAGAGTCCCAGCTTCATTCCGTGCTGATCGAGGCGTGCCTTGATGATCTCCAGGCCATCCGGAAAACGCTGTCGATCTACCTCCCAGTCACCGGTCTTTCCATGCCACCCGGTAACCATGACGAAGATCTCAAGCCCCAGCCGATGTGCGATATCGATCTCCTGCAGCATTCTTTCCTGGTTATACGAGGTAAAGTAACCTTTTCCGTTCCACCACTTATTGCGCTCTTGAAAGTTCCATGTGTTGTAAAGCAAATACGGACGTCTGCTCTCTCCTTCGACCTCCATATACTTGCGGACAAAGCCCCGAAAGTCGCTGGCAACGCCTCCGGCAGGGGAAACGGCCGCTTCCATCCATACGGTATCGAAGACCTTGAGAGCCTGGCCTGACAGGTAATTGCCTTTAACAGCGACCAGCTTCACCCCGCGATCCGGCTGCAGATCGAAGCGCAAAAAAGTGTCGGGCATTTGCGATCCATGTTCATAGGCAAGAAGAAGTGCCTCATGGTCTTCGCCCTCACCGATAAGGATGGGGCCGGCAACGTTAAGCCGGCCCGTGAACCATCGCTGTGGAACGTTGAATTCACCGACTGTATCGCTGTGAAGCATCGAATTGAAGTCTGATAACCGAACCTCTTTGACCCGGCTCATGTTTGCGAGTGACGTGCTGAGATAGGTGAGGGGGCCGTCTGCCTGCTCGAATGCTACGGCTTCCGCGCCGTGGTTCTCGAGCGAATATCGGAATCGGACTACTGGGTTGTCCGGCGCTATGCGAAATGTCATTCGCAGCAACAACGACGGTCTTGCCGTAAGTGGTCCGGTGAAGGAGCATTCGGTTACGCCATTTTTCAATCGCTCGGGCGCGCCGCCGGCTCGCACTTCCTTGAGGGTCGCCGGAACGGTCCTTCCCCCGAGAGGAAAGACCGGGCATCCAAAACGATAGATCTGGCCGCTCGCGCGGTTCTCGAGCGACCAGAAATCCGAACTCGATCCGGATATACGGACACGTACCAGTGAATTGCCGCATTCCAGTTCCGGGTGCCCAGCCGGAGTGCCGTTAGGCTGCTGCTGCATCGGTTCGGAGGGCGCCTTCGGTGATATGGCTTCGGCCTCGATCCCGGGTCGAACCAGGTCAGAAACGGAAAAGGCGGAAATCCCCTGGAGAAAACCTCGTCTGCTTACCATATTTCGTCACCATACTCGGGATCGTGCGTTGAGGTGTCATTTAAAGCTGTATGTATCTGAGCGAATGGTCGCTCGAGCCAACGGCGGCTTTTCTTATACCTGCATCTGTTGGTTGGGCTGGGAAAGTGCTCAATTGTCACTAGATCGAGACAATTGTCACCAGATCGAGACAAATGGTTTGTCTGAACCTATACGCCCGAAAATCCTGCTTGACAACCGTCTTTCGGCGGTGATTTAATCCTCGGCGTTTCCTGAAGGATCACCCATTCTTCCGCAAACAATCGCTTTGTCTTTGAAAGCGTTGGGGGAGAGAGCAGAAGACGCATGCATCCTGCGCGGGCGGGTTAAGGCATGAACGTCTTCCGATTGGGCCGATTTAGCGCCCTTATCAGGAACCCGCCCGTGCTTCCAATAGGAGGCCGGCCGGCAGAGGATTTTGCAGTACTTTTGGAGGCCTATGAAAAACGCAACACGCTGCATGCTCTGTTTTCTGCTCTGCGCAAGCGGAGTGGCCATCGCACAGAACACAAACTCGGGTGACCTTCGAGGCACAGTGACCGACTCAACCGGAGCTTTGCTTCCAGGGGTGACGATCACAGTGGTGAACGTCGACACAGGAGTGTCGAAGGACTACTCCAGCGATAGTGCCGGCCTGTATGACACCTCCTCGATTGTGGCTGGAACCTATAAGCTCACTTTTCAGAAAGATGGTTTCGATCGGCTCGTGCGCGGTCCCGTCACCGTCGAAGTCGGTATTACCAACGTGAACGGCGAGTTAAAAGTTGGGTCCGTCTCGCAAGAGGTGGTTGTGAACATGGACGTGCCCTTGCTCAAGACAGAATCAGGCGAGCAGTCGACCACCCTGCCCGCAGAAGTGATGTCACAATTGCCTCAGACCGGCCAGGACTGGGAAAACTTCACCATCATGCTCCCCGGCGCAGCGGGTAGTAACTCCGCTGGAACCGGGACGAATCCTGGTCAGGTCGCCGCCGTCAACGGGAACCTTCCTTACAATGCCGTGCTCGCCGACGGCGCTTCCACCACCTTGCCATCGAGCGCCAACTCCGATGTTTCTATCCTCGAGACGGTCTCCGAGCTTCAGGTCAACACCTCTTCCTTTTCCGCCCAGTATGGGATCGGGGGCGTCATCTTCAACCAGATTAGCAAGGGTGGCACCGACAGCTTCCACGGCGCAGCTTATGAGTATTTCCAGAACGACGCCTTGAATGCCGCTAATTATGGGTTTGGCTCTAAGGTTGTGGTTCCGTTTCTGCGTTACAACAACTTCGGCGGATCGATCGGCGGCCCAATCCTCAGGAAGAAGATGTTTTTCTACTTCAATTTTGACAAGATCGACCAGAACAGCGGATCGAACAACGGATTTACCACGATTCCGACCACGGCCATGATGGCCGGCGACTTCACCGGCTTTCCCACGATTTATGATCCCACCACGCAGGTGGTTCAACAGTCGGGGACAGAGGTCATCAACGGTGTCACCCAGAACTGTCCTTGCGTAACCCGCAAGTCCTTCGCGCAGGAGTACGGCAACGGCAACAAGATTCCCGCCTCCATGATCGATCCGGTCGCCGCGAAGCTTCAGGCCTACTATCCTAATCAGACGACTCACCCCGCCACTGGGAAATTTGTCCCGGGAACGTTGGTTGCCGGTGTCGATACAAACAATTACTACTACAGCATTCCCGCCCCCAATCCATACACGAAATACTTTGGGCGGTTCGACTACGACATCAACACCAACAACCGCCTCACTATGTCCGACACCCAGCGCGACAACCCGGCTCATTACCCAGGTATCTTTACTTGTCCGATCAACTGCGAATCCGGAGACGTTGACAGCAACAACGCCCAGGTTTCCGACGTGTGGAACATCAGCTCGCGCACCATCAACGAAGCCAGATTTGGATACACAGACCAGTGGAACTTTTTTGGGGCAGAGAGCACAGGTGAGGGCTACCCAGCCAAGCTAGGTTTGCAGTTCTCCAAGGCCGATATCTTTCCCACCGTGGCCATCAACGGGTCAAACTGCTGCAACCAGGGTGGTACGAATGAGCTTCAGCCCGCAACCAACGCAGTTTATAAGGAGATGGCTTTCGACCCCTCCGATGTCGTTACGATGATCCGCGGCAAGCATGTTCTCCACTTCGGCGGCGAGCTGCTCTTTTTTCGCGACGACACAACAACCTGGGGAAATATCAATGGCGCAACGGTCACGTATACCGGGGTATTTACCCAGTCGACGGTAGGCGATAGTAGTAGCGGTGTCGGCTATGCCGATTTTCTTTTGGGTCAGACCCAGTCCTGGAGCGCAGGCGTCAGTCCTGAGTATGGAGCGAGGTTAAAGAGTCCGCAGATGTTCGTTCAAGACGACATCAAAATGAGACCGAATCTTACTGTGAATCTTGGCCTGCGCTATCAGATTCAGCATGGCTGGAATGAAGTGAAGAACAATATCAGCGTCTTCGACCCGACAGTGACCAACCCTGCGACCAATACGCTGGGAGCGATGTGGTATGCATCGACCCACGCGAACGGCCGCACCTCGCTGCAGGCCAACATTTATGACACCTTCCTTCCGCGCGTGGGGTTTTCCCTGTTGGCCGACCGCAACACCACCATTCGTGCCGGCTTCGGTCTCTACGCCTATAACTACAGCCTGGATGAAACCGGCACCGGACTGGGATCTGCGCTCAGTTCCCAAGGCAGCCTATCCGATCAGACCAACGGCGTCACGCCGGTAGTGATCCTCTCCGGGAGCGGCTCCAATCTTCCTACGTTCTGCCCACCACGAACCCGGCCGCATTGAACGGACAGGGTGTGAACTACAACAAGTACCACACCCCGCTGGGCAAGAGCATGCAGTGGAACGTCGCCGTTCAGCGAGAGATAGGTACCAACATGGTGGCGGAGGTTGCCTACGTTGCCAGCCACGGCTACAACCTGGCCTTCCCCCTCAATCTGAATCAGGTCCCGGAAGCCAAACTCGGTCCCAACGACTCTCCCTCCGAACTGCCATATCCACAGTTTCAGGGCATCGGCGGAAGCAATGGAAGCCTCAACGCCATCTCCAACTACAACTCCTTGCAAGTCGCCATCAGCAAGCGATTCACCCAGGGAGTCAGTTTCAACTTCAACTATGTGTGGTCGCACTTCCTGGATGATGAGGATTCTTCAGGATGGGGAGGTCGCGGAGGGACCCAGGTATGGCAGCGCGCTTATGCTCCGTCAGCCAACTATGGCGCTTCCAACTTCGACATCCGTGACGCATTCAAGGGCAATGTGGTCTATGCGCTTCCATTCGGCACGGGCAAGATGTTCCTAAACCACAACTCGCTGCTTGACCTGGCGGTAGGCGGTTGGCAGACGTCGGGCGTCATCGTCCTTTCGACCGGCAATCCATTTACCCCGACGGTGAGCGGAAGCGACAACTCATACTCCCAGGGCGGTCAATCGGGCAACGGCTACGCCTGGCTTCCCAACCAGACCGGAAATCCGACATTATCGAATCGGACGCTTAACCAATGGTTCAATCCGGCAGCGTTCACCATCGCGCCGGCTGGAACCTTCGGCGATATGAGAAGGAATAACATCTATGGTCCCGGAATAGAACTGGTCAATCTATCGGCGTCGAAGACTTTCGCCATCTGGGAAAGCGTCCGGCTGCAGATTCGGGGCGACGCAACCAATGCGTTCAACCATCCAAGCTTCTCCTTACCCAACTCCAGTCTGGTTTGCACCACGCCAGGGGAGCCTTGCACCTCGAATGCGAACGTCACCGGGGTCTCTCAGGGAGGACGCACCATGCAGCTCGGCGCTCGCTTGTCTTTCTAAAGCAAAAAGCTTGCGGCTCTGTGGAGAGGGGCGGTCTGTCTTCGGTTTTGACAGATCGCCCCTTTCCGTCTGTCCAGGGCATTGCGTGTCAGATAGAGTAATTCCCTGCGTTCGGAGGATGAATGAAATTGCGTTTCATGCCGGGCTTTCTTGTTGCGTGTGTCGTTCTATCCGCCCTCCCTTCTTATGCTCAAAACGGAAGGAGCGCCATTGTTTGGCTTTCGACGGCGGACCGCTCCTCGCTTGTTGCCCTCCAGGCTGCGCCTCTCCACTTCAAGAAGAGCGATCAGCTGGCTTCCGCGATTGATGTCAACGATCAGCAGAAATATCAGGCGATGGATGGGTTCGGATTCGCCCTGACCGGCGGCAGCGCGCAACTGCTCATGCGCATGGACGCTCCGCGGAGGAAAGTGCTGCTGCAGGAGCTATTCGGGACAGGTGACAGAGATATTAGCGTGAGCTACCTGCGCATCAGCATTGGCTCATCCGATATGAACGACCATGCGTTCACCTATGACGACTTGGAGCCGGGTGAAACGGACCCAAGCCTGGAGAAGTTCGACTTTGGACCGGATAAAACCTCCGTGATTCCAGCCCTCAAAGAGATTCTTGCCATCAATCCCAAGATCAAAATTCTGGGGTCGCCGTGGTCGGCGCCGGCGTGGATGAAGACTAACGGCAATCTGAAGGGCGGAAGCCTCAAGCCCGAGTACTACGATACCTATGCGCAATACTTCGTCAAATTTATCGCGGGGATGAAGGCCGCGGGAATCAAGATCGCCGCGGTCACTCCGCAGAATGAACCGCTAAATCCCAATAACACGCCCAGCATGGTAGTGGAACCTGGGGAAGAGGCCGCATTTATCGGGAAATCTCTCGGACCCGCATTCCGCAAGACCGGGATCGACACCAGGATCATTGTCTACGATCACAATTGCGACCGGCCGGACTATCCATTGACCATCCTGAACGATCCCGAGGCGAGGCAGTATGTGGAGGGGTCGGGATTCCACCTCTACGAGGGCGAGATTACGGCGTTGACCAAGGTGCACGACGCCTATCCGCAGAAGAATCTCTACTTCACCGAGCAGATGGTGGTGGATGAGCGCGGCGATCCGCGCCTGCATATCGCCGAGCCGGTGGCGAGGCTGATCGTCGGCGCTCCACGCAACTGGAGCCGCAATGTATTACTGTGGAATCTTGCCGCCGACCCGGAGTTTAAGCCGCATACCGATAACGGTGGCTGCCCGGTGTGCGAGGGAGCGATCACCCTCGACGGGAATAATGTAACCCGGAACCTGGCCTATTACACGGTTGCGCACGCGGCGAAGTTTGTGCCCCCGGGCTCGGTGCGCATCCAGTCGAGCACGCTGGATAAGCTGCCTAACGTAGCCTACGAGACTCCCGGCGGCAAGTATGTGGTGATCGTGGCCAACATCAGCGGCACGGCGCAGACATTTCAAATTCGCTTTCATGGCGAGAGCATTGCGTCTACACTGAGCGGCGGCGCCGTTGCAACCTATGTGTGGTAGAAGGCTGAGGAAGATAAATGGATTTTATTCCGTCTCGCGGTGGTTATTCGCATATGACCCGCCAGCGCTAGACAGGTCACGGGTCGCTCTCGTCGAACCCGCTTTGCGTGGTCTGAGCCGCGAGGGACCGGTAGATTCGCGGACCACCAATTCGAGCTCCACTGCTACTTGCGGAGCAATTTTAGTGTCGGAAGGCCGGAGCTGTTGGAGCAGCAATTCGGCAGCCAGTTCGCCCATCTTGTGAAGGGGCTGCCGAATCGTGGTCAGGCTCGGTGTCTGGAAGGCTGCCTCTTTAATGTCGTCGAATCCGACCACAGACACATCTTGAGGTACTCGCAGCCCCGAGTCATGGAGCGCACGAATGCAACCTATGGCAGCAATATCGTTGAAAGAGATAACCGCGGTAAAGCGGCGATGGTGAGCTAGTAGCTGCTCAACTACCGGATATCCCAGTTCAGGCGATGTCAAATCCTTTTCCAGCTGAATGGTCAATTCCGGCCGAATAGAGAGACCTAAATCCTGTGCCACCTCAACGATGCCTTGCCACCTGGCGTCGGAGTCGGAACTATAAGGCTGCCCGCGCATGACTGCAATGGTGCGGTGCCCTAGATCGTAAAGATGACGAAGCGATAATTCCGCGGCCCGGTGATGATCGAGCTCGACGCTGGTAACCCCGCTGATACGCCTGTGACCGGCTACCGATACCACCGGAAACGGAAGCTTGTCTACTAAGTTTGTATCGATAGCGATCAGGCCCTCCGCACCGCGATTGATCAGCATGCGAGGGTAGTGCTCGATGAGATCGGTACGGTGCCGGTGGTGGGCGATGAAGTAGAAATATTTTTCCTCGAGAAGCCGGTCTCCTATTCCGGTCATCACTTCTGCGTGATAGCCGTCGGCAAGTACCGGAACCAAAATGCCGATTGTCATGGTGCGGCGATTTCGCAAGGATCGTGCAAGGAAACTGGGCTCATAGTTTAATTTGAGCGCCGCCTTGCGAATTCGCTCCCGCGTAGCTTCAGGAATGGAACGTCCAGGCACCTGATTCAGAACGACCGATACGGTCGCCGGATCAAGATCGAGATACGCCGCGAGGGTCTTGAGACTGACGGGTCCAGCAGGGAAGTTGTCGTCGCGCTTGGATTTTCCCATCGTACCGTTGTGACCTCATACCTATGGAGTGTCGCTACTCTGCAAAATATCAACCGAGGCACAGCTAGACAGCCGTTTGTCTAAATACGAATCCGTCGCGCGAGGCTTCTTCAAAGAACCTCTTTGAGGAGCCTGCGAGGCTCCGTGCCGTCGTGTTACTTGAGATACGACGGCCGGGCGCTCTTTGTTCCCTGGGTTCGCAGAATCTTCGGTTCGCCTTCCAGGTTCTTAGCCACGATTCCCCGGTCCCCGTGGGCCCGGTCGCCACAAATCGCATCTCCTCGCCGCCGCGACTCTCAAAGACAAACGATTGTTTTAGGCTATAGGGCGACATAAACCTGTCAAGGATCATCTTCGCATCCCCTCCTGCCCCACGGGCCGTTAGTAGTCAGAATCGGACAGCAAAGAACCCGGCTGGCTCAGCAACATCTGAACGGACAGCGACCCGGCCTAACGATCTCGGAATTCGAGGCGCCGGTCGCTCTCGACCCGAAAATCTGGATGCTCAGGCTAACCTTGGGATTTCTACTGTTTTTCAGGGGAACTATGCCAAGGCCGGACCTCATTTGCGAGCAGTTCTCGAAATGCAACCGAGCCTACGCCCTTCAAGCGCACCGTTTAGTCTGGCCGCGCTCGTGTGTAGCAAAAATGCTCTAGACAAGCCCTTGTCTATCTAACCTCCCGGCGATAAGATTCGTATCAATAGAAATCGCAATGGAAGAGGTTACGCAACCCAATGGCCAAGCGCACGCTAGACCGGCCTTCTGGACTCGTCAGTCTCAAGACGCTTGCGGCTTATCTTAATCTCGACCCGACCACGGTGTCGGTCGTCTTGAACGACGTGCCTGGACGCTCCATTCCAGAGGCAACGCGGGAGCGAATCCGCAAGGCAGCGCTTAAATTCAACTACCAGCCCAGTTTCCTCGCCCGATCATTGAGAAATCGTCGCACGATGACGATCGGCATCCTGGTTCCGGTACTTGCCGACGGATATCACGCGGAAGTGATGACTGGAATAGGAGACAGGCTTCTCGAGGAAAAGTATTTCTACTTCATCGCCCATCATCGGCATAGGACAGATCTTATCGAGCAGTATCCTCGCATGCTCATCAGCCGCGGCGCGGAGGGGTTGATTACGATCGATACCAACCTGGTAGCGAAGCTGCCTCTGCCGGTGGTTGCAATCGCCGGTCACCGGCGCGTAAACGGAGTCACCAACGTAGTACTCGACCATCACCGCGCCGCGGAGCTATCGCTTCGTCATCTTTACGGTTTGGGGCATCGTACCATCGCATTCATGCGCGGGCAACCGTATAGCTCCGATTCCGATGCGAGATGGCAAGGCATCGTTCAGGTAGCACAGGATCTTGGCCTCGTGATCCGTCCGGAACTGACCATCCAACTCGAAAAAGACCTGACATCGCCGGAATTGGGTTATCCGGTAGTTAAGCAACTACTGACTCACCATCGCAGCTTTACTGCGGTCCTCTCTTTCAACGATATTGCTGCCATAGGCTGCATTCGTGCACTCCATGATGTGGGCTTACGAGTACCTCTAGATGTATCTGTGGTTGGATTCGACGATATTAAAGAGGCGGCCTTCCAGACACCGAGCCTCACCACCATTCGCCAGCCTCTTCACCAGATGGGAGCATTGGCGGTACAGACATTGCTCGAACAACTCCGCCCTTCGGACAACCGCGAGCATCCGCAAATAGCAGTGGCGCCTGAATTGATCGTCCGCGAATCAACCGGCCCGGCCCGCAGCAGGCTTAGCAAAAACGGTAACGCGAAAAGCTAATCTCTAATTATCCAAACTCAGTCCCACAGGGAGAGCTACCCTCAGGTGTCCTCCGCGAGACAGAGTTTACAAATTCGGGTTCTCACGCGCACACCTACACCCAAGATTTGAATAATAAAAAATACGGGGTACCAGAAATCTGGTACCCCGGAGGACCTACTACAAGGTAGGGTGTGCTAAAACGTTACGTGCGCGCTGAGCTGCATGGTACGGCCGGGACTAGTCAGGGCCGTGATCGTCGACGTACCTGTCGCAATCGCACCGTATCCACTGCATCCAGCACTCAACGTGCCGGATGACGGGCAAACGGTGAGTTGATTATTAGGTAACTGGAAGCCTGGATGGTTGAATGCATTGTTCGCGTCGGCGCGCATCTCTAATTGGATCCCTTCCGTGAAGTGGAAAGTTTTGCCGAGTCCAAGATCGACCCGGTTGAACGCAGGTCCGGTCAGTTGATTCCGGCGTTCGTCGCCGAAAGTTCCAGGGGTTGGGGCAGCAAATGCAGCCTCATTGAACCACTGCTTCGGACCGCGGTTTTGCAGCTTAGGGTTCCCGATAACGTTGGGGAACCAATTGAAGTTATTGCCACCCAGCGAGTACGAGTTAGTGCCGCTCGCCATGACTACGTTGAACGGCTGGCCGCTCTGAACAATGATCGTGGTGGCAAGCTGCCAACCGCCGACCACCGCATCGAGCAGGGTGTTGGTGTTCAGGAACTGCCTGGTTTTCCCGAACGGCAACTCGTAAATGGCATAGCCCCTGAATGCATTTCTAAGATCGAAGTTGGAGTTCCCATAGTTCGCAGAAGGGACAAAAGAGTTCTGAACCTCTTGGGCGCCTCCATGGCTTCCCCAACCGGCAGTGTCCAAATCATCCAGGAAGTGGGACCAGACGTAGCTGAACTCAAGATCGAGACCCTGGCTCATGCGTTTTTTGATAATAGCCTGCAGCGAGTTGTAGTTTGAGATTGCATTCTCGTTAGCCGGGGCGCCGGAGATATTGAGCGACTGAAATTGGGGGAAGGGCCGCGATCCCTGGTCGTTGGCCGACAATAAGTTCTCCGGTACCTGGTTGACGTCAACCTGGAAAGGGAGGTTATGACCATGGCTTGCCACATACCTGAGCGAGGCCACAAAGTTGGTACTCAGTTCGCGTTGTACCTGGAGGTTCCACTGGTACGAGCCACCGACAGGTTCGTGGTACGGGTTGTAGTTGAAGCTCTGTCCGTTATAGGCACCCGGAGCGGCCGAGTTTGATACGTACGCAAGGTTCGACCCGGATCCGGAATAGGCAACCACCGGAGTTAAGCCGTTCGTCTGATCGGTAACGCTGCCTTTCGATCCAAAAGCCTGACCCATTCCACCGCCGTATATGTCGTTACTCCAGTTATAGGAATAGATGCCAAAGCCGCCCGCGATTGTGGTGATTGGAGTGAGCAGGTAGGAAAATCCAACCCGGGGGAGAAAGGTGTCGTAGACGGGTTTTTGCAGGTGTGTGCGGCCATTTGCATGGGTAGATCCGAACCAGATGGCGCCCAGGGTATTCGATACCGGGTTTTGCACCGTCGGATCGAATGTGGCCTCATTACCCTTGACCTCGCTCCAACCCGTCTGTATCTGGTAGCGCAGGCCGAGGTTCAGGGTCAGATTGGGACGGATCTTGTAATCATCCTGAATAAACATCTGCGGAAGTTTCTCGCGGCCGCCATACTCCGGCGTTTCATTTGCACTCCAAGCCTGCGCCTGCCCAAGTAGGAAGTCCGCGTAGGGCGTACCACTTGTCGTGCTGCCGACGTACTGCGATGTGTATTGGCCGGTAAAGCTTAACTGCCCGGCATTCAGGTTACCCCAGGCCGTGGAGTTGTTCTGGTAAATCAAAAACTCGCCTCCGAAATGCAAGACGTGTTTCCCGACGATCATGGTAACTACATCGGATGGATCGAACGCATGCTCTTTGTAGACCGCATTGGTCTGCGAGGAAAGTACGGTATTGCCATTGAAGCTGTTGAAATTTGTGATGTTGATGTTGGGGAAGTTATCCCCTTTGGCGAACTGCCATCCAAGCTTGGCCGGGTATCCCTGGTTGAGCGTATAGGGCACAAAAAAGTTAAGCTGGTTGGTATAGCCCAACCGCGCCTCGTTGGTCACGTGCGGGGATATGCTCCACACGTCCGTCACCTGACTGTTGATCCTGCTCACATCACCGCTCTGGCAGCCGATAGGGCAGTCTCCCCAGCCGAAATTTTTGCCAGGATTGTTTCCTTCAGTCACCGAGCCATTGATCTTGTTGGTGGGGGTAACGTTGTAGTCCAGACGACCAAAAAACTTGGTGAATGGGTTGATATTCGGAGCTGTATAGGTGTAGTTGTTGATCGCTTGTCCGTTGGAGATGGTTCCGGCTGTGTTGGGAGCAGGGAAATAAGCCTGTGTAGCCTTGGAGACCGCATCGAACCGGTCAGCGGGAATCACGTTCCCTGGGAAGGCCGTGCGGCTGATGCAAGGGCACGTGGTCGGGGAGCTTGCCCCAGGATAGGTGTAGGTGCCTGTCTGCTGGATCACGGTCGTGCTCGCAGGGTCATAGATGGGGGGCAGTCCGGCAAAATTGCCGGCCAGTTCGGCCGCTGTCGGAACGGTGAAGAAGCTCGCTGCGCTGCCGCCGTTGTCAATGATGTGATCGTAGTTGAAGAAGAAGAAGAACTTGTTCTTGAGGATCGGGCCGCCGACCGTTCCGCCGAACTCGTGGAAGTGGATGTTCGGCCTTGGCGTATTCGCGCCGAATGTGTAATTGTTCGCGTTCAGGTCTGTGTTTTGGAAATACTCGTATGCCGAACCGTGGAAGCGGTCAGAGCCGCCCCTGCTGATCTGGTTATACATAATGCCGCCCACGCCGTACTGGGCAGAAAAGGCGGAGCTGCTGGTCTGTACCTCCTGAATATCCTCCTGGACAGTGATATCGGAGTTCGCGCTCGCCGGCAGAGTCGTTTCCGCGCCATCTGCGAGTACCGTGCTGAAGGGCAAGTTGCCGTTCACTGCCAGCATAGTGCCATTGGAGGTACCGGCACCGACGACTCCCTGGTTTCCCCCGGGAGCGCCTGCGGCCCCTGGCTGAAAAATAACGAAGCCCGACCAATCCTGCCCTATCGAGCTTACCTGTGGCAGCTTTCCTAGAGTCTCTGAGTTGAGGGTGAGCGCTATCGATCCACTCTCTGTGTTCAGCAGGGGGACATCGGTATTGACAACCACCTGCGTGCTTACCGTACCCACCGCCAATTGGGCATTGACGGTTGTGGGTCCAACGGGCACCGTGATCGATGGCCGGATTAGCGTGGTAAAGCCTTGTCTTGTAAACGTAAGCTTATAGGCGCCGGCGACAATTGAGGACGTGTCGTATACGCCGGAATCATTTGTCGTGTAGTCCTTTGTCACACCGGTTTCAATGTTTAGAACCGTCACCGTCGTACCCGGGACTGCAGCGCCTGTACTGTCGGTAACAGTACCGCTGATGTCGCCTTGGTTTACCGCTTGCCCGAGGGCTGCTGCGAATGATCCTGTGAGAAGAACTCCGACCAGTAAGGCCAATCGTCCTGGTTTCATACCTGCCTCCAAAGAATTGTTGCCGCTATGTATAGTCTTGGTTCCTGTCCATCGTCTTCCGCGCGAGAATTCAATAAGACAAACGGTTGTCTATCGTCATCTGGGCGCGCGAGCAATATAACAGGAAGCTGCATAAAGCTGTCAAGGATTATCTTGTACCCGTCAAAAGCCTTGTGATTTGAAGGACAACCGTGTGTCTTGGGGCAAAAAAACAATTCTCCGCTCTCTCGGGCACCCACTTTGGGGTCCGGCTCACGCGGCCGTGGGCATCGACCGTTACTCCGTAAGGCAAGGGGGTCCTCGGGGGTAAGCCCCTTCTCTAGCACCGGATAGCGCGGTATCATTCGTAGGCGATGTGAGCAAAAAAAACTCTGTATCCTATTGCTGGTGGCCTCCCCTCCCTTCCCCCCTCCTACTCCCAGGCGTCGACTAGCAATCGGAACCAGATTGCAGGACACTCCCGGCTGGCCCAGCAACACCTGAACCAGCGGCGGCCCGACCTCGCAATCCCGGAACTCCAGGCGCTCGTCTCCCAGGAACCGCGGAACTTGGATGCTCAGGCCAACCTCGGGGTTCTGCTCTTCTTTCAGGGCGACTACGTCAAGGCTGAACCGCATTTGCGAACCGCCCTGGAGATGCAGCCCACCTGACCAAAATTCAAGCCCTGCTGGGTATGGCGGAGAAGCGAACCGGTGACACAGCCAATGCTCGCACCCACCTGGAAACCTCCTTTACCACCCTTGACGAACCAAAATTAAAGTGGCAAATTGGCATGGAACTGGTTGAGCTGTATACGGCTAGCCAGGAACTGGATAAGGCCAGTGTGGTGGTGAACGCCATGCGCCAGGCCGACCCGGCCAACCCTGCCGTGCTCTACGCCTCCTATCGCGTCTACTCGCCGGGGGAGCCATGCTGAGCCTGGCGCTGGCCGCTCCGGAATCGGCGCAGATGCATCAAGTCATCGCCCATGAAGAGGCAAGGCAACAACGCCGGTGCTCGCGTCCAATTCCAGAAAGCCCTCGAAGTCGACCCCAAGCTGCCAGGCATCCACTTCGAAATGGGAGCACTCCTTAACCTCTCTGACGATGCAACGACCAAAGCGGAAGCGGAATCGGGGTACAAGGCCGCGGTCGCCGAGAACGCCTTGGTAGCCTACGAGACTCCCGGCGGCAAGTATGTGGTGATCGTGGCCAACATCAGCGGCACGGCGCAGACATTTCAAATTCGCTTTCATGGCGAGAGCGTTTCGTCTACATTGAGCGGCGGCGCGGTTGCAACCTATGTGTGGTAGAAGGCTGAGGAAGATAAATGGATCTTATTCCGTCTCGCGGTGGTTATTCGCATGTGACCCGCCGGCGCTAGACACGTCACGGGTCGCTCTCGTCGAACCTGCTTTGCGTAGTCTGAGCCTCGAGGGGCCGGTAGATTCGCGGACAATCAATTCGGGCTCCACTGCTACTTGCGGAGCAATTTTAGTGCCGGAAGGCCGGAGCTGTTGGAGCAGCAATTCAACAGCCAGTTTGCCCATCTTGTGAAGGGGCTGCCGAATGGTGGTCAGACTCGGTGTCTGGAAGGCTGCCTCTTTAATGTCGTCGAATCCGACCACAGACACATCTTGAGGAACTCGTAGCCCCGAGTCATGGAGCGCACGAATGCAACCTATGGCAGCAATATCGTTGAAAGAGATAACCGCGGTAAAGCGGCGATGGTGAGCTAGTAGCTGCTCAACTACCGGGTATCCCAGTTCAGGCGATGTCAAATCCTTTTCCAGCTGAATGGTCAATTCCGGCCGAATAGAGAGACCTAAATCCTGTGCCACCTCAACGATGCCTTGCCACCTGGCGTCGGAGTCGGAACTATAAGGCTGCCCGCGCATGACGGCAATGGTGCGGTGCCCTAGATCGTAAAGATGACGAAGCGATAATTCCGCGGCCCGATGATGATCGAGCTCGACGCTGGTAACCCCGCTGATACGCCTGTGACCGGCTACCGATACCACCGGAAACGGAAGCTTGTCTACTAAGTTTGTATCGATAGCGATCAGGCCCTCCGCACCGCGATTGATCAGCATGCGAGGGTAGTGCTCGATGAGATCGGTACGGTGCCGGTGGTGGGCGATGAAGTAGAAATATTTTTCCTCGAGAAGCCGGTCTCCTATTCCGGTCATCACTTCTGCGTGATAGCCGTCGGCAAGTACCGGAACCAAAATGCCGATTGTCATGGTGCGGCGATTTCGCAAGGATCGTGCAAGGAAACTGGGCTCATAGTTGAATTTGAGCGCTGCCTTGCGAATTCGCTCCCTTGTAGCTTCAGGAATGGAGCGTCCAGGCACCTGATTCAGAACGACCGATACGGTCGCCGGATCAAGATCGAGATACGCCGCAAGGGTCTTGAGACCGACGGGTCCGGCAGGGAAGTTGTCGTCGCGCTTGGGCTTTCCCATCGTACCGTTGTGACCTCATACCTATGGAGTGCCGCTACTCTTACAAAATATCAACCGAGGAGCCGCTAGACAGCCGTTTGTCTAACGACAAAGCCGTCAACGCGACGAGGCTTCTTCAAAGAACCTCTTGCCGGAGCCTGCGAGGTTCCGCGCCGTCGTGTTGGTTGAGATACGCCGGCCGGGTGCTGTTTGTTCCCTGCGTTCGCAGAATCTTCGGTTCAGTCCCACAGGGGAGCTACTCTCAGGTGTCCCTGGCGGGACAGAGTTTACAAATTGGGGTTCTCACGCGCACACCTACACCCATGATTTGAAATAATGAAAAATACGGGGTACCAGAAATCTGGCACCCCGGAGGACCTACTACCAGGTAGGGTGTGCTAAAACGTTACGTGCGCACTGAGCTGAACCGTACGGCCGGGATCAGTCAGGGTCGTGATCGTAGACGTACCTGTAGCAATCGCACCGTATCCACTACATCCAGCAGTTAAGGTTCCGGATGATGGGCAGACCGTGAGTTGCGTGTTAGGCAAACTAAAGCCTGGATGGTTGAAGGCATTGTTGGCGTCGGCGCGTATTTGCAATCGGACCCCTTCCGTGAAGGCGAACGTTTTGCCCAGTGAAAGGTTGACCCGCTCGAACGCAGGTCCGGTCAGCTGATTTCGCCGCTCGTCGCCGAAGGTTCCAGGGGCTGGGGCGGCAAAGGCAGCTTCATTGAACCACTGGTTCGGGCCGCGGTGTTGCAGCTTTGGGTTGCCGATCACGTTGGGAAACCATTGAAAATTAGTGCCACCCAGCGAGTACGAGTTAGTGCCGCTCGCCATGTTTGCCATAAAGGGCTGACCGCTCTGAACAATGATCGTGGTGGAAAGCTGCCAACCGCCGACGACTTCATCCAGCAGGGTACTGTTGTTCAGGAACTGCCGGTTTCTCCCGAATGGCAGCTCGTAAATGGCGTAGCCCCTGAATGCGTTTCTTATATCGAAGTTGGAGTTCCCATAGTTCGCAGAAGGAACAAAGGAGTTCTGGATGAACTGGTCGCCTGCATGGCTTCCCCAACCGGCGGAGTCTATATCATCCAGGAAGTGGGACCATACATAGCTGAACTGAAGATTGAGGCCATTGCTCATGCGTTTTTCCATGATGGCCTGCAGCGAGTTGTAATTTGAGATTGCATTCTCGTTCGATGGAGTACCGGAGGTATTCAGCGATCCAAATTGGGGGAAGGGCCGCGATCCCTGATCGTTAGCTGAGAGCAGGTTTTCCGGTACCTGGTTGATGTCAACCGGGAAAGGGAGGTTATGACCATGGGTTGCCACATACTTGAGAGAAGCCACAAAGTTGGTACTTAGTTGCCGTTGTACCTGGAGGTTCCACTGGTAGGAGCCGCCGACAGGTTCGTGGTACGCGTTGTAGTTGAAGCTCTGTCCGTTGTATGCGCCGGGGGCGGTTGAGTTTGATACATAAGGAAGGCCCGCCCCGGATCCGGAGAAACTAACCACCGGAGTTATGCCATTTGTCTCATCGGTAACGTTGGCCTTGGATCCAAAAGCCTGACCCATTCCGCCACCGTATTGGTCATTGCTCCAGTTATAGGAAAAGAGCCCAAAGCCGCCTCCTATCGTGGTTACAGGATTGAGCAGGTAGGAGAATCCAACCCGGGGGAGGAACGTGTCGTAGACGGGTTTTTGCAGGTGTGTGCGGCCGTTTGCATGGGTAGACCCGAACCAGATGGCGCCCAGGCTGTTCGATACCGGGTTTTGCACGGTCGGATCGAATGAGGCCTCATTACCCTTGACCTCGCTCCATCCGGTCTGTATCTGGTAGCGCAGGCCGAGATTTACCGTCAGGTTGGGACGGATCTTGTAATCATCCTGAACAAATACCTGCGGAAGCTTCTCGCGGCCGCCATACTCAGGCGTTACCCCAGCATTCCAGTTCTGCGTCTGTCCCAGAAGGAAGTCCGCGTAGGGCGCACCACTTGTCGTGCTGCCCACATATTGCGATGTATATTGGCCGGTAAAGCTCAACGTCCCGGCATTAATGTTGCCCCAAGCGGTGGAGTTGTTCTGATAAATCAGAAACTCCCCACCGAAATGCAGGACGTGTTTCCCGACGATCATAGTAACTACATCGGATGGAGCGAACGCGTGCTCCTTGTAGACCGCATTGATCTGCGTGGAAAGTACGGTATTGCCATTGAAGCTGTTGAAATTTGTGATGTTGATGGTGGGGAAGTTATCCGCCTTGGCGAACTGCCATCCAAGCTTGGCCGGGTATCCCCCGTTGAGCGTATAGGGCACAAAAAAGTTAAGCTGGTTGGTATAGCCCAACCGCGCCTCGTTGGTCACGCGCGGGGATATGCTCCACACGTCCGTCACTTGACTGTTGATCCTGCTCACATCACCGCTCTGGCAGCCGATAGGGCAGCCTCCCCAGCCGAAACTTTTGCCTGGATTATTTCCTTCTGTTACCGAGCCGTTGATCTTGTTGGTGGGGGTAACGTTGTAATCCAAACGCCCGAAAAACTTAGTGAACGGATTGATATCCGGAGATGTATAGGTGTAGTTATTGATTGCTTGTCCGTTGGAGATGCTCCCGGCTGTGTTAGGAGCAGGGAAATACGCCTGTGCAGCCTTGGAGACGGCATCGAACCGGTCAGCGGGAATTACGTTTCCCGGGAAAGCCGTGCGGCTGATGCAAGGGCACGTGGTCGGGGAGGTGGCTCCCGGATAGGTGTACGTACCCGTCTGCTGGATCACGGTCGTGGTCGCAGGGTCATAGATGGTTGGAAGCCCGGCAAAATTGCCGCTCAGTTCGGCAGCTGTGGGCACGGTGAAGAAGGTCGCTGCGTTGCCTCCGTTATCGATGATGTGCTCGTAATTGAAGAAGAAGAAGAACTTGTTCTTGATGATCGGGCCGCCGACTGTACCGCCAAACTCGTGGAAGTGGATGATCGGAGTCGGCGTATTCGAGCCGAAGGTGTAATTGTTCGCGTTCAGTGCTGTGTTTTGGAAGTATTCGTACGCCGAACCATGAAAGCGATCGGATCCGCCTTTGCTGATCTGGTTGTAGAGAATGCCGCCCACGCCGTATTGCGCAGAAAAGGCGGAGCTGCTGGTCTGCACCTCCTGAATATCCTCCTGGACTGTGATATCGGAGTTCGCGCTCGCCGGCAGAGTGGTTTCTGCTCCATCTGCGAGCACCGTGCTGAAGGGCAAGTTGCCGTTCACCGACAACATGGTGCCATTGGAAGTCCCTGAACCCACGACTCCCTGGTTCCCCATCGGAGCACCAGCGGACCCTGCCTGCAGAATATTGAAGCTTGACCAATCCTGCCCAATCGAGCTTACCTGTGGCAGTTGCGACAGGGTCTCCGAGTTGAGGGTGGTGGTTATCGCTCCGTTCTCTGTGTTCAGCAGGGCAACATCGGTATTGACAACCACCTGCGTGCTTACGGTACCCACCGCCAACTGGGCATTGACGGTTGTCGGTCCAACCGGGACCGTGATCGAAGACCGGACCAGCGTGCTAAAGCCTTGCCTTGTGAACGTAAGCTTGTAGTTGCCGGCGACAATGGAGGACGTGTCGTATACGCCGGAATCGTTTGTCGTGTAGTCCTTCGTAATCCCGGTTTCAACGTTTAGAATCGTTACCGTTGCCCCTGGCACCACGGCGCCTGTAGTGTCGGTAACAGTACCGCTGATGTCGCCTTGGTTTACTGCCTGCCCAAGAGCCGCTGCAAATGATCCTGTGAGAAGAACTCCGACCAGTAAGGCCAATCGTCCTGGTTTCATATCACACCTCCGAAAATTGTTGCCGCTATATATAGTCGTGATTACTGTCCATCGTCTTCACGCGAGAATCCAATGAGACAAACGCTTGTCTATTCGTCATCTGTGCGCGCGGGAGCAATATAACAGGTTGCCGCCTAAAGTTGTCAAGGATTATCTTGCACCCGTTGAAAGTGTGTAAGTTACAAGACAACCGTGTGTCTTAAGGAGAAAAACCACTTATCCGAATTCGGAGATAGCCACTTTGGGGTCCGGCTCGCATTGAGAGGGGCCCCGTAGTTACAAGACAACCGTGTGTCTTAAGGAGAGAAACCACTTATCCTAATTCGGAGATAGCCACTTTGGGGTCCGGCTCGCATGAAAGGGGGGCCCGTATTCAGTAACCCAAGGTTGGTATTTGGGTCCAAGCCTTTGTCTGGTACGGTATGGCGCGGTATCATTCGTAGGCGATGTGGCTTAAAAAAAAACTCTGTGCTCTGTTGCTGGTATCCCTCCCCACCCTCCCCCTCCTGTCCCAGGCGCCGGCTAACAATCAGGATCAGATTGCTGCGCATTCCCGGCTGGCCCAGCAATACCTGAACCAGCGCCGCCCCGACCTGGCCATCCCGGAACTTCAAGCATTGGTCTCCCTGGAACCGCGAAACCTGGATGCTCAGGCCAACCTCGGGGTTCTGCTTTTCTTTCAGGGCGACTATGTCAAGGCCGAGCCCCATCTGCGCGCGGCCCTCGAGATGCAGCCGAACCTGGCCAAAATTCAAGCCCTGCTGGGGATGGCGGAGAAGCGAACCGGGCAGACGGCAAACGCACGCACCCACCTGGAGACATCGTTTGCCGCCGTGGACGAACCAAAATTGAAAGTCCAAATTGGCATGGAACTGATTGAGCTGTATACAGCTAGCCAGGAACTGGATAAGGCTAGCTCGGTGGTGAACGCCATGCGCCAGGCCGACCCGGCCAACCCGGCGGTGCTCTACGCTGCCTATCGCGTGTATTCCGACCTCTCCGGTGAAGCCATGCTGAGCCTGGCACTGGCCGCTCCGGAATCGGCGCAGATGCATCAAGTCATGGCCCATGAAGATGCAAGACAAGGCAACAACGCCGGTGCTCGCGTCCAATTCCAGAAAGCCCTCGAAGTCGACCCCAAGCTGCCAGGCATCCACTTTGAAATGGCAGAACTCCTTAACCTCTCTGACGATGCAAAGACCAAAGCGGAAGCAGAAGCGGAGTACAAGGCGGCGATCGCCGAGAGCGCCATGGACGAAAAGGCGGAAACCAGGCTGGGGGACCTGGCCAGCCACAAAGGAGATTCTGCCCAGGCCCTGCAGTACTACAACACCGCACTCCGTTTGCAGCCGCAAGATGCGGAGGCCAACTTCGGGTTAGCCAAGACCTTGATCGCGATGAACGAGCAGGCTAAGGCATTGCCGGTTCTCGAGCGGGCGGTCCAGCTTGAGCCCACCAACGCCGCTGCCCACTTTCGCCTAAGCACCATCTATCGTGAGATGGGGCGCACCGCTGACTCACAACACGAGGTCGAGGAGTACAAGAGATACAAGCTGATGAAGGAAAAGCTGGAGGCGGTCTTTAAAGAAATGCAGCTCCATCCGGCTGGACTGTCCACCGAGGAGGAGAGCAAGTAACGACTCTCAGCACCAGCCCAACGGAGATACGGATGCGAAGAGCCCGCATGTTGCGGAAGCTGGCTCTTCTCTGCCTCTCGCTCGTAATCTTCTGCCCACCTTATGCCAGCCGAGCCCAACACCCTGCTCCCCAACCAGCCAACCAGTCGCCCTTGCCCAACCCGCAAATTCCCCAACTGGTCGACATCACGCGCTCCACGAAGATCCAATTCGATCATCTGTCTTCTCCCGCGAAAAAGTACATCGTGGAGTCGATGAGCGGTGGAGTGGCGCTCATCGACTATGATCGCGACGGCTGGCCCGACATTTATTTCACCAATGCGCCCGGAATCGACATGGCGTTGGCCGGCCGCAAAGCGCGCAGTGCGCTCTTCCATAACAACCACGATGGCACGTTTACAGATGTCACGGAGAAGGCCGGTGTCGGCTATCCCTGCTGGGCTATGGGCGCGTCCATTGGAGACTTTGACAATGACGGCTGGCCCGATCTGTTGGTCACCTGTTTTGGCGGGATTGTCCTCTACCACAACAACCACGACGGCACGTTCAGTAATGTAACCGCTCAGGCGGGCCTGGACAAGGATTCCGGTTGGGCGACGGGTGCGGCTTTTGGTGACTACGACGGCGATGGCTGGCCCGACCTCTTTGTTGCGCATTACGTGGATTTTAACCTTAAGGATCTCCCGGAATTCGGTTCCAAGCAGACCTGTCAGTACCATGGCATAGCCGTACAGTGTGGTCCCCGAGGCCTGAAGGGATCTCCTGACGCGCTTTACCACAATAACGGCAATGGAACCTTCACCGAGGTTTCGAAAGCGGCCGGCGTAGACGATGCCCAGAAGCTTTTTGGGCTGACGGCGATCTGGTGTGATTTCAACAACGACGGACGGCTCGATCTGTTTGTAGCCAACGATGGAGAGCCCAATTACCTTTATCGCAACGACGGTAACGGCCACTTTACCGACGTCGCGCTTGACGCTGGAGTCGCCGTTAACCTCGATGGCAGCGAACAGGCCAACATGGGCGTTGCGCTCGGTGACTATGAACACAAGGGCCTCTTCTCGCTCGCCATCACTCACTTCAGCGAGGAGTATGCCGCGCTGTACCGTAACAACGGCGCCCTCAACTTCACCGATGTCTCCTACACTTCCGGTATTGCTCGTGGCACAACGCCGTACGTGGGGTGGGGAGATGCTTTCTTCGATCTGGATAACGATGGCTGGTCTGACCTGATCATGGTCAACGGGCATGTCTATCCGCAGGTGGACACGAAGGACATCGGCACCACCTTTCGCGAGCCGAAACTCCTCTATCTCAACCAACACGACGGCACATTTCGCGACATAAGCAAGCTTGCCGGTCCTGCGATTCAGATACCACAGGTAAGCCGGGGGCTTGCGGTTGGCGACCTGTTCAATGATGGGCGCCTGGAGATCGTGATCGAGAACCTCGAAGGCGAACCCATGATCTTGCAGACGCAGGGAGGACCTCGCAACCATTGGGTCAGCTTCGAACTGGAGGGGGCGAAAGGCAACCGGCTCGCCCTCAACGCGCGTCTACGCGCAACCGCAGGCGATCTTGTGCAGGAAGATCAGGTCCAGAGCGGGGGAAGCTACCTTTCCCAAAGCGATCTGAGGATTCACTTTGGTCTCGCCGGTCACGAAAAGGTGGACAAACTCGAGATTTTTTGGCCCTCGGGAAAGGTGGAAACGTTGACCAATGTAGGGGCAGATCGCTTCTACATCCTGAAAGAAGGCGAAGGGGCTCTTCCCGCGCGCAATGGCGCCGCCGGGCAGCCACGAGGCCCGGGCGGCCCCTGACCCATGGCCGTGCAGGTGAGTGCCGGCAAAGTATCGAGACAAACTATTGTCTAGAAGCGCCGCGGCTGATATTTTTAAAGCCTAACCAGCATTTTGCACGAACGAGGTTATGGCAGCGATGGGAAAGCGCACGCGCGACGATAGCCAGCCTCCGGGGCCCGTCAGCCTCAAGACCCTTGCGGCTTATCTCAATCTTGATCCGACGACCATATCGGTCGTTCTGAACGATGTTCCAGGACGTTCCATTCCCGAAGCTACGCGGGAGCGAATCCGCAAGGCCGCGCTCAAATTCAACTACGAGCCCAGCTTCCTTGCACGATCCTTGAGAAATCGCCGCACCATGACCATCGGCATATTGGTTCCTGTCCTCGCCGACGGCTACCACGCAGAGGTAATGACGGGGATAGGAGACAGGCTTCTTGACGAAAAGTATTTCTATTTCATCGCCCATCACCGGCACCGGCCCGACCTGATCGAGCAGTACCCCCGCATGCTCATCAGCCGGGGTGCGGAGGGTCTGATAGCGATCGACACCAATTTGGTTCACAAGATTCCGCTGCCGGTAGTTGCGATTGCCGGCCACAAGCGTATGAGCGGAGTTACGAACGTTGTGCTTGATCATCGCCGCGCTGCGGAATTATCGCTTTGCCATTTGTACAACCTCGGGCACCGCACAATCGCCTTCATGCGCGGGCAGCCTTACAGCTCCGATTCCGACGCAAGGTGGCAAGGTATCGTTCAGGTGGCGCAAGATCTAGGCCTCTCTATCCGGCCGGAATTGACCATACAGCTGGAAAAGGACTTGACGTCGCCTGAACTGGGTTATCCCGTCGTTCAGCAGCTACTGGCTCACCATCGCAGCTTTACCGCGGTTCTCTCGTTCAACGACGTGGCGGCCATCGGTTGTATTCGCGCACTCCATGATTCCGGGTTAAGCGTTCCTCAGGATGTCTCTGTAGTAGGTTTCGACGACATCAAAGAAGCAGCATTTCAGACACCGAGCCTGACCACGATTCGCCAGCCCCTTCATCAGATGGGCGAACTGGCCGTCGAATTATTACTGCAACAACTCCGCCCATCGGAGACCAAGCCTCCACCACAGGTAGCAGTTGAGCCTGAACTGATCGTCCGCGAATCGACCAGTCCCTCGCGCCAGAAACTGCACAAGGCAGCTTCGCCGCGATCGAGCAAACGAACCGTCTCCATCGTTAGCTTAGTCCCGTAGGGAGCGCAGCTCGACCCAGTCTTGTCCAAATCAGCTCTCTTCCAGCTTCGCTTGACGGTCACGACGACGTGCGCGGTGGGAATCATAGGATGTGCGACCTATTGTCATCCCGAGGAAAGCCCTGTGATTCTTTCAGCCACTATCCAATTCCTCCTGGAAGCACCACCCTACAATTTGTCATCCCGAGCGAAGCCGAGGGACCTGCTGTGCGCCCTTCCTGAACGCAACTGCGCAAGTGAGTCACCTGCGCACCAAACCCGATTCGTTCGCCAATCTGGACAGCTCTGAACCTGGACCGAACGTGAACGCTGATTGGAAATCATCCAAGGCCAACCCGATTTCTTTGAGACCCATGCGCTTCCATACACCATCAACGCTCTGCAGCTCGACCACCCCTTCCGTAGCACGCAATGCTTCCGGGATTTAGGATTCCATTTTCGGTGGTCAAGCACCAGCACTGTGTCGAATACATAACCGCCGCTTAGATGCTCCAGTGCCGAGATTAGGTTGTCAGCACTCCTTCGCGATCTAGGGTCACCGTTTGCCGCAGTGATAGTCCTTTTTGATATCGTGAAATGAACCCGCCGCGGTGGCGCCAAGCTCATTTCTTGCTTGCAGTTCACGGCATTTTCAAACTTCTATGGTGTTATAAAAATGTTGTGTCCGTTTGGCTTGCTGCAGATTCGCGTGAGCAAAAATCAATCTGCATGCTCTAAAAGACCGCGCGCGGAACACATAGGTCGGCGAAAAAAACAACGAGTTCGCGATCTTCCTTATCGTACCGTTAGCAAGAAAAGCTTAGTCCGGTTTGAGAAATCTGGATATCAGTGTCTCTCTCCGAAGAGCTGCCTGGCTTTATTCACTTCCGGGCATTGCCACGGTCAAGTAAACAAATGCGGGTTCCAGGAACCGTAGAGGTCAAAGCCAAACGCCGCGGCAATTGAGCTGCGAGACGCCGCAGACCATCCATCTTGTTTAATGGAGGCATTTCAATGCAACGCATGTATCTCACGCGCAGGGCCTGTGCCCTTTTTCTGGCGGTTTGCCTGGGGCTCGCCAGTCGGGCAAACGCACAATCCGCAACCCAGGGAGCCATCGGCGGAACGATTTTTGATACCAATGGCGCGGCCATACCAAACGCGCCCGTAAGCATCGTGAACGATGGAACAGGCGCACAGTTCCAGGTGAAATCCGACGATAGCGGCTACTTCAAAGCGCCGTTGCTCGAACCTGGGACCTATACGGTTTCAATCACCGCGGCCGGGTTCTCACCCTTTCGCGAAAGCAACGTAATTGTGCAAGTGGGACAGTTGACCAACCTGGAACCGCATCTATCCGTTGCTTCGTCGAACTCCACCGTCGAGGTCACTGGCGAGGCGCCTGTGCTTAACTTCGATTCCCCTGATTTCACCAGCACATTGAACAAAACTGCGCTGGACAGCATTCCCGTGAACAATCGCCGATGGTCGAGTCTGGCTATGACGACACCCGGGGTCGTTTCGGATACGAATGGATATGGTCTAGTCAGCGTCCGGGGAATAAGCCCGATTTTGAATAATGTGGAGATTGACGGCGCGGATGACAACCAGGCCTATTACTCGGAGGAACGCGGCCGCACACGCGAAGCCTACTCGACCTCAGGGAGTGCTGTGCGCGAATTTGCGGTGAACACCGGCGTCTACGCTGCAGAGTATGGCCGCGCGGCCGGAGGCGTTATCAATTCTGTAACCAAGAGCGGCACAAATAAGCTCCATGGCGAAGCATATTTCTACGATCGCGAGAGCAAATGGGCCGCCTACAACGCCTTCACCAACAAAACCTTAGCCACTCAGAACCCGACCACAGGCGCGTATACCTTTACCAGCACTTCATTCAAACCCAAGGACCTGAGAAAGATTTACGGGTTCACGATAGGCGGACCGCTCATCAAGGACAAGCTGTTCTGGATCTATACCTTCGACACACACAACCACATTTTCCCGGGCACAGCGATTCCACACTCGGCAAGTGCTTTCTACGCCCAGCCGTCGGCTACGTTGACAGGTACGAATGCATGCAATCTAGCCACCGGTTACCTGAGCAACGGCACCGGCGCGAACGCCGATTCCAACTACACCCTCGACAGCCAGGTGTGTACGTTGGCTGCTCGTCAGGGCTTAGCCTCCTACGCTGCCGGCGTCAGCGCTTACGACACTGGAATCGCCGGCCTTCTTTCTGATCTCGGAACTGTCCCCCGCACCGGCTACCAGGAAATCAACACCCCCAAGTTGGACTATCAAATCAATGAGCGGGAGCATGTGAGCGCGCTCTACCATCGCCTCCGCTGGGCTTCACCAGGTGGTGTGCAGACTTCAGCCACCAACGACTACGCGGTGGATACCTGGGGCAATGACTACGTTAAACTCGACTACGGCGTCGCCAAGCTCACCAGTCTTATCAGGAGCAATATCAGCAATGAGCTGCTTTACCAGTATGGGCGGGAGTTGAACGACGAAAGCCAGCAGCCCTACAGTGCATACACACAGGCCAACCTGGTCGGCACCGGCGGTAATGTGCCCGAGGTCGCACTCGCGACGTCGACCAGCGGCTTCTATCTGGGCTCTCCCTATTATTCTTACCGCAAAGCTCTCCCTGACGAGCGGAAGTGGCAGATTGGCGACACGCTTTACTACAGCCGCGGTAACCACAGCTTTAAATTCGGCGTGGACACGGTGCACAACTACGACCTGATCAATAACACCTACGAAAGCAATGGCGACTACAGCTATACCTATTTGGGCAACTACATCAACGACCTGCTGAATAAAGGCAAAGCGAAATCAACTTGTAACAGCAGCGCCTCCGCGGCCGCTACCGCTACCGCCAGCGCTGTCGGCACATATCCTTGCTATGCGGATTTCTACCAGGGTTTCGGATCTCCCATCTTCGCCATATCGACAATGGACTATGGTTTCTTTGCCCAGGACAACTGGAAATTGAACCCGCGTCTCACCCTGCAACTGGGCGTGCGCTATGACTACGAAGCATTGCCTTCTCCGGTAGCGAACCTCACCACTGCTATTGGCAAGTACACCCCTTATCCTGGGTTGACCAACCATCCTACCGACAAGAACAACGTGGGGCCGAGGATTGGCTTCGCCTACGACGTCTACGGCTCAGGCAAAACTGTCTTGCGTGGCGGCTATGGTATGTATTATGGCCGGATAACGAATGGAGTTCTACTCAATGTGCTGCTCAATACAGGCAGCCCAAACGGCCAATACACCACGCAGTACAGGCCTACGACAGGCCCGCTCCTTCCCGAAATCGTGGGTACTACGGGCGCGGCGCCGACCCCGAGTTCCTACTTCCTGGCTCCCAACCTGCAAAACCCCATGGTGCATGAGTTCGATCTCATGGTCCAACAGGCCATCGGCCGGGGTACGGTCTTCCAGGTGAGCTATCTGGGGGCTTTGGGCCGCGACCTGCCAAACTTCCTGGACCTCAACCTCAATCCGGCGACGGTGAAAAACGTACAGATGACCGTCGTCGATAGTTCGCAAAAAGGCCCCTTGCAGAACGGAACTGTGTATACCGTTCCTACCTACACCAGCTACGGCAACACCGCCCGTTTCGGCCCGGCCGCGGCCAATTATCAAAGCATCACCGAGGTGACCAGCAATATCAATTCGAACTACAACGCTTTTGTGGCGGAAATTCAAAACCACTCGTTGCACAGCATTCAGTTTGACGCGAACTATACCTGGTCACACGCTCTTGACTTTGCACAAAACGCCACCACCACCACTGCTACAAATAGCTGGTACGATCCGTTCGGAAATCCGCGCATTAACTACGGAAACTCCTCCTATAACGTTCCTAATCGATTTGTGGCCTATGCCCTTTACAGCTTTCCTAACCTCCATTCCGGAAGCTGGCTCAAATATCTAACCAATGACTGGACTCTCGATAACAGCTTCCAGATGCAAAACGGCTTGCCCTACACAGTCAGCGTCAGCAGCTACAACTCCGGCGACGCGGTTCTCACGAACTGGAACGGAGCCGGCGGCGCCACCGCACTGATTCCTGGAATTGGACCGAACACGAAACAATATCCCAGGCACATTGTTGACGACATTCGCGCCCAGAAGGCATTCACCATTAAGGAGGGCTATCAGTTGCAACTGTTGGCTAATGTCTTCAACCTTGCCAACCATCAGAACATTGACGGCATCAACACGACCGCCTACCTTCTTTCGTCCACCGGTGCTCTGAGCGGTACGGCGACCTATCAGCCCACGTATGGTCAAATCACGAGCTCTAACAACAGTGGCTTCCTCTACACCCCGCGCCAGATTGAAATTGCAGCGCGGTTTTCGTTCTAACAAAAGCTGACCGAGGCACGAACATGGGTGCGCGCGCGGTCCCGGTTAGCCGGGACCGCGTGAAGTTCGTTCCGTATCAATCCCGTGCTCGCTCTGGGAGACGAAAAAGCGCGTATTCTGGATTCCCAAGGATTGAACGCCGAGGGAGAAGCCATGAAACTAACGGAAGAACCCGAAGTAGTAACCTGGCCTCAAACGCATTATGTCTTTGTGGAGAAAGTAGGACCGTTCCAAACAAATGCCCCCCAGGCTTGGCAGAACCTACATACATTTGTCCCCACGATTGCCGAGCATAATCAGATCACGGGATACATGAGCCTCTACAAAATGGGGCCGAAGATATACCGGGCTGGAGTCTCGGTCGCCGCTCATCCCGCAGTGTTGCCCGAAGGCCTCGGCTATACCCAATTTAGCGGAGGCAAGTTCAGCCGCTTTGTCTTGACTGGTTCTTACTCGAACCTCGGCCCGGCTACCGGCCGGGTGATGCAGATTATCTCCGAGACCAAGCTTCCGTTAAGGGATGACTACTTCATTGAGAACTACCTGAACGATCCGAGAACGACACCGGAAGCAGAATTGATCACCGAGATCCTGGTTCCCACGGTTTAGATAGCCAAAGGCGTTGCCAATCAAGAGCTGTGCCCGGCGCACTGCAGCACGCCGAGGTATGCGCTCCACGGGCCCACAGCTTCGCGGTACTGGTGGGCCATGACCCTCGAGATCTGATGCAAATGAGTTAAATCGTGCGTTGCCCACGTGGCCAGCAGCTCTGACAGGGTAACGACTCCAAGGGCAGGATGTCGGCCACACCGTTGAAGGTCTGCGCGCTGCAGATTTAAGGCCCGCAGTTGCCCCAGGTTCTCTGATCGCAAGTGAGCAAATTCATCCAGCAACTCACCCAGGGACTTGCCCTGGGTCTCTCGCACCATTCCCCAGCGATCAAAAGGCGCAAACGTCTGCGCCTCTCCAAACTGCAACACCATCCTGACCCGTGGCATCCAGTCCGTGCGGTCGGCGTGAATCAGATGGCCCACGACGTCGAATGCGCTCCAGGTGTTTCCGCCTTCATTTCGCGACGTCCAGGTTTCCGGCAGGTCACGCAGAAGCGCATTGAGGGTGCCGGGGGTGCGGGTGAGAAGTGAGAGTGTGTCCTGCAAATCATGTTCCATTGCGTTCCTCAATGTCTCAGCGGTGTTAGTTCCCTAACGAACTCCTCGCCGAAGAAGATTAGTTACCCCACATCTTCATCGATTGAGACTATAAATGGGGTCGACGCCATTCCATTTTCATAGTTCCCTAATGAACGGCCCAAGTGGAGTGGCTCATTGATTGTGACACCAACGAACATTCAGAGGTGACGATGAAAAGAAGAGATTTGCTGCAAGGGCTCGCGGCTTTAGTTCCTGCATCCTCCGTGTTGGGACACTATACAGCGCTTGCGGCTCCATTGCGTAAGAAGGTGAAGATCACCGATTTGAAAGTGCTGGTCGTCGGCAGGCCTGGAGGCAATACCCTGGTTCGCATCGATACCGACGCGGGCGTCACTGGATACGGCGAGGCCTATTGGGGATTCGGCATCAAAGACGTGATGCTGGGATATCTGCGAGATGCCGTCATGGGCCAGGACCCCTTGGACATCGACCCGCTATACACCGAGATGATCCTGCGTACCGGGGGCGCAGGCGCGATTGGCGGTGTAACCATCACCGCGATCAGCGGGGTGGAGATTGCACTTTGGGATCTCGCCGGAAAACTTCTCGGAGTGCCCGTATGCAAGCTATTGGGTGGCCAATACCGCAGCGGCGTGCGCGCCTACCTTACCACCAGCCCGCCGGATTTTCTTGACCCTGCTTCCTGCCGCGAGTGGGCGGCGATGGTCAAGGAACACCGCTATGGCTTTGAAGCGGTAAAGACCGATATCCGGCGCGCGGGTGATCCCTACGGCCTTTTCCCTGCAGATGCCCGCTTTAACAGCCGCCAGCTGAGCCTGCACGATTTGGAAATCAACGCCAAGGGCTTTGCCAACGTGCGTGAGGCGCTTGGCGACCGCTTCGAAATCGCAATCCACTGTCACTGGGAGCTGGACATGTCGGATGCGTTGAACCTGGCCCGCGCGGTTGCTCCCATTCAGCCGATGTGGCTTGAGGATCCCATGGATCCCGACTTCTCCGAGTCCTGGGTCAAGCTCACCGAAGAATCTCCCGTACCCATCCTCACCGGTGAGAACCTCTACACGCGCCGTGGCTTTATGCCGTTCATCGTCCACCAGGGCTGCAAGATTGTACAAATCGATATACCAAAGTCGGGAGGATTACTCGAATCGAAGAAGATTGCGGATCTGGCGGACATCTTCAATATTCCAGTATCGGCGCACAACGCGATCGGTCCCCTGGGCGCGATTGCTTCGGCACATTGCGCAGCCGCGATCCGTGATTTCAAAGCACACGAATTGGCGCTTAGCCCGCCGCTCGGACCCCAGGCTTCCAAGACCCATGAACTCACCTGGGGCTTCTACCAAGGCGACCCATCGCTAACCTGGGAACAATTTGTTCTGCATGACGGACCACTGGTCAAGGACGGCAGAATTCAAGTGCCGGATAAGCCGGGCCTGGGCGTGGAACCGAATCCTGACTACGTGCGCGCCCACCTTGCACCGGGCGAGGTGTGGTGGGGCTAGCGATGGCACCGATCTTGAACAGCTTGAGGCGGATCGTGTCGACCTGAGCTTGAGCCCACTCTGTGCCTTGGAGGCCCAGCCGGCGTAGCGCCTCCATCAGGGTGTAGGCCAGCGCGGAGAAGTAGAGGCGTAGCTGATTGCCCTTCATCTCATCGGTGGAGAGCCGATCGGCAAACAGGAACATCTGTTCCTTGATGCGGTTTTCCATTTCTCCGCGGGCGCAGTAGAACTTCTCGTAAAGTGCTTGGTCGGGCCATTGGTCTGGAGTCAGCGAAGTGACTACAAAGCGGGGATTTTCGCCCTTGTCGAGATACTCGGCTTTGGCCACCACGCGGCGGGCGCGCGACCAGCTGTGGCGCGTGGTATAGGCGAAGCCGGTAAAGACGCGCGCCGCCTTGCCGGTGCTCTGGTGAAGGAGACGAGCTTGCTGCATCTGGGCGCCGATGATCTTCTGCAACCGTTGGTTGCGCGCCAAGCCAAATAGGTAATCCACCTTGTTGGCCTCGCACCAGTCCATCCACTCTTCACGGCAGAAACCGGAGTCGGCGCGCAACACCATCCGTGTCTGCGGCCATTGCTGCCGCAGTTGGGCAACGATGAGGCTCACTTCCTCCACCGCTCCGGCGGCCGCGTCCTGGTTGGCCGCCCGCACACGCGCGCACAGCAACTGGTCCCCGGCGAAGATATACAGCGGCAAATAGCAGTAGCTGCCGTAGTAGCCGTGGAAGAAGCGCTCCGGCTGATGGCCGTAAAGCGGGATGTCAGTGGCGTCCAGATCCAGCACGATCTGCTCCGGCGCACTGCGATGGGACTCCAGAAACAGCTCCCCTAACAAGCGGTCCAGTGACTCCGACGAGTAGCTGATCTTGTGATAGCGACCGCTGCGGCCAACCAGTTCCAGCCGGTTCAGCGTGCTCTTGCCGGCCAGCGGCTTGTCCAGCTCCCGCTTGCCGCTGAGCAACCCCAGCAACGGATCGGAGCGCAACTGCTCATGATCGCAAAGATCGCGAGTCTGCCTGAGAACTTCACTGGCAAACTCAGTCCCGCAGAGCCTGCCCTGAGCTTGTCGAAGGGGACGGCTGAGAGTAGCCCAGGACGCAGTCCTGGGTAGACATGAGAGCCAGGAACAGTCCCGCTAGGGACGGCTGAGAATATCCCAGGACGTAGTCCTGGGCATCTTTGCGATTCCGCGAGATCCAACAAACCCAGCATTGGCGTCTTTGTCCCTCCCTCCGGGAATCAATTCTGAACGCTGGTCGGATGAGGGCTGATGAGGGCTAAAGCGCGCTCGTGCTAGCCGCCTGCTCTCTGTTTGGAACGGTACTCCAACCAGAGCAACACGAAACCAATCACGGGAAGCAGGAAGTCCATATACAGGATCACGCCCGCATTTCCCGGCGCGAAATTATGAGCAGTAATGATCTGATAAACGTGACCGAACCCTGCGCATAGAAGAAACAGCGCCGGTCCGGTGACTGCTGCCAGTCGAAGATCGAAGCTGCGTCTGAAGGCAAGAAAACCAACAACCGAATATCCCAAGCTGGCGAAGCCGACCTCCGCTTGGAACGGGCTGTTCGCCCAACCGATAAAGCCTGCGGCCATCGCCCCAAGAAAACTATGCAGCACGAAGTTATAGAAAAGGCCGAACCCGATGGAGAAAAGTAAGAAATAGGAAAAGAGTGCTTCGACCACGACCGGCATTGTCAAAGGTTTTGGCTTGCGAAGGAGCGCCACCCAGGATGCAATCAAGCCGATTACCAGGAAGGTAAGAGTGAAATTTCCCAAAACGAAGCGGATGAGATTTGCCATTGCCAAGACCTCGAATGTCTTTCTAGGGCTAGGGCGGTAGTACTCTAGCGCACTTTGCCCGCGGAGTGCTCAAGAACAACATCGGAGAGCACGGCGGTATCCGTCGTCGCGGGTAAATGCGAGCAGAAGCCCACTCCCACATAAAACGGCTGGTCAAAGTGCAAATTGATTGGTGGGCCAAGCTGGTGCATGGGTTCGCCCTGCAGGCTGACGAAGATGGCAATGCCATCGCCATGCTTTTCGATTCCGATGCGCTTCGCCTTGACCCCGGCGATTGTGCCCCCGAAGCGATACTGCATGTCCTTGATGAACGCCCCTTTGTCGGGTCGCCACGCCAGGTGGATCATGCCCACCCCATGCTCGCCGATCATGGCTTCTTTGGAGTCGTCTTCGAGGTTCTGGCGAATGATCAGGACCACTTTGCGGTCACCGTAACCCTTCGGGTCAGGAAAAGTGACGTCGGCCGCAAGCGAAACATCGCCTGACATTTTCTTCCACAAAAAACGAAACTCATCGCGCGAGTACCAGATGTTGTAACCGGCAGAGCTGATGGTGTACTGCTTAGTCGCCGGATCATACCTGGCGCTCCCCGGCACCACCGCGCTGCCGATATCCGATTGGCCCTGAAAGACGCCGATCGGCGTATCAAAATTCGTGCTCGGCCGATGAAAATCCGCCGGTGGAGGGACCTGGACATGTGTAGGCGAGCCCGGCTGCGCCCATTCCGGCACGGCGGGCGCTTGTGCATCCAGTAGATGGGGTGCGGCGCACAGCATCAGAACGAACGTCGAGATTCGGTAAGAGCGCATGATAGCGAAACGGGTGTGATGTTCCATAGCAATGCACTCTAGCAGACTATGTCAGGAACATGGTTTGGATAGCACTCGCTGAAAACAAGTCAACTATCGGGCAGATCGGAATCGCCTGAGAATCAGACTTGTCCAAATTAGCTTTTTTCGGCTCTGTCCATCCACCTCCACTGATGCCAAGGTTGGCCACGCCCTCAAATTTGTCATCCCGACCGGAGCGGACCCGGATTTCCTAACTTGCGATACTGCCCAAGGCGACGTATGCGGCTTTCCGTCAGAAAGCCGCACGAAATACGCCAACGCCACCAAGCTCAACAGGAAATCCGGGGTAGCGTAGGGGAGGGACCTGCAGTTTCACTCGGACCGCACGCAAATTTCGACAAGCGATCAATTAAGCCAACCCGATTTTCTTTGAGATTAACCCGGTTCCACACAATCAACGAATTACCTGCACACCACAACCGATTTGCTCGCTAATTTGGACAGCTCTGAGGACGGGTGCTCCACGTTTGGAATCGAAATGTGTCCTTTTTTCGCGCCACAATTCTGGAGGTTCTTACTACTTCTGTGTGGGCGTGATCACGATATTGCGGAAAGCGACGCGTCCCACTTCGGTGCCCTGGAGGTAGATGGGACCAGGCAATCCCTCGTTACTGTCGAGAGCTCCCCCCGTGATCCCAGGAATTTCTTTATGATCGATAACCGTCACGCCATTCTGAACCACTGTGACCGTGCGTCCTACCAGGGTTATATCGAAGCTCTGCCATTGATCGGCCATGCGCGGCTGTTCGGGTATTGGATCCAGGAATCCGTAAACTCCGCCTGTGTGATGGCTTGGGGGCTCCGCCGCCGATTCCGTTTCTATTTGAACCTCATAGCGGCCCCGCAAGAAAACGCCGCTGTTCGAATTGTGTCCGGCATTGAACTCCAGGTGTAACTTGAAAATCGAAGAACTTCGGAATACTGATCAGCTCTGATCCATGACCATTGCTGACTAGAGTTCCATCTACAACCTCCCAACTCTTCTTGCTGGGATCGCTTAACCTCCATCCCGCAAGATCTTTGCCGTTGAACAAATGGACAGGCGTGCCCCATTGAGGATTCTTTGTCTCGCTGAGCGCCGGAGCGCGCTTGCCAAGCAGTTGCCAGGTGTGATGGGCATTCGTAACCGTCCCCACCAGTCGCCCTCCAGCCAGCTTGGCCTTGTACGTCGTATCGGCATCAAAACCTGACTCGCCTTTGGGCGAAACGAATTCGAGTTCGCCGTTCTTAATGGCAGCTTGCTTGAGTGGCGTAGCGTGGTCGGTTGGGCCCACCAGGACCACCTTAAGCTGCCCATGGTCCTCGGAGACCTCGATCCAGGATGGCAAATCCTTTGCCGTTCCTTTTAGCGTAAGGTCCCAGCGCCCAGAGAATGGTCCGCTAAGATCCTGAGCCCTGAGATCAGATACGAAGGTGCTAATCCCAATTGCCACAATGAGCAGTGGTAACACAATCCTTCGCAGCCTCGTTACAGCGGATCGCCACATTGTCATCTCCTCTGCTTCACTTAAGCTTGCCACTTTGCAACGAGGCCGCGATTCAAGTAGATCGTTATGATTTTTCCGACACCTGTTCCCGTTCTGCATCGAAGTAGTACACCTTCCCAGTCCGGTAAGAGCGCACGGAGAGATCGGTGGCGATAGTGACTTTCTGCCCTATGTCCGCATTGCAATTGGGTTGATTCCGGGTTCGAACGCACTCAAGAAAGTTATCAATATGTTTAAGATCACCTTCATTGCCAACGCCGTCGACACGCACCAACTGGTCGCCATTCTTCTTTACGAATTCCTCAACGTAGGATGATTCAGGCACGATGTCGGCGTAATCATACTGGCGCGTCGGAGGCCCCTCCCACTCGTCACTCAGATGGATCGTCGCCTTGGTTCCCCTGATCATCATCGTGGGCCCATTCTCATTGACCTGTGAGGACTGGATCATCATCGAAAACTTGCTCGGGTAGTCGGCGGCGGTCAGAAAAGTATCAGGAACCTGGCGCCCGTCGTTGTAGACCCATAGACCGCCCATGCCCGCAACGCGCGTCGGGAAGTCATTCGCCACCGCAATGTGGAAAGGAGCGACGACGTGATAGTGGAGATCGGTGGCAATGCCGCCCGAGTAATCCCAGTATTTGCGGAAACGGAAGAAGCGGTCCGCATTGAAGGGAATTTCGGGAGCCGGGCCAAGCCATTGTTTCCAGTCGATGTGTTCTTCGCCCTGGGCGTCGGGTCCCGCGGCGGGATCGATCGACCAGAACTCCCCGCTGTTCCAGTCGCCGCCGGGTGCATTGCGGCTATAGGTCCCCTGTACGGCGACCACCTGGCCGATCATGCCGGATTGGATGATGTCGCGGATCTTATGCCATCGCTGCCAGGAGGTGCCCTGCACACCCACTTGCAACACGCGATGGAGCTCCTTCACTCGCCGCGCGACTACTAAGCCCTCTTCAGCCGTGTGCGTCATCGGCTTCTCTACGTAGACGTCTTTGCCGCTCTCCAGAGCAGCTAGCGTGATCGGAGCGTGCCAATGGTCCGGAGTCGCTATGAACACCGCATCGATGTCCCCGCGCGCCAGTAACTCCTGGTGATGCGTGTACGTCTTGGCGCCGGGCACTTTGCGCGCGGCAATGTTCAGCCGTTTTTGGTAGACGTCACAAAGTGCCACCACCTCCACGTCGCCCTTAATTTGTCGTTGCTGAAGCACCAGGCTGAGGAGGTCTGTTCCCCGGGCGCCTATCCCGATCATGCCCACGTTGACACGGTCATTCGCTCCCAATACTCGGGCCCAGGCGGGCATGGCGAGCATCGGTGCGCCGGCGGTTGCTGTTTTAAGAAAGCTGCGTCTGGAGATACTGCCTGAAGAAGAGTCTCCAGCTGAATTCAGTGACACATCCTCAGGAGGGAGCATGAATTCTCCAGTTTTCCTGGTATATAGGAAATCGGTTACCTTAAACGATTATGACTCTACCATAGTAAAAAGAATTCTTGTCAAGAACGCAGTCCAGGCCGCATGCTTCAGCCTGCGTTGGCCGTTTTCCCGGCAGGACTTCGCCGTGGTATTGGGATGACGCAGCACACGTGACGGCCCTCGAACGGTTTGCTCTCTGCTTCGCGGTGGGAACAGCTCCAGAAATCGGTTAAGGGAGCAGTCATGGCTTACACAATGCGAGACGTGGCGAAGCGAGCTGGGGTTTCCCCAGCCACCGTATCTCGCGTTCTGAACCAGACTCACTACCGCTCTGCCGCAACAGAAAAGCGTGTTCTGCAGGTAGTGGACGAGCTCAAGTACTACAAGAACGTCCATGCCCGTAGACTCTCGACTGGCGAAAGCGACCTGTTTGGGCTGGTCATTTCCGAGATTGCAAATCCCTTTTTTGCAGAAGTCATCAGGGGGTTCCAGGGGGCTGCATGGGACCTTGGTTTCGACGTTCTTCTATTCAATACCGAATACATTGAAGCCCGCACGCAATCGGTGATTCGCAAGCTGGTGGAAAGTGACGTCCGCGGTGTTGCGATCATGACATCTTCCATCGAGAACCACATGGCTACGGCTCTGACCGAAGCGGGCATCGGGGTCGTATTCCAGAATCTGGGACGCGCCGACAGGCTGATCAGCAATGTCTCGATTGACTATGAGCGAGGTATTCTCCAGGCAATCGAACATGTTGCAGCTCTGGGTCATAGGCGCGCCGCCGTCATCAGCGGCCCGGCGACCAACAGGACTGCGGTACACATCCGGGAAGCTCTCATCGCCGGACTGACGCGGAGAGGGATGGATCCGCTTCTCACGACGAATAGCGACTACAGGGTGGATGCGGGAGCTTCCGCTGTACGTGAAATTCTCTCCGCTCCTTGTATTCCGACAGTGATTTTTTGTGGGAGCGATCTTATTGCGCTGGGGGCCATGACCGCTCTTGAAGAGGCCGGCGTCAACATTCCAGAGGATGTGTCGATCGTCGGCATCGATGACATATCGTTTGCATGTCTGGCGCGCCCACCGTTGACGACCATCCGGGTGGATCGTGAGAGCCTTGGAGTAACAGCCTTCCAGGCCTTGCAAAGAATGCTAAAGCTTAAGCGGCAGAGAGGATCAGAGTATTCGTTGGAAACCGAGCTGGTGATCCGCAAATCGACTGCTCCGGCACGCAAACGGAAGTTGCGGCTTGAAAAAGGAAAACTCGAATCGCTCGCGTTGGCCAGAAGTCAAGACGTTAGCCTGCCGCGTATCGGCAAGACGAGTCAGAATGACGCGTGAAGGTTAGCAGCGGCCACGTGAGGTAGAGGCGTGATCACAAAGACGATTCAACTGGATGAGTCGGTAGCTGAGCTGCGCCGGCCGGCATACGGACGATTGTTGTCACTGGACGCCCTGCGCGGATTCGACATGTTTTGGATCATTGGTGGTCAGGAGATTATCAAGGGCCTGGCCCAGGTGTTTCCCGGCAAGCTATCAGAGATAGCCGTCGGGCAACTGGAGCATGTCCGCTGGCAGGGACTGCATTTTTACGACGTGATCTGGCCGCTCTTTATGTTTATGGTGGGAGTATCGCTCTCATTCTCCCTGGCCAGGCGGAAGTTGAGCGGGGCCACTCACAAAGCTCTTGTACCTTCACGCCCTGAAGCGTGCCCTGATTCTATTCGTGCTCGGAATGATGGCTCAGGGCAATCTGCTGCAATTCGATCTGGCCACGCTTCATCCCTGCTATAGCGTGCTGCATGGTATCGCTGCTGGTTACCTGGTTGCAACGGTGGTGATGTTGTGGTTTCGACCGAAAGGGCAAGCAATTGCGACCGCAGCGTTTTTGATTCTTTATTGGATATTGCTCATCACCATACCGGTCCCGGGCGTTGGACGGGGCGTATTGACTCCCACCGGGAATGCGGCAACGTACGTTGACCACCTTGTCCTCGGAAGGTTCGCGTACGGAGAGAACACCTGGTTTCTGAGCTACCTGGGCTTTGCTGCCTCAGTCTTGATCGGTGCGTTGGCCGGCAACTTACTTCGCTCGTCCCGTTCAGCAAAGGACAACTGCCTGTTCCTGTTTGCTGGCGGCGTAGGTATGGTCGATCCTGGGGCTGATCTGGAGCCTCTGGTTTCCAATCATTAAACTGCTTTGGACCAGCTCGTTTGTTCTGGTTACTGGCGGGATAAGCTGTCTCCTGCTGGCAGCGTTCTACCTGATTGTCGATGTTGGCGCTTATCGGAAATGGGCTTTCGGCTTTGTGGTCATTGGCGTAAACGCCCTGGCGGTCTATATGGCGACGATGCTCTTCGACTTCCGGAAGATTGGGAACATCTTCGTTGGGCACCTCGTCCCAGGGGTTGGACGCTACGGCAGCCTTCTTGAGGCGACTGCTGCGTTTACCATCATCTGGCTGGTGTTGTACTGGATGTACCGCACGAAGTCGTTTGTGAAAGTGTGATTCTGGCTAAGAGATAGTTGATTCTGGCTAAGAGATATCTTGCGGCCTTTGCTATCACTATGCGCCCCGAAAAAAGATGTTGACATGGCTACACGCCAAGTTGAAAATCCTTTCAACCGGTTTTCGGTAATCGGTTTCCTTATAAGGGCTTTTTTCGCCTTTGCCTTCCTCGGTAGAACGGCTTGTCGCAGCAGTGGGCCAAAGTTTTCGCCAAAATACTAGAGATTTCTCAAAACCTTTATCGGAGCGCCACGGGACCGGCTCGTGATCGGGTTGCCGTTCCCAAATAAGGAGAGACCCATGCCAGCACAGACAGGTCTAAGATGGGTTGGATGCTGTTGCTTGCTTCTGCTCATGAACCTGGTTCCGGCTCCGCTTTGGGGCCAGGCAGTCGGCACCATTGTGGGCACAGTGACCGACTCGAGCGGGGCGGTGATTCCACAGGCAAAGGTCACGGCCATCCGTGATGCTACGCAGGTCGCGCAGTCCACAGTAACGGGCGGCGGCGGAACCTTCGCCATTCCCCATCTGGACGTGGGCACTTATACGGTGAAGGTGGATGCTGGCGGTTTCTCGTCGCAGACCATTACCGGTATCACCTTGGATGTCAGCCAGACACGTAATCTGGACTTCACCTTGTCGGCGGCTGGAGTGGTGCAGACGGTCGGGGTTACCGCAGCCTCTCCACTGATTAACACCACCAATGGCTCATTGGCCGGTTTGATCTCACAGCAGCAAGTGGAAGACCTTCCCCTGAACGGACGTAGCATTCAGAACCTGGTGATGTTGCAACCCGGTATGGCCCAGGATCAAGGAAGCATGGGCTGGCTTGCACCGCAATGGATCAGCAACGGCAATCGCGGAGAGACAGAAGTTGCCACGTTGGATGGCTCCGATGCGACGGACGCCGAGATGGGCACGGTGCAATTCTGGAACTTTAACCTCGATGCCATCGCCGAATTCAAGGTCCAGCAGGCGAACTACTCGGCTGAGTTTGGACAAGGTGGCGGCACGGTCACTCAGATCGTGAGCAAGTCGGGCACTAACCGCTTTCATGGAAGCGCGTTTGAATTCATTCGCAACAGTTATTTCGATGCCGCCAACTATTTTTCTTCGAGCGGCGTCTCGCCTCTCCAGAGAAACGAATTCGGGGCCACCATCGGGGGACCGATCATCCGCGATAGAACGTTCTTCTTCGGCGAATACGCAGGCTTCCGCCAGTTGACCGGCGCACCGACGCTGCTGTTGGTGCCCACCGCGGCACAGAGAACAGGGTTGGTGACGATTAACAACTACCAGTATCAGGTGCCGCTCAACTCGGTTGCACAACAGGTCTTGGCTGGGTATCCGCAGCCCAATCAGCCTAACGGTATCTATGGAGCGAACACCTTCAACATTATCTTGAAAGAGCCGACCACTGACAACCAGTACTCCGTACGTATCGATCACAAAATCTCAGAGAAGGACAGCATCTTTGGCCGCGCCTCGGTGATCAACAATGGGCAGCTGGAAACGGATCCTGTCGCCGCCGCCGAGAATGCATTATGGTCCCCGGAACTCTTTAACAATCCACGAAACTTTGCCATCAGCGAGACGCACATCTTCTCGCCCAACCTGATCAACAATTTGATCTTTACCGTCAACCGCCAGGTCGAGGGCGATGTCCCGCCTTCGCAGGAATACACGCAGACCACCACCGCGGATGGATCGCTCGCCAACTATGGGCCCGACACCTTCATTACGAAGTATGTCGAGACCTACTACATCGCGACGGATAAGGTCGATTGGACCCGCGGCCGGCACGTGTTCACCATCGGCAATGACTATCGCTATGGTCAGGACAACGGCTTCGGCGTAACCAGCGCCGGACCGAACGGAGAGTACACCTTTAACGCCGGCACCCCGCTGACCGTCAATATCCCGTCAACCAACGGCGGCCCGGCGTTCCTGGCCGGGACCGGCAGCCCGAGTGGGCTGGTCAGCGTGATGGCAGGGGATCCGGAAAACTACAAACGTGCCACCACCATGCCTGGTTACGGTCCTGTCGGTGGTGGCGGCGTCTGGTGGGGTCTTCGTGTATGGCATATCGCGCCCTACTTCCAGGACGATATCAAGGTGAACCCAAAGCTTACGCTCAACCTCGGCCTGCGCTATGAATACAACTCGGTGCCCTATGAGGTTCAGAACCGGCTCGGCCAAGTGTCCGACTCTGGCTCTACCTACGGTCAGTTTCTGCTCAATCCCAAACCGCTCTACCAACCAGATAAAACGAGTTTTGCCCCGCGCCTTGGTTTCGCCTATAGGGCGCTACCCAAGACCGTGGTTCGCGGGGGCATCTCTATCTTCACCAACGCAATCCCCCTGGTCGAGCCCGACCAGTCGGCGGTAAACTTTCCTCTCGCCAGTTACAGTGCGCTTACCAACCCAACGTATTCGCTCACTCCTCTGCCTGTAACCTTGCCTGCTCTCACCAGCACAACGGGCGTCGTGATGCCGCCAAGCGGTGGTACCAAAGACATCCCACGCAACACGCCGGTGAACCTGGGGCCGATTTCGGCGGTGGTCGGCGACATCATCGGTGATTGGGCATCGGACAAGTTGAAGAACGGCTACACCCTTACTGGCAACCTCACGGTCGAGCAACAGTTACCGGGTGACATGGCTTTGCAGATGTCCTACCTGCTCAACAACGGCTACAGCGTCAATGAAAGCAGCTATCCTAACGCATTTACCAGCGGGCAGCCTGCGAACACGCCCTTCACCAACATAACCCCTGGTTTGGGCGAGGTTGAGCTGTTCTACAACGATGCCATCTCGCGCTACGACGCCCTGCAATTGCAGCTGAGAAAGATCTCTCCCGCGCACGGCGCTACTTTTCAGATTAACTACACCTGGGGCAAAGATCTTACCGATGCCGACGCGATTTGGGGTGGGGCGGCGCCGGGCGCCAGTGGTGGAATCACACAGAATAATCCGACATGCATTCGCTGCGAGTATGCACGTGCCACTTACAACGTGTCGCAACGTTTTGCGGCCAACTTCGCCTATCATGTTCCCGGCCGCTGGGGCGTTGTGCCCGGGGCGATCAGCAACGGCTGGCAGGCATTGGGGATCTACAACGCTCAGTCGGGATTCCCGTTCACTGTCGTTGGTCCCTACGGCACATACCAGTATGGGTATGACACCTTCAATGGTGTAGGCGCACGCCCCTTCTTCATCAAAGCACCCCCCAGAGATCCCGAGCACAGAAAACAGTTCTTCTCCGATGACGTAATCGAGAACACCGAAAACTACTTTGGTGTTCCAACCACGACCAGCACGGTAAACGGACTTGGCACCGTGCAGACGGACCCGGGAAGTCTAGGGCGCAACACGAACACTGGTCCCGCCTGGTGGAACTTCGACTTCTCAGTCATCAAGCAGACTCAAATCAAAGAATGGCTCAACACGGAATTCCGCGCGGAATTCTTCAACATCTTTAATCACCCCACGATTGCCACGCCCAGCGGGAGCATCAGTAACCCCGGTGGAAGCACGCTTGGCTCGAATAACTTCGGCCTCTCTACTGCCACGGAATCTTCGGAGCGGGAAATGCAATTCGCCTTTCGATTCATCTTTTAGGGGAACTTTGGCGTTCCATTGCACGCAGAAGATACAATGTGCCGAGCAGGAGAATCGAACCGATGGCTAAGCCCTACCTCTCGCGCCGCGAGTTTCTACAGACCACTGCCGGTGTTGCAGGAGCTTCCTTAACCGGAAGCTCCATGTTTTTGGATTCCAGCCTTTCGGCGGCTGAGGCGCAAACGACTGCTCCCAGCGACCGAATTCGTTTTGGGATTGTCGGCGTCGGCATGGAGGGTTCCGGGCTGCTCACTACGGCAGTTAAACTGCCAGGCGTCGAATGTGTAGCCGCGGCTGATCTCTATGACGGCCGTCATGAGTTGGCCACGGAAATCGTCGGCAAACCGATCAAGACAACCCGGCGTTACAAGGAGTTGCTGGACGACAAAGGCATCGATGCCATCATCGTGGCGGTCCCTGATTTTTGGCATAAGCAGGTAGTGGTCGATGCCCTGGCCGCGGGCAAGGACGTCTACTGCGAAAAACCCATGTCACACAGTCCGGCCGATGGCCTGGCCATGGTCGCGGCGGCGAAAAAGACAGATCGCATCGTACAAGCAGGCGCGCAGCGGACCAGTTCCGTCCTTTGCGCCAAGGCCAAGGAGCTTTACCAGCAGGGCGCCATTGGCGAATTGAGCCTGGTCGAAGCCACCATGGGCAGAAATAGTCCCACAGGCGCCTGGGAATATCCCCCTCCCCCGGATTTGTCCCTCGCGAACCTGGATTGGGACACCTGGCTCGGAGACACGCCGAAACGGCCTCTCGATCCCAATCTGTTTGCACGCTGGCGTTGTTGGCGAGAGTATGGCACCGGCGTTGCCGGAGACTTGCTCGTCCATCTGATCAGCGGCATGCAGTTTGTGCTCGGCATCAATGAAGTCCCCAAGCGTGTGTCGACCTTTGGCGGCATCTACCGCTGGAAAGACGGGCGGGATATGCCAGATGTCCAAGCCGTTCTCTTTGAATACGACAACGTTCCTGTGTATATGCGGCTATCGCTGGGCACAGAATCGAGCGAGGTTACGCGCTTCATGGGCTCCAAGGGGATCATCGAACTCCGTGGGACCAGTGTTACCCATCTTCCGCAGACAGGCGTAGACGAGTCTCCGAGCTATTACACAAGCTCCTACCCCAGCGGACTTAGAAGTGCCTACGTCAAGCAGTGGCACGAGGAACATGACCCTCCCCCGGGCAAAGAGCCGACCCTCGAAACCCTAAGCTATAGCGGGGATGATTACGACGACCTGCGGCCGCATCTTTGGAAGTTCTTCCAGTCAGTTCGGTCGCGCCAGCCGGTCGTCCAGGACGTGGTCTTCGGGCACCGTGCCGCGCTTGGCTGCCACCTCGCCAATGAGTCGTATTTTCGAAAGACTCCCGTAGTTTGGGACAATGCTTCGCTGACCATCAAATCAGCGTGTTAATCCTCCCTGTGGCAGGGGCGAACCAGCTCGCTGTTTTCCGCTGATTTGGACAGCACTCGTCGAAAATAAATCAGCTGTCAGGGCGTATCGAGACCAGTCCCGAAGAGCCTGCCCTGAGCTTGTCGCAGGGGACGGCTGAGAGTCAGACTTGTCCAAATTAGCTTTTTTCAACTCTGTCCATCCACCTCCACTCATGCCAAGGTGGGCCACCGCCCTCAACTTTGTCATCCCGCCTGCCCCGGCTTGCCGTGGGAGCGTAGCCGAGGGACCTGCTGTGCGCCCTTCCCTCTAACAACTCCCCACAGCTCCGTCCATCCACCTCCACCAATGCCAAGGCGGGCGGAGGTGGATGGACGGAAGCACTGCCACAGCACCAACCCGATTTTCTTTGAGGCCACAGCCTACCAGCTCGGCCTTTCATTCACAGCGTAGCGCCGTCATCGGTTCCACTCGCGAAGCACGCCGCGCCGGTAACGCACAAGCAATGCCTGCGACCAGGGTGAGCACAAGAGCCGCGGCCAGGAGAATGATCGGATCACGCGAGCTGCCTTCCGCCCACGCGGCGAGAATCCTGTTCAGGGCTAGCGTGAACCCAACGCCGGCCAGAAGTCCGCTGCCCACGCTCACCAGCATCGAAGCAAAGACAATCCGCACCACGTGCTCGCGCTGCGCGCCCAGCGCCATGCGGATCCCGAACTCGTTGGTCCGCTGGGTTACCGTGTACGACACCACGCTGTAAAGTCCCACGGCAGCTAGAGCCAGTGCCAATACTGAGAATGCTCCAAATATCCAGGTGACAAGGTGGCCTTGCTGCCACTCGGGCTCATCTCTGATCCACTGCTCCAGGTCCTCGACTTCGTTGCCGGTCTGCTGGTCGGCATTGACTGAGGCCAATCGACCGCGGATGGTATGCAGCAGAGACAAGGGTGGCACGTCCGAGCGCACCAGGATTTGCGTGTACTCCCGCATAGAAAGCGTCCAGGGAACAAAAGCCTCGGGCTTGATGGGTTCTCGCAACCCGGCGTCGCGGTCGTCCGCCACAATGCCGACGATCTGCAGCCAAGAATCCGCAATGTCCGGCGCAGACAACACAATCGGCGGACGATTCTCGATGCGGGGTAGCTTGATGGAGTGGCCGATGGCGTCGCCGTTGGGGAAGTAGAGCTGCGCCATGGTTCGGTTGATAACCACCACATGTCCCGCCGCGAGGTTCTCCGGCTCGTTCCATAACCTTCCCCGCAGCACTGGAATACGCAGTGTCTCGAAATATGCCTGCCCCACAAAGTTGACCAGGGCATCCTGTTGTTCGAGAGCGGCGCGGCCTAGAATTTCAAAGCGTGTATTCCAGCCGTTTCTCGGCGGCGTGGCGTTGCTGGAGATCGCCGCCGCCGTCACTCCAGGGGTGTCGCTCACTTTAGCCAGCAGCTGCTCAAAGTAGGCAGAACGGGCCGCCCAGCCCGTGAGGGAGTCATTATGCAGCGGAATAAAGATCGCAATCACATTGTGTGGGTCGTAGCCGAGGGGCATATGGATCATGCGCACAAACCCCTCCATGGAGGCAGCCGCGCCCGCCAGCAGCAGCATGGTGATTGCAATCTGTCCCGAGATCAGCATGTTGTGACTTCTGCGTCCCCCTACGCTTCCAGCCAATCTGCGTGCGCTCGACTGCATCATCTGACCCACTTGTCGGCGCGAGAGCTGCAGTGCCGGCCACAAGCCAAATAGAACCCCGGTCAACAGCGCCACTGCAATGCTGAAGAAGAGTACCGGCGGATTGATCCCGATCACCACCTCGGGCGCGAAGGCGTAGCGGGGTAGCACTACGCGGATCCCTGCGAGTATGCCATAAGCTGCCAACACGCCGAGTACCGCCCCGGTCGTGGCCAGCAGCAGCGACTCGGTTAGCAGTTGGCGAACGATGCGGCCACGACTTGCCCCGATGGCGGACCGCACCGACAGTTCATGCTGTCTCACCGTGCCCCGCGCCAGCAGCAGAATGGAAACATTGCCGCAGCCAATCGCCAGCAGCAGCGCAACGCCACCCAGCAGCAGGTAGAGTGTTCCACCCATCTGCTTCACGACCCACTCATTCAGCTTCTGCACTCGGACCTGAAAATGCTCGGGAAAGTGTTTTGGCGTGTCCTTTGCGAGTTGCTCCATCAAGGGCTGCAGCGCCGCATCTGCCATCGCGGCAGACTCGCCGGGTTTGAGCCGGAAGTTGACTACGTAAATCGGCACCGGATCCTGGGTGAGTTTTAGCGGCAGGTAAACGTCCGCGCTATACCAGGTGAATCGCGGCGCCGCGACGCCCACAATCCTGTAGTTCTTCCGGTCGAGTTGAAGGGTTTGCCCCAACACCGCCGGATTCGAGTTGAAATGTTGTCGCCAGAATTTGTTTCCCAGCACCACCACTGCTTGCGGTTCCTGCCCATCGATGGCGTCGGCCGGCAAAAGCCCACGGCCCAGCAGTGTTGGCATACCGAGAAAGTTGAATCCATTGGAGGTGAGGTAGATAGCCTCTACATTTTCCGGAAGATCGTGCCCGGTCAGCGTCAGGGACCACTCATCCATTGCCACCAGGCTGTCGACTGCCGGCGATTGCCGCAATTGAAAAATCTGCGGGCCGTTCAGACTCACTCCGTGGTCTTCGCCGCTCTTGCTCTCCACGGTAAGGCGGAAGATCCGGTCGGCTTGAGGATAAGGGAAGGGATTGATCAGCGCGGCATAGACCACGCTGAAGACGGCAGTGGTTGCCCCAATGCCTAGCGCGAGCGAAATCACCGCCGTCAGGCTGAATCCCGGGCTGTTGATCAGCTGCCGCAGAGAATAGCGGAGATCCTGAAATAAGCTCTGCATCGATCGCTTCCTCCATGGGGCGATGGATGCAGTCAATCATCGCATTGTCGAAGTGTTTCAGCCAGCGCTTCGCGTTACTTGCCGGCTATCTGAGCCGCCAGGCGAAGGAATTCTCCGCGCTCGTCGGCGTTGAGTTGTGCAAGCATTGCGCGGCAATTCTCGACGTGGGCATCGCGCAGCCTTAGAGCTAACCGCCGTCCCCGCGCAGTAAGTTCGATGCGAACAACGCGTCGATCATCAGGAATGCGGCGCCGCGCAACAAGGCCCTTCCGCTCCAGCCGGTCGAGCGCGGACGAAATTGTGGAGATGGGGGCGGCCAGCGCTTGGGCGATGCGGCGGACGCTCCATGCTCCCGGCGTAGCCAGCACCTCGAACAGGCCTACATCGTTCGCATGAAGGTCCGCATATGCACTGCCCGCCAGCAGGCCCGGCTCGATCCGGAATTTTCGCATGAGTATCGAGATGCACTCGTGGAGGGCAAGCGCCTGTGGGTCGTTGACGGCGTGGCTGTCGGTAAGGAGTGGGTTCTTCATGGGCAATCGGCTCAGCTCGCTCTCTAGCATACTGTCTCGCCGTCGAGAATCGAGCGGAGCGGCCGGCGAGCAACCAATGTTCCCGGTAATTTGACAGATAATACGAATATCGTATATTACGAATATCGTAATATATTGCAGAAGATGAAAGATGCGAATCGTACGAATGGCAGGTCTAACATTTTCGCTTTCCGTGCTCTGGCTCACCGGCGTGGCCGTGGCGGCGACTACTCCCGCGTGCGCTCCTCCGCCTGCGTTCAAGGACGCTTCCCACCCGGTGATCGCACCGCCCGAGCAACTCGTCGCCCATACAGAAGAGATTCTTATCGACCGGCCTCTCTCCGTGGTGTCAGACGCCATGAACAAGCCGCTGAACCAGGCTCTTCGCGGGACCGACTCGTTGCCGGGAGTTTCGGGAGACTTCATGTTGACCAAGGGCCCATTCGGCGCTCCGGGTTCCCGCCATATCGTCTGCCTGACCGATGGCACCAGCGTGGAAGAGGAGGCGCTGGAGCGCGAGCAGGCGAGCAGCTCAGGTCATTTCCGATACATCGTCTGGAACTACCAGACGCCGAAGGCGCGGCCAATCGCATACGGCGTCGGCGAATTCCGTTCGGTACAGATCGATAACATGCATACCCGTGTGACCTGGACCTACTCGTTTAAGCTCAAGGACGACATATTTCCCGGTAACCTCGGCGGCCTGGGGCGTTTCCTCTTCCGCGTGGGCTTTCTCGATCGGGATTACGCGGCGATGATGCGCGGTGTGCTGAACGGCTACAAGACCACCGCGGAGGGGCAACCACGATGAACCAGATGAGCTAGGGGTTCACCTCCAATCTTGTCCAAATTAGCTTTTTTCGATCGGCCGATTTGGACTGGACTCGCTGAAAAACAAATCGGCTACGCCTGTGATTCTTTCAGCCACTAGCCAATTCCTCCTGGAAGCACCACCCCACCCTTGTCATCCCGCCTGCCCCGGCGTGCCGTGGGAGCGAACTCCGGATTTCCTACTACGCTGCGCTAATCAACGGCCACGTATGCGGCTTTCAGTAAGGAAAGCCGCATGAGGTCTATCGACACCACGAAGCCTGACAGGAAATCCGGAGGAAGCCGAGGGACCTGCTGTGCGCCCTTCCCGAACGCAACTGCGCAAAGGAGTCGCCTGCACACCAAGCCCGATTCGTTCGCTAATCTGGACAGATCTGAACCTAGACCGCACGCAAATGCCGACAAGCGATCAACGAATCCAAACCGATTCTCTCTGAGACCGACGCCAGCGGTTCGCGTCAGTTGCCGGCTATCTGAGCCCCCAGCCGAAGGAATTCCGCGTGCTCGTCGGCGACTGACCTGTGATAGCGAGCAGTCTGGCATAGAATCGTACAACTGAACCCTAAGGTTGCTCAGAGGATCGGACAGCATTCCCATGAAGAGCAAGGCCACCGCCGGTTTGTACGTCCTACTGATCGTTTTCGCCGCGCTCAGCATGGGCTACTACGTCGCCGGCGCCCTCGCACTGCGGGAAGAGTTCTTCCACGCCAGCCGCTATGTCCGCGCGCCCTTTGACTTCCGCGATGACGGGCAAACCCTCAAGGATCTTCGCAAAGAAGCCACGGTCGCCGGCCTATCCGATGGGGATTTTCTCCTGGCAGTCAACGGAGTCCCGTACACAGGCATTGCTCAGACCCACGTCCTCTTGCGGCATACAAACCCCGGCGAAATAATCCGGGTGTCCGCTCGCACGCCCTCTGGACAGGTGCAAGAGGTGCAGATTCGATTGGCCCCCACTGAAAGGTCCCGATTTGTCTCTTGGCGGCTACATTGCGTTTCTCACCCCGATCCTGGGCGTGCCCCTGCTCGGGCTCCTCATTGGCTACTGGGTAGTTGCCGCACGCCCGCGCGATCTGAATGCATGGCTCGTCCTTCTCCTGCTCGCATTTCCTGCGACAGCCTTCGGCAATCTTGATTGGAGCTTCTGGCCAGAGCCCTGGTACATCTTGCTGGGCCTGTGGAACTCGCTGGTACAGGTCTTGGTCTTCCCCGCGCTCTTATGGTTTGGCTTCCTCTTTCCAGAACGCTGGAGAGTAGACCGCCGCCTGCCCTGGTTCAAGTACGCCATCCTGGCAGCAGCCTGCATCGTTTCTGTTTTGGAACTTGGCTTTTTTGCGGCACAACACTTTTCTGTTCAAGCCATCCGCCCCTTTACCCGCCTGCAAACTTGGACCGATCGCATTAACTCCTGGCTTTTGGTGACCTGTATCCTCCTCTTCCTCGCCGCGCTTTTCGACAAATTGCGTTCGGCGTCGACAGCAGATGCACGGCGGCGCTTGCGGGTACTGGCCATAGGAAGTGCCTTGTCGCTCGGCCCCCTGGTCATCATATTCACCGTCGTGCCGTTGTTCGGCATGGACCCGCACCATGGTATTTGGTTCAACGTCGTAGTCCCACTTCTGTCGCTTTTTCCGCTTACCCTCGCTTATGTTCTGATCGTGCAGCGGGCCATGGATGTGCGCATTCTGCTTCGCATGGGCACGAAATATCTGCTTGCCCGGGCCACCGTACTGACTGCTGAGGTGGCACTGATTGCTTTCCTCATCCTGCGATTTATTGTTCCCATGATGCAGCGTAAAGAGCATCCGCTTGTGAACTTCCTACTGCTTGCGGTCTGCATTGGCGCTCTGTTGCAGGTGTTTATTTTGCGCGACAGCTTCAGCCGGCGCCTGCAACGCTGGCTTGACCGGAAGTTCTTTCGCGAGGCCTACAACAGCGAGGTGGTTCTCAGCGAACTTGCCGAGCAGGTGCGTCAGCTAACCGATAGAAATGTACTTTTCGACATTGTTCTTCGCCGCATCTCTGAGGTTCTGCACGTCTCTCAAATTGCTATCCTGCTGCGCGGCAGCAGCGTATTCCATCTGCAGCAGGCGCTGGGCATGGATTTCGGCGGCCCGGTCGCTCTTGCAGAGGGGTCGGCGACCATACAGAATCTGCTGCAAACGAATCAGCCTGCGACCGTATACCGAGACCGCCCCGAAGAGTGGTTTACGGGCGCCGGCGCAGAGGAGAAGGCACTCCTGCGCAAGATCCATGCCGAGTTGCTGCTTCCCATGTCGGGACGCGCTCACCTGATAGGCCTGATAGCGCTGGGGCCGAAGAAATCGGAAGAGCCCTACACCCCGACGGACTTGCGCACCTTGCAATCCGTGGCCGCCCAGACCGGGCTGACTCTCGAAGTTGCTGAACTCGTCCGCACACTCGCAGACCAGGCAGCACAACGCGAGCGGATGAATCGAGAGATCGAGATTGCACGGGAAGTGCAACAGCGGCTGTTTCCGCAAAGTATCCCCGAGATTGCCGGAGTCGGCCTGGCCGGAATGTGCCGTCCTGCCTCCGAAGTTGGCGGCGATTACTACGATCTGATTGAAATGGAAGACGGCCATCTCGGCTTCGCGATTGGCGATGTCTCAGGAAAGGGTATTTCGGCATCACTCATCATGGCTGGCCTGCGGGCCTCGCTCCGCGGCCTGATCCTTAATGATCCGGGCGATCTTGCCCAGATGATGCAAAAGGTGAATCGTCTCGTCTATGAAGCCTCTTCGAACAGTCGCTATGCAACCTTCTTCTTCGCTATTCTCAATCCTCAAACCCGAGAGTTCCGCTACGTCAATGCAGGGCACAATCCGCCCGTGCTGCTGAACGAAGCAGGAGAGCTTCGGCGCCTCGAAGCTTGTGGCCCAGTGGTCGGGCTGCTCCCGCTTGCTGTTTACGAAACGGGGTCCATGATCCTGGAGCCCGGCGATTTGTTGATCGCCTATACCGACGGTATCAGCGAGGCCATGACTGCAGAGGACGAGGAGTGGGGCGAGACTCGGATGCTCGAAGCAGTGCCGCGCCGGCCCACTGCTTTGGCCGCAGAAGTTCTGGAGCAAGTCTTCCGCGCGGCCGATGAGTTTACTGCCGGAGCGGAGCAGCATGATGACATGACGTTGCTGGTCATGAAAATCATGAAGACCTGATCTCCTACTCCGTCCGTAGCGCCTGCATGGGATCGATGGACGCGGCACGGCGAGCCGGGATCAGCGCGGCGGCGAGGCCGCATACAGCAAGCAGGATACAGACCAACAGAATCGTGGCTGGATCGTGTTCGCCAACACCAAAGAGGAAGCCTTTAATGGCCCGCGTAGCGATCCATGAGCAGGCAAGTCCAGAGACCAGGCCTAGCCCCAAGAGGAGCGCTGCCCTCCTTACGACGAGCAGCATAACGTCCGACCTCTGCGCACCGAGGGCCATACGAATGCCCAGTTCACGGGTACGCCGGCTCACGGAATAGGCCATGAGACCGTAGAGGCCGACCAACGCCAGAAATAGGGCGATGGCCGCAAAGACGGTCAGCAACGAGGTTTGGAACCGGCGGCGCGCGGTTGCTTCGGATTCCCGGTCGCCCATGCTCCGAACATCGCCAAAAGGCAGGCCCGGATCCAGAGACTTCAACGTTGATCGAAGCTCGGAAGCAACGGTCGAGCGTGGGAGCAGAGAGCGGACGGCAATGTATGCGCCGTTCAAATCGTAATTCGGACCATACATCTGTGCCTGCGGAGTTTCTTCGAGGCTGGAATGGCGCACGTCGGCAACGACGCCGACAATGGTGCTCCAGTGGTTGTCCTCCTGTCTAATCCGCCCTCCAAGAGGGTTGCGATGGGCAAAATACAGCTGGGCAAATCGTTGGTTGATGATGATCGGCCTTTCTGCGCTGGAGTCGTCATCCTCGGTGAAGTAGCGTCCGGCGATCAGTGAAATGCCCATTGCTGCAAAGTACTGTGGTGTGACCCCGCGCCCTTCTGCCATTTGGTCTTTGCTGTTTGCGAAGCCATCTACCCAGATATAGCCGAGGCTTTCCGAGTTGCTAAGAGGCAGGTAACTGACTGCTCCAACCGCGCTCACCCCCGGAAGAGCAGCGACCTTGCCAATAAAATTCTTGAAAAATGCACGACGCTGTTGCGGTTGGCTATAGCGCGGGTCCAGCCCGATGTTCACGGTGACAGTGGAGGGTGAGAATCCTGTATCGACCGATTCAACGTTGATATAACTCCGAATCAGCAGACCAGCACAGGCAAGCAGCACCACGACAAGCGCCGCTTCCACCACGATCAGGGTGCTTTGCGAGCGGCCATGCACCCCGGCCACGTTGCCGCTGCTGCCGGCTGCGAGAACCACGCCAGGACTAACCCGCGATACAGCCAATGCCGGCAGGATGCCGGTCAAGACGCTCGTAAGCAGAGAGACCAGGATCGTGAAGACCATCACCCGCATATCGAGCGACGCCTGATTGAGTCGCGGAATATTGCCGGGATCGAGGAGCGGCAGGAAGCGCAGGAAGATCGAAGCGAGCCCGACACCGATCACTCCCGCGGCCACGCCGATCAGAAGCGATTCGGTCAGTAGTTGGCGAATGATGCGTCTGCGGCCCGCACCCAGGGCCACGCGCACCCCGAGTTCCCGCATCCGGTTCGAGGCCCTTGCCAGCAGCAGGTTGGCCGCATTTCCGCAGGCGATCAGCAATACGATGGTTACGGCACCAAGCAGCAGCCACAACAGGCGGCCTACCTGGCCGACGGCGTAGTCCATAAAACTTTTTACTAATGCACCCCAACCCCTCTCCGGAAACATCGAAACGCCGTGGAGCTTGTCTAGGCGAACCATGATTGTGCTCATCTCCGACTGCGCGTGGCTCCTCGAAACCCCTGGTCGTAAGCGAGCGAGCGCGCCGGCAACGTTCCCCAGTTCGCGCTCCGCTTTCTGTTTGGAGGTGAGCGCAAGCGGAATCCAGATGTGTGTCCCTTTCCCCACGTTTCCGTAAGGTAGGTCGTAGCCGAGCGGGTATTCGAACGCCGGCGGCATGACGCCAACGATCCTGTAGCTGACGCCATTCAGGGGCAGCGAGCGCTCCAGCACGTCCGTGCTGCCGGCAAACATCGATTGCCAAAGCGCATGGCTGATCACGGCCACCTTATCGTGGCCCGGCTGGTTGTCATCCGCGCCAATCGCGCGGCCAAATTCCGGCGCCGACTGGAGTGTGGTGAAAAAGCTCTCGTCGACACGAGCTGCGCTAACCCGCTCCACCGATCCCTGCGACGACAGATTGTAGGCTGCCTGCTCAAAGACGCTCATGTCGCTATAGGAGTGGCTCTGTCGTTTTATGTCATAGAAGTCCGCATAGCTTGGAGTCATGACGTCGGGCGGGACAGGGATGTGGGGATTGGGAGTAAATAAATAGACCAGGCGGCTTGGATCTCCGTAGGGCAACGAGCGAATGAGCACCGCATTCACCAGGCTGAAGATTGCGGTGCATGCGCCAATGCCGAGGGCCAACGTGAGTACGGCGGTGATAGTAAAGCCTGGGCTGCGGCGCAGGGTGCGCAAACCATAGCGAGTGTCCTGGAGAAGGGAATCGAGCCAGGGAAGGGTACGGCGTTCGCGATGAGCCTGGCGAGTTTGCTCTGCGCCGCCCAGCCGGATGAGGGCCTGGCGGCGGGCCTCCTCCGGCGATAATCCTGCACGGATGCCATCGTCGGTATGCAGCGCCACATGAGATTCTAGTTCGGCGGCGAAGTCGTCTTCCGGCCGATGCGCCCGGAAGAGAGCGAGAAGACGAAGACCCAATGCTCGCAGTGTGTGCACCGCGCCTCCTTATGCTTCTCCCGTCGGAGCAAGAAAGCGCGCCAGGATCGCGGTCGTCTGCTCCCATTCCGCGGCGGCTTTCTTCAACTGGCGGTGACCTGCTTTGGTGAGCTCGTAAAATTTCGCCTTGCGGTTGTTTTCAGACTGGCCCCAGTGAGAGCGGATGAAGCCTTCCTGCTCGAGCTTGAGCAAGGCCGGATAGAGGGTGCCGTAATTCAATTGCAGCAGATCGCCGCTTGTCTGCTCGATCCGGCGCGCCAGGCCGTAACCATGAAGCGGGCCCAGCGTTTCCAGCGTGCGCAAGACCATCAACGCAAGCGTGCCCTGCCAAACATCGGTCTTTTCGCCCACGGTGTTTCTCCCTATTGCCAAGCAATAGGAGAAATATATAGGGCACACCTATGGGAACGCAAGAGGAGGTGCCTGCTCACCGGCACAGTTGCATTGCGACGGACGCGCCAAGTGGGAGCGGCGGTTATTGCTTTCCTGCCCGCCGCAGAGTCGGCAGACGCCTTCACGTCACAGCCCCGCGGAGTCAGGCCGGAGGTCGCCCATCCGGAAGTTACCGGTTGTCTCTTCACAGTTGGCTAGATCGATTACTCAGTGATGCCTCTGGCCGGCAACCTGTCTGAGCAAGGCTTTATTCTGCACGGCCCACTCGCAGAGCAGTGCGACGGCTTCGGCGAACTTGTTGCCGGCTGGCGTGAGGCTGTAGTCAACATGAGGCGGGACAACCGGATGAACCAGTCGGTTGAGCAGTCCGCGCTGCTCCAACTTCCTTAGCGTCTGAGTGAGCATCTTTTTGGAGATGTCCGGGATCGAACGCTGCAGCTCGTTGAAACGACGCGTGCGGCCTCTCATGCAAAACAGGACGATGGGGGTCCAGGTATCGGCGATGATTTGCAACACCTGCCTGGCTGGGTACTGCGGGGCATAAAGCGGTTCTGCGACTTCTGATCTGGTCTTTGTTTTCATAGTCATTGGACGGTCACCTTTTGGTGACTACTTGTTTGTTGGTTACTTAGTCTCTAGAGTAAATGGAGATGCGCAGGAGCGCCCTTTATGAATGATGTATTGGAGACAGGTACACAACAGACAAACTCCTTGGTTGTTGATATGGTGTCCGATTTGATCTGCCCCTGGTGCTTTGTGGCGAAGCGGCGGGTAGAGAAAGCGGCGGCGATTCTGGGAAAAAAAGTCGAGATCCACTGGCTTCCCTTCGAACTGAATGCCGGCATGCCGGTCGATGGCCTTGACCGGCGGATGTACCGCTCGGCGAAATTTGGAAGCTGGGAGGAATCGCAGCGGCTTGACGCACGGGTCGCTGCTGCCGGTGCGGAGGTTGGAATCGCGTTTCGCCATGATCGGATGAGGCGCACACCAAACACTCTTCGCGGTCACGTTCTACTTGCAGCAGCTCTCAGACAAGGCTTAGAGACTCAAGACCGGATTGCGGAACGATTGTTTCAGGCTTACTTCGTTAACGGTGAGGACGTGGGCGATCCGGCGGTCCTGCTGAGTATTGCTCGTGAGGTCGGTGTCTCTGCGATTACTCGCGTGGAAGACTTCGACAGCCCGGAGCTGACCGACGAGGTTAAAGCTGAGGAGCGTAGGGCTTCCGGCGGCATCCGCGGCGTTCCGCAGATCTCATTCGACGGACAGGTTCTGGCGAGCGGCGCACAGCATGAAGAGTTGTTGGCGTCAGCCATCCAGAAAATCCAGGATACGGCTGGCCATTGTGAGAACGGCGTGTGCGCGGTTTGACCGAGTGTGCTATGAAGCGGGCCACGATCGTGGGCGGATCCCTTACCGGCTTGGCGGCTGGAATCCTGCTGCGCAAGATCGGCTGGGACGTCGATATCTTCGAGCGAAGCCCGCAGTGCCTCTCCGATCGCGGAGCCGGAATCGTGATGCAGCAGGAGACCTTAGAACTACTTCGGCTCTGCGGAACCAGGAACGATCGCGACGTGGGGGTCATGCTGACCTATCGCCAGTATCTCGATGCTAGCGGGGCCGTCGTTTCTTCCGATAAGACGCCGCAGTTGATGACCTCATGGGGTCTTCTCTACTCCTGGTTCGAACGGAGCTTTCCGGCTGAGCACTATCACCTGGGAAATGAGTTCGACAGTATGCGGCAAGATAGTTCCTCCGTTACCTCGCATTTCAAGGGCGGCATGGAAAGCAAAGCTGATCTCCTCGTTGCCGCCGATGGCTTCCGGTCGAGCATCCGAGGTCTACTCTTGCCGGAAGTCCAACCGAAGTACGCGGGCTACGTCGCCTGGCGGGGCGTCGTTCAAGAGAGTCACCTTTCGGCAGATGTCCTCAAAGTCTTCGAGGACAACTTCACATTTTTCAGGATGGCAGAGAGTCATATCCTCTGTTACCTGATCCCCAGTGAAACGGGAGATACGGGCATTGGCCAACGCCGTCTGAACTGGGTGTGGTACTGGAACCTGACTGAAGCCGAGCTCGATTCGGTACTTACGGACGCGAATGGCGTTCGTCGAGCTTATGCGATTCCGCCCGGTGCACTCCATCCCGAGCAGGAAAGTAGGCAGCGCAAGATCGCCGAGCGGCTGTTGCCGCCTGCCTTCAAGGAATTGCTAAGGGCGACGAAGGAACCGTTTGTGCAGGCAATCATGGACTTGGCCTGTCCGCAGTTGGTCTTCAACCGCACGGTCCTGATGGGAGATGCTTCTTTCGTGATCCGGCCACACACGGCGGCAAGCACCTCGAAGGGCATTGCGAACGCCTTCGCGCTTGCGGGAGAACTGGCTGGAAAGCAGGTATTATCCGAATCTCTCGATCTTTGGCAGCGGTCGGAGTTGAATCGAGGCCAGCGACTGATGAGCTATGGGCAAGGTCTCGGCAGGTCGCAGGGGCGCGAGGATCGTCAAAGCCCGGCTCTGACCACAGGGGCTGGCCCGTCTTCGCGTCGATCGGCGAGTCGCCTATCGTGAACTTACATGCCCCATTCAGCGGCACAGCGGGACTGGCCGAGAAGCACTGAGTTATGGGGCACATTTGATCTTCCGTGTCGGGCAGGCGGGATTAGTCCTGAAAAATGGTGCGTCCAGCGAAGGCTGGCATGAACAGTGGGTGCAAGTCCCACCGGGGTAAGAGTCCAAGCCCCGTAGCTTGAATAGCAGGAAGGAAGGAAACTGAGCATCCTGAAGCCTATTGACAAAGCCATCTGAAAAGGATGGCGAGCGAGTTGCCGGGCCGTAACGCAAGTAAACCCATATGGCCTCGAAAGGACAAGACCCGAAGGCCGAGCCTCCCGTTTTTGGGCGAAGGCAGCATGGAGCGTCGCAAGGACTGATGCGGCGCAACACTTCGGCGGGGTTGGTAGGGGCAGCACGGTTACAAGGTCATGCTAAGCAACTGGAGAAACCCTCCTCGCCCCGTCGAGAAATCGTCGGAGCAGGCAAGCCGTATAACCGGTGACACCGGGAAGTCGGTGGAAGGCGAGAGGGAATCGGCCGGGTCTGTAGTAGCGAGGAAGCGGAGTAATGTCCGTGGAGCGAAGAGGCCCTGCTGTTTGTAACGGCTCTAACAAAAAGGGAGGCAAGGGTGAGATGACAAAAGCGCCCATCAGTTTGCAGGACCTGAGAAGGAGTCTATATGTCAAGGCGAAGGCAGAACCGTCTTGGCGTTTCTGGGGGCTATACGTCCACGTTTGCAAGATGGAGACTTTGCGGGAAGCTTACCAAATGGCGAGAAGCAATGGCGGGGCGCCGGGAATTGACGGGGTCACGTTCGAAGCCATCGAGGAAAGCGGAGCGGAGAGTTTTCTTGTGCGGATTCGGGATGAAGTAGTTGCCAACACGTATCGGCCCATGCAGGCACGGAAGAAGGAGATTCCAAAGGACGGGGGCAAGAAAATCCGCGTCCTGTCGATTCCTGCAATCCGCGATCGCGTGGTCCAGGGAGCGTTAAAGCTCATCCTGGAGCCGATCTTCGAAGCTGACTTCCAATCGGGGTCGTTTGGATATCGACCGAAGCGGACGGCGCATGAAGCCGTAGCCCGGGTGGCCAGAGCGATCGTCGAAGAGAAGACCCGCATCATCGATCTGGATTTAGCCTCCTATTTCGATAACGTGCAGCATTCTCTGCTGTTAGAGAAAGTGGCTCGGCGAGTCCAGGATGATGCGGTCATGCATCTTCTCAAGATGATCCTCAAGGCGACTGGGAAGAAAGGCGTTCCCCAAGGCGGTGTGATTTCACCGTTGCTCAGTAACCTCTATCTGAATGAGGTAGACCGGATGCTGGAGAAGGCGGTGGACACAACGAGAAGGGGCAAGTCAACCAACGTCCAGTATGCACGGTATGCGGACGATATGGTGATCTTGATCGACGCTGAACGGCGGAGTGACTGGCTGGTGAAGGCGATAGATAGACGGCTGCGCGAGGAGTTCGCAAAGCTACGCGTTGCGATCAACGAGGACAAGAGTCGGATGGTCGATCTGAAGAAGGGAGAGAGCTTTGCTTTTCTGGGTTTTCAGTATCGGCGCATACTCAGCTTTCGGCAGAAGGGGCGGCCATACTACGCGCCCAAGATGAAGAAGCGGACAGCGCTGTTTGAAAAGCTCAGGGAGGTCTTCCGACAGCATGTCAGCTGGCCCGTCGAAGTCGTGATTGCGAAAATCAATCCGATTCTCCGTGGCTGGGTGAACTACTTTCGGGTCGGTCATTCGAGTTCCTGTTTTTCAAAGGTCAAACAATGGGTAGAAATGAAGGTCCGGAAACATCTGGTACGTGCCCGGGGGCGCAACGGCTTTCCCTGGAAGCGGCGGAGTAGCGAGTGGCTTTATGATGGGCTGGGTTTGTTCAACGACTACCAGCTTCGTCGATGGTCCAGTGCGAAAGTTGCCCCAGTTAGATAGGCCCCATAAACCTTGGCACTAAGCAAACAGGTGCGCCCAGTGCGGGAAATCCGCACGCTGGGTGCGATGTGGCGGGGGCTGGAAACGGATTCACGGTTTGGCTACTGAGGCACTCCCAGAGGAAACGGGGAGCAATAGCTAGGCTAGACCTACGGAACACCGCGCCAGTCCTCGACCCTACCCTTCCTTCACCGCGGTGACCATTATCACCGATCTGGACCGGGGATTTGGATCGAAATGGCGACATATTGGTCCTACCGGCTCTCGGCGAACGAATCGGCGATTTGGCGTCGAATTCTGAAGCATTCCGACCAACTCGGAATGGATTTTTTCGCTCGCCAAAGGCAAAGGCCCTCTGCTCAAGGCGTATTAGACCGTGTTAGGACGTAAGGTTCAGACATCGTTGTGCTTGCCGACTCTAAGGAATCGACATCTTTTTTTGCCCGACCGATCCGTTGTCACTAACAGGAATCGTCTTCATGGTGTAAGGACAGAGAACAACGCTTTTCGAGGAGAACATCATGAACACGACCATAGAGGTGACGAAAAAGGTCACCACCCTTATCAACATCCTGACCGTCGAGCCTGAGAACCAGCAAAAGCTCATCAAGCTCCTGCGTGACAATACTGAAAGTGTCGTCAGCAGGCTCGATGGCTGGATCTCGACCAGCTTCATCGCCGCCACGGATCAGCGTCACGTAGTCATCTACTCGCAGTGGCGCGACCTTGCATCGGTAGAGGCGATGCGGACCAACCCCGATATGGTCGCTTACTTCCCGAGGATCGCCGCGCTCGCCGCGTTCGACAGCCTCGCTGGCGACGTCGTCTACAACCACCACGCCTGATGCCCGGAGAAAGGAGAATGAACATGCAGAACCTGAACGGAAAACGTGTGGTCATCACCGGCGGCAGCCAGGGGCTGGGGCTCGCGATGGTCGAGGCGCTCGCTGCCTGCGGCGCGAACGTAATCGCAATTAGTCGCGATCGAGCGAACCTCTCTTCGGCCGAGCATGCCGGTGCTGCGGTGATTGCCGGCGACGCAACCGACGCCACCCTTATGAACAAGGTCGTCCGCGAGGAGGCGCCCGACGTGCTGATCCTCAACGCCGGCGCGCGGCTGCCGATAAAGCCGATCGACCAGCAGAACTGGGACGAGTTCTCGACCGTCTGGAACACCGATGTGAAGGCAGGACTGGTCGGCATTCAGGCCGCACTCCACACTCCGATGAAGCGAGGTGGCCGCGTTCTGGTCATGTCGAGCGGAGCAGCAATGGTGCTTGCGGTGCCATTCATCAAGCCCGAAGACTTGAGCCTCTCTGGAGGCTACATAGGCGCCAAACGGATGCTGTGGTTCATGGCTCACAGTGCAAACGCGGTATCGCGCGAACGCGACCTCGGGATCCATTTCCAGGTGCTCGCGCCAATGCAGCTGATTCCCGGTACCACGCTCGGCCATCAGGTTGCGGCTGCCTGCGCGGAGATCGAGGGTGTCAGCATCGAGGAGCATGTCATGCAACGTTATGGCTCGATCCTGCGCCCAGCGCAGGTTGGAGAACAAGTTGCCGAGCTGCTCGGCGATCCGCGTTATATGCACGGCGTCGCCTACGGCTTTCGCAACGAAAGCGACATCCTGCCGCTCGACGTATCGTATGATCCAAAGAGCACTGCTATCCCGAGGACGCGATAGTCTAATGACTGATGATGCGCGCGATCAGTTCGAGCAGTTGGTGGGTGAGCTTCGTCCAAAGCTCCATCGATACTGCGCGCGCATGACCGGCTCCGCTGTCGATGGCGAGGATATTGTCCAGGACGCACTGATGAAAGCCCTTGCCGCCCTGCCCAGTGTCGGTGTCATCGACAACCCTGAAGGCTGGCTGTTCCGTATCGCCCACAACACCGCGCTTGATTTTCTGCGCCGCCGCGCGCGCGGTCCGATGATGCAGCATGACGAGGCCCTCGACATGATTGCCGCTCCGGATTCCCCCGATCAGGACCACGAGGCCGCCACGATGAGTCTGCGCACTTTCATGCGGCTTCCGGCGCTCCAGCGGAGCGCGGTCATCCTGAAGGATGTGCTTGGCCACTCGCTGGAGGAGGTTGCGTCGATTACCGGTGCGAGCGAGGCCGCCGCGAAATCCGCGCTCCAGCGGGGGCGTGTCCGCTTGCGCGAGTTTGCCAAGGAACCCGCCGACGTCTCACTGCCGATGCTGTCCGATGGAATGCGCGCCCGACTGATCACGTATGTAGAGGGGTTCAAGATCGGAGACTTCGACACCGTCCGCGCGATGCTGGCTGACGACGTCAAACTCGACCTCGTCGCGAAGCTGCGCAAGCAAGGAAAGAGCGAGGTCGGGGAATACTACGCTGCCTATGCAGCCGCCAAACGGTGGGCTTACGCGGCGGGCGTTGTCGATGGCCGGGCCGCGATGCTCGTGTACGATCGCGAGATTTCACTCGAGACGCCTGCCTATTTTGTTGCCCTGGATTTCGATGGCGATCGCGTGGTCTCGATCCACGACTTCCTGTATGCCCGTTATGCGATGGACGGTGTCGACTTGTCCCCACTCAATCCCAAAGCGCTATCACAGTAGAGATGGAGAGACGGTCTTGTTAGACCGACGAAGTTCATCTGTGACACGAGTTTGGCGAGGTCGGCGCGGAAGGCGGCGATGGGGCCGTAGCGGAGGATTAGGTTGGCCATTCGCGCGAAGTCTTCGGCCACTCATCCAAGTTGGACCACTCCAAATTAGGGTAATTATATACTTGACGAATCAAGATATATATCCTAATCTAGATACATCATGAAAGCGCCTAGCACTCTTCAAGAAGCCATCATCTACTTCGCGGATGCGGATAACTGCCTTAGCTACATGGTTGCCCACCGTTGGCCCGATGGCGTTACCTGCCCAGCCTGCGGACGTAATGACGTGAGCTGGCTTCCGAAGCAGAGGAAATGGCAGTGCAAGAGCAGCCACGCGAAACGGCAGTTCTCTGCCAAGGTTGGGACCATCTTTGAGGATTCGCCTCTTGGGCTGGAGAAATGGCTTCCCGCCGTTTGGATGATCGCAGGAGCCAAGAACGGAATCAGCTCCTGCGAGATCGCTCGTGCACTGGGCATCACTCAGAAGACTGCATGGTTCATGCTGCACCGCATTCGGCTGGCCATGCAAAAGGGATCGCTCTTGAAGCTGGGCGGGGGCGGTGTCGAGGCGGATGAGAGCTTCATCGGCGGAAAATCCCGCAACATGCACAAACATGTTCGCGCTCGCAAGATCACTAGGACTGGCGGCTCCGATAAGGCTATGGTCTTTGGAATTCTGGAGCGCGGTGGGGAGGTTCGGACCATGGTTCTTCCCGACCGGCAGAAGGATACCGTTCACCCCGTCATCAGGCAGCACGTCCACGAGGGCGCTGCACTCTTTACCGACGCAATGCTTGGTTATCGCGGACTGGATTCCGCCTATATGCACCAAGTCCTTGACCACGCAATTGCATACGTTGATGGCAAGATTCATACCAATGGTCTGGAGAACTTCTGGAGCCTGCTCAAGCGCGCTCTGGGTGGCACTTATGTGAGTGTTGAGGTTGAGCCGTTCCATCTGTTCCGGTACCTCGATGAGCAATCGTTTCGGTATAACAATCGCAAGAGCATGAACGACGCGGATCGCTTCTCCGTCGTCCTATCCCAAGTGGCTGGCAAGCGCCTCACCTATGCCGAGGTTACCGGCAAGGCGGGAGAAACGGTTAATTAACCCCAAAAGGCTAAAGCGTGGCCCTCGGCCCGGCTAAACAATCTTGCTTGGGCTTTGGTCCGTAGAGTAAGCGGTCTAGCAGTTCGCACGGGGGCTCACATTGTAGGCCGATCACTCGGGCCCAATGTCTTGCTTCAATCAGTCCATACAGGTTGATGAGGTGAAGAAACATGTTTTCGCCCACAGGCGGTTCTGAGATCTCCCGGCAGGAAGCTAACGACTTGCTCAACAAGCTAGTAACCGAAAAAACAAAGGTGCAAGCGATATTTGCAGGGATCAGCTCACTAGGGGCTGGGCTGATCGGATTTCCTTTCTCCCCTGGAGACGGACTCGTACTCGTTAAGAGCGATTTGGAACCCGACGGCCCCTTCCTCTGTTTCAATCCAGGGGCCGCCACGTCTTTTAGGTATGGCGACAATCGGTCTCTACCTGATGCCAAGGTGACCTCACAGTCTCTCAGGATTGAATCAGCATTAGCGTTCATCTTTCCCGATAAGACGCTTATTTCGCTGTTCGAGATTGCTGTTGATTAGCTTTGCGTATTAGCTGCGCTTGCTGCTGCAACTGGTCGTGCTTCCCGGCATCCTTGGCCAAGCAGGCGATCCTCTTCAGGTAGCGTGCTTTTCGCTCTAGAGCGAAGGTCGCCGGGATCATTTCTCTTTCTCCTTCTGTTCCTGCGCTCATCGTATCCGCGCTGCGGATCGCCCACGTCGTACGCCGCCAGCGTTGCTTCAGCTGCTGGCACGTGCGCACAAGGCGGGAGCCAACATCGGTGCTGTCTGCGACTCCATACATGCTCGCCAGGGCGAACTCGGAGTGCGTCGCATCCAGGGCGTTCTGCAACTGGTCAAGCAATATGGCAGCGCGGCTTCAAACGATGCCTGTGCGGCGGCGCTGGAGTTGCGCGTCCCCGAGTATCGCTTCGTACGCCGCTATCTGGAGCGCAGTCCGCAGGCACCACTCACGCTGCGGCAAGTCGATCCGCTCATCCGTGAACTGACTCAGTATCGCGACCTGATCCAGCAACGCATCCACTTCGAGGAACCCAATCCATGAACCTGATCGAACTCAATCGCTCCTTGGTACAACTGCGCCTGAGCGGCATCGCTGCAGTGATGGAAACCCGCCTCCTACAAGCGCAGTCGGAAAGCATGGCGCCCATCGACCTGATCTCCATGCTGGTCTCTGACGAACTAGCCTGCCGCAGCAAGCGGATGCTGGAGAGACGCAATAAGCAGGCGCAGTTCCGTGACGCAAACAAGCTACTCGATAACTTCGACTTCCAGTTCAATCCGAAGATGAACCGTAGTCTTGTCTTCGATCTGGCCACTGCGCACTGGGTCGGAAAGCGAGAAGACGCCTTGTTCCTCGGGCCGCCTGGCAGCGGCAAAAGTCACTGCGCACAAGCCATCGGGCACGCCGTCATCCAGCAGGGCTACCGCGTGTTATATCGCGAAGCACACGGGCTGCTGGAAGAACTGGCCGACGCCACCCTCGATGGCGAACGCAAGGAGCTGATGGAGCAGCTGACCACCGTGCCGCTGCTGATCATCGACGACCTGGGAATGCGCAAGCTGCCGCTCACCGCTGCCGAGGAACTGTTGGAGATCATCATGCGCCGGTACGAACGAGCGAGCACACTACTAACGTCCAACAGACCCGTAGAAGACTGGGGAAAACTGCTGGCGACAGCGCCGCTGTCACCGCCATCGCTTCTCCGCCCGTTCCCGCTTCTCTGCTTCCATCTGCGCCTTCACCTTGGCCGGATCGGCACGAAGGATCTTACTCATAGCGGCATCGAAGACTTCAAACGCTTTGCTATTTGCCACGGTTCCCCCCGGGCAACGTTGGAGGCTTAACAGAGTGATTAACGTATCCCCCCGGTTCAAGTACCTGAAGCAACTCCAAGATAATTCCCCTCGTCGTTTTACCCCTAGCTTCATTCTCGCGCACGCAATAGGTATACATATCCGCTAGCTGGAGCAGCGCGAAGTCTTCATCCTCGCCGAACGTTATGCTTCGGCATTTCTTTTTAAATTCGAGATCGTCTTTTCTCATCCGCTGGTAAAGTCGCAGGACTTCTCCAGCACACTCTTGCGAGTTGTCATAGCAAACCTGCATCTGTTCGCCGTCTGGGCACTCTTCCAGCGCCTTGGCCATACACAACTGAAATCCCAAATATTTTGGGTCTTTATATTTCTTTCTTTCGTCTGCCGGTAACGCAGCGAAATCGCTTTGCGATACAGGGGTACAGATAAAAGCCTTAACGTCACGAATGACACATACTGCGAGACGTTTCAATAGCGCGTCCCTTCTAGCAATCCGATCCTCATCGTGCCTCCACCCGAAAAGTGATCCGGTAAAAGACATCGCATCTTTCATGGAAATAACCGCGAGGTTTTCAGCCTTGAGTGTTTCCATCCAAGCATTAGCCGACGCCGGGGCAAAGCTAGCCTCGATGACCAGACCACCGAAAACCACTACAGGCTGGTCGCAGTGACCGCTCTCATCGAAAAAAACTTGCATTACCAATCGATAACCGCTCCGACTTGCACAGTCCGGCAGCATGAGCTCGGCTAATCCGCGCGCGCTCATCTTTCACCCACATCGTGCACCTTGACGCTTGATTCGTCAAGTATATAGTTACCCGAATTAGTAACGAAAAACGCGCCAGGGTCCCGGCATCCGGCGTTGAGGCCAGATCAGAATTCCTGGACACTGGCCGACTTATGGGTACTAATACGCGAGACGTTAGCGGGAGAAATGAGCCCCAGTTCTGGGACAGAGTTTTGAGACTCTGGAGGCGCCTCGAATTTAGGGCCTTTAGATTTCGTCCCGAAACTTACCCGTTTTGAGACGGCGAGGCGAGGGGAGCGGTTGACTCTGGAGCTAACTCCAGAGTGTATGCTTGGCCTTGAAACGACATGGCGCAGGGAATCCAAATCGGGCAAGTGGCGCGAGAAACCGGGCTGACGGTGGATGCCATTCGCTTTTATGAGAAACAACGGCTGCTTAAACCTGCTCCCCGCACCGAAGGCGGCTTCAGGCTTTTCAGCAGGCAGGATTTGCAGCATATCCAATTCATCCGCCGCGCTCAGGAACTCGGCTTTTCGCTGAGTGAGATTCGAGAACTGTTGGTGTTAAAGGGCGAACAGGTAGAAGGCTGTACACATGTGCGGGACATGCTCACGGTAAAGCTGGATTCTGTACGGCAAAAGATTACTGAACTCCGCAAGATGGAAAACCAGCTCGCGGCGGACCTAAAGCAGTGCGAACGTCGCCTGCATAACCGGGGCGAAAATCACGACGCCTGCCCAGTCCTGAAGGCCATAGCCGAACCCGCACGAGGAGAAAACGACGATGAAGGTTGAGGTCTTTTACTTCGAGGGATGCTCCAATCATAAGCCCGCCGTTGAACGCGTGAAATCGGTAATGAAAGAACAGGGGATCGCCGCACAGGTAGGCCAAGTCGAGGTTCCTGACGCAGAGGCGGCGAAAGCCGTGGGCTTTCTCGGTTCTCCCACTATTCGTGTGAACGGGCTTGATATTGACCCGGCATCCCGTTCTGTGACGGGTGCGGGCTTCGCTTGCCGATGCTATGCGGGCGGCCTTCCGTCCGAAGATATGATTCGTGCTGCGCTGCTCGAAGCGCAAGGGGGAGGGGCGATGAAAACCGCTACTACTCACGCGGGGCCATCACGCAATGGCCGGACGGTGCTTTCCAGTGTTGCAGCTATAACTAGCGTCATTGCCGCGTCTAGTTGCTGTTTGCCGATCTTGCCCTTTGTGTTCGCTGCCAGCCTCGCAGGAAGCGCGGCAGTTTTGACGGCTGTGCGGCCCTATCTGCTCGGGGCGTCCGTTCTGTTTGTAGCGTTCGGTTTTTATCAGGCATGGCAGAGCAGGCGGTGTAGCCGAAAGCCGAACATGGTCAGTTCCGCACTGCTCTGGGTGTCCGCCTTTTTTGTGTTCGTGTCGATTTTCTTCCCGCAGGTACTAGCGAACGCTGCCGCGAATCTCCTAGCCAAGTGAACGCATGACCCGCAAAGCGTTTCTTGCCATTCCCGCCGTGCTGCTTCTGGGCGCAGGTATCTATTTTTACGGCGGCCATACAGCCCCGCCAACACAGCCCGCGCTAGTTGACCTTACATCGCAAACGCTTTCCAAGATCGAAAATGCTTTCAACGATGCTAAAACCGACGTTCGAGTGGTGGTGCTGCTGTCACCCACTTGAACAGTTTGTTTGCAGGGGGCCTCTGCAATCGAAGAAGTGTTAAAGGAATTTCCCAGCAAACGGGTACATGCTTTCGTGGTGTGGGAACCAGTGCTTCCGACCGATTGGGGCGCACCGTCCACCGCCGCGCTCAACCGGATTTCAGACGGACGGGTAGCGCAGTATTGGGATAAAGATCGGCTGATTTCGAAGTCCATGGGCGAGCATGACAAGAAAAGCATTGTCTGGGACCACATCGCTGTCTACGCACCCGGTGCAACGTGGCATCAAAAGTCTGCGCTGTTTGCAGACGGTCCAGTGATTAAGGTGCTTCAACCGGCCCGCGAAGCCATCACCAAAGCACTTTCCGTGAAATCTCCCCTTTAAACTGCCAACGTTGCAAAACCTACCCTTTCGGAACTGGTAACTCAGCACTTGGCCGTGTAACGCGTGAACCGTACATGTGTCTCCGATTTGATTCTCGAGCAGGATTAGGAACGAAAAACGCCCATGGGACATGTCAACGAGCCAGTCCAACTCGGTTTTGGAAATCTGGACACTGGCCGACATTCCGGTACTAAAACCGTGAGACGACATCGATGACTTCCGAGTTGTTGCTTGGATAGTAATTGACGGATAGGCGGTCATCCGCCCGGAATTCGGGAAGTGGGTATTTTCGAGACCTCAATCGCGACGGCCTTCGACGAGTGACTTGGCGATGTTGCGTCAAACTACCCGTCATGCCACGAAGAACGGAACCGCGCACCTTGGCAACGGCTCGTCTCCTATGCGTCTTAATTTAAGGGAGAACTTTGATCGCGGGAGGCTTCCATGTTCCATCGATGATGGAAGGTGGCCTTTCCTTCGGCCAGTAGAGGCGGAACATGAGGCCAAATTTCGCCTTCGGAGCCGGTAGCCAGTTCGTCTCCTTCGCTTTGCCCGGAGAATCCGCTTGGAGGTAGAGGTCCACAGAGCCATCGGGGTTGCTGGCAAATTTGTCTCGTTGGCTGAGCGTATAGCGATTCAATGGATTAGCAGCCAGAAAATTGTTTTCGTCATACATAGTCAGCGACCAGAAGCCCGTTACCGGCGGGAATTGTCCTTCGTCAAAATGAAGTACGTATTTGTGTTCAGCGCCATTGTAATCATTACCGTTCGTATCTTTCTTCGAAAGGGGATAGACCGCATCCGCCGGAAGATTCCACCCCGGCCCAAGCCAGGCTGTGGTGGCGCGAAGCAAATAATCGGGCCCCCAGTTGCCGACCTCGGAGCCGAAGACGAGCCATCCGTTGATGGGCTGCTGGTCTTGTACCCGCTTGACCATTTTCATCAATCCCAACTTCGTGACCGAGTTCAATGCTTCTTCGTCGTAAGCACTCAGCTTGCTACGGTCAAAATCCTGTCCCGGCACCAATCCAATTCTGGCCATCTGCGCGACGATGGCGGAATCCTGTGCTGCGGGCGGATTTGTCTTCAAAAGTTTCGCAAGATAGCTGAAATAATCGTTGACGCTCAGCGCCTGTACCTGCGCAGCTACCGGAGTCTTCATATCCAAGCTGGTATCCACTTGTGCGGGTGGCGGTGCGTATGGCTTGCCGTACGAGCTAAGCGGAACCACAGAGAACTTGTCCTGCAATGCGTGAACCTTTGCGTAATCTTCCGGTGTGCCAGTGCAATAAATGCGGCCGAGAATCCAGACCAAGCCGGTTGGAGATTTGTATTCAGTCACATCTTTGGGAAGAGTGCCAGACCATCCCGGTCCGGTGATCGCGTATTTCTGTGCTTTCTCGCCCGTCGTGCGCGTACCGGGCGATTGGAAGACATTCGTCCAACCGTCCAACATTTGCATCATGTAATAGCGGTCACCCATATCGGGAATGCTGAAAATCCAGGGTTCTTTCGCGACATCCAGCCAGACCATGGTGTAGAGGGTGTCCGTGTTAGCTCCGGGCACGTCTCGGTATTCTGCGGTCGGGTAGGCGCGCATGCGGACGAGTTGTCCCATTGGCGATCGCACTGCCCCTGCGGAAGCGACGTTTGTCGTCTGCTTACGGGTCATGTCCATGGTTAAGAGTGGAAAGCCGTACAGGTAAGCGTCAACCGCATCATTTACTGCTGCTTCGGCAGACGGTGCTTTTGTCGAGGACGCGCTCATGGAACCCTCCCTCCTCACTCTGCGTCCCGTGCGGACAATATTTCAACTGGTACTTATACTAGTTAGGGAACTAGCCACAGGGTGAGTCACTCACCGAGAACTTCTGTCAGCGGGTTCCTGGGAGTCGGGACGGATTGTCGGCTTCCCCAATCCGATAACGTCAGGGTTGTCGCCGATCCGGACAGAACCGCATTTTCTTAGGGATTACTTCCGCGTGGCCGGTGACCCGGCCGGAATTGTGGGAGACGAAGATTTCTCGGCCAGCCACGCTCGATGAGCGCATCTGCGATTGTGCGCAAATTGAGGTTGCGACGCGTTACTTCTGGAATCGCCGACTAAACGTCCATGTGCGCGATACAATCCGCTAGGATGCTGCAGACACTGAGTCTGTCGCGCCCTCGTCGCAGCACAGGCTAAAGTTCGAGAACGGAGACCCATACGATCTCAGACCATCCCACCATTCCAGAGCGATTTCCCCGCTCTTCGCAATATAACCCGGAATGGCTCCTTGCCAGCATTAGCGGGGCCGCGAATCCACTCTGGATGGCCGAGTGGCTCACGTCCGCGCTCGATCTGCGAGCTGGAATGCGGGTACTCGACCTTGGCTGCGGACGCGCCACATCCTCGATCTTCCTCCACCGCGAATTCGGCGTTCAGGTCTGGGCCACCGATCTGTGGTTCAGTGCCGCGGAGAATGCCCAGAGAACCCGCGATGCGGGAGTCGAAGACAGCGTTTTCCCCGTGCATGCCGACGCCCGGTCTCTACCCTTCAGCGACGAATTCTTCGACGTCATCGTGTCGCTTGATTCCTTCTATTACTACGGGACCGACGATCTGTATCTCAACTACCTCGCACGATTCGTGAAGCCTGGCGGAGCTATCGGCATCGCCGGGGCTGGCCTCATGCAAGAGATCGATAGCTTTATTCCGAAGCATCTTTGCGATTGGTGGACGAACGATCTCTGGTGCCTGCACTCTGCACCCTGGTGGAGCCGCCACTGGGAACGCACCAAAATTATCGACATCGACATCGCGGATACGATGCCGGACGGTTGCCAACTCTGGCTGGACTGGCACAGGCTAATAGCCCCCGATAATGAAGCGGAGATCAAGGCTCTCGAAGCTGACCGTGGGGAGTATCTCGGCTACGTTCGCCTTGTAGGTCGCCGCCGCACCAACGCAATACTGCCAGACCATATCCTGTCCGTGCCTACGCAATACGTCAAAAAGCCTCTGCTGCGCACCGAGCCCTAAAGCGGCGGCGAGAACGGTAACGGACGCAACATCGTAGTCGCTTAGGGTCAGATGTCCCACGCGGACGAGAAGCAACCGGAAGTGATTCTTGACTGGTACTAACCGGCCAACGCACTCATCCAGACGGGTAAAGGTCAAATCGCCGGTTCAGGTCGAGTTGTCGCCAACCCGGACATTACACCCGTTTTGGTGTAACTTCCGGGTGGGCGGTGATCCGGGCAGAACCGACAGTAGGCTATTTTGCAGCCCAGTCGCAGGGACTGGTGCTCCCAATGCATACCGTCCAGCAGGTTCTCAAGCGACGTGCAAAGGCATCCCCGGGGTAATACGAAGCCCTGATTACTGAGTTGCCTCTGAACGAGCACCTTCCACAGCCAGAAGCTCCATTACATCTGGAGCCTCTCGTCCCCGTAGCAACAGGTCCATCATGAGCTTCATGGGGCGATCAATATGCGTGAAGAAGGCTTTGTACCCGGCGCAAAGATAGTTCAATCCCGGTTCTCCATCCGGAGTTTCAATAAACCGATTGCGCGGACATTCGCCATTGCAGGCGAACTTCACCTCACACTCCCGGCAATAGCGAGGTAGGGAATCTTGTTTGGCATTCCCGAATTGCCGCTGCTTGTCAGACGCGACCAGTTCTACCAGGTGCTGCTCCTTAATATTGCCCAGGAGGAACTTTGGCTCAACAAAGTGGTCGCAAGAATAAAGGTCACCGTTATGCTCCAGCGCCAAGGCATTGCCACAGGTCTTCGCGAAGATACACAAAGAAGGAGGCATCCCCATCCAGGATGCCAACGCCGATTCGAAGAGCTGAATGAAGACGTCACCTACATCATGCCGCACCCACTCATCGAAAATCGCTATCAGGAAGTGGCCCCACTGCTCGGAACTGACCGTGCGTTCCGTGACAAGACTCCCCTCCTGCTTGTAGAGCGGGCGCGTGTGGTTGCTCTCGCCCCAACCCTGGTTCGCAATTTCAAGCAGCTCAGGCCTGGCCCGCTCCACAATAGGAATGAACTGTATGAACTTTGTCTTTAATTCATCGCGAAAGAAACGATAGACCTCCAGTGGACGCGCGGCGTTAGCCGCGTGAACCGTACAGAGGATGTTGAACTCAACCCTATGCTGCTGCATAAGTCGAGCCGCCCGCATCACTTTGCTGAAGGTCGGTCCGCCGCCTTTGTCCACACGGTAGGCGTCGTGCATTTCCTGCGGACCATCGATCGACAACCCGACCAGGAAGTTGTTTTTCCGTAGGAATTCGCACCACTCCCCATTCATGAGAATGCCGTTGGTTTGAATTGTGTGTTCCAGCACCATTCCCGGCCGCTTGTATTTATGTACCAGGGTCATTGCCCGCCGGAAAAAATCCAAACCCATCAAGGTCGGTTCACCACCCTGCCAGGCAATCGTGACCTGAGGATCGCGCTGAGACTCGATCACCTGTTTGACATAGGCCTCGAGTACGTCTTCCGCCATGCGGAATGGGCTCCCGGGATACAACGTGTCCTTGGAAAGGAAAAAGCAGTACTTACAGTCAAGATTGCAAACAGCTCCGGTTGGCTTGGCCAGGACATGGAAGTATGAGGGAGCAGTACGCGGCCACACTTTGGGAGGTTCGGGCATCGTCCAGCTTCCTCGGAGCGCTTACTGACACTACATAAAAACCGCGCAATGAACAACTGCCACAAGTGACAGTCATGGCTGGGGCTGTCATTTGTGAATTACTAGCGCCAGTCCAAATACCTGTCTGTTGTGACAGTTGCTTCGGGAAGGCGGTAACCCTATCCTTGGGCCGCAACCGAGATGCGTGAGCCTCTTCTCTAGAAAACACAGGCAAAGACGTGAGCGGCGAGACGATCAAAGAGGATCCGGACCACGCCTTCAAAGTGATGATGGCGCGGCAGTAGGCACATTCGGGCGCGGCAGTCGAAATCAGGCTGCCGCTTCGGTTGAGAAAACTCAAAAGAGAGTGCGTTTGGCCAGAAACATTACTGTCCCGGTATTCAAGTGAGGAGAAGCATAATGAATTCTCTTAAAGAGAGTGTCGCAACCCCGGAAGTCTCGTCGCAGGAAGTCCGCCAGATTGCTAAGGAAGCATTCATTTACGGCTTTCCTATGGTGGCAAACTACCAGACGATGCACAAGCAGGCGATTGATACTGCCGGTCATGACTTCCGGGCGACCTTCAACACGATTGCTAGCCTTGCCAACGTGGCGACTCCAGACGACAAGTTCGTTGTCACGCCAAACTCCGACACGCCTTACTCGTTCCTTTGGATGGACCTGAGGGCAGAGCCGATCTTCGTCACCATGCCGAAGGTTGAGGCGAACCGTTATTATTCAGCCCAACTGGTCGACCTCTATACGTTCAACGTGGCGTACCTCGGTTCGCGGGTCTACGGCGATGACGGCGGCACCTTCCTTATGGCTGGCCCGAGCTGGAGCGGACAAACCCCTCCGGGAATCAGGGATGTCATCCGTTTCGAGACTGAGTTTGCCTACATACTTTTCCGGACGCAGTTGTTCAATCCGGGCGACCTAGGCAATGTCAAGGAGATCCAGAAGGGTTACAAGGCGCAGGCGCTCAGCGCGTTCCTCGGGAAGCCGGCGCCGGCAGCTGCTCCGGCGGTGGCGTGGTTGCCGCCATCCGAGGACATGCTTGCCTCTCCTGCCTTATTCAACTACCTGAACCTGATGTTGCAGTTCTGCCCCACCGACCCGACCGAGACAGACCTGATGGCGCAGTTCGCCAAGCTCAATATCGGTGCAGGTAAAAACTTCGACTTCGGGAAGCTACCGGCCGAACTGCAGCAGGCCGTCGTCGCTGGACTTGCCGATGTTAAGCAGGACGTTGAAGCGCTGATGCAACGGGTCAACGCGGGAGAGGTTGGCAGTTCAGATGTGTTCGGCACGCGAGAGTATCTGAAGAACAATTACCTCTACCGCTTCATCGCCGCGAAGCTGGGTCTCTACGGCAACACAGCCGCGGAGGCAATTTACATGCCCTATTTCGTCGACGCCAAACATCAGCGGCTCGATGCTTCAAAGACTAACTACACTCTTAGTTTCGCAAAGGGTCAATTACCGCCCGCCAAAGCCTTCTGGTCGCTCACGATGTACGACGGCAAGACCCAGTTTCTGGTGGCGAATCCGCTTCAGCGCTATCTGCTGAACTCCGCGATGCTGAAGTCGTTCGCCTACGGTGCCGACGGCTCGCTCACCTTGTACGTGCAGAAAGACTCACCCGGCGCAGCCCTGGAGTCCAACTGGCTGCCTGCGCCTGAGGGCCCCTTCTATGAAATGCTGCGAATTTATATGCCCGAAGTCGCAGCCCAAAATGGCACTTGGAAGACGCCACCCATGGAGCCGGTGACTTCCAGCTAAGGAGAGGAACGAATGTCCGCCACAATTACACAATCGACTCGCAGCACCACGCAGATCGCCGAAGACGCGCTCATCTACGGCTTCCCCCTCATCATGAACTACGGCATCATGTACGAGTATGCCGTCAACCCGAAATCGGGTCAGTACAAGGCTCCGTTTAACCAGATTTCCAACGAAGCGAATGTGTTCACCCCGAAGGATACGGCGGTCATAAGCCCGAACAGTGATACTCCCTACTCCATGCTCTTCATGGACCTTCGCGCCGAGCCCGTGGTGCTCTCCGTGCCGGATGTCGAAACGGGCCGCTACTACACCGTGCAGATCGTCGACCTCTATACGCATAACTATGCGTATATCGGCAGCCGCGCTACGGGCAACGAGGCTGGTTCCTTCATGGTCGCCGGGCCGGGCTGGAGTGGCCCAACGCCGCCTGGCATCAAGAAGGTGTTCCAGTGCGAAACCCTGTTCTCCGCAGCCGCGTTTCGTACGCAGCTCTTTGGCCCTGCTGATATTGACAACGTGAGAAAGATTCAGGCCGGTTACAAGGTCCAGACGCTCTCGCAGTTTCTGGGTCAGTCAGCACCTCCTGCGTCCCCGCCCATCGACTTCCCACCAATCACCAAGGACCTCGCAAAGGCGGACCCGTTCGCCTTCGTGAACTTCATGCTGAGCCTCTGCCCGCCGCAGGCCGTGGAGACTGCGCTGCGGGCGGAGTTTGCGACCATCGGTGTCGAAGCAGGCAAACCATTCAACTTCACCAAACTCGCTCCCGGACTGGCGGGCGAAGTAGTGCAAGGAATCAAGAGCGGGATGGCTAAGATCGAGCAGAAGAGCGTCACCCTTGGCACCTCCGTCAACGGTTGGAGAACTGGCCTGAACAGCGGAAGCCGCGCCTACTACAAAGGCGACTGGCTGCTGCGGGCGGGCGTCGCGCTGGCCGGAATCTACGCCAACGATGCCGCCGAGGCGCTTTACCCCGTCACCCACACGGACAGCACAGGCGGGCCGCTCGACGGGTCGACCGGGAAGTACACCTTAACCTTCCCAGCCGGGCAACTACCCCCGGTGAACGCGTTCTGGTCGCTCACGATGTATGACGGCAAGACGCAACTGCTGGTCGACAACCCGATCAATCGCTACCTGCTCAACTCGCCGATGCTTCCGAGCTTTACGAAGAATGCCGACGGATCGCTGACGCTCTACATCCAGAAGGATTCACCCGGCACGGGCAAGGAGGCGAACTGGTTGCCCGCACCGAACGGCGCCTTCTACATGCTGCTGCGGCTGTACTGGCCGAAGCAGGACGCGCTCGATGGCCGATGGAAGGCCCCGGGGGTCGAGAAAACGAGTTAGGCAACGCGTTCCTAGCGCAAGCAACGCTGCACCGACGGTGGATGGGCCCGCACCATTGCGTCGCTGAGAATCCTCACATAGACAGGGAGATGACACCATGGCAACCGAGAAACCAAACACTGAAACAGATCGCGACCGTTCCAAGCTCCCTCTGCCGGAATTGCCTTTTCGGGGTAAGATCGGCAAGACCTATCTCGAGTCCGAAATGGACTGGCCCAGGGTTCCAGCGCCACCCGCGGGCGCGCCAAACGTTGTCGTCATTCTGCTGGACGACGTTGGCTTCGGCCAGGTCAGCACCTTCGGCGGTCCCGTGCCGACACCCGCGCTCGACAAACTCGCCGCGCGCGGCCTGCGCTACAACCGCTTCCACACCACCGCGATCTGCGGCCCGTCCCGCGCGGCGCTGCTCACCGGGCGCAATCATCACAATTGCGGTTCGGGCTTTCTGGTTGAGTGGGCCACCGGTTTCCCAAGCTACAACTGCATGATCCCGAAGACCACCGCAAGCATAGGCGAGGTGTTGAAAGGCAACGGCTACAGTACTTCGTGGTTCGGCAAGGATCACAACACGCCCGACTGGGAGAGCAGCGTCGCAGGACCGTTCGACCGCTGGCCGACAGGATTGGGATTTGACTACTTCTATGGCTTTATCGGTGGCGAGACCAACCAGTACTATCCGGTGCTATTCGAAAATACCACCGCGGTAGAGCCGGACAAGACGCCCGAAGAGGGCTATCACTTCATGACAGATATGACTGACAAGGCGATTCACTGGCTGCGTTACAACAAGTCAGTCGCTCCGGAAAAGCCTGTCTTCCTTTACTTCGCCCCCGGAGCAGCCCACGCCCCGCACCATTCGCCTCGCGACTGGCGGGAAAAATTCAAGGGAATGTTCGATGCCGGCTGGGACATCGTGCGCGAGGCGACCTATCAGCGGCAGCTCAAATTGGGAGTCATCCCGCCGGACACGGTCCTGACACCCCGTCCGGATTGGGTCAAGCCGTGGGCTTCACTGTCCGGCGAGGAACAAACCTTGTTCGCAGCTTTTATGGAAAACTTCGCGGGTTATCTCGCCTTCGCGGATAACGAGTGCGGCCGTCTGCTCGACGCCGTCGAGGCCCTTCCTGACGCCGACAACACCCTCATCTTCTTCATCGTGGGCGACAACGGTGCGAGTTCCGAGGGCGGCTTTTCGGGGACGGCTAACGAGGTGATGAATCTTAACGGCATCCCGTCTTCCCTGGCAGACAACCTGAAGATCCTCGCCGACATTGGCGGGCCGCATACTGAGCCGCACTATCCAGTCGGCTGGGCGTGGGCCGGCAATGCTCCCTTTCAGTGGGTGAAGCAGGTGGCCTCTCATCTGGGCGGCACACGGAACCCGATGGTGGTCTCATGGCCTACGAGGATCAAGGACGCGGGTGGAGTGCGCCATCAGTTCGCGCACCTGATCGACGTCGCGTCCACGATCTTGGATGTTGCCCACATCCCGGCCCCGGAAAGCGTCAACGGTGTTGATCAAAAACCGATGGATGGCGTCTCCATCGCTTCGACCTTTGACGACGCCAAGGCTCGGCCTGTGCGCGAACGCCAGTACTTCGAGATATTCACCAACAGGGCCATTTATGACAAGGGTTGGATCGCCTGTGCGCAGCACACACTGCCTTGGCGTCAGGATCTGGCCCCGGGCCATTGGGAGAACGACAAGTGGGAGCTATATAACCTCGACGAGGATTTCAGCGAAGGCAATGACTTGGCGGCCAAATTTCCGGATAAGCTTGCCGAGCTGAAAGCGATCTTCGATGAGGAGTGCGAGAAGAACCACGTTTACCCATTCGATGACCGTGGGATTGGGCGGGCTTTTGTGCCGAAACCCTCGCCCGGGGGCTCAGACCCTAAGCGCACCAAATTCACCTATTACGGCGGTGTTTCTCGGTTGGCCGAGACTGCGGCGCCCAACACCAAAAACGTTTCGCACAGGATCACCGCGCAGATCGACATGGCCGCCGGGGGCGAAGGAGTGATTTTGGCGGAAGGAGGCATATCCGCTGGATTTGCGCTGTACGTTCAGAACGGCAAGCTCGTCTACCATTACAACTGGTTCGAGCGAGAGCGCACGAACCTCGTCTCGAACATTCCCGTTCCGGTCGGCAAGTCCACCGTAACGATGGAGTTCGCCTACGATGGCGGGGGGCTGGGTAAAGGTGGCGAGGCGGTCATCGGAATCAACGGCAAAGAGGTAGGGCGAGCCCGGATTGCCCATACGGTCCCCGGCCGCTTCGGCATCGACACCTTCGGTCTGGGATCGGACACTGGTTCGCCTGTCAGTAACACCTATCAACCGCCGTTTCCGTTTACCGGGACGGTCGAACGCGTCGATATCGAACTGGGGCCTCGCAATTTAAGCACTGAGGATGAAAGCAAACTGCATGCAATGCATACGGCTTTCGTTGGCGCACACGACTAGCCAACAGCCAGGGTTACCTGTGCGTCACGAGAGGATTCTTTAATCTTGGCTGTTTAGAAAGAGCGGGGCGTGGTGAGGCGAAAAACCTCTCAGTCGAATATCGTCCTTTGGCTTAACTCCCGAATTGTCACCCACCCGGAAATAACTCAGGAGTAAACACTTAAGGCCGAGACGGCCGCCCTCTTCCAAGATAGATACCGAAAAACGCTCCAGGGTCCCGGTATCCGGCGTTGAGGCCCGATCAGAATTCCTGGACACTGGCCGACTTCGCGGTACCTATCGTGGTTCTCGAGACGATAGCTCCGGGTTGCACAATCAAGCGTCGTTCACACCGGCAATGCGGATGCCGTTTAGTGTCAAAGCAGGCCGCGGTGGCCAGCGTAGTTTTCGTCGCCGTCCAGACCATGCTCCTTGATGACCTCGGCAGCAGCAGCCAGCGCCGTTGCGATGGCAGGATAGCCAACGTATGGCAGCGCCTGGATCAGAACTTCCTCGATTTCTTTCAATGTGAGGCCGTTATTGAGCCCGGCCCCCATGTGGATGGCGAATTCATGGGGCTGACGCATGGCAATCATGACGGACATCGAAACTAGGCTGCGGGAGCGCCTGTCTAGACCGGGACGAGTCCAGATATCTGCAAAGGCTTGGTCGAGCGCGTAGGCAGCGATCGGGGCACCGAAGGTGTTTGAGTCAGCGGAAGCGCTGAGTTTTGCGGCGGCCTGGTCACCCATCATTTCGCGGACTACATTGATTCCGGCTTCTCTATTTCGTCATAATTGAGTCCTCCTATAAAGCTCAAGTGACTTCCCCACCCCCAAGACTACCCGAACGGCTTGAGGACACATAAGTACCGTAAAACGCCGCAGCATCGAGTAATCCCGGCGGCGCATTTCAAGATTCCTGCCGCCATGCCGGCATTTCATTACAAACGGAGTCTTCGACCTGAGTTTGTCCGCTGTCTTCTAGACTCCGGTTGAACGAACAACTTCGTGGGCTGATCGCCACCGTCCGACTACTTCGAGGCAACGGCCCACAAGACATCAGTACAATCGAGCACTTTGCAAGATATCCCATCAGGAATAATCCCAGTGCAGTGCAGCGTACGCCATGCGTCCGGGTACTTTTCGTCTGTCCCCAGGCTCCCAATACCTTGGTATGGATTGATACCTTCGTCCAATGGATTCGTCGTCGCGCTTCTGCCAATCTTGCCTTGAACAGTCACTCGCTCTGACATCGAAGGAGTACTAAATGGACGGCACAAATGGACTGAAAGAGACCACGCGCGTGGCTGCGCCTGTCGCGTCGAACACGCTTAGTGTGAACATTTTTACCGCCCCGGGAAAGGCTATGGTTGGCGAGCGGCCAAAGCCCTTCGGCGAAGCGCTCGGCTTTGACCCGATCACGTCGACTTTAATCTTCGGCGAGCACGACGCGGTGCTGGTAGACGCAATGACGACGGTGGCTGAGGCCGAGGCTCTCGCGGATTGGGTTGCTCTGCACAACCGCAACTTGGAGACCATCTATATAACGCACGGCCATTTCGACCACTTCTACGGTCTGAGCATTCTGCTCGACCGTTTCCCGGCCGCTCGGGCGATAGCAACGCCCAAGACGGTCAACGCCATGCAGATGTCTTTCACTCCCACAGTGGAGCGGTTAGCCCGCCGGTTGTTCCCTGGGCAAGTGGCCACTAAGTTGGTTGCACCTGAGCCCTATGAGCGCGACACGTTCACTCTCGAGGGCCACGAATTGCGCATCATCGAGCAGGGCCACACCGATAGTCCCGATACGACGTCTCTACATGTTCCATCGATCGGCCTGATCGTCGCTGGCGACGTTGTTTACAACCAATGCCGCATGTACGTCGGCGACACCACCCCCGAGAGCCGAAAGAATTGGATCGCGGCGCTAGACCGGTTAGCGGCGCTGAACCCGGCGATTGTTGTCGCCGGTCACAAGAAGCCTGGCGCGCCCGACTCTCCCTCGACGATCCAAGACACCAAGCGTTACCTGCAGGACTTCGATCGGGTGCAGAAAACCGCGACGTCCGACCAGGAGCTGTTCGATCAGATGACGGAGCTATACCCGCATTGGGTAGCCAATCAGTCGTGGTTGATGTTCGGATTCCCGCGGCCATAACCCACATCAACCGCTGATGCGAATGTTTCCTCGCGCATGATGGAGGGTCGTCCCTAGTTGAAAAAGCGCTGGAAATCGCATGAACTTAAAATCTATACGATAGTCGGCAAGGTCCCATGGTTCCTCTCGCTGGTAAGTTGAATGAGCACTGTATATCGGAATTGGAGTCGTCAATGAGCAGCGTACAAATCGAGCAGAAGAGCTATGAGATGCCCCCGCGAGAGGGGATCAGCATCGCGCATTTTCTCACCGTCGCCGACATCAAGCGATCGGCTCGCTACTACGAAAAGGTCTTCGGCGCTCGCATTCTGAGCCTGGGTGACGGCAACGCGCCTGGATACCTTCAGCTTGCGAATATCTGGATGATTCTGAACGTTGGGGGCGGGCCGACCCCGGATAAGCCGACGGTAACGCTCAGCGTCCCCGACCCGAATCACATCAACAGCTTTATGAATTTCCGCGTTGCGGATATCAAAGCGTGCTATGAACTATGGAAAAGTCGAGGAGCGGAGTTCATCACGGAGCCGATCCCCAAGTACGGCGAGACGCGCTGCTACATCCGCGATCCTGACGGATATATTATCGAGGTCGGACAGAGCACCGACCTCACGTACGGTTGACTCTCGGCCCGAGCAATTCGTGAGAGCAATTCGTGGACAAGCAATTCGTGAACCAGACGGAACTGACACTTTGGAAAAACAGAAGGTCGCTCTTGGTCGGTGATCGGTGTCTCCACTGGCCCCTGCGGCATAAGTGGCTATTGAATTCCTTGATTTTTATCCACTTTTATCGAAGATACGAGGCGCTTAAGTAGTTTTGCCGCCGCTTCCTGGCCACGTCGATGCCCTTTGGTTCTGGCAGCATCGATGTTTGCCAGCTCGCTAAGTCTCTTCAAGGCTGGATCGTGCCCAAGGTCCCGATACATGTTTCGACAAGCATGGATTTGGCCTCTAATGCTCCCGCGCGTTTCCTCGGGTGGTGTCATAGCGATTTTCCAATACAAGGCGATAACATCATCTTTTGTGAAGTTGATCGGTTCCATTGAGACCGCCTCCTGGTCTGCCACTCTAGCCCCCATTTCGTTCTAGATCAAAGGTCTCGTCATCAAAATTGTCAGCCATCGCGCGCAGCTAGCACCCCGGCCGCATGAGGATTGCCTCCCGCTCGATCGTAATAATGCTCCGATGCCGTCTGCTCACCGGAACTGCAGTGCAAAGAATCGAGACGACAAACGACGGTGATTCCATTTTCTTCAAAGTGCCACTTCCGTTTGTTTGAATGCATAGGCGGTAGAACAAGAGTTTGCTGCCCAATGAAAAAGGGTTCTCCTCAAGATTACGATGCTGAGATCGGCTGTTCGAAGCAGCCGACTCATAAATCTCGATTAGGAGAACCCTATGAATGCTATTCACTATATCGGACTCGACGTACACAAGAAAACCGTCGGTTTTTGCGTAAAGACGGCAGCCGGCCAGATTGTGGAGGAAGGCGCGCTGGAAGCAGAACGTACGGTGTTGCGGCGCTGGGCGGCAGCTCGGAAACGAGCCTGGCATAACGCCATGGAAGCGACCATTCTCGACTAAATGCAGCGACACGATACCTATTCATCCGCTGGCTCGGCAGGGGCGAAACCCTATCGGTTGAATTTGCTGCAATGGGTATGCTGTTGCCGGATTAAGCGTGAAAACCCTTTGTGTCCGATCCGAAATATTTTCTTCGCATCCAGAAAGCGGCATTGACCAATCCGGCCAGGGTAGGGACTTCGATCAATGGCCCGACGACGACAAACGCCTCTCCGGAATTAAGGCCAAAGACTGAGACCGCAACTGCAATCGCTAATTCAAAGTTATTGCCTGCGGCGGTGAACGAGAGCGTAGCGGATTGCGCATAGTTTGCTCCTAGCTTCTTGCCCAACCGGAAGAAGTGACGGGGCGTTTACCACTCCCGAAGCAGCTCCAGGCAAGTTGCAGGGTACGAACTGGTATCGGTTACGTCCCGTCTGTCACGCCCCTTTGTCACGCCCCTTCCCTCGCCTCTCGCTATTCGTATCGCAGCGCTACCATCGGATCCACCCGTGCTGCTCTCCTCGCCGGAATCCAACATGCCAGTACACCGGTTGCCAGCAACAACAAAACCGTGCTCGCCAAGGTCGCCGGATCGTACGGTTTCACTCCGGGCCACAACTCTCCCTCGACGGCTCGCCCCAGCAACAAGCTAACGACCAGTCCAACCGCAACTCCCGCCAGGACGAACCGCAAGCCCCCGATGATAACCAAGCGAAGCACGTTCCCGCGTTCCGCACCCAGAGCCATACGGATTCCGATCTCATGCGTCCTCTGCGCCGTCGTGTACGCCAGCACGCTGTAAACGCCCAACGTGACAAGAATCAGCCCCACACATCCGAAAATGATCATCAGCAGTAAGGCGAAGCGAGGGCCCGCGTACAATCCCTGGCTGATGGCATGCTCCAATGCGTCCGGATATACGAGCGCCACACCTGGATCAGTCGCCCATACTGCTTGCTGCACCTCATTCATCAGCGCCATCGGCGTTTGTGCCGACCGAACGACCAGGACTTGCATCCCCGATCCTGTAACGGTGTATGGTACCCACACCTGCGGTGCAATAGGAGCCTGCAGGCCACCCCTGCCGTAGCCCGGCGCACCCTGATTTGCGACATCACCGACCACTCCCACGATTTCGAACCAGGGCTCGCGCAGCGAATCTGCAACGCTCTCGAGGCCCGAGAGCTTTACTCGACGTCCAATCGGGTCTTCTCCGGAAAGATACGTCGACACAAACTTCCGGTTGACCACTGCTACTTTTCTCCCATCGTTGATTTCGGCTTCTGTAAACGCACGTCCCCTCTCAAACGGAATACGCAGGACGCGAAAGTATGCCTCGCTGACGTTTTGCACCTGTGCATGCCATGGTTCCGCGGGCGATTTGCCGGAGACCTCGACCTTGCTGTCCTGGCCACTCTCGGGTGGCACTGCGTTCGATTCCGCCGCATCCATCACCCCTGGGATCGCCTTGACACGTGCTAGCACCGGCCGGAAAAATCTGCTCACCTGCTCCGCCGTCTTGTAGCGATCCGGCGGCAACAGCAAGAACGTCTTGAAGACGTGATCTGCCTGCAAACCTAGTTTCACCGCGCGTAGCGCCAAAAAACTATGCATCAAAAGCCCTGCGCCTACCAGCAGCGCCAGTGACACCGCCACTTCCATCACCACCGCTGCATCGCGCATGCGCGCCGTCCGAAATCCGCCGATCACACCCCTTCCCATCTCTCGCAGTGGATCGTTCAGATCGCGACGCGCTGCCTGCAGGGCCGGCGCCAGACCGAAAATCAGTGGAGTCAATGCCGCCAAAACCAACGTGAAAGCCAGCACCTGTGCGTTCAGTGCGATCACAGATTCTGCCGGAATCAAATCTGGCGGCATCGTGACGACTATCAGTTTCAGCCCGCCCCAGGCAATCACTACGCCTAGCGCCGCTCCACCAATGGCCAATCCCAGACTCTCAACCAGCAGAAGCCGCACCAGTCTCGCTCTGCCGGCTCCCAGCACTGCGCGCAGCGCGAACTCCTTCTCTCGCGCGGTTGCTCGCGCCAGCATCAAGTTCGCCACGTTGACACAGCCAATCAACAACAGTAATCCGACGGCCACCAAAACGGTGTACAGCGTGGACTCAAAGTGCCCCGAAACCGAGTGACCCATCTGCTCAACCTGCACCTGGAACTGCGCGGGATAATCCTGCGGGCGGAGTTTCGCCATGCGGTTCACGACCGCAGTCAGATCCGCCGCAGCTTGCGCCATCGAGACGCCGGGCTTTAGCCGCGCCAGCACGAACCAGCGCTCCGGCAATCCAGCGAAGGCCGGCGAGATTCCAGGATGTGGGGTCTTGGGAATCCAAAGATCGGCGTCATACCAGCCGAAACGTGGCGGCATGATTCCGACCAGAGTTCGCGCCGTTCCATTCAGCACGAAAATCTTGTTCAACACTGCTGGATCGCTGTTGAAGCGGCTTTTCCATGTTTTATAGCGCATCACGAATACGGGCGCTGCTTCCGGCTTGTAGTCGGCAGGCTGTAGTACCCGGCCATACAATGCCGGCATACCGAAGAATTCAAATGAGCCCGGCGTCATATCGGCTCCGTAAAGCCATTCGACGCCTGCTCCGCGTTTGTAAAGCACGGGATCGTCGAGAGTGCCAATTATGCTCGCAAATGAATGGTTCTCCCTGGCAAACTCCAGAAGCTCATCCGAACTGAATCCTTGCCGCCCCTCGTCGGGAGTCTGTGTACTGCCATGAAGGCGCGGAAATACGATGTGTCCGGCATCTTTATAAGGAAATGGCTCGAGCAGCACGTTGTCGACGACGCTGAAGATCGCCGTGCTGGCGCCAATGCCAAGCGCAAGAGTGATGATCGCCACGGCGGCGAAGCCGGGATTGCGTCTGAATTGGCGAAGTGCATAGCGCAGGTCTTGCAAGAGGTTCGCCAAGAAGTTGGGCCCACTTTTTCCAGGCGCCGCTGGCTCTTGCGGCGCCTCGCGTACCATCCCGAGTCGCCCTTGCGCCAGCAGGTTCTCGTAATTGAGCTCCATCAGTACATCGCGGCGGGCGTCGTCGTCCGTTGCGCCGCCGGAGACTAACTCGAGGTAACGGTCCTCCAGGTGCTGCGACAATTCCTCGATGATGTCGCTCTCGCGAGTTGAGTCCAGCTTGAGAGACGACAGCCGCCTGGCAATTTCCTCTCTCCAGTCAGGCATGTTCTGCCTCCGTAATCCGGTTGACTGCCTCCACAAAAACCTGCCAACCACGGCGCTGAGAGGCCAGAACCTTTTGGCCCTCGGATGTCAGTCGGTAATAACGTCGGCGGCGCTGGCCGCTCTTTTCCACCCATCGGCCCTGAATCCACCCGCGTTTCTCCAGGCGATAAAGCAATGGATAGAGGGAGGCGACATAGAAGCGGACAGCCCCGCCGGAGCGTTGCTCGATGAGTTTGGAAATCTCGTAACCGTGTCGTGGCCGGGCCTCGACGAGAGACAGGATCAAAAGCTCTGCACTGACCTTCTTCCACTCGACTTCTGGCGTCATGGCTCTCCCCCACATATGGCATATCCATATAATGGCGGCGCTGGACACCAAAGTCAACTTCAAGCGACTAAGGCATTTTTGCTAATGGTGTAGCCCAGGAAACTGAACCTGACGCGGCTGCATCTGTTCCCGGCAGAGGCGACTGGAAGCGAGGCCAAGTATGCTTCCTCTTGGGTGAATAGAGCTGTCGCATGCTTGCCTAAGCAGAGGTCCTATTTATGAAGCAGAATTTCGCCGCAATAATCCTCGGTGGTACCGGACAAGTCGGTGGTGCAGCCGTCGCGGAGCTGCTAGCCATTCCGGAATGCCGGGAAGTTGTGATGGTCACCAGAAAGCCCATTGCGGCGAGATCGCGGGTGCGCAGCGTCGTTCTTGATACAGGCGCTGCTGACTTTGCCGAGCGCACTGCCGCCGTTGCCCGCGAAGTTTTGCGCCAAGGTCCCGTTAGCGCCGTGAGCTGCGTGGGTGTCGGTTCTGGATCGATGCGCTGGAGCGAAGAAGAATTGCAACGGCTTGAACTCGGCGTCGTCGGTGCCTTTGCGCGTGGCTGCCATGACGCCGGAATCGCCCAGTTTTGCCTGCTTTCTGCGGTAGGAAGCACAGCCCGCAGCCGGTTTCGCTATGTCCGTGTAATGGGCATGAAGGAAGATACCGTGCGCGGCATCGGTTTTACCCGCCTCGCAATTTTTCGCCCCGGCATCATTGTCGGCAACGCTCACACCCCGGCCTGGGCCGGTTGGTTAGGAAGCCTCGTGCCTGGGCCGTTCGGCAATATTGATCAGCGAATTCTCGGCCGCTCAATCGCCGCAGAGATAGCTTTGCACAATCGAGAGGCTGGTGAGGTTACCCTCGAAAATGCTGCAATGAAAAAACTCGCTGCGCAGTTCAAGGCGTGACTTTGAGACGGTCAGAGCCCATTTACTGTTTCCGGGTGACTTCTAAACTTGTCTTCGCTCATTGGCAAATGTGTGATTTTCCCGCCAATTACTTCGTTTTCGTCCCTTGCTCAATTTGCCGAAGGTCTCTCGATGTGATCGATCACGGTCACGTCAATCGGGTTCTTGTTGTATTCCAAATTTCAACCCAAGCTGTTCCTGAAGCGCGGTGAAAAGAGGTGGTAGTGAAGCGTCTGACGAGCCAACGTCAGCCGGAGACCACCGGAGTGTGATGTCATATAGGTCCGTTAGCCCAGTTTTATCAACAACCGTATGGCTAAGTCCCTGCGACGGAAGAAGGTTCGCCAGAAGTGAAAGGCTAGATTCTTTAAGGACGATCTTACCCGGTGTCACCGTCGATTGGTCCTTATCACCCGTGCCGTCGGGGCTGCTGGTACCACTTGGGTTGGTTTCGACATGTTGTGCCTTGTGGAGTTTCGGACCATTCTTCGCAACCACCAGAGAATAGGTCGGGCGCTCGCGGGTTTCGTGATGGAACTGTAGATTGAACCGCTTTACAAGCAATGGTTGAAGCGCCAAACTCTTTTGAGTCAGGGACAACGCCTTCCACTTAGGGACGTCTTCGTAATCAACCTTAGCTTCGACATCATAACGCTCGGATTTTGTCCAGCTTGGCAATCCGACGATTCGATCATCATTCCTATCATATAGGGCTACCTGCGGGAGGAATGCCTGCTGAACGATCATCGCGATAGGAACACCTCGGAAGGAAACTCCGTCATCTGAGAATTGTGTGGCCATTGGATCGCTGTCGGCAAACGCAACTGGCTTGATTGTAGCGACCGCAAGCGGAGGAAGATCAACTGCGGTGTCCTTGTTCGTTGTTGCGGGCTTACCCAACTGGCCTGGCGAATCGACGTTCATCGTTATCGCGGTATCTAATTTCGCAGACAATCCGACCGCAACCGGAATAGCCAGCGATACGAATGCCACTCCGCCAAGCAGTAGCTTTCTGCTGAGATCCATTTTCAGCACAAGATGCTCGGTCATGATGCGGATAATTCGATCTCTTAGGTCCGCGCCTGTAATTCCCGAGATACAAATCAGGGGCGACTCAGCACAGAATCGACATGCCTTCAACAAGCCCTCGGCATAGACTTCCGGTCTGCCTGCCAACAGCACTACAGCCTCATCGCAGGCGCGCTCACGCTCCTGCAGCATCCGAGACTCTATCCGCCACACCATGGGATGGAACCAGAAAACAATCTCTACCAGCATATGGATCGCTGCGGTCAGGTTGTCATGGCGCCGGACATGCACCAATTCATGCGCTAGGATGCCTTCGATATGTTCATTCTCCAGTTGCTCGCTGAGCCGGTCAGGCCACAGCATCAGCGGGTGAAAAATGCCGAATATCCCTGGCTCCATCAAGTCCACGGACCGGAGCATCGGGATATGTCTGCGCACCTTCGCCAGAGTTTCCAACCGCCGCAGCAACTCAAACTCGCGTCCGCTTTTGACGGGCACAGCCCGGTGCAGCGCCCGATAGATTTTCCTCCATCGCGTGTACCAGATCAGCAATACCGTCACCATACCGCAGACCCATACCCCCACAAAGACTTCAGGCAGCAGACCAGTAAAGTGCTCAGGGAGGCTCTGAGCATTCATCGGGTGAGCTGGCAAACCTGAGAAAGGCTGACCTACAACACTCATCGCCGAGGAGAGTGTGGTTTGCAATGACAGCGGAGCGTGCTGGGGTGTTCGCAACAAACCGCCCAGATCGATGAGAAGCGAAAACGGGATAAGAAACTTGACCGACGCTGCCAGCCAAATCCCATGTCGCAGGTGCGCACGATTTCTACGCAGTTGCAACGCCGTCAACCATGACGCCACACCGAAGACAGACGACTGCCAGAGATGGTTCGCGATCGCTGCTCCGACGCCTGTCACCACAAAAGCGGGATGCGCGGTCACGCCTTGCCTCCTTTCTTCAGTTCCTTCAGCGTCTTCTCGGCGTATTCGACATCTTCGAGTGTCAACTTTCCGGCACCGATGAGATGGGCCACTACCGGGCGGGATTTTCCACCAAACATAGCGAGTAGATCATCCACCAGCCTCCTTTGCGCCGCCTCTCGCGAGACAATCGCAGCGAATATATGGAAATTGCCCACCTTCCGGACGCGACGTACGACCTTCTTAGCTTCCATGCGGTAAATCATTTTTTGGACGGTCGTATATCCAGGTCTCTTCTTCTCAGGAAACGCCTCCTGCATCTCGCGAATGGAAGCCTCGCTTTGATTCCAAAGCGTTTCCATAATTTGAATCTCGAATTTGGTCAATCGCGCCCCCAGCATTAGTATGACTCCCGTCTTTTTATTTACGACAAGTGTCAGCGATGGAATGTGAGTGCGTCAAGTGAGTAACCGCTAAAGCAAGCCGATTGTCGGCGGAGGAAAGAATCGCCGAGCCACTTACTCCGCATTGTGGATAACGGGCTGCTCGCAAGTGATTTGATGTGCCCGCAAAGCACGGGTTTTCGGTAAATTCCTCCAGCCGGGGGCAGGCGGAGGGAAGTTACCGAGATCCCCGGTGTTCAGGATTGTGGGCAAATCCGGATATTTAACCCAGCCCGGATTTTGGAGGAACGATCAAATGTCGGGTGGAGATCCCGGTGACACCCATTCCTCAGAAGGAAAGGCAACGGCGCAAATATCGTCGGTCCCTGCCAAATGGCATGTGTAGCTCTCAATAGGGAATGATCGCGACGTTTGCCGACCAACTCGGAAAATAATTTTCCTAACCCTGTCTCAAACTACCTCAAATCGCATCTATTTCTGTAGCAACCCAGATACTGACCGGTGCAGTGCGTAACTGGCATGCTCGTGGGCTAGGAATGGCGCACCTCGACAGATCGTGTCCCGGCGGCATCCATCAAATCATGGGGATCGCTATGCAAGGAGGATGCTGGACCTCTAATAATAGGTGAGCGTGATGGAAACATGCCCCAAGATCGAAGATCGCCGCACCGCGCCCGGCCCGAGAGGGCCGTCAGCCCCCTCGGGTCGCAATCGAAGACACCAAGGTTCAAATCCGGGGGCTTATAGCGCTTTTAGCGCTCATTTAGTTGGCAAGCCATCCCCTCGGACGGTCTTTCCGGGGAATGAAGCGCGCACACCGCGCTCCCTGCCCAGGAAAAGGCAAGATGATCAATTAATTAATTTGATCATCTTGATCATCTTCGTGAAACAAAGGACTTATTCGGTTCCTTGCCAGATCCTTGGCCGCTCAACGCACATCACGCTCTTTGCGCGTAGGGACTCCAGCGCGTTCACGGAGACTTAGTTCGCATAGTTCGCTTAGTTCGCACATTTCTGCGCACGCCGCTCGAAGTGACGATGCCTCAGGGGCTAAAGAGTCTGCGTGAGAACCTGCCGGTCCAGAACTCAGTCCCGAAGAGCCTGCCCTGAGCTTGTCGAAGGGGACGGCTAAGAGTCAGACTTGTCCAAATTAGCTTTTTTTCGACCGGCCGATTTGGACAGCAATCGCTGAAAACAAGTCAGCTATCAAGGTGTATCGGAACCAGTCCCGTAGGGACGGCTGAGAGTAGCCCAGGACGTGAGTCCTGGGTAGCTTGACGGTACGGATCAGTCCCGCAGGGACGGCTGAGAATGTCCCAGGATGCAGTCCTGGGTGACCTGAATCGCAAGCGAATGCCAACAGGTGATAACCAAAACCCAACCCCATTCTCTTTGAGATTGACCCTGTTCCATACAATCAACGGATTAGCTGCACACCAAACCCAAATTATTCGCTAATTTGGACAGCTCTGGCTAAGAGTAGCCCAGGACGCGAGTCCTGGGTATGATTTGACACCACGGATCAGTCCCGCAGAGCCTGCCCTGAGCTTGTCGAAGGGGACGGCTGAGAATATCCCAGGATGCAATCCTGGGCATCAGCATGCTCTGGTGGATCAGGAATTGTCTGTTCTCAGGCAGACTCTAAAGCCCGTCCCATTCTCAATTGTTTACGGGCCCGACTAAGCAGCTCGGGGAAAAACTCTGTTCTTTTTGAAGGGTACGGGCTTGAGCCCGTACGTAAGTGGTTGCAAACAGGTCCGGCTTTAGCCGCTGAGGGGACTCATTTAATCCCCCTTCCAGCTTTTTCCGCAGCCTGTAAAGTCGGGCCCTGATAACAAGACATGAGCTTTTGCGCAGCCTCTAAAGCCCTGCCTTAACCCGAGAGTTTTCTGCGCATCTTGTTTGGCCAATGCCAAAGAACATGCGGCGGGTTTTCCGCCGGCTATTTTGTGAAAATGCCGTGGTCGCTGTCGTATCGTTTCTCCGTCTTTCCGGCTTTCTCGGCAGCCCGATCGGCCACGCGATCCAGTTCTTTATCCTCGGCGGTCTTTGGGTCATGAACGTCCAGAGTCGACGGTTTTTCCGTCTTTCCCAGGTTTGGAGTAGCTTGATTGGGCATAGTTGTATCTCCTATAAGGATAGATGCACCATTTTCCCTTTGGAGTTATCCCGCTCATCATTCCATCTCAAACGCTACATACTGCAGGACAGATTGCCGCTCCACTTCAAGCACCACGGCATCACCGGGCTTTAGGCCGGCGAGCGTCTGACGCAATTGCTGCGAATCTCCCAGCGGCGTGCCGTTTATGGCGCGGATCACATCACCGGCCGCGAGATCCGCTGCGGTGGCAGGCTCCCCTCCGAGCAGGCCAGCCACCAGGACGCCGTTTTCCGAACGGAGATTGAGCATGGCTCCAACCTGGGAGTGTTTGAGGTCGATCACGAAAATTCCCAGCGAGGGGATGAGATCCTTCCTGGGATCAATCAGGTCGGATAAGTTGTCGATCATCGGCGGCGCAGCGACAGCCGTGATCGAAACGGTGAGCGGCTTGCCGTCGCGGAGAACTTCCATCTTTATGGGCGTGTTTCGCGGATGGACATAAAGGAAAGCCGTGTACTTGGGCAGCGAGTCAACCCTTTTTCCGTCGATTGTCGTCACCACATCCCGCTGCCGCAAGCCCGCCGCCGCGGCTGGGCCGCCGGCGTCGATGTCGGAAAGGATGACGCCCCAGTCCTGCGGCAGCTTGAGACCGGCTGCCAAGGCAGGCGTGATGGACTGAGCATGGGCGCCAATGGTGACGTTGGGAACGACCCCGTGCTCCTTGAGCTCGCTGTAAACAAAGCGGACAATGGGCTCCGGGATAGCGAAGCCCAAGCCCTCGCTGCCTCCGCCAGAAGTAACAATAAAGGTGTTAATACCCACCAGGTTGCCATTGCGGTCAATCAACGGGCCGCCACTATTGCCGGGATTGATGGGGGCATCGGTTTGCACATAGATCATGGGCCGGTCCACTTCGGGCTGACGGCCTACCGCACTGATGATGCCCTTGGTGACGGTGTGGTCCAGGCCCTCGGGCGCACCAATCGCCACAACCGTTTGTCCTAAACGGATCGGACTGAATAGTTCGGGCAAGGGAATAAAAGGGAGACCCTTTTCTTCAATCTTGATGACCGCTAAGTCGGCATAATGCGTGGTTCCGATGAGCTTCGCTTCGTATACCCGCTGCGGGTTGTACAAATGCGTATTACCCATCGCCAGCTCCACCGTGGTGGGTGCGATGATCACCCGGATACGCATGGCGCCGGCGACGACGTGGTTATTCGTGACGATGTATCCATCGGGGTCGACAATGACCCCTGAGCCTATGGAGCGCTGGCGTTCCAGGGCCTGTTGCGAATCCCCTTGATCCTTGTCGTGCTCGGGGACGCCGTAGCCGGTTACTTCAATCTCCACCACCGACTGCATGGCACGCTCGGCAATCTGATCGATGGCCTGGTCATATTCCTTGAGGATGCTCGGGGCGGCTGCTGGGGCCTGCGTCTGGCCGTGAAGAGGCATGGATAAGACCAAGCACGCGAGCACGAGGGCAAAACTCTTTCCAATAGTCATACATCTCCCGATATAAACTCTGAGCTGGAGCGGCTTACAACCGTTTACGTGCGGACTGAGGCTTGTGCCCGCCTTATTCTCAATCATTTACGCCCCGACTAAACAGGCTGCGAAAAAATCATTGAACGAGGGGGACGGGTTCATAGGTTGCGGAGAAACTCATGCTTTGTATCAGGGCACGACTTTAGTCGGGCCGTAAACGATTGAGAATACCTTGGGCTTTAGCCCCTGAGATTTTACTTTCCTCCCCGGTTCAGACTTCTTCCGCAGCCTTGTAAAGTCATTGTCCTCATACAAAACCACGACCGACGGTACGCCCCCTGCAAATTCCCCCTAGGTGAAGGTTGGTCTCGCGTTCAGCGGGGCCGAAAGCTCATTCTCGGGCGTTTCCCATTTCAGAATCTTGAAATCGAGGACAAAGATGGCATACATCACCGGCACTTGCAACTTGGTCACAACGGTCGCGACCAGCAGGCCGCCGATTTGTGCGTAACAGAGCGGTTTCCACAACGGGCCCCCGTGCAATGCCAGCGGCAACAGGGCCAGCACGGTGGCAAAGACGGTGATCAGGACCGGACGCAGGCGCAGGATGCCGGCATCGATCAGCGCCAGCTCGAAGTCATCTCCCGCAATATGCCGCTCTTCAATAAAGTCGAAGAGAACAATGGAATGGCTTACGATCACGCCGATCAGACTGGCCACTCCTAAAAACGCCATGAATCCGAATGGCTCGCCCATAATCCACAACGCGGCAAATGCGCCCATCATGCCATAGGGCGCGGCGGCCAGAACGAGAAGTGGCTTGATGGCATTCTTAAACTGAAAGAGCAGGGCAATGTAAATGGCGACGGTCGAGATCAGCATCACCATCGCCAGGTTCTTAAAGCCACTCTTGGTCTTGTCATACTCGCCGCCGATCTTCATCTCGTAGCCGGGAGGAAGCTCGGCCTGCAGCTGCTGCAGGCGCGGCATCGCTTCCTTCAGAACCTCGGAGCTCAAGCGCCCGGCAACCGGGAAGGTACGCACATTGATGGTGCGAAATTGTTCCAGGCGCACGATACGGCCGGTTACCAGGTCGTGATCGATATTGGAAATCTGCACCAGGGGAATCTTGTTATTGTCCTGCGAGCCGTAGACATACATGTTCTGGATGTCGGAGAGCTGCGATCGCTCATCCATGCGCAGCCGGGCGACAATCGGGATCTGCTTTTGGCCTTCCTGCAAAGCGCTAACCGTGGTACCACTCATGCCCGCCGTGGAGGAGTTGGCGACATCCATATTCGTGATGCCGGCCAGATTGGCGCGATCCGGATCGATGGTTAACGCGATCTGGGTATTCTCGTCTCCCCACTCATTGCGCGTTCGCTCCGCGATGGGAATCGACCGGAAGATCTCTTCAACTTTGGCCGCGATGTTGCGCAGACCGCGAATATCCGCTGCCTCGTCTCTGGCGTTCACGTCGGCAGTGCTGGAGATGCGAATCTCGATGGGATAGTCGATGGGATTGGTGAGCAGCTGGCGCGCATCCATGCGCGCGCCTGGGATGGATGCAGTCAGCACCGGCTGCAGCTCCTTAATGAACTGCGGAGTGATCTCCTTATCCTTGACCTCGATCAATACCTGCGCGTAATTCAACTGTTGCAACTGCGGAGAGGCCGAGAACCAGAAACGCGGCCCGCCTCCGCCTACGAAGGAGGTGACGTAACGCAATACATCCCCGCTATGTCCATCCCCCGGGTGCTCTTTAGAAAACCGTTCCGCCTGTTCGCGGACAATTTGCTCCACCTGGCGGGCCGTCTGGTTCGTGGCTTCCAGGGTGGCGTCGTTGGGCAGCCATACATCAATATAGGACCAATATTGAACGTCCTCGGGAAAGAACGCGGAATTCAAGCGAGAGAAGATGAATACTCCCAGCGCGAGGAAGGCCAGCGAACCAATAAAAAACTTCCAACGGTGTTCGATGGAGTACTTCGCTGCCCGCGCATACAAGCCGAAAAAGCCGCTGTTACGCCGCTCCTCGAGGGTTTTCTCCACCTTCTTTTCCGGCCGCAGAAGATAGTAGCCGAGCAGAGGAAGAAAGGTCATCGAAACCAGGCGAGAGGCCACCAGCGACACCGTCATTACGATGGGCAAGCTGTGGAGAAACTCTCCTGTGCTGCCGGTCACCAACAAGAACGGCAGATACGCTACGATATTGGTAACCGTGGCGTACATGATCGCGGTAGCCAGCTTGGTGGGGCCTAACCATGCAGCAATGATGTTTGGGTGACCCTCGGCCAGCGAGCGCTTGATGGAGTCGCCGGCGATCACGGGGTCGTCCACCAGTAAACCGAGGGCAATGATCAGGGTGGCGACGGAAACCTGTTGGATATCGATGCCCAGGAGATACATTCCGCCAAAGGTCATGGCCAGGGTGATGGGGATGGCGAGAGCCATCAAGACAGCGGAGCGCCACTCCCAAAAGCCGAGCCACGACACCAGCACCACCAGCACGATCGCCTCGTAGAGCGCATCCATGAACAGGCTGAGGTTCTCATTCACCTGCAAGGGCTGGTCGGAGGTGCGTGCGATGATCAGGTCCTCCGGAAGATACTGCTTGACCGCCGCAAGCTTGGCATCGACGTTTCTGCCGAAAGCGTCAATCTGCTCGCCATCCTTCATCTGTACTGCAACCGTTACGGCGCGGCTGCGGCGCCAGTGTCCCTCCTTGTCCGCCCAAGTGAGGTAATTCAAATATTTCGCCGGGCTTTGGTAACCGCGCGAAATATCGACCAGGTCGCGCAGATAGACCGGGCTCTGCGCCGCCGATGAGGACGAGCCGATGATGACATCACCGATCTGTTGCGGATTGGTGAATTTGCCGGATGGGTCAATCAGAATATTTTGCGGGCCGACTTCAAGCTGGCCGCCGGGCAGTGTGCTATTACGGGCGCCCAGAATGTCCTTGAGGTTGGAAGGCGTCATGCCATACTCAGCCAGCCGCTGCTGCGAGTAATCCAGGTAGATCTGTTCCGGCAGCACACCTTTGCGCTCAATCTTGGCTACTGCTGAGGCGCCCTGCACGGTTCTTCCAATCAGGTCGGTGAAGTCGTCCAGCTCCCGATAGGAGTACTTATCTCCCGCTACCGCAGCCAGGCGAACTTCGGTGTCTGCTGGATTGCGGATAAATGCAGCGGGCCAACTATCCGGGTGGATCTCCGATTGATGCAACTTCTCGATGATCAGGCGATCGCCCAAAGCCCGCAGCTCATCGTCGCTTAGAAGTGAGCTCACGTCGGCCCCAATGAAGCCACTGCCGGAGAAGAAGTGCGGGTCGGAGACATACTTGTTTTGTCCGCCCGCCTGCAAGACAGAAACAAAGGCGTCGCGCACCAAGTCCGGAGAGACGGATAACGGAAAGGCATAAACAATGCTGACCCGCGGCTGCGGAGATCGCGCCGGTTCTGCCGCGCGCGTTGCTTCAATGGCGTTACGGATGGACCGGGCGCGCAGAGCAATATCTACGTCGCTTGCTCGAGGGCTGGCAATGGTCAGCATCAACGCCGCAGTATCGCCAAAATCGCTATTGAACTGGATCGGACCTGCACCCTGTGGCAGCCTGCTATTCAGGGCATTTAATTTGAGGTTGATATCGGAGAACTGTTTCTTAGGATCGGTGACCGTGTCGTCCAGTTGAACGTAGACCAAAGAAAGCCCGGGAAAGCTGATGGAGCGGATACCAAAGTCGGAGGCCAAAGGAGGTTTGATGAACGCGTTTTGCGCCATCGTCTGCTCCACTGGCCGGCTTACCAACTGCTCTACCTCCTGTGCTGTTGCTCCCGGCCAAGTGGTGGAGGCGACAGCTACCCGCACCGGGATACTGGGGTCTTTACGCTTGGGCATGTGCATGTAGCCATACCAGCCCCACACGCAGACCGCGATGAGCAGGACCATCGAGACCTGGCGATGCTCGGTGAAGAAACGCGCCGTATTGTGCGTTTTTTCGATGTATTCGGCTTCGGATTTATGGCTCATCTTTTGCAGTGTCCACTCAGGGAATAACGCGAACCTTATCGCCGCTTTTGATCAGGTTGACGCCTGTGGTGATGACTCGTTCTCCAAAGGTAAGGCCGCCTTTTGTGGTGATCATGTTTCCGTAGGTATCGCCCAGTTCGACTGGACGCAATCGCGCGGTCTCAAAATCTCCGCTACCCTCCGTAACCATGACTGCGAAGTTGTCTGCGCGAGCCGGATCCCGTATGACCGCTGAGAGGGGAACCGCCAGTACGGACTGCGGTAGCTGCACACCGTTCAGCGCGAGCGACGCAATCATTCCCGATTTCAACTGATTCTTCGGATTGGGAATGGTCACTTCCACAGAGAAAACCCGGCTCTTGGGATCGGCGGCGGGAGAGATAGCACTAACGCGTCCGGCGAATTGCTGTGGCAGCGCATCCGTGGAGATGGCAAGCTGCTGGCCCAGCCGCACGCGGCTGATCGAGGTATCGGGCACACCGAAGACGGCTTTCACCGATTCCGTGTTTGCCAGGGTAAAGCCGTTGGTTGCCGGCCCCACCAGGCTGCCGAGATCGATGCTGCGTTTGACCACCCAGCCACTAAACGGAGCCCGCAACTCGCAATAGCCGAGCGCGACGTTTGCCTCGCTGACCTGTGCCTTGGCGCCGGAAACAGAGGCCGTGGTACTGGCCAGCTGCGCGGTGGCAGAGTCGTAATCCGGCTTGGTTGCGCTGTGCGACGCATAGAGGGCAGCAGTTCGATCGAAGGTAAGCTTCGCCTTGTCGTAATCTGCCTGGGCGCGCGCAAGCTGCGCGTTGGCTTGTTCCAGTTTGTCTTTGTAATCCTGTTGCCGCACCACGGCAAGCACAGTTCCTTTTTGCACCCGGTCTCCCTGATCGATGTTGCGCATGCCGCCGCTCGGGCTCTTGACCTGGCGGATGCTGTCGACATATCCCCCGGACTGGAAAGCAAGATCGACCTGAGCATAAGGAACAATGCTGGCTGAGTACTTGGCGCCGTTGCCTACGGCTATGGTTTGCACCATTGCCGTGTGTACGGGTAGCGGCAGGATTTCGGCGGAGTTCTGCTGTTTGCATGCGGTGCCGCCCAGCGTGAGAGCAGTCGCGAGCGCAGTGAGACAAAATTTAACGGCTGTGGGATTCATTGGTTCACTCTTCCCCAAGAGCCTTTTCAAAGGCAGCCTTTGCGTTCCAGAAGGAAAGCAGGCTCTCTTCATAATCGTGGTCGGCGTTGGCGACCGAGGCTTGCTGTTGCAGCAAATCGCGCAGCAGTACGGCGGAATGTTTGAACTGGTCGCTCACTTCGCGCAGCTTCTCATCGGCTGCGTCGCGGCCGGCCTGGGCCACTTCGAGCATCGTACGGCTCTCCTCCAGCTTGCGGAAGGTGTTGTCGACGTCGAGCAACACCTGGGCCTGCGTCTCCTGCAATTGATAGTGGCTTTGCTGCACGCCCACATCTTTTTGCCGTACTTCATCTCTGCGTCCTCCCCAATCGAAGGGGTCCCATTTAAGCTCCAGCCCCGCGGAAAGAATATTCTGCGGCAGAATCTCGGTGTTGATGGGCTCGAGATAGTGGATGGCTGCGCCCACGTCGGGAATGTACTTAGCCCTGGACAGCTTGCGGTCATAATCGGCGCGGCTGACATCGATCGTGGCTTCCTTAACCTCGGGTCGCTGCGACAGCGCCGTTTGCCGGGCTAACTTCATGTCCATCTCCGCGGGGGTAATCGGAGGCACGGGCTCGGTACGAAAAGGCGTATCGAGATCGCGTCCCAGAAGCTCGTTGATTTGCTCTTTCTGGGTCTCGAGGGTGTCGTGCAACTGGACGATCTGATATCGCGCCTTGGCCAGCTGGGCTTTCGCCTGCAGACTGTCAGACTTGAGGACTGCTTCCTGGGAAAGGTAATCGTTCGCGACCCTGTCCGTCTCCTCATATTGCTTGACCATTGCCTGTTCAGCTTCCAGCGCGCTCTCCGTCTGCAGCGCAGAGTAATAAGCCTGCTTCACATTCGCAGCCAGCGACTGCCTCTTACCCTTGTATTGCTCGCTGGAAAGGTCGGCAGACAGCTCCTGTTCCCGGATAGCAAGATGGATCTGGTATAGCTGCGAGAGGGGCTGCGCTACCTGCACGGATGCATTTCCCGTAATGCCGTGGGACAGGTCGAAGCTTTGCGGCTTGTCGATGCCAAAACTTCCCGCGGGAAAAGTGAACTTTGGCGATGTGAGATTGCCCGAGGCGAAGAGGTAAGTGGTGATCGCGGGAAAGCGCTTGGTCTTGGTCTGCGCGACCTCCCAATTCGATTTGGTTATGTCGAGTTTGGCAATTTGCACCGGCCGGTTATTTTCGAGAGCAATCTCGACCGCCCGCGAAAGCGAGAGGACCGGGGCGTCAGCTGAGGCTTCTTCCCCCCGCAAAAACACCCCGGCCATCAGCGCGGTCCCGGCAATCGCCCAGCCCAGCCGCTTGGTGTACTTCACTAGCATCATTGTCGAATCGCAATCGTACTCGTAGCGAGTGTAGACCTCTTTTAGGAACGGCCTCCCCTGAGGCCGCCGCCACCCTTGCGGTCCGAGGCTGTTCAGGTCATTCAGCACCGCTTGCCGGTCCTGTGGACGAAACTGTCCCGCGTCCATGGTTTGCTCAATTTCAGACTTTGCCTTCTTGAGCGCCATGAGCTGCTGCAGCTTCCCGCCGCCACCGGTCTTGATGTTCTGCAGCGAATTCATACTATCCTGCAATGACTTCACCTGGGGCTCGGTCGGCTGACCGTGCATGATGGCGGTGAATATATCTTTGCCGAGTTTTGCGCCAGGGTTCGGAGGTTCGGTGGAGACGGTGGTCGGCTGTTTGTTCGCCATCATTACCTCCAGATCCTGCTCCAAGGTTTCACGATCTGGCTGCTTCACGGTGGCCATAATTGCCTTCATATTAGAAACAGCTTGCCACGGCGTGATGTAATCGACCGGTGCGCCGGGTGTTCTGTGCCGCCTTGTAAGCCTTCAGGGCCTCAGCGTTGGTCTGTAATTCCTTGAGCTGCGGGATGGTTATGCTGCCGTTCAAGCACGGCAGCCTTAATGTCCTGATGGAATTTGTCTGTAGCGGGATTAGAGGCGCCGGCCTGGGGAGCCGCAAAGGCGATGGGCAGCTGCGCCACAAGAACAAGGGAGAGCGAAAGAACACGTAGACTTCTTTTCATATTTCCTGCTTCCTCATGAAGAATTTCAGGGCGACCCTTTTCGATCGCCGGGCTTTTGTCATTTGACTGAATAACCGCTTCACGCCAAGTAAGTCTCTATTTGGCTGAGGCCACGAGCTCGCCCTTGTCGTTGGTCTTGACCCAACCCTGGGCAGCCATGGACTTGATGATTTCCTTTGCCGTGGCATCCGCCGTTTTTGCGGCGTACGCGTTCGCCGTCTTCTTGCGGTCACCTACAGTGGACTTGGCTACCGCCGCCGTGGGGTTCAGACCGGCAGCAACGGGTACCGCTGAGCCAACGTTCTCGGCTGGTTTGGTATCGGTCTGAAACCGGGAGAGCAGAACCGAGTCGGAGGGCGTCTTAATGTGGACATCGACGTTGGTTTGCACATCGGCGCTTCCAGCTCCCATGCCGATGGTGTCGCGCTCCGTCTTATTACCCTGTTTCAGGGAGGTAAACGAGCCTTGAATCATCATTGCGTTGTCAGGGGGTGGCGTGCCTGCCGCTACATGTTCCACGGGAATACCGGTCTTCTCCAGGGCCTTCACCAGTTCCTGAGAGTATGTCTTGCTTGCGCTGGCGGCGATGGAGTCCGGCTTCTGGTCTCCAGTGATCAGATGGCGAGGACGAAGTGACTGCATCTTGTCCACCTGGACATCGTCAGGATTGATCGCGAAGTCATAGACCAGAATCTTCTCTGGCTTTGGCAAGGGGTTGCTACCGGAGTAACTGGCTAGCGAGGTTACGTTGATCTTGGCCCCAAGAGGGCCTTGCGCCTGGGCTGCAGAAATCAGCAGTGCGCCTGCGGCCAACCAAACCAACCGTGGGAGAGGGCTGTGAGCGCAGATTCTGAGTTCGGAGATGTTCCGTAGTCTTTCCATAAGCGATGCTCCTTCCGCCAAACAAGGGGGGCGGATCGTAAGACGAATGGGCGGCCGAGAAACATATTGGTTACCGGGCCGACGTTTGGCATAACCGCGAAGATTGCTTGGGGGAGAAAGGGCCCACTGAAGACCGCTGCGAAAGAGGGGAGATATCGGTGCGGTGATCGTGGCGAATCATCGATTCCGCCAAGGGACACAGTCAATAGAGAACTTATAAAACCTTTATCCCTTAATCTAAAGTTCATCTAACCCCGTAAGGCTCTCTGTATGTGCAAGATGCATCGGATTCGTTGTTGCAGATCGAGGGCTTTGCGCGGTAGACTTGGCGTCACCGATCGAGATAGCAATTTTGCCTTTGCCCTATTTGAATGGGCCACAGGGTAGAACGACCGCGAGCAAGTGAGCTAGTCCGTGCCCGAACCACTCCGCTTTGGGGAATTTGATTTAGACGTCGAGCGCTACGAGCTACGCCGGTCTGGCCGCACGGTCAAACTCGAGAGAATACCCATGGAGCTGCTCATCCTGCTGCTCCAAAGCGAAGGAAAGCTTGTCCGCCGTGAAGCAATCAACCGCCGGCTTTGGGGAGAGAATGCCTTTCAGGATACGGAGCACAGCGTTAACACAGCAGTAAACAAGCTGCGGTTCATCCTGCGTGATGATCCCAGGGAGCCGCGCTTTATCCAAACCGTGGTCGGTCAGGGATATCGCTTCATCGCAAAGGTAGCCGTTGGCCCGGATCCGGTTGTCCCGGCTGCGGTCGTCCGGGAACGAGAAGAAGATCACTCGCCACCTGCTGTGCACAACGGTTCCAGTCCCCGCCTGGAGCGGAAGGTACCGGAGGCAAGCTTCCCTCCGGTACTACCCTCAGAGTCTTCGCCGCCGCCTCTTCCAATAGAGAACACAGGGCATGAGAAGCCGGCGCCGGCTGCGCGAAAACGATGGTTGGTTCTTCTCGCCGGCGTGGTTTTGGTTGCAGCGTTGCTCACGGCAGCCGCCGTCTGGCTGCATCATTGGCCGCCCGTGCAGCGGCCAGCAAGCGTGGCAGGCGGATTCCATTCCATTGCCGTATTACCCTTCGTCAACCTGGCGCAGAACGCGGATCAGGATTACATCGTGGACGGGATGACCGACCAGCTCATCACTGACCTGGCCAGCAGCACACCTCTGCGTGTCATCTCCCGTAGCTCCATGATGCAATACAAAGGGAAGCAGGTACCGATGCGGGAGATTGCCCGGGCTCTGAACGTGGACGCGGTGCTGGAGGGGTCATTCCTGCACACCGGCAAGGAGGTGCGCATCACGGCAAATCTGATTGACGCCAGAAATGATCGCCACCTCTGGGCGCAAGTCTATGAAGAAAGTGGGAGCGACCTGCTGACCATGCAAGAGCAGGTGACCCATGACATCGTGCGCGAAGTGGCTCTGGCGCTGGGTAGCGGCGTAACCACTTCCAGGCTGCGTCCGGTCAACGTCACGGCGCGCGACGCGTATTTGCGCGGACGCTTCTTGTGGAACAAGCGCACGCTCGACAGCATGGAAAAATCGATCGAGTACTACCAGAAGGCGATCAAAGCCGACCCCGACTTTGCGGAAGCCTATGCCGCCATGGGAGATGCGTATGTGCTCCTCAGTAGCTATGGGGGGGAGGGACCTTCGACCGCGCTGGGAAAAGCAGAGGAAGCTGCACAGCATGCATTGCGGCTCGGAGGAGGCCTGGCCGAGGCTCATACGGTTTTGGGCGCGGTGAGAACAGACCGGGACTGGGATTGGCCTGCGGCCGAGGCAGAGTATCGGCAGGCGCTCAAATTGAATCCTTCTTACCCGACTGCGCGCCACTGGTACAGCCTGCACCTTTCGCGCCTGGGAAAGACGCAGGAGGCCGAGGCTGAAATTCAGCGAGCTCGCGCCCTGGATCCGTTATCACTGATTATCAGCACCGACGCCGCGGAGACTGCGTACTGGGCGCGCAAGCCTGACGAGGCCAGAAAGCGGATCGATGAAGTTCTGTCACGCAATCCTGATTTCGCCGAAGCCCACCTGGTCAGTGGGAAGATCTACGAGCAGCAAGGACATTATGAGCAGGCATTGCACGAGTTCAAGAGCGCGCTGATGCTTTTTGGCGGCGGTACGAACGTGGAGGCTTTGCAGGCCCACGCCCTCGCTCTCGCGGGCGCGTCGGGGCCGGCGATGGAAATTGCCAGGCACTTGGAGACCGTATCGCCGCATAGCTATGTCTCCGGCGTAGATGTCGCCGCAATCTATTGCGCACTTCGCCAGCCAGACGCTGCAATGCGCTGGCTGAACAGGGCGTATGTGAACCGCGATAAGGGGGTGGATATTCTCGGTATCGATCCTCTCTTCGACGGATGCCGCAGCGACACCCGTTTTCAAGAACTGATGGCCACGTTAAAACTGCAGCCTGCGGCATAGCCCGAACCGACCCAATTCACTTCGGGATCAACGCAGTCTGCCCCAGATGGAAAGAAATGTGAGTTGTCCGGCTCAGCAAGACCGAAAAGCGATTGCGCAGCGGATCTTTAGCAAAGTCTTCATCCGAAACAGAAGCATGCTTTTGCAGCCAGTCTGCCGCTGAAAGGCTTTCAAAGCCTGCGAGCAATGTGCCGTTGATGTCATTCCAAGCTTTCTTTATCTCCTCGGCCGCTGGCAGTGTGGGCGCCGTCTTATCGGGATTGGTAAGGAAGAGCGCATCATACTCCGGATGGAGGCGCGCGCCTAAGACCAACAGCGGCAGCATGCGATCATGAACGGCCGTCAGGTGTCCCCAAAGATAGATCAGCCGGTTCTTCCCCGGGGCCACTTCCTTGAGAAGCTGCTCTTCCGTTAGCGGGGAGAATAGCCGGTCTGCTCTCTCGATGTTAAATTTCCAGGAATTAACGGCCGCCGTGACCAATGCTTGCTCCGACATCTTGACGTTCCTTTCTGTTGTTCTTGCATGATGGGTAGATCATTCACCGGCGTTGATAGTCCGCAGGAGAATATCCGGTAATAGAGCGAAAATCGTGGATGAGGTGGGCCTGGTCGAAATAGCCGAGTTCCAGGGCGAGATCGCACCAGTTCAGCGGATCGCCGGCCTCCAGACGTTCGATCAGCTCGTGCAAACGATATCGCCGGATGACCCATTTCGGAGGGATTCCGACATATTCGCGAAAGAGCCGCTGGAGAGAACGCTTGCTGACGCCTGTTTGGTCCGCCAGGTCGTCCACGGTTCTGATCTGCGGCTGATGAAGGATCTGGCCGACGAGGCGGTCTGCCAGCTCCACATTCTCGTCGGGCTCCGGTACACGCCGAAGAAAGAACGCCTCGACGGCGTCGACCATCGCGTCTTCTCCGCAGGAAGAAACCAAGGCTGCTTCGAGCGCATCGCCATCGGCGCCGAATATATAGTTTGCGTCTACGATGCGATCGGTCAGCGAGGATGCAGAGGAGTTGAGGAAAGGACGAAAGCCACCGGGCCGGAACTTAACCCCGAAGGCGAAGCTTTTCCCGGCGAGAGTGCGGGTGAACTTACTGGTGGAGACGCCACCGACGGTTAAGCGACTGTTCTCGAATACCAGGTAAACATTTGGATGGGGCAGCGTCTCCTGCAAGTGCGGTGGCCGGCCCCGAAGGTCCCAGCTCACCCTCCAGTAGTAGGCGATGCAGGGCGCCACGGCGGAAGACGGGTTATGGCGCGAAACCTTGAGCCCGGCGTACTCGGGCGGCAGGTGGAGAACGCCGCGAGACCCGATGGGCGTGGCATGGGAGACCCCGATGCCGCCTTGTCGCGTTTTTACAATCATCCTTCGCGTCTCACGTTTACTCTCCATGAGAGTAGCGTGTATGACGAATGGTTTCAGAAAGATCGGCCCAGCCCAGGCTGGTGATCGGTGTTGGCCTGGTCTTCGGTCTCATCCCATCAACCAAGGTACGTGGAGAAAGGTTCAGCTATGACAGGACATGCCCAGGGGACGTTTGATGTGAAGTTGACCCCGCAGCTACCGGAGGACAAAAGCGAAGGTTCAACCCTCGGCCGCATGCTGCTCGACAAGCAATTCCACGGCGACCTGGAAGCCGTCAGCCATGGGCAGATGCTAACCGGCATGACTGCGGTGCAAGGCTCAGGCGCTTACGTCGCCATCGAGCGCGTGACCGGAACGCTCAACGGCCGCCGCGGCAGCTTCATCCTGCACCACCTGGGTATCATGGTGCGAGGCGCCCCGCACGCTGAACGTTACGGTGGTGCCGGATTCGGGCACGGGCGAGTTGGTGGGGCTCACGGGCGCGATGACCATCATCATCACCGATGGCAAACACTCGTACGACTTCGCGTATTCACTCCCTGAAGCGCACTAAGCTTGATGGTGTGTAGGCCTGCGAAATTCGCCTTAAGTTTGTATTGTCGTCGCGAACATAACGGAAATCTCTCGACTGCTGGCGGCGTGTTCGGCGAAGGCAAAGGTTCCGTCCTCCTGCATTTCCCGCGCGGCGCGCAGAAAGGCGCCAAGGGCGGCGCGCGACAGAGCACTGCCAACGCTGACGCGCCTGACTCCAATTGCCGAGAGCTCTGCCAGGTTCAGCGAAGCGCCTGGAATCCCCATCGAGGACGTTTACCGGGCGATCCACGGAGCGGACCAAGGTGGCGATGTCGTCTTTGCTGGTAAGGCCTGGAGCGTAGAGAACATCGGCGCCCGCTTCCTGGTAGGCCTGGAGCCGCTGGATGGTGTCTCTCAAATCAGGGCGGCCGTTGATGTAATTCTCCGCACGCGCCGTAAGCGTGAAGGGAAAGCCCAGGGCACGCGCACTCTCGGCCGCCGCGCGTACGCGCTCCGCGGCCAGCGCTTGGTCATAGATCGGTTGTTCCGTGCGCCCGGTTGCATCTTCGATTGAGCCCCCGACAACTCCCGCGGCTGCCGCGAGGCGGATGGTTTCCGCAACCGCTTCAGGCGCGTCTGCAAAGCCATTCTCAAGATCGGCGCTGACCGGCAGGTCAGTGGCGGAGGCGAGCGCCGATACGTGCGCGATCATCGCCTCACGGCCAACTGCGCCGTCGAGCAGCCCGATGGAGGAGGCATAACCGCCGCTGGTGCTGGCCAAAGCCTCAAAGCCGAGGTGGGCCAGCAGCCGCGCAGTGCCGATGTCCCACGGGTTAGGGATGATGAATGCATGGTCGCGCTGGTGGAGTGCGCGGAAGGCTTTTCCTTTTTCAGTCTGTGTGCTCATGGGGTGTTTACGCTGATCCTGTGATTTTCGAGGGAAGGCCAAAGGTGCCATCGACTACCTCCACGAAGTTTCTCTCTTCGCGGAGGATGAGTCGCTTGCTCTGCGCCATGGCAAAATTATCGCGCGCCTCCGGGTCTGACCTCAACCGGGCGCGGTAGGTCTCATAGGAAGCCAGGCTGTCGAAAGCAATCAGCCCCCACGCCACGTCATTCGTCCCTTCATAGGGAAGGAAGTAGCCGACGAGGTGGCCGCCACACCGAGGAATGATGCGGCCCCAATTCTCGGCGTACTGCTTAAACCCTTCTCGCTGGAAGGGATCGATCTGGTAGCGGATGACGCAGGTAATAGCCATGGATTTCCTCCTGGTCGCGAGTGTGGGCAGCGCATCGCAAGAAAGGGTCAATGCCGCACCCGTCCCCGCGAGCCCCACGATCGCTTGGCGCCGGTTCATTTGCCTGGGCTTTGCTGACTGCATAGTTGGTAGTATGCTGGCTACTTGACATCGACACTTCGTTAGCGGGCGAAATATGAATGTTAAACATCACGAGGTAGCCTCGGGAATTGCGGCAGCTATCGGCGAGCCGGCGCGAGCGCGCATACTCTACTGCCTGATGGATGGGCGTGCGCGAACCAGCACCGAGCTCGCAGTGGTGGCCGAAGTGAGTCCTTCCACCGCAAGCGCGCACCTAAGCCGCCTGAAAGAGGCGGATCTGGTCGAAGTCCTGGTGCAGGGAAAGCATCGCTACTACAGCCTGCAAGGCCCCGATGTCGCCCACTTGCTTGAAGGGTTGAGCGTCCTCGCCGGCGCGCGCCGGGACAAGTTTGTGCCCACGACTCCCAGCCGGCTATGTGCTGCGCGGACCTGCTACGACCACATGGCAGGAAGCGTAGCCGTGGCACTGCACGATCGCTTCAAGGCGCTGGGCTGGCTGTCAACCGGTCCGGCGGCCAGCGACCATGCATACGAGCTTACGCCGGTGGGAACCAAGGCGATTCAGGGTCTGGGCATCGATCTCGAAGCAACCCGAAGGCTGCGACGGCGCTTTGCCTGCGCATGCCTTGATTGGAGCGAGAGGCGCCCTCATGTTGGCGGGGCACTGGGAGCGGCCCTCTTGAAACTGGCGCTGAGAAAAAAGTGGGTGACCCAGGATCTCGATTGCAGAGCCCTTGCCATCACGAGTCTTGGACGGCGCGAAATGCTGATTCGTTTCGGTCTCAACGCTTGAGGCTTTCGGTGGCGCAAGGGCACGCAGAGCATCTTCTTTTTTGATAGAAACAGGAGAGGCTTATCTCCAGTTCGTGCATCCCACAAGGGAGGATTTCTCATGTCTGCAATTTTGAATGCCGGCACCAAGGCTCCGGATTTCAGCCTTAGCGTGACACCCGATCAGAAGATTACGCTCAGCGAATCTGCGCGGAAAGCCGGTGATTCTCGCCTTCTATCCCGCCGACTGGAGCCCGGTTTGCGGCGATCAAATGGCGCTCTACAACGAGGTGCTGCCGGAGTTTCAGAACTTCGGGGCGGAACTGATTGGCATTTCAGTCGACGGCGCCTGGTGCCACGCCGCGTATGCCAAGGATCACAATCTCCATTTTCCGCTGGCCGCCGACTTCGAACCGAAGGGTGCGGTCGCCCGCGCCTACGGGGTCTACCGCGAGAAGGAGGGATTCTGCGAACGCGCACTCTTCGTCATCGACAAAAACGGGGTCATTACCTGGAGCTACTGCTCGCCGATCCTGGTCAATCCTGGCGCAGACGGAATACTGCAGGCATTGGAAGCACTGGAAAAATAGGAGGCCGGGTATGACTAAGCTCGCAGTGGCGGTCAGCGCCAAGGATCATCGACAGGGAGATAAGGATGCGCCGTGCACGCTGGTGGAGTATGGAGACTACCAGTGCCCTTCCTGCGGGCATGCCTATCCGATCGTCAAACGTGTGCAGAAGCATTTTGGGAAGCGCCTGTCGTTTGTCTTTCGCAACTTTCCTTTAACCCAGTTGCATCCGTATGCGGAGCCGGCGGCCGAGACCGCGGAGTTTGCCGGTGCTCACGAAAAGTTCTGGGAAATGCACGACCTGCTTTATGAGAATCAGGATCGCCTGGAAGACGAGCTCCTGGTAGAGCTGACTCAGGAGCTGCATCTTGCTCCCGCTCAGTTGCAGGAGGCCCTGGAGACGAAGGAATTTCAGCCCCGTGTGCGAGCTGATTTCAGCGGAGGAGTGCGCAGCGGCGTCAATGGAACCCCGACCTTCTTCATCAATGGGCAAAGGCACGATGGTGCGTATGACTTTGCTTCTCTCGTCGAGGCGATTGACCGCGTATTGGAGTAGGCCGGCCTCACTTCTCCGCATCGGTGTGCCAGCCAGGATTTGTCCATTGGCCATTGCGGCGCACGAAGATTTCGGTCGCCCGGCCGGAACTGAGGGAACGCTTGCCGTGCATCTCCGTTTCAAGCCTGTACTCGCTGTATAGAATTGCCACTTCGCCAAATTGCTGAACCTCTGTGCGTGGGAACTCAAGGCGGATCAGCTTGCCTCCCTGAGCATGAAAGTCAGCAGCAGATTGGAGCACAGCAGCCTGGTGTTTCCACTGCTTTTCGCCGGCACTGATCACGATGGTTTCCGGTGGCACGAGTTCTCTGAGGGTCTTGGCATCGTTGGCGAACCAGGATCGCCAGACCGCCTCCCGCACTTTGAGTAGAGTGGAACCCTCATCAGGGTTGGCAGCGATGCCTGTTGTGCTCCATCCGGCCAGGATGACAACGGCGATGGTTAAGAATCTGCGATGCATATTTCCTCCGAATGGCGACCGCCCGTGAAGCTAAGGACAATATCTGGTTCCCACCGTCCTTCGTGTGGGAATCAGAGGAACCGATCCCGATCTGTGGCTCTGCTAGGCCGAAGACTGCGTGCTTGATGTGCGGCGTTCATTGAATGCAAGCAAAATTGCTGCCGCAGAAGCAGAGAAAACCGAGTAGTCCAGTGGCGACTTGAGACCGAACGAGATGGCCATGGCAGTTCCGAAAAGAATCAGCAGAAGCGCGCTGGCTAAAGCCGTCCAGCGCAGCCACACGCCGATTAACAGGAAGATGCCCAGAACCAACTCCGCAATCGTGGCACTCCAGGCGAGGAAGGGAATCGAAGACGCCGGCATGAACGAGTTCACCTTGGCCGTGTAACGAATGAAGCCGTCAAAGTTTCCGTAACCCACATTCCTGCCACGCCACAGGCCGAACCGGTCGGCGATACCAGATAGGAATGCGATGCCAAGCGTGACCCGAGCGTACAGAAAAGCCCAGTCGTCCGGACGGCGGCGCTTACGGTCATCGTTCATGGCCGAACGTCTCCTTCCGATTCAGTCGCCGGCACTTTGGCCGAGAGCGGGGCGGCATGATCGCAGATAAAGTAGGCCAGGAAGGTTGCCGGCTCTTTCGCGCTTACATTCTCCGAAACCAGATGAATGCCGTTGGGAGCCTCGTAGAAGCTGTCTCCGGCCTTGTAGATCGACAGCGCACCACCTTTGACCTGCATCCGCACAGCGCCCTTGAGAACATAGCCAATCACTGGGCAGGGGTGGCTGTGAGGCGCCGACGAGCCGCCCGGCGGATAGGTCACCTCGACCGTCGTCACTTGCAGTCGGCTTCCATCTAACTGCGGCAATGCTTGTGAAAATACGGGACGGACATGAGCTCCGGGCGGTGAAGCGAGGGTGGGACTCGTGGCCTGGATGGCAACAAGTGCAGCCGGCGCCAGCAAAGCCAGTAGCAGTCCGGGAATCTGGAATCGTTTCCGCATGCCCCAAGCTAGCAAGAAGTGGTACTGTCGGGTAGGGCCACATACGGTGGTTTTGGCTGTACCACTTTGGATGAGCTATGGCCAGGCGCAGCGCTCCCTTCAACCTTGTCCTGCCACCGCGGGAAGCAAAGACGCCCGCATTCCGCTGGCTCTACGCGGCTTTGCGTGGCGACATTCTGGGCGGCCGTTTGCGGCCCGGCTCGAGGTTACCCGCCACTCGGGATTTAGCCACGCAATACGGGCTCTCTCGCGGAACCGTGGTCAGCGCATTTGAAGAGTTGAAGTCGGAGGGATATCTGCATGGAAGCAGAGGGTCGGGCACATATGTAAGCAGCGTCTTACCCGAAAACTTGCTGCAGGTGGCGCCGGAGCCGAGGCAGAGACTCTCATCGATCAAGCAACAGCCGCGCCGGCTTTCCGGCTATGCACTGCGCGTCCAGCCGTTCTCAAACCTCGAGAGCCGGCCAACGCGAGCCTTCCGCGCCAACCTGCCCGCCCTCGATCTATTCCCAACCAGGATCTGGACGCGCATAGCGGAGCGGCGTCTACGGCACCTATCCATACCTCAACTGCTGGGCTGCGACGCGATGGGATATTTGCCGCTGCGCATTGCCGTAGCCGACTATCTGAACACCTCGCGCGGAACACGGTGCGAGCCCGATCAAGTCATGATCGTTTCCGGAACGCAGGAGGCGCTCGATTTGGCAGGGCGGCTCATTTTGAATCCGGGCGACCAGGTGTGTGTGGAGGAGCCGGGATATCCCGGTGCTGCGATGGCTTTTGAAGCCCTGGGGGCGAAGATATGCGCGGTGCCGGTGGACAGCGAAGGAATGGAATTGCCTGGGCCGCGGGCGCGGAAAGCCAAGCTGGTCTACGTAACCCCTGGGCATCAATTTCCTGTTGGCATGACCATGAGCCTGGCGCGGCGCCTGCAACTACTGGAATGGGCTCGCCGGTCATGTGCTTTGATCTTCGAGGACGACTACGATAGCGAGTTTCGTTATGCCGGGCGGCCAGTGCCCGCACTGCAGGGCCTGGACCAACCCGGATTTCCTGTGAAGCTTGGTGGCGCGGCGCACGGGCTGGTCCTCTTTGCCGGCAGCTTCAGCAAGGTGCTCTTTCCCTCGTTGCGTCTTGGCTATTTGGTGATTCCGCCGGATCTCGTCGATTCCTTCGCAGCGGCGAAATCTGTTCTCAACCGGCATGCAGCGCCCTTTGAACAGACCGTGTTGTGCGACTTTATCACCGAGGGCCACTTCGGCCGGCACCTGCGGCGCATGCGCGAAGTGTACGCCGAGCGCCGCTCGATCTTGATGGAGAGTGCGCGTAGAAAACTCACCGGCTTGCTCGAGCTCTCGAGCGTCGAAGCGGGGCTGCAGACCGTGGGCTGGCTGTGCCAGGGAATCGATAGTGCGGCAGCAAGGCGGGCGGCGCAAGCCCGCAAGGTGGAAGTGACTCCGCTCAGTATCTACAGCCGCGGCGCCATGCGGAGGGAAGGATTGCAGCTGGGGTTCGCCGCCGTGAACGGACAGGAAATCAGGCGCGGGGTTCACCAGCTTGCCATTGCGCTTGAAGAACTTGCCCGCACGCGTCTATGATGTTCCCTCATGGCTGACCAGATACCCCATCTATTCCTTACCGCCTCGGTGAAGGGAATGCAGCTCTCCGAAGATGCGATCAATCGCTGTATCGATAAGCTGTCGGATGAGCAGATGTGGCACCGCGGGGCCGACCACGAAAATTCCGTCGCCAATCTTCTCCTTCATCTTGAAGGCAATCTGCGGCAGTGGTTCCTGCATGGAATTGACGGCCAGCCCGACGTCCGCAACCGCGATTCAGAATTCGCGCTCTCGCCGTCGCAGCGATGTGCGGAGATTCGCAGCCGCTTCGCCGCAACCCTCGCGGAATGCCGAAAACGTGATCGGCTCGCTTCCACCAGCGCGCCTGCTCGAAACGATTCATCCTCAGCCAACTGGAAATTGGCCGCCCATGACCATTCTCGAAGCAATTTGCCGGGTGACTGGCCATCTGCAGTTGCACACGGGCCAAATCATTATGCTTACCAAGCAGCTCACCGGCGCCGATCTGGACCTATCCATGCCACGGAAACGATAAGCGCATGCGTTGATCTAGCGATAGTAGCCCGACTTGGTGAGAACGACGAAATCCGACTTGCGCAGTTCGTGATGATCGCGGAGAAACTCAGGATTGAGCTGCAGGCTAAGTTTGCAAAACTTGCCCTGGGGCTCAACGCGGGTGGGCTTAAATCCAAGCGTATAGCGCGCTCGCATCCGATCGATCAGAAGGGCGAGACGGTCCGCGGCCTCCCTGGTACTCGTGCTCATGACGAGGCCACCCGTAGCCTTGGCATATTGATCGATGTCACCCAGTCGAGTTCCGCCCATCGCCGACTCCACGATCGCACGGTTGGTCTCCGCAGTCCTGTCGATCAGAGCCGAGACCACCGCTCCAGACTGAAGCAGCCTGGTCATGGCTTCCTGCTGCGAATGTAAATGCGCGGGAGAGTGCTGACCGATCGATGCCTGGGTCATGGAGTTTTGCTCGTTTGCCGTGCCGTCTGTAAGCCACACCAGAACACGCCGGTTCCCAGGCGCTCTTGCCTTCATCGCCTGGTCCACAGCTTCAAACATATCCTCATCGAGGAAGGTCCCCTCCACGTCGGCCATCCACGACGCAGTCTTGATGGCATACGCCGCCAGCGCGCGATTTTTCGTAAAGTCTTGCAGCAGCTCCGTGCGAGAAGAAAAGATCATCACGGCTACTTCATCTTCCGGCTTCAGGTGGCCGAGGGTTTCCATGGCGGCTCGCGCCAGGGGCTCAAGGGCGGCATGCACGGTCTCGGTCATGTCGAAGAGCAGCACCACGGAGAGAGGCAGTTGATCGCGGCTGCAATAGGTGATCGTTTGCGGGACTCCATCTTCCGCGAGCTGAAAGTCTTTCGCCGAAAATGTATCCACCGCTTGTCCTGATTTCTTGTTCTCTACCACGGCATCGAGCAGGACCAATTGGGTGTCGACATGGATGGTTGCCGCGCCGGACGCCGTGGCGGACTCTGGTGATTGTGCCCACGCCCATCTGCGCCAGTAGCAGAACAGTGAGGAGCGATGCTGAACTGAGTGGGAAAGCTCACGAGACCAATCTATCAGCATCGTTCAGCGGCATTGACGCAGGAAGAATACAGTGGTAGCAGGAGCGCGGTTTAGACTGGTGAGAGACATGGAGACGAACCGATCATGACCAAAGAAGTGTTAGCTGCTACAGCTTTGCCAACGATCGAAGAGATCAAAGCAGCGCAGGAGTTGGTGTACGCGGTGATGCCGCCGACACCACAGTTTGTTTGGCCTCTGCTGTGTGAGCGTCTGGGAGCCGAAGTGTGGGTGAAACATGAGAACCAAACTCCGATCGGGGCGTTTAAGGCTCGCACCGCGGTGGTTTATGCGGCAGAGCTGTTCCGTCAATCGAAAAACCTGACCGGGTTGGTTACCGCGACTCGCGGCAATCACGGCCAGTCGGTAGCGCTGGCGGCGAGCAGGTTCAAGGTGCCGGCGCACATAGTGGTGCCGCGGGGTAACAGCGCAGAGAAAAACGCCGCCATGCGGGCACAGGGTGGCGACCTCATAGAGTTTGGCAGCGACTTCCAGGAAGCGAAAGAGCATGCGCAGAAGCTCTCGGAGGAGCACGGCTGGCACTTCGTACCGCCCTATCATCGCGACATTGTCAAAGGAGTAGCTACCTATTGGCTCGAGTTCTTCTCCGCTGTGGCCGATCTGGATGTTGTTTACGTACCCATCGGGCAGGGATCGGGTATCTGCTCCTGCAGCGCTGTTCGCAACGGAATGAACTTAAAGACGCGGATCGTGGGAGTGGTAGCGGAAGGTGCGCCCGCCTATGCCCTCTCGTTTGAGGCGAAACGCAAGATCGCCGCCCCGGTAACCACCTTGCTGGGCGATGGGATGGCTTGTCGCGTGCCCGATGATGCTGCGCTTGAAGTGGTGTTCGAGAATGTCGATCGCGTGGTACGCGTGAGCGAGGAAGAGATCCGCATGGCTATGAAGTTTTACTTCACGGACACGCACAACGTAGTGGAGGGAGCGGGAGCAGCCGGACTGGCCGCTGCGCTCAAAGAGAAGCACGCGCTGCGGAGGAAAACGTGTGGGCCTGGTGGCTACCGGCGGCAACGTGGACCACGATGTGTTCGCAAGGGTCTTGCTGGATTAGGTTGGACTTTCGCGTTGAAAATCTGATGCATGGAGATCATCTGTAGGTGGATGATCTGGATTTCTGGAGCACCGGGAGGGAATTGAACCCTCGAATACTGGTTTTGCAGACCAGCGCGTTAGCCACTTCGCCACCGGTGCTCATCTGATCGCTCTGCGGGCAGTCTCACCGGCGAGACCGCCCCACAGAGATTGGCTACTTGCCTTGAGTGGCAAGATCTTTCCTGGACAGATACCAGGTTTCTACCGTGAGCCCGGCTCCGCCACCGTTGGTGCGCTTGCGCGCGTCTTCCACCGTTGCCGGCGCGGGCACGATCACCGGCTCTCCCACCTTCCAGTTAGCCGGGACTGAGACGCCGTTGCCGTCAATGGTCTGCAGCGCCTCGAAGATGCGGATCAACTCATCTACATTACGCCCCAATTGCATCGGGTAGTAGACAATCGCACGGATATTCTGCTTGGGATCGATGGCGAAAACAGCCCGCACCGTGGCTGTGTCGGAGGCCGCTTCATGCACCAGACCGTAGGCCTGCGATACTTTCTGGTCGAGGTCGGCAACCACCGGGAACTTTACTTCCACACCCGCGTTCCGCTCAATGTCGCGTACCCAGGCGATGTGCGAGTAGATGCTGTCGATCGAGACGCCGATCAACTGCACATTCAGTCTTTCAAAATCATCGGAGCGGCGCGCAAACTCGATGAACTCCGTCGTGCACACGGGGGTGAAATCGGAGGGGTGGGAGAAGAGCAATACGTACTTGCCTTTGGCTGTGTAATCGCTTAACTGGATGACGCCGTGGGTGCTCTTTGCTTTGAAGTCGGGCGCCTGCTCAAGGATGCGTGGGATGCGTGATTCGGTTGCTGTGCTCATGTTCTCTTCCTCGTCGAGACTTGGTTGGCAGATGGCCGTCCGCGTCGTTTCCAGGCTTGATTCCAAGCACGAGGGAACCCGCGGCGGGAGCCGGCTGCGGGTGGATGACTGTTTCGTATGACAGGATTCGAAGCTTGCGATTCGATCTAGAAACACACCCGCAGCGTGCAGCAGCGACAGCAACGCAACAGAGGGAGCCGGGGTGGTGAGAGGTGAGTGCCATTTGCTTAATTTGGTAGTCGCAACGCTTCGACTGATAACAAGCATAGAACCCACGGCAAGAGGTGTCAAACTGCTACCGCGGACGAGACCAGGAGATGGCCATGGGCCTGCGACCCACCCAAGGCGATGAAATGGGCTTGACAGGCCGCAACTGATGGCACAATGGCCTTTGGGGCTCCAATTCCAGGCAAAGCGGATGGCGATTCTCGCGCGAGACAGCCATTGCCTAGCCGCCTGAGAGCAGCCCTCGATTTTCGATAAAGCGCCACTTCATGAAGCGGAGAGCCGCGCGTGCCCGAGCCGTACCGCGCTTTGCAACATGCGAGACGAATTCAAATCGCGCAGACGCTGCGTGAGGATATGTTGTGATTTATTTTTCGCGGCAGCACTGATCCTGCTGCAAAAGAGCAGCTTTTCCTTGAACGATTCACATGCTTTCAACAGGGCTGATAAGGCCCATAGGCAACACTGGCAACAAGACGCCGTTACGCGGTGGAACTTTTGCAAAAAAGCAAGCCGCACTTCGCTTCATCTTCTCCGTTTACACATCGCTTTCATCTTCGTACTCTGTCCAAGCGTTTCCCCTGCAGGTAACGCAACTGTCGGCCATTAAATCTGACAACTGAATTCAGACCGGACGCGCTTGGATGCGCGCTGCTGCTGAGCAGAGACCTGCTGTCACCTTGTGGCTGTTGACCGCAAGCGGGATCTGTTGCTGCCGCAGCCATTCATCGACGCGGCTTATTCCGTTCTCCCCCAACCCAGCGGCCACGCACATTCGATGTGCGCCCGCGTTTCACCGCTCCTTTGAAAGGAGAATTTTAGGACCCCATGAGGCCGAAGAAAACTATTTTGTGTGTTGACGACAATGAACAGGCACTTTCCGTGCGCAAATTCATGCTGGAGACCCGCGGCTATCGCGTGCTGACAGCTACGGGCAGTGAAGCAGCCTTGGAGCTGTTTCGCGAAGGGGGCATCGATCTGGTTCTGAGCGACCTGATCATGCCCTATATGGACGGGAACGAGCTCATCCGCCGCATGAAGGAGCTGGCACCGGAAGTGCCGGCGATTCTCATCAGCGGGAGCGTGAAGGCTTTCGATCGCGCCAACCGTGCCGACGCCTTTTTGCCCAAGGGCGCCTGCTCGCCGGTTGAGATGCTGGAGCGCATTCGGGTGATGGTGGCCCGCAAGCGCGGCCCCAAGAAGGGACATGGCCTGCGTCCGCTGGTTGCGGAGGAGGTTGCCCAGCATCAGGCGGAGGCCAACGAAGTCCGTTGTGGTCGGCGTTTGATTACGGCTCTTGCTCGAGACTTGGAGTTTTGAGGCCCTCGAGCAGGGCCTCTGCCGGTTACCATCAAGCCAGCTACAATCAACCAGTGCAGCCGATCATTGCGACAAAGAATGTAAGCAAGATTTACCGGGCGGGTAAGGTAGATGTTCCCGCCCTGAGCAATGTCTCGTTTGTCGTTCCGCCGGGCGAGTTCGTCAGCATCGTCGGCCCTTCGGGTAGCGGCAAATCGACGCTCTTCTACATCCTTGGCGGCCTGACGCGCGCAACTTCAGGAAGCGTCTTGATCGATGGCATCGATTTTGCCCAGCTGACCGACTCCCGGCGCACCGTATTGCGCAAAACGAAGATCGGCTTTGTATTTCAAAAGTTCAACCTGCTGCCCACGCTGACGGCGCGGGGCAATATCGAAATCGCGCGGGAGATCGCCCGCAGCCACAGCGCGCAGGACGAAGAGCTGCTGCATCACCTTACCGATTTGCTGGGCATTGCCGGCCGCCTCGATCATCGTCCGGCGGAGCTTTCCGGTGGGGAGCAGCAGCGCGTCGCGATTGCCCGTGCGCTCATTACCCGTCCCGCCATTATTCTTGCCGATGAGCCGACGGGCAATCTCGACACCGCCAATTCCGATGCGGTGCTGCAGATGCTGCGGCGCTCGGCCCAGGAGTTCAAGCAAACGGTATTGATGATCACGCACAACCCCGAGGCGGCGGCGATTGGAGACCGCATCCTGCACATGCGCGACGGCCGGATGCTGGACGAATAGGCGGCCGCTTGCCTGGAGAATCGAGCACCTGGGTAATCTTTGCCGGCTTGCCTGGGACGGGTAAGAGCTCGCTTGCCAGGGCCCTGGCGGAGCGCTTGGGCGCGGCCATTCTCGATAAGGACCGTGTACGTGGGGCGTTGTTTCCCGATCCGCTGACCGACTACAGCGCGGAACAGGATCAATTGTGCATGCGCGCGATGCTGGAGGCAGCCGCCTACCTGACGGAGCGCCGGCGGGTGAAGTACATCTTCTTTGATGGACGGACCTTCTCGACGCAGGGGCAGATTGAGGATGTTTTGCTGGCGGCAAAGCAAGCCGGCGCGCGTTGGCGCATCCTGCACGTGACGTGTGCGGATGCGGTCGCGGAAGAGCGTCTGGCCCGCAACGATCCCGGCCATCCGGCAAAAAATCGCGATCCGGCGCTCTACCGCAGGATCAAACAGCACTTTGAGCCTATCCTGCAGCCGAAGTTGGAGGTCGATACGACGTTGGGCATCGACGGGGAGCTGGAGGCGGTCGAAGGCTATCTCAAGGGCGACGAATAGGGGTTCGCGTTGACCGGGCGGCGAGCCGCCCGATATACTGCCTCAGGACGTATGCGGGAGTAGCTCAGTGGTAGAGCATCGCCTTGCCAAGGCGAGGGTCGCGGGTTCAAGTCCCGTCTCCCGCTCCAAATGGCTACCTGCCGAGCTGCCGCGGCTTTCTCAGGAGCGGCAGGGGTGATATCGCCGGATTTCCTCAAGGATTCAAGCCAAAATCGTTGCGGCGCGGGCGACATCGTGGAAATCTCGGTCTTTGCCTGCGAAGCGAGCCGGAGTGATCTGAAAGTCGCATATGCCAGACTGGGTTCTATTCCAGCCGGGCGGTTACAATTGTTCAAGATGGCGCGGTACCCAAGCGGTAAGGGAGAGGTCTGCAAAACCTTTATGCGTCGGTTCGATTCCGACCCGCGCCTCCAACATTTTCAGTGCAGGTCCATTTAATTCAGCAGGTTAGCAAAGAAATCGCGTTCGTTCTGGTTCGTTCCCAATCGGGCCGAATTGGCCTGAATTGGCCTCAAAAGCGGACCAAAAGCGGACGCAGAAAAATCCCCCTTACTGGATAGCCCTTCCGGCGCCGCCGGCTGCCCTTTCATCGATAGCCACGAGGCTCTCTTCAAATCGCCGCATAGCCTGTTGCTTGTGCTCTGCGGTGGGGTGAACGTATTTTTGCACGATTCGGATGGAATTGTGGCCGAGGATGGCAGCTAGAGTCGCGAGGTCAATACCAGCTTGGGCCATTCGGGTAGCGAAGGTGTGGCGGAAATCGTAGAGCACAAAATGAAGAGGTCGTTGACCCTTCCTCTCACGGCAGACACGGTCGTGGGCACTGTTCATACGTACCAAGTGTCCTCCAGAGATTCGATCGGAAGGAAATACCCAAACTGAGGGGTGGTGCCATCTCCTGGCCATTATCGCTAGGCTTTCGGAAGTCAGGTCGAGAGTGCGTTGAGCCGCCTTTGATTTGCCGGATCGAATCCTCAATTGGCCGCGTTCCAGATCGACATCCTGCTTACGCAAAGACAGAACTTCTTCAGGTCTCATTCCTTGATTGCGCATCAATTGGGCGAGGTCGTATAGGTTCTGGTTTTTCGCCGCGCGTGAGAAGTATTCTCGCTCTTCCTGTGGGCTAATTACGTGAATGCGGACTGCATCCGCATCAGACGGAATTTTCGTAGTCAGAATCGGATTGGCTTGCGCCCAGTGTTGCTTGATCGAGTACTTGAAGAAGGTGGATAAGGCGTGCAAGTCGTGGCGAACGGTGATGTCCCGAACTTGGTGTGCACTGAAGCGCCAAACCTTGTAAGCTTCGATTTCGCTTTCGTTGATTGTGCTTACCGGCTTGCGTGCGAAGAACTCTCTCGCGCTCGCTAAGCTCGTGGCGATTCGTCGGTGGCTGTTAGGGTGAGATCGATACTCCATCTTGGCCCAGGCAAGAAACTCTTGTGCGGCATCCTCGAATTCGCGGACAATAAGGCGGCGAATTGGCTTTCGGCCCTCGGCCAATGCCTTGCGGTGGTCACTCTCTAGCTGCCTCGCTTGGGTCTCGTTTCGTGCGGTGTCTGCCAAGTCGGTCGTTCCGCTGTACTCCCGACCGTCCAGTTTGAAGCGATAGTGCCATTTGCCGTTCCGCTTTCGCAGTGTCATGGTCGCTGGTCTCCCTCAAGTTGGCTTGGAGCCACATGTCTACCCGTTCCTTTGGATACCAAATTTTACGACCCACTGCCAGGTATGTCGGTCCGCGCTTTTGCGAACGCCAATCGGCAAGCGTGGCTATTGAAAGTCCTAAGCTGTCCGCCAATTCCCGGGGTGAGATCAAAGCGGCACGAGAAAACTTCATTTCGGTCCTTTCTCGCATCCCATTACCCTCAATACACAGATGGAGTATCTTCTTCGGTCAGGATCATCCGGCCCAGCTTTTCGCGGCGGCTGTGGCCTTTGCAGATGGCGCCCATCGGTCAATCTGGGGAAGTTCGGGGATAGGGCGACCTCTCTATTGAAATGCACAATTCAATATAATGTGCCATAGCGTAGCGGAAACAGCAAGCTAGATGTCAACAACTGCATCAAGTCAATCGTGGTCGAAAGGCTGCAGGGCTTGCGGGGCAAGAGTGGGCCCGAAAGACGGTAACGCGGCAGCGCGGAAGGCAGTCGAGGCCCGCTGGGCAAAGACGAACATAAAGATTTGGTCGCGGCTGACCTCGCCGACGGAGTATGCCCTAGTTCATTCAACAGGACGACCCTCCAGGAATCTGGCTGACCCCACAACTTGGATGGTGATGTCACTGCTTTTTCGAGCTCCGCTTTGGGCGTTGGGCGCTCAGCTCGGCTTGCAGTTCCAGCCGGAGATTCATTTCGTGTCGCGTGTTGGCAGCTCGGAAAACTTCGTCCCACGGGACCGGAAATTTTTCGTCGATTCCGGACAATTGAATGACCGCATATTCCGGCCGACTCTCTATCGTCATCCTTCGCGGCTTACCCTTCCAGATTATGTCTACAGCCGTTACATAGAGGGTCTCGGATTTTAGCTCTATGACGTAACCCATTGCGTTCTCCCTATTGATCCCAGGTCTGTGAGCCTGCACATCTGCAGCCGATAGTGGTAGCACTACCGGATGATCGACAATTTGTGTCACTCTGCACGATATGTAACAATCAGTCATTCAAATATGTCGCCGCGCAAAGCAACTTGCACTGCTGATCGTGCGTCGAAGAGTTCAACGTTTTCAATTGCCAGCGAGGTCAGTTGCGCCTCTAATATCCATAGCTGCTAAAACGGCCGAAAGTTTGACACCAACATTTCACTTTTTTTGCTGAGCGTGTAGGCTTCGGTGCTCCTGATGGCGGTGGTGCTTCTTCATCTTGTTAACGAACACGGGCAACCTGTTCCTCCTTCGGTTCGCGTCGCCGTGGAAACGGCGTATCACTGGGTCTTGCGCGAATACGAACACTTCGATCAGGCCTTACTTGCGGGGATGGCCGAGTCGGTTGCATTGGCGATGTGTCGCCGCCTCGTACAGATTGAATTCCCCAGACGCTACGCAATCGTCGCCCTGACGGGCAAACTTCAAGAGTGGTACCGTGCTCACCCCGGGGTGGAGGTCCCGCTGGAACTCGAAGAGTTTGAGCGGATCAAAGGTCCGAGACCGGATGCAATGACCTCGGCAGATTTGACCATTCTGTTCGCGGAAATCAAGGTCCAGCTCAGCGAGCGTGATCGACAGATTCTTGTTCTCATGGAGCAGGACCTCGGGAGCCCACAACAAATTGCGGAGGTCTTTGAGATGAGCTACTCGGCCGCAGCGAAGGCGATTCAGCGGGTCAGGGACAGGATGGCGGCAATATTGGCGCCACCTGAAACGCGAAGCGGCTCCGACAACGAAATGATGACACGAACACGACACTTTAACCCCGATATCTGATTAAAACCGAGCATAGAGTGAAACCGATACGACAATTTTTTCTGGAAGCAAACCCGAATCCTGAACGTCAGGGGTGTCCTGACGAGAAGACGTTGAAGGATATTGCTGAAAACAGGCTTCCGTTGAAACATCCGGCGAGGCTGCACCTGGCTTCTTGCTCGCCGTGCTTTGCTGAGTTCCGTAGCTTCAAAGAGCAATACGATGCTGCTCGTTCGTCGAAACGGAGAGTCCTCGCCTGGGCGATAGCCGCCTGTTTAGCGGTAGCCGCCGGAATATCCGGATCGAGAGTTCTTTTTGAGCGAAAAGCCCCGAGCGCTATCGGGAATGGAGCACAAACGGGTAACTCGCAGACGGTTGCAAACGACAGGACGATCGATCTCTTTAATCATGGGACCGTTCGTGGCGGTGGCGAGCCGAGCCCACTGGATGCCGTGTCGCTACCCTCCTCGCTGGTCCATCTTCGGTTGATCCTGCCGCGGTTCAGCGATCCCGGGAGCTACACGGTGGCCGTGTCCAAGGATAAGGGCGGTACAGATATTGTCGCGCGAGGGAGCGGCATGACTGTCGCCGCAGGCCCTCGATTGCTGCTGGAGGTGACGCTCGATCTGCGGCGCGCCCAAGTGGGATCATATTTCCTGGCCACGGTGCGCGAGAGCGACAATGGCACATACTATTACCCGCTGAAGGTGCAAAACCGCTAGATCGACCGGATGTGGGTTCGACTCCGGCCGCCTCCACCAATAACTCCCTTGTGATCAAGGGCTTGCACGATCCATCTACTGTACAATTCGATTCCGTTTCCCAACGATCCTCTCATTCTATGGGCCTTACCTACCGGACTCCGGCGGAGATTGCGCCCGCGTCAGCAACGAGGAAGGAAGTCTCAGTTTCTCTCCCGATAAAGAAGGCTTGCGGTTCGGCGCAGCTCCATAAATATAATAAGTTCCTCCGGATTTCGGTGCGGAAGCCAGCTTTCCCAGTAAGCATATTTTGGCGATAGTGCGCATCGAGCCCAATCGGTTTGGAAATCTTGAGCCCTTCGGCCACTGGCAGCAAGAGTGTTCTCAATGGTAGAGGATTCCGAATACGCATTGGAGCCGCTTGGCGAGGGAACGGACTCTACTCTCTACCGCGGCCGAGAGCGCGGCAACGAGATGCCAATCCTGGTGGTGGCGGTCCCTGCTGAAGCAGCGTCGTCTCACAGTGTCCGGCGGCTCGAACACGAATACTCGCTAGCAACCGAACTCGATGCGGCATGGGCGGCTCAGCCACTCGCGCTGACTCGTCACCAAGGGCGACCCGTCCTCATTCTCAAGGATCCAGGCGGTGAACCCGTTGCGTCGGGTGATCGAGCGACACAAGGGTCACCCCATCGATCTGACTCGCTTCCTGCGCATAGCCATCGGTTTGGCGGCAGCGCTTGGCCAAGCCCACCGGCAAGGCCTCATCCATAAGGACGTCAAGCCTGCGAACGCACTCGTCAGACGACGTCCGGTCGCGTATGGCTCACCGGCTTTGGCATCGCGTCCCGACTCCCGCGCGAGCGCCTGACGCCCGCGCCGCCCGAAATCATTGTCGGGCACACTTGCCTACATGTCCCCTGAGCAGACCGGGCGCATGAACCGATCCATCGATTCCCGGAGCGATCTCTACTCGTTGGGCGTCACTTTGTATCAGATGCTGACCGGCGTGCTCCCATTTGCTGCCGTCGATCCGCTGGAATGGGTCCACTGCCACATCGCACGTCAGCCAGTGGCGCCTATCGAATCGCCGGGCGAGTCCCCGAGCCGCTGTCCGCCATCATCATGAAGCTCCTCGCCAAGAATGCGGAGGAGCGTTACCAGACCGCCGCGGGCCTGGAAGCCGATCTTCGGCGATGCCTAGTCGGAGTGGCAGATCGCATGGTCGCATCGATCCATTCCCTCTGGGCGCGGACGACTCGTCGGACCGATTGCTGATACCAGAGAAGCTGTACGGGAGGGAGCGCGAGGTCGAGTGCTCTGCTTGCGGCGTTCGACCGGGTGGTGGCGCAGGGAACCGCCGAACTGGTACTTGTGTCCGGTTATTCCGGTGTCGGCAAATCTTCGGTGGTGAACGAGCTGCACAAGGTGCTGGTTCCACCGCGCGGGCTTTTCGCCGCAGGCAAGTTCGACCAGTACAAGCGCGACGTACCCTACGCGACGCTGGCACAGGCATTCCAGATGCTGGTGCGTCAGATCCTGGTCAAGAGCGAAGCCGAGGTAGACCATTGGCGGCACGCCCTTCTGCGAGGCGCTGGGGCCGAATGGCCAGCTGATCGTCGACCTGATCCCCGAAGTCGAGTTCGTCATCGGCAAACAACCGCCCGTGGCAGAACTGCCGCCGCAGGAAGCGCGGAATCGGTTCCAGTCTGGTATTCCGGCGGTTCCTCGGGGCCTTCGCGACTGCGGAGCATCCCCTCGCGTTGTTCCTCGACGATCTGCAATGGCTGGACGCGGCAACTCTGGAACTGCTGGAGCGCCTGGTCACCGATCCGGACGTGCGCCACGTGCTGCTGATCGGAGCCTATCGCGACAACGAAGTCAGTTCATCTCATCCGCTGATGCGGACGCTGACCGCGATCCGCGACGCCGGAGCAAAGACTCAGGAGATCGTGCTGGCGCCCCTCGGTCTTGACGACGTGGGCCGACTCACTTCCGAGTCTCTGCATTGCGGGCGGGACTCAGTTGGTCCCCTGACGCAGTTGATTTACGAGAAGACCGGCGGCAATCCTTTCTTCGCGATCCAGTTCATCACGGAACTGGAAGAGGAGGGCTTGCTGAGGTTTGAACCAAGCGTCGCGACCTGGCGGTGGGACGTTGATCGCATTCGCGCAAAAGGCTACACGGCCAACGTGGTGGACCTGATGGTGGGAAAGCTAGAGCCGATTTCCGGATGCGACGCAGGAGTCCTTGAAACAACTCGCCTGCCTGGGAAACAGCGCTGAGTTCGAACTGCTGCAAACGGTGTATGAGGATTCAAAAGAGGAAATGCACGATCAACTCTGGGAAGCAGTTCGCGCAGGCCTCATTTTTCGCACAGAAACTTCCTATCGCTTCCTTCATGATCGAGTCCAGGAAGCAGCCTACTCTCTGATTCCGGAGCAACTGCGCGCTCAGACCCATTTGCGCATCGGCAGAATTCTCGCGGAGAGCACCCCGCAAGAGCGGCTGGAAGAAGCAATTTTCGACATCGTCAATCAACTCAACCGTGGCTCACGTCTCATCACCGAAGCCAGTGAGCGTGAGCAAACAGCTGACCTGAATCTGATCGCGGGCAAACGGGCGAAGGCATCCACAGCTTACGACTCGGCGCTGAAATACCTTCATGCCGGACGCTCACTATTAAGCGAGGATGCCTGGGAGCATAACTATGACCTTGTCTTCTCGATTGAATCTCTCATCGCCGAGTGCGAACTGCTTACTGCAGATATGGTCGGCAGCCGAAGGCCGCCTGACCATGTTGGCGCAGCGTGCCAGGAGCCGCCACGATTTTGCGGTTGTGACGCGATTGCAGGTCACCCTTTATACGACCTTGGATCGCAGCGACCGTGCCATCGAAGTGTTTCTCGATTACCTTCGCCGCAACGGCACGGATTGGTCGAGCATCCGTCGCGCGATGACGTCCTGCAGGAGTACAACCGGATCTGGTCGCTGGTCGGCAACCGTCAGATCGAGGACCTCGTAGACTTGCCGCTGCTCGATGATCCCGATGTCCTCGACATGCTCGATGTGTTCACCGAAATCGTCCATCCGGCCATGTTTTTCGATGAGAATCTATCCACGCTGGTGGTTTTCCGCATGGTGAGTCTTTGCCTCGAGCACGGTAACTGCGATGCGTCGTGTTTCGGCTATGTCTGGTTTGGGATGTTCGCTGGACCGCGCTTCAACAATTACAAAGATGGATTTCGATTCGGCCAGCTGGGCTACGATCTCGTCGAAAAGCGCAACCTGACTCGCTACCAGGCGAGAACCTACACTTCGTTTGGCACCCTAACGCCTTGGGCGAAGCACGCCGCTGAAGGGACGTGAACTGATCCGGCGTGCATTCGATGTCGCATATCGAACAGGGGACCTCACGTTCTCCGCCTATAGCTGGCATTCGTTGATCACCAATTATCTGGCCGTGGGCGACCCTCTTTCGGAGGTGCAATCGGAGGCGGAGAAGGGCCTCAACTTCGTCACGAAGGCCGGTTTTGGGCTGGTGATTGAGAATATGCAAGGCGCAATTGGGTCTCATACGTACACTTCGCGGCCTGACTTCGACCTTTGGATGCTTTCGACGCCCACGACTATAACGAATCGGACACCGAACATCGTTTCGCGAGTAATCCGTCGCTGGTCTCTATCCGAATTTTTCTATTGGACTCGAAAGCTGCAGGCCAGATTTTTCGCTGGAGACAACGCCTCGGCTGTCGAGGCGTCCCGAAGAGCCCATCAGTTGCTCTGGCCGGCGGCATCGCAGGTGGAAACGGGCGATTTTCGCTTCTATGCCGCCCTGGCGCATGCTGCCGCCTGGAACTCAGCTTCTTCCGAAGAGAGACAGAAGCATTTTGCCGCTCTGAACGACCATCACCGGCAGCTCGAGATATGGGCACTGCATTGCCCCGCAAATTTCGAAACTAGAACCGCGCTCGTCAGCGCGGAAATCGCGCGCATCGAAGGCCGGATGCTCGACGCTGAACATTTCTACGAAGCGGCGATCCGTTCGGCACACGACAACGGTTTCGCACATTGCGAGGCGGTCGCCAACGAATGTGCAGCGCAGTTTTATCTCGGCGCGCGGTTTCGAAAATTGCGGCACGCCTATCTGCGCAGATGCGCGGAACTGCTACTGACCGCTGGGGCGCCGACGGCAAAGGTGAAGCAACTCGACGAACGGTATCCGCGCCTGCGCGAGGAACGAACTTCTGCTCGGCACTGCACCATTGCTCGCGCTCCGTCGAGCAGTTGGACGTCGAGACGGTAGTGAAAGCTTCGCAGGCGCTTTCGAGTGAGATGGTCCTGCCCAAGCTGATCGAGAAGCTCATGCGAATCGCGATGGAGAATGCCGGGGCAGAGCGGGGTCTGTTGATCCTGATTCGGGACGGCGAGCCGCGGATCGAAGCGGAGGCCACCACCGGCCCGGGCAGGATCGAGGTTGCGGTTCGACAGGCAGCCGTCACGCCGTCTGATCTCCCGCAATCCGCGCTGCATTACGTGATCCGGACGCAGGAGAGCGTGCTCCTGGATGATGCCTCGGCCGACAACGTGTATTCCAAGGACGAATATGTGCGGCAGAAGCGCTCCAAGTCCGTCCTCTGCCTGCCAATCGTCAAGCAGACGAAGCTTGTCGGCGCACTTTATCTGGAGAACAACCTGACGCCGTGCGTCTTCACGCCGGACCGGGTTACCGTGCTGCAGTTGCTGGCTTCGCAAGCCGCCATTTCACTGGAGAATGCCGCCCTCTATACCGATCTGCAACTCCAGGTTGGGCTGCTGCAGCATCTTCCTGTATCCGCCTGGACGCTCAAGCCTGATGGGACACCGGATTTCGTGAATCAAGTTTGGCTTGAATTCTCCGGTCAGACCCTCGATTTCGTCCGGTCGCATCCCGAGGCCTGGATGACCGCGGTCCACCCCGAGGATCGCGAAGACGGCAGTCGAAGGCCTTTTGGGAGGGAGTGCGCTCGGGACAGGGTTTTGCGATCGAAACCCGGTCTCTCCGCGCTCAGGACGGGACCTATCGCTGGCATCTCCAGCAAGCCGTGGTCTTGCGCGATGCCGAAGGAAAAGTCCTCAAATTCGTCGGTACGACGACCGACATCGACGACCAGAAGCGTGCCGAAGAGGCGTTACGCCAAGCGCAGGGCGATCTCGCACGCATCAACCGGGTGACAACCATGGGAGAGTTGACGGCATCCCTGGCTCATGAAATCAGTCAACCGATCAGTGGTGCTATCACCAACGCCAACGTCTGCCTGCGAAAGCTCGGGCGCGATAAACCCGATCTCGATGAAGTGCGCGAGGCTGTCACCAGAATTGTAAGAGATGCACAACGTGCTGCCGAGATTATCGACAGGATCCGCTCACAATTCGAGAAGGGCGTCCCTGGAATCGAGAGGTTCTTGATGTAAACGAGATCAATCGAGAAACCGTCGCCCTCCTGCGCGACGAGGCAGTGCGATACAACATATCGGTCCGGACGGAACTGGCAGCCGATCTTCCTCAGATCGTCGGAGATCGCGTGCAATTGCAGCAGGTCGCGATGAATCTAATCGTCAACAGCATCGAAGCGATGAAGGACGTTGATGGAATACGAGAGATGGTCATCAAGTCGCAGCGAGCTGAAAACGAGCAGATTCTTGTTTCGGTCAGTGATACCGGCATAGGGTTTCCGCCGCAGCTGGCGGAACAGATATTCGACCCGTTCTTTACAACCAAACCCCACGGCACCGGCATGGGGCTTCGCATCAGCCGGTCAATCATTGAGTCGCATGGTGGGCGCTTGTGGGCAGGTCGCGTCCGGGCGCGGCGCAACTTTTCACTTGAACCTGCCCGCCGCGATTCCCGGCCATAGACTGCCGGACGCTTGCGTCGGTCTCTGAAGCGGTCTCCCCGGAAATATTGAGATTCCGGGTTCACCACCAGTGTTCGACCTGGACGCCGTAGGTAAGCCCACTCGTTTGATTCTCAAACGGTACTCCACCTACTAGCCCGCGAAAGCCTTTGACCAATTGGCATATGTGACAAACGCGCGCAATACGGGTCGACCGAAGAACTTTCGATCCGCGCCAATTTGTGGAGCGAAAGTGCATTTGCGCAGCCAACCATCGTAAGAGCCTGGAAGATTCGTATGGTCGAATCCACAATCACCTGTCAACGAAAAATGCTTGGTAAGAAAGACCTGTGGCCTCACACCGAATGAGACCCATTGCTGCCATTGGTTGTGCGTACTCAAGTTCCTCATTCGCTGAAACAAGGAAAATGGGCATCACGGCAAACTTGTCATTTGGCTGCAGGACAATCTGTTCGGTGGCAAGAAACTGCTTTGATCTGGCTGTGTCGAGTGAAGGAGTTGGAATTGTTGTCCCGATACCAGGACCGCTGAAGTTGCTTGCGGCTCCGGTACCGTATTGAATCAGGAACGTGTGATAGCCGCCGTGCCACTCTAGCCGCTGATGACGGATCCCATATGCGTAGCCGTTGGTCGAAGGAACGTTTGTGATGTCGGTTGAATTCGGACTCGATGCAGATCTAATTTGACCACCCTTTGAGGTTGCATAATCAAACCACACGCCCCATAGAGCCTAGATGGTCCCTTCACGTCATACACCGTCGCATCAATATGACTTGTTGCCAGGTTGCCATTTTGCGTGACAACATCCGGCCGCGCTACCCCGATGAAGGCGACCGCAGCCTTGCCAAATTTGAGGTCAAGATCTTCAACGCCACCTCCGTAACCGCTCATATCCAAGGGAAAGAAATCGTCGCTATCAATGTGCTGCCTGCGGTAGTATCTCTCCCCAGCCCAGAACTTTGCGTTCTGGCTGGCTCTCGAAGATATTGCCCGCCTGCACGAAAGCCTCACGGACACGAAATTGATCGCTGCCGACCCCGCATTGATGAATCGGCAAAGTTTTCGGAATTGGAAGTGTTGGCTTCGATCAAGAACTCGCTCCTGAACCACGCCCTGTCCGAATCTCGATCCGGATTCACCCAGTTATTGACAAAGATCAATTCTGCGTAAGAATCCGTTTCATTTCCCAAACGGTACTTGGCTTGTGCCCCAGGCGCTTCGAAATGCGACCTGTTGTCCGCCTCTACTGTTCAATCCGAAGCCTGAGCGAAAATATCCGTGAAATTCGAAAGAACCTTCACGTTCCTGCAATTCTGCGATTTTCTCGTCGGCCTCTCTAAGCAGGTCGTATGTTGGCTCAGATGGCAGCTGACCTTGAAATTTGGCGCCGACTTGATTCGATTCAACTAGCGGGATTTTGCGGTTTTCTCAGGATCTGCACAACGGTTGGTTTTGTTGGCTGCTCGTGTTGTTTGTGCCTGTTCGGCCGCTCGCATCCTTTTGCTTCTTGGCGTCCTTTTCCTTCTTCGAGTTGTTGCTCCAACGATGGAGATTCTTTGCTCAAACTGCCTCGTAGTCGTTTCCAATTGTTCTTTGAGTTGTTGCAGTTGTTGTTCAGTATCCTGACTGCGAGCAACCGGCGACGTGCTCATAGTGAGCACAAGAAGGCACAGAATTCGTCGGAAGTGCGAACCTGTTCTTCTAGACGATTGGGGAGGAGCATACCTGTGTCCTTACTAAAGCTCGGCGAGAGCTCGATGCACCATACTCACCGAAATAGCTCCCTCACCAACCGCTGAAGCAACCCGCTTGACGCTTCCGGCGCGGACATCGCCCACTGCGAATACTCCTGGTAGGCTGCTCTCCAGCATGAAAGGTGGGCGCGAAAGCGGCCAGAGAGGACTCCGATCTGGGTCAACAACCAGTGGCAGATCGCGTCCGGTGAGGATAAAGCCCTTCTCATCAAGAGCGACACGGCCTCGAAGCCAGCTTGTGTTAGGTGAGGCGCCAGCCATGATGAAGAGGTGATGTGCCTTGACCGAACGCACCTCTCCGTTCAGCTTGTTGATCCAACTTACTTTTTCGAGAGCGCTCTCGCCCTCAAGGTCGGTTAGTTCGGAGTTGCACAGCAATTCGATAGACGGATTTCCGGAAATGCGCGCGATGAGATAGTGTGACATCGATTCGGATAACGTGGCGGCTCGCACAAGCATATATACCTTGCGTGCGGTCTGCGACAGGAAGACTGCAGCTTGACCAGCCGAGTTGCCGCCGCCCACAACAATGACCTCTTCGCCCTCGCACAACTGAGCTTCAAGAAAGGTGGCACCGTAATGGATCCCGTGCCCCACGAAGCGGTCCAGGTTCACGGCCGTTGGCTTCTTGTAGCAGGCGCCAGTCGCAATGACAATAGTCCGTGCGAAGAAGACAGTACCATCGTTCATGACGAGTTCGTAGGGGCGATGTTGGCACCTGAGTTGAACAATCGCGCGTGCCAACGCCATCTTCGCTCCAAACTTCTGTGCCTGCTTGGTGGCGCTTGTAGCGAGTTCCTGACCGGAGACCCCGGTTGGAAATCCCAGATAATTCTCTATCTTTGAACTGGAGCCCGCCTGCCCCCCGGGGGCGTGGCTTTCTATAACGAGAGCATCTATTCCCTCCGAGGCCGCGTATACCGCTGCTGCCAGGCCCGCAGGGCCCGCGCCCACGATAATCAGATCGTGAAGCGAACTATTGTCGATATTGTCGTTAAGTCCGAGGGAATCCGCCAGCTGTGAGGTTGACGGATTTCGCAGAACCATCGTCCCGTTGCCGATCACGATCGGGATTTCGGAGACAGCGATTCCAAAGCGGTCGAGAAGGTTCCGATAAGCATCGTCCATATCCAAGTCGATATAAGAGAATGGATGACCATTTCGGCTCAGAAATTCCCGAAGGCGCAGAGTGTCTGCAGAATGTCGTGAGCCAATGACAACGACATTGCCCAACTGTCGGTCTATGAGCATAAGCCTTCGCAACATAAACGCGCGCAAGAGGATCTCACTCAGACTTGCATCGTGCGCCACAAGAGTGCGAAGGTCTTCGGGTCGAACCTCCAGGATTTCACCTGCTTGTATAACTCGGGCCTGCACTACAGTTCGTTGTCCTGCGATCGATGCCCGCCTCACCGGTGAACATTCCTGGGCGTAAGATCGTGACCAGCCGTTCGCCGTTGATAGTTGGCTGAACGATTTCCAAGCTGACGGATAAGAGGATGAAGCACGGCCTTCCCACCTCTCCCGGCCGATACAGAATCTCGCCAATCTCCACCCGGCGCACCCGTCCGTACGGCCGCGCACGATCTATCTCGACCTCCGTAAGGACCGGCCACATCTGGTTCTCGGCATTGAGCTCAGCGGAGATCCGCTTCTGTTCGCTTAGGAGTCTTGCCTCTTGCAATCCGATAGATGCCTCATTTGCCGCTACGCTCAGAAGAAGGCTTTCGGTTTTCTCAGGGAAGCCTGTCCGGTTAGAACCCAGGACGATCACGCCGATTTCACCATGTACGCCCAACTGCGCGGGGACGATCGCAATGCCTTCGACTGCCAATTGGTTCCGTATTTGCGGGAGAGACCCTTGAGCGTAGGCAGCCAGTGGGTCGCCGAGCATATTGCGGACTTCCTGGGCCGACAGGTTGATTTTGCTGTCCTCGGCGACTCGGAGAATCTCCACTGGCATCACGCCAAATGCGTCGCTCAACCGCGCGTAAGCGAAATCCAGGCTGAGCATACGGAGGAGTACATCCAGAAGGGTTTGAACAATTTGCGATGGTTCACTGCCGCGCCAGATAGCAGGCAGAGCGAGCAGGCTCGTTAGATCGTTAATGCAGCGCCGAAGGCGCTTGATTTCCTGGGCTGGATCTTCGAGCTGCACTTCCATGTCAGGCCACCGCAGGTGAGCCGCTCCGACGAGACCGACGCTCGCGAAATTCGCGCAGGAATTCGTCTGGCGGCACAAAGAAGGGATTTTGTTGAAGGACGCCGCCGATGACGACCATCGGATGGGTCCGCATGATGTCAACGACGGCGTCTCCTCCAAACTTGCCGAGATGGTAGGTACAGATAACTGCGTCTTCGTGCCGACGCCACACCTCATTTACCCGCGACTCGAACTCAATCACATCATCCAGATGCGATCCGCTTTCAACTGCCCAATCCATACGACAGCAAATGCGACTTAGCGGGAAGCTGCCGGTGCCCTTGCCGCTGGCCAACTGCTCGAACGCCGAAATCATGCGATCTGCATCGAAACGGCCTTCCGGAAGGTAGATTTCGGTATCCGTCCGAATCTCCAGCTGTCCGCTTTGCTCCGCAACCGCTGTATCAATGCCCGCGGCCGTCAGGCGTTGTAGGTGGTCCTGACGCTGATCCCGATTAACAATGTGAATTGCCTTATGGCCACACTGGAATCCGTCTTTTATGAATGGGAGCAAGACCCGATACTCTTCGTCAGGGCTGTGGAAGAAAGCGCAGACATGACGCGTTTGGTCGATCTGGGAACCAGCAAAAGGAATGGGCGCCGCGATCTTCTTCATAGCATCTCCCTCGAGCAGCCGAATGCCTCCAACTGCAAAGCAGTATTCGAGGCTGCTCAGGTGATCAATGTCATATACCCACTCCTCCCTCGATACGAAAGCTCGATCGTCATCGTCGCCATACCGCAGATAGTGCGATCATAGAGTTGCTGCTGGTAGCTCTTGACCCAGTCTTCCGACGAAGGAGGAAAGATGTTGAGAAACTTCCCCTCGCGAGAAGGGATCACTTCAACCATCTTTGCGATCATGTCCTTTGGATCGAGTCTCCCCTCTGGTACGCCGAGGAGACTGTCGACCACTTTCTTGAAGGCATCGCGCTTGATAAAGTTCACGTCGTCGTTGAGCCAGCGCAGACCGGCTTCCACCACGGTTTCGTTGAAACCGGTAAGGTAGGGTCCGGGATTGATCGTCTGGACCTGAATTCCGAAGGGTTTCAGCTCCTCGTACATCGCTTCAGCAATCGATTGCACGGCATGTTTGCTCGCGGCGTAAGCGGGAATCGGCGGAACGGTGAGAAGTCCAACAACTGAGGAGACGAATACCACCTTTCCGTGAATACCCGCGGCTACCCAGTTCCTCACCACGCGCTGTGTAAAATCCAAGGCCGAGAAGACATTCGTTTCGAAATTCTTCCGTACCAGTTCAACGGGGATTTCGGACATGGGGCCGCCCTCGCCGATGCCGGCGTTATTCACCAGAATGTCGAACTTCAATTTGAGCGTGTGCGCTACATCATAGGAATCGAGTAGGTCGAGCTTCTCGACCTTCAGTGTTTTGAGGCCGAGCGAGTGAGCCTTTTCCCGCAGAGCTGTCACTTGTGGCCAGGTCTGAACAGCCGCTATTACGTTGTGCCCTTTTTGCGCAAGTCCGAGAGCGGTTCCTTCACCAAATCCGGAGCCCGCTCCCGTGATCAATATTTCCTGCATGTGGGTGATCTTCCTTCCTGTAGTCAGGTTTTCAATGCTGATTGACCGCTTTGAGCGACTGCATAATCCTGAGCCACCTGTCCCCCGGACACGCCGATGCTGCCGATGATTTGCCCATCGCCGTTCTTAAGGGGAATTCCACCGGCAAACGTTATGAGGTTGCCATTGGACAGCTCAATTCCATGCGCATCTGCCCCTGCTTTGCTGTAGTTGTCCATGACTTGCGTTTCCATTTCGAACAGAGCGGATGTCTTCGCCTTCTTTATGGCCACATCGATCACTCCAAGCCATGCTCCGTCCATGCGATGAAATGCTTTCAGGTGGCCGCCCGAATCAAGCACCGCGATGCAAACTGAAATTCCGAGTTCGGCCGCCTTCGCTATGGAAGCCTTCATGACCCGCTCCGCCTGCTCCGCCGTAATTTGCATGCCCTTTGCTCCTTTGGGTCAACTGGGCGACTCGGCGACCATACTATCAAGAGCGGTCAGCCAGCAGGTCCCGCGCCAGCGGAATTCGGGAAAGCCTTTCCGATGTACAACTGGAATCACGATAAACATGAATCTGGTTGTTCGCGTTTATCTGGATCAGACCCGCGTTAACTGCTCTGATTAAGCCTGAAGCGCACAGGCAAAGCAATTGGACGAAAGTATCGATCGATACTTTCGTCTCGGCCAACACCATCGTCCAATAGATTTTCCCCGCACGCTCTTGGTGTCATTCCCTAGGAGCCGCGAAACTCTTCACTTGGACCTGCCCGCCGTGATTCTAGACCATTGATAAATCCAGCCTTGTGACGATTGCAGTCATCACCTTTGCTTGAATAGAACCGAAGAGAAGACCCGCCTCGGGATCGAATAGCAGTACTAAGCTCTTCTGGTCGTCCGCAAGATCGATTCCGGGTGGGTGGTCGGCAACCCGGACATTACGCCCGTTTTGGGGTAACTTCCGGGTGGGCGGTAATTCGCCCGGAACTCGGCAGTTGGAGTTTCTCTGCCTGGATTGGTCAATGAGGCATCGGCAGATAGTGCGCTCGTTGAGAATTCCCGAAGGGACCGACGAACTGAACCCATTGTCAGGACCGTTCCCTTCATCCTGTCAGCAGAGGATCAGGGCATCTTGGGCTTGAGTCGCAAATTGGAGAAGTAGGCTTCGGTTCCTACACCGATCCACAGAGCCACGGCTCCGCTGCGATCACCGAACTTAAGATCGTTCACCAGCAGCATTGGCTGCGAAGCTCCGTTCACGTAAAGCCGCATCTTGACGCCGTTGACTTCTATCTTGAGATGAGTCCCACTCGCCGGGGATCAAGTCCGTGTACGACTCATACGTGCCCGGTGACCCCGTTCGCAGTTTCGACCATTCGTTACCGGGAAAGGAGGCGTATTGCATCGTGCGGTTTAGTCGCTCCTGATCGTCGGCGCGCCATTCGTGGGGCGTATGTAGACATAGTCATATATCGAAGCGTCGAGAGGCACACGGAACGCAATCCCAACAAACCCGCGTGAAGGTGCTGGCGCACTGGCTTGTGGCATTCCCGCGACATCGACTTCGATCGTGCCGTCATGGAACGACGATCGTTCGACAACGACAATCCCGCCTCCCGTCCCTGACTTCTGAGGGTCGAAGACCGCGTCCGCACTCGGAAGGGACATCACTCGCAGACTTTCACCCTCGGTAGGACACGCGATCCACCGTCACGTTGTGGGCCTGCAAGCCCTTGTCCTCATACCGGACTGCGGGGCCGTTCCCTCCCCGCGCCGCCTCCCTGGCTTCCGATCATCGCCGAAGGCAAGCACAGCTACGATCTCGAATTCCAGCTGCCCACGGAAGCGCCCTGATCCCCAACATCATTCTCAAGCGTCGCTTCCCGCCTACTTCTTAGCCGGGCGCAGCATCGGCGTCACCCCGACCTGCTCCTCCGCCGTATACGGCGCTCCATAATACGGGAAATCCTTGCGAATGCGCCCGCGGTCGGGAGCAAGTCCATCGACAATTGGCGTGTTGGCCGCCAGCGTCAACATCACATCCAGCACATCGTCGCCGAGCGCGCGTCCATTGAAGCTGGCCACCTCAAATGCGGCGGACGTTCCAAGCTCGTAAGGCAACGTGTCGGGACAAAGCCGTGCAGCGATCAGCTTCCCGTATTCACCCGGGTCCGCCGCCGAACCGGCATAGGTCGTCATCTTCTCCGCAAAATCCGCGATCGACCTCGCGAAGCGCTCTAGATCTTCAGACGGAACCGACGCATTGAATTGTTCTTTCACCTCTTGATGGCTCGGGTCGTTCAGGAAGAGATGCGTAACCATAGGCAGGCCCCAACGCGAAACTTGTACCTCCGGCGCATGGCCACAGAGGGAGATCGTCGCCCATGCGTTGATTTTTCCCTTCCCAATCAGTTCGCTCGGCACCTCCAGCACAATCGCCGTGACATTCCGCCTCGCAAAGGGATTCTGCTGATGCAGAAAGGCGTCCCCATCGTAGCGCTGGTCCTTATAGAAAGCAGTCATAAATGTGCCGAATCCAACATTTGCCGCAAATAGCTCTGGAGCAGTCCCAACATACGCACGAAGACCCGAATTAGTCGCGACCGAACCGGTTTCACCCTCAACCAGACTCTCTCCGGCGTCACCACGAAGAGCATCGTCACCCGTCGCCTTCCGCACCACAAACGGCTGAATGTGAGTATGCTCACTGCCATCTCCGTGTCGTGGTTCACCAAACCTGAACTTGAACGTAACCTCTTCCCTCGCATCTCCGTTCAGGTCGAACCGGAACGCGTAGAGCCCTTCTGGATGAAGCGTATCCGGAGCCGATAATCCCACATCCGGATTCACGGTCATCGCCATTACCGTCTTGCCCGAGGGGCCGTCAAATAAATAAAAGTCGCTGAGGTTGAGGCTCGGATCTTCCTTCGCCAGTTTGGTATCGAAATGATGTGACATACAGAATCTCCTTGAAAAGCATGATTTGGCCCTCTAAGGCGGTGGACTTTAAATTCCGTCGTGGCGTGAATACCCACGCTTTGTCCAATAGTCCGGCGGTTCGTCCTTCGTAACTGTTCTCTACGGTCACCCTCGAAGAATGGGGGCTCCGAAGGGAGCGCCCGTCAGTCCGCCATCCACCATCAGCTCGATCGCGTTGATGTACGACGAATCGTCCGAGGCAAGAAAAAGCACAGCCTTGGCCAGATCTTCCGGCTCGCCCCAACGGGCAAGTGGAACCGTGGAAGAGAAGAAGTCGGAAACTTTTGCGGATTCCTCTGCCGTTGCATTGGCGCGCCCCCCGCGCTTCCAGATGGGAGTCTTCGTCGCTCCAGGGGCCACCACGTTCACGCGAATCTTGCGCGGTGCAAGGTCTGCGGCGATGGATCGAGCCATCGAGACGAGTCCGCCTTTCGTGGCAGCGTAGGCAGCCAGATCTGGTTGACCGAGATAGCTCTGCACCGATCCGTTGAAGATGATGCTGCCGTTGTCGTTCATGAGAGGAGCGGCTGAATTGACGGTAAAGAAAGCACCGTTGAGGTTGGTGTGGACTACCTTCTCGAAGATGGCTTCGTCGGTCGTGCCAGTCGGCGTCATGCCGGAAATCCCTGCATTGGCGAAGACGATGTCAAGTTTGCCAAAGTCTTTGGCGAGTTCAGCGAAAAGCTTCTTGCGGTCCTCCGCAACCGTAAGGTCGGCGCGATAGCCGTGCGCTTTCGATCCCAGCTCGGCGACCGCTTCATCCAGTGTCTTCTGGTCCCGGCCGGTAATCGCGACCTCAGCGCCTTCTGCAACGAAAAGGCGGGCTGTGGCCAGGCCGATGCCACTGTTTCCGCCGGTGATGAGAGCCTTCTTGCCTTTGAGTTTCATGATTCCTCCAGGAACCCGCGATCAAGAGCCTCGGCTGTTTCCAGGCCGCAAAGTGCCCGCCCTCTTCAGCTAACCCGCGACGAGCTGCTGCCCACCGTCAATGTCGTAGGTCGCTCCGGTGAGTGCCGTGTTGGTCATGATGTGTACGGCGAGCGCGGCAACGTCTGCCGGTGAAACGACGCGCCGGATGGGGAGCGTGGCGCGAAGCTGATTGCGGCGGTTGTCGAGCTCGTCGCCGAGGAGCGATGCCGACAACGGTGTGTCGACGAAGCCGGCGGCGATGAGGTTGACTCGAACGGGCGCGAGTTCGAGCGCGAGGCCGGCGGTGAGGGCGGGCAGCGCAGCGGTGAGAGCCGAGACGAGAGCGAATCCCTTAGCCGTGCGGCGGCCACCAGTCCCCCCCATGAAGAGGAGAGTTCCTCCCGGGCGAACCTTGTTTGCGGCGTGACGAGCGACGTGCAGCGGCAGAAACAGATGGGCCTCAACATCCCGGTGCGCCTTTTCAAAATCGAACTCGGCCAGGGGCGCGTAATAGGGGCCTGGGCCAGTAACCAGCACGTGGTCGATCGGAGTGGCCAGTTCGTCGAAGAACCGCGCGAGGCGGTCAAAGTCGGTAGCATCAAAGGCCACCGTGCTCTGCGTGTTGAGTTCGCGCGCTACCTGCTGAAGGCGCTCAGGATTCCGGGCAGCGAGGATCAGCCTGGCCCCCTCAGCGCGTGCTCGTCGGGCCGTTTCGAGCCCAATGCCAGCGCTGCCGCCGATTACAACGACAGTTTGCCCGAGGAGTTCCGGTTCGCGCCGGATGGCAACGGTGGTTGTTGCGGTGCTCATGATTCCTCCAGGACCCCGCGGTCAAGAGCCTCGCCCGCCCGCCGGGAGTGATGCGGTCCGGGCGTTGTCGTTTATTGCGGTAAGTCTTTGCCGGACTGCTCCGCCACCATGTAGGCGGCGTACCAATCTGGCCAGTTCGCGTCGCGCTGACCGGTTCGCTTCTCGTGCTCGCCGTGGGCGGCCTCCGCACGCCGAAATGCGCTGGCCAGATCGTTCGCCGATGCGAAGGTCGTCGCCGTCGCTTCGATGCGACCGGGAAGCCGCGTCGTGATCTCCTGGAACAACCAGCCGTTCCCGTCTGGATCGCGGAATGAGGCGAACGAGCGGTAGCTGCGATGCTCGGGGTCAGGACCGTTGACCCGGATCCGCCCAAACAGGTAGGGCTCGTCCGGACCGGAGTAGGCGTCGGCGGCGCCATGAAACACTTCGCTGACCTCAACGTCGCGACGGAGCAGATTCTTCCGGGCGGCCTCGATGTCATCGACGATCAGATACAGGCCCTGGGCCGAGCCGGGAGCCGCCCCGGTGACGTTCTTGCCGAAGATGACCGAGCACGCGGAGCCAGGCGGCGTGAGCTGAATTATGCGAAAATCCTTACCGTTGTCGTAGTCGGCGTCGAGTCGCCACCCGAGCCTCGCGTAGAACTCCTTCGCGCGATCGACATCCGAGACGGGGATAACGACGATTTCGAACTTCATGTCGACTTTCGCAACGCTAGCCTCGCTGGCCGCGTCGTTAGCTTGGGTTTCATAAGTCGCATTTGCCATGTCTTTCCTCCTTTGCGTTCAACTGAATCGCTGAATGCGAGCGTCAGCCAGCAGAATCACATGTTCCCTAAGGCGTGACGTTCGATACCTTTTGCAAAGTGAGCCTCTCTCCTGCGGGTGATGCCCCTCAACGGGATTCACGGGCGGATTGGAGGAGCTCCCACGGAATGATCAGGAAATCAATTCGTTTCTCCCCTAGCGGAGCCGCGAATCATAATCCTGAATTCACACGTTCTGTCCTTCATGTTCTCGACGCTTAGGCCCGTATCATGCCTATCTTTGAGAGCGCGCGTCAAACGTCTCGCTTGGAAGCGATTCTTGGGGAATCGAGGTCGCCGATTCTTTCTGCTTGGGGCCCTGCAATTCGTGAGTGACGGAAAGCCGAACGCGACCCAGTATATACCTGTAATACAGTGAAATCTGCGAAGTCACTATTAATTAGACTATCGGCCACGCTCCGAATGCGCGAAAACCAATAATTGCCGGTTCTTGGTAACAGTGCAAGGCATTCGTTGAGCCGTGAAGTAGGGAGCTTTTTCGAGGGTTCAGGTAGGATGGTCGCCTACCCGG
>CAWEZM010000003.1:0-33528 GCA_963813475.1 uncultured Acidobacteriaceae bacterium | reverse complement strand
GCGCAAGCGCTCTTCGGCCAACGCGTTGACATCTTCGTCGGCGATCTTGCACAACCCGCAAGCTTGCGGCCGGCCCTCGAAGGGGTCGACGAGCTCTTCCTCGTCAACTCCGGTCCCCAGATTCCCGTTCACGACGAGTTGACCGCCAAAGCGGCCAAGGCCGCGGGCGTGCGCCACCTGGTAAAGCTATCGTCGATGGATGTGCAGCATGGTCTCGCCATTGGTGCGTGGCATGAACTGGGCGAAGCGGCCGTGCGTGCCAGTGAAATATCGTTCACCTTTGTGCAGCCAACCGGTTTCATGTCGAACCTGCTCGCGTGGGCCAGGCCCATCAAGACCGAGAGGATTGTACGTGCGTCGACGGGTGACGGTAAGCGAGCATTTATCCACCCCGAAGATATTGCGGCCGTCGCCACAGCGGCTTTGACCACGCGCGAGTACGACGGAGAATCATTGCCCATCACCGGACCGGAAGCGTTAACCTTTGTCGAAGCGACGGCTACGATGGATCTGCAATAGGCAAGAGGCTCACGTTTCAACCGATCTCTGACGACGAAGCGGGTCAGCGATACTCAGCCATCAGCGGCTCGGTAGCGGAGACTGAGGCGCACGTCTCGCTATGGCGTGCGATCCGCGAAGGCCGGCTGGCAGGCGTGACTGATAACGTGCAACGGATCTTGGGCCGAAAACCTATCCCTCTGAATCAGTGGGCCATGGAGAACGCCGCTGCCTTCTGTTGATGAGATTTACCTACCCCTGGCCGAATCGTTCCCCCGTTCGAGAACATCAACATTACGGGTGAAAACGCCGGCCAGGGTAGGTGGCGGCGGCTCTACTATCGTGCGCATACTTTACTCGTTACCGCTCTCTCATCTGCTCATCGCCCTGCTCTGCATTTCGCAGCCATGGGCAGGGCATGCTGCTTCGATTCCCAACAATGCGCTGGAGCCGGTAACCGCCGATCTGGCCGAAGGCAGGGCGGACGATGCAATTTCGCGCCTGAACGTGTCCCTTGCGGCAAGACCGGGAGACGCGGAAGCGCACAATTTGCTCTGCCGCGTCTACTACCAGGAAAAGCGATGGGATGATGCCATCCACCAATGCGAGACCGCGGTCCAGCTTGCGCCACTCGATAGTGGTTATCACCTCTGGCTGGGCCGGGCGTACGGCGAAAAAGCCGATGCCATCCATTCCATAAAGGCCTACGGTCTGGCCAAGAAGGTACACAGCGAATTTGAGCGAGCCGTCCAACTCGACAGCAAGAATGTAGACGCGCTCTCCGACTTGGGAGAGTTCTATACCGCTGCCCCGGGGATTGTGGGCGGAGGCAAGAACAAGGCACAAGCGGTGGTTCAGGCGCTCGAACCACTCGAACCGGCGCAGGGTCACCAGCTGGAAGGCCTCCTGGCCGAGAAAGATAAGAACTATCGCGTGGCCGAGGCCGAGTTCAAGGCGGCGGTGGAGACCTCCCATCAGAGTGCCGATGCATGGATGGCGCTGGCTTCTTACTACGCGCGCCGCAAACAATCGGACCAGATGCTGGAGGCATTGCACGCAGGTATCGATGCCGATGCAAAGGCAGCCAAGCCCCACGGGCCCGCACTGGTGGATGGAGCTGGGATCCTAAGCCGCAACCACCAGGAGCCGCAACTTGCCACCCAACTGCTTAGCCTTTACCTGGCATCGCCCAATCAGTCAGCCGAGGCGCCGGCCTTCCAGGTCCATGCGCAACTGAGTCGCTTATTGGAGCAGCAGGGCGATCACGCCGGAGCCCAGCAGCACACCGAAGCTGCTGCCGCATTGGCCCATGATTATCACCCCGTCGCGCCTAGAGCCGATTGAGCTTAGTTCCTTCGCTTTCTTACCACCCAGGTCGTCATGCAGCGATAATCCTGCACGATGGTGGTCTTGAGTGGATCGACAAGCACGGCGTTCATCTTCTCGGTCAATTCCAGGAGCATCTCCTCATCCACCAGAAACCACTCTGAGCCGTCCCCCACTACAAAGACATTCCCCCGAACTTGTTCAAAGTCCATGCCGATTCTGGAACCCAAGCGGCAGAACATCATCCCGCCGGGCCTTAGCACCCGCCACAGTTCCCGCAGCATCGCCTCGAAGTGCCGGTCATCGCGGGCAAAGTGAAGCACGGAACTGCAGATCACGACGTCGGCGAGCTCATCTGGAAACGGCATCCGCTCGATCTTCCCTACCTGGAAATTTTCCGCCGGTAGTCCAGTGGCAAGCGACGCTGACAACTGCCGTACATGCTCAACCGCGTCGCTGTCTCCGTCGAGTGCGAATATCTCGCACCCCTCGCGCAGCAGATGCACTAGATTGCGCCCGTACCCGCATCCCGCATCGAGCACCCGCATTCCAGGCGCGATGTTCCCACGCAGAATCTGGTCGAATACGTAGATGTCGATCTGCCCGAACTGCTCCTGAACGCTCAGCGTCACTCCGTCACCCGCACCCATTCCTTCAGCAATCATATTCGACAACGAACGATTGGAAAGCCGTACCCCAGGGGCTTAGCTCGGAAACATGCACTCCACACGCAGTTCTTGCGCAGTGATGCACTGTGGCGTGCCGACCGTCGTGATCAACGAGAAGTACGAGAGGCGCTCGTTACCTCGCCGAAAAGTAATGGGCAGCACAGGATTTTGAGGCGTCAGCGGCAGCTTTAATCCTGCAACACCTGGATACTTACGCAGCCGCTCGAGCAACTCTGCAAGTCTCGCATCCACTACTTGCCCAACGGCTTCCCGCCGAACTCGTTGCAGCAGGCCGGCTGCAACCGTCTCCCACTCCTCGACAAAAGGCCGCATCCCCGCCGGATCAAACATCAGGTCGAGAAGGTTGCGCGGCGTTGGTCTCGCCTCCAGGTCAACAAATGAGCCAAAGAATCGCGGCGCAGCCTGATTGGTTCGAATCACATACCAGTACCGGTCCAACACCAGCGCGGGATGCGGCTCATGCTGCTGCAGCATCCGGTCGATCGCCTGAGTCACGATCGCCATCTGATCGGCATCGATGTCTTGCTCGCTGTAGAGAGGAGCGTAGCCTGACGCAAGCAGCAGAACATTCCGCTCCCGGAGCGGAATGTTCAAGGCATCGGACACAATGGAAAGAAGATCCCGGCTGGGAGCGCTCCGCCCGCTCTCCACAAAGCTGAGATGACGCTGCGAGATGCCTGTGTCGAGCGAGAGGTCGAGTTGGCTCTTGCCGCGCTCCCGTCTCCAGTAGCGCAACAACTCTCCGAGCTGAGGAACTGCGGAAGCAGATTGCGTTGCCATTTCGATCTCCCTCTGGTCAGAGCTGGTCTCGGAACTCCCGATGTTATCCTCGCCAGGCGAACTGCTGGAATTGATCTTCCAGCGGAGGATTGGCGATGGTTCCAGCATAGTTGGTGATCGTAGAGGCCGCTACGATGGCGATGACCTCCAGGATCTGTTCCTTGGTGAAACCGGCAGCGAGGAATGCTTCGAGTTCTTGCTCGCTCAGGTGTCCTCGCTTCTCGATGAGCGTCTTCGCCAGGGTGGACAGCGCGGCAAATCGCCGGTCCTTGGGCAGAAGCCGTGCGCGGATCGCGTCGGTCTCTTCTGAGCGCACTCCTTGGTTGAGAGCAAGAGCGGTGTGGAATGCCACGGCATACGCGCAGGAGTTCGCGACTGCGTCGGTCAGGAGAACGATCTGAATCTCCTCTTCGGTAAGGCTGCTGCTGTGTACCTGCTGAAAGACAGCAGCGAAGGCGGTCAGCAACTTGGGCGAATTTGAAATTGCGGCGGCGAGGTTGGGAATAAAGCCAAACGCCTGTTGCAGCTGTTCGAGCACCGGCCTGGACTTCTCCGGCCCAGATGAGATCGTGTGAATCTGATAAGTCGGCATGAGAGCCTCCCATGTGATTTGTAGAGGGCAGGCGATCCTGACCATCTACACTTTCAATATCGAATGGATTGCGAAGCGCAGCAATTACCCCGCAGGTAATCGTTTCGGCGACCCACCCTACTTGCCGAGCCAGAATGGCTCGTGAGCGCATCGACCTGCAGTCGCCAACTCACGCGATGAACGAACGTTGTAACGCTTAGGAGATTAGTCGCGGAGGTATTACCCTGATCTGCGGGGGAAGTGAGTCTTCTATGCTGAGAAACCATCGAGGCAATGGTTCTGGCTTCAACCTACTTCTTCTGCGTCTTGTCTTCACCATCTTTTCCTTTTGTTTCTTTCACGGCCGTGCACTTGCCGCACAGGGGCAGCCGTCGGCTCAAGCCATCCTCCAGCGCTTCTATCAAGCCGCCGGTGGAAGCGCCTGGCAGCACTACGAAGAGTGCGACTCGGAGGGCACGGCGACCGTTGCCGCGAAGACCGGAAGCCTTCGTTACATCGAGGACCTGCACAGCGGCGCCAACGTATCCGAAGTCGAGATCCGGGCTCTCGATGTAAAGCAAGCCGACGGCGACGGCCCGATGCAAAGTTGGCATCAAGATGCGGACGGAGACATTCAACTCTCCAATCCGGACAGTCCTGCCAACATCGACGACCGCTATCTGACCAGCCGCGCATACTGGCGGCCGGAGTTTGGCGGCGCGGCTGTTACGTCGCTTGCCCCGCAAAGCGAGGGATCCACTACTTGGGATCGCCTCCGCTTCCAAGTTCCCGGCGGTAGCGGCTTTACTCTCTGGATCAATCGCCAAACCGGCATGCTGGATCGTGTGGAGGGCGAGACGACTAAAGAGCTGAGCGATTACCGCCCGGTCAATGGCGTCATGTTGCCATTTAAGGAGAAGAAGCCGGTTGGAGACGAGACGCTCACCGTCGTATATACACGCCGCACACTCCGCCAACGCCTCGACGCGACGTCGTTCGCGATCCCCTTCCGCAAGGATTACCAGATGCCGCCTTCGGGCCAGGTGTCCGTGGCCGCCGAGGGCGGACTCATCTTTGAAGCGACCATCGACGGCAAAGGGCCGTTCAAGGCACTCTTTGACACTGGGTCGGTGAACATCCTCTCCGCGAACCTGGCCCGCAAGCTGGGGCTTAAGCTCGATGCGCAAGGGCTGGAGTTCGGCACCTCCAGTCCGGCAAACGTGCAGGTACACAAGACGCGTGTCGATACCCTCCAGATTGGAGACCTCCTGGTTCGCGATCAGACCTTCTATGTCCTCGACTTGCCGGACGATAACGGTGCTCCCTCATTCGCCGTCGGCTACGAGCTGCTCCGGCGCTTAGCCGTCAGAATCGACTTCGAACACCAGCGCCTCACCTTCTACGATGGCCCGCGCTTTCATTACTCCGGCCCCGGCACGGCAGTGCCTCTGCAATTCCAGGGCAACGCATTGCTGGTTCAGGCTTCCATCGGAGATAGCCTCCGGACGGTTTCTACTCGATTCAGGCAATGAGTCGGGAACCATGATGAGCACCGGCTTCACGGTGAAGAACGACCTGGTCCACGCACTAGGAGCGCATTTTCTTGCCTACAATGGCCGCGGGTATGCCGGCCCTTCGCCGCAGGCCTACCTTGCGCGCGTCAATACCATGCGCATCGGCGATGTTCGAGTCCCAAGCGTCATCGGGCGCTTCAGCACAGACCCTTCGGACAAAAGTAATCTCGCCGGCAACATCGGGCAAAACATTCTCCGTCATTTCACTGAGGTCTTTGACTGCATGCGCGGCCAGGTCTATTTTGAAACAACAAAAGACTCGGCTCAGCCCGAAGTCTTCAATCGCGCCGGGCTGATATTCGATTCCTTCGGCCATGGGCTTCAAGCGATGACCGTCTTGCCCGAGAGCCCCGGCGCGCAGGCCGGCCTCGAAACCGGCGACGTGATCACCGCCATCAATGGCAAAGTGCCTGACGATGAAATGAATCAGCCGGCGTTCCTCCAGCCGTCAGGCACCCAACTCCAGTTAACCGTTCAGCACGGAACCGAAACCCGCCGGGTGACTGTGACACTCAGAGACGTCCTTTGAGGAAATCATTGAGCCTGTCGGCAGCCTAAATAGGGCCGGCCTTCAGCCAAGACCCGATGTCAGCGATAAAGGCAGCAGATTGTCCGATTACGGACAGCAGTTCTTGATTTCGGGCAGAACCGCCCTGACACCCGCTGCGTATAGCTATCTAAAGTCACGGCTCGCGAGTTCATTGCGCCGCATTTGGTTTGGCCGGGAAATTGCCTCTACTTAAATGGACCCTTAGTTCAATAGACTTTGGCTGTGATCGAGGACTGTATGCAAGAGCTGTTCCAGGATATGCGGCATGCATTGCGCCAGTTGAGCAAGGCGCCCGGCTTTACGGTCACCGTCATATTGACCTTGGCGCTTGGGATCGGCGCGACCACGGCGATTTTCACGCTCGTCTATGACGTGATGCTCAGGCCGCTGCCGTTTAAGCATGCTGATCGGCTGGTCGTGCTGGAAGAGCAGGTTGCCGAGTTCCGCGACATCTATCCGAAGCTGCCGGTGACCGCCAACCACTTCGTCAACTGGGAGCGGAACAGCCACAGCTTCCAGGCCATGGCGGCGATCGAACAGAACTCCGTGCCTATGGGGACGGACGGGCATCCGATCCAGGTGAAAGTCGTCCGCGCAACTCCCGGCATCTTCTCCGTGCTGAACGCTACTCCGCAGATAGGCCGCCCGTTCTCCGCGCAGGAGGCCCAGGAGGGACGCGACCGCGTTGTGGTGCTGATGAACGATCTGTGGCGAACACAGTTTCAGAGCGATCCGGCGATTCTGGGAAAAACAATCACGTTGAATGGATTCCCGTATACCGTCATTGGCGTGATGCCGCCGTCGTTTCATCTGCCCGTCATGCAGGATCTCGCGAACAACACAGATCGTGCCAAGCCGGTGGAAGTTCTTCTGCCCCAGGTGTTCCCGATCAGGATCAGCTGGCGGCGCCGATGCGCGACTTCAATTACTTCGCGCTCGGCCGCCTCAAACCCGGCGTGACCGTCGCGCAGGCCAACGCGGAGATCAATGCGTTGCAGCACTCCATCTCGGCCTCGCTCCCTGCGAACGAAAAGGGCACTCTATCCGCGTTGCTGACGCCTTTTCAGGAAGCGCTTGTGGGCGACAATCGAACTTCGTTGCTCATCCTGCTGGCCGCGGTAGCTGGGCTGTTGCTGGTCGGGTGCGTCAATATCGCAAATCTTCTTTTGTCCCGTGCGGTGGGCCACCGGCAACAGATGGCGATCGCCGTGGCTCTGGGCGCAAGGCAGGCCGAGCTGCTGCGCATGACGATGCGCGAGCCCATGCTGCTGGCGGCGCTGGGCGCAGCGCTGGGCTTGCTGTTGGCGGCGGCTTTGGTGCCGGCGATGCAAACTTTCCTTCCTCCCGCGCTGGACTTCCGCGGAACGCTGCATCTGGATTGGGCGGGCGCGGGGTGTGCCCTTGTGCTGGCGGTTGGGGCAACTCTGCTGGCAGGCGCGGCTCCGGCGTGGATCGGATCGCGAACACAGCCGGTAGAGGCGCTGCGTGGCGAGTCGCGCCAGGCGAGCGAATCGCGCAGCAGCAAGCGCCTGCGCCGAGCGCTGGTGGCAGTGGAAGTGGCCGTCAGCGTGACACTCGTGCTCATGACCGGGCTGCTGACGGTGAGCCTGGTCCGCCTGATGCGCACCCATCGCGGCTTTGACGCCGATCGCGTCCTGAGCGCCAAGGTGGACCTGCCCAGCAAATCCTATGACGATCTGCAAGCCCGCGCTGCGTTTTATGAAGCGGTGCTCGACCGTGTCCGCCAGCTTCCAGGTGTCGAGTCCGCTGCTATCGTCAGCGTGCCGCCGCTGGGGGGAGACTTTTGGCTTGAGATGATCCGCGTTGCTGGTGAAGCGCGGCCTTTCATGCAACTCCCCACGGAACACTTCCGCTGGGTCAGCCCAGGTTACTTTCAAACCGTTCACCTGCCGCTCGCCGCCGGTCGATTCCTGGACATGGGCGACCAAGGCAAGCGATTCGTACTCGTCTCTGAACTAACTGCCCGCACGCTTTGGCCAGGTCAAAATCCCATTGGCCGGCAATTCATTCGCGGGAACATGACGGAGGATCCTTTTACGGTGATCGGAGTGGTCAAAGACGCGCGGACGATCACGCTTGCCCAAGCCGACCCGATGATGGTCTACGTGCCTTACTGGTTTCGCAGCGATAGCACTGGCGGTCTGCTGGTGCGCACGAGCCAGGATCCGGCTTCCATGGCGGATGCGGTGCGCAAGGCTGTGTGGGGCGTGGATGCCGCGGTGTCTGTGCCCGTGGTGCGCACTCTCGATGGCGTGGTTGCGGACTCGGTGGCCAACCGCCGTTTCGAGATGGACCTCCTACTCCTGTTCGCGGTGAGCGCCCTGCTGCTCGCGGGACTAGGCGTCTACGGCGTCGTCACTTACTCCGTCGTCCAGCGTCAGCAGGAGATCGGCGTGCGACTGGCTCTTGGCGCCCAAACTGCGAATATTTATGCTCTTGTGCTGCGCGATGGAATGATGCCGGTTTTGGTAGGTGCGGCTGCCGGAGTTGGGATCACGGCCGGCTTTGCCCGCGTAGTGGGGAGTTTGTTGTTTGAGGTGAGCCCGTCCAATCCGGCGATTGTTGCCGGCGCGGTAGGCGTGCTTGTGGCTGTAGGAATCGCTGCTTGCCTGCTCCCCGCACGCCGCGCTGCCGCGATTGATCCCATGCGTGCTTTGCGAGCGGAATAGCGGCCTCCCGACTGCTTCTAGCGAGCCGTCCAGCCGCCGTCGATGACCAACGTATGTCCGGTGATGAGCGAGGCGGCCGGCGAAGCGAGAAAGACCACTGCACCGGCCACTTCGATTGGCTCTCCAATGCGATGGAAGGCGGCGATGCGGTCAATCACATCCTGGCGAAATGCAGGGTCGGCAAGAGCGCCTTCCGTGCCCGGTGTGTGGATGAACGTAGGCGCGACTGCGTTCACGTTGATGTTGTACTTACCCCATTCCACCGCCAGGCACTTAGTCAGGTGGACGATGCCTGCCTTGGTCATGCAGTAGATGGCTTCAGTCGGCAACGCTGCAAATGCGGCTTGCGAGCTCATGTTGATGATGCATCCGCTCTTCTGCTGGATCATGATCCGTCCCGCGGCCTGGCAGGCGAGGAACGTGCCCTTCAGATTAATGGCCAGGGTCCGATCGAAATCTTCTTCGGTTACGTTTTCCGCCAGGTTGTCGGGCGCGATCCCTGCATTGTTGACGAGTATGTCCAAGCGGCCGAAGTGCTGCACTGTGGTATCGACCGCCTGGCGGATCTGCGCCGGGTTGGTCATATCCATCTGCAGCGGCAAAGCCTTCCGTCCCCGGCCAGCCACCTCGGCAGTCACCCCGCTGTCGCTGCGTGATCTCGCGTAAACCAAGCGCGACATCCGACCCGGCCTCGGCAAGCGCCAGTGCAATCGCCCGCCCTAATCCGCGCGCGGCTCCGGTAACCAGGGCAACCTTGCCCTGCAAATCAAATCTTGGTAGCGCTTCCATTCGTCTCCCTCCGAGATCAGCTGCTTCTTACGGCCTTTTACCCGTGCCCGTCACCCGGCGTGCACTTCTTTCTGTTGGCTGACACTGCTGCCGTCCCCGCTCTTCAGCCTGGCGAAAGTCATCGTGGATAAGATCGTGAATCCGCCCAGGACCACCAGTGCCTCGTGGATTCCGTGAATCATTTGCACCGGGTTGCTATGAACGTGGGGAACAAAAAAATCAGTGGCCAACCCCGCCGACGCGACACCAAAGCTAATGGACATTTGCTGCACCGTGCTGGCAATGGAACTTGCGCCGCTGGTCTGCTCTTCGCTGATGTCAGCATAGGTGAGCGTATTCATGCTGGTGTATTGCAGCGAACTGAAGGTTCCATAGCAGAAGGCCTGGATCACGATCACCCAGACCGGTGTGTGCAGCCCAATGGTCGCGAACAGCAACAGAAGCAGGCCGAGGATCACGGTGTTCGATATCAGCACACCACGGTAGCCGACGCGTGCAATCACCTTGGCCATGAGAAATTTCGTGCTCATGGCCGCAAGCGCCTGGGGCATGATGAGCAGGCCCGACTGGATGGCGGTAAATCCCAGGCCAACCTGGTACATCAGCGGCAACAGGAACGGCACTCCTCCGATGCCCAGGCGGGTAAAAAAGCTGCCGCTCACCGCGGCGCTGAAGGTGCGAATGCGAAACAGACCCAGTTGAAGCAACGGATACGGAATCACTCTTGCATGCAGCAGGTAACCCCCGAGCAGAGAGAACGAAATCGCCAGTAGTCCCAGCATTTCGCCCACGCTCAGCGTATGTTCACCGAAGATCTCCAGCACATACGACAGCAGAGCAATGCCGGAACCGAAGAGGATGAGCCCCACGATATCGAGCGGAGGGGTTCGCTCTTCGCGATAGTCCGGCAGATGCATATAGACCATCAGCAGACCCAAAAGGCCTATGGGTATATTCACGAAGAAGATAAATCGCCAATGAAAGTAGCCAACGATCAGACCACCCGCGATGGGTCCCAGCATGGGGCCAACCAACCCTGGAATAGCGACAAAGCTCATGGCCCGGATCAATTCGGATTTGGCAAACGTGCGCACCAGGGTGAGCCGGCCTACCGGCACCATCATGGCTCCGCCGCAGCCCTGCAGGATGCGGCAGGCGACCAGCAAGTGAATGTTGCTCGAAATGCCGCAGAGAAATGACCCCAGAGTGAAGAGGCCGATGGCGGAGGCAAACACCCGGCGGGTTCCGAACCGGTCTGCCATCCAGCCGCTGATGGGGATAAAAACCGCCAGGCTCAAGCGTGTAGCTGGCCAGCACCGACTTCATGCTCAGCGGAGCCACATGCAGAGCCGCCGAGATCGCGGGCACCGCGGTATTCAGAATCGTGGTATCGAGCGACTCCATGAAAAACGCGACCGCGACCAACCACGGTAGAAGACGCTTGCTTGCAACTGCCGGCTGCGGTGTCACGGGAAGGGCGCTGGAGCTATTGAGCGGATCCATCGCGTATCACTCCGGCAGGCCAACGCGGCGCTTGAGATCAACAAAGCGCGGGTCGGCGTGGAGGCTATCCAGACGAGAGTCCGTGGGCAGATAAACGGCCAGGAAATAAGACCGTTCCTGGAAGGCGCGATCGAGCCAGGCGAATACCTGGTCCTTTTCTCCCAGGCCCGCATAAACGATTGCCCGGCTGTAAGGCGAGACGTAGTTGCGTGTAGACAACTCGTTGAAATGGCTCAGCACCTTTTGCGCTTCGGCCTTGTTGCCTGACAACGCGTAGGCGTGGCCCGAGGCCGGACCAGATCTCGGTATTGTCCTTGTCCAGTGCCAATGCGCTCTGAAACTCAGCAATCGCCTCCGGCAGTCTTCCCTTTGCTTCATAAGCCCGGCCCAGAAAACAATGATCAAACCAAAAATTGGGCTCGAGCTCGATGTCGCTGTGCAGTTGCTGAATCGCCGGGTCCCACTGTCGCGTGAAGACCAGAACCGATGCGACATAAAAGTTTCCCAAGGAGGAAAGTGGAGCGATTTGCTGGGCGCGTTTGGCTTCCACCAGTGCCTCCGGGCCGCGCCCCATCGGCGCCAGAAACCAGGAGTAGTACCCGTGTGCTTCCGCATCGTTGGGACTCAGTTCAATGGCGCGCTTGAACTCGCTTTCTGCAACCGCCCAATTCCACTCGTACCATTGCGATTCGATCGCCAGCGCCAGGTGCGCGCCGGCGTCGTTCGGGTCGATGGCCAATGCCTTCTGTGCCGCTTCTTTTGCCTTGGGCCCGGCTTCAGCCCCACGCATGTACCAACCGTCCTGGTTGATGTAGTTGAAAGCCAGGCCGTTGTAGGCCAAACCATAGTTGGGATCGATGGCGATTGCCTGGTTGAAGTAGTCGATGCCCTTGGCCAAGCCGTCCTTGGTAAGTTTGTCGGTGTAGTACTTGCCTTTGAGATAGAGCTGATAGGCTTCAGGATTGCCGGTTGAGCCCTTGCTCATCGTTTGCTCGGTTGCTGCCGATGTTTGCCCGCTCAACCGTTGAGAAACCTCCCGGGCGATGTCATTCTGTACCGCCAGCAGATCGGCCGGCTTGCGATTGTACTGCTGGCCCCACAGCTCTTTGCCATCACGAATGTCGTCCAGTTCGACGCTCACCGTAAGGCCGTCGCCTTGCGGGGTGACGCTGCCCGTGAGTACCGATTGGACTTTCAGTTCGTCGCCAACCTTTTGCGCATCCACCTGCTTGCCCTTGTAATGCAAAGCGACACTATGAGGAACCACTCTCAGGTTGGGCAAACGCGCCAGGCTGTTATTGACGCTTTCGGTGATTCCATCAGAAATGTAGTCGGCGTCGGCATTGTTGCTTCGATTCTCCAGCGGGAGAACGGCGATGGAATCGATAGCGCCCGTCTTCGACCGCTTCCAATAAATGGCCGCTGCGAGCGAATGCAATCAATAAGAGAGCGGCGACGATCGTTACAGCCATCGGGCGCCGTTTACCGCGAGGAATGGCCGTGTCTCGAATGGATGCGCCTTCGAGCGCCCGGCGGAGATCGGTTGCCGACTGAAAGCGCCCATCAGGAGATTTCGCCAGGCACTTGCTCACAATGGCCTGCACGGCGGGCGGCGCCGTGAGCGGCTCTGGTTCCTTGTAAATGACGGCGCCGATGATCGCCGCCGCCGACCCTCCACCGAATGCGCGGCGTCCGGCGAGCATTTCGTGAAATACCGTCCCAAAGGAGAAAATGTCGGAGCGCGCATCCGCCGGCTTGCCCTCGGCCTGCTCTGGCGACATGTACGACGGCGTGCCCAGGATCATGCCCGCCTGGGTGACGTCCATGGTCCTCGTTTGATCGCCGGATGCGCTGGCAAGGTCCTGTTTTGCCAGCCCGAAATCCAGCAGCTTGACCACTCCGCTTGGGGTCACCAGGATGTTCGCCGGCTTCAGATCGCGATGAACGATCCCCTTGGCATGCGCCGCTTCGAGCGCGGCAGCCATTTGCGTCCCCAGCTGCAGAGCCTCCACCGGCGACAGCGCCCGTGGTTGTACTGAGGAGACAATCGGCGCCCCCTCAATCAACTCCATGACCAGATAATTTGGGCCAATATCGTAAATCTGGCAGATGTTGGGATGATTCAGCGCAGCAATGGCTTGGGCTTCCCGCTCGAAACGCTCGCTGAATTGCGCATCGGAGAATTTGATCGCGACATCGCGATTCAAACGCGTGTCCCGGGCGCGATACACCTCTCCCATTCCGCCCGCGCCGAGGAACGCAATAATTTCGTACGGGCCGAGTTTATCTCCGGGAGAAAGCGGCATATGGGGAACAGGGCTCAGTGTAGCCCATCCTGGAGCGCCACAGCGAAGGGCTGGGAAACTGCCTTAGCGCCAATCGTCGATCACGTAGGCATCGGCCCGATTGAACCCGTCGGCATGCGGACGCTGCATGGCGACGCCCTGCATGGTGACTCGATATCCGCGGGAGCGCATGCGCCGGTAGGCATCTTCGCGTGCCAGGTTTACGCCGGCCTCGACGGTCGCGCGCCTAGAAGACGCAAATCCCTCGCAAGCAGCCAGCAGCTGCTCGAAACGTTCCCCCGCCCCCAAACCGCCGCGGGCCGCTCCGAACTTGACGTAGCAGGTCTTCTCGCCACCTTCCGATCCGGGTCCATTCTGGCAGACCGCGAAGCCATCGAGAACACTGCCCGTGTATCGCAAAACGACGTCGCCGGTCCGCTGCGCCAAGAGAGCCCGGATTTCCCCTGTGAGATCGAGGCCCTTGTCTATTTTTTGGGTGAGCCCGCGGCATGCCAGGATGGCTTGCTCCCGCTGGGTCTTCTTCCTTGATGACAATAACGTTGGCGCTTCCGCGCCTTTGGCCTCCGATGGGCCGGTCATGATGGCGGTGAGATAGCGTGGCCAGTAGCCGAACTTCTGGTACAGGGCCACATGCTTGGCGCTATGGGCGAAGGTATACAGCCCGGTGTGCCGCACGCCCCATCGCTGGAAAATTGTCATCGTGGCTTCCAGAAGCCTCTGGGCCACGCCCCGGTCCCAATACTCAGGCAGCACCGTCAGGGGGCCGAAGAATCCGAAGGATCCCCAGCGCGTGACGACGTTCGAGCCGATCAGGCGGCCGGCGTCCCGGGCGGCTAACACCTTCACGTGGCTTGAGCGCCAACGAGGCGTCAGGAGATCGCGATCGCCCATGAATTCAAGCGGATTGGGCACGCCCAGAAAGGTCCCAAACGCCAGCCGGACGATGCGGGCCGCCTCTTCGACTTCATCTTTTTTGAGCAGCCCAACTCTGATTTGGTGATTTGCCGGCATCGCCCTTCGGCCCCTTGGTTGTTATCTTTCCTGTGCCTGATACTTTTCAGTTATTGTTTATAGTCCAATTATCAGTCATCGTGTATCTCACTAAGACTTGAGAACGGGCCGGAATGATGACGATCGCACGACAGCGGCTTTTGCTTCCCATCGTGAGCCTGGCGATGGCTGCTTCCGCGGCTGCGCAAATACTGCCCGCGGCCGGAGAGCTGTCCACTGCGGTGCAGTTTTCCGCTGCGCCCTCGGTCTCGCTCACTCCGCAAAGCTTCTCCTGGGAAATGCCCGCGCCGCCGGATGGCGCACAAGTGTTACTCCAGTTCAAGGACAGCGATATCAAGTTCAGCCTGCCGGCCATGATGGAGACCCTTCGCGACCATCGTCATGAAGGCTGGGTGCTGGCTGCCTATCCCGACCCCAACACCGGCCGGCCGCTCATTGGAGCGGGGTTCAGTCTGGATGTGCAGGCGACTCCGCACCCCCAGCGCGATCCTCTCAATCCGCATCCTTTCGTTGAGCCTTCATCGGCTGAGCTTTGGCAGGCCGCCGGGCTGGCCCCGGATCGGTTGCAGCAAGTCCTCGCTCAGTTTGATCACAATGTGACGGCGTGGTCGTCGAAAACCTATCGCAGAAAGATCATTCACCACACCCTCACGCCGCAGTTAACTGAAGAAGAGGCCACGCAGTTACTGCGCATTTCTGCCCTGCAAGCCATCTACAACGCCAGGGCTTATTGCCGGGGTTTCGATCGGCTGACCGGCTCGCAGCAAATGGCGTTGAGCCAACTGGTCTTCCAGATGGGCACAAATCTCGAGCAGTTTGTTCAATTTCTCGACGCTTTGAACGATAACGGCAATGCCCGCGAACTCGCCCAGCTCGACGGCTATATGGAAACCTACGGTGAACACTGGAAGACCGTGCAGGGCACACTGATCGAAAGCCAATGGGCCCGACGCTACAGTAGTCGCGCCACCTCCGTCATCGCCATGTTTGACCCTGAGTACAGCCAGGGACCCAACGCAGCGGAAGAGCGAATCGAGGCTACCCTTCGTCCTCCCGCACCGCCAAGGCCCAGAAGCCACTCCACCGCCACTCTTCGGGTTGCCAGCTACAGCAAGCGGTCCAGCCGCACACACGGCAAAAAAGCCCACAGCCCGCAAACCAAGCGGAAGCTGACGTAGCGGATGATCTGTAGTTCTTGCGATGCCGGTGAAAGAATCCGGGGAAACATGGGGCACCCGTCCAGAACCATAGACCGCGGTTAGCAGAACAAATCCGCCAGGTTCCTTCTCCAATCTGATTCGGGCAAGACTAAAAGCAGCTTAGGTCGCTGTAGCGACCCATAAGTTGAGGTGAGCATCCCCTCATGGCAAACTAAAGCCAGGAGAATTGGCATGCAGCGAGTCAAGCTCGGTAAGTCTGATTTGGAAGTCCCGGTGCTTTGCCTGGGCGGCAACGTTTACGGATGGACGCTGCCAGAGGCCGAGTCCCTCCGGCAATTGGACGCGGCACTCGAGGCCGGCTTGAACTTCATCGATACCGCTGACGTGTACTCGCGCTGGATGCCGGGCCATACAGGCGGCGAGTCAGAAACCATTCTCGGCAAGTGGCTGGCTAAGGGCAACAAACGTAGCAATGTGATCCTGGCCACCAAGGTCGGCCTGGAGATGGGCGAAGGCAAAAAAGGTCTGAGCGCCGCCTACATCGAGCAGGCGGTCGAAGCCTCGCTGCGCCGCCTGCAAACCGACTACATCGATCTCTACCAGGCCCACCGCGACGACCCGGAGACGCCGCTCGAAGAAACCCTGGCTGCCTTCGACAAGCTGGTGCAGCAGGGCAAAGTACGGCACATCGGCGCTTCGAACTACACCGGTCCACGCCTGGCAGAAGCGCTCCAGACCAGCAAAGACAACGGGCTGGTAAGTTACGTTTCGCTCCAGCCCCTCTATAACCTGGCTTCGCGCGAAGACTTCGAGACCAACCTTCTGCCCGTGGTGCAGGAGCATACCCTGGGCGTAATTCCCTACTACTCGCTGGCGGCGGGTTTTCTCACCGGCAAGTACCGCAGTAAAAAAGATGCCGAAGGAAAAGCGCGCGGCGGAAGCGTAAGCAAATTTCTCAACGACTGGGGATGGAACCTCCTCCACGCGCTGGACGAGGTTGCCGAGGCGCACCACTCGACTCCGGCCCGGGTTGCGCTGGCGTGGCTCATGGTGCAACCCGGCATCACTGCTCCCATTGCCAGCGCCACCGATGACCGGCACCTGACCGACCTGATCGAGGCGACCCGGTTGAAATTGGATCATGCGTCGATCGAGAAGCTGAACGCAGTAAGCACCCCCACGGCGGCTGCAAAGGCTTAAGACCGCCGAGCAATATTCAAGGCATTCCATATGCGGGAGCTCGCGAGCCCTCCTGTGTCCCAGGAACGGCTCGCGAAGGCACCCGGTAATCGCCAAGTCATTCGATCCGCTTACCAGTAGCAGTCGCACATCCGGTAATAGTCGGTCCACCGTCCGCTGGAACGAATACCACCGAGGCGGAGGGAACCTCAAATGTATTGGGGTCTGCTCCCATCTCAATCTTCTGCGTGATTGTCTGCGTCTTGGCCAACACCCCGTTTAGCGTAATGAAGGCGATCGAAAGCGCTCGATACGTTTGCCGGCCCGTCGCGCTCCACACTCCATGGCCATCCCCTCGAACGGCAGGAAAGAACATTGGATTGGAAGTGGACTCCACCAGCGTCCCTCCTCGCGAAAACGTGAGCAGCGAAAGGAATGGCTCGCCCACCGGATCACCCGTTGCGCAGTTGTGTCTGGGTAACCTTGACCGTCCAACTCCCCTCCAGTCCGCCGGCTTCCGGCGCCCAGGTTTCCGTCTGTGCCCCAGCGGCTCCCGCCAACAACAAAGCGCATGCCGCTGCCAGTGCCAGCCGATAAAACGCGACACAAACTACAGATTTCATTTGCTTTCTCCTTTCCTCTTACCATCGGCCGGCTCTCTCTCCAGCCTCCAGGCTTATACTCACTCTCGTGCCCACAACGAGTCTTTAAGTGGATCTGAAGGATTCTGAAAACTTCTGAAGATTGCGAGCACCGTGATGAACGACGCCGGGCTTCCCGTCTATGAGTTTGGGGACTATCGCATAAATCCCGGGAACCTGCTTCTAACGCGTGGGGGCCAGCCGATTGCTCTTACCCCTAAGGTTTTCGACACCCTTCTTCTACTGGTCAAGCGAAGCGGAGAAGTGCTGGAGAAGGAAGAATTCCTTCGCGCCATCTGGCCCGATACCATCGTTGAAGAAAACAACCTCAACCAGAACATCTCCACCCTGCGCCGCATATTGGGCGAAAGCCGCGGCGAAAATCGCTTTATCGCGACCGTTCCCGGCAGAGGGTACCGCTTCATTCCAGAGGTGCGAACCGTTTCGCAAAGGTCATTGGCGCCGCCCCAAACGGTGAGAATCGGCGTATTGCCTTTTGAAAATATTGGGGCGGGCCCCGACCGCGAGTACCTGGCAGACGGCCTCACCGAAGAGACCATCGCCTGCCTCGGCCAGATCGATCCGCAGCACCTGAGCACCATCGGCCGAACCTCAGTCATGGCCTACAAGCGAAGCACCAAGTCTCTGCCGGAGATTGGCAAGGAGTTGGACGCGACCTACCTGGTCGAAAGCTCTCTGCGGGCCGAAGGGGTCCATTTGCGGGTCACCTCCAAACTGATTCGCGTCCGCGACCAACTGCAACTATGGTCCGCGTCCTACGATAGCGAGCCCGACAGCATGCTCGCGCTGCAGCGTGAGCTAAGCAAAGCCATCGCTGAACAGATACGCCTCACCCTGTCTCCGGAACGTCTTCGCGCTCTGGGCCGCCGGCAGACGCAAAACGCTGAAGCCTATGATCTCTACCTGCACGGGCGTCACTTCTGGCAACAGCTCAGCCCACCGACCACAAAAAAGGCCATCGAATATTTCACTCACGCCACCGAACTTGACCCAAACTACGCTCTCGCCTGGTCGGGACTTGCCGACTGCTACACCGCCGGCCCGGTCAATGGCGATGCACCGCCACGAGTGTTCTGGCCCAAGGCAAGCGAAGCCACCGCGCGCGCGGTCAGCGCCGAGCCAAATCTCGCCGAGGTCCAGACTTCCTTAGGCAGCCTGAAATTCTGGCTGGACTGGGATTGGCCCGCCGCTGAACTCGCCTACCGCAAAGCCATTGCGTTGGACCCCTCCTATCCTCTGGGTCATCGCATGCTCGGTGTGCTTTTATCGCACATGTGCCGGCATGAGGAAGCACAGGCAGCCATCCGCCGCGCGCGCGAACTCGACCCGCTTTATGTAATGCATCAATCGCTCTCCTCGCAGATAGCGTTCGCCGCCCGCAACTATCCCGCAGCCGTTCAGTTTGCCCGTCAGGCCATCGTGGTCGACCCGGATTTCTGGATTGGCCAACTGCATCTGGCGCAGGTATTGATAGAACAGCACGAGATGGATCTGGCGCTTGCCGCGCTCAATAACTCGGGGAAGTTGGGGGTCAACTCAAAGGTCATCGCGCTGCGGGGATACGTCTTCGCCAGAACCGGCCGGCTGGAAGAGGCGCAGAATGTTTTGAACACTCTGCTGTCCATCGCAAAGGAACGTTATGTTCCTCCCTACGCCATGGCGATTGTGCATGCGGGATTGGGTGAGTTCGATCTTTCTTTGCAATGGCTCGAGCGCTGCTACGACGCGCGTGACGTGCACCTGATCTTTCTAACCATGGATCCCAAATGGGATCCACTCCGAACCGAACCGCGCTTTTCCAGCTTGTTGCAACGTTGCGGTTTCGCACAGACATAGGGTCCGGATGCGATTCTGCCGCGTGCCTACCGGCAAGGTTGATGCGGTCAAGCGACGACGGGCGCGACTTGGGATTGGACCTGGTAGCCGCGGAATACTCCTTGTAGCGAAAATTCACCTCATGTAACCTCCAGGTACCTCGTGTCCAACGCAGCCACGATCGACCCGTCCGACCCGCTCGTTCCGGCCGTCCGCAGGTCGGCCAGCGGAGCTCTCCAGATCGCGGCCGCCACCATCGGCAATTCGCTGGAGTGGTTCGACATCCTCATCTACGGCTACTTCGCGACCACCATCGCCGCCGTCTTCTTTCCCAACTCCAACCCGGTGGTCTCGCTGCTGCTCGCCTTCGGATCGTTTGGCTTGTCTTACCTGGCCCGTCCGCTCGGGGCGGTTGTTCTGGGCGCTTATGCTGACCGCGCCGGCCGCAAAACCGCGCTCGCTCTCTCCATCCGGCTCATGGTCATCGGCACGGCCGTGATGGCCTTCATGCCTTCCTATGCCGTCATCGGGCTGATCGCGCCCATCGGGATTTTCGCCGCCCGCCTGCTGCAAGGCTTCGCCGTGGCAGGAGAATTTGGCAGCTCCACCGCGTTCATGGTTGAGCATTCCGCCCGCCGCAAAGCCTTCTTCTCCAGCTGGCAGTTCACCGGTCAGCACATCGCGAAATTGCTCGCCGCGCTCTTCGGCTTCGGCCTCAGCAGCGCGCTGAGCGGGCCTCAGCTGCATAGTTGGGGCTGGCGCGTTCCCTTCCTCTTTGGCTTATTGGTCGGGCCGGTCGGCATGTATATCCGGCGCAAGGTGGACGAGACCCCTGAGTTCCTCAACGCCACCCACACCCGCACGCCCATCCGCGAGACCTTCGCCACCGAGAAGACGGGGTCTAGTGCTGGGCGCCGGCCTGGTGGCCGTTGGCACTGCCAGCGTGTATTTCTCTATCTACATTCCCACCTACGCGACCACGCGTTTGCATCTGCCGCCCACCGTGGGATACCTGGTGAGCATCGTGCTCGCATTGGTGTCCATTGCGCTGATACCGATGGCTTCCCAGGTCGCGGACCGAGTCGGCTGCACACGGATCATGCTTCCCGCAGCCATCCTTATGCTGCTCTCCTTCTACCCGGAATTCTTTCTGATCACGCGCCGCCCCAGCCTGTCCACCCTGCTGCCGGCCCTTATCTGGGATTGCCTCCTGCAAGTCGCCTATGTCTCGGCTCTGCCGGCGGTGATGGCAAGCATTTTTCCGCCGCGCACACGAGTCACCGGGCTTTCTCTCAGCTATAACCTGGGGGTCACCATCTTCGGCGGCTTTTCCCCGGCCATCTTCACCTGGCTCACCGAAGTGACCCACGACAACACCGCGCCCAGCTTCTATTTGATGGCCATGGCCATGCTGAGCATTGCGGCGGTGATCATCGTGAAGCGCCGCGATGGAATCTACGGCAACGCGAAGGCGAGCACATAGTCACCCTGTTTGGTGCCCAGCTTGCCGTGGCCGCCGGCCGCGATCACGACGTACTGCTTGCCCTTAAAGACGTAGGTCATCGGCGTGGCTTGGCCGCCGGCCGGGAGCTGATATTTCCATAGCTCTTTACCGCTTTCGCTATCGAAGGCGTGCAGGTAAAGATCCATCCCAGCGGAGGTGAACACCAGGCCGCCGGCGGTGATCATCGGTCCCCCGAGGTTGATGGATCCGGTCTGCTGGCCTGGTATCAACGTGCCCAGCGGAACATCCCACACCTGCTTGCCGGTAAAAAGATCCACTGCTTCGGTGGTTCCCCACGGCGGCGCGTTGCAAGGCGCTTTGCTTGGAGAGAAGAGGAAGGTGCGATAGAGCCCGTAGGGAGCGCCTTTCTGATCTCCGAATTCGCCATAGATACGGTTGTCTTGATCCTGGTGGTACTCAGCGTCGAGCTTGTCGCGCGGAATCAGCTTCACCCAGGCGATGAGGCGATTGGTGTTGGCGACCATGATGTGGCGCGCTGGATCGTAGGCCGCACTGCCCCAGTTCACCCCACCCACGTTGCCGGGAAACGCCAGTGTCCCCGCAAAACTTGGAGGCGTGAACATGCCCTCCCAGCGTGAGGACTTGATCTTATCCCGGCACCACGCAACATCTTCGGCGGTCGGCCCCCATGCGTCATCGGGAGAAATCTTTTCCGGCACCAGGGAGATGGTCGAGAAGGGCTGCGTGGGCCAACTTTCCTCGCCTGGGATATCGCTCTTCGGCACCGGCCGCTCCTCTACCGGAAGCAACGGAACGCCGGTGAGCCGGTTGAGCACGAAGACATGGCCCATTTTTGTATTGATGACGATTGCCGGCGTGCCGTCTTTCCAGGTGAAGAGCGTGGGCTGCGAGGCTACGTCATAGTCCCAGAGGTCATGGTGAACCACCTGAAATCCCCACACCAACTTGCCCGAGGACGCGCGTAACGCCACCACTGAATTGGCCCACTTGTCGTCGCCCTTGCGGATACCGCCGTAATAATCCGGAGCGGAACTGCCGGTGGGAACGAAGACCAGGTCCTCTGCCGGGTCGACGGAAAGCGTCGACCATGCGTTGCCCGCGCCGGTGCGAGGCTTGGTATTTTCGGCCCAGGGAGTGGGATCCCACGTCCAGCGTAGCTTGCCGGTTCGGGCGTCGAAGCCGCGAACGATGCCCCGCCCCGTATCCACCTTCCAGTTGTCTGCAATCGAGGAGCCGGTGATCACCAGGCCGTTGACGATCGCTGGAGCGGATGTGACCTGGTAGCCGCCGGTCCACTCCGTTGCCGTCGCTGCGTCGATGGCAAGGTTCACTTCGCCCTTCACGCCAAAATCAAGACAAGCTTTCCCCGTCTCCCCGTCGAGGGCGATGAGCCTGCCATCCAGCGTGCCCATGAAGATGCGCAAGCGGCAGGGTTCACCTTGCTTACGGTCAGGATCCTCCCAGGCGGAGACCCCTCTGGAGGAAACCTCGGAGTAGCCTTTGGATAGGTCTACATGGGCGTCGTACTCCCAAAGCCGCTCGCCACTCTGCGGATTAAGAGCGATGACGTGGTTGTAGGCGGTGCTGAGGAACAGCCGGTTCCCTACCAGGATGGGAGTCGCTTCAAAAGCCGCCTTTTTAATGAGGTCAGTTTTCTCCTCCAGGGCTCCCGTGCGGTAGGTCCAGACCGGTTGCAGGCGCGCGACGTTGCTGCGATCGATTTGCTGCGCCGCGGAGTAGCGCGTGCCGCCGCCATCATTGCCGTAATTCGGCCAGCCCATCTGCGCCCAACCCGGCAGGGCGATCCCCGCCAGAAGCAAAGCAAGCGTTCTTCTCATATCTGCTTTCCATACGCCGGAGTCACACCTAAAGTTCCGCATCAGATTTTCCTTCGATACTCACTCTCTAATAACGACATCAGGACCAGGGAATGGTAGGTTCCATCGCGATAGATCGCGTCGCGCATGATGCCCTCTTTCTGGAAGCCAAACGTCTCATACACGTGACGGGCGCGGTCATTGGTTACGAAGACGTCCAGAAAGAGCCGGTGTGCACGGTACTCGCCAAATGCGCGGTCCGCTACCTCGGTCAGAAGCTTTCTACCCAAGCCCTGATTGGGAACGCCGACCACCACGCGCTTGATTTCCACCGATCTATGCTCCGAACCGAGCCCCTGGAGAATTGCGAAGGCGGCAATCTGTCCTTGCTGATCTTCAGCCACGATGTAGACCGCACCAGGATCGGCAAGCGTGCTCAGGTGCTGCTCTTCCGGCCATGAACCAACCATCGTACGGAACTCGGGAAGCCTCTCCAACGCGCAAATCTGTGGGATGTCTGCAGCGGTTGAGTCTCTGAACCTCATCCAAAAAGATTACCCTGCGCTCCTTTCTCCCCGCCACGATCTGAAAGAGTCCATGTCATAGCCGAACACCAAGGAGGTCGAGGATCTTCTTGAGGCCTGTTCCAAGGTGATTCGACCCCTTTGGGACTATCCGCATTAAGATGCAGAGAGAGGCGTTCTCCGTGCATCCAGCTACTTTGTCTCGAACAACGAGGGAACAAGACAGGTTTTCTCCATCACTGGTTCGCGCCGTGGCCAATGCAGCCATGGGCCGCGAAGATGTTTTGCCATTCTGGTTTGGCGAATCCGATCAACCCACGCCTTCCTTTATTCGCGAGGCGGCGATCGAGTCTCTGCGCGCCGGGGAAACCTTCTATGCAGAAAATCTCGGCCGGCCGTTTCTGCGTGAGGCCCTCTCCACTTATCTGACAGATCTTCATCACTGCGCCATCCCGACCGCGCGCATAGCGGTGACCGCATCCGGTAACTCTGCGCTGATGGTGGCCAGCCAACTGCTGCTCGCGCCGGGCGACCGCGTGGTCACGGTTACGCCGCTCTGGCCCAACGCGGTTGAGATACCGAAGATCATGGGTGGCCAGGTCACCTGCGTCTCGCTCGAAGTGCGGGACGGCCAGTGGGCATTGCCGTTGGAGAAGCTGCTGCAGGCGCTGACCCCGGATACGCGGATGCTGGTACTCAATTCGCCCAACAATCCCACGGGCTGGACGATTCAGCGCGCAGAGCAACGCGCCATTCTCGAACATTGCCGCCGCCATGGGATTTGGATTCTCGCCGACGATGTCTACGAGCGCCTGATCTTCAGCGATGGAATGCGATCGGCTCCCTCGTTTCTTACCATGGCCGACGAGCGCGACCGGTTAATCGTAGTCAACAGCTTCTCCAAAGCCTGGACCATGACAGGGTGGCGAGTGGGCTGGATGGTCGCGCCGCCTGAGGTCTTGCCTGACCTCGCATCGCTGCTCGAGTACAACGTCTCCTGCGTCTCCGATTTTTCCCAGCGAGCGGGCGCCATCGCCCTCGAGCAGGGAGAACCGTATGTCCTTAAAATGCGTGCCGAGTTAGCCCACACAAAAAATAAATTGATCACCGCGCTGCGCCCGCTTCCCCGCCTCGAGGTCCCTCAGGCCGACGGCGCCATGTATCTCTTTCTTCGCGTTGCCGGAGAAGAGGATTCGCTGCGCCTGGCAACGCGATTGATCGAGGAGGTTGGCCTGGGCCTCGCGCCGGGTAGGGCCTTCGGGCCCGAAGGAGAGGGCTGGTTGCGCTGGTGCTACGCTGCGGAGTGGAAAAAGAACGAGTCCGGCATAGAACGCCTCTCGCGATTCCTATCCAGGTAAACCTCTAAAGGAGAGAAACCATTGCACACAATCAAAGTTCTTGCCCTGGGTTTCGTCCTGCTCGGCGCCTTTGTGTTGATTGGGCGCGCGATGGGGAATGGATCAAGAGCCGCGCTTTACTTTCTGCCCCTCTGGCTTGCCGCCGCCGCCATCAATCTTTGGTTTGGAGTGGCCAAAGCGGGCTACTCCGTAAAAGACGAAGCGCCGATCTTTCTACTGATCTTCGCCGTTCCCGCGGCAGCCGCTCTTCTTGCCTGGTGGAAACTTCCCGCGCCATAAAGCAGTGACGGAGTAGACCTCGTCCCTCCGGAGTATGTGTTCCGCCCTTGGGGATATCGACCAGAATCGGGTCAGTCTTTCCCGCAGTGTCGTAGTACTCTCGCAGCCGGTGACGCAGCCGGCTGGCCTCAACCCTTACTGTGGCGTCTACATCTGGATCGCAATCGGCTCCTCTCCCCTGACTGCGTCCGGGCTGTGGGATGGCGGCGATTTCCATTGGCGAGACCCGGGTCACAGCGTGCATGGGTAGACTACGCAGATACCCCCGAGAAGACGGCCTCCGCAGGCTCCAAACTACGTAGGACTGGCGCGCTCCAACGGATACGCCGATAAGTCCTACAATGTCTCGTTTTGCCACAACTCTGCGCAGCGCAAAAGCGTCGGTAGGCTCCCGATGGCCAGGTTTTTTGCGGGGTATGCGGTGATGAGGGCAGGCCCGGGTGCGGCTCGCAGTCTCTTCGTGGCGGGCACGATCCTGGTGGTCGCTCACGCGACTCTACTTGCGTTTGATCCGCATGCATTGCTGCTGTCTAACCTGCTCATTCTCATATTTGACCTACTGGGGTTAACGGTATGCCTGCTTGGCGCTTCCAGCGAATCTCCAGAGACCAGGCCATTGTGGCTCCTATTCGGGTGCGGTTTGCTGCTCGTCGTGGTTGGTCAGCTTGGATTGACGTACTACGACTTCGCGACCAAAATACACACTCAGACCCAGGCCAACAACTCCGACTTCTTCTTTTTTGCCTACGGAATTCCTATCCTGCTGGCCATCTGCTCCAGAAGTACCGATGCCGGCCTGAGGATCTTTGCATGGCTTGATGGGGCTCAAGCGCTCATCGCAGCGATGCTCGCATACTTGCAGCTCTTCTCCGTACTGCCCTCGCATGCCCATCCCGAGGCGATCTCCGCGACGAATCTCATGTATTTGAACAATGCCGAGAATTTGATTCTGGTCGGAGCTGTGACCTTGCGCTTCTTTTCCAATCCGAGCCCGGCAAGAAGACGCTTTTATCGCGTCCTCTCCGTGTATCTGTGGGTCAATGGGATAGTGCTTCTTATCCTGGGTTACCTGGAACTGAAGCGCGGCTGGCCTGACGGACTGCAAGACGCCGGGTGGGGGCTCCCTTACCTCGCTCTCATGGGCTCGTTTGCCTTGCAACACAAGACCCCTACGGACAAGAGTGAACGGAGCAGCGGCCAGCGGACCGTGGGACTGCTGATCGATAACCTCAGCCCGGTACTGTTCACACTGGCTATCACACTGATGGGAGTTGAGATTGCGACGGACCACCCATGGTTGGGGTTTGTCTGCATTTCGGCGGCGGTTGCGATCTATGGAGTACGAGCAGCGATATTGCAGGTGAGGTATGCCAGGTCGCAAGAGGAGTTGACCAGGGCGATGATTGCGGCCGAGCAGGCGAGCCGTGCCAAGAGCCAATTCCTGGCCAACATGAGCCATGAAATACGGACGCCGATGAATGGCATTCTCGGCATGACGGAACTTGCTCTCAGCACAACTTTGAGTGAAGAGCAGCGCGAGTTTCTGCTGACGGTGAAGTCCTCAGCAGATCGCCTGTTGACCATCATTAATGAGATCCTCGATTACTCGAAGATGGAAGCAGGTAAAACCGTTCTGGATTCGGTTGCCTTCCATTTACCCAGCGTGGTCAGCGATGTGTTGAGGAGCCTCGCCTTCACCGCCCACCAAAAGGGCCTGGAACTCACCGTGCACATCGCGCCGGATGTGCCCGCTGACCTGAAGGGCGACCCGGTCCGTCTGGGTCAGGTGCTGATCAATCTGGTTGGGAATGCGATTAAATTTACCGACCACGGCGAAGTCTGCGTCGATGTATCTGTGAAGGCGGTTACGAACGGCCGCGCTTGTCTGCAGTTTTCCATCCGCGACACCGGGATCGGAATCGCACTGGACCAGCAGGAAGGACTTTTCCAGGAGTTTCAGCAAGCGCAAACTTCAGGCAATCGGCTATACGGTGGTACCGGACTGGGACTGGCCGTCTCCAAGAGCATTGTGACTTTGATGGGAGGCGAGATCGATCTCAAGAGCATGCCCGGGGAGGGCACAACCATAACCTTTGATGCTTACTTTGACGTGTCGCCTGAATCGCAGCCAGCCCCGCCCATCCCGAGTGAAGAAGATTTGCACGGGATGCCCACCCTGATCATTGATGACAACGCTACGAATCGAAGGATTCTCTCCGAGCTAACTCGTCAATGGAAGATGAAACCGCACACGTGTGATTCCGGGGAATCCGGGCTTGCAGAACTCTCCAGAGCCGCCTCCGAGGGAAATCCCTATCGCTTGCTTCTGCTCGACGAACAGATGCCCGGGATGGATGGAATGGAAGTGCTCGACCGCATTCGGCGAAATCCCGCGCTGCAAAGTGTAGTGATCATGATGTTGACCTCGTCCGATCAGGTCGAGAGCGCAGCACGTCTGCCGGAAGATGGGAGTGGAGACTTACCTGATCAAACCCATAAGCTCTTCCGACCTGCTTGGCTCTATTCGTCTTGCGATCGGAGTGCATACGCCAGCGAGTACGGTCACTCCGCCAGCCGCCGGGATTTCCGCTTCGTCACTATCGCTAAGGATCCTGCTGGCCGAAGACAACCTCGTGAATCAAAAAGTCGCCATGGGTATGCTGGGCAAGATGGGACATCGGATCACGCTGGCAACGAATGGACTGGAAGCTCTGGAGCAATGGAGACAGGGTGATTTCGATCTGATTCTCATGGACGTGCAGATGCCTGAGATGACCGGCCTGCAGGCCACCATGCAAATCCGCCGGGAAGAGGCTATCGGTGCTCACGTACCCATTGTTGCCATGACCGCATCTGCGATGAGCGAGGAACGGGACCGTTGTTTGGCGGCTGGCATGGATGATTTTATTTCCAAACCAGTGAGTTACAAAGTCATCGAACAGATGATCACGGCTACATTTTCAGAGAGAAGATAGACTCCGTCTGCACGGAAAATCGGCGGGAGAGGCTGGTACCACCGATCACGCCGGCGTCGATCCGGCTGGCCCGAAAAGGGCCGGTCCCCGAAGAGCGCCTCGATTTGCGGGATTCAGCGAATGCGATCGTGGGGACTAGAAAAACCTAAGCGTCAAAGCGGTAAGTGTCCTCTGTGTGCCGAACCTAGGCCAGGAGAAGAAATGAAAGCCCGCGCGGAAATGTGCGAACTAAGCGAACTAAGCGAACTAAGTCTGCTCCTTTCCCCGGACGAACATCCCCCGGCGGGAGGTGGTAGGAACGAGTTTCTGCCGCTGGCTTCGCGAGCCGGCAAGTGCCGGCGTCCCAACCCAGTCATTTAGGTCCCGGGGACAGCCCGCGGGTTTGTCCCGAGACTGGACTGAGGCTGTGGTCCCCAGTTTTCGAAGAAAAGTGCGCCAAAAGCGCCATAAGCGCTATAAGTCCCCGTGACGCGGTGGAGTCCCTATGAGCAAAGAGCATGATTTGCGTCGTCAGCGGGGTGGCTCGCTATCTCGAAAAGACATAGGAAATAGGTGTCATGCTTCACTGAGCGGCAAAGGATCCGGCAAGGTTGCCGAATAAGTCCTTTGTTTCACGGAAGTGATCAAGATGATCAAAATAATTAATTGATCATCTTGGCTTTTTCTGGCAAAGAGCGCGGTGTGCGCGCTCATTCCCCGGAGAGACCGTCCAAGGGGATGGCTTACCAAATTTAAGTGCGCGAAAAGCGCTATAAGTCCCTGTATCATGGGTGACAAACGAGACGATATCTGCCTACGCGGCAGGGGTTGGCCAGCGTCCCGTTTGTCACCCAGCGTGCCATCTGACCTGGGATGGCCTCAGGCCGGTGTCCGGTGTTTTCCGAGTTGTCAAAACTGCTCAATCAAGAGAACGCACTGAGCGCACCCTGCTAAACGCGGTGATTCCTGCTCTCCGCAGGCACCCCAGCGGGGCGCAAGAATGCTGCGGACAGACGTGATCCGTCACTGTCACATTACTGTTTGCTACACCCAAGTCATTACGCCGGCAAGCGCTGACGCTTTTCCGGTGGTTGGCGGCAGATGCACGGGTAGAGCGCGCCGGTGCAAGGCCAAGCAGGGCCGTCGTGAAGACGGCGCTGACGTGTGAATTCTTACTTACACTGTGGTACGGTTTTTGGTCCCCGTCAAGAGCGGGAGAAGATTTCTTGGTAACAGGCGCGTCCATTACCAGCCCATTTGTCGCATTCGCTCCTGGGAATTGCAGAGACAGACGGAACGCCGTTGAGCCAGCGGCGCGTTAGGGTTTCAATTTTCGGGTGGTGATTGCTCTGGACTTCAATTTCTGTCCCTTCCATTTCAGAAAGGTTGCTCGGTCGCTGGTGTTAAGCATATCGTTTCTTGTCGAAGTACACTGCCACCCTCCGCGTTCCCCCCTAAAGTAGCTCATCTATTCTCGGCAGCTCTCCGCACACCCGCTTCGCTGCCTTTGCCGGTCTTTTCACGCATCTTTGCAGGAGTGGTGTTAGGCGAAGACCGGGGTATTAAGAGAGCATTGAAATCAAATATTAGCAGTAGGGGATGCCAGTCCGCCTGAGCGCGGTTAACGGGTTTAGTAGCCCCGAAGGCAGGGTCAATGTTCTGTGGAGTAGTCCCGCGCTATATTCGCCTACACTAATGATGGATGCGTCATCGCGCTTTTGATTGGACGACCGTGCCGGTCCGTGATGAGCTACGGAGGAGGCGATTCACCATGGTCGATGCACTGGTCGGCATAGCAGCCACGATTTACATATTCAAATTCATCATAGATCTCTTCAAGCCGAGTCCAGCGGTCTGGCGTTGCTCACAAGTGGACGGTGGCTGTGGCTGCGGGCCAGAGCAGGTGTGCGAGTGCAGCGATGAGGCCAAAGAGCGGTGGATCAGACAGGGCTGCAAGGAGTTTCACCTGAAAACGTCTGGTTGATGTGCTTGATTGTTGAGGGGCTGCTATAGGACTTGCAATTGTGAGCCTTGGACTGGGAGCGCTGATGGCGTTGTCGAAATCAGAAAAGCGCTTTGGCGGCATCACTGAGCGGACGGACCCTTTCCGGGAACGGAATTTCCCGTAACGCAAGCGAGGCCCGTCCTAACCATTCGTTGGAATGGGTCTGCTAAGGATCCAGAGATAAGACGCCCTGTCTTGGGTCACCGTTGGGTGCGCGCGACGCGCATTAGGGGAAATTCCTCGAAAGTAAGGTATTGGACAACCTCGATAGGCTCTTTGATCGCGGGTGATGCCAACCTTCAGTCCGAGATCGCTGCGGAGGTGAGGTCTGGGACCTCAGACCTCATTCAGCAAAGCTCTAGTAGCTGGGTTAAAGTGAAAGATGTTGCTTCGCTCTACAAGAGAGAATGTGACAAGGCGCTCAGGGGGCTGGCCGAAAGGCGGATATTGGCACCATATGGGTTCACTCTTGTCGAATTTATGGCAAGGCAAACTGAATTCTCCACGGAATTTGTGAGAGATATAGGCACAGAGCTGCTGAATTTTGAAGGGCCTTTCGTGCAAGCCATCATTACTGGCTGTGACGACACTGGACCCCACATCTATACCGTAGAAAACGACTTCTATCAATGCCACGATTCCGTAGGCTTCGCCGCGATAGGTGTAGGTCAAGCACATGCTAATTCGCAGATGATGGCTTTTAACCACACTTATCGACATAGCCTCGCAGACACCTTGAGAGCCGTGTTTTTCTCAAAGAAAAGGGCTGAGATCGCCCCTGGAGTTGGACCTAATACGGACATGATCGTTGTAATTGGAACTGGAGGGCTATCAATGTTAGCCGACAACGTGCAGGAGGAATTGGAGAAGAGATATGCCGAAGAGAAGCGCCGTCAAGCCAAAATCGCCAATACGACTCGGGAAAAGATCGGCAACTTTGTGCAAGCTATCCTCGACAAACCGTCAACAACCGAGCAATCGCAACTCGCGGCCCCCACTTCAAGCCAGATCCACCCCCTTCTAACGAAACGGCTGAAGTCTAAGCCGTCAGGCTCTGAAAAGTCAGGGGATCAGCGGTGATCATATGCTGGAGTGTTTCTAGGAAGAAGGTCTTGGAGTTGCGCCGATTGAATCGAAAGGTCATTTCCTCAAGATAGGCTTCCAAATGTTTTGCAGAAATGCGATGCCACGAACCGATGTCCACGCAAATTCCGTCCGATTCTGAGCGCGAAACGATGGGGGCTAGTTCGTCCCGAAACCCCAATCCCTTGGGCCTCGTTCATGCGGAGAGTTGCCCTATCTCGGAGAGAAACTCGGAAGGAAAAACGGGCTTCTGGAGTAGGCGGAAATCGTAACCCTGAGCGCGGGCACCTTCCAGTAGATCCAAAGTGGCAGCCTGTCCCGAAAAGAGCAGGATCTTGCAATCGGGATACTGCGCTCTCATTTGGATTGCCAATTCGACCCCGGAAATACCCGGCATCGCGACATCCGATATGACCAGATCGGGCGATTCCGAGCGAGCAGCAGCCAATGCCTCTAGCGGAGAGGTGAAGAACCTCGCGGAAAAGCCATTCATTCGCAATATGGCGGCGAGACTGGACGCGATGACAGGTTCGTCATCAACGACAAAAATGCGTGAGCCAGGAGACACATAAGGCCTATTCCTGTAGTTTTCGGTGCGTTAGAGTGCCGAGGGATTATCTGGAGTAAGTATGTTCCCCGGACTGACCCCAATTCTGTTCACTATTGCTCACACCGCCGGCGCCAGATTAGCATGGCGTGTCGACCATATGAGCTATTGCGAACAGATTCTGCGCAGGATCGGTGTCACTATGGCGAGATGAAGAAGAGGATAATCCTAGGGAGTCTGTAAGAACGACGATTGCCAGTATCAAAACGGAGATGCAGAAGCCGCGATTGACAGAGTCAGTCCGCGAATGATGGGAAAGACGAAGTCGCGCCGGTCCCGAACAACCCCCCGACTCGCCCCGCGGGGGTGAGCGGCTCTGATCATCGGCTCAGCGCCTTAGAGCGGCGTAGAGAAGGCATCAGCGGTGTTTTGTTGGCCGCAGCCTTCGGTCACTCATTACCGTTCCTGATTCAGCCTGCGACCGGTCCCGGTAGGAGCGCCTACGACGCTTGGCGGAGAGGGTTCAGTCGTGCAGAATCACATTGAGCAGCGTTTTATGAACCCGGATGCGGCCGTTGTATTCAATAAATCCGAGCTTACGAAAGCGATTCATAAAGAAACTAACGCGGGACCGGGTGGTGCCGATCAAAAACAGCGGGAATTCTCCGTCCATTGTAGACCTAGCGGCGGAATCCTTATCCTACGGCCGGTTTCTCTCTTCCGTGCCAGGAGGCATCATTTACAGGCGATAGGAGGAGGTCGGGAGCTCTCGACTCTGGCAGCGGTCAACGCTTCTAGCGGACTTGTGTAAAACTTCGCCGAATACCCATTCATTTGCAATATGGCGGCGAGAGCGATGATGGGTCCATCATCGACGACGAAAAGGCATGAACCCGCTTGGAGAGACACATAGGTCCTCTTTCGAGTAATTTTCCGTGCAGGGCAAAAGCGCTGGCAACGGGGGACTCGCGCTGGCGTTTTGCCGATTTTCACCGAGCCGCAAAACACCGAGGAGTTACTTGAAGGCCAGTATGTCCCTCGCCCAGCCCCGCGTACTGCTCAATTTTGCTCACGGGGGGGTGATCAATGAAGATCAGGCTCAACGCCCCAAGGCACGCTCGCCAAGCAGGAACCCTACGGTCGCACCTGGGCCCCTTGCAGCGCGATTTCTTAGAAGAAAAAGGCTGGCGCAATATGACCAGCCTTTTCGTTGCTCGCGGCTGATTTCTGGCGCATCTCAGCTAACACTGGCGCTCCTATGCCTTGCTCAGAGTACATTCGACTCCGGCAGCTTTATGAGGTTGCTCTGAGACAGTGGGGTATTGTGATGCTACCGCCGGATAACGAACGGGTGGGCGCACTGGCCCGGCGAACCGCTGAGATTAAGCAGAAAGCATTCGACGAAAGGGATACAGCCAAAAAGCAACTGGATCATCACAAGCTAACTTGCCTGGTTTGTAACCCAAAGCTGAGGTTCATTCACCCAGCTAAGTAGGTGTGTCTGAGCGGTGCGCCTTCGCGCCAAGGTTCGTCCTTGGCCATGGCTATACTAGTGCTGAGGTGCCAGGATGAGGGCGAATGGCAGAATCGTTTGGGGACAATCAGGGTCATAGCGATGGTCGTGGTGCTGGTAGCAATCGGGATTATCTGGTTCGTGCGACGATGATGGGCTCCGTCAGTGGGCAGGACCGTACGCAAGCCAGCGACACAGCAGCCGGGCAGACGATCCCAAGCCCTTATGTCGCCTACAGGCATCTCAATAGCGTAGAGGTGTCACATGAACGAGCAATACCTGAAAGGTGCAGCACATAAAGTGACGGGCAAGATTAAGGAGTTTGCTGGGCGCGTCACCGGCAACAAGAAACTTGAAACCAAAGGCAAGGTTGACCAACTAAAAGGGGCTGTACACAATGCAGTCGGCGATGCCAGGAACGCCGGCAAAGAAGCCATGGACAGCGTAAAGAACGCAGCCAGCAGGCGCTGAAGCACAGCGTTTGTATTTCATCAAGATAGCGATGGAGATACCCAACCAAAGAAGGAGGCCCCGCTCCCGGCGGGGCCTGTTGCGCGCGACGCACGGCTCAACTTCCCAATTTCCGATGCCCCTGTAAATCTTCTTCAAGACGAGGCACAGATATTCGGGTACGGGAGCAAGGAGGCAATGGGAGTCCTGACAAAAACGATATTACCGGCCTGGAATCTGTGGATCATAAACACATGGTAGGAGTTGCCGAGCTTCGCGCAGAATCGCACTGGGGAAAAGCAGTACAGACGGAAAATGACCCTAATGGAATCGCGTCTCCTTGGGGATTACTTCAACGCGTTTTCTTCAGGGTCATTTCCGTCTGTCCTGCTTTTCTTCACGCATACCC
>CAWEZM010000002.1:0-51580 GCA_963813475.1 uncultured Acidobacteriaceae bacterium | reverse complement strand
GTATCACTGGATCGTATAGAAGACCGGGAGAGAACCATGCCCAAATTCAAGACCCGGCCGGCTCGCCCGAGTTTAGCCGAGCGGACCGTCCAAGCCGTCCTTGGCGAGCCGAATCCGTACGCGAACGGGCTTATGCCTACATCCGGCACAAAATTGCCAGCGGAGGACTTAGCAGCGAAGATCCTCTCTCCGAGGTCGAAGTGGCAGAGGGTCTGGGGAGCAGCCGTACACCTGTCCGGGAAGCGATTGGGCGACTAGTTGCATCGGGCCTGTTGGAGCAGATACCGGGCCGCGGCACCACCGTGGCGCGACTGACTCGGGACGATATCGTCGATTTATATGAGTTGCGCGAGGCAATGGAGGTCTTTGCTGCGCGCAAAGTGGCCCGTCTTGGCGTGCCCGCTGCCGAAATGGACCAGTTGCAGCAGTTAGTCGACGGCATCCAGCCATTACGCGAAGAATTGGTCGCCTCGGGAGGGCATTCGCTCAACGAGGAGCAGATGGGGCGCTTTATGCATCTCGACCTTAACTTCCACGCCTGTCTGATGCTGATGGCGCTCAATCCGCGGATGCAGAAGACTGCCAACGAGACGCAGTTGATGATCCGCATCTTTGCCATTCGCCGCAGCGGACACGAGGCGGCGATACTGGATAAAATTCATTCCCAGCATAACGAGATCGTTATGGCTTTACGTGAGCGCCAGCCGGAGCGCGCGATGCGTATCCTCTCCGAGCATATTGAGATCAGCTTGCGCGAACGTCTGACTGAATTCGACGCCTGGAACCGCGCCCGCGCCATGCGGCGGGATTTACCTGCAGCTTTTCCCTTTGTAGCAATCTCAAAGTAACGCCGGAACCCTTCCGGCCATGATGGTAGGCCCGTCTAGCGCAGAGCTTCGAGTGCGCTCAGGTGTGCGGCCTGTGCTCCCTGCTTCAGGCAGGTAATATCATTGGTGCAAAACAGCAGATCCACTCCTACCTCCGCCCAGAAAGGAAAATCCTTGGGCGCGCATGCCGTGGCCAGGAGTTTGCCATGCGCGCGCGCCGTGGTGACGATCCGCTTCGCCGCTTGCGTCACCTTGGGATGCAGGGTCTCACCGGGTACACCATAGCTGGAAGAGAGGTCCGCCGGGCCCACAAAAATCTCGATATCGGGAACCGCGCAGAGCTCTTCAATCCTGTCCACCGCTTCTTTGGTCTCTACCTGCGCCATCAGGCAGAGCTCCTGGTTTAGCCGCGCCTGCTCTTTGGGCACACTGTCTACCATTCCATACTTGACGGCCCGGGAAGAGCCGAATGACCCGCGCGCACCTTCGGGAGCAAAGCGTGCGTAGCGCACCATCTCTTTCATCTGTTCTGGTGAGTCCATCATGGGGACATCGATGATATCTGGTCCCAACTCAGCGCTCTTCAAGATGCTGTCGCGCCGCGTGTCGGGCACCCGGATCATGGTGAGCATGCCGGTGCCCGCTGCCATGCGGCAGAGGTCGCCCGCCTCGGCAAAGCTGATGGCCGCGTGCTCCATCTCGATCCAGATGGCGTCAAAGCCGACATGGGCGGCAATCTCAAGAAAAATCGGGTCGTAAAAATAGCACGCTGCGCCGAGCAGAGTTTTGCCGTTTCGCTTTGCCAGGGCCTGCCGAAGACGGTTCATTGCGTTTTATTTCCTCCCCAGTAGAGTGACATCGATCGTGCTTGGCTCGTATTGCAGCCTACCGTGGCCCACCCCCCGATCAGTTTAGCGGTCGAGGCAGTCGGGTCGTTGAGCAAATGACGACAATATGTCGACACTATGATGCCCCAAAAGCTGTCCACCAGTTGCATGATTGGGCCTGGATGATTGAGCATTGGTTCGCGCAAGCGCTTTCCGGGGAGGTGCACTCAAATTGTCAAGACTGAAATGGATGAGTGCGCTGGGTCTATGCGCCGCCGTTTCCCTGGCTGCGCAAGTCGCTCCTCCTTCCCCGGCAAATCCTGCTGGGGAAGGTTCCGATCAACCGCCGCGATTGATTCCCCGATCACATCTGGACCGGGAACGAACCTATCAGATTCAGCATCGCATCATCCTGAATGTGCAGGTAACGGACGCGTCCGGCAACCCTGCTACCGGGTGGAAGGCGCAGGACTTCACGCTCGTTGACGACCGGAGGCCCCGGACAAACCTGTCCTTCAAAGCGGTGGAGGGCGCCACAGCGCCCGTACCTGCCGACGTCATCCTGGTGCTGGATGCGGTGAATAACTCCGCGCGGGATATCGCCAATGACCGCAGAGAGATTCAGAGGTTTCTGAAGCAGAGCCAGGAGCTTCTCACCTATCCAACGTCGATTGCCGCCGTATCCGATTCCGGGTTGACCGTGGGCAAGCCTTCACGCGACCGCGACTCTGTCCTGAATGAGCTTAGGGATCTCACCGGCAATCTTAAGGCGATCGGCTGTGCGGACGAGAGGAACCCCAATGAAACATTTCAGGCCCTCATGATCCCTGGGGTTGTAACTACCGCCGAATCAGTTCGCCAGCTCGACTGCTTAAATCGGCGGTTCATAGAATCCTTGGCGGCTCTTAGTAAACTTGCGGAGCAGCAGGTAAACATGCCGGGGAGAGTGATCCTGATGTGGATTGGACCTGGTTGGCCTCATCTTTATAATCAGCAATTTCGTCAGGACGACGCGACGCTCAGGCGAAACCTCTTTACCCAACTGGTGCATATTTCGACAGCATTGCGGGAGGGGCAGGTGACGCTGAATATGATTTGTCCGTCCGACTTCCTGCGCAAAACCGAGTCGCTCAACGATCACGACAAGGCATTGCTCGACGGTCTGCGGAATCAGGACGAGGTGACAGCCGGTAGCCTTAGTTTGCAGGCTTTTGCGCACCAGAGCGGCGGCCAAATACTTATCCAGAAGAAGAACATTCCCGACAGCATTGCCGCATGCATTGCCGATGCCGCCTCGTATTACGTGCTGTCTTTTGATTCAAATGCTGCTGCGGGTCCAAGCGAGTACCATTCGGTCGAACTGAAAGTAGACAAACCGGGAGTGACGGTGCGTACGAACACGATGTATTACGCCGAACCTTAAACGAGCGTGCCGCTTGAGGCGTTCTCACGTGCAAAAGGGTCTGCGTGAGAACTGCGTTTCGGAAGTGCGTTCCGGCGGAGTGTGTGCCCTAGGAGCTCTCCCAGAGCGACGTTTATTACGCAGACTCTAAAGCCTGCGGATAGATAGATCACGGGAGAAGCCTGCTCTCGGCGTGGAAGAATCTGTAGGCTGAATACTGGTGCAGCTCCTCGACCACGCTGTCGGTTTGTGCCGTACGGATAAGCACCTCAGAAGGTAGCCAAAGATCGGCGCCGTAACCGTGAATGCGCACGGAACGGAAATGGAGCTCCGTGGTCATTTGCCGCAAATTGACGCTAGGGACCGGCGACAGAAGATCAGTGCGCAGCCGAACCACATCAAACGTAGATTGATCGATCCAGACAATTCCCTGAAAGAAAAACGGAGCTTCCTTGCCCGCCCAGCTGAATTTTCCGGGTATCTTGACCTGATTTGGGATCTGTACAAAACCGAGAACGAAGGTTTTATGATCGTCCATTCTCTGCTGTCCGAGATAGCGGAAGCGTAGCTCGGATTGATTCGCAGGCGTCAATAACAACCACTGATAGGCAAATCCAAAGCCATGTGGCGCGAATCCGTTCACCGGTGAGTTAACCTGCCGGTTCTTAAAATCGGTCCGCAACTCCTTGATGGAAGTGGCGCCATCCGCGTGGTGATCAAAGAGGAGCAAGTAGTTGAACTCAATACTTCGGGATTGAAGTAGCTGCGTTTCCAGGTCCAGCAGCGCCGGCATTTCCTCCATCCCTACGACGCTATTTGTTAATCCCGGGTCCCGGGCTAGCACGATGGAGTACACATCTTCGCGAGAAGTTAAATTGGGCGCCGCAGACAATGACCTCACGGTCGCCTCACCAACTTTCGAGAGGATCCCAGCCAACTGATCCTGATTGGAATCGGCTTTCATCCCGTCCAGGGTGGGCACCACCGCGCTCAGCTTGCGCAAGGGATAGTCAATGTAAGTCGGTGCATTCGTGAATACCGGTGGGACTGCACTCTGAGCGGGAGAGCTTGGCTGGGTGCTGGTAAGGTCATGAGACGGCGGGGGCTGGCTGGGAGACGTTGGGTGATTGCTTGCCAATTCGGTTGGAGGCACGCAACACTCGGTAGAAACATTCACAGTGCGGGACACAGCAGTGATGTGATGTTCCTCAGAATCCGTCACGACCTCACGTACCCGGTAGATGCCTGGCTTCAACTCAAAGGTCGAATCCATCTTGAGGCCGGCACGCAGAATGTTCTGTAGCTCTGCGTCTGAGACGTCCATTTTGGCCTGGCCTCGCTGCAGCTGAATCAGGTTGTCCTTTGCGTCAAAGATGGCGAAGACGAATGTGACGTTATTCAAGTTGCGCTGTCCGTCCTTGCGAAAGTGGAGCGGCTTTGGATCGAGGTGAGCGGTCAGCGCAAGTGCGCGGTCGTCGGTTTTCGTGGAGGAAACCCTCACGTCCATCGTGACCGGCAATTGCTGTAAGTCGGTCTTTGACTGAACCGCCTCCCGGATCTGCTCCTGTGCCTGAGCGTCGGATTCGTTTGCTCCCACTTGCTTGGCGAGATCGTTGGGCTCAGCATTCTTTCCCGGCGCAAAATAGCCGCGCCGTGCCTGGACACTGAACCCTTTATGTTTCTCCGTTAGCTCCACTTTCAACTCGTGGAATTTGCCGTCTTGCTTTATATCCGTCGGATCGAAGGCCAGGTAGTACGCGGGAGCGGGCGCAAGCGCCGCGAATCCGGCCTGGAGGTCGTTGTTATTGTGAATGAACTCCCCGCCCGTGCCTTGCGCAACCTCCGCCAGCACGTCACGCACCTCCGCCTCTCGCTGCGAATCCAAGCCCTGCGTTTTCCCAACTGCAGGCCCTGGCACTGCCCCTGGTAGATAAGTGTGGGATACATCGCCTTCACGCGTAACGTTGGTCAGGCCCTTGGGGTCCAGCGAACTGATGACCACCTGCGAGCGCAATGCATGGTCAATCACCTCGTCCAATTGAGACTGTTCGCTGCGTGATAGGAAGCCAGGAGAGACGAGAAGGACGGTGCGTTGACCGGGCATCTGTGAGACATACTTCACCACTTGATCCAGTTTCTGCAAGTTAGCGCGCGACTGCGTCAAGGCTTGTTCTATGACTCTCCGCGCCAAGTTCGCAATGTATAGTTCGGGTTCATGGGGACCCTTCGGCACCCGCACGCACTTGGGATCGTTATTAGCCTGATCAATGGCAATCTGCCAGGCGTCGATATTTTCGTCGAATTCGTAGTCGATAATCTGCTGGGCCTGGTAGTCGGATAGATCCGGGCAATCCTGCTTCTGAGCCAGAGTCAGAGAGAAAGGGCTGGCGTGGAGCTTGAATAGAGCTTCGTGGATTTGTTTCGGATCTCCGGTAAAGTCAGAGAGGCTTGTTCCTGAAGTAAATATGCCAACCCGGTCGCCCGGCTGGAGGTTGGCTGCGAGGTAGTGATCGGCCGCGTCACGCGCCCGGATCAGGTCCGCGGCGGACGTATTCAGATCGTCGAAATACAGAGCCAGGAAACGTCTCGGCATGGCTGACGCTGGCGCAACCGCATTGGAAGGTTGCCCAGATGGTACGGCCGAGGATGAAGCAGAGGGCCGCGAAACCGGGGCATCCACAGCAAACTGCGTGATGGATTGCTGCTTGCCCCGGTCGAAAAGCTTGAAGTCTTCCTTCTTGAGGTTCTCTACCGGCTTATTCTGCGCATCGCGCACCACGACACGTACGACCACCAGGTTGCTAGTTATTTTCAGCCGGAACGGAGCCTGGCTCTCAGTCGAAGAAGCGTTCGCCTGAGCGAAGGCCGAAATGGAAGTTGCCAGAAATCCAGATATTAAGAGGATAAGGAAAGTTTTCCCGAGGACCGAGTCCCTTGCGACACAATGCCGCATATGACACCTTCCAATGCGAAACTCTATCACAGGGCCACCTTGGTAGAACGGGCGTGTCGCAGCTCGCGAGACGGGTGTACTATGGCGCTACTTCCAAGGCCAAAAGGTTCAGCACCACCTATAAGAGGTTGATGTGGCCCTACGGGCAGATTCTTTCAGTCAAGGTTTGCAAGCCAACGCCGTTGCACACGCTGCCGGACAGCGAGCCTTGCGTGCCGCCTTCGTCGGATTCTTTGTTGACATGTTCGACATGTATCTGCCGATTGTGGTCTTGGGTCCGGCCATGTCTTACTTCCAACCAGCAACCCTGAGCCCGGCCCTGAAATCAACCTTGTATTACAGCGTTTTTGCCTTGTCCCTGGTGGGTCGTCCGGTAGGAGCCACGCTGTTTGGCCACTTCGGCGACAAGCTCGGCCGGCGATGGGTCACGATTATTTCCATGGGTGGCTTCGCGGTCGTGACCCTGCTCATTGGACTGTTGCCGGGCTATGAAAGCTGGGGCATCGCCAGCATCGTGATCCTTACCTTGCTCCGTTTCGTCGATGGTGTTTTCCTGGGAGGCGAATATACCGGCGCCAATCCCCTGGCCATGGAGTATGCGCCCAAGGAGAAGCGAGGCAAATGGGCGGCGATCATCCATACCGGGTTTCCGCTGTCTCTGGCCGTCATGTCGCTGATCACCACTGGCTTGTTGCGGGTGCTGCCAGCGGGCTCGCCCCATTCACCGTACCTGCAATGGGGCTGGCGTATTCCGTTCTTCCTCGGAGCCCTGTTTGCCGGCGGGATCTTCCTTTACTACGTGAAAAGGGTTCCCGAATCGAGCGTCTGGGCTAAAGCCGACAGAAGTAAATCTCCATTGAAGGAACTGTTCCGCGGAGACAATTTTCGCTGTCTGTCGCAAGTCTTCCTGGTGATGAGCGGGGTCTGGTTCACGCTGAACGCGGTTACGTCCATTCTTCCCGGCGTGCTGTTGACTGTCCTGCACGTCAACAGCGTGGTCGTAACCAACGCGCAATTGGTTGCGAACCTGCTGCTGGCGGTTTGCTTTGTTCCTTTCGGCATATTGGGGCAGAAGATCGGGCGCCGTCCCATCCTGGCGGTGATGGGCCTCGCGGGGCTCACCGCCGGCCCCAGCCTCTACTACGTGCTCGTCAGGTTCGGCTACCGGAGCGCCTGGCAACTGATCGTGCTGGTGAGCTTGATCAATCTGTGCGCCACGCCCGCATGGGCAATCATCACCTCGTATATCAACGAGCGTTTTCCTACCGTGGTCAGGGCCTCCGGCTATGGCATCGGGTTCAGCGCGGCCGCGATCATTCCCGCATTTTCCTCCTTCTATATGCTGGGCCTGAAGGCATTGGGAATGCCCTATGAATACACCGAAATCGTCATCTTCGCAGCCGGAGGCTTACTCCTGTTGCTGGGCGCGCTCTCCGGACCGGAAACCAGGCACGTCGAGTTGTCATAAGCTATTGACCGGAGGAATCGACCATGCCATGTGATGTGTATGCCGAGTTTCGTGCGGCTGCTGTGCAGGATGCGACTTCCAGCGCTGCCATCGCCTCTACCCACCGCGGCAAAGCGTAGCGGCGGCAGGCTAGCAGTGATTCCTTAAGAAATTACGGCAACGCTCTGGCGCGAAGACCCCAAAGAACGACCACCGACGAGAACACCATCGTAATCCCCACCGTCATGAAGCCAATCATAACCAGGCTCTCTTGCCAGGGCAGTCCGCTATGTCCAGCTCCTGTGATGGGAGACAGGGCCGCAGTACCGAAAACCGCAGCCAGCGTGGTCATAAGCCAATTCCCATAGGTGCCATAAAGCGTAACCCAGAATACGACCGAGGCGGTGCGAGAAGATAGTCGTACTTCCTTCCAGCTCGCCCCCAACGCGAGGAGGAAGATGCCATTCATCAGGCCTTCCAAGTGTGCCGCGAGCCCCATGCGCACGTTTGCGAAATGCTGCTCAGCGAAGCCGGTTCCCAGCCCAAGGAGAAACAGGACCATGCCATGAAACATCAGACGCCGGCCGGTGCTTTCCATGTTTTCGTGCCCTCTGCCTTTCGTTTGCTCCCGTTCTTGTTACGGGCAAACACGGCACCAAGCATACACTTTGCTTTCCGCAAGGGTTTCTATTCAGACCAAGGGGTTGTCAATAAGTGCAGATGAGGTTCGATTTCGGCGGGATCGCCCGTCAGGTGGCGAGCCTGGCTCAGAAGTTCGTTGACTACGGATGCCAGGGCGCGCAGCAGTTCGCCGCGATCCAAGGACCTGACCAGGGCATCCTTGGCTCGTGCCTGAATTTCGGCAGGGAGCTGGTCAAAGCCCCTGCCGTAGTGGGGGGACAGATTGCGCTGGAGGCAGGAAAGGCTGAGAGTGTAATCGCGCGCGCCGCTTATCCAGTATTCCGCCTGCCAAAAACGACCGCGTTCGATACAGAAGCGGGCACGCGCAGCATGATGCGCGGCGTACCCGATCAACTCGCCTGCACGCGGAGCCGGGATAGGTGGGTTTTCCGTATAGCTGCCAAAAAGCATTCTGAATTTGGGGCCATTCGGGCCAAACTTGGATGCCGGAGTGACCGAAAGGTCGACCTGAAGACACCCTTGCAACAATAGAACTCGAAATATGCTTTCGCGGTGAGGTAAATCGAAGAGATGAACGGCACCGAACTCCTTAGCCAGCGGTGTGGTTAGCCGGTCAAGCACGTCGAGAGTTTGATTCTCTGGAATGACTCCGAATGTCAGATCGAGATCCGACCAGCGGTCGCCTTCGCCGATCGCCAATGAGCCCACGACAGCCCCGGCAACGATCCGCTCATCGGAGTTTGCGAGCTCCAGAATGCGGTCACGGATGCGGTTGCGCTCATCGACCGTGAATACTCCCGCTCTCTGCGAGTTCATTCCCAAACCTTCAGTGTCCTGCTTTGGCTACGGGTTGAAATGTCGGAATATTTCTCATGACGGTGAGGAAGTACAGCGAGAGCCCGATGAGTATTCCTCCGGAACCGGCGAGCGCCCAGGAGATGCCAACCATGGGGATCAGCTTTCCCAGCGCCAGGCTCCCCAGTGGTATTCCGGCACGGAAGGCGAGATTGTAGACGCTCATCACCCTACCGCGCATCTGGTCGGAGACGATCACTTGGACCAGAGAAACCATGAGCGATGCCGACGCCATGATGGCTGCGCCGGCGAGGAAGATAAGGACGCAGGAAAGTGGAAGCCAGTGGGAAAGGGCGAAGCCGGCGGTCGCGGCTCCCAGGGCAAGAAGGGCTAGCAGCGCCACATGGCCTTGTCCCTTCAAGCGTTCCATAGCGGCCACGATCAACGCGCCGGTGATCGACCCCGCGCCTGAGGATACGAGCAACAGTTGATAGGTCTCCGGGCCTTTGTGGAAGATTGTCTGGACGATGACGGGGAGAAATCCAGTGATGGAGAAGCCCAGCAACGTAGTAAAGAAGGCGAGCACGACAAGCGGGCCCAACCCCTCGCGGTGGCGTATGAATCGGATGCCCTCACCCATACTTTTCAGGATGGATTCGCGTGATGTGGGAGGAACAAATTTCACCTGGATCATGAAGAGCGAGACGATCACCGCAATATAGGAGATGCCATTCAGGGTAAAGCACCAGGTGGCGCCCAATGTCGTATAGGCCAGCCCTCCGAGCGCCGGACCCAGGACTCGCGCCAGGTTGAACTGGATCGAGTTCATGGCGATCGCATTGGAAAGGTCCTCGCCCTTCACCAGCGCCGGCAACAGCGCGGAATAGGCCGGTCCGCCAAAAGACTGGCCACAGCCGACGATGAAGGAGAGCGAGAGGATCACCGCAATAAAGGACATCCCTTTTAGGGTGTGGGTTACGAACAGGCCTGCCAGAACGAACGCGCAGGTCATTTGGATGTACTGCGAATAGAGCAGCATCTTTCTGCGATCCATGCGATCCGCGAAGACGCCGCCAAAGAGCGAGAACAGCATGATCGGAAGCTGCCCGAGAAACAGATCCAGGCCGAGATAAAACGGGTTCTTGGTCAGATCGTAGACCAGCCAGCTCTGTGCGAACTGCTGCACAAACGTACCCGTCGTGGAGACGCAGGCCCCGATCCACATCAACCGGAAGTCCCGGTGGCGAAACGCGCGGAAAATACGACGGAGAAAGGCCGATCCAACCACTAGGGGACGATTCCTTTCCGCCGACACCGGGGCCCGTCAACGCACAGCGAACGAACGAGCGGCACACGTCTAGTCATTCACTGAGCTTAGCTGAAATGGACCAGATCCCAAAACCTCGGCTTGCTTGCCATCCACCCCATTCCGTGAATCCGTGCGAATCCGGGCGACGTTCCGTTCTGTACCCGTTTTCGCATCAGGCACAGCCCCTCGGGCGGTCTCGAATGAACCAGTCGATGCAGTGACCGTTTCTCGCGTGCATATCGAGTGATGGCAAGTGCGTGCCGGACGCTCCTTTCTGAATCCTGGGCGAATTTCTTCTCGGTGTTCCCGGAAGCGATTAGCTGGGCCCGTTCGTAGTTGGTAACAATGACAGTATGATTAGACTAAGAGAGAGTCTTAGACGCACTAATGCGCTAATAGTTACTGCAGATGCAGCTCAATTATTGGAAAAATAAATTAAGTAGTTCTTAACTCCCGGGAAGACATTTATCTTACATTTCCATGACAAGTAGCATTATCTCCCGCGCCTATTGTGAACCTCGGGTCGCTCCTCAAGAGAAACCCATATCCACGAATCAGGGCAGGTTGAGTAACTATGGAAAATCCAGTGAGCAATATCAAGCGTTCAGTTAATCGCCGTTCCTTTATGAAGAGCGGTCTTCTGGCAGGTGGCGCAGCTACGGTCGGCGTCGGGTTGTTAGCGAACACTGCCTCGGCGCAGGAACGCGGCAGGCTCAATCCGGGCGATGCCGCCATCCTCCGGTTTCTGGCAGCGGCAGAACTGATCGAATCTGACCTATGGACACAATATGCGGAGCTGGGTGGCATCGGCAACGACCAGCCGATTGAAGTAAATCCAAATCCGAATCCGCCGTTGAATAACTACCAGCTCGCCTTGTCAAATCTGGATTCTGATGGTCCACAATACATCACGAGCAACACGAATGATGAAATAAGCCACGCTAACTTCATCAACGCCTATCTCGAGTCCCGCGGAGCGGAGCCGGTCAACTTCAGCCAGTTTGAGACTTTGAAGGGAAGCACCGCTACAGGATCATCCCTCAAGCCGCGGCTCACGAATCTCATGCACCTCAATGTCGATACCAGCTGGTATGTTCGCTATCGCAGCACGACCAACCCGGATTTGGGCGCCACCTTTCCCCAGGCAATCACGCTGAGTGGGGTTACCGCGATTCCCAGAAACAATAACGATTTCAACGGTGCGGCCAACGGCAACTTTCCCGTAGGCGGCAACGACCATATCCAGGCGATTGCCAATACAGCCGCCTTTCACTTTGGAATGATCGAGCAGGGTGGCACGAGCCTCTACGCAGCCATGAGCCAGAAAGTGTCGGACCCGGAGGTGCTTATGGTTACCCTTGGTATTGGTGGAGACGAGATCGCTCACTTCCTGGAGTGGGTTGATTTCGCGGGCAACGGGGTGCAGGCGCCTGTAGCGCCGTTTACGGACACCATATCCGGCCTGTCGTTTCCCGATTTTTTCGCCAATCCCCCGCTGCAGCCGCCCAGCCTGGTTCAGCCCAGCCTGATCTTCCCCGTCGCTTGCGAATTCATCGACTCAAGCCTGCCCAAAGTCGCAATCATTCGTCCGCTGACCGATAAATTTGCGGGCGCAACGGCTGCGGTTGCAAGCCTCACGGCCGATGGATTGTTCACTGGCCAGAGCAGGCAATTCCTGGCCACACTGGCGCAGCTGGCTTATGAGGCCGACGCCGCGGTTCGCTTGTAGCTTAGCCGTCCACTCTAGTCCATGTTCCATCAGCAATCGGGGGCGCCTTGCCTGGTAGGGAAGCCCCCGATAGCTCCTATTCATGGCATGCTAAGACATGCTAATCCGTCCGGCTGAACCACCTGATGCAATGGCTATCGCCCGGGTGCACGTCCGGTCATGGCAGGTGGCCTACCGGGGGCTTCTTCCGGAAGATTACCTGGATCAACTTCATCCCGAAGATTGAGCACGCACGTACGATTTCACGAGCCTTGACCCGCTTAAGCCGCGGACCATTGTGGCTGTCGAAGAAGGGTTGATCCATGGATTTGCCACGACCGCGCCATCGCGCGATCCGGATCTTGCGAATTGTGGAGAGCTATGTGCGCTCTATGTGGATCCCGAACAGTGGGGTCGTGGAATGGGCCACGCCCTGGTGTCGGCAGCTCGCGCCTATCTTTTCGAACTCGGATTTCGACGTGCGTTTCTTTGGGTCCTGAGGGGTAACGTTCGCGCGGAGCGTTTCTACCAAATAGACCGGTGGGCAGCCGATGGCGTGAGGCGAACAGACTCGGTGTGGGGAGTGACGGTCGACGAAGTCCGCTATCAGCGCGGACTTGAGGCGCCATAATCTATTCGTGGGGACCCACTAAACTCAACAGGAAATCGTGCTCTGCATCACCAAACCAGTCAGCCGATAGGGAGATTCGATGAAGCATCTCTTTGCTGTAGCGGCGCCATTTCTGTTCGCAGCCGTCGCCGCCGGGCAGGCACCACAAGCTACGCTGTCTGCTACCCCTTCCACTGTGGTTTGGGGTTACTACTCGGCCGAAGCCAAATCCGTGCTTACCGTGCACTCAGGAGATACGGTACGCATCCAGACCCTTTCCACCTGCGGTCCAAACGAACGCCTGATCAAAGAGGGCGTCGCGTCCTCCGACATTCCTTCCTATAACGCCGACATATATCGTGAGGTAAGGGACAAGGGACCCGGAGGCCATATTCTCACCGGCCCGGTTGACATTGCCGAGGCCGAACCGGGCGACGTCCTCGAGGTCCAGATTCTAAAGATCGACATCGATGTGCCTTGGGCCTGCAATGGCTTTGGCGCCGGCCGCGGTTTCCTGCCCAATGACTATCCTTACGGCCGCACCAGGATCATTCCGCTGGACCGCGCAAAGATGCTTGCCCACTTCGCTCCGGGTATCGACATTCCTCTGCATCCCTTCTTTGGCAGCATGGGGGATGCGCCGCCGCCCTCCGCCGGCCGCGTCGACAGCGCGCCACCGTGGATGCACGCGGGCAACATGGATAACAAGGAGCTGGTCGCAGGCACTACGCTCTACATTCCCGTCCACGCTAAGGGCGCGCTCTTTGAAGTTGGAGACGGCCACGCCGGACAGGGCAACGGCGAAGTCGATATCACCGCTCTTGAAACCTTCCTCTCCGGAACATTCCGGTTCGTTGTTCACAAGGACCAGCATCTGCTGTGGCCGCGAGCCGAGACGCCCGCCGCCTACATCAGCATGGGCTTCAGTCCGGACTTGAAGGAAGCGACTACCCTCGCAGTGCGCGACATGATCAACTTCCTGGTTGACCAGAAGCACCTTAGCCGCGATGACGCCTATATGCTGACCAGCGTAGCGGTCGATGTTGACATCACTCAGCTGGTTGACGGCAGCGTAGGCGTTCATGCGATATGTCCCAAGAACATTTTCACCAAGTAACGTAAGACAAGGATCATGCGGCATGAAACGTTTTGCCTGGGTTTTCATAGCATTCTGCTCGCTGGCAGCGTATTCGCAGACCACACCGGCGAAGCCTGAGCCGGTCGAGCACACCTTCGTGATTCACAACTTTCATACCGAGAGTGGGGTCACGCTGCCGGAGGCAAAGGTAGTCTACGGCACCTATGGACACTTGAACGCGGCTGGTGACAACGCCATCCTTCTGCCTTCGCATTACATGGCGGATATGCGAGGCTATGACTGGCTGATTGGGCCAGGAAAGGCGCTGGACCCCGCGCGTCAGTTCCTGATCACCTCCGAGCTGTTTGGCAACGGACGTTCCTCGTCCCCCAGCAACACGCCGGAGCCATTCCACGGACCGCGCTTTCCTGTCACCACTATCCGGGACAATGTGGAAGCAGTGCATCAGCTTTTGACTCGGGAGCTCGGCGTCCGGCACCTCGAGGCCGTCATCGGTTTCTCCATGGGAGCGCAGCAGGCCTTCCAATGGGCTGTCTCTTATCCCGATTACATGGACCGCATCGTTGCCACCTCGGGCACGGCCAAGACCTACGGCCACGGCATCGTCCGCCTGGAGAGCGAGATCACTGCTCTGACCACTGACGAAGCCTTCCAGGGCGGCGACTACAAGCAGGAACCGGTCAAGGGCATCCAGGCATTTTCGCTGGTATGGACTGCGTGGCTCTTTTCTCAAGAATGGTGGCGCGAGGAGCTATGGAAGTCCGAGGAGCCCGCCGGAACCACCTTCGCCCAGGTGGTGGATCATTACAAGACGAACTTCATTCCCGGTGCAGACGCGAACAACCTCATTCTGCAGATGCACACCTGGGAACAGCACGACGTGGGAGCCACTCCCGGCTTCGGCGGAGATGTGGGGAAGGCCTTGGGATCGATCAAGGCGCAGGTCCTCTACATGCCCTCGGCGACGGACCTGTATTTCCCAGTCGCCGATGCCCGCTATGAAGCGCCCTTTATCCCTCACTGCACCCTGCTGCCCATCCCTTCGCTGTGGGGCCACCCGGCCGGCGCTGGAGCGAGCCCGGCGGACGAAAAATTTCTCAACCAGCACATCGCGGCCTTCCTGCAAGGCGAGCCGCTGAATGCGTCGTTATAATGGGCCGTCCCCTATCCCGATTACACGGACTGCACGCCGTGATACGGTGTGAGCAGCGAATATGCCTGCCGAATGAGGAAATGGAGCGTTGATCTTGCGTCGTAGGGGTGGATCGCACACCTTCGGAATCCTGGTTCTAGCTTGCTTTGACTCGACGATCGCTGTGATGCTTTGTAGCTTGCCGGCCTCGGCGGGCTATGCTCAACAGGCGGCATCAGGCTCCGTCTCGGTGGTGCAGCCCGGCGCTCCGGGAGCCCCTAGCAGGAAACTCCCGCCTTCTACAACCGCGGTAGCGCCGCCACGCTCGCAGGCCGACATAGAGTTCATGCAGGGCATGATTATGCATCACTCGCAGGCGGTGGAGATGACCGCGCTGATTTCATCGCGCACGCAGAACAAAGAGGTTCGCGCGCTCGGCGCACGCATCAGCCTTTCACAGACCGATGAGATCAAGTTTATGAAGCGGTGGCTGGTAGCGCGGGGCGCGCCAGTGTCAATGGCCATGCCGGGTATGCCGGAAATGGATATGAGCAGGAAGCCGATGCCCGCCATGCCGGGAATGCTTACCTCGGAGCAGATGAATGAGTTACAGCAGGCTAAAGGGGCAGAATTTGACCGGCAGTTTTTGACCGGGATGATACAGCACCACAAAGGGGCTTTGGTGATGGTGAAGCAGTTATTTGATACACCCGGTGCGGGCGAGGATGCCGACCTGTTCGACTTTGCCACAGATGCAGATAACAGCCAGCGGGCGGAGATAAACATTATGGAAGATATGTTGAAGGAGAAACGATGAACTGTACGCGGGCTCTCGCATTCCGTTTGGTGGCTGCGGCCTTTGCTCTGGCTTTATTTAACTCCACGATCGTTAGTGTAAAGGCGCAGGCGCCGGCCGCTCCGGCTGCGAAGCCCGCTGTTCCCGCGGAAGAGGACGAAGAGCCGATGACTCCGCAACCGCCCCCGCCGCTGCCACCGGGGATGACAGGCTCCACCATGAACGATCCCCGCGTCGGGCTGAAAGCCGGACTTTACGATGCCGGCGAGGCGGCGATGGGCCTGGAGCACGTGGCATTCCTGAAGAAAGCCGACGCCTTTCAGTTGCCGGCCACGCAACCAGACGATCCGGTTGTTCAAAAGACACTTGACACGCTTGGGATAAACAAAGCCAGACTTACAAAACCCATGCAGCTGGTCCTCGCGCAGCTTGCTTTTTCCAACTCCGATTTTGCATTTCAGGGCACACACTTGTTCCAAGGCAACTTCTATGGTGTGAACTTCTACGATATTTCGAACCCGGCAAAGGTATCGCTGCTGACCTCGCTGGTGTGTCCGGGTGGCCAGGGCGATGTCTCTGTGTACAAGAACCTGCTGTTCATGTCGGTCGAAATGCCGAATGGCCGGCTGGACTGCGGGACACAGGGATTCCCCCCAATGCCTCCGCCAGAGCCGGGCCATGAAAAGGACCACCGGGTGCCGGCCGCAAGCCCGGATCGCTTTCGCGGTGTGAGGATTTTCGACATTTCGGATATCAGGAACCCCAAGCAAGTGGCGGCAGTGCAGACCTGTCGCGGATCGCACACGCATACGCTGGTTGTCGATCCCGACGATAAAGACAACGTCTACATCTACGTCTCGGGAACGTCGTTTGTGCGGCCGGCGGCGGAGCTCGCGGGCTGCTCGGATGAGGCTCCGGACAAAGATCCCAACACCTCTCTGTTCCGTATCGACGTGATCAAGGTCCCAGTGGGCGCCCCGGAGCAAGCTAAGGTGGTTTCGAGCCCGCGGGTATTTATCGATGCACGCAGCGGCGTCTTAAACGGGCTAAACAACGGCGGAAGCCACGGCAAAGGAGCGGAGAAACCCAAGGATACCAACCAATGCCATGACATCACCGTGTATTCGGCTATTGGCCTCGCAGCCGGCGCCTGCTCCGGAAACGGCATTCTGCTGGACATCAAAGATCCAGTCCACCCCAAGCGTGTAGACGCCGTGAACGACCCGAACTATTCCTATTGGCACTCGGCCTCGTTCTCCAACGACGGAACCAAGGTGGTCTTCACCGACGAGTGGGGCGGCGGGCTGCAGCCGCGCTGCCGTGCAACCGACCCCAACAAGTGGGGGGCGGATGCGATCTTCAACCTGAAAGACGACAAACTTTCGCTGGCAAGCTACTACAAGATGCCCGCCGCGCAAACGGAAACGGAAAACTGCGTCGCTCATAACGGATCTCTGGTACCAATTCCCGGACGTGATATCGAAGTCCAGGCTTGGTATCAAGGCGGTATCTCGGTGATGGATTTCACCGACACCGCGCATCCGTACGAGATTGCCTATTTCGATCGCGGACCCATCGATGCCAAGACAGTCGTTCTGGGCGGAGACTGGTCTGCGTACTGGTACAACGGCTATATCTATGGATCGGAAATCGCCCGCGGGCTCGACGTCTTTAAGCTGGTGCCCAGCAAATTTCTGACGCAGAACGAGATCGATGCGGCCAACCTGGTCCAATTCGGCGAGCTCAACGTGCAGAACCAGCAAAAAATTACCTGGCCCTCCCAACTCATCGTTGCACGAGCTTACCTGGACCAGTTAGGGCGCTCGCAGGGGCTGCCCGCGAAGCGAATCGCCGATCTCAACAGGGCGATTGCCCGTGCGCAGGCATCGCGTCTTGGCAAGAAAGACCTGGCAAAGCTCCACGGGATGGCGGCTTCTGTGGAGACCGAGGCATCAGCTGCCAAGAACACTACGGACGCCAATCGTCTGCATGCGCTCGCGCAGATACTGCAGAGCCCTACGGCCTGACGGCATGGAAGGCCGGCAGGATGGCCTTCCATGTGAACCTGCCTGCAGCGAAGATATGGTCCCTATGTCGCGTCTTTCCCCAGGTATTCGGCACTATAATCGGATCTTGCGCTTGCGCAACGACGGAACTAGCTCGCTATGAAATCCTTATAAAGTTCAAACTACACTCAAAGGGAGTTGGGTTTGAAACAGTTAGGAGGCGGAGGTCACTTGGAACCCCCAACAGTCCGGCTTTTCATTGTCGACGATTACGAACCGTTCCGACAATTCGTGCGTTCAGCGCTGAGTGGAAGGCAGGATTTGCAGGTCATCGGTGAGGCTTCAGATGGATTAGAAGCGGTTCGCGAAGCCGAAGAGCTGCAACCCGACTTGATTGTTCTCGACATCGGGCTTCCCACACTCAGTGGGATTGAAGTGGCTCGACGAATCCGCAAGCTCTGCCCTAACTGCAAAATACTCTTCATGAGTCAGGAAACTTCTGTTGATCTGGCACAAGAGGCTTTCCGCTTGGGGGCAATGGGCTACGTTGTAAAAGCACACGCCGGAACCGAGCTGCTAGCTGCTGTAGAAGCAGTTTGTCAGGGTAGGCAGTTTCTCAGTAAGGGACTATCGGGTAACCATTGGGCCCGCGCGACCGACGAACAAGCTCCCGGCCACCTCTTCCCCCAGGAAGTTCAGCCGTCGCTGTTACCGGGAAAGGCGGAGGTCACCCACAGCCACGAAGTTCAGTTTTATTCTGACGAGGCAGCTTTTCTATCTGGCCTTACTTGTTTCATAGAGGCTGCTTTAAAGGCTGGAAATCCGGTGATAGCGGTCGCGACCGAGTCACACCGGAAGAGTCTTCTTGAGAGATTGCTGGCACGCGGCGTGGACGGGGTCGCTGCCATGGAACAGGGGTTCTATCTCTCTTTGGATGTTGACGAAGCGCTCTCGACTTTCATGGTGAATGATTTGCCTGACCCGGTTCGATTCCTGAAGATCTTTGGTGATCTGCTCTCTTCCGTGGCCGAGATGGCGACCGGGGAGCATTCCCGGGTTTCAGCTTGTGGGGAATTTGCGCCTACCTTGTGGGCGCAAGGTAAGGCGGATGCGGCGGTTCAGGTCGAACACCTCACGGACGAGATAGCCAAGACTTGCAACGTTGATATTCTGTGCGGGTATGTGTTGACCAGCTTCCAGCGCGAACAGGAAAGCCACATCTACGAGAGAATCTGTGCAGAACACTCAGCCGTTTGTTCGTAGTCACTAGCCTGGGTCTGTGAGGGAACTACGGGCGGCCCCTCCTAATTTTCGGTTGGCTTTTCTTCTATGTGATCGATCACCAGCACGGGCGCTGGACGCTTTTGCTTCTCCAACTTCAGTCCCAGCTGCTTGCTTACCGCGTCAAATAGAGTAAGAGCGCTGTTTGGGTCCGAAGTTGCGGATGCACTCGACGTTGAGGATGCGCCCGATGGAGGACCTGCACCAGCCCCTCCGCTCCCCTTAGTCAGATCAGCGGATCTAAAGCTTCAAGGTTTGATTGACCTCTGGACACAGATTCTATATCCGGAGTTTCAATCTCCTGTTAGGCGGTTTGTTCGTTTCAGTCGTAATAAGATCACTTCAGCGACTGTCGGCAGCATTGAGCTCGCCAGTACAGACTCCACGCGTTCTTGAGGTTTTTAGATGGACACACAAATCGGGAGTAGTGCCGCCGGCATAGCTCCCGCAGCACGGTGTGTTGTAGTGGTTCCCTGTTATAACGAAGCAGCACGTCTGCAGCCCCTCCGCTTCTCCGAGTTCCTCGCGGAAAACCGGCTAGTGGACTTCTTATTTGTCAACGATGGCAGCCGTGACGCCACCCTGAGCGTGCTGGAGACATTGCGCGCGAAGCATCCCGACCGTATTCAAGTCCTGGACAAGCAGCCGAATGGCGGTAAGGCTGATGCGGTACGCTGCGGTATGCTGGCTGCCATTGCTCGCGAGGACGTCCCGGTCACGGGGTTCTGGGATGCGGACCTGGCCACACCATTGCATGTGATTCCTCACCTGCTGAACCGGTTGATCGGAAACCCTAAGCTGGAAATGATTTTCGGTTCCCGGGTACGTCTTCTCGGCCACTTCATCCATAGAAGACCCATCCGCCATTACCTCGGGCGCTGCTTCGCCACCGCTGTTTCGATCATGCTAGGGCTGCCGATTTATGACACGCAGTGTGGCGCAAAACTCTTCCGCATTACACCCGAATTGAAATCGATTCTCGCTACACCCTTTCAATCACGCTGGATCTTTGACGTCGAGATCATCGCCCGCTTTATGGCATTGCACAAAAAGGACGCTTCCTTCGCCGACGAGGTCATTTACGAGAGCCCATTGCCGCGCTGGGATGATGTCGCCGGTTCGAAGGTGGGACCGCTCGATTTCTTTACCGCTTTCTACGAGCTCATAAAGATTCGCAGAACTTTCCAGCGGGCAAAGCCGTCCTAAAGTATCAACAGTACGGCAGTGACCCGGCAGGCAAGTAGACGCTCTTGTTCACACTACTTACCACCACTTGACGGATTGGCAACAAAGCGCGGCGTCGTGGGCTCGATGGCAAACTGCCAGGCGGTGAGATAGGCGAGCTGGAGTATCTTCTGCATCTTGGGGAAATCGATCTTATCGACCGTGTCGGTGGTGTGGTGATAGTCCGGATGAAACCCAGTGAACCACCAGAAGGCCGGAATGTTATGCAGCACGAAAGGGAACTGGTCGGAGCGAAAGAACACGTTTAGCGCCGACTCGTGGTCAAACCGGTCATCGAGCGTCAGGCCAACTAGCTTGTTCTGCTCCTTGACTGTCCGGTCATAATCGGGCGAGTAAAGAGCGCCGATCAGGTTGAGCCGGTTGGTGGTATCGCTTGGGATCTTGATCAGACCGTCAGTTTGCGGGCTGGGCGCCTCGTCCCGGCCGATCATGTCGAAGTTGATCTGCGCGCGCGTGGTGGCGAGCGGACGCAGTGGATGGGCGGCCATCCAGTAAGCGCCTAGAAGGCCGCGCTCCTCGCTGGCGAAGACCACAAACAGGATGGAGCGCTTAGGCCTGGTGGGGTTGGCGGCGAAAACGCGCGCCAGCTCGACCACCCCCACGGTGCCCGAACCGTTGTCATCGGCGCCATGCCATATCTGGGGGCACGGATGCGGGTCGGGGGGTGTGCTGGCGGGTGGATGCGCGGGGTCGGCGCACGCAGCCATGCCATCGTGGTCGTGGTGCGCGGTGATCAGGATGGTTTCAGGCGCAAGCCGCGGATCGCTGCCCGGCAGCAGACCCGCCACATTGTTCGTAACCCCGGTGCGCTCCGAGCTGTTGCGCAAGTGGAGGGTAAGCGTGGTGTCTGACAAAGGCCTTGATTGAGGCTTAAGATCGCGATCGATCGCTGTTTGTGCGGCGCTCGGAGTGATACCCGCGTTAGCGAACAGCTCCCCAGCCACAGCATCCAGCACGGTCGCCGATGGAATATGCACCTCGTCATCCCGGATGGCCTGGAGCGGCAAGGGTATGGGTCGCACGGCGCTGGAGCCGATGCGCGCAACGCGCTCCGCACTGGTAAGGTGCTTACGGTTTGGTTCAGCCACGATCACAACGGCCACGGCCCCGTGAGCCTGAGCATTCATGACCTTCACCCGGGCGGTGGCGTAGCGCGTGTTCCCTGTTCCGTTGAAAATCGACCGGGGATCATCCTCCTGCGGCTCATGATCAAAGATAAGCACGATTTTGCCGCGGGCATCGATGGTGGAGTAGTCATCGTAGCCGAGCTCGGGCGCGGTGATGCCGAAGCCGGCAAAGAGGACGGGCGCCGTAACATCCACCGCATGCTTGTAAGCTCCCACTACTTCGGGAGTACGCCAGACCGTCGTCTTGCCGGCGCGCGTGAGCGTCAGGGAGGAAGCGTCACGATCGGGGTGATACTCAATGAGTGTGAAGGGCTGCAGGTAGCCGGGCTTGCCGTCCTCCTCTTTCACCAGCGTCTGAAGGCCGGCTTTCGCGAACTGGCTGGCAATCCAGTGGGTGGCGAGTTCATCTCCAGGCTGGAGGCTCAATCGGCCGCCAAGCTCGTCCGAGCTGATGTACGTCAGATCGCGACGCAGGTCGGATTGCTGGATCGCCTGGAAGCCAGGCAACTCCTTTGCAGGAACGCCGCTCTGTGCGCCTGCTGTCGCGACCGCCAGAGCGGTTGCATAAGTAACGATGATCCGGCGCATGGAGGCTCCTTAAAGCAAGATGTTTTGACGCAGGGCAATCGCACCCAAGACGAACTGGACGAGACAGGACGGGTGCCCCAGGTTCGCATACCTGCCCCGGCTTGCCGTGGGAGCGTACCTGGGCCGAAAATGATATGTTTCGATTGCTTTTTCCTAGTCCAACCCGAATCTGCTGACCGATATCACAAAAACTATGTGGGCTTCGCCCGGATTTTCTGTTGAGTTTGACGGGTGGCAAGGGAACTGCTTTGGCAAGGCCACCCTCCTATTTCTATCGGGTTCCGCGGGCTCAGAAGATTCGAAAATTGACCTTGACCTCAATTTCCACCGGCACCGGCTTCCCCTGATACTGTCCCGCCTGAAACTTGTATTGCTTCACCGCCTCCACCGCCTTCTCGTCCAGGCCTACTGCGGTCTGCTTATCCTTCTTGCTTACGTCCTCCGCCATGGAACGGGCAACGCGAACGTCTTGCGGATTTCCTGCGGTATCGACTGTCAGGGATACGACCACCACTCCTTGCAACTTTTTGCGACGTGCCTCGGCCGTAAATTCCGGGTCTGGAGCAAACACGAGCTTAGGAGCGGTAACGCCATCGCCCAGATGATATTTGCCGGAGGCATCCGGGTTAGGTTTTGGTGAGGCTGGCTGAGGAACTGCTCCGGTTTCCTGCGCCGGAATCAGCATTTGCGTGCGATGGCTTCCATGCCAGCGCGAGAAGTGTGAATAGGACGATCGCGGCATAACGCACGGGCGATTCTCCTTTGGGCCGAGGTATATCCTCATCAAGAATTATCGCCGGTTACACACGATTTATCCTTCTCTTAGGAACGAATATCATTTTTCTTATAGCATGGGGGCCGAGATTGCTGGACCTGATGCGAAATGTATTGCGAGAGCTGCGCTATGCGCTGCGGCAGTTGCGCCGGTCGCCGGGATTCACGTTAACCGCAGCCCTGACACTGGCCTTTGGCATCGGCGCCACCACTGCCATCTTCTCTATTGTGGAGGGCGTCCTGCTGCGGCCCCTACCGTTCCCACGATCCCTCCAGGCTGGTGGTGCTCGCGGATATCGTTGAGGGAGTCAACTATGGCGGGGACACTCCCGGCGTCACCGCGCCCGGCGTGCGCATCTACATGCGCGACACCACCGCCTTTTCCGGTCTCGGCAGTTATCAGCCATCCACCTATGAGCTTTCGGGGCTAGGCGATCCCGTGCAGATCGGTGGGGCTCGGCTCACCGCGAACCTCTTTCCGGTTCTTGGAGTCTCACCCCTGATGGGCCGCGGCTTTACCCAGCAGGAAGACGACTCGCGCGCGCCGGTCACGGTCCTCAGCTACCAGATGTGGCAAAGCCGCTTCCATGGCGAGCCAAACATCCTTGGCCAGAAGATTCTGCTCGACCGCAAGCCCTACGAGGTCATCGGGGTGATGCCGCGTGACTTTGAGTTTCCCCTGGTTCCGGGCCGATTGAACCGCAGTGAGCTTTGGATCCCGATGAGCCTGACCCCCGATGAACTGCAAGGCCAGGGAGGGTGGAGCTTCTACCTGGTGGGACGATTGCGGCCCGGTGTAACCCCCGCCCAGGCGCAACAGGATGCAGCCGGAGCGGCACGGGAGATCATGCGCAACTTTCCCCCGGCGCTCTCCCGGCGCCGCATTCATCCGCTGGTTCAACCACTCGACGAAGCCACCGTGGCGCAAGCCCGGCCGCTGGTTCGCACCCTCTTTTTCTCGGTGATGGTTGTGCTCTTCATCGCCTGCGCCAATCTGGCAGGGTTGCTGCTGGTGCGGGTGATTGGCCGGCGGCGCGAAATCTCCGTGCGCCTGGCGCTGGGTGCCAGCGGAGCGGCGGTTTTGCGTCAATCCCTGGTCGAGGTCTTACTGCTCAGCACGGGGAGCGGCCTCATTGGGTTGGCGCTGGCTTGGGTGGCGCTCCGTGCCGGCGTCAGCTTCTTTCCTGAAACGCTTCCGCGCGTGACCTCCATCGGTCTGGACTGGGGAGTAGTGGCCTTTGCGCTCGGATTGGTGGTGCTTACCGGCTGCCTGTGCGGCCTGATCCCAGCCCTCGCTTCCGCGCGCACGGACGTCAACGAAGCGTTGAAAGAAGGCGGCCGTACCGGCAGCGCCGGCGCCGGGCACGCCCGCCTGCGCTCGGCCCTGGTGATAGCCGAACTCGCGGTGGCCCTGGTGCTGCTGACGGCCTCCGGCCTCTTGCTGCGCAGCTTTGAGAAGATGCGCTCCATCGACTTGGGAGTTCGCACCGATCATATGCTGACCGCCCACTACAACCTGCCGCGGCAGCAATACAACACCCAGGCCGCCATTGACTCATTCAATTTGCTGCTGCGCAACAAGCTGGAGCAGCTGCCCGGAGTGCAGGCAGTGGGAGTGACTACTTTGCTGCCCGTCTCCGGCCAGGATGTTCGCTCTACCTTTACTCCAGAGGGCTACATCCCCGCCAAAGACGCAGGCTTGAATCTCGTCTGGTTTTCCGATGTGATGGGCAACTACTTCCGCGCCGCAGGCATTTCTCTTATTCGAGGACGCGACTTTACCCCGGCTGATGACGCCGTGGGCGCGCCCCTTGTGGTCATCGTCAATCGAACCCTGGCGGAGCGCTACTGGCCAGGGCAGGACCCCATCGGCAAGCGCCTGCACCGCGGACCGGCGGAGGCATTGACGGTACCCTGGGTGACTGTGGTGGGAGAGATCGGCGATGTCAAAGAGCTCGCGGCCGATGTGCCCACGACCAACCAGGTGTACTTTCCGGCTAGCCAAACGAAAGCCGATGTGGGCTCATTTGCGACTGCTGACATGCTGACGGGCAATGGAGGCTCGATCGTGTTGCGTAGCCAGCAGCCCCCGGAGCAAATGGCCGGCTCGCTGCGCGCCATTGTCCGCTCTATCGACCCGCAGCTCCCGCTCACCCAGCTTGAATCGATGGAGCGTGTTGTGGATGAGGGCCAGGCTCCACGACGTTTCACCACCGCGCTCATCTCCAGCTTTGCTGCCGCTGCTGTGTTGCTGGCTCTGCTCGGTATCTACGGAGTCATTGCCTATTCCACCGCACAGCGCACGCAGGAAATGGCGATCCGCCTGGCGCTCGGCTCGCAGCGCTCCAGCGTGATGCAGCTCGTCCTGATTTCGAGCGCCAAGCTTGGGCTGCTGGGCTGCGGCATTGGCGCACTCGCCGCTCTATTTGCCACGCCTCTATTACGATCGCTGCTGTTTGCAGTCGATCCGCTTGACCCAACCATCATTGTGCTGGCAGCGCTCTCGATTTTTCTGCTCGCCCTCGTGGCGTCGGCCATTCCCGCATACCGCGCCGGCTGTATTGAGCCCATAGAGGCTCTGCGGGCCGAGTAGCAACTGTTACGAAATTCGGCTGGACGATGTCGATGGCTCAGCTCCATGTAAGCTCGGCGCCAGGCTTCCCAAACCATCGCTCGAGGGCAGCTTCAAGTCCATTGTGATGATTGCCATCGCCCACCCAGGCAATACAAGCGTCGGGACGAAGCAGCATCGTTGTTCCGTCCTGTACCTCAACACAACTCACACGGGATGGCCATCCCTTCGCGATTCTTGATGCAGCCCCATTGGTTGCATCAATGAGCAGTCCATCACCGTGCTGCATCAGGGTGAACAGTTTTGTTTCGTTGCCGTTGATGGATAGGGTGAGATTGCCACATAACCTCCCCACCCGAGGATGCTCATCACCAAGCTCGTAGCGGGTTGTGATCCCGCTCATCATCTCTCCGAAGAAGCGATTTCCGTCGTCTGTCTTCATGAGGCCCGTAATAACTTCCCGAAGTTCTGTTGTCAGGACATCCGGTCGCATCCAGGCAACTTGCGCACGAGTATTGGCCAGAACACGTGCGCCAACCGGGTGACGTTCCGCAGTGTATGTATCCAGCAGCTCCTCCGGAAGCGTCCCGCGTATCACAGCGGCAAGTTTCCACCCCAGATTGACTGCGTCGAGAAGACCAAGATTCAGGCCTTGGCCGCCAAATGGAGAATGCACGTGGGCCGCATCACCGGCGAGGAGCACACGGCCTTTGCGATAGGTAGAAGCTTGCCTGGCATTGTCGGTAAATCGCGTGGCAGACTGCATAGCTGTCACTGTTACGTCCGCCCCACTGACGTTGCGCAGACTGCATTGCACCTCTTCGACCGTAATGGGTGTGTCGCGATCCGCCGGAGGCCCATCGAACTCCGCCGTAAACACACGGCCAGGCCCCGGGCCATACGCGAGCATACCCTTTGCTGTTCTGCGCCAGCCGAGAGGTAATAAACGCTCTGGATATCAAGTTCAACGATCGCTTGGTGTCCCGTAAGGGTGGGCTCAGTACCGGGGAAGTCGAACCCGGCACGTTTTCGTATCATGCTGCGTCCGCCATCACACCCCGCCAGGAAAGCACAATACAAACAGAAGGCTTCGCTCGAATTACGTCCCTCCACCGTGATCCCTGTCGGATGTTCAGAAAAATCGGTGACCTCCCATCCACGTTTTATCTCAATACCAACTTCTAGCGCACGTTCGCCGAGCATCCTTTCGAGAGCTTGTTGCCTCACACCACGCAGTCTCCGCTCCGGTTCGCGTTGGCGCGTCTGATCAATAAGAAACGACCCCGCGAAATGCCCGCCAATCTTTTTCCAGGGGGGTGGACCGGTAGTTATGCCGCTCGACTTCATCATCGCGGCCATCGCATCGGTCATGGCGCGCTCCTCTGCTTCCATGGCAGGCCCTATGCCGCGACGCTCTAGCGCTTCAGCACCGAGTGCGCCAATCGCACCCGCTTTGATAGTCTCGTCCGGTTCGGCTAAACGATCCAGAACGATTGCCGTAGCGCCACCGAGGACAACTTCGATAGCCAGCATTAAACCGGTCGGGCCAGCCCCCACAATAACAACGTCTGCCGTTTCATTCCCCATGATCAGTGAATTGTACAATAGTTGTACCGAGTACAAAATTAATCTCGGTATGCTTTAGTATATGTCCGACGAAAAGGGTCTGCGCGAACGTAAAAAACTGGCAACCAGGCAAGCCATATCTGATGTAGCTACTGGTTTGTTTATGGAACGCGGCTTTGACAACGTAACTGTTGCCGAGGTCGCTGAAGCGGCCAACGTTGCGAAAATGACCGTGTTTAATTACTTTCCACGCAAGGAAGACCTATTTTTCGATCGTGAAGACGAAGGCAGAGAGATGATTCGTGAAGCGCTCGCGCAACGTTCCCAGAATGTGTCGCCCACGGTCGCGATGCAAAATCTGGCGCATCGACTCCTGAAACAGAAACATCCTTTCGCGAAGTTTACGGCCGGCACGGCGCGTTTTTGCGAAACGGTTATGCAGAGTGCTGCACTATCAGCGCGCGTACGGGAACTGCGGGATGAATTTATAAGTGATTGCGCAAAGATGCTTGCGGATTCTGTTGGCCGGGCTCATCCTGATCCGGAGGCACATCTGTTTGCCTCATTGCTTATGGCGACGTGGAGCACGGCATACGCTGAAGCGCTTCGTCGGCAGCGTAAGGGAAGAACCAGCAGCGAAGTGCAATTGGCATTCATAAACCTTATAGATCGAGGCTTCGAGGGCATCGGTGCTGCCATGAAAGCAACTCCGTATGTGTGTCCCTCGGGAGGGTAGGCACGGCATGCAATTCATTGTTGGGGTCATTCTTTTCGTTGTTGTCATCGGAGCCCTCGACGCAGGTTTACCCTGGCCGCGTTGTGGATCGAGAGGGGACAGGCAATGATCGCAGGACATTTCGGCTTTGCCGCTCTTGCCAAGTCACGCGAACCGCGTGTCCCCCTTTGGTCCCTGATGTTGGCAACAGTGTGGCTCGATATCGCATTCATCCCAATGTTTCTCATGAAAATTGAGACGTTGGAGCCCGTTCCCGGCCTTCATGGTGGGTACGGGGAAAACATCATCCATGCTGATTACACGCACTCCCTGGTTGGTGCGTTGCTACTTTCCGTGGTGTTTGGTCTGATTTTTGGTGTGCGATGGGGCAAGCGCTGCGCCATCGTGCTGGCGCTCATCTCTTTTTCTCATTGGCTGCTAGATCTGGTCGTCCACCGTCACAACATGCCGATCCTGCCCGGTAATCTTGGCAATCTCCCCAGGCTTGGATTCGGCTTGTGGCAGTTCAGGACAGCCTCAGCCTTGGCGGAGCTTCTTCTGGTGATTTTGGGTGCGTGGTGCTACTGGCGGGCAGTAAGCGTTGTCGCTGCCGTGGCACAAAGAGGCCGCACCAGAGCGATGATAACTGCGGTGCTCATTTTTCTTTGCGGTGTAACAGTGCTCGCCCTGGACGTTACCGCATAACGGGATGAATGTGCTTCAGCGTTCGCAACGATGGCGCCATCGTAAACAGTCTCAACAGCGTCCGAATCTCCCCTTGGCCTATTTCACGCCTTTGCTGGGGTCCCAGACACCTTGGAGCTTGCGGACGTAAAGAATCTGGCCAATGTGGTACGCGTTGTGTGCTCCCACGTGGGCGACGAGAGAGGCATTCTCGGCCAGCTTCTTGTCATCGGCTGTTTCAACGGCCTTCTCCCAGTCGCTCATCACCTGGTTAAGCTTTTTCACCAGATCGTCCCATTGGGCAGCGGTGAAATTGTCGAAGGTCTCGTTGTTGTTTCCGTCGAAGGCAGCCTCCTTCTCACCCTTGAAGCGGCTCAGCGAGCGGTCATCCCAATACCATAGATGGTAGGCCAGCTGGCCGACGGAGTGGTTGCCTTTTCCGGGACTCCATTTGGCCTGTTCGGCAGTGAGGCCCGCGACAGCCACGTTTGCCGGGACGAACCAATCTTCGTCGTCGTGGGTGGTGTGCAGCTGTTCAAGCAATACGCCGCGAAGGGTGGTGGGCGGCTTCTTGTCTTGGGCTGGAGCAGCAAGCGGCATAGCAAGCAGCAAAAGGAAAGCCAGTCGTCTCATGGGTCAGGACCTCGCTCGGCGATAGATGTGGGAAGTATACCGATCAAATCACCTCCTCGGGTCCAGGAACACAACGTGGAAAAGTGGCAACTCCTGTTTGTTGTAAAAAGAAGAATTGTGGTCATACTGCTGGATACAATTCGAGAATTCTCTCCATCGTCCATCACGCTTCTACGCCAGGTCGCTCTTCTCTAACAACTAGAACGTAAGTCGGGCGCCCACCTGAATCAGGCGGGGACTGGCGGCGGATGTGATTTTTCCGTTAAGAGACGACGCCAGGTTGGCGGTTGGCGCGTTGAGACTTACCAGGTTGAAGGCATTGGTGGCCTCGCCCCGTAACTGTAACGTGAATCGTTCCACGTTGATGTTACGGAAGATCCCTAAGTCGATATCCCGGTAACCCGGCGCACGAAGATAGTCGCGCGGCGCGTTGCCATCTGCGCCGTAAGGACCAATGCCGAGGCCGGGGCCGTTGGCAGCGAACGCCGCGGGATTGAACCACTCGGCCGCGGCAACCCTGCGGCTTCTGTGTGGATCCAGGAACGCGCTCTGCCCGGGAACCAGGTTGGGGCGGTTGTTGTTGGCGCTGTCATCGTTCTTGTTTGATCCGGTAACGATGTTGACTGGCGCGCCGCTGTAGAGGATGGCGATGGACGAGATCGTCCAATGATTCGCGGCCTGCCTTACGAAGGAGTTCGACCCCTTGTAGTAGTCGAGATTCCAAATGCCGGAGATGCTGGCCGTATGCCGCCGATCATTGTCCGTTGGGCCTCGTTCTTCCTCCAAATGGGCGAAATCCTGCGCCGTCGCCAGACCCACAGCCGACTCGTTGGAGCTTTGGAACGAATGGCTCAGGACATAGAAGCCATTGAGCATCAGGTCACGCGTCACCTGCCGGTGGGCCGAGATCTGGAGGGAATGATACGAGGCAGTCTGGTTCGAGATAAGAAAAATATTCTGCCCCAGGACGCCTGGATCGTAGGGGCGCCGGTTATTAATGCTGGTCTGCGACGTGCTTGCTCCCGGCGCATACGGAGCGTAATTATCGTCGATCATGATGGGCAGATCATGCGACAGCGTCCCCACATAGGCAGCGGTGAAGCTGACCTGGCCAGGTAGCTGACGCTGAATGGCGGTATTGATTTGGTAGACCAGGGGCCATTGCGTGTTTTCTGAGATTGTCTCCACGCTGGCCGCGGGCAGGAAACGGGGACTCGACGGAGTATACGTGTAGGGGAACGGGTCCCCATTGGGGAAGGAGGCCTTATTCCCGTAGACGTTGGTAAACGAGGTGATTGAGTTGAAGGTCTGGCGAATGGCAAAGGGCTGGGCGTTGGCCGGCTGGTTCCATTCGTTGCCGCTCACGCTGCCGTAGAAGACGCCCACGGCGGCGCGCAGGGCCGTCTTGCCGTCACCAAAAGGATCGAATACAACGCCCGCACGCGGCGAGATGTGGTGCCAGCGGAGGTTGACGATGCCGCGAGTAACACCCTTGTCCCCCGGATAGAGAAGCCCCAGCGGTGCGCTGGGAACCACCGCGGATTGAACGTTCGGGACAAAGGTAGCGGTGAGGTTCGAAGACTCGACCGGAGGAACATCAATATCCCACCGCAATCCGAGGTTCGCCGTAAGCCGGGGAGAGATCCGGTAGTCGTCTTGCACGAACAACGCGGTGTGCCAGTCGCTCAAAAGGCCGTGGTAAGGAGTGTCCTGTTCCATTGAGTTGACCTGGCCGGTGACGAAATCGCCCAGCGCATTCCCCGTGGTTGTGGGAGCGGACGTCTGGAAGGTGAAAATGCCAAAGTTATACAGGTTTCCAACAATCATATTCTTATCCAGCGCCAGCTCGGCGCCGAAATTGAGCGAGTGTTTGCCCTTGTACATGCTGACCAGGTCACGCAGGGAATAGAAACCCGTGGTGGTCACCGGGCCGGCGAGCGCTCCACCCACAGTGAAATATCCCGACACGGTTAGCTCGGGTAGGCCCTTGGGTCCCTGGATCGTAAAATTCGATCCCAGGTCTCCCAGGGAAACCTGCGGCAGGTTGACGCGCCCTCCCGCCACTCTCGTGAAGTTGAACCACCCCTGGTTAACAGTCGTGCGGCTGAAGGTGTGCACGTCGCTGAGGTTCAAGTTCTGCTGCTTGGAGAAGGACTGATTGATATCCCAGATAAAATTGCCATTCCCAAAAGCATTTTGCGTGGAGTTGAGATAGAAATAAGTCGCCGACAGATGATCCTTGTCACCGAGAACCTGGTCGTATTTCCCCAGATACTCGTCCTGGTTCGTTGGGCCGGTGAAGAACCCCGTCCATGCATTGTTCGCGCTATTGGGCAGAGGAACGTACTTGCTGATGATGTTTGCCGCTGTCGGGTCCAACGAGCTGGACGGGACACATCCCACCTTGGCGACCTGGCAGTTGGGGGAGCTATTGGTGCCATCCACCTTGGTCTTGGTGCCGGGCAAATTCGGAGTCACCTTCGATTCCGTGAAGTCACCCTCCCGCTCGAGGGCCGTCGGAACCACGCCGCCGCTCAGGAACTGGCCAACGGTTTGCCGTAGCCCGGCATAGCTGAAGAAGAAGAAGGCCTTGTCCTGCTTCACCGGGCCGCCGACCGCGCCGCCAAACTGGTTGCGGTGGTAGGGCGGGTTCAGTGTTGCATTCCACGGTGCCGCGTTCAAATCGGTGTTACGCACAAATTCGAATAGAGAGCCGTGAAACTGATTGGTTCCGGAGCGCGTAATGGCCGTGACCACGGCGCTGGACATGCGGCCATACTGGGCCGAGAAGTTGCTGGTTTCTACGCGAAACTCCTCCAGCGCGTCCGGGTTGGGCAGCGGGTTTCCATAGTTGCGAATACCGGTCATATTACTTCCGCCATCCAGGAAAAAGCTGACCATGGGAACGCCGCCGTCAATGCCGCCGTTGACTATGACCTGTGTGGAGGGCACACCGATCTGGTAGTTGGGAGTGCCATTGGGATTGCTATTGCTGGCATTGGTGGCTCCACTGGCGCTGTTGGATTGCACCCCCGGGGTGAGCGAGAGTTCCGCATACGCGTTGCGATTAACCAACGGCAGTCCGATGATCTCGTCTGGCTGCACTGTTCTTCCCAGCGTAGCCGTGGTGGTTTCCACGAGAGGTGGAGCTGCGGTGACCGTGACGGTCTGGCTCGATGTTCCCACGGCGAGCGTTATGTTTAGAGATTGCGTCTGATCGACGGCGAGGACGACATTCTGCTGCACAAATTTCTTGAAACCGGGCTGATCTACCTCGACGTCGTACGTGCCCACCGGAAGATATTCAATACGGTAGGCTCCATCGTTGGCGGTTGTGGCCAAGCGGGAGAAGCCAGTATCAACGTTGGTTGCTTTTACGGCTGCTCCAGGGACCACTGCGCCTTGCTCGTCCTTGACCGTTCCCGCGATGGACCCGGTAATCTGCTGGGCTCTCACATTCGGCGCGAAAATCAGGACCAATAACCCCATTGCTAAGATCGCCGTGAACTTGCGGCGCATACTCTGGGCAGCACTGCCTCCAAATTGGTTCGCTAGGCTATCGTTTGTCTTCACGGCGGCTCTCCTTCAGCGTCCGTCCCGCATTCTTCAAACCTCTAACGACGACTGTCAAGCAGATTGTGAACCAGCTGTGCCGCTATGCGGGACGCACAACTGGCAAGCAGATTCTGGATCGGTTGTGCCGCTATGCGGGACGAATCATTGACGGAGGTGCACTTGGAATCAGAGCCAGTGCCAAACCTTTGAAAACCCCAGTTCGGTTTTCCCAGTCTGTTCCTCCGGTTTCCGCCTAGAAACATCACCTACGAAGATCTTCGTTGACAGCTACGAAGGACTTCGTATATGGTTCCTCCATGAAGATCAGGCAAAGCAATTTACCCAAGCCGACCGAGGGGGAACTGGAGCTGCTTCGGGTGTTGTGGATCAAAGGCTCGGCCACTGTCCGCGAGCTTCATGACTCGGTAAGCCAGGAACGCGCGCTAGGCTATACGACAGTGTTGAAGTTGCTGCAGATCATGACTGAGAAGGGGCTGGTGCAGCGAACTGAGGTTGGCAGAGCGCATGTCTACCGTTCTTCAGCAAGCCAGGAAGAGACCCAGAGCCAGCTCTTAAGAGATTTGAGTGAGCGGTTGTTTTCCGGCTCCGCCACTCAGCTTGCCATGCACGCATTGACCATGGAGCCGGCAACCAGCGACGAGCTAAAGGAAATTCGCAAGCTAATTGAGCGGAAGCAGGAGAAACGATGAATCATCATTTGGAGTCTCTAGGCTGGACGCTGGTGCATTTCTGCTGGCAGGCGGCAGCGATTGCGCTCGTCTATTGGCTTACCGATGTTTTGCTGTCGAAGGCGCGGAGTCAGACCCGCTATGTTTTGGCGCTGGGAACCATGCTCCTGATGCTGGTCAGCGCGCTGGCAACGTTTGCTTATGAGGAGACGCGGGGCGACTCCGGGCTATCGTCTTCGCCGGGCGCTTTTTCGTCCTCCGCAATGGTGGCGATCGGATCGGATATCTCATCGTTGGCAGGACTGAAGACAGCCGGCGCTACCGCGCAGCCGGCGCCGCTAGATCTGTCGCGATTCTTGCCGTGGCTCGACGTCGCATGGTTGCTGGGTGTGGCGTGTCTTTCGACGCGAACCATCGGTGGATGGCGGCTGATTCAGCGGTTGCGCCGGAGCACGCTGTTGGAGGCGCCTGAAGCCGTGTATGCGAACTTCGTCCGGCTGTGCGAACGGCTTGGGATAACACAGCAGGTCAGTCTCTATATTTCCCAACACATTCAAGGGCCGCTCGCAATCGGAGTTGTGCGCTCGTTGGTCATACTGCCTGCGTCTGCACTGATGGCTCTGAGCCCGGAGCAGTTGGAAGCGGTACTTGCGCATGAGCTGGCGCACGTACGTCGTGCCGATTACCTCTGGAACCTGATTCAGACGATGGTCGAAACCCTCCTCTTCTTTCATCCCGCAGTGTGGTGGCTTGGCAGCAGGTTGCGTCAGCAACGCGAGCTTTGCTGCGATGATGTGGCCGTCCAATCGTGCGCCGATCCTTTGGTATATGCGACCGCGTTGCTGCGCCTGGAGGAGCGGCGCAGTCAGCGGCTGAATCTGGCTATGGCTCTGGATGGGCATAGGCCATGGTCTGGTCTTGGCCTACGGATTGCGCGCATTCTCGGTGAAACAAACGGCGAGACGAGCCCGCGTGAGCTCGTCCCCATCCCGCTGGCTGCCATCTGTGCTCTGTTCCTGCTCGTGCTGCTGCCCATGCCTCACCTCTTCGCAGGATTGCGCAAGAACATGCAGGCGCAAATTGCGCCGCCCGCCGTCTCTGCTGCACCGGCGCCTGCTCCCGCACCCACGGCGATGAATCTTCCTGACCCCACGACATCTCCGGTTTTCCCCATGGTCCAGGCTGCGCTAACCACGGCTGCTGCGAACGATGGCGCCGCTGCAATTGCAACCGAGGCTCAAGGTACCGGTAAGGGCACGGGAGAAGGTGCGGGATCTGGCGCCGGGTATGGTTCAGGAGGCTCCGGCGGGAATGCGGAACAAGCCGCGACCGTCGAAGCCCCCGCACACAAGGCTGACTATATCGATGCAATGCGCGCTGCCGGATACGACGTGGATATCGACAAGTATATCGCCATGAAGGTGCAGGGCATTACTCCCGAATATGCCCAGGCGATGGCGAATGTCGGCTTCGGTAAACCCTCCGCGGATGATCTGATCGCCATGAAGGTCCAGGGCGTTACTCCAGAGTATGTATCGGAGCTGCGCACCGCCGGCCTGCAACCAGGCAGCGTCCACGATCTGGTCTCTTATCGCATTTTCAAGGTTACACCGGAGTTTGTCGCTGCGATGAAGGCCGCCGGCTTCGACTCAATTCCGCCGCAAAAGCTGGTGGCACTGCGTGTTCACAACGTGACCCCTGAATATGCCAAGACGGTGAAACAGCAGTATCCGAACGTTACGCTCGATGAGTTGGTTCAGCTTCGCATTTTCCATATCGACGATGCATTTATCGCCGATGCCAAGCGTCATGGCTTTAATTCGCTGTCAATCGAGCAACTGGTGAAACTACGCATCTCTGGCGTGATGGGGGATTCGGGCACGGAGGCAAAATGACAAAGACAGGGTGGATCGTTGTTGTATCTCTGGCAGCCTTCACCTGCTTGTTTCTGCAGGCAGAGGAGCAGCTTCGCACGCTCACCGGGTCGTGCAGCATCACGGCGACTTCGAATGGGACCGAGGCGGATCTTCGCTTAGAGCGCAGTGGATGCGAAGACAATAGAGACTGTTCTTCCACGCAAACTCAGGAGCCGCTGAGCGCGTTTTCCGGCTTCGCGCTCGCGGATTTGCAGCGCGAAGGCGCGCATTTGGACGCCAGGATTCGCGCCGAAGCCGGCACCATCACCTGCTCCGGTGGGGTACATAACGGCAGGATGAGCGGTGACTTTACATTCGTACCCGATCCGGCGTTTGTCGACCGCATGCTCCACCTGGGATTTCGCGATCTTGAAGCGGAGAAGCTGCAGGCGTACACACTCTTTGACATTGGGATTGCCTGGGTTCACTCGTTGCAGGCTGCGGGCGTGAGCGGCATTGATTCTGGGAACCTGATCGCGCTGCGTATTTTCCACGTAGATACAGACTATATCCGTAGCCTGAATGCGGTCGGATATCCAACTCCGGATGCCGGCAAGTTGATTGCCTTGCGTGTGCAGCATGTCAATCCGGAAGAAGTGAAAGAGATTCGAGCCATGGGCTACCAGCCAACGCTCGATGAGCTAATCCAAATGCGCATTTTCAAAGTCACGCCGGATTTCATCCATCGCATGCAGGCCAGGGGGTTTAACGACCTGACTATCAGCAAGCTGGTTCAGATTCGCATCTTCCAGTTAGCAGAGTAGGGCCGGCCTCGCAGGAATTCTAGCCTTTCAGCAGCGTCGTCACATACGCGGGAGTCAGTGGGATTCTGCGGGTGAACTCTGGTTGCATCGAAAAAAGCAGCGTCGACTGCCGGCGTACACACGGCATTGGCGCCTTCCGAGCCGCCGCCGAAGCCTTTGTCGTCACGTGAAATCTGCACCACGTTGACCTCGGGTGTCTCTGCCATCGTAAGGATCTTGAGTGGCTCGGCGATTCCTCTAGTGTTATGTCCCGAAAGCTCATTGAACGGTTCTGTATCAGGGCACGACTTTAGTCGGGCCGTAAATGGCTAGCCTGATGAGGGCTTTAGCCCCTGAGGCTTTCGGTTTTCGCCAATTTATCCCGTCGAATTGATCAGCGAACTTTCGGGACATCACACTAGAATGAACGAAAAAAAATCTCAGACTTGTCACTCCGCCCGCAACGCATCTGTTGGGTTCACCGACGCCGCGCGACGCGCGGGCAGGAAGCTCGCCGCCATCGACGCCAGCCCCAGCAGCAGGGTCACGCAACCCAGATTCACAGCATCCCACGCTTTCACACCGAACAGCAGGTTGCGTATCAGCAGGGATGCTCCCACGGAGCAGACCAGCCCGATTGCCAACCCTGTTCCTGTCAGCCATCCCGCCTGCAACATCACGAGCTTGTACACCGAGCTGCGCTGTGCACCCAGCGCCATGCGCACGCCAATCTCCCGCGTTCGCTGGCTCACCGAGTATGCAATCACTCCATAGAGCCCCACCACGCCCAGCACCAGTGCCAACACCGCAAATCCCCCCACCAGGTAAGCCGCCGAGCGATGCATGTACGCTGCCTGTGAGTCGTTGATATGCTGCGTCATGGTGCTGCCTTCCTCGACCGCCGTTTGCAGGCTGACCTGGTGAATCGCCGCGGCCAACACCGGAAGCACCGTCTGTTCATCCTGACGTGTGCGAACAATCATGGAAAAGTACGTATCCGTGTTCTGGTTGAAGTGAAAGTACTCCGCCGGCCATTGTTCCTGGCCGAGGCCGGCATCCTTGAAGTCCGCCACCACTCCAACAATCTCGCGAATCGACTTTGGCGTCAGCTCCGTGTCGCCCATCCGCTTGCCGACCGGGTCCTCACCGGGAAAGTACTTCTTCGCGAATGCCTCGTTCACCACAACGACCATGGGCTTTGTTCCGTCTTCCGCATCGGTGAAGTAGCGCCCGCGCAGCAGCTTCGCATGAATGGTCGCAAAGAACCCCGCGCTCACATCGCGCTCATTCACCTCGTTGTGAATTCCGTTATAAGGTCGCCCTACAAAGCGCACCCAGTCCGTGTTGCAGTTGCAGCTCACGGGCAGCACGCTGGTGATGGCTGCCGATTCCACTCCCGGCAAACTCTGCACGCGCGCGACCACGGAGCGGGCAAATGCCACCACCTGCTCATCCTTGCTGAACGCCGCGTCCGGCAAGCCAACATTGATGGTTGCCAGATGGTCGGTAGGGAATCCCATATCCAGATGCAGGAGCTTGTAAAGACTCTTGCCGAGCAGGCCTGCGCCAGTTAGAAGAACTACGGCTGTCGCCAGTTCAATCACCACCAGGTTTGCGCCCACGCGCCGCCACAACGTCCCAGCCGAACCGCGTCCGGCCTCCATCAACCCATCGCGCATCTTCGAGAATCTGAAATGCAAGATCGGAGTGATCGCAAACAGAATCGCTGCCAGCGCAGCCAGGCAGCCGGTGAACAGCAACACATGCGGACTCAACCCGAGCCCGCGCAGATACGGCATGCCGATCATCATGTCTTTCGAGATCAGGCCGCTTAGCACCTTCATGCCGCCGTACGCAAATCCAAGTCCGGCCGCGCTGCCCGCAGCAACCAGCGTCAGCCCTTCCGTGACAAACTGACGCGAAAGGCGTGCCCGCGATGCGCCGAGCGCGCCTCGCACTGCAATCTCGCGTCTGCGGCTTTCCGCGCGCACCAGCAGCAAGCTCGACACGTTCACGCAGGCGATGAGCAGCAGCAATCCCGCGCCCCCAAGCAGCATCAGAAGAATCGGCCGGATGTCCCCGACGATCACCTCCGACAGTGGAATCACGCTCGCGCCGTTGCCCCGATTCGAATCCGGATACTGCTTCTCCAATTGCAGTGCGATCGATTTCATCTGGGCCATTGCACTCTGAACTGAGACACCGTCCTTCAATCGACCCACGCCGTCGAGATTGTGGCAAGAGCGCCGCTTTTCGCATTCGCGGGTGGGTTGCAGGGGCTCCCAGAACTCCGCATTGTCTCGAAGCGCAAATTGGAAATCACTCGGAAGCACGCCGACGATCGTGTGCGCAACGCCGCTCAGGTTTACCGCCTGCCCCACCACATCGGCTCTTCCGCCAAATCGCCGTTGCCAGGTTCTGTAACTCAACAAAACCACCGGCGCGGCGCCGGCCACATCCTCACCCGCATGAAAGTCCCGCCCCAGCAGAGGCTGAATTCCCAGCGCCTGAAAGAATCCGGCGCTTACCCGCTCTCCCGGCACGGGCTCTGTGCCCGTCGGTGTGCTGAGCGCGTAGCCGGTCCCGGTGAACACCTCCATCGAACTGAAGGCCGTATTCATCCGCTTCCAATCCAGATAATCCGGATAAGACAAATTGTTTCGCGGAAACAAATCCGTGCTCTCATTCACCGCGACCAGGCGCGTCGGCTCCGGATACGGCAGCGGTTTTATGAGTGCTGCATCCACGAACGCGAAGATCGCCACGCTTGCTCCAATTCCCAACGCCAGAATCAGAATCGTTGTCATCGCGAACCCGGGGTTCTTGCGCAGTTGCCGCAACGCAAACCTGAGGTCCTGCACAACTGTCTCCATCTTGAACCCGACCACTTCGTGGCTTTGCTCCCACAACTTCGTCGCATTGCCGAACTGCCGCATCGCTGCGTAGCGCGCACCTTCCGGCGTCATTCCGCCAGCAATGAATTCAATTTCCGCCTGCTGGCGATGGAAGGCCATCTCTTCGTCCAGTTCGCCACCAAACCGCTTCCGTCCAAGAAGAATGGAAAGCTTCCTCAAAAATCGTGAGATGACGTTCATCTAAGCCTCCTGCGCGTCTTGCAACACACGGCCAATGGCCGCTATCATCTGCTCAAACTGCGACAACTCAATGCCCAACTGCTTACGCCCCGCCGATGTGAGCGTATAAAAGCGCCCTCGCCGGTTGGTCTCCGTCATCTTCCACTCTGCCTTTACCCAGCCCTGCAGCAGCAGCCGCTGCAACGCCGGGTACAGCGAGCCTTCTTCCACAGTCAGTACATTGTCAGAAAGGTTTTTGATCGAGAGTGCGATGCCGTATCCATGCAGTGGCGTCCGAGTCAGCGTCTTCAGGATCAGCATGTCGAGAGTTCCAGGCAGCAGGTCGGGTTTCTTGGCCATACTCGACACCATAGATAGACTATGGGTAGAGTGTCAATGGTTCGCTGCAGATCACTACACCTATCGTGCAGCCGCTTCAGCCTTTTAGCAGCGTCGTCACATAGGCGGGGGTCAGCGGGATTCTGCGCGGGTGAACTCCGGTTGCATCGAAAAGGGCAGCGGCGACTGCCGGCGTACACACCGCATTGGCGGCTTCCGAGCCCCCGCCGAATCCTTTGTCGTCACGCGAAATCTGCACCGCCTTGATCTCTGGCATCTCTGCCATCGTCAGGATCTTGTACCGGCTCCAACTGGTGCTGGTTATTTTTCCCGTGTCGAAGGTGACCTCCTCTTTGAGCGCTTCACTGACGCCCATGACAACGCCGCTTTTCATGCAGCGTTCCAGTTGCCGCGGGTTGATGACTTTGCCGCAGTCGACACCAATGGTGAACTTTGTCACCTGTATCGCGCCCGTATCCGGAGTCACTACCACCTCGGCGATCCCCATCCAGTAGGAGTTCTGGCGGACCATGATGGATACTCCGCGGCCGGTGACGGGCTCGGTTCCAGTACGGCGCGTGCCCGGGTGCGGCGAAGGACGTGGCTCCCATGCGGCTGCCTTCGCCGTGGCATGGATGATGTCGATGAGCCGCTGGTCGGTGGTGTGCAGAAGCCGGAACTGAATCGGATCGATGCCTGCGCATGATGCCGCCTCGTTGATCAGCGATTCGAGCGCGAAGTTCTGCTGCCGTTGTCCGGGCGTGCGCATGATCAGCCCGCGCAATCCGGGAGCCTGCGAATCTGCTCCCAGGTTCGGCATCCCATACACTTGTTCCTGCCGGCATTGAATCTTGTCGTATGGCCACTCTGTGGCAATCCAATTGCCCGGCTTGGGTTGGATGCAAGGCATGCCGGCAAGAAGAGCGCCGACAATCCGCGCATCATTCGATTGCGCGGAGTAGAAGGCGCTGCGCAGGGCGGTCACGCAGCCATGGTCGTCGAGGCTGCAGGTGATATCCTCCACCCAGCCGGGCGAGGATGCCGACCATGCCAGGTCCTCCTGCAACGTCCACTGCACACGCACCGGCCTCCCGCTCAACTGCGAGAGGATGGCGGCATCTCCTTCCGCACCGTCGCCTCCGAAGGTTGTGCGCCCAAACTGGCCGGCGTGGTCCAGCCAGCGGACGACTACTTTTTCGACCGGTGTGCTCAGCGTATTGGCAATCTGCGCCCGCAAGCCTTGCGAGTTTGCAGAATGGGTCCACACCGTGGCAGTGCCATCGCTCCGCACATCGGCGACCGCGACAAAGGGACCAATGGGGGCATGTTTGATGTATGGCTGTTCATAGGTTGCCGAGAGCGTCTTGGGCGCATGCGCGAATGCCGCAGTGACATCGGCTGCATTCCCCTTGCTTTCCGACGGCGCACCCCACTTGTAGTCGCGCAGTGCCTGGGTCAGATGTTCGCTGCCCGGCAGACCCGACCATTCGCTCCACTTGGTACTGGAGGCAACCAATTTGGTAGCGCTCACTGCCTCCCATTCATTGGGAGAGAGCACTGCGACCAGGTTCTGTTTGGTGATCACCTGCGCATTGGGGAAGCGCGCCTTGTCCACCGCGCCAACGGAGATCAAGGTCGAGCCCAGCGTTGGGGGGCGGACCATGCGCGCGTGAAGCATCCCGGGCAAAGTGACATCGCAGCTCCACTGCGTTTTCCCCGTGACCTTGGCGGGAATGCCCGGCATAGGGTGAGATTTGCCAACCACTTTGTACTGGCTTACGGGCTTCGTCGGCGGGTCGCCCAGCACGGTCAGACCGTCCAACCCTGCTATCCCATTCCACGACGTTGGGTCGACCTTTGGCGGCGCGCCAGAGACTGGAATCTTCAGATCGAACTGCTGGTCCTGAACAAGTTCTCCGTAGCGGATACTCTTTCCGCCTCCGGAGACGATGCCATCTGTAACCGTGAGAGTAGCGATGGGAACGCGGAGCTTTTCTGTGGCCAGTCCGAGCAGCGCCTGGTAGGTATAGGCGCCCACTTTGCGCAGGTTCACTGCTCCGTAGAGAAAGCCGGCGGAGTATCCACCGTCCGGCGTCTTATCCGTGTCGCCCATAATGAGCGTGATGGCTTCTGCTTGGACGCTCAATTCTTCGGCAATGACTTGCGCATAATAAGCGCTCATGCCGGTGCCGATCTCGGTGCGGCCGGTGCGCACAAGAATGGTATTGTCCTGCCGGATCTCGAGCCACGACGCTAATTGCCTGGTCTCAGACTTAGGCGGAACCTCCGCAGCAAGGGTGGAGAGCCCCGGAAACGTGAACGACACCATGAGAGCGCCGCCCATCTTGACGAATCCGCGTCGTGTAAGCCTCGGGGTAAGGCTGGAGTCGCCGGAGCAATCAGGCTTCATCAGCATGGCGCGCACTTCCTTCAGGCACTCATGGTTTTCGCAGCCAACTGCACGGCTTCGATGATGGCCGCATAGGTACCGCAACGGCAGAGATGTGGGGAGGGGGGCTTATTCGTAAAGGCGTCTTTGATCTGCACCACGGTAGGGTTGGGATTCTTGTCCAGCAGTTCCACCGCGGCGATGATCATTCCGCTCTGGCAGTAGCCGCATTGCGGCACCTGCTCGTCAATCCATGCCTGTTGGACGGGATGTAAAGTCTTGGCTGCGTCGCCTTCGCTCAAGCCCTTCTTCTCGGCCCACACCAGGGCCAGCCCCTCGATCGTCGTTACCTGCTTCCCAACGGCCGAGGAAAGGGGTGCGATACAGGAGCGGACCTCTGCTCCATCGACCAGGACGGCGCACGCGCCACACTGCGCCATCCCGCAGCCCATGCGCGGCCCGGATAATTTCAATTCGTTACGCAGCACGTAAAGCAAGGGGGTCTCTGGCGAAGCGGAGACGAAATGCTGAGATCCATTTACGGATAAGGCTAGTTTGTCCGCCATCTCTCCCGCTCCTTCACAGCCGCGCCCCGCCATGCCATCGCAACCAGGTACCACGCCGGCCAACTCAACGCCCAATTGGGAAGCCAGGAGCCTTTGCTCGTCCATGTGGGAATGGTGAGCAGGGTGATACCCGCCGCCAGGATGAGCGCGGATCTCAACTTGATCTGGGCAATTTGCAGGCCGCGGAAAACTCCCCAGACCGCAGGCAGCAAAAAGAGAAGCAGGCAGAACCGCGAGAGCGATTCCACGCGGAACCTTGCCAGACAAAACACGCAGGGCGCAAAAGATAAAACAGCACTCACCCGCACCGTTCGCCGCGAGACGGATCCCATGACAAATCCACCGGTCCAGGCCCAGCCGATCAAGAGGAGGACATTGCACAACAGCAACGTAAAGCCTGGGCCCACCGTCAGACCAGTCGCCTTAAAGATGGTTGGGTGGATAAGCTGTTGATATGAGTGGCTGACAGAGAGGGAGAACCCCATCAGGAGCAGGCTGCCTGGCAATGCCATTCCGAACGATGCAAGCCACGGCCGCCAGTCCTTCCAAAGCACCAGTTGCCGCCGGATCGCCAGACCGAATACATCGAGCAACCCGCGCAGGCCACTCTCGCCGGCTTCCCGCAAATCACCCAGCACGGCCTCGCGTTCGTTACCTTCCAGCAGTCGAGCAGCAACCTCCACGAATGACCAGCTGATCTCTGTCATGAGGCACTCCCTGTCCGGTTCGCCACCCACGAGGCTCCACGGCTTACCCGAATCACTACATCGTAGAAGTCCTTGGCCGCCTTCACGCCTTTAGGTGTTACGCGAACCATGCGCTTGGCGCGGCCGCCTCGTTCCGCCGTCGCCTCGCCCATCCAGGTGGTGAGCAGGCCTTTTTTTTCCAGACGCTCAATCGTCGTATAGAGCGCACCGATGGAGCATTTGCGGCCGGTCGTGTGCTCAATCTCTTCCCGAATGGCAGCTCCGTAGGCCTTGTCGCCAAGTCCGGCAGCTGCGGTGATCATCAGGTACTCGAATTCGCCAAGCATGATTAGAATTACATTGTGGTGCTAATCATGACTTCTGTCAAGACTGTGTCTGAGCCCGGGCGAAAGAAATGTCCACGAAGGGCACGGCTTTCAGCTTGCGGAAAAACTCATGTTTTGTATCAGGGCACGGCTTCAGCCGTGCCGTACAACCTGCAGCTATGACGGCTGCCCTCAATTTCCTGTAGAGGCCTCATGAGCCATGGCATTTCATGCGGTTTGCCTTGAGAGAAAACCGCACACGCTGGCCTATCCAGCATCCACGTACAGGAAATTGAGCTTTAGCCGCTGAGGTCTGGCTCTCTTTCCATCTGGCTTTCAATCCATCCGATACACTGAACGGTCGACAAGGGTGGCCCCAACGGTCACGGTTCCCTTAGGGCACCTAACAGCACGCTTTTTGGAAACGGCGATGATACCCAAATTCCTGTCAGCAATACTCCTTCTTTCCCTGGCCAGCCCGTCGTGGGCGCAGAGCCTCGATCTCCTGATTCGTAACGGTTCCGTGCTCGATGGCTCAGGCTCTCCGGCCAAGCAGGTGGACATTGGCATTCGCGGGGATAGAGTCGTTCTCATTGGAAAAAACGTAAGGCAAAAGGCCAGTCGCGTCATCGATGCGCACGGTCTGGTGGTCGCCCCGGGATTTATCGATCCCCATACGCACACCTTTGAAGACCTTTCCAACCCGGCGACCAGCCGCAACGATGCTTATCTGATGCAAGGCGTGACGACGGTAGTCACGGGCAACGACGGAAGCAGCCCCGTACAAATTGGTGATGCGCTGCACAAGTGGGCGCAGCAAGGTATTGGTACCAACGCCGCGTTGTTTATCGGCCAGGGCTCCGTGCGCGACGCCGTCATGGGCATGTCGGATGCAAAGCCCACACTTGCGCAAATGGATTCCATGAAGTCGCTGGTGGATCGGGGCATGAAGGAAGGGGCGATCGGCATGTCCACCGGCCTGTATTATGCGCCGGGCAGCTATTCCAGCACGGAGGAAGTGATTGCCCTGGCCAAGGTCGCGGCAGCGGACGGTGGCATTTACGACACCCACATGCGGGACGAAAGCACCTACAACATCGGGCTGCTGGCTGCTGTGCGCGAAACCATCAGGATCGGCAGGGAAGCGCACATGCCCGTCATGATTTCCCATATCAAAGCATTGGGCCGAGACGTGTGGGGGCAGAGCCCGCAAGTAATCGCGTTGGTCGATGCCGCAAGGGCTGAGGGCGTGCGGGTGACGGCAAGTCAATATCCCTACGATGCATCTGGAACCAGTGTGGAAGCTGCGCTGATACCGCGGTGGGCGGAGGTGGGTGGCTCAGCCGCCTTGTTGCAGCGGATTAGCGATCCAGCAGTGCGGCCCCGCCTGATGGCGGAGATGCAGAAAAATCTCGACCGTCGCGGCGGCCCGGAGTCTCTGCTCATGACGGCGGCGCCGGACAAAGAGTTTGTGGGCAAGACCCTGGCCAAGATCGCGCAGCAACGCGGAACCTCGCCGATTGAAGCAGCCCTGACCATCATTCAAAAAGGCGGCGCGGACGTTGCCTCCTTCAACATGCAGCAGAGCGACATCAAAAATTTCATGCGTCAGGACTGGGTGATGACCTGCTCGGATGGCAGTACTGGCCACCCGCGGAAATACGGAACCTTCCCGGAAAAACTGCGCAAATATGTCTTTGACGAGCACGTAATCACGCTGCCCTTCGCGATCCGGTCCAGCACTTCGCTGCCAGCGGAAACGCTAGCCCTGAAAGACCGCGGTCTTCTAAAGGCCGGCTTTTTTGCCGACGTGGTCGTATTTGATCCCAAGACCATCCGCGCCCAGTCGACCTATGAACAACCGAAGCTTCTGGCAACCGGGGTGGTGTATCTGCTCGTGAATGGAAAACTCGCCATTGATGCGGGCAAGCTGACGAATGCCCAAGCAGGGCGTCCGCTCCCGCACGGGGCCCGGGCTAAACTTTGAGGTTGCTCTCTTTGGCCCTGGCTTAGCCGATCATGGAATCTGTTTGCCGGTTGTGGCTTTTACCGCGTCACTCAGCTGGGTAAAGGAGTAGCTCCCCCATGGACCCATGGTGTACTTCTTCTTTAGATACTCCTGAGCGTTGGTACGGTTTTTGGGGTTGGGTTTAAAGCCGCCGTTCCGCAACCAGCGCAGGTAGCCAATACTGCGGATCTGCGTCCTGAGGCAGTCGTTCCAGTCCTTGTCGCTGTTGATCCCATACTGAGTCTCGGCGAAAGCGTGCTCTTTCATCGTCTGGCAAATCTTGCCGGCAGTGGATTGAAGCGGCTTATTGCTCCATACATAGTCCTTGGCGATGAAGTCATAGTCATACCGTCTGGTTGTGTTCTCAAGCGGGTTGTGAATTGTGGTTGGAAGCGATGAAGACCGGTTGCTCAGTGGGGCGCCCTGTGTCTGACCCGTCGCGGATAGCGTGCCCAGCAGAAAGAGCCCGGCGATCATGCCCCGAGCAAGTATTGTTTTCAATGGACTGTCCTCCCTTTAATTGGAAATGGAATCGAGCAGCGGAGATGCCTGTCTTAATCCATCCGCAGCGTCATCGATCAGTGGACGCGATTGAATCCCTCGGGCGGACTGGATCTTCCTTATAAGGAAGGCGCCTGCCTCTCTCCCTCTCGGCCCACAGATAAGTAACAGAAGCAAGATCATTTTCAGGGATGATAGTGCATCTTTCGTGTGAGAGAAACGAAAAACCAGAGCTTTTCCGGTCCGAGGAATGAGAAAAGTTAACTGCGGGCGGTCATATAAAATTTTCACCCCGTGTAGCAAGTGATTTGCTTCGATGCACTTCTGCCATTTTGGTTGTTTCCAATAGGGTACCGCCCATTCCTAACCAGGTTCCCGCGTAGTACACAGCTCCCCCGGCCAGCTTCCGTGCTTCTTTCGCCAGTTTTGCAGGGAACATCGCGCCTGCGGAGAGACGGCAGATGGAACCGCGAAGATTACAAATAAAGGCCACAGCCACTGCCTCTTTAGGTGCAGCCAGAAGAGCCCCCGCTTCCTCTAGGATCAAAGGACGGTTGTCAGCCTTCTTCCCGGGAAACCACTGTGAGAGCGATTGCTTTGTTGTTTTCAGTTCTGATGGTGGGCGCCGCGTCTGGTCAAGCCAAGGTTGCCTGTAAATTGCCGATGTATATCCAGGCGCCGCAAGCCCCGGGCGCCGGCGATTCGGATACAGTCAACTTATTTCTTTACGGCCTCAAATCAGCGGTGAAGTCGCATCAGGGATGCGTCGTTGACAAGATGACCGATGCCCAGCTGGACCTCTACTTCACAACCGTAAAACTCGTGAACGCTGAGGGACACACCGACGCTTCCGTGGTAGCGGTGGCGCTGGCTGTTCCGCTGAATGGCGTGCCAGTCTATATGGATCACTACCTGCTCATTCTCCATGCAGCGGACAGCATCGAGGGGCAAGTGAACGGATTGCTCGAAAGCATCGGCGAGACCCTGGACAGGCATGCCTCACCCGGTCAGTGACTGGCCACCTCCTTTACAGACAGACTCAGTCCCGCAGGGACGGCTGAGAGTCAGACTTGTCCAAATCAGCTTTTTTTGACTCTGTCCATCCACCTCCACTCATGCCAAGGTTGGCCACCGCCCTCAACTTTGTCATCCCGCCTGCCCCGGCGTGCCGTGGGAGCGGACTCCGGATTTCCTACCACGCTGCACCAATCAACGGCCACGTATGCGGCTTTCTTCAAGGAAAGCCGCACGAGGTTTATCGAAGCCACAGAACCCTGACAGGAAATCCGGAGGTAGCCGAGGGACCTGCTGTGCGCCCTTCCCTCTAGCAACTCCCTACGGCTCCGTCCATCCATCTCCACCAACGCCAAAGTGGGCCGCCGCCCTTAGATTTGTCATCCCGACCGGAGCGTAGCGCAGCGGAGGGACCTGCGGTTTGCCTTGATGGAGAACGGAACCTGGAGGCGATTCGCCCACGGCACATTCGCTTCTGCCGAAAGTGGAACTGCAGGCGCTCCGCTCCGGTCGGGATGACAAATTTAAGGGCGGCGGCGGCCCACCTTGGCATTGGTGGAGGTGGATGGACAGAAGGACTGCCACAGCTCCAACCCGGTTTCGCTCGTCCACGTTCTCTTCCACGCATTCAGCAAGTTGCGCCTCCAGAAGGACATTTGCGCGCTAATTTGCTCAGCCGTCCCTGCGGGACTGAGTTTGTCTGTCGAGTTCTCACACAGACTCGTAAGGACTGGGGCAATTTCCGAGTGCGATCCGCCTGCTCCGCCTGTCCCGGCATGCCGTGGAGCCTGCCGTGGGAGCGCCGTAGGCGCGGCACCAAATTTGGGCCCAACCGCACCGATTTGTCACTAGGAGCGGAGTCGAGCGCGCCGGAGCGACCTGCGGTTTCTCGCTGTAAGGACTCACCCAACTCCGAGTTCCCCTACCGCTCTCCCACATCTTTTTTTCCCAAACCCTGGACAGCAAAACGGAGCTGTAATACGTTCCAACCAAGACCAGCAGATGGCAAATACCTTCCCCTTAATAGCTTATGGGGGCGGGGAAAATAAAAATTTGAGCATCTTCGTAAAACAAAGGACTTAGCCGCCACCTCGACGGAAACAAAGACAGGAACATCGCATTCCTGAAACGAAACCGCAACCCACGGGCCGCCGCCCTGGCACGCCCAAGGGGCGGATCACTAGATCTTTCTCATCTCAATTTTTCTGGCCGGATTCGTCTCGCCGGTGGCCAGCCCGGCCATCGGCAAGACCACGCGCTGGAGATCCTTCAACTTCTAAACGCACACGCCGGAGGCCCAGGGGTACACTGCTCAGGTGGCCGGTTGCCACCGAGGAGTGTTATGGCTCATAAGATCAGCCGCCGGTTTTTCGCGCTCTGCCTGGGATTCATGGTGCTGACAGTTTCCGCCCACGGACAGGACTATAAGCCCCTGCTCGGCAAGTGGAACATGACATCGGAAAGTACCGAGAACCCGGTCAAATGGACCCTGACTCTCCAGGAGAGTGAAGGAAAATTGACCGGCTCCCTGAGCGTCGGCGAAGGGGAACAACCCGCGAAGGATCTAACCTTTCGTTGGTGGCGTTTTGAAATTCCAGGCGCCTTACCAGGGCTCTTATTACGACATCGAGCTCAACGCCACGGCGGACAAGCTGGACGGCACGTGGGATGGTGGCGGTGATTCCGGGAAAACATACGGCACAAGGAACTGAGGGGGCACACTCGGGGTTTCCTGTCGCTCCCCACCCCCAGGGGTGAGTGTACCGGGACATGCGTTACGTTGTGGACCTGAGACATCCGTTGCAAGCCCCTTGCGGTGGCGATGGTTCGAGTTGATGAGGCTGGAGAAGACCTATATTTAGTCGCCTGCTGTTCTCGCGGCAAATTGTGGGCAAACCGATATGCCGCCACCCAGTGCAATGTGCCGCATTCGCCAACAGATGCTCAACGGTGCTCCTCGCTCTCATTGAGTGCATTGGCGATGTGGCACCCCATCTAGAAAGCGAGCCGACGGCCGACAAGTGGCCATCGCTTCAGATAGCTGACGAGAAGCGGTAGGGTCGAGGACTGGCGCGGTGTTCCGTAGGTCTAGCCTAGCTATTGCTCCCCGTTTCCTCTGGGAGTGCCTCAGTAGCCAAACCGTGAATCCGTTTCCAGCCCCCGCCACATCGCACCCAGCGTGCGGATTTCCCGCACTGGGCGCACCTGTTTGCTTAGTGCCAAGGTTTATGGGGCCTATCTAACTGGGGCAACTTTCGCACTGGACCATCGACGAAGCTGGTAGTCGTTGAACAAACCCAGCCCATCATAAAGCCACTCGCTACTCCGCCGCTTCCAGGGAAAGCCGTTGCGCCCCCGGGCACGTACCAGATGTTTCCGGACCTTCATTTCTACCCATTGTTTGACCTTTGAAAAACAGGAACTCGAATGACCGACCCGAAAGTAGTTCACCCAGCCACGGAGAATCGGATTGATTTTCGCAATCACGACTTCGACGGGCCAGCTGACATGCTGTCGGAAGACCTCCCTGAGCTTTTCAAACAGCGCTGTCCGCTTCTTCATCTTGGGCGCGTAGTATGGCCGCCCCTTCTGCCGAAAGCTGAGTATGCGCCGATACTGAAAACCCAGAAAAGCAAAGCTCTCTCCCTTCTTCAGATCGACCATCCGACTCTTGTCCTCGTTGATCGCAACGCGTAGCTTTGCGAACTCCTCGCGCAGCCGTCTATCTATCGCCTTCACCAGCCAGTCACTCCGCCGTTCAGCGTCGATCAAGATCACCATATCGTCCGCATACCGTGCATACTGGACGTTGGTTACTTGCCCCTTCTCGTTGTGTCCACCGCCTTCTCCAGCATCCGGTCTACCTCATTCAGATAGAGGTTACTGAGCAACGGTGAAATCACACCGCCTTGGGGAACGCCTTTCTTCCCAGTCGCCTTGAGGATCATCTTGAGAAGATGCATGACCGCATCATCCTGGACTCGCCGAGCCACTTTCTCTAACAGCAGAGAATGCTGCACGTTATCGAAATAGGAGGCTAAATCCAGATCGATGATGCGGGTCTTCTCTTCGACGATCGCTCTGGCCACCCGGGCTACGGCTTCATGCGCCGTCCGCTTCGGTCGATATCCAAACGACCCCGATTGGAAGTCAGCTTCGAAGATCGGCTCCAGGATGAGCTTTAACGCTCCCTGGACCACGCGATCGCGGATTGCAGGAATCGACAGGACGCGGATTTTCTTGCCCCCGTCCTTTGGAATCTCCTTCTTCCGTGCCTGCATGGGCCGATACGTGTTGGCAACTACTTCATCCCGAATCCGCACAAGAAAACTCTCCGCTCCGCTTTCCTCGATGGCTTCGAACGTGACCCCGTCAATTCCCGGCGCCCCGCCATTGCTTCTCGCCATTTGGTAAGCTTCCCGCAAAGTCTCCATCTTGCAAACGTGGACGTATAGCCCCCAGAAACGCCAAGACGGTTCTGCCTTCGCCTTGACATATAGACTCCTTCTCAGGTCCTGCAAACTGATGGGCGCTTTTGTCATCTCACCCTTGCCTCCCTTTTTGTTAGAGCCGTTACAAACAGCAGGGCCTCTTCGCTCCACGGACATTACTCCGCTTCCTCGCTACTACAGACCCGGCCGATTCCCTCTCGCCTTCCACCGACTTCCCGGTGTCACCGGTTATACGGCTTGCCTGCTCCGACGATTTCTCGACGGGGCGAGGAGGGTTTCTCCAGTTGCTTAGCATGACCTTGTAACCGTGCTGCCCCTACCAACCCCGCCGAAGTGTTGCGCCGCATCAGTCCTTGCGACGCTCCATGCTGCCTTCGCCCAAAAACGGGAGGCTCGGCCTTCGGGTCTTGTCCTTTCGAGGCCATATGGGTTTACTTGCGTTACGGCCCGGCAACTCGCTCGCCATCCTTTTCAGATGGCTTTGTCAATAGGCTTCAGGATGCTCAGTTTCCTTCCTTCCTGCTATTCAAGCTACGGGGCTTGGACTCTTACCCCGGTGGGACTTGCACCCACTGTTCATGCCAGCCTTCGCTGGACGCACCGTTTGGGGACTAATCCTCTGGAACTCGCTGTCGGGTGAATTCATCAACATCCCGAAGGCGGCCATTGGGATGGCAACAACTTGTGAAGACAAGTCTCGAGCATTGCCAAAGATCATTCGGAGTGGAGTGTAGTGATCGGATCGAGCCGCATGGCGCACAGCGCGGGGATGTAGCTGGCGGCGAGCGCGACGGCGGTAAGCACAATGGGATAGGAGATGGTTCCATAAATTCCCAGGCCCGCGAGCAGCAGGGTTGCGGCGGCAAAAAGCGCCACCATTTCCATGGAGAATCGGCGCACGGAAAGCGAAGACGAGAGAACGTCATCCAGCGTTTCCGCGTGGAAGACGGGAAGCTCCGCATCGACGGACTGGATTTGCGTGCGCACCTGCGCGGAGATGGCGGCGGGATCGACCTGTCCGCGCAGAAAGAAGGCCAGATCCTTGGCGGGGCGCTGGTAGATATCGAGATAGACCTGCGGAATGCCGAGCAGGAAAGCGTGATCGAAGGCAATCTCCTTTAGATCGTCGTAGCCGCCACTTGCCTCGCCGCAATGATCTAAAACAAACCATTCATTCGTTGCGCAACGCAGTAACCGGCTCGATGCGTCCAGCGCCCCTTGCCGGAAGGTAGTTCGCAAGCATTCCGATCACGATAAACCCTGCGAAGGCAAAGACCATTCCGTCCGCTGAGTTGACGTCGAACAATAAGGCTGCGAGCATCCGCTCGGAGAACACCGCTGCGATGCAGCCACATGTCATTCCTATCAAAACAGGAACCATTCCGTCACGCAAGATCATAAGGACCAATTGGCGGCTGGCTCAGAGATCCGATCGTATGCCGATCTTTTTTCGCGGCGCACCACGGCATAGGAGGCAATCCCGTAGACACCCACACAACTCCTGCCATTCATGGACCAGCCGTAAACCGGTGAGTTCATGCCTCGCGAAAGGCAATCATCGGGTTCACTTTCGTCGCGCGCCGG
>CAWEZM010000001.1:0-270313 GCA_963813475.1 uncultured Acidobacteriaceae bacterium | reverse complement strand
ATCTAAAACCATCCGCAGACGGCCTTCGAACAGCACATAGAACGCGGCGGGCGCGCCCTCCCGAAAGAGCCATTCTCCCGGCTCGAGCCGCACATCGGCGATGGTGTGCGCCAAGCGAGCGCATTCGGCCTCGTCAAGACAGGCAAAGATTTTGGCTTGCCGCAACTCTTGTGGAGTAAACATGTTCCCGCTCCGTAATCGCTAGAAGTGATGGTCACACTTATGTACCACAGAATGCCGTCGATGAACGCCCGGCTTATCTGTTTTGGAGATAAAGGGACGGAGATAAAGGCATACCTATTGCGGCGGTTCAGGGGGTTCAGGTCTCGTGTCCCCTTAATGGCTTGTGTTCGCGTCATAGGCTTTATCCTGCCCGCTCGTTCAGTGAGAATTTTCTGCCGTCACATGTTTGCCGAAGATCGGCACGCACGCCAGAAGGGCTGCCAGAAACCAGAACGCGTTGTGCAAGCCGATTCCCTTGGACAAGAAGCCAATGACGGCTGGTCCCGTCAGCAGGCCCGCGTAACCCGCCGTAGTGAGGGCGGCAACGGCCAATCCCTTTGGCATTTTGTGTTGCGTACCCGCGAGTCTGAACAAGATAGGCACGATGTTTGCGGCTCCAAGGCCCACAAAGACAAAACTGACAAGCGCGATCCATGCGACCGGTGCGAGAATGAGGCCGCACAACCCTAGAAGCGCTATCACCCCACCAAGTGTCAGCACCAAGCGGTTCCCGAATCGCGCTACGATGCCATCGCCGACGAAACGGCTGAACGTCATCGCGATGGAGAAGAGCATGTATCCCAGCCCTCCGTGCGCAGCAGAGACGAGGTGTTCGCCGACAAGCAAAAGCGCACTCCAGTCGAGCAGAGCCCCCTCAACCAAGAATGAGATTGCCGCGAAGATAGCGATGACGAGCACGACACCTCTCGGGATTGCAAAGAGAGGCTGCTTAGTTCTCTCTCGATTCGAGAGCATGCGCGGAAGAGCCACAACAATCAGTGAAACAAGAATAATGGAGCTGAGAATTGTGCTTGCACTGAGTGCGATGCCTCGAGAGAGAAGAGCTGTCACGATTCCCGACCCCAGAAATCCACCAACACTGAAGAGTGCGTGAAATCCAGACATCAACGGCTTCTCAGAGACACGCTCAACATCGACAGCATGCAGGTTCATTGCAACATCTAACGATCCCAGAGAAGCCCCGAAGGCGAACAGCGCGACTCCAAGGGCGATCGGCGACGATACGATGCTCAAGAGCGGCAATATGAGTGCCAGTCCTACTCCACCTGAGAGTACGACCGGCTTACTACTGAAGCGCGCACTCAGGTTCGCAGCAAGCGGCATCGCAACGATGGAACCGGCGCCCAAGAGCAGAAGAACCAACCCCATGGTGTCGTCGCCGAGATGGCAGCGAGTCTTTGCGAAAGGCACTAAGGGAGCCCAGCAAGCTACGCCGAAACCTGCGGCAACGAACGCCAGCCTGGTCGATAGCTTCGCGCGCGATAGATACAAACCCTCTGTCATGAAAATTCCCGCTCTCGGTTGTGTCGAACGAGACGCAACCTACGGTTGCCCAATGATGACTTTGGGGCCGGCATTGGAAAAGGTCGAGACAATCTCCTCCGATGTACCGGACTCAAGAACGACATGGTCAAGGACTGCCAGTGCGGCCACCTGAAACGGCGCCCGAGTCTCAACTTTGTCCATAGTGACAAGCGCTGCGGTGCGATCACTTCTCGCAATGAGTGTGCGTTTGAATTCGGCATCTGCCATCTGGAACGCGCCAATTCCAAGAGATACGGAAACGGCGCAAGCTCCGAGGAAACACAGATCAAAGCTCAAGCGTTCGGCTTCGCGGATCGCAGACAGCCCGATGGCCGCGCCGGTTTCACGATCGATCTCTCCTCCCAGAACAATGACTTTGAAATTCTTTCGATCGAGGAGGGCGCTTGCGATTGAGATCGAATTTGTGGCGATGGTAAGAGAGCGATCGGGCGGCATCTCTCTGGCCAAGGCCAAGTTGGTACTGCCGCTGTCGAGGAACACCGTCGAAGCTTCAGAGACTAAGGTCAGGGCGGCCAAGGCTAAAGCGCGTTTTTCTTTCGAGTCGTTCAAGAGTCTGTGTTCAAACGGGACTCCATCCGGCGATATCGGAAGCCCGCCACCGTAAACCCGTTTGCACTTGCCCTCGGCGGCTAACGCCCGCAGATCTCGACGGATGGCGTCCTCGGACACCAGGAACTCCTTCGCGAGGGCAGTGGCATTGACGGGAAGGCCGCGCAGCAGTCGACTTTCGATCTCGTTTTTTCTTATTGCCCCTGATGAACCATGCATAAACAAGAAATTATCATGCACGATCAAGAAACACAATAGATCCACTCTTCAGCGGCGATCTACCTCCCGCGGTCTTCGTCTGATTTGACCAGCTAGCACCTTGGCGACAAAACTTGCCGCGGCTGAACCCACCTCTTCCGGCGAGTTCTCACACAGACTCTTCCGGGCTGGGCTCACGTTTAGCGGTCGGCCCTCCAGGCCTCGCATCCATGGCGATTTTGCCGTGTCTTTTCTTTCTCAACTTGCCATAGGCAAGTCAGCTCCTCGGGATGACAAAGGAGAGGAAGGTACTTCCATGGGGGGTTGGCTAGCGGCTGAAAAGCGCCGAGGCCGGTGCTTATCGAGACGGATTCGGTAGGCAGTTGCGTTTGGGAAAGGCGCACAGCAGGTCCCCGTTCGACTTCGCTCAGGGCAGGCTCTCGGCTTGCCGAATTTCCTGTTGAGGTTGGTGGCGTTGGCGAGCTTCATGCGGTTTTCTCTTACAGAAAACCGCACACGCGGACGTGTCTCGGAGCAGCGTGGCAGGAAATTCGGCTGCGCTCGGGATGACAAAGGGGAGGGAGGCGCTTCCATTCGGCATTGGTTATTGGGATTGACGAAACGCAGGTCCCTCGGCTCGCGGGATGACAAAGGGGAGGGTGGCGCTCACCTCAACAGTCGTTTTGGGGGATGGACAGAGCAGCAGGTTATCCGCGATTTTCATCTCCTTGGTGGGCCGAAGGCCCATGACAACTCCGATTAGAAAGGCGAGCCGTTGAGCTGGGAGCACGCAAGGCTGAGCTTCTACATGTCTCTGTTCCATCTCACTGCCCGCTGTTGCAACCGATCGCGAAACAATTGAGCCTACGGGCTCCAAAGGCGGCCGAAGAGATTGGAACTGGAGAAGCAATGACCAAGATGTCGGGAATCCCGGTCGCGGTTTCGGAATCAGCCTGGAATTGTTTTGCGCGAGTGCGAGGCCTGGACCGTCGTAGATAGGAACTCAAGAAACGCGCGCGTCTTCGGTGCGAGGTATTGGCGCGAGGGATAGTAGGCATACAGGGGGAAACGTTCCTCTTCCCAATCCGGAAAGAGGGTCACGAGTCTTCCACTCGAGAGATGGGCGTCCACGCCGAGTTCGAGAACTTGAGCGATCCCATATCCTGCCAGGCACACAGCGTGCATGGTTGCGACGTCAGTCAGCATGAGCTGGCTTTGCGTCTCAACCTTGATCTCCTTACGACCTTTGCGGAATGCCCACTCGAAGGGACGGCCCGTCTCCGGGTCTCGAAAATCGATCATCAGATGTCGTTCCGCGACCAGTTGCTGCGGGTCGGTTGGGTGGCCGTGTTTCTTCAAGTAGCCGGGCGAGGCTACGGTAAGAACTCTCGTGTCCAGCAATCTTCGGGCGACAAGAGTGGATGGGCGCGGCTCGCCGAAGCGAATTCCCAGATCGTATCCATCCGCGATCAGATCTCCGAGGCCGGCCCGTGTGATCAGGTCCACCTTAAGCTCCGGATATGCCTTGAGAAATCTACTGAGTTGCGGTCCGAGAACGAGCTGCGAGAAGTAAGGGTCCATGTTGACGCGGAGTCTGCCCCGGACGGTCACTTTACCTTCGGCCAGAGCGGAGGTGGCGTCTTCGAGCGCCGACACAATCGGAGCAATGGTCTCGTAAAACCGCCTGCCTTCGTCCGTGAGGGAGACGGAGCGTGTCGTCCGCTCCAGGAGCCGGATTCCGACCTGCGCTTCGAGCCGAGCTACTGCACGGCTGATGCCCGGTTGGGAGACGTTCAAGGATCTCGCGGCAGCCGCGAAGCCACCCGATCTCACCACGGCTGCAAGGGCGCTCACGCCATTCAGAAGGCGGTCATCGAAACTCATGCACTTATACTAATTGGTTATAAGTGAAATGCCGAGAAGATTAGTTCCGAATCAATCCCCGTGAGTCAGATAGTTGGAAGCACTGAGAGGAATTGGTGAGGAACATGGCGATTCGTAGAACATGGGCGGTGCTAGTTGCTGCAGCAATATTCGGAATGAACGGTCATGCGCAGGCGCCGGCACATCAGGGACTTACATTCAACGGCGACGGCGCGTTGCGTAACCACCAGATTCATTGGCCCAAGGGGTTCGAGCCCGAGCAGGCGGACCTCTTTGCGCACAATGAGATCGACATCCAAGCCGGATGCGGGATCGCTTTCTCCAATCTTGTCGATGCAGAGGCTTGGCCGTCCTGGTACTCGAACTCGAAGGACGTCAAGGTTCTGAACACTCCGGATCATCGGCTCCGGAAGAACGCACGAATCTCGTGGGAGACCTTCGGATTCCACATCGAAAGCCGGGTGTGGGAGTTTGAGTCGGGTAGCCGCCTGGGATGGTTCGGAGATGGTAAGGACGTCCATGCTTATCACACGTTTCTTCTTACCAAGGCCCCTGAGGGGTGCCACATCGTCACAGAAGAAGTGGTGAAGGGCCCTGGCGCCATTCAGTTTCGTGAGCAGCAACCGAACGCTATGCACGAGGGGCATCAGCTTTGGCTGACGGCCTTGAAGGAGCGGTCGGAGAAGCACTGACACTCGCATCAAATCATTTTCACAACGACGATAGAAAACAGGAGCCATCATATGTACGCAGTCATGGGAATCACAGGGAATGTAGGCGGGGCCGTTGCGCGCACGCTTCTTGCAAAGGGTGAGAAGGTTCGAGGAATCGTAAGGAATCCCGAGAAAGCCGCGGAGTGGCAGAAGCAAGGTGCGGAGCTCTTCAAAGCCGACTATGACGACGTGGATGCGCTTACGGCAGCGTTCACCGATGTTGCCGGCGTGTTCGTAATGGTTCCTCCAAACTTCGCGCCGGCGCCAGGCTTCGCCGAGACCAAGGCAACTTTGAAGGTCCTGCGTGAGGCACTATCAAGAGCTGTGCCGTCGAAGGCGGTTTATCTGTCATCCATAGGAGCGGAACAGGCCAGTGGATTGGGTTTGATCACAGGCTCACATCTCCTCGAAGAGACGTTGGGCGATCTTCCGTTCTCGCATGCATTTCTGCGTGCCGCCTGGTTCTTTGAGAACTCAGCCGGTGACGTAGCGAGCGCGCGGAATGAAGGCAAGATCCTGTTTCAGCTCCTTCCGCTTGACCGGAAGTTTCCTCTGGTTGCGACCGCGGACATCGGCAAGGTGGGTGGAGAGACGCTCACGCAGAGCTGGACCGGAGTCCGCCATATCGAAGTTGCGGGCCCGGAGGGCTACAGTCCACTCGACATAGCAGATGCTTTCGCGGATGCTGTTGGGCGCCCCGTTGAGGCGATCGCCGTTCCCAGGGCGGAATGGGAGACGCTATGGGTGTCACAGGGGATGCCGGAGGGGCGGACGGCGCCTAGGGCGGAGATGGTCGATGGATTCAATTCCGGTTGGATTCACTTTGGCGTACCCGGAACAGAGCATATGGTTGGAGCGACGCCGCTTCGTGAGGTGATCACTCAGCTTGTGACTCGCGGCTAACTCCACTGTCTTTGGAGGGAAGTATCGAGAGGAGATTCTGAAGTTGTTGGTGCGAAAGGGGGGACTCGAACCCCCATGGGTTGCCCCGCCAGATCCTAAGTCTGGTGCGTCTGCCAATTTCGCCACTTTCGCATTTCGCGGATTCGCTGCATTCGCAGGACCATGATAATGCATCGGAGGCGAATTCCCGCAGCCGCTAGAGGTCGGCCCGGGCGCGTGCTAGGTCCATCAGGGTTTGGTGCGTTCCCCGGCCTTCGGGCCCGGTCGCTCCCCCATCCGCGCGCAGTTGCTCATATCTGCCGTCCGGGTCGAGAACCCATGCCTCTCGCTTGTCGTGCAGGCAGATATCGAGGATCTCCCACAGACGCTGTTTGGGTCCCGTGGCGAAGACGGGAGTGACCACCTCGATCCGTTTGGAAAGATTGCGGAACATCCAGTCCGCTGACCCGATAAAGTACTCACCCTCGGCCGGCTCCTGCCTGCCATTGGCGAAGTAGAAGATGCGCGAATGTTCCAGGAATCGCCCAATGATCGAACGTATGCGGATGTTTTCCGTGTGCCCGGGCACCCCCGGACGAAGACAGCAGAATCCGCGAATGATGAGATCGATGGGCACACCTGCCTGTGAAGCCTCGCACAATGCCTCGATGATGTCCGGGTCTTCCAGCTGGTTCATCTTGGCGATGATGCGAGAGGGCCGTCCCGCGCGCTGGTTTTGCGTCTCGCGATGGATCAGATCGAGCAGCCGCGGCCGCATGGTGAGAGGAGCCACCAGAAGTGTCGTACAGTTGGGCCGATCGGCGTGGCCGGTAAGAAAGTGGAAGAGATTCACCACATCCTGCGTGATCCGCGGGTCGCAGGTGAATAGCCCTACATCGGCGTACAGGCGCGCCGTCTTTACATGGTAGTTGCCGGTACCGATGTGCACGTAGCAGCGCAGGCCGCCGGCTTCCTTACGCACCACCAGCGCGGTCTTGCCATGGGTTTTAAGACCACTCACGCCGAAAGTGACGTGGGCGCCGGCGCGTTCCAACTCCGCTGCCCAGTGCAGATTGCGCTCCTCATCGAAGCGTGCCTTGATCTCCATGACGCAGGCCACCTGCTTGCCCCGTTCCGCTGCCCGGATCAACGACTTGACGAAGGGTGTGTCGTCGCCGATGCGATACGCAGTCATCTTGATAGAAACCGTGCTGTGGGTCATCGGCCGCCGAACTGATGAAGTGCTCGACTGTGGCGTCGAAGCTCTCGTAAGGATGATGCACCAGCAGGTCGCCGGCCTGAATAGCGGCAAAGATTGCGTTCGCTGCGTGGTCGAGCGACGGGGGCCAGAGGGGCGTCCACTCCGGGTCGCGCAATGCGGGGATCGGTAGAGCGAGAAGTTCGAACAGCGTGGTGTAGTCGACCTCCTCCTGCATGTCATAGATGTCCGAGGGAGTGACCTCCAGGCGCTGGCGAAGCATCTCCTTGATGGCGGGATTGGCTCCCGGTCCGAATTCAAGGCGCACCACCGGTTCGTAGCGGCGCTGCCGAATCTGCTCCTTCACCGCCGCGCGGAAGTCGGCTGCGGGATCATCGTCCAACTCCACTTCGGCATCGCGGGTGAGGCGCATGAGCGTGATGTCGCTGATCTCCATGCCGCTATAGAGCTTGTGCAGATTGCCACGAATTACCTCGTAGAGCGGAACCAGCAGCTTTCGACCGGGCTCGAGGTCTGATTCTAAAAAGATCCACTGTTTGAGGACTCCGGGAATCTTGACCCGGGCAAACATGGTTTCATCCTTGGGCACATCGCGCAGCCGGAAGACCAGGGATGTGGAGAGATTGGAAAGAAAGGGAAAGGGATGGACGGGATCAATGACCAGGGGGGTGAGCGCGGGAGACAGTTGGGAGTCGAAATACTTGCCTGCTTCTTTCTGCTGAGCGGGCGTGAGGTCGTCCCAACGGCGTAAGAAAACTCCGTGGTCCGCGAGACCAGGGATGATGACCTGGCGGTAGCACTCCGCCTGGCGGTTGAGCTGAAACTGGATTTTCTCGCGAACCTGCTGCAACAGTGCGCGCTGCGCATCGGTCGCCCCTTGGCGCAGTACGGTTTCGCGTTTCATGAAGAATTCGTCGAGGTTGGAGGTGAAGATAGCCAGAAACTTCGCGCGCTCGAGCAACGGAGTGCGTTCATCGAGCGCCTCCGCGAGCACGCGCCAATTGAAGTCGAGCCAGCTCAGGTCGCGGTCGATCCAGACTTCCGGCAACGCAGGGGATAAAGGTGCATTCAGAACGCCGTGATCGCCAATCGATGCCAGGACAGTCGTAGCCATCTACATCTCCTCAATCCCTGCAATTTTTGGGGATCGCTTCGGTCCTAAAATTCTACTGGCCGGTCCTGACTAGTATTGTGAATAGAAGGTTTTTCTTGGTGGGGTCTCGGGTGTTAAGGGATAAAGAACGTCGACAGTGCTCCGCGACGGGATCGCGGGAGCGGCCAGGCTTGCGGACGCGACAAAGGGGATGACACGGGCGGGTGGCGTTTCCAGGTAACAGTAGATAGTGGCTGAAAGAGCTGCAGGCAGTTGTTAGAGGGAAGGGCGCACCGCAGGTCCCCGTTCGACTTCGCTCAGGGCAGGCCCTCGGCTACGCTCCTAATGACATAGGGGGAGGGTGCGCAAATTTAGTGCCGCACCGACGGCGCTCCCACGGCACGCCGGGGCAGGCAGATCATCTTCGGGATTGAGCCCCAGCCCTTCCGGGCTGGGCTCCCGCGGCACGCCGGGGCAGGCACGTTTAGCGGTCGGCCCTCCGGGCCTCGCATCCATGGCGATTTTGCAGTGTCATTTCTTTCTCAACTTGCGACTGCTCAGGCGACCGCTCTTGAGGAAGACTTCGCACTGCTCGTTGTCTCAACCTCGCCAATACGGTCCAGATTCACACCCGTAGTCTCGATTCGGTAGAACCACGTGACCACTGCTCCCAGCAGCGATGCGATGACCAAGCCGTAAAGCAGCAAACGGGTGCCGAGCGTGACCAGCAGGATAGGGAACAGGAAAGCGGTCGCCACCGCCCCGATCTTGGCAAAGGCCGCGGCGAAGCCTGCGCCTTTGCCGCGGATCGCGGTCGGGAACACCTCGCCGGCAAGCAGGTAGGTCTGCGCATTGGGGCCAAGATTGGTCATGAAGTTGAACAGCATGAAGCCACTGAAGATAAGGATGATCTTGAGTTGGCCGCTGACATCGACCGAGAGCGAAGCCAGCACCAGGCCAACCGCACAGCCGATGAAGCCGATGATTTGCAGCCGAATCCGGCCCAGCTTGTCGGCCAGCAAAACGGCGAAGGCAATACCGACGATCAGCAATATCGTGATCATTGCCGCTCCCCTGGCGGCCAGGATGTCGTTGGCGATGAGATCCCTCAGGCTGCGGACGTGGTCAGCCTCTTTGCCCAGTGCCGCGGCCAGGATCGTCGGGGTGAAGATGCCGATGCCATAGGTGCTGAGGTCCTGCAGGAACCATGGCACCGAGGCGAGGATGGTCGCGCGGCGGTACCGGTTGTTGAACAATGCCAGGAAGGAACCGCCCCCGTGGGACTCACCGGCGGCCGCCTGCTCCGATAGCACGATATTCGTCGGGTATTGCGGCGTTCGCTTCAGCAGCCGGCTCGCCGCGACCGTGGCCCGATCGGTGGAGCCGCGAGAGTGGAGCCAGTTCGCGCTTTCCGTGACGTAGAAACGGCCGATCGTGACCAGAAGGGCGGGAACAACCGCGGTCGCATACATCCAGCGCCAGGCATTGAGATTAGGCATCAATGACCAGCACCGCGTAGCCGACCGCCGTGCCGCCCAAGGCGCCCACGGCCTGGAAGGCGAACGCGCCGAGCACCAATTTGCCCCGGCTGGTGCTGGGTATGTTCTCGGAAATGATCATGTGCGCCGTCGGATAGTCGCAACCGAGGGCGAGCCCGAGCCCGAACAGGCAGATCACCAGGGAAACAAAGCTGTTGCAGAACACGGCGGCGCCAAGGAACGCGGTGAAGATAATCATCTCCACGATGAACATGGACTTGCGCCCGAACCGATCCGACAAGCTGCCCAGGCCGACTGCGCCGATCAGGATTCCGCACAAGCTCGCGGCGCTGATGAAGCCGTTCTGGGCGGGAGTGATACCGAATTGGCGGGCGATCAACGGCAGCGCGACGCCAGTCATGAACACCACGAACCCCTCGAAGAACTTGCCTGCGGCGGCCAGCATCCAGATGCGCCACTGCATCGTCGTCATGGGGTTGGAGTGCAGCCGTGTACCGTCCGGCCACATCGGCAGCTCATCTATATAGTCCTGCACAGTTCGGGACGGGTTCGTCACCGCATTGGCATTCGGCATGGCGATCTCCTTCAAGGATGGTCCAGCACGCACCTACTGGATTTTGGCGATCTGTAATTCACTGAGCGCGCGGATAGACGTCGGCAACCCAATGAAGTGAACCGGTTCGAGGAAGCCTGGCGCGCTGCCGCCCTGCGGCGCGATGCACCAGAGCAGGAAATTGCTGATGGCCGACGCAACCTGCGGGTTCGACTGCTTGGTTGAGACCACTGCGTATTCGTAGTTGATCAGCGGGTAAGAATTGGCGCCCGGAGCGAACACCAGGGTAAGCCGCTGATCGGGTGGTGTGCGCGGAGTAAGTACCGCGGCCGCCGCGATAACCGTCGCCGGGGTGGGAAGCAAAAACTTTCCATCCTGGTTTTGCAGCATCGCCGATTCGCAGGCCGGCCTTGTCCGCATCGTCCTTGAAGCTCGCACCGAGATAGCCGACCGAGTAGGGGGTGCGGCGAGTTTCTGCACCATTTCCTGATTGCCGGACGCGGTCAAAGCACCTGACACCGCCGGCCAACTCACCGTCGTGCCGTAGCCTATCTTGCCTTCCCAATCGAAATCCTGTGGACGTAAGATGTTGCTGATCGGGAGTGGAGAAGGTTAGCAACTGGGTGAAAACGAAGGTATCGCCCGAGCCATCGCCGCGCCGGACCGGCACGATCGCGTGGTGCGGCAGTTGGACACCCTGGTTGATGGCTGCGATGGGGGCAGCATCCCAATCGCTGATCTTTCCCGAATAGATGAGCGCCAACACCGGTCCGCTCAATTTGAGCGTGGCGCCTCGCAGCTCAGGCAGGTTGGCCTCCACCGTCTGCGCCGAGATGGCGAGCGGAATGTTGAGGATCTGTGGGTTGGCCATCGCATCGTCGTCGGACATATAGGCGTCCGAGGTGCCGATCTGCACGTGCTTTGCGATGGCCTCAGCGATACCGGCCGCCGAGCCGGTAGCTCCGACTGTCATCTGTAGGTCAGGATTGACTTTGGTGTACGCGGTCACCCAGGACTTGAACAGTGGAAAAATCAAGGTGGACCCGGTTTCGGAGATGGTCAGATGGCATGCGCCCCCGCCAACGGCACTAGACTCCACCCGGCAGTGAATGCTACAACCCGTCCTAAATTGTGCATGATACGTGCGATGCGCGTATTCATGTGGCGCTCCTAAGCCCAAGGGCCTGCGGACTGACTGCGGCCGATGGGTTCACCAGCATCGGGCTTCACGCTAACAGAGGTCGTGTTACGGAATGATGACATTCTTATCGCGACGCAAGGGATGCCCCGGCGTCACGGGAGATCTCGCTCCGGGCGTTGTCCTGCGTCCGAGACGCGTTCGTCTTCTCGTAAGGGCCTTCAGGCTTCTGCGCTGCTTCTCATACCATCACTTTCTGAGCTTCTTCCGCCCGCGCATACACGTATGGGCCCTCGGGCACCAGCGCCACTCGGGCGCCGGCGGGGAGGCCGTCAAGGAGAGCGGCAACCGCCGCCTGCGAACTGGCGAAGCAACGGGAGGCCAGATTCCCCAGCTTGTCGTTCGCGACTCCTGGAATGTAAAAGAAGAGCTCATGCCTTAGCCCGACCAGCGCCATTTTCTCCAGTTGCCACTGGTCAATCTCCACTGCGGCGTTCCCGATCTCCTCGAGAAAGCTCTCGTAGCTGGAGAAGCTTGCGGCCTTTCCGGCAAACTCAGGGGAACCTACGCCCTCGGCGCATTCGCCCAGAATCAGGATTCGTCCTCCGGGCTTGACGATGTGCTGGGCGGCGGTGAGGCCCTTGATGGTCTGGTAAAACGTCAGGTCCAGGGGAAACCCGGCCGCGCTGGTGATGACGGCATCCGCCAGGCCGGAGAGCCTCTCCAGCGATGTTGTGCGCAGGAACTGGACCCCGGCAGCATGCGCCGCGACGGGATCGCCGGCGAAGATGCCTGAGACTTCGCGGCTCTGGGTCAGGGTCACGTCGAGCATGAAGTCGTGCCCGGCCATCCTGGCAATTTCCAGCAGCTCGGCATGCAGAGGGTTCTCGGTGATCGACCCCTCCGTGGCCATCGGTTCCCGCATGAACAAAGGCGAGTGGATGACCTTGATGGTCTCCTGGGCGGCGAGCCCTGGGGCCACCAGCTTGCGGCCGCCGGAAAAGCCGAGCATCAGGTGCTGCTCGATAAAGCCCAGGGTGATGTGCAGATCGGCCGCCATGAAGCGCTCGTCGATATAGACCGGAATGCCTCGGCGAGTCTTTCCCAGCCAGCGATGCTCCGTCAGTGCCCGCGCGTCATGGTTGACAACGCGATACTTAGCCGCAATCTCTGGCCCCAGGATGGCGTTGATTTCGCTTGCGGTGGCTTCGCGGTGTAAGCCGGTAGCGATCAGGATGGTAACGCCGTCGACCGGAATGCCTGCATCGTGCAAACGCCGGAGCAGCGGTGGCAGAGTGAGCCAGTTGGGTGCAGGCCGGGTGATATCGCAGACTGAGATCGCCGCGGTTTTCTTGCCCGCCGCTAAAGCCGACAGCGGCTTGCTGCCGATGGGGTGATCGAGCGCCAGGTTGAGCGCCGCCTCGACATCCGGCAAAGCGGATGCGGAGCGGCTCTCGATTACCTCGTAACGCGGGCCATCGGGTAACGTGACGTCCAATCCATCGTGGCCAAATGCGAACCGTATCTGCATGCTGTTCCCCACTCACCTTTACTTTACCGGGTGGAGGGTCTTTTTGAGAATCGGAAGGCGGTTCGGCTTCATCAGCATCCGATCCAAAGGGTAGGGCGGCTCTTTGGATCGGATCCGATGTTGGTGGAGAGATCCGCGGATCCTCCCCTCTAACGCGCCGAATGCTACGATTGCAGGAAGGCGAGCAGGTCGGCGTTTACCTTGTCCGCCAACGTTGTACACATGCCGTGCGGGGCACCAGGATAGACCTTCAGCGTGGCATTCTTAACCAGCTTCACGCTCTTCAAGCCTGCGGCGACAATGGGCACGATCTGGTCCTCGTCACCGTGCAGGATTAACGTCGGTATATCGAACTTCTTCAGGTCTTCGGTGAAGTCGGTTTCGGAGAAGGCCTTGATGCAGTCGTACGCGGCCGGCTGTGAGGACTGCATGCCCTGGTACCAGAAGTTTTCCCGCACCCCCTCTGAGATCTTGGCGCCCGGCCGGTTGTAGCCGTAGAAGGGCATGCTGAGATCCCTGAAAAACTGCGCCCGGTCCGCAACTACGCCGTCACGAATCTGGTCGAAGGCCGACAGAGGCAGACCCTCGGGGTTCTTATCCGTTTTCAACATGAGCGGGGGCACGGCGCCAATCAACACCGCCTTTGACACCCGCTTGCTCCCGTGCCGTCCCAGGTAGCGCGCTACTTCTCCACCGCCGGTGGAATGGCCTACCATCGTGGCGCCTTTGATATCAAGCGCATCCAACAGGCCGGCCAGATCGTCCGCATAGGTGTCCATCTCGTTGCCGTCCCAGGTTTGGCCGGAGCGGCCGTGACCACGCCGGTCGTGGGCGATGACGCGGTAACCGTGCTGGGCGAGAAACAGCATCTGTGCATCCCACGCGTCTGCATTCAACGGCCAGCCATGAGAAAACGTGACCGGCTTTCCCTTACCCCAGTCTTTGTAATAAATCGTCGTCCCGTCGGTGGTGGTAAACGTGTTGGTGGTCAACGTGTTGCTAGCAAGCGTAGTCATGAAGGATTCTCCTTGCGCCGCATCGATGTTGCGGCTCTCGCTGATTGTTCGCCAAGGGCCCTCCACAGGAAAGCCCAAATGGGATAGGGGGCAGGCACCCCGAAAGGGTTGGCCCCGGACGATCAGTATCCAGCGGCCTTGCCGAAGGTGTGGCGGCTGTCCTGGCCGCCCTGGATGAGTCCCGTCTTAGGATCTACGGCGATGCACTCTCCATCGCTCCAGGGATGATCGCCGACCTGGACAGCGTAGCCCATACCCTTGAGACTCTGCAGAGTCTTAGGCGGAAAGCCCGGCTCCACAAAAACGACATCGGGAAGGTATTGCTGATGGAAACGCGGAGCATCCACCGCGCGCTGGATATTCAAACCACCATCGGAAGCGCTAAGAAGAATATTGGCAACCGTGGTGATGATGCGGGGTCCGCCAGGAGAGCCGATCACGAAGCGAACTTTATGGTTTTCCAGCACAATGATGGGCGTCATGCTGGATACGGGACGTTTCCTGGGAGCAATTGCATTCGCCGGGCCCTGAATCAGCCCGTACATGTTGGGTGCGCCGATCTTCGTGGTGAAGTCATCCATCTCATCATTGAGCAGGAAGCCCAAACCTTCGGCAGTTGCGCCGGAGCCGAAAGCATTGTTCAGTGTATACGTAACTGACACTGCATCGCCCGCTTCATCGAGCACGGAATAGTGCGTGGTCTGCTTCGATTCAGCGGCCGGCGGTGCAGGGGTATCTTCTGGAAGGTAGCCCGGCGGACGGGTGAGGGAACTGGAGGGAGTCGCCATCGTCATGCTGATACTTTTGCGCCAGGCCGCGGCGTAGCCCTTGTCTATCAGCTGCTCGGTGGGCATGGATTGGAAATCAGGATCGCCCAGGAACGATGTGCGGTCCTTGAACGCGCGCCGGAATGCTTCGATGATCAGGTGCATGCTCTCCGGCGTGCGATCACCCAGCGCCGCCAGATCGAAGCCTTCCAGAATGTTGAGCGTCTCCAGCAATGCGACGCCGCCTGAGGAGGGCGGGGGCGGGGCCAGAATCTCATACTGGCGATAGGTGCCGGTGAGAGGCTTGCGATCCTTCACCTTATAAATAGCCAGGTCGTTCTTGCTGACCAAGCCGCCATACTTCTGGATAGCTTTCGCAAGCTCGCTGGCCAAGGCGCCGTGATAGAAGCTCTCAGGATCGTTTTCAATGCGGGTGAGTGTACGAGCCAACTCCGGTTGCCGGAATATTTCTCCCGCCTGGTAGAAATTGCCATTGCGCTGGAAGATGCGACGCGATTCCGGGAATTTGGAAAGCACGGGATCGTGAAGCATAGCCGCTTCTTCCCGGCTTAGGACATAGCCCTTTTCCGCGAACTGAATGGCTGGAGCCATCACTTGCTGCAGCGTGAGCTTGCCAAAGCGCCGCTGGGCTTCGACCAGGCCGGCCACTGTGCCCGGAACACCGACCGACAAATAGCCAACCGTGGAAGCCTGGGGAATGATTTTTCCCTTAGCGTCGAGATACATGTTGGCAGTCGCACGCAGAGGCGCTTCCTCGCGGAAGTCAATGAAGTGCGATTCGCCGTTGGCCAGGCGCAGCAACATGAAGCCGCCTCCACCCAGATTGCCGGCGTCGGGGTAGACGACAGCCAACGCGAAGCCAGTCGCGACCGCCGCATCCACTGCGTTGCCTCCTGCCTGCAGCATCTTCAAACCCGCATCGCTGGCGTCGTGATGAATGCTGACCACCATGGCGTGTTGCGCCTGGGCCGGCGTAACATCGGGCAACGGATTGGTCTGCCCGAGTGCCAGCGTAGCCGAGAGGACCAACAGGAAAGCAAGCGCGCGCTTGGCCAGTTTTTTCTCCGATCGAGAAGAGATTCCTACTTATAGCAAACCCTCGGTTCGGATGTGCCAGCTATCTGTCGCTCAACCAGTAGCGAACGGCGGGACACCACACCCCGGATTTCCTGTGAGGTTTGGCGGTGTTGATAAACTTCGTGCGGCTTTCCTCAATGAAAGCCGCACACGCGGCTGTTGATAGGTGCCGTTTACAGGAAATCCGGGCATCTCCAATGTGACTGGTTTGGGTGTCGAGAATTGCAGCTTGAGCGCAGTGGTATCCCACATCTCAAAATCGAGATGTGGGGCACCCGGCAGCGATGGAAGGAAAAGGCAGATAACGTCAGGACAGGGATTTGAAGATAAGCTCGCGCGCGGATTTGATTTCCTGTGGCAAGACGGTATGGGGACGGCCGGGATAATGCTGCGTCTTCACCTTCGCGCCCATCGCGGTGAATTGCTTCGCCGAGGCGAGGACGCGACTCCAGGGCACATGCGGGTCAGGATCTCCGGAACTAAAGAGCGCAGGCATTCCCGCGAGATCGCCCGCATGGTGCAGGTCCGCGTCCGCAGGCCCGATAAGGCCGCCGGTGAATGCCACCAGTCCGCCATAGCGCGCAGGATGCCGGGCGATAAATTCCGTAGACAGACAAGCGCCCTGGGAGAAGCCACAGAGAAATATGCGCTCCAGCGATACGCCGCCATCCACGGCGAGCTTTACCACCGCAGCCACCTTGGCCAGCGCGGACGATAGCCAAGGCTCGTTTTCCGCGATCGGCGCCATGAACGAATAGGGGTACCAGCGATGATCCGCGGCCTGCGGGGCAAGATAAGCAATGCGCTCGTCGTACATCTCCCCGGCCAGGCCGAGTATGTCCTCTGCCGACGCGCCCCGTCCATGCAGCAGAACGACGGCAGCCTCCGCCTGGGTCAGGGTAGCACCCGCCGTGCGGACAGGCTGATCACGATGTGGATCGGTCACCGGCTCTCCTTTCTACTTGCGAGCGTGTAGTTCAATCGGAGGCAGCATGCGCTCCACGCGCGAGCGCTGCCGCTCCAGCCAGGGGGGCAGCTTGAGCGCTTCACCCAGCGATTCGATTGGCTCATCCAGGGCAAATCCCGGCGGATCGGTGGCAATTTCGAACAAAACACCACCCGGCTCGCGAAAGTAGATGGAATGAAAGTAGGTGCGGTCGAGTACCGGCGTCACATCCAGGGAGGTCGCCGCCAGCACTTTGCGCCACTCCAACTGCGCTGCATCGTCGGATGCGCGAAAGGCGATATGGTGCACACTGCCCGCGCCCATCCGGCCGTAGGTGAGCTGGGGCTGCACCAGCACATCGATGTGATTGCCCAGCGCGTTGCCCTCGGCGGCAAAACGAAAGCGATTCTCCTGCTCGGCGATTTTGCGGAAGCCCATGGTGGCGAGCACGGCCACCGTCCTTTCGTAGCCCCCCTCGCAAAGCGTCACCCCGAAGAAACCACGGATGGCGTGCTCGGCCGAAACATCGCTGGTACGCGGGGCCTTTGCCTCCCCCGCATCCGCGTGGCCGACGATCTCCAGCCGCATGCCGTCGGGGTCGGCAAAGCTGAGTACCTCCTCCTCAAACCGCTCGCCGGTGCGTTCCGCCGGAATGCCCGCGGACAGCAAGCGCTTCTCCCAGAACGCGAGCGATGCGAGAGGAACGCTGAATGCCGTCGCCGAAGTTTCCCCTACACCCAGGCTGCCGCGCGTGGCGTGCGGCCAGGGGAAGAAAGTAAGGATTGTGCCCGGCGACCCGGCATCGTCTCCAAAGTAGAAGTGATAGGTTCCGGGATCGTCGAAGTTGATGGTGCGCTTCACAAAACGAAGGCCCAGCACTTCGGTGTAGAAGTCGAGATTCCGTTGCGGGTCGGAAGCAATCGCGGTGACGTGATGTAAGCCGACGATGGGGTTTGGCATGAGTCGCCTCGAATCGAGTGTAAGGCAAAGATCCTTGCTCTGTATGGATGACCGATTGGGAGGAAATGATCTCCCCGGATTTCCTGGGCAGCTTGGTGGCTCCGGCCCACTTCTTGCGGCTTTCCTCAACGAAAGCCGCACACGCGGTTGCGTCCAGTGCAGCGTACAGGAAATCGGGGTGAGGCAAGGGCAACAAAAAGGGCACCCGGTTAGGGTGCCCTCCAGTGGTTGGTGATTGCTTTCTAAGGCAAGTAGTAGCGGAAGCTGGTCCAGAACATGTTGTCTATGCCCTTGGCGCCGACGCCGTTGGGGCCGTTGGTGGAAACCACCGCACCTGTCCAGGATTGGCGTAGGGCGTAAGCGTACTGCATGCCGAGGCGCACGCGGCCATAGTCACCCTTGTAGAAGTCGTACCAGTAGCCGGCGGTGGCTTCCTGGACGTCTTTGGTCTGGGCGCCGCAGCTTCCGCCGGGGTAGAAGCCGGTGGAACTCCCGTTGTAGCCAGGAGCGGCAGTGGTGAGGCAGGCGGAGTTGCTGAGGTAGTAAGAGCCGTAGCCGACTGGCGCGACGGCTGGCGCAGACCAGTGACCGCCCCATACGCCGGCGGCATTCTTGGTTGCCGTGGGGGCGCCGAGCGTGGTGCCGGACCAGGAACTGCGACCGGCGTAGTCCCCACCGTAGTTCAGGTAGATGGTGAGGCGGGGAGTGGCGGCAATCTCCACCGTGCCCAGGGCGGAGAGGTTGTGCAGGGGTGAGAATTCGCCGCTGGACGCGGAGGTAACGTCGGAGAGAGTGGTGGAGCCGTATCGGCCAACACCCGGTCCGTAGAGACCCTTGAGACCCACAGTGAACCTCTTGGCGAGCGTAGCGCGACCGCTCGCGCCCAAGCCGCCCAGGGCGATGCTGTTGTTGTAGCTGCCGGCCGTGCTGAGCGCCGGGGTCACGGCCTTCCCGGTAGTAATGTCCGTCAAGCCGCCGTAAAGTTGGCCGTTGGTGGTTTCGCCGGGATAGACGGTTTCATGAGCGTAGCGTCCAATGCCGAAGACTTCAAAGTGGCCAAAGCTGGGATCGAAAGCCGCCTTGACGATGATGTCCGGCATGACGTTGAAGGAGTAGTTGTTGATGTTGGTGCAGGCGTTGACTGTCTTGTAGACCGGCAGATAGGTGTTGATGCCGCCATTCGCTTCGTTGGTGTAGTTCACGATGCTGGTCGAGGGCGAGCAGGTGCTTATGGCGGAGTTGTAGAGTCCACCATTCGCACCGGTGCTGCCAAGGACGGCGTAGGGAGTGTTGCCGGCCAGCGTGGCACTGTAGAGCAGCTGCGGATTCTCGGCTGCGATGCCGAAGGCCATGTGCGGCATGGTCTTAGTGACCCGGAAGCCGTACTGGCGCTCCCAGACGAAGCCCGGAACGTAATTAGGGTCTATGGTCAGCGGGGTGAGAATGTCGCCTGAGAGGTTAGAGAGGCCTTTCTTGTCTTCTGTCGCCAGGGACCAAAGCTGGCCACCGGTGAAGGCCCACCCATTATTGAGCGCTACTTGCGCCCACAGAACGCGCTGACGGAAAACATAGCTGTTGCTCTCGTTGTTATTCGAGGTAACGCCTGTACCGAGCCAATCCGCCTCATAGTAGCCGCGAAGGGTTGCCGACCCGGTCTTGCCTTCCGCCATCAGAGCTACGCGCGACTGACGTGCGGTGCCGTAGAACTCGCTGAGAGCGTATGCATCGGCATGCTCGTAGGGCAGGGAGCTGAAGGCGGTGGGAATGTCGCCGCCGGTGGCGTGAGTGCGATACACCGTTTCACCCGCCAGGTAGCTCCCAGTGGGTGAGATCGTGATCCCCTTGAAGTGGATCGCGTCCGGGTTCGTGATCTGCTTCTCTACCTTTGCCTGGTTATCCTGGATGGTGGTCGCGAGCGAGGTGTTATTCGTCTTCAGGTCGCTGACTGCACCCTGCAGACTGCTGACAGCTTGCGTGTTCTCGGTGAGCACCGAGGACTGCTGGGCAGCTTGCTGTTGAGCTTGGGCGGCCGCTGCCTGGGCTGCTGCGGCGGCCTGCTGGGCCTGCTGCAACTGCGCGTCGCGATCATTCAGCTGTTGCCTCAACTGCTGAATCTGCGTCTGCATTTCATCCCGCAGCGATTGGATCTGGCTCTCCACCGACGGCTTCTTGGGAGGCGGAGCCTTCCGGGTCGCCGGCTTTTTGTGGGTTGTCGAAGAGGTACTCGTGGTACCGGACGCTGTTGTCTGTGCCAGCCCGGCAGACAGTGCCGATACCAGCGCCAGCGTCGCCAGCGTCTTCAGTTGGATCTTCATTGGTCCTCTCTCTTTGTGCCTTGTGATTACAGTGTGGTCACGATGCCTTGCGTGCAGGAAAGACCGCGCAAAGGGTTATTTCCGTTTTCATCCGGGAAGAATCCTGAAGGGCCGCGCAGATCGATTTGCCACTGTGAGGTTCTCAGTTGCCTGTGAACATCTGAAGAATTTGCCGTGAAAAAGCGGAGAAAGCGGCTCCCTTTGCCGCTTCGGAAACGGTGACCAAGGCCTTTGTTTTGAGTGAGTCGCGCTCTGCCGAGGCGGGTAGGGAAGCGGGATAGCCCAGGAAAGTGGTAGTGCCAGGAAGGCATCTCTCGTGCCAGACTGGCGGGTTTGCCCGTGTATGGATCGTCCAGCTCCCGGGGCTGATCCATAATTTTCGCTGGGGCGTCCTACTTGTGTAGAGGTTGTGTTTTCGCCTTCCTCGTATCAAATAGAATCGCTCTCTCGGGCGTAACCTAAGGAGAGGAAAAGCGTCACATTAAGAAGTCTGCTCGAAAAGCTATGCTGATCAAAAAAGCGAATGACATTCCGTACTCTGAGATCACTCCCCGCACCGCCTACCTCAATCGCCGCAGCTTCATGGCCGGCGCTGCTGCCGTTGGAATTGCCGGGATACTCAAGCCAAAAGACGCGGTGGCTGCCGACGCCGCCAAGCTGCAAACGGTAAAGAGCCCTCTTTCCACGACAGGGTTAACGCCCACCTCGTACAAAGACATCACCAGCTACAACAACTTCTACGAGTTTGGGGTGGAGAAGGACGATCCATCTAAGAACGCCGGGCGCATGAAGACCCGCCCCTGGACGGTGACGATAGACGGTCTGGTGAAGGAAAAGAAAAAAGTCAGTGTCGACGAGCTCTTGAGCTTCAAGCCTATCGAGGAGCGCGTCTATCGACATCGTTGCGTGGAGGCCTGGAGTATGGTCATTCCGTGGGCCGGCTACTCGCTCTCGGAGTTGATCAAGTGGGCTGAGCCTCTACCCAAGGCAAAATATGTGCAGTTTCTTACCCTGGAAGATCGAGCCATCATGCCCGGCATCTCGGAGATCAACTTGAACTGGCCCTATTCAGAAGGGCTCCGCATGGACGAGGCCATGCACCCGCTGACGCTGCTCACGTTTGGGTTGTACGGGGAAGTGTTGCCCAACCAGGATGGCGCCCCGGTGCGCATCGTGGTGCCGTGGAAATACGGTTTCAAGTCTGCCAAGTCGATCGTCAAAATCCACTTCACCTCGGACCAGCCGAACACTGCTTGGAACGATATGGCGCCGCAGGAGTACGGTTTTTATTCCAACGTAAACCCCAATGTCGACCATCCACGCTGGAGCCAGAAGACCGAACGCCGCATCGGCGCTTCTCTCTTCAACCAGCGCCAACCCACGCTCATGTTCAACGGTTATGAAGACCAGGTCGCGAGTCTCTACAACGGCATGGATCTCAAGAAAAATTTTTAGGGCTTGATCCAACAGTCCGGATCGCTCCGGGATAGCAGGCCGTCCTGGAAGCGAGCGCAGGCACTGCGACGGTCGCCGTCTCCGGCCCGCAAGGAAAGAGTCTTAGAGCGACCATGAACAAACGCGCCATCGTTGGTCTCAAGGTTGCGGTCTGGCTCGCTTGCCTAGCCCCGCTAGGGCTGCTGGTCTACCACGGGTTCAACAATAATCTCGGGCCGGACCCGACAGCTACGGTTACCCATGCCACCGGTTTTGCTACGCTTCGCCTGCTGGTCATCTCGCTGGCCATTACTCCGCTGCGCAGGCTATCGCCACGGCTCGCCTGGCTGGTGCGCTTTCGCCGCCTGCTGGGCTTGTTCGCTTTTTTCTATGGCTGCCTACATCTGCTCACCTACCTCTGGCTCTATTCCGGCTTCAATGTCGCAGCGATGATCGACGACATTGCCAAGCGCCGCTACATCTTGGCCGGGGTGACCGCGTGGCTGCTGTTGGTTCCGCTGGCCGCTACCTCTACCAACTGGTCTATCCGGAAACTGGGGGGAAAGCGCTGGCAGGCCCTGCATCGGCTCGCGTATGTTTCGGCCATCTGCGGCGTGATTCACTACTGGTGGATCGTCAAAAGCGGAGTGCGCACACCCATCACCATCACCCTGGTACTGGCGATCCTGCTGCTGGCGCGCATCGTCTGGTCAGTACGCCAGAGCACAAGCAGGCAGGCTACGGTGGTTGGTTCGGCGTGAGCGCCTATTCCGCTACGTCTGCGAACATGTCCGTCTCCAGCGGGGAGGAACGCATGCCCGGCGCGGCTGCCAACAGATACTTCTCCTCTCCACCCGTTCCCTCAAAGGCGACCTTGACCTTGGCCAGGAGCTCGGCCTGGGTGGTGTGCTGCTGGAAAGCCTCAAATTTCTTCGCCTTCAAGTCGCCCAACGTGAGCACCAGCGAGGCCGGCACGAGTGCTGTCTTGGGCACTTCCTCATTGACCAGAAAAGGCGCCACCGCGTAGTACAGTTTTTGCGGACGGTAGGGAAGTAGCCCCGCAGCAATTTGCTCCGGGGCGAAATTGCTGCGTCCTGCCCAGTGAAAAGCCGCTGTGGCAAAAAAGCAGATCATGGTGTGGTCCGGATGTAGATTTACGTTGCCATCGCCGCCGAAGGTGATCACCACCTGGGGCCGGAAGCGGCGGATGCGCTCGACCAGATCAGTGGTGACCCGGGTAAAGTCCTGGCGCGCCAGCTCACCGTCGGGGTAAGTCAGCACCTCTCCGTGGGCAACGTCCAGCACGCGCAGAGCCGCAGCGAACTCCGCCGCCGCAGAGCGGCCAGCTCGTCGCCGCTACGGGCATTCCCCCGGTTCGATGCCGCGCGTCCTTCGGTCAGGCAAACCACGCTGGTCTCAACGCCGCGTTGGTGCGCCTGCATCAACGCACCGCCGAAGGCCCCACACTCGTCATCGGGGTGGGCGGTAAAACACATCAGCCGCAGTGGCAAATTGACTCTCCTCCAGACAAATAACGGCGGGTTATGAGAGGCTTAATCCCAGGGCAGGCAATTTTCCGCGACCGGGCGAAAGCTTCTGCGATGCAGCGGACTTGGCCCATGAGCGGCCAGCGCCTGCTTGTGCTCTGGCGTGCTGTAGCCCTTGTGGGAGGCAAGGCCGTATTGCGGATATTCACGATCCAGCTGGCACATGCGGCTATCGCGGTAGACCTTGGCGACTACCGATGCCGCGGCAATCGAGATGCTCAACGAGTCACCATAGATGATGCTGGTTTGCGAGCAGGCAAAGTCGAGACGCATGGCATCGATCAGCAGGTGGTCCGGCTGAAGCGTCAGGCGGCAGACCGCTGCGGTCATCGCCATGCGGGTAGCCTGATAGATATTGACGCGGTCGATCGTCTCCGCATCGACTTCTTCGACAGCGATGGCCAATGCCTTGCGCTCGACGATGCGTGCCAGCCGCTCCCGTTCTTCCGCGATCAATTGCTTGGAGTCGCGCAGGCCGGGAATACGGCATCCTTCGGGAAGAATCACTGCTGCCGCAACTACCGGGCCCGAAGAGCGCGCCGCGGCCGACCTCGTCGACCCCGGCAACTACCTTGGCGCCGGTAGCGCGGGCAGCCCGCTCGTAGCGGCCTCCGCACACCAGCGTTCGCAGCATGCGCAACTTGCGCGTGGCCGCGGAAACTTCCCGCTCCAGCGTTTCTGGCTCTATCAGGGGCTCGTTCAGGGATTCGTGTATCGACTCGGGCATCGCCAAAATCGAGTGTAGATCATTTTCAGAAGTGCCCGTCGCGCTTGGCCCGCGTTTCCCACAGCTGCTCACAGAAATGAGTACCTACGAAGCAACGCCCCGGCAGCGGTGGCTCCCGGGGCGCGTCTCATGATGACTGAATACTACTTGCGTTCCACTTCTTTCAGGCGAGCCGCCTTGCCGCGCAGACCGCGCAGGTAGAAAAGCTTGGAGCGCCGCACCCGGGCAGACCGCACTTTCTCCACTTTGTCGACTACCTTGGAGTTGAAAGGGAAGATGCGCTCGACCCCCTGGCCGAAGCTCATCTTGCGCACGGTGAAGCTGCCTTGGGCGCCGTTCTTGAGCGCGATCACAATGCCCTCGAAGGCCTGCAGGCGCTCTTTGTCGCCTTCCTTGATCTTGACCTGCACCCGTACGGTATCGCCGGGCACGAACGTGGGCAGGTCGGTGCGCCGAAGCTTCTCGGCGAGACGCTGCATAACTGGATGAATAGACATAATTGCTTCCTGTTCGCGATGAAAAAACGGGTAACGTCGAAGTTCTTAGTTTACACGGAATCTTTACTTTGCGCGCCCCCGGCCTCGGCCAGTTCCAGGGTCCGGAGAAAGCTACGATCCTCCGCGCTCAGCTCCGCATCGCGCAGCAAATCAGGCCGGTTGCGCAGCGTTTTCTTGAGCGCCTGCTCCCGCCGCCAGCGGCGAATTTGCTCATGGTTACCGCTGCTGAGCACCTCAGGCACCGCCAACCCGCGAAACTCGGCGGGGCGGGTGTAGTGGGGATAGTCCAGCAATCCACCAGCACCGTGAGTCGAACTCAAGCCGGCTCCGGCCGTGCTTTGCAGCAGCGCATCCGCCTGTCCGAAGCTTTCGTTCTCCGAGGACGCGTCATTGCCCAGCACCCCTGGCAGGAGACGCATGGTGGCGTCCAGCACCACCGCGGCAGCCAACTCACCGCCGGATAACACATAATCTCCAATCGAGAGCTCCTGGTCCGCGACCAGCTCGCTGATCCGCTCGTCGACCCCTTCATAGCGCCCGCACAGCAGCACCACTCGCTGGGCCTGGGCCAGTTCGCGGGCCGTCGCCTGGGAGAATTTTTTCCCCTGCGCGGAAAGCAGTATCACCGTTTCCCCGTGCGCAGCCCTTTCTGATTTGGGTGCAAGCCGCAGATGCTCCACTGCCTCGGCCAGAGGCTCGGGCTTCAGCACCATGCCCTCGCCGCCGCCAAATGGCCGGTCGTCGACGGTGCGATGCCGATCGTGGGTGAACTCTCGCAGATCATGCACGCCCAGGCCCAGCAAACCGCCCTGGATCGCGCGTTTGACCACGCCATGCTCGAAGATGCCGGAAAAAAATCCGGGGAAGATGGTGATGATGTCGAAGCGCATGGCCATTACTCCGATTCGTCTCCGTCCGCCGGCTGGGGTTCGGCCAGCCGCTCCTGCTCGGTCAAAGGAGCCTGCATGGCCAGCAGGCCCAGGGGCAGTTCCATCTCCATTCGCTTGGCTTCGAGGTCTATCTTTCTCAGGTAGGCACGGACGAACGGTATGAGCAATTCATCGCCGGCCGGCGTGCGAATGACCAGCATCGCGGGGCCCGCTCCTTCCGGCTCCACATCTGTGATCTCGCCTGCATCCTCGGCGCCGCCGCGGCTCACGTCGATCACCCTGACTCCCAGCAGGTCACTGATATAGACGGCATCGCCATCGAGCGGCATGCGCTCTTCGCGTGGAATCACCACCTCGAAGCCACGCAGAGTCTCCGCCTCGGCAATCGAATCGACCTGGGAGAATTTCAGCACTACACGTCCTTTGTGGAGCCAATGGGATTCCACCCTGGCTTCGCGCGTAGTGTCGGGCCGGGCCCCGGCAGGGCGGACGAAGGAATAGCCGCTTGCGTTCCGCGAAGTGCTCCGGAAAGTCAGTAAAGATATCGGCCAGCACCTCGCCGCGACGTCCCTGCGGGCGCACAATGCGGGCGAGTAACACCCAGGCTGCATGGGGCTCTGTCATTTTCCGGCTGCGGTTCTCAGTCGAAGGGCAGGGAATCTGTAGAGCAGGCACGCGGGGTAGCGAGGCTAAGAATCGGCCGGCTTACCGCCCTCATCTTCTTCGAGGATGTCCAGCGTGTAGCGATGGTGAAGTTTCATGCTCACCGCGCTCAGAATGGTTCGCATGGAGCGCGCCGTTCGGCCCTGTTTGCCGATTACCTTGCCCACGTCCGCAGATGCCACACGGAGGCGCAACACCGTGTTCTCGTCTCTGGCCACGGCCTGCACCTCGACTGCTTGCGGGTCGTCAACCAAGGCTTTGGCGATCTCCGTGACTAGTTGTTGCATATCATCATGATTCACTTCTTGCATCATCGGAGCGGCCTCAAATGAACCAACCAATGCAGGATTGCCGCAGCAATCTACTGCCAAGCAGACATGCTTCAGAAACCGGCGCTGGCTGGCGTCCCTTCATGACCGAGCATTAGACCGCTTTTCCTGTGGTTGTGTCCAGAGCGTTTTCAGCAGCAGTACCGGAGCGCAGCAATCACCCGCTGATAGCCCCGCGCAAGCGCAGACTCTGAACAACCTGTTGTGGCGAAATGCCTCCATAGGGCCTGGGGTTTCTCCGGCCGTTTCTTGCCGGAATATCTCAGGGCAGCAGGAGAGAAAAGCTAGGCTGCAGCGGCGGCTGGCGCGTAGGCTGCGAGCAGCTTGGCCACGCGTTCGGAGAGTTGTGCTCCGTTGTTGGTCCAGTGCTCTATGCGCTCACGCTTCAGATCGACGGTGGCCGGATTGGTGCGCGGGTTATAGGTGCCCACCACCTCGATCGACCGGCCATTCCGCGCACGGTCCTTCTCAATGACAACAACACGATAATACGGCTGCTTCCTTGCACCGAAGCGAGCCAGACGAATCATTAACACAGGCGTAAATCCTTTCAGATCTTCTTCCCTGATGGGGTGAAATCCGGGTGGGTTTTGGGGTAGTGATGCGCGGCGCATAATCAGCCGCTACAGCATTTTCACTTGCTCCCAAACAACAAGTATCGCTGGTTCGCACGCATTGCGCAAGTTTCCCGCTTGCATCGAAGGAGCAGGAAACGAGGGAGTAGGAGCAACGACGCGGAAGTCTAAGCGACCGCGTCCAGATAGCTGGGAAAGAGAGGAGTCGAATACTCCTGGATAAATGCCGTGAGTTTGACCATCATTGCGCTATAGGTAGCGACGGCGCGATGGGCATTCACAGATGGTCCCACGGACGAAGCCGATAGCAAGTATTGGGCCAAAGCCAGCATGACGCAGAGCCGGATCTGGAAAGCGTCACTGCGCAAACTCTCCAGCATTTCTTGATCAACACCTTCGCCATGCTCGGCAGCGTAGTCGGCCAACTGAACCAGGACCGGGGAATTTTTATACATCGCCCACAGGCCTTTGCAACCTTGAATGCGCTCCCAGACGTCCTTGGTGGTGACCTGAACTTCACTCTTGTATAGAAAGCGCTCGCTGATTTCTTCGATACCCCAGTCATTGCAACGCAACTGACTGATGATCCCGTTCCAGCTCTTGGCGCGGCGCTTCATTTGCTGCCTGCGCCAGAATCCGGCGTAGGCAACCAACAAGGCAGTAAGGATTACCTGGAGCAGCGGCAATATCATGTTGTTATTTCACCTGCATTCGAACCAGCGCCGTCCGTGCAAGCTTGGCCCGCCCAGCAAGTGTAACCAAAAACTGTTCCATTTGTGGACTGAATTCACGCCGTCGTACATCTTTAGTTGTAAATGCCCAGACCAAAAAACTGAGTTCGAAGAGGTAGGCAACCCCGCGAAATGGTTCCAGGGTATTGGGTCCACCGTTGTGACGCTCTGCCAAGCTGACAATCAGATCTGCAGCACTGTAAAAGGACAACGCGGTGGCCAGTTGCAGCACCCTGTCTTTCCAGCCAATGCCCAGCACGTGGGCGAAACCCACTGTTAACACAAAGATAGCTATGCGCAGCAACCCTACCGTAAGGTCCATTGGGGCCTTGATGTCATAGACTTTGTTGCCCGTAGGGTGAACATGCGAGGCGAGCAGGGTTCCGCCCGCCACGGCGAGCACGATCAATGCGATGAAGACTTTAATCGTTCCCGGCGGCAGCGAGGCGTGGACCGGACGCAAGACATGCCAGGCAATTTCGAGAAGGACCCCTAATTCGATCAGATACTGGAGAGGCAGCATGGCGAGAGCCACGGACTGCCCAACCTGGTGTGATGACAGGCCTGCCAAGGCGCCGACCACGACGTCATTGAACAGATTGAAGGCGATGTAGAGGGTAAAGACGGGGAAGGTCTTATATTGCCGCCGGACGAGCAGGATGACCAGCAGCGCAATCTCTGCCAAGAGGCCAAGAATACTGAACGCTGGATACCAGGCCTGCAGACTCATATTGCACCCTTACAGATGCAGCATAGTCCATGGGCCCGGGTTCGGAAAGTCCACTTATCTACCCGAAGATCCAAGAAAAGAAACATTGAAGTGGGCTGGCATGTGCGGAGACGGAAACTCCTAGGAGTCCAGCGACAGTCAGGGCGCGGATCAAATTCATTTTCACAAAAAACTCCTGGTGCGCAAGAAGCGCGTGATCCCAGGTTACCTTTGTCGATGACCCGCCGCTACAACTTTCGTGTGATTATTACTAAGTATATAACTTTAGATCGCTAGTAACACCTCGCTTTCGCTGCCAGGGTGTCTCTGTACTTCGAATGCGGATGATGTTTGGCGTAAACCGCCGGAAGGGTGGTAAAACTCAAGGTACCGGGATGCGTAACTTTAGTACTGTGAGGCCAGAAAGGTGGCCTTTTTAGGGGATTCCCGTTCCTTCTGCTTCTGATTATTATCAGTTCATGGATATCTCCACCGCAGTCGCAACCGATCGTCCTGTCGAACTCCGCGCTGCGGTACGCTTTCCATTGTGCGTACCGATTACCATTTGCACAGAAGCGGGAGACCTGCCGGCGGTTACGGAAAATATTTCCGCCAACGGCGTTTTGTTTGAACTCGCCACGTCACTGAAAGTGGGGAGTATTGTTAGCTTCACGATTGCAATGCCGGCCGAAGCAATGGGAACCCCCACCGATGTTGTATTGCACTGCACAGGCCGCGTGGTACGCTGCACACCAGATGTAAAGACGACGCATGTCGCTGCAGTAATTGATAAATATCACTTTAGTCACTGAAGCTATTTTGGTCTCTGAACCTATGGTATCTGCCAAGCCTGAATTTCCCGATGCCGGTCCTGCCGACGGCGCATTTGAGCCCGATGAGGGCGCAGACAACGCTGCGATTCGAATCGTTCTTGCCGATTCGCAGGCGATCTACCGGGTGGGTATCCGGAAGATCTTTGCGCTCGAAGATGATATCCGTGTGATCGCCCAGGTTGACACCCTGGCCGGCCTTCACTCGGCTATCCAACGCTTTCCTACTGACATGGTCCTGCTCGAAGGCAATTTGATTGCCGGCACGATCGATGCCATTCCTGAACTGGTCCGCCGGGCTCCACAGCTCAAGATCATTGTCCAGTCGGCGCAGAACGATGAGTCCAACACGGTCGAACTCTACCGTCGCGGTGTCCGAGGCATTATTCCTCGGTCCATCTCGCCCGACCTGCTGGTCAAGTGCGTTCGCAAAATCGCCGCCGGGGAAACCTGGATCGATAACCAGTCGATCAATTGGGTGATCGAGGCTTACCGCTCGCAGGCAACTGCGCTGACCAGCCCGCGAACCCAGCCACGCCTTTCACCCAAGGAGTTGGCGATCATCACCTGCATCACCCAGGGCAAGCGCAACAAGGAGATTGCCTACCAGCTTGGGACCACGGAGCAGGTCATCAAAAATTACCTGCGCAAGGTCTATGACAAGCTTGGCGTCTCCGATCGCCTCGAGCTGGCGCTCTATTGCCTGCATCATCAGCTGCACAAAAAGGCAGCTGGCACGGTGCCGGTGAGCGAGCACCCCCATGAACGAGCCTCTCGCGGTCAACAACGGCAAGCTCTAACTGAGAGCGGCTTTTCCTTCAAGGGAAAAGCCGCCTTGGACTTCTCACGTTTCACAGCAGGTAGATAGATCCACAGCGGCGACTTTCGCGAGGTTTCTCGCGAGGTTGTCGCTGTCGCTGATCCTAGAAACCCCAGCCTCTGGCCTGTTAGTGAAGCATCGTACGAGACAGAAGCCGTACCTTAAAACCGAAGTTTCGGATAAGACTGGCCGACAGGGTCGAACCCAGGCGCGTGCGAGTCTCACACAGACTCGTGCGTCCTGGCTATTGAACAGCCTCGTCCGCTCCCTAACGGTGCTGTCCAAAGAGCATCCAGACGATCAGGCTGATCAGGGCGGTGAAGAAGATCAGCAGGAATCCGCCCAGCGCAAGCGCCACCGTGCGCTGCTGCTCCGGCTTCGGTTTGGTGATGCCGAAGGCTCCGACGAAGCTCTCCACCAGAAAATTCAGCAATTTCATGACGTCTCTCAGTATCTCCCCAGGCAGCACCGGCGGCTACTGCTGATGCTGATACCATTGAGCCCGAATGCGGGGAGGAGGGCGGCATGAGCGATCAAGAAGCACTGGAGTTCTGCATCGCCTCCCGGCCGGGACCTGCCCGACCCCGCTAGAGAAGCCCTCGATGAACCTCATCTCACGGCCGAGGACCTGGAGCGGGAAATAGGCGACTCCGAAGCCTGGGATGAGGCATCGGAAGACAAAGATACGGGCCACCGGTTAAGGCGGCCGTAGGATTCCGATCAGATACGGTTACATAATACTCTAGCCTTGCGGGACTTCCCACGCACCCGATTCCGCGGAACGAAAAATAGCTTCGATCACCGCCATATTCTTGATCGCATCCGCGAGCGGAACCGGCACCGGCGTGCCTTCACGCACTGCCCGGGAAAAGACATCGCCTTGAATTGTGTATTGGTCGCAGGTAGGGAAGCTCTCGACCGTGATGCCGCCACCCAGCAGGTCACGACCGTCGTCGATAAAGATGCGGCACGGGCGGTCGTTGGGTGCATTGAAAGGGACTTCGATCTCGATGCGGCCCTTGGTTCCCAAAAGTTGCATTCGCTGGTAGGGGACAAGCTGCGTGCTGCAGGTAAACGTCGCGTGGCCCGACGGGAACTCCATCAAGGCGGAAGTCAACCGGTCCACTTGCAGCTTCGGGTCTTTCTCCAGCAGCGCCGATACTCGCAACGGCTCTTCGCCGAAGAGGAATCGAGAGGTGTTGATGGGGTAGCACCCTATATCCATCAACCCCCCGCCGCCGCATTCCGGAATGTTACGGATGTTCTTGGGATCGGTGTTGAAGTAGCTGAAGAAGCCCTGGATCGAACGCAGGGAACCAATCCGGCCGGATGCGATCAGTTCGCGCGTGCGCAGCCACTGCGGATGGGTACGCACCATGAACGCTTCGCCAATGATTACGCCGGTGCGCTGTTGCACCGGCAAAAGCGTCTTGGCTTCGGCAACCGTCATGCTTAGTGGTTTTTCGCATAAGACATGTTTGCCCGCTTCCGCAGCTTTGATCGACCAGGGGACGTGAAGCTGGTTGGGGAGTGGATTGTAAATCGCCTCAATCTGCGGGTCGGCGAGCAGCTCTTCGTACGATCCATAGGCCTTCGCGATGCCCAGCTTGCTTGCAACCTCCTCGGCTTTGCCCAGGTCGCGCGAGGCAATCGCGGTCACCTCGGTCCAATCGCCCTTTTGCATGGCCGGCAGGACTTTCTTAACCCCGATGGCGGCCGTGCTCAGAACTCCCCAGCGAACTTTGTTTGGCATAGACGGTCATGATAGAGCATTTTCACGTCTACTTCTGCTTGCGCCCAGGCCACACGGGATCGCGCTTTTCCAGAAAGGCCTGCAACCCCTCCTTGAAATCGGGACTGTTGCGGATCTTTTCATTCCATCGCATCGCCCGCGTCAGATCGCGGTCAAGGCGCTCCTTGGCATAACCGCTCAGCAGTTTTTTTATCGCGCTCATCGATTCCGGACTGTTCTTGAGCAGCAGTGCCGCCAGGGCTTGGGTGCGCGCAGACAGTTCGCCCTCAGGCACCACCTCGGTCACCAGGCCCATCGACAGGGCCTCCTCGGCATCGAGGATTCTGCCCGAGAGCAGGAGAGCCTTGGCCTTCTTCTCTCCGATCATCTCCAGCAGAAATACGGAGACGATGGCGGGGATGAAACCGATCTTCACTTCCGTGTAACCGAACTTCGCTTGGGGCGCAGCGAGGGTGAAGTCACACAGGGTCGCTAATCCTGTGCCGCCGGCGATGGCCGGTCCATTTACCGCTGCGATCGTCGGTTTAGTCAGCTCGTACAGGCGGCGCATCATCCACATGGTCGCTTCCGCGTCCGCCCGCTGGTCCTCGGGGCGCTGATCGCTGAGCGACTTAAGATTCTCCAGGTCCATGCCGGAACAGAAGGCCGTGCCCGCGCCGGTCAACACAACCACCCCGCACGGGCATGCCGCAGAATCGGCCAAGGCATGCGTAAGCTCGGCAATCATCTGCGGATTCAAGGCATTCCTCCGCTCGGGCCGGTTCATGGTGATGGTGTGGATGCCGGCGGCTTCCTTGATTCCCAGGGTTGCGTAATTGATGGCCACGGTGTCTCGATTGCTCCTCAGCGGGTTTAACAGGCTCCGACTGCACCGAATCTATCAGCGATGGCACGTCCCATCGCCAGCAATTCGTCTAGCGGACGTAACCGGGGCAGGTTCGCACCTAGCTTGCTTAGCTCGGCCAAAGCTGCCTCGGTGGCCACATTGCCCACCAGCGCGTCCTGGGCGAAGGGACAACCGCCCTGCCCACCCAACGCCATATCCAGGCGGCGGCAGCCCGCCTGGTAAGCCGCTGCGACCTTCAGCGCAGCCTGCTCCGGGCGGGCGTGCAAGTGCGCTCCTAGCTCGATCCCGGGGATCTCTGCGAGCACCGCACTGACCAGCGAGTGGATCTGCTCCGGAGTGGCCACCCCCACGGTATCGGCCAGCGAAATTTGTTCAATGCCCATCCCCTTCAGAGTAAGGCAGGCGTCAATTACGTCTTCTTGCCGCCAGGGGTCGCCGTAGGGATTGCCGAAGGCCATGGAGAGATAAGCCACCACGCCTAGCCCATCGCGCGAAGCCTGGCTGCATATGCGTGTCGAGCGTTTGGCGCGCCTGCTCGAGTGTCTGTCGTTGGTTGCGCTCAAGAAATGTGGCGGAGATGGAATAGGGAAAGCCCAGGGTGCGCACCAGCCGGGTGTGAACCGCCCGCTCCGCACCCTGCTCGTTGACCACGATGGCGATAATCTCCACCGCGGAGTCCAGATCGAGCAGGGCGAGAACCCGCTCCGAATCGGCCATTTGCGGCACCGCCGATGGGGACACAAAGGAGACAGCGTCGATATGCGTGAAGCCCGCGGCGGCCAGGGCGCGCAGGTAATCGGCCTTGACCTCGGGCGGAATCTGTTGCGGCATGGCCTGCCAGGCATCCCGCGGGCACTCGATGATCTTTGCACTGGCGGTGCTGGTCACTGCGGCATTCTCCGGGCACTTTCTCACCTCACGCGCGCCAGCAGCCACAGTACGCTGAAGCCCAGCAGATGAATCACAGCTACCTGCATCAGTACTTTCCACAGCGGCATCCACTTCGCGGCTACGGTCGCGTACAGGCCATAGAGAACCCACTGCGCATACAACATGATCTGCGACCAGCTGTCGCTTGTCTGCTCGGAGAGACCCAGCTGGGGCTGCTTGAGCAGCAGTGCGTAAGGGTAGAGGAGCCGCAATTTGAGCAGTCCCTGCCGCGCCCATCAGGGGCAGGATCTCCGCCGTCTTTACTGCCGCAAAGGTGATGGCGACCCCGGCCAGCAGTGGCCACCACGCCATCCATCCGGCCGCCCGGTCTTCTTCGTTTTCCTCTTGCTGGTTCCAGCCCTCTTGGGACGCGGCAGTGTCTGCGAGCTCATGGTCCGAGCATAACGCTGGACGCGAGGGAAGATTGCGCAATCATGCCGGCCGCACCTTTGTGATCACATCAGAGGGTGGGGGAGGGTTTGGTGAAGGACCCGGGCTTAAAGTGTCTGCGTGAGTAAGGCCGACTGAGAATCGGGTCCCTCCAGGACAATTCTCAGCCACACTTGATCCAAGGCTTTGCTTTCGAACCTTCTGGTAGACACGGCTCTGATACAAAACATGAGTCTTTTCGGCAGCCTGTAAAGCCCGGACTTCTCAACCGGCAAGCCCTACTAAAGTCGTACCCGACATGAGTTTTCCGCGCGTAAAGCGTGCCCCTGATACAAAGCGATTAGAGCCGTTACTACCAGAAAATTTTTCCGCTTTAGCGGGGGACGAGGAAGCTGTCTGGTATGGGCGCCTCGTCAGACTCCTGGCGCTTGTTCAAACCGCCGTAGCGGCGTTCGCGGCGTTGGTAGTCGGCGATGGCTTCCAGCAGATGGATGCCGCGAAAGTCCGGCCACAAGCGCTCGGTCACGTAGATTTCGGAATACGCCATCTGCCACAGAAGAAAATTGGAGACGCGAAACTCACCGCTGGTGCGCACCACCAGGTCGGGATCAGGCATGTGCGCCGTGTACAAGTGGCGGTGCACGTCTTCTTCGCTGATCTGCTCCAGGGAAAGATTTTTGGAGGCGGCTTCGCGAGCCAGCGCCTGGAAGGCGTCCACCAACTCGCTGCGTGCGCCGTAATTGAGCGCCAGCGTCAGCACTGTGCCGTTGTTGTGGGCGGTGGCTTCGGCGGCCCACTGCATCTTCTCCTGCACTTCGGAGGGAAGCTCATGGGTGCGGCCGATATACGCGATGCGCACATTGTTGTCGTTCATGCGCTCCACGTTGTCGACCAGGTAGGAGCGCAGCAGACGCATCAGGAAATTGACTTCCGTCTTGGGCCGGCGCAGGTTGTTCTCGAGCGAGAAGGCGTAAAGGGTCAGCCAAGGCAGGTTAATGCGCGAGGCCGTCTCGACGACGAATTGGACCGACTCCGCGCCCTGCTGGTGGCCTAGAAAGCGCCTGAGGCTGCGCTTGCCTGCCCAGCGCCCGTTGCCGTCCATAATGATGGCTACGTGCTGAGGCAGGCGCGCCGGATCCAGTTGGCGGTAGATGGCCTGCTCTTCGGGAGAAAGTTCGGCTACGCGGCTCGCTGGCAGGAATCGCAAAACGATTGCCTTTCCTTACGACCGTAGCACATGGCCGACTCCCCCGCAAAGCCGTCGGGGTCGAGCCGCAGCGGAGGGGGAGCCCATGGTTCTGTGCCGGCCTGCCAAAGCCCGGCTTACGCGCTTCTACGGCGTCCCATGGCCAGGTCGCGTACCTGGTTCAGGAACATCGAGCGCTGCAGCGTATCCATCTGTGCGATGTACGGAGCCAGCTCCGCCAGAAACGGATCGCCGAGAATCGACGCCGTCTCTTCATGGCGGCGGCTGCGCGCATCCCGAAGCAAGTGGCAAATATCGATTTCCAGAGCGGAGGCGAGACGCGCCAACGAAGACAGCGTCGGCATGGCCTTGCCGTTCTCTATTTTTGAGATGTAGGTGCGCGGCACCTGCATGCGGCCAGCGAGTTGCCGCTGGCTCAGATTGCGGCCCTTACGCAGATCACGCACCGCGCGCGCGACCTGCAGGCTGTTGTCTTCCGCCACAGCCTCTTCCGGTTCGCCGGCAAACTGCGGGACGAGCCGTTCCGGTTCCTCGACTTCGAGGGGTTTGTGGCAGCGTCTGCAAAGAGAGTTTGCGGTGCGGAACTGCACCAGGGTGCAGCGCTCACACCGAAGAACCTCACGCGCCTCGACGGTTGCTAGGGTAGTTGCCATAATTTTGTAACGGAGCGCCAGAGCAGGGCGATCCTGATAAGAAGCGCCGCTTTTTTAGATCACCTTGCATGTCCTCATGCCAAGTATCCGTTTAGCGACGGTCCCTACCTGATTCATGATTACAGTGATGCAGGGTATCCCTAATGTCAAGTTAAAAAGTAGGGCCAAAGCGGAAAACGTGGTACGAATTTCGGAAGAAAGCCTAGAAAACTCGGAGCCGGACGGTTGTCTGTGCAAAAAGGTACACAATGACGGCAATAAAATGCACACGACCCGAAGCCTGGACGCTCCTCAATCGAGTACACACAATCCACAGGTCTGCTCAAGCATGCGCTCGCCGTCGAAGCTTGCATGGAAGCCTACGGCGAAGAGCAGGCATCCACGCGCGAACTCAGTGGGGACAAGGCTAGCGAGCTGATTGAGACTTACCGCATCACGGGTTTGTTGCACGACTTCGATTACGAAAAATATCCCAGCGCAGCAGAACATCCCTTCGTAGGAAATAAGATTCTTGCCGAACAAGGATGGCCGGAAGAGATTCGCGCGGCCATCTTGGGACATGCACAGTACTCCGGTGTGGCGAGAGATACGCATCTTGCCAAGGCCCTCTTTGCCTGCGATGAATTGGCCGGTTTTCTGACCGCTGTTTCGCTCGTCAAGCCGACCAAATCGATCTTCGACGTAGACGTGCAAAGTGTGCGAAAGAAGCTTAAAGACAAGGCTTTCGCGCGTGGTGTACACCGTGAAGACATCATCCAGGGCGCGCAGGAACTGGGTGTGGATCTGGACGCCCACATAACCTTCTGCATCGCAGCGTTACGCCGCCACGCTGTCGCGCTGGGCCTGGACGGAGTGACCGCGCCGACCCCGCGCACATAACTTCTCTCCATTCGAAGCCGGAGTCCAGAAGCAACTCAACGGTGATCGATTTCGCTTGCTTCCGCTTTCTGCGGAGATCGCTGTAATGGTAACAATTAGTGTTTCGTTTTCGGATTGATTCCGGTTGCCTGTCCGCTGACCGTGATGGGGCCGGATCGATTTCTCTCCCCGTCTATGGAACGGTTGAAGGCGCAGTGCGCGCATCTTCGCCGCACGCGCGCACGTCTGCGAACGAGGGGATGCGCGCGCAATTTTTGCTGGGCAAGAGACGCGTTTTTACCTTCTCTGTTGCCGCTCCAGAACTCAGCGATGGAAGCGACTTGGCGCTCACACCTTCGTGTTATTGGCGTGTGTGATTCATTCCGAGCCGCGATACTGTTCTGAGCGCAGAGGATCGGCATTTTCGGGTGCATCGGGATCGATGGCAAAGTCGAAAATCTCTCCCTCTGCGAAACCCGGACTGGAGGGCAGGGGAACGAGGGCATACTCGCCCGGCGTGAGAACTCCCCGTGGCGTGAGCCGGTACCAGTCGGTAGTTCCGAAGCGCTGCTGCTTGATCCCGATCACATCGGGGAATTGGGAATCCCCGTGCTTCTCCTGCTGCTTGAGCTGCCCCATGGTCTCTTTCGTTACCGTGCGTCGTTCGCCTTCGATATTCAGGCGCACGACGACCAGGTCGGAGCGCCCATTGTCGCTGCCTGAAACCCCGCGCAGGAAGAACTGCGGTGCCGCATCGTGCACCCGAACATGGGCTGCTTCCCCTTTGAACTCGATCGTGCGTCGTAGCTTGAGAGAGAAGCCGGAGTCATCCGCGGTTGTGTCCGGGGGCCGTAACCGGACCAGCTCGCGTATGCCCTTCCAGGTATCGAGCGCCCACACATGTCCGTAGGTCGGGAGCTGGAGACCTTCCGCCACGCTGATGTCATCGGAGGAGACACTGGGCTGAGCCGAGACCTGAGCCTGGCTCTGGGCGAGCGAGCAGTAACCGAGGATCAAAGCCAAGGAGAGGGTGCGATGGGATTGCATCTCAGATGTTCTTCTTTACCGGGCCGGCGGACCACACCATCCTAGTGCATTTTCACTTCCACGCTGCACGATCAAGTTCGCTGAGGTGCGGCTTTTCCTGAGGAAGAGCCACGGCCCGAATTTCCTGTAAGGCTGGGTGAAGTCGACGAACTTCATGCGGCTTTCCTTACTGAAAGCCGCACACGCGACTCTTTTTGGAGCTGCGGACAGGAAATTCGGGGGTCGGAAGCCGTGGCTCAGCAATACGCCAGAATTCAATCAATAAGGTCAGGGAGGCGCCGCTGAAGCCGGCGCGCAGGCGCCGAGCTGCCAGATTGGAAGGCCGCTGGTCCGCGGGGGAATAAACGGGGGAGGAGACTAAAAGGTGTAGAGCACGTACCCGGCGAGCAGAGCAAAGACGGTCATAACCAGGATTGCTTCCAGCTTTTGGTAGTCCGGGGCAGCACCGCTAAAGTGATAGCGTGCCGGCTTCTTGGGGTCGTACTGAATGGTGATCCGCTCGCCTACACAGTAAGGCGCGATGTGCTGGACTCCCTGATGGCAAAATTCGCCATGATTCACCTGTCGACCGTCCCCTGCCTGATAGGTAAATCTAATCTGATAATGGCCCGCATTGCCCCCCAGGTGGTCGTGATATCGCACCCACTCACAGGATTCCACAGTCGCATCCGCCGTAGGCCAGGAATGGGAGGGTGTAAGTTTCCAAAGTAAGTTAGTCATAGTCATCTCTTTCGACCGGAAATCTTTCAGCCACAGGGGATGGCCGAAAGATAAATCTGATGCAGTATGTCACGTTCGGGGGATGTTGAAAATAGGGAAAATGTGCTCGGGGGCAAGTGCGGTACTCCGGTGCAGACACAGCAACGGCTCCTGACCCCCGAATTTCCTGTTCGCAGCTCCAAAAGGAGTTGCGTGTGCGGCTTTCGTAAGGAAAGCCCCATGAAGTTCGTCGACCCCACCCAGCCTTACAGGAAATTCGGGCCTGGCTTTTCCTCGAGGGAAGCCGCGCCTGGAAGTGGGAAATGCCTGGAGATGGTATGCTGGCAAGTTTCTTATGGTCAACCCAAACCCAGACCCACCCGTAGCCGAGCCGGCTCCTCAGTTCTCCAACCTGCTGGCTTCGAGGCTGGACCCGCAGACCCGCAAAAGTATTGCAAATAAAGGCGGTATGGAGGCGCTGCTGCTGGCTTTAGGGCAGCAGCAGGAGGTGCATCCGCGAGGGCGGAGGCCCCAAGGCTATTGAGGCGCAGCACGGCAAGAAGCGTCTGACGGCCCGGGAACGGCTGGCCTTGCTGCTTGACCCCGGGGAGGATTTCCTGGAGTTGGGTCTCTTTGCCGCCTTCGGCATGTATGAGGAGTGGGGTGGCGCGGCGGCCGCGGGGGTGGTGACCGGACTGGGGCGGGTCGCGGGGCGGCTGGTGATGGTTATCGCCAATGACGCCACCGTCAAAGCAGGCGCGTTCTTTCCCATGACCGCGAAAAAGGTTCTCCGGGCCCAGACCATAGCCATGGAGAACCGGATTCCCACTCTCTATCTGGTTGATTCTTCAGGTGTTTTCTTGCCTCTGCAAGAGGATGTATTTCCCGACCAGGACGACTTTGGACGGATTTTCCGCAACAACGCCGTGATGAGCGCGCAGGGCATCCCGCAGATCACCGCCATTATGGGCATGTGCGTGGCCGGTGGGGCATATCTTCCGGTCATGACCGATCACGTTTTGATGACCGAGGGCAGCGGGCTTTTTCTGGCCGGACCGGCACTGGTGCAGGCGGCAATCGGCCAGAAGTACTCCGCCGAGGAGCTGGGCGGGGCCACCATGCATGCGGAGATCTCGGGCACGGTCGATTTCAAAGAGCCAAACGACCATATGTGCCTGGCCAGGCTGCGATCGCTGGTGGCCCGGCTCGGTCACGGCCCGGCGGCGCCGTTCGACCGTGCGCCCTACGATCCGCAGCGGGATGCGCCGAAGTTTGCGCAGCAGGAGCTCTACGCGCCTGCTCGATCCAGACCCATCCAAGGGCGCGAGCCACAGCTACGACATGCACGAGGTGATTGCCCGGCTGGTCGACCGTTCGGAATTCGACGAATACAAGGCTGATTATGGCAAGACAGTCATTTGCGGATACGGGCGGATCGGCGGCTTCGCGGTGGGGATTGTAGCCAACCAGAAGACCCATCAGACTCATATCAGCCAGACAGGGGAGAAGAGGGTTGAGTTCGGCGGCGTGATCTATGCCGAGAGTGCCGAAAAGGCGGCGCGCTTCATCATGGACTGCAATCAGAACCTGATCCCGCTGATCTTTCTTCACGACGTGAACGGTTTCATGGTGGGGCGTGATGCGGAGTGGAGCGGCATTATCCGCGCCGGCGCGCAGATGGTCTCGGCGGTATCCAACTCCACCGTGCCCAAGATCACGGTCATTCTTGGCGGCTCCTTTGGCGCCGGCCACTACGCTATGTGCGGCAAGGCCTACGACCCGCGGTTTCTCTTTGCCTGGCCTACCGCACGCTATGCGGTGATGAGCGGCGCCTCCGCGGCAAGCACGCTGGTGGAGATAAAAATCCGGCAGCTGGAACGTGGAGGCAAGCAGTTGAGTGAAGAGGAAAAGAGCCAGGTTTTCGCCTCCATCAAGGCGGCCTACGATGAGCAGACCGACTGCCGTTATGCAGCCGCCCGGCTTTGGGTGGATGCCATCATCGACCCAGCCAAGACGCGCGATGTGCTGCTGACCGCGCTCCAGGCCGCGGCTCTCAATCCCGAGGTCGCGAAGTTCAACCCGGGAGTGATCCAAACGTGAGGGTGAGCGAGCCGACCTCACATTCCCAGCAAATGGACTCCCTCGGCAATGGCAGCCGTCCGCAAATCTCCATCGAGAGTGGCCAACGGCAATCCGCGGCGTTGCGCCAACTCTAAGTAGGCAGCGTCGTACATAGTCAGTCGATGACGATGCGCTAACTGCAAAGTGGCACCCCAAGCGTGCTTATCTGTTTCGGGGTCGAGGCTGATAGGTAACAATGACAGATCAGCCAAAGTTGCATGAAGGAAAGCGACGTCGCTGCGTCCACGGCGCACGCCGATCTCCAGAATATTGGCAACCTCGAGCCGCCACAGAGAGGGAACCCAAGCGCCGTCTTTGATGAGAAGATCAAAGACCTGGCGGATGGCAGGTGTCGTTTCGTCAGCGTAGAACCACGACAAGGTCGCCGAACTATCGAGGATCAGGCTCACGGCCGGGACCCGTCGCGGTCTGCCTTAAGGGCCTCCCAGTCGAAAGCCCCCAGTCCCGCTTGCACGGCTCGGTCCCGCATGCGCTGCAACGCCGCTTGTGCCTGAGAGCGATCAACCCCTCCGTTGGTGGGTACCAGCTTGGCTACCGGCCTGCCATGGCGGGTAATGACGATCTCTTCACCTTTCTCCACACGATCCAACAATGCACTCAACTTGTTTTTTGCCTCAAACGCTCCTACTTCTGCCATAGCATCTCTCCAGCTAGCTTAAGCTAGATCATATCAGGTCGTGTATGCTTGCTGGAAATTATGAAACGGGTCATCACGGCGGCGGTCCTCATCCCCCTGGTCCTGCTGCTCCTGTTGAGGGGATACTTCTTTCTGGTGGTCGTGGCGACGGCTGTGGTTGCCGAGCTTGCCGCGTGGGAATACATCTCCATCGCCGATGCGCACGGGTCGCGCACCCCGCGCAGCCTGGTGCTGATTTCCATTGCTGTTCTCTTTGCCGCGACCTTCCACAATCGCTTTCTGATCTTGCCGGCGATCGGCCTATGCAGCCTGGTATTGCTGGTGGTGTGCAGCTTTCGCTCGCCCCTCGAGCGCGTGCTGCCCGATACGGCCTTCTCAGTTTTCGGCCTGATCTACATCGGCCTGACCCTGGCCACCATACCGTTGGTTTGGGTCCAGCAGGACGGCCCTTCGCTGGTGATCTTCCTGTTCTGCATCGTGTGGACCGGCGACATCGGCAGCCCTCTATGTCGGCCGCAACTTCGGGCGCACCAAGCTTTCGCCGCGCATCAGCCCCAACAAGAGCTGGCAGGGAAGCGCCGCTTCGCTCGCCGGTAGCCTGCTGATCGCCTGGGCGCTGGTAGCGCTGTCTCGCGCGCTCGAAAACAGGGCGATCTTCACCCTCCATTTTGCCGGTCCGCTGGCTCGCTGGCTGGGGCTGGCCGTGGTCCTGAATCTTTTCGCCCAGGTGGGCGATTTGGTTGAATCCGCAATCAAGCGCGGCGCCGGGGTAAAGGATTCGGGCGCCATGCTTCCCGGTCACGGAGGTATCCTGGACCGCATCGACGCCCTCCTGCTGGCCGCACCAGCGCTGTGGTACGCTCAATGGATTCAGGAGTATTTCCAGCGGGTCAGCTTGCGTTGAAGCACATCTGCATCCTCGGTTCTACCGGTTCCATCGGAACCAGCACCCTCTCTATCATTGAGCGTTATCCGGAGCGCTTCGCGGTCGCTTCGCTGGCTGCGGGCACCAATGTGGATCTAGCCTTTGCCCAATGCCAGCGCTGGCGCCCGCTGGTAGTTTCGATGGCCACTGAAACTCTGGCCTGCGACTTGGCCTCGCGGCTTAAGGCGGCAGACCTGGGCGGCATCGAGGTGGTCCATGGCACCGCGGGAACAGTGCATGCGGCCACATTATCCCGGGTGGATTTCGTGGTCTCGGCGATCGTCGGCCTGGCAGGACTCGAAGCTACCTATGCCGCCGTGGCCGCAGGGAAACCCGTGGGGTTGGCTAACAAAGAGGCCATGGTCGCTGCCGGAGAGATCCTTACCCGCCTGGCGCGCACCGGCAACGTGCCCCTGTTGCCCATCGACTCCGAGCACAACGCCATCCACCAATGTCTGCGTGGGGGATCCGCGCAGGAAGTCCGCCGCATCTGGTTGACCGCTTCGGGCGGTCCCTTCCGCCAGCTTCCCCTGGATCAGTTCCAGTACGTCACGGTGGAGCAGGCGCTACGCCATCCCACCTGGATCATGGGCCGCCGGGTGACCATCGATTCCGCCACCATGCTCAATAAAGGCCTGGAAATCATCGAAGCCTGCCGTCTCTTCGACCTCGCCCCCTCCGCCGTCCGGGTCACCGTACATCCCCAATCGACCGTACATTCGCTGGTGGAGTTTGTGGATGGCAGCATCCTGGCGCAAATTTCCGTCACCGATATGCGGCTCCCGATTCTTTACGCCATGAGCTTTCCCGAGCGGGTACCGAGCGAGCTCACTTTTGATATGGCGGCTCTGGGGCAATTGAGCTTCCAGCCTCCTGATTTTGAACGATTTCCCTGCCTTCGCCTGGCCTACCAGGCTGCCGAATCCGGGGGGGCCGCGTGCATAGCGCTCAATGCGGCGGACGAAGTGGCTGTGGGTGCATTCCTCGAAGGCACCATTCCCTTTACTGGCATCCCGCGTACAATTGAACGAGTTCTTGAAGCAACGCCGTCGAGGCATCCTGAAACGATCCAGGAGGTGCTTCAGCTAGACGAGGAAGCGCGGCGGATCGCGCACAGCGTGGTGTCCGGATTTTCGCCGGTGTTGCGTTGAATGTTTTTCGATGCGGGCGCTTTGGGCCAGAGAAAGCATCCAACCGTTGCGGCAAAGTTCACCGATAGCGTGGAAAAATGCTCACCGCAGGCGGTTCATCCCAGTCAATACTCCGGTAGTTCGGTGCTCCGGCAACCCGCGCTGGATCCGGCAGAGAGGTAAATGAGCGGATTACTATGTCCTTTTTCCTGACCAGTACGGTTTCCATGCTCGTTGTGCTCGGCATCATGGTCCTGGTGCACGAGTTCGGCCATTTCGCTGTCGCCAAGTTGTGCGGCGTGCGGGTCGAAGTCTTCTCCGTGGGTTTCGGCAAACGTCTTTTCGGTTTTCGCCACGGAGACACCGATTACCGGCTCAGTCTGCTGCCCCTTGGCGGCTACGTCAGAATGTCGGGAGAATCTCCGGGTGAAGAGTCCACCGGCGATCCGGCTGAATTCAGCGCCCATCCCCGCTGGCAGCGCATTCTCATTGGCCTGGCCGGTCCGGTATCGAATTTCCTGCTCGCTCTCCTGCTCATGACCGGCTTTTACATGATGCACAACGAGGTGGAGGCTTTTCGTGGCCAGGCGGCCAATATCGATTTTGTTTCCGATCACACTGCCGCCGCCGCCGCCGGACTTAAGGCGGGCGATGTCATGACCCGCTTCGATAATGTCGTCAACCCGACGTGGGAGCAGGTGTCCATCCGCGCTGCCCTCAACGTGGGACAAACTATCCCGGTCGATGTCAGACGCGATGGGCAGACCATCAGCACCCAGTTGACGATTCCCAACCCCCGCGGATCGGACGACTTCGACTTCGACACCGTCGGTTTCGTGCCCCGCATGCAGGACGATCCCGTTGCGGGTTCGCCAGATTGAGCCGGGAATGCCGGCTGCCAAGGCCGGTCTCAAGGCCGGCGATCAGATTCTTTCCGTCAATGGGCTGACTCTCCACTCGATCGATGCCATGCTCGCCTTTCTGCAGCAGGACAATGGCCGCCCCATCCAACTAACCGCCCTGCGCGACGGCCAAACCTTCCAGGTTGAATTGCAGCCCGTCATGGCGGATGAGCCCAATGGGCACAAGCTCTACCGCATTGGTTTTGCTCCCAACCTGCCGCCTTTCAAGATTCAGCAGCTGCCGTTTCCTCAGGCCTTCCACCAGTCGGTTCGTTTCAACCTCCGCTATTCCGGTCTGATCCTTGAAGTCCTGCAGCGCATGGTCACGCGCCGTTTTGCGGTGCAGGATCTGAGCGGGCCGATTGGCATCGCCCGCCAAACCGGACAGGCGATGGAGGAACCCGGCTGGCAGCCGATTATCGGACTCATGTCCATCATCAGCCTCAATCTGGGCATCTTCAATCTCTTGCCCATCCCGATACTGGATGGAGGCGTGATCGTGCTGCTGCTCATTGAAGGCGTGATGCGCCGCGATCTGAACCAGGAGTTCAAGGAGCGGATCTACCAGGCGGCATTCGTCGTGTTGCTGATCTTCGCCGCGTTCGTGATGTTCAACGACATCTCCAAGCTCCAGGTCTTCACTAAGCTCAAGCCGTAGGGTTGGGCACCCGGCAGTTGCGTGAGGGAAAGGCGCACAGCAGGTCCCTCGGCTTCCTCCGGATTTCCTGTAAAGCGGCGTGGTGTCGATAGACTCCATGCGGCTTTCCTTACTGAAAGCCGCATACGTGTCCGTTGATTGGCGCAGCGTAGTAGGAAATCCGGGTCGGGATGACAAGGGTGGGGTGGCGCTTCCATGAGAAATTGGCTAGTGGCTGAAAGAAGGGCTGGGTGAGCGAGATGTGGGGCACCCAAGCGTCTACTGGCAGGTAGAGTTTTTGTAGTTCGCTACACTGACTTCACCCATGTCAGTTTCCCAAACCAGAATCCGCGTGCGCTATGCCGAAACCGACCAGATGGGAGTCGTCTATTACGCCAACTTCTTCGTTTGGTTCGAGATCGGCCGGGTCGAGCTGCTGCGCCAGCTCGGCTTCCATTACAAACAGATGGAGATCGACGACGATTGCCACATCCCGGTCGTCGAAGCCAACTGCCGCTACAAATCTCCCGCCCGCTATGATGACCAGTTGCTGCTCGAGACCAGCGTTTTAGCGTTGCGCCGCTCCGTCATCAAGTTCGGCTATCGCCTCCTTCGTCCAGAGAGCGATGGCGTCCCGCCCACCCTGCTGGCCGAAGGCGAAACCACCCACGTTACCGTCAACCGATCTTTGCGCAAGGTGCCATTGCCCCAGAAGTATGTAGCCGTTCTGGAGCAATTCCTCGTTGCCCGCTCCTGACCGTCTCGGCTCCCGAATTTCCTGTCGAGGTTGGTGGCGTTGGCGAACTTTATGCGCCTTTCTTCACGGAAAGGCGCAGACCCCGGATTTCCTGTGAAGTTTACCGGCGTTGATGCATTCCATGCGGCTTTCCTCGATGAAAGCCGCACACGTAGCCGTCTCTTAGGCCCGCGTACAGGAAATCCGGGCACGCTGCTCTGTCCATTGCTGCGTGGCAGGAGATCCGGGGTGCCGCGCATCTGCTCGCTTATTACCCCGGCAGGAGAAATGATCTAACCTGCATTCATGTCCCGCGCCCGAGGCGTTGTGCTTTTTCCTTTCGGGTGCCTGTGCTTTGCCATCCTGCTTGGCCTGCCAGGCGCCATCTACGCGCCCGATGCGGGCCAGTACCGTCTGCTCGCGCTCGGCCAGCGGGACGCCGTCCCTGCGCCTTTCTCCGCTCGTATTCTGGGCCCGGCCACGGCCGGCTGGCTGGGCCGCGTCACGGGCCTCGGCGTCGACACCGGCTTCTTGCTCCTGGGCATCGTTTGCCTGGTGGCGCTGATCAGCCCTGGTCGCAGGGCTGCTGTGGTCCTGGCGGGCTCCCATTGCGATCTTTGCGGGAGTTTTTCTGATGCCTTTCTGGGTCGATATTTTCCACGATTACTATCTGCCCGACCTGCTGCATGCCACCATTCTTGCGGCCATCCTGCTGTGCCTGCTCTTTGGCTACAACGGGCTGGCCTTGCTCCTGCTCTTTCCTGCCTACCTGGCGCGCGAGTCCACTCTCTTGCTGGCCCTGTGTTTGATTTTTGCCTGCTGGCGACGCATTCCGCTTCGCTCCGCCCGGATCGGGCTTCTGGCCATGGCCGCCGGCGTTTTGGTCAGCCGGCACTACGGCCATTCCGCTCCCGCCAGTGTCCACGGATTGAGCGGCGGAGCCTATATCCTGGGCAAACTCTTCTGGAGTTTCTTCAAGAATGTTCTCGGGCTGCCGCTCTGGAGCAATACGCTGCCGGAGTGCAACCCTACCTGGGTCACGGCGCTGCCGCGTCCTCTCGGCGCAATTCGATCGATCGGAGTCTGCCGGCCCGACCTCTGGGGTCCAGGCCGCCTGTTGCTCGCCTGGTTTGGCATCTTCGGGATCGGCCCAGCGCTGGCGGTTGTCCTGTGGCGGAGGATGGTCCCTGTACTCTCCGGTCAGGGGCGGGATCTGAAACTCACTCCCGGCATGGTCATCGTGTTCCGCTTCTGCATCGTCTACGGCGTCATCACCATCCTGATGACGCCGCTTCTCGGGGCGAGTGCCGACCGCCTGGTTGCGTACGGGTGGCCCTTCTACTTTGTCGTGCTGCCGTGGTTCATCTTCGCGTCTTGCGATCTCCGCGGAATCCGCTTGGCCTGGATACTTCTGCTTCACCTGCTCACCTGCTGGCTGGCCTGGTTCAGCTTCAGGCAGCAAAGCCCCGGTTTCCTGCTCGCCGGTCTTGCCGTGCTGGCCCTGAATGGGGTGGGTTACTTCCTGGTCAGGCGGTCTTGCCAAGGTTTTTCGAAAGTTTTCACCCCGGTAGGTTACTAAGTTATCCACAGTGTGGATAACCTGTGGATTCAGCCCGGTAGAGATCCGCCACTGTGATGATTAAAACGGCCTGAGGCAGCTATGGAACAATTACTGTGCTATATACAACAAAACCCATGCATTCGCTGCTTTTCGCGCCTATCCATGCGCCGTGCAGCCAATCCTAAACGCCACTGATATGACGACGAATTGGACAGAGTAACTTCCGAAATAAGTGCCGACCCCAGTCGCAAATTCAGTCCCGTAGGAGCCTGTTTCACGGCAGGAGCGGATAGATTCGGCTGAGTGCTTTTGCAATCCAAAAAAACCGATTTGCAGGGTTAGCAAATACGATCTTGGGGCTATCCCATAAGCGCAAACCTTGTTTAGGGTGTTTTTTGTCAAAACTCCCACAAAATCGTCATCCTGAGCGGAGCGCCTCACAGATTTTATCTGTGTGACAGAGAGCTTGGTGCGAGGAGTCGAAGGACCTCGGCGGTCCTTGTCTTACCGGTGCTGCTCGGAGCTTTTCGACCACCGAAGCCCGAGAACAGGATCTGCCGCGGTACACACTTGATGGTCACGGCACATCTTTTCATGCACTGTAATCATCTTCCATCCCCAGGTCCATGCCACGTCTTTGAACTCGGGATTGATGGTGCGAATGAGGTTGAACTTCTTTTCGTGCCGCCAGCCTTTGAGTTGTTTTTTCCCGAGCGATGGCTGTGCGAATAATCTTGGTTTCTCGGTCTCGGGGAAAGACCGTGGGGTGTCCGCCCGGTGCGGGCATGGGTGGTTGAAAAGCTCCGAGCGGCATGGGTAAGATAAGCACCGCCGAGGTCCTTCGACTCCGCGCCACCAAGCTCTCTGTCACGCGATAAATCTGTGAGGCGCTTCGCTCAGGATGACGATTTTGTGGGAGTTTTGACGAAAAACATCATAAACAAGTAGCGGTTATGGGCTACCCCCGTCGTTTTCAGCCCAGGTACGCTTTGGCGAGGGGCACCCGTCCGTTCCTCGGCTTCTGCTATCACACAGACTCCGTAGGGACGCCAGTGGCTTCCGCGGTGACGGCTTGACGGTCCTATCTTTGCAGCGTCATAAATTTCAATAAGCGGGGATGCCGCGCGGCTTGATGTTTGCGCGGATGAATGCCACGGTGCTTTCCAGGGATGTGCCCGGCCCAAAGACCTCGGCCACTCCCTGCGCTTTCAGGGCATCGATATCGTGCCTTGGGATGGTCCCGCCCAGAACAACCAGAATGTCGGTCGCTCCCCGCTCCTTGAGCAGCCCCAGGACGCGAGGAACAATCACGTTGTGCGCACCGGAGAGAATGCTCAGTCCGATGCAATCGACATCCTCCTGCAGGGCGGCATTGACGATCATCTCCGGGGTTTGCCGCAGACCGGTGTAGATCACTTCCATGCCGGCATCGCGCAGCGCCCGGGCGATGACTTTGGCGCCCCGGTCGTGACCATCGAGGCCTGGCTTGGCTACCAGCACGCGAATGGGAATTTTCGCTGGCGCTTCCATTTCAGGCATCGGCTGCTCACTTGTCGCGGGCGACAACGAAATCCGGCATCCACAGCAGAGCCCGCTTGTAGTCGGACTCGGGCAACCCGGCGATGGCCGCGCGGGCGACCTCGGCGTATTGGAAGGCAGCCGTCAGGGCGTATTGCACCGACCCGTGCCGGTTCAGGATGGCCAGCACTTCCTGATGGCTGGTCCGCTCGAAGCTGAGATCTTCGAGCACCCGGCGGATCGCCTCGTGCTCGTGCGCCGTTCCGTGCTCCAACGCGTGGACCACGGCCAGCGTGGCCTTACCTTCGCGCAAATCGCTAGCCACCGGTTTGCCCAGCACACGCTCGGTGGCTGTCAGGTCAAGCACGTCGTCTACGATCTGGAAGGCGATGCCCAGGTTGCGCCCGTACTCCCCCAACTGCTCCTCGATCTCTTCGCTGGCACCCGCCAGGACGGCGCCCAACCGCATCGAGACATCGAACAGGCAGGCCGTTTTGCGGTCGATCAGATCGTAGTATTCGGCTTCCCCCACCACCCGACCCAGCTTTTCCATCTGCACGAACTCGCCCTCGACCATCTGCTGGGTCAGACCGATCAGCAGGTCGAGAACCTTGAAGTTGCGCTCCTGGAGTGCGATGTGGAAGGCCTGCATGTAGAGCCAATCACCAGCCAGGACGCATTTGGAATTGCCCCAGGTGGTGTTGGCGGAGGGCCGGCCGCGACGGGTGTCAGCCCCGTCGATGATGTCGTCGTGCACCAAGGTCGCCGTGTGCACCATCTCCACCACGGCGCCCAGCCGCACCGTGCCCTGGCCGTGGTAGCCGAGCGATTTTGCCGCCAGCAGCAGCAGGGAAGGGCGAATGCGCTTGCCGCCGCCCTCGCGCAAGTGGTCGGCGATATCGGTGATGGCCCCCACGCTGGAGACGGCATCGCGCACCAACTCGGTCTCGATGGCGCTCAAGTCGTCGCGCAGCAGATCGAAGACTTCCTTCGCCGTCGCTATCGCCTGTGTGCTCACTCACTCTCCAGGTGCTGTTTCTTGAACTCAGAAAAGCTCTGCACCGGTATTGCGACACAAAATTGCTTTATACCATTCCAGTCAAATAGCTACTAGCGGTTCCACAATAGGCGTAACCCGTGAAGATGATCCAGACGGGGCTTTTCCCCAAGAAAAGACCCACCTCACTGAACCCGGACGGTGCACAGTAATCGTGAAACTGCTCTAGTTCGACCGGTAATTGGTGAACTGCATGTCGATGCCGAAGTCATGACCCTTGAGCAGTGCAATCGTCTCCTGTAGAGTATCGCGATCCTTGCCCGTTATGCGCACCGTATCGCCTTGAATAGATGCCTGGACCTTTTTCTTCGATTCCTTGATAAGTTTGACGATCTCCTTGGCTTTTTCTCCGGGGATCCCCTGCTGCAGCGTGATCTTCTGGCGCACGCTGGACCCTGAGGCCGGTTCGATCTTGCCATATTCGAGCGCCTTCAAGGACACCCCACGTTTAACGAACTTTTGCTGCAGAATCTCCGTGACCGCCTTTAGTTTGTACTGGTCCGAGGAAGCCAGCTCAATGGCCTCGTCCCCCTCCAGCAGCTTGATTTCGGAGTGGGAGTCTTTGAGATCGAAGCGCGTCCGCACTTCCTTGATGGCCTGATCCATCGCATTCTTTACTTCCTGAACGTCGACTTTGCTGATTACATCGAACGAGTTGTCTGCCGCCATGGTGCTGTCCTTCCTCGATTATGAGCGCAAAAGCTGTTGCCTACCCCGAACCTACGACTCCGCGTCCGGCGCTACACCAAAAAAACGGAAGAAGTTGTTGGCAGTGCTGGAAGCGACCTGCTCTGCCGTAGTACCGCGCACTTCCGCCAGCTTATCTGCTACCCGGCCCACCCATGCCGGCTCGTTGCGCTTGCCGCGATAAGGGAGCGGCGCAAGAAACGGGGCATCGGTTTCAATCAGCATCCGGTCCAAAGGTACCTTGGCTGCCACCTCGCGTATGTTTTCTGCCCGGGGAAAGGTGATGTTGCCTGCAAATGAGATGAGAAATCCGCAATCCAAGGCTCGCCTGGCATGCTCCCACTCGCCCGTAAAGCAATGCAGGATGCCGCCCAAGTTGGTCCGCACCCAGGCAGTCTCGATCATCTCCAGCGTGTCGTCCCATGCGTTGCTGCTGCCATCGGAGGGCCGGCAGTGAATGATGATCGGGCGCCGCTTTGCCGCGGCCACCTCCATTTGTTGCGCAAAGGCCTGCTTCTGCTGTGGCCGAGGCGAGTGGTCATAATAATAATCCAGACCGATCTCGCCCACGGCCAGTACATCCGGGTTGGCCAGCAAATCGTCCAGTTTTGCCAGTGCGGCTTGGTCGGCCAGCTGAGCCTCGTGGGGATGAATGCCAGCCGTGGCCAGGACGCGGGGGATCCCCGGTTTGCCGGCATAGCTGCGGCTCAATTCCAGTGCCTGCTGCATGGTGTCGGGCCCGTCGCCGATGCCAATAGACAGGACTGTGCGCACCCCCTGTTGCCATGCCCGCTGCAGCAGCTCCTCCCGATCGGCGTCATACCGCGGACTGTCAAGATGTGCGTGTGAGTCGACCAGCGCCACTCCTTGCTGCGTGACAGTTTATTTGAGCCGCGCGCCTATTTCGACGTCTTCCAGAAAGCCGGCCAGTACGGGCTTGCCTTTTTCTCCCAGCGACGCCGCCACGATCATTCCATTCGACTCCAAGCCGCGCAACTTTCTGGGTTGCAGGTTGGCCACGATCACAACCTTGCGGCCGATGAGCTTCTCCGGCTCATAGGCGCCGGCGATTCCAGCGACAATCTGCCGCACTTCATCGCCAAGATTCACTTCCAACCGTAAAAGCCGGTCGGCGCCCTTTACCGGCTCCGCTACCAGTACCTGTGCCACGCGCAACTCAACCTTGGCGAAGTCGTCGATGGTGATCGTCGCCGGTTTGTCGGCCGGTGGCGCTGGCTGAGCGGTAGTCCCCACCGACGCCGCCGGCGTCAACGCTGCCGGCGCCTTGGCAACGACGCTCCCGGTTGCTTCCGACGCTGCGATGGCTGTCGCCTGCCTCTCAGCTGCTGCTGTGGGTGCCGGGGCCGGTTCCGGGGAAGCGGGCGCACTAACCACTACGGCAGCTTCCGCCGTCGTGCTGGGCTCTGCTTCCGGGCTCTTGCCCACGTTCTTCGTCTCCAATTCGTTCATGCGTTCGACCGTGTCCTTTTCTGCCCGGGGAAAGATAGGGCCCAATTGACCGAGTTTGGTTCCCGGCGCCAATTGCCCCCAGTGCAGATCCTTAAGGTCTGCGTGGGCAATATCGCCGAGGCCGAGCTGCGCCCATATGCGCGTCGCTGCTTCGGGTAGAACCGGATAGGCCAGAGCCGTGATGATGCGCAAGGCTTCGGCGCACGTATAAAGAATGGATGCCAGCAAACCGCGGCGTGGCCTCATCCTGCGCCGCACCCAGCGCAGCCCCCAACTTCCAGGGAGCCTTTTCTGTGATGTAGCCGTCGACCACCGCGACGAAAGCCCATAAAGCTTCGAGGGCGCGGGAAAAATCGAGCGCTTCGAAGTGCTGGGCAAACTCGCGTGCCGCGCTGTCGGCGGCGGCCACGATACGCGGCTCGGCGTCTCCCGCCGGCACGACTCCGTCGAAGTATCTGGTGATCATGGCCAGGATCCGGCTGGTCAGGTTGCCGTAGCCGTTGGCCAGGTCCGCGTTGTAGCGCTGCACCAGGGCATCAAAGGAAAAGCTGCCGTCCTGGCCGAAGACCACTTCGCGCATCAGGAAGTAGCGCAGCGCATCGGCGCCCAGCGTCTCCACGATGGTTTCCGCGCGCACGATGTTTCCCCGCGACTTGGACATCTTGCTCTGCTCAAAAAGCAGCCAGCCATGGGCCACGACGCTCTTGGGTAGCGGCAAGTCCGCGGCCATAAGGAAGGCGGGCCAGTAGACGCAGTGAAAGCGGATGATCTCCTTGCCCACCAGGTGCAGGTCGGCGGGCCAAAAGCGCGCGAAGCGCTCCTGGTCCTGGGGCACGTCGCTGCCATAGCCGAGCGCGGTGATGTAGTTGGCCAGCGCATCCATCCACACATAAATCACGTGCTTTTCGTCGCCTGGCACCGGAATGCCCCAGTCAAAGCTGGTGCGGCTGATGGACAGGTCCTTCAATCCACCGCGCACGAACGAGATCACCTCGTTCCGCCGCGCTTCAGGGCGGATGAACTGCGGGTTCTCTTCGTATAGCTCCAGCAGCTTGCGCTCGAAGGCGGAGAGCTTGAAGAAGTAGTTTTCTTCGCTCACCGTTTCCGTGATGCGCCCGCAATCCGGGCAGGGAGAACCGGGCGGCGCATCGACATACAGCTCATCGGAGACGCAATACTGGCCGGTATAGCTGCCCTTGTAGATAAAGCCGCGCTCCTGCAATACCCGGAAGAGCTTTTGGACTCCCTTGCGGTGGCGCTCCTCCGTGGTCCGAATGTAGTCGTCGTAGCTCAGCCCCATGCGATCCCATAGGGTGCGGAACTGGCTGGAGACTGCGGTAGCAAATTCGTGCGGCGTCTGTCCTGCCTGCCGGGCCGAGCGTTCGATCTTCTGCCCATGCTCGTCTGTGCCGGTCAGAAGCCATGTCTGAAAGCCCAGCGCGCGCTTGCGCCGGGCAATCGCGTCGGCCACTACCGTGGTGTATGCGTGGCCGATGTGGGGCCGGGCATTTACGTAGTAGATCGGAGTGGTGATGTAGAACTTGGGAGTATCGGACATGGGCAAGGCGGTGAAGCGAGTGCATCGCAGACGCTGCACTCACATCAATCTTAACAGGCCATGCCTGGCCGGAACCCCCCGGATTTCCTGTGGAGTTTGGTGGTGTTGGTGCAGTTCACGCGGTCCCGGCTGGCCGGGACCGCACACGCGGTCGTGTCCAGCGCAGCGTACAGGAAATCCGGGGCCTTCTGCTAGAATCGGCAAGAAAATCAGGGGTTTTGCGTGTATCGCAAACAGCAGAGACTTCTTCGCGAGCGCCTCCGCTCGGTTCTTCAGGCCAAATACCAGATCGAGCTTCCTCAGATTGCCATCGAGCAGCCGCCCGATCTGGAGATGGGCGAGTACGCGCTGCCCGTCGCCTTCGAGCTGGCCCGCCGGCTCAAGCGATCGCCTCGCGCGATCGCCGGGGAGCTGGTCGCCGATCTGATGCCGCTGGAAGGATTCGCATCGTTTGCTGTTGCCGGCGCCGGCTACATCAACGGCAAGCTGGACCGCCAGGCAGCTGCGCGACAGATCGCCCGCGACGATACCCCCGAAGAACAAAGCCATCTTCATTCGCTCGTCGAGCACACCAGCATAAACCCGAATAAGGCTGCGCACATCGGTCACTTGCGCAATGCCATCCTGGGCGACACCTTTGTGCGCCTGCTGCGGGCCGCCGGACAGCGGGTGGACGTGCAGAACTACATCGACAACACCGGGGTCCAGGTCGCTGACGTGGTGGTTGGACTCACCCATTTTGAGCACCGCGATCTTGCCGGGGTCAAGCAGTTGCTGGCCGATCTCAAGGCCCAGGGGCAACGCATTGACGACTATTGCTGGGACCTTTATGCGCGGGTTTCCCAGTGGTATGAGGCTCCGGATCCGGAGAAGCAGGAGCGGAAGAATATCCGTCTGGAAACCCTGCATGCCATCGAGGCTGGGGGCAACGAGACGGCGCAAATCGCCGATCTGCTCTCGACCGCCGTCCTGCGCCGCCATCTTGAGACCATGCTGCGCCTGGGGATCGAATACGATTTCTTGCCCCGCGAAAGTGAAATCCTCCATCTCAAGTTCTGGGACCTCGCCTTTGCCCAGTTGAAAGCCAAGGGCGTCGTCTATCTGGAGACGGAGGGCAAGAACCAGGGCTGCTGGGTCATGCGACGCGCCTCGACGGGCGCTGCGGGCGCGGAAGACAGCGGGGCGGTGGACGAGGATGCCAAGGTGATCGTCCGTTCCAACGGCACCGTTACCTATGTGGGCAAGGACATCGCCTATCACCTGTGGAAGTTCGGCCTGCTGGGCCGTGATTTCGGCTACGCGCCCTTCTTTGCCTATAACGATCACATGTGCTGGATCTCGACCGAGGCGGGCGAGGCGCACCATCCTGACTTTGGAGGAGCGCAGGCAATTTACAACGTCATCGACAGCCGACAGGCCGACCCCCAGGCAAACGTGATTGAAGCACTGCGCGGTTTGGGATATGCCGAAGCCGCGGCGCATTATGTCCACTTTTCTTATGAAATGGTCGCTCTGACCCCGCGCTGCGCCATGGAACTGGGCTATCAGATTTCCCTGGAAGACCAAGGCCGTTCTTTCATCGAAGTCTCCGGGCGCAAGGGTTTTGGGGTGAAAGCCGATGCGCTGCTGGACAGGCTTACGGCGGCCGCGAATGAGGAAGTCGACAGCCGCCATCCGCAGCGCAGCCAGGAGGAGCGGCAGGCTATCGCGCACCAGATCGCTGTCGGTGCGTTGCGGTACTTCATGCTCAAGTTCACCCGCAGCAGCGTCATCGCCTTCGATTTCAAGGAAGCGCTCAGTTTCGAAGGAGAAACCGGTCCTTACGTGCAATACGCCGTGGTGCGCGCCCGCAATATTTTTCGCAAGGCCGGAACCACACCGGAGGCGGCGCTGGCAGAAGTCAATGTCGCGGACTACTTTGAGGGTGAGGGAGCAGCCGGTCTTTGGGAGTTGTGGATCATGGCTTCCCGGCTCAGCCTATTGCTGGAGCAATGTATTGCCGCCGCCGAGCCGGCTTACCTGGCCAAGCATGCTTTCCAACTGGCGCAGCTCTTCAACAATTTCTATCACCGTCACCACATCCTCACCGAAGAGGATCCCGCGCGCCGGCAGTTCTTGCTTGCCACCGCCGCGGTTGCCGAACGCGCTTTGGTCCGCTCGCTTGACTGGTTAGGAGTCGCAGTCCCGGATGCCATGTAGTCCCGTTATTACCAAATCATTTTCAGGCCCTTGTACCTCTTGAAGAGGCGATCCGATCCGATGAGCGGAATCCCCTCAGCCAGTGCGGTCGCGATCAGCATGCGGTCGAAGGGATCGCGATGATGTAGCGGCAAGCCGAATAGCCGGTAGGCGTGCTCTGGGGTAAAGGGAAGAATGGTCAGACGCAGATCGCGAACCGCCTCACGCACCTCCGCCTCTCCCATTTGCAGCTTTCCACTGCCGCTCTTTATGGCAATCTCCATAAGTGAGATCACACTGACGACACCGTCTGCGTCGTCAGCGGCGAGGAGCGTGCGAACCTTCCGAGACAGGGCATCTATCTCGCCGCTATAAGCGTGAATCAAAACCTGGGTGTCTAGAAGAACTCGCAACTCAATAGCGCCCCTCAAGGAATGCATCCACTTCCCCATCGGTCATGGGGTCGAAGCAATGAGGATCGAGGATTTTTACCTTGCCTTTTCCGGTGCCAAATTTGCGTTTTGGCTGTTCAGGCGGGGGCACCAGTTCAGCCACCGGCGTGTTGTAGCGCGAAATGACGATACGCTCTCCCCGCGCCACCCGTGCCAGTAGTTCCGGAAGGTGCGACTTGGCGTATGCAATCTTCACCGTAGCCATAAAAGTAGTCTAACAAATGTAGACCATCATTTGTGGAACCGTTGGAAGCCAGGGGCTAAAGAGCCTGCGTGAGAACTCCACATACTCAGTCCCGCGGGGGTTCTGCCTCTGTATTCCGCAGGTTTGGCCCTAACGCGGTTCCCCTTACTGAATCGGGCCGCCGTTGACGGTCAATTGGCCCAATGTCTGCACATCCTGCTGTTTCACCGCGTCAGGAAGAGGAGCGTAGTTCAAGCCGTTCGCGGCCTGCTGCCCATCCGTCACCACATACACGATGAACTGTTTCAGCGCTGCGCGCTTCTGCGGATCCTTCCCGTCTTTAGGAATGATCAGGAAGGTCAGAGTGGAAATAGGATAAGCGTCTGACGCGGACGCTGGCGGGTTGGCAATCGAGGTCCGAGGGTCCTTCGCCAACTGATCCTTGAACGCATCGATGGCCGCTGTTGTCCCAGAAGTGCTGGGCAGAATGTACTTTCCAGCCTGATTCTTGATCGCCGCCACCGGCAGCTTGTTCTGAGTCGCGTACGTCAATTCGACGTAGCTGATCGCGCCAGGCGATTGCTTGACCTGTCCGGTAACTCCCTCACTGCCTTTGGCGCCGAGTCCCGTTGGCCACTTGACCGCGGTGCCTTTGCTGACCTGTTGCGCCCAGTCCTGGCTGACTGCGGAAAGATAAGTAGTGAAGGCAGCAGTGGTGCCGCTGCTCTCGGCGCGGTGAACCACGGTGATCTTCGCGTTGGGCAGATTTTCGCCTGGATTGTCCTTCTTGACCAGCGGATCCTGCCAACTGGTGATTTTGCCTAAGAAGATTCCCGCAAGCACATCGGAAGAAAGCTGCAGTGGCTTATTTAGACCATCCAGGTTGTAGGTGACGCACACTGGCCCGGCCGATTCCGGAATTTGGATCACGGGCGCCATCTGCGCCATATCTTGGTCTGACAGCGGCGCATCCGATGCGCCAAAATCGATGGTTCCCGACCTCACCTGCTGAATCCCCCCGCCACTCCCAATCGACTGGTAGTTGATGCGTACATTCGAATGAGATTGTTGGAAGTCCTGAATCCAGCGGCCCATCACGGGATAGACGAAGGTGCTGCCGGCTCCATTGAGCGCGACCGTGCTGGACGAGGAATTGCAGGAAGTCAGCAGAGTGAGCGCTGACAAAATCGCGGAAGCGGAAACAACAAGGTTTTTTCGGTAGGGCATTGGAGTCCTCCACAGCATGGGTTGTCGAATAGCATGCCATGAGATGCCTGCTGTGCCTCAATGTTCATCGACATTTAACGGTGGCCCGCTGCAGGCAACGAGCATTAGGGAACGAGCCTCTCACTAGAGGTAAGACAAGAACAATTGAGGGGTTCTTAAATATGAGTGCAAAATTGCAAGGAAAGAAAATCGCGATCATAGCTACAGATGGCTTTGAACAGGTGGAATTGACTGAGCCCAAGAAGGCTCTGGAAGCGGCAGGAGCTACCGTCCACGTGATTTCTCCCAAGCCAGACCAAATCAAGGGATGGAAGTTCACCGACTGGGGCGAGAACACCAAGGTGGACAAGACCCTGGACGAGGCGAAGCCCGCGGATTACGACGGGCTTGTCTTGCCGGGCGGTCAAATCAACCCCGACAAGCTTCGTATCGAGCCCAAGGCAGTCGCCTTTGTCACCAACTTCTTTAACTCAGACAAACCTATCGGCGCCATTTGCCACGGCCCATGGATTCTGGTCGAGGCTGGAGTCCTCAAGAAAAAGACCCTCACTTCGTGGCCATCCATCCGTACCGACATTCGCAACGCCGGTGGGCACTGGGTCGATGAAGAGGTAGTTACGGATGGAAACCTGACCACTAGCCGCAAACCGGACGATCTCCCGGCGTTCAACGAGCGATTGATTCGGGAATTCAGCCAGGGAAAGCCATCCCAGAAACACACTCAGGAGAAACAACCAGCAAGAGCAGCCTCCTAGTGCATTTTCACTTCTACTCTGCCCAGTCGGGTTCAGCGAGGTGCGTCTTTTCTTGAGGAAAAGACGCGTCGGGAGCGGTTGTTTTGTATACACCGGAAGTGAAAAATGCTGTAGCCGTTGTTGTCGGGGTCGGACACCTTTCCGGTGTCCGATCTCATTTCGCGTAGCTGCGCACCCACTCGGTGATGGTCCGCACCGCGAACCCGGATGGGCCCTTGGCCATCCAGGGTTTCTGTTCCTCTGACCAGGCCAGACCCGCTATATCCAGGTGTATCCAAGGGGTGTCTTCTGCGAATTCCTTCAAAAACATAGCGGCGGTAATGGCTCCGCCCCAGCGGCTTCCGCCGGTGTTCATGATGTCCGCAATGTTGGATTTAATGAACTCCTTGTAGTCGTCCTCAACTGGCAGGCGCCAAAACCGCTCGCCCGAGATCTGGAACGCATCAGTGAAGTGCCGGTAAGTCTCGTCATCATTGGAGAAGCTGCCCGCATTGACCATACCCAGCGCCACCACGCATGCGCCGGTGAGCGTCGCGGCATCGATCAAGTGGGTGGCGCCGAGTTGCCGCGCATAAGCCAGCCCGTCTGCCAGTACCAGCCGCCCCTCCGCGTCGGTGTTGATGATCTCGATGCTCTTGCCGGACATCGCGATCTGGATGTCTCCAGGCTTCATCGCCGTTCCCGAGGGCATGTTCTCCGCAGCGCAAACGATGCCGATTACCTTGACCGCCGGCTTCAATTGCGCAATGGCCTGCATGGCGCCGATCATCGCGGCCCCGCCCGCCATGTCATACTTCATCTTCTCCATTCCATCCGCGGACTTGATGGAGATGCCGCCGGTATCGAATGTAATTCCCTTACCCACCAGGCCAAGTACCGGCGTCGCCGGCGCGCCCTTGGGCTCGTAGGTCATCACGATCAGGGCGGGAGGCTCCTCTGACCCCTTCGTCACCCCCCAGAAAGCTCCCATCTTTAGTTCTTTGAGCTTGTCAGCGCCATACACTTCACAGCTAAGTCCGTATTGGGCGCACATTTCCGCGGCTTTCTGGCCCAGCACGGTAGGCGTCATCACGTTGCCCGGTTCATTGACCAGGGACCGGGTAAAGTTCTGCGCCTCGCCCAGGATCACGCCTTCACGCAGCCCGGCCTCGATGGGAGCCTCTTTTGCCCCGCTGCCGGCAACAATGGTGAGTTGCTCGATACTCTGGTCCTTCCGGTCCGAACGATACGTATCCGGATCGAAATCGCCAATGTAAGCGCCTTCCACCAGGGCGCGCGCCGCGGCCGCGGGATCGAGGCCCTCAGGAATGGCGAGCGAAAGCTCGCGCAGTTTGCGCGGCTTGGCGAAGCGGACAGCTGCACCCGCCGCCTTGCGAACTTCAGCAGTGGTGAGCTTGCCCAGGCCCACGAGCAGGATGCGCTCCGCCTTGCAGCCGGCGGGGGCGTGCAGCAAGAGAGTGTCGCAGCTCCCGGCAGCGAATTCGCCGCTGCTTAGAACGCTCGCCGTCGCCTTGGCCACGCTGCCATTTGCCGTCAACAGCTTGATTGCCGGTTTGGCCGGCTGCTTCTTCTCCGCGGCATCCAGAGCGAAGATCACCAGCAGCGGGCTAGCGATGCGGTCGAGCTTAGCAGATACAAGTTTCGTCTTCATGGGTGATTGTGCCTAAGTTTATTAGATTGTGATGGTTAGGTGCTACTTGTGCTGGCCGCGAACGATCGCCGCCCGAGCCTCGCGTTCGTCCTCGCGACGCCGTTCGGTCTCCCGCTTGTCCCAGTCCTGCTTGCCCTTGGCCACCGCCAGTTCGCACTTTACTCGACCGTGGCGGAAATAAAGCCGGGTAGGTATGAGCGTTAAACCTTTGAGTTGCGTCTTCCCCATGAGCTTTTGCAGTTCCTGGCGGTGCAGCAACAGCTTGCGGGTACGTAACGAATCGTGATTGAACGAGCTTCCGTGCGAGTAGGGACCGATATGCGCATTCAGCAGATAGGCTTCGCCGTCTTTGATGATTCCGTACGCATCTTTGAGATTGGCCTTGCCCTCGCGAATGGACTTGACCTCTGTGCCTCGAAGTGCGATGCCGGCTTCGAACTTGTCGAGCAAAAAGTAATTATGGCTGGCCGAGCGGTTCACGGCGGCGTCTCGATCGCCGGCCGCGACTGGCTCACGAGGCTTCGATTTTTGAGGGGATGGTGTAGTGTTTTGACTCGATTGCCGGGGCATACATTTGGTTACGAATCTTCATGCTAGCACGTGAGTTGGGAGCGAAAGTGAGGCTCTCCCGAATGGTATACTCAGGCGATATTAGCGAAGAGAAAAGCCCTGAGCCGGGACGAGTTTGCGCTGATTCAGGACCGGCTACGTCAAAGAAGAAAGCGCGTGCTGTGAGTCTGTGGACACGTCGATTTCTCCCTAGTGAACTTGTCTGGAGTGCGATGAATCGCCGTCAAAATAAATGGGCCCTGTCCACTGTGCTTACCCTCGTGCTCTGCCTGAGCAATCACTGTTTCGCAAAGACTCCCAAAGCGAAGACGCTCTATCAGAACGGCCAGACAGCCGAGACCAAAGACGATCCCATCACGGCCTACGAGGACTACTACCAGGCCTGGAAGCTGGAACCAAAGAATCTTCGCTATAAGACCGCGTACGAGCGATTGCGCTTCCTGGCGGCCTCAGCGCACGTCAATAGAGGAGAAAAGCTTCTCGCCCAGAACGACACCACCGGTGCCGTGACCGAGTTCTTGCGCGCCATGGAGATTGACCCCAGCAACGAGCTGGCCCGTCAGGATATCCAGAAGGCGAGGGACAGGCTCTCATCCACCAAACCCAATCAGGAAACCTCGATCCCCGAGAATAAGGCTGAGGAGCTAAGCGAGGTGGGCAGCCCGGTCCAGCTCAAACCGATCTACAATGAGCCGCTTACCTTGCATATGACGGAAGACAGCAAGGTGATCTATCAGACCGTGGGCAAATTCTCAGGGATCAACGTGCTCTTCGATCCCGAGTACACCTCTAAGCGCATCACGGTGGACATTGCCAACGTATCGCTTTTAGACGCCTTGCGCATCGTCGGCGTATCTTCGGGCACGTTCTGGCACCCCGTCACTTCCAACACCATCTTTGTCGCCATGAACACCCGTGCCAAGCGCCAGGAGTTGGAGGAAGAGGCGGTGCAGACGTTCTATCTGGCGAACACTGCCCAGCAGAACGATCTGAACGATATCCAGACTGCGCTCCGCAACCTGCTGGTCAATGCCAAGCTCTACGGAGTGCCCAGCCAGAGCGCCATCGTGATGCGGGCCACGCCGGATGAGCTGCTGCTGGCGCAAAAACTCATCAATGATCTGGATAAGTCGCGTCCCGAGGTAGTTGTCGACGTAGCGCTGCTGGAAGTGAATCGGGACAAGACGCGGACCCTCGGCGTGCAGCTCCCGGGCAGCTTCGGGCTGCAGTTGCAACCGCCCAACGCGACCAGCACCACTTCCACCGGGACGACAACCGGCACTACGACTGGAACCACCACCAGCAGCACGACCAACCTGACGTTGAACAATCTTGCCCATCTCAACGCCACCAACTTTGCGGTGACCATCGGCGCGGCGACCGCCAACTTTCTGCTCTCCGACTCCGACACTAAGATCTTGCAAAATCCCAGTATCCGGGCGACGGATGGGCAGAAGGCCGACCTGAAGATTGGCGAGCGCATCCCGGTGGCTACCGGCTCCTACCAGACCGGCGCGGCGACCGCTGTCGTCAGTTCGCTGGTGAACACGCAGTTCACCTATATGGATGTTGGTGTGGAAATCGAGATTACGCCCATCGTGCACTACGACCGCGATGTAACGCTCAAGATCAAACTCGTCACCTCAACGGAAACGGGCTCGACCAATATTGGTGGTATTACTGAGCCGATCATCAGCCAGCGCACCGCCGATCAGGTGGTCCGTCTAAAAGAAGGAGAAGTTAACATATTGGGCGGATTCCTGCAAAAGCAGGATTTGACCACCATTGGCGGAACCCCGGGCCTGGGTGAGCTGCCGATCCTGAAGTGGATCTTCAGCTCCAATCAGCATGAGGTGGCGGACGACGAGATTATTTTCATGCTGACTCCGCATGTGGTTCGAGCCACTGATATCAACCCGTTGAATCTGCAGGAGATTGATACGGGCACGGGCACCAACGTGGAGTTGCGGCGCATTTCAGCGCGGGCAAATGGACCAAATGGACAGGCGAGTGGGACGGACGGACTACCCCCGGGGCTGCAGCCACATGCCTCGGTGCCGCCCACTGGTGCGTCGCCGGCGGGCCACCGTCACGGCGGGACCTGTAACACCAGGGTCCACAGCGGCAGGCCCCCCACCAGGTTCAGTGAGCCTGCAAATCGTTCCGCCGCCGGCTACGCCAAAGGTCGGCGGCACCTTCAAGGTTGCGGTCAACCTGAGCGGCGGGCAGGATATCTTCTCGGTACCGATGCAGTTGCATTACGACAACAGCAAGCTGGCATTGATCAATGTCGATACTGGCGACTATCTCGGTCATGATGGCCAGACCATTGCGCTGGTTCATCGCGACGATGGGGTTGGCAATGTCGTCATTTCGGCGTCGCGTCCACCCGGCGTCGCCGGGGTAAGCGGATCGGGAACGGTCTGTGTTCTCACTTTTCAAGCCAACTCCGCAGGAGACGCGGCTGTGCAGATCATCCGCGCTTCGGCAAAGAACAGCGCACAACAAGCGGTCAATATCGCCGGTTCGCAAACCGCAGTACACGTGCAATAGGGCCCATGTATGCAGTGCAACTTACGTCAGCGCAGCGCAGCAGACCACCAGGCGGGGCTCACCCTGGTGGAGTTGATTGTCACGGTCTTCATCCTCGCCATTCTTGCGTCCGCCGTCGTTCCGCTGGCCCGCTTTCAGGCGAAGCGGGAGAAAGAAAGACAATTGCGCTACGACCTGTGGCAGATGCGCGACGCCATCGACAAATACAAAGACGCGGCCGACCGTCACGCCTTCATCCCCAAGGCCGACAGTGGCAACTATCCGCCCGATCTCGATAGGCTGGTCACCGGCGAGGACGCCCAGGGCAAGAAGCTCAGATTTTTGCGTCGTATCCCGGTCGATCCGATGACCGGCAAAGCCGAATGGACGATGCGCTCGATGCAGGACGACCCCAATAGCGACTCCTGGGGAGGGCAGAATCTCTTCGACGTCGCCTCCAAGTCGCAAGGTATTGCGCTCGATGGAACGAAGTATTCCGATTGGTAGGCTTGTGAGCATATCCGGCTTCCGTTCTCGCAGATCTGTGCTCTCTACGCGGCCGCGCCACGGGGCGGGGTTCACCCTGGTCGAGTTGATGGTGGTGATGCTGATCATTGCCATCCTGGCCTCGATTGCCATCCCCGCGTATATCGCGTCCATTCGCGCTGCCAAGGAAGCAGTTCTCAGGGAGAACCTGCACGTCATGCGCGATGGCATCGATTCTTATACCAATGACAAGGATAAGGCGCCGCAGACGCTCGATGATCTGGTCAGTGCGGGGTATCTAAAAGCCATTCCTAAAGATCCTATGACCGCAAGCAACAGCACCTGGGTACCGACCATGGACGACACACTGCAGAACGTCGATCAGACCGACCCCGGCATGACCGACGTGCATAGTGGGTCGGATCAGGTGGGAAGCGACGGACAGCCCTACAACACCTGGTGAGTTTCCGCGGCCTGTTAAGGCGTCCGGCGTAATGTCAGGAGATAAGTGAATCGTAGGTATTGTGGTCGCCAATCCAAAACCATAGGTATCCGTCCGCACATCTGATCGCAAGGGCGCGATAGTTCAACGTGACACGGCCAGATTTCCTGACCCAGGCGGTCGCCGAGTTTCTTGAATTGCAGGGAGGGGTGTTGCTGGTTGGTCTTCAGTAGCGAGAATTTTTCGTCCGCTCGGCTGCGAATTTCCTGCGGGAGAGACCGATATTCCTTCCAAAAATCCGTAGTGGCGAAATGCCGCATCCTTAAAGCGACTGCACCCGACCGTTACTTTCGTCGTCCAACGCGCGATGGATGGCCTTGTCGAGACGGCCCGTGGTGAGATCGGACTCAACTCGAGTGTCGAGCGGCTGCGGGCAATTTTCGTCGAGCCATGAGTACAACTCTTCCAATTCCCGGGGCTTTAACGCCCTAATGGCGCGTTCGATTTCTTGAATCGTGCTTAAGCCCATTTGAGGACCCTCTCAACTCCATTTTAGACCGGTACCCATACCACGGAAAGAACCAATTGGGCACGGCTCTAAACGCTGGATTTTTCATCTGGTAGTGAACCACTTCTACCCGGCTTACCGTTTGGGCTCAAGCGATCGCAGCGCTGCTATGGTGTCAGTATCGCCCGGGCTGAGCTCTAAGGCCTTCTTGTAGTAGCCCGCCGCGACATCCAATTTGCCCAGCTTCTGGTAGATCCCTCCAAGATCGTAGTCGGGAGTCGAATCCAGTGGGTCAGCCCTCTGTGCTTTCATGAATTGAAGGATTGCTCCGAGTGAGTTGCCTTCTCGAAATAAGACGACGCCCAAACCACAGTAGGCATCGTCCTTCCCCGGGGCCAATGTAATGGCTCGCTTGTACAGAACCTCCGCATTTTCCAGGTCGCCTAACGCCGCGAGTGCAGCGGCATAATTCGTTACAGCGCCAGCGTCATCTGGCTTAATGGCGAGGGCCTGCCGATAGAGATCTGCGGCGCCTTTGGGATCATTCAGCCGTAGGCGAATGTTACCAAGGCCAGCGATCGCCGGTTCATATTCTGGTTGGAGGCGTAGTACAGATTGGTACGATAGATCGGCTCGGACCAAGTCTCCCCGCTTCTCGGAAACGGCTCCCAAGTTATAGAACAACTTCACACTGTGTGGGCTGCCTTTCAGGGAGGATTGATAGAGGGTTGCTGAATCAGCCCAATCGAGAACTCGACTTTGCAGCCGCCACACGCCCCAAATGATCCAGAACGCCACTATGCACAGAGCAATCGGACGTGCACCCCTGGGAACACTAAAGGAGACAGCTACGACCAGCAAGGCCAGTCCGGCGGATGCAAAGTAGAGAAAGCGCTCCGCCATGCCTTGATAAATTGGAACTAAGCCACAGAAAGGCGCCAAAGCAATCCAAATCCAGGCGAGCCCCGCCGCAATTAAGGGCCGTTTACGCCGCATGATGATCGCAATGCCAAGAGTGCTGAGCATACCTCCCCAGGCGAGGATCGCTAGTATGGACAACTTGTTCTCGGGTGTGTTGCTGGAGCGTTCGATGCTCATGTGAACCGGAAGCGTCAGCCATCCCAGGTATTTGAAGTAGAAGGTCCCAAATGGAATAAAAGTGGCGGCCAGAGAGTAACCGGAGTTAGCACCGATGAGGTGTCTCAGTCCGAAGTAAGCTAAACCGGCGATGAGGGCGGCGCTGTACAGCATGATTGCGGGCCGCGCACTCAGTTTCTTGAATGCATACGCGAGCAGCATCGTAAGTGGAAGGGCAAGTATCCCGGCTTCGTGGGAGAGTAGTGCGCAAAAGACAGCGAGAGCGTACAAGAGCACGAGGAAAGCGTGTCTGGTCTCAAGGAAACGCTCGGCTAACAAGGCACTCACAAGCACGAAGAATGCTGCCAGACAATAAGCACGTGCTGCGATCCAGCTGACCACTTCTGAGTTGATAGGCAACGCCAGCCAAAGGAGGGCGGTGCATCCCGCGACTTCGAGAGGCACGCGTACTTTACGCAAAAGAGAGAACAACAGGAAGCCATTGATCCAGTGAAGCAGCAGGCTGCTGAGATGGAAGCCGAACGGATGAAAACCCCATAGTTTACTGTCGAGTGCAAGGCTTATCCAAAAGAGGGGCCGATAGTAGGATTCCCCGCTTCCCCGGAGATCGCCGACAAACGAGACGTTGGTATGGAGGTAATGACTGATGCCGTGCCAGGAAGCCAGTCCAGGATTGTTTACGATCATGCTCAGGTCGTCATAAGAGGAGAACGGATTCCAGAGCGCCCTCCAGTACAGATAAAGTACCCACGTGGCGCTCAAGAAGAGAAAGCTGAGCCTCTCATGCGAGCGGATCCAATTCAGCCCGTTTTGTAAAACTGCGTGCCGCATAGACACCATTATTTCCTATTCTTCCCTGGGACCGAAACTCGCCCTTGCCTCATAGGACGAAAGTCCAGAAAGATTTGTTCAAGGCACGGCGCAGAGCGCAGCGGATCGAGAGCGAGACTGGCGAAACAACCATGACCAAATAGGCAAGGCCGCTGAAGTGGCTGGGCTCGGTAGAGGGCAAATGATGATGGTCCTACGGAGATTTGGAGTCAAAAGCAGGATTGACCAAGAGGACTACCGTCAAGGTCTGGAGAATCTCACTAAGGTCTGGTGAATCTTCCTGGCTGCTGCCCCTGAAGATCAGAGAACTCACGCCGAGGGCTTTTCCTCCGCTCGGGACAGAATCTGCGCCCACAATTCCTTTAAACCGTCACCCGTTTTGGCGGAACACAGCAGAACCTCGCTCAATCCCAGCCCTTGCTTCAGCTGCTTCAGAGCCTTTGTCCGCTCGTTGCCGGAAAGACGGTCCGCTTTCGTTCCCACGATCAGAAAGTTGCGGCCCATTCCCTTGAGCGATGCGATCAACTGCTGGTCACTCGCCTGTACCGGAATATTGCTGTCGACCAGGCAGATACAGAGGACCAGGTTAGGCCGCTCTTCGAGATAGGGATTGATGAATTTGGGCCACTCCGCAGAGATGGACCGGGAGATCTTGGCGTAGCCGTAGCCTGGGAGATCGGCAAAGAGCAGTCGCGGCAATCGCGCAGTCGCAGAATCGGATAGAGCGAAAAAGTTGATGGCCCGCGTGCGCCCCGGAGAGGCCGAGACCTTCGCGGCTTTTTCCCCCAACAAGCCATTGATCAGGCTCGATTTGCCGACGTTGGACCGGCCCAGGAAAGCGAATTCCGGCGCGGTGGCGGAAGGGAACTGCTCCGGGGCCATTGCCGACAGCAGGAACTTGGTAACCAGGTGCATCCCGGCTTACTGGGCGCGCGGCTGCCCGATAGGCGCTGGAGGCGGAACCGCAGCCAGTGCCTCGGGAGTCTCCTCGCGCAACTCCGGTAGCGGACCCTCGAGCGCAATCCTCAGGACTTCGTCCATCTGGTCCACAAAGTGCAGCTTCATGACGCTGCGCAGGTTCTCCGGAAGATCTGCCAAGTCCTTCTCATTGGCACGGGGTAGAACGGCCTCGAAGATGCCCGCCCGGTGGGCCGCCAGCAGCTTCTCTTTCAATCCGCCAATGGGTAGAACCTTGCCCCGCAGAGTAATCTCTCCGGTCATGGCGATATCCCGCCGCACCCGTATCTTGGCCAGTGCACTGGCCAAGCGCCGTGGCGATAGTAATGCCTGCCGACGGGCCGTCCTTGGGAATCGCGCCTTCCGGCACGTGCACGTGAATGTCGAGATTGCGGTAGAAGTCCTTGGGCAGCCCGAGGTGCTGCGCCCGGCTACGGATGTAGGAAAGCGCGGCCTGGGCCGACTCCTGCATCACGTCGCCCAGTTGGCCGGTCAGAGTCAACTTACCCTTGCCATCCAGAACCTGCACTTCGGTAGAGAGAATGCTGCCACCGACCTCAGTCCATGCCAGCCCAGTCACCAGGCCAACTTCGCTGGTCTCGTGCAGCTGAGAGTCGCGGAACTTGGCCACTCCCAGAAATTCGTTCACGTTGGTGTCGGTGATTTCTTCCTTGTGCTTGGCGCCGTTGCGGACTACCCGCCGCGCTACCTTGCGGCACACGTTACCAATTTCGCGCTCCAGGTTGCGGACGCCCGCCTCGCGCGTGTAACCGCGAATGATATCCACCAGCGATGCGTCGCTGAAGATCGCATTCTTATCGCTCAGCCCCGTAGCTTCACGCTGCTTCTTGACCAGATACTGCTTGGCAATCTCGAGCTTTTCCGCCTCGGTATATCCGTGCAGGCGCAGAATCTCCATGCGGTCCTGAAGCGGTGCCGGGATGGTATGCAGCACGTTCGCGGTGGCCACGAAGAGCACCTGCGACAGGTCATATTCCACGTCGAGGTAGTGGTCCTGAAAACTTGTATTTTGCTCCGGATCGAGCACCTCGAGCAGCGCCGAAGCGGGGTCTCCGCGCAGGTCGGAGGCCATCTTATCCACCTCATCCAGCATGAAGACAGGGTTCTTGGTTCCGGCCTTCTTCATGGACTGGATGATCTGTCCGGGTAGGGCGCCGATGTAGGTCCGGCGATGCCCACGGATCTCCGCCTCGTCACGCACGCCGCCCAGGGACATACGCACGAACTTGCGCCCCGTGGCCTTGGCGATCGACATGCCGAGAGAGGTCTTGCCGACACCCGGAGGCCCGACGAAGCAGAGGATTGAGCCCTTGGGATTCTTCACCAGTTGGCGGACGGCCAGGAACTCAAGAATGCGCTCCTTGATTTTTTCCAGGCCGTAGTGGTCCGCATTTAGTACTTTCTCGGCGTGATCAATGCTGCGGGTTTCCTTGCTTCTCTTCTTCCACGGCACAGCCAACAGCCAGTCCAGGTAGTTTCTGGATACGGTCGATTCCGCCGACATGGGCGGCATGGCCTCCAGCTTTTTCAGCTCCTGAACGGCCTTATCGAAGACGTCCTTGGGCATGCCTGCGCTCTCGATCTTCTTGCGCAGCTCATCAAACTCGCTCTTCTCGCCGCGGCCCAGTTCCTTCTGGATCGCCTTGATCTTTTCGTTGAGGTAGTACTCTTTTTGCGCGCGCTCCATCTGCCGCTTCACCCGGCTTTGCACGCTGCGATCCATGTTCAACTTCTCGATCTCGATGTCGAGTACGTCCGCCACCCGGGACAGCCGCTCGCTTGGATCAAAAATGTCCAACAGCTCCTGCTTTTCTTCGATCGAAAGCTGCAGGTTGGCGGCGATTGTGTCGGAAAGCTTCGCCGGCTCGTCCATGCGAACGGCGGCGATCATGGTCTCGTAATTCAGGGATTGCTGCAGCTTGACGTACTGCTCAAAGAGGGAAGTGACCCGCTGCATCACCTGCTCGATTTGCGGATTGACTTCGAGCTGCCGGTTAGCCACGCGCACGGTGGCCACAAAGAAGCCATCGGAGTCATTCATCTCGACGGCTTTGGCCCGCTCCAGCCCTTCCACCAGCACCTTGATGTTGCCGTCCGGCATCTTGACGCTCTGGACGATGTTGCCAATGGTTCCCACCGAATAGATGTCTTCCGGCCGCGGTTCATCGATCCCCGCGTCGTGCTGGGTGGCGAGAAATATCTTCCGGTCTCCGGTCAGCGCCTCTTCCAGTGCTCTTACGCTTGACTCGCGCCCCACAACAAAGGGCGTCATCATGTAAGGGAAGATCACCATGTCCCGAATGGGCATCATGGGGAGCTTGCGAAGATCGCCTTTGTCACGGGTTTCTTTTGCTTGTGTCACGCGATTTCCTTTCACTTATCTCCCTTATACAGAGGAAAAGGGAGTTGCGCCAATGACCCGGACGTCGAGGGCTTCAACCAATCAATAGACTCATTAGACGAAGAAAGTGATTCCGAAGTTCACACAAGATGGCAAGAATGAACCGCCGATCTCTCCGCTACCCTACGTGCCGGTTCCACGGCACGCCGGGACAGGCCGGATGACAACCTTTCTTGTGGAAAAGAAGGCTATTATCTTGCCTGTCCAGCTCGCCCTGGCGAACGGCAGGCCGCAGAAAAACTCTGTTTTATATCAGGGCACGACTTTACAGCTTCGGAAAAACTCTCGGGTTTTTGAAGGGTACGGGCTTCAGCCGGTACGCAAGTGGTTGTACAACAAGTCCGGCTTTAGCCGCTGAGGGACTCATTTCATGACCTTTTCGGCAGCCGACAGGAGCCCGCGCAGCGGGGAGATCTCAGGTCCGGTTTCGGGCGTGTCGCCTCCCGAAACAGAACTCTACCCGGCCTTCTCCAACAGAGTCACAGAAAGATCCCGCTTCTGTACCATCTCGGCGGTGATGTCCAGCTCCTTGATCTTCTTGTTGCTGGGCAGGTGATACATGAGATCGAGCATCAGCTCTTCCAGGATCATGCGTAATCCGCGCGCCCCAACCTTGCGGTTGAGCGCCTCGCGGGCCACGGCCCGGGAGGCATCCTCGGCAAACAAAAGTTTCACACCCTCATACTCGAAGAGCCGTTGGTACTGTTTGAGGATGGCGTTGCGGGGCTTGGTGAGAATCTCCACCAGGGCCTCTTCATCGAGCTCGTCGAGAATGCCAATCACCGGCAGGCGTCCCACGAACTCAGGGATAAGGCCGAACTTGATCAGATCCTGAGGTTGTGCCTGGCGCAGGAGCTCGGTGTCGCGCTGTGCGGGCAAAATGCCTACTTCCTGCGCATCCTTATCCGATAGGGCCTTGAAGCCCAGAGCCTTCTTGCCCACACGGCGCCCGATCAGGCGTTCCAGACCGACGAAGGCGCCACCGCAGATAAACAGTATGTTGGTGGTGTCGACCGGGGTGAATTCCTGGTGGGGATGCTTGCGGCCGCCCTGGGGCGGAACGTTTGCTACCGTGCCCTCGAGGATCTTCAGCAGGGCCTGCTGCACACCCTCTCCGGAGACATCGCGGGTAATGGACGGGTTTTCGTCCTTGCGCCCGATTTTGTCGATCTCGTCAATATAAATAATGCCCGTCTGCGCTCTGGCGACGTCGCCATCGGCTGCCTGCAGCAACTTGAGAATGATGTTTTCGACGTCTTCGCCCACATAGCCGGCTTCCGTCAGCGTGGTCGCGTCGACGATGGCAAAGGGTACATCCAACATCTTCGCCAGGGTGTGCGCCAGCAGCGTTTTGCCGCTTCCGGTGGGGCCGACGAGAAGAATATTGGATTTCGACAGCTCGACGTCATTGCCGCGTGTCCGGTTCATCTGGATACGCTTGTAATGGTTGTAAACGGCTACGGCCAGCTTCTTCTTTGTTTGCTCCTGGCCAATGACGTACTCATCGAGAAAGCCCTTGACCTCTTGCGGTTTGGGCAAGTGCGCCGGCGCCGCTCCGGGCTGTGTCTCGCCCCGGTCGTCCTCCAAAATAGAGTTGCAGACCGCGACGCATTCATCACAGATGTACGCCCGCGGATAGTCGCTCGGTGAGGAGATCAATTTAGCAACGGCGTCCTGCGATTTATGACAGAACGAACAACGGAGCGTATCGTCTGTTCCCCTCGGCGTTTTCATACTGCAACTCCTTTTGCCCTGACGACCTTCAAGTACGTGGCCGGTCTATGATTTCGTCAATAATGCCGTATTCCTTGGCCTGCTGCGCGTTCATGATGAAATCTCTCTCTACATCTCGTTCAATGCGTTCCAGCGGCTGCGCGGTGTGCTTGGACATCAGCTTGTTGGTAATCTCGCGGATGCGCAGAATCTCGCGAGCATGAATATCGATATCGGTAGCCTGTCCCGAAAGCCCGCCCATCGACGGCTGGTGGATCAGGATGCGGGAGTTCGGCAACGCAAAGCGCTTGCCCTTGTTGCCGCTCATGAGCAGAAACGCCGCCATGCTCGCCGCCTGCCCGATGCAATAAGTGACCACGTCGTTGCGAATGAACTGCATGGTGTCGTAGATGGCAAGACCTGCGGTGATGGAGCCACCGGGAGAATTGATGTATAGCTGAAGATCTTTCTCCGGGTCCTCACCGGAGAGAAACAACATTTGTGCGATTACCAGGTTGGCGATCTGATCGTCGATCGGTGTGCCCAGAAAGATAATATTGTCGCGAAGCAAACGAGAATAAATGTCGTAGGCTCGCTCGCCCCGACTCGTCTGCTCGACCACCATAGGTACAAGTGCCATGCTCTCCCTTGCTTCTGCTTTCCCGCGGACGGCGTGCGCCCGGTTTTAAAGTGCCCCTTTTATCTGTGCTAGCTTGCTAGCGCATTTTCACGATTACGGTTCCCGATCTAGCCTCCGTGAGGTGGGGCTTTTCTTGGTGAAAAGCCCCGTTTGAAGTATCTTCACCGGGTATATCTATCGTTAAATTGCTAGCCTTTCGTACAGCAGCGCGCTCATCTTCTCTCTACGTAAGCGTTCCCGGATTCTAGCGAGGCTCCCGTCCTCAGTCAAACGCCCACGCAGCGCATCGACTGGTTCACGCAGCTGCAGGGAGATCGCTTGCAGTTCACGTTCGACCTCTTCTTCCGGCACGTGGACATTCTCTGCGTCGGCAATGCGGTCAAGCAGAAGGGAACCCTTCACCTCAGCTGTAGCGGAGGGCCGCTGCGCAGCGCGCAGGCGATCGAAATCGAGATTGCGCATGTCTTCCGTTCGCATGCCCTGGGCGGCAAGCGCCCGCAGGCCGCGATCGAGACGGGCATCAATCTGCTGCTGCACCAGCGACTCTGGAATGGGAAACTCGAAACGATTCACCAGCGCGTCGAGCAGCCGGTTGGTGGTTTCGCTTTGCACCCGCCGCTGCTTATCGGTGGCCATGTGTTCGCGCAATTGGCGTGTGAAGTCGGCTAGGCTCTCGTACTGGCCCAGCTCCTTGGCGAAGTCGTCGTTCAGTTCCGGCTCGATCTTTTTCTTGATGCCCTTGATTTCGAGGTCGTAGGCTACGCGCTTACCGGCCAGCTGCCGCTCGCCGAAGTCCTCTGGATAGCTCACCTCAAACTTTAACTGTTGACCCACAGAGGAGCCGCGCAATGCGGCATTAAAGCTATCGAGGGTGTTCGGTCCACCCACCTGGACCATGACATCCTGCCCGGTGATGGGTTGCTGCGGCGCCGGCGCGGTTTCGCCTCCAGCTTCCGCAGGTTGCACGGTGCCGGTAAAGCTGATCTGGGCGAAGTCGCCATCAGTCAGGGCGCGTTCTTCCGTTACCGGCTCCATCGTGGAACGGGAATCGCGAATGCGGGCAAGCTCGGCATCGACCTCGGCATCGGTCAGCTCCGTTGCTACCTTCTCCACCTTCACGTCCTGATAGCCATCGATGGAGAATTCCGGAACCACTTCGAAGGCGGCTTTGAAGCGTAGAGGTTTCCCCTCTTCGAGTTCAATGCCTGTGACCTGTGGTTGCGAGATGGGCTTGAGCTGCTGCTTAGCGATGGCATTGCGGAAGTGGTCGGGGAGAACAGCTTCCATCACGTCCTGGCGAATCTGCTCGGCAAAGCGGCCGCGGATAAGGGACTCCGGAACCTTGCCTGAACGGAAGCCTGGAATGCGGGCATTTTTTTGATAGCGTTTGGTGACCGCCCGGAAATTGCGGGAGACTTCATCCGCGGGAATTTCGATTTCAACTTCTCGGGTGCAATCCGGATTCAGGGTTGCCGCGCCATGAGAATGATCGTGGCCCTCGTGTTCATCGGGCTCCTCGGCGGTGGTGGATGCTCCGGCAGATTCGGGTGTCGTTTCGATCATTTCAGTTGAGCTCAACTTATGCCTTCCAGGTTTGCTCGCTCCGCCGCACTGCGCAATGGCGGAATGGATGTATGCGGAGCGGCCCGTAAACAGCCTGCTTTCATCGTATGAGGCTTTCCCGGGAGGGTCAAACCTACAGCGCAAAGAATGCGAAGCCGCTATTAACTACGATACACCCTTTTCCAGTTACCCTTGGCGAACCAGCCTTGGTACAGGAGGTGAGGACTCAGCAGTTTCACTTCTGCTCTATACAGATCAACGCGGCTTTTCCTCAGGAAAAGCCGTACTTCGCTGAACTTGACCGAGGGAGTGCCTAGAGTTCTTCCTGCCGCGGAGTGCGTACGTGTGCAACAAACCGTGGATCGGCAGCCTGGTAGTGCTTGTAATTGCGGCGTCCCTCGCTGAGGCTGAGGTTGCCGTTGACTGTTCTGCGGACCACGTCTGCATCCCGGTCATCCTGCCCGTCATCCTGCCACCAGCACACCTGGCATAGCTCCAGGGCCTCGGGCATGGCTAGCGTTTTATAACCACAGCACAGGCAGCGGGACGCAGTCGGTCGTCGCATCCGTTAAGTATGCGCTGCTTTAGGGAAAAAGCGGGAAGCCGGGCTAGGGGATTCCATTACCACGGTAATCCAATTCTTGCTCCGGGCCGATGACACGCAGCCATGTTTATGCCTGCGAGTCGTGCTGCAAAATATTTTTCCAGAAAAGGGCTAGCAGTTTCGCGATTGGTGTAGACCAAAGCGACCGGCCTTTCCGTGGTTTTCTCCCAAGGAAAACCACACCTCGCCATCTTTGCCGGGCCACGGTAATTGCGAAACTGAACTAGTGGCCCGCCCCTCCCGGGGTAAACAACTCCAGCCGAACCTTCCACGTCACCGACTGGCCTGGACGAAGCGTCACCATGCCCGTATCCATGCCTTTCCAAACCTTGCCGAACGGGTCCACGTAATTGAACTGTGGCTCGACGGCGACAAAGGAAGTTTTGGGGGAATACACCTGCACCGTTTTGATCTCGGGCGAGAGGGCAGCAACTGTCAATCCATAATTCGATTCCGGATCAATCAGCTTGACGTCGGCCGCGCCATTGGTCCGCTGCAAGTGGGAGAAATTGTCGTCCAGAAAATGATCGTCGAGGGCCACACCGTCGGGCGCAGTGTAGTCGTAGTCGGTGCCCTTGACCGGCTTCAGTTGGCCGGTGGGGAATGCGTCACCGTAATTGTTCACCATGGCCATCATGGTGGCGGGGATATGCACGCGCGCCTGGGCGCGGTGGCCGCTTGGGATCACGAAGTAGGGATGCCAGCCGATGGACATCGGCTCCGGTTCTTTGCCCACGTTCTTGGCTGTGATCGTGGTCTCGACCCCGTCACCGGTGAGCGCGATGGTGAAATTCAGGTCAGTGTCGGAAATCCAATGGCCGCCGAAATCTCCCGCGTGGATTACACCGGTCACCGTCTGTCCATCCGCGGTGGTCTGGGTTTGCAGGTCTTCGACTTTTGACTGAGTAATCAAGCCATGAATCGCGACCACCGGGCCGCCGGGGTTCTTGCTGGGGAAGTTTGCCGGCAGAGCCAAGGTGTGGCCGCGCCAATGGGTGATGACCGACTTGCCATCCGAAGAGGCTTCGCCCAGGATGCGGTTGGGGTAGGGAATCAGAAAGGCTCCGCCCAGGCTGAAGGATGCGTTGCCCGATTGATCTCTGCCCGTGCCGCTAAGTACTTTCGGTGCATCCACAAGGGAAGGCGATCGCAGCAGGGGGATCTCCCCCTTGCCGGGAATGGACGCGGTGACCTGGAACATATTCATGCCTCGTCCGGGAAGCAGCGTTACGGAGAGGAATTCGGGTTTGCTACCGTTGGCGGTTGCCTTTCGCGCGAGGGTCAACACATTCTCGCCGCCAATTTGCACGGCTGCTGGTGCGGTCGGCTGTGGCGCTTGTTCGCTTGGTGGGGCCGGCTGTTGCCGGCATCCGGCCGCAAGCAAAGCGGACGCGGCGAGAATGCTTCCTAACCATCGCTTTACGTTGTACATAGACCCCCTCAAAAAACTTTGCCCACTTCCGTCCAGCGACAGCGGGAAAGCAAAAATTCATCTTACGCCGACTTTCTGATGGGCCTTACAATCGGGTATGAGTTCTGTCCCCCAAGCGAACCCCAGTTCGCCTACTGGAAGCCCCGCTCCTGAGGTTAATCCTGGCGCGGCCACGACTAGCCTCAGTCCACTCGTTCTCTTCAACCAGGAAGTCATTCGCTGTCAGCGCTGTACCCGCCTTCGCAAGTATTGCGAAGACATCGCCACCAGCAAGCGCCGTGCCTATCGGGATTGGATTTACTGGGCCAAGCCGGTTCCGTCGTTTGGCGACGAGAGGGCCCGTTTGCTGATTCTCGGCCTCGCTCCGGGTGCGCACGGTTCTAACCGGACCGGCCGGCCCTTTACCGGCGACGGCTCTGGCGACTTCCTATATCCCGTTCTCTATGACGCCGGTTTCGCCTCGCAGCCGAACTCTGTCTCCCGCGGCGACGGCCTGCAGCTCAAGGATTGCTGGATTAGTTCCGTAGTGCGTTGCGCGCCCCCTGACAACACGCCCAAGCGTTCGGAGCTTAAGAACTGTTCGTCCTACCTCGACCAGGAGATCAAGTTGCTGACCAATTTGAAGGTGGTTGTGTGCCTCGGCCGCATCGCCTTTGACAGTTATTTAGAACATCTGGCGCGTACCGGGCAGAGTGAACGCAAACCGCGTTTCAAGTTCGCCCACGGCGCCGAGTACGGGCTCCCCGGCGGGCGATTCGTGATTGCCAGTTTCCACCCTTCGCTGCAAAATACCAATACCGGCAAACTCACGCGCAGCATGCTTTTTGACGTCTTCGACCGGGCCCGCACTCTTACCAATTCAGCGGAAACGCCACGCACCCTTCGCCGATGACCTGAGCGGCCTCTGCAAATCCTGGAGCGGGAGACGGGGATCGAACCCGCAACCAACGGCTTGGGAAGCCGCTACTCTACCATTGAGCTACTCCCGCTCACTGCTACCCGCCTATTCTACCCCTAAGGCGCGAACCGGATTTCCTGTTGGTATCGGTGGCGCTGGCGAGCTCCATGCGGCCTTCCTTAATAATGAAAGCCGCACGCGCGGCAGCGTCCAGTGTAGCGAGGCAGGAAATACGGGTGGCCTGAGACCCTTGTATGATTTCGGGGGATGCCCTCCCTTCGCCGGCGCACAATCCTTTCCGCGGTCTTCGCACTCGCGGCAGGCGCGGTGCTGCGCCTCTGGTTCATTCACGCTTTCCCGCAGATCCAGGGAGACTCGCTTCTTTACGCGGACATCGGCCGGAACTGGCTGACCCACGGTATCTATGGGCGGTCTGTCGTGCATGCGGGCGGCCCGCCAACTATTGCCCCGACGCTCGTCCGCCTGCCCGGATACCCCGGCTTCCTCGCCCTCTGCTTCGCTGCTTTTGGAAAGCAGAATTATTCCGCCGTCCTCTACCTGCAACTGGTGATCGACCTGGTGACGTGCTTGCTCATCGCGGGATTCGTTCGCCGGCTCTGTGGGCATCGGGCTGCGATGTTGGCGCTGTGGCTGGCCGCGCTCTGTCCCTTCACGGCGAATTACGTGGCGATGCCACTCACCGAAACGCTCTCCATTTTTTGTGTTGCGCTCGGCCTCTATGCATTTGCCGCCGTGCTCGCGCGTCCGCACTGGGGATGGATGCTGGCGCTCGCCTTTGCCTGGAGCTACGCTGCCCTCTTGCGGCCCGATGGCGCCCTGCTGGCCGTGGCCTTTTTCCCCGCGCTCATCCTCTATGGCCGCAACTCGCTTGGTCTGGCGCGGTCGCTGCGTATTGCATTGCTGTGCGGGCTGATCTCGGTGCTGCCGTTCGCCGCTTGGACTGTTCGCAATTGGCGCACTTTCCACGTCTTTCAGCCGCTAGCGCCCCGTTCCGCCACCGACCCCGGAGAATTCAAAGCACCTGGGTTTCAACGCTGGACAAAAACATGGATGGCCGACTTTGCTTCCACGTATGAAATCTATTGGAATGTGCCTGGCGACGACGTCGATATCCACTTGCTTCCAGCGCGAGCCCTGGATTCGCCGGCCGATGCGCGCGAAACACAAGCCTTGGTCTCGCAGTACAACACAGAGAATGTGCTTACGCCGCGGATCGACGCCGGCTTTGCCGCTCTGGCCGCTGAACGCATCCGGGCTCACCCCGTTCGCTACTATGTAACGCTGCCCCTGTTGCGCCTGGCCGATATGTGGCTTCGGCCCCGGGTGGAGATGCTCAATATAGAACTGCGTTGGTGGCAGTATCGTCTGCACCATGTGGAAACACGCATCTCGTATGCTTACGGTGCGTTGAATTTGCTTTATCTGTTAGCGGCCCTGATAGGAGTGTTCTACTGGCCGCGATTTGGCACTGCGATGGTTTCCTATGTTGTGCTGCGCAGCGTGCTGCTGCTTACACTCGATGCGCCCGAGCCCCGCTACACGCTGGAGTGCTTCCCCATCGTCATCGCCTTCGCCGCAGTTGCCCTCGACCGGCTAGCAGTTTCGCAATTGGTGTAGACCGAACCCGGATTTCCTGTAGAGGTCGTTGGAACTACCGAACTGCGGCTAAACTTACTTGGCAAAGCAAAAGCGCCGGGGCTTAAAGCCCAGATCTTGGTCGCGCCTAAACGGCCCGACTGAAGTCGTGCCCTGATACAAAGCATCAGAACGCCGGCCGCCAGAAATTTCCAATCCCGCCGATTTCGATCTATCCACCTTCTCTGAAATGTGGAAACTCCACGCGTTTGCTTAGCGACAAGCGGACGCTTAGGCATCATCCACCGCCCTGCTAGCCCGAACACCCTCCTGGAATTTCGGTCCTGCCATTTATGAGTGATTGATTTGGACCATCCAAAACAGTGCCCTTCGCCTCTATCCTTGCGTCCGTGAAGATGCTGAGAAAGTAATTGACGGCATCTGCAACAAATTGCGGCATCGAGTATCCCAATCCGGATTTGAGCACCACTTCGATCGTGCCCTGCCTGCAAGGTAAACCCTCATCCGGAGCTCTTAAGATGGTGCCGGTATAAACCAGCATGGCGTAAACGCCAAAGTTGAAGGGGCCCGCACCAAGGCCCAGCATGACGCGCAAATCCGCGCCCATGAGCAGCGAGCCGATGCCGACCGATATCCCCTCGGTTGTATTCCCGATATCCGTTTTTGAAGTTACGGTCAAACCTGGATTGGCCGCCCATTGGCCATTAATGTATCCGGCTTTCAAGCTGCCATGGACGTCATACAGTCCCTCTGCGTTCAGCACGGACGACTTCGCACTGAAACCCGTGTTGAGCACAAGTCCTTGGTCAAACGTGATCGCGAAAGGTACCGGGCCCCCAAGTGGAATCCACATCGATATAGGGAGATAGTCCTTTTTCCGGAAATTGACATGCCGATCAATGTCGGTGTGAGCCTTCAGGTGCAGCATGACACCGACAACACCCTGCAATTCGATTCCGCAGTCTTTCGGAATTACGCCGCCGCTGGATGTCAGGAAGGTCCTCGCGTGCATGCCGGAGAAGTTGAGCATGCCTGTGGCCACCACGTGGATGCCGCTTTTGTCATAGGTGTACTGGACGCCGATACCGGACTTGTTGGCGATCAGACTCGGTATCAAACCTTGCATATCCACTGGTGGAAAAACGGGAACGGTGGGGGGATGAAAATCCGGTATCTTAGGCAGGCTTATCTGGGGACCAGGAACTCCCGGCATGCTGAAGGGCCTTTGGTAATACGAGCGTACCAATCGCGGCGCCCTCGGATCGTCTCCCCGACTAGGTGGGAGAGGTGCGGCCGGGAATACCGGCTCAGGAGCCCAGCTGCCGCCGATCCTTTGAAAGCGTTCACGATGCCCATCGGCAGATACCGTGGTCATGTTGACCGGCGTCCATTTGCCGCTCCTGGAGACGCGCGACACAACGATGGATCCTTTCCAGTGATCGACGCCGGGCATCGGCAAGCCGGCAGTTTGCTTTTCGCCCTCATCGCGCGGCTCCGGGAAGTCGGGATAGACGAAAGGCGTCATCTTCTCAATGTCGATGTCGGAATCCATCGCGAAACTTCCCTTGGCGATTAAATCGTGCAGCTGTACAGGCAACAAGATCACCTGCACGGAGTCTCCCTCCCGCTTGAGCATGGCGATGCGTCCGACTGCCCGCCCGGTGGCAAAGACAATCTTGCCCATGGCAAATTCATTCACGTGGGGAGCATTGGCATCGAACGTCCAGACGATGCCGTTCCTTGCGATCGAACGGATCGCTTTGTCACCCTGCTCCATCAGGATGATGTCTGGCTGGTACTCGACCTTGGGGTCCAGCCGGGGTGCGATGCCGAATTGCCTTTGACTTTTCGTGAGCGTCGCTGGGTCAAGGGGCTTCATCACGATGGCGTCCGGATGCGCCCTCAGGTCGAACATGTCTATGTTCGAAGCGGCAGGGCTGGGAACGGCTGACGAAGCCGTTTGTTGCTGCGTTTCACGCTTGGCTGTCTTGGGCTGTTGATTGCATCCTGATGCGACGAAGCACAAAAGCAGCGTTATAAAAGGCGCTGAAGCGGATAGTGTGATGATTCCTTTGCGCACAGAGACTCCCCCGTTCCGGACAGCAGTTAAGTAACGAAGACCCTGGGGGTGAAGAGCGGTTGAGCCACATAAGCTCCTCACTAGTCACGCTGGAATTGCGCGAGGCCCCTCGTCTTCATGTTTCATGAGCGATTTCCTTTACGTAACCGTGTTGTTTATAGCCCTGCTTGTTTGGCGGCCAGCGCGCCAATCAACGGCAGACGGATCACGCGGTCCCTTCTATAGGGTTCAATCACCAGAAATAGAATTCCGGTAATGATGCCGGCCAGGTAAGCCAGCGCTGCGGCTACATTCGCGTGCAGCGCGGCGTTTGTGTGGGACCGGCGCTGCAGGTGGGACAAAATGTTGTGCCGCCGGCGAAGGCGGCTCCGCATGATGGACAAAAGCTCATAACGTTTTCCTCTCTGGGTGAGAAGTGGAGTGGCCGTCATAGGCGGCTTACGGCCAACTTCGCCAGCGGCTTGATATTGTCTGTCCTGCATGGGCAGCCGGTATACGCAAAACGTGCCACCGTATCGCCTTTGCGGACCATGAGCATGCCTCCGCCGACGACATAGGCTTCATCGCCAATGCCATCCAAGTCGCCGGTGCCGCTGCTGCTTGCCGAGCCCCCTCCACCAGCGACATACGTGAAGGCTGTGCGGTTGGCTTTCATCGCTACAGCTGCCTGGCCGACTTCGAGATCGATCATCAGCACTGGGACTTCTTGCGAAGCGCCGCTCTCGTCGTGGGGCGCCACGGCGGAGAAAAATCCTCCGGCCATGTCCTGAACGGTCTTTTGCGTTTTGGCATCGATTCCGCCGATCATGCCGGCTATATGCTTGGCTTTCATATCCGCTATATCGCCCCTCGCGATATAGCGGCAAAGGTTGTCTTCGCCTTCTGCGCGGATGATGGTTACGCCTACGGCCTGGCTCACTTCCTGGGTGCTAAGGAGGCGGCACGGATTGCCCGTTGATTTGACGGCATCATCGCTGTCGCCGGCGCGGCCGCTGCTCGCCAGCTTTCCCAGGCTGTCCAACATAGAGCTGAGGCCGGGCGATTGGGCGGCAGCGGCGCCGGCTTTTTCCTTGACCGTTTGTGCCGCGTACCAAAGACCGCCGACTGCCAGGGCCGTACCGGCAATCAACAACACCACGCAGGCGACGACCACCTTCAGTAATGTATTTGCTTTCCTTGCCGCGGGCATTGGCGCTGCTGATGTGGGCACATATCCCGGTACCGGCTTATAGGCCGGCGCAACGGCCGCGGAGGGCGCCGGGGGTGCAGACGATACAGGAGCGCCGCAACCTGCGCAGAAGGCAGCCGTATCATTCAGGGGTGAACCGCATTTACCGCAAAACTTTGCCATGTGTTTCTCCTTCCTGCTGCTAGTCGCGGGTAAGCTCCACCCGCCGATTGCGGGCACGGCCTTCCAGCGTGTCGTTGGTTTCCACTGGGCGCGATGCTCCAAAGCCATTGGTCGAGAGCCGATCCGCGGCAATGTGATAGCGCGTCATGAGTGCGTCTTTGACTGCCGCCGCACGGTGCTTCGACAGGTCGAGGTTGTAGGTATCGCCGCCTATGTTGTCGGTGTGGCCTTCTACCGTGAGCTTCCAGTCCGGGTTATCGGCCATCGCCTGTACGATCTCTTTCAGCACCGGCTCCGATTCGCGCTTGATCGTGTCTCGGTTGAAGTCGAAGTAAATGCCGTAGGTGACGGCCCGCTTCTGCTCCGTCAATTGCTTCTCCACCAGGTTGACCGGGTGCGGCACCGGGTAGTCGATCTTGGTGATTTCGACCCTGAAGTTGCTGTCCGTTTTGATCTTGAACAACAGCACCAGCGGGTCGGCCGGATCATCGATCAGGTATATATCCGCGGCTCTTTGTAAGGGACGGTACTTCTTCGGCCTGGGATCTTTGCCTACGGACTCGATGGTTCCAGCCAGGTGGATGCCGGGCAGGGTGACGCGCTGATCGTTGACAATCATCGGATAGGCCAAATCCTGCGGCTCCACCCGGGTGAACAGGCCGCCGTCGCGGCAAGGCTTCAAGCTGTCGGGACCCCCAACCATGGTTTGGAAGTAAATCAAGTAGGTTTTGCCCGACGACCTAATTTCCTGGAAAGACCTATCCGAGAGTCTCCACCTGGCAACGTCGTGGACGATTCGGGGCAGGGCATCGGAGTAAACCGTGGCATAGGTGTTGGCGGCAGCAAAATCCGCGTTGCAAACCGTGAGCGTGTATTGGGCGGGCTTGTGGTCTTTGCCGTCGTCGTCTTTATAATCCTCTACGCCGGCAAAAAAAGTGATCGAAGCTGGATCGGTAGACTGAACCGTGTCGCGCCCCTCCACATCGCCGTTCTTTATCCCCCAGGCGTTCGTCATCACGGTGCCGGGCAGCAGGGGAATCCGCGCTGCCCCCTGCGCCGGGAACGGGGCCGCTGTGCAGGGCACGACGGGATCCTTGGCCGACATGCTTTCTACCGGGTCGCCTTCGTCGTCGCTATCTCCGCCCAGAAGGCCGCCGAGGTTGGAGAGCAGGGCGGAAGCGTCCTCTGGCTTCGGTGCGTCGCCCTTGAGCGGGTCTGGGCGGGCATCAGCTTGGGTCACGGGCTTGGTGACACTGACCGCCTTTTCCTTGACCTGGTAACCGAAATAGACCACTCCTCCAATCGCGACCACCGCGATAAGCGCGAGACTGCCAAGCAGTACCGGCAAGAGGGGTAGTCCGCCATGCGCCAGAACCGGCGCTGGCGGTTGCGGAGCGACGGCTATTCCTGGTGCCTGCGACGCGCCGCAATGGGTACAGAACTGAGTTCCTGGTTCCACCGGTTGGCCGCATTGGGTGCAAAAGGTCATAATTCGGCTCGTTGGCTCCCATGTGCTGCGACTTTGCGCGCCGTCACAGCGATGGTCAAGCAAACCGGCTTTAAATTGTGCATTAACTGTGAAGTGGTTCGCCTGGAGTTACTTACAACGCTTCACTAACTGGTTACAATGGCCAGGACCGCGGGCTAAGCGGTTTGGGATTAAGGAAAATGCCCGGCACATCACCCAAGGTGACTCGCTATCGCTTCGGTCCGTTCGATCTAGACCCCGAAGAGGGCACGCTTGCGCGCAAGGGCATTCCCGTCCGCTTGCAAGATCTCCCTTTCCGGATTTTGGTCATGCTGGTCGAGCGCCCGGGAGAGATCGTAACCCGCGAAGAATTGCGCTGCCTGTGGCCGGAAAATACCTTCGTCGAGTTCGACAAGAGCCTCGGAGTGGCCATCGGGAAAATTCGCCAGTCGCTAAACGATCAGGCTGAGGCGCCCAGATACGTGGCCACCGTTCCCCGCCATGGATACCGCTTTGTAGCTCCTGTCATGGTTCAGAGCCAGGAGGAGCTACCGGCAGCAACAGTTCTACCGTCGCCGGCTCTACCGTCGCCGGCTCTTCTTCCTTCCCGTCCCCAGCGGCACTACTGGTTGATCGCTGGATTGGGGCTGCTGGTGATGGTGGGAGGTTTGGCTTTCCGCCTCCGCGGCCGGCCGCCTGTGGTTGCCGGGAACCTGAGCGCAAGCGTAGCCGTGCCGGTGCAGGTCCGCCGTTCGGTCGCGGTACTGGGCTTTCGCAATCTGGCCGGACGCCCGCAGGATGCGTGGCTCTCGTTCGTCTTTTCCGAAATGCTCAACACCGAATTGGGCACCCACGGAGACCTGCGGATGGTCTCTGGAGAGGACGTCCATCGCGCCAAGCGCGAACTTCGGGTGACCGAGGACGACAGCCTGGCCAAAGCTACCCTGGAGCGTTTGCGCGAGAACCCCGGCGCCGACTACGTGGTGCTTGGCTCTTACACCTTGATGCAAACCGGCGTGGCTAAACGCGTCCGGTTGGATCTAAGGCTGCAAGAGACAGCCGGTGGAGAGACCATTGCCGAAGAAGCGATCATCGGCAACGAGAGCGATCTCTTCGGCCTGGCCGTCGAGGCAGGCGACCGCCTGAGGCAAAAACTTAGCCTGGGTCCTAACTCGGCGGGAGATCGAAGCGCAGCCCGCGTGGCCCTGCCATCGAACCAACTGGCGGCTCGCCTCTATGCCGAAGGTCGGGCGAAGCTGTGGGCCTTCGACTTTCTGAGCGCGCGTGATTCACTCCTGAACGCCGTCGCTGCAGACCCCAACTTCCCGCTCTCCCATTCCGCTCTCTCCGAGGCCTGGTATCACTTGGGCTACGACGCCAGGGCGCGAGCAGAAGCCCAGAGGGCACGCGATCTGGCTCCATTGCTTCCGCAGGAAGACCGCCTGTTGATTGAAGGGCAGTACTGGCGTGCGGCGCGGAACTGGCCGCGCGCGGTCGAAACCTACCAGGCGCTTTTTAAGCTCTATCCCGACAATCTTAATTATGGCCTGTTGTTGGCCACCGCGCAGATCGTTACTTCGCGGCCTCGGGCTCTCGAGACCCTGGCCGGCTTGCGTCGTCTACCGCCGCCGGCGGGCGGTGACGCGCGCATCGATATGACGGAAGCGTCCGCGTGGATCAGCCAGGATATGGTCAAGGCGCAGGCGGCCGCGAAAACGGCGATTGCCAAGGGCAATCTTCAGGGTTCCCATGTCATCGTTGAGGGAGGCTACGCCTTCTTATGCCAGCAGGGGGTGGGCCTCGGCGTGTCCATGGACGACTCCATCAGCGACTGCGATCTGGCGCGTCACAGTGCGCGGGCAGCCCATGACCTCGACGGCGAAGCGATGACCTCTACGAATCTGGCGGCGCTCTATTTCCAACGCGGCCAGCTCTCACGCTCGGCTGATATGTTTCGCGCCGCGATCAAGGAATTTCAGCAGGTGGGCGATGCCGACGGGGTGGCGACAGCCATGAGTGATCTTGGCACCGACCTTGCGGTGGCCGGCGTTCTGAGTAAAGCCAAAGCCCTCCTGCAGGGATCCCTATCTCCCTTTCGGGCCGTCGAAGATAAGGAGGGCGTGGCCCTTAGCCTGGACGAATTGGGTGACCTGGAGCGCCAGAGTGGGAACCTGCAAGGGGCGGAGAACACTTACCAGCAAGCGCGGGCGGCAGCGGAAGCAATCGAAGACAAGAACGCCATCGCGTACGTCTTTTGCAGTTTGGGAGACGTGTTAGCCGATCGCGGTGAACTGCAGGCCGCTCGAGCAGCGTATGAAAAATCCTTGGCTCTGCGAACCCAGGTAGGCGAGATGCAGTTAGCCGGCGAGGCACAGGTCGCGCTGGCGCTGCTGGCGATCGAGGGTGGTCAGTCGGCCCGGGTGGAAAGTGGGTTGCGGCAGTGGAAGCAACGCTTCCACCAGGAGAAAGAAACCGACGATGAAGTGGCGGCCAGCAGCGCCCTCAGCCGAGGCTTGCTGGCTCAGGGGCGGCAGGGTGAAGCGTTGTTAGAAATCGAGTCATCCCAGCAGCTGGCGGCGAAGAGCCAGAATCTTCTGGTTCGTCTGCAACATGAGCTGACCTTTGCGCGCGTATTCTTGGCTTCGGATCATCCGGAAACGGCGCGGCCCGGGCTGGCCAAGCTGTCAGAGCAAGCCCGCCAGCATGGCATGGTCGGCATGGAGCTGGAGGCTATGCTGCTACAGGCTGAACTGGAACAGCGATTGGCACATAAAGCTGCCGCTGTTCAACAACTGATGACGCTGGAACATACAGCTCGAGACAAAGGCTTTGGCCTGATCGCGCGCAAGGCAGCGTCACTCCGTAGCTGAAATGCTCTTCGATGCACCCAGGCAAGGTTTGCCCGAGCTAGTTCGGTTTTCGGATGCTTGATCTGGTCTTACCCGCTGGGCTACGTCGCGGCGATTGTCCATCGCCTATTGCACTCCGCTATGGCTAGGCTGGTTAAACCCAAGACTAATGCGGCAGCGCCGTCCCTGTCCCCTCGGTAAGGGTGAGGATGCGGTCCACCTCCGGCGCGTTGAAGGACTCTTTAAGGCTGCTGGGCCAATCGATTTCTATCCGGTCGATTTTCGATGCGGCTCCCAGCCCGAAATGGAGCCGCAGGTCGCTACTGGAGAGATAGCTCGAGCCACTGCGAACTTCCTGCGCCCACTTCTTGTCACCGGCGAATACGATGACGCTGGCGCCGATGCCATCCCGATTGGAGCGCGTGCCTACACTGCTGATCCCGATCCAGTGGTTCTTATTGGCCGCCTCGTTGACCAGCAGCAAGGGTTTTGCACCCGAGTTATTGATCACCGCCGATATGCGGCCCTGATTCCAAAGATCGGCAATCGCTAGTCCGCGGCTGGATTCGGGCACGGTACAGCCAGGTCCCGCTGCCTTGCTAATATCTTTGAATTTCCCATTGCCCTGGTTCCAATAGACCAGGCGCGGCTCTTTGTAAGTGGCTCCCAGGTGCGCAGTATCGACCTCAGGATAGACGTGACCATTGGCCAGCATGAGATCGGGCCAGCCGTCATTATCCATATCGAAGAACATGACACCCCAACCGAGATACTGGGTGTTCAGCGCCAGGCCGGCGTCAAATATTTTGGAGCTGTAGGTTCCATCCCCATTGTTCTGGTAGAGAGACGACGTGTCATCCGAGAAGTTGGTCTTGAAGAGATCAGGCCACCCATCGCCGTTGAAGTCGCCTACGGTTGCTCCCATACCCGCCTGCTCGCGGCCATCTTCATCGAAGGCCACGGCAGCGTCCACGGCTACATCGGTGAAGGTTCCATCCTTGTTATTGCGATACAGAATGCTGGGCGTGCTGTCGCAGGCCACGTAAATGTCGGGCCAGCCATCGCGGTTGAAGTCCAGCGTTGAGACGCCGAGGCAATAGTGTCCGTTGGTCTTCTCAATGCCGCTGCTCTTGCTGGCGTTGGCAAAATGGCCGCCGCCGAGATTGTGATAGAGAACGTTGGGAGTGGAGTCGAGTCCCCGCGGCCCGCACATGACCGGAACACCTTTCCAGATGCACATCTGCCCCTCTCCCGGACGGGGAGCGGTTTTTATGTCGAAGTGAACATAGTTCGCAACCATTAGGTCTAACTTGCCGTCGCGGTCATAGTCGACGAAGGCGCAGCCCGCGCCCCACTCGCCCCCGCTTCCAGCAACGCCGGCTTGAGCCGCCACTTCTTTGAATGTTCCGTTGCCTTCATTGTGATACAAGCGATTCTTGCCGTAGTAAGTCACGTACAAGTCGTCGAATCCATCGTTATCGTAGTCACCGACACACGCTCCTTGTCCCCATCCACTTGCCGTCAGCCCGGCTGCCCTGGTTACATCCGTGAATGTGCCATCGTGATTGTTATGGTAGAGATGGCCGGTTGGGTTTTTGTTTTGGGCCGCGGTGGGCTCGAGGGCATTGCCGTTCACCAGGTAGATGTCCGGCCAGCCATCGCGATCGTAATCCAGGATGGCCACTCCACTGCCTGTGGTTTCGATGATGTACTTCTTGGTGGCCTCATCTCCGTTGACGTTCTGCATCGTCAAACCAGCCTGCGGAGCGTAATCGACGAACCATGCCGGCGGTGGATGGTCCACGTTTGCAGGGTAAGGAGCAGCGTGAACCTGGGCTATCGCCGTAGCCGCGCAAACAAAAAATAGTCCGGCTTGCCACCGGTGCCAAACAACCATTCTGCAAATGCTAGCACTCGCAGCAGCAGCGTATTCTGGATGAGCGTTATGCAAATTTTCTGGTTCCCCGCAGTTGTTCTCCTGTCTGGGTTGTTGTGCTTCGGGCAGAGCACGTCCGCCCCCACAGCCGCCAGCCCTCCATCCCCTGTGACCGGCGCCCAACAACAGCCGGTAAAAGGCGCAAGCCGCGAGCAGGGCATTCGGTATTACCGGGCCGGCAAGCTTATCGATGCGGAGCGGGCCTTTGCGACGGCGATGGCAGAAGATCCGTCTGATCTGGAGTCTGTTCAGATGCGTGGCTTGACCCTTTATCGTCTGGGCCGGCCGGCAGCGGCAATTCCTTATCTTGAACGAGTGCGGCAGTGGATGCCAGATGCAAATGCCGACGCCAACCATGTTCTGGGCCTTTCTTACTTGAATGCGCGTCGCTATGACGAGGCACGAGATGCCTTTGCTGCGCAATATGGCGTGAGCCCAGGCTCTGCCGCGGCGTATTTGCTGACCGGCCGTATGCTGCTCGACGCCGATCTGCCGGAGCTAGCCGCTCAGGACGCGCAGAAGGCGCTCGAGATATCGCCCAATCTTCCCTTAGCGCACTTCATGCTGGGAGAGGTTTACCTTTACAAATCTGACGTCAACCACGCCCTGGAGCAGTTTGAACAGGAGCGGGCAGTCAATCCCACCTACCCCGCGGTCTATGACCGCCTGGGCGATGTTTACACCAGGATGGGGCAGTATCAGCAGGCTCAAGAAGCATTAACCAGGGCCATCTCTCTGGACGTTTCCAGCACCGGGCCATTCATTCAAATGGGTAAAGTCTTTTTGCGCCGGGGTGACCCGGAAAGTGCAGCGATGTATCTCCAGCACGCCGAAAAGATGGACCCAGGTAACTACATCACGCACACGCTATTGGGGCAGGCATACCGGGGAATGGGGAAAGAGGAAGATGCAAAGCGTGAACTCGACGCCGCGTCTCAGATCCATGCCTCGAGCCAGCTAAAGTTACAGCCGGTTCAGTAGGACGTGGCGGCCATCCTTTCGGACATGACGGATGCCCCCTCGATGGCCCCAGCGTACTCCGGATTTCCTGTCGAGTTGCTTGCCCCTTAATAAACCCGAATCGAGACCAATTTGCTTTGCAGGGGCACCCCACCTTCAAGCGTGACGGCGAGTAACGCCTCAAAAGGCCTTATCTCCCCAGTCGGCGACGAGACCATTTTCAACAGTTCCGACAACGATTCTTTGCGCGTAGCGAATTCGACCGCTGCCTGCGTCCCCAGCGTAGTCAGGCCGCTAAACATGAGCGTTCGTTTTCCAGACTGAACGCCGGGCATGAGCGCGAGCACTGCATAGTCCATAGTGAGCGGGTGCTCCGGACGCGAGTAGAGGGCCGGTTCGCCCGGGCGCGGGTGGTTGTTCACAAATCCCGCATACGCTGAATTGGCCACCATGGTGAAATTTGCCGGAGAAGGAACCGCGTTCAGCGAGGGATTTTCGGCCGGCGAACCGATAAAAATCAGGTTTCGCTGCTTCGCCTCATCCCAGGTAACGAGCAGACTGCGTTTCAGAACGAAGGCGGCTTGGTGAGCGTCAAAAAGCTTAGTCAGCTCGTACACCGACGTCAGCTCGCCAATCCCGGTGTAATGGTCAACCACCGGCTCGCTATTCGCGGTGCCGACGGCCGGCGCGTACCGCAAGCCGTTCTTTGAATCGCCCACAAAGCGAGCGTTGCTGTAAATCACTTCCGCCGGATCCCCAGACAAAAACGGCGCCCAAAAGATTTCGATCGCTGATTTTCCCGCGGCCGCTTTAGACCGTGCGCGAGCAATCAGCAGTGAGGAGCCAGCAAGCATCAGCACCAGAAGCAAACCGAAAGCAATCCCTAGCGGTGTGGACTTCCAGTAACTCCAGGAGCTCGCACGCGGCGCGGAAGCTACCTCGCCGGCGGGGAGCGATGGCATCTCCGAAGGCAAAGGAAACGGAGCGGGCGGTGGTTCGGATTGGCGAAGCCGGAAGGTAGGAAGGTAGTGGCCCTTGGGAACCTCGATAATCGTTGGCTCGGCCGCGCCTTCCGTGGCGAAAAACTCTGCCAGCTTTTGCCGCAGAAGGCGGGCGTGCGTTCGCACAATGCTGTCTTCGCTGCTGTTGTACCCAGGCGGCCGATGAAAGACGTGCACACCGATTTGTTGTTCAGTGGCAGCTTCGGGTGTCTCCTTTAGGGCGCATTCAGCGATGTAAAGGAGAAATTCACGAAGGCGTAATGAGCCGCGAAAGTGACTGCTGGAAACGACTCGGTCAATCAGGCGGAACCGAGGGTCGTTTGACGTGTGAAAGGAATTCGTAAACTCACTGGTTTGCTTCAAAGCAGAGCTTGCTGGGCTACTTTTCACTGTCAATTCACCGTAAACAACGTTGGCAGCATTGTGGTTCCAGGAAGAGTCTTCTGAGGCGCTGGAAAGCAATCATCCAGGCGTCGCAGGTTGTCCTATGGGAAGGGCACAGCTATCCCTCCCCCCCAGGCACAACTCTAAAACTTTTGATGCGAAAACGGGATCGGCCGATAGTATCGAAGAGCGAATATCCGTTTCGTCAAAGCTTGCCGATTACAGAGCATGCCAGCTAGAAACATTTGTCAACCCTTTGGAGAGGCAGCATTATGCACAGCAAAGCATACCGTAAAGCTAGCAAAACCATCTACTTACTGTTTCTTGCATGGCTCTTCCCGCTGGCCCCGGCCGCGCTGGCGCAGGCAGTTTACGGATCGATCTTCGGAACCATCACCGATAACACCGGGGCTTTGGTGCCTAACGCTACGATTACAGTCACCGACGTTTCCAAAGGCACATCGGTCACCGTCCAAACCGACGCCAGTGGTGGATACCTGGTCCAACACCTGATCGCAGACACTTATCAGGTGCAAGCGGAAGCCAAGGGGTTCAACAAGACTTCGGTCGACAACGTCGTAGTCTACGTCGACACGCAGCCCAAGGTCGACATCAAGCTCACCGTGGGCGAGGTGACGAATACAGTTACGGTGACCGGCGGAGCCCCTCTGCTGGAGACAGCCCGCGCCGACGTGAGCACCATTTTCAACGACCGCGCGCTTCAGGATTTGCCTAACCTCAATCGCAACTTCACGTCCTTTGAATTGCTGACGCCTGGCACCTCGTACATCGGGTGGGGACCGTCGGAGGGAAGCGGTAACCCGCAGCGTAGCGAATCCATTGAAGTCCAGGGCCAGCTGCCGTTTGCCACAGGTTATGAGCTCGACGGCACGGACAACCAGGACCCGATCAACGGCGTCGCCGTGATCAACCCCAACATTGACGCGGTCTCTGAGATGAAGGTGACCGCGCAAAACTACGACGCGGAGTTCGGCAAGGCGGTCGCCGGCCTGGTCACCGCTCAAACCAAATCCGGAAGCAACAACTTTCATGGGACGGCCTTCGAATATCGCCGCTCCGATTCCCAGCAGGCGCGGGATCCGTTTGCCAATAATGCCGTTAACTCGCTAACGGGCAAGTACCTGAGCCCCACGCTGCACAATCAATTCGGCGGTTCGGTGGGGGGGCCGGTGTTGAAGAACAGAGTATTCTTCTTCGGCGACTACCAGGGACTGCGGGAAAAATCGGGGAGCTCAGTGTTGACCACGGTGCCTACCGCCCTGGCGAGGACGTCGTGTACCTCCGGTGGGAACTGCGATCTCAGCGACTACCTGGCGATTGGAGGGCAGGCTTTTGCGCCCAACAGCCCAACCGACACCACCAATAGTGGGCGCACTCCCTTTCCCGGCAACATCATTCCCGTGGCGGATCTTTCCGCACCCGCGGTCAATTTCTTCAAATTGCTGCCCGCCCCCAACGCTGGTGCGCCCGGCCAGACCTACAATAACTACGCTACTTCCGGATCTGGAATCTTCGACACCAACCAGTTCGATGTTCGCGGCGATAGCAAGTTGGGAGAAAAGCTGCACATCCTGGGCCGCTATACCTATTTTGGGTCCAGCCTTTCGGGCGCTCCTTACTTCGGCACTGCAGGTGGAGGTGGCTACGGCTCAGGAGGTTTCGCCGGTACGTCTTCGGGACTCAACCAGAGCGTCGCGGCGGGCGGAGACTATGTAGTTTCGCCCAGCTGGCTGACCGACTTCCGCTTTGGCTACTACCGGATCTACAACACCGTTCTCGGCCCTGATCCCAACCTGCCGCTGGGTAATACTCTGGGCATCCCCAACGCCAACGGCACCCCGCTCTCGCTCTATGGCGGTATGCCCCAGTTTGAAATTGGTGTTCCATCCAACGGACAAAACGAGGGCAATGCGGAGTTCCTGGGAACCACCGCAAACCCAAATCTCCTGCAGGAAAGCCAGTATCAGTTCGTGAACAACTGGTCGCACTCTCTAGGCAATCACAACATTAAATTCGGCGGAGATTTTCGTTACGCTAAGGACCATTCGCTTACGGTTGCTAGTAATGCTCTCCGCTCAGGCACTTTTCAGTTCTTTAACTCCACCACCTCAGGCACAGCGGCCGCCGGCAGCGGAACCTCCTCCTCGCCCGGCTTGGGTTGGGCCACCTTCCTGTTGGGCGACACCTCTCTCTTCTGGCGCACCCAGACGGCAGACGTGAACGCGCAGACCCGGCAGACGCGCTTCTTTCTTTATGCCCAGGACCAATGGCGCGTGACCCCGAAACTCACCTTCAACTATGGTCTCCGGTGGGAGTTTTACACCCCCGAGTCTGTGACTCAGGCAGGCTCCGGCGGCCTGCTTGACCTGAATAATGGTGACATCCTCATTGGCGGCATTGGGGGTATCAACAAGGCCATGAACGTGGCCCAAAACTACAAGAATTTTGCACCTCGCTTGGGCGTTGCCTATCAAGTGCACCCCAACACCGTCGTCCGCGCCGGCTTTGGCACTGTCTACGGCCAAGGCTGGGCGGGCAACACCTTCGGCGAGATACTCACCGGTTCGTTTCCAACCCAGATCCAGCAGACCCTCGGCAACGCGAACAATATTGGATACGCGTTTAATCTCACCCAGGGACCTCCCGGCTATACCTTTCCCGCAATCCCAGCCAACGGCCTCTATCCACTCCCAGATGGGATTAGCCAGTCTGCGCGCCCCAGAAGTGTCATACTTCCGACCGTGATGGGCTGGAACCTGACCGTCCAGCAAGAACTCAATTCGTCCATGTCCCTGCAGGTGGCCTATGTGGGCAACCAGGCCTATCACAATATGTTCGACTCTTCACCGAGCTATAACACCAATCAGCCAACCCTGAGTGGTTTCAGCCAGGTCAACCCCAACCATCTCACCGCGGCTGGAGGAAGTTGTTCCACCTATCCGCAGGGGGTTCAGCCTGTAGGTCAGCCCGGCATTCCGCCCGAGTGCCTATACACGCAATCGGAACGAAGCCCCTGGTTCGACGGTACGGCCCAGAAACAGCTCGGCGTCAAGTATGGGGCACCTTATGGATGGGAACAAAGAATTGACTACTATCCAGCCCAGGCGACTGGCAACTACCATTCTTTGCAGGTGGTCGTCAATAAGCGCTTCAGCCAGGGTCTGCAATTCATGTCCAACTACGTGTGGTCCCATTCGCTCTCCCACGAGTCCTATGAATTCCTGATCTCTCCGGCAATAGGCAAGGGAAACAGTTACTATAACCGCCGCAATTCGTTCATATTCGCCGGAAACTACAACCTCCCGTTCGGCCGGGACCAGATGTTCGCTTCCCACGTCCCCGGTTGGGCAAACCAGATCATCGGTGGATTTCAATTGAACGCGTCGTGGAGGCTGCAGAGCGGCCTGCCCTTTACCTCAAACTATTTCAACTGCAACAATGACAACGACCAGTGCACGGGCTTCCTCAACAAGGTAGCCAAGTTTGCTCCTCACCAGGGCTCCTACAACGTAGCCGGCAACTACGTGCAGTACTTCACTCCTTCACCTTATGTGCTGTCTTCTCCGAATGATCCAGCCCCAACCACCCCCAATTCGTACGGCCCGTTCGCTCGCCCGGCGGTGGCAACCTGGGGCAATGTAGGCCGCGATGCGCTTTGGGGACCCAATTTCAGCAACGTGGACGCCTCGCTTTCGAAGAGCTTTACCTTGTGGGAAGGGGTGCACTTTCAGTTGATGGCTCAGGCTTTCAACGTCTTCAACCACGTAAATCTTGGCGGTGTGAACTCGTGCTTCGATTGCCAGAACTCGGGTGCAGGCCAAATCTCGAGCACCGTTTCCAACCAGGAGGGGACATCGATGCGTAACTTGCAATTTGCCGGCCGGTTCAGCTTTTAGCTGGGTTGCAGCTTCTGCGTGACAACCCCAGGGTGGAACCGCGCCGCACCGTCTGCAGTTTCAGGGCGTTCCTCTTTCTTAGTTAGTGGAAGGTGGCTTGGTAGGCCGCCTTCCAGTTCCGCCAACTGGCACCACAGGAAAAAAGCAGAGTTGCCCTCGATGGTGGTGGAACGATGAAGTTGTGGGCCTTATTCGTTCTCCTTAACTCTGCAGCATTTCTGGCTGCGCAGGTACCCGACTACACGCCGGCGCCGGCCTTGCGTACGTTATCGGGCTTTTTGCTGGATCAGCCGGGCCAACCCATGATCAGCAGCAACATCATGGCGCAAAAGCCCTTCAGCGTGATCGGTCCGCGCGGAGCTCTGCTCGGCCAGCAGGACGGCGGGTTTGAAGCGTGGATCTTTCCCTGGAAAATACTCAGCCACATGCGCATCACGGCGGAGATGAATGACTACGCCGTACCCATCGATGTGAACCAGCAGGCCGCAACCATCGATGTGCAACCGGGACACACAACCATCACCTTTTCCCACTCTAACTTCACGGTGCGGGAGACCTTCTTTGCGCCGCAAAACGCGCCCGACGGCGCAGGAGCACTGGCCTTCTATCAGATCCAGGCGGTGCGCCCCATGACCCTTACCTTCAGCTTCACGCCCGAGATGCAGCGCATGTGGCCGGCGCTTTCTGATGACCGCAGCTCGCCCGAGTGGGTAAAGACGGGGCAATCGGGCTTCTATGTGCTGCACCTGAATTTTCCCGATCATGCCGCCGCCGTGGCGATGCCAACAGCAACGTACGGAATTCTGGAGCCTTACCAGGAGCGGCCCAGGAACTACCCTCTGCAGTTTGTTATCCATTTCAATCCGGCCACCGATGGCGATAAGCTCTATCCTCTCCTGATGACGACGGGGGAGACCGCCGCAACTTCTACCACCTCAGCGTTGGCCGCCCGGCTGGAGGCGCTCGATGAAGGGTTTCAAGCGTCTTACCGGGGCACGCAGAAGCACTTCGAAGAATTCTCTGCTCAACATCTGAGCATCGATACGCCTGACCAGAAACTCAACCAGGCGTTTACCTGGGCTGAAGTGGCGATCGATCAACTGCGCGTGCAAACCACACCCTCGCATGCGGAGACCGCCCTGGTCGCGGGTTTCTACACCTCGGGAGATTCTGCCCGCCCGGGCTTCGGCTGGTATTTCGGTCGTGATGCCCTGTGGACTCTCTACGCCGTGAACAGCTACGGCGATTACCAGCTCACGCGGGACCAGCTGAATTTCTTATTCAAGAGACAAAGCCCCGAAGGCAAAATTATTCACGAGTGGGCGCAAACCGCCGACCTGGTGGATTGGAAGAGTCTGCCGTATGCCTATGCTTCCGCGGATGCTAATCCGCTGCTGCTGATGGCCAGCAACGACTACCTCAAGGTGAGCGGGGATAAGCAATTTATCCAGGCCAACTGGGAACCGCTGGAGCGCACCTGGAAGTTCGAGACCTCTCACGATTCCGACGGCGATGGAATCTATGAGAACACGGAAGGGTCGGGATGGGTTGAATCCTGGCCGCCCGGTATGCCTCACCAGGAAATCTATCTGGCCGCGCTCGATCAGCAGGCGAGCACCGCGATGGCGGAACTGGCAAAGGCAACGGGGCACACGGAGATTGCCCAGCAGGCGGAGCTTCGGGCGAGCAAAATCGGTGCGGCCATCGAGAAGGAATATCTGCTTCCTGGGGGCGGCTTCTATGCCTTCAGCCGCAACGCCAACGGCAGCGTGGATTCGAGCCCAACCATCTTTCCCTCGGTTGCCTCCTGGGATGGCACCTACAAGCTGCAGCATCCCCAGCCAATGTTCGACCGCTGGGCTGCGCCGGAGTTCTCGACCGATTGGGGCACGCGGGATCTAAGTCCAACGGTCTCATTCTTCGACCCCATCAGTTACCACCAGGGCACGGTTTGGCCGCTCTACACCGGTTGGGTTGCGGTGTCGGAATATCGTAACGGCCGTAGTCTCTCCGGCTATGCCCACCTGATGCAGAATGCCGATCTGACCTGGGCGCAGGATCCAGGCGCGGTGACAGAGTTACTTTCCGGCGAGTTCTTCGCGCCCTTGGGGCGCAGCACTTCTCATCAACTCTGGTCCTCGGCCATGGTCATCTCGCCCGTGTTGCGCGGGCTCTTCGGTTTGGACTGGGACGCGGCCCGGAATAAGCTGACGGTCACGCCCAGCTTACCGGCCGAGTGGGATCGAGCAACGCTGCGTCATGTGCCGCTCGCTGGCGGGAGCGTGGATGTGGAGATCACGCGTTCCGGAGCGATGCTGTTGGTGCGCGCCTCAGGGTCTTCGGGGCAGAGCGTGCTTCTTGATTCGCGAGCCCCGGGAGCGAAGTGGTCCGGCGGCGTCCTGCGCATACCGCTGCCTGCAGTAGAGGCTGGTCTTGCCGCGGCCCTCCCCAAGCCTGGAGCGACCACCCAGCAGATGAAAGTGCTGGACCAGCAGTCCGTAGGGAACTCGCTCCTGCTGAGGTTGTCGGCGCCGGCCAACAGTCACCAGACAATCATGCTGCGCGTCAACGACCCGCATGCGAAACTTCATGTCGACGGTGCACAAATGCCGCAAGGGAACACCTCATCGTTGCGCCCGCTGCAACTTGATTTTGGCGCAGGCGAAGGCTACGTTGAGAAGACGCTGAAGGTCACCTGGTAAGGCATGTGGCTACGATCGAGCTCTCCGCCGACCCGTCCAGCTTTCAACGGGCCGAAGCTGCGGAGACGGACCTTGAGCGGAGAGTTTAGTTTGGCAACGGCCAATGCAAAAGTCGGAGCGCTGCTCATCTGGCTGATCGTCCTTCTCTACTCGCCTGTAGCAACAGCGCAGCTATCCTTGCAAACCGACTCGGTCGCCCCGGAACGATTCATCGCAGCTCACGGCCGCAAGGCCATCGTAATGGGCTACGCATCCAGTGGATTAGAGCTGTGGGCCTATCCGCTGCAACTCATCAGCGGATATGAATTAGGGTTTCGCTCGGCCGGCGATACCACCGAAACCGCCGGCTCAGTCTTGCTTCGTCGTGTCACCTATGAACCCGAAGCGATCACCCGCACCTACATAGGCCCCGACTTCATCGTTCGCGAAAGGCTCTTCGTTCCCCTCAACGAGGCCGCCATTTTCCTCACCTACACCGTGGAGTGCCGTCACACCATCGACATCGTGGTCCACTTCACCCCGGTGCTTGATCTGATGTGGCCTGCTTCTCTCGGCGGACAGAGCACCCAGTGGAACCCGGCTGCCTCCGCCTACATTCTCTCCGAAGCGACGCATAAATACTCCGCATGGATCGGCGCTCCTCAAGTGATCTCACACGACGAAGTCCTGAACAGCGCGCAACCGGGAACACCGGGGAAGCGGCTGGCCTTTGCTGTGCGCGCGGGTGGGAACTCTGATCGTTCAGTCACCGTAGTGGTTGCGCGTAATGACGATGGCTCATCAAGCTGTGGCGGCACGCATGAGGGATCTGCTCGGCGTCGCAAGCCAACTTCGAGACAGAGGCGCGCAGCCATTATGCCGAGCTGCTCGGTAGCACCCTGCGGATCGAAACCCCAGACAAATCAGTCAATCAGCAACTCGCCTGGGCACAGATCGCGCTCGATCAGGCCTGGGTATGCAATCCCGTATTAGGCTGCGGCTTGGTCGCCGGTTATGGCCCTTCGCGCGATGCCCGCCGTCCGCAGTACGCATGGTTTTTCGCCGGCGACGCCCTCATTGCCATCGAAGCGCTGGTACATACGGGTGATTACGACCGGGCCCGCGAAGCCCTTACCTTCATCGCCAAGTACCAGGATGCCGGCACCGGAATGATATGGCATGAGCTTTCGCAGAGTGCCGATCCAGCCGACTGGGCAACCAAGTATCCCTACATGTTTGTCCATGTCGACATTACCTTTCACTATCTGACCGCGGTGGAGCGGTACGTTTCGGCCAGTGGAGATACACCGTTTCTGCAACAGCATTGGCCAGGAATCGAAGCCGCCTATCGCTATTGTGGATCGTTGATCAATGCAGAGGATGGGCTGCCCCGCATCCCCTCGACCAAAGAAGGAGGCGATGAGCAAAACAGGCTGAGCGACGATTTGGGCCTTTCCGCAAGCTGGGTTACAGCGTCTGCGGCCTTTGCGCGGTTGGCCCGGTCTGAGCGGGCATGCGGCGCAAGCCGACGAAGCCATGCGGTTGAGCGAAAAAGCAAGCCGTGCCACCGCGCTCCGTTACTGGGACGATCGGCGGCAATCCTGGATTGACGGTTATAACGAGTCAGGCCACGCTTTCTCACGGCGCAGCGACGATGGAGTCCATTTGGTGAACATTCTCGACCAGCGCCGCAGTGACGCGGTTCTCGACCAGCTCGCCTCTTCTGACTTCGAATCCGATTGGGGAACCAGGGGGGTAGCCGCGGGTTCTCCCCAATACGATCCGGCCTCTTACGCCAGCGGCAGCGTTTCAGCAGCGGGTACCTCGGGGATTGCATCGGCATTCTGGTTAAACCACCGCCCCGTGACTGCCTACTCCATCTGGAGTGGACTTCTTTCCTGGGGGACGCTCGATTCGATGGGGCATATGCACGAGCTCCTCACCGGGGATTTTTACCATCAACAGGTGGAGTCGGTTCCCGAGCAGACCTGGTCCTCAGCAGCGTTGCTCTCATCCACGATTCAGGGACTGCTAGGCCTGGAAAGGGAAGCCCAGGGGAATACCCTCAAATTCTCACCGCACCTGCCGGCCAACTGGGATCGCATCTCCGTCACAAACGTCAAAGTGTCTGGTGGCACCGTAGGAATGGCTCTTACCCGGGTGCCGCATGGATTGCAGCTGGAGACGGAAAATTCCGGCAGTCCCGTGGAGCTGCTCTGGGCTCCGGAGATTCCACTCGGTGCTCATCTCAGCGGCGCAGAGCTGGATGGCAAATCCATAAACGTGCGACCGGAAGAGCATGCGCAAGACAGCCACGCAATCCTGAACTTTATAGTTCCCCACGGCAAGAGCCATTGTCTGATTCGGTATGAAGGTGGCATTTTGCTCAGCGTCGGCGGGGCTAGTCCACTGGTGGGTGAACCGAGCAAGCAAATCAAGATAACTTCTGTTGCTTATAAGCCGGCAAGCCTGGTACTGGACGCCGACGTCTCGCGCGATGCACCCAACTCGACCATTGAACTGCGGACGGACCAAAAAGTCCTGAAGGTGCGCGGAGCCAAAGCTCAAGCTGGCTTCCAATGGCCTATATGACTTACTGATTGACTTGCCAGAAAATGCTGGTCCCGCAGCCAGTGAATACCGGCATACCAAGATCGTTGTCGATTTCGCTTCACAGGTAGCTTCATGCCATGGAGCAGGTTATTTTTGACACAGTGTCCAAGCGTAGCCCAACATTCCATATATGAAAGAGAACATGGCGAGAGCCTCGGGCAAGCGATTGGCCTATCCTGGCAAGAGGTCCGTCGTTCGTTTCCGGAGGCGTGGCGGAAGCCTCGGGCTAGGCGCCAGCAATACCTTGGAGCTCATGCGGCAGATCGAACGAGGCTTTTCCTTCGAGACCCTGTTAAGACTCGAAGCGAATAGTGGTGTATCGCTCGCTTTGCTGGCGTCGGTGATAGGCATTCACGATAAACAGCCGCACAAGAATGAGGCTCCCTTGGTTTAGAGATAGCGCTTCTTCTATCGGCGAAAGCTTTTCTCCTGTTGCTATATGCTTTCGAGGGCGGTACAGCCGGCAGTCTCGTCGTCGAATGGTACATTACACCGCCCACAAAGGGAGCATTCATCGTTTATGCCCAGAAGAATCCAGTGGACCGGGGCAATGGCAATCTTTTTTATCGCGCTCATGGCCTCGGCCGCCCTCCAGGCGCAGAGCCGGGTGATCGATCAGCAGTGGCAGTTCAGCCCCGACCCCAAAGCGCAATTCACTGCCCTCACTGTCGATCGCCAGGCAAAGTGGCGTCCGGCCAAGGCCAGCCTTTCCTGGAATGCTCAATTTGACGATCTTCGCGACTACGCGGGAGTGGGCTGGTATCGCGTCACCATCGCTCTGCCGCCCCCGCAGCCATCCAGCCGGGAACTGATTCATTTCGGCGCCGTCGACTACTTCACCGAAGTGTGGATCAACGGCAGGCGCCTGGGCGAGCATGAGGGTGGGTACACGCCGTTCACCTTCGACCTCACCGGCAAAGTGCACGCCGGCAGCAACGAGATTTTGGTCAAGGTCTTTGACCCTCCCATGCCCCCTCCGCTCGCCGTGCAGATGCCGCCAAACTCTGCGCCCAAAGAGGTCCTAAGACCCCCGGCGTCGAAAAATAACGCGGAGCCTCCGCTCGAAAAAAGATTCGATTACAACGAGATTCCCCACGGAAAACAGAACTGGTATGTGCAGACCAGTGGACTTTGGCAACCGGTGACGCTTGAAACCGTGCCCCTTCGCTACGTTGCGTGGGTGCACGTGACTCCGCACAACAGCGGCGACGTCACCGTCGAAGCCAAGCTGGCGGGTAGCGCCGGCACCACTCCGCTGCAGGCCACGCTCTTCGATCCCTACGGCGCGCCCGTGGCCCAACTCGAGCTTGCGGTGGACGGAATGACGGCGCAGGGCAAGACGCATGTGGCCAATCCCATGCTGTGGGACGGCGACCATCCCAACCTCTATTCGCTGCAGCTGAATAACCCGGCGAAGACGGGGCCGGCCCAGCAGGTGCACACGCCGCTTTGGATTTCGTGAGCTCACGACGTCCGATGGACGGCTCTTCCTCAACGGCAAGCCCTTCTACATGCGAGCGGCTCTCGATCAGGATTTCTATCCCCAGGGTATTTACACGCCGCCATCGGCCGATTTCATCCGCCAGGAGATGCTGACATCAAAGGCCCTGGGACTGAATATGCTGCGCTGTCATATCAAGGTGCCGGATCCGCGTTATTTGGACGCCGCCGATGAAACCGGCATGCTGGTCTGGTATGAGATCCCGGTCTGGAATGATGCCCACCGCTGGACAGCGCAAGCAGCCCAGCGTGGCGTGGATACTTTTCGCGCGGAAGTGGAACGGGATTGGAACCATCCGTCGATCGTGATTCAGAGCATCATGAACGAACAGTGGGGAATGGACCCGGCGCAGGCAGATCAGCGCACATGGCTGCTCAATAGCTTCCACGATCTCAAGCAGCTCACGGCGCCGCTGGGCCGGTTGATCACCGACAACAGTGCCTGCTGCAAGGGCTTCCACCTGCAATCGGATTTCGCCGATTTTCATATGTATTACTCCATTCCTGACCACGCAGAAACATGGGCAGGATGGGTACAGGAGTATGCCGGTCGGCCGAAATGGCTCTACAGCCCGTATGGCGATGCAATCACCACCGGCCAGGAGCCGCTGCTGGTTTCGGAATTCGGCAATTGGGGCCTACCCCAACTGCCGCCTCGCGATCAGTTGCCCTGGTGGTTCCCGCGCGACTTTGAAGGGCGCGAACTCACGCGCGCGGCGGGCGTCTTCGATCGCCTGCACGCTTACGGCCTGGACCGCATGTATCCCGATTACGACGCACTCGCCCTGGCGACAGAGAAGCATGAGTACCTGGCGCTCAAGTATGAAATTGAGCAGATGCGGCAGCGAAACTCTATCCAGGGTTATGTCGTCACTGAGCTCACGGATGCCAACTGGGAAGCGAACGGCCTGATGACCATGTGGCGCCGGCCCAAGACCTTTGCCGAAGAGTTGGGGAAGCTGCAGCAGGACGACTTGGTGATGGCCAACTTTGCTACCCACAACTTCGCTGCTGGAGCAACGGTGGAAGTGCCGCTCGTCGTGTCGCATTATTCGACTGCTTCGTTGGATGGTGCGACGATCGCGTGGCAGACCTCCGACGGACAGTCCGGAACGATGGCGTTAGGCAAGACGCCAGGCGAGGGCGAGGTCGCTACAGAAGGGACTCTGCAATTCAAAGCCGCGTCGGTAAATACGCCGACCCCGGAGTTTCTTCGTCTGCAACTGACCAGCGCTGCAGGTGTGACGCTGGCGGAGAATCGCTATCGCTATGCGGCGTATCCTCAACCCCTGCCACCCCCCGGGGTCACAGTAGCTATTGACGATCCGCGGAACCAGCTGCAGAATTTGCGCTCGGCACTTTTAGCCAGGGGTATCGCGGTCATCGAGGGGAACGCTGATGCCAGCGGGAAAGCAGTGTGGCTCTCTTCCCAGATGGATGACGCAACCACTGCGAGACTCAATCAGGGTGGGACCGTACTGCTTCTCGCCGCAGACGCGGGAGCCATGCCGTTCGCGAAGCCATTTTCTATTGTGCCTCGCGCAGGGTCTGACCTGACCGGAGATTGGGTCAGCAACTTCAACTGGGTTCTTTCATCCAGCCCGGTCTGGAAGCCCCTTTCCCCCGTGATCGATGGCTCGATTCTCGGCTGGGAGGCAGCTTCGGTCACCCCGGGTTTTGTGATCGCCGGATTGCGAGCAGAGGATTCCAAAAACGTGCTTGCAGGTGTCTTCTATGGCTGGCTGAACTCTAATCGCGCTTACCTCGTGGAACAAAGCGAGGGTCCGGGCCGTATGTTCTTGACGACCTTCCGATTTCAGGGTTACGGTCAGGATCCGTTTGCCACCGTGCTTTTGGATCAAATACTCAGGACGGCCGCTGCTGCATCTATGTAAGAGCCGGCTATTGTCTCATTTTTCTGAAGGGTACGGCCTTCAGGCCGTACGTAAACGCTTTGCAATGAATCCGGCTTTAGCCGCTGAGGGACAATCTCCCTCGAGCAGCTCTTTTCCGCAGTCTGCTAGAGCCTGTTATTAATAGAGGGGCAGCGAAGCAAGCGCAAGTGAGCACGAAATTGACAATGGGCTCTTCCGACGATTTATCAACATCCTCTTCCGCAACAGGTGAACCCGCCGTGCGTTGCGCGGCGCCGGGCCGCGTGAACTTGATTGGCGAGCACACCGACTATAGCGGCGGGTTCGTCATGCCGGTGGCCATCGACTTTCGCACCGTCGCCACCATTCGCCCCCGCAACGACGCGCAGATTTTGCTGTCCTCGGAAAACATGGGCGAACAAGTTTCCTATCCGGCGGACCCTCTACCCACCACCGCCCGTAAACACTGGAGTGACTACCCGATGGGCGTGGCGTGGAGTTTGGCCCAGGAGGGTGTGCGCGTTGGCGGATTTGATCTCTCCCTCGCGGGCGACGTTCCGCTGGGGGCTGGACTCAGCTCGTCGGCCTCGATCGAAGTGGCCACAGCGCTGGCCCTGCTGGCGTTGGACGGGATTGCGCTGCCGCTGAGCAACGATCGCCCTGGCTTGCCAGCGCGCGGAGAATGCCTTTGTGGGTGCGCGCAGCGGCATCATGGACCAGTTCATTGCTTGCGCTGGACAACAAGACCATGCCCTATTGCTGGATTGCCGATCGCTTGAATATCGGCTGCTGCCCATCCCCTCACATGTGCGGCTCATCATCTGCAATTCCATGGTTAAGCATGAGCACGCAGGTGGGGAATATAACGCCCGTCGTGCAGAGGTAGAGGAGGGCACGCGCATTCTGCATAGCCGCTGGCCTTCCATCGTGGCTTTGCGCGATGCTACCGAGGAGCAGCTGGTCGAGTGCAGCAGCAAATGCCGGAAAACATATTTCGCCGCTGCCGTCACATCATCACCGAGAACAAGCGGGTGCAACTCGCCGCGTCGGCGCTCGAGCGCGGTGATCTCGCCAGCCTTTGGCGTCCTGATGGCCGAGGCGCACCGCAGCATCCGCGATGACTTTCAGGCCAGTTGCAGCGAGCTGGATACGCTGGTCGAGATCGCCTCCGCTATTCCCGGTTGTTACGGAGCCCGCATGACGGGCGGCGGTTTCGGGGGTTGTACCGTCAACCTGGTCGAGGAAAGCAAAGCGCAACAATTTCGCGAAGCCATTCACACTCAGTACCGTGCATCCACCGGCATCGATGCCGACATTTATCTTTGTCGCGCTTCTGCCGGCGCAACTCGCATCTCCTGACCTGCCTTTTTTTTCAAACCCAGTCTACGAACGACGCATCCAAGGATGGTGGGTCGCAGAGCAGTCACACGCCCAGAGAACGAGCCGGGAGAGTCTTACCATCTCGATTCCTCTGTGGAAAAATCCGGTTACCTGTATACAACTTTTGAGGCAGAGCTACACCTCCGAAGTAATCTAACAAGAGTACACTTACCGGAGTAACCCGAGAGGTCTTACATGATTTCCCAATGTATGAATCCGGAGTGCCGCAAAGAACTTCATTATCTTCGCAGTGGTAGGGTCATCCGCACGACGCGTCGGAATGGAGCGCAGGTCCAGGTCGAACACTTCTGGCTCTGCGGTGAGTGCCATCTAGACTACGACTTCCTGTTCGCCAAGGACGGTCGTGTTTCGCTCGCGCGAAGGCCGATTTTTGTTGCTAGCGCCAAGCCGGCCTTGGATCTATTGCTTGTCTCCTGAGCGTTTCCCCCTGCCGGTGCGGCAACGGCTGAGTGTTCTCCAGTTGGCGACGCTCTCTGATGGCGTGCGAAGTCGCTCTTCCTCGATATCCTGAGTTCATTAAGTTTAATTCATCCCCGCTTTTCCTCAATCTGCACTCTTTCTGCACACCATCCGGCGTGGTGTGCCTGCCGCAGCGGACTAAACTAAACATAACCTCATGGCAGAATTCACCCACCTTCATCTGCACACTGACTATTCGCTTCTTGACGGCGCTTGCGATGTAGAAAAGCTGGTTGCCCACGTCGACAAAATCGGACAGAAGGCTGTGGCCATTACCGATCACGGCAATATTTACGGCGCCGTACATTTTTTTAATGCCGCGAGCGCCACGGGGGTGAAGCCCATCCTGGGATGCGAGCTGTATATCTGTCCCCAGGAAGACCATCGCGCCGCTCCGGAAAAGGACAAGTACCATCATCTGCTGGTGTTGGCCGAGAACGAAGAGGGGTACCGCAACCTGGTGCGCATCACCTCTGAAGCTTCACTTCATGGTTTCTACCGCAAGCCCCGCATCAGCAAGAACTTTCTGGCTAAGCATGCCCAGGGCCTGATTGGTTTTTCGGGCTGCCTGGCCGGTGAGCTGTGCGGGAACCTCATGGCTGGAAAATACGAGGATGCCAAAGCCACCGCCAGCCAATATCAGGACATTTTCGGCCGCGGCAACTTTTTCCTGGAGATCCAAGACCAGGGACTCGAACTGGAAAAGAAGATCCACGCCGATCTCTTTCGGCTGGAAAAAGAACTGGATATTCCGCTGGTCGCCACCAACGACAGCCACTATCTCTGCGAAGACGATCATCATGCTCATGAAGTGCTGCTGTGCGTGCAAACAGCGGACTCCATCCACAATCCCAAGCGCTTCAAGTTCGATGGCGACCAGTTCTACGTCAAGAGCGCTGCTGAGATGGAACGGCTCTTCCCCCATGCGCCGGAAGTGGTCAGCCGCACTATGCAATTTGCTGAGCGCTGCTCGCTCAAGCTGAACAAGGTCACCAATCCCTTCCCTGAGTTTGCCGTTCCAGCCGGGCACACCATCGATAGCTATTTCGCTGAGGTTTGTCGCGCTGGTTTTCGCAAGCGCCTCGATACCACCATTCGCCACCTCGGTGATCGGGGATTGCGCAAGCGGCCCATCTCCGACTATGAGGAGCGCCTGGAGCGCGAGATCGACTGCATCAAGCAGATGAAGTTTGCCGGCTATTTCCTTATTGTGTGGGACTTTATCAAATATGCGCGCGAGGTCCATATCCCCGTGGGCCGGGCCGCGGCTCGGCGGCCGGATCCCTGGTGTCGTACGCGATGGAGATTACCGACATCGATCCGCTGCAGAACGAGCTTCTGTTTGAGCGCTTTCTGAATCCCGAGCGCGTCTCCATGCCGGATATCGATATTGACTTCTGCATGAACCGGCGCGGCGAGGTGATCGACTATGTCACCCGCAAGTACGGCCGTGAGCAAGTGGCTCAGATCATTACTTTCAACACCATGGCCGCGCGCGCTGCCATCAAGGATGTTGGCCGGGCGCTCGATCTGCCCTACGGCGAAGTGGACCGGGTGGCCAAGATGGTACCCGCGACAATTGGTGTGACCATCACCAAGGCGCTTGAAGATTCGCCGCAAATGCAGGAGGCCTACAACAAAGAGCCGCAGGTGAAGGAGCTGATCGACACCGCGAGAAAACTCGAGGGCCTGGTGCGCGGAGCGGGCTTGCATGCCGCCGGCGTGGTGATCGCGCCCCAGGCTCTCACCGAGCTGGTGCCGGTCTGTCGCAGCAAGAACGATGAAATCGTCACCGCTTACGACATGAAGGCGGTGGAAAAGCTCGGCCTGCTGAAGATGGATTTTCTCGGGCTCACCACGCTCACCGTGATTGACGACGCGCTCAAGCTGATCGAGAAGAAGCGCGGCAGCGCGCTTGATATGTCGCTGATTCCCTTGGACGATGCGGAGACCTACGAAAAAGTCTTTCACCGCGCGCTCACCTCCGGGGTGTTTCAGTTCGAGTCCGGCGGCATGCGTGATGTGCTGCGCCGGTACAAGCCTGCTTCCGTTGAAGATCTGACAGCCCTCAACGCGCTCTATCGCCCGGGACCGATCCAGGGCGGCATGATCGATGACTTCATCGAGCGCAAGTGGGGCCGCAGGGTGGTCAGCTATGAGTTGCCCCAGCTGGAAGCTCTGCTCAAGGAGACGCTGGGCGTGATCGTCTACCAGGAGCAGGTGATGCAGATTGCCAACGTCCTGGCCGGCTACTCACTGGGCGAAGCCGATCTGCTGCGCCGCGCCATGGGCAAGAAGAATCCCGAAGAGATGGCCAAGCAGCGTACCCGCTTTGTCGAGGGAGCGATCAAGCGCAAGCATCCGAAGGACAAAGTCGTTCGCATCTTCGACCTGATGGAGCAGTTCGCCGGCTATGGCTTTAACAAGTCCCACTCCGCGGCATACGCGCTGCTGGCCTACCACACCGCGTATTTGAAGACGCATTATCCGGTGGAGTTTATGGCTGCGCTTCTGAGCTCGGAAATTTCCAAGCCGGAGAACGTGGTCAAGTACATCAAGGAGTGCCGCGAGATGGGCATTGCGGTCGAGCCTCCCGACGTGCAGATCTCGGGCGCTGATTTCACGCCCAGCCTTACCGGCATTCGCTTCGGGCTCACGGCCATCAAGAACGTGGGCCGCAACGCCATCGATTCGATTCTTGCCGCGCGCGTTGCGCTGGCCGAGGAGAACCGCGCTTTCGCTAACTTCTGGGAGTTTTGCGAGAAGGTGGATCTGCGCTTGATGAACAAGCGTGTTTTGGAATCACTGATCAAGAGCGGCGCGCTTGATTCGTTTGGCCGCCGGTCCCAGCTCATGGCCGCCGCGGATCGGGCGATGGAGCGGGCGCAGCAGGCTCAGCGCGATCTGGTTGCCGGCCAGCATGGCCTCTTTGCTGGGCTGGCCAGCGTCTTCGAAAGCAACGGCAATGGCACAAAAAGCGTCGACGACCTGCCCAACACTCCCGATTGGGACGAGAACCAGAGGCTGCAATCGGAAAAGGAAGTGCTGGGGTTCTTTGTCTCCGGCCACCCGCTGGATAAATACGCGGAAAAGCTGCGCAACCTGAACGTAGTCGACACGGCGACTGCACTGGAGATGAAGGTGGCCCCCGCTGCGGGCCGTCGTCGAGGCGGGGAACCGGAGAGCCTGCTGGCGATCGCCGGCGTGATCGTCGGCCTTAAGGTGGGCAAATCCAAACGCTCCGGAGAGATGTACGCCCAGGCCGCGCTCGAAGATACAGTCGGCAAAATCGATCTTATTTGTTTCCCCAAGGACTATGCGCGGCTCTGCGAGAGCCTCAAAATCGAAGTGCCGGTGCTGGTCAAGGGGGTGCTTCGCGCGGACGACGATGAGTCGGCGCCGAAGCTATCCGTTTCCAGTGTGCAGCCGTTGGAGGACATCAAGATCAAGCTGCCCCAGAACGTCCGCATCCGGGTGCTGCTGGAGAGCGCGGACGAGGCCATGCTGGGTTCGCTGCGCGCCATGATCACGGCTGCCCCTGGTCCCGGCAGGATCATGATCAATCTGGAGAGCCGCGGCGAGTACTGCGTGATGCTGGAGCCTGAGGGCCTGTCCGTCGCCGCGGACCGAGGCTTCATCGAGCGCGCCGAGCAGCTGCTAGGTCACGGTGCTGTGCAGGCGTTCGAATAGGTTCCCGCAAGCCCGCAGAAGTATTGGTCACAGTCCTGCAGGACGGCTGTGTCAGATAGTCAGTCTAGCGGATCTCTTGACATTCGCTCGATGCCAAACTAACCTCGATTTACCGGGGGATTGTAGCGTATGCGTATTTCCGTCGGGGTTGCGCTGCCATAAGCGCTCAACTTCGTTTGGGATGTTTTTTGTCCAACTCCCACAAAATCGTCATCCTGAGCGGAGCGCGGAACCCGCACGATCGCATTTGCTATCGAATGCCCCCGCCAACTCGGAAGCATCCCTCCGAGATCTACTCGGCACTCCCTCGACGCGCAATCTCGAAAAAATCCTCCGGTCCGATTTGTCCGCCTTTGAGCACCAGCTCCAACCCGTCGAGACCTGTAGCTTCGTCGGCGTGCGCACGGCACAGCGGCGCTCCGGGCGCGAGCGCGCCGGCAAAGGTGATGGCCGTGAGGTTCAGTTGTTGAACCGCGTGGGAGGACGTGTCGCCGCCGCAGAGAACAACGCGGCGAACGTCGGCCTGTCGGACAACCTCCAGGAGAAGGCGGCCGAGGGCAGCGCCAAGTTCCTGGTCAAGCGTCGCTCCCGAAGGCGCGCCCAGCGACGTGTAAAGAACCGTATCGCGGCCCGATCGCAACGAATGCAAAGCCGCCTGCAGCGCAGTCTCTCTGGCTTGAGCGTCGCCGCTGGCCAGTCCTGCTGCGTCGAGTTCGACCGCAGCGTACCCGTGGTGCTTGGCCCAGCGGATCTGCTGAGCGGTCACTGCGGAGCAGCTCCCGCTGATGATCAAAAGCCTATCGGTAGCAGAAGCGGTTACGGAGGGATGCGTTGCCGCGATCGCGCCTGTCTTGCGCCAATGGGCGACGAGACTTGCGGTGAGTCCGGAGCTGCCAATGGTGAAGAGTGGCTGCGCATTCTCCTTGAGATCCCAGAAGCAGCTGGCCTGCCTGTTGAAGCATGGCAACATCGATGCCGTCGAGAAGAACGGCCGCCGCTCCGCTACCCGCCTGGCGGCGAAATTCCTCTGCAACCTTATGCGTCTTCAAACGCGCGAAGATCGACCAGGCCGACGGGAAGATCTGTCTGATACGAAAGATGGAGGCGGAGGTCGGCTTCGTGCATGGGTGTCGCAGGGTGATGGGCCATCGTCGGATGACGGTCGATGCGATAGACCTCACTGCCGGCGGCCGCAAAGAGATTGCCGAAAACAACAAACCTGCCCAGGTGCGGTGCGGCGACACCAATCGGTACAGTTTCGGTGGCAAATACCGCCCGCCCGATCTCAAGCGCGCGCCCGATGCTGCCGCGGTGAGGCGCCGAGTCGAAAGTGGAGCAGACCTTGTAGTGCACGATCTCGGGTGCGAGTTCACGCATGCGCGTGAAGATGGCAGGCAGATGGGCAGACATCCACTCCGGTGTGCGGGATCGCGCGTCGCCGGCGAATCCAATCGCCTGGCAGTGCGCGAAGCGGGCCAACTGCGCGGGTGTCGGCGTGGTGAGGAAGAGCACGCTGGACACGCCGTTGACGGCGAGCTGCTCCAGCACATCCGTGGAACCGGTAAAGTCGTCGCCGTAGTAGCAGTAGAGCAGTGGCATGTTCGAGGCTTTCACCAATATCTAGCTGGAGAACTTTTCCAGCGCCGCGCGGAGTTCAGGATGACCGGTGGCGAACTCCGCGACCGGAATGCCTTCGACCGCCGCCTCCCAGGCCTGCTGCAGGCTGCGTACGCCGGCGGCAGGTCCTAGCGGATGTCCCAGAATGCCGCCTCCGGCGGCGAAGATCAGGTCGGTGGATCCTAGCTCACGATAGGTATCCGCTGCCTGGCGCGCTGTCTGCCCGGAAGAAAAGACAGGCATGATTTCGCAGCCGGCGTATGGCGGCGGGAACATCGGCGTAAGACAGGCCCGCGCCGAGCGAATCACGCTTTCGTCCGGCTCGCAGAATTTGTTGCTGAGCCCGTTGACGTGGGTGTGGTCAATACCGGCCAGCCGCCAGAACTTCTGGTACGCGATAAAGCTCATCCCGATTGCGGGCGACCGCCCATAGATGCCCCACCCGTTGCGGTGACCGTGGATGCAGAGTTGCGAGTGGGCGCGCAACGCTTTCATCGCCGGCAGGCCAATGGAATTCATGCTGGCCATGATGCACGTGCCTCCGAGGGCCATGACATAGTCGTGGCGGTACAGCATCTGGTCCAGATCGCCGGTAATGTTGACGGCATACATGGCTCGCTTGCCGGTGCGCTCAGCGTGATCCCGCAGTACACCCAGGACGGCGGCAGCGCGCTGCTCCAAGGGGCAGTGCGGCCCATCCGATTGAAGTTCATCGTCCTTGATGAAGTCGATACCGGCTTCGACCAGCGTGCGCACCTGGGCGGCGGTTTCTTCAGGGCTCATTCCGACGCTTGGTTTGATGATGGTGCCGATGAGCGGGCGATGCTCGACACCCGTGAGCCGGCGAGTCCCTGCGACGCCAAACTGCGGTCCCTGGTAGCGATCGAGAAATGCCGGCGGCAGTGTGATGTCGAGCAGCTTGAGGCCGGAGAATGGTTTCAGCTCGAAGAGGTTGCCGGCGACGGTGGCCACAAGGTTAGGCAGGGAAGGACCGAGATTGTGGAGTGGCCAGGAAAGCGTAACCTCGGCGGTACGGCGCACTGTGTTCGAGGAGTTCTTTGGCATCCCCGAACCGGGTAAGGAGGGCCGGTCGGTTGTTCCCAATTCGGTGATTTGCTCAACCCGCGCGGCGAAGCGCTCGCGCAACTCAGCGGTCTCGCCCGGCACCTTGATGAAAGTGCCGGTGGATTGCTCACCCGCCATGATTGCCGCGGCATCTTCCAGTGGAAAAGCAGTCTCGATCCAATAACGCGCTTGGATGCGCTGCTGTTGCTCCGCTCCGTTGAGCGCGCCCGCTTCCGATTTACCGTTGCTGCTGTTCATCTCGTTGCGCTCCCGTCGCTGCGGCGAAGCGTCAGCCGCGCGTAAAGTAGGTCGTGTATTGCTCGTGTTGTACCTGATAGAAAGGTATAAAAACGATCTGTCGGCCGCCCTCGTTTCGCGTCCATGCGTCGGCGCGTTGGCCAAGAACGCTAAACCCCTCCTCTATCGGAAGAGGTCTCTTTTCCAGTCCATCCGGCGGGTCGATGGCGACGAGCATCAGCGGACCGCGCATAACGGCGACGACATTCGGGTGCAGATCGTCAATCGGTTCGGTGCGGAACGCCTGCGGGAGGCGCAACTCCACCAAATCTCCCCCCTTCCATCGCCGGCGTAGAGCGGCGAAGCTGCCGGGTTTCGCGGCCGCAGCGGCGGTGGCGCCGTTCACTGTGATCCGTGCGGGCTCCTCCAGCCAACCAGGAATGCGCAGCCGCAGCGTCCAGACTTCTGGAGCGTTGGTAGCGCTGCTGTCGATGCGGATCGTAACGATCTCCCCCGCAGGATAGTCCGTGGCTTGCGTCAGTCTGATCTTCACGCCGTTCTGCTCGAAGCGCAATTCGCTGGGCGCATACATGTTTACCGTGACGCCATCCGCGGCGCGTAAGTAGAGGTTGAGCACGTAATCCGAAACGCCCTGCACCAGTGTTCCCGAGCAACACGGCCATTTGTGCGGATACCAGACCTTGGTTGCTTTGGGGCCATAGGTGGAGTAGTACGGATAATCGCCGTCAGAATCGGGCTGCTTCACGCCAAGCAGCGTGTTGTAGACGACGCGTTCCAGATGATCTCCGTATCGCGGATCGCCCGTCATGCGCAAAAGATAGCGGTCCAGCTTGGTGGCTGCGTAAGCGCCGCACGGCGTCTCAAAGTGGTCGACTGTGTTGCTGAGGCTCTCGTACAGCTTTCCCTGATGCGGTTCCACGAACTGTTCGTTTGGCCCCCAACCGCCCGAGGCGAACTGCTGGTCCGTGGTGAGACAGGTCCACGCAAAGGCCATCGCGCGGCGGTACTTTTCATCTCCCAGGACCAGGTAAGCCTTAGCCGCGGATGAGAGCGCGATCGCATGCGAGTAGGCATGACGGCCGGGCAGCACGTTTTCATTGCGTGCCAGCGGATCGAAGAAATCACGGTCGAGCAGGTAATTCAGCGCGGTCGCCTGGAATTCGTGCCTGCCAGTGACCTGATAAGCACTGAAGAGGTTTTCCGGCATGACGTACGTCTCATCATAAGGAGGATTCTTTTTCCCGATACGATCGTGGCCGTGCTCCGGCATCAGTGATCGTGAGCCATCGAAGACTCGGGGCAGCAGATCGCGCGCCTCGTCGACATGAGCCAGCGTGTAAGCGTCGATCAGGCCGGCGAAATGTTTATCGAGCGTATAGCAAATCCACAGATTGGTCTGCGGACGAATGATCGATTGGTTATCCGCGCCCAGCGTGGCGCCGAAGCCCAGAACGAGTTCCCGCACCTTCCTCTGGCACGCCGGATCGCCCGTAGCCGCCCCGATGCGCGCCAATCCGGAAACGTATTGTCCGAGAGAGTGCCCGGGAACGAAGCCGTCCGCATCGTACCAACCGCCCATGTCGGGTCCGGGGGCAGGCAAGCCCGCACGTTGCCGATAGACCTTGAGCAGGCGATCATTGTCGAGGCTGAGATAACTCGCATGAATGCTGTCATACTGCCGCTTGAGCGGACCACCGGTGATGCCGACGGCCCCAAAGGGAAATTCGCGCAGCACTTCGCGGGAAGATGCAACAGTGCCGGACGTTGGCGTGGAGGCGAAGTCGGCCGCATGACCCAACAGGCCGCCGCTCAAAACAGCCGCGGAACCCTGAAGGAACCTGCGCCGTGTGGGACGAAAAACCATCTCCCGAGAAACTCCTTCGTGCCGGGCTTCCCGGCGGACAAGCCATTGGACGGGAGACATCGACGGGCCGTCAACCCCATCGCCACGCAACGGCAAAGGGAAGCGAGAATTCCGCAATGCGGAATTACCCGCGTCTCGGTAGATGGGGGAACGGTGGTCGAGTCCATCTATGGTCGGAGCCATAGTAGAACCCAATAGGAACGGGACGTGTGGCCCCATGTTGGCCTCAGCGTACATGGGCCGAAAATGACGGGGCGAAGCCCCATCAAAGTTTTAAATGTTCAACTCAAGAGGGTCTCCTGGACGAGGAGAAATCCGGGGGGAACGTGGGGCACCCGTCCTGATTCTATTGGGTTCCGCTATGACACACGCTACTCGGCGAGCGTCAGGCAGGCAACGGCGTAAGGCCGAAGTTCGATCTCTCTACTCCACTCGACGACGCGCGGCTGGGTAAAATTCTCCTCGTCAAGCACAACTGTCTGTGAAACCGTCTTATCGCCTACAAGAATCACGGCCTGATTCTGGCCAGTGAGGTTGGCAAGCCAAGTCAGACGGTTCCCATCGCGATCCGTGCCGGCTACGGCAGCAATAGTATCCGGACGGCTCGACCGGCAACGATATCGCGGGCGTCCAGCGATGGCGGAAAGACCTTGCGCCGTGTAGAAAGCCGGATGGTAGGCGACCTCTCCCGCTGCGCTGACGGACGCGAGTCCCAAAGGTCCCGTTACGGCGCCGACCGTAAGTACCTGCAGATGCGCTTCGGCGGTGGACGCGGCGTAGCCGATCATCCAGGCTGCCGCGAAAAGGCTCGTCTGCCTTGGATCGTGGTCCGTCATCGTAATCCGGCGATTCTCCGGGTTGTCCATCACCCGCGAGCCGTATGGGATTCTGGCGCATGCCGATCGTCGATGGGCCTATCCAGTACGGTTTATCGTTGCCCACGATCGCACGCGCCGAACGAGTAATACTGGGCATCGTTTCCAGGGTCTGCATCACGCTCAGATCATCGGCAGCGTGCACGATGGGGCACGTGCAGTGGGAGACAAAGTCGAGGAATTCGACCGGGGGACGCTTGCGGTTGAGTTCCGTAAAGTAGGTCAGCATTCCACCGCCGATAGCCACGCCCGGAAAAGCCTCGCGCGCGGCTTGATAGATCTCTGCAAGCGGCGGACACGGTGGCCACTGGCTCCCAGGCAGAGTGGATTTTCTATCTACGGCAGGGGAAACCAGGACCGCTGACAATTTCAGATTGGCCGCGGAGACCATCGCGGCTATTTCGCTCAGCTCGTCTTTGACGTTGCGCTGCGCCGGGAGCACGAGCTCGAGGGCGCACTGCGAAGCATCCGCAATTTGCGCGATCTCCCGAAAACCGGCCAGATGCTCGGGCCCATCCCCGGCAATGGGCCCGGCTGTGGGATCAAAATGAAACAGAAGAAGTTGCGGCTGCAATCTTTGCAGCATCCCAGGATGCGCCAGGATCGTCGCGATCTCGCTGGGGTGGATGGCAACTCCGATCTGCGGAAAGGTGCCATCTGGCTCACCGATTTGCACTTCGATCGGCACATCCACCTTTGTCTCTTCCTGATGCCGGCCGGCGCCGCTGTCGGTAATCAGCAACTCAACGGATTGATGGTTGCGCACTCCACTCTCCATGACGTACGGCCAAGGGAGAGCGAGCGGCCGAACATACGTCTTGTAGGAGGCGTCAGACCAGTTTCGCTGGTCTTCCATTTCAAATACGTCCCCGGTCATGAGGCAGCGCGCGGTGACGCCTGGCGCCACTTGATGCTCGATCGCACGAATCTCCTTGAACGGTTGTATGGGAGCAATCAGATCCGGAAAGGCGGCGTGCTCGCGCGAGCCGTCGACGTGCTCGATAATCGCCGGCTGGCCGACGACACCCTCAAGCGGATGCAGGATGGCGAAACCACAGCGCGCGGTAAGAAATGGAGTCCGCGGTTCGGCGGTCACGTCGAAGGTGATCAGGCCGTTCGCGTTTCCGGTAATGCGCGTTTCATATTCGAGTTCCTGGCTGGGTTCGACGCTGGTGCAGCGCGCCCGGAAGGTCACCGTGAAGTCATCTACGCCCTGGCGGCAACTGAAATCGCTGATGGCGGGATGGTAGGTTCCCCAATCCTTATCCCGCACGACATAAGCAACTGCGCGCAGCACCTCGCGCCCCTGGTAGCGGATTGTCCGCAGACCGCCCGCTACCAGGTCCGCTGTCAGTGCGCCGGCCTTCAGCACGATGCTTTCCGGTGATGGCTCTTCAGTCCCGACGCGCCGCTGGGCGATGGTTAGTTCCATGCTTAGCCTCTGAATGGATAATGTATCGCTATTGCGTAATCGCCTCGAGCTCCTGGCCGGGAGGAATCTTCCGCAGCAGCAGAGTCGTCCACATCCCCAGCGACACCCCGGTAGCAATGATGAGCCAAGTGAGCACGGGCTTTCCGAAGCCGGCCAGAATGGTCCACAGAATACTCCCGATAACGAAGCCGATCACTTGGATGGCGCTCAGAAAACCCACGGCTGTCCCACGCAGGCGGGTAGGGAAGCTCTCACCCTGGTAAGCATAACCGGCGCCGGACCAGGTGCCGTTGGTGGCCTGGTAGAGCAGGAAGTAGACCACGACCACCAGCCAGGTCTGCTCGACCAGCAGAAAGATCAGGCTGAGCGGGGCCACCAGCACGCCGGAGACGATGATCACCTCGCGCCGGCCCCAGCGCTCGCCCAGCCACCCCCCGAGAATATAAAAGAGGAAGCCTATGCCTCCGCAGGCGAGCAGCAGAGTGCTCGCGGCAGAATCGCTGAAGTGCTTGTACTTAGTGAGCCAATAGGCGATGTAAAAATTGGTCGCGACATAACTCGCGCCGTAAAAGATCCAGACAATCGATAACCAGATGAGCTGGTGCCGGATGGGGCCGGGCTTGGAGAACAGCTCGCGAACCGTAGGCCGTCCTTCCGCTTCGACCGCGACCTGCTGCTTTTCGAGCAGCGCTTCGACCGCGGCCTGGTCTCCCTGGCGAACCGCCTCGCGCACATTCTGCACATGTTCAAAGCGTTCCGACTCGCGCACAAAGAAACGGCCCAGGATGACAGCAACGATGGGAAGCACGCCCAGCAGAAAGACGAAACGCCATCCATATCTGCCAAAGGCAAGATACGCCCCCGAGGCCAGGAAGACACCCAACGGCCAGCCACCCTGGACAATCGAATAGAGCAACCCCCGATGTTTCGCGGGCGCCTGTTCGTTGACGATGGTGATGGAAACGGCCAGCTCCGCGTACGCCAACCCGGAGGCAAGGGCTCGCACCAACACCAGCTGCCAGAAATCCTGCACGAAATAGGTAAGGCCGGTGAATATCGCGGTGCCGGTCAGGCAGTACATCCAGATGCGCCGCCGTCCGAAGCGGTCCATCGCGTAGCCGGCCCAGATGGTGATGCAGAACTGCGCGCCGTAGACGGAGAAGCCAAGAACCCCAAGTCCTGCTTCCGAAATATTCAAGCTCTTGGCAATGTCAGGAAGCGCCAGGACCAGCAGGTTAACGTCATAGGAGGCGAGCGTCCATCCGGCCAGCGCGACGAGGATGAGATATTTCAGGTAATTGCGCGGACGGTCCAGGCTCTGCGGCCTCGCATTGCCCGCCTTCGGCGCTACGCTGGATACAGACGGCAACTGCGATTCGCGATCACTCATTCAATAGAGAGGACCATTCTAAAGATACGCGACTTAGGTAATGCGCTCGATGCTGGCCGCGATTTCGTCCGGTTCAAAGACGCGCTTCCAGTCAGGCCTCATCAAGGCCGGGATGCCAAACTCGATCGCCTTATTGCAAGCGTCGGAAAAAAGGCCTTCGCGCTCCTTGAAGATCACGGAGGCGAGCACGTTGATGTGGCCGAGGAGAAAATCCCGCGCTGCCTGCGCGGGCACACCCCGTTTAACCACTTCATCCATCGCATCGCGCATCACCACCAGGAGCGTCGCGCAGACGGTCTCTGAAAGACCCGGCTCCAACAGCGCCATTTGTTCCAACGTTACCCGGTGGGAACGCATAACGGGCGCCCAAATCACCCTCGCGATCTGCTCACCTAAGGCATAGGCACTCTCCGGCCCCTGCATTAGCGAACAGACAATGTGCTGTTTGGCGGTGATGCCGCCAAAATAGTCGCGCTTGGCCTCGAGATCGGTCTCGTCGTTAAAGACCGGCGGATGGCAGGGATGGGTGACGAAATAAACCAGGTCGTCGCGTTTGGGCAGGTGACCGGCGAATGGCGCCGCGGCGTCCAGCACCATGATCATCGTTCCCGGTTTCAGTGGGCCTGCGATCGATGCGGCGACCTTGCCGATCGCGGTGTCCGGAACCGCCAGGATGACAACTTCGGCGCCATCGAGAGCTTCATCGGCGGGAACACACGCCAAACCCAGGCCAGTCTTCAGGTGCTCCTGGGCGACAGGGCTGCGTTCCACGTGCCGGACCTCGAAAGATGCAGGCTTGAGATTCCTTGCCAGGCGGTACCCCATCTTCCCGCCAGCCCCAAACAACGCAATTCTTGTCGTCATCGAAAACGCTCCAAAACCGGAGATGAACTACCGTCTAGTCCGACAAAGTAGCAACTATACTATCGGCCCCGGCGAGGGTGGCCGGTGGTTCGGCCGCATCTCGCAAAAAACGAGCGAGATATGCGGTCCCGCGGGTTTGTAACACTTTCAGTTGAGGACAGCCTTCGTCCGAGCCACAGCCACGGTGGACCCGCTATAATCCATACAATTGACGAAAGCAAAGGCCAAGCGGCAGACTTTCCCGCGCTGGCGTAGGCGATGCAAAGTCTCATGACCGATCCGGCACCAGCAAATCTTGAGCAGACACAGGTAGTCGCCGAACCGACGAATCCCGCCTGGATCAAGACTGAACTCGCGCGGCACTCGCAACGGCCCTATCCGATGGACTTCATCCAGCGCATTTTCACTGACTTTTCGGAGATCCACGGGGACCGAGCCTTCGGCGACGATCTCGCCATGGCTTGCGGCATGGCCCGCTTCCACGGTCAGGAAGTGCTGGCGATCGGCAACCTGAAAGGGCGAGGCACGAAAGAAAAGGTACGGCGCAATTTCGGCATGCCCAACCCGGAGGGCTACCGTAAGGCCCTGCGGGCGATGAAGATTGCGGAAAAGTTCCATCGTCCGATCTTCACCTTTATCGATCTCACCGGAGCCAATCCCGGTATCGCTGCCGAAGAACGAGGCCAGGCGGAAGCCATCGCTCGCAATCTGCGCGAAATGGCCCGGCTGCGCGTTCCGACCATTGCCACCATTACCGGCGAAGGTGGTTCGGGCGGCGCGTTGGCCCTGGCGGTCGCCGATCGCGTTTTGATGATGGAAAATGCCGTGTATTCGGTGATCGCTCCCGAGGCCTGCGGTTCGATCATGTGGCGGGATGCCGGCAAACGCGCCCAGGCCGCCGCAGCCTTGAAGATTACTTCCGAGGACGTAAGCCGTTTGGGTTGCGTGGACGATGTGGTGCCGGAACCACCCGGCGGAGCCCAAAACGACCCCGTAGCCTCCGCCGCTATGCTCGATGAGAAGCTGGTCTGGCATCTGAGTGAATTGCAGGCGATGCCAGTCGAGGATCGAATCGCACGCCGGCTGGCTAAGTTCCGGGAGATCGCCCGATTCTACAAGAACGCCTGAAGCGCCCTATGCCGACAGCATCTTGCCCCCAAGGCTCGCTGTGTTCATTGTTGCTGGGGGCGTGCGCTTGACCGTTTTCACTGCTGCCGACCGAGTACGGGCGTTCGGCTACGTCGTCCTCGCCGGAATCTATTTCTACTTTGCCGAGAGTATTTCTGTTCACGCTGCCAACGGCTTGGCGAGCGGCGCGTGGGTCCCCCTCATCGAACGCAGCGTTCTGCTCTTCCTCCTGGTGATCGGCTACGCCGCCATGGGACGCGTCTTGAACCATCAGCGCGAACCCATTCGCGCGATGGGCCTGGTCTTCCGTTCCGGGTGGAGGAGGGAATTTGGCCTCGGCGTCGCGTTGGGCTGGGGCATGCTGGTCGCGAGCATCCTGCCGCTGGTGGTCACGGGCGGATTAATCATCACCTTTTGGCTGGTTCCGCGCCAGTTTGGCATTCTCTTCGTTGATCTCCTGCTACTCGCCGTCGCCTCCCTGGCGGAGGAAGTTGCTTTCCGCGGATATCCCTTCCAGCGTTTGATCGAAGCCATGGGGCCGACCATGGCCACCCTGGTTTTCTCCATTGCCTTTGCCGGGTTGCATATGTTCAATCCCAGCGCCAATCGAGCCAGCTTTCTGATCACGGTATTCAGTAGCTGGTTGCTATCGGTCGCCTATCTACGCACCCGGGCGCTTTGGGTCTGCTGGGGCTGGCACTTTGCCTGGAATGCAAGTATGTGTCTTCTCTTCGGGCTGCCGGTAAGTGGCATCACCGAATTCTCGCCCGTCATTCAGAGCAACACTGTGGGTCCTGTCTGGATAACCGGCGGCGACTATGGCCCCGAAGCCAGCGCCGTGACCGCCGTCGTGCTGCTCATTGGGATCTTCATCGTCTACCGCGCGACCCGCGGATATGCCTACCTTTACACCCAACCGGTCATCGTCGCCGCCGGCATTCCCGTTAATCTGGACGCGATGAGCAGTACCCTCGCTCCCCATCACCCGGTCACTCCCGCTCCCCCGCCCGCACCGGCAGGCACCACACTGGTCCAAATCCAGTCCATATCCCCACCACCCCAGGCGCCTCCTCTGCCCGTATCTTCCGGCCTGCCGGAGCCCGGACCGGAGCCCGAAAAGCCTCCCGAACCGGCACCGGAAAAGCTCTGATTTGTTGCCCTGAAACTTTCTTCGCTCTGCGCATGAAAGGTTACTTGCAAATCACTAGCAGTGGGACCATGATTGGCGCATGAGGAAAGCGCCATGGCTGGGCTCACCACCAAACAATTCTTTCCTGCCAGCGCCGTAGCCGGAATCCGCCGCGCTGCCGCGTTGTTGGCAGTTACTACTCTCTGCGGATGTGCTCTGGGCACCGCACAAGTCTTCACTGTGCAACGCGAAAAGCTGGCTCCCAAAGAGGCAAATCTCACCACCGTCCAACCGACTGCCGTCCAGCTGTCGACGACTCCCATCACGGAGCGGACACGGCAGCAGCTTGTCCGCACCTTCCAGGCAGATGAAGCCTTTGCGGTTCGCCCACTCCCGCTCGGTACCAAGGGAGTCGTGCTCCATGCCAACGGACCCCTCAATCCTTCGGGAAGCGCCTACGCGGATGAGTTGCAGAAGTACGGTATCTCGGTCAAGCCTGGCGATCGCGTAGTGATCACTAAGTTCGAAGTGAAGCCGGACCGCATCATCTTTGAGTTCAACGACGGCCCTGAGAAGCACCACCACATCATGCAGCACATCGAAGTTGGGGGCATGGGTGGAATGGCCCCGCTGGCTCAGGATGACGGCCATGTTCCAGTCGGATCGCGGATGACACTGCTGTTCAACAAATTCGTCCCGGAGATGACTGCCTCCGAGGTACGCAAACTGATCATTCCGATGATCGACTTTTCCCTCAAGACTCCGGTCGAGGCCTTTGCCGACACGCTCCCGCCCAAACTCAAAGGTGCTGTCCTGAACCACGAGGTTCTGGTCGGCATGAACCGTGAGATGGTGCTGAAGGCCGTTGGCCAGCCCGACCAGAAGGTTCGCGAAACGGAGGGGCAGATGCCGTTCGAGGAGTGGATTTATGGGCAGCCACCGCACGAGGTCCAGTTCGTGCGTTTCAACGGCAACCGCGTTATCCGGTTGGAGATCGCTGATGTCGGCCAAACGCCTGTGATTCGTGACAAAGATGAGACCGATGGCTACTTTGCCGGGCAGTTTGTCCGCCAGGTTCGTCTCGGCGACGCACCTCCGGCCGCCCCCAACGGGGAGCATGCTCCTACGGCCGCGCCCACCTTGCGTCAGCCAGGGGAACAGCTGCCCAACGCGACGGACAACGATCATCAGCTAAAGCCGGTGCAGTATCCCGACGACGAGAAGCCCAAGCCGATTCCTCCGCCGCCCGGCACCAACCCGTCCCAGCTGGTAGACATATCGAGTTCCGGCGGACCCCATTAACGGCGGGCGGACGCTTCGTTCTTCTCACGGAAACGGCCTTTAGTGTCTGCGGGAGAACCTACCGGCTCGCAACCAGTCCCGAAGGGACGGCTGAGAATCAGACTTGTCCAAATTAGCTTTTCGATCGGTTTGATTGTGCAGCACTCGCTGAAAATAGATCCGCCAGCAGCGTATATCGGAACCAGTCCCGAAGGGACGGCTGAGAGTAGCCCAGGACGTTAGTCCTGGGTCTACATTCCCACCGAGACTAGTCCCGTAGGGACGACTGAGAATGCCCCAGGACGTCAGTCCTGGGTGAACCTGGACAGCACGTGAATGCTGTTGGCAATCATCCAAAGCCAACCCGATTCTCTTTGAGAGCCACGAGCTTCCATACCATTCAACGGATCACATGGAATCCGAGGCCGATTTGTTCCGCTAATTTGGACAGCTCTGGCTGAGAATGCCCCAGGACGTGAGTCCTGGGGTGAACTGGACCTCACGCGAATGCTGCCAGGCACCGTCGAAAGCCACCTTAAAGCTTTCCAATGAGTTCGGCTTCCCCTGCCGGGGGGGAGGATTTCCCCGATCGTGTAACATAATAACTAGCAGTCCCCACTGATTCGTCCCGCCAAACGCATTCCAAGCCGGAACGAGGTTCGAGAGAGGCTGCGTGCCGACAGCTAAGCTTGTCGAAGAGGAGATAACACCGTGGCGAAAGTAGCCAAGACCGCCGACCGCTCGAAGATGATGGACACCGCCAAGGGCATTGAATGTCCCAAATGCAACAAGGCAACTCGCATTGTGAAACGCGTAAAGGATCGGGAGCGCGGAGTTCCCGGAGGCGTTTACATCTCCTGCTCGACCTGCGACTTCTACGAAAAACTCTAGACGTACTGCTTTAAGCAGTCACAGATGCGGCTTGCATCTCCGCCAATATGGATCTGGCCACGGCGCCGGGATCAGCCGCCCGGGTTATCGGTCGCCCTACTACCAGGTAGCTTGCACCGGCGGCGATCGCCGCTCCGGGGGTAGCCACGCGCCGTTGATCGCCAGTGGCCGCGCCCTCCGGCCGAATTCCCGGGATCACGAGCAGTGGCTTGCTACCCAACTGACTACGCAAATTGGCCACCTCAACCGCGGAGCAGACGAATCCCTGTACCCCGTTGGCGTAGGCCATCCTCGCTAGCGTTTCCACTTGTCGGGCAGAACTTCCGAGGATGCCGGTTGCTGCCAGCTGCGCTTCATCCATGCTGGTTAGAACGGTGACGCCGAGCAGGATCGGCCCAGTCTCCCCGGCCGCTTCCGCTGCCGCGGCCAGCATCGCCGGTCCGCCCGCAGCGTGTACGGTCAGCATCTGCACCCCGAGCCGCGCCGCCGACCGTACCGCCGAGGCCACGGTGTTAGGAATATCGTGGAACTTCAGGTCGAGAAATATGGAGTAGCCGCGCCGCTGCAACTCGGCAACCAGGGAGTTACCCTCGGCCACGTACAACTCCAGCCCGATTTTGAACCAGCGCGTGGCTCCCTCTAATCGATCCACCAGGTCGAGCGCTGCCTGGGCGTCCGGATAATCCAGAGCCACGATCAGGCGTGCGTCTGCGGATTCGATAGAAGGTGCCACGACACTAATTGTAGCGAAAACGCGGGCCGATTAACGTTGGAACTGCGCGGGCCAGCTGAGCTCAGCGATTTGAGCAGGGCTTAATGAAGGATCTACCAAATCGATCCGAACCGGCGCCACGCCCCGGAAACCCAGGATCTTGGCGGCCGCATACGACAGGTCGAGCACTCTGTTCTCGGGGACCGGACCACGATCATTCACCCGGACCAGTACCGATCGGTGATTGCGTAAGTTAGTGACCAGGACAACGGCCCCGAGCGGAAGGCTGCGGTGAGCACATGTCATGGAGTTCATATTGAAGGGTTCGCCGCTGGCGGTCGCTTGACCCTGGAATGCACCTCCGTACCAGGATGCTTTTCCGAATTGTCGCCAGTGATGACCGTGCGGAGTCGCGGTCACAGTCTTTGGTGTTTCCGCTGTCGGGGAATCATGCTGCGCCAACGTAGAACCGGGGCTTATGCACATCGCGGAAAGTACCGCGCCGGCGAGGATTGCGGGCCCTATAGGCCAATGAGATTGGTTGCCGATAGTTGACATTGTTCTCCTGTCTTATTGTATGGAGCACTTCGCCTCTAAGTCAAAATCTATCAACTACTTATTAAGCTTCTCCTCCTTGATTAATGGCCCTGGATATGGTAAACGCGAGGGGTGGATTTCAGCGCCTTTATCAGGCCACACTCTTATTAGACAGGATCCGGATGCCTCGCGGTTGGGGTCGTTGGTAACCCTTCCTCACCAAAGTCATAGGCCCGGAATCGGACATTTGGCAGCGGAAACGGGGCAAAAAAACCCCGAGCGCGCAGCATACACTTGCTGATAAAAAAATTCCAGAATTACCTAAAATTGGCAAGGAGTCCCAAATGACCGCCGCTGAACCCTCCCGACCGGTGGCGCTCACCATCGCGGGCTTCGATCCTGGGTCGGGGGCCGGCATTACCGCCGACCTGAAGACCTTCTCCGCCCATGGAATCTACGGCGTAGCCTGCATCTCGGCCATGACGGTGCAATCGACGCTCGGGGTCCGCGCGGTCGAACCCCTTTCCCCGGCCCTGGTTCGGCAGACGCTGGAATGCCTGGCCGACGATGTTTCCCTGTCCGGCGTCAAGATCGGGATGTTAGGGAACTCGGCCGTAGTCCGCGAAGTCTCCTCCTTTTTGACCGCCCAGTCCGGCGCGATCCCACGGGAGAGGATCGTTCTCGATCCCGTCCTGCGTTCCAGTTCGGGAACAGCGCTCATCGATCCGGATGGAGTGGACCTCCTCCGCCAGGAACTGCTCCGTCGAGTCGGCTGGATCACGCCCAACGTCGACGAATTGGCCTTGCTTGCCGGCGGAGATCTGTCAGCCCCCGGGACCGTCGGCCGGGAACAGGTGCCGGCGGCCGCCGCTCGTCTGCGTGAGATGGCGGCGCGACTGGGCAACGACGAGCTGAACGTGGTGGTCACCGGTGGCCACCTCAGCCGCCCCGACGATTTCCTGCTCACTGCCTCGGGGGAGGGGAGCTGGCTGGAAGGAGAAAAGATCGTCACCAAAGCGACCCACGGAACCGGTTGCGCTTTCTCGACCGCCTTGCTCTCAGGTCTCATTTCCGGCCAATCTCCTCGCCAGGCTGTTGCTGCCGCCAAGGCTTATGTCACAGAAGCGCTTCGTTCGGCCTATCCGGTGGGTAAAGGGAAGGGGCCCATGAACCATCTCTTTCCATTCCACCTGGCCTGAAGAGCCGGTTGGATTTCAATTCCTCCTCTGTGGGTTGCCGATCCGGATGACTCGCTTTGGTGCTATTGGCCAAATCGTTTTTACTGTTTCGTCTCTGCAAATGCGGTTTGCCGTTTTTGATTCACCGCTGCTCATTCGGTCCTGTGAGTCAGCTTTGCGCTCTTCGTCAATCCGTCTCTCTGGATTGTCCCTTTAGATAGCGGCTGCGGTTGCTATTGGCGAAATCGCCTTCCGGCCTCATCCTCGCAAATGCGGTTTGCCATGTTTGATTCACCGCCGCTCATTCGTCTGAGGAGTCCATTCGCATTCGATTTTCAATTCCTCCTCCGTGGGTTGTCGATCCGGATGACTCGCTTTGGTGCTATTGGCCAAATCGCCTTTACGGTTTTGTCTCCGCAAATGCAATTTGCCGTTTTTGATTCACCGTTGCTCATTCGTCTGAGGTTTGTATTGCAATCCCTCCTCCGTGGGTTGGCGCTTTAGATGACCGTTGCGGTTGCTATTGGACGAATCGCTTTTAGAGTTCCATCTCCCAAATGCGGTTTGCCGTTCTTCATTCCCCACCGATCATTCGTCTGAGGAGTTCGGTTGCATTTACCTTTCAACTCTGCTCGGTGGATTGTCGCTTTCGATGACTGCTGCAGTTGCTATTGTCCGGAATCGCCTGTCCGGCTTCATCCTCGCAAATGGAGTTTGCCGATTTCGATTCACTTGCGCTCATTCGGTCCTCGAGTCAGCTTGCATTCATTCTTCAACCCCGCCTATCTGGTTTCCCAGTTGAGATGTCTGTTGCGATTGCAATTGACAGAATGGTCCTTGGCTTTCATCTCCGCAAATGCGTTTTGCCGTTTTCGATTTGCACAATTCATTCCGGCAAAGCGGATTGGTTCGTGATTCTGTCTGCTTGGTTGGCCGAAGCCTAATCCCGGGGGTGGATCATGGCCAACGGTTGAGTGGATGGAATGAGCTTCGGTAAGTTCCGCGGAGGCTACAGCTGCCGAAAATGCCGCTCACTAAGGGCATGGCTTTAGCCGTGCCAAACTGAGCCAAATCCTAGGGCGGCTTTAGAGGCTGCGGAAAAACTCTCCACGAAGGGCACGGCTTCAGTCGTGCCGCATAGCCATACGCTAAAGACGGCTTTAGCCGCTGAGGTACGCTTTTCAAGACGCCTAGGCCGAAGTCAGGCTGGGCAGCCGAAACAGGGTAGATACGGTGGTCACATTCGCCATGAATCAGGGAAAGCCGTACCTCGGGGGGTAAACCTAAATTTCCTGTACGTGGATGCTGGATAGGTCGGCGTGTGCGGTTTTCTCTCAAGGAAAACCGCATGAGGTGCCATGGCTCATTAGGCCCATCCAGGAAATTGAGGGCAGCCCTCATCGGTCGCTGCCCAGTGTGGCACGGCTGAACCCGTGCCCTTCGTAGAGACTTTCCGCACCCTCTTTACCCCCTGAGGTACGCCTTCCGTACCTTCCAGGTGACCTAACCTGGACCTACCTAAGAGCGGCTCTTTCCACGGCCCTTTAAAGGGGCCGTACCGATTCTCATTTCCTTTGGGGGGAGGGACTGGGATAACAAGATTCGCTCTCAACCAGAGCGAGAGGCCTACCGTTGCGAGAGTTCGATTTCCAGCCGGGTGTTCTTGGCGAAGGTAACTTCGTGTCCGCGCGCGATCCAGGTGTCGAAGACCACCTTACCGACCTCGTAATAGGCAAAGCCGGAAATCAAGCCGCCGTTCGAAGCCGCCGTTCCTACAACCCGGGTCAGCAGGTCGAGACCGTTGCTGGTCATTGCCTCTTTCACCAGGCCCGCGCCGGTGCTGTCCGAGACCGCAGCCAGCGAACCCAGGGTGATCGGAGCCAGGAAGCGGTTGGCGCCGCCGGCCTTGATCTGGCCTTCGTTGTCGATCTGCAACCGATCGCTCTTGACGCTCTCGGCGGCGATCACGCGCCCGTGCACGACTCTCTCGTCACCTTCGGGCAGTTCCACCTTGCGGAAGGTCAGCCGTAGGCTTCCGTTGTGCCCGAACATTCCGGCGGGCTTGGCCTGCACCACGCTGCCAATCAGGTGCGTGCCCTCGGGCAATAGCAGTTTCCCGTGCGCCTTGGGCGAAACTGATACCGCCGTATCCGTCGATTGCAGCGTGGTGGCGGGCTCGTCTTCGAAAAGAGGCTGCGTCAGTACCGCTTCGACCGGCATACCTGCAGTCGCCGTGCTCGAGTCCACCGGATCCACCAGGCGGGCCTCGATGTTACCCGTCAACTTCAGCTCGCTGAGGTCCGCGACGGCTACAGGCGCCGGCGCCGCTTGTCCTTCTAACTCCAATGGCTGCTTCAGCTCTGCGTCGTACTGGGTTCCTGCCCAAAGCTCCTGGGGATGAACCGGAATCTGCGCATAGAGAGCTTGCTTTGCCTTGTCCATCTTGTGCGGGGTGGCGAATCCGGCTGCGGTTTCGCGCTTGGTCCAGCTGAAAGCCGCGGCGATGCGCTGCATCAGGGACCGGCGCGGCGCCTCATTGGGAGCCGCCATGCGCACGACGTTCGTCGTCCGCTCCGTAGCGTCCGTCTCAATGCTGTAATGACGCCCGTCCGGGGTTTGGAGTTCGCCAAAGGTGACGTCGGCATCCTTGAGCGGTGTCAGGTCGCCATTGAACATAGCCGCGGTGCGAACCTGGCGGCTTACTCCGTGCTTGCCGGTGATCGTGCCATAAACCTTAGAGTTGGCGGGGATGGCAACGTGGTCAATCAGATAAACAGGCTCAGTAAGGTGACCTTCAATCCTGGTGCCCGCCCGCATGGAATAGCTCTTGTCGAATTCCACGCGAAGAGGAACACCCGCCGGGACGAGCTCCGTGGGGAGCGGCGCTACATCTTGTGCGAATGCGGATCCAGTGGTGGTGGCCACGGTTGCGGCAAACAACGCTGCCAGAGCTATCTTCATAACCTATTCCCCCCCGGCAGGATCTGCGGGCAGAGTGCTCATCGCATTTCGCTTGACGACACCGAAAGCCATGTTGTTCCTGATACCAGTGACTTGGGGGAGGGCGGAAATGCGGATTTGACGAAACGGGCGGGCGGAACGGGGTTGCGGCGGGTGCCGCGACTTAGCTACCGGACGACCATTTCTCTACCGATTTCTACTAGCCGAGAGTAGGCTGTCCGCGGGCGGGAGTATATCACTCGTTGGTTGCAAAAATGTCGCAAAAAAAATCACCGGAAGGTAACTAAGAAGCGACACTTTTCGTTTGCTGCACGTCTTCCTCCATAACGAGGAAACGTCGAATATATCGCAGGGGCTCGTCGTGTGCCGCCATTTCACGCAGATGGTATTTCCAGACGTCAGCCTTGAGAGTTCGGCGGGTGAAGGGCTTCCGCGTCACCGTCACGATGCGGCCCTCCTTGTCACGGCGAGTGTAGCTTGCTGCGGGAACGACGAAGCTGATTTGGGAACCCTGTTTCCAGAACGCCCGGCCAAATTCGTGAGCGAAAAGGAGAGCATAGTAGCGCCGCCCTCGAGCAAGCAGCTCGACCGCATCGTCAAAGCTGGTCCAGGAGGGGTCGATCGCCTTCTGAAACCACTTGCGAAACTGGAAATCGTTCGCGCGCGCCTGGCGAATGACAATGCGAAGGAGTTCCTGCCTGGTCATAGCATCTCCTCGTTTCCGCAGGTACCGTAAGGGGAGCCTATATCCTGATCGCTATGCGTCCCCTGAAACGGTTTACCTTTAGTTACTTATTTATGCGCTAAGAGTCTCGGTAATTACTACTAGTTAATGAGATTTATTGAAAAAATTCGTCGACTTATCCGCCCCGGAGCTCCCCGCTTCGGCCGACGGCGGCGGACCTCTCACCTTCAGGGCAGCGCGAGGCTTCCGGGGATGCCCGTCCATCCAAGCCTAAGCTGAGCGTCAGCCATTGGTTTAGCTCTTTTTATTGCGCTCCTTACAGGATCCGGGCGTGGCGCTATTACCACACCTGCGGGAGTGGATACGAATCCGCTCAACCTGGACCCCTTGGTGCGCCAGGCCTTTGAGCGGTTCTACATTCTTGACTACGATGGCGCGCTGTCGAGGTTTGAAAAGGTGCAGGCAGCAAAATCCTACGAGTCCCCTGGCCGTGGATTATGTGCTCGACACGACGATCTTCCGCGAACTCTACAGCCTCGATCTGCTCGATACCACCTTCTATGCCCATGACGGCTTTCTCAACGGCAAGCACGCCGTGGTCGCGAACCGGGCCGTCGCCGAACAAATTAACTCGTTATTTACCAAAGCGATAGATCTATCCGAGCAGGAGCTGAGCAAGAACCCGGAGGATGTGGACGCGCTGTTTGCGCGCGGCTGGGCGCGCAGCTTGCGCGCCGTGTACATCGGCATGGTGGAACGGAGCTTTGTTTCCGCGCTCCATGTTGCTTTGCAGGCCCGCAGCGACAACGAGAAGGTCCTGCGGCTGGATCCCAGGTATATGGACGCTAAGCTGGTGGTTGGGGTCCACCAATACGTCACCGGAAGTCTCCCTTTTGGGCTTAAGATACTGGCCGGCGCGGCCGGGATTACCGGCTCTAAATCCAAAGGGTATACAAGACTTACGAGATGCCGGGGGACGAGGCGTGATCACTTCTGTGGAGGCCCGGACGGCGCTTGGTCTGTTCCTTCGCCGGGAGGCAAAGTACGACGAGGCGATCGCGGTCATGCGATCGCTGACCGACGAGTATCCGCGGGATTTTCTCTTCCGGCTTGAACTTGCCAACCTCACCAAGGACGCGGGACAGGGCAAAGCCGCCATCACCGAGTACCAGCAGCTGCTGGAAGAAGCCAAGAAGTCAGGCTTTTTCCCTTCAGCCCATCTGGAACTTGCCTGGTTCGGTCTCGCCGACACGCTCCAGGGGCAGAAAAATTATGCCGAAGCCGCCGCAGCCTACAATGAGGCCACCGCGCAGCCGACCATCAGCAAAGATCTCAAGAGCCGCTGTGATCTCAACTCGGGCAAGATGTATGATCTTTTGAATGAGCGAGATATGGCGCGGAGACAATACGAGGTGGTGCTCCGCCAGGACGGCGACTCGGCCCAGGCGGATTGGGCCCGCAAATACCTCAAGTCTCCGTTTACCGCGCAGTAACCCTGGGCTCCTTGCAAGTAGTTCATTACAATAGCTTTATGGAGGCATCCAATGGCTTTATTCTGTTCCGGATGTGGTGCATCGTTAAACAGCGACGCGCGCTTTTGCTCCGCCTGCGGCAAGCCCGTCATCGAGCCGGGCTCAGCTGGTTTTGCTTCCCGGCCTCCGTCTCCACCCTGGGGACCGTTAATGCGGCCTCTGGCTGGAAGGAAGCTCGCAGGTGTCTGCCAGGGGCTCGCCAACCAGTACGGTTGGGACGTCACCTTGACCCGGGTCATCGCCGTGCTGTTGGCCATACTGGTTTTCCCCATTGGCGAGGTGGCCTACGTTTTGTTCTGGGTGATGGTGCCTGAGGAGCCGCGGACGGTGGCCCCAACCACCAACCTCAACATCACGACTTAGGCGCGGGAGGCCGCGCTCGCCTCCAAGAGACCCACCAACCCCGATAGGCTGGAGCGTTTTTGCTAATGGTGTAAATCAGGAAACCGAGCTCGACGCGGCCATTCCGCCGAAGAATGGCCGCACATAACTGATCCCACCAGACCTCAGTATTAGCAAAATGCTCTAAGTCGATCGGCCACTCCATTTGCGCGAGGCCTCCTGCTTTTGAAATACCAGATCGCATTCCCCGACCGTCCCTTCCGCTATCCCAAAAAGAAATCGGCATTGCACTGCGAAGATGTTTCGCTCGTTGGGCTGGCGAAGAAGTATGGGACTCCCCTGTATGTCTATTCCGCAGGGCAGATCCTGGATCGCTATCGCCTATTCTCCGATGCGTTTGGTCATCGGGATCACCTCATTTGCTATTCGGTGAAGGCAAACTCCAATTTGTCTATTCTCAAGCTGCTTGCGGGTCAGGGTTCGGGATTCGATATCGTCTCCGGAGGAGAGCTTCTACGCCTCCTCGAGGTGAATAAGAAGGCGGCCAGCCGAGTCGTCTTCTCGGGTGTGGGCAAGACAGCCGAGGAGATCGATCTGGCTCTGGCTGCCGGGATTCTGATTTTCAATGCGGAGAGCGAATCCGAAGTGGCTTTGCTCGCCGAGCGCGCCCGGCGGCGGCGCGTCCTCGCCCGGGTCGCCCTGCGCGTGAACCCGGACGTCTTCGCCGAGACGCATCCTTATATATCGACCGGATTGCGCGAACACAAATTCGGGATCGACATCAAGGCTGCCCGGGCTGTTTACCAGGAAGTAAAACGATCGCGTTACCTTGACCCGGTTGGGATCAGCGTGCACATCGGTTCCCAGATCCAGACCGCCGAACCTTTCGGGGCGGCGCTCGATGCGGTAGGCGAACTCATCCGGGAACTGGAAGGCGACGGCATCCGGATCAAGTTCGTCGATGCCGGGGGTGGCCTGGGCATCGACTACCTGGATGGTTCCAAGTTTGACCCCGCGGCAGAAATGGCAAAGTATGCGGCCGAGGTCGAGCGCGCCCTTGCCGGGCTGGAAGTACGGCTGCTGCTGGAGCCCGGCCGCTTCCTGATCGCGCAAGCCGGCGCTCTGCTGGCCAAGGTGCTATATCTCAAGCGCAATGGGAGCAAGACTTTCGTAATCACGGATGCCGGGATGAACGACCTCATCCGGCCTGCGCTTTATCAGGCCTACCATGAGATTCTGCCCGTGATCCATGATCCTCTGGCCAAACGTGGCGTGGTCGACCTGGTCGGCCCGGTCTGCGAGTCGGGTGACTTCTTTGCCCGGGACCGGGAAATACCGGAGGTCAAGGAAGGCGATCTGGTGGCGATTCTCGATGCCGGCGCCTACGGGATGGCCTTGAGCTCCAACTACAATTCCCGGCCCCGAGCCGCCGAAGTTCTGGTGGAAGGGAAGAAGGCGCGGCTGATTCGCCGCCGGGAAACGATCCGCGACCTGATTCAGCCAGAGATCCGGCTCTAGATGCCCGGACCCGGCAAAAAGCATAGAGGCTAAGTCGTCTATGTGAGGACCCCGGTCCGGGAGTTTAGTCCCGCAGAGCCTGCCCTGAGCTAGTCGAAGGGGACGGCTGAAAATGACCCAGGATGAAGTCCTGGGCACCCTTAACCATTCCTCCAAAGTCCAGGCTCACCCAGGACTGCCGTCCTGGGGCATTCTCAGCCGTCCCCTTCGACTAGCTCAGGGCAGGCTCTGGCGGGACTGGTCTCGGTGGAATGTACACCCAGGACTAACGTCCTGGGCTACTCTCAGCCGTCCCTGCGGGACTGGGTTTGTCAGTTGGCGTTCTGCAGGTAGACCCTAAAGCAAAGCCCTATTCTCAATCGTTTACGGCCCGAAGAACGTCATGCCCTGATACAAATCAGGGGTTTTCCGCGGCCTGTGAAGTCGAGCGTAGAGGCCATCAAAGCCCGGCGCCCTTTTCCGGGCTCTCGCAAGAGCTATTTCACCCGCGTAAACGCAAGAAGCCCGGGCAGTTGCCCGGGCTTCTTGCACTAATCTACGCGCAATAGCTACTGCGAAAGGGAATGAACCGAAGCCAGCGTATTGTTTTCGACCGGCTCAGACGACTGTGCTTCCTGTGTGTTTGGCGCCTGGACTGAAGGTGCGCTGTGGCCGACGGGTGAATCGTTGGTGTGGTTTGGTCCAAGGCCCAAACTGATCAATGCCCGGCTATCCGGCATCAATTTAGTCTGCCAGCCGTGGTCCGACTGATATTGCCGCATGGCAACTTGTGTCTGTGCGTCCCATTGGCCGCTGGGAGCGCCCGGTCAGGTATTTCTGGCGGATCAATGCATTCTGAATTTCAGAGGCCCGGTTGGAGTCAATGGTCCGCTGTCCGTGGACTTGTTTCTTTTTGGCCTTCTTGGAAGTAGCCGTCCGTGAATGACCGGACGTGGGTGCACGATGAGTTCGGCTTGCAAATGCTGGAGTGATAGCCAGTGTGGAGAGTAACAACAAAACCTGGCCTGCTCGTAAAGACACCATGCATACCTCGATAGGGGAAATTCGTGCTTCTCGACACACTATAAGGAGACCCGCCAGATTGCAATCCCAACAAGCCCGGCAGCCGCAATTTTTCCGGCCGCCGGTAATGGTTACTAGGTAAATTGTTCGTTTTTACCACGTCATCGCATGGCCTTGCATTACTTTTTGGTCATGCAAACGACCCAACTGGGGAAATACTTTACGGTAGTGTGCCTCCCAAATAAGTACCACCCGCGGTAGGATTGCGCGAATCAACCACCCGGAAGCCCACATCCTGACCGGCCTTCAAAGCGCTGACCAACGACTGGAACTGATCAAGCCCGGTCACCGGCTGGCGATTGATCTCCGTGATCACCAGGCCCGAGGTCAATCCGGCCTCGTCGGCAAAGGAACCCGGTTTTACCTGCGTAACCAGAACACCATGGACTCCCTTGCTGGCCAGCGGGCCAGGAACGGCCTCGACCGTGAGCCCGAGTTTGCCCTTCGGAGGCGTTGGGAGCGCTTTCCGGCCCGTTCTCTCCATTCTGGGTCGCGGGTTGCGCCGCGTACAGCTTCGCCCGGTCCGCGATGGTGAGGGTAGCAGTCTGCATTCTGGCCGCCGCGCATGTAGCCCAGATGAACGCTGGTCCCCGGTTTGCGAGCCGCAATGTCCGTTACCAGGGCATCCCCATCCTTAATAGGCTTGCCATCCACGGTAGTAATAATGTCTCCACCCTTCATTCCCGCCTGGTCGGCAGGCCCGTGGGGGGTCACTGCACTGATCAGCACCCCGGACTTGAAGCCGTAGACACGCTGCACCGCGGGGTTGAGGCTGCCCTGGAACTGAACCCCGATCGAACCCCGGATGACTTTATGCTCCGGTCCAATCAGATCGTTATAGACCCCGATGACCGTGTTCGAGGGCATGGCAAAGCCAATTCCCTCATAGCCGGCAGATTGAGTCAGGATCGCGGTATTTACGCCAATGACCTGGTCGGCCATGTTGACCAGCGGACCGCCCGGAATTGCCGGGGTTGATGGCCGCGTCGGTTTGGATGAAGTGCTGGAATTGGCCGGCGGCGCCCTTTTCGATAGTGCGGTTCCGGGCCGAGACGATGCCTGCGGTAACCGTTTGGGTAAGCGCGAACGGGCTGCCGATGGCAATCACCCAGTCGCCCACCTGGCTGGCGTCCGAATTGCCCATCTTCACCGTGGGCAGCGGCTCGGTGGTGGTGATCTTCACCACCGCCAGATCGGTATCCTTATCCACGCCGATTACCTTGCCCACGCGTCCTTGAAAGCCTTCCGGGTCGGTGGAAAGCTTCACATAAATCCGATCCGCCTTCTCCACCACGTGATTGTTAGTAATGATGTAGCCTCGGGGATCCACGATGAAGCCGGAGCCGAGGGACTCACGCACCTGGTCACCCTGTTCGCCGCCGCCAGGTCCCTGTCCACCAAAGAACCGGTTGAAGAAATCCTGAAAGTTCTGGTCCGGACCCTGGCCGCCGCCGCCGTCCTGGTCCCCATTCTGGTCGTCGTCACCACCGCCCGGGGGGACAGCCGGCGCCGCATGAGGAGTGCGCCGGCGGGAATGGGTATCTTCCTGAGGCAGCGTCTCGGTATTGATGTTCACCACTGCCGGGGCGACGTCCTTGGCGATCTGGGTGAAAGTCGTCGACAGGGTGACAGGGTTGGGAATCTTCAGCGGGGTGGCGTCCGAGCTATCCGTTTGCGTTTCATTCCCGCGAACACCGTGGACAGCAACAGACCCAATCAATATGCCGGCTGAGAGCGTGCCAAGGATAGTAAAGGTTGAAGCGAGACGGCTTGCGCGAAGCCGTTCGAGCAGCGATTTCATCTGGGTCTAACCTCGTCGGTTGGGAAGCATCCAAGGGCTGGCGGCGCTAAGAGGATGGCACCCCGTAGAGCAATCACACAGTTGGTGTGAGCCAGGGAACGAGAGCGGTTGCAATACTGGTCTTCCGGCTAGCCCGGGGCGAATGTCGTTCATGGCCTCAGCAGATTACCGGATTCATGAAACACGCTCGAACTCACCGCCACCGATGTTCTCCCAAAGAACGGCGGCACATAACTTACCCTTGCTGCCACACAGTCACTGTGTACTCTCTCCAGTATAGCCAAAACCCGGCGATTGGGGCGGCGGCGTGTTGTAGCGGTTGATGCAGCAGCAACATTTATTAGACGTCGGCTCCCGCGCCACGGGTTACAGTACCAACATTTTGCCCGAAAACTCGGCCCCTGTAGAAACGAACCGCATCCCTCCGATCGCTAAGGCCCGGTAGGGCCGACCACTAAACGTCAGCCCAGCCCGGAAGGGCTGGGTACCGATTCCGATGAGGATCCGCCTGCCCCGGCCTGCCGTGGGAGCGCCGTAGGCGCGACACCATGCGTGCCCTCGATCCCAGCTTTGTGATGGGATGAGAGGGTGCCGCACCTACGGTGCTCGGTGGTCATACGATCCACATCCCCAGCCCTTCCGGGCTGGGCTGACGTTTAGCGGTCGGCCCTCCGGGCCTTGGCGATCGGAGAGATACCGCGCCTTCTGGTTCCCCGACTCTGACGTCCTGGACTACTTTCAGCCAGTCTTGTCCCAATTAGCTCTTTTTCGACTCTGTCCATCCACCTCCAACCATGCCAAGGTGCGCCACCGCCCTCAAATTTGTCATCCCGAGGAGCTGACTTGCCTGGGGCAAGTTGAGAAAGAAATGACACTGCAAAATCGCCATGGATGCGAGGCCTGGAGGGCCGACCGCCAAACGTGAGCCCAGCCCGGAAGGGCTGGGGCTCAATCCCGAAGATGATCCGAGCGCCGTAGGTGCGGCACTAAACAGGGCCCTCTCGGTCCGTGTCATTAGGAGCGTACTCCGGATTTCCTACTACGCTGCGCTAATCGACGGCCACGTATGCGGCTTTCAGTAAGGAAAGCCGCATGAGGTCTATCGACGCCACTAAACCTGACAGGAAATCCGGAGGTAGCCGAGGGACCTGCTGCGCGCCCTTCCCTCTAACCACTCCCTACGCTCAGTCCATCCATCTCCACCTTGGCATTGGTGGAGGTGGATGGACTGAAGCACTGGCACAGCACCAACCCGATTTCGCTTGTCCACGTTCTCTTCCACGCATTCAGCAAGTTGCGCGAGGCCATTTGCGCGCTAATTTGGACAGCTCTGACTTTCAGCCGTTCCCACGGGGACTTCCAGGAGTTACCTAGGTAACGTTACGTGCGGTGATTACTGGCACAATCACTGCTTCGGTGCCTCATAGACCGTCCGCCCATCGACCACCGTCCGCAAGACCTGCGTCTTTAGAATCGCGGGCGCGGGCACCTTGGTCAGATCGCGGTCCAGCACAACAAAGTCGGCTACGTACCCCGGAATCAGTTTGCCCTTGAAGCTTTCGGCAAACTCCGCGTAAGCCGAGCCCTGGGTGTACGCCAAGAGCACCTGGCCGATGGTCAGCTTGTCTTGCGGAAAGTAACTCTCTGTCCCCGCCTCGTTGCTGCGCGTGACCCCGGCGTAGATTCCGCGAAAAGGCGTGATGGGTTCCACCGGATAATCCGTCCCAAAGGCCACCGGCACGCCGGCATCCAAAAATGCCTTCCACGCATAAGCGTAACGTGACCTTTGGCTGCCGAGCCGCGCGGCGTGCCCAATTCATGTCGGTGAGCAGATGGCTGGGCTGCATGGACGCGATGATGCCCAATGCCTTATAGCGCGGGATATCCCGCGGGTCTACCACCTGGGAGTGCTCGATACGATCACGCCTTGCCGCGCTGCTGCCGGCGGCAGCGAAGGCGTTGAGAGCCATCTCGACTGCGCGGTCGCCGATGGCGTGGAAGCCAATCTGAAATCCCGCCGCGGCGCGCTCCTTCGTCATGGTGTCCAGTCGCGCCTGGTCGTAACGCGGCAGTCCGCTATTTCCCGGGTCATCCGAGTAGGGCGACAGCAAAGCAGCGGTTCGCGAGCCTAACGAGCCGTCCATGAATCCCTTCAACATTCCGGTGTGGAGCATTCGGTCATCAGCCTGGCTGCGCGGCGCGGTGCGCTACCAGCACCTCGACCGGATCATTAAAGGACAACCACTCCGAGATGCGTACCGGCAGCTGCCCTTGACCTTCCAATTCCTGGTAGACCAGAAAGTCATCCCAGTCGGAGTTGTCCTGAACCGAGGTCACTCCGTGCGTCGCCGCGTCCTTGAGCGCCAGCAAAATAGCCTGCCGGCGCAGGTCATGGGAGGGAGCCGGGATATGGCGCTGAATAAGCTCCTGGCCCGAGTCCTCACGGACAATGCCAGTCAGATTACCTTGGGCATCGTGGTCCAGTTGCCCCCCTTTTGGATCTGGCGTCTGGTTGGTCACTCCCGACAAGGCGAGCGCGGCAGAGTTGGCGACCGCAATGTGCCCGTCCACCCGGACGAACATCGCCGGATGGCCGCCAGTTACGGCATCGAGATCCTGCCGCGTGGGCAATGTCTTGGTGGCCCACAGGGTATGATCCCAGCCGCCGCCCTGGAGCCAGTCTCCAGCAGGAGCGGCAGCCGCGGCTGCGCTCACGCGGCGCAACATCTCCGCCAGCGAAGTACTGCCGGTGAGGTCCACTGTGAGCTTCATGCGCCCCGCATAGCCGAGATGCACGTGGGCATCATTGATGCCGGGCATCACGAAGGCCCCATGCAGGTCGAAGAGCCTGGTTCCCGGCTGCTTCTGGTGCAAAATCGCCGCGTCGTCTCCGATGGCGACGATCTGGTGATCTCCCACCGCGATGGCCGTGACCCGCTGCGCGTTGCTGTCGCCCAGGCCTACGCCGGTAAGAATATTTCCGTGGTAATAGATCGCTACAACAGTTGACGGCATGGTCGCGGAGAAGAGAGGTCTCGCCGCCATCAGGCAGCAAACGAGCAAACCTCGCCGGCCCAAGAGCAATCACGGCTTGCCGGCGGCTGCAGGGGATTGAGAGAGGTGATCCAGGGCCAGCAGGAGCAGCAGCAGAATGCGCTTGAGCGCCAGCTCCCGGCCACTGGCGTCGTACCATTCGCCGCGCGTATGGATCCCTCCCCCATCTCCGCCCGCCCCAATGCTGAGTGCCGGGATGCCGAGAGACAATGGAATGTTGGCGTCGGTCGAGGCCACGCGCTGCTCGGTGCGAATCCCCAGGTGCCGGTCTACCGCGTGCAGGGCTTCAAGCAGCCGGGATTCATCGCTCAGCCGTCCGGCTGGGCGGTCACCGATCCGTTCGATCAAAAAATGCACCGGGCTCTTGCTTCGGCCTGAGGTGTTGGCTGCTGCGACGGCGTCTTCGACGGCGCGATGCAATTCCACTTCCAGCCGGATCAACTGCTCCGCGTCCAGGCTACGCAAATCGAAGCGAGCCGTGGCGCGCTCCGGGATCGAGTTCACCGAACTGCCACCCTCCATGGTGCCGATATTCAAAGTGGTACGCGGCGAAGTGGGCAGAGCTACCTCGCTCATGGCGGCGATGGCCCGGCTGAGCACCACGATAGGATTGGGGGTTCCGGCATCGGTCCACGAGTGGCCCCCTGGGCCTTGGACGGTGACCAGAAAGCGGCGGCTACCCAGGGCTTGGGTTACTACCACCTCGCAACCCGCGCCGTCGAGCACCACATTGGCGCCAATTCTCTCCCGCCACGGGGAAGCTCCATATAGGTAGCGCATGCCGCGCAGATCGCCATCCCCTTCCTCGCCTACGTTGCCGGCAAAGAGCAGGTCACAGGGAAGCTCGACGCCGCAGCTCTCCAATGCGGCCGCCACGGCCAGGAGGCCGGCCACGCCGGCGCCGTTGTCACAGGCTCCTGGCGCCTCCAGACGATTGTGCTCCACCAATGGCGCAATCGGAGTATGGATAGGAAATACCGTATCGATATGAGCAGATAGCAGGACGCATGGCTGGCCAGTAACCGAGCGATTGCCGGGATAGCAACCAAGCACGTTGCCTTCAGGGTCGATCTCTACCTGCTCAAGCTTGAGTTCGCGGAAGCGTTCAGCCAGCCACTCCGCGCGCTTCCCCTCGCCAAACGGAGGAGCCGCAATCGAGACCAGCTCCTGCTGCCACTGCATCATCCTCCGCTCGTGCAGATGGAACCACTGGAAGGCCGCATGAACGCGCGGCAGCGAAGCCAGTTGGCCGATCCGGGAAAAAGCTGAGTGGGCGATCGTGCTGGGCATAACAGATTCTCAGAGTAGCACTCTCTCTCTGTGGGTTATTTTCCGCCGGAGTATTCGACGTTGACGAGGTACAAGCCTCGAGCCGGCGCGGTTGGGCCGGCTCGCTCGCGCGCACGGAATTCCAGGATTGCCGGAATTTCTGTCTCTGACAAATTTCCCCGGCCCACCTCGAGAAAGGTTCCAACCAGGTTTCGCACCATGTGATGGAGGAAGCCATTGCCTCGCACCCGATAAACAAGCAGATCCTTCTCCGCCTCTTGCACCCACTGCGAAGCATGGAGGCAGCGCACATTTGCGCCGCAGCGCACATTGTTCACGGAGCCCTCGCCGCTCGAATCGGAATCACGCTCCAGCCGGTCGGGATCGGTGGCGGCAAAGGAAGTGAAGTCGTGTTCGCCGCAAACCAGCACCGCGGCACGCTGCATCGCCTCCACATCGAGCGGCGCGTTGAACGCATAAACATAGCGCGCTAGCCAGGGTGGGCAAATCTCTCCGCGAAAGACTCTGTATTCGTAAGTTTTGGCCCGTGCGCTGTGGCGGGCATGAAAGTCGCTGGTCTCCCGCGTCGCGCTGAGTACCCGGATGGATGCCGGTAAAGTGCGATTCAGCGCGCGGGCGAGATTCGCCTCGGGAATCGGAGCTGCCAGCGCAAATGACGCCACCTGGCCCAGCGCGTGCACCCCCGCGTCGGTTCGCCCCGAACCCTGGGGTAGCACCTCTTCGTCGGTGATTCGGGCTATGGCGTCGCGCAGTTCACCCTGTACCGTCACGCAATCCGGCTGCACCTGCCAGCCGTGGAACTCGGTGCCGTCGTAGGCAAGCACCAGCTTCCATACCGGGTTATTCGCTGGCTGTTCTGTCCCTGTCATTGCGCTCCAGGCAGATCATCGGGTGCCTTTTTGGGAATGGTGGAAATGGCGCAGATCTTTCCCCTCCCGTCCCCGGATTTCCTGTGGAACTTGCTGGCGTTGGCGGACTTCATGCGCCTTTCTTAACGGAAAGGCGCACACGCGGACACGGCCAGTGCTGCGCGGCAGGAAACCCGGGTCGACGCACTTCCTTACGTATATAGCAACTGAGGCTGCGATATACTCGCCCAAAGGTTAACCAGGGAACGAAAGTCTCCACCCGCGTATCCACACCGCATGGCACATTAAGGCCGCTGAAGACGGAAGGCTGCGCTCGAGATCGATGGAACGAACCCCCGGGGAAGCGCGTAATGCCTTTCATCCCGGTAACCATGCTTTTTGACCGGCCAGGGACCGCTCATCCGACTAAGGCGAGCGAAATCTAGAGTCATCGGGCGACCATGCCGCATCTGCCATGCTAGCTCCTAACTATTGAGACAGAACGGCGAAGGCCCAAGGCCTGACCCCCGAGATTTTGACCCAACGATGAAAAACTCAGAATCCTGTCGCAGTTCCTATCGCCTTCCCAAGCTGTGCGTGTTGTGGTTTCGCCGGCATGGAGGGCGGGTTTTTCACAAGCTGCAAGCGACCGTAGCGATCGTGTCCGTGCTCAGCGCTTACATGCCGCTGCCGGCAGCGGCACAGCAGGCGCCGCCCGCCGGCCCACCCGTCCCGCCTGCCGCGGGCCTTCCCCCGGCGCCCCAGCCAAATTACACCGAGCCGGCCTTCATGAAGCCTGGTATCCATGACTTCAGTAAGCCAAACCCCTTTTTTCCAAACTACCTGAAGACCTTTGAACCCAAGGCAGTGACGGCGCCGGTCACCACCAACTCCCAGCGCCTGGACGGCCTGGTGCACGACGGCAAGATTTACCTGAGCTTGGCCGATGCCATCGTTCTAGGCCTGGAAAACAACTACGATATCGCTATCCAGCGATACAACCTTGATATCGCGGACACGGACTTGCTGCGGGCTCGCGCTGGTTCCGCCCTATTGGGCGTCAGCGCTGGATTGGTTGAGGGGACGCTGGGTGGCTCAGGGACCAGTTCGACCTCGCTCAGTTCAGGCGGCGGTCCAGGCGGGACATCCACCGCGGTTGGGGGCGCCGGTGCCGGTGCGGCTGGCCTTAACGTCACGACCAACGGCACCGGTCCCACACCGGAGGCAATGGACCCTGTGCTTACGGGAACCGTCCAACTGGAAAGGACAACCAGTCCCCAGGCAACGCCTTTCGGTAGCGGTACTCCCTCGTTGAATCAGAACACCGACGAATACAACTTCAATTACAACCAGGGTTTTATCACCGGCACCCAGCTTCAGGTTGGCTTCATCAACAGCCGCATTACCAACAATGGTATCTTCAGCTTCTACAGTCCGGAGTTGCAGTCGACATTCCGAGCCACCTTAACGCAACACTTGCTGAACGGTTTTGGTCCGGGGATTAATGGCCGCTTCATCCTCGAGGCCAAGAATGACCGCCGCATCAGCGATTCCGGGTTCCGCCAGCAAATTCTCTTCACTATCAACCAGATTGAAAATATTTACTGGCAACTGGTAGGCGATTACGAAGATGTGCAGGCGAAACAGCGTGGTCTGGAGCAGTCCTCGCGCCTGGCTTCCGACAATCGCAAGCAGTTGCAGATCGGGACGCTGGCCCCGCTGGACGTGCTCAATGCAGATAACCAGGTGTCCACTGACACCCAGGCGCTGATCACGTCACAGACCGCGCTTGAATATCAGCAGCTGATCATGAAACAGGCGATCAGCCGCAACCTGAGCGATCCGGTTCTATCCGGTGCGCCGGTCATTCCCACAGATCGCGTCTCCTTGCTCGAAATGCAGGAAGAACGGACGCCGGTTGAGGAGCTGGTCCAGAAGGCTTATGCCAATCGCCCCGAGATCGAGCAGCAGATATTGAATCTCAGGAACAATGAGATCACCCTCCGGGCGGTTAAGAATAACCTGTTGCCGACGGTAGACTTGTACGCATTTTATGGTGCTGCTGGTCTTGGCGGCGCGAAGAGCCCCTATTGTTCGTCGGAATTCTTCGGCCCTACCGCCTGCGATGTTCCCACCATCGGCTACGGCACGGTCTTCACCAACCTGTTCAACAGCTCGGGTCCTGATAAGGCAGTGGGCGTCAACGTGAATATTCCGCTGCGTAATCGGACCGCGCAGTCGCTCCAGGCTCGCGCTGTGCTCGAATATCGCCAGGCGGAGATGCGCCTGCAACAGCTGTATATCCAGGTGCGCATCCAGGTCATCAACGGGCAGTACGCGCTGACCAACGACCGGGCCGCGGTGCAAGCGGCTCTGGCCGCCCGCGAGTACAACTTCCAGTCCTACCAGGCGGAGGTGAAAAAGTTGAGGCTGGGCGCGTCAACGACGGCCAACGTATTGCAACAGGAGCGGAACCTCGCTACGGCGGAAAACAATGTCATTTCGACCGAAGCCACCTATGCCAAAGATCGCGCCTCGCTGGAACAGCTCCTGGCGCAAACCCTGGATCAATACGGAATTCAGCTCTCCGATGCGGTCACCGGCACGGTAACAAAAGTCCCTGTCATTCCCGGATTGCAACCTGCAAAGGCAGCGCCGGAAGCTGGGTTGCCGGCGCAGCAGGAGCAATTGCAGCATACCGAGCAAATGCCGGCGATGCCGGTGCTGCCACCCCAACCCCAGCTGACTCCGCAAGAGCAGCAGGATCTGCCTCCCCAGCAGCCGCCGGCGTCTAATACCCCGCCACCACCACAGTAGCCGAACTCTATCTGGCACATTCTTTGTGCCAGATAGAGAAAGAAACCGCAGGTCCCTCCACTACGCTGCGCTCCGGTCCCACGGCAAGCCGGGGCAGGCGGGATGACAATCTATTCGTAGGAATTGGCCTTGGCTCCCGTTAACGGAGCTAGCAGCCGATGGCGCAACAAATTTGTCATCCCGACCGGATGAGTCATGGGCCTTTGGCCCACCTAAGGAGATGAAAATCGCGGATAACCTGCGGCTCTGTCCATCCCATGTAACGGCTGCTAAGGTGAGCGCTACACTCCCCTTTGTCATCCCGAGCGAAGCCGAGGGACCTGCGGTGCGCCTTTCCCGACCAAAGACCTCTCATGGAAATGTTTTTCGACAGAGCGTACCCGGACTTCTACTACGCGGCACTCACGAACGCCCGCGTGCGGCTTTCCGCAAAGAAAGCCGCATGAAGTTCGCCAACGCCACCAAACCCAACTGGAAATCCGGGGGAGCGTAGTGGAGGGACCTGCGGTTCCCTTGGTCAGGTCGCAAATCTACATAAATCACAATTAAAGTGACAATTACGTGGTCAACCCCCGAACGAAAGACCCATTGAACGCGCAACCCCCTGGATATACTGGCGGCCCTGTGTGTACTCCGCTTCATTATGCAGATGCTCCAGCATAAGCGGCGCTTCCGTTCCCAGCCGCGACAATTCCTGCAATAACGTCTTGTAGTCAATCAATCCAGTGCCGGGAATAACCTCCTGAATCCAAACCTGGACACCCGGCCCCCACTTGAGATCCTTCGCGTGGCAGGATTTTATCCACGGGCCGAGCTTGGCAAAGCACTCCCGTATGCCCACGCTGTTGTTGTACAACCGCACCGGACTGTTCATGGTGTTGCACACATCCAGGTGGACCCCAAAAGCCTTACGATCCACGGCCTTTACCAGCCTGACGTACTCGTCCGGGCCAGTAGGAAAACTCCAGGGCATCATTTCAATGCTGAAACAAGTGCGCTGAGGTTTAACCGTATCGATGAGCTTGCGGCAGTTTTCAACCGTGGCATCGACAAATTCCTGGCTCAGATTCCTTGGATTTTGCGCGTACCAGAGATTTGGATCATAGGAGCCGGCGATATCGACACAATTGCGCGCACCTAATAATTCCGCGACGGCCAGCTTCTCCGTGACGTAAGCCATGTTCTGCCGGCGCTTCTCGGGATCGGGATCGAGCATGTTCTTCCAGGCGCCGACCTCTGCAATCACAACGTCCTGGCGGGCAAATTCCCTGACCAGGCCCGCAATTCGATCCTTGTCGGTTACGGAAAGGTCGCTCGGGGCATACGCGGCGCGATATCCAAGATCCCGGTGCGCTTTAGCCAGCACCGCCGGGTCATCCGATTTCACGAAGATCGGGCCCCCGAGCCGCATCGCTTTCTCCGACGCGTTCAGGGCCTTTGCAGCCATCGCACCGGCGACGACGGTCCCGGTCCCGGCCATGAATCCGCGTCTCGAGATCATCGCGATCCCCACTCCTTGGTAACGTGACTAGAGTTTTTCGCTTCCGGCGAAGTGCGGCTTTGGTCACGTTGTACACACCAGAAGCGAAAATGCTCTAGAGTTCCGTCACATGCTCCAGCAACTGGAAAAACTCAGGAAATGAAATAGCTGCCGCATCCGCTCCCAGGACTTGCGTGTCCCCCTCGGCGCGCAGAGCGGCTACCGCGAAAGCCATGGCGATGCGATGGTCCCCGCCCGAATCCACCACCGCGCCGTGCAAGCGCTGGCCTCCCGGCACATCCAGGCCGTCCTCGAATTCCTCCACCTCGGCGCCCATGGCGCGCAGATTCCGCGCCACCAGCGCAATGCGATCGCTCTCCTTCACCCGCAACTCGCGCGCATCGCGAATGCGTATGCCGCCACGGGTGTAGGGCGCAATCGCCGCCAACACCGGCAGCTCGTCAATCAACTGCGCTGCCAGCGATCCGCTGATCTCGGTGCTGCCGAGGCCCTGCGGAGGCGCCGCCAGCTGCACGCTGCCAATCAGTTCACCCTGGTTCTCCTCGAGGTTCAGCACGCTGATCTTCGCTCCCAGGGCGGTCAATACATCGAGCAGCGTCGCCCGGGTGGGGTTCATGCCCAATTGATCCAGCACCAGGCTCGATTCAGGAAAGAGCGCAGCAGCGCACAGGAAGAACGCCGCCGAGGACATATCTCCCGGCACCGTGGCCTCGATCCCGTGCAGCTTCTGGCCGCCGGTGATAGTCACCGAGTCAGTGGTTCGGGTAATTTCCGCTCCGAAAGCGCGCAATGCCAGTTCACCGTGGTCGCGGGTGCGCACCGCTTCGCTTACCGTGGTCGTACCCGCCGCCTGCAAGCCGGCAAAGAGCAGCGCGGTCTTCACCTGGGCGCTTGGAACGGGAGTCCGGTACTCGATCCCGTGCAGCTTGGCGCCGTGAATCTCGACCGGCGCATGTCCATCTGTTAAATGAATGGCAGCGCCCATCTCCAGCAGGGGCCTGTCGCACCCGCTCCATCGGCCTGCGGTTCAGCGACGCATCTCCCAGCAATGTGAAATCGCCCGCCTGCGGCGCGAGCAATCCCGATAGCATACGCATCGTGGAACCGGAGTTGCCGCAGTCCAGCAACTTGTCCGGCGGAGTCAACACGCCGGCACAGCCCTCGACCTCTACCGTATCGGTTGAGCGGGTCACCTTTGCGCCCATTTGTTGCATGCAAGCGAGACTGCTGGCGCAATCGGCCCCGGTGGAAAAGTTATGAAAGCGGCTGACGCCTTCCGCCATCCCCGAAAGCAGGGCGTAGCGGTGAGAGATGCTCTTATCGCCAGGCAGGCGCAGAGAGCCGATGAGGTTGCGCGCCGGATGGATGATCCGTTCGCTTGCGTTTTCGATGTTGAGGGTGTCAGTCAATCTTCAGCCTCTGGGTGGGAAATAGGTTTGATGGCGCAAGGCTTATCCTAACTCGCCCCGGGCGGATTCAGAACCTTCAGCACCACCACGGTTTCGTCGTCGAAGCGCTCCACGCCGCCTTGGAAGGCTGAGAGTTCCTGGTAGATCGCGTCCACCATGCCTTCGGCCGTGTTCTTGAGTTGGCGGCCCACCAACTCAGTCAGCCGCTCCGTGCCGAACATCTCTTCCTGCTCATTCACCGCATCCACAATTCCGTCGCTGAAAAAAACGATTGCGTCGCCGGGGCGGGTGGACAGCGTGAACTCTTCGTAGCTCACGTCCTTGAACATGCCCAGTGGAAACCCTTCGGCCTGCACCGTCTCCACCTGTCCGGCACGACAGAAGAGCGGCTGCACCGCGCCCGCGTTGGCGATTTGCAGCGTCTGCTTTTCATCGTTCCAGACGGCAAAGAGCATGGTGACATACTGCGCATCCATCTTGCGTTCCTGCAGGGAGTCGTTCAACTGCTTCAACATCGCGGCAGGAGAAAGAGCTTGGCTGGTGGCCGCGCGCATGATCCCGCTGATCAGCGCTGCATAAAGCGCGGCTGGCGCCGCCTTGCCGCTTACGTCTCCCATGGCGATGCCGATACATTGGTCGTCATAGCGCAGGAAGTCATAGAGGTCGCCCCCGATGGTGCGAGCGGGTAGAAACCTGGTGGCGAACTCGGCGTGCGGCATACGCGACGGCTTGGGCGGCAGAAGGCGCAACTGCACGTCCCGCGCCATGTCGAGATCGTGCTCCAGCCGCTGTTCCTGCTGCGTCACCCGCTGGTAGAGCCGGGCATTCTCGATGGCCACGGCGATCTGCGAGGCCAGCGTCACCAGGGTGCGCTGGTGATCTTCGTTGAAGTAGTTCACGCGCACATGCTCCAGGTCGAGCACCCCGATCACCTTGCCCTTATAGAGCAGGGGCACTGCCATCTCAGAGCGCGTCTCCGGGTTCACCATGTAGTAGCGCGCATCTTTGCGCACGTCGCCGGTGTGGATCAGCCGCCGCTCGCGCACCGCGGTGCCCACCAGGCCACGATCCAACGGGACCTTTTCCGACGCCATGACCGGGTGGCCAAAGCGCACAGCGTACTGAATCTCCAGCACCTGCTCGCGCTCGTTCAACAACAGGATGCTGAACATCTGGTAGTCGATGAGCCGCCGTAGAAGTTCACCGATGCGCTCCAGCAGGGGATCGAGATCCAGGATCGAGGTAACTTCGCGAGCGATTTCATTAAGCACCGCAAGGGTTTGCGCCTGCCGGGCCACCCGAGTGTAGAGGCGCGCGTTTTCAATCGCCTGCGCCACGCGGGAGGCGGTCAGCTCCAGTAAACGGCGGTGTTCCGGCTGGAAATAGCCGACCTGCTCGGATTGCAGATCCATCACGCCAATCACCCGGTTCTTCACAATCAGCGGCACTGCCAGCTCCGAACGGACATCGTCATTGGCGCTGATGTAGTTTTCCGCCTGCCGCACATCCTCGAGCAATATGGATTCGCGCTGCTCGGCGGCCCGGCCGACGACTCCCTTGCCCACACGGATCTTCAGCCGCTCGACCTCGGGGTTGTGGCCAATTTGAAAGCGCATGCGCAGGTCGTTGGTCCGCTCATTCAGGAGCAGGATGGCGAAGATCTTGTAGTCGATCACGGCTCGGACCAGATCCGCGGTGCGATGCATCAGGGTCTGCAGGTCGAGGGTGGTATTGAGGGTATTAGCCAGGCGCATGAGGAACTCGGTCTGCACCGGGTCCACGCGCGCCGGGACGGTCGGCTGCGGAGCCTGAGAGCTGGGGCGGTAGTCGCCTTCAAACGATTGCGTAGCAATGGCTTGCGCCGGTTTCTTCTCTGCTTCGGCGTCGTCTTGGTCGCGGGGAGGAGTCATACCAACATCGAGTCATCATAGAGCATTTCGCTCGGCACGCGACGGCTGCTCAGGTAAGGATGGGTGTCCCAGTCGCGACGGGTGCCCTAGCTTCGCAGCCTGCCCCGGCTTGCCGTCGGAGCATCCCTGGGCCGAAAAACACGGGGCGACCCGGATTTTCTGTACGCTGCGCTGGACGCGACCGCGTCTGCGGCTTTCAGTAAGGAAAGCCGCATGAGGCTCGACAACGCCACCAAACTCAACAGGAAATCCGGGGGAAGCCCCATAAGCGCTAATTTGTTTAGGATTTTTTTTCTTCAAAACTCCCACAAAATCGTCATCCTGAGCGGAGCGCCTCACAGATTTATCGCGTGACGGAACGCTTGGTGGCGCGGAGTCGAAGAGCCTGTCCCGAACGTAGCCGAGGGAACCCCGGCGGTGCTTATCTTACCCATGCTGCTCGGAGCTTTTCACCACCGAAGCCCGAAAACAGGATCTGCTGCGGTACGCACTTGATGGTCACGGGAACATCTTTTCATGTACTGTAATCATCTTTCATCCCCAGGTCTGTGCTATGCCGGATCGAGCAAGATGCGAGCAAGTCCTTGGTTCTCGGCCCCAGGGAAAGACCGTGGCGGATCCGCCCGATGCGGGCTTCGGTGATGAAAAGCTCCGAGCAGCATGGGTAAGATAAGCTCCGCCTGGGTTCCCTCGGCTACGTTCGGGACAGGCTCTTCGACTCCGCGCCGCCAAGTGCTGTGTCACGCGATAAATCTGTGAGGCGCTCCGCTCAGGATGACGATTTTGTGGGAGTTTTGACGAAAAAAATCCTAAACAAATTAGCGCTTATGGGGCTTCCCCCACGACGGCTCTTTGTAAGACCGTGGTCGGCTTACGACACCCTTAACGAATGTTGGTATACCCCGGTTCGCGCAAGGGGGCCGAGAAAACCCTACCCCGGGATTTTTCCCCCGCCAAGGACCGGGCACCCATAGGTCCTTGGCAAGTTCGCCCCTCAGGCTTCCTTCTGATACTCCCGCAAGATAGCGACGCTGGCGCTGGCGCCGATCCTGCTGGCGCCCGCCTCCAACATGGCGCGTGCATCCGCCAGCGTGCGAATGCCGCCGGAAGCCTTCACTCCGCAGCGACTGCCCGCAACCCCACGCAGGATCGCAACGTCGGCGGGCGTAGCTCCCCCAGTAGAAAACCCGGTGCTGGTTTTAAGAAAATCGGCGCCCGCGGCCAGGGCCAGCTCAGACGCGCGTAGCTTTTCTTCGACGCTCAACAGAGACGTCTCCAGAATAACCTTCACCAGCGCGCCGGCATCGTGTGCCACCTGCACCACTCCGCGAATATCCTGCTCCACCAGCGCATTCATGCCCGACTTCAGCAAACCGAGATTCATCACCATGTCCAGCTCGTGCGCGCCCAGCTTAATCAACGCCAGCGCTTCTTCGCGCTTGCTGGTCGCAAGATTGGCCCCCAGCGGAAAGCCCACCACCACACCAACAGGCACCCCGCTGCCCACCATCACCGAATACGCCAGAGACACCCACGCAGGGTTCACCATGGCACAGGCAAAACGGAAGGCGGCCGCCTCCTCACATAACTTCACCACCTGCTCCCGGGTCGCCTCCGGCTTCAACAAGGTGTGATCGAATACCGAGGCCAACGCAGATGCGTTCGCCAAAGTAGCCGTAGCAAAGCCCTCGACGTCGAAATATCCAGAACCGTGATCGATCTCCGGTTGCAGCACTTTGGTGGTCATGAAACAGGCTCCCTCCTCCTGAGTTGACTCCGGTGGGACTCTATGCCCTCCCACCAGTAAAGATCAACTGAATTACGCTTCATCTGGGTTAAAAATGCGGATATCGGGTAGGTTACGGAAGCGCTCCTGGTAATCCATACCGTAACCAACCACGAAATGATTGGGGATGCTGAATGCTACATAATCGGCGTCGATTTTCTCCAGACGCCGCGCCGGCTTGTCCAGGCAGGTTGCGATTTTCAGGGTCTTTGGCTTGTGCTGCAGCAACAGCTTGCGCAAAAAAACCAGGGTCAGACCGGTATCCAGAATGTCTTCGACCAGGATCACATTGCGGCCCCCGATCGGAGTATCTAAATCCTTGATCAATCTTACCGCGCCCGTGGTCTTTACGCCCTTGTAGCTTGAAATGGCCACGAAGTCGAAAGTTGTCTCCACCGAGATGCTCCGCGCCAGGTCGGCGAGAAAGACGGCGGCTCCCTTCAGTACTCCCACCAACAGGATGGCTTCACCGGCAAAGTCGTGGCTTATCTGCGCGCCGATTTCCGCCACTCGGGCGGCGATCTCTTCGCGACGGAACAACATTTCGTGCTCGTGCTCTCTCATTGGCGCATTCTTCCATGAATCCCTGTGCGTAAGCACCCGGCTATACTGTATAGAACGACGCACGCATGTATCCCTTCATTCACATCGGACACTTTTCCATCGGCACCTTTGGCCTCTGCCTGTGGTTGGCGTCCGTCTGCGCCTGCTGGGTGCTGTATTGCAATTTTCGCCGTTTTGGCATCGATGCCGACGCCGTCGGGGTTGCTGCCTATACCACGGTGGGCGGCGTGCTCGGGGCCAAACTATGGCACGTACTGGAAGATCCGGCGACGCTTATGCACCAGCCGGTCCAGGTCCTCTTTGACCGGGCGGGGTTTGCCTGGTTCGGTGGCTTGCTGGTTGGGATCGCGGTGCTGGTATGGGCAGGGCGGCAAGCACGAATCGGAGGCTTGGGCATGCTGGACCTCGCCGCTCCAGCGGTCTCGGTGGGTTACGGTGTTGGCCGCATCGGCTGCCTGGTCTCAGGCGACGGCGACTACGGCATTCCGACCAGCCTGCCCTGGGGCATGAGCTTTCCCCACGGACTTGTTCCCACCACTCCAGAGGGTCCACCCGACGCCGATTTATGAATTGCTTGTTGCTTTGCTGATTGCCGGCTACCTATGGCGCCGAGGAGCCCAATCCGGCGACGGCCGCACTCCGCCGCTGGGTCAGATTACCGGCGAATATTTAGTGCTCAGTGGGGTGGCTCGCTTCCTGGTGGAGTTCATCCGCATCAATCCGCGCATCTACTGGGGCATGAGCAATGCTCAAGTCGCCAGCCTGGGTTCCATCGCCGCCGGCATTCTGCTCATCGTATGGGCCCGGCGCCACAGCGCCACGGTGATCGCCACCGAGGGGATGCCGGTCGAAGCCGCATCCCGGCATTAGCAAGGAAAAGTTTGGAAGAGGTATAGCAATGCGACCCTCAGCCGCCAAAGTCGCATTCATGAGGTCTTTATGTACGGATTTAATAGGTTAGGAAAACTCTGAACGAAGGGCACGACGTCACCGGCTGCTGAAAAAGTCATGTTTTGTGTCAGGGCACGACTTTAGTCGGGCCGTACCGCACCTCAGCGATGAGGGCTTTAGCCCCTGGGTTTGTTTTTTGAAGGGTACGGGCTTCAGCCTGTACGTAAGTGCTTGTAATCAGGACGGCTTTAGCCGCTGAGGGAATTCATTTCGGCTTTTCCGCAGCCCTTCGTGCAGACTTTTTCCGCTGCCTCCGAAGCCCGTAGCCCGCAATGAACACCGCTCCACCGAGAGGAGAACCATGGCTCAATCCGATCAGCTCCGCGTACCCGAACCTGTGCGCACCGACGCCAAATCCTTCGAACTGCTGCGTGTCTGGATCGCGCATCAGGATCAGCACATCAGCCTGCGCGTGGGCGTGTGGAAGGAACCCGAAGCCTGGGGGATGATGCTGGCCGATCTGGCTCGTCACATTGCTGCCGCCTTCGAGCAATCCGAGAAGCGCGACCCGGAGGAGATGCTCACCCGCATCAAAGCCGGTTTTGAGGCGGAGATCGTATCGCCTACCGAGGAGGTTCACGGCGAGCTTGCTGGTTGAAACATTGAACGATCTGATCACTATCCGTGGCGCACGAACCCACAACCTGAAGAACATCGACTGCGATCTGACCCACGGCAAACTCACCGTGGTCTCCGGCGTTTCAGGCTCGGGCAAATCCTCGCTCGCTTTTGACACCATCTATGCCGAAGGCCAACGCCGCTACGTCGAGTCTCTTTCGGCGTACGCCCGCCAGTTCCTGGAGCGCATCGAGAAACCGGACGTGGACCTGATCGACGGCCTGGCGCCGGCGATCGCGATTAAACAGAAGAACACCACGCGCAATCCGCGGTCCACGGTGGCCACCGCCACTGAAATTTACGACTACCTGCGTCTGCTTTTCGCGCGCTGCGGCACGGCGCATTGCATCGTTTGCGGTGGGGTAGTGAGGCGCGACACGGTGGACGAGATTGCCACATCCATCCTGGCCCTGGGGGAGGGAACTCGACTCTACGCGTTATTTCCGGTCAAGCCGCGCGTCGCGGTCGAAACGGAAGGCCAGGCTAAGCCCGCGACCGCCAAGCGGTCCAAGAAGGCCGCGGCAAAGACCGTCTGTTAATCCGGCTCTTCCTAGCGATGCGTTCAAAGAGCGGCTCACCGAACTGCGCGCGCGCGGCTTCAATCGCCTCTACCAGAACGGCAAGATCGTGGAATTCTGCCAATCCCGAGTCGCTGCTCGATCTTGACTTTCAGCAGGCCGTCTACGCGCTGGTCGATCGCCTGGTCGTCTCGCCGGAGAACCGGGCGCGCATCGTGGATGCTGCCGAGATCGGCTTTCGCGAGTCAGGCGAGATTGAATACGAAACCGTTTCGCGGGATGCCGAAGCGGAACCTAGACGGGTGCGCTTTTCCCAGGCCTTTGAATGCAAGCTCTGCCACCGCATCTACCGCGAGCCCGAGCCCAGGCTCTTCTCCTTCAACAACCCGTTTGGTGCCTGCGAGCGCTGCCAGGGCTTCGGCAACACCATCGACTTCGATCTCAACCTGATCATCCCGGATAAACAGAAGACCTTGAACGAAGGCGCGATCGATCCCTGGACACGCCCCAAGTATCGCCCCTACCAGGCAGAGCTGAGGAAGGCCGCCATGCAGCATGGCATCCCGCTCGACACGCCCTGGAGAGAACTCACCGCGGCGCAGCAGGAGTTTGTGCTCGATGGTCATGGGTCCTTTCTCGGCGTCCACGGTTTCTTCGCCTTTTTGGAGCGAAAGAAATACAAGCTGCACGTGCGCGTGATGCTGAGCAAGTATCGCGGCTACGCGACTTGTCCCGACTGCAAAGGAACGCGCCTGCGTGCTGAGGCGCGGGCGGTCCGCATCAACGGCAGCAATATCTGCGAGGTGGCTGCGCTCACCATCCGCGAAGCTAAGTACTTCTTCGAGGGTCTTACCCTGACCCGGCAGCAGCAGGAGATTGCCGGCGGCATTCTGGTCGAGATACAACAGCGGTTACATTTCCTCGATGCCGTCGGCCTCGAGTACATCACCCTCGACCGGCTCGCGTCCACCCTCTCGGGCGGCGAATCGCAGCGCATCCAGCTGGCCACTTCGCTGGGCTCGCGCCTGGTGGGTGCTCTCTACGTACTCGACGAGCCGTCCATCGGCCTGCATAGCCGGGATACCGCCAAGCTGATACGGATCCTGGAAGAATTGCGCGACCTCGGCAACACCATCCTCGTGGTGGAGCACGACCCGGACGTGATTCGCGCGGCCGACTGGCTCCTCGACCTCGGTCCCGGCGCGGGAGAGTTGGGAGGCCGCGTTCTGGCCTCGGGCACGGTCGAAGAGGTGGAGAGAAACCCCGACTCCCTCACCGGCCGCTACTTGAATGGGCAGCTCACCATTCCCATTCCCACCCGGCGGCGGGAGCCAATGCGGGAGAAACTGCTGCTGCGTGGAGCCCGCATTCACAATTTGAATGGGCTCGATGTCGAAATCCCCATGGGCATGCTGGTCTGCATCACCGGGGTTTCCGGCTCCGGGCAAATCCACCCTGGTGCACGACGTGCTCTACCCCGCGGTGGCACATGCCCTGGGAAAGAATGAAGGTGGGGACCCTTCGCACCTCTACCGGGAACTCAAGGGGGCGGAGCGGCTGAACGACATCGTTCTCGTCGACCAGGCGCCGATCGGGCGCACTCCGCGCTCCAATCCCGTTACCTATATCAAGGCATTCGACGCCATCCGGGAGCTTTTTGCGTCGCAACCCGAGGCCCAGCGACGGGGATATACCGCCGGGCACTTCTCCTTCAACGTGCCCGGGGGACGATGCGACGTCTGCGAAGGGGACGGCACAGTGACGGTGGAGATGCAGTTCCTGGCCGATGTAGAGCTCCCCTGCGAGGAGTGCAATGGAAGCCGCTACAAGGCCAGCGTGCTGGAGGTGAAGTACCGCGGTAAGAGCATCTACGAGGTGCTGAACCTGACCAGTCAAGGAGGCCCTGCGCTTCTTTACCGGCCAGACGCGGATTCTGGAGAAGCTGGCGGTACTGGACGAGGTAGGACTGGGATATGTGCGGCTGGGCCAGTCGGCGACCACGCTTTCGGGCGGGGAAGCGCAGCGGGTCAAACTGGCGGCCCACCTTTCCATGGGGCGCAGCGCCGCCGGACGAGCCGGCAACGGCACGGTGAAGAAGGCCGGCAGCCGAGTCCTCTATATCCTGGACGAACCGACCACAGGACTGCACTTCGACGACGTGAGCAAGCTCTTAACCGCCTTCAAGCGGCTGATCGACGCGGGCGGCTCGCTGATAGTGATCGAGCACAACCTGGACGTCATCAAGTCCGCCGACTGGGTGATCGACCTGGGTCCGGAGGCGGGAGCGGGCGGCGGCCGGGTGGTGGCGGCGGGAACCCCGGAGCAGGTCGCGCAGACCCCCGGTTCCCACACCGGCTATTGGCTGGGACTTGCGCTGGCGGCGCAAGAGGTGCGGGCCGGGCAATGAGCAAGGTATCTTTGCGTCTTTGCCACGGCGCTGCTGCTGGCGGTAACCAGCGGCCAGGCGCAAAATCAACTCCCGCCGGGAACGCAGGATCCGGACAGCGCACCCTCTGCCGGCAAGGGAGCGGTCGAAAGCAAATCTGAGCGGGATGCGGCCGAAACCAAGATCGACCAGCACGATTTCGAAGGCGCACGCCCGCTGCTGCAGAAGTATCTGAGCCGGAATCCGGGCGACGCCCGCGCGCTCTTCGACCTGGGCTACGTGGAGGATGCCGGCGGCCACGAAGACGCCGCTGCCGTCGATTACCACAAGGCCATCGCCGCCGATCCAAAGCAGTTTGAGGCACGTCTGGCTCTAGGCTTGTTGCTGGCGCACCAGGCTAAATTCGACCAGGCCCGGGAGCAGCTCGAGCAAGCCACGGTGCTCTCTCCGAATCCGCCCAACCCGGCCGCCCAGGCAGAGGCCTTCCGATCGCTGGCCGAGCTGGACCGCAGCAGCGATCCGGCCGCCGCCCGGGATGCCTTGATGTCCGCGCTCAAGCTGAGCCCCGAAACCCCGAGCGACCTGCTGTTGACGGCCCAGATCGCTGAATCCAATGGCGATTTGGAGCTGGCGCAGACCGCGTACCAACGCGTACTGGCGCGCCGTCCGGCGGTCTCGGAGAGCCTGCAGTCGGCGGCCAACGCCGGGCTGGCCCAATTGCTGCTCAAGCAAAAGAAGTACAGCGACGCCGAACCGTTACTCAAGAGCGCGTTGCAGCGCGATCCCCGTGATCCCGGGCTGAACGCGCAACTGGCCACTGCTTTGCTGGCCCAGGGCAAGAACGACGAGGCACTTCCGGTACTGGAGACTTTGCGGCAATTGGAGCCGGGAAATGCCTCGGTCGACCAAATGCTGGCCGATGCCTATTCCCAAGCTGGCCATCCGGAAAAGGCGGAACCTATCTACGCCAGGATGGCGCTGGCCCACCCCGAAAATGAGGAGATTCTTGCCGGGCAGGGCGAAAACCTGATCCGGGAGAGGCAATATCTGCAGGCCCAGGCCGTCCTGGAGCGGGCAGTCCAGCTAAAACCCGACGACGGCGACGCCTGGAGCGGCCTGGCCTTTGCTGCATCGGAAAATAAGCAGTATTCAATAGCGCTGCATGCTCTTACCATGCGAGCAAAATATCTCGAGGAGACTCCAGCTACTTACTTCCTTTGGGCAACCTCGTACGATAATCTTCACCAATCGAAGCAAGCGCAGGAGTACTATCATAGATTCCTCGCCGCTGCCGGCGGTAAGTTCCCCGACCAGGAATGGCAAGCCAAGCATCGACTCGTTGCTCTTGGTGGAAGTCATTAACGAAAGACGTACCGTAAGCCCTCCGAGAGGTGCCCTATGCGGTTCGTGGCCACGACCCTCGCCGTTTCTTTCCTAGCCTTCAACCTTTCCTGTACCTGCGCCTTCGCGGTGGATGAAAGAATTGCCGATCCGCAGGCCATGGCCGCCCTCATGGCCAAGGCCGACCAGGCCCAACCCAAAGAACAATGTTTCCTCTACGCGGAACTGGTGCACCAGATGACCGAACTCGCCGGGCAGCAACTCAGCGCGGGCGATGCGCGAGCCTCGGACACATTGCACCTGATCCAGAAGTATGCCCAAAAGATCCACATGGGTGTCGCCGAGGACGGCAAGAAGATGAAGAATGCCGAGCAGCTGATGCGGCATACATCGTATCGGCTGAACGATATTCTTAATGCCGCTTCCTACGATGACCGGCAAGTGCTCCAGTCGACCTTGAAACAGCTGGAGCAGGTGCAAACCGAGCTGATGATGCAGGTCTTCAAGAAATAAACCCGTTCCCTTGTTATGAAAAGAACCGTGGCCATCACGGGCGTCTGGATAGTCCTGGCGATTTCACCCCTCTTCGGCCAGTCTAAAAAAGACCCCTTAACCGAGCAGCAGATCGAAGACGTCCGCGAGGCCGGAATTGACCCACCGGGGCGGATCAAGCTCTTCGTCGGATATGTCGAAGAGCGGTCTAAGGGGATCCACGACCTCAACGCGGATGCCCACGCGCAGAACAAGACCGTGCGTATGCACAACTTGTTCGATGAGTTTACGCGGCTCTCCGATGACCTTGAGGACAATATGGACAACTTTAACGATGAGCATGCCGATCTGCGCAAGGTGCTCAAAGAGGTCGTGGAGAAGAGCGGCCAATGGGGTACCGTGCTCAACGAGCCCCCGCCCAGCAATCAATACGACTTTGTGCGCAAGACGGCACTAGAGTCCAACCAGAGCGTGCATGAAGCGGCCGTACAGATGCTCGCTGACGAAGAGAAATATTTCGCCGAAAAGAAGAAGGAAGAAAAGGCAGCAGAAAAGGCAGCCGAGAAGTCAGAAACCAGGTAACGGCCGTGCTTCTGCTTCTGCGCAACCGGGTTTGCCTGTAGGTAAAGTCCTGCTACGCTGAAGTCGGTGAATCCCGAATTGCACTCGCTGTTTGCAGAAGAGTACCGTGCCCTGCGGCCACGGGCTCCCATCCCTTCTCTTGAGATTCGTTTCCGCCGCTTCACCAGCCTCAACACCACTATCCGCTTGCGCGAGGGACGAGTGCATGTGCACTTGTCGGATCTGCTCGAGGGCGCTCCGGAAAGCGTTCTGCGGGCCATCGCTCATATCCTATTGGCCAAGCTTTACCGCAAGCCGTTGAATGCCGTGCAAACCACTCGCTATCGCAGGTTCGCGTCCAGTGAAGCGGTGATCCGCCAGACGGAGTTGATCCGCCAGTCTCGCGGGCGCAAGAAAATGCTCGGGCCGCAGGGCCAGCACTACGACCTCGACGAGGTATTTGAGAGCCTCAACCGCCGATTCTTCCACGGGCTGATGGGCCGGCCTCTACTCACCTGGAGTGGTCACATGGCCAAGCGCAGCCTGGGTCATTACGACCCGGCGCACAACACGATTGTCGTCAGCCGCGTCTTCGACCGCAAGAACACGCCTCGTTACGCGGTGGAGTACCTGCTCTACCACGAGATGTTGCACTTGAAGCATCCAGTAAAAGTCCGCGGAGGCCGCCGCTGCGTCCATCCCCGCGAATTTCAAATGGAAGAGCGCCTCTTCCCCGAGTGGCATCAAGCCAAGGAATACCTGAAGACGATTTAATAAGGCACCTACAAAAGGTGGCACTCGGTGCTATACTTCATTGGTGCGCCTAGACGCCCGGCCAAAACTGTCCGTCTACAAGACAAAGCCATTTGCGCGATTTGCGCGTAGGGTGCGGATCAGTGATGCAGACCTCTGGCAGACAGCGACACTTGCCAGCCGAGGTTTGATTGATGCGGACTTGGGCGGTGGAGTTATCAAGCAACGTATGGCGCGTGCCGGTGAGGGCAAGTCCGGCGGAGTTCGATCCATCATTCTCTTTCGTTTCCAGGGACGCGCTGTGTTTGTCCATGGCTTTGAGAAAAAGGATGTCGGAAACATTCGAGCGAACGAACTCGGGGCTCTTAGGGAACTTGCAGACGTAATTCTTGGTTACAGCGATAAAGAGATATCCAAACGAGTGGCGGATGGAGCGCTCATCGAAATATTGCCACCAGGGGAGGACGAAGATGCCTAAACGGTTTCGTAGCGATGTCATGGAGTCGGTTCACGAAGCGGCCGCCGACCTTTACGCAGTCGGTGGTATGGATCGAAAGACAATGCGCAAGTTCGATGTCTTGTGCCTCACCCCAATACAGGAGATGACCCCGAAGAAAATTCGAGCTCTCCGGACGCGCGAAAAGGCAAGCCAAACGGTCTTTGCGGCCTACCTCAATGTGACGCCCAGCCTGGTAAGCAAATGGGAGCGTGGCGAAAAGCATCCCCAGGGCGCTTCGCTCAAATTGCTCTCGCTGGTCGAGAAGAAGGGCCTTGAGGTCATCGCCTGACGCCGGTATGGTAACTGTTCCAGTTGCGAGTTACTGGCTGCTCGCCTCGTCTCTTCCTTACCGCTGAACAACGCATCGAGGAGCAACAAAATCCCGCCAATCACAATAGCCGAATCGGCAACATTGAAATCCGGCCAGTGGTAGTGAACGATGTGCACTTCAAGAAAGTCGATAACCGATCCGAACCGCAGCCGGTCATAAGCATTCCCCAGAGCGCCCCCAAGGATGAGCGCCAGTGCAACCGAAGTGGCCGTGATGTGCGGCCCAGCTTCAGCAACGCAACCAGCACAGCAATCGCCGCCAGCACCGAAAAAACAAGCAGCATCCACCGCACGCGCGCGGGCGAACCCGAATCATTGAACAAGCTAAACGCGGCGCCAGGATTCTCCACGTGACTGATGGCGAAAACGTGGGCAATCACCACCACATGACTACCCAGCTCGATCCGGGTCGATGCCAGCCATTTCGTAATTCGATCCGCAACAATGACGATGACCGAAAGCAGCAGGAGCCAGCCCCTGGAATCCTTCTTGATGCTGGTCATGCGCTGGGTTTGCTTTCTTCCGGTGGAACCCCCATCTGATCGAGCGCGGCCGAGCAGCGTTCGCAGACCGTAGGCCAGCGCCAATCCTCACCCACGTGCACGGAATAGTTCCAGCAACGCTCACACTTGGTGCCATCGGCCAGCAGCGTGCGTCGCGATGATCTGCTGCGACGGTCCAGTCAGCACTTCCACCTGGGAGACGTTCAACAGCTCCTTCAAGCTCTCCCGGTAGCGCTCGAGCAGGGCGCCCATCGTCTGCGGAACCTCCAGGACCAGCCGGGCATCCAGCGCCTTGCCAATCTGCTTGGCTTGGCGCGCCTCCTCCAGGCTCTTCAGGGCTTCGTCGCGGATTAAGAGCAAAGCCGCCCAGTCGCTCATGAATTCCGCATCGATGGTCGCCGCCAGGCTCGCCGGCTCAGGAAACAGCTCCAGATGCACGCTGGGCAGGCGGTTGCTGATCTCCGGCATGTATTGCCAGATCTCGTCGGCGGTAAAGCTGAGCAGCGGCGCCACCAGGCGCACCAGCGCTTCGGCAATCATCCACAACACGGTCTGCGCGGAACGGCGCGCGGTATTCTGCGGTGCAAAGGTGTAAATCCTGTCTTTGACCGCATCGAGGTAGAGCTGGCTGAGATCGGCCACGGCGAATTCATTGAGCGCGTGGTAGATGCGATGAAACTCAAAGTCCTCATACCAGCGCAGGACCTTTTCCGTGAGTTCGCGCGTCCGCACCAGCATGTACTGGTCGAGAGGCGGCATTTGCTCCCACGGCACCGCATCCCTCTCCGGCTGAAAGCCGTTCAGGTTGCTCAACAGGTAGCGAAAGGTATTGCGCAGCTTACGGTAGGTCTCCGCGACCCGCTGCATCAGGTTTTCGCTGGCGGCTACATCTTCCCGGAAATCGACCGATGCCGCCCAGAGACGGACAATCTCCGCCCCCAGACGCTGAGCGACATCAACCGGGTCAGCGCCATTACCAAGGCTCTTGGACAAGGCGCGCCCCTGCTCGTCGAGCGTCCAGCCGCAGGTGGCGGCCATGCGGTAAGGCGCGGCATCCCGCGTGCCGACGGCGCAGAGCAGGGAAGACTGGAACCATCCCCGATGCTGGTCGCCGCCCTCAATATAAAGATCCGCCGGCCAGGGAAGATCCTTTTCGACGCCCAGAACCGCTGCCTGGCTGGCGCCGCTCTCAAACCACACGTCGAGGATATCCATCTCCTTCTTGAAGTCGCCTGCACCGCACGATGGGCAGCTGGTGCCCGGCGGCAGAATCTCCGCCACCTCGCGCACATACCAGGCGTCCGCCCCTTCCGCTGCAAAAAGGTCGACGATGCGCTTGTTCACCGCCTTATCGTTCAGCGGCTTGTGGCAGTTGAGGCAGAGAAACACCGCGATGGGCACGCCCCAGATCCGCTGCCGCGAAATGCACCAGTCGGGACGCGAGGAGACCATGTTGGCGATGCGCTCCTGCCCCCACTGGGGATCCCATTTCACCCGTCCGATCTCTTCCAGCGCGCGCTCGCGAAAGGTGGTCATCGAACCATCCCCGCGCACCATCGGCGTTTCCATGCTGATAAACCACTGCTCCGTGGCCCGGAAGATGACCGGCCGGTGACAGCGCCAGCAGTGCGGATAGGAGTGATAGACGTCTTGCCGCCCCATCAGGGCGTGGCGTTCGATCAGCAGGTTGATGATGGGCTCGTTGGCCTTGAAGACATAAAGCCCCTCATACTCCGGCAGCCCCTGGCGCAGGTGCCCGCCGTCGTCCACATCGCTGATCTGCCGCAATCCATAGCGCGCGCCGGTGGCGAAGTCGTCAACGCCGTGCGCGGGCGCGGTGTGGACGGCGCCAGTGCCCTGGTCGGTGGTGACATAAGTCGCCAAAACGCCCAGAATCGTCCGCTCCAGGAACGGGTGGGCGAAGGTGACGCGCTCCATCCGCGAACCCGGAAAGCGGGCGATCTCGTGGGCACTTTCCAACCCACAGGCAGCGCGGGTCGCGGCTGCCAGCGCCTCAGCGACGATGTAGACTTCCCCGTCCTGTTCCAGGGCCACGTACTCAAAATCGGGATGAAACGCCACCGCGAGCGAGGCGGGCAGCGTCCAGGGCGTCGTGGTCCAGATGATGGTCGAGACCCGCTTTCCAGCCAGCCGGAGATCGATCGCCTCTGGAGGGCTGGTCAGCCGATAGCGCACATACACGCTGGGGCTGGTGTGCATCTCGTATTCGATCTCCGCTTCGGCCAGCGCCGTGCGGTCGTGCATGCACCAGAGAACCGGCTTCAGGCCCTTGTAAACAAAGCCCGTTTCCAGGAAGCGAAAAAGCGTCTCGATGATTTTCGACTCGTACTCCGGCGTCATGGTGGAGTAGGGGCGGCTCCAGCGGCCGAAAACTCCCAGTCGCTTAAACTGCTCCCGCTGCAGGTTGAGATACTTCTCGGCGTACTCGCGACAGGCGCGGCGCACCGCGATAGCCGGCATTTCCAGCTTCTTGCGGCCCAGTTTCTCGTCGACTTTGATCTCGATCGGCAGGCCATGGCAATCCCAGCCCGGCACGTAGGGGGCATTGAAGCCGGCCATCGTCTTTGACTTCACGACGAAATCTTTGAGGCACTTGTTGAGCGCGTGCCCCAGGTGGATTGGCCCGTTGGCGTAGGGGGGGCCATCGTGCAACACATAGCTGGGAGCGTCCTGGCGCACCCCCCGAATTTGCTCGTAAAGCCCGTCCTGCTCCCAGGCGGCCAGCCTTTTCGGCTCGCTTTGGGGCAGATTTGCCTTCATGGGGAAATCGGTTTGGGGTAGATTGAGAGTCGCCTTAAGTTCGGGCGGAGCCGGCATTGTTTCTCCAGTCGAAAAACGTGCAAAACCTTATTGTAGCTTTGCCACGCCAAAAGGGTGCCGGGCGGCTTAATTGTCTCGTTGTCGTAAAAGTTAACGAGCGGCTTACCTCAAGCAGGAAAAAGGTGTCTAATACTTTTTAATGGATCTTGAACAGATACGGGCTCCGTATTTCTGGAGAGAGACAAGCCGGACGAGAGTCGTCCATAATGAGGAGATAGGCGGAGAGAGGCTTACACGCCCTCTTTTCTCATACGTTCTATGGCCAATCAGGTTTTAGTACCTCCGGAGCTGGATAAGCAGGATCAGCCAAGAGAGCCCAAGTTGCTTGCCGAGATCATCGATGAACCGGCGTGGAAGACGATCGCCGGCAACATCTATGACTTGCTCTACCCCCGGAAGCTTCCGCCTCTTGTCCTGACGTCAAAGCCCATTGCCGTCGTCGACCCGATGAAGGAGAACCGGGGCCGCGCCGCTTCTATTATCTCGGTTGCCACCCACGTGGTGATCATCGCCCTCATCCTGTGGGCCTTCATGGCGGTCAAGACAGCAGTGACCAAGAAGAAACGAGCTGGTCACCAACATCGACGTGCCCCCGTACATGCCCATTGCCCCCAATGGACCGCAGATGGGTGGCGGCGGTGGTGGCGGCTCGCATGACATTATCCAGTCGCCGAAGGGGCGTTTGCCCAGAGTTCGAAGAGCAGCCGATCGTGCCCCCGATGGTTATCGTGAACGAGCATCCCAAGCTGGCGGCTGACCCGGCGATCATGATGCCCAAGGACATCCAGTTGCCCAACAACAACCTGCCCAACCTCGGCGATCCGCGGACCAGTGTTGTGGGTCCGGCTTCTAACGGGAGCGGCAGTGGTGCGGGCATGGGCACCGGCTCGGGTGGAGGCATCGGCTCGGGCAAAGGCAATGGTTATGGTCCGGGTGAGGGCGGCGGCTACGGCGGCGGTCTCTACCATGTCGGCGGAGGCGTTTCTGCCCCACAACTGATTTTCTCGCCCGACCCTGAGTTTTCTGACGAGGCCCGGCGCGCGAAATATCAGGGCGTCTGTGTTGTCTCTTTGATCGTTGACGCGCAGGGCAACCCGCAGCGGGTAGCGGTAGTGCGCCACCTGGGCATGGGTCTGGACGAAAAGGCAGTGGAGGCGGTGAAGCAATATAAATTCAAGCCGGCTACCCTGCAGGGCAAACCAGTCCCCGTGGAAGTAAACATCGAAGTAAACTTCCGCATTTACTAATTAGCACGTTACGGAGCCGCGGATAACCTGCGGCTCTGTCCATCCCTCACCAACAGCTGCCGAAGGTGAGCGCGTCTCTTTCAGCCACTATCCGACTCCTCATGGAAGCGCCGCCCCACCCTTGTCATCCCGAGAAGCCGAGGGACCTGCGGTGCGCCCTTCCATGTAACAACTACCAAATCGATTCGCATGCCCTTGCTCTCCGGGCCGCAGAAGATGGACGTGCAGCTCCCCGCCTCTATTCGCCCCCTACCCCCCAAACAACCCCGCCGGGATCTCCTGCTCACTCGACAGCATGCCCTTCCAGGGATCCTTGCGCAGCCGTTCGCTCCAATCAGCAAACTCGGCAATCAAGAACTTGGGCGCCTTCGACCCCTTGAGCTCCGCCCATTCCAGGGGCAATGCCGAAGCCATCCCCAGTCGAGCGCGGCTGGAATACGGAGCCACCGCCGTCGCTTCCCGCTCGTTACGCAAGTAGTCGACAAAGATCTTGTTCTTCCGCGCCGCCTTAGTCATTTTGCTGATGTACAGCTTGCTATTATCCTGCTCCATCTGCAGCGTAAAGGCATGGGTGAACGCTTTGATCTGTTCCCACTCGAGCGTGGGACGGATGGGCGCCACCACGTGCAGGCCTTTGCCGCCGGTCGTCTTGACGAAGCTCTGCAGCCCTAATTTCTTAAGCCGTTCCCGCACCTCCAACGCCCCCTCACAAAGCGTTGACCAGGACACCGCCTCGTCCGGATCGAGATCGAAAATGATACGGTCCGGGTGCTCGAGGTCCAGATTCGTCGATCCCCATGGATGGATTTCGAGCACGTTCATCTGCGCCAGACCAGCTAGGCCATCCGCAGTATCAACGGTGACGTAAGTCTCTGTGGCGTCGCCTTTGGCTTTCGGAATCTCAACCCCGCCGATTCCAGGTGGCATACCCTTTCCCAGTTGTTTTTGGTAGAAGCATTTCTGTCCCGCCCCATTCGGGCAACGCACCAACGAAAGGGGCCTGCCAGCAACATGGGGGACCATCCGAGCAGCAACCGCCAGGTAGTAGTCGACTAATGCCTGCTTGGTAACTCCCGTTTCCGGATCAACAATCTTATCGGGATGAGTTACTCGAAATCCAAGCTTGGAGGGGGCGGCCTTAATCACCGGAGTCGGGAGCGGGTGCCGAAGTCTTCCCTTTACTCTTTCCAAGCTGTTTCGCCACCTGTTCAGTCTTGGTCGCAAGACTCGGGTCCGGGACCTCGCGCCGTACCTCCGCCGCCTTCTTGTCCTCCCGCAGCCCCTTGAAGCTAGCTTGGCGCACCAGGTTATCGGCAGTCCAGGTACTGAATTGCACCTCCGCCACCAATTCGGGCCGCACCCAAAGGGCTCCCTTGGCCGCCGCCGCAGGGACGTCCACGAAGGGCATTTTGCTCTCCTTCATGGCCTCCAGCCGCTGGCGCAGGACGCGCCCGCTCGCCTGCGTGAAACCAGTGCCCGTGCGGCCGGCATAAATCAGCTTCTTGCCTTCGTAGTAACCCAGCACTAGGGCGCCAATCCCCTCAGTTCCATTAGCAGGCTTGGTAAATCCCCCAATCACGAACTCCTGCCGCCGAACACACTTGATCTTGATCCATGACTTGCTGCGGCCCGAGGTATACGCGCTATCGGAGCGTTTGGACACAATGCCCTCCGCGCCCATCTTGCAAGCCGCGTCAAAAATCGCCGCGCCCTCAGTCTCGATATGCTGGCCGTAACGGATGACCTCGTGTTCCGGCAGGCTATTGAGCATCTGCTCCAGGATCTGCTTGCGTTCGGAGAGTCGCTCAAGGCGAAGATTATGCCCGTTCAGGTGCAGCAGGTCGAAGACAAAGTAGGTCATAGGATGGGAGGCGCCCTCCTCGAAGGCCGCCTGCAATTTGGCGAAGCTGCTTTGCCCGTCAGCGTCAAGTACCACCACCTCGCCATCGAGCACGGCGTGCTCTACTTTTAGCCGCCCTAACTCACGCACAATCAGCGGCATGCGATGTGTCCACTCCAGCCCGCTGCGGGTGAAGAGGCGAACCTTGCCGCTTTTGTCAATATGCGCCTGGATCCGGTAGCCATCCAGCTTCAGCTCATGGACCCAGTGCGCTCCCACCGGCGGTGCCGGTGCTTCTGATGCCAACTGGGGAGCAATAAACGACGGCAGAGCTTCCTTTTTTCCCGGAAGCTCTGCCGGGGCGAAAGGAACAGCCGATACCTTCTTATCCGCGCTGGAACTCTCCGGCCGATTCGATTGCCATACGTGGTCCCCTTCACGCGCAATGGCTTCCATGTCGCGGTTGGTGAGGACGCTCTTAGGCTCCTTCTCGACAACCGGCTCGTCGCTCGCGGTCTGTTCGTACTCGTCATGCTCCTTGATCAGGAGCCAATTCGGCTTGGCCTCCTTTGCCGCCCTTCCCCCCATGCGGACCAGCACCCATTTGCCCTGCAGTTTCTTGCCGTGAAGGATGAATTTCAGATTGCCTTTGGCCAGGGCTTCATCCGCGTCGCCCAGCGGCTCCCAGGTGCCTTCATCCCACAGCATCACCGTGCCGCCGCCATACTGGCCTTTGGGAATAGTGCCTTCGAAGCCACCGTATTCCATGGGATGATCTTCCACCTGCACCGCCAGGCGCTTGTCCCCAGGCACGTAGCTTGGCCCTTTGGTCACCGCCCAGCTCTTGAGCACGCCGTGCAACCCGAGGCGAAAGTCGTAATGCAGGCGGGTTGCGGCATGCTTCTGGATGACGAACGGCAGAGCCCCCTCTTTACTCGGAGAGGCTGCAAGACTGCCGCTGGGTTCGGCCGTCTTGCTGAAGTCGCGCATCTCGCGATACCGCTCCAGCTGTTCGTCGACGAGGTTGGAGGACGTTTGGGTCGCTGGGGGCGCTTTTTTCTTGCTAGCCATGCTTGAATACGTCTCCTACAGCAGGAACTTTACGCTCTCCTGCGCGTGATCAGCAGAGCGGCAACGTAGCTCAGTAGGATGAGGATCACGGTGAACAGGCTGTGTCGCAGATCGCCGATCACTGAGCCAATCAGGAAAGCTGCCGAGGCCAACAGAACGCACAGCGTGGTCCACGGATAAAACCACGCCTTGTAAGGGCGAGGAAGATCCGGTTCTTTTCTGCGCAGAACCAGCAAGGCGGCGAAAACCGGGAGATAGTTGGCCACGAACAGGATCGCGGCAATGGCAATCAATGACTCGAACGTGCCCGTGAGCACCAGGATGACGCTGGCGAACGAGCAAACAAAGAGGGCTACCGCCGGAGTCCCTCCCTTATTCACTGTGGTTACACGTTGCGGCAGGAGCCCGTCGCGAGCCATGGAGAAGAGAATGCGCGGCGTGAGCATCAGCCCTGCGTTGATTGTGCTCAGTACTCCAACCACGGAGATAAGGAGAATGAACTGTCTTCCGAAGCTGCCGAAGACGAGCATCGCGGCATCCGCCGCCGGCAACTGCGAACCCGCGAGACGGCCCATTCCCAACGTGTGAAGTAAAGCTCCATTCATCAGCAGGTAAATGGCAGTGCAGGTGAGCGCAGTGCCTATCATCGAGCGCGGCAGGTTCCGTGAAGGGTCTTGGTCTTCCTCTGCAAAATAGATCGGTGCGTACCAGCCGTCGTAGGTAACCACCACGCCTTGCAGAGCGAGGATTAATCCCAGGAAAAGACTGTGTCCGCCGATGGAAAATTTCGTGACCACTGCAGCGCCGGAAGCAGCGGGGGAGAGGAAGCAGGCGATGACCAGTCCAATCAATCCCAGAGCTTTGGCAGCGCTGGTAAATTCCTGCGCCCGGCTGCCCGGCCGCAGGCCGCTCCAATTTAGCAGCGTCAGCAAGATCAGCCCGGTGACGCCTACCAATTGGACGTGCCCCGCAAGACGGGGAAACAGCCCGGCGGAAAACTCTCCCAACGCCACCGACAGGTAAGCCATCGCAACCGATTCCACCACCGCATTAAGGCAGCCAACAACAAACCCGATGCGTGGTCCGAACGCCCGGCTGACATATGCGTAAAACCCACCCGAGTTGGGCAGCATGGTGGCCAGTTCCGTCACCGAGCTGCAACAGAGAAGTGCGTAGACTCCTCCCAGAATCCAAACCGTAAGCACCAGTGTGGCGCTACCTAGCTGGCCGGCGATTTCCCCGGGAGTCCGCAGAATGCCGGAGCCGATCGTGGTTCCGACCCCGACAGCGATGCCAAAGCCTGCACCGAGCATGCGCAGCAGGTGTCCCGAGCGGGGCCGTGCGTATTGTGTATCGCTCTTGATACAAGCCCACCTTGGCTTTTTATCTGAATTGGCAGCAGGGAGAGCACATGGTAGAGGATGACTAGACGCAGGTCAAATCAATCGCAAAGCAGCCTCCAGAAAAACTCATCTCTAGCTCACGTGACTCTCCCTCCCGTAACCTGTACCTTCTCGGTAAGCAAGCCACAGGGGGTAGAGAATCAGTCCCGCAGGGAGTCTGTGTCATAGCAAGGTCTGAAGGAATAGAACGGGTGCCCCAGGTTCGCCTGAGCGTACCTGGGCCGAAAACGACGGGGCGTAGCCCCATAAGCGCTAACTTGTTTGGCAGACAATAGAAATCCGAGAAGATGCTGGTTTTTTGCGTCTCAAACTCGCCGCAAAATCGTCATCCTGAGCGGAGTGCCTCATAGATTTATCGCGTGACGCAGCGCTAGTGGCGCGGAGTCGAAGAGCCTGTCCCGAACGTAGCCGAGGGAACCTCGGCGGTGCTTATCTTACCCATGCCGCCCGGAGCTTTTCAACCACCGAAGCCTGCACCGGGCGGGACCCGCCACGGTCTTTTCCTTGGGTCGAGAATCAAGAGGGGAAGATGATTACTTTGCTCGAAAAGATGTACCCGTGACCATCAAGTGCGTACCGCAACATATCCTGTTCTCGGACTTCGGTGGGCGAAAAGCATTCAACCGAATCTATCCGCTCCTGCTATGACACGGACACCGCAGGGACGGCTGAAAATTACCCAGGACGCATTCCTGGGCAACTATCAATCGTCCCTGCGCAATTTGAGTTGTTAAGTGGAGTTCACGCAGACTCTAGACTGTTCCAGAAACCTTTCGCGACCCCGGAATGAGTTATCTATGAAGACCATGCCCCAGTCCGCACCCGAAGATCTCTCCGTTGCCACTCAGAACAAATTAACCCACTCACTCGATTCAGCCTGGGTCCGCGCCCAATTTCCCTCCCTCTCGCAAACCGTCAACGGGCATCCCGCGGTGTTTCTCGATGGACCAGGCGGAACCCAAGTTCCGCAACGCGTCATCGACGCAATCTCTGATTATTTGCGCACCAGCAACGCCAACACAGACGGCTTCTTCGCCACCAGCCAACGTACCGACGCGATGCTTCTCGGCGCCCGTGTCGCCATGTCTGATTTTCTTGCCTGCGATCCGGAGGAAATCGTGTTCGGCGCAAATATGACCTCGTTGACCTTTGCCATCAGCCGGTCGATCGGCCGCGAACTGAATCCGGGAGATGAGATCGTAGTCACGCGGTTGGATCACACCGCCAACTACTCCCCCTGGTTAGCTCTCGAGGAACGTGGCGTCACCATCCGCATTGCCGAGATCCACGATGAGGATTGCACCCTCGACATGGATGATCTGGCGCGTAAGATCACCAGCCGCACCAAACTGGTAGCCGTGGGTTACGCCTCCAATGCTGTGGGAACCATCAACAACGTGAGAGAAGTGGTGCGTATGGCGCATCGCGTCGGAGCCATGGCCTACGTCGATGCTGTGCACTACGCGCCCCATGGTCCTATCGATGTACGTGCCCTCGATTGCGACTTCCTGGTTTGCTCTTCTTACAAATTCTTCGGCCCCCATATGGGTGTGCTGTACGGCAAGCACCGCCATCTCACGCGCTTGCAGCCATACAAGGTCGCAGCCAACACGCACGCGGTTCCCCTTAACTGGGAATGGGGCACGTTGAACCACGAGTGCATCGCCGGGATTACTGCCTGTGTAGACTACCTTGCCGATCTGGGACGGCACATCGATCCCTCCGCATCCGCTCGGCGAATCGCATTGCTCGCCGCCTGGAAGGCGATTCAGAAGCACGAGCGAATCCTTGTCGAAAGCCTCATCTCCGGGCTCTTGAAAATTCCTCGGCTCAAGTTTTACGGCATTAAGGATCCGGCACGCTCAGGCGACCGCTGTCCCACGGTAGCGGTACGCATCGCGGGACATACACCACTGCAGTTGGCAACAGAGCTGGGACGGCGCGGCTTCTTCACCTGGGATGGCAATTACTACGCGCTGAACCTGACCGAGCATCTGGACGTAGAAAAAGACGGCGGCTTTCTGCGCATAGGCTTGGCCCACTACAACACGGCAGAAGAGGTGGATCGGTTCTTGGCCGCCTTGCGGGAGATAGCACAGTGATCAAGACAGAGACAGCTGTAACAGTGAAAATGCGAGAGGAATTTCGCTCCGCGCGAGTCGACCTGGCTGCCGTGTTGCGCTGGTCCGCCCGGCTAGGATACCAACAGGGAATCTGCAACCATTACAGTTTTCTGCTGCCCGGCCAGGAAGACCTGTTCCTGGTAAACCCGGAAGGGTTCTTTTGGTCAGAGATTACCGCCAGCTCTCTGCTGGTCTGTGACCTGGATGGCAACATTGTCGAAGGTTCGGGCACGGTGGAGCGCACCGCATTTTGCTTGCACGCGCCCATCCACCGGCACAACAAGGCGGCGCGGGCGGCCCTGCATACTCACACTCCCTATGCCACCGCGCTTTGCCTCATAGAGGGCGGGCAGCTGGAGCCGGTGAACCTCGCCGGCTTTCAATTCTATGGAAAGATTGCCTACGATGAGAATCATCAGGGCGGGGCTCTCTCTCCGGAAGAAGGTGACAGGGAAGTGAAGATACTTGGGGACAACAACATTCTCATGATGCGTAATCATGGTCCGATGGTGGTAGGACCTACGATCGCCATCGCCTTCGATCGTCTTTACTACCTGGAGGAAGTCTGCAAGCGCCAGGTCCTGGCCATGTCGACCAACATGCCGCTGCAGCACGTTGCTCCCCAGATCGTTCATCAGCTAGCCGATGACGACGCATTGTACGAAGCGTACGCCAATAAGCACCTTACGGCGATCAAGCGAGTCCTCGATCACGAAGAGCCGGACTACGCACAGTAAGAGTCGTCCCAGGTGAGGAGCAGTGCATGTCCAACGTCTACGAGAAGCTCGGTGTTCGAACCATCATCAATGCTTACGCGCCCATGACCCGTCTTGGTGGCGGAGTGATGGCAAGCGAAGTCGCCGATGCCATGCGGCAAGCCACCCAGTTCTGTGTCGATATAGCCGAGCTTCAGATGACGGCGAGCAAGATCATCGCGGAGATTACAAAGGCGGAGGCTGGCTGCGTCACATCGGGCGCTGCTGCCGGCCTGCTGATGGGAACTGCTGCCTGCGTTGCCGGTATGGACCCGGCGAAGATGAGCCGTCTGCCTGACGTTAGGGGCATGAAGAACGAAGTGATCGCCATGCGCAGCCAGCGCAATTCCTACGATCATGCAGTTCGTGCAACCGGCGTAACCCTGGTAGAGGTCGGATTTTGCGATCGATTTATTGACGTGGGGGTCCGCGACACGGAAAGTTGGGAGATTAAGGCCGCCATTACCGAGCGGACCGCGGCTATCTATTACTTAGCCAAGCCTCAGTCCCTGCCCCGGCTTCCCGAGGTGGTGGCCATCGCCCATCAGGCCGGAGTGCCCGTGCTTGTGGATGCTGCAGCCGAGCTCCCCCCGATCGAAAATTTGCAACGCTTCATCTCTGAAGGCGCTGATCTGGTCGCCTTCAGTGGCGGAAAGTCGATTGGTGGTCCGCAAGGCTCGGGAGTCTTATGCGGCCGCCGTGATCTCATTAGCGCCGCGCTATTGCAGCAGCTTGATTTCGATTACGACTACGACGACTGGGATCCGCCGATCGACTTGGTCGACAAGCGAAATCTTTCTGGCGTTCCTCGACACGGGATCGGCCGCTCCTGCAAGGTAGGCAAGGAGCAGATCGTAGGCCTGCTGACTGCTTTGAAGCTATTCGTCGAAGAAGGCGATATTGGCCGTCACGACCGTCTCCTGGTGGTTGCCCAGCGACTGACCGAAGAACTGGCGGAAATCAAGGGTCTTTCCGCGCGCATCATTGCGGACCCCCTGCATTCCGGCATGCCGATGGTTGAAGTCGCGGTTGACGAAGTCAGAGCCGGTCTCACAACCACTGAACTGATGCGTCGACTACGCAGGGGCTCTCCCGGCGTCGAAGTAAATCCCTGGCGGCCCGATCAAGGACTGCTGCTCTTATCGCCCGCCTGTCTCGCAGAAGACGACCCATTCGTCATAGGCAAGCGTTTCAAAGAAGTCCTGACAGAGAAGATAGCGATATCTCAATCGCCAAGCTCAATTCTCACCTAGGGGCTAAGAGTTGCGTGAGAACCTCACTGACGAATCAGTCCCGCAGAGCCTGCCCTGCCTGCCCCGGCGTGCCGTGGGAGCTTGTCGAAGGGGACGGCTGAGAGTCAGACTTGTCCAAATTAGCTTTTTTCGACTCTGTCCATCCACCTCCACCCATGCCAAGGTGGGTCACCGCCCTCCCCTTTTGTCATCCCGAGGAGCTGACTTGCCTGCGGCAAGTTAAGACTGAAATGAACGCTGGAAATCGAGATTGATTCTATTGGCTTTATTTTTTGTTCATTAGGAGCGTAGCCGAGAGCCTGCCCTGAGCGAAGTCGAACGGGGACCTGCTGTGCGCCCTTCCCTCTAACAACTCCCTACAGCGGAAGCACTGCCACAGCACCAACCCGATTTCGCTTGTCCACGTTCTCTTCCACGCATTCAGCAAGTTGCGCCGTCCAGAAGGCCGATCTGCTCGCTAATTTGGACAGCTCTGGCTGAGAATAATCCAGGACGTAGTCCTGGGCATCCTCACCAATTCTGCGGGATCCAGCAAATCCAGGACTGGCGTCTTGCTTTGTTTGCAGCCGTCCCCGCGGGCCTCAATTCTGACCGTGCGGATTTCTCACGCAGCCTCCTAGGCCGTCTTGCTGCGTTTGCCGCCGACCAGTTTCAATTTGCTCTTAGCCGGTTTAGAGCTCTTGCCCTCGTGCTTAGAAGCTTTAGGCGCCGGCTTCGCCGCCAGGCTCTGTCGCAGGGCAGACATCAGATCGACCACCTTGGCGCGCCCCTTATCGGGCTTTTCCTTAGGCAACGGCTTGTTGGCCAATTTCGCTTCGACCAGTTCCCGCACTGCGGCTTCGTAGTTATCCGTGAACTTATCCAGCTCCAGCGGACGGGTATACGTCTTGATCAGCTGTTTGGCCAACGCGAGTTGGGCGCCATCCAGTTTTGCCGAAGATATCTTGCCAAAGTACTCGCTGGAATCACGCAGCTCCTCCGCGAAGCGAAGAATGTACAGCATCATCCCCAGCTGTTTTCGGTCAGGCGGGGGTGCTAACGCGACCAGGTGTTCCCGCCCAGCGAAGGCGATCTCGCCAAGTCCGACCATGTCGCTATCGACCATCGCCTGACGCACGATCGCGAAGGCCGTGGCCTGCGGGCCTTTCTTGGGCACAACGAAGTACGGCTTCACATAAAGTGATGGCGGTACCTCGTCGACCGAAGAAAACTGTGTGATCTCCAGGGTGTCTTTCCCCGGAATACGAAGACGCTTGAGGTCCTCCGGTTCGATGATCGCGTACTTGCCCTTCTCGTATTCGTACCCTTTCACGATCTCCGACTTGTCCACTACGTGTGGATCTTCGTCGTCGTGCGCCTCATGTCCTCTTGCGGCGACATGCAGTCGCCCAGGCTTGTGGCCGTTGTCTTCCTGTTCGTCACCGTCGGCAACGACGTTTTGGTAGTGGATTCGTTGCCCGGTCGCCCGGTCAATCTGGTGGAATTGAAATTGCCGCGCAGAAGTGGTCGCGGGATAAATTTCAACCGCGAAACTGACCAACGATAGGGAGATCTGTCCAGACCAATAAGGGCGTGCCATGCCAAATTTTGATGCAGGATCCCGCCCCGGAGCCCGGTGAACTTGGAGTTTTTGACCCGGTTTGGTACTCTGTGGGGAGTAACGCATGCGCGCGTAGCTCAGTTGGATAGAGCGTCTGGCTACGAACCAGAAGGTCGGGAGTTCGAATCTCTCCGCGCGCACCACGCGGAATCAACAACTTAACATTCCAGCCAATCGCGGAGCTGAGCGTTTTTGCGTTCTCTCGCAAAGGAATCCACTGTGAGATTATCCATCCGCAGGCTTGCATGGATGCAGCGGATAGCCGCCTTGCTCATCGGTCTATTCTGGATCTCCTTCTGGGCAGACCACACTCAGCTACCGGCCAACGTCGTCGATTTCGAGTGGTGTTTTCTTCTTCCTGACATTTTGTGGATCTCGGGAGCGTTTTGGATTGCCAGCAACTGGCTCATTGCCCGCGACCCGCGCGCCGGAATCGCTACCGCGGTAGCCGGTGGTTCGATGGCCTACCTGGGCCTGCTCGATACGGTTTGTAATTTCCGCCACGGCCAATATACAGATTCGTTTTCCCGTGGCACTCTGAATGCCGTGGTCAATGTTGCCTGCCTCTTGTTCGGATGCGCCAACATTTGGTATGCGATGAGGCGAAGCAAGTTCGAGCATGGAGAGTTGTGAGGCCGCGGTTGACGGGGAGAACCGGCAGCAGCGTACAGCGCGAACCCGGTCATGCAGAAAAGTGGTCACCCCGGCTACATGGGAGCTGCACTGGCGGCAGATCCCGCGAACGAAGCTGCGGAGAAGCTTTTCATTGCTTGACTAAGCTGCGAGTCGATTTCGTCTGCGATGGTCATGACTCCAACCAACAACAGACTGAAATCGATATTGGCCAAATTGTCCTGTAGCGTCGAAAATATACTGATCTGCAGCATCCGCGATTCTTCTACCAGCATCGCAGCGCTATAGCCCATCCGGCGCCGGTCTAGGCCGTGCTTGGCTGCTGCCGCTGATGGCAACTCTTTGGTACCGATTCGTTGAGAAGAGAGAAGACGTGCCACCAGGTCACGGAAGACCTGGGGCAGATGGCCACAACGCAGTTCGCGGCTCATCGAGACGGACATCACCAGCTCCTCTGACTGAACGAGCTTATACCACTCTTGAATAGCAGCGTAGGAAGTCCGATCTAGAATTGCAGCAACCGTCTCGATCTCGCGATTGCGAGCAGGTCCAATCGCTACACGCTGCTTGACGATATCCAGGAGCAACGTCAGATCCATCGGCTTAAATAGGATCTCATCGGCCTGCAACAGGATCGCTTGTGCCGCGGCCTCCATCTGAGGAAATGCGCTCAATAGCAACGTAACAGCCAAAGGGTTGGCGTGGCGCATCGCGCTGACGACCGTGAGTCCGTCTCCGGCTCCCGGCATATGCAGATCACTCAAGAGCACGTCATAGGACTCTGAACTTATATGCTTTAGGGCTTCCACAACGTTGGTTACGCTGGTTACCTTGTAGCCACTCCGCTCAAGTAGCTCGGTCAAGGTCGCGCGCACAAGTTCGTCATCATCGACGAGAAGAATCCTTGTATGGGACATTGTTTCTCCCGTCCCAGTTATCGGCTGATGCCGGCGCTACTTTAACCGCGCTCTGACCTTCGAGACACCTCAAAAAACCAGCTCATGAGCCCTCACGAGCGTGGTCTGTTCGGCAACTTGACTACGGACATCCAGAAATCGTCGATGCTCTTCACGACCGTGAGGAACCCATCGAGAGACACCGGCTTGGTGATGTAGCAGTTCGCATGAAGTGAATAACTCCGCAGGATATCCGCTTCCGACGCAGAGGTGGTCAGGATTACGACAGGAATGACCTTGAGTGTCAGGTCTTCCTTGATTTCCTTCAGAACCTCCCGGCCATCCTTCTTGGGCAGATTCAGATCGAGCAGGATCAGGTCCGGACGAGGAGCATTGGCATACTCCCCCTCACGCATCAAAAATGCCATTGCTTCTTGGCCGTCCCGCGCGATGTCCAAACGGATGTGCATCTTGGCGTCTTTAAGCGCTTCCTGTGTGAGCCTGATATCGCCCGGACTATCTTCAACTAAGAGCACGTGGATCGGTTGCGCTCCATGCGATTCCATCATTTGCTACCTCCCGTAGGCAGGGTAAAGAAGAAGGTCGAGCCCAGGTTGGGCTCGGATTCAACCCATATCCGGCCCCCCAACCGATCCACAATCTTCTTGCACATGGCCAATCCAATCCCGGTGCCCTCGAACTCTTTTTGTCAGTGCAACCGCTGAAAAAGGATAAATATCCGTTTGAAATATTGAGGCTCAATCCCCAGGCCATTGTCGCGCACGGAAAAGATCCATTCCTGGCCTGCGTTGTTCGTAGCAGAGACGTGTATGCGAGGGGATTCCGTACCGTGATATTTGATCGCGTTCCCGATTAGGTTCTGAAACAACAGAGCCAATTGCGCATCGTCCGTCATGATCGCTGGCAGCGAATCATGAGTGACAACCGTCCCACTCTCCTTGATCGTTACCTGCAGGTTCGTCAGCGCTTCTTCCAATGCTTTTTCACCGGAAATCTCCCGCAGAGCTCCTATGTTTGTGCCGGCACGGGAATATGAAAGCAAATCCCGGATCAGTCTTTGCATGCGGTTGCATCCGTCCACTGCATATCCGATGAACTCGTCGGCATCAGAGTCCAGGCGTCCCTTGTAGCGCTGGGCCAGGAGTTGCGTATAACTGGCCACCATGCGCAACGGTTCCTGAAGATCGTGGGATGCGACATAGGCAAATTGTCCCAGTTCTTCATTCGAACGTTTCAGTTCAGCCATCGTCTTCATCAGAGCTTCCTCGGCTTGCCTGCGCGCGGTGATGTCCCGTGTGATTTTCCCGAACCCCCGCAGCCGGCCCTTCTCGTCACGTAAGGCGGTAATCACTACATTGGCTAGAAAAAGAGAGCCGTCCTTGCGCACGCGCCAGCCCTCGCCTTCGAAACGGCCGGTCGTGGCAGCTTGTTTCAATTCGAGACCGGGTAATCCGTTGCGTGTATCCTCAGCACCATAGAACCGGGAGAAATGTTGGCCGATAATCTCCTCCGCCCGATAGCCCTTGATTCTTTCTGCCCCCTGGTTCCAGCTGACGATCAAGCCTTCAGTGTCCAGCATTATGTTCGCGTAATCCTTTACATTCGACACGATCAGCCGGAAGCGTTCCTCGCTTCCGCGCAGCGCTTCCTCCGCAAGATCGCGACTGGCAGAGTCCCGGCGAACAGTCCAGCCCGCTCCTACTACGATCAATATCCCCAGCAACGTTCCCAGAAACAGTACAAGCTTGGTCCGCCTCAGCTGCAGCTTCGCGTCCACCTTGCGCTGCTCCAGCAAGCGCTGCTCTTCGTCCTCCATGCCCCGAACCAACGTGTGAAATTCATCCGGGATGCGCTGGCCCGCTCCGGCTCGAATCGCATCCGCTGCGGCGTCAAAACCCTGGGCCCGGCGCAGATGGATGATCATCTCTCCAAACTGGAGCTTCGCAGCCGTCACCGTTTCGAGGTCCGGCATTCGGCTCTCCTGCAAGCGATTGTCTTTCGTCAACTCCCCAATCGTTGCCATGTTCCTCTGGGCCCGTAGGCTATTCGCCTGCCATGATTCAACATAGAATTCCTTGCCCGTCAATACGTATCCGCGGTAGTTCGATTCACTGCTGTCCACGGCGGAGCTTAGATCTTGAAGGTACTCCAATACCTGGTGTGAATGGCGCACCCAGAGGTTGCTTTCATTAGAATAGATTAGGTCGCGATAGGAAGTCGCACCCAAACCGACCAGAATTAAAATGGCGGCTCCGAACGCGAGATACAATTTACGATTCAATGGCGTCTTGGCCTTCATTTCCCATCGCCGTTCCCAGGCACACTGTTTCTCCCACCGGCCAGTATCAGTTGGCTTCGCGGCCGGAGATCGAGATGCAGAAGGACGATCTCCCCGCAACGCTTAGGATGGTAGCGGCGGCCGCTGTGTTCCGGAGCAGCCACGCGGAGCATTGCATGGGACACAGGACGATGAGAAAAAGTGAACAGGATGGATGCGGCGAAGTGTTCGGAAGTCGAGAAACGGAGAAAGGCGGCCGGTGCAGTGATCCCGACGATGATCGCTAGCAGGGGTGTGCGCTTCATAATGCTCTAAACGGGCTCGCTTAGGTTGTATCGGCTTTGACCGCAAAAACATGAGCGGCACTTGAACTGCGCAATCTCTTAGCCGTTGCCGTCTCATCTCCTTCCCCCATCACGCTGGCTATTTCCTCTTCCAGCATGGGACCGCTGATGGGCTTGGAGACATATCCGTCCATCCCCGCAGCGATACAGCGCTCACGATCTCCTTTCATGGCGTGCGCCGTCATGGCTATGATCGGCAAGTGAAATGACGTCGAGTCTTCACTCTCGCGAATCCTTCTGGCTGCCGTGAGTCCGTCCATCTCCGGCATCTGGACATCCATCAACACCAGATCGAAGGGCTGCGTTGCCAGCAGCAGGAGCGCGAGTTCGCCGTTGCCGGCGACCACCACAGAGTGTCCCATCTTCTCCGCCATGCGCGTGGCCACGATCTGGTTGACCCGGTTATCTTCGGCTAAAAGGATGCGTAGTCCTTGCGCTTGTACCGGTCGCTCTGCCTTGATGATGGCTGCGGAAGGAGAGACCGCCGAGGTCTGCCCCAGTGCCGCCAGGATGGCTGCCAGCAACTCCCGTTTCCTGACCGGCTTGAAAAGATAAGACAGAATTCCCAGCTGCCGGCAGCGCTCCACATCTCCTCGATGACTGGCCGAAGTGAGCATCATGACAGTCACCGCTGATAGTTCCGGGTTGTTACGCATTTGTTCAACCAACGCGAAGCCGTTCATCTCCGGCATGTTCATATCCGTCACCAGCAGCCCGTAGGGCTGGCCGGATTTGCCCGCGGAGACCAATTCAGCCAACGCCTCTCTGCCGCCCTCGGCGTCCGTTGTCTGTGCCCCCCAACGTTTCAATATCCCTTCTAGGATGCGGCGATTCGTTCGGTGGTCGTCGACCACCAGGATCCGCATCCCGTTCAACGCGTGAAGCGGAACATTGAGTCCTGATTCAGGCAGCTTGTCGAGAATCTTCAGCCGGGCGGTGAAATGAAATTGGGTGCCTTTGCCCTCCTCGCTGTCCAGCCAGATTCTTCCTCCCATTATCGATACCAAGTGCGCCGAGATGGATAAGCCAAGGCCCGTGCCGCCATAATTGCGGGTGGTCGATGAGTCGGCTTGGGTGAAGGGAGAGAAGATCGACAGCTGCTTCCCGGCCGGGATGCCGATGCCCGTGTCGGCCACAGTAAAGCGTATGACGCGAGTGTCGCGCTCTTCGCTTTCCAGCTCCACCTTCAGCATCACCTCACCATGGTGAGTGAACTTGATGGCATTACCCACCAGGTTGAGAATGATCTGGCGCAGCCGCCCCGGATCCCCCTCTACCAGCTCCGGCACCTCGGGGGCGATGTCGCAGAGAAGTTCCAGGCCCCTTTCATCTGCCCGCGTGGCGAAGGTCTTCAGGCTCTCTTCTGCGCAGTCGCGCAGGTTGAAGTCGATGGCTTCCAGTTCAACCTTTCCCGCCTCTATCTTGGAGTAGTCAAGGATGTCATTGATCACTGTCAGCAGGGAATCGGCCGACGTCTTTGCCGTTTCCAGGCAATCTCGTTGTTCCGCGGTGAGCTCCGTGTCCAGCGCCAGGTCCGTCATGCCGATGACCCCGTTGAGAGGCGTCCGGATCTCGTGGCTCATGTTGGCAAGAAATTCGCTCTTGGCCTGGTTGGCGACTTCCGCCGCCTCCTTGGCCAGCCGCATCTGCTCCTCCGCCCGTATACGCTCGGCCACCTCTCTTTGCAGATCGGCCGTCCGTTGTTCCACCCGCTGTTCCAGTCCATCTTTCGCGTTCTGCAAGGCCAGATCCCGTTGTTCGATGCGCTGCAGCATCTGGTTGAACGAGCGCACTAAAATGCCACTTTCATCGTTCCCCAAAGCGGTTGCCCGCAGCGAGTAGTTCTCTTCCGCCGTAATCCGCCCGGCGATCCCTGCAAGTTGCACAATCGGGTCGCTCACCAGCCGCAGCGGCCGCAAGGAAATCAGGTACGTCGCAAGCGTGGAAATGAAGAGAACCAGACAGGCGATCTTGGTGTACTCCCACAGTCGGGCGCTGGTTCCGCTCAGGTCCGACACGATGGCGATAGAGCCCGTCTTGTCCCTCTCCAGCAAAACGCTGCGGAAAAGGGTGACGGAGTTTCGCTCGAAATAGGCTCCGTCGCCGCGCAGCGACGGCATCGTGAATTCTGGTCCAGGCCCGGCCCGGCGATACTCGGCAAAGATATTTCCCTTGATGTCGTACAAGCAGGCGCCTAACACATTGTGATCTGCCCGCAGCGCTCCCAGCATCTCTCTCGCGGTCTTGGGATCGTTAAAGACCAGGGACGCGGCCGTATTGGCTCCAAGAGTATCCGCCAGAGCCTGCAGCTCGTTGTCGGTATTGGCGCGAAAATTCTGCCGCTCGTAGACGGCAAATCCCAAACAAGCCAGAATGACTGCCAGGGCACTGGAAGTCAGAATCAGCAAACCCAGCTTGCGTCGAATGGGTAGGTCTCTGAAGTTCATTGCTGTTGCTTCTCCCGGTTCTCTCCAATCACAGTCTGGGCCAGCAGCAACAACCGGGAACCGATCTTGAGCTTCGCGGCTTCCGCTGCATCCAGGTTGATTCCGAAACGAACATTGTTCTGGTCGAGGACAAAGCAGATCATTCCACCAGCACCGAGAAAGCCTGCGCTCTCTCCCACCGTCAGAACGGGAGCGTTGTGTAGATTCGACAGCAGCGTCGGAATGCGCTTACTTTGCGCGCGGCCGAAGAAAAGGATTTGGCAAGCCTGCATCTCTTCCCCTGGCCCAAGGTGACGAACGCGAATGATCTTGTTGCCGACGGGTTTCCCCGCTACCGTACTTTCCAGCGCACCCTGAAAGGGGTCTTCTCCGATGGTGCACAGAGACAGCGAATTCGCTTCGCCTGTCTGTGTTTCTTGAGGCCAGTCCACCAGCTGCGCGAAATGAAAAATGAACGCTGCCTTCACGCGATATTCTTCATCTGTCGATTGCCCTCGGCTGCTTTCCCTGCTCCCCGCAAGCAAGAGAGAGACAGCAATAACGACCCACCAGAAGGAGCGCGTGGTCCACGCGTTCGCGGGTGGTTGTGCTTCCATTCCCCTGGAATCAGGCCCGCCTTCCGCGTACGACCTCGTACTCATTCAGAACCGCCACGTAACCCTGGCATAAGCGCTGCGCCGGATCAGGCTCGGAAGCACCGTCAAGTCAGGGCCCGCGTACTCCTCGTGAACGTCTTTGAGTAAGTTTTGCCCAACCAGGCCCAGGGATATTTTTTCCGACGCCTGCCATGCCAGATTCGTGTCCAGGCGGGTGTAAGAAGGGATTGACTGTGCTTGCAGACGTCCTACGAAAAAGGCCGATGTGGTCCACTGCCAGTGCCAGGGAAGATTCACGTTCGAGCGCAATTGAGCTTGCTGCCTAGGGAGGGCCCCCTCTGCATCGGGGCCGGTGGTCACATCCATGCTCCCGGCCTCCTGGTGGAGGTGCATGGTGAGGAATGTGTACCCCGGACTAAGCGTCCATCGGCTGGCCAATTTCACATTGGCGAACATCTCGATGCCGTGGGTCTCTCCACGGAGCAGGTTGGCGAAATGGTAGGGGATGAGCAAATGCAGAGGCGGAGGGTTCGCCTCCAGGCCCGGAGATCCCGGTTCATCCGAAGCGATATCGTGGTACTGGTTAAAGAACGCCGTAGAGTCGAAGGAAAGCCTGGCCGACAGCTGCTTTCGAAAACCTGCCTCGGTGGCGAGCAAGCGCTCATTCCTCTGGTCTGGGTTCCCGAAAACGCTGATCAACGTCGGCAGGTTGTCCGTTCCGGGGAACGCGGCAACGTTGTACCGGATCGACGTTTCCGTCCGCGACGGCGTTCGTTGGGCGCCGGAGAACGCCGCCCAAAACGTGTTTCGTTCGTCAGGAGTCCAGGTAATGCGAGCGGACGGTTGCAAGTTAAACCCGTTATAGAACGAATGCTCGAGTTTTGTTCCCAGGCTGACATAAAGCCGATGGGGCCGGATGGCTATCTCGTCTTGAACAAAGGAACTGAAGATCTGCGTGACCAGCTCCTGTGGCTGGAAGGAGATGCGGAGGTCGTCCGCCATGTGGTCGGAGCTCAAACGGTAGCCCAGTCCCCAGACAAAATCCTGCCGCCGGCCCCAATGCACGTGGTGCTGAAAGTCGAGGTCGAAAGTGTTCAGTCCTAAACCGTAGGTGGTATCACCTCGGTTGCTGCGATCGAAATAGATCTGGAGTGAGGTTTCCGAGCCCGGGGAAATCGCTCGCTTCCATCGCCCGAGAACACTCCAGCCCGAAAACCGGTCACGCAGGTCAAGCGTGAATGTCACCGGTGGGAGCAGCGAGACAATAGAATTTGTTCTTTCTCCCGCATTCCCGCGGATGGCTTCTCCCTCTATAGTCAGTGAGTCTTTGGCAGAGACATCTGCGTCGGCCCTGAATCCGCCGTGGTAAAGGTACCAGTCGTCCTCGCCGTTCTGGTGTTCTGGCGTGAGAAAGTGACCCATTTCGAAACCGTCGGCGAACACACGGTACGCCCCACGACTGCCCATCGGCCCGCCATAGCGGACCATCCCGCCTACATGCTCAAGCGTCCCTCCATCGGCCGTCAGCGCGCCACGCTGCGTGTCCCGGGCACTCTTGGTGGTGATGTTGATCACGCCATTGACGGCATTTGTCCCCCAGACGCTAGCGCCTGGGCCGCGTATGACCTCGATCCGCGCAATGGAATCGAGGGGCACGTCCTGAGCATCCCAGAAGACCCCGGAGAAGCTCGGCGTGTACACGGTGCGGCCGTCGATCAAAACCAGAAGCTTGTCGGAATACTCCCCGTTGAAACCGCGTGCGCTGATCGCCCAGCTGCTGGGATTGATCTGGGCCACCTCTAAGCCCGGCACCATGCGCAACAAATCGGGAATGTTGGTCGCACCCGAGCGTCGGATATCTTCCGTCGTAATCACGAAAATCGCTGCCGGCACCTGGGACAGCTTCTGCTCTTTCTTCGCAGCTGAAGTCACATCGACATTCATGAGGTCTTCGATCTTCAGGGCCGTAAGGTCAGGCTGAGCGTTCCGCGTTTGCGCGGCGAGCATCGGCAACACCATGAACATCAACTCACACGCCAAGGCTCGTATGAGGAATAGCTTCATTACGCTCCAAATACCGGGTTTGTCGGGTCGTCCTGCCCATGCCGGCGCAGACACTCAATTAGCCCTATCGGCAGGCTCTCGATGGGGCATCACGGCTTTCCGGATTGGAAGCGGGTTGCAAAGGGTTATTAGGTAGGGAACCAGAAGCGTACTGACCGCAGGAAAGGGACGTCCGATATGTGGTTATTGAGATCTTCGCAGCCGCTGCCTTGCTTCAAACCGGAGTTGCTTCTCCCTGGGCGGCGTCGCAGAACTTCTCCAACAATTCGATCAATTCTCGAGCTCTAAGAGGCTTTGCGATGTAGCTATCCATCCCCGCGGCCAGGCAGCGCTCGCGGTCGCCCTGCATGGCATGGGCCGTCATAGCGATAATCGGCAAGTGCTTCCCGGTGTCTCGTTCTCGGACCCGGATGGCGGAGGTCGTCTCAAATCCATCCATTTCCGGCATCTGTACGTCCATCAACACCACATCGAAGTTCTGTCCATCGAGGGCGGCCAGGGCTTTGCGCCCGTCAGGCACTATCGTGACGTGGTGTCCCTGTTTCTCCAGAACGCGACAGGCTATCTTCTGGTTGACCGCATTGTCTTCCGCCAATAGAACGCGTAATCTCGCCGCCTTCGGTGTGGTCTCACGCAGCTCCAGCGTCGCCGGCTCTGCTTGGGATCCAGGCCCGCTCAGAACGCGAGAAATGACCTCAAACAACTCCGGCTGGCTGACAGGTTTGGTGAGATAGGCATCCACGCCCAGCTCCTGGCAGCGGGCCGCTTCGCCTCGCTGTCCGGCTGAGGGTAGGATGATGACTTTAGCCTTGCCCGCCAACTCGGGAGACTGGCGGATTTGCTCGACCAGCGTGAAACCATCCATGTCCGGCATGTTAAGGTCGGTCAGAATCAGGGCAAAGGTTCCCTGATCCTCTTTCAGGCGCTGCAGGGCGGCGATCCCGCTCCCTGCCAGCGTGGGCCTCATCCCGAAGCACCGCAGCATCTCCCCCAGGATGCGACAGTTGGTGGTACTGTCATCCACCACCAGCGCGCGCAGGCCAGCTAGCTGCGCAGGTACAACCCCAGGCACCGTTTCCAGCACCTCGTTACCTTTGCCCAGACCGACGGTGAAGTGAAAACTGCTGCCGTGCCCTAAGGCGCTCTCCACCCAGATCTTTCCCCCCATCAACTCCACCAGTCGGGAGGAGATCGTCAGACCCAGCCCGGTGCCCCCAAACTTGCGCGCCGTGGAGCCATCCGCCTGTGAGAAAGCATCGAAGATGAGCTTTTGTTTTTCCGCGGCGATACCAACGCCGGTGTCGGTCACCACAAAGTGCAGCTGGAGCTGCTCTGGCGTCGTGGAATCGATCGCAATCCTTAGCCCCACCTCGCCGTGCTCTGTGAACTTAATGGCGTTGCCGATGAGATTAATGATGATTTGCCGCAACCGGTTGAGATCACCAACCACCCGCTCGGGCACCTCGGGGCGGATCTCGCAGGTCAGCTCGAGACCTTTCTGTTGCGCGCGGAAAGCCAGCGTCTTGATGCTCAGGGCTATGTAGTCTCGCAGGTTGAACTCGATGGACTCGAGCTCCAGCCTACCCGCTTCGATCTTGGAAAAGTCGAGGATGTCGTTGATGATCGTGAGCAGAGAATCGGCGGACGACTTGACCAGGCCGGCAAATTCGCGCTGTTCGGGATTGAGCCCGGTATCCAGAAGGAGATCGGTCATGCCCAGCACGCCGTTCATTGGCGTGCGAATTTCGTGGCTCATGTTGGCCAGGAACTCGCTCTTGGCGCGGTTGGCAGTCTCCGCTGCCTCTTTGGCCGTCTGCAAATTCTGTTCTGCCCGCCTGCGTTCGGTGACATCGCGAAATCCCCACACCCGGCCCACATTCTTACCGTCCACCGTTTGCGGCTCAGAATGGCGCTCGAAGACTCGCCCATCTTTGAACTCAATGACGTCGTCAGTCTTCGCATCGGCGTACGCCGCAGAGAGCTTGCTGCTGAATGCTGCCCTGTCCTTCAATTGAGACGTCATGCATTCTAGTAGCGATCGTTGATCGCGGAGCTCAAGCACCGCCTCCGGAACCGACCACATGTCGGCGAATTTCTGGTTGTGCGCCAGCATCTCACCGGCGGAGTCAACCACCAGGATTCCGTCCGCGGTTGACTCCAGCGCGGCGCGGATGGTTTCCGTCCCCTCCATAACCCGCCGCTTCAAGGCCGCGACCCAGAGCGTGCCGAAGAGAATGATCAATATGCAAACCGCCAACAAGGCAAGGATTCGGCTCGCCGTCCACCACGACGGTTTTCGCAGCACCACAACATCCTGCGGCGAGCGTAGCAAGACGCGAAACGACACGGGCAGTGCGGCGCCCTCCCGCTGGGCCGACAAATTCTTGTCTACCTGTACCGAGCAGATTCCAGTGAGTTGAAGTTCGCTACCGGCCCGCCAGGAGGCTAGCTTTTCGGCATTCGTTCCACTGGGAAGGAGCGCGAGGAAGAGCATCCCCCCGGACGACATCACCAGGGTGGGATATTCCGAGGTCAAATCCTGATTGACGAGGCGGCCCTGGATTTGAACGAGTTTGGCGTCATACTCGCCCTTTAGGGCGTCCGCCACCGTAATGGATGTGGCTGCGACGGCTTGGCCGCTGCCCTTGGGCATGAAGATAGCGTCTTCCAGCTTCAGCGAATACTCGCCCATGGCGGGAAAGCCCACCACATCGACCAATTCCCCCAGCCTCGTAGGGGTCTTCTGCACCGTGGGGATAAAGAGTCCCTGGTTGCCATCCTGAATATAGATCCACCGTCCAGGCCACTGTAGTGTGACTCTTCCCCGCACGTGGACACGATGGACAAACCTGACCCCCGGCTCAAACCGTAACAAGCTATCGATGGGCCGCGCGGGCAATGAGAAAGGATCGGCGCGGGCCGGCTCCTCGACCCTTAATTGGGCCATGGACGGGAAGAGCAAACGGGCCCCGACCATCTGCCGGTTTCTCGTCCAGACTGGGGCTGTATTGCCGCGAATTACGACTGTTGAATCGACCAAGCGAGCGTAGTCGACGCCAGCCTCGCGTGTCGTGATGGCGCGGATCTCTCCATCCGCCAAGCCGAGCGCAAGCGTGATGTGGTCCCCGGCCTGCGCTACCGAATGGATAACCGCCTCGACTTCTACCCACTGCCCGTCGTCGGCGCCAGTCATTAACTGCGCCAGGCTTCTCCGCGGCGCAGTGGACGGCAGGTGAGACTGCCCTACCGCATGAACCTCAGACGCGATGACGATAGGCGCGTAGTTTCCCGGCTTGCTCACGCCCTTCATATCGATGACCGTGCCCGCGCGAAGTGGTAGAACGGGCCGCGGCGGAACCAGGACGCATATGCAGCCGGTTTGATCACAGGCAAAAAACGCGCCCACCGTGGGAGCGGTATCGGGATCGTAGTAGGTGACAACGGCGTGCAGGTGAACCGGGTAACCTAGCTTGGCTTCATCAGGCTTCAGGCTGTGCGCGGCGTTGGCCGTGGTCAGGGTGGGCAACGATTTCCCCGAGATCGCGGCTGCCGGCGTATTGGACATGTTGTGTTCTTCGGCCTGCACAGTGGCAAGGAATGTGACCGCGAGGAACACCAACTCGATAGCCACGGCTAGCTGGAGGATGAGCCCCTTTGCTCCGCGTTGTGAATCTGCCATGTCGTCTTGGCCATACCAGGAATCGATATTCAATTAGGCCTATCGGCATGGCTGGGCCGTCGCATCATCGCCGGCTACGGAGAAAAGCCCAGAGGGCCGGGGCCAAACGTCAGCCCAGCCCGGTACGGGTGGGCTATCAATCCCTAAGATGATCTGCCCGCCGTGGGCGCTCGTCGAAGAGCCTGCCCTGAGCTTGTCGAAGGGGGGACGGCTGAGAGTCAGACAAATTAGCTTTTTTTCGATTCTGTCCATCCACCTCCACTCATGTCAAGGTGGGCCACTGCCCTCCACTTTGTCATCCCGAGCGTAGCCGAGGGACCTGCTGTGCGCCCTTCCCTCTAACAACTCCCTACAGCTCCGTCCATCCATCTCCACCCATGCCAAGGTGGGCCGCCGCCCTCAACTTTGTCATCCCGAGGAACTGACTTCCCTGCGGCAAGTTGAGAAAGAAATGACACTGCAAAATCGCCATGGATACGAGGCCTGGAGGGCCGACCGCCAAACGTGAGCCCAGCCCGGAAGGGCTGGGGCTCAATCTCGAAGATGATCCGAGCGCCGTAGGTGCGGCACTAGACAAGGGCCCTCTCGGACCGTGTCATTAGGAGCGTAGCCGAGGGACCTGCTGTGCGCCCTTCCCCTACGCGGCACTCATGCATCTAGGCCAGTCCCGGAGGAGTGTGTGTCGTAGCCGAACCTAAGCGGGAACCGCGGATCGCTCGCGTCGCCAACGCCCGGAGTAAATTACCAGCCGTCCCAGCCAGGACTCGTGCAGTACGAGGCAACTATTTGGCCGGCAACGGTGCAGCCGGCTCCTCTTTAGGCGGCAGCGGAGCCGTTAGCGGGATCTCTTCCACAATGTCAATCCCGGCGCTGCGAAGCAGCTCGGTCACCACAGCGCGATTGAGCCTGGTAAAGTCGAATTCCACCCGCATCGTCTTCTGCTGCTCGTCGAGCGTGATCTTACGAATCCCGTAGACCCCGCGAGCTTTGCCCAACGCAATCATGGCCGCCTCGGTGGGGTGCAGCTCGTAGCGATAGAGAACGTCAAGATTGGTCGTCATGAGGTCATCATAGCAAGCGGGTACCGCGATTTCCTACTACGCGGCATTCACCCAAGGCCACATGTGAGGCTTTCCATAAAGAGAGCCGCATGAAGTTCGCCAACGCCACAGAGTCCGACAGGAGATCCTGGCAGGCGAGTCTATAGATGAGAAAGAAAATTCAGAATTTCCGGCGAAGTCCAGTCCTGCTCACTGACGAACTTCCGCCGAATCTGCCCCCCGCGATCGATAGCGTAGGTATCAGGGAAAACAAAGGTTCCGTAAAGCGCGTTGCTGTGCTGCTCCGCATCGCGGATGGTCAGGAAATCGACCTCGTGCCGGGCGAGAAATCGCTGGTAGGCGGCGGGATCCTGATCCACATCCACGCCTACCACCACCAGTTGCGGCATCTGCCGTTGCAGCTGGTTAAGGGAGGGGATCTCCGCGATACACGGAGTGCACCAGCTCGCCCAGAAATTCAGCAGAACCACTTTGCCACGGTAGCTGCTTAGCTGCAGGCTACGACCGCCGTCGGAGATAGTAAAGTCGGGTGCCGGCTTTCCAATCTGTCGCGGATGATCGCCCCGGTCGCAACCTGCTGCCAGCAGGAGCGAGAGCAGGAAGACGGAGCCGCGAATACGGAAAGCCACGTCTCTAATAATACCAAGCCGCCGGCGGGCCCCTAAATCAACGACCCTGGTTCAACGCCACCCTGGATGAGCCCAGTGAAAAGCTCTCTCGGCGCTGCGCTTGCCGGGCGCCATGACTTGCGAATGAAGCAATAAATGAAGCAGCTTCGAGGGTAGAAACTGGCTCACCACGACGGCCGCGAAACCCACGACATAATGGTGTCTTAAGCGTTCCAGCTTGCGCTGGTATTCCGGGGTCTCCAGACCTCCGTTGCTGATGAGCTCGCGCGTGAGACGGCGCCCATATTGGCGTTGCAAAAATTTGACCCCTCGACGATGCAAGCGCAACTTCTCCGGGTCGCCCTGCAGGTAAGGCAACTCCATCTCCAGCACCCGATAGCTCACCAGCAGCATTTGCTCCGCGTCGCGGGACGTGTTGGACTCGTGAAGCCGGTACTCCGCGACCGGCGCCTCATGGGCAATCCAGGTGCTTTGCCGTGCGGTGCGCAGGTAAAGCTCATGATCTTCGGCGCCCTGCACGCTCTCATCGAACAAGCCAGTCAACGCTAACCCTGAACGCCGATGCAGCGCTGAGCATGGCGTCTCAATGAAATTATGTTCCAGCAGCATCCGGTAATGATCGCGCCCGGCGGCATGCTTGTTTGAATATCCAATCGGCCTTCCGTCGGCGCCGATATACCTGTGCTCGCCCACGGCAACCGCACATTCCGGATGCTCTTCCAGGAGTTTGACCCCAGTTTCGACACCCCTGGGCAACAAGCGGTCGTCATGATCCAGAAACAGAACATATTTGCCCTGGGTGTGAGCGATACCGGTATTGCGTGCAGCCGAGATACCGCGATTCTTCTGGTAAATGTACTGAACAGGATAGGATCGCGCGATTTGGGCGGTCTCATCGGTCGAGCCGTCGTCGACCAGGATCATTTCAATCCGGGGGTAGGTCTGCAGCAGAACACTTTCGATGGCCTCGCCCAAAAAACGGGCTGAGTTGTAGCAGGGAATCACCACCGAAACCAGCGGAAGAGTCGCGTCGGGCGTGCTTGGCCAGGATGTCATTTTTTCGGCCTCGGTTGAATCATCAACCGAACCAGGCGTCCTGCGAAGAGGGATAGGCTACAAGTTTCACGGACGCGGCATGCCGTGTTCTGTCGTGGGGCGTTTTGTTTCATTTTGGCACGCTCGCGCAGGCGTTTTTACGAGGGTCTTCTACGAGATCGCGAACGCGCGAGCAAAGAAAACGATTGCATTTTCTATAATATTGGCAATGCAACTCTCCGTCATCGTGCCCGCCCGCGATGAGGCCGATGTCCTCCGGCCGTGTCTCGAGTCTTTGCTGGCCCAGTCCGAAGAAGGCTTTGCTGTCGGCGAGGATTGGGAGCTGTTGATGGTGGATGATGGCTCCACCGACGCGACGCGCTCCATCGCGCTCGGGTTGGCAGGCGTAACCGTTCTCGACCCTGAGCCCCTCCCGCCGGGCTGGACGGGAAAAGCAAATGCGGTCTGGAGCGCAGCCAAAAAAGCGCGCGGCGAATGGCTCCTGTTCACGGATGCGGACACCATCCACGCAGCCGGCGACCTGCGGAGAGCCATGCATGAAGCGGAACATGCGCATGTGGTGATGCTCTCCTATTCCCCCAGACAAATCGTGACGGGCTTCTGGCAGCGTGCCCTCATGCCGTTGATTTTTTCCGAGCTCGCGCTCGCCTATCCGCCGCAAAAGGTCTCTGATGCGGGATCCCGGGTAGCTGCTGCCAATGGTCAATTCCTGATGGTTCAGCGAGCCGTTTACTTCCAGGTTGGCGGCCACTCGACGGTGGCCGGCTCCTTACTGGAAGATGTAGATCTGGCCTTCCTGTTAAAGCGACGTAAACACCCTATCCGCTTCCGCTATGCGCCCGACGCGCTCAGTACGAGCATGTATCGTAACTTTGGCGCGATGGTTGAAGGTTGGACCAAGAATCTAGCCCGGCTTTTCGGCTTTCCTTTAATGATGGCGGCAGGCAGGGCTCTCGATCTGCTCCTCATGATTGGCCTGCCGCTGCTGCTGTGGCATTTTTTCCAGCTGCCGCTGGCTCGCTACGCGTTGGCTATCGTCTGGCTGCGAGTTTTATGGCGATTCTATGCCCGGGTGGCCAAATCCAATTTCTCTGCTGTCGACTGCGCCATTTCCGTATTTGCGCTGCCCCTTTTCTGTCTGCTGCTGGTAAGAAGCTGGTGGCAGCACACCGTGCGCAACCAGGTAGCCTGGAAGGGCAGAGCCTACTCAACCTCAAAATAATGAAGAGGATAGGCGGCCCGCGGCATCACAAATAGAGAGCCCAGAACCGATCTACTCACCGATATACTCATAGGTAGACTCTTCCGGCTCGTGATTAGTTGCTTATGATGCTGCTCACTCGAAAGGCTGAATTCTCCTCCTCCCACTACTATTGGTCCGACCAATTGTCGGCGGCGGAAAACGTGCGTCTTTTTGGCAAGTGTGCGAATCGCAACGGCCATGGGCATAACTACACCCTGGAAGTCACGGTGCAGGGAGAGGTCGACCCGGTTTCCGGCTTTGTGGTCGATCTTAAAGAACTCAAAGAGGTCATGAACCGCGAGGTAGTGGACGTCTACGATCACCGCCATTTGAATCTCGAAGTGGAGGAATTCAAGATCGTGATTCCAACCACCGAGAACCTCGCCATTGCTATCTGGAAGCGTCTGGAGAATCGCATCGAGGGAGCCAAACTCCACCGCATCCGCGTGTATGAGACGCCCGACCTTTTCTCTGATTACTACGGTGAAGCATGAGAGCTTACTTGTCGCGCAGGTATGTCCTCAGTGCATCGCACCGTCTGTACTCGGACGAATATAGCGAGGAAAAAAATCGGGCAGTCTACGGCAAGTGCAGCAATCCCCACGGCCACGGCCATAACTATGTTGTCGAGGTAACCGTAGGTGGTCAGATAGATCCGGTCACTGGCATGGTCTGCAACCTGGCTGACCTGGATGGTTGTGTGCAGAAGACAGTGATTGACCGCTTTGACCACACGAATTTGAACTTTGATGAGAGCTTCGCGCATCGCGTGCCCACCACGGAGAATCTATGTATAGCCATTCACAACCTGCTCGCGGAGCACTTTGTTCACGCTGATCTGGAACGAGTGAGGGTGGAAGAGACGCGGAACAATTTTTTCGAATATGCGGGAAAGGGAAAGCATGGCACATCCAGCAGTCGTTCGTAAGCCCCCAGTCGGCAGAGGGTTGAGTGGATACTCCACCGAGGATCTTTACACCGAGTTGATTACCCGTTTGGGCGAAGATCCCACCCGCGAGGGCCTGTTGAAGACCCCTCAGCGCACCGAGCAGGCGATGACTTTTCTCACCAAGGGCTACCAGGAAAATGCGGACAAGATCCTGCGCGGCGCGCTCTTCGAGGTCGATTACGACGAGATGGTGATCGTGCGCGACATCGAGGTCTTCTCCCTTTGCGAGCATCACATGTTGCCGTTTTTCGGCAAAGTCCACGTGGCCTATATCCCCAAGGGAAAGGTTATTGGCCTGAGCAAGATTCCCCGGCTGGTCGAGGTCTTTGCCCGCCGACTGCAGGTACAGGAGCGGCTCACCCGGCAGATAGCCGATGCCATTCAGGATGCGATTGATCCCCAGGGTGTAGGCGTAGTCATTGAGGCACGGCACCTCTGCATGATGATGCGAGGTGTAGAGAAGCAGCACTCTTCAACCGTGACCTCCGCCATGGTAGGAGTCTTCCACCAGCAAAACACGCGCGCAGAGTTTCTCTCCCTGGTGCAATCGCGTCCCCAAAACAACCTCTAGGCCGCGAGTGCAACCAAGCCGCTCTCCCTGGACGGGTGCCCCTAGCCTGACCCGCCCCGCCTGCCCCGGCAAGCGATGGGGCTTGCCGGGGGGCGTACATGGGTCGAAAAAGACGGGCGCAGCCCCATAAGCACTAACTTGTTTTGGCAGACAATAGAAGCTCGAGAAGACGCCGGTTTTTTGCATCTCCAACCCGCCGCAAAAACGTCATTCTGAGCGGCTCCAATTCGCCACAAAACCGTCATCCTGAGCGGCTCCAATTCGCCACAAAACCGTCATCCTGAGCGGCTCCAATTCGCCACAAAACCGTCATTCTGAGCGGCTCCAATTTGCCACAAAACCGTCATTCTGAGCGGCTCCAATTTGCCACAAAACCGTCATTCTGAGCGGCTCCAATTCGCCACAAAACCGTCATTCTGAGCGGCTCCAATTCGCCACAAAACCGTCATCCTGAGCGGCTCCAATTCGCCACAAAACCGTCATCCTGAGCGGCTCCAATTCGCCACAAAACCGTCATCCTGAGCGGCTCCAATTCGCCACAAAACCGTCATTCTGAGCAGCTCCAATTCGCCACAAAACCGTCATCCTGAGCGGCTCCAATTCGCCACAAAACCGTCATCCTGAGCGGCTCCAATTCGCCACAAAACCGTCATCCTGAGCGGCTCCAATTCGCCACAAAACCGTCATCCTGAGCGGCTCCAATTCGCCACAAAACCGTCATCCTGAGCGGAGCGCCTCACAGATTTAGCGTGACACAGTCCTTGTTGCGCGGAGTCGAAGGACCTCGGCGGTGCTTATTTAACCCATGCTGCTCGGAGCTTTTCAACCACCGAAGTCCGCACCGGGCCGACCCGCCGCGGTCTTTCCCTGGCGCTGCGAAGCTTCATGCTCCCCTTCATCAAGGCCCGGAGGGCCGCAACCAAACGTCAGCCCAGCCCGGGGGAGTTTGTCTGGCGAGTTCTCACACAGACTCGGGAGGGCTGGGGTATAGATCCCGACGATCCGGCCTGCCCCGGCGTGCCGCGGGAGCGCTGTAGGCGCGGCACCGTTCAGCCCGCACCAGAAATAATTCTCCAGACCCGTGATCGAAACCACCCCGAATCGAATCTATACAGGCGATACACGATTTTGCTCAGGTTATTCGTATGCCAAAGCTGAAATCGACGGTGTCAGCTCCCTTATGCCATACGAAAAAGCAGCAGGAAGTCCCAAGATGATCAATTAATTATTTTGATCATCTTGATCATCTTGATGAAACAAAGGACTTAGCCGCCAACTGACCAACCTGCCGACAAGCAATCGTAGAAACCGCCGGATGCCAAGCCGAAGTCGGCCAGTCCGAAGTCTCTATAGTAGAGAGTGTGAATGGGCTCCTGGTGATTGATAAACCGAGCGCAATGACATCCCACGATGTCGTCTCACGAGTGCGCCGTATCACCGGCGAGTCAACGACCGGTCATCTGGGTACGCTTGACCCTATGGCCACCGGCGTCTTGCCCGTATTAATGGGGAAATACACCCGCCTCGCCCAATTCTTTGGACCGCTCGTCAAGACCTACACAGGAGCCATCCGTTTCGGTTTTGCCACCGACACCTACGATGCTGACGGGGTCCCGGCGGCGCCGGCAGAAATGGGAGTCCGGTTGCCGGCCGACGACGAAATCCAGGCCGCAGTAGAGCTTTTTCGCGGAGAAGTAGACCAGACGCCGCCCCCTTTCTCCGCCAAGAAAGTCGATGGCAAGCCGGCCTACAAGGCTGCCCGGCGGGGGGAGGCCGTGGTCCTGAAGTCCGTATCCCTGGTGATCGAGGAGTTTGTCGTCGGCCCCCTCGAAGGAGAGTATGCAGAGTTCACCATCCGCGTCTCCTCAGGAGGCTATGTTCGCTCGGTGGCCCACGACATGGGAAAGATGTTGGGCTGCGGTGCCCACCTGGCGCGCTTGCGCCGGGTGGCGGCCGGGCCCTTTACGCTCGACCAGGCGCTGACCCTGGAAGAACTGAGCGATGAGGTGGTCGCCGGTACCCTGGACCAGAGACTTCCTCACCCCCGGACGTTGCTGCCGGAACTGCCCGCCACCACCGCCGACCTTTGGGTTGCCGGCCGCCTGAGAAACGGCAACACCGTGAATCTGCCCGAGTACTCCACCGCTCCCCTGGCCAAGGTATTCGCCGGCCAGCGCGATCTGGTTGCCATCGTGCGCCGCGTGGCCGGAACGCTCTTTCAACCCATCGTGGTACTCGGTTGATGGCGCGCCGCTTAGGATTTCTTCAGCAGGGGCACGATCAGCGGCAGAAGATTTCTTGCCACCTGGGCATTTCCCTGATCGGTCGCATGAATGCCGTCGGCCTGCATGCTGCCGGCAACTCCATAGACGTCCTGCAGCAGGAACGGCAGCATCGGCACATGATACTTAGCCGCCAGCAGCGCGTAGGTCTGGTTGAATTGCCGGATGTAGTCGGGACCATAGTTGGGCGGCAGGGTGATGCCGCCCAACACCACCTTGGCGCCGGAATGCAGCAGCGTGGCCACGATTTGATCGAGATTCTCCCGCGTAGAAGCAATGGGGAGTCCGCGCAAGCCATCGTTCCCGCCGAAGGCCACGATCACCAGCACTGGCTTCAGTCGCAATGCGTCCTGCAGCCGGTCCACTCCGTCTTTGGTGGTGTTTCCACTGATGCCTTGATTGATTACCTGGTAGTGATAGCCCTTCGCATTCAAATCCTTTTCCAGGTAGTCGGGATAGCTTTCGCCCGGGTCGGCGCCGTAGCCGGCAGTGAGGCTGTCGCCGAAAGCGACGATCACCGGCCGCCCGTCTGTCGCGTGGCATCGCTGGCCGGGGAGGAATCGGATGCGGCCGCGGCCGGTTGAGGAGCCGCCCCTTCAGGGGCCTTGGGAGCTTCCGTCCGGCAACCGGCAAGCAGGCTACTGGCAAACAAAACGCAGGCGAGTCGTCGGTAGGTCACAAGCCCACTGTAGAACATTTTGCCGTTTGCGTTCGTATACCTAACCCTGGGGATAGGGCAGTCAATGATTGAAGTGCGCGGGCTGAAAAAGTCGATTCGCAACGGCACCCGGACGATCGAGATCCTCAAGAACATCGATCTGCTGGTCCCGTCCGGGCAATTCGTGGCCATCATGGGCGCTTCAGGAAGCGGCAAGAGCACCCTGCTGGGGCTCCTGGCAGGCTTGGATTCTCCCACTGCGGGCGAGGTCCTGATCGATGGCACCGAGATCAGCCGTCTCCCCGAAGACAAGCTGGCCGAGGTGCGCGGCCAAAAATTGGGCTTCGTCTTCCAATCCTTTCAGTTGATACCGACCCTTACCGCGCTCGAAAACGTTCTGCTGCCTCATGAACTGAACGGCTCCGGGAACGGCCGCAACGCAGCCGAAGATCTGCTGCGCAGTGTAGGCCTCGGCGACCGCATGCATCACTATCCCATTCAGCTTTCGGGTGGGGAGCAGCAGCGGGTCGCCCTGGCTCGCGCCTTCGTTCTCCAGCCGCCCATCATTTTTGCCGACGAACCCACCGGCAATCTCGACTCCGAGAACGGCGCCCATGTACTCGATCTGCTGCTCAAAAGAAACCGCACCAGCGGTGCGACCCTGGTGCTGGTGACCCACGACGCACAGGTTTCCAGCCACGCCGATCGCCGCATCGTTCTGCGCGACGGCATGATCGTGGAAGACACCATGCAGAGGCCGGCCTGATATGGCAGCCAACCAGAAACCCACCTTGACCTGGGCCTCGGCGGCGAAGATCGCCTGGCGCGAATTGCAGGCCTCACGGGCCAAGTTTCTATTTGTGATCTTGTCGGTGGCGATTGGGGTTGCCGCGCTTACCGGTGTGCGCGGCTTTAGCGACTCTTTTCAGAAGACCCTGCTGGGCGAGGCGCGCACCATCATGGCCGCCGACCTCTCCGCGCGTATGTTCCGCCAGCCGACGCAGGAAGAGGAACAGCAGCTGAATGTGTTGGCCTCCCGCGGCATCGTGCGCACGGAAGTCAGCGATACCGTGTCTATGGTCTCGTCGCCCGGCGATCCAGTGCCGCTCTTGGTTTCGCTCAAGGCCGTCGATCCGCAACAGTATCCTTTCTATGGCACAGTCGTTCTCGAGCCCGCCGGCGATCTGCGCCAGGTACTCACGGATGCAACCGTCGTGGTTGCCGAAGACCTGCTCATACGGCTGCACACGCAGGTGGGCGCGAGCCTGAAGATTGGCGACTCCACCTTCCGCATCGCCGCCATCCTGGTGCGCGAGCCGGACCGTATGAGCTCCGGCATGGGCCTCGGTCCGCGCGTGATGATGACCCAGAGCGCCCTCGAAAAGAGCGGCCTGCTGCAGCAGGGTAGCCGCTCGGGAGAGCGCTTCCTCTTCAAGCTGTCGCCTAACAGCGGGAATATCGCCACCGTGCGCGCGCGCCTGGAGCAGGTGTTGCCGGATGCGCAGGTGACTGACTTCAGGGAAAGCAATCCCGCGCTCACCGACGGCCTCAAGCGATCCACCGGACTGCTCAGCCTGATCTGCCTGGTGGCCATGGTTCTGGGTGCAGTCGGGGTGGCGATGGCCATGCGTGCGCATCTGCAGCAACGGGTCGAGGTGCTCGCCATCATGAAGTCCATCGGCGCGCGATCCTCTGACATCTTGCGTATCTATCTTTTCCAGACGGTGCTGCTGGGATTAGTGGGTGGCTTGATCGGCGCTTCTCTGGGCCTGGGAGTGGAGTGGATTTTCCCCAGCCTGTTGGGGCGGTTCTTGCCCATACACCTGGATCTTCAGTTTCCCTGGCATTCCGCGCTGGCGGGACTGGCCACCGGCATTCTGACCACCGTCCTCTTCTGCCTGCCGCCGCTGCTGCAGATTCGTTCCGTCCGCCCAAATCTGGTCTTGCGCAGAATGGTGGAGGAGCCAAGCGTGCAGCGCAGTTGGTGGACGCGCCTGCGCCAGAGCAAGGCGCAATGGATCATTGCCATCGTCATCCTGTTGGGGTTGGGTGCCATTGCCTCTGCCCTCTCCGATTCGGTTGTAGTCGGGCGCTGGTTCGCCGGGGCTCTGTGCGCACTGCTGATAGTCATCCTCGGAATGTCGGCGCTGACCCTGCGCGTGCTGCGTGCCTTTCTTTCGCGCACTCGGATGCATTTGCAATCGGCCGTTCGCCATGGCCTGGCGAACCTGTATCGGCCTGGTAATCAATCCGCAGCCGTGCTGGCGGCGCTGGGCGTGGGCGTGATGCTGATCCTCACCGTCTTTCTCATGCAGCACGGTGTGATTGGGGAAATGAAACTGACCTCGGGCCCGAACCTGCCGAATATTTTCCTGGTCGATATCAGCAGCAGGGAACTGGACGGCGTCAAGCACCTGTTGGCCCAGCAGCCGGCGGTCCGCGGAGATGTGGAGACGCTCCCCTCCGTCGCCGGAAGAATCATCTCGGTCGATGGCACAGCAGCCGACGGGCTCAAGCTCAAGAATTACCCCCAGCGCCTGCTCCAGACCGTATCCCTCACCTGGTCGAACGCGCTGCCGGAAGGGTCCACGATGGTGCAGGGAACCTGGTGGGACAAGGACGATGGACAATCACTCGTCGTGACCGAACACATTGCGCAACGGCTGCAGTTGCATCTTGGTTCCCGCATCGTCTTCACCTCCAATGGAAGAACGATGCAGACCACTGTCGTTGCGATCATCCGCCACAATGGCCAGCACGTGTACTCGCGCAGTGAGTTCATCCTCACCCCGCGAGCGCTGGCCGGGCTGCCGGTCGTCTGGTACGGCGCAGCGCATGTGGACCCGCAGCAGGTGGGAGCGGTGCAGCGCGCGCTTTTTAACGCCTATCCCACGGTGACGGTGATCAACATTGCCGATGTCATTGAGACCATCCAGGGAGTCGTGCAGCAGATCACGATCGTAGTTCGCTTCCTGGCCGCGTTTTCCATTCTTGCCGGTGCCGTCATTCTGGCCTCGAGCATTGCCAGCACGCAATTTCGCCGGGTGCGTGAGGTGGTGGTGCTTAAGACCCTGGGCGCGAAGCGAAACCACATCGCCGCCGTCTTCAGCGTGGAATTCATTGTGCTGGGGCTGCTCGCGGGGTTCGTAGGAGTGATCTTCGCCAACCTGCTTTCGCGCGTGCTGCTGCATCGGCTGGATGTAGTCTTTCACATGGAGTGGCTGGCCACCGCGATCGCCCTGGTAGGAACGGCAGTGTTGGCCACGGTGACCGGTTGGGTGGCCAGCTTCCGCATCCTGGGCCAGAAACCGTTGCAGGTGCTCAGGGAAGAATAAGGGTGGATCCGGTCGCATTGACCAGAGCCGGTCCTGGCTCATATTATAGAAAAGCCGGGCGAATCTGCCGGCTTCTTATTTGCCGCATTGCCCCCTCGTTCAATGGTAGGACAGCTGCCTCTGGAGCAGCATATCGGGGTTCGAATCCCTGGGGGGCAACCATTGAGAATCAGCAACTTACGCTGCCTGCCATCTCGCAAAAAGCCTCAGCCGTAACATTTAGTGGTAACTTTTGGTTCGGAAATAGGCGGGAATCCGTGGCTATTCCAGGGAACACCGGAGGAAAAACCGGCGCATTTTTCGTTCCGATCGTTGCGGCAAGACTACCTGAGCAGCATTGCCTTTGTGGGCAATGCCGGCGTTTGACCGAGTGCTTGTTCTGTAGGAAAAAGCATTCACTATGACCTATGGCAAGCGCCCCAAGTTACCTCGCGGCCTTCGTTGGAGGCCCAAGTCTTCACAAATCTGTTTCAGCTGGCGCGATGCGCACGGCAGTCAGCACCAACAGTCCACCCGTACTGCCGATCCCGCGGAAGCAATGGCATTCAAGCTCACTTTCCTGCGCAATAAGAAGGATGCAGCGCAAGAGCGAAAGGTGCAGTCGGAGGACAGAAGCCGTCTGCCGCTCGAAAAAGCCGCCGAACTGTACTTCAACTGGAAGGCTGCGGACATCTCTCCGCGCACGATTGCTCGCGAGAAACGCCTGTTCAAGAATGTGGAGAAGTTTATCGGAGAGAAGAGAACGGTGCGGTCAATCGATCTCCAACTACTGGAGGAATATCAAGAAGAACGGCGCAAACAGATCAGCCCGACGATGAAGAAGGCGGTGACCGCGCGTACCGTGAACTACGAGTTGGGTCTTTTACGTGGCGTCATGCGGTATGCGAAATGCTGGAAAGGGGAGTTCGCCGAAGGTTACAAGCCGCTAAGGCAGAAGAGGCGTCGTGTGGGGAAAGTTGCGACCAAGGAACAACTCATGGGGATCATCGCCACGGCAAAGAACAACGAATACTGGCAACTGGCGATGTATTGTGCTGCCGTGGCGGCAGGTACCGGTTGCCGCAGCTGGGAGATCAAGAACCTTCAGCTCCAGGATATTCGCTTGGCCGCGGGCACGATCCTGATTCGTGAGGAGATCGCAAAGAATCGTCAGGAGCGCGAACCTCGCTTGATGGCGCTCGCGGAGTGGGGTCTGCAAGAATTGCTGTACCGGGCGCGGCAGCTGGGCGCGAGCGAACCCGAGCACTATCTTCTGCCGCTGAATTTGCGGAAGTCCCGGCACTGGTCGAAGAAGACCAAGCAGAAATGGGATGTTACACAACCGATGACCACATGGGTGAAGTCCTGGCGAAAACTCATGGAGAAGTGCAAAATGCGGGGCTTTCGCTTTCATGATCTTCGGCACACTTTCCGAACACAAGGGGCGGAAGCGGGGGTGCCGCTTGAGGTGATGATGGCACAGCTGGGCCATATGGACCGGGAGATGTCTCTCGAATACGTTCACATCCAGCAACGGGCGTTCGAAAGGGCAAAGGCTCTGATCGAGCAGGAGCAAGCCGAAATTGTCTTTGCTGCAAAAGGAGGAGTGAGAAGCAATCCCGCGCGAGCCACAACAGCAACCGCAGCGACCAGAATCGCTTTACCCGAACTGCCTGAGCATCCTGATGCCAAGAACCTAAGACGCGTTCCGAGAAGCTCGCCTTAATCTCCGTCGATATAGGCTCGGAGAGCGGTCTGTGGATAGCGTACTAGGCGCCCAATTTTTTTGAACGGTGGCCCCGGCTGTTTTCCTACATACCGTTTCATCCTCCATTTTCGCAATTGCGACATGGATACCTGCAGCATGTCGGCAACCTCTTCTTCCGTGTACATGCGGAGGGCGGTCGGCGCGAAACCAGACCCTGCAACATTCACCCTCTGAGGGCTGAATCTGCGCTTGGTAGCATCCAGGTCGTTGAGATCGGAAAGAGGGTTACCCAGATCCTCTGCGGGGTTCCGACGCAGTGCACTCGTTTTCACAGGCATCTCCTGAGATACAAACTTCAACTCCAGGTGAATGTTTAACCCGGATGATTTGCTCAGTCAAATAGGTCGCCGACCCAACACTCCGAAGGCCTTGTCAGCCACCGATTCGATTTCAGTATCGAGATGCACGGTGTCCTGAAGTGTAGAACCTTGCGCTCGGATTAGCTCGGGAGCAATTGGGAGATCGCTTGAAAGATGCCTCTTGCGCAGCGATCTCCGACACATAGGTTTGGGATTTGACCGAATTTCGAATTCGCCCTATTCTCCAGCCACGTTGGATGTGGGGAGATCAGCATGCTGAGATGCTCACTTGCTGACCACCCTCAACGGCTTGTTGGCCGATGGAAGATCGTGACGGCAATCCGGGACCCAGTAACTCCTGCGTGAGGACATCATGACTATCAGGTTCAATAGAGAGGACGCTCTGACCTGCTGTAGCTGCTTTATCGAAAAACCATCATTCCGATTGGTCTCGCTTGAGCTGGTTCCAGGCAAAGATGGAGGTCTCGTCTCCACATGTATGTCGACATTACTGTGCGACGAGTGTCTCAAGCCGGAGTTGGATGATTTTCATCGATCCTTGGAACAAACCGAAATTCCTCTCGGACAAGGAGAAACCGAGGATGAGTTTCTCTATCGTCAAATCGGCGTTTTGGTTGTCCCTATTTCCCTCAGCTACGAGGAGGGGCGACTCCTGGCCAGCGAATTGCAGACCGACGGGCTAGAATGTGTTGTGAATTAGCCCGGAGTAGGGAACTCGGGTTGTGGCGACTTCATTCTCGAGCGCAACTCGGCAGAGCATTCGACTCTTAATCGACAGGTTGGTGGTTCGATTCCACCCGCGTCCACCATTGATTCTAAAAAGCTTATTGCATTATCGAGGTTTCTGCGTCTTCGGACTGTGGTGGAAATTGTGTGGACCTTTTCCCCGTTATCACCGAATCAATCGCAGAGATTGCGGAGCGTTTTGCTTCCAGGCGAGTGTGGCTGTAGCGCTCCATCATCTTGCGTGACAGGTGCCCGGCCAGGGACATGATTGTGGCATCGCTGGCCTGACCTTCGGCTAGAAGGCTGACGAACGAATGCCGCGCATCATGCCATCTGCAACTCACGCCGGCCAGCTTTCGCGCCGCGGTCCATGAGACTTTCCAAGAGCCGATCGGAACTTCCGGCCGGACCTCATAACGAGTTGTCGCATCTCCCTTGTGGCCTTCCTCTCCATGCAGGCCGTAGCGCTCTGAAGGAAAGATGAAATGGCCTGGTTGCGCGTCGGGGAACTGGCTTCGCCATTCCTGGAGAACCTGCACCGCGGTTGGGCTCAACGGCACTTTTCGACCTTCACCGCCGGCCCACACCTCGCTGGCCAAACAGAGCGCGTCCGATTGTGGTGGATTTTGTGTGGACCCTGGCGGGAAAACGCGGGGCATCCGGAGAGGACAAACCGGCTAGCCGGGCTGGTAAGATCGGCGAGATCCTCAATGTTTTCAGCCCACTAGAGGAAAGCAGGGGAGTCTAGGGTACAATCCCTTTACTCCCCTGGTCTACGACTCTTAATCGACAGGTTGGTGGTTCGATTTTATCTTCGGCAAATCAAATGAGCGAGCCGTCAGATCACGAGACCGGTCCGCGAGCGAATCGCTTACCGCTGAGGCCGGCTTTTTGCTTTGCTCCGGGATAACCTTCTACGGTTCTGAATGGACTCGTGGTTGTTGATGGCGAGAGCGGGGAAGTGACGAAGCACGTCTTCCCCGGCCGGTCGGGCGTAGTGGGCAGCTCGAGGCAGGGAGAGTCCGGTCGCGGCAACTTCGTCCCGAGCGCCGCTTGGCAGAGCGTTGGTCTCATAACCCAATCGAGCGTAATGCTAAGTGCTTTTAGATCTGATATTTGCAGGGAAACTCAACCCCAATCCAACCCCAAATAACAGAGAGTGGGGTAGCTGCCTGAGTACAGTAGACTCGAGATATTGTGGTTTTCGGTCCAAAAGCCGATTTGCAGCCTGATTATCCTGCTACATGGCGGCAATTTCGCACCTGATTTCCCGACGAGCAATCGTGCATCGCCTATCTGGAGCATTTGCGCTGGCCGACAGGCTTTCGCTGTCCCGGCTGCGCTGGCGAAGAGGGTTGGCGGTTGCACGACGGATGCTGGGCTTGCTCTGGTTGTGCTCGTAGAGTTTCTGTCACGGCGGGCACGATCTTGGACCGCAGCCGAGTGCCTCTGGCGGACTGGTTCACGGCTATTTGGTTTATGACCAATCAGAAGTATGGGATCAGCGCGCTGGGCTTACAGCGGCTGCTGGGCTTGGGGCAGCTATCAGACCGCCTGGACGATGCTGCGCAAGTTGCGTTCGGCCATGGTACGTCCAGGCCGCGAAAAGCTTAGCGGAACCGTCGAGGTCGATGAAGACTTACATCGGAGGCATTGAGAAGGCCAAGCAGCGACGCGGCGGGGAATGTAAATTCATCGTGGCCATCGCCATTGAATTGCTTGTGCCCAAGGGCGTAGTTCTGGCTCGTGAAGGTCGGTATCGGGTTGGTTCTGTAACGACGGCGTTCTCCAGCAGGCGATAGAAGAGCATTCCCCGGCGCCGCGATTTTCGACGGTTGAAGCGAAACGCAAATTCATCCAGATACGCATCCAGATGGGCGGCGGTGACAGAGCCCTGATGCGTTCCCAATAGCCAACGTTTCAGCAGAGCAGCAACCGTATGGACACCGGGCATGACGACGTGAGCTGGATCGCCACTGGCCGCGAGGCAAACCGGGCGGTGATGGTAGTTTTGCTTGGCCAAGCCCTTATAGCCCTTCCAAGCGTCGGTACACACATCCGACCCCGGTTCGACAGCGTACTGGATAAAAGGGATCAGGCTGGCCGAGGAAACATCTTCGATACGCCGGAGCCGCACCCGACGCAGAAACACTACTGGTAGTGGCCACTGTACTCAGGCATCTACCCCACTTAACAGAGAACAGATTTCCTTCGGCCTCTTATCGTAGGAACGTAGGAAACCCAAAGGTCGTCCTTATTTCGGCGTTTAGCCGGCATTACCGGTTTCCTACTTCGGAAGGGCGTGATTACCCCTCTTCAGCGGGAATTTGGGCTTCATGAACTTATTCCAAGCAGTGGTGATTATGTTGTTTTGGGAATTATTTGGCGTAAATCTTTGCTCGCTCTTCGGCGTAAATCTTGGGCATGCAGGAGCTGGCGGAGTTGTCGGCACAGGCTCGGGATATTGCGTTACCACGCTTCCGGCTGCTTGAACCACACCTTGAGCAGCATCGATCGTCGCGGCAGACGCGGAAGTTTGCCTTTCGGACGGCGCAATTTTTTGGCTGTTACGCCAAATACCGAGCAAAGATTTAGGTCACATTGATCTCCATAAACTGCACATTATAAATAGGTTAATGTCTAAAATTGCCAACGATAATGCCTCTTATCAGTAGTAAAATGGCTGCTGACACGAAATCGCATTTTTCCCGCACTCTGGAGCCTTTTGCAATGTCCCACGCCTCCCGCAGCGCCCACATCGCAGACCTGATCGACGACTCTGGCCGACCTTTACCTGGCCCAGGTCGCCGATCTGCGCGAGTTTGCCCAGGCCACGGAGGCCGGCGAAGGCACCATGCACCTCGAAGACGCCCTCCGCCACCGGGAAATTCGCCGGGCCGACCTTTACCGGCAGTTCGAGCAGGCCGCCTTCTCTCCGGCCCCGATTCCGGTGGTCGCTCCCAACGAGCTCGATCTCCCTGAGGATAACTGATGTTCTCCTCCTGCCGATGCGCCTCCGACAACCTCCTCTGTCCCGGCCGAGCAAACATTCTCCTATATCTAAGGAGGAGGTGCCGAGACCGTCCGCCAGCCTTGGCACCACACCGGTCGACCGTCCGGAGCTCCTTCACCTTGGATTTGGCGACGACCCGAAACCTCCCGCGCGGGCCGAACGTGAGGTCTCCTCGTGAATCCGACGGCCCTGATCCCGGTGACCCAGCCTGGCGATCTGCGGCAGGACCGCGTCGGCCAGCTGATCAAACGCGTACTGGACGGTCTGACCTCGGACGAAACGCGCCGCGCCTACAGCCACGCTCTCGAAATGTTCCTCGGCGTTTTGCGGCCGGGAAGGGAATCCGACGCTCTCGGCCGAGCTGGTCGCGAGCTACAGGGTCTCGCTGGTCGGGGAAGGGAAGTCGTCCTCCACCGTGGGAGTCCACCTGGCGGCCATCAAGGCTCTGACCCGGGCGGCGGTCATGGCCGGGTTGATGGCGGCAGAAACCGCCGCTTCGCATCAACGATGTGAAAGGTGCGCCCCGGCGGGGGAACCGCATCGGCAACTGGCTCACCCGAGAGCAGGCGCAGGAACTGCTTTCGCTGCCGGACCGGGAGAGCCTCAAGGGCAAACGCGACTATGCCATCCTGGCTCTCCTCCTCGGTTGCGGGCTTCGCCGGACGGAACTGGTCTCCGAGGTGAAGGTCGGCGCGATCGCCCAGCGGGAGAACCGCTGGGTGCTGGTCGACATCACGGGAAAAGGGAACCGGGTTCGTTCGGTTGCCGTCCCCGCCTGGGTCAAAGCTGCGATCGACGCGTGGACCACCGCGGCCGGCATCACCGCGGGGAAGATCTTTCGCGCGGTGCGCAAGGGCGGCAAAGTCTGGGGTGAGGATCTCACGCCAGGTGCCGTGCTGCAGATCGTTCAGCAGTACGCGCGCGCCATGGGTCTCGAAAAACTGGCGCCGCATGACATGCGCCGCACCTGTGCCAAGCTCTGCCGTAAACGCGGCGGCGATCTCGAGCAAATAAAATTCCTGTTGGGGCATGCGTCGATTCAGACGACCGAGCGGTACTTGGGAGCGGAACAGGACTTCATCTCTGCCGTGAATGACAATCTAGGACTGGAAAGGTAGACATGTCAGGTACACCTACGGTAAGGACGACGAAGTCGTGGAATACGCGATGAGCCGGCATCTCTCGCCCGATTCGGAAGCGTTGAGAACCGACAACCGCGGTGCAGGGTGGCACTGGCAAGTGATGATTACCCAATGACGAACCCTGCCCGTTTCTTAAGGTGTGACCCGTTCGCGCGGGGACTTCCGCGATCCGAATGGCTCAAAGATGACTGCGTCTCCAGGTTACGTGCAGGAAAATCGACTTAATAATGTCTACAGGTTTAGTGCAGCACGCAAGTCGCTGACAACACCCACGAACCGCAGTCTACAGGTTAAGTACCGCGCGACACCCTGTATTCGTATCATTAGCGAGACGCGGCGACTTCTGGACTAGCATTCAAGGATGCCGACCTTGCAAGAGTGGAGACAGGCGCTCTCGACGCCGCGCCTTGTGGAAGTGGAGTCTTCCCAGGCTCTCATCAACGAAGTCCAACAAAAGCATGACACAAAAGATGCTGTGCTTGCTTTGGCGAAGAAAACGATACCCCTCCGAAAGGGCAACCTTACCGTGGTCGCCCCTTTCGCTCCCACGCGCACCATGCAAATCGTCCCTGCCGCGTTGCTTCACCGACTAGGAGTGGTCACGACTCCGCAAATTGAAAATCTGGCCGACTTGTCCTCCATCTGGGCCTATATCAGATATATCTGGGCATTTGACCTGCCTGATCCGGCTCTGCCAGTCACTCCTTTGCGCCTCAGCGAAGCGGCCCAAAGGATCGATTTTCACCAGAAGGCAGTACTATCGGATCAGATTGGTATTGCAATGGCGGCCTCACTTCTTGAGACCGAATTGAACGCGCCGTTGTCCTCTGATGTGAGCGTGGCGATGAATGATCCCGTATGGCCGATTGACACGCTGAACCGGTCCTCGCCGGACTACCTCTTCTTCAACATGGATCAGACGAACCTGTATGTCGTCGAGTGCAAAGGAACTCAATCGTCGCGTTCGGCCGCACTCGAGCAGCTCCGTCGAGGATGTGAACAAGCGGCTTCCTTGATCTTTACTGATGGCCGTCAACCCCCGCCAGGGATGATCGTCGCTACGTACCTATCACCGACCGGCACTAAGGTTCTTATTCTCGACCCTCCTGGCGACGAACATTCCACATCCTCAGATAGCGCGAAAGCCAAACGAGAACGCGAGTGGAAGATCGCTGACAATGCGGCGTTCCTGCAAACGACGCGTCGTCTTTCGGAGGCGCGGGTGTTGTCCTTTGCGGGGCTTGACCAAGCGGCGGCAGACAAACTAGAGCGGGCCGGCACAAGGGCTCCTGTCTTCCCTCGATCAACACCGAGGGAACTTGTTGATTCAGAGAATGAATTTGGCAGATTCAGGGGAGCTAGGCAGCGGGTGGGTCTCAGAGATCGGTTCACTCTAGAGGTCTACCAAGCGGTCGAAACGGAGGTCGCGGAAGCCTTCATTTCTGAGGAGGAAGGACGCGGGGAAGAAGCGCTACGGTCGTTTCAAGTACGAGCCTCAGCTGCGAACGATCATCCAGGGCAACAGCCTGTACACACCCAGCTTGATGGCGATGTTCTGGTCGTGCGCAGTGCAGGTGCCGACGGGTCCTTACTCGAGATTAGAGTCACACCGCAATAACTAAAGCACCGAGTGATGCTTGACATAGTAGGCTTTTAGCCATGCCGTTCGACTTCGACTCCAACCTCTCCGCCTCTCAGAATGTCGAGAAATTCCATAAACAGTCAAAAGCGCACCAGCTCAATGACGGCCCTATCTGGAGCGTGGTGGAATCGTCCGCGAAGGAGATTGGAATCGAGCGCTTTGGCACCCACGACCTGCGGAGGACCTGCGCCAAGCTATGCCGAAAGAACGGCGGCGACCTGGAGCGGATTAAGTTCTTACTCGGGCACAGCTCGATCCAGACGACTGAGCGATACTTGGGTTCCGAACAAGACGTAGCGATTGCCGCAAATGACAATCTAGGACTCTAAAGTGAGAGGCCCGGCGACTCGCGTAGGAAATTGCGATGCGGCTCAAAGGCGCGAAGTATCTGAGGTGGAAGCTTGCAAGTAAAACGATTATCTATCGAGAACTTTAGAGGAGTCGCCACCGGGACAGTTCACTTCACCGGCCATACATTACTTGTCGGTGGTAACAATCTCGGGAAGTCGACGGTATGTGAGGCGCTGGACCTGGTGTTAGGGCCGGAACGACTATACCGAAGACCTGTCGTTGATGAGCACGATTTTCATTGCGGTAAGTACCTGACAGCAGACAAGCAGCCCGTCCAAATCCGGATTCAAGCGGTGTTGACCGAGTTGCCCGAGGAGGCTCAGCTACGGTTCTTCAGGCACCTGCGGCGCTGGAATGAAACGAAGCGTGACTTCGTTGATGAGGACGCTGCGAAGCCGTCAGACGCTGATGCAGTTGGTACAAGCTGGGCTCTTCCCGTGGTGTTCCTGGCGCGCTATGACCGGGACGAAGATGACTTTGTTGGTAATACGTTTTTCGATCATCCAGTCACCGAGAGCCAAGAAGATGAAGCCGAAGAGATTGCACTCGGAGCTGGCCGTCAGCTCTTTGGCCGTGAACATAAGCGCCTTTGTGGCTTTGTCTTCTTGCGTACTCTACGAACCGGCGCTCGGGCGCTCAGTCTTCAACGTGGCTCCCTCCTCGACACCGTTCTGAGGTTAGGAGGGACCGGCTTGGCGGATATGTGGCAAGACACCCTAGAGCGGTTGCAGGCGCTCTCTCCTGCCGTAGGTGATGTAGCTCAACTGAAGCAAGTCCGCCAAGAACTACGGGATCGGATGGGTCGCTTCGTAAGCTTATCCCCTGGAGTTGACTCCACCACATTCTTTGCGTCGGATCTAACGCGGGAGCACCTCCGGGAGGTAGTTCGCCTCTTTATAGCTGCGGAGCCGATTGGCTACAGCATCCCATTTGCTCGTCTCGGCACTGGCTCCGTGAACCTCCTTGTGTTCGCCCTGCTCACCGTTATTGCGGACCTGAAACAGAAGCGTTCGGTCATCTTCGCTATGGAGGAGCCAGAAATAGCGCTGCCGCCACACACCCAAAGGCGTGTCAGCCATTTCGTTCTAAGTGAGATGGGTCAAGCAATCGTTACCTCTCACTCCCCTTATGTGATCGAGCAGTTTGAACCTCAGAACATCGTTATCCTGGACCGTGATGGAAGTGGTCTCCTGCAAGGTAGGCCGATCGATCTCACAGGCTTTAAGCCGAAGATGTTCAAGACCGAACGTAGGCAGTTCGCAGAAGCAATTCTCAGTCGTGCAGTGTTGGTTGTTGAGGGTTCAACGGAGCTGGCGCTATTTCCAGCGGCTTCAACCGTGATGGAGGACGCCTTAGGTCCTGAGGCTTACAGGCACTTCGATATGGCCGGCATCTCGGTATTCAATGCGGGCGGGGATGGAACCGTGCCGCGGTACGGCCCCGTATTCAAAGCATTAGCAAAGCCAGTATTCGGCTTCTTCGACAAACCGAACAAAGCACTAGGCGAGGAAGCCAAAAACAAACTGGCCTCCTTCGATCAGTGTTGGGAGTCCCCGGAGAAGGGAATTGAGAATCTTCTGGTCAATGAAACATCCTCAGCGATCCACCACAGATTTCTGTTGGAAGTTTGCGGGCGAGAGGATTACCCGCAGAGTTGCGGACTGTATTTCCCGGCCATACCGGATGACCCGGCACGTGAACTCGCTCGTGCGGTCCTCAAAGAACGCAAGGGTGACGCATACGGATATGCTGCAATCTTTGTACGCCAGTGCCAAGCCGCGGACGAGTTACCGAAGACTGTTCGCGAAATCCTCATCGCGTTGCATGACGCCACGAATGAGATGCAGTCCTCTGGTGCGGCTGGTCCGGTGTCGCTGTTTTGAAATTGGAGATGTGCTCCAAGCGGGAAGGCATTCTTACACACTCCGGTCACCTGCTTGTCACAGGAGGCCCCGGGTCGGGCAAAACAACGATCGCCCTATTGAAAGCCCAAAGCGTCATGAAGGATCTCCGGCCAGGGCAGCAGATTCTGTTCCTCAGCTTCTCGCGGGCCGCAGTTCGGCAGGTATTGTCAAGATGCAAGACCATTCTCTCGCGATCCGAGAGACAAGCCATCGAGGTACAAACCTATCATTCTTTCTGCATGGAGGTACTAAAGGCGCATGGCCGGCTTCTGAACGGGATCACACCACGCTTTGTTTATCCGGATGTGGAGAGATTACAGGGGGCGGACTTCGGTAACGGTTGGACCAATGAATGTGAAAGGCGTGCTAGAGAGCAGGCACTATACCTTTTTAGCCAGTTTGCTGGAGCGACAGCAACGTTATTCACGCAATGCGCCAGTCTGAGGGAGTTATATGCTGCCAAGTACCCACTGATGATCCTCGACGAGTTTCAGGATACAGACAATGACCAGTGGCGGATGGTGTCCGCTCTTGCATCGAAGACGCATCTTTTCTGTTTAGCCGATCCCGATCAGAGCATTTTTCAATATGACCCCAACGTGGATCCTTTCAGACTAGAGAAGGCACGTGCCTTTCTCTCCCCTTTGGAGTTTGACTTCGAAGGTGAGAATCATCGCAGCCCGAACGGAGGGATTCTGGCTTTCGCCAATGCGGTACTCCGGAATCAACCGCTTCCTCCATCCAGCCCAGATGTGTTGCACCTTCAATATTGGCCGAAGGCCTTTGAAGGCACGGCCCACGCCGCGACTATCTGGCTGTTCAGTGAGCTGAAGCGGCAAGGTGTTGCGGACCCGACCATTGCTATCTTGTGTCGCAGTAATGGACTTGTAGCAAAACTATCTGCCGCCTTCGGAAAAGAACATGTGTACAACGGCCAGCGCCTTGGGCCAATAGATCACCAGGTAATTTGGGACGCTGAGCTATCAGCTGCATCGGCGACGGTACTTGCTTCTATTCTTGAGTGGAGCGCGAAGGAAGGCAATGCCGCTCTCATTCGCACCATGCGTTCGATGGCCGCATATTATCGTCTGAAAAATGCGAGTGATCCCACGAAGAAAGCCCAAAGCTGCGTTGATGCGTATAACAAAGCAGCGGAGGTATTCTCAGCTGGTCGACTGCCAAACAACAAGGTCGCTAAAACATTGCGGACCGCCTACGATGCAGGAGTGTCGATAGCAGGTGACCCCGTCCATGACTGGCGGGTTTGTCTGTCGATCCTTGACAGAGTTGCAGGCCTGGAGGAGATCGCGAAGCAGGTTCGAATGGTGCGGTTGTTTCGCGCTACAGATGCATTGGGAACAGGGCTGGCTAATTTGTGGTTATCCGGCGGTAGCTACCGGACTGCGACGGTGCTGGTGAAGAGAGTTCTTGATCAAGAACGATTGATTTCTCTAGAAGATGAACCCCGTGGCTGCCTACTCATGAATATCCACAAGTCCAAGGGAAAGGAGTTCGACGGTGTGGTACTCGTGGAGGGCGCCTTTGAGTCTCTATTCTACGACTATGGACGTGAAGCTCCACCGTACATCCAGAGTCGCCGCCTGTTACGGGTGGGGATCACCCGGGCGAGGGCGCGAGTAGTGCTTGTTCGCTTTGCAAAGGCTAAACCGTTGGTAGGTTGAGGACTGGGATCCTGGAGAGCTGGCCTCCAGATGGCTGGGTACTTCACACTGACAATAGGTGCACGTGCTCATGGACTCTTTGAGTCTTTGAGTCTTTGAGACGAATATTGTTGGTTCTATCGTTCTATCAGATTTGCTTCCAGTGACGCATTAGGCGTAGGGCGCAATCTCCACGGTATCGAGATTGAGGCGAGACACGTCTGGATGGGGGTCGCGTCAGAAAACGGACAATAGAGCACGCTAAGGTTGGCTTGGGGTGCGGAGCGGCCTGAATCTGCCTTGGGCGAGTCTGTGGCCTCTCCACTGGTAGTCTCCTGTGAGATTGATGTGCTCCCAGCCGAGCGGGGAGAGGAATTTGAACAGTTCGGGGTCGATAGCGAAGCCGCTCCGAGTCGAAGCTCCGATGGCCCTCTCGATATAAATGGTATTCCAGAGCGCGATTGCGGCTGTGACGAGTGTGAGGCCGCTGGCCCGATAGCGTTGCTGCTCGAAGCTGCGATCCCTGATCTCTCCCAGGCGGCAGAGGAAGACGGCTCTTGCGAGAGCGTTGCGAGCTTCGCCTTTGTTGAGGCCAGCGTGAACGCGCCTCCGGAGTTCTACACTTTGCAACCAAGAGAGGATGAACAGGGTTCGTTCGATTCGGCCCAGTTCACGGAGAGCCATCGCGAGCCCATTCTGGCGAGGGTAGCTGCCGAGTTTGCGAAGCATGAGCGAGGCCGTCACCGTGCCCTGCTTGATAGAAACGGCAAGGCGGAGGATCTCGTTCCAGTGGGTTCGGATCGCCTTGAGATTGATCGTGCCGCCAATCATGGATATCAGAGCCTCGTACTTTGACCTTTCCGTTTGGGAGGTACAGTTTGGTGTCGCTCAGGTCGCGAATACGGGGAGCGAAGCGGAAGCCGAGCAGGTGCATGAGGGCGAAGACGTGATCAGTGAAGCCGGCAGTATCGGTGTAGTGCTCTTCGATCCGCAAGTCCGACTCGTGGTGGAGAAGGCCATCGAGCACATAAGTCGAATCGCGCACTCCGACATTGACGACCTTGGAGCTGAACGGTGCGTACTGGTCGGAGATGTGGGTATAGAAGAGCTTGCCCGGTTCGGCACCGTACTTCGGATTGATGTGGCCGGTGCTTTCAGCCTTGCCGCCAGCTTTGAATCGCTGGCCGTCGGAAGAGGAAGTAGTGCCGTCGCCCCAATTCTCCGCAAAGGGCTGGCGAAACTGAGCGTTGACCAGCTCGGCCAGGGACGCGGCGTAGGTTTCATCCCGGATGTGCCAAGCCTGTAACCAGGAGAGTTTGGCGTAGCTTGTTCCCGGGCATGACTCGGCCATCTTGGTCAGTCCAAGATTGATCGCGTCCGCCAGGATCGTGGTCAGCAGAGGCGTTCGGTCCCTAGCTGTATCGCCGGTCTTCAGATGGGTAAAGTGCCTGGTGAACCCTGTCCACTTGTCGACTTCGAGGAGCAATTCGGTGATCTTAACGTGTGGCAGCGATGCCGCTACACGGTCGATCAGATTCTGAGCTGCCTGTGGCACCGCGGCGTCTAGTGGAGTGATCTTCAAGCCTGAGTCGGTGAGGATGGCATCGGGCAAATCGTTCGCTGCGGCCATGCGGTCGACCAAGCCAAGTTGCTCTTTAAGCAACGTGACCCGGTCATGCAGGTACTGCTCACAATCCGAATTGACCGCTATGGGGAGCGCATGCTCGACTTTGAGCGTGGTGAAGGTCTCGGTAGGAAGCAGGTATTCATTGAAGTTCTTGAACTGGCGCGAGCCCTCAACCCAGATGTCTCCGGATCGAAGCGCGTTCTTGAGCTCCGAAAGGGCGCACAGCTCGTAGTATCGCCGGTCAAGGCCGTTGTCGGCGAAGACGAGCTTGGCCCAGCGCTCCCGGATGAAGTCAACAGGAGCGTCGTCAGGCAGCTTGCGAGCATTGCTGGCGTTCATCTCCCGGAGCAGCTCGATGGCGTCGAGTACGGACTTCGCGGCAGGAGCCGCATGCAAACCGAGTATGTCTAGCAGCTCGGGCGCGTAGCGCCGCAGCGTTGCGTACCCTTCGCCGATCCGGTACAGGAAGTCGAAGTCTTCCGGCTGGGCAAGCTTCTGTGCTTCCCTTATGCTCGCTGCGAAGTCGTCCCAGGAAACAATCGTCTCAATGGCTGCGAAGGGATCGATGCCGCTCTGCTTAGCCTCAAGCAAAGCCTGGCCAACCCGTCCATAGAGCCGGAGCTTGTCGTTGATGGCCTTACCTTCAGATTGAAACTGCTCCTGATGCTTGTGCTTCGCCGCGTTGAACAGCTTGCCGACGATACGGTCGTGCAGATCGATGATCTCGTCAGTCACGGTGGCCGTTCCCTCCACCGCTAGCGCAACGAGTGTGGCATAGCGGCGTTGAGGCTCGAACTTCATCAGGTCGGCGGAGGTCATTTGAGCGCCTTCCCGCGCGATCTTCAGAGACGGTTTTGGTGAATCTGACGCTCGATGCCGAGCGGAACATCGAGGGCCCGCAGGGTCTTGAGGCGGTCGATGTGTTCGAGCACATGCTTGGAGTTCGGCTTTAGAGGTGACTGGCGGAGCCAACCGAGCCAAGTAAGACTGCTACCTTCTTTGCGCTTGAGCAGGTCGTTCAGCCGCTCGCGGTGAACGTCTGTGAGCCCATCGGTCAGGCGTTGGTAGATTCGGCGATTTGCTCGTGTGACTGCTTCCGCGCAAACGCGTTCTATCGCATTCAAACGTGGGAGGAGGACCGCTCTTTCTCGCAGCCTTTCGACCAGACTCGCCGCAAGCACGATGCCTCTGTCCGTCTGCATCGCCGTTTCGGTCAGCTCTTCGACAGCAACCCGGTGATGTCCTGTCGTAAACGGTTCGAAGCCGAAGACGGTTTGAAGTTCGACCAGGTGCTCGCGCCTGGTCTGCGCCCGGTCCCCGTATTCGGTCCAATGTTCAATCGGAATCTTGAGCTGCGCAGCCACAAAATGAAGCAAAGGAGCAAATGGTAGCTGATCTACCCCGAGCACAATGCCCGGAAAGCGGAGGTAGCAGAGCTGCACCGCGAACCCAAGCCGGTTGGCCGCGCCGCGGCGTTGCCGAATGATCGCCAAATCGGATTCGCTGAGGGTATAACGCCTGATCAGGTCATCCCGGGTGTCCGGCAAGGCGAGCAAACTCTCCCGCTCGGCAGCGGAAAGGATGGAACGACGGGGCATGATGCTCCTCTCGGAAACGGAGGTTTATGAGAACACTCAACGACTACCTTCGCACATCAACAAAAGCTTCGGTTCTTGGTTCTCAGAAACAGTTCTCAAATGCTATTCTCATTTCGCAACGAGCTGGATGAGTTTCGATAAAAAGAACACCGGGCGAAGTGGAGGAACTAGACCATGTTGATCGGCTACGCCCGCGTCTCCACCCAGGATCAGAATCTCGATATGCAGATCGAAGCCTTGACCAAGGCTGGCTGCAAGAAGGTTTTCAAGGACAAGATCAGCGGAAGCCGTGCCGAGCGTCCCGGTCTCATCAAAGCGCAAGAATCTCTGCGCGAGGGCGACACGCTTGTTGTCTGGAAGCTGGACAGGCTTGGCCGAAGTGTTAAAAACCTGGTAGATCTTATCGGAGAACTTCACCACGAAGGCGTTCAATTCAAGAGCCTGACCGATGCGATCGACACCGGTTCCCCTTCAGGTCGCTTCTTCTTCCATGTCATGGCGAGCTTGGCTGAGATGGAACGGGAACTCAGCATCGAGCGGACCCGTGCAGGCCTCGAAGTCGCGCGTCGGCTCGGACGAAAAGGCGGCCGCAAACGACAGATGACCGACAGCAAGATCAAATCAGCCAAGAAGCTGCTCGCCAGCGGACTGCCTCCTCGGGACGTGGCAACGAACCTCGGCGTCTCTGTCCCGACGCTTTATAGGTGGATTCCAGCCTCAACGCAGGTTTAGTGTGTGCTCTGTTGTCCACTACACCGAACGTCGAATTACTAGGGCAGCGCAGTTCAGATTGCCTTTAGTTCCAGTTTGCCGACAAACCGGCCCGCGACAGCATTCTAGTTTGATTATGTTGACTCTTTGGAGATTCCAGAGTTCAGCTGGACAGGCCGAGCTTAGCTACCGTTTCATCAGGTCCCCGAGCGATCGTTGACACTTGGACCAGCGTCTCAGAAGGAGGGGATTCGTGCTAATTCGCCGCATGTTCTCGTTGTTCTTGCTAGCCGCCATGTGCCGCACTGCGGCGTTCGCGCAATACGAAGGAGATGCAGTCGCAAGGGTTCTTTTTGAACAGGGAGAGAAGGCCCTCCGGAGCGACAACTACGCTGATGCGATCGCGGATTACAAGAAGGCGATCACTCTCGACCCCAACTTTATTGAAGCTCACCAGCAGTATATTTCCACGCGCCAAAGAGAACCCTTCCTGCTGCTGCGCGCACACACAGAAAAAGCTACTAGCGAGCAAGAAAAAGCTGCCGCGGCTGCGGCTGAAAAGCAAACACAGGCGCTGGCCGGGGAATATGAAGCTCTCGCCATGGAGCATCCAAATAGCGCTGTCTATCCCTGGGCGCTCGGGAAATTGTATGAATCCAGCAACGTTTCGCGGCAGGAAGAGTACTGCCGGCAGGCGCTGAAGATTGATTCGAGATTCCCCCCCGGTTACGTTTGCCTGGCCACAATTGCATTCAATCGAGGGGACCTGAAACACGCAGTCGAATATCAAGGGCGTGTTACCGAGCTTGAGCCCGACGATCCGGACGAGTTATTCACCTATTCCTTTTATCTCGAGGGTGATCCGGCAGCCTACAAGGCCGCCACGGATGAAATGATTAAGAGATTCCCCTACTCTCCCCGATCCGCACAGGCCCTCTACTGGTATGCCGTGCATCAAACGACGGACACCGCCCAGGTGGAAGCATTTGAGAGACTACGCAAACAGTATCCGCCTGCCAAGTTCGAGCAGTCAGCGGATGGTGTAACCGAGTTATTCCACATCTACGATCGCACAGACCCTCTAAAGGCTCAGTCCGTTGCCCATGAAATGCTGGCCCTATTTCCGAAAGATGCGGACTGGAACGCCTACGCCGCCTATTCCGACACAATGGCCAAAGCATCGCAGTGGATCAAAGACAAGCCAGCCGCAGCCGTGTCAATCCTGGAACCGATGAAAGCACCAGGTTATCTAATGGATATGCGGCGAAAGGACCTGCTGCAAGCCCGCGCGCTCGATTTGAGTGGTAAGGCTGCCGAGGCTTATTCGTACGTTTTGGGTTGCTATGCGAAGCATCCTACCGATGAGGTTCGCGCCGCGATTGGCGAATACGGGAAGAAGCTAGGAAAGACCTCGCAGGGGCGAGATGCTGCCACATGGTCTGCGATCGCCGATAACTCGACTCCTGCCATTCCATTCTCTTTGCCCAACTTTACCGACGGCAAACTTGTTTCTCTGGCGAGTTATCGGGGACACGTTGTCTTTGTGGACTTCTGGTATCCCAACTGCGGTCCATGCAGAGAGTCGTTTCCTTTTCTGCAACAAGTCGCAGTCAAGTATAAGAAGCAGGGCGTGGTTGTGCTTGCAATCAACGTTCAGGAGGGACAGGAGGATGATGTTGTTCCGTTGTTCAAGAGCTTGGGGTACACCTTCATTCCCTTGAAAGGCACTCAGGACTGGGTCGACCGCGAATATCACCTTCAGGCATTTCCAACAACCTTCCTTGTAGGCGCTGACGGCCGGGTCTACTTCCGCCCCCACATCTACGACAGGCTCGAAGAGCGTACCGCCGAGTTGGAGGTCGAGGAATTGCTCGCCCACGGGGGTTGATGGGTGTTATTGACTTTGCAAATTCCGCGCGCAATGACAAGACGCCAAAGCATTGAGACTCTGCTCTTTGCATGCTGCGCCTGGATAACGGGCAATCCAGAAGCTACTTCTCAAAAGGCCCTTCAGCAAATTTGAGCCATTGAGCAAACGGTATGTTTTTTGCGCAACGAGGGCTCAATTCACCATCCACGCGGTCTTAGCGTGCTCTATTGTCCGTTTTCTGACGGGACCCCGGATGGTTCATAAAGTCTCGTGCTCGAATCGCTTCTAGTTGGGACTTGTGCTTAGCCACGAGGAGTTTTGTGGGCTCGACAGGACTATAAGGCGGTGCCGTGGGAAGATTGAGAACAAATCTCCAATCTTCGCGGTCTTCCTCGCTCTTTGTTTCGCGTACCTGCGCTTCGATATAGTCTTGCACTGCCGGCTCATCGAATAGATCCTGGGCAACCCGCTTAGCTACTTGCCTCGCTTCCCGCTCTACAGGGACATCCCACCAAACTGTTATAGCGGGAGCGCCAAGCTTGGCGAGAAGTTGGTTTGCTGCCCACGTGCTGCGTTCGTTTGCATATTGCAGGAAGTGACAGAGTTCATGAGCCAGTGTGAGCACAAGCCCCATGTCTTTTTCGCAGGTGGTGCCGTGAAGATAAATCACCGAATCAAACAGATAATTTAACTCGTAGGTATGTGAATCCATGGGAGCCACGAGATCATAGAAATAGGGAGGGATGACTTCTCGGAGTCCTTTGTCTCTGATTGGAGCAGCGAAATGACCTCGGTTTGTTTCCCCGTATTTCCGTTTTAGCCAATAGAAATCGACGTCATCAATCAAACAAAGAACGGTCGGTGAGGACGCAGGTAGCTGCGACTCTAAGCTGAGCTGGACTTCGGCACATCTAGCTGACCTGCGTTTGTGTGTCTCAGCATCCGAGCACTTAACGTGAAAGGCTACGGGCGAGTCTGCCATTGGGAGAGCCTATCACGAAACTACGTGGTGGGTTTACGACGCGGGAGCTTCCAACTTTTTACCAAATCAGCAACTCCAGGGATCGGGTTAATCAGCACATCATAGGTTAGCTGTTCGTCCATCCGATCCATTCTCAGCAGCTTCTGTTGCCACTTGAATCCTTGGTCCTGCGCCTTATGGCTGACGCACCATGCATACAGATCGGCAAGCTGAAGGGCAGGTTCGAGGCGCATGTCAGCCTCACCACTGTGGGTTATGTTCGCCAGCAACGGCAATTGTTTCAGAACCTTTGAGTTTCGCTTTCGATCAACAATGTGGCCGTGGTAGGGTTCTCCCTGATCGAAAAACAGATGATACCGTTCTGTCCGCGCGTTTTCCCTTCCCCATTCCAGACACGCATAAAGTGCCTGCACAGCGCAGGCTTCCGTGGCAGTCGTCGGCACCTCAGGACTGACTTTGCGCGCTTCGATAAAATCCTTGAGAACGACCGTCACAGTGAACGGATAGAGCCCGTATCTTCCAGGTTCGTTTGGTCGATTTTGACGGGCTATGTGCCGCCCTGCTACGCGCACACAATCCATTAGGAGCGCGTCTCGCTTTGCTTCGCTCCAACGCTTTCGACGGGAAAAAGGATCAGCTAGACTTATTGCGTCCGTTGTATGAAGCCATTCAGCCCCATGCTTCTTTAGAGTTTTCCGCCAGTCCTTTTCAAATGGAACCCACTCATCGTGGGTGCCAGAGACTGCGGCGAGAGTCAGGACATCGTACTGTTTACTGTCGGCCTGATTGCCACCATCGAAATAGCTCTTCAGGATCATGAGCCGCCTTTACATGATGTGGAGGCATTTGAGAAGGATCAGTCAAGAGAGCGCGACGTGAGGATCGTCACTTATGACGATATCCTCGAACGTCAACGATACCTGCTACCGTAAGCAGAAGCGGTCAGCGGCGTATACTCAGCTCGCTAGGACTCGCTGCGAGGTTGGGAAGCCCCGCCGCCCCACGGATGCCAAGCACACTGGATGCGATTTCTAGCATAAAGCTGGTCCATGTCGGCATCGGCCCAGCCGTTTGCTGTAAATGAGGCCGTCGCGCCCTCTTGCCGTGCCTCCTACTTGCTGTACTTGATCGTGATGTTCGCAGCATCCGCTACGCCTTTGATCTTTCCGTACTCCGTCGGCGAGGTCAACGGTGTTGGAGTGTTCACGACCGCAAAATCGCCAGCCCCACAACGGTCCCCAAAGAACACATACGCTTCTCCTTGGCCGGCCAGTCTAGGACGCCAGGCGAGGCCGTCAAGGCCCGGAATCTGATCGTGCAAAAGCTTCGCCCAGGTACGGGCGGCGGGATACTGGGAGGCCGGTGAATGGATCAGCTCATCTTCGCGAAGCGATTCGGTGCGCCCTGACACCTTGAGCTGACGCAACTGGGGGTTCGTGAGGCGTACCACGCGCAAATCTCGAAGCGTCCGCAGTTCGAAATACTCCCATGTCTCGACCTGGGACCGCATGATCTCGGGAGTCTGAATATGAGGTACTTGGTGAAAAACGCTCTCCAGAGCAGCAGCCTCATACGTCGTCGCCGCGTAAATGGTCGGTACGTTGTCACCATCTTTGTCCGGAAATGGGTTGAATCGAGCTCCATCTGTGGCGACGGTCCAATCCTTGCCCACATTGGGATTGAAAGAACTGGGTGAGTATGCGGTCGCCGGAGGCACGGCAACGCCACGGAATCGCGTCAGTAGCGTCCCGGCCGGTATGGGCACGGTTTGTGGGAGTGCCCCTGTGGGTGATGCAGGAGCACTCGGATAGGGTCTCTTAGTAGGCATCGGCCGGATGTGCGAAAGCATGGGCCAGCGAGACCACCCGTTCAGGTTTCGATTTGAGAAGCTCCAATGGTAGCTTCCCATCCAAGTAAGAGTTTGGACTTGTTAGGAAGAAAGCAAGATCCCATCCCGTAAATGAAGGAGGCATTTCTTTCAAAATGTCAGCGATGGCCTGGATTGGCTCACCGTCTTTGAATTGAAATGCTGGATACAGAGTCTGATTCTGAAATCGAACCCCAAAGATCTTCTTCTCAGATGTCCAACGCGACGCTATTGCCGAACGATTCTTGGCCCTGTTCCCAGTTTTGTCAGCAACTTCGGATGCTGAGAGTCCCTTGTAATGCGAAACGAAATGCTCTCGCCAAGCGAGTGATTCCCGGTCCATTCCTTCAGCAAAGCCTTTATGTACAGACTCACCCTCTATCCCGACTTGAAGCACGATTGGCATAGCTTGCAATCCCTTTGGAAGCGGTGCGAGACCCAGGCCTTCGACTGTGTTGAGCTTCAAGTGAGAGGGGAAGATGTAGATTCCTTCCTCAGGAACGAAACTCTTCTTAAATTCCTCCGGACTTGCACACCCTCGATAGATTCGAATTCCGTTGCGCTCAACGACTTCGATAGTTGCTTTCTGCGCTCTTGACCCTAATCCTCTCCGAATCGAATCTTTGGCAACTTCATGCCAACTTCTCTTTGCTGCCGAAATTACTGCGTTCATCATGGACAGATGATCAGGTTGTTCGGCAGACCTGTGTTTTGCCCTGATTACGATGGCGTATACGTCTTTGCTTGTACCTTGTGGTTGGCATAGCACATCCTTGACTGCGCCAATAGCCGTTTCGACCGGAGCTGATGCTGATCCTGTCGAGAGAATCATTTCCGCGCTCAGTTGTGCTGTCATTAAGACCCCTCCATCCAATTCACGTATTTCATTATATTCACGTTTTTCACGGAATTCAACAACAGGTTCCCATAGTCCTTCCCTATGGATACCGGAACCAAGGAGTTTGAGCTAAGCAATTGATTTTTATTCATCTTATGGCCAGAGCAGGCCCGCCGATACCGATTTTGGCGGGGTCCAAGCCGGGGGCACTACACCAAACGTCCAAAATCGTACGCGGGTATTGGGGAGCAACGGAACAGAAAACTCGCTTAAGGATTCAAGTGACGTCGACCATCGAATCGGACGGGCTCCGGAGCCGCCGTAACCCGGGGACGGAACGATTCGCGACAGACTTGGCCACATGTTCGCAACCCAAAAGTTGGGGTCGATCCAATACTTGCTTTTCAAGGGTAATCTTCGCCCTGTTTGCTGGCCGCGGGCGAGGAGGAGCTCGGCGAGCCAAAGAGGGCCTCACTTCAAGCAAACGGAGTATTGCGTACGCTAAGAAGAGCTCAATGTATATAAGTGTCGCGGAACCAATGAGATAGAATTTCGCATCATCAGGGTCGTAGATCGTTCCGCTACAGCAGCGATTGCCGTTAAATGGTTGAAAACACACAGACCATTCGCCGCAAACGTACATAAATGTCCGTTTCGTGAGGTATCCCTATTGGAGGGTGCCTTGTGTGTGCCCCCGTTGTTGTTTCGATGGCGAGTCCTTTTAACCGATGTTCGTAACGCGTCGACAAGTGGTAATTTGTTAAGGAAATAGATGCCATCCGCCCTTGCCATACTGACGACGTCTCGCTTGGCGCGACTGGCTCCCGTCGACGTCTTTATCGTAGTCTTCTACTTCGCATTGGTTCTTGCCATCGGCTTTTATCTAAAGGCCAAGGCGAAGACCAGCGACGACTTTTTCCTTGCCGGCCGTGAGATGACTGCGTGGGTTGCTGGTCTGGCGTTTGTCTCGGCCAACCTCGGTTCGATCGAGCTGCTGGGCTGGGCGGGGAATGCATACCAATATGGAGCCATGGCTGCGCATTGGTATTGGATTGGCGCCATTCCCGCCATGGTATTTCTCGGCCTGGTAATGATGCCGTTTTACTATATTTCGAAAACGCATTCCGTCCCGGGATATCTGCAATTGCGCTACGGTCCAGAGGCCAGCGGATTGAGCGCGGTAACCTTCGCAATCATGACCATTCTGATGTCCGGGGTGAATATGTATGCGATGGCCATAGTCATGAAAGTCGTCCTCGGATGGAACTTGAATTTCAGCATCTGGGTTTCGTCTCTGACCGTGGGCGTATATGTAGCGGCCGGAGGACTCTTTTCCGCTATTTTCAACGAGGTCCTGCAATTTTTCCTCATCTGGCTTGGCGCACTCCTGATCCCGATTCTTGGGCTAATAGAGTCGGGAGGCTGGAGTGGCATGGTGGCGCGAATCCACCAGAATTTTCCGAGCCAGGACTTCACACACATGTGGGGGCCCATGCGATCGGCTACGACAAATCCCATGGGCATTCAGTGGATAGGGATTGTGTTCGGCCTGGGTGTGGCTCAGTCCATGGCGTACTGGACGACAGACTTTCTCGTTGTGCAACGCGTGCTCTCCGCAAAGGACATCCGATCCGCCAAGATGGCCCCGATCATTGGTTCCTTTTTCAAAATGGCTGTGCCGCTAATAGTGATCCTACCGGGACTGCTCGGCCGGGCCGTTCTGCCGATGCATCTGTTTCCTGCGAGCGCGGCTGGACCCGGACAGTACGCCTATGACGCGGTGCTTCCGCTGATGCTCATACGTTACTGCGGGCCCGCCTTGCTGGGGCTCGGCGTCACCGCTCTGATCGCGGGGTTCATGGCGGGCATGGCGGGGAATGTGAGTGCTTTCGCTACAGTCTGGACCTACGACATTTATCGTGCTTTCATTCGCAAAGAAGCGCCCGATCAGCATTACGTTTCCATGGGCCGATGGTGTACGATCATCGGCCTATTCATAAGCATTGGAACAGCTTACATCGTGATGCACTTCGCAAGCATCATGGACTACGTGCAGGCGCTGTTCGGTATGTTCGTGGCGCCGCTCTTTGGAACCGTTGTGCTCGGAATGCTTTGGAAGCGTGTGACCCGGGCCGCCGGCTTCTGGGGGTTGCTGGTCGGTGTCGGCTCATCCGTAACCACCTTCCTCCTGATGAAGCTGAATCCTGTTCGCTGGGTGCCGATCTTCGCGTTGTCGCCGCACGCTTCCGGATTGGCCCAGGACATGTACCAGGCGCTGTGGGCATCCGTAACGTGCGTTGTCGTGACTGTGATCGTTACTTTTATATCTCGCCCAAGACCCGACCAAGAATTGCGAGGCCTTGTCTACAGTCTTACAGATGTGCCGCATGAGCAATCCACGAGTGTCTGGCATCGTCCCCTTCTATGGGGGGTTCTTGCGCTAGTGCTCCTTACGGTTCTTCAGATTATTTTTTGGTGATTACATGATCGGAAGACATCACCTCATTCCTGTGTGGTTCTTTGTTGGCGTGATGATCCTCATTTACGGGATTGCGATCTTGCTGACTGGTCTGTTTGAATGGACAAATCCGCCTGCCACTGTCCTGGCAAACGTGCACGCCCCCGTATGGTGGGGTGGACTTCTCGTTGTGCTAGGCGCATTTTACTGTTACCGTTTCCGCCCCAGAAGCCCGAGAGAGCGGCAAAAACCGTGACGAATCAACCGGGACGGTGCCGGTCCTAGCTCACTGAGGAGAGGCTTTCCTTGCGCGGTTTGGATCGTGGGAGACGTATTCACGGTCGAGGGTGCTTGCCATTGCATCACCGGGCATCCCGAGCGAATAAGTTGCCACACAGAAGGTGTAGCTTTCAGCTCTAATTGGCGCAGTGTTTCAGAATTATTTGGCGTAATGTTTCAGGATTAATTGGCGTATACGAGGTGTAGAGGCCGGTTTTTTCCCGGATGCGGGCTAACCAGCCGAAAACGCGACCTCCCAAGGCCACGAGCTGCTTCGGACACTCCGCTCAGGTCTTGAAATGCCAAGACCTTACGCCAAATAATTCTGAAAGCGACAATTTGACGTAGAGGTTTATCGCGAAGATCCATAGCAGCTTTCCGCGGGGACTCGACTGGTTTGACGGGTTTTGCCAATTCCGACGTAAGTCACTTGCCTTTCATGACTGGCAAATCTTCCCCATAGGCCCATAGGAGCCAGACCGAGCTTTTCTCAATCGGTGACCGGTAACCTTAGCGCTTACGCCAAATAGCTTGCAAAAAAGTAGGGTATTGGGGAGCAAATGGAACAGAAAACTCGCTTAAGGATTCAGGCGACGTCCTCTGTAGAGTCAGACGGGCTCCGGAGTGGTCGTAACTCCCCACGTTGAACTGCCTCCGGCACTGAAAAGGCATACCGCCCCAGCAGATTGATGTGCTCGTATACCAGCGGCGACAGCCGAGCGACATCTTCCGGCTGCACGGGAAATCCCTCGGCGCGGAGCTGCTGAAGAGCCGCATCGATATAGAGCGTGTTCCAGAGGACGATGATATTCACCACGAGGCCGAGTGCGCCAAGCTGGTCTTCCTGCATCCATCAATTGCTAACGCATACCGGAGGTACGGGCGACCTCTTCGGTCCTGAATTTGACGCTCATCGGCTCGAACTGCGCACTCACCAGGATTACGTGAAGCTCTATGGCAATCGCGGGCCTAGCTTCGAGCCAGGCAGCCGCTCGGAGTACAGTAACTACGGTTTTTTGCTCCTCGGCGCGATCATCGAAAAAGTAAGTGGAGAAAGCTACTACGACTACGTCCGCAAGCACGTCTACACACCAGCGGGCATGACCTCTACCGGCTCAGAGCCAGAAGACCAAGCCGTACCGGACCGGAGTATCGGATACACAGCGACCGGGACGACGAATGGTTTGCGTCCAAACACAGGAATGCTGCCTTATCGTGGAACCTCAGCCGGTGGCGGATACTCCACAGTGGAGGATCTTTTGAGCTTCGTGAATGCAGTGCAACAAAACAAACTGCTGAATGCTCACTACACCGAGGTGCTGACGGTGGGCAAAGTTAAAACCCCAGGCGGCTGCCTTGTCGCGTCCGGTTTCGCGGATTGTGAGATCAATGGCGTCCGCTTTTTCGGCATGGGTGGTGGCTCGATCGGAATGAATGCTGATCTTGAGGTCTGCCCAAGCACAGGTTATGTTGTAGCTGTGCTCGCGAACATGGATCCGAACTCTGCAGGCCAAGAATCTATGTTCATCTCGAGTCGTCTGCCGGAGAAATGAAACAGCCCTGAGCAATAAGTATCCTTGCGTATACCATTTGAGTGAGGTCGTCACAAGATGAATGAGGCTCTTGCTGTCAGGTCTCGGGCGGATCGTTGGTGGCTCGCTCTGGTTGTTGTGTTCCTCTACTTCGCGTGCAGCTCGACTTCGGTGTTTTGTTTTCCGCGCTCCCAACAAGCGGTCTCTAAGCGAAGAATCGATGACTTCATGCGCACGCTGAACGAGCGCGGACAGTTCAGCGGCGCGGTTCTCGTGGGCGATGCTGACGGAATCCTGTACGAGGCAGCATACGGTCAAGCCAATCGCGCAGACAAGACGAAGTTCACGACAGGAAGGCAGTCCTGCCTTGCATCTTTATCCAAGCCCTTCACAGCACTGGCAGTCATGATGCTTGTCCAAAGTGGCACCCTTCATCTCGACGACCCCGTGTCGAAATATGTTGAAGGTTTACAGAATCCGGTTGGAGACGTGACGATTCGTCAGCTCCTGAACCATACTTCCGGGATTCCGGACTATGGGAATCTCAACATCGAACATCCCGGCATCACTACCGAGGAGGTTCTCCGGGCTCTGCGCACAATAGATCATCTTGATTTCCCGCCAGGAGAACGATATCGCTACAGCAATTCGGGGTACGTGTTGCTAGGTGCTGTAGTCGCAAAGGCGACAGGGATGCCCTTTCCGCAGTTTCTGAGTATACGCATTCTACGGCCAGTAGGTATGAAACGAACATTCGTTCTGACACACGACGGTCAGAAGACCTCCGAAACGGCGACAGGCTATGACGATTTCGGAGACCTCGATGATTATGCAGAGTTCGTTACAGGGGACGGTGGCATGTATTCGACGGTAGAGGATCTCTATCTGTTCGACCGAGCCCTGTACGGTGGCAACCTAGTCTCTCAGGTAACACTAAACGAGATGTTTACGCCGGCATCCGTCCGCGCGGGAAAGACGACCTACGGCTTTGGCTGGAACATCGAAGATACGGATGCGGGTAAGCGGGTGTGGCACACAGGGAACACCGCAGGGTTCAGAGCGTACCTCCAGCGGCAGCTTACGAACCGTCGCGTCATCATCATGCTCACAAATGTCGGCAACAGCAAAAGAGTTGAAATCAGCGCGGCGATCAACAATATTCTCGACGGCAAGCCATTTGCCTACCCTAAACGGGCTGGTGCAGTCGAGCTAGAGAAAGTGTATCGATCCTCTGGGATTGATCACGTCCTGAAAACCTATCGATCACTCAAGCAGAACTCAACGGAAGACTACGATCTATCTGAGGCAGAACTCAATATACTTGGTTACAAAATACTGTACGGCGACCGCAAGCCCGCCGATGCGATCAAAGTGTTCACCCTCACTACCGAGGAATATCCCTCGTCGTCGAACGCTTTCGACAGCCTCGCCGAGGCTTATCAGGTGAGCGGTGACGCGAAAGCAGCTAAGGCAACCTACGAGAAGGCATTGGCGCTGGATCCGACAAACGAACATTCGCGGACAGCTCTTATGCAGCTCAGGTGATCGAGAGCGGCACTATAAAGGCAGGAAAACCCTCCAGTCGCGAAATGCGTAGTACCTAGAGTCGGCCAGTGTTTACGAATGCGGTTGGACTGTACGTAAAACGGCTATCCGGAAATCTGGTTAGACCCGGATGGGTCCTGATAAACGGTGCGTCCAGCGAAGGCTGGCATGAACAGTGGGTGCAAGTCCCACCGGGGTAAGAGTCCAAGCCCCGTAGCTTGAATAGCAGGAAGGAAGGAAACTGAGCATCCTGAAGCCTATTGACAAAGCCATCTGAAAAGGATGGCGAGCGAGTTGCCGGGCCGTAACGCAAGTAAACCCATATGGCCTCGAAAGGACAAGACCCGAAGGCCGAGCCTCCCGTTTTTGGGCGAAGGCAGCATGGAGCGTCGCAAGGACTGATGCGGCGCAACACTTCGGCGGGGTTGGTAGGGGCAGCACGGTTACAAGGTCATGCTAAGCAACTGGAGAAACCCTCCTCGCCCCGTCGAGAAATCGTCGGAGCAGGCAAGCCGTATAACCGGTGACACCGGGAAGTCGGTGGAAGGCGAGAGGGAATCGGCCGGGTCTGTAGTAGCGAGGAAGCGGAGTAATGTCCGTGGAGCGAAGAGGCCCTGCTGTTTGTAACGGCTCTAACAAAAAGGGAGGCAAGGGTGAGATGACAAAAGCGCCCATCAGTTTGCAGGACCTGAGAAGGAGTCTATATGTCAAGGCGAAGGCAGAACCGTCTTGGCGTTTCTGGGGGCTATACGTCCACGTTTGCAAGATGGAGACTTTGCGGGAAGCTTACCAAATGGCGAGAAGCAATGGCGGGGCGCCGGGAATTGACGGGGTCACGTTCGAAGCCATCGAGGAAAGCGGAGCGGAGAGTTTTCTTGTGCGGATTCGGGATGAAGTAGTTGCCAACACGTATCGGCCCATGCAGGCACGGAAGAAGGAGATTCCAAAGGACGGGGGCAAGAAAATCCGCGTCCTGTCGATTCCTGCAATCCGCGATCGCGTGGTCCAGGGAGCGTTAAAGCTCATCCTGGAGCCGATCTTCGAAGCTGACTTCCAATCGGGGTCGTTTGGATATCGACCGAAGCGGACGGCGCATGAAGCCGTAGCCCGGGTGGCCAGAGCGATCGTCGAAGAGAAGACCCGCATCATCGATCTGGATTTAGCCTCCTATTTCGATAACGTGCAGCATTCTCTGCTGTTAGAGAAAGTGGCTCGGCGAGTCCAGGATGATGCGGTCATGCATCTTCTCAAGATGATCCTCAAGGCGACTGGGAAGAAAGGCGTTCCCCAAGGCGGTGTGATTTCACCGTTGCTCAGTAACCTCTATCTGAATGAGGTAGACCGGATGCTGGAGAAGGCGGTGGACACAACGAGAAGGGGCAAGTCAACCAACGTCCAGTATGCACGGTATGCGGACGATATGGTGATCTTGATCGACGCTGAACGGCGGAGTGACTGGCTGGTGAAGGCGATAGATAGACGGCTGCGCGAGGAGTTCGCAAAGCTACGCGTTGCGATCAACGAGGACAAGAGTCGGATGGTCGATCTGAAGAAGGGAGAGAGCTTTGCTTTTCTGGGTTTTCAGTATCGGCGCATACTCAGCTTTCGGCAGAAGGGGCGGCCATACTACGCGCCCAAGATGAAGAAGCGGACAGCGCTGTTTGAAAAGCTCAGGGAGGTCTTCCGACAGCATGTCAGCTGGCCCGTCGAAGTCGTGATTGCGAAAATCAATCCGATTCTCCGTGGCTGGGTGAACTACTTTCGGGTCGGTCATTCGAGTTCCTGTTTTTCAAAGGTCAAACAATGGGTAGAAATGAAGGTCCGGAAACATCTGGTACGTGCCCGGGGGCGCAACGGCTTTCCCTGGAAGCGGCGGAGTAGCGAGTGGCTTTATGATGGGCTGGGTTTGTTCAACGACTACCAGCTTCGTCGATGGTCCAGTGCGAAAGTTGCCCCAGTTAGATAGGCCCCATAAACCTTGGCACTAAGCAAACAGGTGCGCCCAGTGCGGGAAATCCGCACGCTGGGTGCGATGTGGCGGGGGCTGGAAACGGATTCACGGTTTGGCTACTGAGGCACTCCCAGAGGAAACGGGGAGCAATAGCTAGGCTAGACCTACGGAACACCGCGCCAGTCCTCGACCCTACCCGATGGGGCATGCCAACGAGCCAGTCCAACCCGTTCTGGCAACCTTGCCACAAGCCGACTTGTCAGTACCTACTCCCCATTCATCTCGATTGCAGAAAGCGGTAAGAGCCGAGAATCCTCCAGGGCTGCTGCGCAGTGCCCGATGCCTTCTAGGTAGTCTTGATGACTCGCAAAGCCGAAAAGCACCGCCGTTACTTCAGATTTTGTTTTCCTGCCTGCATCGGCGGCACGATTCTGGCTGGAATCAATCCTGCCGCCCAGCCGGTAAATGCTGTTTGCTGAGACTGTCGCGGGTCTCGGCAAAGGCTAACGCGATATAGGGGGTAGTGCACAACTGGCACTGACGGATTGGCGGTGATACAACCGGAACTCGAAAATGCAGCCAAGAGGATATGCAAGTATCCTGACGGTTGAACTTGAAGTGGCTTTCTGCCGTCATTCTGCTCTTAATGCTGTCGTTGGCTGCACCAGAGTGCTTCGCAAGGCCGGGATCAACGCAGCAATTGTCGACGCAAGACCAAGAACCGCAATGGTGAGCGCGACTGTTACGATATCGAAACTCCGCACGCCGAAGAGTAGGCTCGACAGGAGGCGCCCCGCAGCCGCTGAGAGTAGCGCTCCAAACCCAACGCCGAGCAGAGTGAGCCGCAGCCCCTCCGAAACAATCAGTCTGCCGATGTTCGCCTTGGTTGCGCCAAGGGCGATGCGAATACCAACCTCGCGGGTGCGACTTATGGCGATAAATGAAATCAGGCCGTAGATTCCCAGAGTCGACAACACAAGGGCCGCCGCAGCGAAGAACGTGAGCATGACGAGAAGGAAGCGACGAACGGCGATGGTGTCGCTAACCAGGCTTTGCAGAGATTGAAAGAAGAACACTCCCTGGTCAGGATCGACGCCGGCGACTGTATTTTTAAGCAATTCGGCAGCTTGGTTCGGCGCCAACGTGGTCTTGATGACCACAAAGTTCACATTCCCCGTCGTCTGGTCGAGCGGAACCAAGACCCCAGGGCGGGCGACAAGATCGAGCGACACATTCCGCATCGACGCAACGACTCCAACGACCTGGCGCCAGACAGGATGCTGAGGATCGCTGGTGTTGATCGATCGGCCGAGCGGATCGCTGCCAGGCCACAACGCGTGGGCCATATTCTCGTCGATGACCGCGACTTTGGGCGTGCTCGCGGTGTCGGTTTCGGACACAAAGCGACCGCGGAGCAAACGAACGCCCATGGCTTCGAGGTAGCCCGCGGAGACAGCATTGAAATCGGCGCTCACGCCCGAATCCCGGTTGCCGGCGGCCATCTCGGTGGATTGGGCTTTTACGTCGTCGTACTGGCCGACGAAAGGAAAGCCGGTCGATACAGCCGCCGATTCTACATGCGGCGTGCTTCGGAGCCTGGCGAGAACTCGATTGAAGAACAACTGTCGCTTCTCGAATTGGGCGTATTGCGTGTGGGGAAGCACCGTGACACCGTAGAAGACATCCTTGGCTTCATAACCGGTGTCGGTGGACACAAGATTGAGGAAGGTACGCAGCATGAGTCCTGTCCCGCTGAGAAAGGTCAGGGCAAGTGCGACCTGAGAGACAACGAGCGAGCTGCGCAGCCAGGTGCGTGGCCGTCCTGCGTGGGTCCGCGATGCGTCAGAGAGAACATTGCGTGGGGACCGCTTAAGAACCTGCAGCGCGTTGAGAGCCCCGATGAACAGTCCGCTGCCAAGCGCCAGGGCCACGGCAAAGAGCACCGCTTTCCCATCGATGCTGGTGTTGGCCAGACGTGGAACGTCGACAGGAGCAAGACGAAGCAGGACGTGCACGCCGGCAATAGCCAAGGGGATGCCGAGTAAACCGCCGCAGCCGCACAACAAAATGCTTTGGAGAATCGGCAGCCGGGCGATGCGTGAGGCAGTTCCGCCGAGGGCCATCCGGATAGCCAGCTCAGCGCTTTTCGACTCACCCCGGGCGAGCAGAAGGCTGGCAATGTTCGCGCAAGTCAGAAGGACGATGAGTCCAGCGGCCGCCAGGAGAGCGAGCAAAGGTGTGTTCGTTTGACGAACCGTCTGTTCGCGCAGGGAGGACAGGTGCGCACTGAGTCCGCGGTTGGTTGCGGGGAACTCCTGCTGTAATCGAAGGCACGCGGCGTCCAGTTGGGTTTGCGCTTCGGCGAGCGAAACACCCGGCTTGAGTCTTGCAATCACACCGGCGTTTGGGTTGCCGCGCACCTCTTTTTCGAGGTCAATGGGCAAAGGCACCCAATATTGCATCTGATCGGTGGGGAGTAGTGCGTTGGTTCCAAGTTTGAGCGGGAAATTGAAGCCCTTGGGCATTACCGCGACCACTTCGTAGCCTTCCGAGTCGAGATGGATCGTCTTGCCCACAATGTCCCGATCAGCGTGGAAACGGCGGCGCCAGAGATCGTCGCTGAGCATGACCACGTGTGCACTGCCGGGCCGATCGTACTCGGCCGGGAACCAGCTTCCAAGCTGAGGGCGCACGCCAAGCATCGGCATCAGGTTGGCGGAAACGCGTAAGCCATACGAAGACTCAGCCGGGCCGCCTCCCGTGAGATTGGCGAGGTTGTAGCGATAGATGGCCACTTCCTGCAAAGCCGGCACGGACGATTTCCAATCGACGGCATCGCGGAGCGGAGCGCTCCATTGCGTCTGGTCGCCTGTCTTCGGCCACCAGCTAACAATCTGAATCAGCCGATGGGGCTCGTCGTAGGGGAGAGGGCTCAGCAGCACATTGCGCACAACGCTAAAAACGGCAACGCTGATGCCGAACCCAGCAGCCAACAGGAGCACCACCGATGCACTGAAGGCTGGCGCTTTACAGATTTGCCGGATGGCCTGCCGCAGATCGGCACCGAATGACTCCGCGGCCAACATGCGACCAAACACCTTATGCGTCATTCATTTTTCTCCTGGAAACGCCTGTTCGAGCATGACCGCCTTGTCGCCTACGCGTGAAATGACACAGTAATAGACGATTCCAGGAAGAAAACGGCTCCGGCGTCGCCCATCCGGAAGTAAGTCGTTTCGGATGAGCCGCTGAGCCCTGAGGAGTCCTCAGTTTTGTCGCCCGTATGGTCGATGGATCTCATTCCCGTTGACGGGTGTTGCTCCAAACGACCTGACACACTCCGACAATCAGCATGATTGCGCCGTAGAACAACCAATGTTGATCGCCTTGCATGAAGCTGCGACTAAGAGAGCCCCAAGCGAGATTCAGGCCCTGCAGAATCCAGATCCCTCCCATCAGAACCATCAAGACACCGATGAGGCTGCTGATCACTCGCATCACCGCGTTGAATGCACGACTCATCGCCCACCTCGAGACAAAAAGGTCTGTGTCCACCTGCTGCGGGAGCACATCGAAAAGCTCTGAATAATGGGCCTGAGCATGTGAATGCGTCTAGCATACATGTCGGTAGGGTTGTGGCCTATCCGGACAGAACCGCATTTTTGGGGAATACTTCCGGATAGGCGGTCATCGGGAACAATCGCCAGAAATGCCCATAAGTGCCGCACGCCTATAAGGTTGTCATACGAGGGCGTTGCCGGTGACTTGGGTGAAAGACTATTCGTATCTCAAAGCGACCATGGGATCGACGCGCATGGCGCGGCGGGCGGGGACGTAGCAGGCCAAGAGCGCCACCGCTGCGAGCAACGCCCCGGCGGCGACCCACGTCACCGGATCCGTCGGGCTTGTATCGTAGAGCAAGCTCGCCAGTACGCGCGTCAGCGCGAGTGCCGCGGCCCATCCGAGAGCGAGTCCAGCTAGGACCATGAGCATCGCTTTCCCGACCACAAGCTTCAGCAGACCGCCCGGCGATGCGCCAAGGGCCAGGCGAATGGCCATCTCATGCACTCTTTGCGCCACGGAATAGGAGACAACGCCGTAGATCCCGACGCCAGCCAGCAAAACCGCGATGCCAGCGAAGATGGCCAACAGCATAGTGCGAAGCCGGGCTGGCGCTACCGATTGTGTCTTGATTTCTTCCAAGGTCTCAACGTTCGCCGCCGCCTGGTTCTTGTTCACCTTCCAGATTGCTTGTTCAATCGATCTGCTTAAGAGCAACGGATCCATGGCGGAACGAACTACCAGGCTATTGAAAGTGCCGGGGCTTTGATAGAACGTGACGTATATGATCGGAGTATCCTCGTCGAGGCTAAAGACTTTACCGCCGGCTTTCTCATCCGACACCACTCCCACGACCTGCCAAGGAATTTCGGGACCGCGATCACGCTTCCCGAACACGAGCTGCCGAACCAAGATGTGCTTACCGATGGGATCTTCGCCTTTGAAGTAAGTCTTCGCCATAGTTTCATTGATCACGGTAACAGGCGACGCGTCGGCAACATCGCTCTCCTCCAGGCCGCGGCCTTTCAACAACATCATGCCAACCGTATGAAAATACGACGGGCCTACGACCTTGAACCCACAGACAGGGCGCTCGGAGTAGGGCAGATGAGTCCGCCCCTCGATCAGGAAGGGCGCGCCGTTCGCAAAGCCTTCCATCGGCGGTCTATCAGTGATGGAGGCGTCGCGCACGCCTGGCACGCTTCGGACGTTCTCCGTGATTTCCGTAAGGTAGTTCGTCAGCGTCGTGCTATTCGTGAAACCTGCCAGCGGCATTGGAAGGTCCATCGCAAGAACCTTGGTTGTATCGACGCCCGGGTTGATGCTCGCAAGCCTGTTGAAGCTTAGGATCAGCAAGCTGGCGCCCGTGAGCAATACAAATGACAGCGCCACTTCGGCAACCACCAGGGCTGTTCTCATCCGATGCCGCGTTAGCCCGGTTGTCGTTCGCCCACCTTCCTTCAGTGATCCGGCAAGATCGGGCCGCGTGCCGCTGAGCGCTGGCACTAGGCCGAAAACGATTCCCGTGAGGATTCCGGTGGCCATCGTGAAAAGCAATACACCGTAGTCCATGCGGACGTTTGCTTGCGGTGGCAGCATGTCCGACGGCAACCACAGTTTCATTCCACGCATCAACGCATCGCCCAGTGCAAGGCCAGCCGCGCCACCAACGATTCCGAGAAATATGTTTTCAGTAAGCAACTGCCGGATCAGTCGGAGGCGGCTCGCGCCCAAAGCCGAACGAATCGCGATCTCGTGTTCGCGGTGCGCGCCCCGCGCGAGCGTCAGATTGGCCAGATTGGCGCACCCGATCAGCAGCACGGCGCCAACCGCTGCGAGCAGCACCCAAAGCGAGCGACGGAGCTGCGGGTCAACCGCCTGATCGCTATAAGGATCGACCGTAACGCCCCAACCCTTATTCGAATCCGGGTACAAGGTAGCAGTGCGTGCTCCAATCGCGTCCATTTGAGCGCGGGCCTGCTTCAGAGTGACGCCGGGTTCAAGGCGAGCGACGGCAGAGAGCCAGTGATAATTGCGTGTCATCTCCGCGGGTCTGAAAGCGAGCGGCAGCCACATCACAGCCCAGGTTCGATCAAAAGTACTGTTCCTTGGAAGGACGCCGATGACCGTGTAACTTTTTGCATCCAATGTGATCTTTCGGCCGATAACGTTCGGGTCGCCGCCAAACAGGCTTTGCCAAATGCGGTTCGAGAGCACCACTTCCTGATCGTTGCCAACCTGCTCTTCGCTTGCGGCAAACGTGCGTCCCAGGGTCACACCCACATCAAGCACCTTGAAGTACGACGCCGAGACCCTCTGAACATTAAGCTCTTGGGGTGTTCCCGGGCCGGTCAAGGTCATCGTGTCCGAGGCCACGGCTGAGAGAAATTGAAAACAGCGACTTTGCTGCTTCCAATCGAGGAAGTTCAGGGTGGAAATGAAGTTGGTGCGGAATCCTGCCGCATTCTTTTCCCATACGCTGACGATTCGCTCGGGATGCGGATAGGGGAGAGGCTTGAGCAAAACGGCATCTACAAAACTGAAGATCGCCGTGTTGGCGCCGATGCCGAGGGCCAGGGTCAATACCGCGACGGCCGTAAATGCAGGATTCTTCCGCAGCGCCCGCACACCAAAGCACACGTCCGCGACGAACTGCTCCAGGAAGGGAAAACTCCAGACCTTCCACGTCTCTTCCTTGACCCTGGTCACGTTGCCGAATTTACGCAAGGCCGCAAAATGAGCTTCATCCGGCGACATGCCGCGCTCGATATTCTCCCGCGTCTCGACCTCGATGTGGTTGCGGATGTCCTGATCGAGATCCCCGATCATGCGCTTGCTGCGCCTCACAATTTACCTTCCTGCCCCACGGGCCGTAGAATCCGTGCGATCGCTCCCGCCAGCCTCTCCCACTTGCTAGTCTCGACCGCCAGTTGCCGCCGTCCCCTAGCCGTCAACCGGTAGAACTTCGCGCGACGATTGTTTTCAGAGGTGCCGTCTTCAACTGAAATCCATCCTCGTTTGATAAGACGGTGCAGAGCCGGGTAGAGCGACCCCTGCTCGACCTGCAACACCTCGTCGGAGTTGAATTCGATCGCCTTGGCAACGGCGTGGCCATGCCTTGGCCCCAGCAGTAGCGTCCGGAGAATCAGCAGGTCCAGGGTGCCCTGCAGCAGTTCGATCCGCTCATCCCGCCCTTTAGTAGACATTCTAGGCGAGAATAGCGCCCTTCCAGTAGACCGTCAAGGTGAGCCACTACATACAACTTCCGAGTTGTCGCCCACCCGGAAATAACTCAAGAGTAAACACTTGAGACCGAGACGGCCGCCCTCTTCCAAGATAGATACCGAAAAACGCCTATGTCGCAAGGAACGATTCTCGGTTGATCCAATGGGGCAATACAGCAACGCTGCAGCGAGACGATCTGAGCCTACTCGAACTCATAGCCCGGCCTCTATCTTGACAACAAATGGTGGATGAGACTTTCTCTGTCTCATCCACCTGAAAGCCGGCGATTACTCGTCGCCGGCTCCGTCTGCTGGATCATCAGCGGTCTCGATCTTGGAGAGCCGCTTCATGCTGGTGGCATGGACTTCGGCTATGCGGTGTTTGAACGTAGTGCCCTCAACCTCATCTTCGACCTCGCGATACCGCAAAGTGCCTTCAAGGGTGATGAGCTGCCCCTTCTGGAGCGTTTTGGCGAACTTCGAGAGATTCCTCCAGGCATAGACCCGATGCCATTCGGTGCGGGTTTCGTAGTCGCCTTTGTCGTTCTTCCAGCTTTCCTGGGTTGCGATGTTGAGGACGACGTACTCGCGGTTGTTCTGGGCGGTTTTGGCTTCTGCGTTCTGTCCGAGGCGGCCGATGAGGATGACTTTGTTGAACATGGTGTTTGGCTCCGTTTCTTTTGGTTTGTCCGCTGTCTGCGGTACATGCTTGCCCAACGGGTGTGCCGTCGCGACCCACTCCCAAGGCGACTGGACAGAATCTGCGGAAGGGGACCCAGACTCGCTATGGGGCAGGAGTCCACACCTCGCAGAGGCGCGTAGCGGATTTTGGAAATGAGAGCGTGCGTCCGAAGGGCGGGGGTGCTTTGAGCGCGGCACGCTGAACGCAGATAGAAAGGCAAACCGGAAGGGAGCCGCCCTGTTCAACGGCCTTTCCTCATGGCGCGGGTAGCAAAAAGCCAGCTCAGAAACTCGAACAGTCAATCACAATACAACAGGGAAGAACGACAACGGGACTTGAAGCACCGATGCTTATCGCTCGGCCCATCTCCTGGCCTTCTCCATAGTTCTGCGGATGTAGGCAGCTCTCTTTGAAGTGCTGGGATCGCGGGACAGATAGTCGTCTTCAAGGGCGCGTTCGATACGGTTCTCGGTCATGCCATTTGCATAAGCGGCGACACAGAAAGCGATGTCAGCGGCGGCGGGCCTGTCCTGGTACTTGGTTGAGGTTCGGAATCGCTCAAGAGATAGGTTTGTTAACCTCTGTCCCCTATGGGGAGAAAGAGAACTCTGTAGCCGTCGTGCTTCTTGCTCCTGCTCTCGTGCCTCGTAGAGCTTGGTGATCTCCCGCTGGAATGCCTCGGCAATGGAGTATTGCTGCCCGGTGTGGCTGCGGAGCCGAACGAAAGGGAAGAGACCATCCGCCTTGCGGTACTTGGGTTTGCAGTTGGTGAAGCCGGGGAGTCGCCCGAACCGCCTCCAGTCCGCCGCGCTTGGATCGGCATCGTAGCGACCTGCCAACGTCTGCGCGACGAATGTTCCGATTAGCTTTGGAAAGACTATCGAGTGCTTGAGCCAGGCCTGAAAGTTGCCGGCGCTGGTCTCAACCACTGCGCACGGCTTGAAACCATCCGCCGACAATTTCGCGAGAGAAACCTCGTTGAGGTCGTCGAGGGCGGTAAAGCGATGTTCGCCCGATGGCCGGATGTAGATATGCGAGCCCCGAACGTTGCGGTACTTGAGCAGCGAAAGCCGGTCGAGTACCGCGGCGGCGGAAATGCCGTCGAGTCCGGGAAGCATCCCGCGATCACTCAGGACACCGATATCGTAGAGCGGCGCCTCAATAGCCGTGAGCATATTGCGAACTGTGGATTCGGTCTTGTCCATCAACGTCACCCTTCCAATCTATTTCACCGTGGGAGGGGTTGCCGGGGAGGGAACGGCCGCGGCACAAGGGGTTGGGGTGACCCTTTCCCTTGGTGGGAAGGGTCACCGCGTTTGCCCGCGGGCAAGGAGCACGTCTAGGCGGGGACGGCGAGCGGAGCGGGGGACTGTTCGCCCTCGCCCTCCTCGATCTGTTCGCCTGAGTTCTCAATCAGGCAGATAATCTTCTTTGCTGCGTTGCCGATGGTCTGAAGGGAAGCGGTCAGCATCTCGGCGGTTACGTCATAGGTTGCAAGATAGAAGCGGCTTTCGGAGTGGATACCGAAGTGAGTGAGGACGGCATAGGATACGGACTCGGCCTCAAGCTCTCTCTGCTGGCGTGTGGTGCCTTCGCGGTTGGTTCGGTGCATCAATTCGTGGCCTTATGTAGTGCTGAACATAAGCGCATTTATGTTTCGTCGAGAATTATGTTGAGTACGCTGTTCTGCAAGGTCCGTGGAAGGTTCATTAACGCTGTGGCCACAACATAACCAGCTTCACGCTGCGACTGAAGCGATCAGGCCGATTCTTCCGCTCGTCCAGAGGATGGTTCACTGCCCCACGATCCGTGGTACCTTCGCTTCTGAAGGTGCGTTTTATGCCACGATTCGAAGTTTTCACTGGGTCGATCCTCGTAGGTTATTCCGAACTCGAGCTCGGAGACCCCCCGATGGGTGTCGCGGAAGGCAAGTTCCTTCCGTCCCCAGCTTATGCAGCAATCCAACCGTCGGTTGTGGCCGCGCGGGACAGCACACAAGCGCACCTCACGCTTGCAGTGCGTATGGCAGATGGCAGGGAACTTCCTGCGCAAGGTGAAATTCGAATTATCGACTACTCTGCTGAGTTGGGAGCCGAAGAGATCCAGGTTGAGGTTCTGGGTATTGGCTATCCGCTATATGAAGTGTTATTTCCAGAGCACGTTGCAAGGTATCGCTCCCGATTCCGCAAAGACCAAGAAGGCACTACGGCTCTTGGCGAGAGTTGATGCAGTCTCTCCCGCAATCCAAGGACAACATGCGTTCTCTAGTCCGGCTAGTCAGACTGTGTTGCACGACGCGTGGCGACGTACAACACAGCAGTGCTACAAGGCGCGCAGGAATGCCATCAGAGATGGATCGTCTTTCCAGCGCCTGTTTGTGGTGGCAGGCGTCCGGAGAGCGTTGGAGTGGGTGAGCACTTCTGCCTTACGCTGGAGATCGACTTCAGCGTAGATATTGGTTGTATCAATTGAGACGTGACCGAGCCACGCCCGGATGGTGTTGATGTCGACCCCGGAGCGCAACAGATGCGTAGCTGTCGTATGTCTGATGGTGTGCGGGCTGACGGATCTGTTCAAGAGTGATGGATAGGAAGCTGCCGCAGTTCGGACGTGAATGCGAAGCATCCAGTGGATGCCGTGGCGGGTGATCGCTTGGCCAAGTCGGTTGAGGAAGACAGGTTGTTCGGACGAGCGGTTACGGGTGAGAGCGAGCAGCGCCGTCGCGGTGACTGGCCAGAGTGGACAACGACGTGTTTTACGTCCCTTGCCTCTCAGGAGAACGTCACCGATCTGGTTGCCGCGCAGGTTGAGATCGCCAACCTGGAGCGATGCCGCCTCGGTGACGCGAGCGCCAGAGTTATATAGAAACAGAAGAAGTGCATGATCGCGCATCCCTTGTTTCGTGCGGCGATCGGGAGCAGCCAAGATAGCGTCCATCTCCGGCTTATCCAGATAAGACAGTTCGTTCCTTGTGAACCGCTTAAACGGTAGAGAGCGTATCTGCCCACACCATGCAATGTGTTCTGGACTGTGCTCTGCGATAAAGCGAGCCATCGCGTGGACTGCGGCGAGCCGCTGGTTGCGCGTTCGGATGGAGCATCTACGGTTCTGTTCCACGTGATCGAGGAAACGGCGCAGAACGTCGCTCGACAAATGGAAGACATCGAGCCGGTCGATGGGCTTCTTGTTCTGTGCGCTGGCGTATGGCAGCAGAAGAGCCAGTGTATCTCGGTAGCTTCGTTGCGTGTTCCTGCTCAGGTTCCGCTCCGTAATCAGGTGATCGAGAAGAAAGCGCTTCACCCATGGGCCAAGTAACGCAGGCTTAGACATGAGGCGCCTCCGGCCTGGCGTACCGTTCGAAACAGATGCTAGCCTGTTCGAGCAGTTCTGTCGTCATGGTGAGATAGCGTTGCGTATCGTCGAGACGGGCATGTCCGAGGTAGGTCGACAGGTGAGGCAACAGCCGTTGAACGTTCTTCCCTTCGCGGTACCAGGTGACGAGGCGCACGACGGCGAATGTATGTCGGAGATCGTGCAATCGAGGTTGAAATCTGGCATCGCTGGAGCGTGATACGCCAGCTTCTTCGCGTAGTCGCTTGAAGACTAACTCCACCGTCTGACGCATGATGGGTTCGGCCTTTTGGGTTGTGAGCAGTGGGGACGTATCGGTGCTTGGGCTGCCCGACCACTGCCGGTCGATGTAGTTTCGAAGAACTCGGCCGAGATCCGGTCCCACCGGCACGAAGCGGCTCTTGTAAAACTTCGTCCTTCGTATCGTCAGAACGCCAGCAGCGGAATCGAAGTCAGCGAGCTCAAGGTTGAGAGCTTCACTGATGCGGAGGCCAGTGCCATAGAGCAGGAGCAAAAGCGTACGCACGGTGTGCGGTTCAAGCAGCCATACGTATCGATGCCGCGAATCTGCCGCATCGATCAAGCGCTGCATGTCGTGGTTGGAAAAGATGTAGGGCTGAAATCTCTCCGGCTTCTGCGGAGTGCTGGTTGGTAGTGGGCACTTCGACACGTACCCGCGAGCAAGAGCGTAGCGATAGAACGCGTTCAGCGTGTAGTACTTGGCAAACCAGAAGGACGTGATGGGTCCGGTACCTTCAAGAAACCTGCGCACTGGCGCGGGCCCAACGCGACGCATGTCGCGATCGCCGACTGCCCTGACAAACGCGCGGAGGCGGACCGCTTCTCCACGAAATCCCATGCCCAGGGAACGCTTATGCAAGATGTATGCTTCAACGGCTTCCGAAAGGATCATAGAAGACCTCCCAAGCTGATCGAAGCCACGCCTCGAAGGGCCTCCATGCTGCCGCGTGGATGGATCGGCGTAGCGCAGCGATCGCTGTTCTCCGCATAGCTCACCCGTTCCGCCAAGGGTAGGTCGCCCACTTCGCGCAGTCCCGGCAAATCAACCTTCGCATAGATCTGAGTAGCGGCCAAAGAAACATGACCGAGATGATCGGCTATCTCCTTGAGCGAAACTCCTTCTGACAAAAGATGGGTGGCGCAGGAATGCCGAAGCGAATGGGGTCCGTAGGATACTGACACGATCCCCAGCCGATGCAGACGCTTGTGCACCATCGCGCCAAAACCGCCGGCACTGAGTGTTCGATACGGTTGAACGACAGAGAGGAAGATCTCTCGCCGCTTCGAGCGAGGCCTTGCCTCGCGGAGATACCTCAGAATAGCGGCGCCGACCTCGTGGACGAGTGGATAATGCTGACTTTTGCGCTGCTTCGAGCGGCGGATGTGGATGATCTCCCGTTCCCAGTCAATATCTTCAAGGCTCAAATGGCGCACCTCCCCGCTGCGCAGACCGTAAACGGCGATCAACAGCAGCATCACATGATCGCGAATCTCGGTCGGCCTGTCGCCGGCGCATGACGCTAGAAGTCTCTGGACATCACTCCAGTGTGGGCCACGTGGCAGGCTCTCCAAACTGTAAATGCGCGGTGCATCGATCGCCGCCAGTCCTGTTCCGCACCAGCCCTTCGACTCTGCATAGCGGAAGAAGTTGCGTAGCTTGGCCACATGGATCGCGAGCGAGGTCCGACTCAGTCTTCGCTGTGATAGTCCGTTGATGTAGGCAGAGATGTCTTCGAGCGTGACCTGACGAAGTGTCTTGCCCTGTCCATCGAGCCAGATCAGAAACTCACCTATGTAGAGTCTGTAGTGTCGCATCGTGTCCGGAGCCAGAGCCCGTTCGCTGATACAAAACTGCAGAAAGGCACCCATCTCTGCCGCAAAAGGCTGCTCTACTCGCGGTTCATGCAATCGTCCAAGCAGGCGAAGCCAGTTCGTCGCATGAAATACGAATGCTCTCTTCCCCACGTGAAGACACTTCGGAGAGCGGTGAACGGTTGTGGCCCACATCTCTACCGCGGCTTCAATCTCGACCTGAGTAATGGTCGCCTGCTGAAGTGGTAAATGGCGCTCAAGAGAGTTCAATATGGGCAGAAGGTTCCCCAATGTCCTCTGGGAACGCCCCTCCTGCGCTAAATGCGATAGGTAACGCTGACGCTCGGCTGCGTAAGGCGAACCGAGATATCGGGCAATGGTGGCTGGTCGAGAAAAGAACTCGTCAAGCATGCGGGTCTCCTTGGGCAAAAGCAATCCGCCCAGTATCACCACCTGATTATGTTGTGTACAAATCCGCAATCCTCTGTGGATACACCAGCCAAAGACTCCTACACGACATAATTTTCAACAGAACATAAGTGGCCGATTTCATGGGCGATTACACCGCAACGTGCGGGGGTGTCTAACGTCTCCTCGATCTCGATCAAACCGCCTTTGCTATAGCCTTCTGCGCTACCTGCGATAGCCTTGTAAACGAGGGTGATGTTTAGCTGGGCCGCTGCCTTCTCCAACAGCGGGAGAAGGGTGTCGCCTCCTTCAGCGGCGTTGGTGTTCAGCTCGGGGAGTGGTTGGCCGTCTGTCTGTTCCTGAGCGAAGACCGACACGGTACGGAAACCAAAGGGTCGGGATACCTTCTCTGTGGGGCCGTTTTTCTCCTCGTCCACCTTACGAATGATGGGAGCGAGGATGCGGATACCGGTTTCGCCCTTCTTCACAAATCGGCCTAATGATTTCCAAGTGTTGAACCCGGCAACGCGGGTCGCCTCGGGGGCTTGCGTCCAGATGAGTAGGCAGTTGCCAAAGGAATATCTATAGAAGCGGCTAACGGTGGACAGCCACGCGAGATAGGTTTCTGACTGCTTGGCGGCGTCGGTTTCAGCGCATAGTGCGGTGATGGATTGGTTGATCTTTGCGGTGAGTTCCTGTGCTCTGTCGTTGCTCATGTTTGTTGCTCCTTGGCATTTGAATGGTTTGGCTGTGGCTGTTCTCACAGACACGCCTTGGCCCCCGGCCATCCGGGTGTGGGTAGCAAGCGCAAGGGGAGGGGAATCACCCACCCTTGTTGGCGGAGCTGAAGGCGGAGACGCAAGGGCAAGCGCAGCGAAGGTCTGCACAAGCGCAGCGCGGAAGACTGCGGGAAACCCCTTGCACGCGCGGGGAGCGAAGCTCTGAGCGTACTTCGCACTTGCGTTACAAAACAGACCAAGGACCTGCGTTACAGAGACGTGGAACCCTTATGGTTCCTCAGCTTTGGTCTTACGCACGATGATGCGGTATGCCCTGGAAAGAGAGTCGTATCGTGGATCAACGTCTGCAATTTCTATCGAGCTACCAAAAGCAAGAAATGTCTGTTTCAGAGCTCTGCCGCGAGTTCGGAGTGTCACGGCCGATGGCGCGCGTTGCGATCCGTTCACGATCACCAACGCCCACAGTCGTTATCTGATCCGTTGTCAGATCGTCTCCCGAATGGACTTGAGTCAAAGCAGAACCGTCTGCGAAGCGGCGATGCGGGAGTATGGAATGCCTTCCAGAATCAGAACGGCGAATGGCGCGCCATTCGCCGGGACGGGCTTACTCGGCCTGTCGAAGCTCTCGCTCGGATGGATGAAGATGGGGATCATTCACGAGCGCATTCAGCCTGGGCGTCCTCAGCAGAACGGACGTCATGAACGAATGCATCGAACCCTCAAGGAGGAGACAACTAGGCCGGCAGCTTTGACGTTGCGGCTCCAGCAGAAGAAGTTCGACCGTTTTAGACCGGTCTTCAATTACTAGCGACCTCACGAGGGGCTAAACAATGCGACTCCAGGCAGCGTTTATCAGTCCAGTTCTGTGTTGCTACCTCGAAATCCGATCGAGTTCGTTTATCCGCATGGATTTATGCTCCGGAGAGTGAACAACAGCGGCGACATGAGCTGGCATAAAGGCCGTGTATTCGTCAGCGAGGTTTTTCGATTTGAGGTTCTGGGCTTCGAGCAGGTCGATCAAAACTTCTACAAGGTCTATTTTTGCGATATTGAGATTGGTGAGTTTGACGCGGAAGCGCTTCGCTTCCGGCCGGCTCAGGTCATGCGATGAATGCATGGACGGGGGTCACTTTCCGACTAGCCGGATCAAGAGGAATCTCCGTTTCCCTTTACCTATCACCGGCGTCCCACTCCCCTCACAGGAACCGCCGTCCGCCTTCGCGGGAAGGATCGGTGATCATCGAGCAGGCGAGAATCACAAGAAGAGGCCATCCCCGACATCAAAGCTATTTGCGTGCACCAAAGCCGCATAAGTCATTCCGATGCTCTATACAATTTGGCCATGATTAAAATCATCTTCGCCATAGGCGTCTTATTGATACCGGCTTGTCCTGCAGCTCAGTTGAACCGCGATATCAGAAGAAACGCTGGTCAGGCGCGTGCTTTGGTTGGGGTTTCGTGTTCACTCCCCGGCCTCGTGCTGGATTGCAACTTGAATGCGAACGAGAACCTTCCGATGCAGTCGGTTTATAAGTTTCCGATCGGATTGGCGATTCTTCATGCTGTCGAACGGGGCCAGCTTGTACTCAGTCAACCCACCCTGTTTGTGGGCGCCGACGCCGTTCGCCTGGGCCAGCACAGTCCGTTGCGCGACATGCATCCGCAAGGAGGGGTGACAGTGCCCCTTCAGGAACTGCTCCGGCTAGCCGTATCCGAGAGTGACGGGACCGCCTCCGACATATTGCTGCGGGTGCTTGGCGGTCCGGTCGTGGTGGACAGATACATTCGCAGTCTTGGTGTGCAGGGAATCGCTGTGGTCGATACCGAGGAGACCCTCGGCAAGGATGTCAAGGCCCAGTATCGAGATACTTCCACACCAGCAGCCATGGTGCGATTGTTGCGCTTGCTCGCTGATGATAGCCCCCTTACCTCAGACCATACAGCCCTTCTTCTTCGGCTTATGACCCAAAGCGGCACGAGCAATGCCAGAATCAAGGGCCTTCTCCCACCGAACACCGAGGTCGCCCACAAGACAGGTACTTCTGGCGAGGACAATGGCATCACTCACGCCACCAATGATGTCGGACTGATTACGATGCGGAATGGCAAGAAGCTTGCCATCGCTGTGATGATCAAAGATTCCCCCGCTTCTGAGGAGGTTCGTGAGCGGGTCATCGCCCAAATTACCAAAGCGGTCTGGAGCGAGGCGGACGGAAAGCTGGCTTTTTGACTTGCAGAATCGGCAACGCGTAAATCATAGTCGGTTTGGGGCCAGCGCTGCCTAGAACGATCGAAGCGTGAAAGGTCTTCGTTTTAGAGGAGAGAGTGGATCGCGTTTTACCGCCGCTACCCAAACCTGTAACTAAACGAAAACACCCAAGAGGTCATCTTCCTCAAAACTCTGACCGGTGGTCTCCGCGGCGGCGCCGGCGTTTGCTTTCCGTAGTCCGTTACCCACTTGGGCGGATGAGGCTCACTAGGGGTCACTACACCAACCATCTGTCGCGCTGCACTCAATTCGCGGATTTTGAGTTGGAGGGTCACTTTACTGCTGTTAAATCGCGTACAACGAAGACCTCACTTCGCATAAATCGCGGACAAACTTCAGGGCGTAACTTTGTCCGCTGTTTAAGTACACGAGTCCGTGATTTGAGTGCAGTGACGTTGTACTCAAATCGCGGAAAAGCATTGAAAAATATAGTGACGCAATCCGCGATTTCAGTGCAGCGCGACAGCATTGTTTCAAGCTTTCCGCTTCGCCTTAGCCCAACGCGCCTTTTGAGCTGCTGCGATTCGTGCGCGGCCTGCTGCGCTGATCGTTCGCTTACCGTTACCGACGCTACTTCCGCCCGCTGACTTAGGCTTGACCGACGTGCTGTTTAAGAGATGCTTCGCTTCTTCAAGCCGCCTCATTTCGGCATCTATCTCTTCGATTATTTCTTCAGTGTTCATGAGGCTATTATATTACCGTGCGAATAACCACTCCAAAGAAGAAATCTGTACGGAAGCTTCAGCGCGAAATCGACGAGATTAAGTGCGCCTACGATCGGGACGTGGAGCGCCTGACTCAAAAAGGGGCGAGCCAGGACGAGATACAGGGCATCCTGCAGGATGCAGCTTTCGAAATTGACATGGCCCAAGAGCAAATTCAGATTATCTTGAGCGCACGGCTATTTCACGAGGCTAATCGGCTTGGTATACCGAGTCCCCGTTACATAGATCCGGACTCGGATCTGTGGGAGCGCTCCCACAACCGGCAAGTTTATTTGTCCCTTAAAGTGTAGCTTTGGTCGTTATTTGGCGTAATGTTTCAGAATTATTTGGCGTAATCGGCGTCATCCTGGGCCGATAACGAGGCTTTCGCGAGCTGCCTCAACGACAGCATTTGAGACAAGGTGCAGGTCGTTGACACGGAGAACCCGCTCGATCTGAGTGAGGAGGCGAGCCAGGAGTCTGAAATTACCTCCCGTCATCCGAATGAGGCTCGCGATCACCTCCGGGAGGAGCTGTTGGTCTGGAAGTTGGACTCCGGCCGGCGCCCATCTGCTTTCAAGCAAATTCCGAACCTGCGCTGCATCGAGGGGACGGAACTCATGAACGAAACCGATGCGTGAGTAGAACTGCGGAAAGCGAGCGATTCGCTTCTCAATGCCCGGCATGCCGATGAGCACCAAGCCGGCGGTACCCTCGTCGAAGATGGATCTTATCTGCTCAAGACTATTCATGTGGAGTCGATCGGCCTCGTCCACGAGGATCAGAGTGGTCGGATCCACAACTGCCCGCTCCTTGACCTGATATTGCTTGTACGTCTCGAAGTATGTGGGATCGACAGCAGGACGATCACACGGGGAGCAGCCTGGTATATCCATGATCTCTAGTCGACGCTTTTCGTCCTTCAATCGGATCTCCTCAAGGACCACCGAGGCTGCCCGTCGGATCGGGGTGAGGTATTTCCAGGCGATGGCTACCCGGCAATCGACACAGGGCAAGGCGGCACCCTGAATGTACTACTCAAAACACTTAACGGCTGGACAGACAGCAAGTTCCGGGTCGTGCCCGCGCACGGCAAGGTGACGACCGGCGCTAGCGCGCGTCGCGGGCGACATCACTGCGGCGTGATCAACAACGGCAGCAGCTCTTGTTTCTTTCATCGCTTAACGATAGTTCGCCGTCCAGTAGAAGAATTTATGGAACGAATATCCGAAGCTCAACGTATTTCATCAATAATGCTGGCATTTTCGCACATCGAGGACACCAATGAAACGGGTTGCTGCTGCCTTCATTCTGACGATGACACTAGCCCTTGCCACCAATCTTAGCGTTTGCCCTGCCGCGGCAGCCGACAACACTGGTGCTACCTCAGTCAAATCCCTCTTTCCACTGCAGGTCGCGATTCATGTTCCTTTCGCGCCAACAGCCTTTGAGAGTGCCGGCGAGTCTCATCTCGTCTACGAGTTGTATCTGACGAATTTTTCGGGAAGCCCAGTCAATATCCGACGGATTGAAGTCCTCGACGCGGATGCGCCGACGTCACCGATCACGGCTTTCGAAGGCGATAGGCTGGCGCAAATTCTCGCCCCAGTCGGAGGACAGGGGAAACCCGGCTCCATTCAGCTCGGCGCCGGTGGGACCGCGATTGCCTATATGTGGGTAAACATCAAGGACGGAAGCCGCATTCCCGTTCGCCTCAGCCACCGCGTATCGACCGATGACGACGCGGTCGAAGGAGCGGTTGTCGGCACGCACGAATCTGGCCTGCCGGTATTTTCCGCTCCAGTCCTAGGGGAAGGTTGGATCGCATCAGACGGGCCAAGCAACGATCCCGGCAACCACCATCGGCGCGGAGTGCTTGTGATCGACGGTAAGCCCGTCGATTCCAGGCGTTACGCAATCGACTGGATGCTGACAAGAAACGGCACAACCGTCACGGGCGACAGTAGCGTGCCGGGCTCATATTTCGCCTTCGGCCAGCCTGTCTATGCCGTCGCGGACGCGGTTGTTTCGCATGCAAAGGATGGTCAGCCGGACAATGTTCCCGCACTGCCGAGCGCTTTTCACAGCGCGGTCCCGATAACGATGGACACGGTCGCTGGCAATAATATCGTGCTGGATCTGGGTCACGGTAAGTACGCCTATTACTTCCACCTGCACCCGGGCAGCGTTTTGGTAAAGGCGGGGGATCATATCCACCGCGGCCAGATGATAGCCCGCATCGGATGTTCCGGTGACGCCACTGTCCCGCACCTGCATTTCGAAGTCACGACGTCGACAAAGCTTATCGCGGGCGAAGGGATGCCTTATGCTATCGACCAGTACCGCGTGCGGGCGGACGATGGTTCCTGGCAGGTACGCAGGAAGGAGCTGCCGCTGGACAAGATGGTTGTTGATTTTGGGGTTGGTACCCAAGCGGCAAGATAGCAAAAAGCAGTTATCGGTTGTGCCTCGGCGGGTGGCCCCATCTAGTGTCAAAGCATTCGCGGGCATGGTCGCGACGGTCCGCGATCGTGTGCAGCGGATGATCAATTCAGGGAAAAGTGAGGATCAAATTCTCGCCGAACATCCAACTCCTGACTTCGAGGTTGTCCTGATGTAAAGGGCTTATCATTTCCGGATTCCGTGCGGTGGTTGACCTTTTTCTCTGGTGGAACAACCTGTCGAGCGGACAGCGTCTCCCTCTTCCTTCGGGCAGAAGCGGTTTTCTTACGGGAATGCTCGATGAAAGCGCGTTGTGCCAACACGGCACTGAAGACATTGTCTTCGGTGGCGGTCATAGAACGGTTCTTCGCGAGCTGTTGCATGACGCTCCGGTGTTCACTCAGGCTTATGGCCGGTCTTGAAAGATCTCGATAGGGAATCGCCATGTATTCATCACCGGCCTCATCTTTGACGAACACTTGGGATAGATCTCGAGGGTCATAACGAATCAGGAACTTTTGTTTTGTTCTTCCTGCGAGGGGACTCAGGGCATTATCCCAATAGTGGATCCTGAACAATTGGATTCCGTCACGCCGGATTTGCCGCCGTTCGCCTGGCAGAAAATCCAGATAGAATCGCCTGGGGTCGACCGGTTCTGGTATTCCCGCTTCCAAGCGATCGAGACCTGTCTTCCAAGCCTCTAGTGGAGCCGTCCCAAGGGCCGAATGCCTGCTGTTGTGATACACGCCGCAGATCTGCAGAGTAAGCCACTGCTCAAGCTCCTTGAAGGTCATGACGGCCTTCTTCGCCGAGTCATACACTCCGCGCGCGGCGACGGACGAGAACGTAGTCCCTGGAAGCAAGTGGACTTCGCCCATCAATGTTCCGATCAGCCTTTCGATATGTCCTCCAAAATGGGGTAAACCAGGCGGACGGTAACTGAGCTCAATACCGTGTTCGCGGCTGCCACGTGCCAGTGCTTGGCTGTGGAATTCCTTGGCGTTATCCAAATGAATCATCGTTGGTATGCCATGTACAGGCCACGCTTCATGTACATCGAGGGATTGAAGGTATGCGTGTTTCCGTAGCACGGCGTGGCTTATGGCAAGAGCAACCGAGGTGGAGGAGGGAGAGTCCAGAGAGAGATGAAATCCCATGACGACTCGGGTTGCTACATCGATAACCACAGTGAGCCAAGGGCGGCCAATGGGCTGACGTTCGAGTTCATCGACCACGATGACGTCCGCAAGAGTGTGATCGACCTGGACCAGTTCCAGAGGCAATTTTGGGCGCAGACCCGTTCCAACCACTCTATAGCGGTTGCGAGCCACTTTTGCGCCCTCTCGGGATCGAACTGTTCGCATCGGGTCGATTTCCCGAATTCGACTGGCGATGGTCTTGTAAGAGGGTCGCGAAAGGCGTAACCTTCTGCATTCGACTTGGACGACGCGATACAACTGCGCGACCTTGGGGCGCTCGGCCACCAAGTAAAACGATTCGATCATGCCAGCGAGTAGCTGTTCGATTTCCGAGTCAAGGATGTGTCGCCCGGTTTTGCGGCCACGTCGATTGGGCAATAGCGCACTTGGTGTGGGATCCCGACTAAACTTGCTCAGCAGCCGGTAGACCATAGCGCGGCTCAACCGCAGACGCTTTGCAGCTCGGTCGACGTCCTCCACGTTGTGAGGTCTCTTCAGCAAGCGCCGCCAACACAACCGCGAGCTCTGAGGCCAACTCTCATTCACCGTCCGAGGCAGTGTCCAAATCCCGTTTCATGCGAAAGAGCTCGTTACAGATTTCACGCCGAATTTCTACAAATTAGGGAATAATCCTTTAAATTAAGGAAAATTCTGCGTATCGGCGAGACAGGTATCTTGTTTCCAATCAGTGTCGGCGTTCTAGCAATTAAGGAAAATCGACAGAGGCTCAGACAGCGCGGCTACTCCTTCAGTGTTTTCAGCACGCTTAACCAGGCCGGACATAGTTCCCCGGCAGCGAAAGCCTACCGTGGAATTCTGGTTGAGTCAGCCTGGCGCCGTCTGTGGCATTCCACTCTGAGCAGGCTTTAGAGTCTGCGTGAGAACGGGAGCAAACGGCGCGCGGTGGCGGCACTTAAGCCACCCCGAAAGGACTCGCCACAGTTAACTCCAGATGGGGTAGCCGATTTCGTCGCCATGACTCAATATCAGACAATCCGGAGGGTTCCCCGATGGCACTCCTGCATACCCAGGCATGGAAATTAAAGTCTGCGCGCAAATCTGAATGTGTGACCCCAGCCATGATGAGGCGTCTGCGAAGTTACGGTTCCCCTGAGTCTGTCGAGCCGGGGGGGCACCTTTTCCAGCAGGGAGAGAGGCTGGTGGATTTTTTTGTTGTGGAGCAGGGCGAACTGGAACTCTACGAACGAGAAGGACGCGCCTCGTATGAGGTGGAGTCCACGTTGGCCAAGTTGCAATTCACCGGCGAGCTCGATTTGCTGAACGACCGCCCGTCCCTGCTCAACTGTCGCGCCGTCAGAAGTAGCCGCGTTCTGCGCATCTCTCGAGAATCCGTTCGAACACTGATGCGCACCGAACTGGACATCGCTGAGTTGATTCTTACCGAGTGGATCATTCGGCGCGCGCGCCTGGTGAATCATCGGCAAGGAGGGATCATCGTTGTTGGCGATAGCCTTGCGGCTGAGACCATGCGTATCGAGCGGTTTTTAATTGGCAATGGCCACCCGCATCAGTTGATCGACTCCAATCTAAATCTGGAAGCAGAAGTTCTGCTGCGGGCTTCGGACGCGGAGTCAGACCAGTTGCCGGTGGTATTTTTCTCTGACGGCACGACCCTCAGAAAGCCCGCAAATACCGTGCTGGCCAACAAGCTGGGATTCGATCAGGATCTGGGTGAGCATACGGATTATGACCTTGCGGTCGTAGGCGGTGGACCGGCTGGACTTGCCGTAGCCGTGTATGGTGCTTCGGAGGGGCTCACGACCCTGGTCATCGAGGGAACAGCCCCTGGAGGGCAAGCAAGTACCAGTTCGAAAATCGAGAACTATCTTGGGTTTCCTACCGGTGTATCCGGTTACGACCTGGCACAAAACGCTACCGTACAAGCGCAGAAGTTTGGCGCACGCTTCGCTATCTCACGCGATGTTACGGATATTCAACCGGCCAGTAGCGGGTACTCCCTTTCGCTCGAAGGGGGTAAGACGATCTTTGCCCGCGCCATCGTTGTCGCCACCGGCGCTCGATACAAGCGCCTCGATGTCCCGAATTACAGGAAGTTCGAACACCAGGGCGTCCACTATGCCGCCACCGCCATGGAAGCAGCCAAATGCGTCGGTAAGGAAGTTGTCGTGGTAGGGGGCGGTAACTCCGCCGGCCAAGCTGCGCTGCATCTTGCCCTATCGGCCAGCCATGTTCATCTACTCATCCGTGGCGAAGGCCTCAAGGCCACCATGTCTGCCTATCTCATCCAACGGATTGCTTCTTCCAATCGCATCACACTTCATCCCAACAGCGAAGTCGTTTTGCTCGATGGAGGCACTCATCTGCGCAGCGTAACCTGGTGCAACCGCCTATCCAATAAATCGCGGAGCTGCCAGACCGGCAACATGTTTGCCATGATCGGAGCCCGCCCCAATACCGAATGGCTTCACGGCAGGCTCGACCTGGATGCGAACGGCTTTGTGATGACCGCACCCGGCGATCGCGACGGCTGTGTCTTTCAGACCAGTCTTCCCGGCATTTACGCCGTGGGTGACGTGCAATCCGGTTCAGTGAAACGCGTCGCCAATGCTGTGGGAGAAGGATCGGTCGTGGTGTCGTACGTCCATCGTTATATTGCAGCGCAGAAGACGTAGCACAAGGCGTGCCCCCTTGTTTATCACTTACTACCATATTTGTGCCGGCAGTACGGACAAGCAAAAACAGGCAACTATGTGTTGGAACTTCCGCAAGGTTCTGTCGAACGAAGAGATCTCCGCATAGGAATGAAGCTGCCAATGTACGGCAACGTCCCCTCCTCGTAACAAGGCGGCTTGTCGAGATGGTTCCTCTCAGGAACCATCACAGATAACAGGTGAGTTGCGTTTTGATCAGGTTTTCTTTGGTCCATAGTTGTATTTGCGCGGACAGGTGCATCGTCCTTAATATAGATTCGGAAGCGCGGGCGGGTGGCGATGATCAAGCACTGCGATCATTCCGGGCAAGCGATCGAGGCCGCGAGAGTAGCGGAAAGGCTCTATGAGCCTTACTGGAAGCACATCACCAAGGCAGAGGCGGAATGACAGGCAGAGATAAATCTCCTCTAAGAAGCGTGCGACGCTGGATCGTCACTGCCGGCTTGGTTGCGATCCTCGGTACAGCATTTCATCAGTACCAGCAATACGAAAAGCTCGGGAACAACCTCGCACAGATAGCGGCGAGCTGCGCAGCCAAAGGCGGCTGCAGCTTGCCTTCCTATGAGTACTAGGAAGGGGACTAGTGAAGAAGGGACGTCAGCGAGCTCTCTATTGTGCCTGTGGCCGGGACAACATCCTAGCGCATGGCCTTTGCCCCACCTGTTACACCCTCAAACGCCGAGACGCGGCATATTTCGGCGGCTTGCGAGAGGAAGTATTGAAAAGAGACAGGTATAGCTGTCGGGGCTGTGGTGCTCCCGGCCGATGCAAGCGCTCAATTACGGTGCATCACCGTCAACCAGGCGTGTCTCTACTTTCTCTCATGATCTCCTTGTGCCCGAGATGCCATGCCAAGGTGGAGCGCACTCAAATGGTGCTTTCTGAAATGAACCCCATCCTGCTTGAATTGTGGCGGGAGAAACATCCGCAAGGGCTAGAGCAGTTCATGTTGAACTTCGAAAAGTGTAGCGAGAGTTGCCCGTACCCTAACATTCTTATATGTCTAGGCGGTACTTGATCGGCACTCCCTAATTCTCGGCAGGACTATTAGAACTCGGCCGTGCTTCCGAGCCGAGACGTGACCAGCAGCGATGCAGCACATTATTGTGTGGCACAGTTATGTGTGATACAAATATGTGCCATGAAGAATCCTTTTGAATTCGGCCGTGAATTGGGCATCGGTGAACTCGTGGACCGGGACAGTGAAGTCGCCGAGGTCGAAGAAGTCATTCGGAGCGGCCGAAAGCTGTTTCTGATCGGGCCGCGTCGTTATGGCAAGACTTCAATCCTCAGGGCAGCGGAAGACAAGATTCAGGTAGCGAATTCAGTGGTGCTTCGCCTCGACGCCGAAAGCTATCCGACGCTTGAAATGCTGGTGAATGGCATTGTGGCGGGCGCGGCAAAGCAACTTAAGAGTGGGGTAGAACGCGCTGGCGAACAGATTAGAAAATTCTTCTCGCGCTTGCGTCCGGAACTGGACTTTAGTCTCTCCGACAGCACATGGACAGCTAAGGTGAGCGTGGGCTCCGGGTCCGAAGAGCAGGGCGGTGTGACCCTGCTGGTCGAAGCACTCAACGGATTGGAATCTCTTGCCAAAGCGCAACCTCCTGGACGGGCTGTGGGGCTTGTGATTGACGAGTTCCAAAAGGTCATAGAACTTGGAGGAGATTCGGCTGAGGCTCAGATTCGCGCGGCGATCCAACGCCATAAGCGAACTGGCTATGTCTTCGCCGGGTCGAAGACTCAAATGCTGAGCGCAATGACCATGGATGCGTCGCGGCCTTTTTACAGGCTGGGTACCGTTCGCTTTCTGGGCCCGGTGCCCAAGCCCGATTTTGAAGCCTTCCTCCGAACGAAGTTTATTGAGAGCGGGTTCAAGGTGCAGAATCCTTCGGCGATTAGCCTTATCCTTGACCTGGCTGAGGATGTCCCATACAACGTTCAGATGCTGGCTCACAGTTGCTGGGACCAACTTCGCGACCACGTTTCCGTCAAGTCCACAGTTCTGACAGAGGTAGTAGTCAGGCAGGCGCTCGAACTCCTGGTCCGGCAATATGATCCGTTCTACACGCAGCTTTGGACGGCGCTGACTTCCATTCAGCAACGAACTCTGCTGGCAGTCGTTCAGCAGCGCGGTGTGAATCTTCAATCGATGAAGGTTGTTCGTTCCCTGGGTAAAGGTCCATCAACGGTGCGAAGGTCCCTCGGAGCTCTGATCGATCGGAACATCCTGCGCGAAGAGGAATCCGGCAACGGCATACGAATGCGCTTTGAGGACCCCTTCTTTGCCCAGTGGATCAGGCTATTCGCGGCCGAGCCGGTCGGATCTTTTGACATTACACAGACCTCCTGAGGAGGCCAATGTATCGGTGAGCAATATTTGGCCCTTCCACGTATGAGAAGCTGCGAAGCTGCTGAACCGCAGCCGAAAGCTCCCGAGTCAGCGGCGAGTCTCGGAGCTTTTCCCGGTTCTGTTGGCAGAAGACTTCTTATCAGACATTTTTAAGCCATTATTTGTGCAGCAAGTAGGTGATTCGAGAAGGATAGCAAATGTTATCAGACCTCGTTACTGCGTGCGCCGGTTGCGAAAATCGCGAACTGGCTCACTCGAGTTCCGGATGATCGCAGGCCGAATCGCGGCGGATCGATAGGCAACCGGCAGTCTGTGATGAAATCTGCGTATTGTGAAACCGGTCTTAAACTATTTCCGGCGCCAACGCCTCGACGCCCCTGTCCCGTCCGTCGGTAGGTCATGGTTGGCTCCTAGGCCGCATGTTCAATACCATTCCGCGTCAACTGTAGCTGTTCTGACAACGTTCTCGCAACAGCCTAGAATGGCATCATGTTCATCGAGGACGACAAGTTGCCGGAGGACGTAGTTCGCAAAAGATATTCCGATACTCGTCACTCACTTTGCTGTGTGAACTGTGGCTGTGCGTCGGAGTTTGCACCAACGGTGCAGGGATCAATTGGGCGTCCGCTGCATGTGTTGCTTGAGCATCACTGTAAGAAATACGAGAACTGAAGCTGTCCCTTGCGGCTGCGGTGGTCAGGAGTGACCATGTCTGGATGAACCGTGGCGATTTGCCATGCGCCAGGGACGGAGTTGCCTCAGCAGGTTTGGTTTTCTTGCATCTACGTGAAGCGCAGAGATTGCTTTGGCACAGGTTCTTCGGGCGGGCGTTGCGGGCAGGAACAGGGCCGTAGAGGTTGGTGGAGCGGAGAAATTCATGGACACTGGCCGACTTATCATTACTGATCCAACCTTTGCTAATTGCACGGCATTGGGTTGTGGGAAATCGATGGGGGTGCTGAATCGGACGCCAAATGGCTCTGCTCTGTAAATTGCTATCCCATCGCCTTGATCAGCTCGTCCACCACATGTTCAAGGCCTCTGCTCGTCGAAACTCCGACCCGGTCGGCCAGGGTAGGTGAGAACGCCGATACCTCGTCATGGCCGACGTTATGCCAGACCGGCAGTATGACTTTCTTGCGATGAACTTCCCGGTTTGCCAGACCGTTAAGCTCCTGCTCGGGCCAGTGCTTGTTGAAGAAAAATGGGCTCAAGATCACGACGCCAAACTTGCAACCTGCCAGCCCGGCGTCAATGGACTTTCTGAGGCTGTCGCCAACACGGAGGGTGTACTCGTCGTACCAGACTTCAAGGCCACGTGCCCGGAAAGTCTCCGCCAGTGGCCGGGCTATCGCATTCTTATCCTCGCTTGCATGGGAAATGAACACATCCCATTTCTTCGCCAGAACCGTAGGCTTGGGGGCAGGTGCGACGGGGGGGATGTGAGGGAATGCGGATGGAATCGCTGCGGACTGCCTGACGGGTATGCCTAAATTCCCGACAATGCTTTCGTGCTCTTGCATCTTCTTCTGGCGTCTTGCGATGTACATCTTGAGGTCCCGCTCAAGCTCGGTGTTGAAGGTATCCGCGTTGAACCGGAGATTGTTGAGGCGCCACTCGACCCGAGATAGCTCACGCTGTACATGTCCCGGGAGATCGAAGTCCGGTCGCGTCACGGTGAACACCATGCGCAACTCCTGATCGACCACTTCGCCGACCGCGACGGTGGAGTTGGAGGCGCTCGGGGCCACGTGGAGGATTCCTGGGTCGCCCTCGAAAGGGATGTGGACGGTGATTTCGGTTGCATCCTCCATAATCGGCCGTGAGCGGTCCAGGATCATCCTTCCGACCTGGTTACGCGCGTCGACTTTCACTTTTTGATGAGTCGCGTACTGATCGTCGGCTTTGAGGATAGGAACCTTAAGGCTGTAATCCTCCCGCAGCTTCTGCGTGACTGTTTCATCCATCGCATCCGCATCGGAGAGGCGGTCAAAGGCTTCCTTGACGCGCAGTTTCTGGCCCTCAACGATTGAGTAGATGTCGTGTTTGGCGAAGAGCTGTTTGGGTGCCACAAGTACATCCATATTCCGGAAACGAGGATAGATCGATTATAGGAGTGCGGGATGGCTCAGAACCCGGACGCTTAAAATGCAGTCATGTGCGGGAACGAGAGGCGATGATCAATCTGGGGGAAAAGTTCGCGGAAACCTATTGGGCTAGGCATGGACTCAAAGCGGAGCGCTTCACACGCGAAGAGATCGGCCAGGGAAAGACGCCGGACTTCCGCGTCTTCAAATCAGGGGAGTTGGTCGCCTTTTGCGAAGCCAAGCATGTGCAGCATGACGATTGGTTGGACAAAAAACTAGAAACCGCTAAGCCCCTAGAGATCGTCGGTGGCCTGCGGCATGACCCCGTCTTCAATCGCCTCGTGGCTCACATCCACAAAGCCTATAAACAGTTCATGTCGGTCAACCCGGACCGCAAGTATCCCAATGTCCTTGTTTTCATGAACTCAGACAAGCAGTGCGATAACCGGGATCTGGTGGCCGTGATGACGGGAAATTTCTATGTCGAGGGCGGCGGAGCGGAACCAATCTATACCGCGTATTCCGAGGGCAGAATTAAGGAAGAGAAATTCGCGATCGATCTTTATGTCTGGTTTGAAGAGTTGAAGGGCCGAGACGAGAAGGGTTTCCATTACTTCATCACCAACGGTCCGCACTATGCCGCGCTGTGTGCGCTGCTTGGCTCCGATTCGTCGAAGCATGTGCGCCCATAGCGTGATCAAAGCGTCGGCTTTTCAACCAAAAACTAGAGGTATGCGACTTCCGCGCGCTTCGGCAGTCCCCGCAGTGCTTGTAGGTCGTTTGAAACTGAGTGCGGCTACACGTGCGCGCCAGAGGTCAACGGTACCGTCATGGCTGTGGGCTGTCGGATTGGTCCTTATAGACGGTGCGTCCAGCGAAGGCTGGCATGAACAGTGGGTGCAAGTCCCACCGGGGTAAGAGTCCAAGCCCCGTAGCTTGAATAGCAGGAAGGAAGGAAACTGAGCATCCTGAAGCCTATTGACAAAGCCATCTGAAAAGGATGGCGAGCGAGTTGCCGGGCCGTAACGCAAGTAAACCCATATGGCCTCGAAAGGACAAGACCCGAAGGCCGAGCCTCCCGTTTTTGGGCGAAGGCAGCATGGAGCGTCGCAAGGACTGATGCGGCGCAACACTTCGGCGGGGTTGGTAGGGGCAGCACGGTTACAAGGTCATGCTAAGCAACTGGAGAAACCCTCCTCGCCCCGTCGAGAAATCGTCGGAGCAGGCAAGCCGTATAACCGGTGACACCGGGAAGTCGGTGGAAGGCGAGAGGGAATCGGCCGGGTCTGTAGTAGCGAGGAAGCGGAGTAATGTCCGTGGAGCGAAGAGGCCCTGCTGTTTGTAACGGCTCTAACAAAAAGGGAGGCAAGGGTGAGATGACAAAAGCGCCCATCAGTTTGCAGGACCTGAGAAGGAGTCTATATGTCAAGGCGAAGGCAGAACCGTCTTGGCGTTTCTGGGGGCTATACGTCCACGTTTGCAAGATGGAGACTTTGCGGGAAGCTTACCAAATGGCGAGAAGCAATGGCGGGGCGCCGGGAATTGACGGGGTCACGTTCGAAGCCATCGAGGAAAGCGGAGCGGAGAGTTTTCTTGTGCGGATTCGGGATGAAGTAGTTGCCAACACGTATCGGCCCATGCAGGCACGGAAGAAGGAGATTCCAAAGGACGGGGGCAAGAAAATCCGCGTCCTGTCGATTCCTGCAATCCGCGATCGCGTGGTCCAGGGAGCGTTAAAGCTCATCCTGGAGCCGATCTTCGAAGCTGACTTCCAATCGGGGTCGTTTGGATATCGACCGAAGCGGACGGCGCATGAAGCCGTAGCCCGGGTGGCCAGAGCGATCGTCGAAGAGAAGACCCGCATCATCGATCTGGATTTAGCCTCCTATTTCGATAACGTGCAGCATTCTCTGCTGTTAGAGAAAGTGGCTCGGCGAGTCCAGGATGATGCGGTCATGCATCTTCTCAAGATGATCCTCAAGGCGACTGGGAAGAAAGGCGTTCCCCAAGGCGGTGTGATTTCACCGTTGCTCAGTAACCTCTATCTGAATGAGGTAGACCGGATGCTGGAGAAGGCGGTGGACACAACGAGAAGGGGCAAGTCAACCAACGTCCAGTATGCACGGTATGCGGACGATATGGTGATCTTGATCGACGCTGAACGGCGGAGTGACTGGCTGGTGAAGGCGATAGATAGACGGCTGCGCGAGGAGTTCGCAAAGCTACGCGTTGCGATCAACGAGGACAAGAGTCGGATGGTCGATCTGAAGAAGGGAGAGAGCTTTGCTTTTCTGGGTTTTCAGTATCGGCGCATACTCAGCTTTCGGCAGAAGGGGCGGCCATACTACGCGCCCAAGATGAAGAAGCGGACAGCGCTGTTTGAAAAGCTCAGGGAGGTCTTCCGACAGCATGTCAGCTGGCCCGTCGAAGTCGTGATTGCGAAAATCAATCCGATTCTCCGTGGCTGGGTGAACTACTTTCGGGTCGGTCATTCGAGTTCCTGTTTTTCAAAGGTCAAACAATGGGTAGAAATGAAGGTCCGGAAACATCTGGTACGTGCCCGGGGGCGCAACGGCTTTCCCTGGAAGCGGCGGAGTAGCGAGTGGCTTTATGATGGGCTGGGTTTGTTCAACGACTACCAGCTTCGTCGATGGTCCAGTGCGAAAGTTGCCCCAGTTAGATAGGCCCCATAAACCTTGGCACTAAGCAAACAGGTGCGCCCAGTGCGGGAAATCCGCACGCTGGGTGCGATGTGGCGGGGGCTGGAAACGGATTCACGGTTTGGCTACTGAGGCACTCCCAGAGGAAACGGGGAGCAATAGCTAGGCTAGACCTACGGAACACCGCGCCAGTCCTCGACCCTACCCCCCAGTGTCCGCTTTTCCTGCCCTTCTCGGTCATGGGATCACGGGACACTGGCCGACATTCCGGTACTAAAAGACGAGAGATGGATTCCTACCGGGTTGTTTTCCAAGTAGTAACTTACGGTTAGGCGGTTAACCGTTCGGAACAGGTCAATGAGTGAATCAGCGATTTGCATTCGTCGAGAAAGCCGTAACGAGCAAATAGGCAGCTCACTTGTCCGCGAAGTCAGCTTTGCGTTTTGTAGCGGTCTCGTTCCTGCACGCAACGTGGCCCCTGGTTTAGGATGGCTGCGCCCTTCTGAAAGCATAATTCGACAAAACTGCTAGGCGCTGCCCGATCCTGCGGGGCATGGGTTGTGCAAGGCCTCCGCGATGCGCTTGTCCAGCCCTCCGTTGCGCCGGTGGTTTGCTGCGTGTTGTCCGTTTGCGAACAGAACATGTCCGATAAGGGACAAGGCAGGGGTCTAGGAAAAATCGGGCCAGCCGCAACTCATTGCAAATCAGTGCGCTAAGCTGATCACAATTCGGCTTGGGAATTGCTCAACATTTGGGGGAAGCATACGTAAGGCTTGGGAGGGTTCCGATGACCGAGTTTTTCCATGAGCTTCGCCTCGCGCTGCGGCAGATGAAGACTTCGCCCGGATTTACTGCCGCCGTGGTCGTCACGCTCGCGCTTGGAATCGGGGCCAACACCGCGATCTTTTCCATTGTGAACGCACTGCTGCTAGAGAGGCTTCCCTATGCGCATCCCGAGCGCATGGCCATCGTCTTTGCGCGGACGACGGGGACGGAATCCGCGGCTGAGCGAAGGAATATAGACGGCGAGCAGTGGGAGCTGCTACGTGACGATGTGCCCGTCCTGATTTCAGCTGTTTCTTCCCGGCGCACTTCCGGCGTAAACCTCCAAGCTGGTTCGCATGCGCAGTACGTTCAGGAAGGACGAGTTTCAGCGCACTACTTCGACGTGCTGGCGATCCATCCAATGGACGGGCGCAATTTCACTGAGGACGAGGACCGTCCGCACGGTCCCCGCGCAGCGGTCCTGAGTTACGGCTTATGGCGCACGGCTTTCGACGGGAAGCGGGATGTTGTGGGTCAAGCCATTCTGCTAAAGGGCGAGCCGTATACCATCGTCGGCGTGCTCCCCGACAATGCAGTCACTCCCTTAAGCGCGGACATCTATACAGCGCTGCAACCGAGCCGGGAAGGCGAAGGGCAGGCAACCAACTTCGGGCCGATCATGCGGCTGCGCGACGGCGCGAACTGGCAAGAGGCAGATGCCGAGATCAACCGCGCGTGGGCGAGGAGCGCTCGTTTCCAACGCTTCCAAGCTTTGAATCCCGGCGCGCAGATGACCTACTATTGCGTTCCCTTGCAAAAAGGGGAAACAGACTTGCTCCGTCCGAAGGCACTGGCCCTGATGATGGCTGCAGGATTCATTCTGCTGATTGCTTGCGCGAACCTTGCCGGGCTGACCATTGTGCGGGTCTTTCGCCGAACCAGTGAGATCGCCACCCGCATGGCGCTGGGCGCCTCCCGTTGGCAAGTTCTGCTGCAACTGTGGGTGGAGAACCTGGTGCTGGCGCTTGCCGCGGGAGTGATCGGTGCCGGAGTGGGTTACCTTGCATTACGCGGACTGTTGCTGCTTCTGCCGGAGCGGTTCCTGCCGGTGGCGAAGGTCCCCCTCGACGGCCGCGTCCTGGCGTTTACGCTCGCCCTTTCTTTGCTGACCAGCATCCTGTTTGGCATGTTGCCAGCGCTGGTCACGCGGAGGGTAGACTTGCTGTCTTCAATCGGGCACCGCGCCGTGATTGGGGCGGGTGGCGTTCGCCTGCGTCAGGGATTGATTGCCCTAGAGATTGCCCTGACGGTTGTATTGCTGGCCGCGTCCGGACTGCTCATCCGGACGCTCATTCACTTGGAAACGATGCCTCCAGGATTCAACCCAAGCGGGGTGATGACTGCCAAGGCGTCCCTGGACGACGTCAGGTACCAAGACCCAGCAGCCTTCCGGAAGTTGCTCAATGAGAGCCTCGCCGCCATGCGCCAGATCCCCGGTGTGCAGGATGCCGCTGTTGGATTGACCCTGCCATACGAGCGCGCGTTGCTCAGCGCTGTCACCCTCAGCGACGGCAAAGACGCGGGAAGGGAGATCACAACCAACGAAATCTATGTCACCCCCGGCTACTTCAAGACGTTGCAGATCCCCGTACTTTCCGGCCGGCCATTCACCGATGGAGACGGTCCGAGTACGCAGCCTGTCGTGATCGTCAACCAGACCTTTGTGCGGAAATTCTTCGCCGGGGCGAATCCAGTGGGACGGTCTCTGGACAAGAAGATGCTGATCGTGGGAGTGGTGACGGACGCAGTGCTATCCTCGGCGGGAAAACTGAACGCCGGCTCAGCGCCTTTAACGAGCGAGGAGACCATTTACGTCCCCACGGCACAAATCAGTGATGCCAACGGGCTGTCGATGATGCTTACCTGGTTTCAGCCAAGCTGGATTGTTCGAACCGGCGGTCCGGTGCAGGGCTTGCCGGAGCAGATGCAGCGCGCCCTGGCAACCGCAGCTCCTGATCTTCCATTTTCCGGCGTCTACAGCATGAACGATTTGCAGGCCAAGACCCTGGCGATGCAGAGAGTCGAGGTGGCATTGCTGACGACCATGGCCATGCTGGCGCTGGTGCTGAGCGCAGTGGGAATCTTCGCGCTGGTGGCGAACATAGTGGCACAGAGGACGCGAGAGATCGGCCTGCGCATTGCCCTGGGCTCGACAATCGTCCAGGCGATGACCCAGATTGGCCGCTCTGGCGTATTCGCTTCGGCAGCAGGGCTGGTTCTGGGCCTGGGTTTGTGCGCAGCAGCGCTGAGAATGATGCAGAGTGTACTTTACGGCGTGGGTGTCTACGATGCGCGGACTTTGGCAACCGTCGTCCTCGGGTTGTTCCTGGTCACCATGCTCGCCACCATCGTTCCTGCTCTGAAAGTCGCGAAGATCGATCCAGCCACAACGTTAAGGGACGAATAAGCCAGGCCTCATCCAAAGGGCGGCAGGTGATTGGCTGTTGGTCTGTCGCTGACAAGGCTGACTGGCCTAGGACCAATCGTCGACGGAAATCTATTCAGCATCTGTCCATAGAGGGCAGATGTGGGCACGAGAGGGGCGGGTATTGCAGCGTGTCACTCCGAGACACCATCTCGAGTTCTACCCAGAGCATCGTTTTTGCGTGGCATATAGAACTGGAGGACGTTAATGGGGTCGGAAGAGAACGCAATGGGCCCTGTTCGAGATCGAGGATGGTCACGCCTCCCGAGGGTCGTTTGCGCGTTGCATCGATTTTCCCAGAGAGCCATAGGCGGCCTCAGGGCTACTGAAAGTGGAGAGCCCGTTGGCCGTGCCGCCTTCGCAGGCAGTGTTATTAGTGAAAGATGCGCTGCTCGTCACTTGCACGAAAATGTCGGCTGTTCCGAATAAGTGACCGATGGCGCAGTTGTTGACTCCAATGCGCTCATCGAGCCGGCTAGAGGGCGATTTTCACAATCCGGGTGGATCGTCGCCAACCCGGAAATAACTCAAGAGTAAACACTTGAGACCGAGGCGGCCGCCCTCTTCCAAGATAGATACCGAAAACGCCGTAGTGTTTGCTGATTTCCAGTGGGTGTCTTTCCCATGGATGAAAAGTCAGCGTCTCGCAATTTGACGACAGCTCACTATCCACACCATCCCGTTCCACAGTCCATCGTTAAGCAAGCGGGGCTTCTCGTCGGCGGCTACTATTGGATTTGTTGATAGTACAGCCGCCCTCCAGCAATTTTCGTCCCGTTTACTCGTATCGCAACGCCGCCATCGGATCGATCCGCATCGCGCGTGTGGCCGGGAGATAACAAGCTAGCACCGCGACGACTGTCATCAGACCGACGGCAAAGAGCACGGTCATCGGGTCATACGGGCCGAGTCCGTAGAGTTGACTACGCATCAGGCGCGCGGTGGCCAGCGCAGCAGGTATGCCCAGCACAAGACCGGCGAGCACCATCAGCAATGCTTCGCGCAGAACCAATCCTGCAATTTGGATGCGGCCCGAACCGAGCGCCATCCGGCGATCTGATATCCCGGCTTTCCTGAAAAGAAGGGAGGGCACGGCGATGCGAGTAAAGTTTTCACTCGATTTAGACAAGAAAATCAGCGCCAAAGAGTTTATGAGCGCTGTGTACAAAGCGATCGCATTCGTAGCCACATACGTCTGCCTCACCAGTCCCACGCTTTATCAGAAGTTGGACAGAGTAAGAAGCTTGCCGCGGGGCGCGATCGTGCGCTCCGCCTCAACCCTCTCTTACGACGTCCTTAGCTTTCTTATCATCACGCAGGGCAATGAACTTCGTATGCCGCAGGTGGTACACGTCCGTCCACTCGACGAACTCGAACTGCCCCACCAGCTGCGGCTTTAGCCACCGGCATTCCTTCATCTTTTCGGCCGTGAGCCCGGCGCCCCAGCGTCCGGCTTTCTTCTCCGGCAGGTTTGCGAACGGGCATTCCTTGGTTTCCAGCGGTTTCAGCTTTTTGAACAGCTCCTCGCGCGACGCGGGCGTAAAGCCGTTCCTTGTGCGCGCGGCGTACATCAGCTTGCCATCCTCGTAGTAGCCGATCACCAGCGCGTCGAAGTTCTTGCTCGACGGCGTATAACCGGCGATCACGAGTTCCTGCCCCTGGTTGACTCGCATCTTCTGCCATGCGCCCGTGCGTTCGTCAGGTTGATACTTGCTGTCCCGGCGTTTAGCGACCAACCCTTCGAAGCCCTGGGCCTTTACCGACTGGATGAGGTCCGACAGGCTGGCCTCGAGCGCAGGTGAATAACGGATAGGCTCATCCAGCTTCGGCAGCACCTTCTTTTCGAGTAGCTCGCGTCGCTTGGCCAGCGGCTCGCCCATCACGTCTTTGCCGCTCAGCACCATGACGTCGAAGATGTAATAGATGAGATCGGCTTTCGACGAGCCGTAGTTCTGGAGCGCGTTGAACGAAGGCTTGCCTTCTTCGTCGAGCGCAACGATTTCACCGTCCACAGCGGTGTCGTCGGGCAATGCAGCTAACGCCTTCGCTATCGACGGGTAACGAAGGGCGAAGTCATTATCGTTCCGGGAGCGGAGGGAGAGCTTGCCGGCGGTTTTGAATGCCACAGCGCGGTAGCCGTCGAGCTTGATTTCATATTCCCACTCAGGCCCTTCCGGCAGCTTTTCGGTGCGGAGCAGCAGCATGGGCTCGATAAACCGGGGCTTTACCTTGGCGGCCAATTTTCCCTTTCTGTGATCGTTTCACGGTAGAGGCAGCGTTCCAGAGTGTCAACCTACGGCTAAATTCAGCTTGACGCTTTCGCCCATGGGTAGTATCTCCGACCCGTTAACTGTTCATTAACTATGGAGAGAAACATGTCACACGCACAAACCGCCGAGACCACCGATAACGAAACCGGCCGCGGCGCTCGCCCGGTGAAGACCTTCAAGCAGGAAGGCGTCGAATCAGTATCTGGAAGAATTCGACCGAGAAGGGCGACATGTATAACACCACGATCCGCAACAGCTATAAGGACGACAAAAGCGGCGAGTGGAAAGAGACTGCCAGCTTCAGCCCCACGGACCTGGCTAGCTGGGCCAGCTTTCAGCGCAAGCCTTTCAGGATAATGGAGAATTGAAGTCGCAGAGCCGCGGCCGCTAAAATCGCTATGGGAATCTTGGGGTCGCCAGGGAAACCGGCGCCCCTTTTTCTGTCATGACGGCATGTCATGGGTGCGACATTCAAGCAACCCTGATAGGTATGAGCGCCTGCAGCGCTCATACTCCTTTACGCGACTGTCGAGAACAGGCCAATCGCGTTTCCAACACGGACTCGGCCTGGTTTTTGGTTCCGGGTGTGTCGTTGCCAATCCGGACAGAAGTGGTCGGGTGGTCGCCCACTCGTCAGTTATATGGAGGTAAACACCCAGGCAAACGCCCATAGGACATGTTTAGCGGAGGATGTCTTCCCACCCCAGTTTCCTGACGCCTTGCCGACTTCTCAGTATCGACCTGGCCTGGACGAGCGCATTGGCGGTTTTGCGTCAACTCAGAATGATCGACTCAGCACGAATTCCGGATAGCCGATCATCCAACCAGAACTCCGAAAAACTGGCGAAGTTGCGCTCGGAGGATGACCGCAAGACATCCATATTCGAATTCAACTGGTTCGGCCGCAAAGCGCTTTATGAGGTTCAGAAGCAGGGTTTTCGCTTAGCAATCACGATTCCGTGTAGTAGTCTGCAAGTCTCCATCATGAGGGTCAAAGCAATGGCGAGACGATTTCGGCACGCTCTTGTCCTAACGACGCTCGTTTTCTCCATAGTCTCGTTAGTGACACAGCCCGCTTCGTCCCAGCAGCCATTGCCACCGGCAGCCCGCGCCATTCACGTCAACCTTGGGCAGGCTGCAGTCCCGCTCTATGGACCGTGGAAATTTACGATTGGCGATTCACCGGCAGACCCCTTGACGGGCAGGCCCTTGTGGGCCGAACCGAGCTTCGACGACTCACATTGGGAGACTGTGGATCTTACGCCGGCGGAGGGGTCGTTTGAGCCGATTCACGGTACGCCAGGATTCGTGCCGGGGTGGACGGCGAAAGGACATCCGGGTTACTGGGGCTATGGGTGGTACCGGATTCGGCTCGAGGTAGACACACAAAACCGATCCAATTCGCCCGAGCAGGCGAGCAAGCTCGCACTTGCAGGACCGAATCGCTATGACACCGTTTATCAGATTTTCTCCAATGGCAGTCTGCTAGGCGGATTTGGAGACTTTTCGGGCAAGACACCAGTTGACTATTACAACGTGCCGAAGCTGTTTCAGCTCACCAAGCCGGACGCGGTCGCAGCCGGGAGCCGACGCGGCGTGGTTACAGAAGTGTTGGCATTTCGGCTTTGGATGGGCCCGGAGACACTTTTGAGCGAGCCGGAGGCGGGTGGACTGCATGATCCGCCAGTGTTGGGCGAGGCCAGCGTCGTCGATGCCGGTTACCAGTTGCGCTGGCTGGATCTGGTGCGCGCTCTCTCGCCCACCCTCATCGTGGGGATATTTCATTTAATTTTGGCCGTTCTGGCCGTCAGCCTGTTGCTCTTTGACCGGACCGATCGGGTGTATATGTGGATCGGCGCAGTCTTCCTGCTCCAGGCGATCTACGCGTGGTTCGAGGTTTTTGATAGCTGGACGCAGCACTTGAGTATCACGGCGGACGGTCTGCTTGGAGATGGCATCACGTTTTCGCTGATCATGGCGGGTTGGGTCATGGTGTGGTGGAACTGGTTCGGACGGCAGCGCTCGCGCTGGATACCGTGCACTGCGGCTGTTCTTGTGCTGGTGTGGATTGTTTCGCGGACCATTGGTCAAGAGCTGTTCTTTGGGCTGGTTCCGCATGGGATTGCCGTGCAGTTCTGGGTTATCCAGTTGCTGGTGCGCGGAATGTTCTTTTTCCTGATGCTGTGGATCGTGATTCAGGGCATTCGCCGTCACGGTGTGGAGGGCTGGCTGGTGCTGGTGCCGGTCCTGCTGCGTGCAATCGGAGCCTTTTCAGGGGAACTGCGTCTGCTGGGTTTGCGGGTGAGCTTGCATCCGTTTGGTGCGAATGTAACCCTGAGTGCACTGGCGACGATGTTGATGGCCCTGGCCGTGGGACTGCTGCTGCTGCGACGGTTGCTCCGGTCAGTGAAAGCGCAGCGGCTCATGGCGCTGGATGTGAAGCAAGCGCAGGAAGTACAGCAGGTGATTCTACCCCAGGCGCTGACGGTGCTTCCCGGCCTTGTTGTCGAGAGCGATTACCGCCCGGCGCGCGAGGTGGGCGGCGACTTCTTCCAGATTCTGCCGAATGCAAGCGACGGCAGTTTGCTAATTGTTGCAGGAGATGTGACGGGCAAGGGATTGAAGGCTGGGATGGTGGTGGCTCTGCTGGTTGGCGCGGTGCGAACGGCCGTGCAATACGATCCCGCTCCGCTTGCAGTACTCAATACGCTGAACCAGCGGCTGTTGGGGCGAAACGACTCCCAAGCCACCTGCCTCGCGCTGCGCATTGATCCGGATGGATCGGCGACGCTGGCGAATGCAGGGCATATGGCACCCTATCTCAATGGCGAGTCGATGGAGATGGAAGGAGCGCTGCCGCTGGGCATGATCGATGGCGCTCAGTTCAGCGTAATGCGGTTCAAGCTGAACGAAGGCGACCGGCTGATGCTGATGTCGGATGGCATCCCCGAAGCCAGGGACGCGAACGGAAATCTGTTTGGGTTCGAGCGGGTTCATCAATTGCTGCGCACCGCGAAGTCGATCGCTGAAATCTCTAATGTGGTGGAAAGTTTCGGCCAGGAAGACGACATTAGCGTAATCTCCGTGACTCTGACAGCGAAAATTGAGTCTGCGCTGGCATGAGCGAGTAACGAAAAGCGGCCGGAACGCTTGAATTACCGGAAAACGGGAAGTAATTCTCGACTGACGCCAATGCACGTTTCTAGCCCCGACTCGCCCTTGGGAGTTCCGGACGGATAGTCGCCAATCCGGAAATAACTCACGAGTAAACACTTGAGACCGACACGGCCGCCCTCTTCCAAGATAGATACCCCAAAAACGCCCGATGTCGTAGGGAATGCTTCTGAATTGAAGCCAATCCCCAAAATCAGTCAGCGACTGCTTTAGCCGCATCGGAGGATCTCCCACCTTCGGGGTCGTGTCACCTTTTCTTTGGTGTGCCAATTGACAGAGTTCTGATCCAGGGGCCCAAACCAAGCTCCTGCACGCATATTGCATACCAGAAAGGAGGGTTCCGATGTCTCAGCCGGTAAATGCAGCACCTGCGCGTGAATGTCCTCAGCAAGAAGATCTGTCAAGACCACCGGCCGCGAACCGGCATCGCCTTCCGGACGAACGGGTGGGTCTCACACACCATTTCTCCATCGCCGGCCATGAGGGCTACCTAACGGTCGGTCTCTATCCAATGGGCAGCCGGCGAAGTCTTCATCCGGATGGCAAAGGAGGGCTCAACGATCGCGGGGTTGATGGAGTGTTTCGGCACTGTCGTCTCGGTGAGCCTGCAGCATGGAGTGCCGCTCAAGGTGCTCTGCGACAAGCTCTCGCATACTCGGTTTGAGCCCTCGGGATGGACCGGCAATGAGGAACTTGGATATGCGAAGTCGATCATGGACTACCTCTTCCGCTGGATGGAATTGCGATTTCTTTCGGGTAAGCAGCTTTCACTGTTTCCACAACAGATAGCAGTCGCGGAACGACAAGGCAGCGCAGAGGCAAACCATGCTCCCGCCAGCGTTTCGCAATACCTTGACGACAGCTATGAGGTTGGTGATGCGCCGCTCTGTGTCACCTGTGGGTCACTAATGCTCCGCAACGGCAGCTGCCACAAATGCGCAAATTGCGGTAGTACGAGTGGCTGCTCTTGATAGCGGAGCGGGGCAGCTTTCGGCTGTTGCTATACGCCACCAAATCATCTTGTAATCGCGAGTACATAAAGGATGCGCGAAGCCGATCCTTTTCGTTACTTCCGAATGGCCGACAATCCGTCCCGAATCAGTATCTTGGAGAAATGAATATGGCTACTACCACTCTGAAGACCAGCAGCTTGCCCCGGGAATTCGTCTTCAACGGGTCACGTATTCCGGACCCGGATCCACAGATGAGAGATTGACGAGGTTCGCGACCTGCTGACGCCCTCTTACCCGAAATTGCGACCGCGACGATGACTGGGCCAGAGGACACAGGGACGAGCTTGCGCCACCCTTCTCCAGAGCCATCGGTTCGAAAGGTTAAAGCCATGCCCGAGTCCGAGATGACACGAGGAGTCGGATCAACACATTCTGAATGTGAGGTGACCGCACCGCTTCCGAAGCGAATGAATTACGGGTGTAGGTATTCCCAATGCAAAAGATCGAGACTCCCGCCGTGATGGTTTGGCAGCAATGAACCCAGTCGGGGCATAGAGTGTGTGTCATTTTTCAGTTGATTGGAACTCCGTCCCAAATCTGACAGGAACTCCTTGCACCCGCTCCCGGTTAGGCCTCCCACCCTCGAGACGGCTCCAACGGGACACAACCTGAGTTAATGTAGAAAAATGTTTATGATCGGGGACCGTCTGGCGAAAGCGGGGTTTGGGGATGAGGGTTATGTGTACGAATGCGGGGGGAAATGCATTGGCTTCTAGCGATATATCACCCTCAGCGGGGATCGCGGACAGCGCCTGCTACTGTGTGGATGAAATGTTTAATTCGATCAGGTGATCGATGAGTCGAGAGAGATGGCAACGGTTCGACACGTGAGCAATGGACAGCTGGTCGTGGACGATCGAATGTGGCGGTTCGGGGTATCTGAAGATCGGGCCAGCACTGGACGCCCTCGAGGATCAAGGGGAGGGGCTTGGGGCGGCATTCTATTGGACCCTTATCCAGGCACTGTATCGCGGTTACGTGGATTGACACCATCATCATCAATGTGCTGATGCAATCAGGTAAAGTTAATCGAGTACGCGAACGAGGACGACGAAGAGAATCGCAGCCAGTATGAGTTCCCAGAGGTGGAGAAAGCACTCCCGACGTGTATCCAGAAAACACTCAAGAGAAGTGGGTGGAGACTCGGACACGGCCGCTTTGCTGCGCGCCCACTGCAAAGGGCCGTGAACCGGCCCTGGATTGATCGTCTGAGGAAGATGGAACGCTTCCTCCTCCGCCTTCGTCTTGAACCGTGGCGGGAGCCTCTCGAAGACCGCTGCATGACGATGGTCCTCCACTCCCATCGTTACTCGTGGCCTTCAAGGAAAGAGACGCTATCACCGCCTGCTTCGATGAGGAAGGTCAGCACATGTTGGAAGGCTCTTGCTCAGAGCCGGCAGTCTGTGTCTGTCTCTTCTCCAAAGAAGGCGGACGAAGTGAGGCACGCCGTGCGTGTGATCGAGCGTTTCGTTGCATTCAACGCGGAGCTCTTTGAACTGGTTGAGGAATCTGCAGGGATGGGAGAAGGAAAATGCAAGTGCAGATAGCGTTGGCAGAACCATCGCTTCGAGCTGCAGGAGGCGTTGTTCTGTTGACCACGGAACCGACAACCTTCATTACGAAGCACGAGGTTACCACCCAACAGAACGCAGCACCTGCTCTCGGACCAGCGCAACCGCTCACCCAGCATTTGTGGGCTCGCTCGTTGCTCTCCTGGGCCGGCTGCTGCCGGAAGTGTTCCCGGAGAACATCCTCGCCAAGAGAGATCGCATGATTGCCTGGTGGACACCGGCACAGCGCCGTCGGATGTTCTATCAGAACTCCTAAAGGAAAGGCGTCCAATTTAAATGGCCACCTTTTTCTCTAGCCTCCTTTAGTTTGGCGGGTCTGTGACGGGCAATTGAAAATCCGCGCTCTGACTCAGAACAAACGTCCCGAGGCAAAAACGAAGCTCGCTGTCGCGCCCTACTGGAATCTCTCGGATAGCGGCACCGTCTGCAGAAATCCACGGCGGCGGCGAGAGACTCAATCCCGTCGGGGTCATTTCCGCCTGGGAGCGGGGCTTCTACGAGAGTGCCTTTACCCATGCCAATGCTCGGTCGCCTTACGCGCTACAAAGGCGGATTCGAGGGGCTTTGGAGCGACCTGACAGGCAAACGGAGATTGTTCCCTTTGGAGACCCTATTCTCCTTCCCGAGACCCTGGTGCAATTTGTCCGCGAAGAAAGGAATTGAGATGCGCATCGAGCACTCCCTGCCACTGTGCTTCCTCGGCCGTCGCCCCATCCGTGTATTGGTCGTGGGTGCAGGCGGAACCGGAGGCGCCATCCTCATGGGCCTGCCGTATCTCGATCAAGCGATGCGGGTGTGGGGACATCCCTACGGGCTCCAAGTCTGCATGATGGATGAGGACACGGTGTCTGAGACCAACTGTGTCCGTCAGCCATTTCTAACCTCGGACATTGGTCAGAACAAAGCAACGGTGCTAATCAACCGAATCAACATGTTCTGGGGTACGAAGTGGTCGGCGGGAACCATCATTTTTCAACGACGCAAACCCGCGCTGATTGCATGATGAGGTTCCAGATTTGCTTATCGGATGCGTCGTCCGAATACTTGCGCCGCGCGCAAGGTCATCGACCAGGCTCGGCAACGTGGCCATGTACGCGACAACCTACTGGCTGAATATCGGGAACAATGCGGCGAACGGACAATACATCCTCGGCACACCGCCAACCCATGAATCCGCGCTCTGCCGTCAGGCTGCGCACGGTGAGTGAGTTGTATCCCGAAATCGTCGACGCGGCAGCCGGTGAAGATCCTTTGCCGAGCTGCTCTGCGATCGAAGCACTCGATCGGCAAGAGCCCTTCATCAACCAGACGCTCGCCTCGAGCGCTCTCCGCGACGCCGGCGCGGCTCTTCCGCTATGGAAAGCTGAATCATCACGGTGCATTTTTCAACGCCGAAACCGGGCGTATGAGCTCTCTGCCGATCGATCCCCAGATGTGGGCGAAGGTCCGTAGACGTAATCGCCGGCTCCAGATGGCAGCTTAGCCAAACAATCCATCCATCCTTCCTTCCACAATCCAATCACAACCTCGGAGATGCCCATGTTTCAGCAACTCGTTCCGCTCCTGCGCCAGAGATCCGTCCTCTTGACGGTCACTTCTCTCGAAGAAGATCAAATCCGCGTCAATGTCCTGCCAAAGAGGGTGGCGGACAGCGAAAACGCGGCACTCGTCACCCCGATGAGCTTCACCGGAACCGCCGCCGAACTCGACGCGCAACTACCAGATGCTATTGTCAGTTTTGTCGCCAGTCATCTTGAATTGAAAAACACGCTCGACCGCGCCAAAGAGGAGATGGCTGCCGCGGCGAAAATGGCCCAGGACGAGGCGAGGAACAAATCGAAGACGGCGAAGAAAGGCGCTGCGGCCGATGTACCTGTGAGGAAGGAGGAGCGGAAAGAAGCGGAACCGCCGAAGGCGCCCAGTCTATTCGATATGCACGCTCCAGTTGAGGCGAGGCCGAGGACTCCTCCGACTGATTTGGAGGAAG